>NZ_JANLCN010000023.1 GCF_024979255.1 Herbiconiux moechotypicola
GCCTTCCGGATCAGGCCACCAGTTAGCCACCGAAACTGGAACCCTTTCCGTGGGGCAGGTCAACCTGTCACCGGTCCGTTCCTCACGCCCTTGTCTTATGCATGTGTCTTATGCATGGGATTTACTGCTGGGTCGAGCAAGGGCTGGCGCCCATCCTTCTGCTGACAGGCGTGAGGGCGGGAGAAGTTGGTGCCCGTGAGGTCGTGCGGGGGCTGAGCCGGGCACGGCCGGTGTCGATGGTCTCCCCAGATCCTCGACACCGACGCGGGTGCCAGGCCCCGTCAGACGTCCTTTCGCTGCTGTAGGTGAGCGGAGCGACGCCGAAGAACGAGGATCAGTCCAGCTGCGATCAGCAGTGCAGCCCCCAGCGTTACGGGCAGCGCTGCGCTTGGCATGCCGGTATTGGCCAGGTGGTCTGCGTCGTTCTCCGTGGGACCAGGGGTGCCGTTGTCGGTGGGATCTCCGGGTGTCGGCGCCGAGGTGGGGCTGGCCGTGGGCTCTCCCGGGGTGGGCGACGTGGTGGGCGTCGGCTCAGGCGTCGGGGTCGGCTCGGGCGTCGGGACGGTGTTGTCGAGAGTCACGTAGGGTGCGGTGACCGTGCCGACGGTCCAATCCATGATCTTGGTCTGATCGCCGGCGCCCGTGATGAGGTCGAACGCGTTCGAGTCGGTCGTGTCCGTATCTCGAGCGTCGTTGGCGTCTGTCCAGTCTCCTGCGCCGCCGGCACCGCGGTAGGGGCCGACGAAAGAGGGGCAGTTGACCCCCGTGGCGCATTCGGCGCTGTAGATGGGGCGAACGTTGCCGATGCCTTCACCGTCTTCGGCGTCGCTGAACATCGAAACTTGGTAGCCCACCGTGGCGAGGTCCACGCCGTCAAGAGCGGCGGCGGGGACAGAGGCGATGATGCTTCCGGCAGGGTCGACGGTCAGGTTCAGGGTGCTTTCACGCTCGAGGTCGGCGCCGTAGACGCCGGACCCGAACCGAGCGGAGTCGTAGCGTCCGTCGATGACGAGGGCGTACTTCCAGGCGCCCTCAGCGGAGGTGTTCGTTCCCGGCAGGAGGGGCGTCGGGGTGGTGGAATTGCCGTCCTGAAGGTAGATGTTCAGGCGTTGGGTGCTCATCCCGTTGCCACCCCATGGGTTGTTGATCCGGCCAGCTGTGGAGGTGACGAAGCGGACGGTGTCGCCGTCGCGGTAGACGCTCAGCCCGGTGAGGTCGAAGCTGCCAGGGTTGAAGGCGCCGTCGGTGGGGTAGGTGTAGCTTCCTGGCCCGTTGTCGTCGCCGATGGGGTCGGTGACGTCGCCGATTTTACTGCCGAGCGCGGTGATGGTGCGCCGGTCGACGGTCATCATACCGTTGGCGCCGGTGGCGGTGACGACGACCCGGTTTGTGATGGCTGACAGGGTGATCGGGAGGGTAAAGGTTCCGTTGGAAACAGGTGCCTCCTTCTCCTCGCCGTTCACGCGGACGGTGACAGCAGCAGCGTCGGTTGTTCCGGTGATATCGAACTCACGTGTGAAGGCGACGGCTCCGTCGGCGGGGGCGTTGACGGTGAGGGTCGGAGCGGGACCGGTGGCCTGACCGTCGGCGGTCGCGTTCCAGCTGTCCCAGGTGTCGGCGTCGAAGTCGAGGCGTCCGAGCTCGTCGCTAGCCCAGTTGTTTCCCGCTTTGAGGATGGGCACGTTCCCAACGGTGTAGTTGTGCAGCAGCAGGCCTGCCCCGTCTCGGGATTCGTTGCCGATGGTGACTTTGTTGCCGGCCTTATCGGTGTACCGCTTGAGCTGGTTGGCCTGTGCAGAGGGGTCGAGGCCGTTCCATCCGTCGATGCTGAGGCCGTCGATGGTGATGTTCTCGGTGTTGGACAGCGCGTACACGCGCAGGGCGCAGTTGACGGTGCCCTCGACGCGGGTGTCTGTGAAGGTCATGTTCTTCACCGTGGTGGCCGTATCGGCCCGGTCGGTGGCTCCCATGTCTTCCCAGTGCGAGGAGGAGTTGAACACGCAGGTGTTGTATTTGACGTCTTTCCAGTACATCCGGTTGTGGATGATGTCGGTTCCGGTGACGGAGACGTTGTCGATGTCGCGGGGGGTCCATCCCCACTGGATGACGGGGCCGTTTTCGTTTTTCCAGATGATCGTGTTCTCGATGCTGACGTCGCTGTGGTACATCTTGAGCACGTCGTCGTTGGCGTGGAAGAAGGTGTTCTTCATCACGCCGCCGTCGTAGAGCTCGATCCCGTCGGTCTGCCAGTACCAGCTGCCGACCTGCTTGTAATTGTCCACGCTCATCTGGAAGCCGGTGACGGGGATTTCGGTGCCGTCGTTGTCGTGGGAGTACACCACGAAGGAGTGGTACGGCGGAGAGGCGATGGTCACGCCCTGCATGCGGAGGGATTGGTGGGTATCGGAGGATTCGAACTGCAGCATCTTGACGCAGTCGACATGGCAGTTGTCGCTGGTGTTGTGCTGGTAGCCGTTGGTGGTGTCGGGTTCGTAGACGTACTGCTCGCCGGAGAGCACACCGAAGCCGGTGATCTTGTAGTCGGGCTGAGTGTCGTCCGCGAACCGGAAGGCGCCTTTGACGTACGCACCGGGGGCCAGGTACACCCACTTGACGCTGGCGGGCAGCACCGCGTGATAGGCGGAGCCCATGTAGTAGGTGCCGGGTTCGAAGTAGATGATGTCCGAGGTGACGGTGTCCAAGTTGTTCACCAGGCCCGGCTGCGGACGGTAGATGCTGCCGGAGGCATCGGTGGGGATCAGCGCGGCCGCGTCCGCCCCGGTCGGGGTCGGGTTGGCGAAGAGCAGCATCGAGTTCTTCGGCTCGGTATCGATGGCCCGGTTGCCCTCGGCGGTGGTGGTGAGGGTGCCGCTGTTACCGGAGAGGTCGTTGTACGCGGTGATCAGCTGCGGGTCGAATTCGACGGAGAAGCGATAACCATCGGGGTTGTACGGCACTTTGACGCGGACGGTGGACTCGTTGACGAGCTGCGTTTCCAGGCCGAGATCGGTGGGGCGGATGGTGACCTGGTCGACCGACGTGATGGGTTGATCGGTCTTGAGGGTCACGTTCACCCACACATCAGCGGAGTACTCGAAGCTGGACCAGCTCATGGTGAGGCCGGTGGAGGAAGAGAACTCCGCGCCGTCATCCTCCGTGTAGCCGACCTTGTCTCCGCCACCTCGAGGCACGCTCATGTAGACGAACGAGCTGTACGCGGTGCCCGGGTCCGCGGCCGTGGCCACGGTGGCGTCGTAGAACGGGGATTGCCGGACCTGATCGTCACCGATCGTCCCGGTGGTGGCCGCGGTGTTGTCGTGTCCCCAGGTGGTGAGCGTCTCTGTCGCCGTCGGCCCGTGAACTTGCGCGACCACCTTCACGGCTGGCGGCAGGTTCTGTGCCGCGTTGGTGGTGGCGTGTGCGGCGGTGGGTGTCAGGGTGGTGATCAGAGCGAGAGCGAGCGCTGCCGCCCCGATACCTCGTGGAGGCGTGAGGTGCCGGTACATGGTCGGGTGTCCCTTCAGAACGTCGTTGTTTTGAGGCGGTGCGTGTTGTGTCAGTCGTTGCGGCGTGTCAGAACGTGCGCTTCCCAGGGCCGCAGGACGAACTCGGCCGTGTCGGGGTAGTTGGACAGGATCAGGGTGGAGTGGGCCCACCGCGTGGGGAACCGGATGAACCGTTCTTCGTCGGAGAGGTTCACCGCGACCATGAGGAGGTCGGCGCTGTGGGCGCGCTCGAAGGCCAATACCGCAGGTTCGCCGATATCGACGCGCGTGAACGTGCCGAGGGCGACGACGTCACGCTCGTGCCGGAGAGCGATGAGTTGCCGGTAGTAGTTGTAGATCGAGGACGCGTCCTGGTACTGGGCTTCGGCGTTCAGCCAGGAATGGTTTGGGTTGACGCCGATCCAGGGAGTGCCGGAGGTGAAGCCGGCCGCATGCTCGGCGTTCCACTGGACAGGTGTGCGCGCATTGTCGCGGCCGTTGCGGCGCATCCCGTCCAGCACGTTCTCGGCGAGAAGACCGAGCTGGCTGGACTGGTGATAGAAGTTCAGGCTCTCCAGGTCGCGGAAGTCCGCCAGGTCGGGGAAGTGACCGTTGGTCATTCCGATTTCTTCGCCCTGATAGACGTAGGGTGTTCCGCGTTGCAGGTGCAGCATGGTGGCCAGGGCGGTGGCCGACTCACGCCAGTACTGTGTGTCGTTGCCGAAGCGTGACACGGCTCGTGGCTGGTCGTGGTTGGACAGGTAGAGGCTGTTCCAGCCGGTCGTGCCGAGCGCGTCCTGCCACTTCGTGAGGGAGTCTGCGAGGGCGCCGGGCGCGAGGGGGCGTGGGTCGAATTTGGACGTGCCGTGGTCGAGGCCGACGTGTTCGAACTGGAACACCATGTTGAGTTCGCGTCGGGTGGGGTCAGTGGTGAGAAGGGCTTCCTTGGTGCTGACCCCGGGCATCTCGCCCACGGTCAGGAGCGCGTCGCGACCGTCGAACACCTCGCGTCGCATCTCTTGCAGGTATTCGTGCAGTCGTGGCCCGTGGGCATAGAACGGGAACCCATCGCCGCGACCGGTGATCGGGTGCGGCTCGGCGTCAGGGAGCTCGGGGTGCTTGGAGATGAGGTTGATGACGTCCATGCGGAAACCGTCGATGCCGCGGTCCAACCATCGCCGCATCATGGCGTAGACGGCCTGGCGGACTTCGGGGTTCTCCCAGTTGAGGTCGGGCTGCTTCGGAGCGAAGAGGTGAAGGTAGTACTGACCCGTGTTCTCGTCGAACGTCCATGTCGGACCCGAGAAAAACGACTCCCAGTTGGTGGGTTCAGCGCCCGGCGCGCCGGGGGCCGTTCCGGGGCGAGGGTCCCGCCACCAGTACCAGTCCCGTTTGGGGTTCGTGGTGGAGGAGCGGGATTCGAGGAACCACGGGTGTTCGTCCGAGGTGTGGTTGACCACGAGGTCCATCACGAGCCGCATGCCCCGCCGATGCAGGTCTGCGATGAGCTCGTCGATGTCATCCAGGTCGCCGAAGAGGGGATCGATCGCTTCGTAGTCGCTGATGTCGTATCCCGCGTCGGCGTGCGGGGAGCGGTAGACCGGGGATAGCCAGATGACGTCGATGCCGAGCTGCTCGAGGTGGTCGAGACGGTTGATGATGCCTCGGATGTCCCCGATTCCGTCGCCGTTGCTGTCTGAGAAGCTGCGCGGGTACACCTGGTAGACGACGGCGGATTTCCACCATTCCGGCTGAACGGTGGTGATGTCGGTGTCGGCGGTGGTGAGAGTCATTTGACGGCTCCGAGGTTGACTCCGCGCATGAGGGTGCGCTGGAACAGGATGAAGAAGATGAAGGCGGGCAGGATGCCGGCCAGGGAGGCGGCAGCCAGCGCAGTGGGGTCACTGGTGTACTGACCGCTCAGGGCTCCGAGGGACACCGAAACTGTCTGATTGGCGGCGCTGGGCAGCAGGACGAGCGGGAGGAAGAAGTCGTTCCACGTCCAGATGAAGAAGAACGTCACCAGTACCGCCAGCGTCGGTCGTGTCAGCGGCAGGACGATACGCAGCAGGATTTGCATGCGGGATGCCCCGTCGATGCGTGCAGCTTCGAGGACTTCCACGGGGAACGATCCGAGGACCGACGACAGCATGTAGGTACCGAACGCGCTCTGCAGGACCGAGAGGATGATGATCACACCCAGCTGGGTGTCGTACAGGCCCGCGTCGCGCGTGAGGATGAACAGCGGGTAGACCAGCGCTTCCTGCGGGATGGTGAAGGCGAGCATGAAGATCGCGAGGATCCACACGCGGCCTTTGATGCGGCCCACACCGATGGCGTAGGCACTGAGCAGGCTGATCGCTGCGGCGATGAGAGCCACGCTGCCGCTGATGATGACGCTGTTGAGCAGCTTCTGGTTGAAGTTCACGCCCTGCCAGAACTGGATCAGCGCGGTGAAGTCCAGCGTGGAGGGTACCGACAACGGCCCGGTCTGAATGTATTCGGCGGAGGGTTTGAAGGCGTTACTGAGGGCCAGCCAGAACGGGAAGAGCATCAGGATCGCGATGACGAGCATTACGATCAAGACGACCCACCCGCTGACGCCGCGTCGGGCTCGGCTGCGCCGCCGGGCGGGCTTGGGGCTTCGCGGCTGGTGTGCAGGGACGGCCGTGGGGGTGCCCAGTTCCACGCTTGTCGAGGTCATTTCTCGAATCCTTCGGAGTTGCGGGTCTGGAACAGCAGGAGACCCACGGCGATGACGGTCACCAGCAGCGCCAGGACGGTGGCCACGGCGGCGCCGTATCCCACCTGGGTGGTGGTGAAGAAGTTGTAGAAGGAGAAGTACGCGGGCACGATCGTGCTGGTACCGGGTCCTCCCTTGGTGAGCACGAAGATGGGGGCGAAGACTTTCAGCGCCGCGACGCTCGTGGTGATGATCACCACCGCGATTTCGGGGCGCAGCTGGTTGAGGGTGATCACTCGGAAGCGGGTGATCCATCCCGCTCCATCGAGTTCGGCCGCCTCGTACAGGGCGGGATCGACGCGGGAGAGCCCGGCCATGAAGACCACAACGGTGTATCCGATCTGCAGCCAGATCAGCACGTTGACGACGGACCAGATCGCGACGTCGGAGTCGCCGAGCCAGTTCTGCTTCAGCGCGCCGAGGCCGACGGCGTCGAAGATGCTGTTGAGCACTCCGTACTCGGGTTGGTACATCCATTTCCAAAGGACGCCAGCGACGGCGATCGGAAGGATCTGCGGCAGATAGAACATGGCCCGCATCACGCTGGACATCCGGGTACCGAAACGGGGGGCGATGAAATCGAACAGCAGGGCGGCCACGAGGACCCCGAAGGCGGTCGGGGCGATGGCCATGGCGATGATGAAGATCAGGCTGTTGCCGAACGACGCCCAGAAGGTGGGGTCGCCGATCAGGCGTGTGTAGTTGTCCAGTCCGATGAACTGGGGGGTGCCGACGCCACGGAACCTGGTGAGGCTGAGGTAGACGTTCATCCCGAAGGGAATGAGGACGACGGCGGCGAAGCCGATCGCGCCGGGGATGAGGTATGCCCAGTACCCGCCGGTGGGTTCCATGGGTTGGCGGCGCCGTTTGGGGTTGGCGCGCCGGCTCAGTAGCGTCATGCGCTTTGTCTCCTAGTGGATGGTGCGGCAGCGAGGGAGCCCCGCTGCCGCACCAGGGTGGGTCACTTGCCGGCGTCGGCGCGGCCCTGCTCGTAGGCCGTGCGGATGCTGTCCACGGCCTGTTCGGGAGTCTTGGTTCCCTGGACGAGCTCGGTGGTGTTCTGGATGAGGATGTCGTTCAGTCCTGGAACGGGCCAGTCGGGGTACCACGCCAGCCCGCCGTCGGTGGCGTTCTGCAGCTCGGTGAACTGTTCGATGGTCTGCTTGGACACCGGCGACGTGATGGCGGCGGTGTCGGCGGCGACAGGCACCTGTCCCTCTTCGCCGAGCTCGTTCTGCACGCCCTGGCCGAGAGTGGTCTCGATGAAGTCGTACGCCAGCTCTTTGTTCTTGGCCTTCTCCGGGACGACCCAGAGGTTGCCCCCGGAGCCCGGCACGAAGCCGGTGCCGGGGAAGAGGAACTGGTCGAAGCTGAACGTGGTCACGTCCTTTGCGAACGATCCGCCCCACCAGGTGCCGGAGAAGAACATCGGGTAGGTCCCTGCGGCGAACGCGTTGCCCGCGTCCTGCGCCGGAATGCCCGTGGAGTTGGTGCTGATATAGCCCTTGGCCGTCCAGTCCTTGATGGTGTCGGCGGCGTACATCCACGCATCCCAGTCGACGTCGCCGTCGAAACGCTGGTAGGCGGCGAGGGACTTCTCGTCCATCTTCTCCAGCGCGAGCTGGTACAGCAGGTGGGGACCGGGGTAGTCCGCCGACCCGAGGGCCAGCGGCGTGATGCCATTGTCGACGAAGGTCTGCATCGCGGCCTCGAGCTGGTCCATCGAGGTGGGCACCGAGAGGTTGTACTTGGCGAAGAGGTCCTTGTTATACCACATCGGCACGTACTCGCCGTAATTGGTCACGCCGTAACGCTGTCCCGAGCCCATGAGGCCGTTGTCGTACAGTCCCACGTCCTGCACGGTGCTGCTCAGGTCCCAGCCGCGGTCGTCGGCGACGTCGGTCAGATCGGTCAACAGACCGGCCTGCGAGGCCAGGCCCGCGGTGGCGTTGCCCTTGAGGTACTCGAGCACGTCCGGGGCGTCGTCGGAGTCCAGCAGAAGCTGGCCGGACTGCTGCATCTGCTCGTACGTCTTGAGCTCGAACTCGACGTTGACGTTCGGGTGCTTCTCCTTGAACTCGGCAATCGCCTCGTTCCAGCCGGCGGACAGAGCGGAGTCGTCCGCCTCCCACCACCACACCTTCAGTGTGTCGCCGCTTTCTGCTGTGTTCGCCTGGCCGGCCGAGCAGCTGCTCAAACCGAACGCCGTTGCGGCTGCGACAGCGACAGCCATCACCGCCCTCGCTGTGCGGTTGCTGATCACAATTGACCTCCCATGGTCCTGGTGCACGCCCGTCATCGGACGCTCGCAATATGTTTACGGCAAACGTAATAGGCAGTCAAGTCACGGAAGGGTTAAGCTTCCGAAGGGGTGTTTTATCCTCTCACGGACGTATTGCGAGACGACATGAGCACAACGCTCGACCAAGCCTGGGGCTCCGACCCGGGCGCAGCGCTTCCCGTGGCAATCGAGGTTCTGCGCCGCGGACCCATCTCCCGTGCGGAAATCGGACGCCGACTCGGGCTATCTCATGCCTCACTGAGCCGGCTGAGCGCGCCACTGATCGAACGCGGTGTCATCCATGACGTCGGCGAGCACAGCAACGGCCGCGTGGGTCGGCCCTCACGGCTACTGGACATCGACGCCTCGTCCCACCATTTCCTCGGCGTGAAGATTCGCGAAAACGAGATCATCGCCGCCGTCACGGATCTCCGCGGCGACGTCGTCGACAGCGTCACCGTCCCACTGGCCCATCGGACCCCAACCGCCGTCGTGAATCAGGTGAAGGAGCTGCACAGCACGTTCGCCGCCGCCCACACGCTCACTGCCATCGGTATCGGCATCGGCGGCGCCGTGCATGATCGCCGCAAGGTCATCAGCGCCGGATTCCTCGGCTGGGACGACGTCGCTCTCGCCGACCTGATTGAACAGGAGACCCGCACTCCCGCGCTTGTCGAAAACGACGTCGTCGCCTTGTGCGAGTACGAAGACTGGTTCGGCTTCGCCCGTTACGACGATCGATTCGCCGTGATCACTCTCGGCATTGGGACGGGGTTCGGGCTGGTGATCCATGGGAGGCCGATCGTCGGCGACGACTACGGCTTCGGCCTTGTCGGTCACTGGCCGATGGACCCCACCGGTCCTCTCTGCCAGCAGGGGCATCGCGGCTGCGCCGCCGCCCTGCTCAATTCTGACGCCATCGCCCGCTACGCTACCGAGGCATTGGGCCGCGAAACCACCTTCGATGAAACCGTTGAGCTGGCCTCAGAGGGGCATCCCGCCGCCGTCCGTATCGTCCACGACGCCGCGCGCGGCCTCGGAGTTCTCATCGCGGCCGTGTGTAACCTCACGTTGCCTGAGCGCATCATCATCGCGGGTGAGGGAGTCCGCCTCGCCATGATCGGGCATGAGACTCTTCTCCAGCAAGCCCGGGAACTTCGTGACCCGCGCGCCCAGACCCCACTGATCGATTACTCCTCTGGTGACAACATCGAGTGGGCTCGCGGCGCGGCCGTCCTAGCGATTCAGGCGTTTGCCCTGGGTACCCTCGCGCCCGTCCAGTAGTCACGCGCCGCGAGATCCACCTCGCGGTTCGCGGACAGACAGCGAAGGGCTGCTCAGCTTCAGGCTGCGCCCGTCCTATCAACTCCAGAGGAAGGCTTCCGTGGCACTCAGAGTGGGCATCGACATCGGAGGAACGAAGATCGCTGGAGGCGTCGTCGACCCCGATGGACACATCCTCGAGAAGCTCCGGGTCGACACCCCGCGAGACACGGCGACCATCGCGCGAGCTGTCGTCGACATGGCAAACCACTTCCGTGCAGCGCACGACATCGCGTCGGTCGGTGTCGCTGCTGCCGGGTTCATCGACCACACCCGCGCGACGGTCATACATGCTCCGAACATCGCGTGGCGCAACGAACCACTCAAAGCGACCCTGCAAAGCGGAATCGGGCTCCCAGTCACCATCGAGAACGACGCCAATGCGGCGGGGTGGGCCGAGTACCGCTTCGGAGCCGGCCGCGGCGTCCGGCACATGGTGATGCTCACCATGGGCACCGGAGTGGGCGGCGCGATCATCATCAATGGTGAACTATTTCGGGGCGGCCACGGCATCGCTGCCGAGCTCGGACACCTCCGCTTCATCCGCAATGGGTTACCGTGCGGATGCGGGCAGAACGGCTGCCTCGAGCAATACGCGTCTGGACGCGCGCTCCAACGCGAAGCGAACGCCCTCGCAGACGCCGATGCGATCGGTGGAGCCCTTGCTGCTCACCGTGCCGAGACCGGCTCGATATCAGGCCCCGCCATAACCCGCCTCGCCCTCGCCGGCGACCCGGGCGCCATCGAAGCCGTCCACCGCATCGCCACAGCTCTCGGTGAGGCATGCGGCGGCTTCCAGGGCGTTCTGGACCCACAGCTCTTCGTCATCGGGGGAGGCGTCGCACAACTCGGCGACGATCTTCTCGGCCCCGTTCGCGCAGCATACGAGGCGTCACTCCCCGGCCATGGCGACAGACCCGCCGCGCAGTTCGCAATCGCTCAACTGGTCAACGACGCCGGCCTCATAGGCGTCGCCGACCTCGCACACTGATCATCCGGGCGGGTCACTCGAGGCGCAAGCCCATGCCGCAGCGACAACCACTCTTCGTCATCGGGCTGTGGGTTGATTATCGCCGCATGCTCTACATCGCGCGTGGCATCGAAGATGACCACTTCTGGGTCGTTCGCGAACTTGACGGCGTGCTGGTGGAGACTCCCTGGCGCGTCGAGCCTGAGCACGACGGGTACCGGTTGAGCCACGCCGACGATAGTGGCCTGACAGCGCGCGTGTTCGCGGTTGGGTCATTTGCTACGGCAGAGGCGGCGGTCGACGCGCTCCGTGCCTTTCTTTGACGAGGGGCTGCCGCGCGCCGGGGCGCTTGCCCTCGATGGGTGTGTTCAGTTGTGTGGGATGTTGCCGACTGCTCCGACGGGTCCGGGCGGGATGTTGTTCCGTGCGTCGAGCCAGAGCTGGTGCCGGCGTAGGGCGCTGCCGACTGCGGAACGGATTACCCAGTAGAGGACTGCGAGGAGGGTGGCGGCGAAGACGAGGTAGATGAGCAGGCCGAGGATGCCGGGCCAGATGCTGTAGGTCATGGGTCCCTTTGCTCGAGCGGTTGACGCCTAGCGCGTGTCTGACAAAGTTCGAGTCCAGGCGATGACGGCGTTGAGGACGACCGCAGCGCG
>NZ_JANLCN010000024.1 GCF_024979255.1 Herbiconiux moechotypicola
TCAACAACATCCCCGCCGCAAGTTAGCCATCCGGACTGGAACCAAGATCGTGGGGCAGGTCAAATTGTCACCAGTTCGTTCCTCACGCCCAATCGACGCAGTCGGGAGGCGAGGATCAACCTGGTACTACCCGGCCGCTGCGGCGCTCTCGGGAATGGGTGCGGGGTTCGTAATCTCCGGAGGAGAATTCATCACGGCTGCCTCGGCCGGAGTAGCTGCCGCACCTTCGGGTGCAGTGATTGTTGGTGCCTTTGCAGCAGACACAGGAGTGGTCCTAGGTGCTGCGTCTCGGTCAGTGGGCCACGTCTCATTGCTGTACGGATATGACCCTGAAGAGCCCGCTGAGAAGCTCTTCATAATGTCGGTGGTCAACGCCGGGACGGCTATGTCCGCCTCCGCTAAGACGGCCGCCTTGGCCGACATTTCACGACTCACCCAGGCGCTAGTGCGAGGTAAAACCTGGGAGATCCTGAACAAGTCAGTCATTTCGCGAGTGTCCAATCAGTTCGCGAAGGCATTTGGATTCCGTCTCACTAAGCAGGGACTCGGCAAGGTCGTGCCGGCAGAGGAAATTCTTATCGGAGGCACTCTCAACTGGACCACTTTGGAATCGATTGTCGATGCCGCCGACGCCGCGTATCGACGCCGGTTTCTCCTTGAGAAGTACCCGCACATCGGCGACGCTGACACGCCGGAGCCGAGTCCGGACATCGACCCAGATGGCGGCGACGACTCTGACCAGGCAATCAGCGTGCTCGACGAGCTCGCCGAGGCAGGCGGCCCAGACCTTCGATGAGGGCCGGTATCGGCAAGCTGGGGATCGGAGGAGTAGAGCTGTTATGGGTGTGGAAATAGAAAAGAAAAACGGCGATACCCCCGATGGGCGCCGTGGGAGCTTCGGGAAGTTGCAGCTGCGGACGCGGCGGGTCCGTAAGCGAGCCCGTCGAACGTGGATGCCCCTGTATGTCTCGAACTGATCTGGGCTCTGATCGACGGCGTGGTCGCTCTTGTGTTGGTCTATCAGATGGGTGCGCCGATTGATTTGGGCGCTGTCGCACCGTGATGGATGCCGGCGAGGGCGGATGTCTCAATCGTCGCTGGCCAAGCAGGCCTCGACGACGTCGGCCACTCGGTCAGCTCGCGCGTGATCGATGAGTCCACGCGTGACGTACGCCATGGCGTAGTCGAACCTGCGGGAATACCACGCGCTGCTGCCGCCGATGCCGCCCATGCCGAGCTCCCCGCCTTCGACGCGAAGGCCTAGCGACCACTCCACATCGGATCGCACGAACTCGTCGAATCCCACCGCCGAAGGTCGCAGCAGCGCCCGGTGGAGTTCATCACCGAGCAAAGCCGCAACCACGCCGTCGTCCCGGTGGACGTCGTCGTAGAATGTGGCGAGAGAGAGGGCGTCGGTTATTAGACCGACCGCGGGGAATGACGCCGCCCGCCATGTCTCGGAGGCGAGGACGGAGAGATCGAGCAGGCCGGGCGGGTGTAGCAGAGCGGCTCGCGCCACCTCGGTTTCGAGATAACGGGCCTCCCACCCGGGCGCGGCCGCCTCGAGGGTCGCGATGCCGTCTTGTTCCTGCGGTGGAATGCCGAAATGGAGGCGCACGCCTAAGGCCGTGTTGAGCTCCACGGCGCGTTCGGCGACCGAGGGGGCGCCCACTGCAGCCAGAACCCCGTCTACGAGATGACCATAGGTGGCCGCGTGTTCGACCAGCAGCGCTCCCGGCGTCGTGGCTGGGGCGGAATCGGCGATCAGCCGGATAAGCCCGGTGGAATCGAAGAGCGAGACCTGGTTCGTAGCTGGGAACGCGTGTTTGCCCGAGGTGTGGCAGAGGATCATCCGAAGGGTCGTGGGCGAGGACGCGTCGTCGCGGTAATCGGGCCACCACGTCCTGATGGGGTCGTCGAGCGTTAGCGGACCCTCTTTGACAGCGAGGAGTGCGGCCAGCGCCACGAACGGCTTTCCCGCTGAGAACACCTGCACCCGGGTGCTGTGGTCCCAGGGCGTACCGGCAGCAGATTCGGTGCCGCCCCACGCCTCGGCGATCACCTGCCCGTTCTGCATGACGGCGAAGGCGCCGCCTCGTTCCGTGCCGTCATCGACGAGCGCGAGAAACGCGTCGGTGGCGGGGCGGAAGCGATCGCTTGTCGTCATGTGGAGCTCCCTATCGGGTCCAGAGTCTGTGCGCGCCGACTCTCGATTCCGTAGATCCCGTCGTCTATGAGGTCTCGATTCGGTGTCCAGCCCAGCGGAAGGGGCCCTTTCACGTCGGCGCGATCACGGTCCGCTTCGGCGGACCAGCCCTGCCCGGTTCGAGAGCCTTGTGCCCCTGCGGTGCCTCGGGCGATTCGCAACCCGGTTCCTTCCAGGACCGCGTCGGGTGCGCTGCCTCGGCGAACCGATGCGCGGATACTCCACGGTTGATCGGACCAGCTGCCTCCGCGCAGCACCCTGTAGTCGCCGTAGCGGGCTGGGTCCACATAGTCCCAGCACCACTCCCAGACGTTGCCGAGCATGTCGTACATACCAAAGGCGTTGGGTGCTTTAAGGCGGGGAGGCTGTGGGCCATCGACGTGATCTAGCGCGGACCAGGCGATGTCTTGGAGGTCGCCGTAGCGGGCACTCGTGGTCCCGGCTCGACAGGCGTGCTCCCATTCGGCTTCCGTGGGCAGTCGGAACCCGTTGGAAGAAACATCCCATTCGACCCTGCGCCCACTAATCACATAGGCGCGTTCAAAACCGTGTGCGTCCGACAGGGCGTTGCAGAGGCGGATCGCGTCGAACCAGGTGACGTGCGTAGCCGGCGCGTGCGCGCCCGCCGGGAGCGCCACGGATTGAGACAGCTCGAAACTCTGCAGGTCCGCCTGCCTCACCTCGTTGCGGCGTGCGTCGCGCAGTTGAACCCGCCCGGCCGGGATCACGACCATTGAGGGAAACGCCGGTGTCGATGCGGGGCTGGTCACGGCGTCTGCGACGCAGGTATGTCGTCGGCGTCGAAGTAGACCGGAAGTCCCAGCTCGGTCGCGATACGCACGTCGGAGTCGGCACCGGCCGATTCGCCCGGCAGGCGCAGGACGGCGTCGCAGTGGCGAAGGAGCCGGCTCGCGGTCTCGTACATGACGTCCTCGCTCTCCGATTCCTGTTCAGTGAGTCCGCTCAGAACAGGCAAGGCCACCCACTCGCCGATCATCGGGACGTGACCGAGGCGGTAGATGGGTGCGGCGGCTTCTTCGAGGCGCTCCAGGTTTCGGGCGATGGCGGCTTCGTCGCCGTTCGTGCCGGAACGGTACGGGCCGGCGATCAGGATCAATTGTGGTGTCGTCATGCCCGGTACGGTAACGTAACATGCATAAACGTGCAAGAATGGAGACAAGTGGGAATGTTGTCACGAGAGCGGAAGAGCTACCTCCTGACCGTCCTCGAGCGGGACCGCCGGGTCGTGGCCAAGGACGTTGCGCGAGAGCTGAACGTGTCGGAGGACTCCGTCCGCCGCGATTTGCGGGAACTCGCCGAGATCGGCGCGTGTGTCCGGGTCTACGGCGGTGCGCTTCCGGTGAGCGATGTCGAGCCTCCGGTCGCCGAACGCCGTGACGTGGCCGTGGCGAGCAAGGCGCGGGTCGCCCGTCTCGCTCTCGACCGCATAGACGACGGTGAGACGATCGTGCTCGACGGGGGGACGACGGCGCTCGCGCTGACCACGCTACTCCATGATCGCCGATCCCTCACCGTCATCACCCCGAGTCCGGCCGTCGCCATCGCCGTCGCCGAACGCACGGATGCCCGGGTCCAGATGCTCGGCGGGGAACTGACACGCCAATCGATGGTGAACGGTGGGCCTATGGCGATCGAGGAGGCCAGGCGCATCCACGCTGATTCGTTCTTCATGGGGGTCGCCGGGGTGGATCCGGTGGGAGGACTCACCACGGGGACGGCGGATGATGCGGCGACGAAGCGCGCCCTAGCGAGCCAGAGCGAGCGCGTCTTCATCCTCGCGAGCGAGGACAAGATCGGCGTGATCTCCAGGGTGCCGATTGTGGAGTTTACCGCCGTAACCGAGATCATCGTAGATCCGCTCGATGACAACCCGGTCCTGGAGCAGCTGCCACGTGCAGCTGCTGGTCGGTTGAGAGCAACCACCGGGGGCCCCACACTCCGTCGGTATGCGCCAGAGGATGCGTCCGCGACGCTCAGCGTCTTTCTGAGCGCTATTCGGGTGACCGCAGCCAATGACTATTCTCCTGCCCAAATAGATGCATGGACTGCCGGCATTGATTTAGACGTCTGGGCTGGGCAACGATCGGAAGCTGATACTTGGGTGGCTGAGGTCGACGGGACGATCGTCGGATTCACCGACATCAACAGCGAAGGTTACATCGACATGATGTTCGTCGACCCAACCGCAGGGCGCCGTGGAATTGCCACGGCGCTACTGCGGCAGGTCCGGTCGGTCGCGAGAGAGAATGGCGCAACCGAACTGTCGGTGCACGCGAGTAAGACTGCCCGGCCGTTCTTCGAGCGCGAGAGATTCGGCGTATACGCCGAGCAGCAGGTCGAACGAAATGGAGTCTTGTTCATAAATTACCGGATGGGGGCGCCGATTGATACGGGTAGGACAGCAGTCAACCCACGGGAGCTCGAGCACGAGGATGATCACCGTACGACCCGCCGTCAGCGATGACGTCCGACTGCTCATCCCGGTCTGGCGGAGCGCTGTCGAGGCCACCCACCATTTCCTCACCCCGGACGACATCGACTGGTACGAGCCTCACGTCGCCGACTACCTTCGCGCGGCCACCGACCTGCGAGTCGCCACCTGCCAAGCCGATGAACACGCTCCCGGTGCATCGGCCCCGCTCGGGTTCATCGCCTTCGACAACGGCGCGATCCAGATGCTCTTCGTGACCGCTACGTCACAGCGAGCCGGGGTAGGGACGGCGCTGCTGGCCGCGGTGAGGGAAACCGCCCGGCGTGCGGGCTGCGCCGACCTCACCGTCGACGTCAACGAGTCGAATGCAGGTGGGCGGAGCTCTACGCTGCGCGGGGTTTCCGAGTCCTCGGGCGATCACCGCTCGACGACCAGGGCCGCCCGTTCCCGCTCCTCCATCTACGGCTCCCGCTCACTCGCGTCTAGAACCAAACGACGTACAAGGAGATCAACACTCATGTGGCCACGAATCGACGGACATCGAACGCTGGAGCTGGGCACCCCGGGCGACTGGCGCGACGAACTCAACCGCCTTGTCCTTACCGGCACAAGACGTCTGTTAGTGCCGGCGTAGAACGGACCCCCTAGCGCCAATTTGGAATGGACCCCCTGGCTCAGGCTAGGAGGGTGTTTTCGGTGGATACGTGGGCAGAGATCCGGCGGTTGCATCGCTGGGAGAGGGTGCCGATCAAGCAGATCGCGAGGTCCCTCGGGATCGGGCGGAACACGGTTCGTCGAGCGTTGCGAGGCGAGGAGCCCCCGGATCGGTCTCGGGGTCCGCGCGGGTCGAGGATCGATGCGTTCGTGCCGCAGATCCGGGCGTTGCTGGCGGAGTTTCCGAAGATGCCGGCGACGGTGATCGCGGAGCGTGTCGGGTGGGAGTTCTCGCCGTCGTTGTTCCGGGAACGGGTGTCGGAGCTGCGACCGGAGTATCAGGGCATCGATCCTGCGGACCGGCTCTCGTATCAGGCGGGCGAGGTGATTCAGTGCGATCTCTGGTTCCCCGAGACCCGCGTCCCAGTCGGCGACGGCCAGGATCGTGTCCTGCCGGTGTTGGTGATGGTGTCCGGGTTCTCGCGCCGGATCGAGGCGGCCATGCTCCCGTCACGGCAGGGCGGGGATCTCACCTCGGGCATGTGGTCTCTGCTGCAGCGCTTCGGTGGGGTCCCGCGGTCTTTGCTCTGGGATCGGGAGGCCGCGATCGGCGGACTGGGCAAGCCCACGATCCTCGCCGCGACATTCGCCGGGACTCTCGCAACGAAGCTGCGCCTCGCGCCGCCTCGGGATCCGGAGACGAAGAGCGTCGTCGAACGCGCGAACCGATTCCTGGAGACCTCGTTCCTACCCGGCCGGATCTTCCAGGACGTCGATGATTTCAACGCCCAGCTGACGGGCTGGTTGAACACTCGCGCGAACCAGCGTCGGGTCCGCGCAATCGCCGCCCGCCCTGTCGAGCTCGCCGACACCGATCGGGCGGCGATGCTCCCACTGCCGGCGAGGCCACCCACGACGGGGCTGACACATCGAGTCCGGCTGGCTAGGGACTACTACGTCCGCCTCGACGGGAACGACTACTCCGTCGACCCGAGGTTCATCGGTCGGTTCGTTGACGCCACCACGTCGTTGGACGAGGTGACGTTCTCTTGCGCCGGGCAACCAGCTGGCCGTCATGACCGGTCGTTCAGGACAGGACAGACGATCACCGATCCTGAGCACGTCACCGCCGCGGCGAAGCTGCGCGCCCACTACCAACGCCCGAAACCTGCAGGGGTCCGCGAGCACCCGGACGGGCACCGGGTCCAGATCCGAGCGCTGTCGGACTACGACGCCCTGTTCGGCGTTGACTTCACCTCCACGACCCCCACCGAATACGAGAAAGAAGCACAATGACCACGAAGAGCAACACCATCGACGCCCCGATCCCGAAGACCAGCGAGCAGCTCTCCTCGAAGCTCGCCTACCTCGCCCGCGCTCTCAAGACCCCGACCATCGAGCGGGTCTGGGACAATCTCGCCGCAGTTCGGGGGCACCTTGCCCGACATCATCACGCCGGAGACTCCCGCGCCGAGCAGGAAGCCGGCGAGATCGCCCTCGCCGTTCGCGCCTCCCGAGCCGATTCCGCCGCTGAAGGGCACGACGATCGCCCAGAGCACCGTGCTGACCACCGCGCCCCACCACAGGAACGGCAGCCCGATTCGGCTCACCCCGTGGGCGAGCACGTTCCAGCTCGCATGGGCCACCGCAGCGGAGAGAACGTTCGTCGCTGAATCCGAGCCCTTTGTTGCCGCCTAGGGTGCCATCCATGCGGACACGCTCACCGTCGATGAAGACGTGCAACGCGCCCGGCCAGTCATGAGCTGGCCAATGTTCAATGCGTAGTACCCGTGGAGACACCGCTTGCCGGCGTCCGCGGTTCTCCACCCCGATGACATCCGCAAGGCCGCCCGGTAGCTTCCAGGTGTATATGCGACGTCGCAGTCGCTGATCGGTTCATTCACCATCGCACCTCGATTCAATCGCGTCCGGGCTCATTTTTCGTAGATGTCGCGCCGGTGGCCAGCGAGAACGACCACGACCGTCAGGACGTCGTCGTGGATTCGGTACAGCACCCGGTAGTTGCCGGTCCGCACCCGCCACTCTGGGCGTCCGGTGAGCTTCTTCGCTGCCGGCGGCCGAGGATCCTCTGCGAGCAGCTCAACCGCGGCCTGGACGCGTCGCTTAGCCTCAGGTGGCAGCTTCTTGATCGCTCGGACTGCGACAGGGAGAACCTTGATCTGATAGGTCACGGAGCCAGACCGAGGTCGCGCTTGACGTCGTCCCACGGAACGGGCGTCTCACCTAATTCCTCGGTCTCGTCCCAGGCCGAATCCACGGCACGGATGTCCGCGAGCTCCTCGGCGTCTTCCAGCAGTTGATCCAACTGTGCGGCATCGACAACGGCCGCGACGGGCCTGTTGCGGCGTGTGAGATACACCGGCTCGACCCGAGCTTCATCGATGATCGACGCCAAACGCCCACGCGCGTCCGTGATCGCAATCTCGCTCATACCCTCAGATTACTCCAAATCGACGGTTATGTACGAGATAAAGCCTTGTGTACATAACCGCTGATAATAAGGATTATGTCAATACAAAGTGGGCACCTTCGCACTGGACACACCGGCGCGTAGACCCCGCAATGGT
>NZ_JANLCN010000025.1 GCF_024979255.1 Herbiconiux moechotypicola
AAAGAAGTCCGGCGGTGTCCTACTCTCCCACAAGGTCCCCCTTGCAGTACCATCGGCGCTGAGAGTCTTAGCTTCCGGGTTCGGAATGTGACCGGGCGTTTCCCTCTCGCTATGGCCGCCGAAACACTATTGATGTATAGGTTTCAAACAGATCCACGCGCATGCTGTCGCATGGGTGGTGTTTGGGTTCTCGACCGTACATCGAGAACCACTCAGTAGACGCGAGCATCAGGCCCCACAAACCCGCCTTTATGAATCAAAAGGTTTGTGAGTGGTGATTATCAAGTTATCGGCTTATTAGTACAGGTCAGCTGCACGAGTCTTTCGTCCTCGCTTCCACATCCTGCCTATCAACCCAGTGGTCTAGCTGGGAGCCTCTCCCCCGAAGGGATGGAAATCTCATCTCAAGGCCGGCTTCCCGCTTAGATGCTTTCAGCGGTTATCCATCCCGAACGTAGCTAATCAGCGGTGCTCCTGGCGGAACAACTGACACACCAGAGGTTCGTCCAACCCGGTCCTCTCGTACTAGGGTCAGATCCTTTCAAATTTCCTACGCGCGCAGCGGATAGGGACCGAACTGTCTCACGACGTTCTAAACCCAGCTCGCGTACCGCTTTAATGGGCGAACAGCCCAACCCTTGGGACCTACTCCAGCCCCAGGATGCGACGAGCCGACATCGAGGTGCCAAACCATGCCGTCGATATGGACTCTTGGGCAAGATCAGCCTGTTATCCCCGAGGTACCTTTTATCCGTTGAGCGACAGCGCTTCCACAAGCCACTGCCGGATCACTAGTCCCGACTTTCGTCCCTGCTCGACTTGTCAGTCTCACAGTCAAGCTCCCTTGTGCACTTACACTCGCCATCTGATTGCCAACCAGATTGAGGGAACCTTTGGGCGCCTCCGTTACTCTTTAGGAGGCAACCGCCCCAGTTAAACTACCCACCAGGCACTGTCCCAGAACCCGATCAGGGTTCGTAGTTAGATATCCAGAGTGACCAGAGTGGTATTTCAACAATGACTCCACCTGAACTAGCGTCCAAGCTTCACCGTCTCCCACCTATCCTACACAAGCCACACCGAACACCAATACCAAGCTGTAGTAAAGGTCACGGGGTCTTTCCGTCCTGCTGCGCGTAACGAGCATCTTTACTCGTAGTGCAATTTCGCCGAGTTCGCGGTTGAGACAGCTGGGAAGTCGTTACGCCATTCGTGCAGGTCGGAACTTACCCGACAAGGAATTTCGCTACCTTAGGATGGTTATAGTTACCACCGCCGTTTACTGGGGCTTAAATTCTCAGCTTCGCCTTACGACTAACCGTTCCTCTTAACCTTCCAGCACCGGGCAGGCGTCAGTCCGTATACATCGTCTTGCGACTTGGCACGGACCTGTGTTTTTAGTAAACAGTCGCTTCCCACTGGTCTCTGCGGCCATCCACGCTCCAGGAGTGAATCCCTTCACGCTTCAGGCCCCCCTTCTCCCGAAGTTACGGGGGCATTTTGCCGAGTTCCTTAACCACGATTCTCTCGATCTCCTTGGTATTCTCTACCTGACCACCTGAGTCGGTTTGGGGTACGGGTGGCTGGAACCTCGCGTCGATGCTTTTCTCGGCAGCAGAGGATCACTGATTTCGTCCGTGAGGACTACCCATCGGGTCTCAGCCTTCTGTGAGAGACGGATTTGCCTATCTCTCGGCCTACACCCTTAGACCGGGACAACCATCGCCCGGCTCAGCTACCTTCCTGCGTCACACCTGTTAATACGCTCACCGCACCAGACGGGTTCGAGCGTTAGACCGGACCGCATCACCCCGAAGGGATCCGTCAGTCCGGGTTAGGACTCTTAGCACTACTGGATTGGCGTGGGCGGTTCTTCGCCAGTACGGGAATATCAACCCGTTGTCCATCGACTACGCCTGTCGGCCTCGCCTTAGGTCCCGACTTACCCAGGGCGGATTAACCTGGCCCTGGAACCCTTGGTCTTTCGGAGGACGGGTTTCTCACCCGTCTTTCGCTACTCATGCCTGCATTCTCACTCGTGTGGCCTCCACGGCTGGTTTCCACCGCCGCTTCACTGCCCACACGACGCTCTCCTACCCATCCACACGACTGGACCACGAAGGCCTATCACTTGTGCGAATGCCACGAATTCGGTGGCGTGCTTGAGCCCCGTTACATTGTCGGCGCGGAATCACTTGACCAGTGAGCTATTACGCACTCTTTCAAGGGTGGCTGCTTCTAAGCCAACCTCCTGGTTGTCTGTGCAACTCCACATCCTTTCCCACTTAGCACGCGCTTAGGGACCTTATTCGGTGGTCTGGGTTGTTTCCCTCTCGACGATGAAGCTTATCCCCCACCGTCTCACTGCTGCGCTCTCACTTACCGGCATTCGGAGTTTGGCTAACGTCAGTAACCTTTTGGGGCCCATCGGCTATCCAGTAGCTCTACCTCCGGCAAGAAACACGCAACGCTGCACCTAAATGCATTTCGGAGAGAACCAGCTATCACGAAGTTTGATTGGCCTTTCACCCCTATCCACAGCTCATCCCCTCCATTTTCAACTGAAGTGGGTTCGGTCCTCCACGACGTCTTACCGTCGCTTCAACCTGGCCATGGATAGATCACTTCGCTTCGGGTCTAGAACCAGCGACTCAAACGCCCTCTTAAGACTCGCTTTCGCTACGGCTACCCCACACGGGTTAACCTCGCCACTGATCACTAACTCGCAGGCTCATTCTTCAAAAGGCACGCTGTCACACCAACAAAGGGTGCTCCAACGGTTTGTAAGCAAACGGTTTCAGGTACTATTTCACTCCCCTCCCGGGGTACTTTTCACCTTTCCCTCACGGTACTTGTCCGCTATCGGTCATCTGGGAGTATTTAGGCTTATCAGGTGGTCCTGACAGATTCACACGGGATTTCTCGGGCCCCGTGCTACTTGGGATACTCTTCACGCCATTGCACCATTTCGGCTACGGGGCTGGCACCCTCTATGACTGGCCTTTCAAAACCATTCGCCTATAGTGCGCTGTAACGATCGCTGTACGGCAGTAACAGCAGAAAAGTCCCACAACCCCGACCATGCAACGCCTGCCGGCTATCACACATGACCGGTTTAGCCTCATCCGGTTTCGCTCGCCACTACTCACGGAATCACTGTTGTTTTCTCTTCCTGTGGGTACTGAGATGTTTCACTTCCCCACGTTCCCTCTACCCGCCCTATATATTCAGGCGGGAGTCACCGGGTCACCCAAAGGGCCCGGCGGGGTTTCCCCATTCGGAAATCCTCGGATCGAAGCTCTCTTATCAGCTCCCCGAGGCTTATCGCAGATTGATACGTCCTTCTTCGGCTCCAGATGCCAAGGCATCCACCGTTTGCTCTTAGAAACTTGAAATCACATGAGTTTGAATCGATTCTTCGTTTTCAGAAAAATTGACCAATGATCTACACAACCCCGAAGGGTTGTTGTTGATCTTGTGATCCAACACCAAAAGTGTTGAATCTAAGATGCTCGCGTCCACTGTGTAGTTCTCAAAGTACGGGCGGTACCCCCCGCGATTCCCTGACGGAAACCAACGAAGGGCCCAGAGGTTCGTCCACCCACCCCGAAGGATGAGGATCCGGTCCCTCAGGACCCAACAGCGTGCCTGTGCAACCACCCTCACCACCCACCCGTTCCAAACCCGAAGGTCGTACTCAAGCCGGCAGCGATTCCTGCTACACCATCGTCAATGTTCCACCCATGAGCTCCATCAGAGGACATTCGCCTCTGCATGGCTCTGGACAACACGAGGTTGCCAGTGCTCCTTAGAAAGGAGGTGATCCAGCCGCACCTTCCGGTACGGCTACCTTGTTACGACTTAGTCCTAATCACCGATCCCACCTTCGACGGCTCCCTCCACAAAGGGTTAGGCCACCGGCTTCGGGTGTTACCGACTTTCATGACTTGACGGGCGGTGTGTACAAGGCCCGGGAACGTATTCACCGCAGCGTTGCTGATCTGCGATTACTAGCGACTCCGACTTCATGAGGTCGAGTTGCAGACCTCAATCCGAACTGAGACCGGCTTTTTGGGATTCGCTCCACCTTACGGTATCGCCGCCCTTTGTACCGGCCATTGTAGCATGCGTGAAGCCCAAGACATAAGGGGCATGATGATTTGACGTCATCCCCACCTTCCTCCGAGTTGACCCCGGCAGTCTCCTATGAGTTCCCACCATCACGTGCTGGCAACATAGAACGAGGGTTGCGCTCGTTGCGGGACTTAACCCAACATCTCACGACACGAGCTGACGACAACCATGCACCACCTGTTCACGAGTGTCCAAAGAGTTGACCATTTCTGGCCCGTTCTCGTGTATGTCAAGCCTTGGTAAGGTTCTTCGCGTTGCATCGAATTAATCCGCATGCTCCGCCGCTTGTGCGGGCCCCCGTCAATTCCTTTGAGTTTTAGCCTTGCGGCCGTACTCCCCAGGCGGGGAACTTAATGCGTTAGCTGCGACACGGAGACCGTGGAATGGCCCCCACATCTAGTTCCCAACGTTTACGGCGTGGACTACCAGGGTATCTAATCCTGTTCGCTCCCCACGCTTTCGCTCCTCAGCGTCAGTTACGGCCCAGAGATCTGCCTTCGCCATCGGTGTTCCTCCTGATATCTGCGCATTCCACCGCTACACCAGGAATTCCAATCTCCCCTACCGCACTCTAGTCTGCCCGTACCCACTGCAGGCTGGAGGTTGAGCCTCCAGTTTTCACAGCAGACGCGACAAACCGCCTACGAGCTCTTTACGCCCAATAATTCCGGACAACGCTTGCACCCTACGTATTACCGCGGCTGCTGGCACGTAGTTAGCCGGTGCTTTTTCTGCAGGTACCGTCACTTTCGCTTCTTCCCTACTAAAAGAGGTTTACAACCCGAAGGCCGTCATCCCCCACGCGGCGTTGCTGCATCAGGCTTGCGCCCATTGTGCAATATTCCCCACTGCTGCCTCCCGTAGGAGTCTGGGCCGTGTCTCAGTCCCAGTGTGGCCGGTCACCCTCTCAGGCCGGCTACCCGTCGTCGCCTTGGTGAGCCATTACCTCACCAACAAGCTGATAGGCCGCGAGTCCATCCTTGACCAAAAAATCTTTCCACCCCCAGAAGATGCCTCCGAAGGTCGTATCCAGTATTAGACGTCGTTTCCAACGCTTATCCCAGAGTCAAGGGCAGGTTACTCACGTGTTACTCACCCGTTCGCCACTGATCCACAGAGCAAGCTCTGCTTCACCGTTCGACTTGCATGTGTTAAGCACGCCGCCAGCGTTCGTCCTGAGCCAGGATCAAACTCTCCATAAAAGAAAAAAACAGGCCACCCGGAAAAAGAGCAGCACTGCGAGTTCAATCCCAACCAAAACAAGACATTACTGACTTGTCCGATCGATCAAAATAATTCCAAAGGAATCCCAACCAGGCCTAAACCTGGACGGGGTAATTGGCATTTGACAATGTGCACGCTGTTGAGTTCTCAAGGATCGGATGCTCCAGCCCCGTCTCGAAACCAGTTCAAGATCAGCTGCTGGGCAACTTCACCACCTTACCATCTCGAACCGCCTGGATCAAAACGACCCAGCCTCGAAAAGGAAGGAGATTATGTGTGGCCACCGACGTGAGGCCGGGAAGCTCTTCCGCTTTCCCGCACCTGTGGGGTGACGAG
>NZ_JANLCN010000026.1 GCF_024979255.1 Herbiconiux moechotypicola
ACCATTGCGGGGTCTACGCGCCGGTGTGTCCAGTGCGAAGGTGCCCACTTTGTATTGACATAACGTCAATTATCCGCGGTGCAAAAGCATGTGTCACAGACACATCAGAGCCTACGGTCGAACGATAATTACTTTCTCCGGAGATTCTGGCCGCTGCTGGTCACCCTTCGTGTAGGAGGCAATCCATTTCATCTTCGTAATGACATTGCCTGCGTCATCGCGGCCGAGTGATGGGTAGGGCTGACGGCGCCAGTGGCCACGAACGCTCCAGGCGGGCCTGTCAGTGGAGAAGCTGGGGTCATCATGCCGGTAGACCTTGGCGTGCTTCGTGCCAGCTTTCACCCGCACGATCGTGAGGTCGGCCGGATCGGAAATGGCACCCGGTGGTGTGCCGTCATGGCGCACGCGCGAGGATTCGGTGACATTGCCTTGCGACATCAGTGCCCAGACCGCGGCCACGAGCTTCTGTTCCGGTCGGGACTGGTCCCAGACCGGAACAAACGGCAGCCGTCCTGACAGAGGCGCTCCGACTTCCTTCGGTTCCCGGCCGACCCCCGCCGCGAAAGCGCGCATCCGCCACATAGCCTCACCCTGCCGAAACCACACCGCTCGGACGTGACGTTCGGTGCCATCAGGCCGGTGCATGATGACGGGGCGGGCGAAGATCCATAACCCGTTGAGATGGACTGGGAGAGGGTCCAGTGGTTCGTCGCTATCCAGGCTGTCGACGGCGAGTTGCATTAGCTCCTCGTGCAGAAGGAACGCTTCTTCCGGGCCATCGCCCGGCGTGCTGAGGTCAGCCTTGAGATCTGGAACGTGGTGCGGATGGAAAATCTGCGCTTTGGGGGCCAGCCGAGCCGGCGGTCCCGTCAAGATCTCGGGAATGGGCTGCAGGGTGGTGGCGTCCAGAAATGGGCCGGTAGGGTTCGCGTGAAAGGAGCGTCCGAACCAGGCTCGCTTGTTGGGAACGTCGATTCCAATGAACACGTTCGGAGGCATCAGGGCCCGGTCGCGGTACGCGCGATCGATCGTCCTGAGAGGATCGAGAAGTGCCTTGCGGTCGGTACCACGCGGGGGCACCCACGACTGCCGGTCGCGCGTGGACAGACCATATTCTGGCCGTGCGGAGGCCTCGTGAAATACGATGACGGTCCCATCTGGGGGCAGGTTGTCGCTGCGTAGCAGGAGCTCGAACAAATCCGGGATCATCCTTCTGACCCCATCATCGTGCTCGGCGGCGAGCAGCTGCTTGGGTGCCGGACGGATCTGGGGCTTCGGCCCTGCCGCCTTCCCGCGGCCCGGCGGTGTTCGAGCTGGTTCGCGGTGAGGCGACGCAGCAGGCGGCGTGCTTTGCGGCGGGCCCGCTGGGGCCGGCGGCAGGCCCAATGCGGCTCGCAGCAGGCGGGTCTGGGCTGCATCGAGCCGCTTCGTGGGCTCGGTGACGTCGACACCCAGTCTTGCTAAAGCATTCAGTGCGGTCGTCGTATCGGTCCTGGCTTCATTGGCAATTTCAAAGACGCGCTGACTCCCCATAACTCGATGATGGCGGATACCGCAGGGCCGCGTCATGAGTCGTTCCCCGCTCGAGAACCCATGAGTGGAGAGCCTCGTTCGCCGAGCGCGTCGTCTCGATAGGGGATCGTGCACCGGACGCCCGAACGAACACCCCGACACGCCGAAACGGCGCGTCTCGTTTACCTAGTCCGAAATAGGTTCCGGTGACCGGGGGCTATGTGAGACTGCCCACATGACCGAAACCCTCATCGGCTACGCCCGCGTCTCCACCGACGCCCAAGACGTCACTGCTCAGACGATTGCTCTCACGCAGCTCGGCGTCGCACCCGAGCGCATCTACGTCGACCACGGCCGCAGCGGCACCAACCGCGATCGACCCGGACTCGGGAAGGCGCTGGCCGCATGCCGCGCCGGCGACACGCTCGTGGTGACCAAGCTCGATCGCCTTGCCCGATCAATCCCGGATGCACGAGACATCGCCACCGAGCTGGCCGACGGTGGCATCCGGTTGAGCCTGGGGGGAGCCGTGCACGACCCCATCGGCCGGCTGCTGTTTAACGTCCTCGCGATGGTCGCGGAGTTCGAGGTCGACCTGCTCCGTGCGCGAACTCGCGAGGGTATGCAGATTGCCAGGAGCAAGGGCCGGCTGAAGGGGCGTCGCCCGAAGCTCAGCCCTGCCCAAGAGCGTCATCTGGTAGCGCTGCACACGGCCGGCGGCCACAGCATTGCCGAGCTGTGTGAGCTGTTCGGAGTGGGTCGCGCCACGGTCTACCGTGCTGTCGAGCGCTCGCGAGTGGTTCAGGATCGTTGATGGTCGAACGAGCGAATCCAGTGGACGTTGCACTTGAATACGTTCTGAGCGGAGATCGGCTGCATGGCGTACGTGCGTTCAGGATCGGCGAGGAGCGCGCTGCGGTTCTTGCGCTTAGAGCTAATTCGTTGCTCGAGTATGTGTGCGCGGTGAACCTTGACCTGGCGAAGAGCGAGCGTCAGCGTGCTGACGCTCTTGCCGTCGAGGCTGAGCGTCGTCGTCCGAGTGGGAGAAGAGTGAACTCGGTCGCAGAGTCTCAGCGATTGCGGGAGGATGCCGCGCGGCGCCTGGCCATTGCCGAGGACGCCGAGTCTGCAGCATTGCTAGCGATCGGCGAATCGGATCTTTCGGCGGCTCGCCGTGCGGTGGCCCATTTGAGTGAGGCCAAGACCGGGTCGGGATCGGACTCGGCCGAGCAGGAATGGCCGAACGCGTTGGAAGTGACGGAACGCCTTCGTAAGTGGCAGCGGAAGCGGCTGCGGTGGCAGTTCGTGAGAGGTCGAGCCGAGCAGGGTGTGCGCTTAAGCGGGGGAGCTCTCTCACTATCTCTATTCGACCAGTACCGGCTCGGAGGTGCATCGCTGACGCGACGGACCGAGAGCGGAAGCCCAGGGACCATCGGTTCGGCCGTGGAACTCTTGGGCCGATGGGACCTAGGAGAAGACCCGCGTGCGAGTGTGGGGAACAAGGCTGCCGCCTTGGAAGCGATTCGAGCAGTCCGCCGCGGTGAGCACACGGAAAGTGGTACTGGTCGCGTAGCAGCGATGTTTCGGACGTCAGAATTTGATGACCTCGACGAGCTGGAGTGGCTGGAAGGTGAGAACGACGAGACGCTGGAGCATATCGCTGA
Organism: Herbiconiux moechotypicola; assembly: GCF_024979255.1. Lineage (GTDB taxonomy): Bacteria > Actinomycetota > Actinomycetes > Actinomycetales > Microbacteriaceae > Herbiconiux > Herbiconiux moechotypicola. The sequence goes on from NZ_JANLCN010000026.1 coordinate 3,177, forward strand.
GATGCGCGCACGTATTGCTCGATGCTTTGAGCGATTCGGTCGACCCGACCGCCCCGGAACTTGGGCGGTGCATTCTGAGCGATTTCAGCTCGATGGACATATCGACTTTGTAACCCCGGACACTATTTGGGATCTGAAGGTGTCCGCCACTGCACCTGATCGCGTTGATATCCTCCAGCTGTTGCTCTACTGGATCACGTTCTGTGATGATCCGGCGAACAGCCGAGAGATCGCCTACCTCGGGATCTACAACCCGCGGGTGGACCTTGTCTGGCGGATCGCGACTACGAAGATACCCAGGGATGTGTTGGTGGCGGTTGAGTCGCTCGCACTAAGCGAGCCATGATCTCTTTACCGAGAGTGCGGAGGTCGCGATGCTGATCCTGAACTACGAGGGGCCGGAACGACCGCGGCGCAGGTGGGCGAAAGCTTTCACTCTCGCGCCTGATGAAGAGCCGGTGGAGCACTTCGGGGAGGTCAGGCTCCCCGGAAAGTACGGCCATCGGTTGATGCGAGAAAGATACGCCCTCGCCGACAAGAAGCTGACAGTACATCTGCCGCGCGATTGGAGCCCGTCGCTTTGGGACGCAATGGATTCGTGGTTCGAAGATGAAGACCATCGGATCTATACCGACGCTCACTGTGCGGAGCTCCGCGAGGAGGCTCTGGTGAACTTCGATCTCAACATGGCTTTCTTCGCCCAAATTCCGCAGGCGTCCTTCGACGAAGCCGTCAGCACCATGCTCAAGCGAAAAAAGCAGCTCCGGCCCATCATGGACCTCAAAGAATTGGACGGCAGGGAGGGTCTCTACGTGATGGTGCTGGACGACTACCGGCAAACATATATAGGGCAGTCGAGTGATATGCGGCGCCGTATTAAGAATCACTGGGCCGGGACGAAGAAATTGGATCGGCTCGTCTTCGGGCCGGTGCACGAATCGGTGATGTCCATCGACGCGTTCAGAGCCCTTGATACGACTCGCATCTTCGCCGCAGTGACGTCACGAGCTGACGCGTTAGAAGCCTGCGTGGTTAGGACCTTTCCGGCTGACTACCGACTCAATCGCATCGGTGGTGGAATTCTCACCAAGATGCGTGCGCTTTTCATCAAGAATGAAATGAATCGCCGCCAGCTCTCGTCGCAGGCTGCGGTCATGCTCGAGAACGTTGACACCTAGGGCGTGTCTGACAAAGGTTGACGGTTGCGGCTGAGAGTCTTTGAGGGTGTCGCGGTTTC
>NZ_JANLCN010000027.1 GCF_024979255.1 Herbiconiux moechotypicola
TGTCGGCGGCGGTTGAAAACTGGACAGTTGTGGCGGTGAAAAGTGAACACTCGACGATTGGAGAGTGATCACTTTGGAGGATTGGGCGCTGATCAGGCGGCTGGCGGCGGAGGGTGTGCCGAAGGCTCAGATCGCGGCGAGGTTGGGGATCTCGAGGACCACGGTGGTGAAGGCGGTGGCATCGGATTCACCGCCGAGGTATTCGAGATCGCCGCAGCCGAGGTCGTTCGCTGTGTTCGAAGCGCGGGTGCGGGAGATGCTCGCCGAGCATCCGGATATGCCCTCGACCGTCATCGCGGAACGGGTCGGTTGGACCGGGTCTGCTCGGTGGTTTCGGGAGAACGTCGCCCGGTTGCGGCCTGAGCAGCGACGGCCCGATCCCGCGGATCGGCTTGAGTGGGCGGCCGGCGACGCAGCCCAGTGCGATCTCTGGTTCCCGCCGAAGAAGATCCCTCTCGAAGACGGGACGACCGCGCTCCTGCCGGTGCTGGTGATCGTCGCCGCGCATTCACGGTTCATCACCGGGCGGATGCTGCCGTCTCGGAAGACCGAGGATCTGCTGCTGGGCTCGTGGGAGCTGATCCAGCAGATCGGCCGGGTGCCCAGGCGGCTGATCTGGGACAACGAGGCCGGCATCGGCCGCCGCGGCAAACTCGCCGACGGTGTCACCGCGTTCTCCGGGACGCTGGCAACTCGGATCGTGCAGTTGAAACCGTATGACCCGGAATCGAAGGGCATCGTGGAGCGGCGGAACGGGTTCTTCGAGACCTCGTTCATGCCCGGACGGACGTTCACCTCGCCGGCGGATTTCAACGCCCAGTTCGCCGCCTGGTTGCAGCTCGCGAACCGGCGGGTGGTGCGAACGATCAAGGCAGCCCCGACGGATCTGATCGGGCGGGATCAGGCGGCCATGCTGCCGCTGCCACCGATCCCGCTGCAGCTTGGGTGGCGGCACCGGATCCGGCTCGGGAAGGATTATTACGTCCGTCTCGATTCCAGCGACTACTCCGTCGACCCCACCATGATTGGCCGGATGGTCGACGTCACTGCCGACCTTGACCGCGTCAGAGTCCGTGCCGGCGGCCGGATCATCGCCGATCACGCCCGGGTCTGGGCTCGCGGACTGACAGTCACCGATCCAGCTCATGTCGAGACGGCCAAGCGTCTGCGGGAGCAGGTCCAACAGCCCCGCCCCGTTCATCCGGTGGATGATCTGACCCGGGACCTCGCTGATTACGACCGCGCGTTCGGCCTCGCCGAGGGAGCCGCCTGATGGCCACGAAGACACCCTCCGATGCGGTGAAACACATCCACTACCTCGCCACCGCGTTAAAGGCCCCCCGGATCACCGAGGCCGCGGCCCGGCTCGCGGACCAGGCCCGTGATGCGGGCTGGACCCACGAGGACTACCTCGCCGCGGTCCTCGAACGCGAGGTCTCAGCCCGGAACGCGTCCGGCGCCGAGCTCCGCATCCGAGCTGCCGGGTTCCCGGCCCGGAAGATGCTCGAGGACTTCGATTGGGACGCCCAGCCCGCCGTCCGTCAGCAGCTTGGTTCCCTCGCTTCGGGCGGCTTCCTCACCGAGGCGCGGAACGTCGTGCTCCTCGGCCCGCCCGGGACCGGGAAGACGCATCTCGCAACCGCGCTCGGGATCGTCGCGGCCCGTCACGGGCATCGGGTGTTGTTCGCGACCGCAACCGACTGGGTCACCCGACTCACCGACGCCCACCGGCAAGGCCGACTCCCGCAAGAACTGGCCCGGCTGCGTCGTTACGGGCTGGTCATCGTCGACGAGGTCGGCTACCTCCCGTTCGAGCAAGACGCCGCGAACCTGTTCTTCCAACTCGTGTCATCCCGCTACGAACATGCCTCGCTCGTGCTCACCTCGAACCTGCCCTTCTCCGGTTGGGGAGGCGTCTTCGGTGACCAAGCCGTCGCCGCCGCGATGATCGACCGCATCGTCCACCACGCCGACGTCCTCACACTCAAAGGCGCCAGCTACCGGCTCCGCGGCAGGGGCGTCGACAGTCTTCCCAGCATCAGAACCACCACCGACGATGGCCCGAACTAGACTGCCCGCAACCGTTCACTTTTCAACCGCCACAACCGTTCAGAACTGCACCGCCACCGACA
>NZ_JANLCN010000029.1 GCF_024979255.1 Herbiconiux moechotypicola
GGTGACGTCCCGCTGTGTGGTGGAGTTTCTCGACACCGTGCGGGTCAGCTGTTCTGATTATGCCGCGGTCAGTTCCGGGATCGCCACCTCCTCGGGTTCGGTGAGCAGCAGCGCCATGGAGTGCTCGCTGAAGTAGCGGCGGTCGGCGCCGTCCCATTCGTCGTGCTGCTCGATCAGGACGTGGCCAGCGAGGCGGAGCAGAGCGGCGGGGTTGGGAAACGTGCCGACCACGTCGGTGCGGCGTTTGATCTCTTTGTTCACCCGCTCCAGCGGATTCGTCGACCAGAGCTGACGCCAGTGCTGGAACGGGAATTGGCAGAACGCCAGCAGGTCGTCTTTCGCGTCCTCGAGCATGTCAGCGATCTTCGGGTGCGAGCGGGTGAGCATGCGGACGACCTCGTGGAACTGGTTGAACACGTGCTCGGTGTCGGGCTGGGCGAAGATCGTGCGGATGATCGACGCGACCATCGGCCCTGCTGTCTTCGGGACGGCCGTGAGCACGTTGCGCATGAAATGCACCCTGCAGCGTTGCCACGAGGCACCCGCGAACACGGTCTGGATTGCTGCGATCAGGCCGGTGTGCGCGTCGGAGATGACCAGCTGAACCCCGCCCAGGCCGCGCGCTTTCAGAGAGCGAAGGAAGGTGGTCCAGAACGGCTGCGATTCGGTCTCGCCAACCTCGAAGCCAAGCACTTCCCGGCGCCCGTCCGCCGCGACGCCGACCGCCACCACGACGGCCTGCGACACGACCCGCCGGCCGACGCGGGCTTTGCAGTAGGTCGCGTCGAGGAACACGTACGGGTAGCCCTGATCGGCCAACGGTCGGTCTCGGAAAGCGGCGACGTCCTCGTCGAGGTTGGCGCAGATCCGGGACACCTCGGACTTCGAGATGCCGGTGTCGGCGCCGAGCGCTTTCACCAGGTCGTCGACTTTGCGGGTGCTGACGCCGTGGACGTAGGCCTCCATCACGACCGCGAACAGGGCCTGATCGACGCGGCGGCGGCGTTCCAGCAGCGACGGGAAGAACGACCCGGTTCGCAGTTTCGGGATCCGCAGCTCCAGATCCCCGGCTGTGGTGCTGACGATCTTGGGGCGGGTGCCGTTGCGTTGCGTCACCCGGCCCGGGGTTCGTTCGAACGGGGCGGCACCGATGAACGCGGCCACTTCCGCGTCGATCAGCTCCTGGTAGAGCGTCTCGGTAGCGACCCGGATCCGGTCGGTGACATCGGTGAGTTTCAGTTCCCCGAGGAGCTCGAGGAGGGCAGACTGGTCAAGAGCCATCGTGCGCTTGTGTCCTTACGTTGAGATTCCTAGACAGTTCTCACTGACCATCGCACGATGGCTCACCCACGTCCACGACGCCGGCAACCCGGTCGGAATCTCCACCACCACACGGGACGCCACC
>NZ_JANLCN010000003.1 GCF_024979255.1 Herbiconiux moechotypicola
GCTGGGGCGGTGGGCAGGAGGCGCTGGGCGGTGGGGGCGGGGGGGTCGAGCGTGGGGGGCGGGGGGCGGTCGAGCGTGGGGTGGGGCGTGAGGCGGTGGGGCGCTACTGGGGGTGCGCGGGTGGGGCGACGGATGCGCGGGGTACGAGGCGCACGCCGAGTTCGCGTCGTTCGGTGGGGCCCTTCTCCCCCGCCAGGCGGCGGAAGAGGAGATCGGCGGCCACGCGGGCGAGTTCGTCGAGGTCGCGGTCGATGTGGGTGGGGGCGGGGGTCCAGAGGTCGTCGAAGGCCTGGCGGTCGACCACGGCGATCGAGACCTGGTCGGGGATGCGGACGCCCCGTTCGAGGCAGGCGCGGTAGGCGCCGCCCGCCATCGGGGCCGAGGAGACGAACACCGCCGTGGGCGGGCTCGGAGTGGAGAGGAGAGCGTGCATCGAGGCGTGGCCGCCGTCGGGGCGGTCGGTGGAGCGGGCGATGTGGGCGTCGTCGACGCGGAGCCCGGCGGTGCGGGCGCCGTCGAGGAATCCGGCGAGGCGTTCTCTCGCCTGGGAGGTGTCGAGCCGGCCGGTCACGACGCCGACGCGGCGGTGTCCGGCGGCGGCGAAGTGCTCGGCGACGAGGCGTCCGCTCGCGTGGTGGTCGGAGACGACCGCGTCGGCGGCGGGGGCGTGCGGGCCGTCCAGCGACTCCCCCACCTCGCCGTCGAGCTGCACCACGGCGATGCCGGCGGCGGCGAGACGGGCGACGACCGGGTCGTCGATGCTCCACGGGATGACGATCGCACCGTCGACCCGACCGCGGAGCTTCTCGACGAGGTCGTCGGCGGGGCCTCCGCCGTGGGGGCTCTCGCCGCTGAACAGGGCGACGGTGTAGTCGTGGGCGCGGGCGGCACGCTCGGCCGCCTGCACGATCGTGACGGTGAAGGTGCTCGCGACGTTGGGCACGACGAGGGCCACGACACCGCTGCGCCCGAGCCGGAGCGTGCGGGCGGCGTCGTTGCGTCGGTAGCCGAGGCGGGCGACGGCGTCGTCGATCGCATCGGCGCTGCGCACGCGCTGCCCCGAGAGGTGCCGCGACACCGACGCGATCGACACCCCGGCGAGCGCCGCCACGTCGAACACCGTCGGATCACGCCGCGACCTCTCCCCCGCGCTATCCACGCCCGCTCCTTCCCGCATCCGTCACCCACCACCTTCGCCCCACTCACGCCGCATCCCGCTTCACCCGCGCATCCGACAGCCCACGCGTCCGCCAGTCCGCCCATCCCGCGCACCCGCGCATCCGCACCTCTCACCCGTGACACGAAGGATACGCGGTCGATACGCATCCGAAACACGGGCACGCCAGACTCAACTGTAAAGCTTTACAGTTCCCCGCGCATCCGCACCGCCACCCTCGACGCGAAAGGCCCCCGATGCCCGTCAAGAAGTTCCATCTCGGCTGGTTCGCCCAGTACCGTGTGCCCGTCTGGTACCGCGGCAGCGACCCCTGGGCCGGCAACGTCGGCCGCCAGTGGCAGGACGGCACCTTCCTCATCGACATGGCCCGCATCCTCGACCGCGCCTGCTTCGACTTCATGATCCTCGAAGACTCCTCGAAGGTGCCCGACGCCATGGGCGGCAGCTTCGAGGCCGACCTGCGTCAGGGCCGCTTCGCCCCGAAGCACGACCCCATCCCCCTCGTGCCGCTGCTCGCGCAGGCCACGAAGAACATCGGCTTCCTCGCCACCATGTCGACCACCTTCTACCCGCCCTACATCCTCGCCCGGCTCATGTCGACGCTCGACCACGTCACCCACGGCCGCGCCGGCTGGAACATCGTCACCTCCTCCGGAGACGCCGCCGCCCAGAACTTCAACCTCGACAGGCTCTTCGAGCACGACCTGCGCTACGACATCGCCGACGAGTTCACCGAGGTCGTCACCGACCTCTGGAAGTCGTGGGAACCGGATGCGCTGGTCGCCGACCAGGCCAGCGGCACCTACGTCGACCACACGAAGGTGCACGAGATCAACCACCGCGGCGAGTTCTTCAAGGTGAAGGGACCGCTCAACACGCTGCCGTCGCCGCAGCACATCCCGGTGCTCTCGCAGGCCGGCGCGTCGTCTCGCGGCATGGAGTTCGCGGCGCGGCACGCGGAGGTCATCCTCGCGCCGGTCACGACGATCGCCGGGATGAAGGCGTTCCGCGACTCGATCCACGAGCGCATGACGGCCTACGGCCGGGCGCCGGAGCAGTGCAAGATCATGTACCTCGTCGAGCCGATCCTCGGCGTGAGCGAGGCGGATGCGCGCGAGCGGCGCGAGGCGCGCGACCACCCCTCCGACTACGAGCTCGAGGATTCGCTCGACATCATGAGCGCCCACTCCGAGATCGACTTCTCGAAGTTCGACCTCGACGCGCCCCTGCCGCCCGGGCTCACCACGAACGGGCACCAGTCCGGGCTCGCCGGGTATTACCAGATGGGCTCGACCGTGCGCGAGATCGCGACGAAGCACCTGCAGCGGGCGATCGTCGAGGAGCTCGTCGGCACGCCGCAGACCGTGGCGACGCGGATGGGCGAGATCATCGACGAGGTCGGCGGCGACGGGTTCCTCATCGCGCAGGCGATGACGCGCACGTACATCACCGAGATCGCCGACGGGCTGGTGCCCGCGCTGCAGGAGCAGGGGCGGGTGCGGACGCGGTACTCGTACGAGCACTTTCGCGACAACCTGATGGAGTTCTGATGGCGGGGTCTGCATCCGTCGCCGATAGCGGCTTCGCGTTTCCTTCCTTCCCGATCGGGTTCGGTGTCTTCCCGCTCACCGGCGAGGCGCGGCCCGGATACGACGAGTCACTGACCGTCATCCACGCGGCGCTCGACGCCGGTGTGCGTTTTCTCGACACGGCCGACTCGTATCAGCCGGTGGGCGGCGAGGTCGGGTTCGGCGAGACGCTGGTGGTGGATGCGCTCCGCAGCTGGCGGGGCGGTGATCCGTCGGAGGTCGTCGTCGGCACCAAGGGCAGCCGCATCCTGCTGCCGAACGGCGAGCGGGTGAGCAACGGCGACCCTGCGTATCTTCGCGCGGCGTGCCGGGCGTCGCTCGCGCGGCTGGCGCCACGCTCGGGCGCGCTCGACCTCTACCAGTTGCACCGGCCCGACCCGGCCGTGCCGTACGAGGACTCGCTCGGGGCGCTCGCTGAGCTGTACGACCAGGGGCTCGTGCGAGCGGTCGGGATCTCGAACGCGAACCCGGCCCAGATCGCAGTGGCTGTGGAGACGCTCGGACGCCGACTCGTGTCGGTGCAGAACCAGTTCGGGCCGGGGTTCCTGTCGTCGGAGCCGGAGCTCGAGCTGTGCGCATCGCTCGGGCTCGCGTTTTTGCCGTGGTCGGCGTTCGGCGGGGCCGACCCCGAGGTGGCACTGCCGGTCACGTTCCCCGTGCTGGGCGAGATCGCGGCAGCCCACGGGGTGTCGTGGTACCGGGTGGTGGTGGCGTGGATGCTCGCGAAGCCGGGTCGCGTGCTGCCGATCCCGGGCGCCCGTCGAGTGGAGAGCATCGTCGACACGATCGCCGGCGCTTCCCTCGAGTTGAGCCCCGACGAACTCGCCCGCATCGAGTCCGCCCTCCACCCGGAGCGCACCGCCTAAGGCGCCTAAGGCGGTCACTGCTCCTGCACAGCACCAGACCGTCGCGAAGGTCTCGACAGTTCACCCACCCGCAATGGGTGGCGCACCAGTTGGTGACCAGCCTGGAGCATGCTACTTGAGCTGGTGGAGCGTCTGGGTGGCGTCGCTCCTGTGCACGAACTCCGAAACCAAGGCGTCACCGAACGACAACTCGCGACCGCCATAGACCGAGGTGAGTTGATTCGGCCGCGGCGCGGTTGGGTCGCACACCCCACGGCCGATCCCAGATTGGTCGCGGCCATGCGAGTCGGAGGAGTGCTGACGTGCACGAGTCTGCTGCGTCGACATGGGCTGTGGGTGCGGGACGACGGACGGTTGCATGTCAGAGTGCCGGCCACGCAGTCGCGGCTGGCCTCACCCGCCCACCGCGAGCGGCCACTCTCGCCCCACCATGCCGTGTGCATCCACCGGCCGGAATGGGCTCCCACCCGACTGGCGGCTCGTGACGACATCGTGGTCGCACTTGCGGTCGCGACCTGTTGTCAGCCGCCGATCGATGCGATCGCCACCCTGGACTCCGCGCTGAACCAAGGTCTGGTCAGCCGCGCCGATTTGGCCGTGGCGCTGGCTCCGCTGCCGGCGAAGTACCGCCGGCTGGGCGACCTGACCGACGGCACCGCACAGTCGGGGCTGGAGACGAAGGCGCGGGTGTCGTTGCGAACGCGCAACATTCGTGTGCGCACTCAGGTCTGGATCGCGGAAGCGGGTCGCGTCGACACCGTCATCGGCGACTGCCTGGTGCTCGAGCTCGATGGGTATGCGTTCCACTCCGGCAGGCGGGAGTTCGAGGAGGACCGCAGGCGTGACCTCGCGCTCACGCGAGCCGGATTCCGGGTGGTGCGGTTGAGCTACGACCAGGTCATGAACGACTGGGAAGCCTGCGAGGAGGTGATTCTGGGTCTGGTGAGAGCCCGGAAGCACCTGTGGCCGCGGCGGAGCGTAGGTTCTGCATAGGAATTCGAGGGGGCATCGACACTATGCACATGCCACCCCGGAATCCTATGCAGAACCTACGGCCGGATGGGGGCCGGGGTGGGTGGGGCCGGGGCGGCGGCCCCAGGGGAGGCCGGCCAGGAGGCCGAGGCCGGCGGCGCCGAGTTGGCTGAGGCCGATGAAGACGAGCAGGCCGCTGCCGCCGGCGGCCGCGCCGAGCGCGCCGCCGACGAGGGCGCCCGCGGCGCTGGTGGCGCGCAGACTCATCGCCGTGGTGAACACCTGGGTGCGCAGGGCCTCGGGGGTGTACGCCGAGCGCACGATGATGGTGGAGGTCGTCATGGGCCCGTTGAGCAGCCCGCACGCGAACATCACCACGAAGGTCAGCGTCGGGTCGTCGGTGAACCCCAGCAGCACGAACGCGAGACCCGACACCACGAGGCTGAGGTAGAGGATGCGCGACGCGTACCGCAACCCGATCGGCCTCACCGCGACGATCACACTCCCGAGCACGCCTCCGAGCGCGTGCGCCACGAGCAGCAGCCCGCCCTCCTCGGCGGCACGCCCCCACTCGAAGGCGAGGAGCGTGACGGCCAGTGGCAGCACCGCGTCTTTGCCGAAGGAGGCGAGCGAGCTGGCGACGGTGGTTCCGCGCAACTGGGGCACCCGGGTGAGCACGACGAGCCCCGTCCAGACGTCACGCACCCGGAAAGGCGGCAGGATGCGCGGCCCCCGCATCGGGATCGACAGTAGCGCGATGAACGCCCACGCGGGCAGCGCGATCACCGCCGCCGCGACCACCGCCCAGAACGGGCCCCAGAGCGCCGCGGTGAAGGTGGCCACCAACGGCCCGATGATGGCCGACACGCTGTAGGTGCCCACGTCGACCGCGTAGCCGCGGGCGAGCTTCTCAGCCGGCACCACGCTGACCACCAGCGGCGTCATCGCCCCTTCGAACAGCGGCGTGGCGCACCCGGTGATGAAGGCGAAGAGCAGCGCGAGCGGCCACAGCCCCGCACCCAGCGTGAGCGCCACCGCCGTGAGGCTCGCCGCGAACACCGGTGGCGCGGCGAGGTAGAGCCGTTTCGGCCGGGTGGCCCGGTCGACGATCATGCCGAGCAGCGGCCCCAGCACGAGCGACGGCAGCACCGTGAACGCCGTCACGGCACCGGCCACGAGCGGATCCCCCGTGGTCGCCACAGCGAGCAGCGTGATCGCGAGCGCCGACGCCCGCGCCGCCAGCCTCCCCGACGCCGCTGCCGCCGCGTAGAGCGCGAGACCCCCGCGCCTCACGACGTCGGGCGAGCGCGGGCGCTGGCACCACCGCGGCGCCTCGCGCTCACAGGCACAGCGTCTTCGTGGTGAGGAACTCCCGCAGCCCGAACTCCCCCGCCTCGCGCCCGTGCCCCGACTGCTTGAAGCCGCCGAACGGCGCCCCCTCGGGCTCGTCGCCGCCGTTCACGTGCACGATGCCGCTCCGGATGCGCCGTGCCACCCGTGTCGCCGTCGCCGTGTCGCTCGACCACACCCCCGCGGCCAGCCCGTAGTCGGTGCCGTTCGCCACGGCCACCGCCTCCTCTTCGGAGTCGACCGGGATGATGACGAGCACCGGCCCGAAGATCTCCTCCTGCGCGATCGTCATCGACGGCGCCACGTCGCTGAACACGGTGGGCGCCACGTAGTACCCACGCGAAAGACCCGCAGGCGCACCGCCACCACCCACGAGCAGCCGCGCCCCCTCGCGCGATCCGGTCTCGATGTACCCCCGCACCCGGTCGCGCTGCACCGACGACACGAGCGGCCCGATGCGCACCGCCGGGTCGCGCGGGTCGCCCACCGTCCACGTCGACACCGTCTCCTCGACCGTGCGCTCCACCTCCCCGAGCCGGTGCCGCGGCACGATCATGCGCGTGAGCGCGCTGCAGGTCTGCCCGGCGTTCGGGAAGCAGCTCGCCACCCCACGCGTGACCGCCGCCGCCATCTGCAGCTCGTCGAGGTCGTCGAGCAGCAGGTTCGGCGACTTGCCGCCGAGCTCCATCGCCGTGGCCTTCACGGTCGCCGCGGCCAGCTCCGAGATGCGCCGCCCCGCCCGGGTCGACCCCGTGAACGACACCATGTCGACGAGCGGATGCGCGACCAGCGCCTCCCCCGCCTCGACGCCGTAGCCCGTGACGAGGTTGAACACCCCGGCCGGCAGTCCCACCTCGTGCACCGCCTCGGCGAGCACGAAGGCGTTGAGCGGGGTGACCTCGCTCGGCTTCAGAACGACTGTGCACCCCGCGGTGAGCGCCGCGGCGACCTTGTCGGCCGTCTGCAGCAGCGGGTAGTTCCACGGCGTGATCGCCGCGACGACGCCGACGGGCTCCTGCACCACGATCGACCCCCCCAGGAGCGTCTCGGGCTCGAGCGCGGCCGCGAGCGACGGCATGGCGAGGAACTTGTCGATCGCCGCCCCCACCTGCACCCCGCGGGTCGCCGCGGTGGTGCTGCCGAGCTCCGACTGGATGACCCGCTCCAACTCCGCGCGGCGAGCGTCGAGCGCCCGCCCCACCGCGGCCACGAGCGCGGCCCGCGCTGCCATCGGCACCGCGCGCCACTCCTCCGCGGCCGCCGCGGCAGCTGCCACGGCCAGCTCCACCTCCGCGGCCCCGGCCTGCGGCACGGTCGCGATCACGCTCTCCGTGACGGGGTCGACCACCTCGATCTCCGGCAGAGCGGTCTCCACCCACTCCCCGCCGATGTACAACGACGACAGCCGCTCCATCAGGCCGCCTTCCCCGACGAGAACACCCGCGACACGAAGTTGATCGTGCGCTCCTCCTTCGGGTTCATCAGCACCTCGGAGGGGTGGCCGCTCTCCACGATCCGCCCGCCGTCCATGAACACCACCCGGCTGGCCACGTCATGGGCGAAGGTGAGCTCGTGCGTCACCACCACCATCGTCATGCCCTCGGCCGCGATGTCGCGCATCACCTGGAGCACCTCGCCCACGAGCTCGGGGTCGAGCGCCGAGGTGGGCTCGTCGAACAGCATCACCGACGGCCGCATGGCGAGCGCGCGGGCGATCGCCACCCGCTGCTGCTGCCCACCGCTGAGGTTGCGCGCGAAGGCGTCTTTGCGGTCGATCATGCCGACCCGCTCGAGCTGCAGCAGGGCCTCGTCGCGGGCGGCCTGCTTCGACAGTCCCTTGAGGGTGCGCGGCGCCACCATCACGTTCTCGATGGCCGACATGTGCGGAAAGAGGTTGAACCGCTGGAACACCATCCCGATCTGCATGCGCTGCCGCTGCACGTGCTTCTGCTTCGCCGTCATGAGCCGCCCGAAGCGGTTGCGCTCGAAGCCGATGACGTCGTGGTCGAGCTCGATGTGCCCGAGGTCGGGCGACTCGAGGTTGTTCATGCAGCGCAGCAGCGTGCTCTTGCCGGAGCCGGAGGGCCCGATGATGCACGTGGTCTCGCCCGCGTGGCACTGCAGGCTGATGCCCTTCAGCACCTCCAGGCTGCCGTAGCTCTTGTGCACCTGGCGCACCTCGATGGTGCCCGGGTTCTGCACCTCGAATCCGGCAGAACCGGCCGAACCGGACTTAGGAAGCCGTGGAATCGCCATGGCGCCTCCTCAGGAGAGAGTGGATGATGCGGTCGGAGAGCTTCTGCACCGGACCGGTCTTGCGGGTGAGCGAGCGGCCGTAGTGGCGCTCGAGGTAGTACTGGCCCACGCTCATCACCGAGGTGCACACGAGGTACCAGAAGGCCACGACGAGCAGGATCTCCATGACCCGCCCGTTGACGAAGTAGAGGGACTGCGCCCGGTTCACGATCTCGGGGTAGGACACCAGCGACGCCAGCGACGAGGTCTTGAGCAGACCGATCGCCGAGTTGCCGAGGTTCGGCAGCACCGCCGGCATGGCCTGCGGCAGGATGACGATGCGCATGGTGCGCCAGCGCGAGAACCCGAGCGCCGACCCGGCCTCGGTCTGCCCGTGGTCGACCGAGAGGATGCCGCCGCGGATGACCTCGGCGAGATAGGCCCCCTCGTTGATCGACAGGCCCACGATCGCGGTCATCATCGGCGTCATGATCGCCACCGTCGACACCACCCCGAACCCGGGGAACCAGATCGACGGCAGGATGAGCGCGAGGTTGAACCACAGCAACAGCTGCACCAGCAACGGCGTGCCGCGGAAGATCCACACGTACACCCACGCGATCCCCGCGAGCACCTTGTTCTCGGAGAGCCTCATCGTGCCGAAGACCACACCGAGCACGAGGCCGATCACGAACGACAGCACCGTGATGATGATGGTCTTGCTCAGCCCCTCGAGGATGAGCGGGTTGAACACGTAGCTGAAGGTGACGGGCCAGTCGATCTTCGCGTTGGCGAAGGTCACCACCACGAAGCCGGCCACAACCACCGCGATCGCGCCGAGCACCCACTGCATGGGCTGGGGGCGCGAGTGCAGGGTGGAGGGCTCGCCCTTCTCCACCTGTTCGAGCCAGGCGTCATGCTCCTTCTGCGACGTCTCGGTCGGTGTGGCCATCGGGTGTCTCCTCGATACTCGGTGGTGCAGGTCACAGCACGGCGGACTGCCGCGCGACGATCACGGTGGGCACGGTGCCCGGATGCACCAGGCTGTCGGCGACCGCCTCGACGAGCGAAGCGATCGAACCCGCCTCTCGCGCCTCGCATCCGAGGGCCCGGGCGAGCAGCGCCAGGTCGGGCACGTGCAGGTCGACACCGAGCGACGGGATGTCCCGGCTCACCATCTGGTCGCGGATCTCGCCGTACCCGCCGTTGTCGAGCACCACCACCGTGAACCCCAGCCCCTGCTCCACCGCGGTGACGAGCTCCTGCACCGAGAACAGGAACGCCCCGTCTCCGAGCAGCGCCAGCACCGGCCGGCCGGGGTTGCCGAGCGAGGCCCCCACGGCGGCGGGCACCGCATAGCCGAGCGTGGCGAACCCGTTGGGGTAGAGGAAGCTCCGGGCCGCCCCCTGCAGCAGCAGCGGTGCGGTTCCGCGGTACGACACCTGCGAGCTGTCGCCGCACACGATCGTGTCGGGCGCCAGCGCAGCGGCCAGGGCATCGTGCAGAGGCACCCACGACGACGCGCTCCCGCGCACCAGGTCCCGGATGCGCGCGGCGCGGTCCAGAGCGTCGGGATGCGCGACGGCGTCGGCCGGCCCCGCGACCGCGAGCGCCTCCACCAACTGGGCGAGCACCCGGTCCGCGTGCCCGAGCAGCGCCACCGTCGGCGCCACCGGTTTCGCGAGCTGGGCCACCGAGATGTCGACCCGCACCACTGCGGAGAGCTCGGAGAACACGTCGGGGTCGACGTCGGTCTCGGCCAGCTCGCTCCCCACCACGAGCACCACGTCGGCCTCGGCGAGAGCCTCGGCCGCGTAGGGCACCGCCACCCCGCCCGAGAGCGGGTGCGTCTCGGCCAGCGCGGCCTTCCCCGTGGTCGTCGTGACGACGGGTGCCCCCAGCAGCTCGGCGAGCGCGGCGAGGCCCACGCCCGCATCCACCGCTCCCCCGCCCGCGAGCACAAGCGGGCGCTCGGCGGCCCGGAGCACCGCGGCGGCCCGCGCCACGGCATCGGTGTCGGCGCTCACAATCCCCGGGAGCACGGAGGCCTCGGCCGCCACCGCGATGGTGCGCGACTCGAGCACGTCGATGGGGATCTCGAGGTGCACCGGCCGGGGCCGCGACACGCTCCACTCGGCGAACGTGCGCGCGATCTCGGCCACCGCCTGCTCGGCGCTGTGGCACCGCACGCTGCGCGCGACGACGGCGTCGACGGCGGCGCGCTGGTCTTTCACCTCGTGCAGCCAGCCGATGTCGGCGCGCTCGAGTCCGGTCGCCGGCCCGGGCGAGAGCACGAGCACCGGGATCGAGTCGGCGTAGGCCGTGCCGAGCGCGGCGAGCGCGTTGAGGAGGCCCGGGCCGCTGGTCGTGATGACGACCCCGGGCCGGCCGGTGCTGCGGGCGTAGGCATCGGCCGCGTAGCCCGCCCCCTGCTCGTGGCGCGGCGTGACGTGGTGGATGCCGGAGCCCTCCGCGCCGCCGCGCAGCCCTCGGTAGAGCTCGAGGTTGTGCGTGCCGGGGATGCCGAAGACGTGCGTCACGCCGTGGGCGGCGAGGGCGCGCACGATCGCTTCGCCGACGCTCTCGGTGAGGAGTCCGGAGAGCTCGGCCGGTTCGTGATTGACGAGTGCCACGGTGCTATTCCACCCCGCGACTGTTTCGACCAGGGCACGCAATCGTTACCACTGTGTTTCGAATTTCACGCCCAAGAGCGGCTCAGCGCACGCCGCACTCACGAAACCGCCTCCTACAAAGACAAGAGGTAACACCCCCGGATTTCCGGGCGATTACGCATGTCAACACTGTGTTACGAGCCCTCGGATGCTGTTGCAGGCGATTTGCCACGCGTAGTACAAACGTTTACGCAAGTACGGCAGAAATGTGGCTCCGGCCACGCGAGGCGACCGGGAGGTCATCGAGATGGGATCCAAACCGTTCCACCTGGGCTGGTTCACGAACTACGCCACTCCGGTGTGGCAGGGCCCGTGGTCGGGCAACGAGACCACGTCGTGGATGGACGGCGAGTTCTACGTCGACATGGCCAAGTCGATGGAGCGGGCCGGCTTCGACTTCATCATGCTCGAGGACTCCGAGATCGTGCCCGACGCCTACGGGGAGTCGATGGTGAAGGCCCTGAAGTACAACATGAGCGCCCCCAAGCTCGACCCCGTGCTGCTGCTGCCGGCCATCGCCCGCGAGACCGACAAGCTCGGCCTCGTCGCCACCATGACCACGAGCTTCTACCCGCCCTTCATCCTCGCCCGGTCGATGCAGACCCTCGACCACATGACGCACGGCCGGGTGGGCTGGAACATCGTCACCTCGAGCGAGGACCGCGCGGCCCAGAACTTCGGCCTCGACAAGCTCTACGAGCACGACGAGCGCTACGAGCGCGCCGAGGAGTTCACCGACCTGGTGGGCGAGCTCTGGAACTCGTGGAAGCCGGATGCGCTGGTCGCCGACTACGAGACCGGCACCTACACCGACGGCGACAAGGTGGAGGTCATCGACTTCAAGGGCACCTATTACTCCAGCCGCGGGCCCCTCAACGTGCCGCCCGGGCCGCAGGGCCGCCCGGTCATCTGCCAGGCCGGCTCCTCGGAGCGCGGACGCGAGTTCGCCGCCAAGTACGCCGAGATCATCCTCGCCGTGCCCACGGGCCTCGAGCGCCAGAAGCAGTTCCGCGACGACATCCGGGCCCGCATGGAGCGCATCGGTCGCGACCCCGACAGCTGCAAGATCCTCTTCATCGCCGAGCCCGTGCTGGGCTCCACCCAGGCCGAGGCCGAGGCGGTGTGGGAGAAGATGAACGAGCCCACCGACGCCAACGTCGAGCGCGGCCTGATCGGCATGAGCACGGTGACCGACATCGACTTCTCGAAGTTCCCCCTCGACGAGCCGCTGCCCAAAGACCTCACCACCAACGGCCACCAGTCGAGCCTGAAGAACTTCTACACCTACGGCGAGACCCTCCGCGACGTGGCCATGACCTGGCTCTACCACTACGCCGACAAGAGCCTCGTGGGCACCCCCGACAAGGTCGCCGAGCGCATGGAGGAGATGATGGACTACGTGGGAGGAGACGGTTTCCTCATGCACGGCCCCATGTCGCGCCGCTACATCAGCGAGGTCTGCGACGGGCTCGTCCCCGCGCTCCAGCGCCGCGGGCTCACGCGCACCTCCTACACGCACGACACACTGCGCGAGAACCTCCTCGCCTTCTGAGCCGCACCACCCGGAAGCACCACCGCACCACCTGTTCCACCAGCACCAGCCGCACCGATCATCCCGACAACCAAGCGACAGGAATCTGGAATGCCCACCTCTCACATCACCCGCGCCGGCCGCAGCCGCCGGCTGCTCGCGCCGCTCGCCCTCACCGCCGTCACCGCGATCGCCCTCGCGGGCTGCGCCAGCGGCAGCTCGGCCGAGACCACGGCCACGCCCGACGCCGAGCTCAGCGAGCTCGCCGCCCAGCTGCCCCAGTCGATCCTCGACAAGGGCAAGATCGACGACCTCGTGCAGACGCCGGCGGCGCCGTTCGAGTTCGTCGACGAGTCGACCGGTGAGCTCACCGGCATCGACATCGACCTCACCAACCGCATCTCCGAGGTGATCGGGTTCCCGATCGAGATCACCCAGGTGAGCGACTTCGCCAACCTCATCCCGGGTGTGCAGAGCGGCCGGGCCGACATGGTGATGTCGGGCACGCTCGACAAGCTCGAGCGTCAGGACGTGGTCGACATCGTCGACTACTTCACCACCGGCACCGTCTTCATGAAGCTCGCCTCCAACAGCGACATCAACGGCTACGAGGACCTCTGCGGGCAGACCGTCGTGACCGCCAGCGGCACCGACTACCCGAGCCAGACGCAGGCGATCTCGGAGGAGTACTGCGGCGACCCGAACAGCATCCAGATCCTCACCACCTCGTCGGGCTTCGGCGACTACGTGAACCAGCTGGAGCTCGGCCGCGCGGTGGCCCTCGTCAACGGCTCCGACTTCAGCGCCTACGAGGCCGCCGAGAACTACCCCGACGAGCTCGAGGTGGTGGGCGACCCCGTCATCAACCCGGGTGTCTACGGCGTTCTCGTGAACAAGGATCTGCCGGAGCTCCGCGACGTCATCCAGCAGGCGCTCACCATCATGATCGAGGACGGCAGCTACCAGGAGATCCTCGAGAAGTGGGGTCAGGGAGCGGCCGCAGTCGACGAGATCACCATCAACTCCGCCACCCAGTAGCCTCGAGATCATGACCGGAATCCTTCTTCGCACCGAGATCTCGTCCATCTGCGGCTCAGACCTGCACGGTCTCCGCGCCGGTCACGAGGCGGGTTCGAACCTGGAGGAGCTCGGTCACGAGTCGGTCGGGGTCGTCGTGAAGAGCGACGACCCCGGCTTCACCCCCGGCCAGCGCGTGCTCCACGCGCCGGTCGTGGAGGACGGCCGCACCTTCGCCCCCTTCCAGCGCGCCCGCCCCGGCTTTCTCGTGGCGGTGCCCGAGGGCCTCGACGCCGAGCGCGCGGTGTTCGGGCAGCAGCTGGGCACCGTGCTGTGGTCGCTCACGCACTACCTGCCGACCGGCGCCGTGCCGACGACCGCGTTCATCGCGGGAGCGGGGCCGGCCGGCCTGCTCTTCCTCCAGGTTCTCCGCGGCCTCGGCGCCGAGCTCGTCGTGGTGAGCGAGCCCGTCGAGTGGCGGCGGGAACTCGCGGCCCGGTTCGGCGCGGTCACCACCACGCCCGAGGAGGCGGACGGGCTCGTCGCCTCGCTCACCGACGGGCGCGGGGTCGCCCTGGCCGTCGACGCCTCCGGGGCCGCCGTCGCCCGCGCCCAGTGCGTGCAGCTGGCCGCGCAGGAGGGCGTGGTGGGCTTCTTCGGCATCCCCAACGACGACGAGATGCGCTTCGACCTCGACCTCTCGGCCGCCTTCGGCAAGAACCTCACGCTCTCCACCGTGCAGGGCGCCCAGTTCGAACCCGGGCTCACCTCGTTCAGCCGCGCCCTCGAGATGATCGCCGACGGCAGCATCGACGTCGACTCCCTCATCAGCCACCGGCTCACCCTCGACCAGGTCGGCTACGCCTTCGACATCGCGGCACGCATCGCCGACGGCGCCGTGAAGGTGCTCGTCGACGTGCGGGACGCCTGACCGCCGCCGGCCGCCCCGCGCCGCCCGGCCCAGCCAGTATCATTCAACCGTGACAGTCGACCTCCGCGCCGTCGCAGAGGCGAGCGGCGTCTCGATCAGCACGGTGTCGCGTGCGCTCAGCGGCTCGCCCCGGGTGAGCCCCACCACCCGCCAGCGCGTGGAGAAGATCGCGGCGAGCCTCGGCTACCGGCCCAACGTGGTCGCGCGCGGGCTCCGCACCCGGCAGTCGAACCTCATCGGCCTGGTCATCCCCAACCTCGTGAGCTTCACCTTCGTACAGCTGTTCTCCGACCTGCAGCGCGGCTTCCGCGAGCACGGCTACGAGATCGTGCTGAGCGTCACGAACAGCGACCCCGAGCAGGAGCTCGCCTCGTTCCAGACCCTGCGCGGTCACCAGGTCGACGGCGTCGTGGTGATCGGCTCCTACGAGGTGAGCACGGAGTACCTGCGCACCACCGGGCTGCCCGCCGTGCACCTCTTCCGCCCGCCGGAGCGGCCGGCCGGCGACTGCATCACCATCGACGACGTGGAGAGCACCCGCAGCTCCATCAGGCTGCTGGCCGAGAAGGGCCACCGCCGCATCGCGTTCATCAACGGCCGCGACCCGGAGACCATGGACGGCTACCGCGTCGCCCTGGCCGAGGCGGGCATCCCGTTCGACGACGAGCTCGTGCACGTGGGCGGCTACAACACCGACACGGGCATCGCCGGGGTCGACAAGGTGCTCGCCCTCGACGACCCGCCCACCGCCGTCTACTTCGGCTGCTACGAGACCTGGCTGAGCGGCATCCCGCGCCTGCAGGAGCTCGGGCGCACCGTCGGCGACGACGTGTCGATCGTGTGCCGCGACGACGCCCCCATGCTGCGCTGGTGGCGCCCCTCCATCACCGTCACCGACGTGGAGGTGGGCCGCATCGCCGGGCTCGCCATCTCACGGCTGCTCGACGCGATCTCGGTGCGCACCGCGGGCGGGCGCACCGAGAGCGGTCGCTACCAGGTGAGCGCGAAGCTCATCGAGCGCGACTCCGTCGTCGAGCTCAGCGCATCCTGACTCAGCACATCCCGACTCAGAACTCCATCAGGTTGTCGCGGAACAGCTCGTGCGTGTACGACGTGCGCGTGAGCCCCCGCCGCTGCAGCTCCGGAACCAGCGCGTCGGTGATGTCGGCGATGTAGCTCCGGGTGAGCACCGTCGTCTCGATGAGGAACCCGTCGCCCCCGATCTCGTCCATCGCCGCCTCCATCGCATCCGCCACCTGCTCGGGCGTGCCCACGAAGTCCTCGTTGATGTAGTGGTGCCACCAGGTCTCGGCGATCTCCCGCACCGTGTCGCCCATGTGGTAGAGGCTCTTGAGGCTCGTCTGGTGCGCGTTTGTGGAGAGTTCGGGCAGCGGCGCGTCGAGGTCGAGGGTGGAGAAGTCGATCTCGGTGTGCGCGCTCAGCCACGACAGCGAGCAGTGCAGCTGGTACTCGTCGAGGGTGTACCGCACCTTCTTCTTCACCTGCGCCTCCTCCGCCGTGCGGCCGATGATGGGCTCGGTGATGAAGAGCACCTTGCAGGTGTCGGGGTCGCGGCCGAAGAACTTCATGCGGGCGCGGATGTCGTCGCGGTACTCCTTCATCGCCTCCACGCCCTGCGAGGCGCAGAGGATGAACTCCGAGTACTTCGCCGCGAAGTCGCGCCCCGCGTTCGACCCGCCGGCCTGCCCGAACACCGGCATGCCCTGCGGCGACGGCAGCGTGGTGAGCGGCCCGCGGCTCTTGAACCAGCGCCCCTCGAAGTCGATGGTGTGCACCTTGTCGGGGTCGACGTACTGGCCGGTCTCGCGGTCCATCAGCAGCGCATCCGGTTCCCAGCTGTGCCAGAGCTCGCGCACCAGCCGCACGTACTCGTCGGCCATCTCGTAGCGCAGATCGTGCTCGATGAGCTTGTCCATGCCGTAGTTCTTGGCCGCCAGGTCGCCGGATGAGGTCACCATGTTCCAGCCCACGCGGCCGTGGGTGAGGTGGTCGAGCGTCGACATGAGGCGCGCCAGGATGTAGGGCGGGTAGAAACTGGTCGACATGGTGCCCACCACGCCGATGTGCTTCGTGGCGGCGGCGAGGATGCCGAGCAGCGGGATGGGGTCGTGCTTGGGGGCGAAGTTGCCGTAGGCGAGGTCCCACTTCGTGCTGCCCTGATAGGTGTTGGGCACCTTCGTGGAGTCCTCGAGCATCATGAGGTCGAAGCCTGCCCGTTCGAGGCTCTGCAGCATGTCGATGTGGAAGGAGCCGTCCATCCACTCGGCGCCGTTGTTGCCGGAGTAGACGTCGTTCCAGTACGGGGTGTTGAAGCTGAGGAACCAGCCGAGGTGGAAGCGGCGATCCTGGACCATGAGACCTCTTTCGCGAAACCGGGGTGGGTGAGCGGATGCTCGTGCAATCGTTTGTAGTACACGAACGTTTCAGGCGGATGAACGCGGGGGTGGGTTCGGAAATATGCTGGTAATGTCAGGTCGTGATGGGGAGCCAAACGATTGCGCGACGGCGCGTGGAGAGCGGTGCCGACCTGCGCACCATGCTCGCCTGCGCCGTCGTCATGTTCGCCTCGGTGGGCATCGGCTTCTACGGCATCTCGGTGGTGATCGACCTGCTCATCGAGTCGGCGGGCGTGGCGCTCGGCGTGGTGAGCATCGGCACGAGCGCGTTCCTGCTGGCCGGATGCGTGGCCAACCCCCTGGTCTCGGTGGCGATGCAGAGATTCGGCACCCGGCGCACGATCGCGCTCGGCGGCGTGGTGACGGTGGGCGGGCTCGCGCTCGTGACGGTGTCGTCGCTGCCGGCCGTGCTCATCGCGGCGTTCGTGCTCATCGGCGCCGGTGCCGCGGCCTGCTCGTTCCTCCCCGTCTCCACCACCCTCGTCGCGCTCCCCCACCGCACGCGCTCGCTCGGCATGACCATCGGGTACTCGGGCGGCACCCTCGGCGGGATCGTGCTCGCCCCCGGCATGATCGCGGTCGCGGAGGCCGCGGGGTTCGTGCCGTCGGTTTTGGCGGCGGCCGGGGTGCTGCTCGTGGTCGTAGTGCCGAGCGCACTGTGGGCGCTGCCGCCCGCGCCCGTCGGCGCGCCCGTCGTGCCGCTCACCGCGGGGCCGGCCGAGATCGCGAGCGAGCTCTCGGCCGAGGCGGTGTCACCCGCGCCACCCCCCGCATCCGGTGCTCTCGACCTGCGGGCGGCGCTGCGCGCATCCTCGTTCTGGTGGCTGCTCGTGGCGCTCTCGCTCATCGGTGCCACGGTCACCGCGGTGCAGCTGCAGATCCTCACCATCGCGCGGTTCGCCGAGATCCCGGATGCGGCGGTGGTCACCGTGGTCGTCGCCGCGTCGGTGGCGGTGGCGCGGTTCGCGGGGGTGGCGGCGCTGCGGGTGCTCAGCACGAAGGCGCTCTCGGTGCTCGCGTGCGGGGTGCAGGCGGCCGCGTTCGTGGTGCTGGCGCTCGCCCGAGACACCACGGGCATCGTGGTCGGCGCGGTGCTCGTGGGGGTGAGCGTGGGGGTGTCGGTGCTGCTGTCGCCGCTCATCACGGTCGACGTGGTGGGCACGGCGCACTTCGCGCGGGTGTACGGGGTGATCCTCGCGGTGACCGGGCTCGTGAACGCGGGGGCGCCGCTCGTGATGACGGCGCTGTACCGGCCCGACAGCGGGTACCTCGTGCCGCTCGTGGTGTTCGCCGGGCTGAGCGCGGCGGCGGCGGGGGCGTTCGCGCTGGTGCGGCTGCGCCCCGGTTCGTAGCGCACCCGGCTCAGCCAGTGGACAAGGCGCGCGCCCGAGCACCACACTGTCACTGATGACCACCAACCTCACGATCATCCAGCGCTCGCCCGACCCCGAAGAGTCGGGCACGAGCACGCAGCGGCGCGCCACGATCGCCGACCGCATCCGGGAGATGGGTCAGAACCGCATCGGGGCACTGCTGCTCCTGCTCGCCACGATCGTCGCCATCCTCTGGGCCAACATCTCCACGCACTCCTACGAGGCGCTGTGGGAAACGCACATCACCGTGGGGGTGCAGGACTTCCAGCTCGACTTCACCCTGCACGCCCTCGTCAACGACGCGCTCATGGCGCTGTTCTTCTTCACGGTGGGGCTCGAGGTGCGGCGCGAGTTCGCCATCGGCGAGCTCACCAGCTGGTCGCGGGCGGTCATCCCGGTGATCGCCGCCGTCGCGGGGCTCGGGGTGCCGGCGCTGCTGTTCCTGCTCATCGCCTCGGGCACCGGGCAGGAGCACGCGTGGGGCGTGGTCATCTCCACCGACACGGCGTTCCTCGTGGGGGCGCTCGCGCTCGTGGGGCCGAAGGCGCCTGGGCGGCTGCGGGTGTTTTTGCTCGCGCTCGCCGTGGTCGACGACATCGGGGCGCTGTCGATCATCGCACTCGCCTACACCGAGAACTTCAACCCGATGCCGCTCGTCATCGCGGCTCTCGGGCTCGCCGGCATCTTCTTCACCCGTTACCTGCGCGGCGGGCGGGGGCCGGTGTACGCGACCCTCTCCATCATCGTGTGGCTGGCGTTCCTGGCGTCGGGCGTGCATCCGACCCTCGCCGGTGTCGCGATCGCGCTGCTCGTGCCGGTGTACCGCCCCAACCGGCGCGACGTCGAGCACGCGCTCGACCTCGCCCGCACCTTCCGGCAGTCGCCCAACACCGAGTACGCGCGGGCGGCGGCGAACAGCCTGCGCGAGTCGATCTCCATCAACGAGCGGCTCCAGACCGCATACGCGCCCTACGTGGCCTACGTCATCCTGCCCTTGTTCGCGCTGGCGAACGCGGGGGTCGTCATCGACGGCGACATCCTCTCGGCCGCCTTCGTGTCACCGCTGTGCTGGGCCATCGTCGTGGGGCTCGTGGCGGGCAAGTTCATCGGCGTGTTCGGCGCGAGCGCCGTGATGAAGCTGTTCCGGCTCGGCGAGTTCGGGGCGGGGCTCACGCTCGACCGCATCGCGGGCGGGGCGGCGCTGTGCGGCATGGGGTTCACCATCGCGCTGTTCATCGTCGACATCGCGATCGACGACCCCGAGGTGCAGAACGAGGCGCGCGTGGCGGTGCTGGCCGCATCCGTCATCGCCTTCGTGTTCGCCACCGTCATCTTCAGGCTCTCGGATGCGCGGCGCGGGCCAGAAGACAGCGGCCGGCTCGTGCGCCCGGTCGACCCGCGGCGCGACCACATCTACGGCGACCCGGATGCGCCGCTGACGCTGCTGGAGTACGGCGACTTCCAGTGCGGGTTCTGCCTCAAGGCCACGGGGTCGGTGGGCGAGGTGCGGGAGGTGCTCGGCGACTCGGTGCGCTACGTGTGGCGGCACGCGCCGCTCACGCGCTACCACCCCAACGCGCAGGCGGCGGCCGAGGCGTCGGAGGCGGCGGCCAGGCAGGGCAAGTTCTTCGAGTACGAGCGGAGCCTGTTCGCCGACCAGGAGAACCAGATGCCGACCGACATCCTGGCGCGGGCGCGCGCACTCGGGCTCGACATGCGGCGCTTCGAAGAAGACCTCAGTTCGCCCGAGGTGGCGGCGCGCGTGCGCGACGACATGCTCGACGCCGAGGCGATGGACATCACGGCGGTGCCGACGTTCTTCATCAACGGGCGGCGGCACACGGGGCCGTACGACGCGCAGTCGCTCATCCGCGCGCTGCAGGCGCCCGTGCCGGGCACCTCGGCGCCCGTCGCGCGCTGACCCGTCGCTGCGAGAGGGGGCGGTTCCTTCGCGCAAGAATCCCGCACACCGAGCCGACATGGGCGGCGGATGCGCGCATCCTTGCGTCAGCGAACCGCTGGCGGCGTTGAGGCCGTGGTGGCGCGCGCGTTCTACGGTGCGGGCGCCGGGCGGGTGAGGCAGGTGAGCTGGGGGCGCTCCTCCCAGGAGGGTGACGGGAGGAAGCCCGCGCGTTCGTAGGCGCGGAGGGCGTCGGTGCGCCAGGCCCAGACCGAGAGCCGGAGCGCCTTCTCGGGCGCACCGGCCGCCGCCGCCTCGAGGAGCGCGCGGCCGAGGCCCGACGCGCGGTGGACCGGCTCGACCCACAGCCGCTTGAGCTCGACCTCGTCGGGAGTCGGGCCGGCGGTGGGGCCGGCGGCGGGGCCCGAGGCGGGCACGGCGATCAGGATGCCCGCGGCCTCGGCGGGTGCCGGCCCCGCCTCGGCGTCCGGCAGGTGCACGGCGTCGACGGCGGGTGGGAACGCGAGATACACGGCGGCGCCGGCGGTGGCGGTGGCGGGGTCGTCGACCTCTCGCTGGTAGCGGGCGGGGAGCATCCCGTCTCCCGGGTCCGTCGCGAGTCCGCGATCGACCTTCTCCCGCTCCGTCTGCCGCAGGTACGCCTCGAGCAGCCGGGACACCGCCGCCGCATCCTCCGGGAACACCGCCCGCCGCACACTCATCCCTCCATCCTCGCCCACCGCACCTCGCCGCGCGCACCGCCGATCGGCCGCTCGGCACCCGGCCTCCCGAACCTCCCACCCCGCAGCGCGCACCGCGCATCCCGAACCTCCCACCCGGCACCGCGCACTCCGCATCCCGGTCGTCCCCACCGCGCACCGCGCATCCCAAACCTCCCACCCGGCGGCGGGCAGAACGGTGGGAGCTGCAGGTCAGAGGACGCGGTCGTTGCCGCCGTCGACGGTGAGGACGGTGCCGGTGGTGGCGCGGAGGGCGGGTGAGACGACGGCGAGGACGGTCTGGGCGACGTCGCGGCTGGTGACCTCGAGGCCGAGCAGGTTGCGGGTCTTGTACTGCTCGACGGTCAGTCCGTAGCTGGCGGCGCGTTCGGCGAGGAGCTCGGGGGTCCAGATGCCGGTGTCGAACACGGCGTCGGGCTGCACGAGGTTCACGCGGATGCCGTCGGTCGCCCACTCCAGGGCCGCCACCCGGGCCAGCTGCGCGGCGGCGGCCTTCGAGGCCGAGTAGGCCGCAGCTCCCGGGCCGGGGGCGGGCACGTTCTTCGACGAGACGAGCACGAAGCGTCCGCCGCGCGGCGCGAGAGCGAGAAACGGATGCGTCGCCCGCAGGCACTCGAGCACCGCCGAGGTGTTGACGTGCAGACTGCGTTCCCATGCGGCCGTGCTCACGTTCTGCACGGGAGTCGGCGGAGCGAAGACCCCGGCGGCCGCCACGACCACGTCGATGCCGCCGAAACGGCGCGCCGCCGCGTCGACCGCTGCGGCGAGCACCGCGGGATCGCCCGCGTCGCCCTGCACGCCGGCCCAGGCCGCTCCCCCGAACGCGTCGACGACGCCCGGCGAGAGATCGACCCCCACCACGGCCGCGCCCGAGGCGAGCAGCGTCTCCGCGATCGCGCGCCCGATGCCCGAGGCGGCACCCGTGACGAGTGCGACCTCGCCCTGCAGGAGCGGGGCCGAACCGGCCGAGCGGATGCGCGCCTGCTCCAGCTCCCAGTACTCGATGTCGAACGAGAGGTCCTCGTCGAGCGAGCCGTAGCGGCCTACCGAGTCGGCGGCCTCGACGACGGCGATGGTGTGGAGATAGAGCTCTTCGGCGATGCGGGCGTCTTTCACGCTGCGGCCTGCGGTGAGGAGGCCGAGCTCGGGGTCGAGCACCACGCGGGGGGCGGGATCGAGGAGTTCGAGCTCGGCGCCGGCGCGGTCGCGGTGCTGTTCGACGTAGGCGCGGTAGCGGTCGGCGTACGCCTCGACGTCGCGGCCGACGAGCGGCGCGCGCTTCGTGCGGATGAGGTGCTCGGGCGTGATCGTGCCCCGCGACGAGGCCTCCGCCACGTCGGGCCGCCGCGCGAAGGCGGCACCTCGCGCGGCCTCGCTCTGCGCGACGATCATCGGCCGCCCCGCCGCCGCACTCAGCGCTGCGCGCACCTCCGCGAGTTCGACGGCCGAGCCGCGCGGCGCCTCCGCGGTGTGATGGGTGGGGGTGGGGATCGGCGCATCCGCGGTGGAGGGGGAAGGAGGGGCGGACGCGGCGGGGGTGGGGTCCGGGGCGGCGGTGGCGGCTGCCGCGGCAGCAGCCGTGCCGAGGAGGTCGGCACCGTGGGCCGGTCCGAAGGAGGCGGCGGCGCGGCGCACGAGCTCGTGGTGGCGGGCCAGCGCCCGGGCGGAGTCGTCGTCGAAGGTGAAGAGGCCGTGGTTCATGAGCACGAGGGCGTCGACCTGGCCCGAGACCACCTCCGGGATGCGCGCGACGGCCCGCGCGAGATCGAACCCGGGCTTCACGTACTCGAGCACCGCGACGCCCTCGCCGAGCACCTCGCGCACGCGGGAGGGCCCGTGGCCGGTCTCGGTGAGCGCCACGATCGCATCCGAGTGACTGTGCAGCACCACCCGGCGAGGGATGACCGCGTGCAGGATCGCCTCGATCGACGCCGTCGGCGCGGTGGCGGAGAGCGAAGCCTGCCGCAGCTCGTTCACCATCGCGGTGTCGGTCAAGGCGGGCAGCGCCGCGAGCTCGAGCAGGCGGGCCCGGCGCAACGGCGCGAAACCGGCCGCCTCGATGGTGCCGAGGTCCCAGCCGCTGCCCTTCACCCACACCACGTCGACGGAGGCGCCGGTGACGTCGGTCTCGACCGTCTTCACCGAGGTGTTTCCTCCGCCGTGCAGCACGTAGGCGGGGTCGCCGCCGAGCTCGCGCGAGGCGCGCACGATCTCGTCGAGCGCGGAGACGGGCGCAGCCGCAGCCGCTCCCCCGCTCACGACGCCGCCGCCGTCCACACCGAGTCCAGCGCCGCCAGCGCCGCGTCGAACCGCCGGTTCTGCGTGAGGTACGACAGCCGGTCCGTCCCCGGCCGCACCACGAGCGCCGGGTCGGGGTCGGAGATCCACCGCGACACGTCGAGCCCCGCCGCCCCCGCCGCGAGCGACGCCACACCCCGCGCACCGAGCTCGGTGCCGAGCTGCCGGCGCACCGGGTGGCCGATCACGTCGGCGAACATCTGGGCCCACACCGGGTTCTTCGCGCCGCCGCCCGCGAGCGTCCACGGCGCATCCGTCACCGCCGCCGTGCTCTGCAGCTTCTCGAGCTGCACCCGGTGGTACTGCGTGATGCCCTCCGCCACGGCCCGCGCGAACTCGCGGTAGCCGTGGTGCGCCTGGGCGCCGATGAAGGTGCCCGAGGCGCCGAGGTGGTCGGGCGCACCGTTGATGAACGGGAGGAACAGCAGGCCGTCGGCGCCCGCGGGCACTGTCGACGCGGCGTGCAGCAGATCGCGCGGCGACAGACCGTCGATCGAGGTCGACGACATCATCGACGCGAACCACTCGATGCTCGCCGCCGAGGTGGGCGCCACCTCCTGGGCGAGCATGTAGCGCGGGTCGGGCAGCAGCGCGTTGAGCGTGACACGGGGCGGTGCGGCGTCGGCCGGCACCACGACCGAGTTGATGGCCCAGGTGCCCACGATGATCGTGACATCCGAGGGGTTCGTGCTGCCCGCGCCCAGCGGGCTCGCCACGCAGTCCATGCACCCGGCGACCACCGGGATGCCGAGCGGCAGACCCGTGGACGAGGCTGCCGAAGCGGTCACCGCGCCCACCACGTCGCCCGAGGCGCTGAGCGGCGGGAACTTCTCGCGCAGCGCACGCGAGAGCCCGAGGTTGTCGAGCGTGCTCGGCGCGTAGCTGCGGTGCTCGAGGTCGACCAGGCCGCAGGCCGAGGCGTCGGAGAGGTCGGCGCTCGGCGCACCCGTGAGGTTCGTGGTGATCCAGTCCTTGCACGAGAGCACCCAGGTGGCGCGGTCGACCGACTCGGGCTCGTTCTGCGCGAGCCAGGCGAGCAGCACGGCGGGCTGACCGGCCCACGGCATCGATCCCGTGACCCGGTGCTCGCGCGCGATCGTCGCCGCGTCGAGCCGCGCCACGATGCTCTCGGCCCGGTTGTCGTTCGAGGCGATCGCGGCCCGCACGGGCCGGAGGTCGTCGTCGACGAGGTAGAGCCCGTTGCCGTGCCCGGTCGCGCCGACCGCCGACGGCACGTAGCCGCGCGCGGCCAGCCCCGCCGTGAGCTCGCGCAGCACCTGCGCCACCACCCGCCACAGGGCGGCCATGTCGATCTCCTGGCGCCCGCCGCGCGAGGCCTCGCGCGGGTTGGGCATCGCCACCGTGAGGATCTCGCTGCCGTCGGTGCCGAACGCGGCCGCCTTGGCCGAGGTCAGCCCCACATCGATCCCGATGAAGCACTCGTTCGTCGTCATTGTCGATCCGCTCTTCGCGGCCGCGGCCGCGCTTTCGTCTTCGTTCTACTTCGCTACTTCGTCGTATCGGGCAGGATGCGCGCCGCGCGCGGCCGGAATCGCCTCGCCGATCGAGAATATCGGGCGAGCTCCTCGTCGGCGTAGTCGCGCGACCACCCCGCGTGGCTCACGCACACCTCCGCCACCGCCGGCGCCGCGGAGAGCCCCACGTCGCCGTTCACCCCGATGGCCGTGCGCCGCAGGATGACGTCGTCGAGCGTGAGCGCGCCCTCCGCCTCGATCGCGTGCACCACCTCGGCGGCGATCGCCCCCGTCTCGCGGTCGACGACCGCCGTCAGCGCGGGGTCGGCCACGGCGAGCGCCTGCACCTGCTCGGCGATCGCCCCGTAGGTGTCGACGAGCCGGGTGGCCGCGGCGGTGCCGAGCGGCGAGCTCCGGATGAACGCGAGACGGTACGCGTCCCAGTCGCCCTCCGGCGCTCCCGGCAACGGCTCGTGCTTCGTGGGCGACGAGGTGTCGCCGCGGCCGAGCCGCTTCACCAGCAGCGAGCCCATCTGCTCTCCGAGGGCCCGGTGCGTCGTGAGCTTGCCACCCACGATCGTGACGAGCCCCGCATCCGCCCCCTCGTGCTGCACGAAAGTGTGCTCTCGCGTGACGGACGCCGGGTCGTCGACGTCGCCCACGTAGGGCAGCGGGCGCACGCCGGAGTACGACCAGAGCACGTCGTCGGGGGTGAGCCCGGCCTGCGGAATGAGACCGTTCACCGCCTCGAACAGGTAGTCGACCTCGTCGTCGTCGGTGACGATCTCCTCGATGTCGCCGTCGTAGGGCAGGTCTGTGGTGCCCAGCATGTAGCGGCCAGCCCAGGGCAGGATGAACATCGGCCGGGTGTCCTTGGCCTCGAAGAAGATGCAGGTGTCGGGCGCGCCCGGGAAGGCGTCGACCACGAGGTGGCTGCCCTTCGTGGGCCCGATGCGGCGCTTGTGGTCGTCGGCGAACGTCAGCACGGCGTCGACCCAGGGCCCGGCGGCGTTGACGACGACGGAGGCGCGGAGCTCCCGCTCCCGCCCGTCGCGATCCTCGAAGCGCACCCCGCTCACCCGGCCGCCGTCGCGCAGCAGACCGGTGACGGGGGTGTGCGTGAACACCGCTCCGCCATGCTGCTGCACGCTGATGGCCAGCTCCACCATGAGGCGCTCGGTGAGCTCGACGTTGGAGTCGTGGAAGAGCCCGCCCCAGCGCAGCCCGGCCTCTTCGAGCGAGGGCCAGCGCCTGCGCAGCCCGCCGCGGAACACGATGCGGTTGTAGGGCAGCTGCTTCGGCTTCGGGAAGGAGAGCACGTCGTGCAGGATGAGGCCGCAGGCGAGCATCCAGCCCGGCCGGCTCTGCGACTTCGAGAACGGGATGAGCATCGGGTAGTGCTTCACGAGGTGCGGCGCGAACTCGAGCAGCCGGTTGCGCTCGTGGATCGACTCGTAGACGAGCTTGAGCTGGAAGCGCTCGAGGTACTTGAGCCCCCCGTGCACGAGGCGGGTGGAGATGCTCGAGGTGCGGGAGCCGAGGTCGTCGCGGTCGAAGAGGGCGACCGAGAGGCCGCGCGAGGCGGCCTCCCTGGCCACGGCGAGGCCGTTGATGCCGGCGCCGATGACGACCACGTCGACGGGGTCGAGCTCCGCGTGGTCGGTGGTGAGCAGTGCCATCGGGTCAGACTCCGGCGGGCTCGAGGGCGGAGGCCGAGGCGGAGGCCGGCGCGCTGCTGCTCGCCGCGAGGTCGAGGAACTGCTCGTAGGCCTCGGCCGCGGTGAACCCGTCGTGCACCACGGAGCGCACGGCCGTGATCATGGCGAGCGGGCTCTCCGACTGGAAGATGTTGCGGCCCATGTCGACGCCCGCGGCACCCTGGTCGATGGCCTTGTAGGCGACCTCGAGGGCCTCCTTCTCGGGCACCTTCTTGCCGCCGGCGATGATGATGGGCACCGGGCACGAGGCGGTCACCGTCTCGAAGCCCTCCTCGACGAAGTAGGTCTTCACGAACTGCGCGCCGAGCTCGGCCGGGATGCGCGTGGCGAGCCTGAAGTAACGGGCGTCGCGCACCATCTCGCGCCCGACGGCGGTGACCGCGAGCACCGGGATGCCGGCCGCCTGCCCCTGGTCGACGAGCGTGGACATGTTCGCCACCGACCGGGTCTCGTGCTCGCCGCCGATGAACACCTGGATGGCGAGCGCCGAGGCGTCGAGCCGCACGGCCTCGTCGATGCTGAGGGTGAGCTGCTCGTCGGAGAGCTCCTTGAGCACCGAGGGGCCGCCGCTCGCGCGGAGCACGATGCCGGCGGGGTTCGAGGCCGGGATGGTGGTGCGCAGCGCGCCGCGGGTGAGCATGAGCGCGTCGGCCGAGGGCGCCAGCGGCAGGATGGAGCGGTCGAGGCGCTCCAGGCCCGAGGTGGGGCCCTGGAAGTAGCCGTGGTCGAAGGCCAGCATCACCGTCTTGCCGGTGTCGGGGCGGAAGATGCGCGAGAGCCTGCTGCGCATGCCCCAGTCCTGGCCGCCGAGGCCCTTGAG
Organism: Herbiconiux moechotypicola; assembly: GCF_024979255.1. Lineage (GTDB taxonomy): Bacteria > Actinomycetota > Actinomycetes > Actinomycetales > Microbacteriaceae > Herbiconiux > Herbiconiux moechotypicola. The sequence goes on from NZ_JANLCN010000003.1 coordinate 27,082, forward strand.
GTGGAAGCCGCCGTTCGCTCCGGCGCTCGAGCCGGTGAAGTCGGATGCTTCGCGCAGGTCGTCGAGATCAGGCATGGGTGTTCTCCTTCGTGAGGGCGGGGGTGTCCGCGGGGGTGGGAGTCGCGGCCGGTTCACGGCGCAGACTCGAGAGGAAGCGGGAGAGGGTGGAGCGGCCGGTCTTGGTGACCCGGCTCGAGATGACGATCACGACCACGACGAGCAGGCCCTTGAGCACGTTCTGCGCGCCGAGGTTCCAGCCCACGAGGTTGAGCAGGCTCGACAGCAGCACGAAGAACACCGCGCCGGTCCAGAGCCCCGCCACGACGGGGCGCCCGCCGGCGATGAGCGTGCCGCCGAGCACCACGACCGCGATCGAGTCGAGCAGGTAGGAGTCGCCGAGCACGGTGCTGGGCGAGATGTAGGCCGCGAGGAGGCCTCCGGCGAGACCGGCGAAGGCGCCGGAGAGCAGGTAGGTGGTCACGATGGTGGAGGTGACCCGCAGTCCCGCCTTGCGGGCGGCGAGCGTGCTCTGGCCGATGGCGGCCACCGAGAGGCCGTACATCGTGCGCTTGAGGGCGAGCGCGATGAGCACGGTGAGCACCGCGACGAGGATGGCGGTGACCGGGATGCCGAACACGCGGGCGTTCACGAAGCCGCGCAGCGCCGCATCCGCCCCCGCCCGGTTGGCGTCGGCGAGCAGCAGGGTGGCGCTGGCCACCACGAGGCTCGTGGCGAGCGTGGCGATGATCGGCGGCACGCGCAGCAGCATGATCGCGATCACGCTCAAGAGGGCTGCCGCGACGCCGGCGAGCACGGCGGCCGCGAGCCCGGCGAGCGGTCCGGCCAGGGCGCCGACGGCCACCGACACGTACGACGCCATGGAGACGATCGCGCCCACCGACACGTCGATGTTGCCGGGGCCGAGCGAGATGACGAGCATCTGGCCGATCGACACGAGCACGAGGTAGGGCGCGAGCGAGAGCGCCTGCAGCACCGGGCCGCCGGGGTTGCCGCCGCCCACGGCGATGATGCAGAGCCAGACGCCCAGGACGCCGATGAGCGACCAGCCCCAGGCGGGCCAGGTGAACCGGGATGCGGTCTTCGTCTTGGTCGCGTTCAGCGCGTTCATCGCACGAACCTCTCCGTGATGACACGGCCCGCCAGCACGGCGAGCACGATGAGCCCCTGCGCCGCCGACTGGAGGCTCGAGGACAGGTTGATGAGGCCGAGCAGCACGGTGATGAGGCTGAGCGTCACCACACCGAAGGCCGTGCCGACCGGGAACGACTGGCCGCCCTTGAAGTTGCCGCCGCCGAGGATCACCGCGGCGATCGTCATGAGCGTGTAGTTGCCGGCCGAGTTCACGTCTCCCGACTGGGTCTGCGAGGCCAGCACGAGGCCGGCGAGCACGGCCAGCACCGCGGCGGCGGCGTAGGTGAGCACGCGGGTGCGGCTGAGCGACCAGCCCGCCCGCGACAGGGTGGGCGAGCTGGAGCCGAGGGCGCGCATCCGGGTGCCGAACCGCGTGCGCTTGGCCAGGAACCAGGCCACCAGGGTGATGGCGACGATCCACACCACGGGCGCGGGGATCCAGTCGGGGCGCCAGGCGCTCAGCTGCGCGAGCCACTCGGGCGTCTGGCCGCCGGGTGTCGGGAGCAGCTGCAGGCCGAGGCCGAGCCACACGAACGACATGCCGAGCGTGGCGATGATGGAGGGCACGTTGCGCTTCTGCACGAGGAGGCCGAGCAGGGCGTAGGCGCCCACGATCGCGAGCAGGGCGAGCACGCCGAGCAGCGGATCGGTGGTGAGCATGGTCGCCGCGATGACGGTGACCAGGCCCACCAGCTGCCCGATGCCGAGGTCGATGTCGCCGACCGACATGATGAGCATCTGCGCCTGGGCCGCGAGCAGCAGCGGCACCGCGGCCGTGAGCATGAGGGTGAGGCCGTAGACCGAGAGGATGCCCGGCTGGTTGGCGACCGCGATGACGAAGATCACGATCATCGCCACGAGCGAGAGGGCGCCCGGGGCGGAGTGCTTCGCGCCGATGGTGGCGCGGGAGCGGAAGGTGGGGACGGAGGAGCGGCCGGATGCGCGGGGCGCGGTGAGGGTGGTCACGCGGCGGCCCCCGCATCCTTCGTGGTCGCATCCCGCGCATCCCGCGCATCCTGATGCTCGTCGAACGACTCGGCGATCACGCGCTCCTCGCTGATCTCGTCGCCCACGAGCTCCGAGACGATCCGTCCGGCGCGGAAGACGTAGACGCGGTCGCAATGCGCGACCTCCTTGTTCTCGGTGGAGTACCAGACGATGCAGCGGCCCTGGGCGGCCTCGGCCTTCATGAGGGTGTAGAGCTCGTCTTTCGTGGCCACGTCGACGCCGCGGAAGGGGTCGTTCAGCAGCACCAGCGGCGCATCCGTCGCGAAGGCGCGCGCGATCAGCACCTTCTGCTGGTTGCCGCCGCTGAGGCTCGTGATGGGGGCGGAGGCGCCGCCCTTGATCGAGAGGGTGCCCACCCAGCGGTCGGCGAGGGTGCGGCGCGCCTTCAGCGAGACGAAGCCGGCGCGGGCCAACTGCCTGGCCGCCGCCACCGCGAGGTTGTCGGCCACGGTCCAGAGCGCGAACACGCCGCTGGTCTGCCGGTCGCCGGGCACGTAGGCGCGCCGCCGCGGCACCGTGATGCGGCGCGAGAGGCCGTTGAACCAGAGGCGGTCGAGCAGCTCGTCCTGCCCCTGGCCAGCGAGGCCGGCGAGACCGACGATCTCGCCCGCCTTCGCCTCGAACGGGAGCGAGGCCCCGGCGAGCGACGCGGTGGCGACGGTCTCCCCCGCCGCCGGCCGCTCGCCGGAACCCGCCACGGCATCCCCCACCACAGGGACGTCGTGCACGCGCGGGCTGTCCCCCCGCACGTCTCCACCCATTGCCACGAGGAGGTCGTCCTCGGTGACATCGCCCGCATCCGCCGTCAGCACGGTCGCGCCGTCTTTCAGCACCGAGATGCGGTCGGAGTGCTCGAGCACCTCGTTCATGCGGTGCGAGATGAGCAGGATGCTCACCCCCCGGGCCGCGAGCACGTGCAGGTGCGCATACATCTGCCGCATGGCGTCCACGCCGAGCGACTCGGTCGGCTCGTCGAGGATGAGCAGCCGCGGTTCGTCGCTGCACAGGGCCCGCGAGATCTCCACCACCTGCCGCTCGGCCATGCTGAGCTCGCCCACGTAGCGGGAGAGCTCGATGCCGTGGCCGGGGAACACGGTGTCGAGCACCTCGGCGATGCGGCGCTCGGCCTGGGCCCGCCAGCGCAGCGGCCGCAGGCGGCGCGCGTCGCTGAGGGAGGCATTCTCGGCCACCGTGAGGTCGGGGGCGAGGGAGAGCTCCTGGTAGGCCATGCGCACGTCGCCGGGCCGGGCCGATGTGGCCGCGGTGGCCGCCCCGTCTCCGTCGAACTCGACCGTGCCCGAGGTGGGCTGCTCGATGCCGGTGAGGATGCGCATGAGGGTGCTCTTGCCGGCCCCGTTGTGCCCGACGAGTCCGTGGATCTCGCCCGCCGCCACGTCGAGGTCGACGCCGCGGAGGGCCCTGGTGACCCCGTACTCCTTCACGATGCCCCGCACGCGGATGCGGGAGGGGGCGCCGTGCGGTGCCCCGGACGACGCGGGTGGTGGTGCCAGTGTCGTGACCTGGGTCATGAGTGCTCCTTCGGACTCGTCGGGCTGGGTGGGTGGGGTGAGTGCTCGGTCGCTCGGGTCGCCGCTAGAGCGCGGGCGCCGGGGCGTCCTCGCCGTTCGCGATGGCCTCGAGGGCGGCGTCGACGCTGGCCTCGTCCCAGGCGAGCGCGGCGTACTCGTCGGCGCCGAGGTCGGCGTAGTTCGCCAGCTGGTCCTGACCGATCTGGATGAGCGGCAGCACGACCTCGTTCGGCACCTCCTCGCCGGCGGCGATCTTGGTGGCGATGTAGAGGGCGGCCACGGCCTGGCCGGGGTCGGTGAGGGCGGCGAAGGAGCCGTTCTCGATGCCGCTGTCCTGCCAGAACTTCAGCGACTTGCCGTCGGTGTCGAACACCACGACCGGAACGTCTCGACCGGCCGACTCGAAGGCCTGCACCACGCCCATCCCGCCGATGCAGCCGGGAACGGCGGCGATGTCGGGCAGCGAGCCGAGCACGCCCACGAGCTCCTTCTGGGCGGTGCTGGAGTCGCAGAAGCCGTTGATCTCGGCCGAGACGGTCACGTCGGGGTAGTCCTCGAGGATCTCGAGCTGGCGGTTGTAGAACTCCTCCTCGGGCTGCGAGCCCACGACACCGCGGTTGATGACGATGTTGCCGGTGCCGCCGATGGCCTCCAGCGCCGGCACGATGCTCACCTCGCCCCAGGTGGCGTAGTCGTTGCGCACCACGGTGCCGCACGAGGTCTCCATGTCGGCGTCGAGGATGATGACGGTGATGTCGGCGGAGCAGGCCTCCTCGATCACGGGCTTCAGCGCGGTCGACGAGGCCGGGATGACCATGAGCACGTCGGGGTTCTGCAGGATGAGCGAACGGATCTGCGAGGCCTGCTCGGTGGCGCTGTTCTCACCGGGGGCGTTGACCACGGAGTAGTCGGAGACGACGCCCTCCTGCTTGAGGGCCTCGGCGGTCTCCTCGAACTTGTTGATGAGGGTGAGGCGCCAGCCGTTCACGAAGCCGTTGCTGAGGGCCACCGAGAGGCCTTCGCCGGTGCCGGCGCCCGAGGTGCTGCCGGCGTCGGCGCTGCCCGAGCCGGCGCAGCCGGTGAGCACGAGGGCGGTGGCCGCCACGGCGCCGGTGGCCAGGAGACGGAGCTTCGTGGCGGGGGTGCGGGATGCTGCGGTGCGGGGCTGTGCTGCTGTACGGGATTGGGGGGTGCGGGGGAACTTCATCGTCTGCCTCCAGGTGCGCGTCGTTGCGATGCGGAACGAGCGGGTCTTGTCCGTTCCAACTCGTCATTACTGACTTGTAGTGACAAGACTGTACGGAGTATGTTCGAGGTTGTCAACACAGCCGTCGACATCGATGTCGGCGTAGTCTTCGAGCGGAGCAGCCATGACCATCGACAGCGAACGCGCCACCCTCGACCGCGACGCGGTCGAGCCCTTGTGGTCGCAACTCGCGGGCCTGCTGCGCACCGCCATCACCGCGGGCGAGCTGCGGCCCGACCAGGCGCTGCCCTCCGAGGCCGAGCTCATGGGCCGCTTCGGCATCTCGCGCACCGTCGTGCGGGAGGCGCTGGCCGAGCTCGTGCGCACCGGGATGATCTACAAGGTGCGGGCCAAGGGATCGTTCGTCTCACCCCCGAGCCGCGACCTGCGCTTCGTCGGTTCGTCGGCGGGGTCGGCCGCCGATCTCACGGCCAGCGGGCGCACGGTCGTCACGCGCATCCTGAACCAGGAGGTCATCGCGGCCGACGCGCGAGCCGCCGAGGCGCTCGACATCGACCCCGGCGACGAGGTGACGCGGCTGCGACGGCTGCGGATCGTCGACGGGTCGCCGTGGTTGCTGGTCGACACGCTCATCCCACGCGCGGTGGCCCCGGGGCTGGATCGCGCGAATCTCGAGAACCGGTCGCTCTACGAATACCTGCGGCGCACCCACGGCATCGTGGCGGGGGCGGCCGACCGGTGGCTGCAGGCCGTCATCCCCGACAGGGAGTCGGCCGCACTGCTGTCGCTGCCCGCCGGCGCACCCGCCCTGCACATCGAGTCGATCGCCTACGACCAGGACTCCCGCCCCTTCGAGTTCTACCGCGGCCTCCACCGCAGCGACGAGTCCCGCTTCTACGTCGGCATCCGCTAGCCGCCCTCCCCCGGCCCGCTCATCCCGCGCGCCTGCTCACCCCGCGCATCCCGCCCCGTCCACGCACGTACGCGTCGATTTCGCCACGCCAGACGACGGGTGGCGTTGTAGACGGCGAGGATCGCTGCTCGCGTGGCGAAGTGCGCAACGCCGGCGAGCAGGCGGGTCGGGCGCAGGGCGGTGCGGGGTGGGGTGAGGGAGGGGGTGAACGCGGGGCGGGCGGTGACGGGCGGGCGGGGCGGGCGATATCGTCGGGGCATGGGGATGCGTGAGGCGGGGCGCGGGGTGCGGGTGTCGTTGCAGGTGGTGGGGTGGTTCAACCTCGTGTCGGCGCTGGCGGGGATGATCGGGCTGTCGTTCGCGGGTGGGATGGGGATTCCGCTGGAGTGGATCGAGGGGAGCGTGTTCGACTCGTACTTCTGGCCGGGCATCATCCTCGGGGTGGTCGTGGGCGGCACGCAGGCGCTCGCGCTGGTGGCACAGTACCGGCGGTTCGCGCTCGCGTGGGGGCTGCACGCCGCGGCCGGGCTCGTGATGATGACGTGGATCTTCGTGGAGATCGCGATCATGCTGGTGTGGTCGCCGCTGCACGGCATCTACTTCGTGACCGGGCTCGTGCAGACGACGCTCGCGGTGCTGGCGCTGGGGGCGTGGCCGGTGCCGTTCTTCGGGCGGCGGCCGAGATGAGCGAGCGGGCAGGCGACGCCGCCACGCAGGCGGGCGACGCCGAGCAGGCCCGCCGCCGCGAGGTGCTCGACCGCATCGCGCGCGGTCTTGTCTACAGCGAGAGCGAGGCGGCGTTCCAGGCGCCGCAGCGCCGCACCGACCTCGTGTTCGAGTACAACCACACACCTCCCTCGCACGAGGCCGAACGCCGCGCGCTGCTGGAGGCGATCTTCGGCTCGGTCGGTGCGCGCACGGTGCTCACGCCGCCCTTCCACGCCGGGTTCGGCAGCAACACCCACCTCGGCGACGACTTCTTCGGCAACGCCAACCTCAGCTTCGTCGACGACGTCGAGATCCGCATCGGTGACGGCGTGATGATCGCACCCAACGTGACGCTCACCACCACGGGGCACCCCGTGCATCCCGCCCGCCGTGTCGACTTCGCCCGCTTCTCGGAGCCGATCACGATCGAGGACAGGGTGTGGATCGGCAGCAACGCCGTCGTGCTGCCCGGCGTGCGCATCGGGTACGGCTCGGTGATCGGCGCGGGGAGCGTGGTGAGCCGAGACGTGCCGCCGATGGTGGTGGCGGTGGGAGTGCCGTGCCGCGTGGTGCGGGAGATCACGGAGGCCGACCGCGCGACGCGGGCGGGCGGGTGAGCGGTCCCGCGCATCCGGAGCCTGAAGGTCGATGACAGGGGTGTGTGCGACACTGGCGCGCGGGTGCCCGGAGTCGCCGGCCGCCCCCGAGGAGGCCAGGTGAGCGCACGGTGAACGCACTCGAGTCCGCATCGCGGGAGTGGCGCGCCGCGCTGATCGACGTGGGCGGCACCAACCGGCTGCTGCACTTCAGGGCGACGGGCACCACGCTCGATCTGGCGGGGGCTCAGGATGCGGCGCTCACGCGGCTGCTCGACGGCGGCTCGGTCACGCTCGCAGAGCTCTTCGACGACGAGGCGGCCCGAGTCGCCGCGGTGAAGGCCGTCGCGGGACTGGCCAAGAAGCAGCAGGAGGCGCTGGAGGAGTACGGCGTCTCGATCGCCTACCTCGCGGCCGGACTGTGCAGCTGGGAGGGCGACGGGGCGCCGAGCGCCGCACCCGTTCTGCTGCGCGGCGTCGAGCTCGTGCGGCGACGAGGGGCGCGTGAGTCGTGGAGCCTGCGGGCGGCCGACGAGTTCCAGGTGAACCCGGTGCTGCTGCACGTGCTCAACTCCGACCGCGTGCGGGTCGACGACGACGAACTGCTCGCCGAGGCGGCGGCGACGGATGCGGGCGTGGCGTTCGAACGACTGGCCGCGGCGTGCGCCGACCTGCCCGGGTTCGCCGTCGCGCCGGCGCTCGTCGTTGGGGCGTTCAGCTACGCGAAGCAGCCGATGGTCGACGACGTCACCGACCTCGCGGCCCTGGCCGGCCACGACGTGGTCTCGGCGCTGGCCGGTGACCTCGCGGCGGCCGAGCGGGTGCGCGCATCCGGTGCCGACCGCGAGGAGAACGCGCCCGACTACGAGCCCGTCGAGACCGAATATCTGGTGCTCGACGCCGATGCGAGCCAGGCGTTCGTGGTCGACGCGGCGGTGTCGGGGCGGAGCCTCGTGGTGGAGGGGCCGCCCGGAACGGGCAAGAGCCAGACCATCGCGAACATCATCGCGGCCTCGGTGGCGGCGGGGCGCAGCGTGCTGTTCGTGGCGCAGAAGCGCGCGGCGATCTCGGCGGTGCTCGACCGGCTCGACCGGGTGGAGCTCGGGCACCTGGTGCTCGATCTGTTCGCGGCGACGAACTCGCGGCGGTACGTGGCCGATCAGCTGCGGGGCGTGCTCGAACGGCAGGGCGGTGCGGTAGGTGCCGGTGCGGCGGGTGCAGGTGCGGCGGGCGACGAGGCGCGGGTCGACGAGCTGCACTACACGCTCACCAGGGCGCGCGACCTGCTCGTGCGCCACAAAGACGCGCTGCACTCCCCCACCCGCGCCTGGGGCACGAGCGCTGCCGAGATGATCGCGCTCTCCCTCGCCACCCCGTCCGAGGTGCAGAGCGACGCCCGCCTGCTCACCTCGGAGCTGTCGGAGTGGGACGCCCTCGAACCCGCCCGCATCCGCACCGAGCTCACCGAGCTCACCCGCCTCGGGGCGCTCGACGCCGACTGGTTCACACGACCGGGGTGGTCACCCGGCGCGCTCGGCTCGGAGGAGGCGCTGCGCACCGCGAACGACGCTCTGGCCGCGCTCGCGGCGGGTGTCGGGTCCGCGCATCGGGCCCGGGTGGCGCTCGGCGGTGCCGAATCGCGGCTCGCGCCCACCACCTGGCCCGAGTTCGACACCGCGGTCGCGCTCTACAGCGAGAGCGACCGCCTTCTCGGGCTGGCTCCCGGCACCCTCGACCCGGCGACCGCGACCGGCACCGTGCGAGAGGCGTTGCTCACGACGAGTCGCGACTTCCGGTCGGAGACGGGCGAGCGGATGCGCGGCGCGGCCAAGCGGGCCGCCGTGCGGGCGGCGAAGGCGATGGTGGGGCGGCTGCCGCGGCGCGAGCGCGCGGCGGCACTGCGGGATGCGCTCGAGCTGCGACAGCGCTGGGAAGCATCGGTGCCCGGCGCCGACGCGACCTTCCGGGCGCCCGAGGGCTGGCGCGACGCGGCGGCCGAGCTCGAGGCGACGCGGGGGCGGATCGCGGCGGTAGACGCGGCCCTGCAGGGGATGCACCTCGGCGAACTCCCGCTCGACTCCGTCGCCGACGCGCTGCGCGGACTCGCCGCCGACCAGCGACGAGCGGCATCGATGCCGCGGGCGCACCAGCAGCGCAGCCGCCTCGAAGCCCTCGGGCTGACTCCCCTGCTCGACGAGCTCGTGGGCCGCGACGACGTGTCGAACACCGATCCCGCCCGTGCCGCCCTCGTCTTCGACCGAGTGGTCTCCGCCTCGGTGCTCGACGAGGTGCTGCTCTACGACAGCCACCTCGCCGGCACCACCGGTGCCGAGCTCGCGGCGGCGACCGAGGTGTTCCGCCGCGACGACGTGGGGCACTTGGCCGCGAACGCCGCTCGCATCCGCCGTCTCGCCGCCGAGCGGCTCGCCTCCACTCTCGACGGGCGCCCCGACCAGCACTTGCGGCTCACCACCGAGACCACGCGCAAGAGCCGTTTCACCCCGGTGCGAAAGCTCATGACCGAGCTTCCCGAGGCGATGCTCGCGGCGAAGCCGGTGTGGGCGATGAGCCCCCTGCAGGTGTCGCGCCTGCTGCCGGCGCGGGCGGCGTTCGACCTCGTCGTGTTCGACGAGGCGAGCCAGGTGGCGCCGGCGGATGCGATCCCCGCCGTGCTGAGGGGCCGCCACCTCGTGGTGGCGGGCGACAGCCGGCAGCTGCCCCCGACGGAGTTCTTCACCAAGACCCTCGACGCCCCCGACGACGAGCTCGCCGCCGACGAGGATGCGACGCTGCCCACGGCGGTCGATCCCACGGAGCGCGAGCCCGCCGACTCGCCCGCCGCAGCCGCCGTGCCCGATTCCGCATCCGTCGGCTCGCTCACGCGCGATGCGGAGAGCATCCTCTTCGCCATGGACCGCCTGCTCTCCGGCCGCTCGCGCAGATTGCTCTGGCACTACCGTTCCCGCGACGAGCGGCTCATCGCCGTGTCGAACGCCGAGGTCTACGACGGCACGCTCACCACCTTCCCCGCGGCGGACACCCCCGACGCCGTGCGTCACGTGCTCGTGCCACCGAGCCCGGGCATCGGGGGCGGCACCAACAGCCCCGAGGGCGAGGTGGCCGCGGTCGTCGAGGCGGTGCGCGAGCACGCGCGTTCGCGCCCCGGTGAGTCGCTCGGTGTGATCGCGTTCGGGCTCAAGCACCAGCGGCGGCTCGAGTCGGCGCTGGCCGCCGCATTCGCCGCCAACCCTGCCCTCGAAGACGCGCTCGTCGACGACCACCCGGCCGAACCATTCTTCGTCAAGTCGATCGAGCGCGTGCAGGGCGACGAACGGGATGCGATCATCCTGTCCGTGGGATACGGAGTGTCGGCCGACGGGCGGCTCCGGCTGTTCTGGGGTCCGCTGCTGCAGCCCGGCGGCGAGCGCCGGCTCAACGTGGCGATCAGCCGCGCGCGGCGGCGCATGACCCTCGTGAGCAGCTTCGGCCCCGAGCTCATGGCCGAAGACGCGCACCCGAGCCGCGGCTACCGGCTGATGCGGCGGTTCCTCGTGTTCATGGCGTCCGCCGACTCTCCAGCCGTCGCCGATGCCGCTGTGCCGAGCGCGCACGTGCAACACGGTGCACACGGGCTCGACGCGTTCGAGCGGGATGTGCGCGACAGGCTGACCACGGCGGGCATCCCCCTCGACACCCGGGTCGGCGTCGGGTCGTACCGCATCGAGCTCGCGGCACGGCACCCGGAGGTTCCGGGGCGCCACGTGCTCGCGATCGAGACCGACGGCGGCGCGTACCGTTCAGGTCACACCGCCCGCGAGCGCGACCGCCTGCGCCAGGAACTGCTCGAACGCCGCGGCTGGTCGTTCCACCGCATCTGGAGCACCGACTGGTTCGCCGACCCCGACTCCCAGACCGCCGCCGCCCTCACCGCCTACCGCGCGGCCGTAGCCCGCGCCGACTGACCCGCCGCGCATCCCGCCCGGCCCGCGGATCCCCCGGCCCACGCATCCCGCCCGGCCCACGCATCCCGCCCGGCCCACGCATCCCGCCCGGCCCACGCATCCCGCCCGCCGCGCCGACCTCCCCACGCGGAAACAGCCCGAACGGGCGGATGTCGATGCGCCCAGCCTGCACGATGTTCACAACGCCACGAATGACGGGGATCGAGCCGCTATAGACGCCGGATGCGCGGATTCGTGGCGTTGCGAACCACGCGAGGCCACGCTCACCCCGGCTGACGCAGGCAGCCCTACCTGAGGTACGGGGCACAGAGTGGGGTGGGTGGGGGTCAGGCGGAGGTGACGTCGGTGAGGGCCTGGTCGAGGAGGTCGAGGCCGAGGGTGATCTCGCCGGGGGTGCTGGTGAGGGCGGGGGCGAGGCGGAAGGTGCCGCCGATGCCGGGGAGCTGGACGATGTTCATGTGGAGGCCGAGCTCGAAGGCCCGGCGGGTGACGGCTGCGCCGAGTGCGTCGGCGGCTCGGGCGGCAGCCGCCCGGTCGGAAGCGATGCGGCCGGAGGCGGAGGAGGTTGCGCCCGGGCCCGCCGCGGCGGGCGTGCCGGCGGGGGCGAGTTCGAGGCCCTGGAGGAGGCCGCGGCCGCGGACGTCGCCGACCACAGGGTGGCGGCGCTGCAGTTCGAGGAGGCCGTCGCGCAGGAGGGCGCCGAGGGAGGCGGCCCGCTCCACGAGGTGGTCTCGTTCGAGCACGTCGAGCACCGTGCAGCCGACCGCGGCGACGAGCGGGTCGGAGACGTGCGTGGTGAAGAACAGGAACCCCCGAGCGTGCGCCTCCGCCTCGAGGGCGTCGGAGGTGATGACGGCGGCGAGCGGCAGCCCCGCCCCGAGCGTCTTCGAGAGGGTGAGGATGTCGGGCACGACGCCGTCGCGCTCGAACGCGTACATCGTGCCGGTGCGGCCGAGACCGGTCTGCGCCTCGTCGAGGATGAGGAGCATGCCGCGCTCCTCGCACTTGCCCTTGAGCGCGGCGAGGTAGCCGAGCGGCGGCTCGATGATGCCGCCCGAACTGAGGATGGGCTCCACGATGCACGCTGCGAGAGCACCCGTCGACTGCGCGTCGACGAGGTCGAACGCCAGGTCGAGCTGGCGCTGCCAGTCGAGGTTCCCCGCCGCGTCGACGAGGTCGGGCCGGTACGTGAACGGCACCGGGATGGCGAGGTTGCCCGGCGCGGCCGGCCCGTACCCCTTGCGCCCCGAGCTGTAGGTGGCCCCCACGGCCGCCTGGGTCATCCCGTGCCACGACCGCGCGAACGACACGATCTCGTGCCCGCCGGTGACGAGCTTGGCGAGCCGGATGGCGGCCTCGTTCGACTCCGCGCCCGTGGTGAGCAGCAACACCTTCGACAGCGACGGCGGCAGCGTCTCGGCGAGGCGGCGCGAGAGCTCCACCACCGGCCTCGACAGCATGCCGCTGTAGAGGTGGTCGAGACGCCCCACCTGCTCGCGCACCGTGGCGACGATGTCGGGATGCGAGTGCCCCAGGATGGAGCTCATCTGCCCCGAGGTGAAGTCCAGGATGCGCCGCCCCGACTCCGTGTACACGAAGCTCCCCGAGGCCCGGTCGATGACCTCGGGCACGAAGGCGCTCCCGTAGCGCAACACGTGCGCGTCGACATCGGCCCAGAAGGAGGGATCGCTGCTCGTCATGACTCGACGTTACCGGGCCGACCGGCACGCGTGAGCACCGGAGTACTCTGACGATCATGGCGGGCACAGCGCAGACGTGGGTGGCGACAGGCTTCGGTGGACTCGACGTGTTCGAGGAGCGCGAGCTCGACGTGCCCGACCCCGGCCCCGGCGAGGTGACGATCGCGGTGCGCGCCGCCGGCATGAACCCCGCCGACTACAAGCACGTCGCCCGCCGCGGCGACCCGGCCGCGCTGCCGATCGCGGTCGGCTACGAGATCTCGGGGGTCGTCACCGCGATCGGCCCCGACACCGTCATCGGCTCCGGCGCCGTCACCGTGGGCGACGAGGTGGTGGCGTTCCGCATCAGCGGCGGCTACTCCTCCGCCCGCACGGTGCGCGCCTCCGACGTGTTCGCGAAGCCACCGACTCTGCCGTTCGACCAGGCCGCGGGTCTGCTGCTGGCCGGATGCACGGCCTCCGAGATGCTGCACGTCACGGCGGCGCGCGCCGGCGAGACGGTGCTCGTGCACGGCGCCTCGGGCGCGGTGGGCGTGAGCGTGCTGCAGCAGGCGGCTCTCGCGGGCGTGCGCGTGATCGGCACCGCCAGCGCGGCGAACGCCGAGGTGGTGCGCCGCTTCGGCGGAGTGGCGGTGGAGTACGGGGAAGGACTCGCCGACCGCGTGCGGGCCCTTGCCCCCGAGGGCATAGCGGCCGCGCTCGACTGCGTCGGTACCGATGAAGCGGTCGACGTGTCGCTCGAGCTCGTGCCCGACCCTGACCGCATCGTGACCATAGCCGCCATGGCCCGCGTCGCGGCGGCCCCTCCCGGCGACCCGGCCGCGCGCATCCGGGTGATCGCCGGTGCCATCCCCGCGAGCACCGCTTACCGCGACTCGGTGCGCGCGCACCTGCTCGACCTGGCCGGCCGCGGCGACCTCGTGGTGCCGATCGCCCGCACCTTCCCGCTCGGCGAAGCGCGCGAGGCGATGGCCCTCCTCAAGGAGCAGCACCCGGGCGGCAAGCTCATCCTGCTGCCCTGAGGGCGACATCCGGCGCCGGCAGCCGGCGCCCCGCCTCAGGGCAGCACGAACCCCGACGTCACGTACTCCGGCAGCGAGCAGCTCGCGTCGAGCCGCCCGAGCGACGCGACCCCGTCGGAGATCGTCACCGTCGTCACCCCGCAGTTCGGGTACCCCGCCTCGATCCGCGCCCCCGGCACGAACGCCGGAATGAGCGTCTGCAACGCCGACCCGTGCGTCACCACGAGCACGTCGCCCGAGTCGACCGCCGTGGTGATGATGCGCACGGCCGCGCGCATCCGCTCGGTCACCTGCGCGGCGGTCTCCGCCAGGCCCGACACGTCGCTCGCGGCGATGAGGTCGATGACCTCCTCCGGCCCGTTCGCGGTGAGCAGCGCCCAGTGGCCTTCTTCGCCGTAGCGGTAACCACGCGAGGCGAACAGAGGCTCCCACAATGACGGGTTGGACTGGCCCTCCCAGCCGCCGAAGTTCCACTCCCGCAGTTCGCGCAGCCACACCGGCTCGATCGACGGATGCGCGGCGAGCCCGCCGAGGGTGGTCGCCCGGGTGCGGGTGAGGTCGCTCGAGAAGGCGGCGACCAGCGGCACGTCGCGGAAGTGCTCGCCGAGCGCCTCGACCTGCTTGAGACCGCGCGGCGTGAGCGGGGCGTCGCACCAGCCCTGCAGCTGGTGCCGCACGTTGAAGAGGGTCTCGCCGTGCCGGACGAGGTGCAGTCGCAGTGCGCTCACGGCGCCGCGCTCAGGCCGCGTCGAGGTCGCTGGTGAGCAGCGCCGCGAGCTCGTCGGCCACCGCGGCCTCGTTCTCGCCCGACACCTCGAGCGACACCTCGTCGCCGTTGCCGATGCCGATCGACATGAGCGCGAGCAGGCTGGCGGCGTTGACCGACTTGCCCTTCGCGCTGATCTGCACGGTGTGGCCGGAGCCGGTGACGGCCTTGACGAACAGGGCGGCGGGGCGGGCGTGCAGCCCGGTGGCGGATCCGACGGTGGCGGTGCGGGTGGCGGTCATGCGGGAGGGGTGTCCTTTCGGGAACGGGATGGGGATCGGAAATGCACGGTCTTCAGCTCTCGAGCACCCGCGCCACGTGCAGCGCGAGGAACGCGATCTCCTCGTTCGGCAGCGTCTGCCCGTACTCCTTCTGCACCAGCGTACGCACCCGCTCGGCGGCCGCGATGGCCGCCGGGTAGCGCTCGCTGAGGCTGGTGAACAGGAAGTCGTCGCCGCTGGAGGCGAGCCGACCGTCGAAGAAGCGCCGGGCGAAGTACTGCAGGTGCGCCACGAAACGGGCGCCGTGCAGCTCGTCGTGGTGCAGCTGCACCCCGGTGGAATGGGTGACGATGGTGGCCACCTGGCTCACCAGCTGCACGATGCGCTGCGAGTCGACTCCGGCGTTGGCGGCGTCGGCGTTCACGAGGTGGAACGCGATGTTCGCGGCCTCCTCCTCGGGCAAGGCCACGGCGAGTCGCTCCCGGAGCAGCGCGACGGCGCGCTCCCCCACCGCGTACTGGCGCGGGTAGATGGTGCGCACCTCCCACGCCAGCCGGTTCACCGTCACCAGCCCCTTCCGCTGCCGCTCCACCGCGAAGTGCAGGTGGTCGGTGAGACTGAGGTAGACGTGCGGGTCGAGCGTGAGGCCGTCGGCCTCGGCGAGCGCCACGATCGCGCGGCTGAGCTCCACGTACTCGGCCGGGATCTGCGTGAGCAGCTCCACGAGGTTGCGTTGCTCGCCCTCGGGCAACGACACGAACACCTGGTTCGCGGCGTCGTGTTCCACCGTCTCGCCGGGCTTGCGCCCGTAGCCGATGCCCTTGCCGAGCACCACGAGCTCGGCGCCGTTCTCGTCGACCGCCAGCACGACCGAGGAGTTGAGCACCTTCTTGATGGTCTGCAAGGGTGTCTCCTCTCGCAGAGCGGTGATCATGACAGGTCGGCGCCGTTCGACGCGATGACCTTCTGGTACCAGAAGAACGAGTCCTTGCGGCGGCGCTCCATTGTCCCATTGCCGAGGTCGTCCATGTCGACGTGGATGAAGCCGTAGCGCTTGGAGATCTGCGAGGTGGAGGCGCTGATGAAGTCGATCGGCGCCCAGCTGGTGTAGCCGAGCAGCTCCACGCCCTCGTCGACCGCCGTGATCATCTCGGCGAAGTGGGCGCGGAAGTAGTCGATGCGGTACGGGTCGTGGATCGAGCCGTCCTCCTCGACCGTGTCGCGCATCCCGAGCCCGTTCTCCACGATGAACAGCGGCTTGCCGTAGCGGTCGTAGAGGTCGATGAGCGAGATGCGCAGGCCCACGGGGTCGATCTGCCAGCCCCACTCGCTCGAGGGCAGGTAGGGGTTCTTCACGCCCAGGATGGTGTTGCCCGGCGTACGCTCCGCATCCGGGTTCACCGACTCGGTCATCGACATGTAGTAGCTGAACGAGATGAAGTCGACCGGATGCGCGGCGAGCAGCTCGGCGTCGCCCGGCTCGAACGGGATGGTGACGCCCTGGCGCTCGAGCAGGTTGAGCGCGAGACGGGGGTAGGCGCCGCCGGCCTGCACGTCGGTGCAGAGGTAGAGCAGCCGCTCCTTCTCCTGCGTGGCCGCGACGTCGTCGGGATGACAGGTGTTGGGGTAGGTCGTGAGCATGGTGAGCATGCAGCCCAGCTGCGACTCGGGGAACCGCTCCTTGAGCAGCTGCGTCGCGCGCGCCGAGGCCACGAACTGGTGATGCAGCGCGGTGTAGCAGGCCTGCAGCAGTCCGCTCTCGCCGTTCGCGAGCGGCGGCACGGTCTCCTCGATGATGCCGCCCGAGGTGAAGGGGTGGCGCACGATGCCGTCGATCTCGTTGAAGCTCAGCCAGTAGGTGATGAGGTGGCCGAAGCGGTCGAAGCAGGTGGTGACGAAACGTTCGAACAGGGGCAGGATGCTGCGGTCGGCCCAGCCGTTGTTCTTGAGCGCGAGGTGCAGCGGCGGGTCGTAGTGGGCGAGCGTCACCAGAGGCTCGATGCCGAGGCGGCGCATCTCGGTGAACAGCGCGAGGTAGTAGGCGACGCCCTCCGCGTTCGGCTCGAGCTCCTCGCCGGTGGGGTAGAGACGGGTCCACGAGATCGACACCCGCAGCACGCCGAAGCCCATCTCGGCGAACAGCGCGAGGTCTTCGGGGTAGCGGTGGTAGAAGTCGATGCCGCGCCGCTTCGGGTAGTAGGTGAGCTCGTCGGGGTCGGCCAGGGCCTCCTGGATGCTCGCCACGGTGTTCACGTGGTGGATCGCGTACTGCTTGGGGTCGGCGTTCGGCTTGTAGGTGTTGACGTCGGTGACGGCCGGGCCGCGGCCGCCCTCCTTCCAAGCGCCTTCGGACTGGTTGGCGGCGAGGGCGCCGCCCCAGAGGAACGAGTCAGGCAGCGCCATGGGCGAGCTCCTTCGTGGTGGTGCGGGCGAGCGGGGCGCTCGCGACGATCTCCCCGGCAGCGAGCGCCTCGACGGCGAAGCGGTCGGAGTTGGTGACGATGACGGGGGTGGTGGTGTCGTAGCCGGCCTCACGGATGGCGTCGAGGTCGGCCTCGACGAGCAGCTGAACGGCCTCGACCCGGTCGCCCTGGGCGACGTGGGCGGTGAACGGTGCGCCGTCGAGCTTGACCGTGTCGATGCCCACGTGGATGAGCACCTCCACGCCGTCGTCGGAGGTGACGCCGATGGCGTGCTTCGAGTCGAGCAGCGAGGTGACGGTGCCCGCGAAGGGTGCCCGCACGCCGCCCGCCGTCGGCACGATGGCGACGCCGTCGCCCAGGATGCCGCCCGAGAACACGGGGTCGGCGACCTCGGCGAGCGGGATGACCGAGCCCGAGAGGGGCGCGAGCACCGTGCTGGTGCCGGCGGCGGCCGCAGCGGCCGGGGTGGTCGCCGGGGTCGGCTCGGCCGAGACGGTGTCGCTCTCCCCCTCGGCCAGCGCCAGCTCGCGCTCGGCCCGCACGGTGGGCGAGGTCGAGTCCTTCCACACCACGAGGGTGATGACGAACGACACCGCGAGGGCGATGACGGCGCCGATGGCGGCGTTGACGATGTTCATGGGGTTCAGGGCGTCGACGAACATGGTGAAGCTCGCAAGCCCAGGGCCGACGAGCGCGAACGCCGACACCACGGTCAGACCGAGGTAGGCGCCGCCGGCGAACGCTCCGGCCATCACCGAGAGCAGCACCTTGCGGTTCTGCAGCGTGACACCGTAGATGGCGGGCTCGGTGATGCCGAACAGCGCCGAGATGCCGGCGGGGATGGCGGTGGCGCGCAACCGGATGCTGCGGGTGCGCAGGGCCACGGCGAACATGGCTCCCGCCTCGCCGAGGTTGTGGCCGAGCGAGGCGACCAGGTAGAAGCTGTCCTTGCCGGTGGCCGCCATGGTGGCGAGGGTCGGCGGGATGAACGCCTTGTGCATGCCGACCGAGATGATGAGCGGCAGCAGCGCGGCGAGGATGGCCACGGCCACCCAGCCGAGGGTGTTGTAGAGGCCGATCATCGCGCCGGTGAGGAGCGATCCCAGCCAGAAGCCCAGCGGGCCGAGCACGAGCATGAGCAGCGGCGCCACGATGAGGTAGCACATGAACGGCACGAAGAACACGCGGATGGGCCCGGGAGAGATCTTCGTGAAGAACCTCTCGAGCGGCCAGAGGGCGAGCACCGCGAGGATCGACGGGAACACCTGCGAGTTGTAGTTCACCGCCTGCACCTGCAGCCCGAACAGAGCTGCACCGCCGTCCTGGTTCACGAGGGTGGAGAAGTTCGCGAACAGCAGGAACGCCACGACTCCGAGGGCGAGGGGCCGGTTGACGTTGAGCTTCTTCGCCGCCGTGTAGGCCACGAGGATGGGCAGGAACGCGAACACCGCGTCGGGGATGACCGAGAGCAGCTGGTAGCTCGTGGAGTCGGTGGGCAGCCAGCCGAGTGCGCCCGCACCCACGAGGAGCGACTTGAAGATGCCGGCGCCGGCGATGGCGGGCACGATCGGGGTGAACACGCTCACGATGAAGTCCATCACGGCGCTGCCGAAGCGCTTCCACGAGAAACCGCGCCGCGCATCCGCACCGCCGCCGGCCGAGCCGCCCGCCGCGCCGGTGCCGCCCACGCCCGAGCCGCCCGCGGCGGGGACGCCCTTGCGCTGCTTCTCGACGGCGTTGTAGACGCTCACCACGTCGTTGCCGATCACCACCTGCGTCTGCGAGCCGCTGCGCACCGCCGTGATGACCCCGGGGAGCGCCTTCAGCGCGTCGAGGTCGGCCTTCGCGTCGTCGGCGAGCGTGAAGCGCAGTCGCGTGCTGCAGTGGGTGAGCCCCGCGATGTTGGCGGGGCCGCCCACGCCGTCGAGGATGGCCCTCGCGTCGTCGTCTCGTGTCATGGTGGGTCCTCCCTTGGATCCGTGCGGGCACAAAAAAAGGACCCGAAGGCGCCGCGAGTGCGATGCGTTCGGATCCTGCCTGCCTGACCAGTTACATGTCCTGCCGAGGACCCTAACACACGAATCCGGGTGCCCCGCACTGTGCTAGAGATGGTGGCCATGACTTCTCACGACGACGGTCCGAGGCTCCGCTGGGGTGTGCTCGGAGCCGGCAAGATCGCCGCGGTGTTCGTGGCGGATGCGCTCTCGGCCGGCATCGACGTGGCCGCGGTGGGCGCCCGTGACGGCTCCAGGGCGGCCGCGTTCGCGGAGCGCTTCGGCATCCGCTCGACCTTCGGATCGTACGAGGAGCTCTGCGCCTCGCCCGAGGTGGACGTGATCTACGTGGCCACCCCGCAGGCCTTCCACGCCGAGCAGGCGCTGCTGGCGATCGCGGCCGGCAAGCACGTGCTGGTCGAGAAGGCGTTCACCACCGACGCGGCGTCGACCCGCCGCGTGCTCGAGGCGGCCAGGGCCGCCGGGGTGGTCGTGCTCGAGGCGATGTGGACGAGGTTCACGCCGACGATGCGCGAGGTGCGAACGCGGGTGGAGCGCGGCGATCTCGGTGCCCTCCGGGCGGTGCGGACGGCGCACCACCAGAAGCTCGACCTCTCCCCCACCGGCCGTCACGGCGACCCCGCACTCGCGGGCGGTGCGCTGCTCGACCTGGGCGTCTACGCCTTCGCCCTCGCGATCGACCTGCTCGGCGAGCCGGCCGAGGTGATCGCCCGCGGACGCCTCGACGGCGCCGGGGTCGACCTCGCGCTGTCGGTGCTGCTCGACTACCCGTCGCTCGGCGCCCAGGCGTCGCTGCAGGTGTCGATGGCGGGCCCCGGCCCCAACGACGCGACCATCCTCGGCGACGGCGGATGGATCCACCTCGACGCCCCCTACTTCACCTGGACGCCGTTCCAGCGCTACGACGCGTCACGCCCCAGCCGCCTCGTCGAGGAGTGGACTCCGACCGACTGCGGTGCTGAGGGGAGCCCATATTCCTCTCGCGGAATGCAGTTCCAGGCACTCGAACTCGAACGGTGCGTCGCCGCCGGCCTGCTCGAGAGCCCCCTCATGCCGCACACCCACACCCTCTCCGTGATGGCGGCCATGGACGCCGCCCGGGCCCAGCTCCGCTGAGCTCGGCACGCGCGTCGATCCTGCCTCAGACGAAGCTCACGCTGAGCGTCGCGGCGCCCATCTCCGGCACATTGCGTGGCGTCGCCGTGAAGGTGTAGGTGCCCGCACCGGCGGGGCGGAAAGGGCCGGGCTGAGGGGTGACGGTGATCGGCGCGCTCGACTGGCCCGCGAGGATCGAGGCCGTCCACTGGAAATCGATGAAGGTGGTGCTCCCCCCGGCGTAGGCCCAGGGTGCGGGCGCCTGATAGGTCGGCGCGATGGTGTTCGTCGTCGCGCCCGTGAATCGCACGATCACGTCGGCGTCGATGTCGGTGGAGTTCGGGTTGTAGATGGCGAGGTCGCTCGTCGTGTAGGGCGCTGAGCTCTACTGGTTCGGGATCGAGGCCGGCGTGAACACCAGCACCAGCGGCACCGGCCCCGTGCTCGCCGAAGCGCTCGGCGCCGCCACCGCGACAGCCACCACCGGCAGTGCCCACGCGCCCGCGGCGAGCACGCTCCGCCGCTCGATCTCCCCCGTCATGCGACGATGATGACAGAACACCCGCGGCCGGCAGAGTCCCCTCTTCGAGGGCCCGGGTGCGGCTCAGCGGCCGAGCCAGCCGCCGTCGACGGGGAGCACCGTGCCGGTGACGTAGGCGGCCGCGTCGCTGGCGAGGAACACGGCGGCGCCGGCGATGTCGGCGGGGCGGCCCCAGCGGCCGATCGGGATGCGCTCCAGGATCTGGCGTGATCGCACCGGGTCGGCGATCAAGCCCTCCGTCACCGCCGTGTCGATGTAGCCGGGCGCGATGGCGTTGACCGTCACGCCCCGCCCCGACCACTCGTTCGAGAGCGCCTTCGTGAGTCCCGACAGCCCCGACTTCGCGGCGGCGTAGCCCACCACGTTCAGGCCGCCCTGAAAGCTCAGCATCGAGGCGGTGAACAGGATGCGGCCGTGAGCGCGATCGAGCATGCCCTCTCCCAGCGCCCTGGCGAGCAGGAACTGCGCCGAGAGGTTGACCTCGAGCACCTC
Organism: Herbiconiux moechotypicola; assembly: GCF_024979255.1. Taxonomy (GTDB): domain Bacteria; phylum Actinomycetota; class Actinomycetes; order Actinomycetales; family Microbacteriaceae; genus Herbiconiux; species Herbiconiux moechotypicola. The sequence continues at coordinate 48,432 of NZ_JANLCN010000003.1, forward strand.
GTCCCAGTCGTCGTCGCTCTGCTCGAGCGCGGGCCGGCGCCGGAAGGCGCCCGCGTTGCCGAAGAACACGTCGATCGGGGTGGCGCCGTCGCGGGTGAGCTCCGCGCCGAGCCGCTCCGTGGCGGTGCGGTCGGCGAGATCGCAGGCGTAGGAGGTGAACGAGCGCCCGGCCGCCGTGACGGCCGCCTCGAGCTGGAAGTGGTCGGCGGTGCGGCTCACCGCCACGATGTCGGCCCCGGCCTCGGCGAGCGCGCTCGCGACCGCCAGCCCGATGCCGCGGCGGGCGCCGGTGACCAGGGCGGTGCGGCCGGTGAGGTCGAACACCGACGACGAGAACGCCGCCATCATCGGCGCACCGCCGCTTCGCGCGCCGAGGCCCTGGCCATCACGTCGAAGAACGTCTCCGCCACCAGCCCGGCGAACTCCTCGTCGTTGATGGCGAGCGGCGAGGTGCGGAACCCGACCCCGGCCGGGACCGCCACCTCGAGGCTGCGGGCGAGCGCCGCATCCGCCGCCGCGTCGGCGATCGGGCCGCCCGGCACGCCGATGAGCGACAGTCCGCCGAGTGGCACGATCACCTCGGTGGGCGCCGTCGCCCCGGCGAGGCGTGCGGAGACGAGGCGCCCGAGCTCGGCCATCTCGGGTTCGGTGAGCCGCACGAGCGTCGCCACCGGGTTGTGCTTGTAGAGCGCCCGGTCGCGGTAGACGGCCGGCACCGTGTCGAGCGGACCCTGGTTGAAGAAGTCGCCCGCACCGGGCACCACGACGAGCGGCACCCCCGCCTGCGCCGCCACGGTCAGTCGCTCGGGCCCGGTGGCGTGGATGCCGTCGAACAGGGTGTTCGCAAGCTCCGAGAGCGTGAGGTCGATGACCCCCGCGAGCATGCCCTCCCGCACCAGGTCCTCCATGGCCGGGCCGCCGACGCCGTTGGCGTGGAAGATGATCGGCTCGTACCCGCGCTCCTCGAGCATCCGGCACAGCACCATGGCGCCGGGCGTGGTCTGCCCGAGCATGGTCACGCCCACCGAGGGCCGGTCGCTCGCGGGCGGGCGCCCTGCCCAGAGCACCATGCCCGCCATCGCCGCGACGGCGTTGTCGAACACGCTGCGCGAGAGCGAGTTGATGCCCAGGATGTCGACGACCGAGTGCATCACGAGCACATCGCTCGAGCCCATGAACGGCCCGAACTCGCGCCGGCCCGAGGCGCTCGGCGACACGATGAGCTTCGGCGCCCCCACGGGCAGCGCCTGCATCGCCGCCGCGCCGAGCAGCCCGCCCTCCGCCCCGCCGAGGCACATCACCCCCACGATGCGCCCGTCGTCGTAGAGGGTGCGCACGAGCCGCACGAGCCCCTCCTGCATGAGCTCGACCGCGGTACCGCGGCTGCCGGACTGCTGCACCTGCTCGAGCGTGTGGCCCGAGGCGGCCGCCACCTCGGAGCGCGTCACGTCGGCGCGCAGGGTGGGTGTGCCGAGGATGCCCGAGTCGATCACGATCGGCATGATGCCCGACTCGCGCAACCGCTCGGCCACGTAGCCGATCTCGGCGCTCTTGGTGTCGAGGGTGCCGATGAGGGCGATGGTACGCGAGTTCATGGGTGCCGTCCTTCCGGCCGGGGCGAGCGCGCGAGGCTCTCCGCGCGCGCCAGCAGCGGGGTCGCCACCTCGATCGGGTAGCCCGCCGCCCGGTAGCGCTCCACCACGCTGGTGGGCAGGTTGTCGTCGGTGATGACCGCCGCCAGCTCGTCGCGGTGCGCGGTGGTGACGAAGGCACCGGTGTCGAACTTCGTGGAGTCCACGAGCGCCACCAGCCGGTCGGAGCGCGGGATGAGCGCCTTGGTCACCTCGGCCACCTCGCGCTGGGTGGTCATGAGACCGCCCTTCTCGTGGATGCCCGCCGCCGACACGAACGCGGTGTTGAGCGACACCCCTTCGAGGAACTCGGCCGTCCAGCGGCCTGTGAGCGCCCGGAGCGACTGGTCGAGTTCGCCGGGGGTCACCACCACGTGGATGTACGGGGCGTGCAGCTGGAAGGCGATCGCGGGCGAGTTGGTCACCAGGGTGAGACCGCGGCTGGGCTCGAGCTCGAGTCGTTTCGCGAGCGCGAGGGCCGTGGTGGAGGAGTCGAGGAAGATCGTGGAGCCGTCGGAGATCTCGAGCATGGCGCGCTCGGCGATCGCCATCTTCTCCCTGGCCGCCTCGGCGCGCCGCAGACGGTACTCGTTCTGGATCTCGTGCCGCCCCACCACCGAGCTGCGCGCCCCGCCCCGCACCCGCTCCACGTCGGCCGTCACGACGAGGAAGTCGAGGTCGCGGTGGATGGTGACGGGCGACACGCCGTAGCTCTGGCTGAGGTCGCGCAGGCGCACGAAGCCCTCGCGCTCGATGCGCTCGCGGATCTCCTCACGGCGCTCCGACGTCTCCATGGCAGGCATCCTAGATCCTCGTCCCGGCCCAGAATCCGGACTGGGTGGCCTGGTAGAGCCGGCCGCCCTTCACCCGGGCGCCCACCTCGACCACCTCGACCGAGCCGGGGAGGCCGGCGAGCCACTCGAGGCCGGCCACCGGTTCGGGGTCGGCGACCCAGTCGGGGGCCCAGAGGGTCGTCGTGGAGGCCTCGACTGCGGCCGCACCGGCGTCCGCCACGATGCGCACGCCCGCCCTCTCGAGCAACTGCACGGTGTGCGCCGCCAGGATCGGGTTCATGTCGTAGCCCGCCGCGCGCTCACCGGTCACCACGGTCACCTGAGCACCCTGCTGGGCGGCATAGGCGGCTGCGTTGAGGGCGATCTCGTTCGCCCCCTGCACCAACACCTCACCCGAGAGAGGGCTCCCGGTGCGCATGACCTCGACGGCGTCGAGCGCCCCCGGCTCACCGGCGGCCGAGACCCGCGCCCCCGTCGCGACGACCACCACATCGGCGTCGACGAGGGCGGGGTGGTCGGCTCCGAGGGCGGCGCCCGTGTGCACGCGCACCCCCACGTGCTCGAGCTCGCGCTCGAAGTAGGTGACGTAGGCCTCCATCTCGCGCTTCTTGTAGTCGGCGGCCGAGGCGGTGAGCACCTGGCCGCCGATGCGGTCTCGCGCCTCGAACAGCTGCACGTCGTGGCCGCGCAGCGCGGCGGCCCGCGCCGCCTCGGCCCCGGCCGGCCCGCCGCCGATCACCACCACGCGCTTGCGCGTCGCGCCGAACTGGGGCCTCAGCAGGGCGTTGGCCTCGCGCTCGTAGCCGAGTTCGGGGTTCATGACGCAGTGCAGCCGCCAGCCTCCGAAGAGGAAGGTGCCCACGCACTCGTTGCAGCCGATGCAGCGGCGCGCCCGGTCGGACTCGCCGTTCTTGACCTTGAGGATGAGCTTCGCATCCGTGAGCTGAGTGCGGCCCATCGCCACGAAGTCCATCTCGCCGGCGGCCACCGAGTCGGCGGCGGCGTCGAGGATCCAGCCGAGCCGGCTGATGCCGACCACCGGCTTGCCGACGATCGCCTTCACCCGCGCGGCCAGCGGCAGCAGCTCGCCGGGCTCGCGACCCTGCATCATGAAGATGGAGTCCATGCTCTCGTAGGTGGCGGCGGTGACGTTGAAGACGTCGACGTAGGGCTCGATGAGCGTGCAGAACGCCAGGCCGTCGTCGGCCTCCATGCCGCCCTCCACCCGCTCTTCGAGGCTGATGCGGTAGCTGAGCGGGAAGTCGGGGCCGATCTCCTCGCGCACGGCCCGCACCACCTCGAGCGGGAAGCGGGCCCGGTTCTCGAACGATCCGCCGTACTCGTCGGTGCGGTGGTTGGCCTGCGGCGAGAGGAACTGGGTGAGCAGGTAGCCGTGCGAGCCGTGGATCTCGATCATGTCGAACCCGGCCATCACCGAGCGCCGCGCGGCGTCGCGGAACTGCTGCACCACCTCCGCGATCTGCTCGTGCGTCATCGCGTGGGGCTCGTCACCGATGGCGGTCGAAGTGATGGCCGACGGGGCGAGCGCGCCCACGCCGCCCTCGGTGTTGGCCGTGGAGCACTGCCGGCCGGCGTGGTGCAGTTGCGTGGCGATCATCGCGCCCTCGCGGTGCACCGCCTCGGTGAGGTCGCTCAGGCCGGCCACGAACAGGTCGTCGTCGATGCGCACCGGGTTGCCCGCCGCGCGGCCCCTGGCCCAGTCGACCGCGGTGTTCTCGAGGATGATCATGGCCGCGCCGCCCTTGGCGCGCTCCACCAGGTAGTCGGTGAGCTTGTCGGAGACCTCGCCGAACTCCGACGAGAACTTGGAGTGCATCGGCGACTGGATGAACCTGTTCTTGAGGGTGAGGCGGCCGATGCGCGCGGGCGTGTAGAGCACCTCGAGCGAGCTGCCGTCGCCACCGCCCGGCCCGCCGAGCACACCCCGCGTGCCGGTGCTGCGATCCCGATCGATCAACGTCATGATCGTCTCCTTCACTCCGCCGGAACGGCGGTCCACTCGCGGGATTCGGCCGACTCCATCACGGCCTCCTCGACGAGGGTCGACTTGAGGCCCTCACGGAAGGTGGTCTGCGGCCGCTCGGTCTCGCCGGCGACGGCGTGCACGAAGTCGGCCAGCTGGATGACCTTGGTGTCGGCGTAGCCGATCTGGTAGCCGGCGATGGGCCAGAACCAGTCGCCCGAGGGATGCGGCGGGCCCGTGTAGATGGTGCGGAAGCCCTGCCGGTCGGCGGCATCCGACCCGTCGTAGAAGCGCAGTTCGCTGAGGTGCTCCCAGTCGAAGGAGAGCGACCCGGTGGAGCCGATCACCTCGAAGCCCGCGCCGGTCTTGTGGCCGGCGGCCGACCACGAGCACTCGATGTAGCCTGAGGCGCCGCTGGCGAAGTTCACCAGGAAGGAGGTGGCGTCGTCGACGTCGACGTCGCCCTCTCCCGAGCCGTCGAGCAGCTGGCGCTTCGCCACGAACTGCTGTTGCACACCCTGCACCTCGGTGATCTCGCCCGCCAGGAAGCGGGCGAAGTCGATGGCGTGGCTGCCCAGGTCGCCGAGCGCGCCCGAGCCCGCCTGCTCCTTCTTGAAGCGCCACACGAGCGGGGTCGACGGGTCGTTGAAGAACTCGCCCAGCCAGAACGCCTTCACGTGGCGCACCTCGCCGATGGCGCCCTCGTCGATGAGCTTCTTCGCCAGCTGCACCGCCGGTGCGAGTCGCCAGTTGAAGCCCACCTGGTTCACCACGCCCGCCGCATCCGCCGCATCCGCCATCTCGCGCGCCTTCGCCGAGGTGAGCGCGAGCGGCTTCTCGCAGATGACGTGCTTGCCGGCCGCCACGGCCGCCATCACCACGTCGTAGTGCAGCACGTTCGGCACCAGGATGTCGACCACGTCGATCTCGGGGTCTTCGACCGCCGCGCGCCAGTCGGTGGAGGCGCGGTTGTAGCCGAACCGCTTCTGGCTCTCGGCGGCGAGCTCGTCGTTGATCTCGACGATGAGCTCGCGCACCGGGTAGAGCGGGGTGGGCCAGACGTACATCGGGTAGGAGGCGAGGGCGATCGAGTGCGCCTTGCCCATGAAACCGCCGCCGATCACGGCGAACTTCAGATCACGCATGGTTCTGTGTCTCCTTCGTCACATCACACGGTCGATGAACTCGCGGAGGTGCACCGTGACGGGCACCTTCTCGAGCTCGAGGATGCCGCGGGCGACGTGCTCGCTCAGGCGGCGGAAGGCTTCGTGCCCCTTCTCGGCGGTCGCCCGCATCGGGTTGCCGATGATGCCGTTCTCCACGAACTCGTGGTGGTCCATCGGGAACGAGAAGTACTGGTAGCCCTCGAACTCGGCGTCGGGCATGCCGTCGTCCTTCGAGAACGACTTCGGCAGGAACTCGGGGATGTGCGCCCGGGTGTCGACGGCGCGCTCCATGCGTACCAGGTCGGCGTTCCAGGCGAGGTCCTGCGAGGTCTCGAGCTCGGAGGAGTGCCAGCCCGGGGTCTCCTCGGGCGGGTTCTCCATGAGGCCCTTGAGGATGCCCTCGTAGCGCTCCATGTAGGGCTTCACGAACGAGATGAGCGCGCCGGTCTCGTAGCGCAGCTGCCGCAGCACCGGGTCGACGACCTTGATGTTCGAGCCGTGCCCGTTGATGAAGATGATGCGGTTGAAGCCGTGGTGGATGAGGCTGCGGGCCACGTCGTGCATCATCGCGAGCAGGGTGGAGCTGCGGAGCGTGATGGTGCCGCGGCCCTCGCCGGCGCCGTACATGTGCTGCGGCGAGTAGCCCGCCCAGATCGGCGGGGTGTGCAGCACGCCGATCTCCTCGGAGATGCGCTCCGAGATCTCGACCGCGGTGATGGTGTCGGTGGCCAGCGGCAGGTGGGGGCCGTGCTGCTCTGTGGAGGCCATCGGCACGAGCACCGTGTCCTTGGTGGTGAGGTACTCGCGGATGTCGACGTAGGACAGGTGCGAGAGGTTCCAGGAGCGGAACTTGGCGCGGAAGTCGTCGTCGCCCTCGGTGAGCCGGTTGATGACCCGGGCGGGGTTGGGGTTCGTCATGGGTGCTGCACTGCCTTTCGTGTGGTCTAGACGCGGCCGATGGAGGGCGGGCCGAAGCCGAGTTTTCCGGGGTTCATGATGCCGTCGGGGTCCCAGGCGGCTTTGAGGCCCTTCATCAGCTCGAATCCGGTGCCGTACTGGGTGCGCATGAAGCGGCCGAGCTTGAGGCCCACGCCGTGGTGCTCGTTGATGGTGCCGCCGTTCGCGATGGAGGCCTCCACGCCCACGTCCCACAGCCGGTCGTGCAGGGCGATGGCCTCCGCGGGGTCGGCCGGGGGCTCGTCGATGTAGAAGCGGTCGTAGATCATGGCGCCCCAGGGGAACCAGTGCGAGAAGTGGGCGGTGTAGCGGGCGCCCACGTCGCCGAACTGCGACTCGATCGCCTCCTTCTTGGCCCGGTAGATGCGCGGGATGTCGCGGAAGCGCGCGACCGTGTCGAAGGTGCCGTACATGAGAGGCGGCTGGGGCAGCTTGCCCTTGGCGTAGGGCTCGTATTTGCCCTCCCACCAGATGCGGCCCACGTCGGGCCCGAGCGAGGTGCCGCCGGCCGACTCCGCCACCGCGGTGATGGCCGCCGTCTCGTAGTCGACGAGCGCCTGGTCGCCGTCGCACATGACGACCATGAGGTTGCCGGTGAACGGCGTGCCCACCCAGTCCTTGAGCTTCACGCTGTCGGCGGTGTCGTAGAGCCGGATGACGCTCGGCCGGAGCCTCGACGTCATGATGCGGCGGCCCGCCTCCACCCCCGCGAAGACGTCGGGGAAGCTGAACGAGAGAAAGGCGCGCGCCTCGGGGAGCGGGTCGAGCCGCATCGAGAGCTCGGTGATGACGCCGAGCGTGCCCTCCGATCCCACGAAGGTCTGCAACAGGTCGGGCCCGGAGGCGTGGCTCGGCACCGGCAGGGTCTTCACGGTGCGGCCCGGGGGCACCACCGCCTCCACCTGCAGCACCATGTCCTCGGCCTTGCCGTACTTGGTCGACACCACGCCCGATCCGCGGGCGGCGACGTAGCCGCCGAGCGTCGCCCCGAGGTGGTACGAGCCCGGGTAGTGCGCGAGCGTGAGGCCCTTCTCGTTGAGCGTCTGCTCGAGCACCGGACCTTCGAGGCCGGCCTGAGCCGTCACCACGAGGCTCTCCTCGTCGAGGTCGACGATCGCGTTCAGCCGGCCCAGGTCGAGCGAGATGCCGCCGTAGGGGGCGAAGGTGCCGCCCTGGGTGCCCGATCCGCCCCCGCGGGTGATGACCGGCACCTTGTAGTCGCTCGCGATCTGCACCACGCGCTCCACCTCGGCGGTGGAGCCCGGTCGCACCGCGAAGTCGGGTGCGGGCACCTCGAGCCCCTTGTACTGCAGGTACTTGCTCACCCACGACCAGTCGGCCGCCTGCTGCTGCAACTCCACGGGCTCGCGGCTGACGTGCTCGGCGCCGATCGCGGCGGCGAGCTCTCGCTCGATCTGACCGTGGAGGAATCCGGGGCCGCTGACCCCGTCTGGCCGGTTCTCGCCCATGCCGTCTCCTCCGCTCGTGAGCCGCGCGGAGGGTGGATCACCGGCTCCGTCGCGGGTAAGAAGATGCAATCACGAGCGCACGAATCTGTCGCGAAAATGAAAGAAACCCGCCGGAATCCGACGGGAATCTTTCACTGGACCATCACGACCGGTGCGGGTCGGGCTCGGTTCAACTGAGCCCGGAGGTGATGACGACCCGCGTGACGTCGGGCTCCTTGAGCGCCGCGTAGCCCTCGTTCACCCCGTCGAGCGCGATCTCGCGCGACATGAGGTCGTCGAGCTCGAAGCGACCCTGCAGGTAGAGGTCGGCGTAGAGCGGGATGTCGTGCTTGGGCGTGGTGGAGCCCATGTAGACGCCCTGGATGCGCTTCTGCGCGCCGATCAGACCGATGGTGAGCAGAGGCAGCGTGGCCGAGGGGTCGATGATGCCGATGAGGTAGAGGCCGCCGCCGGGACGGATCATGTCGAGCCCCGACTGCGTGACCGCGGGGATGCCCACGAAATCGAACGCCGCATCCGCACCGCGCCCCGTGATGGCCAGCACCTCGGCGACGGCGTCGGCCTTCGTGGAGTTGATGACGTGGGTGGCCCCGAAGCGCTTCGCCTTCTCGAGCTTGTCGTCGGCCACGTCGACCGCGATGATCGTGGTCGCGCCCGCCACGACGGCGCCGTTGATGGCGTTCAGGCCCACGCCGCCGGCGCCGATGATGACGACCGAGTCGCCCGCCTGCGTGTTCGCGGTGTTGATGACCGCACCCGCCCCGGTCACCACGCCGCAGCCCAGCAGGGCCGCCTGCGGGAACGGGATCGCGTCGTTCACCTTCACGAGCTGGTTCTCGTGGATGAGGGCCTGCTGGGCGAAGCCGCCCAGGCCGAACACCTGCTCGACCGGCTCGCCGCCCGCCGTCACGCGCGGCGCATCCGTCGCGTGCCGCAGGGTCTCCTCGGGGTGCTCGCACTGGAAGGTGCGACCGGTGAGACAGGCCTCGCACTTGCCGCAGGACTGCACCAGGCAGCCGACCACGTGGTCGCCCACGGCGAACTCGGTGACACCGGGGCCGACGGCGGCGACGACACCGGCGACCTCGTGCCCGAGCAGCATCGGCAGCGGGGTGCCCATGTCGTTGCGCGAGAAGGTGAGGTCGGTGTGGCAGAGCCCCGACGCCTTCACGTCGACGAGCACTTCGCGGCCGATCGGGGCGGCCAGCTCGACGTCTTCGGTGACGAAGCCGGCGCCGATCTCGCGCACCAGGGTGGCTTTCATGGGTGTTCCTCTCTTCGGGTCGGTTCAGCGCACTCCGCTGAACCACGGTGGCAGCAGGCGGGTCAGGTGGTCGACCAGCTCTGCGTCGGCGAGGTCGATCTCGCCGGTGATCCACGCGTCGAGCAGCCCGTAGGCCGCGCCCGCGATGTAACGGGCCGTCGCCGTCACCTCGAGACCGGTGGGCAGCCCTGGCTGCCGGCCCAGCGCATCCTCGATCTCGGCGGCCATGGCGCGCACGTCGGCGAGGTAGGCCTCCTTCGACACGGGCAGGGCCGCCACCGCGGCGTAGAGCGCGCGGTTGTCGGCGAAATGGGCGACGAGCCTCTGCTGCGAGCTGAGCATGGCCTCGGCCGACCCGTGCGGATCGGCGGCGTAGAGCTCGGCGATGGTGTGGAAGGCGGTGCGGCGCAGGCTCGCCGCGAGGTCGTCGAGCCCGGCGTAGTGGGAGTAGAAGCTCGCGCGGCTCACGCCCGCCGTGCGCACGATGGCCGACACCGAGAGCTCGTCTCCCGCCGCGACGAGCTCGTGCACGGCGGCGAGGATGCCCGCCCGCGTGCGCACCACCCGGGGGTCGGAGGAGCGGTCGAGGGTCGATCGGATGCTCTCGTTGCCACCCTGCTCGACCGCCACGCTGCGATGCTACGCCTGTTCTGGACAGCTGTCCAGAATCTTCGATTACGGACGAGTTGAGTCGTTCACAGTCAACTTTCGGGAATAGGGATGCGCGCCCTGCGTTGAACCTGAGCGTAAGGCACTCAAGTTTCAACCCAGGAGGTCTCGTGCCCGACAACTTCTCCCCCGACGGCACCCCCGAGGAGACCGGCGGCAACTCGTTCGACGAGTTCCTCGCCCGGTACCTCGAGGGTGAGCAGCGTGCGGCCAGGGCCGGGCGCTCGATCGACCTCAGCAAGCTGATCAGCCGGCGCACCCAGGAGTTGCTCGCCCAGTCGGGCAACTTCGCCATCGAGCACGGGCACTCCGAGCTCGACGCGCTGCACATCCTGCGCACCATCGCGCCGCAGCAGCCTGCGGCCGACGCCATCCGCCGCGTGGGCGCCGACCCGCGCGCCATCGCGGCCGCGGCCGAGCAGCGCCTGCCCGCCGCCTCCACCGATCGCGTCACCGCGCCCGCGCTCACCCAGAGCGCGCAGCGCACGCTGTTCCACGCCTACCAGGTCGCCCGTGCCTCGGGCTCGACCTACATCGACCCCGAGCACCTCTTCTTCGCCCTCGTCATCGCTCAGGACTCCCCCGCCGGCCAGGTGCTGGCGCAGGCCGGCGTGACCCCCGAGGCGCTGCAGGAGGGCATGCGGCAGAGCGTGGAGACCGGTGCGCCCGGCGCCTCCACCACCGGAGCCCCCGCGGCCGCCGGTGCCGTCGGCGAGCCCGGGGCATCCGACACCCCCACCCTCGACGCCTTCGGCACCGACCTCACCGCCCAGGCGCGCGAGGGCCGGCTCGACCCCGTGATCGGGCGGCTCGACGAGATCGAGCAGACCATCGAGATCCTCTCCCGCCGCACCAAGAACAACCCGGTGCTCGTGGGCGAGGCGGGCGTGGGCAAGACCGCGATCGTCGACGGCATCGCCCAGGCGATCGTCGACGGCGAGGTGCCCGAGCAGCTGCGCGACAAGCGCATCGTCTCGATTGACCTGCCGGCGATGCTGGCCGGCACCCGCTTCCGCGGCGACTTCGAGGAGCGCCTCACCAAGCTGATGGACGAGATCTCGGCGCACAAGGACTCGGTGATCGTCTTCATCGACGAGATCCACACCGTGGTCGGGGCCGGCGGCAACGGCGAGGGCGGCATGGACGCGGGCAACATCCTGAAGCCCCGCCTCGCCCGCGGCGAGCTGCACCTCGTGGGCGCCACGACGCTCAAGGAGTACCGCGGCATCGAGAAGGATCCGGCGCTCGAACGCCGCTTCCAGCCCGTGACCGTCGGCGAGCCCTCGCTCGGCGACGCCGTGCTCATCCTCCAGGGGCTCCGCCCCGCCTACGAGGAGCACCACGGCGTGAGCTACACGGATGCGGCCCTCACCGCGGCCGTGGAGCTGAGCGCCCGCTACGTGAGCGACCGCTTCCTGCCCGACAAGGCGATCGACCTGATCGACCAGGCCGGGGCGCGGCTGCGGCTCGCCCTCGGCAAGAAGGCCGAGCCCGTGGACATCTCGGCGCTGCAGAGCGACCTCGCGTCGCTCGAGGCCGCCAAGAATGCCGCCGTCACGGCGGAGCACTACGAGGAGGCCTCGCGCATCCGCGACGAGATCGAAGACGTGCAGCACCAGCTGGCCGAGGCCACCAGCGCCTCGCGTCGGGCGGCCGTCGTGGCCGCCGAGGCGGCACGGGATGCGGTGGTCGACGAGAAGGAGATCGCCGCGGTGGTCTCGCGCGCCACGGGCATCCCGGCCGGCCGCCTCGGCGAGGTCGACCGGACGCGCCTGGCGGTGCTCGAGCAGGAGCTGCACGACCGCGTGATCGGGCAGGACGACGCGGTGACCGTGGTCGCGCAGGCCGTACGGCGCAACCGCACGGGCATGGGCGACGCGCGCCGGCCGATCGGCTCGTTCCTCTTCCTCGGCCCCACCGGGGTCGGCAAGACCGAGCTGGCGAAGACCCTGGCGTCGAGCCTGTTCGGCGACGAGAAGGCCATGCTGCGCTTCGACATGTCGGAGTTCGGCGAGCGGCACACCGTGTCGCGGCTGGTCGGCGCCCCTCCCGGATACGTCGGCTACGACGAGGCCGGGCAGCTCACCGAGCGCGTGCGCCGCAACCCGTACTCGGTGGTGCTGTTCGACGAGATCGAGAAGGCCCACCCCGACGTGTTCAACCTGCTGCTGCAGGTGCTCGACGACGGGCGCCTCACCGACGGTCAGGGCCGCACGGTCGACTTCCGCAACACGGTGGTCATCATGACCTCGAACCTCGGGTCGGAGTTCCTGGCCTCGCGGTCGGGAGCCATGGGCTTCGTGGCCCACGCGGAGGGCGACACGACCGGCTTCGGCTCGGAGAAGGCGCTGCGCGACCGCGTGATGGGCAAGCTGCGCGAGGCGATGCGGCCCGAGTTCCTCAACCGCATCGACGAGATCGTGCTCTTCCGCAAGCTCGAGAAGGCGCAGCTGCGCTCGATCGTGACCTTGATGCTCGGCGCCACCCGCGCCCGGCTGGCGGTGCGGAAGATCGAGCTCGTGGTGACGGAGGCGGCGACCGACTGGATCGCCGACGCGGGCTACGAGCCCGAGTACGGCGCCCGGCCGCTCCGCCGCGTCATCCAGCGCAGCATCGACGACCGCATCGCCGACCTGCTGGTGTCGGGCGAGCTGACCGACGGCGGCACCGTCACCCTTGACGCCGCCGACGGCCGCCTGAGCGTCACCGCCGGCGCATCCAGCCCCACCGCCGCCGAGACCCCCCTGGCCTACGCCGCCTGACGCAGACCATTGGTCTCGACGACCACCCAGGATGAGCGGCCTGGTACCGGAGTGCCGGTACCGGGCCGCTTTTTCGCGACCGGGGGATGATTCGGGGCGCGTCGTGGTTGAGAAGGATGGAGTGATGAGGCGCACGGGGCGCCGGAGGAGGTTCGGGACCATGTCGGACGTGTGGGTCGTGCTGAACGGCGACGGAGACGGCGAGAGCGCGAGCAGCGCATCGCGGGAGCTGGTGGAGCTGCTGCTCGCCCAGCGGCACCAGGTGGCCGTCATCTCCCCCGACGTCGAGCCCTTCGCACTGCTGGTGAACCGCTACGCCGACGCGGTCGTGACGGCCGAGCTGCGCGAGCCCGACCTGCTCGCCCTCAACGAGGCGGTGTGGTCGATCGACGAGAACTTCGGGGCGGTCGATGTGATCGCGTTCGTCGGTCAGCCCGCCGACGCGGAGCGCGCCCGCCTGGCCACCGAGTTCTTCGCCGGCCGCTGGCCCGACGCCGACATCGTGGTGGCGCCCACACCTCTGCCGGCTGACTGCGGCCGCTGACCACAGGCGGCCGCAGTCAGCCGAGGGGCGAGCGCACCGTCTCCCGTCCCGACAGCGACCACTCGATCACGCGCACCTCGTGCACGTCGTCGACACCGCGCTCGGCGAGCCGCTCGGCCACGGCGACCGCGTTGGCACGCAGCCGCGCCGACATGCCCGACTGCACCTGCACGATCGGCACCACTGTCGGTGAGGCACCGGGCAACGGGGTCTCGGGCGGGAGCAGCCCCAGGGCCACCCGGGTGCGCACTGTCGCGGCGAGCGCCGCCACCGCATCCGGGTCGTGCTCGAGCCAGAGCCGCAGCATCCGCGCGTTCACGAGCGCGATGCCCGTCGACCACGGCACCTCGCTGGCCCGGCGCGGATGCACGTCGCCGATGAGCAGGTCGCCGGCCTCGTCGACGTAGAGCACGACCGCCTCCACCTTCATCGGGTGCGGGAACGCTTCGATCGGAGACGGGTCGAAAGCCTCCTCGATGTCGGCCTTCAGACCCGCGAACACCCGCTTGCGCAGCGCGTCGTCGCGGAACTGCGGGGCGAAGTCCTGCGCGATGCACCACCGCGTTCGCGTGCCCGGGTGGAACCGCGACGGTGCCATCGCGCCCATCGCCCCACGGCTCTCGGCCGCCCACGGCACCGCCTGGTCGAGGAAGAGTTCGAGCGCCTCATCCCACACCTCGCCGACGGGCCGCCAGCCCAGCCACGCCTCGTCGAAGCCGAACTCGCGCCGAAGGGCACGCAACGGATGCAGGCGCACGACACCCTGACGGAACTCCAGGTCGAGCAGCCGGTTGAGCCCCACGTGCAGCGTGGCGTGCTGCGAACCCGATACCCAGTCGCGCCGGAAGTGCAGGTCGACCGGGTAGTCGCTGAAGGCGTACTCCACGAGCGGCCGCAGCGTGCCGCCGGGCAGGAACGCCTCGAACACGAGCGGGTCGAGCCGGGAGTCGAAGCGGAAGGCGAGATCGGCCGGCGCGCTCATACGGCCCAAGTATAGGCAGGGGCGGGAGCGATTTTCGCAGGCCGATACGGCCGTGAAATCTGCCCGAAACACGCGCACCGCACCATGGAGGCAGCACTTGGTTTTCCTGGAGCCTCGCGCGGTGTTCGCCGCCGAGTCAGAACAGCAGATCGTGAAGTGCCTCGTTCCGTTCACCCATGACTGGAGGAGGCATTCGTGTCTTTCGCTGTTCCCACCATCGACATCACGCCCTACGTGCAGGGCGGCTCGGCCGACGAGAAGGCCGCCGTGGCGCGCGCCGTCGACGAGGCCTGCCGCACCGTCGGCTTCATGCAGGTCACCGGCCACGGCATCCCCGACGAGGTGATCGAGGGCCTCAAGGGCGCCATGGACGCGTTCTTCCTGCAGGAGCTCGACGCCAAGAAGGCCTACCAGACCCCGCCCGGCATCAACCGCGGCTATGCCCCGCCGAAGTCGGAGTCGCTCAGTCTCTCGCTCGGCGTGGAGTCGGCCTCGAAGATGAACGACTTCTTCGAGGCGTTCAACATCGGGCTCACCCGCGACCACTTCCCCGGCCACGACGTGGCCGAGGTGGAGTTCCAGGACAACGTGTGGCCCGACGTCGACGGCTTCGAGACGGATGTGACCACCTACTTCGACGAGGCCCGCCGCGTGGCGCGCACCCTGGCGGGCATCTTCCCCGACGCGCTCGGGCTGCCCTCGGACTACTTCGACGCCGGCCTGGTCACCGACACCGGCACCATGCGCATGAACAACTACGCCCTCGCGCCCGGCCAGCTCATCGAGCTCGACGGCGATCTGCGCGGCATGGGCGAGCACACCGACTTCGGTGTGGTGACGGTGCTCTGGGCCGACCAGGTGAAGGGCCTCCAGGTGCTCGGCTCCGACGGCGGCTGGTACGACGCCTCCCCCGCCGACGGCGCCCTGCTGGTGAACCTCGGCGACGTGATGGGTCGCTGGACCAACGACCAGTGGATGTCGACGCTGCACCGCGTGAAGCCGCCGATCGTCGACGGCCAGATCGAGCGCCGCCGCAGCGCCGCCTACTTCTTCTCAGCTGCGCCCGAGACCGTCATCGCGCCGATCCCCGAGATCCTGGCCGAGGGCGAGCATCCGCTCTACGACCCCATCACCGTCACCGAGCACACCCAGGCCAAGCTCGCGGGCTCCCGCGGCGGCAAGCGCAACGACACCGTGCCCGGCGACGCCGCGCGCGTGCTCAGCTCGCACTACTGATCCCCCTTCCCCCACCCCTCCCACAGCAAGGAGCACACCCATGCCCAGATTCACCCTCCCCCGCACGGCCGTGGCCGGCGGCGTCGCCGTCATCGCGGTCGCCGCCCTGGCCGGGTGCTCGGCGGGCTCCGGAGCCACTGAGCCCTCCGCATCCGCCGACCTCACCATCGGCTCGGTCGACCTCGCCGCCGCCGGGTGCCCCGCCACCGTGGTCATCCAGACCGACTGGAACCCCGAGGGCGAGCACGGCCACCTCTACGAGATGTTCGGCGACGACTACACGCTCGACGCCTCCACGAAGGCGGTGCGCGGGCCCCTGATGTCGCAGGGCGAGTACACCGGCGTCGACCTCGAGGTGCGCTCCGGCGGGCCGGCGATCGGCTTCCAGACGGTGTCGAGCCAGCTCTACCTCGACCCCGAGATCACCCTCGGCTACGTCTCGACCGACGAGGCCATCCAGCTCTCCGACCAGAACCCCACCGTCGCCGTGATGGCACCACTGGACAAGAGCCCGCAGGACATCATGTGGGACCCGGAGTCCTACCCCGGCGTCACCACCATCGCCGAGCTCGCCGAGGCGGGCGCGATGGTGCGCTACTACAGCGGTGCGGCCTACATGAGCTACCTCATCGGCGCGGGAATCATCCCCGAAGACCAGACCGACGGCAGCTTCGACGGCACGCCGGCGAACTTCGTGGCGTCGGGGGGCAAGGATGCGCAGCAGGGCTTCGCCTCGGCCGACCCCTACATCTACGAGAACGAGGTGCCCTCGTGGAACAAGCCCATCACCTACCAGCTCATCCATGACACCGGGTACCCCTACTACCAGGGCGCGCTCTCGGTGAAGGCCGACCAGCTGGAGTCGCTGTCGGGCTGCTTCGAGGCGCTCGTGCCGGTGCTGCAACAGGCCGAGGTGGACTACTTCGCCGACCCGGCCGCCGCGAACACCCTCATCGTCGACGCCGTCGAGGCGTTCGACACCGGGTGGGAGTACTCGGTGGGCGTGGCCGACTTCGCCCACGACACCATGCTCGAGGAGGGCCTCGCGTCGAACGGCGACGACGGCACGATCGGCGACATCGACGAGGAGCGGGTGCAGCGCATCATCGACATCACCACGCCCATCTTCACCGACGCGGGTACCCCGCCGGTGGACGGGCTCGTGGCGGGCGACCTGTTCACGAACGAGTTCCTCGACGAGAGCATCGGCCTGCAGTAGCGGACGCCGGCCGGCGGCCCGCGGTGGCCGGCGGCCCGCGGTGGCCGGGCGCCGGCGGCGTGCTCGATAGCCTGGAGGGCATGGATACCCTCTTCGCTGTTCTGCACGTCGTCGGCGCCGTCTTCATCGTGGGCCCGATGGCCATCCTCCCGATGACCGCGATGCGCGCGCTCCGCTCCGGTCAGCTCGCCCAGGTCGCGACGCTGGCGAAGTCGACCACGATCTTCACCTACCTCTCGCTCGTGGTGATCGTGCTCGGCTTCGGGCTCGTCGGCATGGCCGACCCGCGCTACGAGCTCTCGCTCACCACACCGTGGGTGCTGGCCTCGATCGTGCTCTCGCTCGCCGCTGTCGTGCTCAACCTCGCCCTCGTGGTGCCGGCCATGAAGCGCGCGGCCGCGGGCACCGCCTCCGGCACCGCGACAGACGCCGTCGCCTCGAGCACCGTCGCCGTGGCGGGTGCGCCCACCGCCTCCCCCGGCCGCTCCGGCTACGCCGTCATCAGCGCGGGGTCGGGCGTCGTCAGCCTCCTGCTCCTCGCCGTCGTCGTGCTGATGGTCTGGAAGCCCTGACCCCGGCTTCCTGTGCCGTCAGATGCGGGGTTGATCGGGGGCGGCTGCGAGGGTGCGGGAGGGGTCGCAGAGGCGCAGGATGATGATGATCAGGCCGGCGATGGGGAGCAGGAGCCAGAACAGCTGGGTCCAGCGGTTGCCGCCGTCGCGGAGGCGGCGCACGGCGACGGCGAGGCTCGGGAGAAGTACGGCGAGGCTCCAGAGGCCGCCGAGCACCGAGCCGACACCGGCGGCACCCACCACCATGAGCTGATCGAGCGTGCCCAGCCCCGCACTCACCAGCACGGTGAACAGGGTGAACCACCAGAACTCCGAGAGGCTGGCGGTGCCGTCGAAGCGGGCGTAGTTGCGGAATGCGACCACGATGGCCGTGCCGAAGTCGACCGGGCGGGCTGTCGGCGCGGGTGCGATGCCCGGGGCCTGTTGCGGGTACTGGCTGCTCACGGCACCGACTCTAGCCGAGCATCCAGCCCGCCGGCCCCCGCTCGATGGTGGTGACGCTGGCGTTCTCGAGCGCGAGCGTGTCGTAGCCGGCGATCTGCCGGTGCAGGTGCACGACGAGGGTGATGCCATGCCCCACCACGAGCACGTCGCCCGAGGGATGCGCGGCCTCGATGGCGGCGAAGCCCGCGGTGACACGGTCGAGGTAGTCGCGCGACGACTCCGCCCCCGGGAACACCGAGTCGCTGCCGTCGAGGATCCCGGCGAAGATGACCGCGGGGTCGCCGAGTTCGACGAGTTCCGAGACCGGAGCCGACTCGAGCTCACCGAAGTGCAGCTCGCGCAACCTCTCGTCGACGACGAGCCGCACTCCCGGATGGTGCACGAGGATCTCGCGCGCCGTCGCGACCGTGCGCCCCGACGACGAGCTGTACGCCGCGACGAACGGCACCTCGCGAAGGGCCTCGGCCGTCGCGCGCACCCCGACCAGACCCTCCGCCGTGAGCGCGGAGTCGTGCCAGCCCTGCAGCTTCTCCTCGGCGTTCAGCACCGTCTGCCCGTGGCGCACGAGGTGAATGCGGAGTGGGGGCGGCGGCGGCGCACCGTCGCGCTCGGCCAGGACGACGTCGTTCATCGCGACCATTATGACCGGTCGTCCCCGACGATCCGCTGCACGAGCGCTGCCTTCGGGTACTCTCCCGGCGGTCGTTCGTCGCCCACGGGGAACTCGAACAGGTCGACCAGCAGCATCAGCGGATAGTCGATCCGCTGATGCGACTCGTGCACGCACCGGCCGTCGATGGCGAACCGCACCCCCGTCGCATCCCACTCGGCGGCGTAGCGGTGCACACCGTCCGCGCTGTCGAAGGGCAGCGCCACGTCGGCCACATCGTCTCGGAGACCGGGGTCTTTCAGCGCCTTCACCCCGAGTCGGGCGGTGCCGCGGGCGTCGCCGAAGAGCTCGGCGACCGTGATCTCGCCCGACTCCCGCGGGTCGCCGGCCTCCACCCCCACCAGCCAGGCGGCGAGCATGCAGGTGGGGTCGGGGCTCGAACGCATCCACACGTCTACCCGCCCCGCGCCCGCGGGCGCCCAGAGGAGGCGCGTCGGCACCGCAGTGACCACGTCGAGCCCCTCGCGGTGCCGGTGCGTGCCGTGCCCGGAGCCGACCGGGCCCGAGAACGTGGCGGTCTGGATGCTCGACACGCGCATCCGCCCCTCGTCGGGCCGCCAGGCCGGCTGGTCGGCGTCGATGCGCAGCACGAGACCACCGCCGGGCGCGAGGTGGTAGCGCGCCCGCGAGCGATCGGGGGTGGACCAGTGCGGCAGATAGTGGTCGACCCAGAGGGCGCCGTCGAGCGCGCCCCCTTCGGAACCGCCTGTGCCGAACCGCTCGTCGAACACCCTCACGGCGCCCACGCTAGAGGACGCCGCCGACACTCACCACGACGACGGGCTCCCCGACCCCGACACCACGAACCACTCCGACATCGGGTCGACGGATGCGGGCGCGAGCGCGATCCACGCGTCGGCGAGCGCGGCGCACTCCACCGGGAGCGCCGTGCCGGAGCGGCTCGCCAGGTGCAGGGCGGTGGTGCAGCCCGCCAGGGTCCAGCGGTCGGCGGCCTCCGCCGAGGTGTCGAGAGCGCCGAGCGCCTCGGTGAGCAGTTCGCGCTCGACGTCGTCGCGCACCACGGAGGGGTCGATCTCCCAGTCGCGGTGGCGCGTCGTGAGATCGAGACCGTCGCGGAAGCTCGCGGCGCAATCGGGATCGCCCGCCAGCTCGGCACCGGCGCACCCGAACAGGCGCCACCCGCCCGACCAGTCGAGGTAGGTGTAGGCGAAGGCCCGGGCCGCACCGCGGGAGGCCGCTTCGGCCGCATCGGCGGCAGTGCCGGCGGCGGGCGTCGGAAAGCCGGGCGTCGAGGTGGCCTGGGCCGTCGGGGCGGCGTCGGCGACGCCGATCCAGTCGAACGGCACGGGCGCCACGCATCCACCGAGCACGGTGAGCACGGTCAGGCCGACGAGCGTCGCGACGCCGGCGCTTCGGGCGGCGCGGGTACGGCGGGGAGCGGTGGACACGAACCCGAAGCTACCGATCCACGAGGTCGACTCCTCGTGGTTCTCCCCCGCCGCAACGCTGCGGCAATGCGCCCGTCAGAGGCCTCGGTCGGCTTCCCGTTCCACGGGCGCGATCGCGGCCAGCGCCGCTCCGAGCTGGGGAGGCTCGGCCCCGCCGCGGGGCACCGCCCGCTCCCCCGCGGCGCGAGCGGGCACGGCGGTGACCGCCACGGCCGCGGGCGGAGATGCCTCGGTCTGCACGGGCGCGACTCGCACGGGCCGCACGGCCCCGGGGCGCGCGCCGGCCCCGGTCGCCACCAACGCCCATCCCTCGCCCGGCACGCGCGGCCGTCGCGGCCGCCGACTGCGCGCCAGCGACACGCCCGCCGCTGCCCCGCCCACCGCGGCCGGGATGGGCACCGAGAGCAGCACCATCCCCACGTCGGGCATGAGCGCCGCCGCCGTGACGATGCCCGCGACCACCACGAACAGGGCCGACGCGACCCCGATCATCCAGCCGGCCGTGCGCGGCCGCAGCGCGGGCGAACGAGCCCCCGCATACCAGCCGAGCACCGTGCCGGCGGCCGAGAACAGGGCGAGTGCGAGCGCGATCTGCAGGCTGGCCTGGGTGGTGACCGTCCAGGAGTGCGGGTCGAGCCGGGAGGAGGTGGTGAGCAGGAGCTGGGTGGCCAGTGCGCTCGCCACGAGGGTGGCGGTTCCGCTCATGGTCGCGAACCAGGGCAGGGAGTGCCGTTCAGACGCCGTCGTCATGCACCCGAGTATGCCACTGCCGGGCCACAGATGTCGGCAAGCTCTACGCTGTGTGCATGAGCACCACCGAGCAGCCCGCGTTCGACGACCGCTACGACCTCACAGTCTTCCCCGCCGCCGTCGACGCCGGCGGTCACGCCGACCCCGCCACGGCGGCGTGGATCCAGGCCGAGGCCCAGGGCTTCCACGACCCTCACCTCGCACCCGAGCTCGTCGACCGGCTGGCCGGCCATCACGCGGTCGACCGCAAGCGCTTCACGAGCGTGCTGCAGCGCGAGCCGCTGGCCGGATCGCTCGGGGCCGACGCCCCCGTCGCCACCTTCGCGAGCTTCGATCGAACCCTCCAGGTGGGCGGCGCCGAGCCGCTGCCCGCGCACCTCATCTCGAACGTCACCGTGCGCCCCACCCATCGTCGCCGCGGCGTCCTGCGCGCCATGATGACCGAGAGCCTCGGCTGGGCTGCCGCCGAGGGCTACGCGGTGGCCGCACTCACCGTGTCGGAGGCCACCATCTACCGCCGCTTCGGCTTCGGCCCCGCCACCACGGTGCACTCGGTGGCGGTGACCACGGATGCGCGGTTCCGGCTGCAGTCCGCCCCGTCGGGCCGCTGCGAGCTGATCGACTCCCGCACGCTGCTCGAGCTCGGTCCCCGGCTGTTCGCCCGCTTCCACGCCGTGCATCCCGGCTCGGTCGACCGGCAGTCGAAGCACTGGGGCCGCATCGCCGGCACGGAGGCCGAGAAGGGCGGAGACGACCCGGCCGTGCGGGCAGCGGCACACTACGACGAGGCAGGCACGGCCGACGGCTACGTCAGCTACCGCTTCGGAGGGTGGGATTCCAAGCCCCACACCCTCGAGGTGCTCGACCTCGTCGCGGCCACCCCCGACGCCTACCTCGGGCTGTGGGACTTCCTGGCCTCGGTCGACCTCGCCGAACGCGTCACCTGGGAGGCGGCCCCCTCCGACGACCCGCTGCGCTGGGCCCTGGCCGACTGGCGGGTGGTGAGCACCACGAGCCTCGACGACTGGCTCTGGCTGCGCGTTCTCGACCCCGTGCGCGCATTCGAGGCGCGCGGCTACACCGAGGGCGCGGAGGGCTCGCTCGTCTTCTCGGTCGCCGACCCGCTCGGGTTCGCCGACGGGGTGTTCCGGATGCGCGTGGCCGGTGGCCGTGCCACGGTCGAGCGCGACGACGCGGCGGTCGCCGAGCTGGCGGTCGACGCGCCCACCCTGGGGTCGCTGTACCTGGGCGGTACGGATGCGCGGGTGCTCGCGGCCGCGGGCACGTTGCGCGAACTCGTGCCGGGCGCCGCGCAGAAGGCGGCGTCGCTGCTCGCCCCGGTGTCGCCCGTGTGGGGCATCAGCCACTTCTGAGCCGGCCCGCGCCTCCGTGAGCCGGCCCGTGCATCCGGGGCCCGCACATCCGGAGCCCTCCTGGCCCGTCAGACCTCGCTGGCCCCCACGGGCTGCCGCGCGACCAGCACCACGTAGAGCAGGTTCGCGACCGCGTGCAGCAGCACGCCCGCACCCACCACGACCAGCGCACCCGTGGTGAGCACGGGGCTCTGCGGCCACAGCGCGGCGACGAGCAGCAGCAGCGGGAAGCCCACCATGAGCAGCACGGTGCGCACCCGGCCGATCACGCGCACGCGCACGACCTGGGGCTTGCGCACGAGCACCACCACGCCGAGCAGGAGGTCGCTCACGAAGAGCACGAGCGCCATCCAGAGCGGCACCAGCCCGGCCAGCACCAGGCTCACGCACACCACGAACTGGCTCACCCGGTCGGCCACGGGGTCGAGCTTCTTGCCGAACTCGGTCACCAGGCCGAACCGCCGGGCGATGAAGCCGTCGGCCCAGTCGGTGACGCCGAGCACCACGAGCACCACCAGGGCCGCGAGCTCGTCGCCGAACCCGAGCAGCACCACCGCGAAGAGGGGCGTCAGGATGACGAGGCGCCCGAGCGAGATCGCGTTGGGGAGGTTCACGCCTCGGGCAGCGCCTCGGTCGTGATGATGGTGCCCTTCCAGCCGGGCTGGGCGGCGATCACTCCGGTGAGCTCGGCGTTGATGTAGAGGGTGCCGCCATCGGGACCCGCCGAGTGGAAGTAGGAGTCGGCGAACACCGAGTCGCTGAGCACCACTTTCACGTTCGGGAAGGCTTCGACTATGCGCGCGATGGCGCGTTCCGGATCCGCCATGCCCGTTCCTTTCGCTAGCCTGAGAACAGTTTAGGCGGAGGGATACAAGAACATGGAGTTCCGGACGGATCCGGTCGGCACCGACATCGCCGTGATCAGCGGGGAGGGAAGGCTCAACATGGTGTCGGGCCCCCTGCTGCGCGATGTGGTGAAGCGTGCGATCGACGACGGACGGCCGCGGGTGGTGGTCGATCTCAGCCGGGTGGCGTTCATGGACTCGTCGGGACTCGGAGCCCTCATCGGCGCCCTCAAGTCGACCCGTGAGGCGCAGGGCGACCTGCGGATCGTGGCTCCCTCGACGCAGGTGTCGATGGTGCTGAAGCTCTCCAACGTCGACACCATCCTGCCGCCGTACACCACCGCCGAGGAGGCCTACCGTGACTGAGGAGCGCAAGAACCTGGTCTTCTCCTCGCCGCCCGACGACGTCGACGCGGTGCACGCCTTTCTCGAGACGGTGTGGGAGGCGAACCCCGAGGTGGGCGAGTTCGACCGCATGGCGTTCGAGACCGCTCTCATCGAGCTGGCCTCGAACGTCATCCAGCACGCCTCGGGCGACAGCGGTGTCACCTGCGTGCTCACGGTCTCCGCCGGCGACGACGGGCTGACGGCCTCGCTGGCCGACACCGCGGATGCGGGCGGCATCGTGCTGATGAACCGCGAGATGCCCGAAGAGCTCGCCGAGTCGGGCCGCGGCATCGCCCTCATCCAGGCCCTCGTCGACGACCTTCGCTATGAGCGCCGCGACGAGCGCAACGTCTGGACCATCACCCGAGGCCGCAGCGCCGACTGACCCCGCGACTGCACTGAACCTGGTTGTCATTATTGCAGTTGAGGCGTAGCGTGATTGTCATGAATGCATTACAGCTCGCGGCAACTCTCGATCCGGTCGATTCCTCGGTGCGCGCCCGCGCTCACGAGCTGGCGGAGACCCTGGAGGGTGACAGCGCGCTCGAGGCTGCGATCCGTTCGATGCTCCGAGACGTAGCGGGAGGTGCCCGAGTCGTCGTGCTTCGCACCGAGGATGAGCTGACCCCCGCTGAGGCCGCGAAGCTTCTCGGAGTGACGCGCCAGTTCGTCGACCGGCTCTGTGAAGATGGCACCCTTCCGTTCCGCCGGCTTCCGGGCAGTCGCCACCGTCGCATCCGAGTACAGGATGCGCTCGATGTCGCCGCAGAACGCGAGCAACGCCGCGTCGGCGGCGACGCTCTCCGATCCGCACTGACCGCGTAGCCTCGTGGCCCGCCCACCGCGGGTCTTCATCGACACGAACGAGTTATTCCCGTTCACGATCATGGACGTGCTGCTCACGCTGTGCGAAGACCTCCATTTCACCTGGGTCTGGACCGACGAGATCCTCGAGGAATGGGAGATCGTCATCGTGCGTGAGGGAATGCGCAGCCGCGAATCCGCTCGTTCTGTCACCGATGTGGTCCGCGAGCACTTCGGTCAACACCGCCTCGATCCAGCGCTCTACCGTGACAAGGCTGCGGAGGACCTCTCACCCGATCCGGACGATCGGGTGCACGTGGCCGCCTGCTTGTACGGCGACGTGGATGTGATGCTGACTCGCGACGTCAAGCACTTCCGCGGGGTAGCCCTCGACGCCGCTCAGGTGGAGGTGCAGACCGCCGATGCATTCCTTTGCCGACTGCTCGGCCGGCACGGACACGGGGTGGCCGAGTCCTTCGCTCGAGCCGCGTCTGCGAAGGAGAACCCGTCGACCACGCCTGAACACCTGGCGATCGCGATTGCACGGGCAGGGGCTCCCGTCTTCGCCGAGAGGATCACGGCGAAGTTCGCCGGCGGGGTCAGGGGGCGGCGCGGGTGACGACGACCATGGTGACGTCGTCGTCGGGCTGTCGGGTGGTGATGAGCTGCTGGAGGCGGCGGAGCACGTCGTCGGCGTCGGAGGCCTCGGCGACGAGGGCGGCGACCTCGGGCAGGCAGTCGATGGTGCCGTCGTAGAGGTCGAGCACGCCGTCGGTGAACGTGACGAGCCTGTCGCCGGGGGCGAGCTCGACGCTGCCCACGCCCCAGCGCGCATCCGCCACGATCCCCAGCGGCAGCCCCGTGGCGGCGAGCCGCTCGCTCGAGCCGTCGGGATGCACGACGAGCGTGAGCCCGTGGCCCGCGTCGGCGTAGTCGAGGCGGCCGGTGGCCACGTCGATCACGCCGTGGAACAGCGTGGCGAAGCTGCCGATGCGGTCGAGGTCACCGGCCAGCTGGGCATTGGCGGCGTCGACGGCGGCGGCCACGTGCAGCCCGCTGCGTGACTGGAAGGCGGAGCGCACCGCTGCCGCCACGATCGCACCCGCGGTGCCCTTGCCCATGACGTCGGCCAGCGTGAGTTCGATCTGCTCTCCGGTGCCGTGCCAGCTGTAGAAGTCCCCTCCGACGGTCTTCTTGGGCAGGGACAACCCTGCGACGTCGTAGGAGGGCCAGCTCGGCTGCCCTTCGGGAAGCAGCAACTGCTGCACCTCGGCCGCGCGGTCGAGGTCGAGCGTGTCCTTCAGTTCACGCTCCACCCACGCGCCCATCTCGTCGAGCAGCTGCTCCTGTTCGTGGCTGAAATCGCGCGGCGCCGTGTCGACCAGGCAGAGGGTACCCACCCTGAACTCATCGCCGAGGCTCAGGGGCCGCCCCGCATAGAACCGGATGTGGCGCTCGTCGCTGACCGGAGACCGCCACGAGAACCGGTCGTCCTTCGTCGCATCCGGAACCACCACCAGGTCAGGCCGCTGCACCGTCACCTCGCAGAACGAATCGATGCGGTTGATGCTCGCGGGCTTGGGCGACTTGGTGAACTGGTGCTGGTCGTCGATGAAGTTGATCTCTGCGATCGGCACGTCGAACAGTTCTTTCGCGATGCGCGTGATGCGGTCGAAGCGCTCCTCGGGCGGGGTGTCGACGAGTCCGAGCCGCTGCACGGCGGCCACACGTAGCTCTTCGAATCGCTCGTGGTCGGTGTCTGGGGTGGCCATGATTCCAGGGTAGCCAAGGCCGTGCCGCCGCGGGGAACCCGTTGTAGCGTGAGGGCGTGGCCGCCGTTCTGACCAGCACCCTCCGCCTCGCCGCGGCGCGCTGGCCGGTGCTGCTCGCCTGGTTCCTCGCCGGCTGGCTGGTGCGCTACCTGGTCATCGAGGTGGCCGCGTTCTTCGGCGCGACGTCGAGTCTGCTGGGCCTGCTCATCCTGCCGCTGGCCATTCTGGCCCGGCTCGGCAGCTTCATCGCGATGTTCCTCGTGCTGCGCGGTGACATGCCCGCCTTCCGTGAACTCCGCGCCACCGGCGGCGACGCCGTCGACCGCACGGCGACCGGCCCCCGGCAGCGCGTGACCGAGATCGTACTGGTGAGCATCCTGCCGTTCTTCGCGTTCTACGCCGCCTGGCAGCTTCTCGCCGACGACGTGCGGGAGTACGCCGAGAAGGCCCTCGGCAACATCGACTACTTCGCCGACGACGCCGCCGGCGCGGGCTCCCGGGTGCTGGAGCTGCAGCTCGACGTGTGGACGATCGTCGCGATCGTGGTGGCGTTCACGGGCCGTTTCCTGCTCAAGCGCTACGCGGCGAAGCTGCCGCGGTGGACGAACCTGGTGGCGGTGTACCTGGAGTCTGTCTGGGTCTTCCTCACCCTCTTCCTCATCAGCAACTACACCGGGCAGTTCCAGAACTGGATCGACACGCGGGCCGGCACGGTGTGGTTCGAGTCGGTAAAGGATGCCGCGTTCGACCTCGTGGCCCCGCTGGCCTGGATCTGGCACGGCGCGGAGTGGGCCATCGGCGAAGCCGGCGCGCTCGTGCTGCTGCCCCTCGCCTGGCTCACCCTCGCCGGCATCGTCTACGGCCGCGCCCTGGCGAAGCCGACGGTGGCCTTGCAGCCCACTCACCGCTACTACACCGGCGTGCGCGACCGGATGGCGGCCCTGCCGAAGGGCGTGCTACGCCGTGCCCGCGACGTGGGCGCCGACCTCACCGACCGCTGGCGCCCGCTCGCGGACGCGCTGCTGCTCATCTGGCGGGCGGGTGTGGTGCCGATGGGGCTGTTCGTGCTCGCCTACACCGTCATCGACGCCGCGGGGTCGTGGCTGCTGCTGGCCGGCGTGCGGCTCATCGGCCCCCACGAGCTGGGTGCGTTCTGGATGAACTTCGACGCGGTGCTCATCTTCGTGGTGAACGCCGTGCTCGAGCCGTTGCGATTGTGCCTCATCGCCGCCGCCTACGACTTCTGCCTGCGCAAGCTCGAGGAGCGGCGGGAGGCGGCGGCCCAGGATGCGAGTGCTCAGGATGCGGGCGGAGCGGTCACCGCCACGTGAAGGTAGCGCGGGAGCTCCGCGGCGACCTGCACCTGCAGCGCCAGATGCTCCCCCGCATCCGAGGGCACCAGGAAGATCGACTCGAGCCGGTAGGGCGTGGTGAGCTCGGTGTCGCAGTAACTGCTGCTGTCGTCGGCGGTGTCGTGATCGATGGCCGAGAACGCGGAGTCGCTCCACGTGCGCAGCACCGCTCCCCCAGCGCCGTCGAGCTCGTCGAGCCGCACGATGCAGCCCGGTGAGCGTCCCTCCTCGTCGAGTTCTCCGGGCTCGACCCGCGTCGTCACCACGACGAGGTCGGTGCCCTCGGGAAGGCCCGCCTCCTGGCCCGCGGGGTCATCGGCGGCGATCCTCCGCACGCTCTCGAGGCTCCAGGAGGCCCCGGCGAAGTCGGCCGTGGCCTCGGCCGCCACCTCGATCGGCGCGCTCGGCCGACCGGAGATGTACCCGCCGAACTCGGTGGAGAACATCACCCCGACGGTCGCCGGCGCCAGCACGGCGAGCGCCACGAGTCCCACGGCGTTGCGCCGCCACCAGCCCTTCTGCGGCGTGTTCACGGGCTGCGACGCGCTCACGGGTTCGCCCATCCGGGTTCGGCGGTCTCGATCGAGGACTGCAGCTCGAGCGCGGTGAGGTCGATGGGCACCTCGATCATCGAGTCGGCGCGCGGATCGGAGTTGATCGCGAGTTGCACGGTCGCGTGCGCCGCCTCCTCGGACTGCAGCACGGCCCTCGGCACCTCGAACATCAGCGGGCCCGAGGTGGGGATGCCCGTGGCGAGCGAGTCGCCGGCCAGCGTGCCGAGATCGGGGCGGTCCGAGGCGCTGTACACCACGTCGCCCACTCGCAGCTGCGCGGTGCCGAGCAGCGCGCCGAAGTCGTCGACGACCGATTCGACGGTCGCGTCCACCACCACCCACACCCCCGTGGTCTCGCCGGCCCAGCCGTTCGACGCCACAACCCGCTCGGCGACCCGTACCTCGTCGACGGTGGCCGCGATGTTGCGCCCCACGACCCGCTCGCCGAGCTGCCCCGACACCGGGATGGCGGCCTGCCATCCGGCGTCGGTGGGTGCCGTGTGGGCGACGACCCCCGCCACCACCAGCACGACGACCAGCACCACGCCGTGCGCGAGGTGACGCCACCACGGCACTCTCGCCGACGGTGCGGCGGTCTCGGTGACGGCCCCACTCATCCGTCGCTCCCGTCGGCCTGGTCGTTCTCTGCCTGATCGTCCTCGGTCACGCCGGCGCCCACGTCGGCGACCTCGAGCGTGACGGTCGCGGCGACCACCGGGTTCTCCCAGCGCTCCCCCGAGGTGACGAAGCCGTCGGCGCGGTAGCTCTTGTCGTACACGTCGACAGCGATCTCGTCACCGTCGGCCACCGCATCCGGAGTCACCTCCCAGATGAACGCGAGCTCGATCGGCACGCCGGTCTGCAGCTCCGGGTACTCGGCACCGTCGTTCAGCACCGCCACCGTCAACGGCTCGGAGGCGGCGTCGAGCCCCGCGACGCCCACCGGCCGCAGGTTGTCGGCGGCGCCGATGTTCGAGATGGTGGAGGCCGGGTTGCGCCAGAGGTTCTCGACGGTGGCGACCACCACGAGCAGCCGGTTGCCCTCGGTCTCGGGCTCGATGTACTGCTCGGGGAAGCCGTCGATGAGCGCCGCCCGCTCGACAGCGATGCGCAGCTGCGCCCCGCTGTAGGGCTCACCCGCGGCGAGCGCCGGGGGCGGCGTGACGGCGGCGGTCTCGAGACCACCGAAAAGGGCGGAGCACGCGAGGAACACGGCGAACAGTCCCGAGACGAGCCACTTCGTGGGCACCTTGTCGCCGAGGGCCCTGGCCCGGGTGCCGATACCCGGCCGGGCGACTCCGCCGGCGGCGGCACGGCGGGTGGCCGCCGCCTTCGGCTCGTCGGCCGGGGGCCGCTCGGTCGGTGTCGTCACCTCCTCGAGCGTACCTCGATGCCCTCGTCGCGGCCCGTGTCAGCGACCGAGTCAACAGGTCGGCCGATCAGTACCAGTTCACCGACTGCGAGTGCGACCAGGCGGAGCAGGGCGTGCCGTAGCCGCGCGCGATGTAGTCGAGGCCCCAGGTGATCTGGGTGACCGCGTTCGTGGCCCAGTCGTCGGCGATCGACGACATCTTCGAACCGGGCAGCGACTGCGGGATGCCGAAAGCGCCGCTCGAGGCGTTCTCGGCCTGGTAGTTCCAGCCCGACTCCTTGGTCCAGAGCGAGTCGAGGCACTGGAACTGGTCGTCGCCCCAGCCGTAGTTCTCGGCGGCGAGCTCGGCGGCCACCGTGCGGGCGCCGTCGGGGGTGGCCGCCAGAGCGATGCGGTCGGCGATCGCCTGGGCGGCTGCCGCGGCCGCGGCGGCCTCCGCGGCAGCGGCGTCGGCGGCGGCCTTGTCGACCGCAGCCACACCGGCCTGCACGACGGCCGTGGCGGCGACGGCCGTGTTCGTGAGGCTCTGCACCGTCGTGGTGTCGAGGTAGGCGTAGTTCGCCAGGGCCGCGATCGAGCTCACGAGGGTGGAGTCGTCGACCTTGCCCTTCGCCGAGCCGAGCACCACGTTGGCGCTCGCGAGCGCCGTGGCCGCGCGCTCGTCGGCGCGTTCGGCCGTGCGGGCGAAGAGAGTGTCGCCGTCGTCGGCCGCAGCGGCGTTCGAGCTCACCGGTGTGGTGGCCGACAGGTTGACGCCGGCCGGGGTGGCGGCGTTGGCCAGGGTCGGATGCGCGAAGCCGGCGACGGTGACGAGCAGCCCGGCGGCGGCGACGCCCGCGATCGGGGCGGCGACGGCCCGAAGGCGTGCGCCGCGCCTGCGGCGGCGGAGTTCTCGGCGGGTGAGCGGCGCTTCGACGGTGGTGGATTCGAGGGGGGAGGAGATGTGCATGCTGATCCTGAGGTTCAGCCGGCGCACACGGGCACGACGGAGCGGCCGACGTCGGGTCGGCGGGGTCGCGCGGGCGGGCCGGCGCTGACGGACGGTGTCTCTCCACGCGGCACTCGGGGGGTGCACGCGGTGTGGCGTGCACTCGGTCGGCGTCTCACGTGGCGTTCGCCCGGGTCTTCGGGTCGGGTCGGGGTTCGGGTCTGCCGCGGCGAACGATTGAAGCCACAAGTATGGGTGGCGTTTCTGGGAGAAATCTCCATACACCGTAATGGGCCGGGTGCACGGGGCGGGTGGCCCGCGCATCCGGCCCTGTGGGTGGGCCGACCGTCCGGTCGGCTGGGTGGCCGGCGGAGTGAACGGCTGTGGCGAAACCCGGTCAGCCCTGGCGGGTGCCCGGGCCTCCCCCCGAACCGCCGGGGCCGCCGCTCATGCCGCCCCCGCCCATCCCGCCCGCGGCCGCCTCACCGGCGGTGACCGTGGTCGCGGTGGTGCCGCCCGAGCTGTCGCCCGAGGTGGCCAGGCCGCCGAGCAGGTCGCCCGAGACGGTGCCGCCCACCACGATGCTGTAGCTCGCGCCCGTGGAGATCGACGACGACGAGTAGACGATGTTCTGGAACTGCTTCGACGACTCGAACGAGGCGAGCTCGGTGCCGTCGTCGGAGACGACGTGCACGATCGTGCCGGCGTCGACGGTGGAGTCGAGGGTGGCCGAGATCCAGCCCTGGCTCGACGAAGTGCTCGGCGACACGACCATGCCCGAGCTGCCGGCCGCGAGCAGCACACCGCCCGAGATGGTGAAGTCGCCGTTCACGTCGAGCGCGCCGTTGCCGTTGCCGGTGGGGCCGCTCACGACGGTGGTGCCGCCCGTGATGGTCATGGTGCCGTTGGAGTCGAGGCCGTCGCCGTCGGCGTCGACCACGAGGGTGCCGCCCGAGATGGTGATGGAGTAGTCGCCCACGCTCATCTCACCGCCCCCGGCGCCGCCGGCGCCCTCGGTGGCCTCCGTGGTGCCGCCGGCGGCGTTGAGGCCGTCGTCGGAGGAGGTGACGGTGGTGGCCCCGCCGGCGATGGTGATGTCGGCCGACTCGAGGCCCTCGTAGGACCCGGTCACCTCGAGGGTGCCGCCGTCGACGACGAGCGCGGTGTCGGCGTGCACGCCGTCGTCACCCGCGGTGAGCGTGACGTCGCCGTCGGAGACGTGCACGTAGGCGGAGGAGTTGACGGCGTCGTCGGAGGCGTCGACCGAGACGGTGCCGCCCTCGAGCACGGTGATGACGCCGCTCGAGATGCCCTTGTGGGTGGAGTCCTCGGTGGTGTCGGTGGTGCTGGTGCCGCTGGTGCTGGTGTCGCTCGATGCGGCGTCGTCGTCCCAGCCGGAGCCGGTCGCGGTATCCCGCGCATCCGCCTCGCCGGAGCCGCCACCCGCCGTCACATCGAGGGTGCCGCCGGTGACCACCACGTCGGTCTCAGCCTGCACGCCGTCATCGCCGGCCACCACCGAGATGGTGCCGCCCGAGATGTCGATGTAGCCCGGGGTGGCGTCGTCGTCGGCGTCGGACTTCAGGCCGTCGCCGCCCGCGGTCACGTCGAGAGTGCCGCCCGTGATGACGAGGTAGTGCTTGCCGCGGATGCCGTCGTCGACCGCGTCGACCGTGATGTCGCCCGACTCGATGACCAGCGCATCCTTGCCGGTGATGCCGTCGTTGCCGTTGCCGGTGATGCTGAGCGCGCCGTCGCCGGTGATGAGGAGGTCGGCCGCGCTGTAGAGCGCCGCGTTCGCCTCGGCGGTGTCGTCGTAGCTCGCGGTGTCGCTGAGGCTGTTCGAGCTGCCGTCGGCCAGTACGAGCACCACCTCCTCGGCGGCCTCGACGTCGATCGCCGAGGTGGTGCTGCTGGAGATGTCGGCGTCGTCGAGGATGAGGCGCACGGTGCCGGTGTCTCCGGAGTTCACGACCAGCTGGCCGTCGGCGAGGGTGCCGGTGACGCGGTAGGTGCCGGAGGCGGTGATGGTGACCGTGGTGCCGTCGACCGTCACGGCCGCGGCGTCGGCGGCGCTGCCGTCGGCGTTCGTGACGGTGGCGGAGTCGCCGGTGAGGGTGATGACGGTCGCTTCGGCGTCACCGCTGTCGTCGTTCGTGAACTCGTGCGCGGAGTCGTTGGCGGCGCGCACCGCGGCGGCGTTCTGCGTGGCGTCGACACCGGTGGCGTCGGCGGTGGTGCCGGTGGAGTCGACGGTGGTCTGGGCGGTGGTGCCCGAACCGGTGTCGGTGGTGACGAGGGTGGCGCAGCCGGCGAGGAGGCCGACTGTGACGATGCCTCCGGCGAGGAGGGGGAAGACGAGGCGGCGGCGGGGGCGGGTGTTCATGGCGTGCTCCTTCAGGTGAGCGGGAGGGTGGGGTCTGGGTGGGTGTCGACCCGAGGGTCGAGGGGGGCGTCGAAGTGGCGCCGCAGGGTGCGGGCCCACTTGTTCGCGCGGAGGCGGGGGTCGAGGGCGGCGAGCCCGGTGCCGTATTTCGAGATGGTGTCGGGGCGGTGGCCGTGCGACCAGAGCACACGGTCGACGCGCGAGGGGCGGGAGCCCGACTTGGTCT
This sequence comes from Herbiconiux moechotypicola, assembly GCF_024979255.1. Lineage (GTDB taxonomy): Bacteria > Actinomycetota > Actinomycetes > Actinomycetales > Microbacteriaceae > Herbiconiux > Herbiconiux moechotypicola. The sequence goes on from NZ_JANLCN010000003.1 coordinate 80,953, forward strand.
CGACGACCACCACGTGCGGGGTCTCGAGCGAGGCACCCGCCGTGGCCCACTCCAGGTGGGTGTCGATGGTGGCGCGGCTCTCGTCGAGGCCGGGCACGAACAGGGTGGTGCGGCGGTAGCGGGTGACCAGGGTGGCGCTGAGCCCGTCGAGGTCGAGCGCGATGCCGGCCGCGTCGAGGGTGTCGGCGGCGTAGTCGAGTCCGGCGTCGGTGAGCGACTCGCGGTCGGAGAAGGCGTACTCCAGACGGTCTTTCACCGTCGCCGAGCGCGCGCCGCGGGTCTTCACCTCGAAGAAGGCCGTGGCGGAGTCGACGTAGGCGCGGGTGCGCATCTTGAACCGGCGGCGGCGACCGTGCGCCGCCATCCAGAAGCTGTCGAGCCCGGGGGTGTCGAAGTACACCGACTCGTAGCGGAAGTCGCGCACCTCCTCCATCTCGAGCACGCGGGTCGAGTCGTCGAGTTCGCCGAGCACCGCGGCGAGGTCGCGGGTCGGCACCACGTACTTTCGGTCGACTCTGGTCTGCAGCGAGGCGCGCTCGATGAGCTCGTCGAGGCTGATGGGGTCGAAGGCGTGCACGAGCAGCTCGGCGCGGTCGAGGTCGGTGGCGCGGGCGGCGTCGGGGGCGAGGAGGGTCATCGGAGCACCTCGCTCGGCACAGTCGGGGCCGGGGCGAGCGGGGCCGGCTGCGCGGACGGGGCCTGCCGCGCGGACGGCACCACCTCGGCCACGTGAGACTCCTGGGCGTCCCTCCGCGCGCGGCCACGCGCATCCTGAACCTGGAACCGCACGTCGACGAGGGTGGTGTCGTTCACCAGGTCGAGGCTCTTCACCTGCACCTGGCGCACGCGCCCGCCGAGCAGCTGCTCGAGGTGGGCGGTGAGGGCGGCTTCGTCGGTGTACGCACGGTCGACCACCACGGTCTGCTGCCGGTATCTCGGGAAGAGCGCGTGGTTGTCGCCGATGAACATCACGACGAGGATGAGCGCCATGAGGCTGACCGTCAGCACCGTGACCGTCGAGGTGAGGCCGGCGAGGAGGCCGAGAGCCAGCGCCGAGAAGTAGTAGGCCACCTCGTGCTGGGCGATCTCGTCGGAGCGGAGGCGGATGATCGAGAGCACACCGAAGAGGCCGAGACCGAGGCCGGCACCGATGGTGGAGGAGCCGAGCACCATCGAGACGGCGAGCACGCCCACGTTCACGCCCAGGAAGGCGACGACAAGGTCGCGGCGGTGATGGCGGCGGAAGTAGAGACCGAAGGTGAGGATGCCGACCGCCACGAGATCGATGGCGACGAGGAGTGCTTGCGACACGGAGGCTCCAGATGAACTAGGCGGAAACGGACGATGTCCATTCAGCGCTGCGTGGCTATGCCGTTCCTATGACGCGTCTATGGCGGGGTTTCGAATCGGCGGACCGGATTGCGGGGTGGGGCGTCCGGCGGGTTGCCGGGTGGGCCGGGTCGGCCGAGGATGTGGTCATGCACGGATACACGGCGCAGCAGGTGCGCGAGGCGGAGCGGCCGCACCTCGAGGCGGGTGAGCCGCTGATGGAGAGGGCTTCTCGGGGGTTGGCGGAGCGCATCCGGGGACTGATCGCGGCACGGCTCGCGGCGCGCGGGGAGGCACCGGGGTCTGGCGTGCGGGTTCTGGTGCTCGTGGGGTCGGGATCGAACGGCGGCGACGGGCTGTTCGCGGGGGCGCTGCTGGCGGGGTGGGGGCACGAGGTGATCGCGCTGACGCTGGGGTCGCGGGTGCACGAGGCAGGGCGCGATGCTGCGGTGGCCGCGGGGGTGCGGCTGGTGGGTGCGGGGGGCGCCGACGCCGTGCTCGACACGCTCGCCTCGGGCGTGCTCCCGGTGGAGGTCGTCATGGACGCCCTTCTCGGGACCGGTGCCGCCGCCGGCGCCGCGCCCGCAGCCGCGTTGCGCGGGGAGGCACGCCGCGTGGTGCAGCTGCTGCGGGCCGTGACGCTCGCGGGTGCCGACCCGGTGGAAGCGGTGCCCCTCGGCGGCTACGCGCCCGAGACCGCGGCCGCCCTGCTGCAGGCGGCTCCCGTGCGCGTGGCACCGGCCGTCGTGGCCGTCGACCTGCCGAGCGGGCTCGACCCCGACACCGGCGACACCGACGGCCTGATTCTGCCCGCCGACCTCACGGTCACCTTCGGCGGGGTGAAGGCCGGCCTGCTGCGGGGGCACGGCCCGCAGCTCGCCGGTGAGGTGGTGCTGGTGCCGATCGGCATCGAGGCCGACCTCGCGCTGCTCGAACCCGCCGTCACCGTAGGTTCTGCATAGGAATCCGGGGTGGCATCGACACTATGTGGATGCCACCCCGGATTCCTATGCAGAACCCACGAGCCTCCGCCGCCGCACCGCCTGCTTGAACCAGACGGTGTCGGGAATCCTTGCCAGGAACGGCCCCACCACCACCGTGATGAGCACGTAGGCCGTCGCGAGCGGCGCCAGCCGCGGCTCCACCCCCGCGCTCACCGCGAGCCCCGCGATCACGATCGAGAACTCGCCCCGCGGCGTGAGCGCCAGCCCCGCGCGCCACCGCCCGGGCACCCCGATGCCGCCGCGCTTGGCCGCGAGATACCCGGTCGCCACCTTGGTCGCCATCGTCGCCGCCGCCAGCAGTGCCGCGGGCACGATCATCGTGAGCAGCTCCCCCGCATCGGTAGAGAGCCCGAAGAACACGAAGAACACCGCCGCGAACAGGTCGCGCAGCGGCGTGAGCACCTGGCTCGCCTGGTGCGCCACCCGCCCCGACAGCGCGATCCCCACGAGGAACGCCCCCACCGCCGCCGACACGTTCACCTCGGCGGCGAGCCCCGCCACGAGCATGGTGAGCCCGAGCACCCCGAGCAGCAGGGGTTCGGGATGCTCGGGCGTGAACAGCCGCGAGATGACGGAGCCGAATCGCAGCGCCACGAACAGGATGCCCGCGACCACCGCCACCGCGATGGCCACGGTCACGGCCCCCTGCAACAGGCTCACCCCCACCACGAGCGCCGCCAGGATCGGCAGGTAGAACGCCATCGCGAGATCTTCGAGCACGAGGATCGCCAGCACGATCGGGGTCTCGCGGTTGCTCAGACGCCCGAGATCGCGCAGCATCTTCGCCACCACGCCCGACGACGACACCCACGTGATGCCGGCGAGCGTCACCGCCGCGACCGGCCCCCAGCCCAGCACGAGCGCGAGCAGCGCACCGGGCAGCGCGTTGAACAGCGAGTCGAGCAGCCCCGCGGTGCGCGACTGCTTGAGGTTCGTGAGCAGCTCCTGTGCCGTGTACTCGAGCCCGAGCAGCGCCAGCAGCAGGATGACGCCGATCTCGGCCCCGACCGTGAAGAAGTCCTCGCTGGCGTCGAGCGGCACCAGCCCGCCCTCGCCGAAGAGCAACCCCACGAGCAGGTAGAACGGGATGGGCGAGATGCCGATGCGCAGGGCCAGCCGTCCCAGCAGGCTCATTCCGAGCAGGAGCGCGCCGACCTCGATCAGGATCAGCGTCGTCTCGTGCATGGCGGATCTGGGCGGGGGCGGCTCAGTCGGGCCCGTTGGCCACGATGCGGGCCAGCAGGTCGAGGCCTTCGCGGATGCCGACGGCCACGATCACGTCGCCCGGCCGCAGCACCTCGGCGGGCGTGGGCGACGGGATGACCTTGTCGCCCCGCACGAGCGCCACGATCGACACCCGCGTGCGGGTGCGCGCCTTGGTGTCGCCCAGCGGCCGGTTGAGGTAGGGCGAGTCGGTCGGCAGCGCGAGCTGCTCGGTGAAGAGACCCTCGGCGTCGCCCGCGAGACTGGTGAGGCGCGACATCGTGACCGAGCTGCCGAGCAGGTCGGCGAGCGCCGCCGCCTCGTCGTCGGTCAGGGCCACCGACTCGCTCGACGCATCCGGATCGTCGACGTCGAAGAGCGCCAGGTCGCGCTCGCCGTCGCGGTGCGACACGACGCTCACGCGGCGGCCACCGTCGGTCAGCAGGTCGTGACGCGTGCCGATTCCCGGCAGGTCGACCTTCTCGATGCGTACGCTCACGAGGCACAGGCTACCCGACACTACGCTCGAGGAATGACCGACCAGCCCTCGACCGCGGTCGAGCAGCTCGCCGACACGCTGCGCGAGCTGATCCTCGACGCCGGGCTGGAGGCCGCCGAGCCCCTGCGCGAGGCCGCCCTCGCGGCGGAGTACGGGGTGAACCGGCACACCGTCCGAGCCGCGTTGCAGCGCCTCGCTGCCCAGCGGCTGGTCGACTTCGAGCCGTATCGGGGGGCACGGGTGCGGGCGTTCAGCGACGACGACATCGTGGCGCTGATGCAGTACCGCACCGCGCTGGAGGCCGAGGCGGTGCGGCTGCTGGGGAGTGCATCCGAGGGCGCGATCGAGATTCCGGATGCGGTGAGCGCGGCGAACGCACGCCTCCGTGACGTGTGCGAGACCGCACCGCACGACCATCGCGCGATCGAAGAGGCGCACGCCGCCCTGCACCACGCGCTGGTGGCGGCGGCGGGCAGCCCGCGCATCACCGAGGCGCACGCGGGCCTCGAGAGCGAACTGCTGCTCTTCCTCGCCCAGCTTCGACCGCTGCTCCCCGCCGACGAGATGGCCGACCAGCACGACCGCCTCCTCGCCGAGATCGCCGACTCGGGCGACGCCGCCGTGCGCGCCCACCTCGCCCACTCCGCCCAGCAGCTGCTCGCCCTCCGCCACGATCCCCCGGCGTCGTCGCCCTGACGTGGCCGCCCGCGGGTGGGATGCGCGAGGCTCAGCCACAGGATGCGCCGAGCCAGGCGGCGCGGCATGATCAGAGGATGACGCACGCTGAGTTGCCCGCGCCGATGCTCGCCAAGGCGGTGGACGCCGTCCCGGATCCCGGGAAGGTGGAGGGCGGGCTGTCGTACGAGCCCAAATGGGACGGGTTCCGCGGGATCGTGTCGTTCGACGGCGACACCGTCGAGATCGGAAGCCGCGGCGCGAAGCCGCTCACGCGGTACTTCCCCGAACTGACCGAGGCCCTCGCCCGCCTCCTGCCACGGCGCTGCGTGCTCGACGGCGAGGTGGTGGTGCCGCGGGGCGAGCCCGGGGCGCAGCGACTGGACTGGGAGGCGCTGTCGCAGCGGATCCACCCGGCGGAGTCGCGCATCCGCAAGCTGGCGGAGGAGACGCCGGCGCTGTTCGTGGCCTTCGACCTGCTGAGCCTCGACGGCGAAGACCTGCTCGACTGGCCCTTCGAACGACGGCGGGATGCACTGGAGGAGTTCGCGGGCCCGCTCGCCTCACCGCTGCACGTCACCCGCACCACGCGCGACGTCGAGCTCGCCCGCACCTGGCTCGAACGCTTCGAGGGTGCGGGGCTCGACGGTGTGGTGGCCAAGCCGCTGGCCGCGCCGTACGCGCCGGGCAAGCGCACCCTGTTCAAGATCAAGCACCACCGCAGCGCCGACGTGGTGGTGCTCGGCTACCGCGTGCACAAGAGCGGCGCGGGCGTGGGCTCGCTGCTCGTGGGACTCTACGGTGAGAACGGCGAGCTCTACGGCGTGGGCGGCATCTCGGCGTTCAGCGACGTGAAGCGGCTCGAACTGGTCGACGAGCTGGCGCCGCTGGTCGAGCGCGACGAGTCGGGTGAGGCCGTGCGCGGCGAGGGCGAGCGCAATCGCTTCTCGTCGGCGAAGGACGTGTCGTTCGTGAAGCTGCGGCCCGAACGGGTGGTGGAGGTGCGGTACGACCAGATGGAGGGACACCGCTTTCGGCACACCGTGCAGTTCGCGCGCTGGCGCCCCGATCGCGACCCGGCGTCGTGCACCTACGAGCAGCTCGAGCTACCGCACTCCTACGACCTCGGGGCCGTGCTCGACTGAGCCGAGCAGCCCTACGGGGGCTTACTCGGCGACGGACTTTTTGGCCCGCGAGGGCTGCACGCGGGGCGGCTCGCCCGGCATCTTCGGGAAGTCGGGCGGGAACGGCAGCTCGCCGAGCCCCGCCGCGAGGTCGCGCTCCCACCAGCCGAGCAGCGTGTCGATGCGCCCGGGCGAGGCACCCATGCCCGCCCACGGGTCGCCCACCGACGCGAGCCTCTCGGGCACCGTCAGCACGGTGAAGGCGGCCGGGTCGACCGACGGCAGCTCCTCCCAGGTGACCGGGGTGGAGACCGTGGCGGTCGGCAGCGCCCGGGCGCTGTAAGCGCCGGCGATGGTGCGGTCGCGGTTGGCCTGGTTGAAGTCGACGAAGATGCGCTCGCCGCGCTCCTCCTTCCACCAGTGGGTGGTGACCGCCGTGGGCATCCGCCGTTCGAGCTCACGGGCCGCGGCGATGACGGCGTGCCGCACGTCGAGGAACTCGGCGACCGGCTCGATCGGCGCATAGACGTGCAGGCCCCGGTTGCCCGAGGTCTTGACGAACGCGGTGAGCCCTGCCTCGTCGAGCACCGCACGCAGCTCGAAAGCCGCCGTCACGGCCTCGGCGAACTCCGTGCCCGGCTGCGGGTCGAGGTCGATGCGCAACTGGTCGGGGAAGTCGGAGGTCTCGGCGCGCGAGGCCCACGGGTGGAACACGATCGTGTTCATCTGCGCCGCCCACACCGCGGCGGCCGGCTCGTCGATGACGAGTTGCGGATGCGAGCGGGCGCTCGGGTAGGTGACCGTCACCGCGCGGATGAACGGGGGCGCACCCTTGGGCGGGTTCTTCGAGAAGTACTGGTCGCCGTCGACCCCGTCGGGAAAGCGCTGCAGCGCCACCGGCCGATCGCCGTTGGCCTCGACGAACGGCCCGCCGACGGCGACGAGGTAGTTGACGTAGTCGAGCTTGGTGATGCCGAGCTCAGGCCAGAGCACCCGCGAGGGGCTGGAGACCCGCATTTCGCGGTCGCCGTCGGGCCCGGGCACCGACACCGTCGTCGCTTCGCTGGCCATCGTTCTGCGCTACTCCGTGGCCTTCGGCGTGACGCGGGGAGCGGCCGCCTTTCCGAGCGCCTTGCCCGCCGCCTCGCCCGCGGCCTGACCCGACACCCGCCCCGTGACGATCTCGGCGATGTCGATGCCCACGAGGTCTTTCACGATCTGCACGCTCGACGCCAGCTGCGACGCCACATTGTCGCCCACCTGCGAGGCGCCCGACCCGTCGCTCGAGATGACGGTCATGTTCGCGATGGCCGCGAGCGGCTCGGAGGCGGCCCGCACGATGGCGGGGAGCTCGGCGATCACCTGCTGACGCAGCAGGTCGTCGGCGCCCTCCTCCAGCGCGTCGGCCTTCGCCCGCGTGGCCTCCGCCTCGGCGGCACCCTTGAGGCGGATGGCGGTCGCCTCGGCCTCACCCTCGGCCTTGAGCGCCTCCGAGGCGGCGATGCGCCGGTTCTTCTCGGCCACACCCTCCGCCTCGAGGGCCTCGGCCGCGCTGCGACGGCGGTTGCGCTCGGCGAGACCCTCGGCCTCCACGGCCTCGGCCACAGCCTTGCGTCGGTCGCGCTCGGCGTTCGCGGCCGCGACCGCCGCCGCGGCGTCGGCCTGCGCCTTCTTCTCGAGCGAGTAGGCCTCGGCGTCGGCGACCGCGCGGATCTCGGCGTCGAGCTCCTGCTTGCGCAGACCCACGCGCTTGCCCGCGGTGATCTCCTGCTGGGCGATGACCTCCTGCTGCGAGATCGCCTCGGCCAGCGGCCTCGAGGCCGCGGCCTCGGCGCGCGCCTTGTCGGTCTCCTTCTGGATCTCGGCGTTGCGCAGGTCGAGCTTGCGCTGCTGCTCGGCGACGGCCTGGTCGGCCTCGATGCGCGCCTCCTCCGAGGTGCGCCGCGCCACCGACTCGGCCACCTCGGCGACCTGCTTCACGCGAGCGGCCTCCGCGCGCCCGAGGTCGCGGATGTAACCGTTGTCGTCGTCGATCTCCTTGATCTGCAGCGTGTCGATCTGGAGCCCCTGCACGTCGAGCGACTCGCGCACCGCGTCGAGCACCTGGCCCTGGAGCGCCTGCCGGTTGGTGATGATCTCGGTCACCGTGAGCTGACCCACGATCGATCGCACCGAACCCGAGAGCACCTCCTCGGTGGAGGTCTCGATCTGGTCCTGCTGGTTGAGGAAGCGCTGGGCGGCGGCGCGCACCATCGACTCCGAGCCGCCCACCTTCACCACGGCGACCGCGTTCACCTTGATGGTGATGGCGTCCTTCGTCTGCGCGGTGGCCTGCACGTTGAGCTGCCGGCTGCGCAGCGACAGCTTGAAGTAGGCCTCCACGATGGGCTTCACGAACACGCGCGAGCCGAACACCACGCGCTGGCCGGCGTTCTCGTCTTCTTCGAGCGGGGTGGTGCCGGGCTTCACCGACTTCTGACGAGAGGTGACGATGATCGCCTCGTCGGGCTTGGCCACCTTGATGCCCCGCAGGAGCACGATGAGCACGATGAGCAGCACCACGATGCCGGCGGCGACGCCGATGGCGGCGAGGAGGGAGTCGAACGAGAACAACAGGCGGCCTTCCAGGAGGGAGCGGTCGGATGGATCAGAAACCGTTCGGGTCGATCTCTCCCCTCCAGTATGGCTGCTCCCCCCGACACTGCCTACGGGATGGCTCCCGCGAACCGCGCCATGCGGTACTGGTCGGGCCACTCCATCGACGCCCCGAGCTCCACGGCCGCCCGCCGCACGAGCATCCGGTCGCGCAAGAACTCGCGCCCCACGAACACGGCGTCGGCCGCCCCCTCGGCGAGCACCTCCTCGAACTCCCGGGGCGTCGTGAGCAGGCCCACGGCAGCGACGGGCACCGTGGCCGCCTCGCGCACGGCCCGGGCCAGCGCCACCTGATACCCGCGGCCGATGGCGATCGCCTGCCGCGGGTCGAGCCCGGCGACACCGCCCGCCGCACGTCCTCGACCACCTCGAACAGCATCCGGGCGCGACCCTCGGGCGACGAGCCGTAGCCGTCGGTGCGGTGGTTCGCGAGCGGCGACAGGAACTCGTGCAGCAGGTACCCGTGCGCCGCGTGGATCTCGACCACAGCGAAGCCGGCATCCTCGGCCCGCCGCGCAGCCTCGCCGAACGAACGCACGACGTCGCCGATCTGCGAGACCGTGAGCGACTCCGGCACCGCGTAGTCGCCGTACGGTACCGCCGACGGCGCGACCGTCGGCCACCCGCCGTCGGCGACCGCCACCGGCCCCGAGCCGTCGGCGATCGACGCGGTCGAGGCCTTGCGCCCCGCGTGCGCGAGCTGCAGCCCCATCGGCACGCCCTGCGAGCGCGCGAACGCGGTGATGCGCGCCCACCTCCCCTGCTGCTCGGCGTTCCAGATGCCCGTGCACACCGGCGTGATGCGCCCCTCGGGCCGCACCGCGGTGGCCTCGGCCATCACGAGCCCCGGCCCGCCGACGGCGAGCGCCCCGAGGTGCACGGCATGCCACTCCTGGGGCAGCCCGTCGACGGCCGAGTACTGGCACATGGGCGACACCCAGAGCCGGTTCGCGAACGAGACCCCGCGGATGCTCAGCGGAGCGAACAGCAGCGACGACACGACGCCATCACCCGTTCACCGCGCCGTGTACCCGCCGTCGAGCGGCAGGTTCACGCCGGTCACCCACGCCGACTCGTCCGACGCGAGGTACAGCACCGCGTACGCGACCTCGACAGGCCGCCCGAGCCGCCTGATCGACTGGTTCGCGGTCATCATCTCCTCGTACGCGGGCAGGCCACCCGGGTACGCAGAGGCGATGCCCTCCACCAGCGGGGTGAGCACGGTCGACGGATGCACGGAGTTCACGCGTATGCCGTATCGGCCATACGACGCCGCGTCCTGCTTCGTCTGCATCGTCACCGCACCCTTGGCCACGTGGTACGGCGTGAACTCGTCGTTGCCGATGAGCCCGTAGATCGAGGAGAAGTTCACGATCGAGCCGCCACCGCGCTCGATGAGGTGCGGCACCGCGTGCTTCGTGGCGAAGAACACGCCCTTCACGTCGACCGCGAACAGCGCGTCCCACTCCTCCTCGGTCACCTCGTGCGTGGGCTTGTCGACCCCGATGACACCGGCGCAGTTGACCAGCACGTCGAGCCCGCCGAACCGCGCGACCGCACCCGAGACCGCGGAGGCGACACTCGCCTCGCGAGCTACGTCCATCTCGAAGAACTCGGCGATGCCACCGGATGCGGTGATGGCGTCCACGACCGAGCCGCTCAGCGCGGCGTTGAAGTCGGTCACCGCCACCGAGGCGCCCTCGGCCGCGAAGAGCTCGGCCGTGGCCGCGCCCATCCCGGAGGCGCCACCGGTGATGAGCGCGACCTTGCCCTCGAGCCGCCCCGTCACGCCGAGGCCCCCGCGGTCACGGGCGCGCCCGCCGGCGACCACAGCAGCGAGGCGTAGCCCGACTCCTCCAGCTCCTTGCAGTGCGCCTGGTACACCTGCCCACCTCCCATGTACACCTGGAACTCCTCGGCCTTGCCCGGCACGTTCTCGCCCAGGAACCAGGCCTTCGCCTTCTTGCCCTCGGAGTACATCACCGTCGCCTTGCCGGTGCGCTCGGCCTCGGCGGCCCACCACTCCTCCGACTCCGGCGTCGCCTCGAACCGCTCCACGCCGTTCGCCTCGGCCCAGGCCAGCGCCCGCTGCAGCCACTGCGCGCCGAGCTGGATCGGCACGACGAGGTTGGAGTACGGCGTCTGCGGCCCGAGCGACATGAAGAAGTTCGGGAAACCGTTCGCGTTGATGCCGAGGTTCGACTTCAGCCCGTCCTCCTGCCACTTCTCACGCAGCGTGCGCCCACCGCGCCCGCGGATGTCGATGTTCGTGAGCGTGCCCGTCATGGCGTCGAATCCGGTCGCGAAGATGATGACGTCGAGCTCGTACTCGGTGTCGCCCACCACGATCCCGCGCTCCGAGATCGACGTGATCGGCACCGCCTCGGTGTCGATGAGGTGCACGTGCGGCAGATTGAAGGTGTTGTAGTACCCGTGCCCGGTCGGCACCCGCTTTCCGTTGAAGGAGTACGAGGTGGGCGAGAGCAGCGCGGCCGTCTCCGGGTCTTTCACGATCTCGCGGATCTTCGACCGGATGAACTCCGAGGCGAGCTCCGAGGCCTCGTGGTCGGTGGCGAGGTCGTTGAAGCACTCGTTGGCGAAGTGGAACCCGCCCTCGTTCCACTTCGACTCGAAGATCTCGCGACGCTTCTCGGGAGACACCTCGAGCGCCGAGAACTCCGCCGGCTCCATGGCGACGCCGAACGGATGCGCGGCCGCCTTCGCGTAGATCGCGTCGTAGTTCTCGCGCACGTACTGCATCTCCTCGGTGGAGACGGCGTCGTTGTTGGTCTCCACGATGAAGTTCGGCGTGCGCTGGAACACGAAGAACTCATCGACCTCCGGGGCGATCACGGGCACGATCTGGATGCCCGAGGCCCCCAGTCCGATGAGCCCGACCTTCTTGCCCGTCAGGTCGACGCCCGTGCGCGGCCAGTGGGCGGTGTGGTACTTCTCGCCCCGGAACGAGTCGATGCCCGGGATGTCGGGGTAGATCGCCTGCGAGAGCACCCCCATCCCGCTCACCAGGTACTTCGTGGTGAGGGTGGAGCCGTCGGCGAACGAGACCGTCCAGAGGTTCGTCTCCTCGTCGTACGCGGCCGAGTCGACCCGGGCGTTCAGCCGGATGTCCTTGCGCAGGTCGAGCCGGTCGGCCACGAAGTTGAGGTAGTCGAGCACCTCGGGGCCGGCCGGGTAGCGCTGCGTCCAGGTCCACTCCTCGCGCACCTCCTTCGAGAACGAGAAGGAGTAGTAGCTGAACTCGCTGTCGGTGCGCACGCCCGGGTAGCGGTTCACCCACCAGGTGCCGCCGATGCCGTCCTCGCCGTCGACGACGAGGGTGTTCAGGCCGATCTCGCGCAGGTGGTGCAGCAGGGCGAGGCCGGAGAAGCCTGCTCCGATGACCACGGCGTCGTAGTCTCGGGTGGCCGCGGTGGTGGTGTCGGTCATGAGGTGTTCCTTTCGGTGGAAGGGGTGTGCGGGAGGGCGGGCCGGGGCTCGCGGGGCGTTCAGTGAGCGCGGTACCAGTCCGCGATGGCGGCGATCGACTCGTCGGCGGCGGGCAGGTTGCCCGCCTGGAGGGGGTAGACATGCTGCATGCCCGATGCGGCATGGAAGGTGACGTCGACTCCGGCGGCTCGCGCCACCTCGGCCAGCCGCTGGGCGTCGTGGAAGAGCGACTCGCTCTCGCTCGCGTCGATGTAGAGCGGCGGGAACCCGGTGAAGTCGGCGTAGAGCGGGTTCACGAGAGGATCGGTCGGCGATGCGCCGCCGGAGAGATACCGGTCGATGTTGCCCTGCAGCCCCTCGCGGGCGATGAGGAAGTCGGTGTCGTCGTTGGTCTCGATCGTCACGCCCGAGTTCTCCATGTCGACCCAGGGCGACACCGTGATGACCGCGCGGGGCAGCTCCCGGCCGGCGTCGCGCATCCGGAGCACCGTCGCGACGGCGATCGACGCCCCCGCGCTGTCGCCCACGAGCACGATGTCCGAGGCCGACCGTCCCGACTCCAGCAGCGCGTCGATGACGGCCGTGGTGTCGTCGAGCTGTGCGGGGTAGGGATGCTCGGGCGCCAGTCTGAAGTCGAGCACGAAGCCGTTCGCGCCGCACGCCTTCGCGACGTGCCCGGCCATCTTGCGGTGGCTGGCCGAGGAGCCCAGCGCGAACCCGCCGCCGTGCAGGAAGAGCAGGATGCGCGACGCATCCGCCCCCGCCGGAAGCACCTCGAGACCGGGCACGCCGCCGATCGAAGTGGAGCGGTAGCTCACCTCCTCGGGCTCCGCGGTCGCCCGCTGCCAGTCCTCGAACACCCAGCGCATCAGCTGGAGGCTCATCTCGGGGTTGGCCTGGAACTCGACCGTCCACTGCGCATAGATCTCGCCGAGCAGGTCGGTCGGCTGGTTCGCTGACATGCGTTCACTCCTCATCGTCGGGGATGACACCAGGATGAACGCGGCCCCGAGCGGCCCGGAACGCTTGTCTCAAAAAGACGCAACGGTGTCTCAGGGTGAGCCGTCCGGCCCCCTCTCCCAGCCCGGAGACTTCTTGTCACGCAGCTCCTGCTCAACGACGAGAAACGAGGACAACGCCCATGTTCACCAAGAAGACACCGCTCATCGCACTGGGTGCGGTGACGCTGCTGGCCCTCTCGGGCTGTTCCACCGGATCGCTGTCCTCCGACGGCTCCGACGCCGGGTCCGGGTCGGACTCCGGCAGCACCACCAGCGCCTCCGAGGTCACCGTCGGCACCGTCGGCGTGCAGGGCGACATCCAGGACATCTCGGCCTTCTGCGGCGACGACGACCTCACGGTCGCCCTCGCCGACGGCTTCGGCGGCAACTCCTGGCGCAAGATCACCCGCGCCATCTTCGAAGAAGAAGCCGCCAAGTGCCCCAACATCACCAAGGTGCTGTACACGGATGCGCAGGGCGACACCCAGAAGGCCATCAGCGACATCAACTCGCTGGTCGCCCAGGGGGTCGACGTGATCGTCACCTTCGTCGACGGCGGCGAGGCCCTCCTCCCCACCATCCAGAAGGCCACCGAGGCCGGCGTGAAGGTCGTGCCCTACGTCGGCTCGCCCGGCGGCACTCCGGGTGTCGACTACGTGGACTTCGTGTCGGAGGACATCAACACCTACGGCAAGAACCTGGCCGAGTGGACCATCGAGAAGATGGGCGGCGAGGGCAACCTCGTCATGCTCGGCGGCATCGCCGGCAACTCCTACTCGCAGGCCGTGTTCGACGGCGTGATGGAGGCCGTCGAGGCCAACCCCGGCATCACCCTCCTCAACGAGGACGGCCCGGTGGCGACCGACTGGGAGCCCGGCAAGACCCAGCAGGTGGTGGCCGGCCTCATCACGAAGTACGGCGACATCGACGGCATCGTGGCCGACTACGGCGGAGGCTCGGTGGGCGGCATCCGCGCCTTCGAGGCCGCCGGCAAGCCGCTGCCGGTGTGGTCGGCGAACGACTCCAACGAGTTCGCCTGCCTCTGGTACCAGTACAAGGACGCGCAGCCGACCTACCAGATCGCCACGGAGTCCAGCCGCAACTGGGTCGTCACGGCCGCCCTGCACAAGGGCCTCGCGGCCGCCAACGGGCTGCCCAACGACGAGCCGTCGACCTACAACCTCGAGATCATCGAAGACTCCACCGACCCCGACAAGCAGCCGAAGTGCGAGTCGGAGCTGCCGCCCGACGCGATCCTCTCCTCCGGCCTCAGCGTCGACTCCCTGAAGAAGCTGTTCCAGTGAACCGCCTCGACGGAAAGGTCGCCATCGTCACCGGGGCCGGCCGCGGCATCGGCCGCTCCATCGCCGAGTCGTTCGCCGAGGAGGGCGCCACGGTCATCGCGACCGGCCGCGCGCCCTCCGACGCCTCCTTCCCCGACGGCGTCGAGTACCACCGGCTCGACGTCTCGCGGGAGGAGGACTGGCAGCGGGTGGTGGCCGATGTCATCGCCGCCCACGGTCACGTCGACGTGCTGGCCAACAACGCCGGCATCATCGCCTACGAGACGCTGCACGACCTCACGGTCGACGACTGGAACACGGTGGTGGCCGTGAACCAGACCGGCACCTGGCTCGGCATGCGCGAGGTCATCCCGCACATGATCGCGCAGGGCGGCGGGTCGATCATCAACATCTCGTCGATCTGGGGTTCCGTCGCGGTCTCCGGTGCGCACGCCTATCACGCCACCAAGGGCGCCGTGCGCACCATGTCCAAGAGCGCGGCGATCACCTACGCGAAGGAGAACGTGCGCGTGAACTCGGTGCACCCGGGCTTCATCGAGACGCCGCTCACCGACGCGCAGGCGCCGGAGATCAACGACTACGTGGTGTCGATGACCCCGATGGGCCGCGCGGGCAAGCCCCGCGAGATCGCCAATGGGATCGTGTTCCTGGCCTCCGACGAGGCCAGCTTCGTCACCGGATCCGAGCTCGTCATCGATGGAGGGTACCTAGCGCAATGACCGTCTACGACCTCGCCGCCGCCCCCGCCCCGGTCTCCTCCGGGGCGGGGGCGGCCGGGGCGCCCGGCGCCCCCGTGCTCCAGCTCGACGCCATCGTCAAGACCTTCCCGGGCGTGCGCGCCCTCACCGACGTCACCCTCGAGGTGCTCGCCGGCGAGGTGCACGCGCTCGTGGGCGAGAACGGCGCGGGCAAGTCGACGCTCATGGCCGTCGCATCCGGTGCCCTGGCACCCGACTCGGGCACCGTCGCCATCGCCGGCACCCAGCTCGCCACCGCCTCCCCCGAGGCGGCGCGCGAGCTCGGCCTCGGCATCGTGCGGCAAGACCCGGCGCTGCTGCCCGACCTCACCGTGGCCGAGAACATGGCCGTGGGGGTCGGCTACCGCCGAGTGGGCGGTCTGCGCCGGGCGGTCGCCTGGTCGCAGAAGCAGCTCGACCCCTGGGGCATGGGCATCGACGCGAAGACCCGCGTGGCCGACCTCTCGGTGGAGCAGCGCTTCATCGTCGAGATCGCGAAGGCCCTCGCGCTCGACCCCCGGGTGCTCATCCTCGACGAGCCCACCGAGCACCTCTCGCTCGACGAGGTGCAGAAGCTGTTCGCGAAGGTGCGCGAGCTCGCCGCGAACGGCACCGCCGTGGTGTACATCTCGCACCGCATCCCCGAGGTCAAGCAGATCTCCGACCGCATCACGGTGCTCCGCGACGGCCAGGTGCGCGGCACCTTCGAGGCCGCCGAGGTCGACGAGCAGCAGATCGTGGAGCGCGTCATCGGCCGCAAGCTCGAGACCGTCTTCCCCGAGAAGACCGCTCCGGATGCGCTGAGCGGCCAGCACGCGCAGCTCTCGGTGAGCGGGCTGCGCGGCGACGACTTCCACGACGTGAGCTTCGAGGTGAAGCCCGGCGAGATCATCGGTCTCGCGGGCGTGCAGGGCAACGGCCAGGCCGCGCTCATCCGCGCACTTGCGGGCCTCGAGCCCACGACCGGAACCGTGGAGGTCGCGGGTCGCCCCGTCTCGAACGGTTCGAACGCGGCCGCCGCCTCCGCCGGCGTCGTCTACGTGCCGGCCGACCGGCACGGCGAGGGCGTCTTCCTGCCGCTCTCGGTGGGCGACAACATCTCGGCGAAGACGCTCTCCCAGGTCTCCACGGCCGGGATGGTGAGCGAGCGCAAGGTGTTCGCGGTCGCCACCGAGCAGATCCGCCGGCTCGCCATCAAGACCCCCTCGGCGCGCACCCCCATCCAGTCGCTCTCCGGCGGCAACCAGCAGAAGGCGGTGCTCGCGCGCACCTTGCTCGCGAAGCCCAGCGTGCTGCTCGCCGAGGAGCCCACCCAGGGCGTCGACGCGGGCGCCCGCGTCGACATCTACCGCATCCTGCGCGACGCCGCGGATGCGGGGGCCGCCGTCGTCATCCTCTCCTCCGACGGCGTGGAGCTCGAGGGGCTCTGCGACCGCGTGCTCATCATGTCGCGCGGGCAGGTGGTGCAGGAGCTCGTGGGCGAGGAGGTCTCCGAGGCGGCGATCGCCCGGGCCGCCCTCACCTCCACCACGGTGCGGGAGCGCACCGACTCCGACAAGGCGGCCCGGGGCGTGAAGCTGCGCCGCTTCCTGCGCGGCGACCAGTCGCCCGCGGCCGTGCTCGGCGCCATCTTCCTCGTGCTCGGCGTGGTGGTGGCCGCCACGAACCCGGCCTACCTCGGCGCGTTCAACATCAACAACCTGCTCTTCATGGCGGCTCCGCTGCTGTTCGTGGGCGCGGCCCAGCAGGTGGTGGTGCTCGGGTCGGGCTTCGACCTCTCGGTCGGGCCGCTGATGGGGCTGCTGGTGGTGCTGGCCTCCTACTGGATCGTCGACGGCGGCAACCTCTACGTGGGCGTGGGCCTCATGATCGTGGGAGCGATCGGCACCGGGGTGGTGAACGGGTTCCTCGTCACGAGGTTCTCGATCAACCCGGTGGTCGTGACGCTCGCGATGTACATGGCCCTGCAGGGCATCTACCTGACTCTCCGCTCCACCCCCGGCGGCATCATCTTCGGGCCGGTGGCCGACCAGATCCAGGGGCGCATCGGCATCGTGCCGGTCGTCACCATCGTCGCCGTGGCCGTGCTGCTGCTGCTCGAGTTCGCCCTGCGCCGCACGCGCTGGGGCGTGGAGCTGCGCGGCGTCGGCTCGCGCGCCGACGCGGCCGCCCGACTCGGCATCCGGGTGAAGCGCACGCAGTTCTTCTCCTACGTGCTGTGCTCGTTCCTGGTGCTGCCCGCGGCCGTCATCATGATGGCCCAGATCGGCATCGGCGACGGCCGGCCGTCGCTGTCGTACACGCTCTCCTCGGTGACCGTGGTGGTGCTCGCCGGCGCCTCGATCTTCGGCGGGCGCGGTTCGTTCATCGGCATCCTCGCGGCGGCGTTCCTCGTGCAGCAGGTGCTCAACGTGTCGCCGTTCCTCGGGCTCAGCCAGGCGTGGTCGTACTGGCTGCCCGGGCTCATCACGCTGGCCGCCGCCGTGCTCTACGCGCAGCTGCGGCGGTCCAGGCGCCGGCGCCGGGGTGCCGCGCCGATCGCGAGCGCGCCCTCCGCATCCGGTTCGACCTCAGGAGCACTCTCATGACCGACTTCACCAGCCAGGCCGGTTCGGTGTGGCGCCGGATGCTCTCCGGCAGCTGGGTGGGCATCACCGTCGCGACCGCGCTGCTGTTCGCGCTCTCCCCCGTCATCGCGCCCGGGAGCCTCGGGGCGGCGCCGCTGCTCAGCATGCTGCCGTTCGCCTCGGTGCTCGCCATCGTGGCGGCGGGGCAGACGCTCGTGGTGCAGCAGCGCGGGCTCGACCTCTCCATCCCGGGCATGATCGCCCTCGCCGCCGTGCTCTCGACGGGACTGCCGCAGAACTACGGGTGGCCGCTGTGGGCGGCCGTGATCGCGGGAATCGTGGGGCCCGGCATCGTGGGCATCGTGAACGGGGTGCTCGTCACCGTGTTCAAGGTGATGCCGTTGGTGGTGACACTCGGCATGAACGCCATGCTGCTCGGCACCGTGTTCTTCATCGCCGACGGCACGCCCTCGGGGGCACCCGCGGAGCTGAACGGCTTCGCGCTCGACCGCACCCTGGGCATCCCGAACACCCTCCTCATCGCGATCGTGGTGGTGGTGCTCGCGGGGCTCGTGACGCAGAAGTCGATCGTGGGGCGCCGGCTCACCGCGGTGGGCGTGAGCGAGCGGGCCGCAGCGGCGCTCGGCATCCGGGTGAACGTCTACCAGATGTTCGCCTACGCGTTCGCGGGCCTCGCCTACGGGGCCGGCGGGGTGCTGCTGGCGGGGTACACGAAGACGCCGGCGCTCTTCCTCGGCGACTCGTACCTGCTGCCGTCGGTGGCGGCCGTCGTGCTCGGCGGCACCGCGCTCACCGGGGGCATCGCGAGCGTGGTCTCCACCGGCATCGCGGCCCTGTTCCTCACCCAGCTCGGGCAGCTGCTGCGCTCCCTCGGCTGGCAGGACGCCCTGCAGCTCATCGCCCAGTCGGTGGTGCTCATCGCCGTGGTGCTCGTGCGCGAACTCGTCCCCGTGCTCGTGCGCCGATCGCGATCGCGTCGCACACCCCCACCTCTGCGCCAATTCAGAGCTAGTGGTCCCGAATACGCTCATTATGATGCTTAATGGTGCTTATCCGGTCCCTTACGCGTAGAGTGGAGTCATGTCACGCCCGCTTCCCACTCGAGTCTCACAGATGGCCGACGAGCTCGGAGACCACCTGACGGCCTGGCGGAAGCTCCAGGGCCTCACGGCGGAGCAGCTCTCCGAGCGGTCGGGCATCTCGCGCGCCACGCTGCGTAAGCTCGAACACGGAGATGCCGGCTCGAGCCTCGAGTCGTTCCTCCGTGTGGCGCTGTCGCTCGGCATCCTGACCGACGTGGTCGCGGCCGCTGATCCTTACGAGACCGATCTCGGCCGTGCCCGAGCCGACGAGGCCCTCCCGCAGCGGGTGCGACGTTGAGCTCGGTCTCCGTCTCCGTCGATCACGCGGGTCGAACCCTTTCGGTCGGCACGGCCTACCTCACGACGAAGCGCGGTGTCGTGAGCAGCTCCTTCGCCTATGGGCAGAGCTACCTCGCAGACCCCGACGGCTATTCCGTCGAGCCGGCTCTCCCTCTCCTCGCAGGCACCGCCACTCAGCGACTACCTGGTTCGGGGCTACCCGGATGCTTCGCCGATGCGGCTCCCGATCGCTGGGGCCGCTCACTCATCGCGAGGCGCCTGAGAGCTTCAGCGATCGCTGCGGGAAGGACCCCGCCGGCGATCACCGAGCGCGACTATCTCCTCGGCGTGAGCGACGCGACCCGTCAGGGCGCTCTGCGCTTCTCGGCCGAGCCGGGAGGCGAGTACCTCTCGCCCTCCTCCGACGTGCCACGCGTGATCGAGCTGCCACAGCTGATGCGGGCGGCGGAGACCGTCGAG
Organism: Herbiconiux moechotypicola; assembly: GCF_024979255.1. GTDB lineage: Bacteria > Actinomycetota > Actinomycetes > Actinomycetales > Microbacteriaceae > Herbiconiux > Herbiconiux moechotypicola. Next base: position 100,360 of record NZ_JANLCN010000003.1, read on the forward strand.
TCAGGAGATCCCGATGACCAGAGCGCCATCAAGACCCTCCTGGCGGCCGGCACCGGGTCACTGGGCGGCGCCCGGCCCAAGGCATCGGTGCGCGACGGAGACGATCTGTCGATCGCCAAGTTCGAGCACTCCGGCGACGAGTGGTCGGTGATCGGCTGGGAGGCCGTGGCACTCGACCTGGCCGGGCGGTGCGGTGTGACCGTGCCGGAGCACCGGTTGCTAAGCATCGACGGCCGGCGGGTACTCCTCCTGCGCCGATTCGATCGGCACGGGGCGGAACGCGTCGGCTACATCAGCTCCATGACTCTGCTCTCGGCGCGCGATGGCGAATCGCGCGACTATCTGGAGATCGCGGAGTCGCTCGCGACGATCGGGGCCTCCGTCGCGATCGACCTCGAACAGCTGTGGCGTCGTATCGCCTTCTCGCTGGCGATCAACAACGTCGACGACCACCTGCGCAATCACGGCCTCCTGCGTGCCCCAGGGGGTTGGGCGCTCTCGCCGGCGTTCGACCTCAACCCCGATCCCGACCCGGCCGCGCAGCGAGTGACGTCGATCGGCGGCTCCACGTCGCTGGACGCCGGCACCGCTGCTCTGCGTCGGATCGCACCCAGCTTCGGAGTGAGCCCCCAGCGGGCCACGGCCATCCTGAGCGAGGTGGCCATCGGCGTGGGTGCCTGGCGTTCTGTTGCATCGCGGCACGGCCTACCGGAGCGTGAGATCACTCGGTTCGAACCCGTCTTCGCCGCGGGCCTCGCCGCGTTGTCCACCGCTTGAGGTCCCGTCGCCCGGCGTGATTCGAGTGGGCGCGATCGGTCGCCTGGGTGCGCCGGCGGCGACCGATCGCGCCCACTCGACGGGCACGCGCATGCGCGCGGGCGCTACGGGAGGGTGAGGGAGGCGAGGCCGGGGAGCTGGAGGCTGCGGCCGGCGGGGGTGCTGAGGTAGGTGAGGAGGGTGTGGCCGCAGGAGCGGCAGAGCACGATGACGCCCTCGTCGTCGAGCTCGGCCTCCGCCTCGGCGAGCAGGGCGCGGGCGCCGCAGTGGGCGCACTCCCCCAGCACCTCGGTCACGTCGAAGCAGAACACCTCGGCGAGCGCCCCCGCCGCCGCATTGCCGTCGACCCTCGCCGCCACGCGGCCGGGTTCGGGGTGGGCCATCATGCGCCTCCGAATCTCTCCGTCTTCACGCGGGCCGGGTCGTGCCCGAGGGCCACGAGCGCCCGCGACACCGCCTCCACGAACCCGGTGGGTCCGCACACGTACACCAGGGGGTTCCCGGATGCGGGCAGCGTCACCCGCTCGATGGTCGCCGCGTCGATGCGGCCGGCCGGGCGCTCCCACCCCGGCGGGGTGCGCCGGGTGTACACCCAGTCGAGCGTGAAACGGTCGCCCTCGAAGCCGCGCAGTTCGTCGGCGTAGTACGCGTCTTCGGGCGCGCGCACCGAGTACACCAGCTTGAACGGCGCCGGGTTCGACGAGGCGTGGTGCGCCCGCGCGATGGCGACCAGCGGCACGATGCCCGAGCCGCCCGCGATCAGCTGTACCGCATCCGGCTGCTCGTCGCGCCACACGAAGTAGTTGCCGATGGGGCCGCGCACCTCGAGCTCGTCGCCGGGTTCGACCACGTCGACGAGGTAGGGCGACACCTCGCCGTCGGGCAGTTCGTCGACCGCGAGCTCGACCCGGCTGCCCTGGCCGTACGAGGCGATCGAGTACGACCGCACGGCCTGGTAGCCGTCTTCGGCGGTGAGCCGCAGGTCGAGGTGCTGGCCGGGGAGGTTGCCCGCCCAGCCGGGCACGTCGAGTTCGAGCACGCGGCCCGTGGGCGTGACCCGCCGGGCCGACGCCACCGTGGCGGGGCCCCAGCCGGAGACGATCGCCACTACCAGTACCGCTGCTCTCTCCACGGGTCGCCGTAGAGGTTGTAGCCGTTCTGTTCCCAGAACCCGGGGTCATCGTCGGCGTGCATGCGGAGCCCGCGCACCCACTTCGCGCTCTTCCAGAAGTAGAGGTGCGGCACGAGCAGGCGCGCGGGGCCGCCGTGCTCGGGGTCGAGTGGCTCGCCCTCGAACTCGAAGGCCACCCAGGCCTTGCCGTCGAGCAGGTCTTCGAGCGGCACGTTCGTGGTGTACCCGCCGTAGGAGTGCACCATCGTGTAGGCCTCGCTGGTGTCGACCTTCTCGAAGAAGTGGTCGAGCGCCACGCCGCGCCAGTGGGTGCCGAGCTTCGACCAGCGGGTGACGCAGTGGATGTCGGTGTGCACGTCGTCGACGGGCAGCGCCATCATCTCGTCCCAGCTCCACGAGACGCGCTCGTTCGACTCGTTGACGATGTCGAACGACCAGCTGTCGGTCTGCACGTCGGGGGTCGGGCCCGCCGAGAGCACCGGGAAGTCTTCGGTGAGGTACTGGCCGGGCGGCAACGCCGGATCCGACTCGCGCCGACGACCACCGAACCCGCGTGAGAACACCGCCATGAGAGCCTCCCCTTCCGTGAGGCCAGCGTACCCGCGCATCCGGTGCCCGCGCGAGGGGCGAGAGTGGCCCTGCCCGCCCCAGCCGGGACGGCGGCGCGCGCGCCGGTACAATCGGATGCGGTGCGCCGGGAAGTCTGGTCGGCGGGCGGTCGAGGTGATCGCTCCCCGCTACCGACGCGCCCGCCGCGTCAGTGAGGACACCGTATGGCCTTCATCCGCTCGGAGCGCGTCGCCGCCTTCCTCCTCCTCGCCGCCGCCGCCCTCGGCCTGATCGCGGCGAACAGCCCGCTCGGCCCCGCCCTCATGGGTCTGCAGGATGCGCATCTCGCCGTCCCGGGCACCCCGCTCGACCTCTCCGTGGGCCACTGGATCAGCGACGGTCTCCTGGCCGTGTTCTTCTTCGTCGCCGCGGTCGAGCTGAAGAACGAGCTCACGGTCGGCCAGCTCAACTCCGTGTCGAAGGCCGTCCGCCCGGCGATCGCGGCCTTCGGCGGGGTGCTCGTGCCCGCGCTCATCTACGTGGCGGTCACCGCGGGGTCGGGCTACGAGAACGGCTGGCCCATCCCCACCGCAACCGACATCGCGTTCGCCCTCGGGGTGCTCGCCGTCTTCGGCAAGGGCATCCCGTCGCGGTTGCGGATCTTCATCTTGGCCCTCGCCATCCTCGACGACATCGTCGCCATCGTCATCATCGCCCTCTTCTTCACCACCGACCCGAACCTGCCTCTGCTCGCCCTCGCCGTGGTGGGGGTGGCCGTGTTCGGCGTGCTGAGCCGCCTGCTGAACACCCGGATGCGGGTGCTCGTGATCGCGGCGATGGTCGCGGTGGCCCTCGTCACCTGGTCGCTGGTGTACCTCTCCGGGGTGCACGCCACCATCGCGGGCGTCGCCCTCGGTCTCGCGATGATGCGGGTGCCCGCGATGCACCTCAGGCACCACCTCGAACCGGCGACCAACGGCGTGGTGCTGCCGCTGTTCGCGTTCTCGGCGGCGCTGGTCGCCATCCCCCAGGTCGGTCTGTCCCAGCTCGCGCCGCCCTTCTGGGCGATCCTCATCGCCCTCCCCGTGGGCAAGCTCATCGGCATCGCGCTGGGAGGCTGGCTCTCGTCGTTCGTCGGTCCTCGCGAGCGCCGCCCGGTCCTGTCGCCCCTGGCGCTGCTGGCGGCGGGCGCCCTCGGCGGCGTGGGGTTCACGGTGTCGCTGCTCATGAACGAGCTCGCCTTCGCCGCCCAGCCCGAGGTGGCCGACGAGGGCACGCTCGCGGTACTGCTCGGCTCCTCGGTGTCGATCGTGGTGGCCGCGGTGCTCGTGTCACGGCTGGCCGTCTACCACCGGCGGCTGCGGGTGCTGCGCTCGGCAGCAGAGCAGCGGATGCGGGGCTGACCGCCGGCGTGCGCAGACCGCCCCGCCCCGCCGCGAGGCGTCAGCCGCGCACGGGGAGGAAGACCCGCATCGTCGCCGGACCGCGCTCGGCCCAGCGGTGGTACGGGATGAGCGGCACGTCGATCGCCGTCGGCGACTCGAGTTCGACGCGCTCGCCCTCACCCGCATCCGGCGCCCCGTAGGGCAGTGCCGGCCCCGCCGCACGGTCGTGCCGCACGATCCCCGACACCACGGCGCCGTCGCCGCTCACGCGCACCCCGGCCGCCACGTCGACCTCGAGCCCCGCGAGCTCGGCCCCGACGGGCAGGTCGGTCGACTCCACGCACAGCACCAGCGGACCGCGCTCCACCGCGACGGTGCCGCGCACCGCGTCGATGCGCAGGTCGGGCCAGGTCAGGCGCGGCCCCACCGGCAGCTCGAGCACCAGCTCGTCTCCGGGCGAGAACACGCGGCGCAGGTCCACCCATCCGGGCAGCACCTCCTCCGCCGCCCCACCGCCCACCGCCAGTCGCGCCCCGTCGGCCCAGGCCGGCACGCGCATCCGGAGCCTCGCTTCGCCCTCAGGCGCCTCGAGCACTCGCACGGCTACCCGGCCGTCGGAGGGATACGCGGTGTCGACCCGCATCCGGAACCCCCCGAGCTCCACCTCCCCCGCCGCGTACTGCAGCAGGCTGACGCCCTCGTCGTCGGCCGACGCCGTGTAGGCGCCGAGCGAGGCCAGCGTGCGCGCCACGTTGGTGGGGCAGCACGACACCTCGAACCACGGAGCCCGCACCCCACCCTCGGCGCGCGTGTTGACGCCATCGACCGCCGCGGCACCTGGCTCCCGCTGGTGCAGCGGGTTGGCGTAGAAGAAGGCGCGACCGTCGGCGCTCGGCGAGGTCGCCACCACGTTGAACAGCGTGCGCTCGATGAGGTCGACGTAGCGCACCTCGCCGCTGGCGAGGTAGAGCCGCCACGCGAGCATGACGGAGGCGACCCCGGCGCAGGTCTCGCAGTAGGCGCGGTCGGCCGGGAGCTCCCAGTCGTCGCCGAACCCCTCGTCCTGATGACGCGATCCCATGCCCCCGGTGAGGTAGGTGCGCGCACCCACCGTGGCGGCCCACTGCCTGGTCACCGCGGCCAGCAGCTCGTCGTCGCCGGTGTCCACCGCCACGTCGACCGCCCCGGCCGAGAGGTAGAGCGCCCGCACGGCGTGGCCCCGCAGCACCGTGGCCGAACGCACCGGCTCGTCATCCTGGAAGTACTCGGCCGACAGGAGCGGGCGCACCGCGAGGGTGCCCCGCCCCCGCCGGTCGACGAACAGGCGGGCCTGTTCGAGGTAGCGACGCTCGCCGAACGCGCGCCCCGCTTCGGCGAGCGCCACCTCTATCTCGGGATGGCCGCAGACGCCGTGGCGCCCCGACTCCCCGAACTCGTCGCAGATCTGGTCGGCCGCCCGGCGGGCGACCCGCACGAGCTCGTCGTCGTGACCGGTGCGGATGCGCGCCACGGCCGCCTGCAGCAGGTGACCGGCGTTGTAGAGCTCGTGCCCCATGGCGAGGTCGGTCCAGCGGCCGGGGAGGCCGGGGTGGCCGAAGGCGGTGTTGAGGTAGCCATCGGCGTCCTGCGCCGCGGCCACCCGCTCCACCAGCCGGCCGAACAGCGCTGCGAGCTCGTCGTCGGGGGCGCGGCCGAATTCCCACGCCATCGCCTCGAGCAGTTTGTACACCTCGGAGTCGGAGAACTGCCAGCCCGGCCGGTCGACCGTCGTCTCCCCCCGGGCCACGCGGTCGAAGTTCTCGATCCAGCCGAGGCGCTCCATCCAGTCGAGACAGTGCCGCAGGGTGGCGGCCCTGTTGACGCCCTGCCTGACACCCCAGAACCCGGCCGGGTCGAGGGTCACCGATGTCACGCCGGCACCGCGGAGCGCACCGCCGGAGGGCACGACGGGAACGGCGGAGGCGGTGGAGACGGTGGAGGGGAGAACGGTCACGGATCAGTCCTTCACGGCGCCGGCGGTGACTCCCGCCGCGACGTAGCGCTGGGCGACGATCAGGAGGATCGCCGCGGGGATGGAGGCGACCACGGCGGTCGCCATGATGGCGTTCCACTGCGTGGTGTTGTTGCCGATGTACGAGTAGATGCCGAGCGTGATGGGCGTGAGCGCGGAGTTGCGCGCCAGCGTGGAGGCGAACACGAAGTCCGACCACGCCCACAGGAAGGCGAACAGCGCCACGGTGAGCGCCGAGTTGCGGCTGAGCGGCATGACCACCGACACGAAGGTGCGCCACGCGCCCGCCCCGTCGATGCGCGCCGCCTGCAGCAACTCCCGAGGCAGTCCGCTCATGAAAGCGGTGAACAGCAGCACTCCGAACGGCACGGCGATCGTGGAGTCGGCGAGGATGAGCCCCCACACGCTGTTGAGCAGCCCCAGCCGCACGTAGATGGCGTAGAAGCCCATCGCCATGACGACCGCCGGGATCATCTGGGCCACGAGCAGAATGAAGTTGAGCGAACGGCCTCCGCGCATGTTGAGCAGCGCGATCGCGTACCCGGCGGGCGCGGCGAGCGCGACCGTGAGCACCACGCAGCCGAGACCGATCAGGAGGCTGGTGCCGAGGTTCGGCAGCTGCTGCCGCAGCACCTCGGCGTAGCCCTCGAAAGTGGCGTCGACGGGGAAGATGTGTGGCGGGCTGAGCCGGAGGTCTTGGGTCTTGGTGAGCGAGACGTTCACCATCCAGTAGACCGGGAAGAGCATGAGCGCGGTGAAGACGATGCCGAGCAGCGTCTTCCACCAGGGCCTGCGGGCGGTCATGAGTTCTCCTGACGGCGCTGCACCCTGAGGTAGAGGAACCCGAAGACGAGCGCGATGACGATGAGGATGTTGCCGACGGCGGCGGCGGGCGAGAGGTCGGGTTGCCCGGTGCCGAAGGCCTCGCGGTACGACCAGATGGCGAGCGTGGTGGTGGCGTTGGCCGGGCCGCCGTTGGTCATGATCCAGATGATGTCGACCACCTTGAGGGTGTAGACGAGGCCGAGCAGCAGGGTGATCGCCGAGACCGGTCGCAGCAGCGGGAAGGTGATGCTCCAGAACTGCCGCCACGCCCCCGCCCCGTCGAGCGAGGCGGCCTCGTAGACGTCGGCCGGGATGTTCTGCAGGCCCGAGTAGAGGATGACGAGGTTGAACGGGATGCCCAGCCAGATGTTCGCGATGACCACCGCGACCATCGCGGTGTCGGGCGAGGTGAGCCAGTTGATCTGACCGACGCCGAAGGCCTGCAGCACCGAGTTGACGATGCCGTTGTCGCTGTTGAGCATCCAGGCCCAGGTGGAGCCCGAGACGATGAGCGGCAGCAGCCACGGCACGAGGAAGAGGGCGCGCAGCACCCCGCTCAGCCGGAAGCTGCTGCGGAAGAAGACGGCGAGGGCCAGGCCGATCGCGTATTGGAAGAGCAGCGACGCCACGACGAACACCGTCGTGTTCCACAGCGCCTGGCCGAACAGCGGCGAGGAGACGACGTCGATGTAGTTCTGCAGCCCCACGAACTCGGCATTGCCCTGCACGAAGGCGCGGACGGTGTAGTCGTGGATGCTGAGGTCGATGCTGCGGATGAGCGGGTAGGCGTAGAAGGCGAGCAGGTACGCGATGAGCGGGGCCGCGAACGCGAACGCGATCCAGCGGGAGCCTGAGCGGCCGTCCCGCCGCCGGCGCACCGTGGTGGTGGTCATGGGGTCATTCCTCGGTGGGTGTCGGGGCGGAGCGGACGGACGTCGATGACGCCCGCCCGCTCCCCTGCTGCGTGCTACTTGCCGGTCTCCGCCGCAGCCGCCGCCTGGGCGTCGGCGAGGGCGTCCGCCGGCGACTGGGCGCCGGAGAGGGCGCTCTGCACGGCCGTCCACAACTGCTCGGAGATGAGCGGGTAGTCGGTGCCGAGGTTGTCGCTCGTGCGGCCCTTCGCGGCCTGCACCGCCGACACCCAGGTGCTGAGGTCGGCATTCTCGGCCAGCAGCTGCTCCTGGCCCTCCGCGGTGGGCGGGATGTAGTACGCGAAGGTGTTCGCCGTCTCCACGAAGCCTTCCGGCGTGGTCATGCAGTCGACGATCTTCTTGGTGGTCTCGTAGCGCGCGGTGTCCTGCTGCACCGGGGCGATGATGAACTCGCCACCGGTGGGCGCGGGGGCCACGCCTCCGTCGATCGCGGGCAGTTCGATCACGCCGGTGGCGAAGGACTGGTCGGCGGCGCTGTTGACCTGCCAGGTGCCGTTCTCCGAGAACGCGAAGTCGCCCGTGATGAACTCCTCCCAGCTGGTGTTCTGCGAGTTGCCGATGACCGACTGCGGCGCGTAGCCCTTGTCGACCCAGTCCGTCCAGAGCTGGAGCGCCTCGACCGCCTCGGGCGAGTCGAGCTCGGTGAGGTCGGCGCCCGCGCCCCAGAACCAGGGCAGGAACTGGAACGAACCCTCCTCGGTGTTGATGCCCGCGAAGGTGATGCCCTTGTGGCCGGTGGCGGACACCTTCGCCAGGGCGTCGGTGAGGCTCGCCCAGTCGGTGATCGACGCGGGGTCGACCCCGGCCTCGGTCAGGATGTCGGCGTTGTAGTAGAGCGCGAGGGTGTTGGCGCCGATCGGGATGCCGTACGACTCGCCGTCGAGCTCGCCCGCGGCCAGGAGGTTCTCGTCGATGCCCGAGGTGTCGAGACCGAGCTCGTCCGTCGTGGTGAGCATCCCGGTCTCGGCGAGGGTCGACACGGCGGGGTTGTCGAGCAGGATGATGTCGGGCGAGGTGCCCTCCTGCGCCGACAGGAGCGCCTGGTTGGTGAGCGAGGTGGTGTCGTAGGCGGTGCGCTCGATGGTGACGCCGGCCTCGGTGCCACAGGCCTGCACCCGGTTGGCCCAGTCGGAGCCCTCCTCGTGCTGCGGGTACGGGTCCCACCAGGTGTAGGTGCCGCTCGCGGCGTCGGTGGAGCCGGTGCCTCCGCCGGCGCTACAACCTGCCAGTGCTCCCACCGCGATCGCGGCGACCGCGACCGCGAGCGGCGCTCGAAGCGTTCTGGTGTTCATCTGTGTTCCTCCTTGAACGTGCCCCGGTACCACCGGGACTCTCGGTGTCAGTGTTGGGTGGGTGGTGCGGCGATGCTGCCGCGATCGTCGATCCTGGGCGCGATCAGATCGACGACGGTGGTGCCCGCATCCGTGCTGCCTTCGATGCGGGAGACGAGGTGCTCGACGGCACGGCGGCCGAGCTCGGCGGCGGCGCTGTCGATGGCGGAGTACGGGAGCGAGAAGGTGCGGGCGAAGTCGTCGGAGTAGCGCCCGATCACCGAGAGGTCGTGCGGCGAGCTGAGCCCGCGCTCGTGCAGCACGCTCGGCAGGGCGGCGGCGGCCGCCTCGTTGTTGAGCAGCAGCCCCGTGGCACTCGGATGCGCGTCGAGGAAGGCGGAGAGGTCACGGCCGATCTGCGGCTGGGTCGACGACCCGAAGTAGGGGTGCAGGAGCACCCCTAGCTCCGCGGCGCGGTCGGCGGCGGCGTTGGCGAGGCGCCAGACGTAGGCGCCCCCGCGCTCGAGCACGTGCTCGGGCTGCGACACGAGCACCAGCTCGCGGTGGCCGAGGTCGTGGAGGGTGTCGACCATGAGGCGGCCGGCGCCCTCGAAGTCGAGGTCGAACACGTCCACTCCCGCGGTCTCCGCCGGGAGCCCCACGAGGGCGCCGGGCTGGCTGGCCGCGCGCAGGATGTCGAGCCGGTCGTCGCGCTCGGCCACGTTGAGCAGCACGAAGCCGTCGGCCATGCGCGAGTCGGAGATGCGCTTCAGCGCCGAGACGCCGTCCTCCTCGGAGACGAGGAGCGTGTCGTAGCCGAGCTCCCTGGCCTCGTTGGTGACACCGAGGATGTACTGCAGCATGGCCGGCGCGAACTCGTCGTCGAGGAATCGGGCCAGCAGGGCGATCACCTTGGTCTGCGAGGTGGCGAGGGCGCGGGCCCCGGCGTTCGGGGTGTAGCCGAGCTGCCGGACGGCCTGCTCCACCTTCTCGCGCACCTCGGGCGAGATCGACCGTTTGCCCGAGAGCGCGTACGACGCCGTGCTGCGGGACACCCCCGCCTCACGCGCCACGTCTCCGATCGTCACCACGTTGTGTCTCCATCGCCGTCGAAAGCTGTCGAATGTGTCGAACCGGTTCGATTCGAACCGGTTCGACGATAGGGCATCCAGCCGGGGCGCGCAACCCCGGAACCGGCCGGCCGCCGCGCGTCCGGCCGCGGCCGCGAGTCAGTCCTCGGCCTGCAGCAGCGTCAGCAGGTCGAGGTAGCGCGCCGGCCGGGCGGCCCAGAAGGCCGCGTGGATGGGTGAGCCGTCGAGGTCGAGACGCCCGCCGTCGTCGCCGAACACCACGCGCGGAACCACGCCCGGCACGGATGGCACCTCGTCGACGTGCGCTGTCCCCGCCTGCAGTGCGGGCCAGGCCAGCGCCGCCGTCGAGGGGTCGCCCGTGCGGGCGAACGCCGCCCAGGCAGCCGAGAGCACCCGGGAGAGCGGCCCCGACTCTTCGTGCTGCGGCAGCCCGATCGCGAGCGCGAGCTCGGCGGTGTGGAACGCGCCCATCGCCCCGCCGTCGTGCGGTGGCACGTGGGTGAACAGATACTCGAACACCGCTCCCCCGGCCTCGGCGCGCCGGCGGGCGAATCGCGCGACGTCGGGGCCGAACGAGGCATCGGAGGCGGCCCGCAGCACCGTCGCCGGGTCGAGCCGGTCGACACCGTACTCCACTCGGAGCGCCTCGCGGTCGCTCGCCTCCGGGCCCACCAGCAGGCGTACGACGGCAGCCGCCTTGGCTTCAGAGATCGTGGCGTCCGCGACGAACATGGTGAACTCGTCAGCCGCGTGCCCGATGATGACGGGCACCTCGGGCATCACGCCCGCTGCCTCCTCGCCGAACGGGTCAGCCACCACGACTCGCCCGTCGATCACGGGAACGTACGACCAGGGCGAGAGCACCGAGGCGGCGAAGAGCTCGTCGGCGGTGGCCTCGGTGAGCGCCGCCACCGAGCCGAGCGCCGCGGCCAGCGCGGCTCTGTCGGCGGCCTCCTGCTCCGGCGTGCGCATCGAGAACTCGGCCGGGCTCTCCATCACGGCCCGGTGGAACAGACCCCGCGCATCCGGCATCACCAGCAGGGTCGCGATCTTCACGGCGCCGCCCGAATCTCCGACGAGGGTCACCGCATCCGGGTCGCCCCCGAACGCGGCGATGTTCCCGCGCACCCAGCGCAGGGCGGCGACGAGGTCGAGCATGCCGGGGTTCGGCGCGCCGCCCGAGACGAAACCGAAGGCGCCGAGACGGTGGTTCACGCCCACGAGCACCACGTCGTGCTCGGCCACGAACGGCTGCGCGGCGGTGGTGCCGATGCTCGAGCCCACGATGAAGCCGCCGCCGTGCAGGTAGACCAGCACGGGGCGCCTGGCACGGGGATCGGGCGCCGGGGTGAGGATGCTCAGCTCGAGGCAGTGCTCGTCGCTGCGCTCGGCGTCGAGCCGGATGCGGTCGAGGCGGCCGCCGGTGAAGTAGTCGCCGAGCGAGGTGGCGAAGAGACTGCCCTCGCCCTGCGGGCAGCGGGCAGAGGGCGTGGTCGCCTCGCGCGTCCCGGGCCACGGCTCGACCGGTGCAGGCGCGGCGAAACGGCGCGGGATGCGCGCGTAGGGCACCCCGCGGAAGGTCGCCACACCGTCGACGATCTCGCCCCGCACGGCACCGGCCGCCGTGCGCGCCACGACGCGGGCGAAGGGCGTGCCGGACTCGGGCATGACGTCTCCTCACACGGAACGATGAAGCGTCCCTGGTGAGGCAAGGCTACGCTTACACGGTGCACCCCGACACGATCCAGCGATCCGCCACGCAGGCGCCGCGTCGTCCGTCCCCGCTCACCCGGGCGGTCGTGATTGTCGTGCTCGCACTGGTGACCCTGCTCGCCACGGTTCTGAGCCTGCTGCTCGGCAGCAACCTCATCGATGTCGGGGCCGTGATCGGCGCCCTGCTCGACCCCGCGAACGACCCGGGCGCCGTGGTGTGGGGTTCGCGCGTGCCGCGCACCGTGCTCGGACTCATGGTGGGGTTCTGCCTCGGCATCGCGGGCGCCGTGATGCAGGGTCAGACCCGCAACCCGCTCGCCGACCCCGGCATCTTCGGCGTCTCAGCCGGGGCGAGCCTCGCCGTGGTGATCGGCGTCTACGTGCTCGGCACCAGCTCGGTCATCACCACGCTCTTGCTCGCGCTCGCGGGCGCGCTCGTGGCGAGCGTCGTCGTATTCGGCGTGGCCGCGCTCGGCCGCGGGCTCACCAGCCCGGTGCCGCTCGCCATCGCGGGCACGGCGGTGACGGCACTGCTCGTGGCCATCACCTCGTACCTCGTACTCTCCGACGAGACCACCCTCGCGGCCTACCGCATCTGGGTGGTGGGGTCGCTCTCGGGCCGCACGCTCGACGGCGCGGGCGCGGCGGCGCTGTTCGCCCTCGCCGGGCTCGTGTTCGCGGTGGCCAACGTGCGCTCGCTCAACAGCCTCGCGCTCGGCACCGAGCTCGCGCACGGCCTCGGCGAGAACCTCGTGCGCGCCCGCATCGTGGGGCTGCTCGCCATCACGCTGCTCACGGCGAGCGCGGTGGCCATCACCGGCCCCATCGGCTTCATCGGCCTCACGGCACCCCACATCGCCCGGCGGTTCGTCGGCGGCGACCATCAGTGGCTGCTACCCGCATCCGGTCTCATCGGGGCCGCGCTGCTGCTGCTGTGCGACGTGATCGGGCGGATGATCGGCGGCAACGCCGAGGTGCCCGTGGGCGTGGTGCTCGCCGTCGTGGGCGGCATCGCGTTCATCGTGATCGTGCGGCGCGGAAAGGTGGCGACGCTGTGATCGACCGCAGACTCTGGCGTGGACGCGTCGTCATCGTCACCCTCGCGTGCCTCGTCGCCGCCGTGCTGGTGGGGCTCATCGGCATCGTGGTGGGATCCTCCTCGCTCACCATCCCCGACGTGGTGGTCACCCTGTTCGGCGGCGGCACCGGCAGCCAGGAGCTCGTGGTGTTCGAGCTGCGCATGCCCCGCGTTCTGGGCGGCCTGCTCGTCGGGGCCGCGCTGGGGCTCGCCGGGGCGCTCACGCAGACGTTCGCGCGCAACCCGCTCGCCACCCCCGACATCCTCGGTGTCACCTCGGGCGCCGCCCTTGGTGCGGTCGCCGCGATCGTGCTGGGTGGCGGAAGCTACGCGGTGGGCGCGGGGCTGCTCAGCCTGGGGCTGCCCGTCGTGGCGGCGCTCGGTGCCATCGGCACAGCGGTCATCGTCTACGGGCTAGCCTGGCGCGGCGGGGTGGACAGCTACCGCCTCATCCTCATCGGCATCGGTGCCACGGCCGCCCTCATGGGTGTGACCAACTACCTCATCGCGCGGGCGCAGATCACCGAGGCCCAGGCGGCGTCGCAGTGGCTCGTGGGCAGCCTCTCGGGCATCTCGTGGGCGAGCGTGTGGCCCGTGCTGATCGCGCTCGTCGTGCTCGTGCCGGTCGCGCTGCTGCAGTCGTCGCGGCTCGACCTGGGGCTCCTCGGCGACGAGATGGCGACGGGTCTCGGCATGGCCGTGCAGCGGCACAAGCTGCTCGTGATCGCCTGCGCAGTGCTGCTCACCGCGGCGGCGGTGTCGGCGAGCGGTCCGATCGAGTTCGTGGCGTTCGTGGCTCCGCAGATCGCGCTGCGGCTGGCCGGGTCGGGGCGTCCCCCGCTGGTGGCCTCGGCGCTGATGGGCGCACTCATCGTGGCCGGCGGCGACGCGTTCGCCCGCGCCGTGCTGCCCGACGAGACGCCCGTCGGCATCGTCACCGCCGTCATCGGCGCCCCCTACCTCATCTGGCTTCTCACCCGCCGCAAGCACCGGGAGTCCCTGACATGACCTCTGCATCCGCATCCGCGCCCTCCGCATCCGCACCCGCCGCCGCGGTGCCCTCATCCGCGCCACCCGCCCTCGAGGCGCGCGGACTCACCATCGGCTACGACCGCGTCCCCATCTTCGAGAACCTCGACCTCACCATCGCCCAGGGCGAGGTGACCACGCTCATCGGGGCGAACGGATGCGGCAAGTCGACGCTGCTCAAGGCCTTCGGGCGACTGCTCCCGCCCACCGAGGGGTCGGTGTCGCTCGAGGGGGTGCCGGTGCGATCGATGTCGGCGAAGGCGGTGGCCAAGCGGCTCGCGATCCTGCCCCAGAAGCCGCTCACGCCCTCCGCCACCACCGTGCGCGACCTGGTCTCGCGCGGGCGCCACCCGCACCAGAGCCTGTTCCGGCCGTGGACGGCGGAGGACTCCCGCATCACCGACGCGGCCCTCGCCGCCACCGGCATCGCCGAGCTCGCCGATCGCGACGCGGGCGAACTCTCGGGAGGGCAGCTGCAGCGCGCCTGGATCGCGCTCGTGCTCGCGCAGGAGGCCCCCATCATCCTGCTCGACGAGCCCACGACCTTCCTCGACCTCAGTCACCAGCTCGACGTGCTGCGGCTCGTGCGCTCGATCAACCGCGAGCGGGGGGCCACCGTGGTGATGGTACTGCACGACCTCACGCTCGCGGGGCGCTACTCCGACCGGCTCGTGGTGGTCGGCGGTGGACGCGTGATCGCGGACGGCAGCCCGTGGGAGGTACTCACGCCCGAGGTGCTGCGCGAGGCGTTCGCGCTCGAGGCGCAGGTGATCGCCGACCCCGCCACGGGCACGCCGTTGATCGTTCCCGCAGCCGATATCGTTTCGTGATTTAGGATCGGCTAACCTAACAAGCGTGAAAAACCTTGCCACCCAGAACTCCCGCACCGCGCTGAAGCGTTCAGCCCTGCTCGTGGTGCCCGCCCTCACCCTCGCCGCGCTGGCCGGCTGCTCCTCCTCCGACACCGGAGCCGCGTCGACCGCCGCCGGCGAGTGGAGCTACACCGATGCCACGGGCACTACCGTCACGCTCGACCACACCCCCGAGCGCATCGCGAGCTACACCGACTACGCCGTCGGGCTCATGAGCTACGGCATCGACCCCGTCGCCATCTTCGGCCGATTCGACGTGGCCAGCGACACCCGCTTCGACGAGTTCGACATCACCGACACCGCCGTCGTGGGCAACAGCTACGGCGAGATCGACCTCGAGGCCCTCGCCGAGGCCGCACCCGACCTCATCGTCACCGGCATCTACCCCACCGACCGCGAGGGCACGCTCGACACCGAGGGCGCCTACTACGGCGTCGCCGACGTGGAGCAGCAGGAGCAGCTCGAGAAGATCGCGCCCGTCGTGGCGATCGAGGTGGGCGGCCGCGGCCTCGACGTGATCGAGAGCCTCACCGCGCTGGCCGAAGACCTCGGGGCCGACGCCTCCACGGTGGCCGCAGCGAAGGCGGAGTTCGACGCCGCCGCGGCCGACCTCACGGCCGCCGGCGAGGAGAGCGACGTCGAGGTGACCCAGATGTACGCCGACGCCGACGGCATCTACGTGGTGAAGCCGCAGGACGAGCCGGAGACCCAGCTCTACAGCGAGCTCGGCGTGACCTTCACCGACCTCAACCCCGACACCGACTACTACTGGGACATCTACAGCTGGGAGAACGCCGCCCAGATGATGACCGGCGACGTGCTGCTGGTGAACAACGAGGGCTTCCAGGAGGCCGACCTGCTCGCGCAGCCCACCTTCGCCTCGCACCCCGCCCTGGCCGCCGGCCAGGTGCACGACGGCTGGGTCGGCGCCGCCCTCGACTACCACTCGCAGGCCGCCCACATGGAAGAGCTCGCCACCATCCTCCGCGACTCCAAGAAGCTCGGCTGACCTGAGCTGACCCACCACCGGGCCCTGCGCCCCGCCCGAGAGCCCCGTCCCGCACCCACCGCGCGCGCCGGGGCTCTCCCGTTCCACCCCCCCCGCACCGACCATGGCACCCCGCACCACCCGCACGCGCCCGCGGGCGAGCGGCGCCGGGGGGTCAGCGGCGGCGGGTGTAGGCGTGCCAGAGGAGCTTGGCGTGCTCGCGCTTGGCGCGGCCGACGGCGGCGTCGTCGCCGCGGAGGGCAGCACCCCACTCGGCGGCACGGCTGCCGAGCGCCCGCAGCACGAGCGCGAGGTCGGCGTGACGCGCGGGCGGC
This sequence comes from Herbiconiux moechotypicola, assembly GCF_024979255.1. Taxonomy (GTDB): domain Bacteria; phylum Actinomycetota; class Actinomycetes; order Actinomycetales; family Microbacteriaceae; genus Herbiconiux; species Herbiconiux moechotypicola. Next base: position 116,348 of record NZ_JANLCN010000003.1, read on the forward strand.
ACCGCGGCCTCGGCCGACGGCATGCGCCCGCGTCGGGCCAGGGTGCCGCGCACGTGCCCGAGCGTGAGCTCGGCCACCCCGAGGGCGTGCCCGTTGATGATGGAGTGCGCCGCCTCCTCGATCTCCCACCGCCGTGACCGCTCCGCACCCACCGCCGCCACGAGCCGCGAGTGGAACCGCCGCGGCGAGGTGCGATCGAACTCGCCCCGGATGAACAGCACCGACGCCCGCACTCCCCCGATCCGCGCGACGATCGGGTAGCTCAGCAGATGCGGCAGCACCGTCAAGAAGTACGCCACCCCACACAGTATGTAGGCCGACAGCGCCGTGAGCACCAGGTGCACCGACTCGTGCACCCCCGCCTGCGCGAACCGCACCGCCTGCACCGGCGCCGCCCGCTCGGCATCGTTCACCACGGGGCTCACGAGCACCGCGTGGGCGAGTTCGGGATGCGCGGCCAGCACCTCGGTGACCACCTGCGTGCCCATGGAGTGGCCGAGCAGCACGGGGTTCTCGAGCTCGTAGCGATCGAGCACGTGCGACACCTGGCGGGCGAAGAACGCCGCCGTCGGCTGCTCGTTGCCTCGAGGGCGCGGCATGCCCGCGAAGCCGGGCAGGTCGAGCGCGTACACCGTGCCATGCCTGGCCAAGGCGGGAGCGAGGAACTCGAAGTACGTCGCCGCCACCCCCACGCCGGCCACGAGCACGAAACTCCGCTCGGACTGCACACCCTCGACCGACACGATGGTCACCCGGGTGCAGGCCCCGTCGAGCTCGACCCGCTCGACCGTGAGGTCGATGGGCGCCTCGTCGACGTCGCCCGAGTCGAGCGCGCCGGTCTCGCCGCCGCCGTCTCCCGCCTCGCCCATCACCCCAGCATGCCAGGTCAGCGGGCGCGCGAACTCCGCATCGCCTTCGTGACCGCGACGACCCCTCCCGCCGGCCCGGCACCCGCCGCGAACGCCTCGTACTCGGGCGTTCCGATCGGCACCAGCGCTACCCGGCTCTCGGAATCGGCGTGCACGCCCCACCCGTAGCGCTTGCCGAGGTCGCTCGACCGCAGGCACGGCTGCCCCTTCGAGAAGAACTCCTGCCGAGCCGCCGCGCCCTCGGCCGAAGCCGCGTCGATCCCCCGCCGCTCCGCCCACACCCCGAACACCACGTCGTCGGAGGTGTAGCGATACGGATGCTCGGCGATCATGCGGTAGGTGAGCTCGGCGACGCTCGGCGTGGCCCGCGCGGGCGGCACCACCGCCCCGGGCGCCGTGCTGTCGTCGGCCACCGCGATGAACGTGTCCACGTAGTTCGTCGTGTGCATGCCCCCATGCTGCCCCTGACCCCCGACATCCACCAGCGCCATATCCACCAGCGCCACATCCACCACCGCCGCATCCGCCACCCCTGCCTCCACCGGCGAGTGGTGCGCCGCAGCCGGTGCAGGGCCAGGCTCGACAGCACACGCCCGCCGGCAGGCCGGCCTGGACGAGAGGAATTCAGCATGGAACGGAACGGCCACTCCCCCGAGGAGCCCACCGAGGTGGACCGCGACGACTTCGAGTCCAAGCGCCACGATCAGCTCACGGCGGCCCCGAAATCGACGGAGGACGACGCCGAGCCGCGGATCGACGTCACCAGCACGGACCACGGCACGACCCGCATCGACGTGCGCGACGACGCCGAGGTGCGTCCCGGCGGTGATCGCACGTCACACTGAGGCGTCACCGGGGCCGTCGCACCGGCCACCGGCGCGGCACCTCCCGGTCCGCCGGAGCACGCCTCGGCCCCGCGCATCCTCAGGCCGTCAGCCGGTACGCCTTCATCTTGCGGTACACCGTCGCCCGCGACAGCCCCAGGATCTCGGCCGCCTTCGACCGGTTGCCGTCGGCCTCGTGCAGCGCCTTCCTGATCGCCTCGAGCTCCACCCGCTCGATCATCGACAGCGCCCGCGAGCCCTGCATCGAGTCGGGCAGGTCGGAGGGCAGCACCGCACCCCGCTTGCCGGTGAGCGAGAGCTGCTCCAGCACGCCCCGCAGCTCTTTGAGGTTGCCGGGCCAGCCGTACGCTTGAAGTGCATCCAGGGCGTCGGCCCGCAGCTCGAGCCCGGCGCCGTGCGCCACCTGCTCGGCGAACACATGCCAGAGAGCCGGGATGTCGGCCGACCGTTCACGCAGCGGCGGCACCCACAGCGAACTCATGCCGAGCCGCGAGGCCATCGCCTCGGCCTCCTCGGGCGACGTCGCGGCGAGCGTGAGCAGCACCGGCCCGCGCCCTGTACTCGACTCCACGAGCGAGCGCACGCCGTCGAGCGTGTGGGCGTCGAGGGTCTCGATGCCGCGCACGATCACGGGCGCCGAGGCGCCGAGCTTCTCTGCGAGCCGCTGCAGCCACTTGCGACTGCCGGTGACGTGCCGTTCGGCGGCGTCGGTGACGAGCCCCTGGGCGACGGGCGTGCCCGGCCTGAACGGCAGCCCCAGCGCGAGCGAGGTGCGCCCCGTGCCCGACTCCCCCGCGATCACGAGCGGCCGCCGCGCCTCGCGATGCCGGGCCACCTGGTGCACCACCTGCAGCCACTCGGGCGAGCGCCCCACGAGCTGCGGCCGGGCGGGCCCGATGCTCGTGGTCGCCGTGCGCCGGTCGCGCTCCAGCACCACGATCACGCCGGCGCCCTGCTCGAGCGCGTTCACCTGCAGCTCGGCGGTGCCGGTGGACAGCTCGAGCGCGAGCCGCCCAGAGTGCCGCTCCGAGGCACAGTGCTGCTGGATGAGGTTGAGGTCGGCCACCGTGAGCCGCCCCGCCTTCTGGCTCTGCATCACGAGCCCCTGCGGCCCGAAGGCGAGCACCGGCCCGGTGTGGGCGCGCACCGTCTCGAGGAAGGTGGTGAACATCATGCGCGCCGCCGGCTGCTCCACGTCGAGCACCTGCTGCTCGAGCTGCATCGTCACCGAGGTGATGAGCGGCTTCAGCAGCCCGCTGCGCTCGGAGAGGTCGCTCGAGATGGTGACCACCGCGAGCAGCTTGCCGGTGACCGGGTGCCGCACGGGCGACCCGGTGCACACCGCCTGGCTGTAGAAGTCGGCGAAGTGCTCCACACCCGAGATCTGCACGCTGCGCCCCGTGGCCGCCACGGTGCCCACGCCGTTCGTGCCCACCACGTCTTCGGCGAGCACGGCGCCGCGCACCGTGCCGAGGCGGTCGAGGTGGTCGAGCGCGTTGTGGTCGTGCGACCAGCGCTGCAGGATGCGCCCCTGCGAGTCGGCGAGCAGCAGGCCCATGCCGGTGCCGTCGAGATCGTCGGAGACCCGCGCCAGCGGCGCCTGGAACATGTCCAGGATGTGCGCGTCGAGCAGGTCGTCGTCGACCCGCGGCACGTCGCGGATGTTGGCGGGCACGCCGATGGCGTCTTTGGAGCGCTGCCACGATTTCAGCAGTTCGGGATTGAGCGTCTTGGTGAGCGCATCCGCGGCGAGGAAGTCGTCTTTGACCTTCTGCACGCGATGCGCGTCGAACGGGATTGGCACGATGAACTCCTGTGTTCCGAACCGTGACGTCATCATCCCGGCTCCTCTGGGGCAGGTCAAGTCACGATCAGATAGCGATGGCCTCGGTCTGGCTCGGCTGGCCGCTGTGGCCCAACCGCTTGGTGTACTCCAGCACGGCGAGCTCGCCGGCCAGCTGGATGTGGTGCTCCGACGCCTGCCGCGCGGCGAACGGGTCCCGGGTGACGGCGAGCTCGTGCACGATCTGGCGCAGCTCCTCCATCGAGATCGCCACGCGGCGCTCGTCGACGAACGCGTAGCGGCGGAACAGCCCGATGCGCGTGTGCACGCCACGCAGCTGGCTCTCGAGCACGGGGTTTCCCGCCCCCTCGAGCAGCAGCCGGTAGAACTCCTCCTTGCTCTCCTCCCGGCTCTCGACCGTGCCCCGCAGGTAGCGGTGCTCCATCGAGTCGATCAGGATGCGCATCCTGGCCGCCTGGTCGTCGCTCGCCTCGCGCGCGAAGAGCTCGGCGGCGAGCCCCTCGAGCGCCCGCCGCACCTCGTAGAGCGACTCGATGTCGTGCCTCGTGAGCACGGTGACGATGGGGCCGCGGCCCGGCAGCATGGTGATGAGGCTCTCGGTCTCGAGCTGGCGCAGCGCCTCGCGCACGACCGTTCGCGACACCCCGTAGCTCTCGCAGAGCGTGTTCTCGAGCAGGCGGTCGCCGGGGGCGAGCACGCCCTCGAGGATGTCCTCACGCAGCTGCAGCACCACCTGCTGGCGGAGCGGAGCGGCGTGGCGCTCGATCTTGACGGCGGGCATCCGATCCTCCTCGATCTCAATCTGACACACTCGGCCCGAGCGGCCGTGCTGGGATCTTATCGTAATACGAGATTATTACCGGAAGGACAGATCGATGACGATCCTCACCGACACCCTCGGCACGGAGCCCGCCGACCGGGTCGCGCTCCGCGACCACACCGTCGCCGTGGGCCTCTACCTCGGCGGCGCGTGGCGCCCCGTGGCCGAGGGCCCCACCTTCGAGGTGGTCAACCCGTCCACCGGCCAGGTCATCGCGCGCGTCGCCGACGGCAGTGCGGCAGACGCGCTCGCTGCGCTCGACGCGGCCGCCGCCGCCCAGGAGGCCTGGCGCGACGTGCCGCCCCGCGAGCGCGCCAACCTCTTCCACGCCGCCCATCGCATCCTGCTCGACCGCGCCGACGCGATCGTCGAGACCATGACCCTCGAGAGCGGCAAGCCCCTCGCCGAGGCCCGCGGCGAGTTCCAGCTCTCGGCCGACTTCTTCCTCTGGTACGCCGAGCAGATCGCACACCTGCACGGCACCTACGCCGAGGGCTCGCGCGGCGGCTACCGCATCGTCACCACGCACCAGCCCGTGGGGCCGTCACTGCTCATCACGCCCTGGAACTTCCCGCTGCTCATGATCGCCCGCAAGGCCGGTGCCGCCCTCGGCGCCGGGTGCACGGTGGTGGTGAAGTCGGCCAAGGAGACCCCGCTCACCTGCGCGCTGTTCGTCGAGGTTCTGCACGACGCGGGTTTCCCGCCCGGCGTGGTGAACCTCGTGCACACCACGCACTCGGCCGAGGTGTCGGCGGCGGTGATGGCGGATGCGCGGCTGCGCAAGGTGAGCTTCACCGGCTCGACCGGGGTCGGCTCGACGCTGCTGAAGCAGGCCGCGCCCGGCATCGTGAACGCCTCGATGGAGCTCGGCGGCGACGGGCCGTTCGTGGTGCTCGACGACGCCGACGTGGAGCTCGCGGCGCGGCAGGCGATCGTGTGCAAGTTCCGCAACGCCGGGCAGGCCTGCGTGGCCGCCAACCGCATCATCGTGCACGAGGCGGTGGCCGACGAGTTCACCCGCCGCTTCGTGGAGCTCACCCGGGCACTCACCGTCGGCGACGGGTTCGCCCCCGGCGTCGACGTGGGCCCCATCATCTCGGCGAAGCAGCGCGACGGGGTCGCCCGGCTCGTGGCCGCGCTCGGCGAGATCGACTCCGAGCTGCTCACCGGCGGGTCGCCCGTCGAGGGCGAGGGCTTCTTCTTCGAGCCGACCGTCTTCAAGGTCAACGACCGCGACAACGACGTGTGCAACCAGGAGCTGTTCGCCCCCATCGCCACCATCTACACGGTCGGCTCGACCGCGGAGGCCGTCCGGGTGGCCAACGACACCAGCTACGGCCTGGCCGCCTACGTGTTCACGCAGAACCTCTCGCGGGCCATCGCTGTGAGCGAGAGACTCGACTCGGGCATGGTCGGCATCAACCGCGGCATCATGGCCGACCCCGCCGCCGCCTTCGGGGGCGTGAAGTCGTCGGGGCTCGGCCGCGAGGGCGGACACGACGCCATCTACGAGTTCCTCGAACCCAAATACCTCGCCATCACCGTCGATGAGAGCACCGGACTGGAGTAGGACCATGAGCATCACCACCCCCGCGGGCGCGCCCGCATCCGCCGCGGCCACCGCATCCGCCACCGCCGCTCCCTCGACGCCGGCCACCGCATCCGTCGCCCGCCTGGGCATCCTGCGTCAGCCCAAGACCGTGCTGTTCGGCCCCGGCCAGCGCCACCAGCTGCCGCACCTCGTGTCGGCGATCGCCGAGCACCTGCTCGTCACGACGGATGCGCGCATGGCCACCACGCCCGAGTTCCTCGAGGTGGTCGAGGGCATCCGCGCCGCCGGCGTCGAGGTGTCGATCTACGCCGAGGCGGAGCCCGACCTGCCGCGCGAAGACGTGGTGGCCGTGGTCGAGCGTTTCGGGCACACCGAGATCGACGCCATCCTCGGCATCGGCGGCGGCTCGTGCATGGACCTCGCGAAGGTCGTGTCGATCGTGCTCGCGAACGGCGGCGACGTGCGCGACTACTACGGCGAGTTCCTCGTGCCGGCGCCCGGTGTGCCGGTCATCACCGTGCCCACCACGGGCGGCACGGGGGCCGAGGTCACCTGCATCTCGGTGGTGTTCGACAAGGAGAAGGGGATGAAGATCGGTGTGGCGAGCCCCTTCCTCGAGGCCCACACCGCGGTCATCGACCCCGAGCTCACGCTGAGCTGCCCGCCCGGGCTCACCGCGGCCACCGGAGCAGACGCGCTCTCACACCTGGTGGAGTCGTTCACCGACCGGGTGAAGACCCCCACGCCCGACGAGATCGCGTCGAAGCTCTACATCGGCAAGAACCCGCTCACCGACATCTACTGCCGCAACGGCCTCGCCCTGCTCGGGCAGTCGCTCGAGGTGCTCGCGACCTCGCCGCGCGACCTCGAGGCCCGCTCTGCCGTCATGCTCGCCGCCTACAACGCCGGCATGGCCATCAACACCGCGGGCACGGCGGCGGCGCACGCCATCCAGGGCGCGATCGGCAACCTCACCCACACGCCGCACGGCTTCGGCATCAGCGCGCTGCTGCCGTCGGTGATGCGGTTCAACCTGCCCGAGCGGGTGGCCGAGTTCGCCGAGATCGGGCGGCTGCTGGGCGCGGTGACGCCGGATGGGCGGGATGCGACGGGCGGGCGGGATGCGGCGGGCGGGTCGGGCTCGGCCGGTGGGGCAGGCGGGGCAGGCGGGCCGGGCTCGACCGGCGCGGCCGTCGGGTTGGACGCGCCGCTGTCGCAGATCGAGCAGGCGCACGCGGGAATCACGCGGGTGGAGGAGATCCTCGCAGCACTCGGTGCCCCGCTCGACCTCGAGACCCTCGGACTCTCGCGCGACGACTTCGGCTTCGTCGCCGACCAGGCCCTGCTCGCCACCCGCCTCACCGCCAACAACCCCCGCGAGCTCACCCGCGAGGCCGTGCTCACCATCCTCGAGCACGCCTACACCGCCGACCGCACCTGGTGGTCGGAGTGACCCCGCCCCCACCTGCCGCGCCGACGTCGTCGGTGCCCGACGCCGACGCGGGCGACACGGTGGGGGTGCTCGGGGCGGGGTCGATCGGGGTGGCGTTCGCCGTGCTGTTCGCGCGGGCGGGGATGCGGGTGCGGGTGTGGGACGCGTTCCCCGAGGTGTTCGAGCGTGCCGCCGCCGACCTCGGCGACCGGCTCGCGCTGCTCGACCGGCACGGGATGCTCGGCGGCGCGCCCGCATCCGTCGCCGCTCGCGTCACGTTCCACGCCGACCTCGCCGACGCGCTCGACGGAGCAGCCCTCGTGCAGGAGTGCGCCCCCGAACGCGTCGACCTCAAACGCGAACTCTTCGCCCGCGTGCTCGAGTCAGCCCCCGCCGACGCCGTGCTCGCGAGCTCGAGCTCCGCCCTCACCCCGAGCACGATCGCGGGTCTCCCCACCGGAGCCATGCCCACCCCCAGCACCGTCGCCACCGCCGAAGCTACCCCCACCACCGCGGGTGCCGTCGGCGAGCTCGCGCGCCGCCTGATCGTGGGGCACCCGGGCAACCCGCCGTACCTGCTGCCCGTGATCGAGGTCGTGCCCTCGCCCGCGACCGACCCTGATGTCGTCGACCGCGCATCCGCGCTTTACCGTCGCGCCGGACTGCGGCCGGTGCTGGTGCGGCGCGAAGTTGAGGGGTTCCTGTTCAACCGGCTGCAGGGCGCGGTGCTCCGCGAGGCGTACGCACTCGTGCGCGACGGGGTGGCGTCGGTGGAGGACATCGACGAGGTGGTGCGCTCGGGCCTCGGCCGCCGGTGGGCCTTCATCGGGCCGTTCGAGACCGTCGACCTCAACACCCGCGGCGGGGTCGAGTCGCACGCCGCGAAGATGGGCCCCGCCTACGAGCGGATGGGCGCCGAGCGCGGCCAGCACGACCCGTGGACCCCCGAGCTTGTCGCCGAGGTCGCCGCCCAGCGCCGAGAGGCTCTTCCACTCGACGAGTGGGATGCGCGCGTGCGCTGGCGAGACGAGACCCTGCTGCGGGTGACGGCGGCGCTGCCGGGGTGAGCTCCGCCCGGCGGAGGATCCTCCCAGCCTCGCGGGCCACACTCACGCTCATGGATCTCGTGTTCGTCGCCGCCGCGATGGTGGGTGCGGTGCTCCTCGCGGTCATCGGCATCCCGCGGATGATGCGCTCCGAACGCACCCGCCAGCGCTCCGAATTCGAGGCGGGCGAGCGCGGGGTCGCCGGCTTCGGCGTGGTCGACGAGCTGTTCAACCCCTCCGCACGCAACGCGGTGTTCGAGCGCCAGGCGCAGCTCGAGCTGCCCGCACCCGCTCCGGCGCCGGGCGATCCGCCGCTCGAGAGCGGCCGCATCCGCATCACCCTTCCGCCCGAGTGACCCGCGCCCTCCCCCTCAGGGATGCCCGCTGTTCGTTTCGCCACGCCTGCGCCACACCGGTCCGCATAGGGGCTCGGATGAGCGCAGGCGTGGCGTTCCGCTGTTGGGCCGGGGTGGTAGACGGCCGTGAGCGGGCGGGCGGGCTGGTCAGCGCACGAGATCGAGCTCGGTGGAGATGGCGGTGGCGGCGGCCAGGAGCGGGGGCACGAAGTCGCCGGTGAGGCGTTCGAGCGGGGTGGTCGCCGCGGCGGTCGACACGTTGATCGCGGCCACCACCCGGCCGCCACGGCGCACCGGGGCCGCGAGCGAGCGCAGGCCGTTCTCGAGCTCCTGGTCGACGAGGGCCCAGCCCCGCTCGCGGGTGACGGCTATCTCGGTGCGCAGTGCATCGGCATCGGTCACGGTCGCCGCGGTAGGGCCCTGCTCGGGCAGGCCGGCGAGCGCCTCGTCGAGGGCGGCAGGCGGCAGCCCGGCCAGGAGCACGCGACCCATCGAGGTGGCGTAGGCGGGAAAGCGGGTGCCGATGGTGATGGCGACGGTCATGATGCGCCGCGCCGGCACCCGTGCGACGTACACGATGTCGGCGCCGTCGAGCACGGATGCGGAGGTCGACTCGCCGAGGTCGCGCGAGAGCCGCTCGAGGTGGGGCTGGGCGACCTCGGGCAGCGAGAGTCCCGAGAGAAAGCCGTAGCCGAGCTCGAGCACGCGAGGCGTGAGGGCGAACAGCTTGCCGTCGGTGCGCACGTAGCCGAGCTCGACGAGGGTGTGCAGCAGGCGGCGCGAGGTGGCGCGCGTGAGCCCGGACGCCCGCGCGACGTCGCTCAGCGTCTGCTCCCGGCTCTCCGCCGTGAACGCGGTGAGCACCCGCAGCCCGCGCGCGAGCGACTGCACGAACTCCTCACGACCCTCCACACTCACACGCTACCTCCCCGGCCTCGCGCGGCCCGCGCATCCCGCACCTGCTCCGAGCGTCCGCCTCGCGCGTCCCGCACCCGCCCCGCGCAGGCGCGTGCCTTCCGTTCGCTACCGCAAGAATCACGCCGACCGACCGCCCTACAGCAGCGGATGCGCTGATTCCTGCGTCTCTGAACCGCCCGGCGCCGTCGCGCGCATCCGCCCCGCGCATCCGCTCAGCGCTCGAGCACGACCGCGAGGCCCTGCCCCACGCCGATGCAGATCGCCGCAACCGCGACGCCCCCGCCGCGGCGGGCGAGCTCGTGCGCCGCGTGCCCGATGATGCGCCCGCCCGACGCCCCCAGCGGGTGCCCCAGCGCGATCGCCCCGCCGTGGATGTTCACGATCGACGGATCGAGCTCGGGCCACAGCTTCAGGCACGCCAGCGACTGCGACGCGAACGCCTCGTTGAGTTCCACGACGTCGACGTCGGCCCAGGTGCGCCCGGCTCGCGCGAGCGCCCGGTTCGCCGCTTCGACCGGCGCGATGCCGAAAACCTCGGGCGACACGCCCGACACCCCGCGCCCCGCGATGCGCGCGAGGGGCTCACCGCCGAGCGACCCCGCGGCCGACTCCCCCGCGACGAGCACCATCGACGAGCCGTCCGACAGCGGCGACGAGTTGCCCGCCGTCACGCTCCCGCCCACGGTGAACGCCGGCTTCAGCGGCGCCAGCGTCTCGACGGTCGACGACGCGCGGATGCCCTCGTCGCGCACCAGCTCAGACCCGGGCACCACGGTCGTCTCCGCGGAGTACACCCCCGCATCCCACGCCGCCGCAGCGAGCTGGTGCGACCGGGCGGCGAAGGCGTCCTGCTCCTCGCGCGAGATGTCGTAGCGCTCGGCGAGCAGCTCGGCCGAGAGGCCGTTCGAGATGCTCCACTCGTCGGGCATCGCGGGGTTGACGAAGCGCCAGCCGAGGGTGGTCGACGTCATCGTCACGTCGCCCGCACCCCACGGCCGCGCGGCCTTCGGCACCACGTAGGGCGCGCGCGTCATCGACTCGACGCCGCCCGCCACCACGATCGACGCGTCGCCCGCCTCGATCGCCCGCGACGCCTGCACCACCGCTTCGACGCTCGACCCGCACAGCCGGTTCACGGTCGCCCCGGGCACCGAGGTCGGCAGCCCCGCGAGCAGCACCGCCATGCGGGCGACGTCGCGGTTGTCCTCGCCCGACTGGTTCGCCGCACCGAGGATGACGTCGTCGATGACGGCCGGGTCGAGACCGGGTGAACGCTCGAGCAGGGCGCTCAGGGTCGAGGCGGCGAGATCGTCGGGCCGCACCTCGGCGTAGGCCTTGCCGAAACGCGCGAAGGGGGTGCGCACGGCGTCGTACACGTAGCTGGCGGTCATCGGATGCTCCCGGTGGTCGGGCGGGCGTCGTCGCCCTGGGTGGTGGAGGGGGTGGGGGTGACGGATGCGCGGCCCGCGTCGGTCGCGGCGGTTCCGGTGCCGGGCGGGGTGGTGGGCTCGGTGCCACGCGGGGTGACGGGTGCGGTGGCACCGGGCGGGGTACCCGCCGTCGCGTCGGCGAGGTCGAGGCCGATGAGGGCGCGGAGCTCGTCGAGCGTGGTGTCACCGAAAAGCTCGGTGACCGCGAAGCCGGACGGGGTGACGTCGAAGACGGCGCGGTCGGTGTAGACGCGGCTCACGCATCCGACCCCCGTCAGCGGATAGCTGCAGCTCGCGACGAGCTTGGAGGCGCCGTCGCGGGTGAGCAGGTCGGTCATGACGAAGACGTTCTTGGCGCCGATCGCGAGGTCCATGGCGCCGCCGACGGCGGGGATCGCTCCGGGCGCGCCGGTGTGCCAGTTGGCGAGGTCGCCGTGCTCGGACACCTGGAAGGCTCCGAGCACGCACACGTCGAGATGCCCGCCGCGCATCATGCCGAACGAGTCGGCGTGGTGGAAGTAGGCGCTGCCGGGCAGCTCGGTGACGGGCTGCTTGCCCGCGTTGAGGAGGTCGGGGTCGTCGAGGCCCGATGCCGGCGCGGGGCCCATGCCGAGCATCCCGTTCTCGGTGTGCAGGATGATCTCGAGCCCCTCGGGCAGCGCGTCGGCGATGAGCGTCGGCGCCCCGATGCCGAGGTTCACGATCGACCCTTCGGGGATGTCGCGCGCGATCCGCGCCGCCAGCTCCCGCCGCCCGATGCCTCGCCGCTCCCGCAGGTCCACCCCCGCGGCCGCCGCGGTGCCGCTCGTGGCGCTCATGCCGCCGCCCCCGCATCCCGTGTCCCCGCATCCCGCGCCGCAGTCCCTGGGGCCGATGCCGCACCCGCGGCCGCCCCCGCCGCACCGGACACCCCCACGAACGCGCCGTTGCGCATCCACGCCCGCTCCCCCACCGCGACCACGCGATCGACGAACAACCCGGGCGTCACCACGGCCTCCGGATCGAGCGCTCCCAGCTCCACGACCTCGTCGACCTGCACCACCGTGGTGCGCGCCGCCGCCGCCATGATGGGGCCGAAGTTGCGCGCCGTCTTGCGGTACACGAGGTTGCCCCAGCGGTCGGCCTTGAACGCCGACACCAGCGCCCAATCGGCGCGGATGGGGTACTCGAGAATGTAGTCGCGCCCCTCGATGGTGCGGGTCTCCTTGCCCTCGGCGACCAGGGTGCCGACACCCGTGGGCGTGTAGAACGCGCCGATGCCCGCCCCGGCGGCCCGGATGCGCTCGGCCAGGTTGCCCTGCGGCACGAGTTCGAGCTCGATCTCGCCTGCGCGGTACGTGGCGTCGAACACGTACGAGTCGCTCTGCCGCGGGAACGAGCACACGATCTTGCGCACCCGGCCCGACCCCACCAGCGCTGCCAGGCCGAGATCGCCGTTGCCCGCGTTGTTGCTCACCACCGTGAGGTCGCCGGCGCCCTGCGCGATGAGGGCGTCGATGAGCTCGACGGGCTGCCCCGCCCGGCCGAAGCCGCCGATCATGACAGTCGACCCGTCTTCGATGCCGGCCACCGCCTCCTCGAGCCCGGGTCTCACCTTCGAGATCACCTCGCCACCTCCTTGTGTTCGCTCTGCGCACGCTCGTGCGCTACTCGCACACAATTCTCCCGCCGTCGAGCACGCGGCGCAAGACCCGATCAGGGAGAGTGGAGAGATGAGCCTCCTCTCCACGGGTCTCGCGGTGCTCGCCCTCACCGCGGTGACGTTCGCCCTCGTCGCCCGGCTCCGCCTCGAACGCCCGTGGTTGCAGCCGTGGGCGATCGTGCGCGCGTGCGTGCAGTTGGGCATCCTGAGTCTGTTGCTCACGGGCATCATCGCCGACCCGCGCTGGGTGGCTGTCTTTCTCGTCGTGATGGTGCTGGCGGCCACGGCGGTCAGCGCGCGCCGGCTCGAGGTCGGGATGCGGGGCGCGGTCGTGGTGCTGCTGGTGATCGCCGTCTCAGCCGCCGTACCGCTCGGCGTGGTGTTCACCCTGGGCGCGGTCGGCGTCGACAGCCGCTCCGTGCTCGCGCTCGCCGGCATCGTGATCGGCGGCACCATGACGGTCACCACTCTCATGGGCCGCCAGCTGAACGCCGCACTCTCCACCCAGCACGACGAGATCGAGGGATGGCTCGCGCTCGGCGCCACACCCCGGCGCGCCACGCAACGACTGGTGCGGATGGCGGCGTCGACCGCGCTCGTGCCCTCCACCGATCAGACCCGCACCACCGGGATCGTCACCCTCCCCGGCGCGTTCGTGGGCGCCGTCTTCGCGGGGGCGTCTCCGCTCGAGGCCGCCCAGTTCCAAGTGATCGTGCTGAGCTGCATCCTGCTCGCCGCGGCCATCGCGGTCACGCTCGTCTCGGCCGCGTTCGGCGCCCCCGCCACGCTCCGCACGCCCGCCTCCGCCGCCACCGCCACACCGCGCGACGCGATCGACCCGTCACGAAGCGCCCCCTGACCCGCGCGAGAGGGCACTTCGCGACCGGTCGAGGGGGGTGGGGATGCGGGGCGGGATGCGGCGCAGGCGCGATGCGTGGCGCAGGCGTGGAGATGCAGGATGCGCGGGGCGGGCGGGCAGGATGCGCCGCGTCGAGTTGGTCGACGGTGGGACGGGATGAGCGGGGCCGGGTGCGGCCGGATGCGGTGGACGCGCGCGGGCGTCAGCCCCAGGTGCCCGCGGGGGACGCGACCTCGGGCACCGGGCTGTACGACCAGTGTCCGCCGTTGGCGTAGTGGGAGCTCGCCCAGGGCGACGCCCAGATGGCGGCCTCGATCTGCGAGGTGGGCGCCGACGCCGCGAACCCAGCGACGATCGCCGCGTAGCCCGAGTTGCCGTGCAGCGCGTTGCCCACGTTCTCGGCCGCGGTGACGAGGTTGTCGTAGCTGCCGAGCCCACTGCCGCCGCCCGACCCCCACCCGTTGTTCAGCGGGTTGTTGCGCAGCCACCAGTTGTCGGGACCATTCTCCTGCCGCATCCAGCGCAGCATGACGGTGACGTTCGACTCGCTCGTCGGGAACCCCGCCATGTAGAGCACGAGCACCGCCCAGTCGCGGTTGGTCGACCCCTTCGAGAGGTTCTCCAGCCCCGAGGTCGCGCCGAACCCGTCGCGCACCACGGATGCTCCGGCCACGTCGGACGGCACGGACAGCCCCTGCGTCGCCACGGCACCGGAGGCGAGCCCCGCCAGATCGAGAGCCCCGCCGGCACCCGTGCCGGCACCGCCCGGCCCGAGCGTGGTCTGCGCCATCGTCTGCGGCGTGGGCGCGATCACCACGAGCATCACGAGCGCCACCGCCGACGCGGCCGCCAGCACCGTCAGCGCGCGCCCCCACGCCCGCCCGGCCCTTCGGGAGCCGCGCGCACCACTGCGGAGGAAGAGCGACGCCATCAGGCGCCCCACGCTACCAGCGGATGCTCCCCGCCGCCTGGGCGGTCACCGCACGCGAAGCGCAGCGCGTCACCCCGTGTTCTGCAGCCCCGCCGCCACCCCGTTCACGGCGAGCAGCAGCAGCCGGTGCGGCGCATCCGCCGGATCGCTCGACCCCGACTCCCGCACCGCCCGCAGCGCCCGCAGCTGCAGCAGCGACAGCGCGTCCACATAGGGGCTCCGCAACCGCACCGCACGCCGCAGCACCGGCCGGTCTTCGAGGATCGTCTCGTGCCCGCTGGTGCGCTTCACCCACTCGGCCGTGAGCGCCATCTCCTCCTGCACGAGCGCGGCCAGGTCGGGCCGTTCGCCCAGGGCGAGGTAGCGCTCGGCGATGCGCGCATCCGTCTTCGCCAGCGACATCTCGACGTTGTCGATCATCGCCTGGAACAGCGGCCACCGCGCATAGGCGTCGCGCAGCACGGCCTCATCGCCCACGGCGGCGAGCGCCGAGCCGAGCCCGAACCAGCCGGTGAGGTTGATGCGCGCCTGCGTCCACGAGAACACCCACGGAATGGCCCTGAGGTCTTCGAGCGACTCCACCGAGAGCCCGCGCCGCGCCGGCCGCGAGCCGAGCGCGAGCAGCCCCACCTCCTCCATCGGAGTGACCTGCGCGAACCAGGGCGCGAAGCCCTCGGCCTTCACCAGCTCGAAGAACCGGATGCGCGAGGCCTCGTCCATGGTGGCCGCCACCGCCGCGAAGTCGTCGGCCGCCGCGCGGTTCGCCTCCTCGTTCGAGGGGCTCGAGGCCAGCAGCGTCGCCGCGGCCATCTGCTCGATGTGGCGCACCGCGATGTCTTTGTCGCCGTATTGCGCGAAGATCACCTCACCCTGCTCGGTGAGCTTGAAGCGCCCGTCGACCGACCCCGGGGGCTGCGCGAGCACGGCCTCGTTGGCGGGCCCGCCGCCGCGCCCGAGCGCGCCGCCGCGCCCGTGGAAGAGCGTGAGCACGATGTCGTTCTCGGCCGCCCAGTCGGCGATGCGCTGCTGCGCCGAGTAGAGCGCGAGCGTGGCCGACACGGGCCCGACGTCTTTCGACGAGTCGGAGTAGCCGAGCATCACCTCGATGCGCCGCCCCGTGGCCGCCATGCGCGCCTTCACCGGCTCGAGCTCGATCATCTCGCTCAGGATGCGCGTGGAGGCCTGCAGGTCGTCGAAGGTCTCGAACAGCGGGATGGCGTCGAGCGTGGGGGCGTCGGCGCCGAGCGCCGCCTCGGCGAGCTCGTACACGGCCGCGAGGTCGGCGGAGGACTGCGTGAACGACACGATGTAGCGGCGGGCGGCGTTGACGCCGTAGCGGCCCTGGAGGTACTTGATGGTGCGGTAGACCTCGAGCACCTCCTCGGTCATCTCGCCGCGGGCGCCGCCCGCGCGGACCTCCTCGAGCGCCTGCCGGTGCACCTTCGAGTGCTGCCGCACCTCGAGCTCGGCGAGGTGGAACCCGAAGGTCTGCACCTGCCACACGAGGTTCTGCAGCTCCCCGTTCGCGCTGCGTGCGGCACCGCCGGCGCGCAGCGACTCCTGCACCACCGCGAGGTCGGCGAGCAGCTGCTCGGGGCCGGCGTAGGCGAGCCCGTCTTCGCCGCGCCGCGTGGCCGCGATGCGCTCGGCGATCACGAGCACCACGCGCCGGTGCGGCTCGTTCGGCGCCCGGGTGCCGATGGTGGAGGTGACCCGGCCGGCGATGCGCTCCTGCTCGGCGGCGAGTGCGACGAGCGCCTCGCTCGGCGGGGTGTCGGCCTCGTCGAGGGTGAGGGTGCGGCCGATGCGGTCGGCGGCGTGCTCGAGCCCGAGCAGCACGTGCTCGGCGGCGATGGCCGCGGCGGCCTTGGTGGTCTCGGCGGTGACGAAGGGGTTGCCGTCGCGGTCGGCGGCGATCCAGCTGCCGAGTCGCATGAAGGCAGGCGCGAGGGCGGGAGCCCGGCCGGCGTCGGCCCCGAGCATCCAGTCGTCGAGCAGTCGGTACACCTTCGGCACCGTCTGGAACAGCGTCTGGTCGAAGATGGCCATCGAGGTGCGCACCTCGTCGAGCGGGGTGGGGCGGGTGGTGCGCAGCGGCGAGGTGCGCCACAGCACCTCGATCTCCTCGAGCAGACGCCGCTCGTTCTCGGCGAGCGCCGAGGCGCCGTCCTCGGCGTCGCGCTGATCGAGCAGCTCGCTGATGCGCCGGATGCCCGAGGCGATGGCGCGGCGGCGGGCCTCGGTGGGATGCGCGGTGAGCACGGGATGGAATCGCAGCGACTGCAGGCGCTCGGCCGCCGCATCCGGACCCAGCTCTTCGGTGAGCTTCTCGATCGCGGCGGGCAGCGAGTCGGGGCGCGGGGCGTCGGCGCGCAGCACGCGCACGCGGTGGTGCTCCTCGGCGAGGTTGGAGAGGTGGAAGTAGCAGGTGAAGGCGCGAGCGATCTGCTCGGCGCGCTCGGGGGTGAACGACTCCACGAGCGCCTCGGCGTCTTCGATGGAGGCGTCGCTGTCGCGCTCATAGGCGTGGATGACGAGGCTGCGCAGCTTCTCCACGTCGGCGAGCAGCTCGTCACCGCCGGCCTCGGTGAGCACGCGGCCGAGCAGCGCTCCGAGCAGGCGCACGTCGGCGCGCAGGTCGCGATCGACCTCGTCGCGGACGCTCTGGCGGGTGAGATCGGTGCTGTCGGCGGGTGGTTCCAACTCGCTGTTCACCCTCATCACGGTAGTGCCCGGTCACTCCCCGCGAAAATCCTGCCGTGTTCGACGGCCTCCCTCCCAGCACCGGCACCGCCGGAGGACTACCGTTGACCCCATGTCCTCCCCCAGCGCCGACGACTCGGCCGACCAGTCCACCGCCCCCACCGGCCCGTCCTTCGCAGACCTCGGCCTCGACGACGCGGTGCTGAAGGCCCTCCGCGACGTGGGCTACGAAACCCCCTCCGCCATCCAGGCGGCCACCATCCCGCCGCTGCTCGCGGGGCGCGACGTGCTCGGCACCGCGCAGACCGGCACCGGCAAGACCGCGGCGTTCGCGCTGCCCATCCTCTCCCGCCTCGACCTGGCGCAGAAGACGCCGCAGGCGCTCGTGCTCGCCCCCACCCGCGAGCTCGCGCTGCAGGTGTGCGAGGCGTTCGAGAGCTACTCGGCGCACCTGCGCGGTGTGCACGTGCTCCCCGTCTACGGCGGGCAGGGCTACGGCGTGCAGCTGTCGGCGCTCCGCCGCGGCGTGCACATCGTGGTGGGCACCCCCGGCCGCATCATGGACCACCTCGACAAGGGCACCCTCGACCTGTCGCAGCTGAAGTACCTCGTGCTCGACGAGGCCGACGAGATGCTCAAGATGGGCTTCGCCGAAGACGTGGAGACCATCCTCGCCGACACGCCCGACGACAAGCAGGTGGCGCTGTTCTCGGCCACCATGCCGGCGCAGATCCGCCGGCTCTCGGGCCAGTACCTCAACGACCCCGAGGAGATCTCGGTCAAGTCGAAGACCACCACCTCGGCCAACATCACCCAGCGCTACCTCGTGGTGTCGTACCCGCAGAAGGTCGACGCCCTCACGCGCATCCTCGAGGTCGAGAACTTCGAGGGCATGATCGTGTTCACCCGCACCAAGAACGAGACCGAGACCCTGGCCGAGAAACTGCGGGCCCGTGGCTACTCGGCGGCGGCCATCAACGGCGACGTGGCGCAGGCGCAGCGCGAGCGCACGGTGAACCAGCTGAAGTCGGGCAAGCTCGACATCCTGGTGGCGACGGATGTGGCGGCGCGCGGTCTCGACGTGGAGCGCATCAGCCACGTGGTGAACTTCGACCTGCCGATCGACACCGAGTCGTACGTGCACCGCATCGGGCGCACGGGCCGGGCGGGCCGCACCGGAGACGCGATCAGCTTCGTCACCCCGCGCGAGCGCCGCATGCTGGTGTCGATCGAGAAGGCCACCCGCCAGCCGCTCACCGAGATGAAGCTGCCGAGCGTCGACGACGTGAACGCCACGCGCCTCACCCGGTTCGACGACGCCATCACGGCGGCGCTGGCCGACCCGGAGCAGATCCAGACCTTCCGCGACATCGTGGGACACTACGTGTCGCACCACGACGTGCCCGAGGCCGACGTGGCGGCGGCGCTCGCGGTGGTGGCGCAGGGCGACACCCCGCTGCTGCTGGAGCCCGATCCCGAGCCGGAGCGGCGGTCGCGGTTCGACCGCGATCGCGACCGAGACCGGGACGGGGGTCGGGGCGAGCGCGGCGAGCGGGGCGACCGTTTCGAGCGCGGGGATCGCGGCGCCCGTGGCGAGCGGGACCGCGATCGCGACCGCGGGTCGCGCTACGACCGCGACGAGCGGGACGGTCGCGGCGACCGCTACGGCTCCGACCGCGACGACCGGCGTGCCCGCACCTCGGAGCGCTTCGCGTCGTACCGCATCGCGGTCGGCCGCCGCCAGCGTGTCGAGCCCCGCCAGATCGTGGGCGCCCTCGCCAACGAGGGCGGCCTCCGCCGCGAAGACTTCGGGGCCATCCAGATCAAGCCCGACTTCTCGATCGTCGAGCTCCCCGCCGACCTCCCCCGCGGCACCCTCGACCGCCTCCGCGACACCCGCATCTCGGGCAAGCTCATCGAACTCCGCCCCGACCGCTACACCCGCCGCCCCCGCGACTGACGCCCTGTGCGTCCTCCCCGCGATCGCGGGGGCGGGCGGCACCTGGGCGGCGACGCCCGAGGCGGCGGCCCGGTCGCCCGGCCTCAGCCGCGCGCCCTCAGACGGTCGAGTGCCGGCGCCGATAGGCCGCGGCCTTGACCCGGTTGCCGCACTCCTCCATGCCGCACCAGGCGCGACGGGACCCGCGGGAGCGGTCGACGAACACGCGGGTGCATCGATCGCGACCGCACTCCTTCACGACCAGCGCGGGATCGGCCACTACCTCGACGGCGTTGCGGGCGAGCGCCGAGAGCACCTCCCGGGGAGATCCGAGGTGCTCGACCCCCTCGGCTCTCAGCACCGGGCGCACACTCGGGGTGGCGGCGAAGCGATTCACCGTGGCCACCGCCTCCTCGGGGGGCGCGGTGGCGCTCAGTCGCGCGGTGATGGCGGCGTAGATCGCCTCGCGCAGCTCCCGTGCCTCGAGGAGATCGGCGGTCGAACTGGTGATCGGCGCCGAGACGATACCCGACTGGAGCGCCCAGTCATCGAGATCGGCCGCCACGACGAGCAGCTCCTCCGGCGCGTCGCGGCGCCATTTGAGGGTGCCAGCGAAGTCGAGCGCCGCCTCACCACTGACGAACACGTGTGTCACGTCACCATCTTGACCGGTGACGGGAGTTCATGCAAGTATCGTCACCACTTGAACCGGTGACGCACGCGGGCGCATCGGCTCTCCTGCACATCCAGACGCCGATCCCACCGGCCATCGACCCCCGATTGGAACGCTCATGCTGACCCCCGACGACTACTGGTACTTCACCGATCGTGCCCTGCGAGGTCTCACCGACATCGTGCGCGAGCTCGGCGATGACCTCGCGAACCGGCGCCCGCCGTTGCCGGGCGCCAACAGCCCGTACGCTCTCCTCACGCACTGTCTGGGAGTGGTGGACGCCTGGGTGGGCGGATTCGTGGCCGGGCGCCCGATCGACCGCGACCGCGACGCGGAGTTCGTGGCCGAGGGCTCCGTGACCGCCCTGCTGACCCGGGCTGAGGAAACGCGGGGCCGGTTCCTGCTCGACCTCCGGGCCGCCGATCCGTCCGCCCCGCTGAAGGCGCAGCCGCCCGCCGACTTCGAGGGCCCCGACCGCGGGCTCGACGCGGGCGCCGCACTGCAGCACGTCTACGAGGAGCTTGCCCAGCATCACGGGCAGATGCAGCAGATGCGCGACCTCCTTCTCGCGGTCGAGCGAGGCGATCTGGTGGTCGCGCGGTGAGCGGCTCGAGCCCGTTCGACCGGATCGACGAGGGCCGCCTGCGCAGCGGTGCGGGCGTGAAGTGGGGCGCCGTCGCCCCGGAGGTGCTGCCCGCCTGGGTCGCCGACATGGACTTCGGCATTCCGGGAGCCGTGCGCGAGGCGCTCTCCCGAGCCGTCGCGAGAGAGGACCTCGGCTACCCGTTCTGGCCCGGCGGCGACCCTGTCGTGCTGTCGTTCGAACGCCGGATGCGACGGTTCGGCTGGACACCGGAACCGGGTCGCACCCGCGTGTTCACCGATCTCATCCAGGTGCTGCAGGTGATGATCGAGCACGCCACCGAGCCGGGCGACGGCGTTGCGGTGCACGTTCCGGCCTATCCCCCGTTCCTCGCCGCCATCGAGCGCTCGGGGCGGCGTATCATCCCCATCGCAGCCCGGCTGGGTGCGCGAGGATGGACCTTCGACGACGAAGGGCTCCCCGAACGTCTGCGCCGCGACAGCTGCCGGCTGCTGCTGCTCGTCAACCCCCACAACCCCACGGGTCGCGTGTTCGACCGGCACGAACTGACCACGCTCGCGACGATCGCCGCCGATCTTGACCTCGTCGTGCTGAGCGACGAGATCCACGCCGACCTCACCTATGGTGATCGCGAGCACATCCCGTTCGCCTCCGTGTCGCCCGATGCCGCCGCACGCACCATCACGGCCACGAGTGCCACCAAGGCCTTCAACATCGCCGGGATGCGCTGCGCCGTGGCGCACATCGGCCCCGACGAGGTGCGCGACCGCATCGAGCGGGAGCCGCTGGACTACTTCGGCCAGCCGAGCATCCTGAGCCGGGTCGCCACCTGTGCGGCATGGGACGATTCGGGTCCCTGGCTCGACGGGCTTCGGCTCCGACTTGCCGAAAACCGTGCCATCGTGGCCGACTGGGTAGAGTCGCGTGCTGGTGTGGCGCACGTGCAGCCAGAGGCGACCTACCTCGCCTGGCTCGACTTCGGGGCGACAGCGATCGGATCGGACCCCGCGGGCATCCTCCACCGACGAGGCGGGGTGCTGCTGAGCGAGGGGGCGGAGTTCTCGCAGCACACGATCGTCGACACCCGGTCGTTCGCCCGACTCAACTTCGCCACCTCGGAGCAGGTGCTGCTCCGCGCGCTCGCGCGAGTCGATGCGGTGCTCGACGGCGCACCTGACGGACTGCTCGACGGGCCCGGCCATGCGCCGCGCCGATGACGACCGCCGGGTTCGAGAGCTCCGCCGCGATCGGGTGATCGAGTGCCTCGCCGCCCAACCAGGACCCTGGACCACGGGCGATCTGGCCGTCACGGTGAGGATTCAAGGATCGACCCTAGACCGTGTGCTCGGCGGCCTGGCAGACGAGGGCGCCGTGCTGTCGACCAGGCGAATCGGGTTGATGGCCGGCCCGATGCTCTTCTCGCGAAGCCCTCACGCCCCGGCGAGATGGGCCACCACCTTCGGGGCAGTGATCGAGCCCTACCTCTCCGATACCGACATCGTGGCGGGGACTCCGCTGGAGCTCGCCGTGTCGACGAGAACACGCCTCCTGCTGCTCGCCCGGTACGAGCGGACGGCGGGCCTGGTCTTCGCTCGCGGGGACGGCGGTGCGGCGCATCCCGAGAGCGCGACGCTCGATCGGGCGAGCGCCGCCTCGATCCGCACGCTCCGCGGGCGACTGCTGCTGGGTACACCGCGCGGCGCCCCGCCGACGACCGTCTCGGAACTCCGGCCCGTGGCACAGCGCCTGCAGCGGGCGCTGGCGCGAAACTACCCGCTCGTCTGCGGGCGCACCGAGGTGCCCGACTCCGAAAGCCTCACGACCCTCGCGTGACCACACGTGCGGGGCGTCGCGGGGCGGGTGGCCTCGGGCAGGTCAGGGTGGGCGGGTGACGGATACGCGGCGGTGCAGCATACTGGGGCGGTGGCGGTGTGCCGCGAGGGATGCGCTGCCCTCGCGCCGGAGTCGCAGAGGGAGGGCGCGTGGCCGGGAGTGACGCAGACGGGGCGACCACCGCATCCGGCAGGGTGCCGATCGAGCCGCAGAGCATCGACGCCCCGCTCACACAGTCGGCCGTGTTCCTCGTGCTCACGGTGGGCGACGACCCCGGTGCCGTCGCCCAGGTGCGCGATGTGCTGGCCGGGCTCGACGAGCTCGTGAAGACGGTGTCGTTCCGCGATCTCTCCTCGGCGCTCACCTGCACGGTCGCGATCGGCGCCCGCGTGTGGCCCGCTCTCGTGCGCCGGCCGATGCCGGCCGAGCTGCACCCGTTCCGGCCGGTGCGCGGCAGCACCCACACGGCGCCGTCGACCCCCGGAGACCTGCTGTTCCACATCCGGGCCGACCGCCGCGACCTGTGCTTCGAGTTCGAGCGCATCCTGCTCGACCAGCTGGGTGCGGCCGTGACCGTCGTCGACGAGACCATCGGATTCCGCTACTTCGACGTGCGCGACCTGCTCGGGTTCGTCGACGGCACGGCCAACCCGGTGGGGCGCGAACTGCCCGAGTCGACGATCGTCGGCCCCGAAGACCCGGCGGGCGAGGGCGGCAGCTACGTGGTGGTGCAGAAGTACACGCACCCGATCGAGGCCTGGCGGGCGCTCAGCACCGAGCAGCAGGAGGCGATCATCGGCCGCACGAAGGCCGACAACATCGAGCTCGACGACGCCGTCTCGGGCCAGAAGTCGCACAAGACGCTCAACACCATCACCGACGACAGCGGCGAGGAGGTCGACATCCTCCGCGACAACATGCCCTTCGGCAGCCCCGCCTCGGGCGAGTTCGGCACCTACTTCATCGGCTACTCGCGCCGCCTCTGGGTGATCGAACGGATGCTCGAACGCATGTTCATCGGCGACCCGCCCGGCCTGCACGACCGCATCCTCGACTTCTCCACCGCCCTCACCGGCAGCACCTTCTTCGCCCCGAGCGCCGACCTCCTCGCCTCCCTCGACGACGACCCGGCCGCCGCCGACGACGCCTCCGCCACCGTCAACGACTCACCCGACGCCGCCACCGACACCGATGCCGCTCCTGCCCCGGCCTCTGCCCCACCGCCCGGCCCGGCCTCGGCCGCGCCCGACGGCTCGCTCGGCCTCGGGTCGCTCAGACCCTGATTCCCCGCCACCCCGAGAGGACCACCCCGTGAACCATCTCTTCCGCGACCTCGCCCCCGTCACCCCCGACACCTGGGCGATGCTCGACGACGAGGCCCGCACCCGCCTCGCCCCCGCACTCGGCGCGCGCAAGCTCGTCGACTTCGAGGGCCCGCTCGGGTGGGAGCACTCCGCCACCTCGATCGGCCGGGTCGGCGCCGTCGCCGACTCCCCCGCCGACGCGGTCATCGCCCGCTCGCGCGTGGTGCTGCCGCTCGCCGAGGTGCGCGCCGAGTTCACCCTCTCGCGCGGTGAGCTCGACGCCGCGGCGCGCGGGGCCATCGACGTCGACCTCACCGCACTCGACGAGGCGGCCGCGCGGTTGGCCGCCGTCGAGAACTCGGCCGTGTTCAACGGCTGGGACGCGATGGGATTCGCCGGCATCATCCCGTCGAGCCCGAACGCGCCGATCACCCGCGACGACGACCCTCAGCGCTTCGCCCAGCAGGTGGCCGCGGCGGCCGCCGAGCTGAAGCGCTCGGGCATCGGCGGCCCGTACGGCTTGGCGCTCGACACCGACGCCTGGGTGAACGTGGAGGGCGGCAGCGACACGGGCGGCACGCCACTCATCGAGCACCTCAAGCGCATCCTCGACGGCCCCGTGGAGTGGGTGCCGGGCATCGAGGGAGCCGTGCTCGTGAGTCAGCGCGGCGGCGACTTCGTGTTCGAATCGGGGCAGGACATCGCGCTCGGCTACAGCCACCACACCCCCGACGCGGTCACCTTCTACCTCGAGGAGACCTTCAGCTTCCGCATCGCCACCCCCGAGGCGGCCGTAGCGCTGCGGTAACACCGGTCACCACCACTGCGGCCACGTCTCCACGGCCGCCGCGATCTCGCGCTCGATGTTCGCCAGCGTGTCGTAGCGCGCCGAGGCGGCCGCCATACGCCCCGCCGCAGCCCCGAACCCCGCGTCGCGGTCGAGCACCCGCTCCACCGCGCCCCTCACGGCCGCCGCCGTCGGCGTTCCCGTGTGCAGATCGACGCCCACCCCCGACCACGCCACCCGCGCCGCCACCTCCGGCTTGTCCTCGGTGTCGCCCGCCACCACCAGCGGCACCCCCGCGGCGAGCGCCTGCTGCACCCCGCCGTATCCGCCGTTCGTCACGAACACCGAGGTCAGCGGCAGCAGCCGGTCGTAGGGCAGGTACGACGCCACGCGGGCGTTCGCCGGCACCGGGCCCAGCGCATCCGGAGCCCGCCCGCCGAGTGACACGACCACGAGCACGTCGAGTGCGGCCAGCCCTTCGAGCGTGGGGCGGATGAGGCGCTCGAGATCATGGTTGTCGATCGTGCCCTGCGTGACGTGCACGACCGGGCGGGTGCCGTCGAGGTCGCCCCACCACTCCGGCAACGCGGCTCCGGCCGAGCCGACCGCACCGCCCGAGCCGCCCGGCGCCGCGGCGGCCCCCAGCGGCATCGCCCCCACGAACACCGTGTTCGGCGCCAGGTCGCTGCGCGGGTACTCGAACTCCGGCGGCGAGAGCTGCATGAACCGGTCGAAGGCGCTCGAGATGTCCATGACGAACAGCTCGAGGTGATCGATGCCGAGCCCCGCGAAGATCTGCTCGGCCACCCGCTGCGTGCGCCGGAACAGGATGCGCCGGGCCACCACATCGAGCACCCGGTTGCGCACGCGCCCCGGCAGCGTGGACGACGGCGGGATGCCCGTGCCGGCCGGTGCGACGTCGCGACTGCGCTGCGTGAGCGGCGTGACCCCCAGCGCCAGCACAGGAGGTCGCGGGCCGTCGCGCAGCAGCAGCGGCCCCACTCCCCCGAAGGCTCCGTCGACCAGCACGGCGTCGGGCCGCAACTCGTCGACGATCCGCTGCACCGAGCGGTACTGGTCGGGGATGGTCTTCACGAAGATGTTCTGGATGTCGTACTGCGCCTGCGCCAGGCCCCGGTAGCGCTCCCGCTCGGGCAGGTAGCTCGGCACGTCGCGGTCGTCGAAGTCGGCGATGCCGTCGAGCGGGCGGAACTCGGCCCCCGCATCCGTCACCCGGCGCGCGAAGCGGCTGCCGGTGAGCATGACGACGCGATGCCCACTGCTCACGAGATGAGCGGCGGCGGTGAGCAGCGGGCTCACGTGACCGTGGATGGGCGAGCTGCACACGAGGATGGTGGACACGAGAGATTTATAGCACGAATTTATTCATTGACGTATAGCTCTAACCAATGTAGGAATGCAGCCATGACATTCCTCACCTGGTGGTTCCGCCTCGTCGGCCTCGTCAACATCGTGCTCGGCGCGATGTGGCTCCCGTTCCTCAACGCCCCTCGCCTCGAACTCACCGTGCCGGGGTGGGACGCGCCCATCGGCGGCACTGCGTACCGCGGCTTCCTCGACTTCACGATGCTGTTCGGGCTCGACCTGCTCATCCTCGGCGCGTTCCTCATCGCGGCCTCGTTCCGGCCGTTCGAGAGCCGCATCGTGGCGTGGCTCGCCATCGTGCTGTCGATCGTGCGCGGCATCCTCGACGACCTCTACATGATCGCGGCCGGCTACCCGCTGCCCGGCATGCTGGCGTTCATCGCCCTGCACCTCGCCATCGTCGTGACGGGCCTGTTCGCCCTGCGCGCCGCCGGGCGGTCGCGGAGGACCACCGCCTAGGATCGGCACCATGGCACCGCGCAGCTACTCCTCGCCCATCCGGGAGGAGACCTCGGCGTACACCCGCCGCCGGATCGTGGAGGCCGCGGCCACGCTGTTCTCCCGCGACGGCTACCAGGGCACCACCATGGCGGCCATCGCGAAGGAGGCCGGCGTCTCGGTGCAGAGCGTGCACCTCGCCGGCCCGAAGAGCGCCCTGCTCATGGCCGCGTTCGAGCTCGCGCTGGCCGGCGACGAGGGTACGCACCCGCT
The DNA here is from genome assembly GCF_024979255.1 of Herbiconiux moechotypicola. Classification (GTDB taxonomy): domain Bacteria; phylum Actinomycetota; class Actinomycetes; order Actinomycetales; family Microbacteriaceae; genus Herbiconiux; species Herbiconiux moechotypicola. Next base: position 142,792 of record NZ_JANLCN010000003.1, read on the forward strand.
GCACGAGCGCCCCGCGGTGGCGGCGATCATGCAGCTACCGCCCGCCGAGGCGCTGCCGGCCTACCTCGCGTTCCTCGCCGAGGCCAATGCCCGCACCGCAGGCATCGACCGCGCGCTCTACGTGGCCGCCGAGACCGACGAGACCGTGGCCGCGCTCGTGGCCGACCTCAACACCCGCCGGCACGCCGACATCGGCGCGGCCATCGCCTGGAGCGCCGCCCACGGCCTCCTGCACGGCGACGTCGACCCCGACGAGCGCACCGAGGTACTCACCCACCTCGTCTCGCCCGACACCTTCCGCTTCTTCACCCAGGAGCGCGGCTGGAGCGTCGACCACTACACCCGCTGGCTCGGCGACGCCATCCAGCGCCTCGTCTTCCGCACTCCCGGCTGACCCCGCGGCTCCGGATGCGCGGGGCGAGCGGATGCGCGGGCCAGACCCGCGGCTCCCTCAGCGGCGGCGCTCGCCCGGCGTGAGCTCGAAGGCGCTGTAGCTGGTGTCGTCGGGGTTGAGGGTGACACCCGGCGGCACGAGCTCGTCGATGCGGTCGAGCACCTCCTCGGAGAGCACCACGTCGGCGGCCGGCAGCTGCGAGACGAGCTGCTCCATCGTGCGCGGCCCGATGATGGCCGAGGTGATGCCCGGGTGCCGGATGACGAACGCCAGCGCCAGCTCGATCATCGTCAGCCCCGCCTCCTCGGCGAGCGCCGAGAGCTGCGTCACCACCTCGAGCTTGCGCTGGTTCGCCGGGCTCGTCATGTCGAAGCGGGCCGCGGGCCGCGCCGACGAGGTGGGGGCCGCATCCTTGCTCCACCGTCCCGAGAGCCATCCGCCGGCGAGCGGGCTGTAGCTCAGCACCCCCATGCCGTGCCGGCGCGCGGTGGGCAGCACGTCGGCCTCGATGCCCCGCACGAGCACGGAGTACGGCGGCTGCTCGGTCACGAAGCGCTGCAGCCGGCGGTCGCTCGCCACCCATTGCGCCTCGACGATCTGGCTGCCGGTGAACGACGACGACCCGATGTAGCGCACCTTGCCCTGGTGCACCAGGTCGGTGAGGGCACCGAGCGTCTCCTCGATGTCGGTGTCAGGCGTGGGCCGGTGCACTTGGTAGAGGTCGATGTAGTCGGTACCGAGGCGGGTGAGGGAGGCCTCCACCTCCTGCATGATCCACTTGCGGGAGCCGCCGCGGCGGTTCACGCCCTCGGCCCCGACGCCACCCATCGGCATGAAGAACTTGGTGGCGAGCACCACGTCGTCGCGGCGCCCCGCGAGCGCCTTGCCGACGATGCGTTCCGACTCGCCCGCCGAGTACACGTCGGCCGTGTCGACGAAGTTCACCCCCGCGTCGAGTGCGGCGTGGATGACCCGGATCGAGTCGGACTCGTCGGGATTGCCCCACGGCCCGAACATCATCGTGCCGAGGCAGAGCGGGCTCACCGAGACTCCGGTGCGGCCGAGGGGACGGTAGTCCATGGAGGTTCCTTCCGATCGTGGTGCTCTTCGCACGCTACGCCGCCACCCGCCGCGGGTGACAGGCACTGCCGGTACCCCCGCGGCGCCGTCAGCGCAGGCCGGCCGCCCGCAGCTGGTCGCGCACGGCCGCGAGCACGTCGGCGGCGGGCGCGGCGGCGGGGGCACTCGCCATCGCGAGATACAGCACTGCCGAGACCACCCGCGCGAGCGCCGCCGCCCGCGCCGCATCACGGGCCGGCGCGGCGCCGGCGCCCGTCACGGCACCGGCGAGCACCCCGGCCACGGCCTCCTCGGTCTCGGCCACGATCGCGAGCGCCGCCTCGCGCTGCGGCTCCCCCGGCGCGCCGAACACCATCTCGCGCAGGTAGTGCCGCCCGTTCTCCACGTGCATCCGGTTGCACTCGACGACGGGCGTGACGAGCGCCATCACCCGGTCGAGATCGCCGGATGCGCGCGACGCCGTCTTCCGTCCCCGCCCGAGCGCCTCCGCGTAGCGCGCGTTCTGCACGAGCAGCAGCAGCTCGCCCTTGGTCTTGGCGTAGAGGAACACGGTGCCGGCCCCCACGCCGGCCCGCTCGGCGACGGCCTGGGTGGTGACCCCGTGCATCCCGTGCGCGTCGAACAGTTCGCCCGCGGCCTCGACGATGCGGTCGAGCTTCTGCTGCTTGTTCAGCGCGCGGCGCCCGACGGCCGTCACAGGTTGATCATGTGCCCGGTCAGCCCGTGGAACGCCTCCTGCAGCGCCTCGCCGAGCGTGGGATGTGTATGCACGTTGCGGGCGAGCTCGGCGGCGGTGAGGTCCCACTTCTGGGCGAGGGTGAGTTCGGGCAGCAGCTCGGCGACGTCGGCCCCGATGAGGTGACCGCCGAGCAGCTCGCCGTACTGCGCATCCGCGACGAGCTTCACGAAGCCGCCCGCCTCGCCCAGCCCCTGCGCCTTGCCGTTGGCGGTGAAGGGGAACTTCGCCACCTTCACCTCGTGCCCCTCGTCGCGCGCCTGCTGCTCGGTGAGCCCGAAGGAGGCCACCTGCGGCTGGCTGAAGGTGGCGCGCGGCATCATGCGGTAGTCGCCGAGCGTCATGGTCTCGGCGCCGGCGATGGTCTCGGCGGCCACGACGCCCTGCGCCTCGGCCACGTGCGCCAGCTGCAGCTTGGCCGTGACGTCTCCGATGGCGTAGAGGTGTGGCACCGAGGTGCGCATGTGGTCGTCGATGGCGATCGCGCCCCTTTCGGTAAGGGCGACGCCGGTGCGCTCGAGGCCGTAGCCCTCGGTGCGCGGGGCGAATCCCACCGACATGAGCACGCGGTCGGCGCGGATGCTCGTGCGCTCTCCGCCCGCCGGCGTGTACTCGACCACGACCGACGAGCCCTCGTCGGTGACCGACTCGACCTTCGTGGAGGTGAGCAGCGTGATGCCGAGCTTCTTGTACTGACGCGCGATCTCCTTCGACACCTCCGCATCCTCGTTGGGGAGGGCGCGGTCGACGTACTCGATGATCGTCACCTGCACGCCGTAGTTGACGAGCACGTAGGCGAACTCCATGCCGATGGCACCGGCCCCCACGATCACGATCGACCCGGGCAGCTCGCGCGAGAGGATCTGCGACTCGTAGGTGACCACGTTCTCGCTGAGCGCGACGCCGGGCAGCAGGCGCACCACCGAGCCTGTCGCGATGATCGCGTCGTCGAACGTGACGGTGGTGGTGCCACCGCCCGTGAGCGCGACCTCGATGGTGCGGGCGTCGACGAAGGTGCCGAGCCCGTCGAGCTCGGTGATGCCGTTCTTCTTCATGAGGTAGTGCACGCCCTTGACCCGGCCGTCGGCCACCACCCGGGAGCGGTCGAACGCGGCTCCGTAGTCGAAGCTCACCTCTCCCGAGATGCCGAACAGTTCGGTCTGCTGCGTGACGGTGTGGGCGAGCTCGGCGTTGCGCAGCAGCGCCTTCGAGGGGATGCAGCCCACGTTGAGGCACACCCCGCCCCAGTACTGCTTCTCGATGACGGCGACGCTCTTGCCGAGCTGCGCGGCGCGGATGGCGGCCACGTACCCGCCGGGCCCGGCTCCGAGAACGACGACGTCGACGTGCTGCGCGGTCATGGGGTCTCCTTCAATTCTGAGTGCACTCAGAATTGTACGCCCCGCCCGCCGGGTCGCGTCGGCCGCGCGCGGATCAGGAGCGGAAGTACGCGTTGGCCCGGGAGGTGTAGAGCATGATCAGTCCCACCACGGCGAGGAGGGCCGACACCACGGGGCCGAGGATGGTGGCGGGCTGCGCGAGCAGCACGTAGATCGCGTTGGCGATGGAGAGCAGCAGCACGATGGTGGTGAGCACCCGGGCCACACCGCTCCCCCGCAGCAATCCCACGCCGACCGCGATGGTGATGACGCCCAGGATGATCGAGATGATCGCCGAGGCCGCGAGCGGACCGGCGAGCTCGCCGCCCGCGGGCGCGGCCACGAGCGAGAAGATGCCGCCAAGCAGGGTGAACAGGCCCTGGATCCACACGATCACGGCGACGAGGGTCACTCCGGCAGGGCGTCTGGCCATGGCCCCACACTACCGACAGTTTCACCCAGCGCGAGGGCGCCACCGCGAGTAGGGTGCGAGCATGCCCGTCACGCAGAGCACGGTCGACGACGACCAGCACAGTCTCACCATCGAGGGCGAGTTCGCCGCCCCGGTCGACCGCGTCTGGCAGCTGTGGGCCGACCCGCGGCAGCTCGAGCGCTGGTGGGGCCCGCCCACCTGGCCGGCCACCTTCCGCGAGCTCGAGCTCCACCCGGGGGGCACCGCCCACTACGTGATGACGGGCCCCGACGGCACCGAGGCGGGCGGGATGTGGAACGTCACCGCCGTCGACGCCCCCACCTCGTTCTCGTTCGACGACCGCTTCGCCGACGCCGACGGGCATCCCCTCCCCGACATGCCCGTCACGCACGGCACCGTCACCCTGGAGCCGATCGGCGGCGACGTCGTGGCCACCCGCATGCTCGTCGTCTCACACTACGACACGGCCGACGAGCTGCACCGGGTGCTCGAGATGGGCATGGAGGAGGGGATGCGCCTGGCCGCCGGCCAGATCGACGCGCTCCTCGCGGAGTGAGCGCTACGGCATCGTGAGCACGGCCTTCACGGCCACGCCCGACTGCGTGTCGGCGATCGCCTGCTCGATCTGCTCGAACGGGTACCGCGTCACCAGCTCGTCGAAGGGGAACAGCCCCGCCTCGAACAGCGCCAGCATCTCAGGGATGAAGATCTGCGGCACCGAGTCGCCCTCGATCGCCCCCACCAGCGTCTTGCCGGCGCCCGACACCAGCCCGAGCGGCAGCACCGCATCCGGCTTCCCCACGCCGAGCAGCGCGATGGTGGCCCCGAAGCGGGTGGCCGCCACGACGTTCTGGATCACCTGCGGCACTGCGGTGGTGTCGACGCCGTAGGCGGCTCCGAGCCCGTCGGTGATCTCGAGGATGCGCGCGACGACGTCGTCGGTGCGGCCGTTCACGACGTGGGTGGCGCCGAGCTTGGTGGCGAACTCGAGGCGCTCGGGCAGCACGTCGACCGCGATGATCGTGGTGGCGCCGGCGACCTTGGCGGCCATGATCGCCGAGAGGCCCACGGCGCCGGTGCCGCTCACGACCACGCTCGATCCGGCGGGCACGTCGAGCGTGTTCAGCACGGTTCCCGCGCCGGTCTGGATGCCGCAGCCGAGCGGCCCCACGATGTCGAGCGGGATGTGCGCAGGCACCTTCACGGCGTTGCGCTCGGCCACGATGGCGTGGGTGGCGAACGAGGACTGACCGAAGAAGGCTCCGTGCATCTCGCCGCCGTCGGGTGCGGTCATGGTGCCGGAGCCGTCTTCGCGCACGCCGGCGACGTTGAGCAGCATGAACTTGAGGCAGTACGCCTCGCGGCCGACGAGGCAGTTGGCGCAGTGGCCGCACGAGGCGAACGACACCGCCACGTGGTCTCCGATGGCGAAGTCGGTGACGGCCGAGCCGACCTGCTCCACGACGCCCGCACCCTCGTGCCCCAACACCGTCGGGAAGGCGGCCGGGATGTGACCGTGCACGACCGCGAGGTCGGTATGACAGAGGCCGGTGGCGACGATCTTCACGAGCAGCTCGTTCGGCCGGATGTCGTCGAGCACGACGTCTTCGAAGGAGAACGGGGAGTCGAGGCCGCGGAGCACGGCGGCGTGGGCGGTGGTGGTCATGGTGTGCCTTTCTCGGGATGACACACCTCAGCCTACGCTTCTCTGACAGGTGTCAGATAGTTGCCGAGAATCGCTATTGATTGCATACTAGATACCCAGAAGAAACCAAGGAAGGGATTCGGCGTGAGCACAGTGGCCTCCGACGCCTGCGATCGAAACGACGTGTACGCAGCAGCCTGCCCCTGCCGCGAGATGCTCGACCTGCTCGCCAACAAGTGGTCGGCGCTGGCGATCGGCACGCTCGAAGACGGTCCGCGACGCTTCGGCGAGATCAGGCGCGAACTCCAGGGTGTGAGCCCGAAGGTGCTCTCCGCCACACTCAAGCGGCTGGAGGACGCCGATCTCATCGACCGGAAGGTGTTCGCGGAGGTCCCTGCCCGGGTCGAGTACTCGCTCACACCGCTGGGGCACAGCGCGGCCGCGCCGCTCGCCCACCTGCGCAATTGGGTGAACGAGTCGGTCACGGCGCACTGAGCTCGGTTCAGCCCCGTCCGACCGCGGTGATGACTCCGCGGGCGATCACGTGGGGCAGGATGGCGAACGACACGAACGCGGGGGTCGACTCCGAGTCGATTCCGAGCTCGCCGACCCCGGCCACATCGAGGGCCTGCACCGAGAGCGCGTAGTGGTCGACGGCACCAGCCGGCGGGGCCGATCCGATGAACGCGGCCACCCGGGCGTCGTTCTTGACGACCCACGCCCCGGCGGGCAGGTCCGCGATTCCGGTCTCGAGCTTCGCCGTCTCAGCCGGCAGATCGACGACCATCCAGTGCCAGAAGCCCGACGGGGTGGGCGCTTCGGGGTCGTAGAGCGACACGACGAAGCTCTTCGCCCCGTCGGGAACGCCGGTCCAGGCGACCTGGGGCGAACGGTCCTCCCCTCCGGGCACTCCGAAGATCGCAGAGTACTGGGGGGTGGCGAAGTCGCCGCCGTCGGCGACATCGGTGCTGGTGACCGTGAGTGCCGGCACGGCGGGCAGGCGATCGAAGGGGGTGGTCATGATTTCTCTCCTCAGAGGGACGTGTGTGTGGTCAGGGTCGGATGGGAAGCGCTCGAGCGGGTCAGTCGCGGGCGATCACGACCTTTCCGATGGCCCGCCCCGACTCGACGATGCGGTGCGCCGCGATCAGCTGCTCGGCATCCAGCGGAGACAGTCGCTCGGTCGCCGTGGTGCGGATGCGCCCCTCGTCGACGAGTTCGGCGACGAGGCTCAGGGTGCGGTGCTGTTCGATCAGATCGGCGCTGTGATGCATCGAGCGGGCGAACATGAACTCCCAGTGCCAGGAGAGCGCTTTGCCTTTCAGCGCTACCACGTCGAGGTGGGCGGGCGTCGATCGCGACGATCTGCCCGAAGGGCTTCGCGATGCGCACGTAGCTCGCCACGGCACCCGGTTTCGCCGAAGCCGAGGTGAAGATCCAGTCGACCCCGTCGGGCGCGGCCTCGAGCACGTGGGCAGCCAGGTCTCCCCCGTGGTCGACGACCGCGTCCGCACCGAGCGATCGCACCCACTGCTGCGACTCCGGGCGCGACGCCGTTCCGATGACGCGCACGCGCGGAGCGAGCACCTTCACCAGCTGGATCATGATCGAGCCCACGCCGCCCGCCGCGCCCACGATGAGCAGCGTTCCCTCGCTGGTCTCCGTGAGATGCAGCTTGTCGAACAGCGCCTCGTAGGCCGTGAGGGTGGTGAGTGGCAGCGCGGCCGCGTCGGCCCAGTCGAGCGAGGCCGGCTTCCGGCCCACGATCCGCTCGTCGACCGCTTGATAATGAGCGTTGGAGCCAGGTCTGTTCAGGGCACCCGCGTAGTACACATGGTCACCGGGCTCGAAGAGCGTGACCGACGAACCGGCCGCCACCACCACACCGGCCGCGTCGTAGCCGAGCACCCGGAATCCTCCCGAGCCCGCGTGCGCACGCTGCTTCACGTCCACGGGGTTCACGCTCACGGCATGCACTTCCACCAGGAGGTCGTGGGGGCCGATCTTCGGCAGAGGAACCTCTCGCTCGACCAGCGCTTCCGCGTCGTCGATCGCTGTGTTCTTCGAGTATCCGATCGCCCGCATGAGTGTGGGGAGGGGCCGTTCCTGGTGCGATTCCGTGGTCATGCCCACATCCTCATCCCGCGCCTCTGGTTACCCACAAGGGCATCTGGTTCCCAATGGGAACCAGTAGAGGAAGTATGCTACGAGCTCAGTCGGAGCCGGGACAGCGGGTGATCGTCGGGGAGCCGGGAGGCAGCACCTCCGAGCCTCTCGCGGAGAGTGAGCGACTCGGCGCGAGGAGCCTTGAGCCCGCGCTCGACCAGGAGCGGCATCACCCGCTCGGCGAACTCGCGGTAGATGTCGGACCCGCCGTAGGTCGGTTCGAGCATGATGCCGTCGATGTCGGTCGCCTCGACCCATTCCGCCAGGTCGTCAACGACCTGTTCGGGGGTTCCGATGAGCTCGAACCCGCGAACACCCTTTCGGCGGTACTGCTCGATGATCTCGCCGACGGCCATCGTGGTGTCGCCGACCCGGTAGCGGTCGATCATGGTCTGGCCGAGCTCGCTCGTGTAGTCGCCGATCGGTCGGGCCGGATCCAACGAGAGGAGGTCGACACCGGTGAGCGCCAGGAAATGCAGGCCGGCGTCGATGCTCAGGTACTCGTCGAGGAGGCGTTCGTGCCTCGCCACAGCCTCGGCGCGCGATGGCGCCGTGATCACCGTGCAGCCGCTCACGATCTTCACGCTGTTCGGGTCACGTCCTTCACGGCGGGCCTGCTCGCGGATGCTCGCGACCACCTCGCGGGTGGCTTCGGGAGTGGTGGCCTGGATGAAGACCCCTTCCGCCACGCGGCCGGCGGTCTTGCGCCCTCGCGCCGAGGCACCCGCCTGGAACAAGTACGGCGTGCGCTGCGGCGACGGCGGCACAGAGAGGTAGCCGGCACTGGAGAAGTGCTCCCCGGCGAAGTCGACGGGGTGGAGCCGGTCGCGCTCGGCATAGACCTTCCGGGCGCGGTCGGCCACGACGGCATCGTCGTCCCAGACCGTCTCCCAGTGGCGCGCGCAGAGCTCCACGAACTCGTCGGCCATCTCGTACCGCTGGTCGTGCCGGATCGGCGAGGCGCCGTAGAGCTTGGAGACCACCCCGTGCTGGGCGCCGGTGACGATGTTCCACGCGATGCGCCCCTTGGTGAGGTGGTCGAGGGTGGCGAAGCGACGGGCGAGTGTGTAGGGCAGCTCGGCCGTCGTCGAGGCGGTGACCACGAAGCCGAGGTCGCGCGTGGCCGCGGCCATCGCCGTGACCAGGGTGATGGGGTCGAGGATGGGGAACTGGATCGAGTGCTCTGCGACCTCGCGGGGCATGTCGCCGTCGCGCTCGGCGTGGCCGAGGGTGTCGGCGAGGAAGAGGAAGTCGAAACCCGCCTCGTCGGCGAGCTTGGCGAGCGATACCCAGTGATCCAGCTCAAGCCAACTGTCGAGCTTGCTGTCCTCGTGCCACCAGGCGGGGGTGCCGTTGCTGAGGAGGAAGCCCTCGAACAGGCCGACGCTGATTTCCTTCACTGCATCCCTTTCTCAGAATGTTTACTTGGTAAACATAGCGAGTCACAGGATCGTAGGCAAGGTCAGCTGTGTGTGGTGAGCACCCGGAACGGCGCGCCGTCAGCACTGCGCCAGGAATGCGGGGTTTGCGCGTCGTAGACCACGGAGTCCCCGGCCTGCAGAAGATGCTCGCCGCCGCCGAGGTGCAGCATCAGGGCACCCTCGATCGCGTAGAGGAACTCGTCACCGTGGTGCACGAGGTGCGACCCTTCGTCGACGTTCGCGCCACTGTACTCGACGAGCAAAGGCAACCGGGGCGATGCGGCAAGCCGACGGGCACTCGCATCGCCGTAGTGGTCGAGCTGCGCACCTTGCCCGCGCACGATGTGCAGACCTCCGGGAGGTACGTCGACCGGCGCCGAATCGGTGAGATCGAGGAGGAATTCTATGGGGTCGGACTCGAGCGCCGTGAGGATGCTCGAGAACGACGTCATGCTCGGCCTCGCCATCCCCCTCTCCACGAGGCTGAGGAAGGGATGCGACAGCCCGGCCTTGGCAGCGAGTTCGGAGAGCGTCATCGATCGCTTCACCCTGAGCATCCGCATGCGGGCGCCCATCGCGACCGCCCGGTCATCAAGCGGAACGGAGTTGCGCTTCGCGCCCGCGGCCACCGATGTCGGATTCTCCTTGCGTGCCATGCACGAAGGCTACCGAACCCCTCAGGAAACACGCCCGTCACGCGACGTTTACATCTCCGCGTTCGTTTACCTGGTAAACATTTGGGCATCACACACCTTGAAAGGACCTGTCATGTCGTTCCGCATCCACCCGGCCGCCGCCCTCGCGCCGGCCCTGCTGCTCACCGCCTGCGCTTCGAGTGCACCCGCCTCCGAGACCACCGGTTCGTCGATCGGCGCCGGAGGTCCGCTGGCGTCGGTCTGCCCCGAGACCGTGGTGATCCAGACGAACTGGAACCCGGAGTCGGAGCACGGGATGCTCTATCAGCTCCTGGGCCCCGATCCCGTCGTGAACGCCGCCGCCAAGTCGGTGAGCGGCCCCCTCACGAGTGGCGGTGAGCCGACAGGGGTCGATGTCGAGATCCGTGCGGGTGGGCCGGCGATCGGATTCCAGCTCGTGTCGTCGCAGATGTACCAGGATCCGTCGATCCTGCTCGGTGTCGTCACGTCCGACGAATCCGTGATGCTGTCCGACGACACGGCCACCACGGCCGTCTTCGCCCCCTTCGAGATCGGCCCCGAGTTCGTGATGTGGGATCCCGAGCGCTACCCTGACGCGACCACGATCGCCGACGTGACGGCAGCGGGCGCGACCGTGCGGTACTTCCCGGGCACGGCCGCCTTCGAGTACTTCATCGCCACAGGCCTGATCCCCGAGAACCAGGCCGACCCCGGCTACGACGGCACCCCTGCAGTGTTCGTCGCCGCCGACGGGGAGATCGCGCAGCAGGGGTACGTGAGCTCTGAACCATATCTCTACGAGCACGAGGTCTCCGCATGGGCGAAGCCGGTGGCGTTCGAACTCCTCTACGACGCCGGGTGGAGGCCCTACACCAACGCCCTCGCCGTCCGAGCCAGCGAGGTGGACACCCAGTCGGCCTGCCTCGACAAACTCGTCCCGATCCTGCAGCAGGCGGAGCTGGACTACTTCGCCGACCCCACGGCCGTTGACCAGCTCGTCGTCGACCTCGTCGAGGAGTACGACACCGGGTGGGTCTACTCCGAGGGGAATGCACGGTACGCGGTCGAGACGATGACCGGGATGGATCTCGTGGGCAACGGTGACGACTCGACTGTCGGAGACTTCGACGAGTCGCGACTCCAGGACTTCATCGACAAGACCGTGCCGGTGTTCGAGGGGCTGGATCTTCAGCCGCTCGAGGGCCTCACGCCGGAGCAGATCGCGACGAACCGCTTCATCGACACGTCGATAGGGTTCTGAGAGCGGGGTCACCGCGATCCCAGCGGTGGGGCGTCGTCGCGGGCGCCCCACCACCCGTGCGGGTCAGCTCGCGGTGGGGCTGAACACGCCGAGGGTGTTGGGGCCACTCGACCACACGAGCTCGTAGTCGATGACGGCGATCCGCCAGAGGCCTTCCGATCGAACGAATCGCCACAGATAGCGGCCCCCGAACATCGAGTCGACCGAGCGCGGGTCGCCTGCACGACCCAGGTGCACTTCGAGGAGGCTCGACGTGCCCTCCGCCTCATCCCCGTCGACCCTCACCGTGAGGTTGGTGAGCAGGTGATAGAGCACGGGAACAGCATCGAGGGTCTCGCCGACCTCACTCAGGATCGACTCCCTCCCCCGAATCGTGCTCCAGGCCGAACGCAACTCCGCGTCCTCCGTCAGCAACGCCGCCATGCCACCCCACCGCTTGTGGTCCCAGTGACCGACGTACTCATCGAGGAGCCGAGTGAGGGCTGACTCGTCTTCGAGCATCGCGAGACGCTGCTCGAGTTCGGCAGCACGCGTTTCATCCATGGAATCTCCTAGAGCAATCAACGTTACTCGCACACGATGTGCTTTCATCTTTATCGACTCTAGCGGGTAGATATCGCCCAAAAATTAACTGGAAGATGCCTGCTCCAACTTTTTTGTCGAGCGTTATGCCCACGCTGGGCTCTCGTGCACGACGGTGTCGAAGGAGTGGAGCTCCCAGGAGCTGATCGCGGGGAAGGCGTGGAGCTGCCGCACGGAGTCGAGGAGCTCTGCGTCGGAACGCGCGCAGAACTCCGCGTGGATCTCGGATCGCCCGAGCACACGGCTCACGTAGTACACGCCGGGCAGCGCCGCGATCGCCTCGGCCAGACGCGTCGTCTCGCCCGTCACCCGCAGGTAGGCCTCGGCCCGAGACACCAGACCGAGTGCAGAGGGCAGCACGTGCACCTGCAGCCGTATGGTCTTCGACTCGAGCAGGCGCAGCGCGCGCTGTCGTGCGGCGGGGGTCGTGAGTCCGGTGATCGCGGCGAGACGGGTGAACGACACCCGCCCGTCGTCGCGGAACGCGTCGATGATCGCGCGGTCCGTCTCGCTGAACGTGGTGGGCGAGTTCACCCCCAGCCAGGGTTCCGACCGCCGGCCCATCGTCTCGGGGAGGAAGACCGCCGTGATCATCTCGACGTCGGCGCGCACGACCCCCGGCCGCTGCTGGATGTTCTGCTCCACGAAAAGGGCAGCCTCGGTCGGATTCGCCGCACTCAGCGTGATGACGAACTGCCCGACCGAACGCAGGGTCACGATCCAGTGCACGTTGCCGAATCCGGCGAGCGCCGTGACGATCGAGTGGAGCGAGTGCTCGACCACCACGGTGGCCTTCACCAGCACGGGGCGCCCGAGGGAGGCGGGGTCGACCAGGCCGAAGACCCGGAGTCTCCCGCTCCCGACGAGCAACGCGATCCGTTGCTGGACTGCGACCCGGGTGGCCCCGACCCGGGTCGCGATGGTGCTCACCGCCGCGCGGGGGTCGTCGCGGAGCACCGCTACGATCGCGAGGTCGAACTCGTCGAGCTCGTCATCGCGGCCGGACTCCGTCGCTCCAGGCGCTCTCGAATCTGTCACGCCTTCAATATAGGTGCACGGGATCAGTTGACCTCGTGGGGGTGCGCACCGATCCGCCCCGCCTCTGCGCGGTCGAGCGCGGCGATCGTCTCGAGCTCGCTGCGGCCGAGCTCGAACCCGCCGAGGTCGAGGTTCTCGCGCATCCGCTCGCGATTGTTCGACTTGGGAATGACGATGTTCCCCACCTGGAGATGCCACTTGAGGATGGCCTGGGGCACCGTCGCACCGTGGGCTCGGGCGATGGCGGCGAGCTCGGGAGAGGCGTTGATCGCACCTTGCCCCAGGGGCCCCCAGGCTTCGGTGGCGATCCCGTGCCGGGCGTGGAACGCCCGTAGCTCCGCCTGCTGGAAGTCGACATGCAACTCGATCTGATTGACCGCGGGCACGATGCTCGTCTCGCCCATCAGCGCCTCCAGGTGGGGCACCAGGAAGTTCGACACCCCGATCGCCCTGGCACGGCCCGACGCCGCGATCGCCTCGAGCCCCTTCCATGCGACCTCGAAGTTGCCGAGCGCGGGCGCCGGCCAGTGGATGAGGTAGAGGTCGACGTAGTCCAGCCCGAGTCGTTCCAGGCTGGCCGCGAAGGCCGCCTCGACATCGGCCTGATCGCTGTTCCAGAGCTTGGTGGTGATGAACAGCTCGTCGCGCGCGGCCACACCCGAGGTGATCACCTCGGCGATCGCCTGACCGACGCCCTGCTCGTTGCCGTAGATCGACGCGGTGTCGATGTGCCGGTATCCGACCTCGATCGCGTCGCGGACGACCCGTGCCGTCTCGTGGGGATCCACCCGGAAGACACCGAATCCCTCCTGGGGGATCTCGACGCCGTTGTTCAGCAGCAGGGTGGGGGTGGTGCTCGTCATGGTTCCAGCCAATCGTTGTTCATTCACAGGTGTCAGTCGTCGCCGAAGAGGATCGCGCTGATCCGGTCTTCGTAGGAGCGGAAGACGGGGTCGCGCATCACGGCCACGGTACGGGGCCGTTCGAGCTCGATCGGAATCACGGAGTGCACCCTGCCGGGCCGGGCCGTCATGACGGCCACGACGTCGGACAGCAGCACCGCCTCGTCGATCGAGTGGGTCACGAGCAGGGTCGTGATGTCGCGCTCGCTCCAGATGCGCATCAGTTCCAGGTTCAGTCGTCGCCTGGTGAGGTCGTCGAGCGCGCCGAACGGTTCGTCCATCAGCAGCACGTTCGGCTCGGTGATCAACGACCTGGCGATGGCGACCCGCTGTTTCATGCCGCCGGAGAGCTGGGCGGGCCTGGCCTTCTCGAAGTCCGTGAGCCCGACGAGCGCGATGACGTCGTCGACCTCGGTCTTCCGGATCGGACGGCCGACGATCTCCAGCGCCAGCTCGATGTTCCCCCGCACCGATCTCCACGGCAGCAGGGACGGGTCTTGGAAGGCGATCGAGATGTGGCGGTTGCGGCGGGCCGCGTCGGGATCCTCACCGTGGACCAGTGCGACTCCGGAGCTGGCCCTCTCGAGGCCACCGAGGATGCGCAGGATGGTCGACTTCCCGCATCCCGACGGCCCGACCAGCGAGATCAGCGAGCCGCGAGGCACCGTGAGGTCGACGTCGTCCAGCGCCGTGATCGTCGAGCGCCCCACGGTGAACGTCTTGCGGAGCTTCTGGAGATCGATCCCCGTGGCGGTCATACCCGGGTCTTCCCCGCGTAGATCTCGTCGAGGATCTCGCGGGTGACGATCGAGTCGACATCGGCGTCGATCCCGAGGGTGTCGAGCACGTCCTGCGTGCCGGCGATGAGGTCGTCCGACATCGTGCAGAGACCGTTGGCCGTGCTCTCCTCTGTCACCACGAAGTCCATCTGGCCCACGAGCGCCGCCATCTGCTCCTCCGGGTTGAGGCCGAGATCCTTTCCGTACCGGTTCACGGTGAGATCGATGGCTTCGTCGAACTGCTCGCCGAACGCGATGTCCTGCCACCCCTGGATCTCGCCCCGGAGGAACGACACCAGTTGTGCTCGTTTCACCTCGTCGTCGAGGGTGGACTTGGTCACCGCATAGGCGGCCGAGATGGGGTTGTACCCGAAGTCCGCGAGTTGAAGGGTCTCGAGGGTCACGTCGGTGGCGAGCTGGAACACCCGGGTCGAGCCGTACCCTTGCACCGCGTCGACCTGCCCTGCGGCGAGCGGGGTGATGTCGAAGCTGCCGGGGACCTCGGTGATCTTCGACCGGTCGACCCCGTTGATCTGCAGGAACGCCGCCCAGTCGCTGTCATTCGAGGCGAAGACGCCGACCGTCATCCCTTCGAGATCCTTCGGGGAGTGCACCGGCTTGTCCGAACGCGAGATGACGGTCAACCCGTACTTCTGCCACAGGCATCCCACGATCTGCAGATCGATGCCGTCGGAGACCAGCATGTTCGCGGCCGACACCACCTTGCTCGACGACACCAGCGCCTGACCCGAGGCGACGAGCTGCTCGGGGTTCGTGTTCGGGCCGCCGGGGAGGAGGGAGACACCGAGGTCCTGCGCCGTCCAGTACCCCTTCGCGTCGGCGATGTAGCTGCCGGCGAATTCGTAGTCCATAGTCCAGGAGAGCTGGTAGGGAAGCGGATCACCAGTCACGCCGGCCATCGAACCGGAGGCCCCCGGCGCACTGCACGCGGCGAGGAACCCGCTGATGCCGAAGGCGCCGGCACCGACGAGCAGGGAACGGCGGGACAGAACAGGGTTGGGGAGGACGAGGGACGATCGCATGATTCTCCTGGGTGAGTGAGGGGGAACAGGGCGGCGGAAGGGTCAGTGAGCGGCGAGCTGGTCGGGGTCGTAGCGAGCCAGGGCGATCGCCTCGACGATCTCGACGGCGACGTAGGCGATCATGGTGAGCAGGGTGGTCGCCGACACGGCCGCCCACAGGGGGGAGAAACCCCCCACGGCCTGCATCGACGTGACCACGAGGTAACCGAGCCCGTCGCCCGTGGCGAGCCACTCCGCCACGAAGGCGCCGAAGAGCGCACCGGGGACGGCCAGCCGGGCGGCGACGAAGAGACCGGCCACCGCGCTCGGGAAGCGCAGCCGGATCATGACGGTCGTGCGTGTCGCATCCAGACTCCGGAACAGGTCGACCGTCGTCGGATGCGGTGAGCGCAACCCTTGCGACACCCACACCAGGGTCGGGAAGAACACGGTGAGGGCGACGATGGCCGTGGTCACCAGGTCACCTCGACCGAAGATCAGGATGAACAGCGGCAGGATCGCGAGGATGGGCACCGTCTGGATGAAGAGCACTGTCGGCAGGCTCGCGCGTTCGATCCGGGGCGCACTGGTGAACACCACGGCGAGGCCGATTCCCACGATCGACCCGACGACGTAGCCGCTCAGCGCGTGCCGCACCGTGACGCCGAGGGCATCGAAGACCACGCGGCGGTGCTCTGCCGAATCCGGCTCGAGAGCCCACCATTCCCACACCCGCCACGGCGTCGGCGTGCCGAAGGAGTCGAGTCCCAGTCCCCGCACGGACAGGTCCCAGATGACCGTGATGACCACGAGCGCCAGGAGCATGAATCCGAGCGTGCTGGCGATGCGCCTGACGGCGGCACCGGCGAAACCGGCCCTCATCATGCGGTGGACCCCGCCATCGGTTCGCTCCACCCGTTCACCTTCCGGTCGGCCAGGCCCACCAGCCAATACAGCACGAGGGTTCCGGCGACCAGCACCACGCAGGTGCCCCAGACGCGGAGGGGCTGCAGATAGGCGAGCGAGTTGACCATGAAGATGCCGAGACCTGAGCTCGCCCCGAGCCACTCGCTCGCGATCGCCCCGAGCACGGCCCCCGGCACGCCGAGCTTGAGCCCCGCGAAAATCTGCGGGAGAGCGCTGCGGAACGCGATCTTGCGAAGCACCATGACCCTGCCCCCGCCGAGCGACCTGACGAGGGAGCGCTGGTCGGCCGTCACCGCGCGGAGTCCTGAGGTGGTGGAGAGCAGGGTCGGAAAGAACACCACGATGGCGACCACGGCCACCCTCGTGCCGTCGAGGCCCACGATGGTTCCGAGGATCGGGGCGATGGCGAGTGTCGGCAGGCAGTAGACGACGAGCGCGAGCTTCGTGACGACCAGTTCGAGCGCCGACGACATCGACAGCACGAAGGCGAGCGCGAGCGCGATGGCCTGCCCGACGACATAACCGATCGCCGCGACGCGGAGGGTGGCGAGCGAGTTGGACAGGTAGAGGTCTCTGTCCTCCCAGAGCCCGGCCACGATCTGCGAGGGTTCGGCCATCACATAGGGATCGATCACTCCCGCGCGACTGGCCACCTCCCACGCCACGATCAGGCCGACCACGAGCGCGCCGACGACGAACCGATCCCTGGTTCCCGCTGCCATCATGACGAGCTCCTCTCGACAACTAAATTAAGTTCGTATTTATTTGCTCAACAGAATCTACATCTTGATTAGGGCTTTGCTCGCCAAATAGTTATTTTTATGCTCGCTTGCGACACATATTTACACGAGTGTCATCTGTGTAACAGGCCCGAAACACGGCGATGTCGTCAGCGAGAGCGCCCGCGACGGAGGATGCGCATCAGATCGGCCACGAAGGCCGCCTTATCGCCCTCGACCACCACATCGGTGTCGGGCACGGGCTCGATCTCGAACGCCGGAAGCGAGCCGTCGGGCAGCCGCATGAGCCGGGCCCGCGCACCGTACCCGTCGGACAGCACGTTGACCGGTCCGCGCTCCACCGCGCGGATCCACCCCGGCTCGAGCGCGAGGGCCACGGCGAAGCCGTCGTGGGCCGGCGAGATGCGTCGCCCCCAGGTGTGCCGGTAGAAGTCGTTGTACTGCTGGAGCACCGTGGCACTGAAGTGGCTCCACGCGCTCCCGCTGGACCTCAGATCCGCCCAGAAGCCCTCGTCGAGGATCGCCTGGATGGTCACGTTGACACCCACCGACAACATCGAGACGCGAGGCGCCGCAAACACTGCGCGCGCGGCCACGGGATCGTTCGACACGTTGGAGTCGGCCGTCAATTCGGAGCCGGGTGGGCCGAACGGACCCGATCCTCCCATCACCATCACGGATCGATAGCGGGTGAGGATGAGCGGGTCGAGCTGCAACGCGAGCCCCAGGTTGGTGAGCGGGCCGAGCGCGAAGAGGTGGTGCTGCCGGGGCTCCGCGCGGCCGATCTCCACGATCAACTCGGCGGAGCTCAGCTCGGAGAGCCGGAGCGGCCGCGCCGGCTCTGGCCAGAGTCCACCCAGTCCGTCGATGCCGTGCACCGGCGCCGCGAGCTCGGCCGTCCCCTCCAGGGGTCCGCTCGCGCCTCGCGCCGTCGGTGTCTCGCCGAGCCCCGCGAGGTCGAGCACCCGGGCGATGTTGAGCAGGGCGGAGTCGACATCGGTGTTGCCATAGACACTGGTCACCGCGCGCAGCTCCACGTCGTCGCGCCCGGCCAGATAGAGCAGGGCCATCGCGTCGTCGATCCCCGGATCCGTGTCCACGACGACGCTCCGTATCTCTCGACTCATGCGCCGCTCCTCCACTCACCCACACGGATGACGGTGCGCCCGCTGTGGGTTCCGCCGAGGAGGGTGCCCACGAGCTCCTCGAGCTCGCCCAGTTCCGCGTCGCGCGACCACGCCCCGATGTTCCGGGGCCGGAGGTCGCCGGCGAGGCGCTCCCACAGCTCTCGTCTCCGCGCCAGTCCCAGCTCCACACTGTCGATGCCCCGCAGGGTCACCCCACGCAGGATGAACGGCATGACGGTGGTGGGCACCTCGACACCCCCCGTGAGCCCACTCGCGGCGACCACGGCGCCGTACGCAGATGTGCTGAGCACGTGGGCGAGGGTGCGGCCGCCCACCGAGTCGACGGCACCGGCCCAGGTGGAGGCGCCGAGCGCGCGGATCGCCGCCCCCGGATCCTCGGGCAGCCGCCCGATCACCCGGGCCGCGCCGAGCGAGGCGAGGAGTTCCGTCGCCGCTTCTTTGCCCGTCGACGCCACGACCTCGTAGCCGAGACCGGCGAGGAGGTCGACGCTGACGACGCCCACGCCCCCGCTCGCTCCGGTGACGAGCACCGGCCCGTCGTCAGGGCGGATCCCCGCCTCGAGCAGGGCCTCGACACTCAGCGCCGCCGTGAAGCCCGCGGTGCCGATCGCCATCGCGTCGCGATCGCTCAGTCCACCGCGATGCATGAGGAACTCTGCCGGAACCCGCGCGTATTCGGCGAATCCGCCGTCGATCCCCGTACCGAGGGTGTATCCATGGGCGAGAACCGGCGCGCCCACGGGGAACTCCGGATCCGACGACTCGACCACCTCGCCGGCGAGATCGATTCCCGGCACGATCGGATAGCGCCGCACCACCTTGCCACCGGTCAGGGCGAGGGCATCCTTGAAGTTGAGGCTGGACCAGGTCACCCGCACGAGCACACCGGTGCCCTCGAGCATCCCAGCCGCCCGCTCGGTCAGCTGCCAGGTCACGGCGCCCGATTCCTCCCGGCGCGCCTCGACGGCGGTGTACGTGGTGTTCAAGATCGTCCTCTCCGATCGGTGGGCAGCTCGCGCCAGCGCGCGACGGTCTGCCAGGGCAGTGCGGTGTGGATCACGTCGTCGACGAGCAGTCCGGCTTCCACCGCGACCGCGATTCCCGCGATGAAGGCGGCCGCGTCCCGCCCCGACGCCCAGGCGCCGAGGAGAACGCGGGTGCGCCGGTCGTTGACGAGCTCGATCCACCCCGAGTCCCCTCGCTCCGCACGCACCGAGTCCGTCGGGCGCGCAGCCTCGAGCTCGGCGGACGCGTCGAAGCCCGAGCCGACCGCCGCGATCTCGAACCGGCTCGAACCGTCGTCGATCGCGGCGGCGCACGCCACCGGTCCGCTCCATACGGTCCGCTCCCCTGAGAGTGTCGCGATCGCCGCGCGCGCCTGCGCTACCGCCCGTTGCGGCGTGGCGACACCCGGCACGACGTCGCCGATCGCCGCGATCCGCGGGGCGGCGAGCAGCGTCTCGTCCACGACCACGCCTCCGTCGGCGTCGACGGTCACCCCGGCTCGTTCTAATCCGAGGCCCGTGGTGCCGGGCCGGCGGCGCACGTCGATGCACTTGGTGGCCTCGACCGCCCCCCTGGCCCCGGCATCCCGATCGCGCACGAGGACTCGGTCACCCAGCCAGTCCCAGAGCGCTCGCTCGGCCGCCCGCGGAAACTCGCGGACGAGCAGGGCTGTCACGTCGCCGAGCACCAGTGTCGACCCCGCCCTCAGCAGCTGCGCGATCGCGTGCAAGGCGGGCATCCCGGTGCCCCGGACCTCGACTGCCTCTCCCCTGTCGCACTCAGCGTCGGTGTACGCCGTGTTCTGCTCCCCGTGCGTTCCGGTAGCGACCACACAGCTGTCGAACTCGACGATCAGACTGGGCAGATCAGCGCGCTGCACCCGCAGCGCACTCGACGACAGGAAGGCGCCCCGACCGCGCACCACGTCGATCCCGAGCTCCGTCAGCTCCGGTTCTCCGAACCGGTGATCCGGTGCGGGGGCCCACTCCGCGAGCGCTCCGCCGAGCACGCCGTCGGTCACGAGCGTCACCTCGCGGCCTGCGGCCCGAGCGGCGGTCGCCGCCGCCACCCCGCCCGGGCCTGCTCCGATCACGACGAGATCGCGAGGCTCCGGCATCTCTCCGACCACCATCAGCCGGCCAGCAATCGGATGGGATCGGCGATCAGGCGCTCGATCTGGGAGCAGAACACACTCAACTCGGCGCCGTCGATGAGCCTGTGGTCTGCTGAGATCGACAGCGCGACGGTCTTGCGCACGGCCGGCACCCCGTCGACCGCCACCACCGCGTCGGCGATCGGCCCGAATCCAGCGATGGCGACCTGCGGCGGCACGACCAGGGGCGTGCCGTACCGTCCTCCGAACTGCCCGTAGTTCGACACCGTGAACGTGGCTCCGGTGGTCTCCGCCGCGGTGAGCCTGCCCGCTCGCGCCCGGCCGGCGACGTCGTCGATCGCCTCCGCGAGAGCCGCCAGCGTCAATGAAGCGGCGTCGTGCACCACCGCGACGGTGAGGCCGTCGGGAACCGCCACCGCGATGCCCAGACCCACCGCGGAGTGGTGGCGCACCATGCCGGCGTCGAGATCGAGAGAGGCGTTGAACCTCGGATGCGCGCGGAGCGCCGACAGCGCCGCCGCGGCGAACAAGGCGGTGTATGAGACACGGGCTCCGCCTCGCTCCTCCTGCAACGACCGTCGCGCCCGCACGAGTCCTTCCGCGTCGGCGTCGCGCAGGTCGGTGATGAGCGGAACCTCGCTCCACGCCCTGTGGAGCGCCGACGCGATGCCGCGTCGCATGCGGCTGAGCGGTTCGACACGGTCCGCATGCCCCGCACCGGGCGGCGACGGTTCGACAGCTGCTGTGGCCGGTATCGCGACTGGTGCCGCGGCCGGGCGCGACGACGTGCCGCGGCCCGCCAGGAAGGCCTCGAGGTCGGCCGCGAGCACGCGACCACCCGGCCCGGTCGCGGGCACCTCCGAGAGGTCCGCCCCGTGCTGCGCCGCCCGCCGGCGCACGGTGGGGGCAGCAGGAACCCGGCCCGCACCGTCACGACTCGGCCGGGCGACCCGATCGCCGCCCACCTCCACCGCTCGCGCATCCGCCGTCTCGAGCACCGCCAGCACCGTTCCCACCTCGACGGTGTCACCCTCGGGCGCTCCGTGGCTCACGAGGACACCGTCGACCGGACTGGGGATCTCGACCGTCGACTTCGCGGTCTCGATCTCCACCATCGGCTCCATCCGCACGAGCACACCGCCTTCGGGCACGAGCCAGCGCACGATGGCCGCCTCGGCCAGGCCCTCGCCCACGTCGGGAAGGCGGAACTCCGCGGCGCTCACTCGGCGACTCCGACGGTGCGGCGCACGGCCCGCTTGACCCGATCGACGTCGGGGAGGAAGAACTCCTCGACACCAGGGACCGGGTAGGGCGTGTCGGGTGCCGTCACCCGCACGATCGGCGCCTCGAGGTCGTAGAACGCCTCCTCCTGCACCGTCGACACCACCTCGGCACCGAACCCCGACGTGAGCGGCGCTTCGTGCACCACGACGCAACGGCCTGTGGCGACGACCGCCTCGACGAGTCCCTCGACGTCGAGCGGCACGATCGAGCGCAGGTCGACCACGGCGGCGCTGATCCCCTCGGCCTCGAGTTCTCGGGCCGCTCGCTCGCAGAGTTGCACGGCCGAGCTCCACGCCACCAAGGTCACGTGGGTGCCCTGGCGTGCCAGGCGGATGTGACCCAGATCTACCAGGTGCTCCCCGTCGGGAACCTCGCCCTTCACGAGCCGATATCCCTTGAGGGGTTCCAGCACCATCACCGGGTCGTCGTCGCGGATGGCGGCGAGCAACAGCCCCTTCGCGTCGCCGGGGGTCGCGGGCGCGACCACCTTCAGGCCGGGAGTGTGCGCGTAAAGCGCCTCCAGCGCATCCGAATGCATCTCGGGTGTGCGCACACCCCCGCCGAACGGGGCGCGGATGGTGAGCGCGGGCGCGAATCGCCCCTGCGAGCGGTAGCGATAGCGAGCCACCTGCTGGGTGATCTGGTGGAACGCCTGCGCTCCGAACCCCAGGAACTGGAGTTCGGCGACCGGTCGGAGCCCGGAGAGGGCGAGGCCCAACGCGGCCCCGACGATCGCGCCCTCGGCGATCGGCATGTCGACCACCCGGTCACCCCCGAACTCGTCGATCAGCCCGGCGGTGGCACGGAAGACGCCTCCGAGCCGGCCCACGTCCTCGCCCAGCACCATCACGGTCTCGTCTCGGCGCATCTCGTGGGCCAGCGCCGAGCGCACCGCCTCGAGGATCGTCATCGTGGTCATTCCCGGCCTCCACTCAGCTGCTCGCGACGCTGACGCTCGAGGCGGGCGGGCGGATTCTTGTAGACGTGGTCGAACACCCCGTCGGCACCCGGTTCCGGCTGTGCCAGGGCCCAGTCGAGGGCCGCGTCGAGCCGAGCCCGCACGGAGGCGGTGTACTCACGCTCGCGCTCGTCGTTCCAGGCGCCCTCCGCGCGCAACACACCCTCCAGTCGCTCGATGGGGTCGTCGCGTTCCCGCTCCGCGTGCTCGTCGGGGTCGCGATACCTGCTCGGGTCGTCATTGGTGTTGTGTGCCCCGGCGCGATAGGTGAGGCACTCGACGAGGGTGGCGCCGCCGCCCGATCGTGCGCGCTCGACCGCGTCGAGAACGGCCTCGTGCACGGCGTCGAGGTCGTTGCCGTCGACGGTGCGGCCGGCGATGCCGAAACCGGATGCGCGGTCGGCGATCCGCGATGCCCGCGTCTGCCGAGAGGTGGGGGTCGAGATCGCCCACCCGTTGTTCTGCACCACGACGACCACGGGGGCGCCGGTCACGCCTGCGAGGTTGCACGCCTCGAAGAAGTCGCCCTCGCTCGACCCGCCGTCCCCGACGAAGGCGAGCACCACGCCCGGCTTCTTCTGCAGGGCGAGACCCCAGGCCAGGCCCACCGCGTGCGGAAGCTGTGCAGCGAGCGACACCTGGTTGCAGAGCGCGTTCACGCCCGTCGGCACGGTGAAGCCGGCGGGCAGGTAGCGGTACAGGAGGAAAAGGAGTTCCAGCGGCACCCCGTGATGGACGAGGGCCGGGAGCTCACGGTACTGGGGCACCATCCAGTCGACGGCGGGATCGAGCGCCATCGCCGCTCCGACCAGGGTGGCCTCCTGTCCGCGCGCCTCACCGAAGGTGCCGAACACGCCCTGGCGTTGCAGCCCCACGGCGTAACGGTCCACCGCGCGCGAGAGCTTCATGAGTTCCAGCGCGGAGCGACGCTCTGCGGGATCCAGGGTCATCGGTCGCCGTAGGGGGCGTCTCGGGCGTCGAGGAACGCGCCCATGCCGTGGTCGCCGAGGGTCTTCATGATCGCGTCCTTCTCGGTCACGCCCCGCGAGTCGAGCAGGTAGGTGTCGATCCAGCGGTGCGCCGACTGGGCCGAGTGGAATCCCTGGATGTCCATGGTGAGGCGCACGGCCCGTTTCGCGAGGGTGAGCGCATAGCCGGGGGCGTTCGCGATGCGGCGAGCGATCCGGGCGGCCTCGCTCGCCAGATCCGCGTCGTCGACCACCCAGTTCACGAGCCCGAGCTCCTTGGCCCGCGCGGCGGAGATGCGGTCTCCGGTGAGGTAGAGCTCGTTGAAGCCCTTGAAGCTCGTGAGCCAGGGCAGCAGGAGTAACGGCGAGAGCGCACCGTGCCGGATCTCCGGTTCCCCGAAGGAGGCGCTGGCCGCCGCGATCGTGAGGTCGGAGGCCAGGGCCACGTTGCAGCCGCCGGCGAGTGCGAACCCGTTCACCGCGGTGATGACCGGCTTCGCCGCGTACCACAGCCTCGAGATGGCGTCGGCGTTGCCCCGGGTGTGCGCATCCCACTCGATCGAGTCGGCGGGCAGCCCGTCGGCCTCGAGGTCGATCCCGGTGCAGAAGGCCTTCGTGCCGCTCCCGGTGAGCACGATCACCTTCACGGTCTCGTCGCGCTCGGCCCGGTCGATGGCCGCCGTCAGTTCCCGGAACGTCTGCTGGCGGAGAGCGTTCAGCTTCGCCGGCCGGTTGATCGTGATGGTCGCGACGAGATCGTCGACGTCGTACAGCAGATCATGATCGCTCATGGAGTCACTGCTCGAAGCGGCTGATGGTGGCGATCTGGCGCCCCTCGCCGAGGGTGCGGTAGCAGGTGGCGAAGAGCTCCTCGTGCCGTTCGTCGATCGACGCGAAGAGGTTGCCGCGCACGTCGAGCTCCGTCATGCGTCGCAGCTCCCCCTCTCCGTACCAGATCGCGATCTCGGCGGCTTCTTTCGGGTTGCCCTCCAGGTTCACCTTGTGGGCGATGTTGCCCGCGTTCCGGCCGGGCTGGAGGTAGTAGTAGATGAACTGACCGGGCTTGGGATGCACGGTGTGGTTCTCCAGGGCGAGGTCGACGGCGGGGCAGTAGAGATAGAACTCGTAGCCCGAGAACACCGAGTGGTTCGTCGGCCCGGTGAGCGGCTCTTCGAGGAAGTCCCACACCGTCTGACAGGTGACGGGTGCCTCGTCCCAGTGCATCCGTACCGTGAAGTCGGCGCCGATCGCCGGGATGGTGAGCCTGAGGTCCTTGGTCATGAGCGTCCTTTCGTGTCTGTGTCTATGTCGGTGTCGTGTCTGTGTGTGCGGCGCGGGCGGTCACGCCAGGGTCGCCAGGGCGAGCTCCACCATGGTGCCGACCGCGCGCTCGCGCTCGGTCGCGCTCATCGACGGGCCGCCCAGGGTGTGGTCGGCGACCGTGCCGATCGTGAGGGTCTGCACCCTCTCGCGCAGTCCGATGGCGTAGAGGCCGGCGGCCTCCATCTCCACGGCGAGGGTGCCCAGACCCCTGAGGTACTCGATGAACCCCGTGCGAGGCGAGTAGAAGAAGTCGGTGGAGAAGACCGGGCCCACGTGCACCTGCCCGTCGACGACGGAGGCGGCGCTCATGGCGCGGGCGAGCAGCTGGGGCGACGGTGCGTGGCTGAGAGCGATCCCGTGCTCCTCGAGCGAGCGCAGACCCGAGTCGGTGTGCGCCGACGAGGCGATCACCACGTCTCCGACCGCGACCTCGGCCGGGATCCCGCCGACGGTCCCCACCCGCACCACCCGGCGCACTCCGTACTCACGAACGAGCTCGGTCACATAGATCGAGAGCGAGGGTATGCCCATCCCCGAGGCGATCACCGACAGCGGGCGGCCGTCCACGGTGCCGGTGTATCCGAGGATGCCCCGCACATCGGTGACGAGCCGCGCGCCGGTGAGGTAGGTCTCCGCGATCAGCTGCGCGCGCCGCGGGTCGCCGGGCAGGAGCACGTCGGGGGCGAAGTCGCCCGGTTCGGCGGAGATGTGGGCTGTGGGCATGTCAGATTCCTTTTCCGTAGGAGTCGCCGACCGCGGCCGGCGGGGTGACCTTCCCCGCGAAGCCGCAGACGGCGATCACCGTGACGACGTAGGGGATGGTGAGCAGCAGCTGCTGCGGCACGGCTGTGAGGCCGAGCGTGCTCAGCGTCTGCTGGATGCTGTTCGCGAAGGCGAACAACAGTGCGGCGGAGAGCACGCCGAGGGGCTTCCACCGCCCGAAGATGAGGGCGGCGAGTGCTATGTAGCCCTGCCCCGCCGTCATGTCCTGCGTGAACGCGCCCACCGACCCGATGGTGAAGAAGGCCCCACCGAATCCGGCGAGCAGACCCGACAGCAGCACGTTGCGCCAGCGCACACGGGTCACGTTGATGCCCATCGTGTCGGCCGCCAGCGGATGCTCCCCCACGGCGCGCACGCGCAGGCCCCAGCTCGTGCGTGTGAGCGCCACCGCGATCACGGCGACGGCGAGGTACATGGCATAGACGATCAGCGACTGGTCGAAGAGCACCGGGCCGATCACCGGGATGTCCGACAGCACGGGGATCGACAGATCCGGCAGCCGCTCCGGGGTGTTCCACACCGCGCCGTCGGGCACGAGCACCTGGTTGTAGACGAAGGTGGTGACGCCGGAGATGAGCACGTTGATCACCACACCCACCACGATCTGGTTGACGAGGTAGTCGATCGAGAACGATGCCAGGATCACCCCGGTGAGCACACCCGCGGCTGCGGCGGCGGCGAGGCCGACGAAGACGTTGCCGGTGAGACTGGTCGCCACCGCCGCCGAGAACGCGCCCGCAAGCAGCTGCCCCTCGATCGCGATGTTGATCACGCCCGACTTCTCGGCCAGCAGTCCCGACAGGCCGCCGAACACCAGCGGCACAGAGAGCAGCAGGGTGCCCGAGAGCAGGCCCACCACGGGGATCGTCTGCCCGGCGCCGGCGGCGACGAGGAAGGCGACCACACCCGACGCGATCACCGCGGCGAGAGGGAGGCGGCCGACCGGCCTGTGCCGGAGGACTCGAACGCAGGTCCAGGCGGCGCTCGCCGCGAACAGCACCGTCATGACCCAGCCGGCCGCGAGCGTGGGCACCTGCATGGGAGGCAGCTGCCACGCCTCGGTGCCACCGGCGAGCGTGAACACGGTGACCGCCTGCGGCCGCTGGGACGTGGTCAGGGCGACCAGCAGCGCGACCAGCACGACGAGAACCGAGACCGCGATCCACGCCTTCGCGCGCCCGGCCGCGGACACGGAGGCGCGCAGCGCCGACCTCGCGTGGTCACGGACGATGTCGATTCCGTCGGTCATCGGCTCAGCTCCACCTTCTGCAGGGGCGTGATCGCGCGCCGTTCACTGCGGCGGAGACCGAAGATCTTGGTGATCAGGGCGGGCGCGCAGAGGAACAGCACGATCAGCGCCTGGATCACGAGCACGATGTCGATCGAGAGCCCGGTGTAGGCCTGCATGTTCACTCCGCCGGCGCGGAGGGCGCCGAAGAAGAGAGCCCCCACCAGCACGCCCACCGGGTGCGATCGGCCGAGCAGCGCCACCATGATGGCGTCGCTCCCGATCGATCCGGCGATGCCCAGTTTGAGGAAGTGCTCGTCGCCGGCGAGGTGGATCGAGCCGGCGAGCCCGATCACTGCCCCGGAGAGCGCCATGCCCATCGTCCACACCACAGCGGGCCGCATGCCGGCTGTGCGGGCGGCGAAGGGGTTCGATCCCACGGCGGCCAGCTGGAAGCCGATCGTCGATCGCTGGAAGGTCCACCACACCAGCACCGTCATCCCGATGGCCACGACGATGCCGGCGGTCGTGCGCGTGCCAGCACCGAAGAGAGGGCCGAGCGATGCACTGGCGTCGAGGGCCGGCGACATCGGCGCGTTCGTGCCCGGCCGTTGGAACGCGGGCAGCGTGAGCAGGTAGGCGAGCACCAGGTAGGCGATCTGGTTGAACATGATGGTGAGGATGACCTCGTGGGCACCGGTCTTGGCCTTCAGCAGGCCCACGATGCCACCCCAGATCGCTCCCGCGGCGACGCCGGCGAGCAGGGTGAGCACGAGGTGGATCCCGGGTGGCAGATGGAGCATGAAGCCCACCATCGAACTCGCGACGGCGGCCATGATGATCTGACCCTGGGCACCGACGTTGAACAGGCCCGCCCGGAACGAGATGCTGAGTCCGAGGCCCGCGATCGCCAGGGGTGTCGCCCAGGCCAGCGTCTCGGTGAGGGGGCGGAAGAACCCGGCGGCATCCGGCGCGGTGGGGTCGACGACGGCGCCGGTGAACATCGCCGCGTACGCGCTGCCGATGGTCTGGCCCGCCGCGGCGAAGAAGTCGCCGGGCCGTCCGAAGACGTACGCCAGTGACGCCATCGCGTCGGCGTCGGTGAGCACCATGAGCACCGTTCCGAGGGCCATCGCGAGCACCACGGCGAGCACTGTCACCACCACCGAACGATCGGTGAAGGCCCGCAACAGCGCGTCCGCCCAGCGTCCGAGCCGCCCTGCGGTCGTTCTGGTCGTCATCGGGCACTCCCTACGGCTTCGGCGGCGGGGATGCCCGCCATCATGAGCCCGATCACGTCGCGCGGAGTCTCCGGCGGCACCACGCCGACGATTTCCCCCCGGTACATCACGACGATGCGGTCGGCGAGGTTGTAGACCTCGTCGAGCTCGGTCGACACGATGACCACCGCGGCCCCCGCATCCCGTTCGGCCACGATCCGGGCGTGCACGAACTCGATCGAGCCCACGTCGAGTCCACGGGTGGGCTGCGAGGCGATGAACAGGGCGAGCGGGCGGGCGAGCTCGCGCGCGAGCACGATCTTCTGCTGGTTCCCGCCCGAGAGTGTTCCGGCAAGAGCCGTCGGGCCCGGTGCGCGGATGTCGAACTCGGCGATCGCGGCCTCGCCGTTCTCCCGGATCGCCGCGCGGTGCATCGCGATCCCCGAGGTGAACGGCCCGCCGCTCAGGCGGTCGAGAACGAGATTGTGCTCGATCGTGAACGAACCGATGATGCCGTTCGCCTTGCGATCCTCGGGGACGAACCCCACCCCCGCAGCGAGGATGTCCTTGACCGCCTTGCCCGCGACTTCGGCGCCGTCGACGGTCACGGATCCGCTCGACACGGGCCGCAGGCCCACCAGGGCTTCGACGAACTCGGTCTGCCCGTTGCCCTCCACACCGGCGATCGCCGTGATCTCGCCGCCGCGGAAGGCGATCGAGATGTCGTCGACCGCGACCGCACCGTCGCTGCCGACGACCGTGAGGCCCGAGACGACCGTGCTCGATCGCCAGTCCCTACGAGGCGGCGACTTCGTGATCGTGAGGGAGACCGAGCGGCCGACCATCATGGCCGCCAACTCCGACTCGGTGCTGCCGAGGGGCGCCTCACCCACCACACGACCGTGGCGGATGACCGAGATCCGATCGGCGATCGCCCGCACCTCCCTGAGCTTGTGGGAGATGAACACGATCGCCTTCCCCTCCGCACTCAACTGCCGCAGGATCGCGATGAGCTCATCGGTCTCCTGAGGGGTGAGCACGGCGGTCGGCTCGTCGAAGATCAGAACCTGCGCGTCGCGGGCGAGCGCCTTGACGATCTCCACCCGCTGCTGGACCCCGACGGGCAGCTCGGAGACGAGCGCGTCGGGATCCAGCTGGAATCCGAACCGTTCCGACACCGCGACCACGTGCCGGCGTGCGGCGGCGTAGTCCAGGAGCCGGGCCGAGGTCTTCGGCTCGTCGCCGAGCATGACGTTCTCGGCGACGGTGAAGACCGGGATGAGCATGAAGTGCTGGTGCACCATGCCGATCCCGCGCTCCATCGCCGCCCGCGGGCTCTCGAACACCACCGGCTCGTCGTCGACGAGGATGCGGCCGGCATCGGGCTGATGGAGCCCGTAGATGATGTTCATCAGGGTCGACTTACCGGCCCCGTTCTCGCCGAGGATGCAGTGGATCTCGCCCGGGTTGATCGTGAGCGAGATGTGGTCGTTCGCGACCACGTCCCCGAACGTCTTGGTGACCTCGTCCAGCAGGATTCTCATGAGGCGGTGGCTCAGGCCTTCGGGATGCTCGGGGAGTCGATCACGATGGTCCCGTCGGAGATCTGGGTCGCGAGCTCGTCCAACGTCGCCTGGAGGTCGGTCGGGATCGCGGACTCGAAGTCGTGGAAGGGTGCGAGCCCCACCCCGTCGTTCGCGAGAGTTCCCACGTACGGGTCGCTGCTGAAGCCGCCGTCCTGCTGCTCCTGGATCACCGAGAAGACGCCGCTGTCGATGCGCTTCATGACGGAGGTGAGGAAGAGGTCCTTGTACTCGGGAACCGTCTCGTAGCCGTCGGTGTCGACCCAGATGGCCTTCACGTCCTTCCCGGCGGCGTTGGCGTCGCGGATGGCGGCCAGCGTTCCGGTTCCGGCGCCACCGGCGACCGGCATGATGATGTCGACACCCTGGTCGATCATGCGGCTGGAGAGCTGCTTGGCGAGGTTGGTGTCGTTCCAGTCCCCCGTCGCCGAGCCGTTCTGGGCCGCCTTGTCCCAGCCGACGACTTCGACCGAGGTCGCGTTGTCGTCGTTGTACTTCGCCACGCCATCGGCGAAGCCGTCCATGAACAGCGTCACGGTGGGGATGAGCTGGCCGCCGTAGGTGCCGACCTTGCCGGTCGTCGTCATGCCCGCGGCGAGGTAGCCGGCGAGGTAGCTGGCATCGGCCGTGTTGAAGAGGATGGGCTTCACGTTGGGCAGGTCGCCGGGGGGCTGGTCGTCGATGGTCATGAAGTGGGTGTCGGGGTTGGCCGTGGCCTCCTGCACCGTGATGTCCTGCATGTCGTAGCCCATCGTGGCGATGATGTCGCAGTCCTGTCGCACGAGGCTCTGCAGGTTGGGCAGGTACTGGGAGGTGTCCTTCGACTCGGCCACCTTCACCTCGACCCCGAGCTCCGACTCCGCCTTCGTGAAGCCGTTCCACGACGACTCGTTGAAGCTCTTGTCCTTGATGCCGGACTCGCCCGAGTCCATGCAGGCGAGCACGTCGCTCGCGGCCGCGGCACCCGAGCCGGAGGCCTCGGACGGGGGCGTGGCGCAGCCGGCCAGAACGATCCCTGCTGCGGCGAGTGCCAGCGCGGCGGCACCATAGCTGACGTGATTTCTCATCGGATTCTCCTTGGGTCTCTCGGTGGGTGGGGTGGTGCGGGTGGTGCGGTCATGCGCCCTGGACGCCGCGCTCGAAGTGGCGGTGCACCTCGCCGACCAGCGCTGTGCGGGTGTCGTCGTCGAGGAAGGCGGAGCGGAAGGAGTTCTCGGCCAGCACCCGGAGTGTGGCCAGGTCGTAGCGCGGGTCGTCGTGCAGCGCGATCATGTTGTCGCCGACGTACCCGCCGAAGTACGCGGGATCATCGGAGTTGACCGACACCAGCAGCCCAGCGTCGAGCATCCGGCCGAGCGGATGCTGCGCGATGCTGTCGACGCCGCGCAGACGCACGTTCGACAGCGGGCAGACGGTGAGCGGCACCCGCTCCTCGGCCAGTCTCGCGACGAGCGCCGGGTCTTCCAGCGCGCGGACCCCGTGGTCGATGCGCTCCGCTCCCAGGGCGTCGAGTGCCTCCACGACGTAGGCCGGCGGCCCTTCCTCGCCCGCGTGGGCGACGCGGCGCAGGCCGAAGAGCGCCGCGGCGGCGAAGACGTCGTGGAAGGCGGCCGGCGGGTGGCCGGCTTCTGCCGAGTCCAGCCCGACGCCGACGATCCGGTCGAGGTAGGGCTCCGCCTCCCGCAGGGTCTCCGCGGCCGCCTCGGCGCCCAGATCGCGCAGGAAGCACAGGATCAGCGAACTCGTCAGGCCGTGGGTCTCCACGCTGCGCGAGACCGCGCTCCAGAGGCCGTCCATGACCACCGACATCGGGACGCCTCTCCCGGTGTGCGACTGCGGGTCGAAGAAGAGCTCGACGTGCCGCACACCTTGCGCGGCCGCGCGGTCGAAGTAGGCGGTCACGATGTCGGCGAAGTCGGCGACGGTCGTGAGCACCGCGGTCACCTGGTAGTAGACGTCGAGGAACGACTGGAGGTCGTCGAAGCGGTACGCGTCCTTCAAGGCCTCGGCGGTCGCCCAGGGCAGCGTCACCGCGTTGCGTTCGGCGAGCGCGAACGCGTGCTCGGGCTCGATGGTGCCCTCGATGTGCACGTGCAGCTCGGCCTTCGGGATGGCCCGCACGAAGGCTGCAGTCGCGGCGTCGGTCATGACTCGAGCGGCACGACGGATCCCTCGAGGATCGTCATCGCGTACCAGTAGTGATATCCGCGCCCCGCCTGGATCGGCCCGAGCTCCGCCAGCTCCTCGTACTCCGACTCGCCGAACTCGAGCTCGGCGTCGCCCGAGTAGGCACTCCCGACCTCGACATCGCGGAGCGTCAGCGTGGAGAGTTCCAGCACGGGCGACTCGGCCGGCGCGAGGGTGGGGAACATCCGCAGGTAGAGGTGCGGGATGGTCGCCGGCGGCGGCACGAACCCCTCGGGCTCTGCGGTGTCGAGCTTCACTGACGCGGTCGCCAGTCGGCGGTTCATGCTGTTGACGTGGGCGTGGAGCGTGTGCCCGGGCTGACGCTGAGGCCCGCCTCGACCCAGCTCCACCGGGCGAGAGATGTAGGCCGCTCCGAGCTTCTTGGGAAAGCCCTGCACGAGCCCACGGATCTGCGAGAGCTCGGTGCTCACCCACGAGAAGGCGAGGAAGCCGACCTTCTTCTCCCCCATCATCGCGTGGATGAGCAGGTAGGCCTCGTCGTGCTGGCCCCGGGCCGGATCGGCCTTCATCCTCGGATCGGCGTCGGCACCGGCGCTCCAGCGGCCGAATCCGAAGCTCGCACCGCCCTCGGCCGTGGGCACCAGGCCTGTGGGGAGGTAGCGGGCGAGTCGTTCGCGATCGGCCGTGAAGTCGACGACCAGCATCTCGGCCGAGTAGTCCCACGGCGGCGGGGGGAACAGCGAGGTGCGCCCGGAGGGCGACAGCGGCAGGGTGAAGCCGCGGAGTCCGGTTGCGGAGAGCGCCGGATCGTCGTCGTACTCGACGTGCGCGGGAGTCTCGGTAGTCACAGCGGTATTCCATCTCTCTCACGAAATTAAGTGCGAGATGGATTCTGCAACATTTTTTTGAGTTGTGGCGGACTATTACCTAGATATCTACGTCATTCGGGAATTTCTGCAACATAGTGTTTACAATTCACCCTGATTCGGAAACCTGGATGAAACACGATCGCGTCTACCAGTTGCCCGTCTGGAACATCGCGGTGCGGAATCTCACCATGCGCACGGAGCGCACGGCCTGGAGCCGGGAGATGCGCGCGTAGCCCTCGGCGATCTGGGATTCACCGGCGCACAGGAGCTCGACGCTGAGCGGGCGCTGCCCCGTCGACTCGCTGATGTAGGTGACGTTCGGCATCGTCGCCAGCTCCGCCGCGACCGCCGTCGAGTCGCCGCGGATCTCCATGAGGATGCGGACCGCCGTCACGCCCTCGGCGCTGGTGTCGGGTCGTGTGCGCAGCTGGATGACCCGCTCGCCGACCAGCCGCATCATCCGCTGCCGGGTAGCGGGCACCGAGAGTCCGGCCGATGCCGCCATGGCGGTGAACGACACCCGCGCATCGGTCTCGAGCAGGGCGAGCAGGATGCGATCGATCTCGTCGACCGTCCGTTCGGAGGCCGCGCCCGTGCGCCACGCCAAGGCGTCGAGCCCGGTCCCGCTCGTGTCGTGCCCGGAGAACGAGAAGACCGGCGCCCAGCTGCGCAGCACGATCGAGGTCCCGAGCGTGTCGACCTCCGCGTCGGTCTGGATGTGGCGGTTCACCAGGTCGGCGAGTTCGGCGTTGGTCGACGTGCTCACCTGCACCAGGAGGCGCTCGTAGTCGTCAGCGACGCCGATCCACGCGACCCCCGGCACCCGGGCGAGTCGCTCGGCGAGCCCGGCGGTGCCGCGGCGGGCGACGATCTCCACGTGGGCGACGACGGGTCGGCCGAGGATGGCGGGATCGATCAGGGCCACGGTACGCAACAGTCCGCGCTCGACCAGCCGCTCATAGCGCAGTCGCACCCGGGCAGCGGGGAGCATCGTGTCGCGTGCGAGCTTCGCGATCGACGCTCGGCCGTCGCGCTGCAGCGCCGCGATCACCTCGAGGTCGGTCGCATCCAGCTCGGGCCACGGGGTGCCCACCCTCGTCGCCGCGGCGGCCTCACTCACGTCACTCACAGATCCTCCCGACCCTCCGACGGCAGGATACCCTCGCACAAGACGCAGTCTCCGAAAGGACGAGCCACGACATGCGCGACCAGGTTCACCGACGCGCTCCTGAGCAGGAGCAGGACGCGCTCTCGTTGCTGCTGCGGCGGCTTCCCAAGGCCGAGCTGCACCTGCACCTCACGGGATCGTTCTGGCCTTCCGAGCATGCTCGCCTCCGGGCCGGATCCGGTCGTCCCGTCACCCCGGCCGCCCTCGACCGCGCCTACGACAACCGCGGGCCGGACAAGTTCTTCGCCGACCTCGATCGGGCGGCGGCCCACTGGGATGACCGCGATCGACTGGCGACGGCGACCCAGCGCGTGCTGCGGCGGGCGTTCGACCAGGGGTCGCACCACGTCGAACTGCTGTGCACCCCGTCGCTGACCGTTCGGCAGACGCGGATGGGAACGAGCGACGCGCTTCGCGCGATCGACGAGGGATTCGCGGCCGCCCGCGCCGAGCTTCCGATCACCGGCGGGATCGTGGTGGAGATGCACCGCCCCGACGGGGCGGCCGAGGCCCACCGCGTGGTCGACGCCGCCATCGCGCTGCGCGACGCCGGCGTGCGCATCCTAGGTGTGGGGAACGACGGCGACCACCGGCTCGGATCACTGGGCGAGCTGGCCGAACCGTACCGGCAGGCCATCGCCGCCGGCCTCCGCGCCACCGGTCACGTGATGTCCGTCGAGGAGGTCGCGCTGGCGCTGGAGCTGGGTCTGGACAGGCTCGACCACGGCTGGCCCGCCGTGACCCATCCACACCTGCTCGAGCAGATCGTGGAGACGGGCACGGTGCTGACCTTCACCCCGATGGCCTACGCACTGGGAGGCCACCGGGCGTCGATCCACTGGGCTGACGCCTACCGGGAACTCGCTCTGGCCGGGGTGCCGGTCGTCATCGGCACCGACGATCCCGCCCTCCATCACACCGATCTCACTCACTCCTACGAGCTCGTCGCCTCGCGCCTGGGCTGGAACGCCCGCGAGGCGTCTGCGGCGGCCAGGGCGTCCTTCGAACGAGCCTGGTGGCAGCCCGACGAGGCCGGCCTGATCGCCGGGCGCCTGGCCGAGATCGACCGGCTCGACGCCGACCCGTGGGGGCGCAGGGACTGATCAGCCGTCCGCGCGCCGCACGCCGTCCAGCCAGGCGGCCGCCGCGGTGCCCGGATCGGGGTGGTAGATCACGAGCACGAGGTCGGTGCCGTCGACGAAGAGCCGCTCGCGGCGCAGGATCAGGGTTCCGTTCCCCTCCACGGTCACCTGGGCTGCGTCATCCGACCCTGTCGCGCTCACGTCGTGCCGAGCCCACAGTTCGCGGAACCGAGCGCTCTCGGCCGAGAGGTGACGAACGAGGTCCTTGAAGCGCGGATCGGCGTCGTCGGCGCCGATGTCCGACCGCAGCTGCGCCACCACGCTGGCGGTGTTGTTCTCCCAGTCGGGATGCGCGGAGCGGGCATCCGGGTCGGTGAAGAGCGACAACAGCCGGTTGGTGCCGACCTCGAGTGACGGCTCCAGCGCGCGAGCGAGCGCGTTCACCGCGAGCACGGTGCGGTACCGGTCGAGCACGAAGGCGGGAACGCCGATCGTGTCGAGGAGCACCCGGATGCCGTCCGGCACCTCGGACTCGGGCCGGTCTGCCTCGCGCGGCATCGGCGGAGCCATCCCGGCCAGCAGCCAGAGGTGTGCGCGGGCTTCGGCGTCGAGTCTCAGCGCGCGGGCGAGCGCCTCCAGCACCTGTGCCGACGGGTTGCGATCGCGACCTTGCTCGAGGCGGAGGTAGTACTCGGCGCTGATGCCGGCCACGAGAGCCACCTCTTCGCGTCGGAGCCCGGGCACCCTGCGGCGTGAGCCGGAAGCCAGACCCACCTCGGGCGGCGTGACGAGTTCGCGTCGAGCTCGGAGAAAACCCCCGAGCGCCCGGTCTGCATCCACACCATCAGCGTACGACGTGGCCGCTCATCCTGTTCCCCGCGGTACTGGTACAGGAGGGGAAATGGTTCCGGCTGGGCGACGGATCGATGATCTATCGGTGGGCCGAAGGGCGGTCCACCCACAGGAGGAATTCGATGTCACAACACACCTGGCTCATCACGGGGGCGAGCAGCGGTTTCGGCCGGCTCGTGACCGAGCAACTGCTGGCCGCCGGAGAACGGGTGGCCGCCACGGCTCGCTCCACCGCCGGCCTCGACGACCTCGCCGAGCGCTACGGCGACCAGCTCTGGCTCTCGACGCTCGACGTGACCGACACGGCGCGCCTGCGCGACGTGGTGGAGGAGGCCTTCGCCGCCCTCGGCCGGATCGACGTGATCTTCAGCAACGCGGGCTATGGGCTGTTCGGCGCGGCCGAGGAGCTGACCGACGACCAGATCGACCAGCAACTGGCGACGAATCTCATCGCGCCGATCCAGTTGCTGCGCGCCGTGGTGCCGCACCTGCGTGAGCAGGGGGGCGGACGCTTCATCCAGGTCTCGACCTACGGCGGCCAGGCGACCAATCCCGGGGCCTCGCTGTACCACGCCAGCAAGTGGGGCGTGGAGGGGTTCATGGAGGGCAATGCGCGCGACCTCGCACCGTTCGGCATCGGCGTGACCATCGTCGAGCCCGGCAGCGCGGCCACGGGCTTCCGCACGGGGAGTTCGAAGCTGCCCGAGCCGCTGGCCGCCTACGACGGCACCCCCGCGGCGATGAGCCGCGGCATCCAGAACCCTGCTCTGCCGTCGGTCAGCGACCCGGCCAAGGTGGCTTCCGCGATTATCGCGTCTGTCCAGAGCGAGCCTGCGCCGCTTCGGCTGGTGACCGGCAGCGACTCGCAGCGGTACCTGCGCGACGCCCTCCGCGAGAGGCTCGCCGACATCGAGTCGCAGGAACTCAGCGCCGCGACCACCGACCTGTCCGCCTCATGACCGAGGCCTCGACCACGGGGCCCTCGCAGTCCTCCGGTGATCACGGTGCCGCCGTGGTCACCGGAGGCACACAGGGCATCGGACTGGCGATCGCGAAGGCGCTCGCGGCCCAGGGCAGGCGGGTGGCCGTGCTCGGGCGATCCGTGTCGACGGGCGAGGCTGCTCGTGCGGAGCTCGGCGATGGGCACCTGTTCGTGAGCTGCGACCTCGGCGACGAGAACGCCATCCCGGCGGCGTTCACCGAGGTCGCCGCAGCGCTCGGCCCGATCGAGGTGCTCGTGAACAATGCGGGCGTCGGGCGGGCGGCCGGCATCGACGATCTCACCTCGTCGCAGTGGGACCAGCTCATGGCCGTCGACCTCAAGGCGGCCTGGCTTTGCGCGCGAGCCGCGCTCACCTCGATGGGCAGGGGCGGTTCGATCGTCAACATCGCCTCCATCCACGCGCATCTCACCCGGCGAGGGCTCTTCCCCTACGCGGCGGCGAAGGCCGGGATGCTCGGACTGACCAGGTCGATGGCTCTCGAACTCGCCGACCGCGGAATCCGGGTGAACGCCGTGTGCCCCGGATACGTGCGCACTCCCCCGATGGTGGCGCAGTACGAGTCGCGCGACGATCCGGCCGCGGCCTGGTCGCACCTGGAGAGCGTGCAGCCGCTCGGGCGCGTTGGCGAGCCCTCCGAGATCGCCGCCGTCGTCGCATTCCTCGCGTCGGGCACGGCCTCGTTCGTCACCGGGGCGAGCTGGGACGTGGACGGCGGGCTGGGCGCCCGGTTCGCATCCTGACCCCTCGGCTCACGGCTGCGACGTCAGCCGGCGCAGCGCCTCCTCACCGGCCAGGTCGGGCGCGTGCCAGATGGCGAGGGTCTCACCCGATCGGCCGGCGAGGGGAAAGAGGTGGTAGCGCAGCAGGAACTCTCCGACGACAGGGCTCGAGAAGACGAACTCCCCCGCGGGGCTGGAGGCGGGCTCCGCCGCCCACGCCGAGGCGAAGTCAGGGCTCAACGTCGCGAGCTCGCCCACGAGGTCGAGATACTTCTCGTCCTCGAGGTGACGGTGGAGCGACTCCCTGAGCAGCGCGGCGACCTGGTCGCGCTTGGCCGACCAGTCGCGCGCGTTCGTGTCGGCTGTCGACGGGAGGAAGGTGAACCGTGCCAGATTGCTGCCCACGGCGAAACCGGGGGCGACCACGACGGCGGCCGCATTGGATGCCACAACCGTCAGATGCCTGTCGTACACGAAGGCAGGATGCACCGGGAGCGAGTCGATCAACTCGACCACGTCTGCCCGGTGCCCTTCGTTCGGCTCGCTCTCGGTCACCGTGCACACGCTACGTTCGCGCGGCTCCCGCATCGTGTCCCCGAGAGGAACACGGAGTCGAGATCGCTCACGCGATAGCCGCGTCGCGCGGCCGGATGCGCTCCCCGGCACCCGCCCTGGTGTTGACCTCGGCGCTCAGGAGCGCGCGGACGGCGTCGGCAGCGACGGTGTCGGCCTCGGCGTGCAGCACGGTCAGCACGTGGCGACGGTGGCCCGGGATGAGCAGGGTCTGCCGGGTGAAGTCGAGCAGCCCGAAGCCCTGGAGGGTCAGCCGCGCGGGGCTCACGTAGTGCGGATGCGCCTCGTGACGCGCCCAGAGCCGGCGGAAATCGGGGTCGCGCATGGCCAGAACGCCCACGATGCGCTGCAGCTCGCGGTCGTCGGGGTCGCTGTTGAATCGCAGCGAGGCCACTGTACGGCGCGCCGTCTCCTCCCAGTCGCGGTCCATCTCCCGCCACGCAGATCCGAACACCGCGATCGGCACGCTGATGCCGGGTTCCAGAATCCCCGGCAGCAGCGCCGCCGCCAGCGGATTCGACATCACCACCGTCTGATTGCGGTCGACGATGTAGGCGGGGGTCTGCGCCCACTGCTCGAGCATCGAGCCGAGGCTGCGATCCATCTCCTCGGTGAGTCTCCTGGGGTCGTCGGCACGCGAGCCACCCGCCTGGAACTCGACCAGGCGACGCATGTAGGCGACAGCCGCGTTGTCGAGTTTCATCGCCCGTGTGAGAGCGAACAGCACCTGCTCGGACGGCTGCCGGTCACGCCCCTGTTCCAGGCGCAGGTAATACTCCTGGCTGATACCCGCGAGGCGCGCCACCTCGTCGCGCCGGAGACCCTCCACGCGTCGGCCGGGAAGCGCCGTGAGCCCGACGTCGGCCGGCTGCAGGGCGGCCCGTCGTGCTCTCAGGTAGTCTCCGAGCGGTGAACTGCTGACCATGATCGGTCTCCCTCCTCGACCGATTCCCGGCCATGAGACCACGACACCAGAACGCCCCGCAGAAGACCATGCAGATGGCAGGCAGTTTGTTCTGCCCGCTCCGTCAGCCCAGTCGGTCGCGAAGCTCGACCACGTCGAGCATCATGATCGCCACGTGTCCGTTGCCCGGGTACAGGCTCAGCGTCGCCTCCACTTTCTCGAGGAGGGCTCGGGCATCGGCAGCCCGTCCCGCTGACAGCAGCGCTCTCGAGAGCGTGATCCCGGCACGTGCGGTGAGCACATCAGAGCCCAGGGGCTCCATCACGCCGAGGAACCGCTCCGCCCATCCCACCGCGGCTTCCGAATCGCCGAGGACGACCGAGGTGTTGGCCAGTTCTTCCAGCGCCGTCGTCCGCGAGAAGGAGTCGCCGAACTCCTCGTGAGGCTGTTCCTCGGCGGGGAGCTCGCTGAGGACCGCCAGAAGTTCCGCGGCGGACTCCTCGGGCCGGCCCACGAGGCGATACACCATCCCGCGCACGGTGCGGGCCTGCCGGCGATCGGCCAGGGCACCCGCCTCGGCGTAGCCCTCGATGGCGGCGTCGAGATGATCGAGCACGGTCTCGAGTTGCCCCGTGTACGCGCGGGCCCAGGCATACAGGAAACCGGATCGGGCTGAGAGGTAGGTGTCGTCCTCCGCGGTGGCGATCGCCAAGGC
The DNA here is from genome assembly GCF_024979255.1 of Herbiconiux moechotypicola. GTDB lineage: Bacteria > Actinomycetota > Actinomycetes > Actinomycetales > Microbacteriaceae > Herbiconiux > Herbiconiux moechotypicola. The sequence continues at coordinate 182,601 of NZ_JANLCN010000003.1, forward strand.
CTCGAGCGCATACCGCTGGGCCGAGACGGGGTCCCCTCGCTCCGTCATCGATGTCCACACGAGCGCGCAGTCGGCCTCGGCGACCAGGGTCGGCGTGCCGAGCCGTTCAGCTGATGCCCGCGCGAGTTCGTTGAGCTCGTGCCAGCGATTCCACTCATGGCGCCCGACGTGCGCGCGCATGGCTCTGGACACCAGCACCGGTGCGTGGAGGTCGCCTTCGCCGGCGACCCTGGTGAGAGCCGGCCACCAGTGCTCGGCCTGACCGAAGACCCACCGTCGTTGCGCCAGACGATCAGCCGGGGGCGCCCAGCCCTCCACCGCGAAGACATCCCACTCCTCAGGGATCTCCACACCGGTCGAATCGGCCGCGACCACCTCCAGGAGCGAGCGCACGAGCCAGTACGACAGGCGATCCTGCGCGTCGCGTACCTGCTCGGGAGTGGACTCCAGACGCAACCGCGAGGTGGCGAACACCCGTAACAGATCGTGCAGCCGGTATCGGCCCCCCTGGCGCACCTCCAGCAACCCGAGGTCGACGAGACCCTCGAGGTGGTTCTCTGCCTCGGAGAGCGAGCATTCGGCCGCGGCCGCCGCGATACCCGGGTCGAACGTCGGACCCTCGATCATCGCCAGCGCGCGGAACACCTTCGCCCCGCCCGGGTCGAGTTCGTCGTAGGAGAGGGCGAACGCCGCCTCCACCGACCGGTCCCCCGCCACCAGGAGTGCGAGGCGCCGCTCCTCCGAACGCATCCTCTCTACGTAGTCGGCGACCGAGGACTGCGGCCGGCTCGCGACGCGGTTCCCCGCGATGCGGAGCGCGAGTGGCACCCCGTGGCACAGCTGCACCAGCTCCGCCACGGCGTCGGCAGTGCGCTGCTGCGACGGGATGATACGTTCGAGCAGTTGCGTGCTGCTCTCCGTGGGCAGCGAGTCCACATGCAGGCGGCCGCTCGCGGTGATCCCTGCGACGGTCCGGCGCGACGTCAGCACGATCGGACCGCGGGAGTTCGCGGCGAGCAGGGGGCGCGCCTGGTCCTCCGAGGCCACGTTGTCCAGCAGCACCGAAGCACCCGTCGACTCCGCGACCACCTGCCAGCGGGCGATCGCCTCGTCCAACGCCCCGGGCGGCTCGGCCAACTCGTCGTCGAGCTGCTTGAGCACGCGCTGCACGGTCTCCAGAGGCGTCAGCGGCACCCTCCCCGTGCCTCCGAGGTCAAGGAAGGCGAATCCGTCCGGCGACCGTCTCGCCATCGCCTCGAGCGCCAACGAGGTCTTGCCGAATCCCCCGGCACCCGTGAGCACGATGACCGCAGCCGGCTCCACCATCATCGCGCCGAGCACCTCGAGCTCCGTGTCACGGCCCGTGAAGTCGAGCAGCCGATGAGGCCGCGGTGCCGCGGCGAGCGACGCGTCGGCGGCGAGCGCCTGGCGCACCGAGAGCACGAGCGCACGCGTCTGGTCGTCCGACAGCCCGAGTCCTTGCCCGATCGCCTCGAGGGTGCTGCGGCGCGGTGTTCTCGACACGCCGCGCTCGATGTCGCTGAGACCCCGCACGCTGACGCCCGATCGCTCGGACAGGTCTTCCAGGGTGAGCTCGGCCTCCTGGCGGGCAGCCCGCACCAACGCCGACACCTGAGTGTGCTCAGCCATCATCCTCCCGATTCTCCACTCCAGAATCGCACACGCCGCACGGCCTGTGTCAGACGGGCTTCACCTCGCGGGTGGTCCCCACCGCACCGGGCGAGAGAAGATCGGCGATCCACGCCGCTCCGCTCACCGCGTACTTCGATCGATAGGCGTCGTCGACCGCTTCCTGGCCGAGTTCCGTGGGCTCGAGCGTCACGTCCCAGGTCTCACCGTCGGCGCGAACGCGCACCTGTGACGCTCCCGACGCGTGACGGAACCACCCCGCACCCGCCCCGTGGGACGACCGCACCACGAGCCGGTCGCCGAGCCGCACCATCCAGATCGGCACGAACGCCCGGAAGCCGCCGTCGGGCGCGCTCGACGAGATCTCGATCTGCCACGCTTCGCCGAGGCGGTCCAGCTCGTCCGCGCTCCACGTCGTCATCGGGCCACCACCACCTTGCCCACGCTGCGACCGGAGTCGACCAGCTTGTGGGCTTCCCGCAGGGTGTCGCCCGCGAAACCGTCCAGCACGGTCGTCGCCGTGGTGCCCACGGTGTGGTCGTCGACCAGCTGGGCGAGCTGCCTCAGCAGATCTCCCTGCTTGTGCATGTCGGGCGTCTCGTAGAGCGCCCTGGTGAACATCAATTCCCAGTGCCAGGCGATCGACTTCGACTTCAGCGGCAGCAGATCGAGCCCCGAGGGTTCGTCGATGGCCGTCACCTCACCGAACGGCTTAAGCATCGTGGCGAACTGCGGGATGTTGCCACGGGAGTGCGGACTGAACACCCACTCGACACCGCCGGGTGCCACGGCCAGCACCCCCGAGGCGAGGTCGTGGTGGCCGACCACGTGGTCGGCGCCCAGAGCCAGCACCCACGCCCGGGACTCGTCTCGCGAAGCAGTGGCGACCACCTGCACCTGGGTGAGCTTCTTGGCCAGCTGGATCATGATCGACCCGACACCGCCCGCGCCGCCGAGCACCACCAGGGTGCCCGCCGATCGGCCAGAGAGGGCGAAGCGCTCGAACAGCGTCTCCCACGCCGTGATCGCCGTGAGCGGGAGCGCTGCTGCATCGGCATGGCTGAGCGTCGACGGCTTGCGGGCGACGATCCGCTCGTCGACGAGGTGCAGCTCGGCGTTCGTGCCGTCGCGGGAGATGTCCCCGGCGTACCAGACCTCGTCACCGGGGGCGAAGCCCTGCACCTCCGGGCCCACCGCCTCCACCACCCCCGAGGCGTCCCACCCGAGCACCCGGCTGCTGCCGGCGCGCAGGGAGTTCCGCGTCTTCGTGTCGACTGGGTTGATCGACACGGCCTCCACCCGCACCAGCAGGTCGCGCGGTCTCATCGGCGAGAGCGTGTGCTCCTGCTCCACGAAGGCGCGCGGGTCGTCGAGTGTCGTGCCCCCTTGCGCGACCAGCGCCCTGGTGACGATGGGCTTGCCCTGACTCATGTTCGTCCTCTCTCGTGTCGTCGAACACGCTAGGGCGAACCCCGCGCGAGCTGGCTGTCCGCGACACGGGTAGTCTCCGCACCCGGGTGGTCCCGTCGAGGGCACGCAGCGCACTGAAGCCGCTGCCTACCGTGAACCGTCGCGCAGACCGCGCATCCGTCATCACGACCAAGGAGGCACACCATGCCGTACTTCACCACCTCGACCGGAGTCGAGCTCTACTACACCGAGCAGGGCGAGGGGCAGCCCATCATGCTGAGCCACGGCTGGCCGCTGTCGTCGGACGCCTGGCAGAAGGAGCTCAAGGTGTTCGCCGACGCCGGTTACCGCACGATCGCGCACGATCGCCGCGGGCACGGCCGCTCGGAGAAGACCTACACCGGCAACGACCTCGACACCTACGCTCGCGATCTCGCCGAGCTCATCGAGCACCTCGACCTGCACGACGTCGTCATCATGGGTCACTCCACCGGCGGCGGAGAGGCCGTGCGCTACGCAGCCCAGTACGCGAACGGCCGAGTCGCCAAGGTCGTCACCGCCGGCGCCATCCCACCGGTCATGCTCAAGTCCGACAAGAACCCGGCCGGTTCGCCCATCGAGGTGTTCGACGGAATCCGCGCCGGCGTGCTCAAGGACGCCTCGCAGTTCTGGATCGAGCTCAGCGAGTCGTTCTTCGGCGCGAATCGGCCGGGGAGCGCGGTGTCGGAGGGCGCGAAGCGCGACTTCTGGCGGCAGGGCATGCTCGTGAACCTCGCGGCCGCGTACGACTGCATCAAGGCCTTCTCGGAGACCGAGCAGTTCGACGACCTCGCCGCCCTCGACGTGCCGATCTACATCGCCCACGGATCAGACGATCAGATCGTCCCCATCGCCGGCGCGGCAGAGCAGAGCATCACGATCGTCAAGAACGGCACCCTGAAGGTCTACGAAGGCGCGCCCCACGGCATCTACGGCGCCTACCAGGACGAGCTGATCGCCGATGTGCTCGCCTTCATCAAGGGCTGAGACGATGGCGACCGCGCGAGTCAGACCGCCGCTGAACAGCTTCGGCATCTCGTTCGGCCTGTCGGGTCTCGCCGGCACCTGGTCTGAGGCGGCGCGATCCCTCGCGTCGCCTCAGGTCGTGGCGGAGGCGCTGTGGGTGCTCGCGATCGCGGCGTGGCTGGTGACGGTCGTCCTCATCCTCAATCGCGCGCCGTCGTGGCGGGCGCTCGCCGACGACGTGCGCCACCCGGTGCTCGGCCCCTTCACGGCCCTGGTGCCTCTGCCCCCGATGATCTGGGGCGCTCACCTCGCCGCGACCGACCCGGTCGTCGGAACCATACTGGTGTGGCTGGGGGCGACGGCGTCAGCCGTGTTCGGCGCGTGGTTCGTGGCGCAGCTGCTCGCGGTTCCGCGGGGCCTCGCGGCCGTGCACGGCGGTTACTTCCTGCCGGCGGTCGCTGCCTCACTGCTCAGTGCCCAGTCGCTCGCCGTGATCCGGCAGGACGGGCTGGCCCTGCCGCTGTTCGGTGTGGGAGTTCTGTTCTGGGCTCTCGTCGGCGGCGCCGTGCTGGCGCGGCTGATGGCCGGGCCCGAGCTCCCCGGCGGGCTGCTGCCCACGCTCGGCATCTTCTCGGCCCCGCCCGCCGTCGCCGGCAACGCGTGGTGGGTGATGACGGGAGGCGACACCGGGGCGGTGGGCATGCTGCTGGCGGGCTCCATGGTCGCGGTGCTCGCACCCCACCTGTTCCTGCTGAGGCGCTATCTGCGCCTGGAGTTCGTGGTGGGGTTCTGGGCACTGACGTTCACCACCGCGGCGAGCGCGACCTTCGGCCTGAGACTGCTCGCCGCCTCGTCGACCAGCGGATGGGCGATGCCGGCCGGATGGGCGGTGCTGGGGATCGCGACCGCGGTGATCGCCCTCATCGCTGCTTTCACGGTCCGGCTGTGGCTCGGCTCCGCCCTCAGTCGTCGATCAGCGCACCGAGCTGCCCTCGACGTGTGACACCGAGCTTCGCGAACGCGCGGTGCAGATGCGCTCCCACGGTGCGATGCGAGAGATATACCTGATCGGCGATCTCCTTGTTCGTGAGACCCTGCGCCGCGAGCCGCACGACGAGCAGCTCCTGGGCGGTGAGCCGCGTCGCGAGGTCCGAGCCACGCGACACCGCATCGCGCGCCTCGCCCTCGCCCGCCGCACGAAGCTCGCCGGCCGCGCGCTCGGCCAGGGCGTAGAGCGACTCGGCACGGAAGCCCGCGAGCGCGGCCCTCAGGTGAGTACGCGCCTCGACGATATGCCGCGAGCGCCTCAACCACTCTCCGTAGAGCAGGCGGATGCGGGCGACGTCGGTGGAGGCCTCGCATCGGCCTCCCCAGTCGAGCGCCTCCTCGAAGAGAGGACGGGCGTCGTCGCCCTCTGTGGTCACCGCTTTCGCCGCCGCGACGAGCATCCACAGGTGAGCGGACTCGGTGCGTCGCGCCGCGATCTCGGCCCGCGCCAGCCACGGCGCGATCACCTCGGGTGTCCCGAGCCTCGCCGCAGCCTCGGCGAGGTCGAGTCCCGCCCAGAGTTCGACCGACTCGTTCACCGAGGTCTGCAACAGACTCTGCACGGCCTCGGCGTAGCGGTTCTCTCCCAGGGCAAGGAGGCCGGCCGCCCAGGACTGCACGGCGGCCACCCGGGCGAACGGCTGCGCGCCGCCCAACCGAACCGAGGTGGCCAGTGCCGCCTCGGCCTCGACCCGATCGCCCCGGCGGGCCCGCGCCCTGGCCACCTCGGCTGCCGCCATGGCACCGACGACGGCGAGATCGAGGTCGAGGCTCAGCATGAGGGCCTGCTCGGCATCGGCCAGTCCCGCCGAGATCGCCCCGGCCGTGATGCGCAGTCCGCCCCGCCCGCACAGGGCCGTCGACTCGTCGGAACTGCGTCCTTCGTCATGGAAGGCCGCCTGCGCCGTGTTCCACACGAGCACGGCGCCGTCGAGGTCGGCTGAGCTCTCCGCCGAGAACGCCAGGCAGTTCAGGAGCATCGAGTCGCTGGGCGAGAGCTGGCGCCGGAAACTCGGCAACATCGCCTCGATCGGCAGCCTGCTGCGCGGGTCGACTAGGCTGCGACCGATGCGGTAGAACACGTCGGAGTCATCGGCGCCGGTCGCCTCGAGAGCAGCCGCGACCTCCGCGGCGACATCGGCGGGCTCTTGCAGGATGAAGGTGCGCACGGCCGCGAACACGAGCATCTCGATGCGCGCTGCCGGGTCGTCCAGCTGCTCCGCCACACCCACCAGCTCCCGCACCGTGCGACCGGCATACGCCGTCGTCTGGCTGAGGATCCACTCCGTGGTGGTCACCCTCCTCAGCGTGTCGACGTCGTTCGCGGCTGCTCTGGCCTCCTGCACCAGGTCGATCGCCAGGGCGATGTCTCCGGCCTGCCTGGCCGACTCCGCGGCCTCGGCGAGCCGCCGACCGCGATCGGCGATGTCGGGACTGAGTGCGGCGGCGCGGCGCCAGCTCTCCGTGGCCTCCGCGCGCGCACCCTGACGGGCGGCCGTCGCGGCCACCTCCTCGAGCCGGCCGGCGACCTCCTCGTCCACCCCGAACGCCGCGGCAGCCTGGTGTCTCACCGAGCGTCCGGTGTCCGCGCTCGACGCGGCGAGGGCCCGGTGCACCACGGCCCGGCTCTGCGAGTCGGCGGTGTCGTACAGCGCCGACGAGATGAGCGGGTGCCGGAAGGCGAACGATCCTTCGCGCACGGTCAGCACCCGCGATCGCTCGGCCGGCACGAAATCGAGCGCCGTGAGTCCGAGCGCCCCTGCCGCCGAGACGATCTCCTCGAAGCTCGAGTCCTCGCCTGCGGCGGCGACGAGCAACGCCGATCGGGTTCTCTCGGGCAGAGTGGCTGTCTCCGCCAGGAAGGCCTGCTCCAGGCGCCGCGGAAGGGTGAGTCTGCCGGGAGCCGGCTCGCGAGGTGTGGAGGCCACGGCCTCCGCAGCGAACTCGGTGAGGGCCAGGGGGTTGCCCGACGACGCGGCGAGGATCCGCCTGCGGAGAGGAGGGGGGACGTGCGGTCCCACCGTCTCCAGCAGTCTCTCAGCGGACTCGTCGCTCAACGGTGCGGGTGCCACGACCTCCGAGAACGCACCCGACCAGTCCTGGTACCGCGCCTCCGAGCGGGTGGACGCGAGCAGCAAGACCCTCGTCGTTGCAAGCCGGGACGCCAGGAACGCGATCACCTCAGCACTGGACCGGTCGATCCAGTGCAGATCCTCCACGAGCAGCAGCACGGGGCCGGTCGTGACCAGCTCCTCGACCACGCCGAGGGTCGCGATGCTCAGCACCAGTCCGTCGGAGGCCGACCCCTCCACGATACCGAAGGCGACTTCGAGTGTGCGGCGCTGACGGGACGGGAGAGCGGCCACCCGGTCGATCACGGGATGCAGGAGCTGGTGCAGCCCGGCGAAGCCGGACTCCGTTCCGGCGCGCGTTCCACGGCAGGTGAGGGTGGTGAACCCGGCGGCGGCGGCCTCTGCGGCGACCGTGTCGAGCAGGGCCGACTTGCCGATGCCGGCGTCACCCTCTACGAGAACGGACCGGCCATGGCCGTGCTGGGACTGCACCACGGCGTCACGGAGGACGGCCAGTTCGTGGTCTCTGCCGACGAGTGTGGTCATTTGACGGATGCCTCCTCGACGGCCGAGCTGCGACCGTTGTGTTCGATGGACGAGAAGAATCTGACATGAGCGCGGCGATGCACTCGCCGCTCGGCGACTACCTGCGCGCGAGGCGCGCAGCGGTGAGACCTGAAGACGTGGGCCTCGCCCCGATCGGGGTGCGTCGCGTCGACGGGCTGCGTCGTGACGAGGTTGCCCGACTGGCCGGGGTGAGCCAGGAGTATTACATCCGCCTCGAACAGGGTCGCGACCGGCAGCCCTCGCTGCAGGTGCTGCAGGCCCTGGCCCGACCGCTCAAGCTCGACGCCGGCGGGATCGACTACATGCAGAGACTCGTCCACATCCAGAGCGGCGGACGTCGGGGCTCCGATCCGGCCGCCCTGGCCGAGGCGCTCGACTCGGGGCTGCGCTCGCTCCTCGACCAGTGGCCGGCCACGCCCGCCTACATCCTCGATCGCAACCTCACCGTCGTGATGGCCAACTCGCGTGCCCGGCATGAGCTTCCCGGCGGCTGGGAACCGGGAGCGAACGCGGCGCTCATCGTGTTCAGCGAGAGCTGGCGAAAAGCGGACCGCCACTGGTCGGCGACCGCCGAGCACACCGTGGCGGCATTGCGCTACTCCAGCGACCCCGCCGACCCGGAACTCCGCGACCTCGTGGGCCTGCTGTCGCTGCGCGAACCCGACTTCGCCGAACTCTGGGGCCGTCACGAGGCCTCCCCCATCACCGTGCGCGAACTCACCGTCGAGCTCGTCGGCGGACGCACGGCCGGACTCACCGAACAGGGCCTGGTCGTTCCCGGCGAGCGGGGGCACACCGTCGTGGTGCTCCACGCGTCCGCCACGGCGACGAGGAGGCTGCCGGCCTGATCTGACCCGCCGCCATCCACGCCTCTCGTCACCCTCCCGAGGGTAGGGCACGAGGGGCCCTTCGGCGTGTCCGCGGCAAGGACAGGGTGCTATCCAGGGCGATCGGGATGCGACTGCCCCCAGCGAGGCGGGTGTCCCCGACGCCCCCAGCCCCAGCACGCCGGTATCCCCCGAGGGGCCACGATGCGAGCCCGGGCCGCTGCCTAGCGTGACCGATGACACCACGACCGAGTCACGGAAGGAGCCCCACGATGACGGCATCGCCGATCGTCGACACGATCACCGACCAGCTCGCGACCCTCGGTGTGCATCGCCTCTACGTGGGCTCCACGCTCGGCACGCCGGGCCTGGCGGAGGCCGCCGGAAGGGCCGGCCTCGAGCACGTGGTGCTGGCTGGCGCAGAGTCCCCGGCGTTGGCCGCCGCCGGCGAGTCGCTCACCAGCGGGGGGCTCACGGCGTGCATCGGAACCCGCGGCGGTGCGCCGGGGTTTCTCGACGGTGTCGCCGACATCCGGCACGACGGGCCGGTGATCGCCGTGCTCGCGACCTCGGCCGGCGATCCGCACTTCTCGGCGGAGAAGTTCGTGTCGGAGCACGCCATCCCGGTCGCGACGGTCTCCGACCCCGCGGAGACGGCTCCGACCCTGCGTCTGGCGGCGGCGACCGCGCTGGCGCGCCGGGCCACCGTGCTGGTGCGGTTGCCGGAGGGCGCACTCGGCGGCGGTGACGGGCACACCGGCACGCACCCGCATCCGGTGCCGACGATCCCCACGGCCCACCGCATCCTCGACGCTCCCGCGGGCGATCGACCCGACCTCGACGCGATGACCCGCATCATCGACTCGTCGCGCCGCGTCACCATCGTCGCCGGCGACGCGACGTCGGAGGCGCACGACCAGGTGATCGACCTGGCGCGGACACTCCAGGCACCGGTCGCCCACACGCTGCGCGGCAAGGAGAACGTGGAGTGGGGCAACCCGTACGACGTGGGCCTCGTGGGCCGGCACGGCGCGGCCTCGGCGCGACGTGCCATCGCGGACAGCGACGCGGTGATCGTGCTCGGAACCGACCTCCCACCTGATCAGACCCTCCCGCTCTCGGCCAGGATCGTGCGGCTCTCCGGCCAGCAGCGCCTCCCCCGCATCCTCTCGGTGTGGGCGGAGACGGTGGGACAGCGCACCGACAAGGACCGTCTGGACGGCCTCACGGGGCTCTTCCGCGCGGAGCGCACCGGCCGGGCGATGCTCAAGCCGCCGACCCTGAGCGGGATCTCGGCGCTCGAGGTGATCGGCCAGCTCGACCGGCTGGCGCAACCCGACGCGATCATCGCCGCCGATCTCGGCCCCTGGCACGCGGCCCTGGGCGGGCTCGGAATGAACGGGTCACGGCGGCTGATCGGCACGCTGCGGGAGAACTCCTTGGCCGATGCGGCCGCGCGGGCCATCGGAGCGGCGAGGGCGGAACCGGGGCGCCAGGTGATCGCCCTGGTCGGGGATCGCGGTCTGCGTCACGTCGAACGAGAGCTGGAGCAGTTGACACTCCGGGACGACTCCCTGACCGTGGTGGCGCTCGGCGACCGCGGCGTCGCCGACCACGCTGCCATGCCGAGCGCACTGGCGGCCGCGCTCGGCGGGCGAGGCCCGCGACTCGTCCGGTTCGCGCTGACGCCGGGCATCACCCCCACGAACACACCCGCCGCGAGCAGCCTGCGCTCGCACCGCATCCCGTCCCTTCTCTCCCTCTCCTAAGGATCGATCGTGAGCCTCTCCCCCCTCCCCTCTGCTTCGGCCGGCGGCACCTTCGCGCTCGGTGGAATGCTGCCAGTTGCGCGACTCGGCTTCGGCTCGATGCAGCTCACGGGCCCCAACGCCTTCGGGCCATCGCGGGATGCCGAGGGTGCTCGGGCCGTGCTGCGTCGCGCCCTCGAACTCGGTGTGACGCTCATCGACACCGCCGACGCCTACGGCCCCGGCGTGGCGGAGACGCTCATCGCCGAGGCGCTCCATCCGTACCCCTCCGATCTCGTCATCGCGACGAAGGGCGGTTTCGTGCGCGGCCCGCGGGCCGAATGGCGAACCGATGGCCACCCGGCCCACCTCAGGGCCGCGCTCGAAGGCAGCCTGTCGCGGCTCCGCCTGGAGCGCATCGATCTCTACCAGCTCCACCGCATCGACCACCGCGTGCCCCTCGAGGACCAGATCGGAGCGCTGGTCGAGCTGCGGGACGAAGGCAAGATCCGCCTCATCGGCCTGAGCGAGATCACGACCACGCAGTTGCATCGCGCGCTCGAGATCACGCCGATCGCCACCGTGCAGAATCAGTTCAACCTAGCCGACCAACGCGCGGCCGGCCTGGTCGACGAGTCGGCCCGGTTGGGCATCGGGTTCATCCCGTGGTTCCCCCTCGCCACCGGTGGGCTGTCGCGAGCGGGCGGGCCGCTCGGCGAACTCGCCGCCGCGGCGGGTGTCAGCCCGTCGCAGCTCGCTCTGGCGTGGCTGCTGCGACGCTCGTCGACGATGCTGCCGATCCCCGGCACGCGCGATCTCACGCACCTCGACGACAACGTCCGCGCGGCGGCCATCGACCTCGACGACCCCCGGTTCGCGGCTTTCACGGAGGCGGCGGGATGGTGAGCGCGCAGGCTCGTTCGCAGGGCTCCCGGTGGGTGATCGCCGGAATCGTCTTCGCCTCGGTGGTGGTGGCCTCGGCCGCGGGTGCGGGCACCCCCCTGCTCGCCCTCTACCAGCGCGACTGGGGCTTCCCGCTGTGGGAACTCACCCTGGCCTTCTCCGTGTACGCGGGCTCCCTGCTGCTGACGCTCCTCGTCGCGGGTTCGCTGTCCGACCACGTGGGCAGGCGCCCGGTGCTCATCGGTGCCCTGGCGCTGATGATCGTGTCGGGAACCCTGTTCTTGATCGACGACAGCGTGGGCTGGGTGGTGCTCGCCCGGGCGATCCAAGGTGTGGCGACCGGTGCGGCGACGAGCACCTTCACTGCCACGATCATCGAGCTCAGCAGCGAACGGCACCGCGGGGTGATGACCGTCGTCACGAGTGCAGCGCCCGTCGGCGGGCTGGCGCTCGGCGCCCTCCTCACCGGCGTGGTGTCCGACGCGGTGCACGACCCGACGCGACTCGTGTTCGGCGTGCTGATCGTGAGCTTCGTGGTGGGCATGATCGCCGTGTTCGCCGCCGAGGAGACCTCGGCGCGTACTCCAGGCGCCGCACGATCATTGCGGCCACGCCTGGTGGTGCCGCCGGCGCTCACGAAGACGTTCGTCGCGGTGGCCCCTCTGGTGGCGGCGGGCTGGATGTTCTCAGGCCTGTTCCTGGGGCTGGCACCCACCTTCGACCGGACGGTGTTCGAACTCTCGGGCGGTGCTCTCAACGGTGTGATGGTCGCCCTCCAACCGGCCGCGGCGGCCCTGATCGGACTCGTCTTCGCCCGGGTCGCAGCCCCGCGTGCCGCAGCTGTCGGCGCGGTGCTCATGCTGGCCGGCGCCTCGCTCGCGGTCGCGGGCCTGCTCAGCGTGCAGCTTCCCTTGGTCGCTGCAGGTGCCGTGGTCGGCGGCGCGGGACAGGGAGCCGGTTTCGGCTCATCCCTCCGCATCCTCGGCGAGCGCGCCGACAACGCCGATCGCGGAGGGCTGTTCTCCGCCGTCTATCTCGTGGCCTACGCGGGGTACGGGGTGCCCGTGCTGATCGCCGGAGGACTGTCCGGCGCACTGGGCCTCGCTCCCGTGGTGACCGTCTACGGGGCCGTGGTCGCAGCACTGGCGGCCTGGGCCCTGGTCGCGATTCTCAGAACTCTCGGGTCCGACATTCGTCGGAGCACCGCATCCACCACCGTCCGAGGAGGACACTCATGACCGATTCCGTCACCGTCACCGCCGCCACCGCGCCGAACCTGGAGATTCAGGCCGCGAACGGCGTCCGCTATCGCTACCGCCGATTCGGAACCGTGACCGCCGATCGTCCCCCGATGGTCTTCCTTCAGCACTTCCGGGGCAACCTCGACAACTGGGACCCCGCACTGATCGACGCCATCGCGGCGCAGCACGAGGTGATCCTCCTCGACAACACGGGGGTCGCGGGTTCGTCGGGCCGCGTGCCCACCTCGGTGGGCCAGATGGCGCGGGATGCTCTGGAGTTCCTCGACGCACTCGGCGTGCGCCGGTACGACCTGTTCGGGTTCTCGCTCGGAGGGTTCGTCGCTCAGGAGATCGCGCTGCTGCGCCCGACAGCCGTGCGCGCCCTGGTACTCGCGGGCACCGGCCCCGCCGGGGCCCCACGGATGCACGGCTGGCGTGAGGACATCCGTCGCGAGTCGCACCACGACCAGAGCACGGCCGAGAGTCTGCTGTACATCTTCTTCGCGCACACCGACACCAGCCGCGAGCTCGGAAAAGCCTTCCTCGGCCGCATCTTCGCACGCCAGGTGGATCGGGACGAGCCCACGACCACCGCGGTGCGCGACGCCCAGTACGACGCGGTGCTCGACTGGGGCATCCCCGACCTGTCCAAGCTCGAGCGTCTGCGCGGGATCGTGCAGCCCACACTCATCCTGCAGGGCGACGACGATCTGATGATCCCGACGCCCGGCAGCCACCTGATGGCCGGACTCATCCCCGACTCGCGCCTGCACATCTTCCCCGATGCGGCCCACGCATCGATCTTCCAGTACCCCGAGGAGGCGGCCGGGATCGTCAGGGGCTTCCTCGCCGAGGTCGAGACCGCCGGCACCCCGTCGGCCGGCCGCTGACCACACCACAACCAAGGAGAACACCATGTCATCACTGCTGGACCGGATCGTGGACGCCCACGGCGGCAGCCGCTGGAACGAGATCGCCACCCTCAGCGCCACCCGTCACTTCGGCGGCGCGTTCTGGGCCCTCAAGGGGGTCCCCGGAATCGCCGAGGAGGGGCGCTTCACGGTCGACATCGGCCGCGAGCACACGCAGCTGTTCTCGTTCGGCGACGCCGAGCTGCACAGCGACTTCACGCCGGGCCGGGTGGAGATCGTGCGCTCCGACGGCGAGGTCGTCGAGTCGCTCGACGACCCGCGATCGAGCTTCGCCGGCCACGTGCTCACCACCCCCTGGAACCGACTCCAGCTCGCCTACTTCACGGGCTACGCGATGTGGACCTACAACACCGAGCCGCGATCGTTCCTGCTTCCCGGCGTGGTCACCGACGAGGTCGGGGCCTGGACCGAGCCCGACGGGCAGGTGTGGGAGCGACTGCGGGTCACCTATCCCTCGACGCTCGCCACGCACTCCACCACCCAGACCCTCTACGCAGATTCTGACGGCATTCTGCGCCGGCGCGATTACGAGGTCGACATCGCGGGCGGATCGCCCAGCGTGGAGTACATGACCGAGCAGGTGACGGTCGACGGCATCGTGGTTCCCCGCCACCGCGAGATCTACGTGCGCGACGACGCCGGCCGGGCGGTGCCCGAGCCGCTGATCGTCTCCATCGACATCGACGACATCGTGCTGGGCTGAACGGTGCACATCGCCCAGCACACCGTCGCCCGGCTGCGCATCGAGCTGCCCGGCTCGTTCGACTCGGTCGTCGAAGCCTTCGAAGAGGCGGTGCCCGCTCTCGACGTGCCCGAGCTCGGCGCGCTCATCCGTGCCGGTGAGTGGCCGGCCATCGAGACGTGGACGCGCGGCCAGGCGCCGCACGGCTTCCTCCTCTTCTGGCGCAACGACGTGAGACCGCTCATGCGGGTCGCGGGAGACCACGACCCCGCGGTCGCCTACCTCATGGGCAACCATGTGACGGCCGAGTCGATGTTCCGCCACGACCCGCGCGTGATGAACTACGCCCCGCTGCGGGTGGAACTCTCGCAGGCCTCCGACGAGCCGGTCGTGTTCACCGTCGACCGCCCCAGCGACCACTTCGGCGCCTTCGGCGATCCGCGCATCCTCGAGGTCGGTCGGCAGCTCGATCACGAGCTGGCCGAGCTGCTCGCACTGCTCGGCGCCTCGCCCGCCGATCTCGACGTCTTGACCCTTCCCGACCCGCCCGTGTCCACGGGCACCATCGCAACACACTAAGGAGAACACCATGTCCACACTCACTCTCGACACCGCTCAGCTGCTCATCGCCGCGGCCCTGGAGCACGCCGCCCAGATCGGCGTACCCTCCACGGTCACGGTCATGGACACCGGGGCCCGGGTGGTCGCCACCGCCCGCATGGACGGCGCGCCCCTCGTCTCGATCGACTCCAGTGCCGCCAAGGCACGCACCTCGGTGTTCTTCGGCGGCGCCGCAACCGGCGACCTCGCCGGAGCCGTGCAGCCCGGAGCGCCCCTCTACACGATCGGGGCTTCCACCCCGGAGCCGTTGGCCTTCCTCGCCGGCGGGCTCCCGATCGTGATCGCCGGCGAGGTAGTCGGCGCGATTGGTTCGGGCGGCGGCACCCCCGACCAGGACCACGAGGTGGCCGGCCACGCCATCGCCGCGCTCGCCGAGTGACCCGGCGATGAACCAGCGCAGCAGCAGACCGCTCGGCTCGTGGGTGGCCGACGATTACGAGATCGTCGCCGAACTCCGCGACAACATGCCGACCGGGCTCACGGTGACCGACGACGCCCGGGTGTTCGTCTCGTTCCCCCGCTGGGGCGACGACGTGCCGTTCACGGTGGCGGAGATCGTCGACGGAGACCCGGTTCCCTACCCGGATGCGGGTCTCAACGAGTGGGAGCCGGGCGGCGACCCCGACCGGCTTGTGTCGGTGCAGAGCGTGGTCGCCGACGGCCGCGGGTCGCTCTGGCTGCTCGACACCGGCGCCCCTTCGTTCGAGCCCTGGGTCGATCAGGGCCCGAAACTGGTGCAGATCGACCTCGCCACCGCCGCCGTGGTGCGGGTGCTCCGACCCACACCGGGAGTGCTCACCCCCACCAGCTACCTCAACGACGTGCGGTTCGACTTCAGCCGCGGCCGGGCGGGAACCGCCTACCTCACCGACTCGGATGCTGTGGGCTCGCTGCTGGTGGTCGATCTCGACTCGGGCGCCTGGTGGAGCCGGCTGCGCGGCCACGACAGCACCAAAGCCGTCGACGGGTTCCGGGCGATCGTGCAGGGAGTGGTGCGGGAGAACTACCGCGTGGGTGCCGACGGAATCGCCCTGAGCGCTGACGGAAGCCGCCTCTTCTACTGCCCCCTGTCGAGCCGCCGGCTCTACTCCGTGTCGACCGCGGCGCTCGCCGACCGTGCGGTCGGCGACCTGGAGGTGGCGGCCACCGTGCTCGACCACGGTGACAAGGGCGCATCCGACGGCCTGGAATCGGACTCGTCGGGTGCGGTCTACGCCACGGCGTACGAGCACTCGGCGGTCGTGAAGCGCTCGGCCACCGGGGAGTGGACAACCGTCTTCCACGGAGCGGACCTGCTCTGGCCGGACACGCTGGCGTTGGGTGCCGACGGGTACCTCTATCTCAGCGCCAACCAACTGCCGCGCTCGCCGCTGTTCAACGGCGCCGACGACAGGCTGCCGCCGTACCTCATCGTGCGGGTCGAGGTCGATTCGACTCCCGTGCGCCTGGGCTGAGCGGTGTCGGTGCTCCTCTCGGCCACCGGCCTCGGCAAGGAGTTCCGCGGCCCACGTCGCGGAGCGCCCACCAGGGTGCTCCGCGACGTGACGCTCTCCGTGGCCGAGGGAGAGTTCGTGGCGGTGGTCGGTCCAAGCGGCTCGGGCAAGTCGACGCTGCTGGCGTGCCTGGCAGGGCTGGAGCCGGCGACGTCGGGGAGGGTCGAACTGGCGGGGATCGACCTCTCCACGCTCGGTCTCAGTGGACTCGCCCGACACCGCCGCCGTACGGTGAGCGTGATCTTCCAGGCCTACAACCTGCTGCCCACCCTGACCGTGCGGGAGAACGTGGAACTGCCGGCGAGACTGGCTCACCGACGCCCCGACGAGCGGGACGTGATGTCGGCCCTCGATGAACTGGGACTGCTCGCCTGTGCGGACCGGCTGCCCTCCGAGCTCTCGGGTGGACAGCAGCAGCGCACCGCGATCGCGCGTGCCATCGTGGCGGCGACTCCGGTGCTGCTGGCCGACGAACCCACCGGCGCTCTCGACCAGGCCAACGGGAGAGTCGTGCTCGAACGGCTCGCGGCCACGGCCGGCGCCCGGCGCGCGGTGCTGCTGGTGACCCACGACCTCGACGCCGCCGCACGGTGCGATCGGGTGCTCGTGCTCCGTGACGGCCGGCTGGTGAACGAGCTCGTCAGCCCCACCTCCCGGCAGGTCTTCGACGCCGTGGCGGCCACGACGTGATCAGACTGGTATTGACCGACCTGCGCTCGGCACTGGGGCTCTGGGTCGCGACCGCGGTCGTCGTGATGGTGGCCGCCGCGGCCTTCGTGGTGCCGGCCTCGCTCGTGGAGACGGGGGCCCGTCTCCAGGGTGTGCGAGCACTCGCCGTGTTCTCCCTCGCCGGAACCACCACGGCGTTCACGGTGGCCGCAGCTTCTTTGGTCGTCTCGAGGGCCGCGTCCGACCTCGTGCGCGTACGACGTGCCGAGGTGGGACGCTGGCTGGTGGTCGGAGTGCTCCCCGCTGCGATACCGCGAATCGTCGGAGCACAGCTCGCCCTCGTGTCGACCGGCGCGAGCATCGTGGGTGCCGCGCTCGGCGCCGTGGTGGCACCTCCCCTGATCGCCTGGGCGCTCGCTACGGCGTCGGGTCTTTCGGGCGTGCGACCGACCATCGGCCCCTGGGCGATCGGAGCGGCGGCGGCACTGACCGTGGTGATCGCCACCGGCGCGGGACTGCGCGCGGCGCGCGCGGTGGCATCCAGCCCTCCCCTGCAGCTGCTGTCGGAGACGACTCCGAGCCGCGCGCGACGTCGGTGGCCGAGGGTCGTCGGCGTGCTCGTGATCCTCGCCGTCGTCGCGCAGATGGTGATCACCCTGCCCTCAGCGGTGGATGCCGGGGCACAGCAGCTCCTGCTCATCGGACCTCTCACCGTCGTCTGCGTGGCCTTGGGCGGCATCCCGATTCTCCGAGCGGTCGTGAGCGTCACCGCTGCGATCCTGCCCCGATGGTCGGTGACCACGTTCGAGCTCTCCCGCGACGCGCTGATGCGAGCCTCCGAGCGTCTCGGGGCGGCGAGCCCGTTCGTCGTCGCGATCGGCCTGCCCGTGGCGTTCCTCGACGGTGTCGCCCTCTCGGCGTCGCTGGCGGGCGACGGAGTCGGGCCGTCTGCCGGGTGGCCGTCGGCGACCTTGATCCTCGCGGGCCCCGTGGCGCTGGCGATGGCGGCGGGGTTCGCCGCAGTGCATGCCAGGCGCCCCTCCCGTGAGGCCGATCTGGTGGTACTCACCGCGCTCGGCGCGTCGCCGCGCATGAGACTCGCCGTCGTCGTCGCGGAGTCGATGACGATCGTGCTCGCCGCCGCCGTCATCGCCGCCCTGGCGACGCTCACGGCACATGCCGCCGCCCTCATCTCGCTCGGCGCCGTCGCGCATCCGCCGACCACTCTCGACGCCACGCCGTGGCTCGTGCTCACCGGCATCGCCTGCGCCGTGGCACTTCTCGCTTCTCCCCACGAAAGGACATCACCATGGAGACACTGAAGATCGGACAGTTCACGATCACCGTGATCGACGACGGGATCGGGCACCTGCCCCCGTCGATGTATCCGGGGTCGGTGCCCGCCGACTTCGACGGCGTCACCGACCAGCACGGTACCGTGACGATCCGCGCAGGCGCCTTCCTCGTCGAGGGGCCGCACGGGACCGTGCTCGTGGATGCCGGCGCAGGCGTGATGGCGCTGCCCTTTCCCGATGCCATGACGCAGGCCGACGAGCTCGAGTCGCCGCCCGACCACCTCATGAAGAGCGGCAGGCTGCCCGAATCCCTGCGAGACGCAGGGGTGGAGCCGACCGCGATCGACGCGGTGCTGATCACCCACCTGCACTCGGACCACGTCGGCTGGATCATGACGGGGCATCGACCGACCTTCGGTTCCGCGATCGTCTACTACCCGGAGCTCGACTGGCCCACGCTGGTCGATGCGGCCGACCCGGCTGATCCGGGCCGGATCGTTCTCGAACACGCGGCCGAGGCGGGGATCCTCCGCCCCTATCCGAGCGCCGACGCCGAGATCCTGCCGGGCATCCGCGCAGTCACGGTGCCCGGCCACACGCCGGGCAGTGTGGTGGTGGAGCTCGCATCCGAGGGTCAGAAGCTCTGGTTCACCGGTGATCTGATCGAGCTTCCGGCGCAGCTCCAGCACGACCGCATTCACTTCGCCACCGATGCGGATCGAGGGGCGGCCGGCGAAGCACGCACGAGACTGTTGCGCGAGGCCCGCGAAGGAGGGGTGGTCATCGTGGCGTCGCACCTGATGGCGCCGACCTTCCGGCTCATCGGCGCCGACGGCGACTGGGTCGACGCCGCCGCGGTCGGGAGATGATCACCGCACCAGGTTCTCAATCGACTCACTGAGCGTGCGCTTCTCCCCCGCATCCAGCCGCCCGGTGTAGGGCGCGAGGGCCTGCCGCAGCGCCACCTCGATGCGCGCGGCGACCTCGTGCCCGAGCGGGGTGAGCACCACGTCGACCGCGCGGGCGTCGCCCTCGTTCGGCACGCGCTCCATCAGCCCCTGCTTCTCGGCGCGGGCCACCAGGCCGCTCATCGTCGAACGCTCGAGCCCGAGATAGGCGGCGAGGTCGCTCATCCTGAGCCGCCGGTCGCGCAGGATGGCGAGCACGCGCAGCTGGGTGAGCGAGAGGCCGGCGTCGCCGGCGAGGTCGCTGAGCGCACCCATCGTGAGAAAGGCGATGCGCCCGAGTGCGTCGACCAGCCGGTCGTCGGCGGAGTTCGGATCCATGTCGGGAGTCTAGTTGATTTCCTTCGTGTCACGAACTACTTTAGTTCGTATTACGAATGAAAGGCAGTGTCATGAAGGCAGCAGTCATCTCCGATTTCGACCGTGCCCCTCGCTGGCAGGAGTTCCCGGAACCCGAGCCAGGGCCCAGTGAGGAGGTCGTCGACGTCGTCGCGGCGGCGCTCCACCCGCGGGTGCGCTCGCAGGCCGACGGCTCGCACTACACGAGCGCGGGCGTGCTCCCCCTCGTGCCGGGGGTCGACGGCGTGGGCCGCTTCGCCGACGGCTCGCTGCGCTATTTCGCCACGGCGAGCGACACCAGGGGCACAATGGCCGAGCGCACCGCGGTCGACCCGCGCGCGAGCGTGCCGCTCCGCGAAGGCGCCGACCCCGTGGCCGTCGCCGCCGCCGTCAACCCGGTCATGTCGTCGTGGGTCGCCCTGCGTCGGCGCATCGACTTCCGGCCCGGCGGCAAGGTGCTCGTGCTGGGCGCGACCGGCGCCTCGGGCCGGGCGGCCGTGCAGGTCGCCAAGCTTCTCGGTGCCGCGTCGGTCGTGGCGAGCGGCCGCGACGCCACGCGGCTCGGCGCACTGCTCGACCTGGGTGCCGACGCCGTGGCGCCCCTGGGCGATACCGCCGCGCTCGCGGCGGCCGCCTCCGACGTCGACGTCGTGCTCGACTACGTGTGGGGCGCACCCACGGCCGACGCGATGCGCGCCCTCGTCACCGCGCGCCACGAGCGGGGCGCACGCCTCGACTGGGTCGCGATCGGATCGACCGCTGGTCAGGACGCCCCGATCCCCTCGGCGGCGCTCCGCGCATCCGGACTCACGATCGTCGGCAGCGGGCAGGGATCGGTGGGCCGAGCGGCCTTCGTGGCCGAACTGCCGGGCATCGTCGAGGCGATCACGAGCGGCGCGGTCGTCACCGACACCGCGACACGGCCGATGAGCGAGGTGGAGTCGGCGTGGTCGCAGCCCGTCGGCGGGGGCGCCCGCCTTGTGCTCACGACGTGAACGGCACCACGCGGTAACCTCGGAGCGACCGGACGACGGATGCCCGGCAGGCTGGGGGCGACGGATGCACGACTTCGACACGATCGTGATCGGCGCCGGCGTCGCCGGGCTCACGGCGGCGCGGCTGCTGGCGAGGGCCGGTCGGAGCGTCGTCGTGCTCGAGGCGCGCGACCGGGTGGGCGGCCGAGTGTGGACCGACCGCAGCGACGGCTTCGTGACCGATCTCGGCGCATCCTGGATCCACGGCATCGTGGACAGCCCGGTCGCCGAGGCGGCCGAGGCCTTCGGGATGCGCACGGTCGAGTTCACCGTGGGCGGTTACCAGGTCGACAGCCGGCCCATCGCCTACTACGGCCCGGATGCGCGGCGACTCGACGACGACGCGGCGCGGCGGTTCGCCGCAGACGTGCACGCCGCCGACGCCGAACTGTCCCGGGTGATCGCGGATTCCGACCCGGAGGCGTCGTACCGCACCGTCACCGAGGCGGCGATCGCCGCGCAGGGGTGGGACCCCGAACGGGCCCAGCGGGTGCGCGAGTACTTCGAGCACCGCTCCGAGGAGCAGTACGGCGCCTGGATCGACGACCTCGCCGCGCACGGCCTCGACGACGACTCGATCGACGGCGACGAGGTGGTGTTCCCCGACGGCTACGCCTGCCTGCCCGAGCACCTCGCGGAGGGTCTCCACGTGAGGCTCGGGCACGTGGTGTCCCGGGTGTCGTGGGGTGCGGGCGGGGTGACCGTCGACACCGATCGCGGCGAGTTCTCCGGGGCCGCCGTGATCGTGACGGTGCCCGTGGGGGTGCTGAAGTCCTCGGGTTTCGTGATCGATCCGCCGCTGCCCGATGCCGTCGCCGAACCGCTCGGCCGGCTCGAGATGAACGCGTTCGAGAAGGTGTTCCTGCGGTTCCCGTCGAGGTTCTGGGACGACGGCGTCTACGCCGTGCGGCAGCAGGGCCCGGAGGGGGCGTGGTGGCACTCCTGGTACGACCTCACCGCGCTCCACGGCGAGCCGACGCTGCTCACCTTCGCCGCGGGACCTGCGGGCGTCGCCATCCGTTCGCTCGACGCCGATGCCGTGGTGGAGTCCGTGCTCACGCAGCTGCGGCGGCTCTACGGCGACCGCGTCGAGCAGCCCACCCGGGTCGACATCACCGACTGGCAGGCTGACCCGTTCGCACTCGGCTCCTATGCCTACATGACGCCGGGCTCGCGCACCTCCGACCACGACGAGCTCGCCACACCGATCGGTGGCGTGCTGCACCTCGCGGGCGAGGCCACGTGGACCGACGACCCGGCCACGGTGACCGCGGCGCTCTGCTCGGGGCACCGGGCGGCCTGCCGCGTGCTCGGGCGCGAGGTGCCGATCGCCGAGGCGTGGGCGCCGTAACTTCTGCATAAGAAACCGGGGGGCCAAGCCCTCACAGAGCCTGCCACCCCGGTTTCTTATGCAGAAGTTACGCGACCACCTTGCGCCGTAGCCGTTCGCGCAGCTCGGCGCCCTCCCTCCGGATGACCCGGATGTCGCCGTGCACGAGCTCGAACCCCTCCACCACGACCCGCCCGCCCACGAGCACGGTGCGAGCCCGCAGCGCCGACCCCGAGAACACGAGATGGTCGACCGCGCTCTCCCCCGTGCCCTCGAAGAACTGCGGTGCGTCGAACACCGCGAGGTCGGCCTTCATGCCGGGCTGGATCGACCCGATCAATCCGCCGTAGCCGAGCGCCCGGGCCCCGTTGCGCGTGGCCATCGCGAACGCCTCGGCGCTCGTGACGGCCGCCGGGTCACGCCGATGGCGGTGCAGCATCGCCGCGAGCCCCATCTCGCGTCGCGCGTCGAGCGTGTTGTTGCACGCCGCCCCGTCGATTCCGAGCCCCACGTTGACGCCGTTCGCCAGCAGCCTCGGAATGTCGGCGATGCCCGACCCGAGCTTGAGGTTCGCGCTCGGGCAGTGGGCGACGGTCGTGGCGGTGTCGGCCAGCAGCCGCACCTCGTCGTCGTCGAGCCACACGGCATGGGCCACGACCGCACGCCGCGTGAGTGCCCCCACCCGGTCGAGATAGCGGATGTCGCGGCCGCCGTTGGCCCCCGCGACGGCCTCGGACTGGCCCCGGTTCTCGTTCACGTGGGTGTGCACCACGAGGTCGGTTCGCGTGGCGAGCTCGAGCGCGTCGGCCCACATGCGAGGCGTGGCGGCACTCGGCGATCGGGGCGACACGGCGGCGCGGATGCGCCCGTCCTCCACGCCGTGCCAGGTGCGCACGAGCCGCAGCAGATCGGCCCAGGCCTCCTCGGTGCTCTCCGCCACCAGCACCGTGCCCGGCTCCTGCCGGTCCATGATGGCCTTGCCGATCGTGGCCCGGGCACCGAGCTCGACCGCGGCCTCGAAGGCGCTGTCGGTGTGCCGCGCGGTCTCCATGCTGAGGAACGAGGTGGTGCCGGTGAGCAGCATCTCGGCCACGCCGAGCCGCGCCGACACCCCGAGGGAGGCGGCGTCCAGCCGCTGCTCGAGCGGCCAGATCCAGCGGTCGAGCCAGGTCATCACGTCGAGGTCCTCGGCGAGCCCGCTGAACGCGGTCTGGCACAGGTGCACGTGGGTCTGCACGAACCCCGGGCTCACGATGCACCCACCGGCGTCGATCTCGCGATCGGCGGCACCCCGCCAGCGCCCCTCGGCCTGCACGACGGTGTCGCCCTCGATCACCACATCGGCGACGCGCTCGCCGGTCGCGGTGATGACGGTGCCGCCCCGCACGACGGTGACGGAAGCGGTCATCCCGCGCGCACCTCGAGCCGGCGCTCCTCGCCCGAGCGCGCCTCCCCGAACAACCGCTCCCGCAGCGTCGACGCCTCGGGCGACTCGCGCACCTCAGGCACCCGCCCTCGCCGCCGCAGCTCCGGCATGACGAGCGCGCAGAAGTCCTCCACATCGGCGCTGCCGAACAGCGGGTCGAGCATGAAGCCGTCGAGTCCCGTGGCGTCGACCAGCTCCTCGATGCCGTCGGCCACGCCCACGGCGTCGCCCGTGAACTGGAACCCCCGGATGCCCTTCCCCGTGAGCTGCGCGAGGATCTCCCCCACCGACGGCCCCGAGCCGTCCGGCCCCACGAACCGGTCGATGTTGCTCTGGCCCATCTGCCCGACGACCTCGTCGAGCGACTGCTGCGACAGCGGCAGCGACCGATCGAGGGAGAGCAGGTCGATGCCGGTGTTGGAAGCGAACATGGCCGCCGCGACCTCCTCGGTCTGCAGCGCCTCGAACTCCGCCCTGAGACGGTGGGCGTCGGATGCGCGCGCCGCGATCAGCGCCGACAGCGTCACCACCACACGCAACGAGCCGGGGTCGCGCCCGACGGCCACCGCCCGGGCACGCAGGTCGGCGATCGTCGCGGCGGTCTGCTCCACGGTCGAGCCCTGGATGAGCACGCAGTCGGCGTTGCGCGCCGCGAACTCCCTGCCCCGTTCGGAGGTCCCGGCCTGGAAGATCACCGGAGTGCGCTGGGGCGACGGATCGACGGTGAGGTAGCCCGACGACCGGTAGTAGGTTCCGTCGTGCTCGATGCGGTGCAGCCCCGCGGGGTCGGCGTAGAGCGGTCGCGCCGGGTCGGCGACGAGAGCACCGTCGTCCCACGACTCCTCCCAGTACCGGCGGGCCAGGTCGAGCGCCTCCTGCGCCATCTCGTAACGGTCGTCGTGGCGCCGCATGCGTTCGTGCCCGAACAGCTCGGCGACGACGTTCTGGATCGACCCGGTCACCACGTTCATCCCGAGCCGCCCGCCGGCGAGATGGTCGAGGGTGGCGAAGCGTCGAGCGGTCTCGAAGGGATGGTGCAGGCCGGTGGTCTCGGTGACCACGAGCCCGAGCCGGGTCGTGGCGTGCGCGAGCACGGGCAGCAGCACCTGGGGGTCGAGCAGGGGGAAGTTGATGCCGTACTCCGCCGCCGCGTCGATCATCTCGCCGCGGAGCGTCGGGTAGCCGAAGGAGTCGGCGAAGAAGAGGAAGTCGAACCCCTCCTCGTCGAGCAGCCGCGCCAGGCGCACCCAGTGCTCGAGGTCGTGGAACGCGGTGAGGTCGCTCCGCGGATGGGTCCAGGCGCTCACCCCGCGCGCGCTGGGCGAGCCGAACATCTGGAAGGCCCCGACATAGATCCTGTTCACGCATCCAGTATTGTCCATTGTTGGGCAATGCCGCCAAACCCGGCGGCGCCCTTTAACACAGCCGTTACACGACGCGAGGAGAACGCATGAGAACCGCCCGGCTCGGAGAGCGCGGACCACTGGTGAGCACCGTGGGGCTCGGCACCATGTCGCTCCTCACCTCGAACGACCAGGATGCGGTCACCCGGCTGGTGCACGAGGCCCTGGATGCGGGCATCACCCTGGTCGACACCGCCGACGTCTACTGCGACGGCGCGGTGGAACGCGCACTCGCCCCAGCGCTCCGCGGCCGCCGCGACGAGGTCGTGCTCGCCACCAAGGCCGGCCTCCCGATGGACGGCGACCCGCTCCGCTCCGGAGGGTCGGCCCGGTGGATCACCCAGGCGGCCGACGACAGCCTCCGCCGGCTCGGCACCGACCGCCTCGACCTGTTCCAGCTGCACCGCCCCGACCCGGCCACGCCGATCGAGGAGACGATGGCGGCCTTCGACGACCTCATCCGGGCGGGCAAGGTGCGCTTCGCCGGCTCGTCGGTGTTCCCCGCCGAACTGCTCGTGCAGAGCGCCTGGGCCGCCTCCGACGCCGGGAGCGCGCCGCTCGTGAGCGAGCAGGCGCCCTACTCCGTGTTCGTGCGCGGGATCGAGGCCTCCGTGCTGCCCACGGCGCGGCGGCTCGGGATGGGCGTGATCGCGTGGGGGCCACTCAACGGCGGATGGCTCACCGGCAAGTACCGGCGGGGTGCGGCGGCGCCCGAGGGCAGCCGTGCGGCGAGCGGCAACCCGTTCGTGCGCGCCGACGACGAGACCAAGCTCACCCTCGTCGAGCGCCTCTCGACCGTGGCTCACGACGAAGGAGTCGACCTCACCTCGCTGTCGCTCGGCTGGGCGCAGGAGCATCCAGCCATCACCTCGATCCTCGTCGGCCCGCGCACGAGCGGCCAGCTGCACGAGCTGCTGCAGGCCTCGGAGACCGTGCTGAGCACCGCAGCGCTCGACGCGATCGACGCGATCGTGGCCCCGGGAACGAACGTCGACCCGAGGAACGCGGGATGGACCTCCCCCGCTCTGTCACCCGGTGAACGGCGGCGCGAACGCGCCTGAACCCGCAGGCGGTGGGCTCAGAGCGAGTCGAGGGTCAGCGCATCCGCCCCTTCGGGGTCGTCGCCCACGGCGAGCACCACGGCGTCGAGCCGGATGAGGTACTTGGCCAGGAAGACCGGCTTGCCGCCCTTGCTCAGCACCGAGGTGAGGCTCGTGAGATGCCCGCGGGGCACGAGGTTGAACCCGGTGCGCGACCGCGACGAGCCGCCGGCGCCGAAGCGCCAGAGAGAGGGCGCGCACTTCGAACGGAACTGGGCGCCGAAGGCGGCGAGCATGGTCTGCTGCCGATCGCTCTCCCGGCCGACGAGGTGCACCGGGATGCCGGGATCACCGGTGGGCACGAACTCGATCGCCGACGCGACGGGCTCGCTGTCGAGCAGGAACAGGCTCTCGCGGCACAGCAGCTCGCCGTCGCCCTCCGGCAGGTCGAGCAGCACCCGGCTCCAGTTCGTGACCGAGAGCCGCTCGGTGCGCACGACGTCGACGGTGAGCGGCCCCGAGGCCTGCAGCATCTCCTCGAGCGGGGCGTTGAACGCCGGCGGTTTCGACGAGGGGCGGGCGAGCTGGCGGCGGCGCGGGTCGGCGCCGCGCTCGATCACACCGTCTTCTTCGAGCAGCCGGAGCGCCTCGCGCAGCACCGTGCGACTCACGCCCAGGTCGGCGGAGAGCTCGATCTCGGGCGGGATGGTGTCGCCCGGCTGCCCGTTCAGCCGCAGCGCCTCGACCAGGCGGTCGTAGACCTGCACCGACAGCGGGCGCCGGTCGCGCACGGGCCGCACGCGGAGTGGTTGCTCGTCAGACAATGCCTGGCCTCTCGTCGAATACACCACTGTATAGCCGACGGGCGCTCATGTGTCGCGCACATTGCCGACGTAACAGCTGTGTTAACAACACCTCACCCAGCTTGGCTCATTGCTAAACAATGGACAATAGTCGTCTACATGCACCACTCCTCCTCCCCCGTGCTCGCCATCTGCGGGTCGTTCAGCTTCGACAGCGTGCTGTCGATGGACGGCCGGCCGATCGTCGGCAAGGTCGGCGGGAACGCCCTCTGGTCGGCGCTCGGCGCCCACATCGCGGGCGTCTCCCCGCGCATCCTCACCCTCGTGGGCACCGACTACCCGTCGCGGGTGCTGAGCACCCTGAGCGGGGCCGGGCTCGACGTGTCGGCGGTCATCCCGATCGACCGCCCGCACCCGGTGCGCATCACCTTCGCCCACCTCGCCGACGGCGGGCGGGTGCAGCCCGTGCCCGCCGAGATGATCGCGCACCTCCCCGAGAACGTGCGGGCGCACTTCGTCGACACCACGATCGACCCCGCCACCCTCCGGCTCGGGGCGCCCCAGGGCTTCCAGATCCCGGAGGCGTGGCTCGGCGAGGTCGACCACTGGCACCTCCCCCTGCTGCCGCTGGAACGCCATCGCAGTCTCGTCGGCCGGCTCACCGAGGCGTCGGGCACCGTGCAGACCGACTGCCCGGCCCGCTCGGACCTCCTCGGAGACCCCTACGGACGCCTCGCCCTCACGCTGCCCGACATCGACGTCTTCCTGCCCAGCACCTCCGACTTCGACGTGGTGGCGGCGGGCAGCCCACTTCCCGCGACGATCGGGCTGCTGCAGCAGGCGGGTGCCAGGAGCCTCGTGGTGAAGGCGGGCCCGGAGGGCGCCTTCGTCGTCGACGGGCCCGAGATCTGGCGCGTGCCGGCCCATCCCGACGCCCCCGTCGACCCGACCGGGGCGGGCGACGCATTCTGCGGAGGGTTCCTGGTGGGCCGCGCCCTGCAGAACGACCCGGTGGCCGCCGCGGCGCTCGGCGCCGCCTCCGCCTCGTTCGCCGTGGCCACGGAAGACCCGCTCGAGCTCGTGGAGGTCGATCCGGAGGAGGTGCGCCGGCGCGCTCGCGAGATCCTCGCCGCCGCCCACCGGGTCGAGCTCTCCGATCTCCCGGGCACCGCGGTGCAGGAGGGAGCGGCATGATCGCCATCGGAGTCATCGGCCGCAGCTGGCGCGAGGGCGAGTCGCTCGCGCCCCACATCCTCGAGACGGCCGAGGCCGTGGGCCGCGGCGTGGCCGAGGCCGGCGCCGCCCTCATCTCCGGGGGCACCGGCGGGGTGATGGAGGCGGCCTGCAAGGGCGCCTTCGAGGCCGGCGGACTCACCGTCGGGTTCCTCCCCTACGCCGACCGCGCCAAGGCGAACCCCTACCTCACGCTCGCCTTCCCCACCGGGATGGGCACCATCCGCAACGTGCTCACCGCCCGGTGCTGCGACGCGATCGTGATGGTGGGCGGCGGCGTCGGCACGCTCAACGAGGTGACCATCGCCTACGACTCCGGCGTGCCCACCGTCGTGATCGAGGGCACCACCGGCTGGGCCGACCGCCTCCGCTCCTCGATCGAGGACGGGCAGTGGCTGGACGACCGCCACGTCACGCCCCTCACCTTCGTCTCCGATCCCGCCTCCGCGGTCTCGGCGGCCCTCGAACGCGCGCGCGAGCCACGCCACGGCTCCCGGCTCGGCGCCTTCACCGGATGGGCGGGGCAGTGACCCGCGCATCCGATCCGTCCCACCCCACCGATCCGCTTCACCGGCTCCATCGGCTCCACGAGATCCACCCCCTGCAAGGCCCTCTCACCATTCCCTCTCTCACACCCAGGAGTACCTCGTGATCACCTCCCCCACCGGCCGCGCCGCACGGCGCGCTTCCCGCTACGCCGCCCTCGGCCTCGCCGCCGCCGCGGCCCTCTCCCTCGCCGCCTGCTCCTCGGGCGCGTCGGGCACCGACTCCACCGATGCCGCGAGCACCGACAGCGCCTCCGACTACGTCTGGACCATGGTCACCGACCAGGCCGGCCTCGGCGACAAGGGCTTCAACGACCTGGCGAAGCTCGGCCTCGACCAGAGCGTCGAGGAGCTCGGCGGCAAGGCGCAGGTGCTGCAGTCGACCGACCAGGCGCAGTACGTCACCAACCTGCAGCAGGCGGTCACCAGCGGGTCGACCGTCACCACCGGTGTCGGCTTCCTGCTCACCGACGCCCTGGTCGAGGTGGCGCAGGCCAACCCCGACGCGATGTTCACCCTCATCGACGCGATCGCCACCGACGAGGACGGCGAGCCGCTGCCGAACGTCGCGAGCGTCACGTTCAAGGAGCAGGAGGCCTCGTTCCTCACCGGCATCGTCGCGGGCCTCACCACCGAGACCGACTCCATCGGCTTCGTCGGCGGCCTCGAGATCCCCGCCGTGCTGCGCTTCTACTCCGGGTTCGCGGCCGGTGTCGCCTCGGTCAACCCCGACGCGACGGTCACCCCCGCCTACGTGGGCAGCTTCGCCGACGCCGCGAAGGCCAAGGAGCTCGCCCTCGGCTTCTACGACCAGGGCTCCGACATCGTGATGGACGTGGCGGGCGGCGGCGGGCTGGGCATCTTCGACGCCGCGAAGGAGCTCGGCGACGGGCACTGGGTGGTGAGCACCGACACCTGCAAGGTCGACCTCGCCCCCGACAACTTCCTCACCTCCGCGGTGAAGGACGTGGCGGGCAGCGTGCTGCGTGAGAACACGGCCGCCGCCGACGGCACCTTCGAGGGCGGTTCGGTCGAGCTCGGCCTGTCGGACGACGGGGTCGGCCTCTGCCAGGACAACATCGACACCATCCCCGCCGACATCCTCGAGAAGGTCGACGCAGCCACCACCGCCATCACCTCGGGCGAGATCGTGCCGCCGGCCACCCCGGAGGAGCTCGAGACCTTCGAGGCGCCCTCCCTGTAGCACCCGGGGTGCCCCGCACCCGCACCCACCCCTCACCCAGGAGTCCCGATGACATCACCCGCCGTCCGCCTCACCGGCGTCTCGAAGCACTTCGGACCGGTCGCGGCGAACAGAGACATCACGCTGAGCGTGGCGCCCGGGTCGATCCACGGACTCCTGGGTGAGAACGGTGCGGGCAAGTCCACCCTGATGAAGATCCTGTTCGGCATGATCCACGCCGACTCGGGCGCGATCGAGGTGGGCGGTGCCCCGGTGTCGTTCCGCTCCTCGGCCGACGCTCTTGCGGCCGGCATCGGCATGGTGCAGCAGCACTTCAGCCTCATCCCGACTTTCACGGTCGTCGAGAACCTCGTGATGGGCCGCGGGGCGACCGGCTGGTTCTCGCGCTGGCTGCGCCCGCTCGATGTGAAGACGGCCCGGGAGCGCGCCGTCGGTCTCTCGGAGCGGTTCGGCTTTGGGCTCGATCCGGATGCGCGGTGCGGCACCCTCTCGGTGGGGGCGCGACAGAAGGTCGAGATCCTCAAGGCCCTGTGGGGCGGCGCCACCACCCTGGTGCTCGACGAACCGACCGCAGCGCTCTCGCCGCCCGAGGCGGAGGAGCTCTACCTGGTGCTCGAACGGCTGCGCTCGGAGGGCACCACGATCATCCTCATCAGCCACAAGCTGCCCGAGATCGTGCGGTTGTGCGATCGCGTCACCGTGCTGCGCGACGGCACGGTCGTGGGCGATCGCGAGATCGACGACGAGGCCAGAACGGATGCGCGCGCCCGCGCCGGTCTGGAGGCCGACTTGGTGCGCCTCATGATCGGGCGTGAGCGACCGGAGACCCCCAGCCGCTCGGCGCGAGCGCTCGACACCGTGCTCGAGGTGCGTGGCCTCGGCGACGGGGGCCGCTTCGGTCCCGTCGACCTCGATGTCGCGGGCGGCGAGATCGTCGCGGTGGTGGGCGTGGAGGGCAATGGCCAGTCCGAACTGATCGACCTGCTGATCGGCGCCTCCCCCACCAGGACGGGCAGCATCGAACTCGACGGCCGGCCGCTCCAGGGCCTCTCCACCCGCCGTCGCCTCGACTCGGGCATCGCGCACATCCCCGAAGACCGCCACGAGCGCGCCATCGCCGACGACCTCTCGCTCACCGACAACGCCAGCTTCGGCTTCATCGACGGCGCGCCGTTCGCCCCGACGAGGTTCTGGCTGGGCAAGCGCGCACGGGTGCGTTTCACCGAGATCCTCATCGAGCGCCGGCGGGTGCGTGCCTCCTCCCCGGCCGCCCCCATCGGAAGCCTCTCGGGCGGCAACCAGCAGAAGCTCGTGGTGGGCCGCGAGCTCGCGCGGGCTCCCCGCCTCATGATCGCGGCCCAGCCCACCCGGGGTCTCGACATCGCGTCGACCACGGCGGTGCACGAGGCCCTGGTGGGCCTCCGCGACCGCGGCTCGGCCGTGCTGCTGGTGAGCCTCGACCTCACCGAGGTGTTCACCATCGCCGACCGGATCGTGGTGGTGCGCGGCGGCCGGATCGTGGGCGAGACGAGCACCGGGGCCGCCGACGTCGACCGCATCGGCGCCTGGATGTCGGGTGCCGAGGAGAGGACCGCCGCGGCATGAGCACGAGCACACCCCAACGGCCCGTCGCCGCGAGCACCACGCCTCCGCGGCAGCGACGGGCGTCGCGCATCGACGCCGACATCCTCGCCGCCCTCGCGGCCCGGCCCGAGCCGGGCGCCCGCGGATTCGTGTCGCGCTTCGTCTCGTCGGTCGCGCCCGCGGGCGCCGGCGTCGGCGCGAAGGCCGGCGCCTTCCTCATCACGGTGTCGCTGGCGCTGCTGGCCGCCCTGCCGATCGTGTACCTCTCGGGCTCGGATGCGGCGACCGCCATCGAGGCACTCCTCGGCGGCAGCTGGGGCAGCGGCCTGGCCATCGGCGAGACCTTCGTGCAGGCCATCCCCCTGCTCATCTCGGGCCTGGCCGTCGCGGTCGCGTTCCACACGGGCCTGTTCAACATCGGCGTGGAGGGGCAGCTCGTGATGGGCGGCCTCGCGGCGGGGATCGTGGGCGCCACGGTCGATCTGCCCGGCCCCCTCCTCCTGCTCGCCTGCCTCGCCGCCGGAGTGGCCGGCGGGGCGCTGTGGGCGCTCATCCCCGCCCTCCTCAAGGCCTTCCGCGGGGTGCACGAGGTGGTGACGACCATCATGATGAACTACATCGCGTTCAACGTGTCCCGCTTCCTCGTGTCGCCCTCGGGACCGTTCGTGTCGGAGACGCAGCCCTCGGCCACCGAGAAGATCCCACTCGAGGCGCGGCTCGCCGTGGTGGCCCCCGGAACCAGGCTCCACGCGGGTCTCGTCATCGCGATCCTGCTCGTGATCGCCGTCGCCTGGCTGCTCTACCGCACCCCCGAGGGGTTCCGCCTTCGGCTCGTGGGGGCGAACCCGGCCGCGGCATCGACGGCAGGGGTCTCCCTCCGCCGCACCGTCGTCACCTCGATGCTCCTCTCGGGCGGCATCGCCGGGATCGCGGGCGCCGTGCAGGTGCTCGGCGTGTTCGGCCGCTACTACGACGCCTTCTCGCCCGGCTACGGCTTCGAGGCGATCGCCGTCGCCCTGCTCGGCGCGCTCTCGCCGATCGGCATCGCCGCGGCCGCCCTGTTCTTCGGCTCGCTCGACGCGGGCGCCGTGCAGCTGCAGGCCGTGGCCGGCATCAGCCGCGAGATGGTGAGCGTGGTCTCGGGCCTCGTGGTGGCCTTCGTGGCCGCACAGCCCGCCGTGCTGAGGCTGCTGCGTCATCTGCGCGAGCGCGCCTCCGCCCGCCGCGCCCCGGCCCGTCCCACCTCAGCGCGCCGCGCATCCGGAACCGACCCGAAAGACCCCGCGTGATGGACATCTTCAGCATCTCCCTGGTCCTCTCCGCCATCCACCTCGCGGTGCCGATCATCCTGCCGATGCTCGGCGGCCTCATCAGCGAGCGCAGCGGCGTCATGAACATCGGCCTGGAGGGCATGAT
Organism: Herbiconiux moechotypicola; assembly: GCF_024979255.1. Lineage (GTDB taxonomy): Bacteria > Actinomycetota > Actinomycetes > Actinomycetales > Microbacteriaceae > Herbiconiux > Herbiconiux moechotypicola. Next base: position 215,085 of record NZ_JANLCN010000003.1, read on the forward strand.
GCTCGGCGGCGCGCTCTCGGCGGTGGCGATCACGTTCCTCACCGGCGACCCGTGGGTGGGACTGGTCGGCGCCATGATCTCGGGAGTCGTCTCGGGCGGCATCCTGGCCGTGCTCACCGTCACGCTCCGCGGCAACCAGGTGGTGGCCTCGACGGCCATCAACCTCATCGGCGCGGGTCTCACGGCGGCGCTCGTGCCGATCATCTGGGGCATCGACGGCACCACGCCGAGCGTGCCCAAGATCCCGTCCCTCGAGGTGCCGGGGCTCTCCGGGCTCCCCGTCGTCGGCCCGCTGTTCAGCGGTCTCACCCTGGTCGACTACGGAGCGATCGCCCTGGCGTTCGCCGTGTGGTGGGTGCTCTTCCGCACCGACGCCGGGCTGCGCATCCGGGCCTGTGGCGAGTCGGCCGAGTCGGCCGATGCGGCGGGCATCGCGGTGGTGCGCACCCGCTTCCTCGCGGTGACCGTCTCGGGCGTCTTCGCCGCGCTGGGCGGCGCCTACCTCTCGATCGTGGCGCTCGACGCATTCCAGGCCGGCATGACGCAGGGGCGCGGATACCTCGCGCTCGCCGCCCTGGTGTTCGGCAAGTGGCGGGTGTGGCCCGCGGTCGCCGTGTGTCTCGCGTTCGGTCTCGCCGACGCGTTCGCACTGCGCTCGCAGATCGTCGCCCCGCAGATCCCGCACGACCTGCTGCTCGCGCTGCCCTACATCCTGGCGCTCGTGGCGCTCGCCACCTTCGTGGGCCGCACCTCGGCGCCCGCCGCGGTGGGCAAGCCCTTCGCCCGCGCGTGAGCCGCGTGGCCCCGGCGGGCCACGGTCACGCCGTCGCCGTCACGCCGACCAGCGGTCGACGTCGTCGAGCCCCTTCCGCACCACGTCGGCGGGGGCTCCGGATGCACGGAGCGAGGTGCGAGCGATGGTCGCCATCCGCTCGTCGCCGAAGCCGAGCACCTCACGGGCGAGCTCGTACTCGCTCAGCACGTCGCAGCCGAACATGACCGGGTCGTCGGCGTTGAGACTGCACGGCACCCCGGCGTCGAGCAGAGCGCCGAAGGGATGCACGTCGTAGGACTCGACCGACTTCAGCACGATGTTCGAGGTGGGGCACACGTCGAGGCACACCTCGCGCTCCACGATGAGCTCGAGCAGGCGCGGGTCTTCGACGGCGCGGATGCCGTGCTGCACGCGATGGGCGCCGAGCACCTCGATGCTCGCCCGCACGCTCTCCGGCCCGGCGAGCTCCCCCGCGTGCGGCGTGAGCAGCAGACCGGCCTCGCGTGCCACGTCGAACGCCGGGGCGAAGGGCTCGGGCGGAAAGCGGCTCTCGTCGTTGTGGAGGCCGAACGCCACCACTCCGCGGTCCACCCAGCGCGCCGCGATCCGGGCCTGCTCGACGGCGTCGGCGGGCGAGTCGTTGCGGTTGGTCGCGAGCAGCCAGCCGATGCCGACCCCGGTCTGGGCGGCCGCCTCGCGCGAGGCGTCGACGAGGATCTCCAGCGTCAGCTCGTCGGGCCCGATGTACCGGCGATGCAACGGCAGCCACACCGCCGGCTCGATCCAGACGCATCCGTGCGCCGCGGCGTCTTCGGCGAGCTCGAGCACCATGCGGCGCAGGTGCTCGGGGGTGCGCATCACGTCGACCGCAGCCTGGGCGAGGTGGTCGAACTCGATGAAGGTCTCGAACCCGGTCATGCGCGGGGTCGGCCGGCCGAGCTCGGTGGCGAACTCGTCGAGGGTCGACTGGCGGATGCCCTCCTCGAAGTGCAGGTGCAGGTGCGCCTTGGGCAGGCGGGCGAGATCGCGCACGGCGGTCATGGTGTCTCCTCGACGGGGTCGTTACGAACGGCGTTCCTGGGCGTCGCCGGCAGCGGTGCGGCCGGCGAGCAGGCGCAGCTTCTCGAGAAGGTCGTCGGTGCCGTCGACCTGGTCGAAGAACTCCCGCTCCACCTCGTCGACGGCCGCGACCGCGCGCTCGGCGAGCTCCTTGCCCCGTGCGGTCACCGAGAGCGCCATCGCCCGGGCGTCGTCGGGGTGGGTACTGCGCACGATGAGCTCGTTCTTCTGCAGCGAGCGCAGCACCTGCGAGGCCATCACCTCGCCCATGCCGGCGTGCTCGGCCACGTGGCGCTGGTTCGGCACCGCCCCCTCGCGGCTCAGCCACCACACCGTGGCGAGCATGTGGAACTGGGCGTGCGTGAGGCCCAGGGTGGAGAGCACGGCGTCCATCGTGCGCTGCCAGCGCAGCGAGGCGTGCCAGAGCATGAAGCCGAGGCTGTTGCCCGCCGAGTGCGTGCGGATCGCCTCGCGCAACGCGGTGTCGGAGAGGCCGTCGACCTCCTCGATCTCGTCTTCACGTACCGGCATCGGCAGCACTCCCCCAGTCGGCTCGAGATTAAACACGGTGGTAACACGATCAGCCTAGATCATTTACTAAAGGTGCGTAGTATCTAATTACTAAAGGTCTTCAGTAAATGGAGGGACGCCGATGGCCGACCGCTTCGAACCGGTGCTGCTCGACAACGACGACACCCGGCTCCGCCGCGCCTGGCACCCGGTCGGGCGCTCGGTCGACGTGGGCGCCGAGCCGTTCCCGGCCCGGCTGCTCGGCACGCCGCTCACCCTCGTGCGCGACGGGGTCGTCGCCCGGGCCGGCCACGGCCGCGAAGACGAGCCGCACTCCCCCGTGCGGGTGGTCGAGGGCGAGGCCTGGGGCGTGCAGGAGATCTACGGACTGGTGTGGGTCGCCCTCGAGCCTCCGGTCGCCGAGCTGCCGCGCATCCCCGAATGGTTCGATCCCGCCTACCACTCGGCGGTGCTCACCCGCACCACCACCGTCGGAGCGGGAGTGCTCATCGACAACTTCCTCGACGTCACGCACTTCTCCTACCTGCACCGCCAGTCGTTCGGGCGCGCCAAGGCGGTCACCGACGAGGGGTACAGCATCATCGCGAAGGGCGACTTCGTGCAGTTGCAACATGACACCGTGCTGCAGGAGGGCCGCCGCCAGAACAACGGGGAGTTCGGGCAGCGTCGCATCGCCACCTACACCTACTGGCCCGTCTACATCACCCACCTGCAGATGTACTTCCCGGTCGACGGTGACGAGGCCGCCGCCACCCTGGTGTGCCAGCCCGAGTCCTCCGACCTCACTCGTGCCTACGTGCTCGTGCTCATCCCGCGCACCGACCCCGGGCTCGACGACCAGGTGCGGTTCTCACGGCAGGTTCTCGACGAAGACCTCGTGATCGTGGAGCGGATGGCCGACCCGCGGCTGTGCCTGAGTGTGCGCTCGGAGCTGCACACCAGGGCAGACCGGGCCGCGGTGGAGATGCGGCGTACGCTCTCCGACTTCCTCGATGCCTGCACGGTGGCCCAGAGCACGGATGCGGCGAGCGCCGGCGCCTCCGTTCCTGCCGCGGAGGTGCTGGCATGACCCGCGTACTCCCCTCGACGGGCACGGCCACCGTGCAGCCCGGCCCGGTCACCCCCTCCGGCTGGTGGCCTCTGGTGTCGCTCGACGCCGTCCGCGACAGCGGGCGCACGGCGATCTCGGTCTCCATCGCGGGCAGCCCCTGGGCCGTCGTGCTCCTCGACGGCGAGGTGGCGGCCATCCGCGACCTGTGCCCGCACCGGCGGGTTCCGCTGTCCGCGGGCACCGTGGCCGATCTGCCCACCGGCCAGGTGCTCGAGTGCGGCTACCACGGTTGGTCGTACGACCGCGCCGGGCAGTGCGCGGCCATCCCTGCCCTCGGCGAAGGTCGCGTGCCACGCGGCATGGGCAGCGTCGCGGCCCTCCGCACCACGCTCGCCGGAGGGATCGTGTGGGGCACGGCCGACGAGCTCGCGGCACCGGCTCCGGCGATCGAGGACGGCTTCGTCTTCCTCCGGCCGCAACGCGTGCCCCTCCCCCTCGCCGAGGTGGTCTCGCGCCTCTCCGGCGACGGCGCCGCCGAGGCGGTCACCGGAGTCGAGGGCTTCACCGGCGTCGCCGGTGTCGAGCTCGGCGTCGCCGGCTCGGCTCTCCGCTACTTCGTCAGGCCGATCGACGACGCGGCGACCTCGGTGTTCCCGCTGGTCGACAGCACCACCCTCGAGTCCCAGCTCCCCGCCTGGCTCGCCCGTCTCGACGGGCTCTCCGCCGCGCTCGCACACTGAGCGCATCCCGTACCGCCACCGCCCACCGCCACCGACGCCCGCACCGCTTCAGAAAGGACAGCACCATGCTCGTCAGCCAGATCCCGGCCCTCAAGGAGTACTGGTACATCGTCGCGTACTCCCGCGACGTCGACAAGAAACCCGTCCGTGTGCGCCTGCTCGGCGACGACTACGTGGTGTGGCGTGGCCGCAAGGGCCTCGTCGGCGCCGCCCTCGACGAATGCCCGCACCGCGGCTCGCGCCTCTCGCAGGGCTGGATCGAGAACGGCGACATCGTGTGCCCGTACCACGGCTGGTCGTTCGACCCCACGGGAGCCTGTACGCGCATCCCGCAGAACGACCCAGACAAGCCCATCCCGCCGCGCGCCCGCTCGCTCTCGGTGCTGGTGGAGGAGCGCTACGGCTTCGTGTGGGTGTGCCCCGGCATGCCGCGGGCGAACATCCCCGAGCTGCCCGAGGCCGAAGACCCCTCGTTCACGCTCATCTACGAGATCCTCGAGGAATGGGACGCCTCGGCCCCGCGGGTGATCGACAACGCCCTCGACATCTCGCACGTGGCCTGGACGCACAAGAACAGCATCGGCGACTCCTCCGCCCCGCGCGTGAACGACATGATCGTCACCCGCGACGGGCACCACCTGAAGTCGAGGGTGAGCTACCGCGCCAAAGTGAGCGCGGCCCTGCGAGCCAGCACGGGCATCCAGTCGGAGTTCACCGAGCGTGTCACCAACTCCGAACTGGTGCAGCCCTTCGTGTTCAAAGACGTGATGGAGTACGAGACCGGCATGAAGCACGTGCTCATGAAGGTCGCCACGCCGATCGACGACACGCACACGCTGTTCTGCCAGTTCATCGCCCGCAACGACGACCCCGACGCCGAGAAGCAGGCGGGCATCGTGGCGCTCGACCGGCAGATCCAGGATGAGGACAAGGAGCTGCTGCAGTGCATCAGGCCCGAGTTCCCGCTCGAGATCCAGACCGAGATGCACACGCGCACCGACCGCATGACCGTGGAGTTCCGTAAGATCCTGGCCGAGCTGGCGAGCGAGAGCTCGATGGTGCCGCCCGACCGGGCCTGGGCCACCCCGTTCCTGCAGGCGACCAGGGCCGAGGTGCAGGCGGCGGGCCTGCGATGAGCGTGCTCACCGAGCTCGACCTGCGGGCGACCGTGGCCGAGCGCATCGAGGAGGCCGACGGCATCGTGTCGGTGGTGCTCACTCCGCCGGCCGGGTCCCGGCTGCCGGAGTGGGCGCCCGGGGCGCACGTCGACCTCGAACTGCCGGGCGGACTGGTGCGGCAATACTCCCTGAGCGGCGACCCGGCCGATGGCTCGGGCTACACGATCACCGTGCTCGACGAACCGGGCGGGCGCGGCGGGTCGCGGGCCGTGCACGACCTCTCGCTGGGGTCGACGGTGCGGCTGCGCGGCGTGCGCAACCACTTCGTGCTCACCGAGGAGCCGTCCTACGTGTTCGTCGCGGGTGGGATCGGCATCACGCCGCTGCGCCCCATGATCGAGGAGGTCGAACGGCTGGGACTGCCGTGGGAGCTGCACTACGCGGGCCGGTCGCGGGCGTCGATGGCCTTCGTAGACCGGCTGGTGGCGGAGCATCCGTCTCGGGTGGCGGTCTACGCGCGCGACGAGGGCGGCTCGCTCGACCTCGCGGCCGTCGTCGCCGCATCATCCGGGGCCGCCCTCTACTGCTGCGGTCCCGGCCGCATGATCGACGCCGCCGAGACCCTGTGCCGCAACGCCGGGCGCGAACTGCACCTCGAACGGTTCGCGGCCGGCGACGGCGTCGAGGTGTTCTCGGCCGACGACCAGCCCTTCGAGGTGCATCTCGCCCAGTCGGGCATCACCATCGTCGTCGAGCCGGGGCAGACCATCCTCGACGTGGCCGAAGCCGCGGGTGCCGACGTGTTCGGCTCGTGCCTCGAGGGCATCTGCGGCACGTGCGAGACGCGCGTGCTCGACGGGGTGCCCGACCACCGCGACTCCGTGCTGAACGGGGAGGAGACCGGCACCATGATGATCTGCGTCTCGCGGGCGGCCTGCCCGCGGCTCACGCTCGACGCGTGAGCACGACGCCCTACGCTCGGACTGTGACCGCCACCATCCGCTTCGAGGCCCCCGTCGTGACCCGCGGCGAGCGCCGCATCGCGTTCCTGCCGGCCGAGGCCAGCGCGGCGCTGCCGTCGCGCGGACAGGTCGCGGTGGAGGGCACGCTCGACGGACGGCCGTTCGAGGTAGCGGTCGTCGAGCCCGACGGGCTGCGCGGGCACTGGATCGACGTGGAGCGGCTGTCGGCCGGTCTGCAGGGCGATCCGGCCGGCGCGCCCGAGTCGGTGACGCTCGAGTTCGCCCCGGCGGGCACGTGGCCGGAACCCGAGGTGCCGGCAGACCTGCAGACCGCACTCGACGGCGCCCCCGCATCCGCCGCCACCTGGGCCGACATCACGCCGATGGCCCGCTGGGAGTGGGTGCGCTGGATCGCGTCGACCCGCAGCCCCGGCACCCGCGCCAGGCGGGTCGAGGTGGGCATCGACAAGCTCGACCGCGGCTCGCGGCGACCGTGCTGCTTCGACCTGTCGTCGTGCACCGACCCCGAGCTGGCCAAGAGCGGCAAGCTGGCCCGCTGACACCGGGCGCCCTCCAACTCCTCCTCCGCCTCACCCGAGCGTGAGCACCACGTGCCCGCGCTTGCCTCCCTCGGCGTGCCGGTGCGCCTCGGCCACCCGGTCGAGTGGGTAGCTCGCCTCCACCGGAGCATCGAGCACCCCTCGCCGTGCGAGTTCGGCCGTCGTCCTCAGATCGGCGGCCACGCGCGCCTCGGGCCGCAGCCCCGTGAACGCGATCACAGCGCGCCGACGCCCCACGATCCGGGTCCACGCCGCCTGCACCAGGATCGCGAACGACGGCACGGTCGTCATGTACAGCCCGTCCTCCTCGAGCAGTCGCCGGGCCCTCCGGTAGCCGAGCTTTCCCGCCACATCGAACACCACGTCGAACGGCCCCGCCCCGGCCACAGCGGCCTGGTCGCTGTACGGCACCGCCACGTCGGCCCCGAGCGACTTCACGAACCCCACGTTCGCCGCACTGCTCGTTCCCGTCACCACGGCGCCGGTCACCTTCGCGAGCTGCACCGCCGCACTGCCCACCGCTCCCGAGGCCCCGTTCACCAGCAGCCGCTGCCCGGCGCGCAGACCCGCCGTCTCCTCCAGGAACGACATCGCGGTCGCGTCGACGAGTGCCGCCGCCCGCACAGGATCGATGCCCTCAGGCACCCGCTCGACGGCGCCGCCCTCCCCGACCACCACGTACTCGGCATGTCCGCCCATCGCGGCGTTCGTCGCCCCGAACACCAGCTCTCCCACCGAGAACCGCCGTGCGCCCGGCCCGAGCGCCACCACCCGGCCGCAGAAGTCGCTGCCGAGCACCCGGATACGCGGCCTCGCCGGACCGAAGGCGAGTCGCGCGAACCACGGCGTGCCCGACCTCGCCGCCACGTCGGACGCCCCGACCGTCGAGGCGAGCACACGCACCAGCACCTCCCCCTTCGACGGCTCCGGTCGCGGGAGCCCTTCCGCCGTCACCACCTCGGGCCCGCCGAAGCGCCGGTACACCGCAGCCCTCACGACCCCGCTCCCGGGTACTGGAACACCGCGTCGAGCGTCACCCCGAACACCGCGGCGATCTGGAACGCCATCTCGAGCGAGGGCGAGTACCGCCCCTGCTCGATCGCGATGACCGTCTGACGGGTCACCCCGAGGGCGTCGGCGAGCTGCGCCTGCGTCATCTCCCCGTGCTCGAAGCGCAGGGCCCGGATGTGGTTGGTGACGCGGGTCGGTTTCACCATGTCACAGCCCCCGGCGGTAGGCGGCGAGCTTGACGATCGAGCTCGAGACCGCCTGCAGCACGAAGCCGAGATAGATCACGTTGGCGATCCAGAACGGCGGCCACTCGGCCAGCGCCATCACCAGCGCCGCCAGCGCCCCGGCGGCCACGACCCACCAGGTGCGCAGGGTGCCCAGCCGGTCGATCTCACGGTCACGCGCATCCGCCCGCAGCGGATCGGTGCCGGCCTGCCCTCCGCGCACCACACCCGCGGCGATCTCCATCACGATGCGCAGCACGATCGCCGCCACCATCGCGGCGCCGATCGACACCAGCAGCGGCACCTGATAGTCGCTCTCGGCGAGCGGATGCACGCCACCGGCGAGCACCACGGCGACATAGGCCGCGTAGACCCCGGCCGAGACCACCAGGTACACCCAGGTACCCCGCTCTTCGTAGGACATGCCACCCTCCATATGTCAGGAATCTTTGACATGCCCAACGTAAAGAAAAGACCACACCGTGTCAAGAGTCTTTGACACGGTGTGGTCTTTCCGCACTCAGCGCGCCCGCACCAGCTTCAGTCCGGCCACGATCACCGGAGCCATCAGCGGCACGAACGCGATCGCCGCGATCGGCCCGAGGTTGAACATCGGCACCACGAACGCGAGGAACGGCAGCGGCGCGATCCACCAGCTCACGACCCGCGCCCGCGCGAGCCCGAGCGTGAGCAGCGGGATCCCGACGAGCGTGAACAGCTGCGCGGTGATGAGCCACACCGCCACGCTCCCCTCCTTCGCCGCGCCGTCGAGGGCGAGTGCCTGTTCGGGCGTCAGCACGTTCCCCGCAGCGACGAGGAACCAGTCCGAGAGCAGCAGGCCCGACATCTGCACCGCGCCGAATCCCACGATCGTCGCGAGCAGCGACACCCACACCCGGCCCCGGCGGCCGACGAGGGTGATGAGTCCCATCACACCGAGCGCGAGCGCTACCCACGAGTAGTGCAGCAGGTTGGCCGAGAGGATGCTCGTGGCCGGGTCGGCGGCGAGCGAGGCGATGTAGCCGGCGTCGCCCTCGGCGGTCTGCGGAGGCGAGAAGAGCATGCCGCCCGCGAACAGCAGCGGGAAAGCCGTGAGGGCGATGCCCGCGACGCGGCGGAGGCCGGTCGGCACGACGCGGTTCACCGCGTCGAGGTCGCGGCCGGTGCGGTCGCGGCCAGGGCCGGAGGCGGCGCCGGCGACCGCGGTCCCGGCGGTGGTCGACTCCGGGGATCCGGAGACGGCGGGAGCGAAGATGTCAGACATGGGAGGGGTTCCTTTCGAGGTCGGTCAAGCGATGACCTCACCCTCTCGAGCGGCTGCCCCGGGCCCCCAGGGGGCGGCATCCCGCATCCGGTCCCGTCTTCGGTCCCGGGTCGGCCGGGATGCACGGCAGGCGCCTCAGAGCCGCCCGAACCCCGAGTCCCGAGCCCGCACGATCGCCTCGGCGCGGTCGGCGACCTGCAGTTTCGCGAAGATGTTCGAGGTGTTGTTGCGCACCGTCTTCGGGGCGAGGAACAGCGCCGACGCGATCTGCGCGTTCGATCTCCCCGCCGCGAGCAGGTCGAGGATCTCGCGCTCACGCGGCGTCAGCTGCGGAAACACCTCGGCGGGCAGCCGCGACGGCGGACCCGACACGAAGAACTCCGCCACCCGGCGGGCGATCGCGGCGCCGAACAGCAGTCCGCCGTCGGCGACGATCTCGATCCCCTGCCTGATCTCCTCCTGCGACGCGCCCTTCAACAGGTAGCCGCGGGCGCCGGCGCGCATCGCGGCGAACACCGTCTCGTCGTCGTTCGACATGGTGAGCACGAGCACCCCCACGTGCGGGTGACGGGCCACGATCTCGCGGGTCGCGGCGATGCCGTCGAGCTCGGGCATCTGCACGTCCATCACCACCACGTCGGGCTGGCCGGCGTCGATCACCTCGATGGCGGCCCGCCCGTCGCCGGCGGTGGCGACGACCTCGATCCCCTCGAGCGAGCCGAGCAGCATGGCCAGCCCGTCGCGGTAGACGGGGTGGTCGTCGACCACGACGACCTCGATCGACTCGGTGCGGCTCACGGGTTTCCCCTTTCGACGGTGACGGCGGTGTCGGATGCGCGGGGTCGCGCCGGCGCTCCCCCCACAGGAAGGGTGGCCCGCACCAGAGTGCCGGGCTCGGCGGGGAGGAACTCCACGGTGCCGCCGAGCTCGGCTGCCCGCTCCGTCATCGAGAGCAGCCCAACCCCGGCCGTCCGATCGGCGGGGATGCCCGCTCCGTCGTCGGCCACCTCCACCACGAGCGCGCGCTCGCCCGCCGGCCGCAGGCGCACCTCGGCCCGCCCCGCCCCTGAGTGCTTCAGGACGTTCGTGAGCGCCTCGGAGACGATCCGGAAGGCGGCGACCTCCACCGCGGCTCCCAGCGGCGGCAGCTCGTCGACGGTCACCGCGATGCTCAGCTGCGGCCCCGCGAGCCGGGCGGCCTGCTGTTCGACGGCGCGGGCCAACCCGAGGTCGTCGAGAGCGGGTGGGCGCAGGGCGTGCACCAGGCCACGGATCTCGTCCACCACCTCCCGGGACTCGTCGATGGCGGTGTCCAGCACGGCCAGCGACCGCGCCGGGTCTCGCTGGGCGAGGTTGCGTGCCGTCTCGAGCCGCAGCCTGATGCCGCCGAGCAGCGGTCCGATGCCGTCGTGCAGCTCACGCCGGAGCCGGGCCCGCTCCTCTTCCCTCGTGGTGACCAGCCCTTCGCGGATCGCCTGCAGCTCGCGCCCGAGCTCGGCATTGCGGAGGCCTGCGGCGGCGAGCCGCACGATGTCGCCGAGCAGGCGCCGGTCGCGGTGCGAGATCGAGGCTCGGCGCCCCGGTTGCAGCAGGATGCGGCCGATCTCGTGCCCCTCGTAGCGCAGCGGCAGCTCCAGGGTCTGGTCGGTGGGTGCGCCGGTCGAGGCCGAGAGCGGCGGGCCGGAGGAGCGATCGAGCTCCACTCGGACAGAGCTCGAGGCGAAGGCCCTGGCCACCGCCCGGGCGAGTTCGTCGAGCTGCGCCTGGGTGTCTCCCGCCTGCTCCAGCCGTCCGGCGAGCTCCGACACCACTTCGTACGGGTCGCTGCGGGTTCCGTTGACCCAACGCGAGACGAGCCGGGCGAGGCGGTTGCGCAGTGGGGTGTAGACGACGATCACGAGCAGCAGGGCCAGCAGCATGGTCACGCGGTCGTCGAACAGACTGCCGACGAGCAAGTACAGGGCCAGGTCGACCACGACCACGCCGGCCAGCAGAATGGCGTAGACGAGGGTCCAGCTCAGCAGCCCGTCGATGGCGTAGAGGCCGTGGCGGGTGACGGCGATCACGATCGACACGCTGACGGCCGCGATGCTCAGGGCGAAGGCCACGTCGGCGACGGCGGTGGGGAGCACCTGCGTGGCGAGGGTGAGCGCCACGAACACCAGTCCTGCCCAGGTGAGCCAGCGCAGCTGGGCCCGCCGCTCCGCCGTGGCGCCGCGGCGACGGCTGATGGTCACGGCCAGCGCCCCCACACAGGCGAGCACCGTGGTGGGGAAGGCGAGGGCGAGCAGCACCTGCCAGAGGGCGTCGGGCAACGGCAGTGCCGGCACCCCGGGGTCGAACCGCACCAGCAGCTCCGACCGGGCGGGATCGCCGTCGGCGAGCACCTCCGCCGGGGCGAGCAGGAAGGTGAGCGGCATGACGGCCGCGAGCGCGAGGCTCACGATGCTCACCGCGCGCCAGACTCCGGTGGCGAGCGTGCCGTCGGGGAACAGCAGCAGGATGAGCGGGATGGGGAGCACGAGCACCGCACCGAGCCTCACGTAGTACCAGAACCCCCAGGAGGCGAGCACGTCGGCGACCCCACCGACGGACTCCGTGGCCAGGGCATGGTTCACCAACCCCACGGCCGGCCCGTCGAGGCCCCAGAGCATGCCGAACACCACCAGCACCACGGCGATCGGGTGCGGGCCGAGTCGCCACATGAGCAGAGCACCCGGAATCGTGAGCACGAGCCCTGGAACGGTACCGCTGGAGGCCGAGCCGAACTCCTCCACGATCGGCGCCCCCAGGTCCAGGACCACGGCCACCACGGCGCACGCCACGACGACCACGACCGCCGCTGCGGCAACCAGCCGCCACAGCACGGTCGCCCGATCCCCCGTGCGGTCCATGCCCCCATCCTGGCAGCCCGACGGTCCCGCCCACACGGGACTCCGGTCCCGCATCCCCGGGCGCGACGCCCCCGACAGCGAGCGCCCCAGGCTTGCGTCGCTCCCCCTCAGATCGTCTGCGCGCGTTCCACGAGCGCCAGATGGGCGGTGTACGCAAGCCTCACGTCCGCAGCCGACACCGAAGCCGCGGCGTAACCGGCCTTGGTCTTCAAGCCCAGCAGGCGTCGAAGGTGCTTCGCCGCACTCGGATCTGCCCGCTCGAGTAGTCCGATCGATTCCTCGTGATTGCCCGAGGCGTTGTAGCCGGCGCCGCGACGGATGCAGATGGCATCGGCTGCAGCGATCCCCGCGTGAACGGCGAGAGTGACGTAGGCGTCGGCGCTCTCGACCACTCCGCTGGCCGGATCTCGGAGGAACGCTGCCGCATCGGCGAATTCGTGTGCTTTTCTCAACCGTGCTGCCGCATCCGCCGGTGTGGCCGGGCGCACCGGCGGTGTCATGCTCCGATGAGCCGCCGGAAGGCAGCCCGTTCTCCGTAGACAGGGATGCCTTCGGCGAGCACCTCGCGAAGCACGGGAACTTTGGCGGCCGCATCCGTCGCCTCGCTGGTCGAAAGCACCAGGGGCCGGACGTCGTTTCCCGTCCATCGCTCGACGGCCCCCGCCAAGTCGCCGACCTGGCCCTCCCAGAGAGCCGATGTGGGGTCATCGGTGATCATCAGAAGATCGATGTCGCTGTCGGTTCGCATGTCGCGCCGCGCGGTCGACCCGAAGATCGCGGCGAAAACGGGTGGAGCAGCCCACCCTCTCATGGACTCGGTGATCCGTGCGATCAACGTGGCCGAGAGCTCTGCAAGCTCGAGGATAGCGGGAGCGGCCAGGTGATCGCGGTTGAGGCGATAGGCCGTGGACCTGCCGATGCGCAACCGCTGCACGATGCCTTGGGATGCCAGTCGGTCGAGAGATCTGCGCACGCCTTCTGTCGACCGCCCGATTCGTGCGTGCACTTCAGCGACCGTGTGCTCGACATCGGCCTGAGCGAGCGCGCCCAACACGTCGCCGTCGACACCCGCGGTCACCACACGGAACGGCGATTGCAACTCCACCCTGCCTCCTACAAAAATACGCGTAGGCGTACAATTGTATGCGCGCTGCGGAGGAGAAGAAAGCCGTGACGTCATGCCCGAATGGTGTACCCGAGACGACGGGATGACACCTGAGTACTTGATACTCAGAGAGACAACCTCACCGCGGAATGGCCCGCTCAGGGGCGGGGCACCACCGGGCTGGTGACCGCCTCGCCGTTGACCGTGGCGGTGGCCCAGAAGAGGGTGCCCGCGGAGAACCACGCCGCCGGGTAGGAGGTGACCGTGGTGCCCGCCGGGCTGGTGTCGCCCGATACCAGGGGCGACTCGGCGCCGCCGTCGTTGTACCAGACCGTGTACGGGCCGCCGAGGTGCACCCCGGGCGAGACGTAGGTGTCGATCGTGAACTGGAGGTCGTCGCCGACGAGCAGCACCTCGAGCGTGACCGACGCCGTGGTCGACGCCGCCGCGGCGGGCGCGGCCGCCACCGCCAGCACGACGGGCGCGGCCCAGGCCGCCTGCACCACCGTGCGGCGCGGAATCCCCGAACGGTCCTGTCCCTCCCCCATGCTGAGGAGGATAGCGCCAGGAGCGCCCGCTGTCACCCCCGAGCGCCCCGCACCGGTTGACGACGGAGGTACCTAACCGTTCCGTGCCCGAAACCGGTGCGGGGCTGTTCCACCCACCCGACGACGGCCGGGCGGAGACCTTGCCTACTTCGCCTGGTACGAGTGCGCGCCGGTTCCCGCGTACGCCCCGCCCTCGACGATGAGGTATTCGGGGCGGATGGCGCGCCCCGCGAACCACGACTCCAGGATCTCGCGCACCCCGGCCGCGTACCGTGCCTGACCGGCCAGCGAGGTACCGGAGGTGTGCGGGGTCATGCCGTGATGCGGCATCGACCGCCAGGGATGGTCGGCCGGAGCGGGCTGAGGAGCCCACACGTCGCCCGCATAGCCTGCGAGCCGGCCGCTCTCGAGCGCCCGCACGACGGCGTCGCGGTCGGCGATCGCACCGCGCGCAGGATTGACGATGTACGAGCCCCGCCGCATGGAGGCGAGCAGCTCGTCGTCGATGAGGCCGCGGGTCTCCTCGGTGAGGGGCGCGTGCACGGTGAGCACGTCGACCTCTTTCACCAGGCTGCGGATGTCGTCGTGGAAGGTGAGACCGTACCGCTCCTCCACGTCGGCGGGCAGACGGTACCGGTCGTTGTAGTGCAGCTTCACCCCGAACGGCGCGAGGCGTTCGATCACGGCGCGCCCGATGCGGCCGGCGGCGAACACGCCGACCTCCATGCCTTCGAGGTCGTAGGAGCGCGACACCGCGTCGGCGATGTTCCAGCCCCCGCCGATCACGATCTCGTACTGGGGGATGTAGTCGCGCACGAGCGCCAGCACCTGCATGACCGTGTGCTCCGCCACCCCGATGCTGTTGCTGTAGGTCACCTCCGCCACGGTGATGCCCCGCTCGATCGCGGTCGCCAGGTCGACGTGGTCGGAGCCGATTCCCGCCGTGATCGCGAGCGAGAGACGCTCTGCCTTCGCCAGCCGCTCCGGTGTGAGGTAAGCGGGCCAGAACGGCTGCGAGATCACGACGTCGGCGTCGGGCAGCTCGCGTTCGAACTCGCTGTCGGGTCCCTCCTTGTCGCTCGTCACCACGAGGGTGTGCCCCGCGGCCTCGAGGAACGTCCTCAGTCCCAACTCACCCGACACGCTGCCGAGCAGTTCACCGGGCGTGAAGTCGATCGCGTGAGGACTCGGCAGGCTCTGGCCGTTCGGATACGACTCGATCAGCGGGATCGAGTCCCGCGCGTAGGCCGGTGGGAAGCCGGTGACCGGGTCGGGATACAGCACGCACAGCACTTTCGCCATCGCAGAACTCCTTCGTCGCAGTTGTCGATTGAAGCTTACATGTTTTCAGATGTCTGTAACATCGATCCGCCGCCGATCCGGTTTGAACGGCAGCGTCGTGACCGTCACGCGCACGGTGCGTTGTGCGGTTCCCGGCGCGCCCCACACCACCTCGAGCATCCCGCCGGCCCCTGCCAGCCCGCGGTCGACGACCGCGAGCGAGATGGTCTTGCGCAGCCCCAGACTGAGGGTGCGCCCCGTCGACACCCCGACATCGACACCATCGCGCAGCACCCGGTCGAACACGGGCCCCTGCACCTTCGGCCGCTCCATCGGCTCGGGCAGCTCGCCGTCGCCGAAGTACGCCCCCATGATCGCGGCCACGTCGTCCCGATTCCACTCCAGGCCCACGAGCACCCTGGCAGGCCCGCCCTCCCGCCGCTCGGCGAGCAGGCTCTCCCGGCCGAGGAAGTCGTGGTCGAGCGCCCCACGGTCGCCCCATCCGAGTTCGGTCGGCCGGCGGAAGTAGTCGGCGAACTCCGTGGTCACGAAGCTGCCGCCCGGGTAGCCGCGCTTGAACTGCCAGGGCGCCCCCGGCGTGATGGCCGACGCAGGCATGTAATCCAGCCCGTTGGTGGCGATGCCCGCTTCGATGTGCTGCACCGACTGCGCCCGGAACCCCAGCTGGCGGATGCCGTGAGCGGCACCGGCCGCCACGATCGCCTCCCAGATCGCGTCGGCGCGATCGACCGGCCCGTGCACCTCGTAGCCGAGCTCGCCGGAGATGCCGGTTCTCAGGATGCGCACCGGAGCACGCAGGATGCTCGCCGTCACGCTGCGATTGAACGCGAGCCCGCGCAGACCCGTCCCGGTCACGGTCTCGACCACGGCGATCGATCGCGGTCCCTGCACACCGAACACGAAAAAGTCGGGGCTGATGTCGTCGGCTTCCACCTCCCAGTCGCCCTGGGCGAGTTGCCAGAGGAGCCACTCGCCGCTGCCCGCCGTATAGACGAACTCGTCGTCACCGGTTCTCAGCAGAATGCCCTCCGAGGCGATCCACGCGTTCTGGTCGAGCTGCACGTGGTGCTTGATCTGACCGATGTCGAAGCGGCTCAGGTCGTTCATGCCGAGGCCGCTCAGGAATTCCCGCGCCTGAGGTCCGCGCACCCGGGTCTTGGCCAGCCCGCTCCAGTCACCGATGTAGCAGCTCGTGACGTGGGCGATCGACTCCTCGGCCCAGTCGCTGTACTCCAGCGGCAGGTACTGCGGGCCGAACCGCCCGACGGCGGTCTTGGCCGTTCCGGCGTCCTGAGCCGCTGCGGCAGGACTGAACAACGGCGGCCGCTCGGTCACGAGCGGGCCCGAGCTGGCCTTCTTGAAGGCGAGGTACGTGTCCCGGAACAGGTTCGCTTCGTCCATCGGGACTCACTCCTGTGAAAGCGCATCATCGCGCATATGAATACACCTTATATGTATACAGTTCTCTGTCATAGTGATTCCGGTCGGGCGGCCAGCCAGGCAAAGAGCGCGAGCGACGAACTGATCGCGATCACCACTCCCAGGTTCGCCGCACCCGCGCCGAGCAGACCGGTCACGGGAGACCCGAGCGCTCCCCCGAAGAACTGCGCCGACCCGACGAGGGCAGAGGCCGCACCGCTCGGCACGGGAGCGAGCTGGCCCCAGCTGTGCGCCCCGGGCAGCACGAATCCCGTCGCGGCCGCGAAGGCGAGTGAAGTGCCCCACAGAACCGGTTGCGGCGCCTGCGACACGGCCGCGACCGCCATCGCTGCGCCGCTCACCGCCGCGAGGGCCAGCCCTGCCCCGAGGGGCCACGACGGATGCCGGGTTCGGACGAGCCGCCTGAAGACGAGGTTGGCCGCCAGCATCGCTACGGCATTGGTGGCGAAGACCACCGCGAAGACCCACGGCGGCTGCCCGAACTCGCCCTCCACCACGAACGCGGCCGAGGCCACGTAGGCGTAGAACCCGAAGGAGTGGGCAGCCAGACCCACGGCGATCCACCGCAGACGACGGTCGCGAGCGGCCACCGACAGCCCGCCGAGGAGACTCGTCGCCGGCGATCGCCGCGCGGGTGGCAGCGTCTCGGGCACCATCGAGGCGAACGCGAGTGTGACGACGGCCCCGAAGGCGGCCAGCACCACGAAGTCGGCCCGCCACCCCCAGGCGAGCGCGATGACCGCCCCGGTCACGGGCGCGACGACGGGGGCCACGGCGGTGACGAGCGACAGCACGCCGATGCGCGACGCGAGACTCGGCGCATCGGGTGACAGATCACGCACGATGCTCCTGGCCACCACGATCCCCGCCGCGCCGCACAGTCCCGCCAGACCTCGCACCACGAGGAGCATCACGGCGTCGACGGCGAACGCGCTGAGAACCGAGGTCAGGGTCCAGCCCGCGACCCCGACGAGCACCACGGACCGTCGTCCGCTCCGATCGCTGAGGGGGCCCCAGATCGACTGACCGACAGCCACTCCGAGCAGGCAGGCGGTCACGCTGGCTTGGGTGAGCGACTCCGATCCACCGAGCTCCGAGCGCAGCAGGGGCAACGAAGGGGTGTAGATGTCGACCGAGAGCGGCGCGGCGGCGGTGAGCAGAGCGAGCACGACGAGGATGCGGGCCAGGCGGGCCGACGAGGTGGCACCCACACCGGATCCGCCGACGGTCACGGGTCGGTGACCGCGCCGCGCTCCGCCCCGGTGCCGGAATCCGGCACAGCGAGCACCGCCACCAGATCGCACTGGATGAGGGATCCGCCGTCGAGCTGGGCCGCCATCACCTGGCGAGCGGGCCGGCTCGACGCGTCGGGGAACAGCTCGATCCAGGAGCGGTTGATCGCCTCACGGTCGCGGTAACGCACCACCCAGAACGTCATCTTGACGATGTCGTCGACCGAGCCGCCCGCCGCAGCCAGCAGCGCGGCCACGTGGCCGAAGACGTGGCCGACCTGCTCCTCGAGCGAGTCGGGCAGCTCCCCCGAGTGCGGGTCCCGCCCGGTCAGCACCCCGGAGAAGAGGAACGGCCCGATGCGCGAGCCCGCGGGTACGGGGTTCACGTGCGAGAAGCCCGCCAGCTCGATGCTGCTCCGTCGCGTCATGGTCGCACCTCGGCCACGACGCGATTCTCGATCGCGCCCAGCCCCTCGATCTCGGCCCGCACCACGTCGCCCACCGCGAGGAAGCGCCCCGTCGGAGCCCCGATCCCGGCCGGCGTTCCGGTGGCGAGCACGTCGCCGGGCTGGAGGGTCATCACCTGGGTGAGATAGGCGATCTGCTCGTAGACGTCGTAGATCATGTCGTCGGTGCGCCAGTCCTGGCGCACGTCGCCGTTGACCGAGAGCGTCATGCGCAGGTCGAGCGGGTCGGCTATCTCATCGTCGGTGGTGAGCCACGGCCCGAGCGGCCCATGGGTGTCGAACGACTTGCCCAGGGTGAAGGTGGGCGAGCGCTTCTGCAGCCAGTCGCGCACCGAGACGTCGTTGGCCACGAGGTACCCGGCGATGACCGAGCGGGCGTCCTCCACCGCGACGTGGCGGCACGGGCGCCCGATCACCACGGCGAGCTCGATCTCGTAGTCGAGCTGATCCGAGATCGCGGGCTTCACGATGTCGCCGTGCGGCCCGATGATGCAGGAGACCTGTTTGTTGAACCACAGCTGGCTGGTGGGGATCGGGATGCCGGCGGCCCGGGCCTCCTCGGCGTGCTCCTTGTAGTTCATGCCGATGCCGAGATACTTCTGCGGAGAGTCGACGGGCGCCTCGAGCACCACGTCGGCCAGCGGGACGGCGTTCCCCTCCGCCGCACGGATCGCCGGCGCGAGTGCGGGGAGCTCGGGGAGGATCGCACGGAGCGAAACCCCCACCCCGGGCACCGAGGAGATGTCGACGAGATGGTCGCCGTCGACCCGGCCCAGCCTGGTCGGGCCGTCGCCCCGTCGGTAGCGCGCGATCTTCACGAACGCACCCCGCTCGTCTCCGCCTCGGAGGGCAGCGCCGGCCAGGCCTGCTCTCCCCGCGGTGTCATCTGAAAGGAGAGATAGTGCCACTCGCCGTCGTCGTCGCGGTAGAGCACCTGCGTGACGACACCCTCGACGGTGCGTTCGCCACCCTCGGCGGTGCGCAGCCGGTTGCGCATGGGGCCCGTGAGCACGGCGGTGTCGCCCACGACACGGATGTCCAGTTCGCCTCGGGTGATCTCGAGGTAGGCCCGCCGCAGGGCGACGTGCTCGAGCAGCTGCTCCTTGCGCTGGGTGAGCCCGGGAGCGTGCACGTGCACCAGCCGCTCGTCGAACAGGCGGTCGAGTGCTTCCACGTCACCGTCGATCAGTGCCCGGATGCGGCGGCTCTCCACCTCGAGCAGCTGCCTCTCGACCTCGGGTCCGGGCCGACTCACCGTGGCCATCAGGCCGTCGGCTCGCTCGCCACGAGCTCCCAGGTGCGGAACCCGGTCGCCTCGCCCGCCTCGTGCCCGGGGCGCGGCTGCCCCACGAGGGCGTGGTATTTGCTGAAGATCGCGTCGGCCTCGGCGAGAGGCAGCACCTCCTCGATGTCGACGAACCGCTCGCCCTGCGTGCGCTCTTCGACCATCCGGCGGATCACCTCGTAACCCTCACCACGGTGTGCCATCACGATCCCGTTGACGGCCTTCAGCCGCTCGCCCTCGAAAGCGGCGAGCGCCTCCCCCAGGTCGCCGATCGTGGCGAGCTTCTCGGCGAGCACGCCGCCGTCGACGATGGCCTGGCACGCGCCGTTGCCGCCGCGCGGGTACATGGCGTGGGCGGCATCGCCGATCATGACGACCCGCCCGTCGATCCAGGTCTCCAGAGGATCGTGACGGATGAGCGGGAAGAGGTATACCTCGCGGGCCTCGCGCAGCATCTGCTGCACGTCGAGGAAGTCGAGGTGCGTGTCGTCGTAGTGGTGGATGATCTCGTCGACCGAGCCGAGCTGGTTCCAGTCCTCGACCGTCTCGTCACGGGTGGCCTCCACCACCCAGTTCACCAGGGTGAGTCCCGTTCCCTCGAAGTCGTCGGCGATCGGGTACACGATCATGCTCGAGATCTGGGGGGCGCCGATGTGCAGGATGGTGCCGCCGGTCTTGAAGGGCTTCATGAGCGTGGTGCCCCGCCACATGGTGATGCCGGAGTAGACCGGGTCGGCGCTCTTCGGGTGCATCTGACGGCGCACCACGGAGTTGATGCCGTCGGCGGCGACCACCAGGTCGGCGCGCACCGAGCTCGAGCTGCCGTCACGGTGCTGCAGGTCGAGCGTCACCCCGTCGGCGTCCTGCGTGTAGCCGAGCAACCGGCGGCCAGTGACGACGGCATCGGCCCCGAGACGCTCGATCACCGTGCGGTGCAGCAGCATCTGCAGGTATCCGCGGTGCACGAAGCGCTGCTCGTAGAGGTAGCCCATGTGCGCGCCGCAGAGCTCGGCGTAGATCTCCTGCCCGTACTTGTTGTAGAAGATCGACTCCTGCGCATCGACCGAGATCGCACGGAACTCGTCGAGCAGCCCCAGTTCGTCGAGCTCCTTCGAACCGTAGACCTTCACGTCGATGCCCACACCGAGCGGGCGCAGTTCTTGCACCGACTCGTAGATCGTGGGGCGGAAGCCCTTCTGGTGCAGCCGCAGCGCGGCGGCGAGCCCGGCGGGTCCGGCTCCGATGATGGCGATGTCAAGCATGGGTGGTCTCCTTGGTGAGGGGGAAGAGGTCGTCGAGGAAGCAGGTCGCCGAGGCCCAGGCGCGCTCGGCGCTGCGCGGGTTGTAGGCGACGACGTCGCGCATCGGTGAGAGATCGGAGGCGGGGTTGGTGAAGGCGTGCTTGGTGTGGCCGTAGAGATCGAGCTCCCAGTCCAGGCCGGCCGCCGTCAGCGACGCCTCGAGTCCGGCGCGCATCGGCGCCGTGGCCATCGGGTCGTCCGCACCGGCGCACAGCAGCACCCGCGCGGAGGCGACGGGCTCGTCCCACCCGGTCTCGAGCAGGTCGAGACCAGGGTGGATGCTCACCACGCCCCGTACCACCCCGCCTGTGCGGAGGTGTTCCAGCGCCGACGATCCCCCGAAGCAGTAGCCCATGCTCGCGAGCGCGGAGGCGTCGACCTCGGGCTGCGCGCCGGCGGCCCGATGGGCCGCGTCGATCCGGCCTAGCCAGCTTTCGCGGTCTCCCGCCATCCCGCCGATGAAGGCCCCGATCTCCTCGGGTGTCTCCGGTCTCGCGCGCCCGCCCCAGACGTCGGCCGCGAACACCGCGAGACCCCGGGTGGCCAGGCGCTCCGCGGTCGCCATGAGTTCGTCGGTGAGACCGAACGCGTCGTGCAGCAGCACCACGCAGGGAAGCGATGCCGACGAGGCCGGTGCGACGAACCAGCCGAGCATCCGGGTGTCGTCGTGGTGGTACTCGACGTCTCGAGCGGTCAGGTTGGCCATGCGTCACCTTTCTGATGCACGCGCTCTGCGATGAGGCGTGCTGCGATCGTAGGCATGATCGCACACGATTTCAAGGTGAATCGTATGCGAACCTTCCACCCGCTCTGACACGGCGGAGATTCACACAAACTGCTTTAAGCGTCTTTGATCAGCCTATTCTCACGAGCTGGCCGAATTTCGTGTGCGATCGGTCTATCTAAACCGGCTCGATCCTCATATGATTTCGCACACGATACCTGGCGACCGCATCGATGCGGACCGCCGGTGCGAACCGTTGCACACAGCCGTGCAGCGGCACCCACGCAGCACGGATCGGGAGCACGACCGAATGACCAGCCCTTCCAGCGCAACCACGACGGCCTCGACCGCCCCCACGCCCGACCCCTACACCGGCGCCGTCGGTCTCGCCACGGAACCGGGATCGGGGAGGGGTGCCTCGTTCGGATGGTTCAGCGCCCGTTTCGCCGTGATCGGCGTCTGGCTGCTCATGATCGTCCTGTTCGCGGTGCTCGAGCCCTCGACCTTCTTCACGATCGGGTCGTTCCGCACCATCTTCGGCAGCCAGCAGGCGCTCGTCTTCCTCGCGGCCGCCCTCCTGTGCACGATCATCGTCGGCGAGTTCGTCGACATGTCGGTAGCCTCGAACTTCGGCCTGTCAGCCATCCTCGTGACGGTGCTGACCGTCACCCACGGCTGGAACGTGTGGGTCGCCGCCGTGGTCGCCGTCGCCACCTCCACGCTCGTGGGGGTGATCAACGGACTGCTGGTGGTGAGGCTCGGTGTCAACACGATCGTGGTGACCCTGGGCATGGGCACGTTCCTGCTCGGCATCGCCCTCTTCCTCAGCAATCTCATGCCGGTGAGCGGGCTCCCGGCATACTTCGCCCAGATCGCGCTGTTCCCCGTGCTCGGCCTGCCGATCAGCTTCTATCTGGGTGTGCTGCTCATGCTCGGCTTCGCCTACGTGCTGGCGTTCACGCCGCTCGGCCGCAACATAAGATTCGTCGGCGAGAACCGCGAGGTGAGCCGGCTCGCGGGCGTGCGCGTCACCCGCGTGCGCATTGGCGCCTTCACGGTGGCCGGCCTCATCGCCGGGGTCGGCGGGGTGTTCGCCGCCGCGGCGACGGGCGGTTTCGACCCCGCCGTCTCGCAGAGCTACCTGCTCCCCATCTTCGCCGCCACCTTCCTCGGCACCGCGATCCTCTCCCCGGGCCGGTTCAATCCGCTCGGAACCCTCGTCGCCGTCTACTTCCTCGCCACGGGTGTGCTCGGGCTGCAGCTGCTCGGCGCCACCTCGTGGGTGTCGAGCGTGTTCTACGGCGGCGTGCTGGTGGTCGCCGTCACGATCTCCACCGTGCTCCACGCCCGATCGCGACGCTGAGCGCGCCGGGTCACTCTTCCCCTGTCCCCTCCATCCGATTGCCGACGTTGTCAACAAGGAGAACCAGAATGATCACAGCATCAACCCACCGGGGCCGACGGTCACGGGGGCTCGCCCTCACCGGAGCCCTGGCCGCCCTCGCCCTCACCCTCGCCGCCTGCTCGGGCGATTCCGGCACGGCCGAGGGAACCGGCTCCGCATCGACTCCCGCGGCGAGCGCCGGCGGCGACTCCGAGCTCGCGCAGACCGTCGCAGCGGCCCAGCAGCCTCTCGACGCCTACCCCGTTCCCACAGACCCCATCGACGACGCCTCCTCCCTCGCGGGCAAAACGGTCTACTACGTGCCCATCACCCTGCAGGCGCCCTCGTTCTCGGTGGCACTCGAGGGGCTCGGCGCCGGCCTCGAGGCGGTCGGCATGAAGCTGCAGGTGTGCGACGGCAAGGGAACACCCACCGACATCAGCGCCTGCGTGACTCAGGCGACCGAGGCGGGCGCGGCCACCATCA
This sequence comes from Herbiconiux moechotypicola, assembly GCF_024979255.1. Taxonomy (GTDB): domain Bacteria; phylum Actinomycetota; class Actinomycetes; order Actinomycetales; family Microbacteriaceae; genus Herbiconiux; species Herbiconiux moechotypicola. The sequence continues at coordinate 238,548 of NZ_JANLCN010000003.1, forward strand.
TCGCCGACGCCATCCCCTACGGTCTCGCCGGCAACGCGTTCGATGCCGCCCAGGCGGCGGGCATCCCCGTCATCATCCAGAACCAGGTCCCCGACGCGGCGCACCCCGCATCCGACACCCTCGCCTACATCGAGGGCGGCGGCACCGCGATGCAGATCGCACTCGCCCAGTGGGTCGCGCTCGACTCCGACGGCACCGCGAACCTGCTCATCAACCAGAGCACCGACGGCCCGTCGCCCGCGGCCTACGTCGAGGCCTCGAAGACCGAGCTGGCCAAGGACTGCCCCGACTGCACGGTGACCGTCAACGAGATCTCGGTGTCGAGCTTTCAGCTGATCCCGTCGTCGACGAGCTCGCAGTTGCTGCAGAACCCCGACATCGACTACGTCGCGGCCCAGTTCGAGCAGTACCTCCAGCCCACCCAGAGCGGCGTGCAGCAGTCGGGCCGAGCAGACTCGGTGAAGGGGATGACCGGGGCGGCGCAGCTGGGCAGCCTGCAGGCGCTCGCGAACGACAACTTCCTCTACGCCGCAGCCGCTCAAGCCACCGCCTACCAGGGTTGGGTCGACGCCGACGCCGCCATGCGCCTGACACTGGGACTGGGGCTTCCGGAGTACGTCATCCCGATCAGGCTGTTCACCCGCGAGAGCGTGGGCGACGTCGACCTCACCGAAGACGCCCAGAACTCGGGCGAGTGGTTCGGCCCCACCAGCTACACCGACGATTTCCTCACCCTCTGGGGTGTTGCGTGAGCTCGGAGACCCTGCCGGGGGTGCGGCCCGAGTCGGGCGCACCCCCGGTGCCGCGCCTGGAGGTCGAGTCGCTCTGCATGACCTTCTCGAACAACAGGGTGCTGCGCGATGTGGCGATCGACGTGCGGCCGGGCGAGATCCACGCCCTCATCGGTCAGAACGGCTCCGGCAAGTCGACGCTCGCGAAAGTGCTCACCGGGCTCTACGAGCCCGATCCCGGCACGCGCGTGATGGTCGACGGCGTCGGATTGAGACTCCCGGTCCGCCCGCGGGAGGCTCGCGAGCGCGGGGTCGCCGTGGTGCACCAGAGCCTGGGGCTGATCGAGGGCCGGTCGGTGCTCGAGAACATGCGGGTGGGCCGGCTTCAGGCGAGCCGGCTGCTCCGGCGCATCGACTGGAAGCGGGAGCGGGCAGCGGCCGAGGCCGTGTTCCAGCGGCTGGGCCGGTCGGTCCCCCTGAACGCCGAGGTCGGTTCGCTCCGCGAGGAGGACAGAGCCACGGTCGCCATCGCCCGTGCACTGCAAGACGCTGAGCCGGGCAGCGGCCTGATCATCTTCGACGAGTCGACACGGTCGCTGGGTCGCCGCTCGCTCGAGCACTTCTTCCAGATCCTCGACGAGATCGTGTCGACCGGCACGGCGGTGCTCATGATCACCCACCGGCTCGAAGAGGTCGTCGACGCTGCCGACCGGGTCACCGTGCTGCGCGACGGCCGGGTCGTGGAGGCGGGTCGCGAGGTGGAGGGTCTCAACGAGGCCGCCCTCACCGCCATGATGCTCGGCCGCAACCTCATCGATCTGGAGCGCCGGTCGCCCGGGACCGCGACCGTCGACGCTCCGGCCGTGACCGTGGAGGGCCTGACCGGGCTCGGCGTGCGCGACGTCGCGCTGACGGTGGCGCCCGGTGAGGTGCTCGGCCTCACCGGATTGGCCGGCTCGGGATACGACGACGTGCCCTACCTCCTCTCGGGCGTCACACCGGCCGAGTCGGGCACCCTCGATCTCGGCGGGCAGCGTCTCGATGTCCCCGGGCTTACGCCCGCCACGGCGATCGATGCCGGGATCGCGCTCGTGCCCGAGGGTCGGGAGCATGCCGGCCTGGCGATGAGCCTGTCGGCCGCCGAGAACGCGGTGTTCCCCGCAAGCAGCCGGTCGACGAGACCGCTCTCCCGACTCGACCGAGCGGGCGAGCTCGCCCGCGTGAGCGAGTGGATGGACCGGCTCGACGTGCGCCCCCGGCAACCGAAGGCTCTCGTGAAGACGTTCAGCGGCGGAAATCAGCAGAAGGTGCTGCTCGCCAAGTGGCTCGCCACCTCCCCTGCCCTGTTCATCCTGCACGAGCCCACCCAGGCCGTCGACGTCGGCGCCCGGCACACCCTGGTGGCCGCGATCCGTTCGGCGGCGAGCAACGGATGCGCCGTGCTCGTGGCCGGCTCCGACGAGAACGAGCTCGCCCTCCTCTGCGACCGCGTGATCGTCTTCGGGGAGGGGTCGGTGCGCCAGGAGCTCTCCGGTGACCTCACCCCCGACGGCATCGTCGAAGCCATCTACTCCAACGGCTCCCGCACCCGCCTGCGGCACACTCCGAACCACTGATCACTCACGGAAAGAGACACACACCGATGACCGTCGTCGACATCAACATCCACCACCTGCCCGAAGACCTCTTCACCAACGAGAAGATGCTCGACGGCTTCCTCAGCACCGCTCCGCGCGGATTCGGTGAGATCGCCCGGGTCATCACGATGGAGGACGGCAAGAAGCAGCTCATCCTGGAGAAGCCCGTCGGGTCGCAGAACCTCAACTACGTCGAGGGCGACTACTCGGTCGAGTCGAAGCTCGCGGCGATGGACGAGGCGGGGGTCGACTACGGCATCATGCGGGTACCGGTCTGGCAGGAGTGGCTGAGGCTCGACACCTGCAAGGAGGTCAACGACAACGCCCACGACATCGTGAAGCGCTCGAACGGCCGGCTGTTCGCCACGGCCTGCGTGCCTCCGTGGGGCGGCAAAGAGAACATCTACGAGCTCGAGCGGTGCGTGGGTGACCTCGGCGCGGTGGGCGTGCAGCTGGCCTGCCACTACGGGCAGCTCTACCTCGACGACGAGGCCTTCGAGCCCTACCTCAAGGTCATCGAGAAGCTCGACATCCCTGTGGTCGTGCATCACACGCCCCTGCCCGTGGAGTGGAAGTCGGTCGTCGACTACACGAACCTGCGCCGGGAGTACGGGCGCATCATCGACCAGGGCATCGCGGTGGGTCGCGAGCTGTTCAGCGGCATGTTCGACCGCATGCCGAACCTGCGCTTCATCCACACCATGCTCGGCGGCAACTGGTTCGCGCAGACCGCGCTTCTCACGCCCCACGCCTCGAACAAGAAGGAGGCGATGGTGCGGCTCGACCCGACCGGGGGCGACAAGATCAAGAGCTACCTCGAGAACAACCTCTTCTTCGACCTCACCCACCCGCACTCCTGGGGCAAGACCCAGGTCGAGGCGGCGCTGAAGATCAACGGCGCCGACCACTACCTGTTCGGGTCGTCGTTCCCCGTGTTCTACGGCTGGATGGGTCAGGGTGTCGAGTTCGTGAAGAACGAGCTCGAGATCAGCGACGCCGATCGTGAACTCGTGCTCTACGGCAACGCCAAGCGCCTGTTCAACCTGCCGATCTGAACGGGGCGCACCCATGACCACGCACGACGACGACATCGACGGCTACTTCTCCGCCGCCCGGGTCACCGGGCGGGCGGGGGCGATCGAGCTGCCCCCGGACGGCTACCGCGATCACCTCTACGACCTCGACGATCCGGTGCTGGCCGGGAGCAGAGGGATGGACTACGAGGAGTTCTCGGCCGACCGGCAGACCGCACCGTTCCTGCAGGAGCTCCTCGCCTACTGGGACGGTCTCTACCGCGAGCCCTTCGTGGGCATCACCATCGACGGGCAGGTCAGAGAGGGTCTCTACCGACTGGCCGACGAACCCGCGCAGAACGACATCGTGCCCGTCGAGGCAGCACGCCGGGTCCTGGAACTGCTCACCGACGGTCAGCGCGAGCTCATCCGCCATGACATCGATTCTCCGGAATGGCGGGCGTGGAGCAACCCCGAGTTCGTCTTTCACCGGGTGGGCCTCCGGCTCGAGGCGCTCGAGGACAGGGTGGTGGAGGCCGTGCTCGAGATGGTTCGGTGTTCGCTGAGCCCGGAGGGCTACGACCGCGTGCGCGAGGCGATGGCCCTGAACGGCTTCCTCGGCGATCTCGTCGACCTGCCTCGGATCATGAACGATCGCAGTTACTGGGTCTCACTGTTCGGCGATCCCTCGTCCGACGAGCCGTGGGGCTGGCAGCTGTTCGGTCACCATGTCGCTGTCAACGTCGTCTTCGTGGGGGGCCGTCAGGTGGTCGCGCCCGTCTTTCTCGGTGCAGAGCCGGCGCTCTCCGACGGTGAGAGGCCACCGCTGTTCGAGGCGCGGGAGCGACTCGCGCTCGATCTGGCGGAGTCGTTCACGCCGTCCCAGCGAGCACACGCCGTGGTGTACGACTCGGTGCTCGACCCCGCCATGCCCGAGGACCGCCTGCATCCCGCCGACGAGCGTCACGTGGCCGGGGCATTCCGCGACAACCGCGTCGTGCCCTACGAGGGCGCGAGCGTGCGCCTGTTCTCGGCCTCGCAGAAGAGTCTGCTCCTCGCGATCGTGCAGGACTTCCTCCTGCTGCTCACCTCGTCGCAGAGGTCGGCCACGCTCCACGACGTCGAAGCCCATCTCGATGAGACCTGGTTCTCCTGGTACGGCGCGACCGACGGCACGCAGCCCTTCTACTTCCGCATCCAGAGCCCCGTCGTGTTGGCCGAGCTCGACCACCACGCGGGCGTGTGGCTGAGCAACCGCCTGCCGGCGCGGTTCCACGTGCACACCACGCTCCGGCTGCCGAACGGCAACGACTACGGCAAGGCCTACCTCTCCGAGTGGCGCCGGCGTGCCGCCGGTCAGTCGGATGCGTGGACCGCGCCCGTCTCTCCTGACGCCGACAGCTCCGCGTCGTAGCTGGTCACCGCCTCCAGGGTGTTGATGTCGTGCCGGCGCGCGGCCGTCTCGACGAGCTCGGGGTCGGCGCCGCCCTCGATCAGGTCGAGGATGGCGTCGTGCTCGGAGATCGAGGCGAGCGCGCGGCCGGGTGCGTACCAGAACGCCGATCGGCGCACGAGTTCGAGCCGGGTCCATTCCGCCGACACGAGGTCGTTGAGCCGCTCGTCGTCGCAGCGTGAACAGAGCACCGCGTGGAACCGGCGGTTGAGCACACCGAACCGACCGGGATCGAAGTTCGCCAGCGCCTCCCCCATCTCGCGGTTGAGCGATCGGGCGAGCGTCAGGTCGTCCGGGGTGAGGTGTACACCCGAGAGCGCTGTCGCGAGCCCCTCGAGGCGCGCCAGCAGACGCATGGTGCGCTGCCACGTCTCGGTGTCGAAGCTCTTCACCACGGCGCCGGAGTGTCGCACGATGTCGACCCAGCCTTCGGCCTCGAGCCGGCGCAAGGACTCCCGCCAGGGGATCGAGCTGATGTTGTACTCGCGACCGAGCTGGTCGATCACCAGCCGGCGACCAGGCCCGTACGTGCCGTCCATGATCCGTTCTTTCAGGATCTGGTAGGCCTGTTCGGCCTTGCTCCCGGCCATGGGCGCCTCCCTTCCGCTATCCGACGGTGGATGCGTTGTCCCCACCGATCCTATCTGTGATCGCACAGGATCTGCTCGATCAGGTCGCCGGAGGCACCGGATGCGCCGAGATCCAGTCGAGCAGCCTCTCGGTCACCGCGCCGCGCGAGCCGGCCTTCCGGGCCAGGACGAGAGCCCGAAGCGGCTCGGGTTCGGGTTCGAGCCGCCGCAGCACGAGATCGAACCGGGCGAGGCTCCGGCCGTCGGGGTCGGGGAGGATCCCGCGCACCAGTCCCGCCTCGATCAGCGGCACACTCGTCTGGATCGTCTCCACGGTGCGGAAGGACGAGGGGGTCACACGGCTCTCCCCCAGAGCGGCCTCCACCGCTTCGGGCAGGCTCGGCACCGCCGAGGTACGACGGGGGATGACCAGTTCGCGGCTCTCGAACGACGAGATCGGGAGAGGTGAGGGCGCCGTCGTCTCATCGGGCGGGAGCGCGGCGACGAGGGGAACCGCGCCCCAGTCGACGATGTCGAGCGTCGACCGGTGACGCTGCACGAAGCGGTCGGCGTCGGCCACCAGGATGGCTGCTAGGTCTGCGCCGCGCTGCTGCAGCAGCTCGATCGCCGCCCACGGCGGGGGATCGACGACCCGGAGCTCGACCCCGGGCAGGTCTCGGGCATAGGCGCGCAGCAGCCACGGCACCCGGTGCCACATCAACGCCGGCACCGCCGCGATCGTCAGCGCGCCCGCAGCGCCCGAACCGAAGCGCCCGATCGTCTGCGCGATGTCGTCGACCTCGCCCAGCACCCGCGAGGCGGCGTCGAGGAGGTAGCGCCCGGCGCTCGTCGGTTCGACGCCGCGAGGGGTGCGCACGAGCAGTTGCACGCCGAGTTCGGCCTCGAGCTGCGCGATGGCGACGCTGAGCGGTGGCTGCGACACGTGCAGCAGCCCCGCGGCGGCGGTGAACGACCCCGCCTCGACCACGGTGTTGAAATACCTGAGGTGTCTCAGCTCCACAAATCAGAGCATAGCCAACCGCTCTCCATAGCCACAGCCTATGGCGAATAGAGGAACTCGGTAGTTCTGCCGGCCGGCCGTGACTGTCAGGCTCGGTCACGTCACCGAACGATCAGGAGCCGCCGATGTTGCCGACCACGAACTTCGATCCCCCCTTCACGCTCACCCGGGCGAGCCACGTGTCGCTCTCAGTGACCGATCTCGCCGCCAGCCGCGACTTCTACCGCGACGTGGTGGGGCTCGTCGTCACCGAGGAGACCGACGACGCGGTGTACCTGCGCGGCCTGGAGGAGGCCGCGCACCACAGTCTCGTGCTCGAGCGAGGCGACGAGGCGAAGGCCCTTCGCGTGGGATTCCGGGTGCGCACCGACGCCGACGTCGTGGCCGCCGAAAGGCACTTCGCCTCGATCGGCCTCGAGCACCGCCGGGTCGAGAAGCCCCACCAGGGCCCCACCCTGCAGTTCCGCGACCCCGTGGGCACCCACCTGGAGATCACGTCGTCGATGGATCTCGTGCCCCGCAAGATGCAGAACTTCGACGAGTTCGTCTCCGGGTCGCCCCAGCGCCTCGACCACTACCAGGTGGTGACCTACGACGTGCAGACCGCGACCGACTTCTGGACCGGGCTCGGCATGCGCATGTCGGAATACACCGCGAAGGATGGCACTGACGAGCTCTGGGGCAGCTGGATGGAGGTCAAGGGCAACACCCACGACCTCGTGTTCACCAACGGGCACGGCCCGCGGCTGCACCACTTCGCCTACACCGTCCCCGACGCCTCGTCGCTGCTGCACGCCGCCGACGTGGCCGGGGCGCTGGGCTTCGGCCAGGAGATCGACCGCGGCCCGGGCCGGCACGGCATCAGCAACGCCCTCTTCCTCTACCTGCGCGACCCCGATCAGCACCGCGTGGAGCTGTTCACGACGCACTACCAGTTCATCGATCTCGAAGACGTGCCGATCCGCTGGGACGTGAGCAACCCGCAGCGCGCGCAGCTGTGGGGCATGCCCGCTTCCCGACGCTGGTTCTTCGAGGCGAGCGAGTTCCCGGGCGAGGGGCTCCACGAACCGCTGCTGCACGCGACGCCCGCCACACTGGAGGAGTTCCTCGGTGTGCACTGAGCCCCTCTCCCCCACGCTGCGCGCCAAGCTCGAAGCGGCGCCGACCGCGGGTCTCTCCGCCCAGTTGCGCAAGCGCGGACTGACCCGCACCACGATCGACGGCCTCGTGCCGATGCACCCGGGCGCGAAGCTCGTCGGCACCGCGGCCACTCTGCGCTTCATCCCACTCCGCGAAGACCTCTTCGCCCTCCACGGCACCGGACACAACGCCCAGAAGCGCGCCTTCGACGAGGTGGGCGAGGGCGAGGTGATCGTCATCGAGGCCAGGGGCGAGGCCGGTTCGGCGACGCTCGGCGACATCCTGGCCCTCAGGGCGCACGCCCGGGGAGCGGCGGGCATCGTCACCGACGGCGGTGTGCGCGACTACGCGGCCGTGGCCGCCGTCGGCATCCCGGTGTTCTCGAGCGGTGCCCACCCCCAGGTGCTCGGCCATCGCCACGTGCCCTGGGAGGCCGGGGTGACCATCGGATGCGGAGGTGCCGCGGTGCAGCCGGGCGACGTGCTGGTGGGAGACGGTGACGGGGTCGTGGTCATCCCGCCCCGCCTCGCCGAGGAGGTCGCGGATGCGGCGCTCGCGCAAGAGGACGAGGACGCCTGGATCGCGGAGCGGGTCGCCCAGGGGGCCGCGCTCGACGGTCTGTTCCCCCTGGGGCCGGAGTGGCGGGCGCTGTACAACGCCGGCCACGCCGAGCGGGAGACCCCGCGATGAACCGGGCGGATCGCACCCTCTCCGAGGCTGGCGTCGCCGCGATCGCCGATGAGCTCGCCTCCGCCGAACGTGAGCGCACGACCGTGCCCCTGCTCACGGCTCGGCACCCCGGCATGACGGTCGACGACGCCTACGCCGTGCAGAACGAGTGGCGCCGCCGCGGCACGGCCGCCGGGCGACGGCCGGTGGGCCGCAAGATCGGTCTCACCTCGAAGGCCATGCAGCAGGCGACCGGCATCACAGAGCCCGACTACGGAGCCGTGTTCGCCGACACCGTCTTCGCCGACGGCTCAGCGATCGAGCACGCCCGCTTCTCGAACGTGCGCATCGAGGTCGAGGTCGCGTTCGTGCTGGGCGAATCGCTCGAGGGCCCGGGGGTCACGATCTTCGACGTTCTGAGGGCCACCGAGTACGTGGTGCCGGCCCTCGAGATCCTGTCGTCGCGCATCGAGCTCGCCGGCCGCACGATCGTCGACACCATCAGCGACAACGCCGCCTACGGCGGACTGGTGCACGGCGGAACGCCGGTGGCGGTCGACGCTGTCGACCTGCGCTGGATCGCCGCCCTCCTCCACCGCAACGAGCAGATCGAGGAGAGCGGAGTCGCCGCGGCGGTGCTCAACCATCCCGCCACCGGTGTCGCCTGGCTCGCCCGCAAGCTCGCCCAGCACGACGACCGGCTCGAGGCCGGCGAGATCGTGCTGGCCGGATCGTTCACCCGCCCGGTCTGGGTGGAGCGGGGCGACACCGTGCTCGCCGACTACCACGAGCTGGGGACCGTCTCATGCCGCTTCGTCTGACTCCGCCGTTCAGCGAGGTGCTCGCCGGCTCGGCACGACCGCTCGCGGGCATCTGGGTGTGCTCGGGCAGCCCGCTGGTGGCCGAGATCGTGGCGGGGTCGGGCACCGACTGGCTGCTCATCGACCAGGAGCACGGGCCGAACGATCTCGCCTCGACCTTGGCCCAGCTGCAGGCCGTGGCCGCCTACCCGGTCACCCCCGTCGTGCGCGTGCCCTCGGGTGACCCGGTGCAGCTCAAGCAGGTGCTCGACCTCGGTGCCCAGAACCTCCTCGTGCCCATGGTCTCCTCCGCCGAGCAGGCGGCCGCGCTCGTGCGCGCGGTGCGCTATCCGCCGCTCGGGACGCGCGGGGTCGGCAGCGCCCTGGCCCGCTCGGCCCGCTGGAACCGGGTCGACGACTACCTCGCCGACGCCCACCGGCACGTGTCTCTGTTCGTGCAGATCGAGACGGCCGGCGGCGTCGACGACGCCGCCGGGATCGCCGCCGTGGAGGGCGTCGACGGCGTCTTCTTCGGCCCCTCCGACCTCGCCGCCTCGATGGGCCTGCTCGGCCGGCAGACGCATCCGGAGGTCGTCGCCGCGGTCCTGCGCGGTTTCGACGCGGTGATCGCCGCGGGCAAGCCCGCGGGCGTCAACGCCTTCGATCCCGCGGCCGCGCGCGCCTACCTCGAGTCAGGTGCGCGCTTCGTGCTGGTCGGAGCCGACGTCGCGATCCTCGCCAGGGCGACCGAGGCCCTGGCCGCCGAGTTCGGCGACGTCACGCTCCCTGGAGACCGGCCGTCCTACTGACCGCCCGGCTCGTCCGCATCGCCCGCGAACTCACCGATCAGCGTGATCGACCCCGTCACAGCCACACCGCGGCTCCCGCTGCCGCTCGCCCACGCCGTCGCCGCGTCGACGGCCGCCCGGGGCCGTTCATAGGCACGCACGCCGATACCGGGCGCCTCCTCGGCCACCAGCCGGGCGAGCTCCTCCGCCGCGATCGCCCGCTCCGAAGCCGACGCGGTGGCGAAGAACGCCCCCGCGACGCCGGCCAGCGCCCGCACGATTCCCCGTGCATCCTTGTCGTCGAGCACCGAGAGCACGAAGCCGAACCGCTTTCCCGTGAAACACTCGGCGAGGGCGGCGGCGAGACTCTGCGCGCCGGCGGGATTGTGCGCGGCGTCGAGCACCACGAGCGGGGTGCGTGACACGATCTGCAGCCTCCCGGGCGAGTCGGCGGCGGCGAGAGCCGCACGCACGGCGTCGGGGTCGAGCCGGCCAGTGCCGAGGAAGGCGTCGACCGCCGTCACGGCGACCGCGGCGTTCATCGCCTGATGCCGCCCTGCGAGGCCGAGCCGCGCATCCGTCACCGCCCCGAACGGCCCGGTCAGGTCGATCGTGAGGGTGCTGTCGGTGGTCGCGTGGCTGGTCACGGTGAAGTCGCGCCCCGCCCGCCGCAACGGAACTCCCCGGGCGCGGGCTGCGCGTCGCAGCTCGCGCATCGCCTCCTCGGGCTGCGGTGCGGTCACCGCGACGGCCTCCCGTTTGATGATGCCCGCCTTGGTCGCAGCGATCTCTCCCACGGTCGACCCCAGCTGCGCGACGTGGTCGAGCGCGATCGGGGTGAACACCGCCACGCTGCCGTCGGCGACGTTCGTGGAGTCCCAGCTGCCCCCCATGCCCACCTCGACGACGGCCGTGTCGAGTCCGTCTCTCGCGAATGCGGTGTAGGCCACCGCGGTGAGCGCCTCGAAGAACGTCACCCGGCGCCGGCCGTCCCCGAGCAGCTCGGCGTCGACCACGGCGAGCGCCCCTGCCACCTCGTCGTAGACCCGCTCCAGCACGGCGTCGTCGATCGGCCGCCCGCCGAGATCGATGCGCTCGGCGAACCGCACCAGGTGAGGACTCGTGAACAGTCCTGTGCGCTGCCCGTGCGCGCGGAGCAATGCGGCCGACATCCGGCTGGTGCTGGTCTTGCCGTTGGTACCCGTGACGTGGATGAAGCGGAAGGCGTCGTCGGGCCGGCCGAGCAGGTCGAGCACCCGCCTGGTCGCATCGAGCCGGGGCTCGGGCGCCGCCTCACCCGTGCGGTCGTAGAGGGCTTCCGCCACGGTGTCAGCGGTGGTGCGCATCAGCGTCTCCGATCGTGGTGCCGAGTGCCGCCAGCAGCGGCGCGATCTTGGTATGGGTCTCGTCGATCTCGGCATCGGGCCTGGACAGTGCGGTGATGCCGCCGCCGCTCCCGATGCTCGCTCGGTCGCCGCGCATCACGATGCTCCTGATCGTCATGGCGAGTTGGGCGGTTCCGTCGGCCGAGATCGATCCGAAGGCGCCCGCGTAGGCCCCACGCGGCCCTCCCTCGAGCTCGTGCAGAATCGACATGGCCGCGCGCTTGGGCGCACCGGTCATCGAGCCGGCGGGAAAGGCCGCGGTCAGCAGCTCCCCCAGTCCGCAGTCCTCCCGCAGTCTCCCGGTCACCGTGCTCACGAGCTGGAACACGTTCGGATGCGCCTCCACGTCGAAGAGCGAGGTCACCGCCACCGAGCCCAGCTCGCACACCCGCGAGAGGTCGTTGCGCATGAGATCGACGATCATGAGGTTCTCGGCACGCTCCTTCGGGTCGTCCTTCACCTCACGGGCGAGGCGGTCGTCTTCGTCCGCGGTCCGCCCTCGTGGACGCGTGCCCTTGATCGGCCGGGTCGTCACGAGCCGGTCCCGGTCGAGCTCGAGAAAAGTCTCCGGTGAACTGCTGAGCAGCGCGTGCTCGCCGGCTCTGATGAACCCGCCGAGCGACGAGGGGTTGAGCCTCCTCAACCGCCGGTACACCGCGAGTGGAGCCTCGTCGGTGGTGGTCTCGAAGCGGTTGGTGAGGCAGAGCTGGTAGGCGTCACCCGCGGTGATCGAGGCCTGACAGCGTTCGATCAGCCGCCGGTACTGCTCGACGGTGTGCCGGGGCTCGACCGGTCGCCTCCTCGGCGCGGGCGCCGGCTCGTCCGGAGCCCTGCCCACCAGGGCCCGCAACTCCTCCTCGGTGCGGCGCATCCACGCCTCCGCCTCGGGGCCGGCTCGGGCGGAGAGCCGGACGGTGCGCGCGCTATGGTCGAAGTCGACGCGCCGCGCGACCGGCAGCATCGCCGAATCGGCCCGCTGCGACTCGGCGAGAGGGGCCCCCATGTGTCGGGCCGCGGTCTCGTAGCCGAACCACCCCACCCAGCCGAGGGCGGGAGGGTCGTCCGCCCTCGAGACCACGTCGATCGGCGACTCCCCGAGCGGCGTCTCCCGCCCCGGCTCCGGATGCACGAGTACACTGCCGCCACCGGGCACCGAGAGGACCGCGACCACTCTCTCCTCGCCTCCCGCGTCGCCGAGCGAGGAGGTGCCGCGGTCGGTTCCCGGTCCGGCATCGAGCCAGAAGGCGTGCTCCGACGCCCCGAAGAGGCGCACGAACGCCACCTCCGGGTCGACCCAGAGCGTCAGTTCCCGCTCGCATGTCGGCGTCGAAATCACAGATGTCTGCAATCTATAATCATGTCTACTATTGTCATCAACTCACCGCGGAGGACGACCGTGGTGGCGGACCGACCGGAGGACCTGTGGCGACGACACCCCGCGACCCGGAGGGATTCTCCTGGGAGGAGAGCCTTCCCTACACCCTCTGGCGCACGCAGAACGCCGTGCACCGCTACATCCAGGGCGCCATCGAGGGCCTCGGGGTGACCGTCACCCAGCTGGGGCTCGCCGTCCACCTCGACAAGCTCGGGCCGCTGTCGGCCTCCGACATGTCGCGGGGGTTCCGCATCACTCCGCAGAGCGTGGCGACCGCGCTCGCCCGGCTCGACAAGATCGGCTGGGTGGAGCGCCGGCCCCACCCGGTGCACGGCCGGGTGATCCTGTACGAGCTCTCGCCGGCGGGCCTCGAGGGGGTGCGGGTCGGCTCGCAGCGCATGGCCGAGGTCACCGAGCGGGTGAACGCGGTGCTCTCCCCCGAGGGCTCGCGGAGCGTGGTGCTCGAACTCCGCAAGATCCTGCTCGAGCTCGAGGGGAGCGACCGGCCGATGGAACTGCTCTGGCCGATCCGCACCGCGTGAGCCACGCACGGCACCGGGCTAGCGGTTGCCCGAACCCTCTGTGCTCTCGCTGAACGGCCGGGCGATGATGGTGGCACCCACCTTCGTCTGCGTGTGCCGTTCGACGAACGGTGTGTCCCGCCCACCGTCGGGCTCGCCCCACACCATCTCGACGCGGTCGCCGATCACGTGCGCATCCTCGTCGATCATGCCGAGCGAGATCCACCCGCGCACGTTCGAGGAGTAGTTCGGCAGGTTCATCACGCCGACGAGCTCGCCGTCCTTCTCCACCCGGTCCCATTGCGAGGCCGTGTAGAACGCGGCGGGCGTCTCGATGTACTTGAAGCGCTTGTCCCCCTCCTCGTACATGCTCGAGAAGATCCGAGCCACGTCGTCGCGATCCCACCGGATCCAGGCCTTCACCCGTCGCTTCTCGCCCGCCCGCCGCTCGAGGGCCTCACGGCCGATGAAGTCGTGGTCGAACTTGGCGATGTGGGTGTATCCGAGGTCCCACGGGGTGACGTAGTAGTCCTCGATGCGGTCGGAGACGAAGCTGCCCCCGAGCGCCAGGTTCGCCTCGAAGGAGCGCGCCGGCAACCACTCCCGGAAGGGCTTCATCTCGTCGCTGGAGTAGATCGCCGGAACGGTGTTGGCGATCCAGCCCGATTCGCCCGCGACGGAGGCGTAGGCCCGCCCGCCGATCTGCGTGATGCCGAACTCGGCGCCGGCGGCCAGGAGCGTGGAACGCACCCCGTCGAGATCGGCCCAGGGCCCGAAGAACTCCAGACCGGGGAAGCCCGACATGCGGTGGTTGAGCGCCGTGGTCTGGTAGTCGCCGATGTGGAAGGTGCCCATGTGGAAGAACTTGATCTCGGGCAGCGGACCGCCGTTGACCTTCTCGAAGATCTTCGTGGCGTTCGGCCCCTGCAGTTGCAGGCGGTAGAACTCCCGGGTCGGCTTGTCGCTCTGCACGCTGCGCTCGTCGCGGCTGAGCTCCACGTCGTAGTCACCCGTCTCGGCGTTGAACTGCACCCAGTTCGACACCGGGGGCCGGCCCACGATGCGCACATGGTCCTCACCCAGGCAGAACAGGATGGCGTCGCCGATCATGTTGCCGTCGTGCCCCACGGCGATGAGCTGCTTCGCCTTCATCGGGCCGAACCCCCTGAAGCTGTTGGCACCCAGATCGGAGAGCAGCCGATAGGTGTCCGGCCCCTTCACGGTGAGGTCGTTCATGTGCAACGACAGGTCCATCAGTGCGGCGCTGGTGCGCCACGACTCCTGCTCGTCGCGCCAATTGCTGAACTCGGGCTTGACCGGGAACTGGTAGGCGCCGGACCGGCCGCTCTGCAAGAGCTGCAACGGCCCACCGGCGGAACGGATCTCGTCTTCGAGACTGGCCATGGGTCTTCCTCTCGGAATGGTGCCCGCGTCGATGCGGGATCGGGTTCAGACTATATCAGTCAACTGTCATCATCAAAGTCATCTTCAACACTCGACGGCACCAATGTTTGCAGACTCCTGTTATCAATTCTGATGACTGCTACGGTGGTGGCCACGACTCGATGGAGAGGAACGGCCACCATGAACGCACCCAGCCTTCAGGACGGGATCGACCGAGCGGGATCGCCCGTGCGACTGCTCTGGAAACCGGGGAGCGCTCCCTGGTCACCGCCGGTCGTGAGACCCGAGTACGCCGGGTGGGCCACGGAACAGGAGGCGTGGAGGTCCACGGTCGTCCTCTCCGACCTCTCCTTCCACATGTCGGACATGTTCCTCGAAGGCACGGGCGCGCTGGCGCTGCTGCACGCGGTCAGCGCCAACAGCTATCGCTCGTTCGCCATCGGCCAGGCCAAGCAGTTCATCCCGGTGGCCGCCGACGGCCAGCTCGTCACCGACGGCATCCTGCTGCGCACCGGGGAGGAGTCGTTCACCCTGAGCGGGGTGCCGGCCGCCCAGAACTGGGTCGCCCACCACGCGACGGCAGGCGGCTACGACGTCGCGTTCGAGATCGATCCCGATCGGGCCTACCGCCCCGACGATCCACGTCTCTTCCGGCTCCAGGTGCAGGGCCCCCTGGCGCTCGACCTCGTGCAGAGGGCCTTCGGAGCACCCCTGCCCGAGACGAAGTTCTTCCACTCCACCGAGGTGACCCTCGACGGCCGCCGCTTCCGCGCCCTGCGGCACGGAATGGCAGGCCAGGCCGGCTACGAGTTCATCGGCGACTACACCGACCACGACGCCGTGCTCGAAGCGCTTCAGCGTGCGGGTGAGCCCCTCGGTGCAACCTCGCTGGGAGGGCTCGCCTATGCCACCAACGGGATCGAGAGCGGGTGGATCCCCACCCCCACACCGGCGATCTACTCCGACCCCGCGCTCGAGGACTACCGGCGATCGCTGAGCCTGTTCTCGTTCGAAGGGCAGAACCCCCTCTACGGCAGTTTCTACTCCGACGACATCGACGACTTCACCACGTCGCCCTGGGAGCTGGGCTACGGCCGGTCTCTCAGCTTCGATCATGACTTCATCGGCCGAGACTCCCTCGAGGCCGCGCGAGAGTCGACGTCGCGCACCAAGGTGACACTCGAGTTCGACGCCCACGACGCTCGCGCGGTCCTCGGCGCCGATGACGAGTACGCCCTCAGCTACGGGCGCTACCGCGTGGAGAACCACACCGGGCTCGTAGGCACCGCGTTCTACACGGCGCGCATCGCCCCGGTCGGCACGGTGCTCTCGCTCGCGCTCGTCGACCGCGCCGTGGACGAGCCGGGCACGGAGGTCGAGGTGGTCTGGGGCGACCATCCCGGCCACGGCACCCCGGCGGAGGTCGAACTCGGTCTGCCGCGCGTCCGGGCCGTCGTGCGGCCCTCACCCTACGATGCCTATGCCAGAACCGCCTACCGTGCAGCCCGTCTCTGATCGTGCTTGCATCCCGAAATGTTTTAAGGTTACAGTGATGTTCACAGACGCCTGCAATACCTGTTCCAAGGGTAGGCCCGGCGCTGCTGCAGCCACGACGAAGTGCGGAGGAACCCGATGCCCACCACCCTGACCCCCTCGGCCCTGCTCGAGAGGTTCTCTCTGGAGATGACCGGCAAAGACGTGCCCGGACTGCACGAGGCCGCCGCACTCATCCCGCCGTCGACGCGCATCAACGTGACGTTCCTGGGCAACGAAGACCTGCCCGCCCGCCTCACCGCTTCGCGCGCCGTGCAGCACGCCGGCTTCGTTCCCGTGCCGCACGTGTCGGCGCGTCGCCTCGCCGGGCAGGCCGAGCTCGAGGAGTTCCTCGGGCTCCTGCGCGACCAGGGAACCATAGAGGACGTGTTCGTCGTAGGAGGCGACCCGCACACGCCTGTCGGGCCCTACGACGATTCGCTCCAGGTCATCCAGACCGGCCTGCTGCAGCGGTACGGGGTGGCCGAAGTGGGCATCGGCGGCTACCCCGAGGGCCACCCCGACATCAGCGACGATCGTCTCTGGGGCGCTCTGACCGACAAGGCCGCCGCGCTCCGCGACCAGCAGCTGCGGGGTACCGTCATCACGCAGTTCGGGTTCGACGTCGCGCCCGTGTTCACCTGGATCGAACGCGTGCGCGAACGCGGCATCGACCTCCCCGTGCGGGTGGGCGTGCCCGGCCCGGCGGGAATCAAGCGGCTGCTCGCTTTCGCCGGCCGTTTCGGCATCTCCTCGAGCGCGGGCATCGCGAAGAAGTACGGGTTCTCTCTCACCAACCTGCTCGGAACAGCCGGCCCCGACCGCTTCATCACCCAGCTCGCGCAGGGATACGACGCCGAGCGGCACGGTGAGGTGCGGCTGCACTTCTACACCTTCGGCGGGCTGAAGGCCACGGCCGAGTGGATCACCGCGTTCGAGGCGGCCCAGGCATGACCATCACGGATGCGCCACCCGCGGTCGCCCCACTGCGCGGCTCGGTCACGAACCAGGCCTGCCTCATGGTGCACGGTCTCGATCGGCCTGGCATCGTCGCCGCCATCTCCTCGACGCTGGCCAGGCACGGCGCGAACATCGTCTCGCTCGACCAGCACACCGACGACCCCGCCGGCGGGCACTTCTACCAGCGCACCGTCTTCTCCCTCGACGACCTGGTGGTCGCCCGCGAGTCGCTCGAGAAGGACCTCACCGCCGAGCTCTCCGACCGCTTCGACCTGGAATGGTCGCTCACCAGCCGTTCGACGCCGAAGCGGGTCATCATCCTCGCCTCCAAGTCCGACCACTGCCTCCTCGATCTCCTCTGGCGGCATCGCAGAGGGGAGATCCCCATGACGGTGCCGATGGTCGTCTCCAATCACACCGACCTGGCCGAGGAGGTGCGCGCCTTCGGCATCCCGTTCTTCCACGTCCCGTCGGTCCCCGGCCCCGACAAGTCGGCGGCCGAGGCCCGGATCGTGGAACTCATCCGGGGCAACGCCGACCTCGTGGTGCTGGCGAGGTACATGCAGATCCTCTCCCCCGGCTTTCTCGAGGGCGTCGGAGTGCCGGTCATCAACATCCACCACTCCTTCCTGCCGGCGTTCATCGGGGCGGCGCCCTATCGCAAGGCGAAGGAGCGTGGTGTGAAACTCATCGGCGCCACCGCGCACTACGTCACGGAGGAGCTCGACGAGGGCCCCATCATCGAGCAGGACGTGGTGCGCGTCTCGCACGCCGACTCCGCCGCCGACCTGCAGCGCAGGGGTGCCGACGTCGAGCGCGCCGTGCTGTCGCGGGCCGTGTCGTGGCACTGCGACGACCGGGTCATCCGCACGGGCTCCGAGACGATCGTCTTCTGAGATGACGGCTCGACGACTCGACGGCCTCGCCACCGCGGCCGCCATCAAGGCCGAGCTCGCGGACCGTGTGGCGACGCTGCGTGGGAGAAGGGTCGTCCCCGGCCTCGCCACCGTGCTCGTGGGAGACGACCCCGGCTCGCGGTGGTACGTCGCGGGGAAGCACCGCGACTGCGCAGAGGTCGGCATCTCGTCGATCAGGCGGGACCTGCCGGCGGACACCGACCAGGCAGAGCTCGACGAGGTCATCCGCGAACTCAACGCCGACCCGGCCTGCACGGGTTACATCGTGCAACTCCCACTCCCCGCCCATCTCGACACCGACCGTGCGCTCGAACTCATCGATCCCGCGAAAGACGCCGACGGGCTGCACCCCACCAACCTCGGTCGGCTCGTGCTCAACGTCGACCGCCCGATCGGGTCGCCACTGCCCTGCACTCCGCGCGGCGTGATCGAGCTCGTCGAGCGTCACGGTCTGTCGTGGGACGGCGCCGACGTGGTGGTGATCGGCCGGGGTGTGACCGTCGGCCGATCGATCGGGGCACTGCTCACCCGGCGTGAGTACAACGCCACCGTCACACTCACCCACACGGGCACCCGCGATCTCCCGGCGAGGCTCCGCGAGGCCGACGTGATCGTGGCCGCGGCGGGATCCGCCGGTCTCGTGCGGCCCGAGCACGTCAAGCCTGGCGCGATCGTGCTCGACGTGGGGGTGTCGCGGTCCGTCGACCCGATGACCGGCCGCTCCCTCGTGGTCGGCGACGTCGACCCTCGGGTCGACGACAGGGCCTCCTGGCTCTCCCCCAACCCGGGAGGTGTCGGGCCGATGACCCGGGCCCTCCTGCTCGCCAACGTCGTGGAGATGGCCGAGCGCACCTGAGCGCCCGCCCTGCTCCACGCACACTCGCTCCACGCACACTCGACGATGAGAGGAACCACCAGCATGAACGCACCGAGCCTGCAAGACGGGATCGACAGGGCCGGATCGGCCATCAACCTGCTCTGGAAGCCCGGAGTGGCACCCTGGACCGTGCCGGTGGTGCAGCCGGAGTACGTGGGGTGGAGCGAGGAGCAGAACGCGTGGCGCAGCACCGTCGCCCTCTCCGACCTCTCGTATCACATGTCCGACACCGTCATCGAGGGTCCGGATGCGACCAAGCTGCTCTCGGCGGTGAGCGCGAACAATTACGAGAACTTCGCCATCGGCCAGGCCAAGCAGTTCGTTCCGGTCTCCTACGACGGCAACATCATCGTCGACGGCATTCTGCTGCGCGAGAGCGAGAACCGCTACACGCTCACCGGAGTGCCGGCCGCGCAGAACTGGGTGAAGTACCACGGCACCACCGGGGGCTACGACGTGGAGTTCTCCACCGACCCCGACTCCTCGGTGCGCAAGGACGGCGACCCGAAGCTGTTCCGCTATCAGATCCAGGGTCCGCTCGCCCTCGAGCTAGTGGAGCGCGCCTTCGGCGGTCCGCTCCCCGAGACGAAGTTCTTCCACTCGATCGTCACCGAGCTCGCGGGCAAGCCGGTGCGCGCGCTGCGGCACGGCATGGCGGGGCAGGCAGGCTACGAGTTCATCGGCGACTACGCCGACCACGCCGAGGTGAAGGCGGCCCTCATGGCGGCCGGCGAACCGCTGGGCCTCGTGCTCGTGGGCGGGCTGGCGTACTTCACCAACGGCGTCGAGAGCGGCTGGGTGCCCACGCCCACACCGGCCATCTACACCGATCCGCGACTGGAGGACTACCGGCGATCCCTCGGCCTGTTCTCCTACGAGGGCCAGAAGCCGCTGAACGGCAGCTTCTTCTCCGAAGACATCGAGGACTACTACCTCTCCCCCTACGACCTCGGGTACGGGCGTTCGATCTCGTTCAACCACGACTTCATCGGCCGCGAAGCCCTCCTGGCCGCCAAAGACGCGCCGCGCCGCACCAAGGTGACACTGGAGTTCGACGTCGACGACGTGCACCGCGTGCTCGGCGACGACCCGGGTCACACGCTCACCTACGCCCGCCATCGCGTCGAGAGCGAGGGCGAGCTCGTCGGCGTGACCTACTACACCGCACTCATCGGACCGGTCGGTACGGTGCTGTCGCTGGCACTGGTCGACGCCGAGCACGCGACCCCGGGCACGCGGGTCGAGGTCGTGTGGGGTGAGCACCCGGGCGCGGGCACGGCTCCGGATGCAGACCTCGGCTTCCCGCGCATCCGGGCCACGGTGCAGACCTCCCCCTACGACGAGTTCGCCCGAACCCAGTACCGACTCAACCGGGTGTGAGCGCACCCGCCGGCGATCGGGAGCCGCCCCGCGGGGGATGCCTGCCGATGAGGCCACCATGACCGCACCCGATGCGGCGAAAGACGTCAGGTGAGGCTAACCTAAATCACTGATGCCTCCCCGACTCACCGCCCGCCGCACGCTCGCCTTCGTGAGCGTCGTCGTCGTGCTCGTGATCGCGGTGGTGCTGAGCCTCATGGTGGGGCGCCAGGCGCTCTCCCCCGTCGAGGTGGTGCGTGCGCTGATCGAGGGCGGCACCGGCAACACCGTCGACATCGTGCGCGGCCTCCGGCTCGAGCGCACGCTGGTGGCGCTCGCGGTGGGGGCGGCCCTCGGCGCCGCGGGCGCGCTCATGCAGGCGCTCACCCGCAACCCGCTCGCCGACCCCGGCCTCCTCGGCGTGAACGCGGGCGCCGCGGCGGCGGTGGTCACCGGGTTCACCTTCTTCGGCATCACCAGCGCGCTCCCACAGATGTGGCTCGGCCTGGTCGGCGCGGCCGTCGCTTCGGTCGTGGTGTACCTCGTCGGCTCGGGCGGGCGCGCCTCCGCCGGCCCCGCCCGGCTCGCCCTGGCCGGTGCCGCCCTCACGGCGGTGCTGTTCAGCTACATCAACGCCCTCGCGATGAGCGACCAGGCCACCTACAACGAGGTGCGCTTCTGGGTTGTCGGCTCGGTGGTCAACCGGGGCCTCGACACGCTCGTCATCGCGCTGCCGTTCCTCGTGCTCGGGGTCGTGCTCGCCCTGATCGTCGGCCCCGGCCTCAACGCCCTCGCGCTCGGTGAGGACAGCTCGCGCTCGCTCGGCCTCGGCGTGGGGCGCATCCGCGTGCTCACCGCCGTCTCCATCACCCTGCTCTGCGGAGCGGCGACCGCGGTGGCCGGTCCGATCGGCTTCCTCGGGCTCACCGTGCCGCACGTCGCGCGGGCCGTCGTGGGCGCCGATCAGCGGCGCATCATCCCGTTCGGCATGCTGCTCTCGGCGGCGTTCCTCGTGCTCGCCGACACCCTCGGCCGGGTCGTCTCCGGCGGGGCCGAGATCGAGGCGGGCCTCATGACCGCGATCCTCGGCGGCCCGGTGTTCATCGCGCTCGTGCGCCGGCGACGGATGGTGCCCGCATGACCCGCCGCTGGAACGTGGTCGCCGGGCCACTCGCCCTCCGCTTCCACGTGCGCTCCGTGGTGGTGGCGGGGCTCCTCGTGCTCGCCCTCGTGGGCGCGATCCTCGCCTCGCTCACCCTCGGTGCGCATCCGGTCGGCCTCGTGCCGGCCCTGCAGGCCGTCTTCGGCGAGGGGAGTGTGGCCGACGAACTGATCGTGGGTCAGCTGAGGCTGCCGCGAGTGCTCACCGGAGCGCTCGTGGGTGCCGCGCTCGGCATGGCCGGCTCGCTGTTCCAGTCGGTCACGCGCAACCCGCTGGGCAGCCCCGACGTGATCGGCTTCACCTCGGGAGCCTCGACCGGCGCGCTGGTGGCCATCCTGGTGCTCGGGATGGGCGCGGGCGGCACCGCGATCGGTGCGGTCCTCGGCGGCGCGGCGACCGCCGCGATCGTGTTCGCCCTCGCCACCCGCCACGGCGTCGCCCCGCTGCGGCTCGTGCTCGTGGGCATCGGAGCGGGTGCCATCCTGCTCGCCGTCAATCAGCTCATGATCGTACGATCCCAGCTCTACGACGCGCAGAGCGCCGCGGTGTGGCTGGTGGGCAGCCTGGCCGGTCGCGGCTGGCCCGACGTGATGTTCCTGCTCCCTGTCGTGATCATCGGAGGCGTGCTGGCGGCGGCGCTGGCGTCGGCGCTCACGCTCGGCGAGTTCTCCGACGACCGGTCGGCAAGTCTCGGCCTCCGCCCCGGGCGGGTGCGCCTCGGGGCTGTGACCGTGGGGGTGCTGCTGGCTTCGGCCGCGGTCGCCGCCGCCGGCCCCATTCAGTTCGTCGCCCTCGCCGCACCGCAGATCTCGCGCCGCCTCACCGGCGCCACCGGCCCGAACGCCCTCACCGCGGCGCTGACCGGCTCGGTGCT
This sequence comes from Herbiconiux moechotypicola, assembly GCF_024979255.1. Taxonomy (GTDB): domain Bacteria; phylum Actinomycetota; class Actinomycetes; order Actinomycetales; family Microbacteriaceae; genus Herbiconiux; species Herbiconiux moechotypicola. Next base: position 260,736 of record NZ_JANLCN010000003.1, read on the forward strand.
CCTGGTCCTCTCCGATCTCGCCGCACGCGAGGCCTTCCAGCCCCGGCAGCTGCCGGTCGGCGTGGTCACCGGCCTCGTCGGAGGCCTCTATCTGATCTGGCTGCTCGGTCACGAGTGGCGGAAGGGACGCGGATGACCGGCACAGAACGCCTTCGCGCCGAGAACGTGGTGCTCGGCTACGGCGACGCCCCCATCGTCGACGGACTCAGCATCGAGGTGCCCGACGGCTCGTTCACGGTGATCGTCGGAGCGAACGGCAGCGGCAAGTCCACCCTTCTGCGCGGCCTCGCCAGGCTGCTGCGCCCGAGCCAGGGAGAGGTGGTGCTCGACGAACGCCCCCTGCGCGCCTACGGGTCGAAGGAGCTCGCCCGCCTGCTCGGCCTGCTGCCGCAGTCGCAGGCCGCACCCGAGTCGATCGGCGTGGCCGACCTGGTGGCGCGCGGACGGTACCCGCACCAGACCCTGCTGCGCCAGTGGTCGCCTTCCGACGCCGCGGCCGTCGAGCGGGCGCTCGAGCGCACGGGCACGGCCGAACTCGCCGACCGCACCTTCGACGAGCTCTCCGGCGGGCAGCGGCAGCGGGTATGGGTGGCCATGGCGCTGGCGCAGGAGACGAGCATCCTGCTGCTCGACGAGCCCACCACCTTCCTCGACATCGCCCACCAGGTCGACCTGCTCGACCTCTGCTCGCAACTGCAGCAGGAGAACGGCTACACGATGGTGCTCGTGCTGCACGACCTCAACCTCGCCACGCGGTACGCCACCCACCTCGTCGCGATGAAGGACGGGTCGATCGTGGCCCAGGGCGAGCCCTCGGCGATCATCACCCCCGCACTCGTCGAGGAGGTGTTCGGCCTCCCCTGCACCGTCATCCCCGACCCGGAGACCGGCACGCCCCTCGTCATCCCGCGGCGTTCGCCGCACATGCCCCCGAATCCCCTGCCAGAACAACAAGGAGAATCACAGTGAACCGACGACACATCCGCCTCGCCGGCGTCGCCCTCGCGATGGGCACCGCCCTCGCCCTCACCGCGTGCAGCGGCGGCACGACCGACAGCGGCACGGCGGGCGAGACCTCCGCCGCCACCACCGGCGCCTTCGAGTACACGGATGCGCGCGGCGAGACCGTCGCGCTCGACTCGGTGCCCACCACCGTCGTCGCCCAGGCCACCGTGGCCGCCGCGCTCTACGACGCGGGCTTCACCGTCGCCGGCGCCTATGGCGAGCTCGTGCCCGACGCCGACGGCGCCTACAGCTACCAGGTCGGCGACCTGCCGGTCGACGAGATCGAGGTGATCGGCAGCACCTACGGCGAGTTCGACATCGAGGACTTCGCGCTGCTCGAGCCGCAGCTGATCGTCGACTACACCTTCGACGGCGAGACGCTCTGGTACGTGCCCGCCGAGCAGGCCGAGCAGATCTACGCGCTCGCCCCCGGCATCGCGCTGAACGGCTCTCCGGCCACCACCGACGAGGCGATCGAGAGCTTCGTCGAGCTGGCCGGCCTCCTCGGCGCCGACACCGAGAGCGACGAGCTCGCCGCCGACAAGGCCGCCTACGACGCCGCGCTGGCCACCATCGCCGAGGTCGCGTCCGCATCCGGCCTCACCGTCGCCGTCATGTCGCCCGGCACCGACAGCCTGTACGTCGCCGACCCCGCGTTCCTGCCCGAGTTCTCCACGCTCACCGCGCAGGGTCTCGACGTGATGACCCCGGTCGACCCCGACGGCCAGGTGTTCAAGCAGGTCAGCTGGGAGCAGGCCTCCGACTACTCCGATGCCGACGTCATCCTCGTCGACGCCCGCGGCTACGACGCCGTCGCCGACGACCTGATGGGCGTGCCCACCTGGGCCAGCCTCCCCGCCGTGCAGGCGGGCCAGGTCTACAACTGGTACGCGGCTGCGCCCTACTCCTACAAGCAGTACGCGCAGATCTACCAGGAGCTGGCCGACGAGCTGGCGAACGCGTCGAAGCTGTAAGGACCGGATGAGCCGCGCCCGTCGCTTCGGCGACTCCGCCGCGCAGCCCGGCGCCCGTCACCGCGAGGTGGCGGGCGCCGGGTCGCCGACGGTCGTGTTCGAGGCGGGGCTCGGCATGTCGGGCGTCGTGTGGGCGCTCGTGCACCCGCGCGTCGCCGAACACACCCGCGCCGTGGTGAGCGACCGCCGGGGCATCGGGCGCAGCGCCGACGCCGTAGGCCCCCGCACCCTCGACGCCCTCGCCGCCGAACTCGGTACGCTGCTCGACGAGCTCGGCGGACCGTTCGTGCTCGTCGGCCACAGCTGGGGCGGCCCCATCGCCCGCGTCGCCGCCGCCGGTCGCGACGACGTGCGCGCCCTCGTGCTCGTCGACCCCTCCGACGAGCACCTCGACGAGTACTTCACCCCCGCCACCCGGCGCCGCATGGCCATCGCGGGCCCGGTCACCCGCGCCGCCGCCGCTCTGGGGCTCTACCGCCGTGCGTCGTCCATGGGCGACGTGCTGTCGCCGGATGCACGCCGCCGCTTCCGCGACGAGAACTTCGGCCGCCGCGCGGCCCGGCAGCTCGACGCCGAGGTCGCCCACTTCCTCCCCGGTCTCGCCGCGCTGCGCGCGCATCCGCCCGCCGTCGACGCCGCCCTCACGATCGTCTCGGGCTCGGGCGGGGCCATCGAGGAGGCCCACGCCCGCTCGGTCGCGCTCGCCGGAGGCCGCCTCGTCGTCGCCGAGGGCGCCGGTCACAACGTGATGCTCACCGACCCCGACACCGTCGTCGACGCCGTCGTCGCCGCCGTTCTCGCGGCGCCGCCCGCCGGCTGAACCGGCCCCGCCACCGCCCGCTGCCTACCGCGGGTCGGCGAACCTCGCGAGCCAGTCGCCGAGGGTGGTCTCCAGCACCGACGAGAACGGGTACGCGATCTGGTCGGCGGGCTGGGGCACGTCGGCCGAGCCGACGTCGCGCAGGATGTGCACCATGTCGGGGATCTCGGTGAACTCGGCGACACCGGGCGCGAACTGCCCCGCGACCGCGACCACGCCCGAGTCCGGTGTCCCGTCTCCGCACGGGGTGTTGAAGTCCTTCGTGCCACACGTGACGAGCGTCGGCACGCTCACGAGGGGCGGCAGCTCGTACGGGTCGACCGCGTCGTACTGCTTGCCGTACAGGGTGCGGTAGGCGTGGGTCACCACCATCTGCGCGGGGTCCGACCCATAGATGTTCGACTCGATCGTGCTCTGGAAGACCGCGGTCATGTCGACGGCGTCGGGCAGCGGCACGGGGCCGGGCGCGGGATAGGGCGGGGTGCCGGTGCGGATCTCCGCCACGCCGGCGGCCATCCAGTCGGCCAGTGTCTGCTCGTCGTCGGCGGTCATGGCACCCGCGGCCACGGCGGCCTCCATCTGCACGCTGAACTGGGAGGACACGACGTCGAGGATGTGCGTGTAGGCCGGCTCGATGAGCAGCAGCCCCGCCAGCGCGGGCGCGTCGCCGAGCTCGGTCGCCACGATGAGTGAGTCGGCGCCGCCCTCGCTGTGCCCGAGCAGCAGGATGCGGTCGGAGTCGACCCCCGGCTGCTCCGCCACGAACGAGAGGGCGTCGCGGATGGGCTGCACCCGCAGCTGGTCGTAGCCCAGCGCGAGCATCTCGTCGGGGTCGGCCGCATAGGGGCCGAGCCCCGTCGCACCCGTGCCGAGCTTGTCGTAGCGCAGCGACGCGACGCCGTTCGCGCTCATCACGTCGGCCAGCCATTCGTAGGCCTCGGTGTCGAGGGTGGGCGCGTTGCCGTTGCGGTCGACACCGCCGGTGCCGACGACGATCACGACCGCCGGAACCGGCTGCGAGGTGTCGGTCGGGCCGCGGAAGCTGCCGTGGAAGGTGACGCCGCCGCTGTCGAAGGCGACCTCCTGATCGGCGCCGATCACGGGCTGCACCGGAGTGGTCGTCGGCGTGGGGGTCGGAGCGGGCGTCGGCTCCGAGGTGGGGCCGGCAGAGGGGCAGGCCGAAGCTTCGGCCGACGACACGGATGCGGTCGCAGGCGCCGCGGCTCCTCCCAGCTGGAGGGCCCCGGATGCGGCGAGCACGGCCAGTACGATGGCGAGCGTCGTCGTCGCAGCACCCCGGCCGCCGCCCGAACCGCGCCGGCGACGCAGCAGCACGAGCACCACCGCGCCCGCCGTGAGCACGAGCACACCTACCAGCAAGAGGGGCAGCGACCCCGCGGCCCCCGTGTCGGCCAGACAATCCGTCATCGCACATCCCTCCGATGACTCAGTGTCCTGAACCGTCCACCCCGCCGACAAGACCCGCTTGCGGACATGTCCGCTACAGGACACGCTGAGACGATGAACGACGAGTCCCTGCTGTCCATGGCCTATCGCGGCCGCCCGTCGACCGTGGCCGAGCTCGCGACGCTCTCGCACCTCCCGCTCGACGAGGTGGAGGCGATCGTCGCCAGACTCCGAGACCGCGGCAGACTCGGTGGCCACGGCGCCGACCTCACCTACACCGCGCCCGCCGACTGGGCGGCCGAAACCGTCGCGGCGCACGCCGCCGAGCTCCGCCACAGCGCGCGCGACCTGCTGGGCGAGATCGAGCGGATCGTGGCCGAGCTGCCCGGGATGATCGGGCACTGGTCGATCGGCGAGACCTCCGCCGATCCGATGCCCGTCGTCACCCGCCACGGGCCGCGGGCCGCCGAAGACGTCTGGTACGAGCTCGGGCAGCGCGACACGGGAACCTTGGAGGCCGTGCTCCCCGACATCACCCGCTTCCTCTCGAGCCCCGCCGAGCGGGTGGAGCGTTTCTCGACCGCGTTCCGCCGCAAGGACGCGGTGCGCGTCGTGCTCTCCACCCCCGCGGCGGCCGATCCCGCCCTGCAGCAGCTCCTCACCGCCTTCACGGCGGCCGGGATGGAGTACCGCTTTCTCGACGATCCCCCGAGCTGGTTCTGGGTCGACGGCGACCAGCTCGCCGTGCCGTACGAGTGGGGCGAGGGCCGCCCCACGAGCGTGGTGAGCGTGCGCAACACGGCCCTGGCCACACTGGCCTCCGCGTACTTCGCCACGCTGTGGCATTCAGCGGCCCCAGCAGTGCCGGCCTCCGCATCCGCGCAGCCCTGGACACCGCTGCTCACCCTGATGCGCAAGGGCATCACCCTCGAGACCGCGTCCCGGATGATCGGGGTGAACCCCCGCACCGGTCGCCGCCGGATCGCCCAGGCGATGACGCACTACGGCGTCTCCACCCTGTTCGCGCTCGGAGTGGCCTGGGCCGCGGACGCCGACGCCGCCGCAGACCCCGAATGACCACGATGCGCCGGGCTACCGGCCTGCCAGGTGTGGAGACACGACCGTGTCGAACGCCTCGGCGGTGCGCCGCACCGCCTCGACAGGGTCGGCCGACCACACCTCGGCGTTGAAGATCTCGACTTCGATGTCCCGGTCGTAGCCCGTCGCCTCGACGGCGCGGGTGAGCAGCGCGAAATCGATCACGCCGTCGCCGGGCTGGTGACGGCTGAGCAGCACGTCGGCGGGGAGCGGGGTCTTCCAGTCGCACACCTGATAGCTCGCGATGCGGCCCTCCTGCCCCGCCGCGGCGATCGACGTCAGCACGTCGGGGTCCCAGAACACGTGGAAGGTGTCCACCACGACCCCGACCGCGGAGGGATCGAAGTCGGCGGCGATGCCGAGCGCCTGGGCGAGGGTCGAGACGACACAGCGATCGGTCGCGAACATCGGATGCAGCGGCTCGATGGCCAGCGTCACACCGGCCACGGCCGCATCCGGCACCAGCTCACCGATCGCGTCGCGCACCCGTTCGCGCGCACCCGCCAGGTCCTGCGACCCCTCGGGCAGTCCGCCCGCCACGAGCACGAGTACCGCCGTGGAGCCCGGTGCTCCGGCGGCCGCGAGAGTCGCGGTCTCCTCGATCGCGACGCGGTTGTCGTCGAGGGAGGCTCGGCGCTCCGGGCCCTCGGGCATCGTGAAGAACCCCGACCGGCAGTGGGTGGTGACGCGCAGGCCCGAGTCGGTGAGCATCCGTGCCGCGGTGTCGAGGCCGACTTCCTGCACGGGCTCGCGCCACAGCCCGATCGCCTCGAGCCCCGCATCCGCCGTGACGCGCAGGGCCGTTGCGAGGTCGGCGTGCTTGATGGTGGCCTGGTTGAGGGAGAGTCGCGGGTGGGGTGTGGTCACGAGCGGGCCCCCGCCAGTGGCCGCAGGCCGTTCAGGGCGAGCATCCCGTGCCATCTCTCGGCGGCGAGTTCGGGCTGCTCGAGAGCGTGCGCCGTGTTCGCGAGTTCGATGATGCGGCTCAGGTGGGGCAGGTCTCGGGCGGAGTGCAGTCCGCCGACCATCTGGAACGCGGGTTGGTGGCCGTTGAGCCAGGCCAGGAAGGCGACGCCGGTCTTGTAGTAGAAGGTCGGTGCCGCGAACACCTGGCGTGAGAGCGCCTCGGTGGGGCCGAGGATGCGGGCGTAGCCCTCGGGGTCGCCGGCGTCGAGCGCCTGGATGGCTGCGGAGGCGACCGGGGTGATGGCCGCGAAGGCGCCGAGGAGCGCATCCGAGTGCCCGGGGCCGGATCCGGTGCCGGTTCCGAGGGAGTCGCCGCCGATGAGGTCGACGTAGTTGAAGTCGTCACCGGTGAACATGCGCACACCGTTGGGGAGGCGTTCGCGCACCCAGATCTCGGCATCGGCGTCGAGGAGGCTCATCTTGACGCCCGCGACGGCGTCGACGTTCTCGGCGATGATCTGCAGCAGCACGGTGGCAGCCTCACGCCAGTCGGCCGAGCCGAAGTAGCCGGCCAGCGACGGGTCGAACGCGGTGCCGAGCCAGTGCAGCACGACCGGGGTCGATGCGGAGCCGAGCACGCGGCGATAGACGCGATGGTAGTCGTCTGCGGTCGTGGCCGTGCGAGCGAGATGACGGCTGGCCATCAGCACCGGCCCCGCGCCCTGCTCTTCGGTGAAGTGCAGCTGCTCGAGGTAGGCGTTCTCGATGACGCTGAGCGACACCGAGACCTCCTCGAGGTGGTCGGTGTTGACGCCCACCACGACCGAGCCGCCCTCCTCGCGAGCGAGCTGCGCCGACCGGGTGATGAGTTCGCGAGTGGCGGCCGCATCCAGGCCCATGTTTCGTTGGGCGGTGTCCATCGCGTCGGCGACGCCGAGACCCCAGGAGTACACCTGACGGCGGAACGCGAGGGTCGCGTCCCAGTCGATCTCGGCGGGGGAACCGGGGGTGTTGTCCGCCCAGGTGACCGGCACCACATGAGCCGCAGCGTACGCCACGCGCGATCGCAGCGGGCCGGCCGGTTTCGCGTAGTCCGGCGCCTCGAGCAGCTCCGCGGTCGTGAGGGCGCCGTCGGCGCCGAGAAGAGTGAGTGTCATGGCTCAGTCCAGGGCGAGGGGGTCGAGTGCGATCTTGCGGCCCTCGCGGCTGGACCGGAGCCCCGCCTCGGCGAGCAGCACCCCGCGCGCGCCGGCGAGCAGGTCGAACTCGTACGGGGTGCCGAGCACGTACGAGGTGAGGAACTCCTCCCACTGCTGCCGGAACCCGTTGACGAACACGTCGTTCGTGGGCACCCCGGCCCAGTCGGCGTCGTAGTCGTGCGCGTCTTCGAGGTCGGGGTTCCAGACCGGCTTCGGCGTGGCGTTGCGGTGCTGGATCTTCGCCCCGAACAACCCCACCACCGCCGAACCGTGCGTGCCGTCGACCTGGAACTCGACCAGTTCGTCGCGATCCACCCGCACCGTCCACGACGAGTTGATCTGCGCCACGACCCCGCCCTCGAGCTCGAATACCCCGTACGCGGCGTCCTCCGCGGTCGCGGTGTAGTGCTCGCCCCGCTCGTCCCACCGGTCCTGGATGTGCACGGCGGCCTGGGCGTAGACGGTCCGCACCGCCCCGAACAGGTTCTCGAGCACGTAGTTCCAGTGCGGGAACATGTCCACGATGATGCCCCCGCCGTCCTCCGCCCGGTAATTCCAGCTGGGCCGCTGGGCAGGCTGCCAATCGCCCTCGAACACCCAGTACCCGAACTCGCCCCGCACCGACAGGATGCGGCCGAAGAACCCCGAGTCGATCAGCCTCTTCAGTTTCTGCAGACCCGGCAGGTAGAGCTTGTCGTGCACCACTCCGGTCTTCACCCGCGCCGCCGCCGCGAGCCGGGCGAGCTCGAGCGCCTCCTCGACCGACTCCGCTGTGGGCTTCTCGGTGTAGATCGTCTTGGCCGCCGCGATCGCCTTCCGCAGAGCGGATGCGCGGGCCTTCGTCACGAGGAAATCGGCATAGATCTCCCACCGCGGGTCCGCCAGCGCCGCATCCAGATCGGTCGTGAAGTCCTCGATCCCGTGCCGCTCAGCGAGCTCGGCGAGCTTCGCCTCACTGCGACCCACGAGCAGCGGCCGCACCGTGACCCTCGAACCGTCACCCAGCTCGATACCGCCCTCGTCGCGGATCGCGAGAATCGACCGCACCAGATGCTGGCGATACCCCATCCGCCCCGAAACACCGTTCATGATGATGCCGATCTCCCGCGCGCTCACGGCTCCACCACCGCATCCAGCTGCACGAAGTCGAGCGGCAGCTTGTAGCCGAGCGAGCTCGCGTTCTTCGCCGTGGCCGTGAACCTGAACTCGTGCGATCCCGCGCTCAGGGTCACCTCGCCGAGGTCGACGTCGACCACCTTGCCCGAGGGGCGGTACAGATCGAGGGGTGTGCCGTGATCGACCCCGTCGATCTGCAGCTGGTACGCGCCGTTGTCGCTGAACCTCATGCTGCGGAGCGTCAGCTGATACGTGCCCGCTGTCGCGACCGGCACCGTGTACTCGATGTGCTCTCCGGTGCCGTAGGCGTTGAAGATGCGATACGAACCGCCGCTGGCGTCGACGTTGGTCTTGACGACTCCCGTACTCGCCGTCAAGGACTCGGCTTCGAAACGGGTGCTCGTGCCGGCGGTCGTCGCGCTCGCCGGCGCGCTGGGTGCGGAGAGCTGGGGAACGGCGTCGGATGCCCGCACCGTGTAGACGTAGCTCGTCGACGGGGTCAGACCGGTGTCGCTGAACGACGTCGTCGTCGAGGTGCCGATCGCGGTGCCGTCGCGGTAGACGGTGTAGCCGGTCACGCCCACGTCGTCGGTCGAGGCCGTCCAGCTCAGGTCGATCTGCGTGGTCGAGACCGCGGTGGCCGCGAGACCGGTCGGCGCCGTCGGCGGCTCGGTGTCACCTCCTCCCCCGGTCGCCTCGATCAGGCTGAGGGAGTCGAGCATCAGCTTGTAGCCCGAGGCGCTCGCGTTCTTGCCCGTCACCGTCAGCCGCACGAGGTGGCTCCCCGGGGTGGTGAAGGTGTGGGAGCCCAGGGTGACGTCTCGTCGCGACTCGGAGGTGCTCCAGAAGAGATCCTGTGCCGCGCCGGCGGTCACCCCGTCGACCGACAGCTGGTAGCTGCCGTTGTTGCCCGCCTTGAGCACGCGGGCCACGACGTCATAGCTGCCGGGCTGTGTCACGTCGAGACTGAACTCCACGTAGTCCCCCACCGCGTTGTGGTTGAGTCCGGCCTTCTTGCCGCCGCTCGCCGTCGCGTCGGTGTACACCGACACCGAGTCGGTCTGGAGGTTGATCGGCAGGGTCTCGGCCTCGTAGGGGTTCGGGATCGCGATCGGGGCCGGGTTCGGCGCCGCGGTGCCGGTGAGGGAGAACTTCACGCCGAAGGTCTTTCCGCGCGCACCGTTCACGTCGACCTTGAGCTTCACGGTCGGGTGGTACTGGATGACCGTGACTCCCGGGTCCTTCGAGATCAGTCCGGTCGCGCTCGTGTCGACCGTGAGGTAGATCGTGCCGACGTTCTTCTGGGTGGGGTCCGACACCGAGAGCTCGAGCTCACCGGCGGTCTCCTTCATCATGACCGCCGCCTTCCTGTCCGACGTGACCGGACCGGCCGTGGTCGGCTCGTCCTTCCAGAAGGTCATCCCGGTCACGTTCAGGGCGTTGTCCTTCACCGCCTGCACGGAGTCGGAGTTCTCCAGGATGCTGATGTCGGGCGCCGCCGCGTAGGCGTCCACCTGCGAGCTGGTCTTGTTCGGCAGCAGCACGTAGGAGTACGACTCTCCGGCGGGGTTCGTCCCGTGATCGAGCGCGAGACTCAGGTAGTTCCTCGTGCGCGGAGTCGTGTCGTCCCAGGCCGAGGAGGAGTTCAACTGCTTCCAGGTGCCCGTGCGGGCCTCGCGCAGTCCCTTCACGGTCGCGCCTTCCGGAAAGTAGTAGCCGATGTCCGAGCCCGGCACCGAGCCCGCCAGGTGCAGGGAGCTCGCGCCGGTGATCGTGTCCGACCATCCGAGGGTGGTCGGCGCAGCCGTGCCGTCGACGGTGAGCACGTTGTCACCCGCGGCGTCGAGCTTGCGGTTCTCGACGACCGTCTCCACGGCGATGCCGTCGGTGCTCGTGATGCCGGCGCCGAGGGCCACGACCTCGTCGTCGAACAGGAACCACGACTTCTTGGCCTCGAGACTCCGCCCCACCGGGTGGAGATCCATACCGGTGACGCCGTACTGGCCGAGCAGTTCCGCACCGCCGACCCACGACCGGTCGGAGCGGGCGTTCGCCGCCTGGGTCGTGTTCTTCAGCACGGTCGTCCCCGGCAGCCGGTAGCTGTCGACGGTCGGCCAGAAGTCGTCGTTGAACTGGCTGAGATCGTCGTTGTACAGGTACGTCATGCCCTCGCCCGTGTGCCAGCCCTTGTTGTTCTCGGCGTTGATCGCCTCGTAGTTGCCGATGCGGCTCGACGACATGCTGATGCCGAAGCCGAATCCGGGCCGGAGGTGCACCGCACGGTCCATCGCCGCGAACTGCCGGTAGCCGGTCAGCTCAGCGCGCGGCGTGACCGAGGGGTCGTCGAGGATCTCCTGCGCCGCGATGATCTGGGAGATCGGCACCTGGGTGAGGAAGGTCTTGTCGGCGTCGAGCTGCAACCAGTACAGGATCATCGCCCGGAACGCCTCCGCGTCGGCGGACGGCGCCACCTCGGCCAACCGGATGATGGCGCCCATCACGTGCACGGCGACGTCGAGGTCCTGCGCTCCGAACCGGCTGATCTCCCGGCCCCGCACCATGTCCATGAGATTCCCCTTGTAGAGCAGGGGCTCGAAGGAGTCGTAGACCCATGAGAACACGTTGGCCACGTCCGGATCGGTCACGTCCCAGGTGGAGCCGTGCAGGAGGAAGAGCAGATCGGCGATCCCCTCGAGCAGCGAGACGCCGTAGCCGCCGTTGTAGGCGTAGAAGGAGTGCTGCACGAAGGAGCCATCGACCGAGAAACCGTCCCCCGCGGTCACGTAAGGGAACAGGTCGCCGGTCCCGTCCCGCCCGGCGGCGATCCGGACGGAGTCCTTGGCGTTGATGCCCGAGAGCACGATCACCTGGCTCTCCCAGAGCCGGTTGGCTCCGCTCATCGTCACACTCGGCTGGGCGTAGGCGACGGCGGCCATGTAGGCCGCGACCTGGGTGGGCGTGAGCTCGTCGTAGATCAGGGCGACGATGTCGTTCAGGGCCAGTGGGGCGCCGATCTGCCAGTGCCACCAGTTCTGGTACATCGTGACGCCGTCGTAGAACCGGGTGCTGTTCATCCAGTCGAGCGCGTCGATCAGATCGGTCCTCAGCTGCACGTCGCCTTCGAGGTCCGACCCGTGCGTGGCGTAGGCGAGCGCCATCTCCTTCAGGTGCTCGTAGGTGCGCGTCACGCTCGCGGAGTCGTTGCCGAACGGGGAATCGGCCCACAGTCGCACGCGTCCCGCGGTCTTGTCCATGGTGTCCCACGAGAGCTGCGCGGCGTCGGTGATCTCCGTGATCCTCGCCGCGATGTCGGGATCGGTCGGGTCGTAAGCCGCGCCCCCGGTCAGCATCGTCGCGTATCTCTCCCTGAGCTCGTCGAACTCGTCCGGGGTTTCGACCACCCGCACCCCACCGGTGGGCGTGCCCGGTGCGGCATCGGCTCGCGCCCCGAGGGGAGCGAGAAGCAGTGCGGTCGTGAGCATCGCCACGGCGGCCGCGCCGCCGGCGGCTCGTGTCATCGAGATCCTGAACATCGTCGTCCTTACCGTGTCGGTGTGTGGTGCTGAAGGGTGGATGGGGAGGCCGCCCCGTCGAGCACGGCTTCCCGGAGCGCCTGCACGACGACCCGCGAGCGATCGTCGTCGGCGAGCCGCAACCCGTTGCTGATGAAGGCGAAGCCGACTCGCGACGCGGGGTCGGCGAAGGCGAGTTGCCCTCCCAGGCCGTCGTGCCCGAACGAGCTCGCCGAGAGCATCGGGCGCCGCTCGGAGGAGAGCATGAAGCCGGCACCCCAGCGATGCCAGGGTCCGGGGGCCGGCACCGCGGGCGGCCCCTCGCTGACCGGGCGGCACAGCTCGGCGACCACCTCGTCGCTCAGCAGACGGATGCGCTCGCCGTCGCAGACGGTCGCGCTCCACATCGTGGCGAGCGCCCTCGCGGTGCCGATGGCTCCGGCGCCCGGGATCGCCGCGTGCTGCACGACGGGGTCGTTGAAGCCCTCCCCGGGGTCCGCGAAGCGGCGGGGCAGACCGTGTCCGAGCGTCAGGGCGCGATCGGCCAAGCGTTCGAGGTCGGAGGCGCCGGAGTTGGGCGGAGTGTCGGTCCAGTAGTCGTCGAGCACGACGCTCTCCGCCACCGTGGGGAGAACGCCGGCGGGAGCGCCGAAGAACAGCGGAATCTCGAGCGGCCGCGTGATCCGGTCGGCGAGCAGCTCGCCGATGGAGCGGCCGGATGCGCGCACGAGCACCTCCCCGACGATCCAGCCCAGGGTGAGCGCGTGGTACTGGTGGGTCGCGCCGGGCGGGAACAGAGGAGTCTCGGCCGCCAGGAGCCGTGTCATCCGGCTCCAGTCGACGACGTCGCTGCGGCGCAGTTCGGCCCGGAGCACCGGAAGCCCCGCACGATGGGCGAGCAGATCCCTCACGGTGAGACCGTCCTTGCCGGCGGCTCCGAACTCGGGCCAGTAGTGGCACGCCTTCTCGTCGAGGTCGAGCAGCCCGTCCCGCACGAGGGTGCCGGCGAGCACGGCGAGCACACCCTTGCTGCAGGAGAACAGCACGGCGAGGGATTCCCCTGTCCAGGGCCGGCCCCCTCGGGCGGTGCCGCCCCAGCGATCGATCACCGGGCATCCGTCGACCCGCACGTGGAGTGCGGCCCCGCCCGGAGAGCTCTGCGCCACGGCATCGTCGAAGGCCGCGGCGACCCGCTCGAATCCGGGAGCGACCGTCCCGATACCTGGCGACGGACTGGTCATGACAGGCCGTACCGGAGGGTGATGATCTGGAAGGGACGGAGCTGCAGGTTGACCCGGTTCAGCCCACCGTCGAGCGGCTGCGCATCCAGCGGACGCTCGAGCAGATCGACGACCTGCACCCGCTGTACTGCGGCATCGGTCTCGACGACGGTCGACCGCCGGCCACCGCTCGATTCGAACAGTCGCACGATCAGGTCGCCGCTGCGGTCCTCGGCCGGTTTCACCGTCTCGATGCGCACGGCCGGATCGCTCGACCGCACCAGTGGGGCGATCTCGCGCCCACCGGCGACCTCGCGAAGGGCACGGTCGAGGCGGTGGCCCTCCTCCGCCGCGTCGGCGAGGGAGGCGCCCGGCCGGAGCGCGAACCGGAGCGTGTGCCGTCCCTGATCGGACTCGGGGTCGGGGAAGGTGGGGGCCCGCAGCACCGACAGTCCGACCGAGGTCGTGGTTCCGCCGTCGGCTCGCGTGTCGCGGGTGACCGAGTGTCCGAAGGTCGAGTCGTTCGCGATCGCGATCGCGTAGCCCTCTTCGCCGAGCCGGATCCAGCGGTGGGCGACGAACTCGAACCGGGCCTCGTCCCAGGAGGTGTTCGTGTGGGTCGGGCGGTCGAGGTGCCCGAACTGGATCTCGGAGGTCGAGCGGTCGGCGTGCACGTCGAGGGGGATGACGAGCTTCAGCAGCTTGTGCCGCTCGTGCCAGTCCACGTCGAGCGTGATGTCGACGGCGTCGCGCCCCGGCCCCAGTGAGATCGTCTGCACGATGGTCGTCGCACCGACGCGGCGCGTGGCCTCGACGACGGCGACGCCGTCGCGGACCGACGCCGAGACCTCCTCCGCCGTGTCGAGGTCGACCGCGGAGGTGCGGTAGTGCCGATCGAGGTCCCAGGCGTCCCACTTGTCGGGCACGTCGCGATGGAGCCGCAGGAGGGCCACGCGTTCCCCCGGAGCCACGGCCTCGCGGCCTGACGCGTCGCACACCGAGCGCACGAGGCCGTCGGCGTCGACCGCCACGCGCATCCGACCGTTCTCCAGGATCCATCCACCGGGCCCGCCGCTCTCGCCCGGCCAGGGGCGGATCGTCACCCCCGGCGACGCGGGCGACGACGACGGCGACGACCACGACGCGATCGCACCCGCCGCGACCCCCTCCAGCGCGACCGACGCCGAATTCGCGACGAGACGCTGCTCGCCCTCGCCGGCGAGGGCGCCGAGCGCCGCCCGCACGATCTCCTCGAGTTCCCCCGCGAGCCGCGCGTGATCCGCCTCCGCCTCGCGGTGCACCCACGCGATCGAGCTCCCCGGCAGGATGTCGTGGAACTGCAGCAGCAGCGTCCTCCGCCAGATCCGCTCGAGCTCGTCGTAGGGGTACGGCCGCCCGAGCGTGACCGAAGCGGTGGTCGACCACAGCTCGGCCTCGCGCAGGAGCCGCTCGAGCCGGCGGTTCCCCTGCTTCGTGCGCAGCTGGCTGGTGAGCGTTCCCCGATGGAGTTCGAGGTACATCTCCCCCGACCACACGGGCAGCTCGTCGCGCTCGGCCCTGGCCGCCTCGAAGAACTCGCGCGGGGTTCCCAGCCGCACCCTCGGCGAACCGTCGAGGTCGGCCTGCCGGTGCGCCGACGCCACCATCTCGCGGGTCGGGCCGCCTCCGCCGTCGCCCCAGCCGAACGGCGCGAGCGAGACCGAACCCGCACCGTGGTCGCGGTAGGTGCGCTGCGCGTGGGCGAGCTCGGCGGGCGAGAGCTCGGCGTTGTAGGTGTCGATGGGCGGGAAGTGGGTGAACACCCGGGTGCCGTCGATGCCCTCCCACCAGAAGGTGTGGTGCGGCATGGCGTTGGACTGGTTCCACGAGATCTTCTGCGTCATGAACCAGTCCGAGCCCGACAACCGGATGATCTGCGGCAGCGACGCGGTGTAGCCGAAGGTGTCGGGGAGCCACACCTCGGTCGTCTCCACCCCGAACTCCTCGAGGAAGAACCGCTTCCCGTGCACGAGCTGCCGCACGGTCGACTCGCCTCCGGGCAGGTTGGTGTCGGGTTCGACCCACTGCCCACCGACGAGCACGAACTGCCCGGTGGCGACCTTCTCGCGGATGCGCGCGAAGAGCTCGGGGTAGCTCTCCTTCACCCACGCGAGCTGCTGCGCCGACGAGCACGAGAAACGGAAGTCGGGATGCTCGTCCATCAACGCCACGACGTTCGAGAAGGTGCGGGCGCACTTGCGCACCGTCTCCCGCACCGGCCAGAGCCACGCGCTGTCGATGTGCGCGTGGCCCGTCGCCACGACGGTGTGCGCGCTCGCGGCGGCGGGTGCGGCGAGCGCCGGCGCCAGTGCTGCGCGGGCGGCGGTGACGGTGGCGCCGACTGAATCGGGGTCGACGACGTCGAGCATCCGGTCCAGCGCCGTCCACAGCTGGGCCGAGCGGGGGTCCTCGGCGGAGAGCTGTTCGGCGAGGCCGCGGGCGACGCCGATGTCCTGCAGCAGGTTCCAGACCTCTCGGTCGACGAGAGCGAGCTCCAGCCGTCGGAGGCGGTAGAGCGGCTCGGATCCGGCCGTCGCCTTGTCGCCGAGGGGCGTCGTGCGCCAGTGCGACTCGGGCGGGATGCCGGGGTTCGCGGCGAGCTCGAGGAAGAGATCCACGACGCCGCCGGAGTCGACGGGCAGGTGGGAGTTCCGGGGCGACACGCCTTTGACGATCGTGCCGTCGGGCCGGAAGGCGAGTCCCTCCGCCTGGAACCCCGGCGCGAGCCCGTCGAAGCCGAGATCGATGCTCACCTCGGCACTATGGCGCTCGTCGATCGCCCAGTCGCCCGGCACGGTGCCCTGCACCCGCAACCACAGCGTGCTCCAGGGTCTGCCCCACGGCGAGCCGACCGCGAACGGCTCGAAGCGCTGCCGCTGCGCCACGCCGAAGGGCACCGGCTCGTCGGGCACCTCCCAGCTCGCGAGCGCGAGGGGTGCGGTGCGCGTGTGCAGGGATGCGCGCAGGCTCTCGTCGACGAAGCGCGTGAGGCGGTCGCCGGTACGGCGGGGGTCGGAATGCACGGTGGGGCCTCGATGGTCAGTGTGCGGCGGCGGCCGGTCGGGCCGGTTCGACGGCGACGGGATGCGCGAATCCGACCGGGAAGACCGGATCGGCGGTGTCGTTGGGCACGTCCTCGTGGGAGCGGCGCACCGCATCCATCGAGCGGGGGATCTCGAACGGAAGCCGGCCCCGCGCGACGACTCCCCCGGTGAGGGTCTCGATCAGCGCCGCATCGCTCGTGCCGAAAGTGGCCACCACGACCGACGAGAACGGGAGGAGCGGGGTGAGTATCGCCGGCCGGTCGAGCGCGACGTCGAGCACGAGCGGAACCCGCGCGGCGATGCTCGAGAGCCTGGCCACGAGACCGGGCCGGAACTCGAGCGATCCCTGGCGGAACCTCGATTCGAACAGCAGGTCGTCGCGCGGGTCGAAGGGCGCCGCGATGCGCACGACGGCGAGGTCGGCCTCCTCCGGCCGGTCCACGACGACGCCCAGGGCGCCGGACACGACCGGGTCGATCCCCTCGACGTAGACGCGCCGGTCGTCCGACCGGGCGATCGGGAGCAGCGGGTCGCCGTCGGGCCCGGAGTCCTTGAGGATCGTGACCGCCTGCGCCTGAGCCCGGAAACCGGCCGCGCGGTGCTCCGGGCGGCCCACCACGTCCTCCGCGGCGTCCTCGTCGACGAAGGGGTCGTCGAACAGTCCCAGCCGGAACTTGAGTTCGAGCACGCGCCTCGCCGACTCGTCGATCCGCGCCTCGCTCACACGTCCCGCGCGCACGAGGACGATCAGCAGGTCGACGCACTCCTCTCCGCCGAACTGGTCGCATCCCGCATCCAGCACCGCGACCAGCCGTTCCGCCGGGTCGAGGTGCTCGACCCCCCACGCCTTCGCGGGGAGCACCTGCCCCTGCGCGACGTTGTCGTTCACGAGCTCCCAGTCCGTGACGACCACGCCGTCGAACCCGAGCTCCTCCCGCAGCAGCCCGGTCACGATCTGCCGGTTGTAGCCGAACCCCACCTCCTCGATCGGAAGGCCGTCGCGCTCGAGCCCGATGGGCATCCCGTAGTACGGCATCATGCCGGCGACGCCCGCCGTGATCGCCGCCCGGAACGGCTCGAGGTGCAGCTCGAACGCCCCGCCCGGGTAGACCTGCTCACGTCCGTAGGGGAAGTGCGCATCCTCGCCGTCTTCCTGCGGCCCGGCCCCCGGGAAGTGCTTCGCCACGCACGCGACCGAACCGCTGCCGAGCGAGGCGCCTTGGAATCCCTCGAGATAGGCGATGAGCGCGCGCGAGGTGCGCTCGGGATCGGAACCGAAGGTGTGCAGCTGGCGGCCCCAACGCGGTTCGGTCGCCAGGTCGATCTGGGGATGCAGCGCCATGCGGATGCCGACGGCCAGGTACTCCCGGCGAGCGATGTCGGCGAACTCGCGGATGTCGTCGTCGCTCAATGCAGCCAGCCCCAGGGGCTCCGGCCACTGCGAGAACGATCCCGCGGCGAAGGAGGTGCCCTCGTTCTCGAAGAAGCCGTGACGCGGGTCGGTGCTGATCGTCACCGGAATGCCGTGCGGCGTCTGCGCGGCGAGACGCTGCAGGGCGTTGGCCCATCGTGCGGCGTCGCGCGCCCGGCCGAGGGCGTGCACGTTGAAGTGGTTCAGGTGTTTGCCGAGCACCACGGTGCTCGTCGGCGATTTGCTCAGCGCGCCAGGTGTCTCCAGCAGCGTCCCGTCCGGTCCGGCCTCGATCACCGTATGGAAGAGGAGTCCCGCCTTCTCCTCGAGGCTCAGCCTCGTGAGGAGGTCGGCGGTGCGTTCCTCGGGGGTCAGGCGAGGGTCCTCGTAGGGGTCGAGCCGCCCGTTGCCGTTGAGGTCGCGCCAGACGAGGTCGACGGATGCGGGTGGAGCGGTGGGATGTGCGGGCACGGCGGAGCGGTCCTTTCGAGGTCGAGCGAGGTCAGCCCTTGAGGCCGGTGAATCCGATCCCGCGCACGATCGAGCGCTGGAACACGAGGAAGATGAGGATGGGTGGGATGCTCGCGATCAGCATCCCGGCGATCAGATAGGCGGGATCGGTCGCCTGGGCGAGACGCGGAAGCGCCACGGCGAGCGGCTGCGTGGTCGGGTCGGTCAGCACGATCAGCGGCCAGAGGAACTCCTTCCAGGCCGTCATGATCGACAGCAGCGACACCACGGCGAGGATGGGACGCGACATCGGGAGAACGATGCGCCAGAAGATCGTCCACCACCCGGCTCCGTCGAGCTGGGCGGCCTCGAACAGCTCGCGCGGGATCTCCTCGAAGAACTGCTTGACCAGCAGGATCGTGAAGGCGTTCGCGCCGGCGGGCAACCACACCGCCCACGGGGTGTCGGTGAGACCGATCCCGAGCAACGGCAGGTCGAGCACGGTCAGGTAGAGGGCGATGAGCGTCACCGTCGCGGGCACGAACAGGGTCACGAGGATGGCGCCGTAGACGATCCTCCCGTACCAGGGTCGGATGACCGCCAGCGCGTATCCGGCGGTGGCGGAGACCAGCAGCTGCACCGCCCACGAACCCCCTACGAGCACCACGGTGTTGCCGAGGTAGTGGCCGATGTCGAGCAGGTTCCACGCGGTCGGGATGTTCTCCCAGCGTGCGGGCTCGGGAATCAGGCTGAGGGGCCGTTGCACGAGGTCGGTCGTGGTCGAGATCGCGGCGCGGATCATCCACACCACCGGGATGGCTCCGAAGGCGATGAGGCCGGCGAACAGGGCGACATGCATCGCACGCCAGCCGACGAAGATGCGCGGCCGGCGCCAGTCGAACGAGGAGAGCAGTCCGCGCTCGCGGACCGGAGACGACCGGCGGCGGGTGCGGCGGGCTGAGGCGGTGGCGGTCATCGCGAGCTCCACGATCTGGTGAGCCTCAGATAGATCGCCGAGACGATGATGAGCACGACCGCGAGCAGCACGCTGAGCGCCGTCGCGACCCCGTAGTCGCCGAACAGGAAGGCGTAGCGGTAGATCATCAGCAGGATGGTGACCGTGGCGTTGGCAGGGCCGCCATCGGTCATGACATAGGGCTCGGTGAACACCTGGATGGCTCCGATGATCTGGAGCAGCAGCAGAACCAGGATGACGCCGCGCAGCTGGGGCAGGGTGACGTAGCGCACCCGCTGCCAGACCGAGGCGCCGTCGAGCTCGGCGGCCTCGTACAGCTCGGTGCTCACCCCGGCGAGGGCGGCCAGGTAGATGAGGATGGCGGTGCCGGCGCCCGACCAGGTGGCCACGATGACGAGGCTCGGCATGGCCAGCTCGGGCGACTGGAGCCACGGGAGCGGACCGATGCCGACCAGCGCGAGGAGCGAGTTCACGACCCCGGTCTCGCCGGGGCTGTAGAACACCTTCCACAGCAGCACCGCGACCACGGGTGGAATGACCACCGGCAGGTAGGCGAGCACCCGGGCCAGCGTGCCGCCGCGCCGGAGCTCGGAGAGGAGCACGGCGCACAGCAGCGGCACCGGTAGCCCGATGGCCAGGGAGAGCACCGTGAACCACAGCGTGTTGAGGGCGGCCTTGGGCAGCAGCGGGTCGGCGAAGAGCACCTCGAAGTTGCGCAGCCCTACCCACTCGGCGGGGTCGACCAGGTTCGTCTGCTGGAACGCGAGCACGGTGCTCTGCAGGATCGGCCACCAGGCGAAATAGCCGAAGGTCACGAGGGCCGGGAGGAGGAACAGCAGCGCGGCGATCGCGGCGCGGCGGCGTTGAGGGCTGCGGCGTCCGCGCCGGCGCCGCTGCCGCTGCCGCTCGCGCTCGGCCGCGGTCTCGGCGGCCGCCGCCTGGGCGGTGCGGTCCAGGTCCGCACCGCCCAGGCGTTCGGGGGCGATCGTCATGACGCGTGCTGCGCCAGGATCGCGTTGACGCGGGACTCCGCGTCGGCGAGGAGGGCGTCGATGTCCGCGTTCGGATCGGTGAGGACCGCCTGCACCAGCGGGTCGAGCGCCGCGTAGATCTCCTGAGAGGCGACCTCGGGCTCCGGCACGTACTCGAAGGCTCCGAGCGAGGCGACGTAGGGGGCGAAGTTGTCGACCGGCACGTTCACGAACTCGTCGATCGCGTCGCGGTAGGCCGCGTACGCCTCGTCGCTGAAGATCGGGGCGACCGGAACACCGACCGGCAGGCCGTCGGCGGCCGACGCCTCCGCCGTCTCGGCCGCGACCTCGAGGTCGTAGTTCGGCCGCAGCGCACGCCAGTCGATCCACTTCACGGCGGCCTCCTTCTCGGCCTCCGTCGCCTGGGCGTTCACCATCAGCACCGTGGCGCCGGCGAGCGTGGAATCCGCGCCGCCCTGCGGCATGGGGCCGGCACCGAAGGCGTCGGGGTCGCCGCCCGCGGCGATGTAGTTCGGGTAGACGTCCGGCGGAGCGGAGACCCACATGCCCACGTTGCCCGCGGTGAACTCGGCCACCAGGTCCTCCTGCTTGCCGAGCACGTTGTCGCCCAGCGAGTCGTCCTCCCAGCGCATCGCCTTCCACAGCTCGAGCACCTCGCGGGCGTCGTCGTCGTTGAACGCCGCCGTCCAGTTCCCGCTCGCGTCCTGCTCGATGATGCGGCCGCCGTGCGTGTAGTCGTACCCCGTGAGGTGCCAGCCGCCGCTGTTGTTCGTCGTGATCTCGCCGAAGCCGGTCTTGCCGGTGGTCTCGGCGATCTGTGCGGCGTACTCGCGCACCTCGTCCCACGTCTCCGGCGGGCTGTCGGGATCGAGACCCGCCTGCTCGAAGAGATCGCGGTTGTAGACGAGACCGAAGGCGTAGCTCTTCTCGGGGATGCCGTAGACGGCGCCGTCGCGCTCCAGGAACTGCATCACTCGCGGGTTGAGGTCGTCGAAGCTCTCGAGCTCGGCCGCCACGTCGGAGATGTCGGCCACCTGACCGCGCTCGATGAGCGCCGGGGGCTCGGTGAGCGGCACCCGCAGGAGCGTGGGCGCGTTCCCGCCCGCGAGCCGGGTGGCGAAGGTCTTGGCGTCCCACGGCACGTCGGACGCCTCGATGGTGATGTTCGGGTTCGCCTCCTCGAACTCCGCGACCTGGCGCTCGAAGAGCTCCACCGCTGCGGTGTTGGTGGCCGCGGGCTTGCCCATGATCGTGATGGTGACCGGCTCGTCGCCGGCCTCGGTCGGCGCGTCGCTCGAACCGCTGGTGCAGGCGACGGTGCCTGCGAGCAGCGGGAGCACGACGAGCGCGGCGAGGGCGCTCCGGGTGCGTCGATGCATGATTCCTCCGTTCGGCGCGGTGGCCTGCTGCTACCGCGATGGTCGCCGACGAGGCCGGATTCCGGAGGTTCCGGTCAACACCGCGTCGTGCGTCTCGCCCAGTATGCAGACCCTCTGAACAGTTTGCAAGCTTTGCGATCATTTCTTTGCAATCTGGTTTCTAACTTGTGAAGTTTGTGCGGACTGTGCTCTCATTGCTGACATGGCACAGCTCAGCGCAGACCGTGTGGATGCGGATCGCCCGTCCGCCCTGCTCCTGATGAATGCGCGGGCGTTCGGCGATCTCTTCGACCCCGACCGCCTCAGCCGGCTGCACGGCCTGGTCGCGCTCGGCGATCCCGTGCGCCTCGACGACCTGCGAGGCCCCGACGCCGTCGCGCGCCTCGCGAGCACCGAGATCCTGGTCACGGGATGGGGTTCGCCGGTGCTGGGCCCCGACGTGCTGGCCGCAGCCCCCGGGCTGCGCGCGGTCATCCACACCGGAGGATCGGTGAAGCAGCACGTCTCCCCCGCGTTCTGGGATCGCGGCATCCTGGTCACCAGCGCCGCCGACGCCAACGCGATCCCCGTCGCCGAGTTCACGCTCGCCACGATCCTCCTCGAAGGAAAGCGCGTGGCCAGCTACGTGGAGGGCTACCGGCGTCATCGCGAGGTCGGCGGGGTGTGGCGCGACGCCATCCCCTCGGCCGTCAACTTCGGCGGCACCGTGGGCATCATCGGACTGTCCCGCGTGGGCCGGCGGGTCGCGGAGCTCCTGCGCCCGTTCGGGCTCGAGGTGCTGGTGGCCGACCCGCACGCCCGCCACGCCGACGCCTCTGCCGTGGGCGCACGCCTCGTCGAGCTCGATTCGATGCTCGCGGCGAGCGACATCGTCAGCATCCACGCCCCCGAGCTGCCCGACACCCGGCACCTGCTCGACGCCCGGCGGATCGCGCTCCTGCGCCCGCACGCGGTGCTCATCAACACGGCGCGAGGCTCGCTCGTCGACACCGAGGCCCTCATCCGGCGCTGCCGTCTCGGCACCCTCCGGGCGATCCTCGACGTGACCGACCCGGAGCCCCTCCCGGCCGACTCGGTGCTGTTCGACACACCGGGGATCGTGCTCAGCCCGCACATCGCCGGCGCGATGCACGCGGAGACCGGCCGGCTGGCCGACTCCGCGCTCGACGAGATCGAGCGGCTGTGCCGGGGACTCCCGCCGGTGCACCGCGTCGAGGGCGAGTCGCTCGGCATCATCGCCTGACGAACGGATGCGGTGGGGAGCGGCTCGCCGTCGCTCCCCACCGCATGCCGCCCGGGTCAGCCCACCGTCACCCCGGTCACCAGGGGCGACTGCACCACGGCCGAGGTCGTGTCGGTGGTGCGCACGTAGTAGCTGTGCACCCCCTTCACGAGGGAGACCGTGCCGGCGTACCGGGCCCCGTCGGTGTAGTCGGTGTCACCGGGGTCGACCGGCGACATGGCGTGGATAACGCCGTCGATCACGAGTTCGACGGCGTGCGGAGCCGTTCCGTCGGCGTCGGTGTACTCGGCCTCGACCGTCACCGGCGTCGACGGCGTGAGGGTTCCCGCCGTGTGGCTCACGTCGGAGAGTACGGGAGCGGTGCCGCCGGCATCGTTGGTGAACTGGACCGAGTCGACGAACAGCTCGCCGTCGGTGTCGGCGGTCTGCTGCAGCCAGAACACGAGCTTGGCCTGCGAGCGATCGAGCCCCGGGAACGCCGCGAGATCGAAGTCGTACGTCGTCCAGGTGTTGGCGATCGCGATGGGCGCGGTCCCCGTCACGCGATGGTTCGAATCGGCGTCCGACACCTCGATGCGCAGGCGGAGGTTGGGTGAGGGGCTCCGCATCGTGACCGAGAGGTAGCGGTAGCCGTCGGCGTCCACCGAGTGGTGCCAGGGCTGGAACTTCGCCTGCGACATGGCGGTGGCGGGATTCTGGAAGAACCGCCCCACGGTTCGGTCGTCGACGGTCGTGTTGGTGACCTGCCCCACGCCGGCGTGGTTGTTGTACCAGTTCACCCAGGTGTACCCCTGCACCCCGAACAGGCCGTCGCGACCGAATCCGTCGTAGAGCAGCGGCGTCTCGGGCGTGGGCAGCGGAGGCGCGACCGTGTAGTGGGCGGAGCTGTAGCTGTAGGCCCCGCTCGCCTGGGTGCCCCGCACGTCGATGCGCGCGTTGGTGTAGGGCGCCTGGCCACTCACGTCGACGTGCCCGGTCGACACGCCGCCGGATGCGGTCATCGGCGTCCAGTCCGGGCCGAGCGCGTGTCCCGTGAGCGACGTGCCGCTCTGGGCGAAGACCGTCACGTCGCCGGTCACGTAGTCGCCGATGCGCGGGGATCCGACGGTGAGCGCGGTCGGTGGCGTCCCCGTCGACCAGGGAGCGTCGCCGGCGGCGGTGAGGCCGAAGAGGGCCGAGAAGAGACCGGCTTGGATGCTCACGCTGTACTCGTTGTAGCGCCACTGCTGACCGACGTCCTGCGCGCCCGGGCGGTCTTGGTACCAAGGGCTCGCGCTGGTCATGTCGAGCGGGTCTTTCACGTTCGGACCCGACACGAGCGCCCCGGGCAGGACGATGCCCGTGCCACCGGCGGTCTGGCCCTGCTCGTCGAGCCTCGTGTGCAGGAAGGTCGTGAACGTCTCCCCCACGCCCGAGACCCAGCTCGTGCCCCACGGGTTGTTGCCGAACACCCAGTACAGCCCCTTCTGCACCGCGCGGAGGGCGCGCTGGTCGCCGAACAGCTCCCAGTAGCGCAGCGCATCCGCCATGTACGACACGTGCGGCTCGTTCACCCCGAAGTTCTTGAACTGGTCGATCACGCCGTACGGGGTGTCGTCGGTGGAGGAGAGCACGTAGTCCAGCTGCTTCTTGAGGTAGCGCTGGATGTCGAGCTTGCCCGCCGCGGTGGCCACGGGGTAGAGCTCGGCCATCGACAGCGGCCCCATGTCCCAGTAGTTCGTGCTCGACAGGATCGTGAACGGCGTCGCCGCGATCGTCGCCTCGGCCGAGGTGCGATACGCCGCGTCCCCCGTCAGCAGGTGCAGCTGCACCTCGGCGAACAGCAGCGAGTTCGCGATGCCGCCCCGCGTGGTCGAGTAGCCGCCGAGGGGATCGCCGCGGTGCGAGTCGGCGTAGTCGTAGAACTCGACCGCT
This sequence comes from Herbiconiux moechotypicola, assembly GCF_024979255.1. GTDB lineage: Bacteria > Actinomycetota > Actinomycetes > Actinomycetales > Microbacteriaceae > Herbiconiux > Herbiconiux moechotypicola. The sequence continues at coordinate 285,441 of NZ_JANLCN010000003.1, forward strand.
CCCTCCTCGGCCTCGACGGCCAGGGCCTCCCACGCGGCGGCGTCGGCCACGGCGATGTCGCCGCTGTCGATGGCGGCGCGGATCGCCCGGGCGGTGGCGGCGAGCGACCCCGACGCCTTCGCGGAGCCGCCCACGCCCATCCCCGAGATGCGGCGGTCGTCGGCCGTGCCGACCACGCCGTCGGTGTGGAACTCCGGGTGCTGGAACCCGCCGCTGCCCTTCACGTCCCAGAACGGACCGCCGAAGGCGTCGAGCATCCGGAGCAGGTACTCGCTGCCGAACCAGGCCTCGTCGACGAGGTCGGGCACGCCGTTCGCGTCGTTGTCGAAGGCGACCTCCGGGGTGTCGCCGTAGCGCAGGTACGAGATGGCGATGTTGCCCGCGACCCACTGGTTGCCGCCGTAGATGCCGTAGTCGCCGGCGTCGTACCAGCCGCCCGTGAGGTCGTAGTGCACGGTGCCGTCCTCCGAGGCGGCGTCGTCGAGGTGCCCGGCGGCGTGGTAGACCTTCTCCGACGGGGCGATGCTGCTGTAGCCGTCGGGGTAGGCGTCCTCGGTCGCGACGCCGGAGCGCTGCAGCCGGTAGAACGCGGTCATCTCGTCCAGGTAGCCCGCCCACATGTTCTCGTCGATGGCGAAGCGCGGTGACCGTACGCCTCCGATCTCGAGCGCGTAGTCGTCGCCGACGGTCGTGAAGGCGCTGAAGTCGACCTGGTAGACGCGGTCGCCCCAGGTCGTGCCGCGGTCCAGCAGTGTGCACGAGGGCAGCACGACGGTCTCGCCCTGGAGCACGCGGCAGCTCGTGGCGCCCGGCAGCGCTCCGTCGGCCACGGCGAAGCCCACCTTGTAGCCGGCGGCGCTGTAGCCGCCCTGGCTCACGGTGACCCGGTCGATGGTGGCGGCGGATGCGGGTGGGGCCGTGATCATCGACCCTCCCAGCGCGACGGCCGTCGCGAGCGCCGCGCCTCCCCACATCGCATGAATTCGTCGTCGTGACATGGACCTCTCCTTCGAAGTACGTGTCGGCGGCCTCGCCGGCGCCTCAGTATCGACACATTTCGAAACTTAAAGCAAGGTTTGTAAACTTAATGAGCGATTCCGGCGAGTGACCCTCCAGTCATGTTCGAAACCGTTCATTGCGTTATGATGGGCGCACGTCAGCCTCACGAGTCAGCCTCACGAAGGGGGGAGACATGCTCGCAGCCGAGCGGCGCGCCCTGATCCTCGACCGCGCCCAGCACGACGGTGCCGTGCGGATCGCCTCTCTCGTCGACGACATCGGCGTCTCGCACGTCACGATCCGGCGCGACCTCGACGCCCTGGTGGCGGAGCGCATCCTCGACAAGGTGCGCGGCGGAGCGGTGCTGCGCGGCGATCACACGCCGCACCAGTCCCCGGAGACGTTCACCGGCACGATCGGCGTCGTCGTCCCCACCTCCTACTACTACCGCTACGTCGTCGAGGGCATCGACGACGCGCTGGCCCCCGGCGGCGAGATGAAGCTCGTCATCTCGGAGTACGACCTCGAGGAGGAGTACCGCCTCATCGACGAACTCGTGCGCGAGGGCGTCGACGGTCTGCTCTGGGTGCCGACGGTCTCCGAGCACGCCGCTCCCGCCGGGTTCCGCGAGGCGGTCGAGCGCCTTCAGGTTCCGGTGGTGTTCGTCGAGCGCGAGATGCCGGGGGGCGGCCTGGGTTCGGTCTCGTCGGTGCGTTCGGCGCACGAGCGGGGCGCCCACAGCGCCCTGAAGCACCTCTCCGATCTCGGCCATCGCCGGCTCGTCATGGTGAGCCGGGGCAGCTCGCAGAGCTCGGAGTTCGTGCGCATCGGGTCGAGGGATGCGATCGGCCGGCTCGGGATGGACGAGCAGAGCGTCATCCTCGGCCCGGGAGAACTCGGTTCCGGCCCCCGCTGGGAGCGTGGCAGTGCCGACGTCGTGCTCGACACCGTCGAGCGCATCGGGGCCACCGCCGTGTTCTGCCACGGTGACGAGAACTCGCTCTTCGGCCTCCTGCAGAACGCCCGGGCGCGCGGACTCTCCGTTCCCGACCGGCTCTCGATCGTGGCCTACGACGACGATGTCTCGGCGCGCGCCGATCCGCCCATCTCCGCCGTGGCCCCCGATCGTCGCCGTGTGGGCGCTCTGGCGACGCGACTGCTCATCGACCTCATCCGGGAGCCGAGCGCCGAGCCGCCGCTCCAGATCCAGGTCGAGCCCCGCCTCGTGCTGCGCGCCTCCACCGCTCCCGCGCCGTGAGCCGCATCCTGCTGTTCTCGGGGGGCGGCGACTACGCCGATCCCTGGCACCCGTTCGCCGAGACCAGCGCCCTCGTGGCCGGGACCCTCCGGGCCTCCCACCACGACGTGACAGTCGTCGACACCCTCGACGCGCTGCAGGAATCGCTCGACGACGGCGACCTGCTCGTCGTCAACGCCGGCGGCGGCCCCACCGCGCATCCGCTCGACGATCGACTCGCGACGATCGTATCCGGTCACCGAGGGCCTCTCCTCGCCCTGCACGTCGCGGCGACCCTGCTGCCCGGTCACGACGAGTGGGAGGAGTCGCTCGGCGGCCGGTGGGTGCGCGGGGTCTCGATGCACCCCGAGCGGGGTGCTCTCCGACTGCGGGCGGTCTCCGACTCCGCGGTGGTGAGCGGGCTGGAGCCCCTCGACACGATCGACGAGGCCTACTCCTGGCTGCGGGTCTCCCCCGCCGCCGAGGTGCTGCTCGTGCACGACTACGACGACACCGAGCATCCCGCGGCCTGGACCCTCGACCGCGACGGCCGCCGAGCGGCCTACACGTCCCTGGGTCACGACCCCGCCGCCTACGAGTCTCCCCTCGCCGGCGCCCTCCTGCGCCGCCTGACGGCATGGCTCACGGCCGACGTCCCGGCCTGACCGCGCAGGGCGGCCGCTCGCGCGATGGTCGTCAGCGAACCAGCGAAAGCGCCCCCGGCACCGGCACGAGGGTGCGGGCGAGGGGCAGTCGCTCCCAGTCGAGGCTTCCGGCCGGGAAGAGGTCCGCGATCGGAAACAGCGTGACCGCCTCGATGGGTGCGGCGTAGACGACCGAGTCGATGCCGGCCCAGACGGCCGCGGCCGCACACATCAGGCAGGGCTCGCACGAACTGTAGAGCACCGCACCGGCGAGCGAGGTGCGGCCCAGCGACCGGCAGGCCTCGCGGATGGCGCACACCTCCGCATGCGCCGTGGGGTCGCCGGAGCTCACGACCGCATTGGACTCGAGGCTCACCACCACCCCGTCGAGCACCACCACCGCACCGAACGGGGCGTCACCACGCGCCCGCGCCCCCTCCGCTGCGCTCACGGCGCTCTGCAGTGCGGCGACTCCCGCCGGCGTGATCGGGGTCACGCCGTGACCTTCATGGCCTCGATCTTCGCGACGAAGTGCTGGCCGGAGGTGATGGTCTCGTACTTCGGGGCCGAGCTTTCGTCGAGCGAGGCGATGACGGCGTCCTTGTTGGGCTGGTGGAAGAACGCGAACGAAAGTCGGTCACTGTCCCAGGCGCCGTCGGCGGGATTCGTCACCCGGTGAAGGGTGGAGTTCCACACGTCGTTGGTCCAGCGCTGCATGAGGTCGCCGAGGTTGATCACGAATGTTCCGGCGATCACCGGCACGGGCTGCCACTCCTCCCCGTCCCACACCTCGAGGCCCTCCACGGAGGGAGCGGCGTAGAGCACGGTCACGCCACCGAAGTCGGTGTGCGCGCCGCCGCGCAGCTGCCCGGGCAGCGGCTGCTCCTGCATCGGCGGGTAGTGGAACACACCGAGGTTGCTGTCGTGGCGGAAGGTGAACTGCTCGAAGTAGTCGCGCTCCCGTCCGAGGGCGACCGCGAAGATCTCCATCAGCGTGTCGGCGACAGCGTTCATGGCGAAGTAGTAGTCGGTGAGCGCCAATCGGAGCCCCCGGGTGGACTCCTCATCTCCCCACACCGGGGAGGACGGGTCGAGGATGTCGTGCCGCTTCGCCGCGAAGCCCTCACGAAGGTCGGCCGGGGCCTCGGCGCCCAGCGACTGCCCGAGCGACATGTTCGCGAACTCGCTGTAGCCGCCGTGGTAGCCGTCGCGGTAGTGCTGAAGCTTCGTGTCGACCGGCGCGGCGAAGAAGCGGCTCATGGCCTCGACCCCGCGGTCGAGGATGGGCTGCGGCACGCCGTGTCCGGTGATCACGAGGAAGCCGAGATCGCGGCAGGCCCGATCGATCTCGGCGACCACGGCCTCCGGTGCGGTGCCGTCGGTGAAGGGGCTGATGTCGATGACGGGGACGGTGAGGGTCATGGGTCCTGGCCTTTCTCGAGAGGGATGACGGAACGGATGCCGGCTCAGTCGGCCGGCAGACCGATCGACGGGTCGATGTAGTCGTTCGTGTAGAGCTGCTCGGCGGTGAGGCCTTCGGCAGGTGCGGAACCGGCTGCGAGGGCGATGGGGCCGACGATGTCGAGCATCCGCTGCACCCGTTCCGGGTCGAAGTCGCCGATGGCGCCGTCGTCGCCGTTGGAGACGAGTCCGTCGGCCAGGGCGCTCGAGACACCGAACTCCGCCGCGCCGCGGGTGTAGACGATTCCGGTGTCGTAGGCCTCCACCGCCTCGAGGATGAGGTCGATCACGGGCTCCGGATCGGCATAGAAGTCCACCTCGGCCTGCTGCATCACCGGCACGAGCTTCGCGAGACATCCGTCGAGTTCGTCGAGGGCGTCGGCGCGCACGGACATGGTGGCGGTGTAGTTCGGGTAGCCCGCGTCGGCCACGAGCTGGTAGGCCACCGGCTTGTCCCACGCCTCGATCTCGTTCTCGTAGAGGTAGGGCTCGCTGCTCGCGAAGCCCTGCTGCGCATCCTTGCCGCCGCTCGCGATGAACGCGGCCGGGGTGCCGTCGTAGCCTCCGTCGGCGTTCTCTGCAGCGATGAGGCCCGACTGGATGAGGTACTCCATGTACGGCGCGCCGCCGTAGTAGCGCACCACCGCATCCGTCTTGCCGATGTCGGCGATGGTGGTGGCGTCGGGGTAGGTTGCCGGGTCCCACATGATGATCTGCGGGCTGACCTCCAAGGGGGCCATCACCGACACCGTGGGCTGCTCAGCCGACGCGATGATCTGACCGTCCGTCTGCACGTAGCCGAGAGTGATCGAGGGGTCGGCGTACATCTGGCTCGACACCGTCTGGAACCCGATCGCCGGGCCCCCTGCCCGAATCTCGAGCTGGACGCCGGTGTATTCGCCTCCCGAGTAGAGCGGCCCCGAGACCGATTTGCCGGAGGAGTCGATGACGGGGTCGGGTCCGAGCAGCTCGTAGAGGTGGCCGTGCTCGGAGCTGGGGTTCCAGTCGGTCTGCACCACGACCGTGGCGGGGCAGTCGGCCGAGAGATCGACGGCGCCGATGGCGGCGGAGGAGGACGAGGCGCCCGGTGACGCCGGAGCGGCGGACGAGCAGCCGGAGGCCGCCAGGGCGAGGCCGGCCGCGGCGGCGGTACCGAGAAGGAGACGAGGTGCTGTTCGCATGGTGATCCTTATCCGCAAGGGTGCGCGAGAATAGTCGAGAAGAATATGATGAAGAACGAAAGCAGCCTTCCGGCAGCTCTAGTGGAGCGAAATATAACCTGTGGGAATATCTAACGCCCTCGCGATTTCCGCTCCGTTTCCGCCGTATTACCGGGACGTGTCGAAATGAACGACCCGGCGGGCAGCGAGACCGCGCCCGAGTCGGCTCTCAGCCGTCAGGTGGGCGAGCGCATCCGCGGCGCCCGCAAGAAGGCATCGCTCTCCATGGTGGAGCTCGCCGCCGAGGCGGACATCAGCCAGCCCTTCCTGAGCAAGGTGGAGCGCGGCGAGGCCACCCCCTCGCTGCACACGCTCTACAAACTGGGCAACGCGCTCGGTCTGCATCCCTCCGACCTCATGCCCGCCCCCGACCCCGCCAACGTCACGGTCATCCGCGCGTCCGAGGGCTCTCTGGTGTCCGCTGCCAATGACGACCAGTCACCGCTCGGGCGTCTCCTCCGGGCCGGAGAGGGAAGCCGCATCGAGATCTTCGACTACTCCGTCGACGAGGCACGCAACGTCGGCGACTGGTTCGAACACGACGGCGAGTCCGCCCTGGTGCTCCTCAGCGGGCTACTGCGGGTGGATGTGCGTGGCCAGGGCGAATGGGAGCTCGCCGGCCACGACGTCATGTTCTTCCGGGGGCCCGTCAGCACCCGCTGGACCGCCCGCGGGCCGGAACCGGCGGCACTCTTGCTGTTCACCGTGAAGTGACCTGCGGGTGATACGAAAAGCGGGAGCCTCAGCCACGTGGCCGAGACTCCCGTTCATCCTCTTCTGTCGGGCTGACAGGATTTGAACCTGCGACCCCTTGACCCCCAGGCGTCCAGACACATCTATCGCGGCCGAAATCCGCGTGCTTCCGGGCCTCAGATCATGCAGAGCACGTCACGAGATGCATGGTTTGCATGATTCTGGTCCCCTTCTGGTCCCCCTCATCAATCACGACGCCCCTGAACGAGGTTGCTCCGCGGCACCAACCGCAGACCGAGCGCCGGGATCGCCAGTGTTGCCTGAAAGCACCTGCCACAAGTCCCTCAAGTCAGAACCCGCGAGGTCTGACCCCCGCGGTACGTGACGAGCCCAATCAACGTCAGACAGCTGTGAAAGGAACTCACGCGCCTCTGACGGACGGAGAGACCCTGGTTCGTGACCCTGCGCGAACTCCGCACCGAGCGACTTGGCTGCCGTTCTCGGAACTGAACTCATTCGCATCACCACGCCTGCCTCGGTGTCGACCCCGTGATAGAGCATCGCACCGAGCAAGTTGACGCTTCGCAGGTCGCTCTCGCTGACGTTCTCAAAATCGATACCGCTTGTGGGCAACTTGGAGAGGGCTGTAATCCCCCACGTACCCGCCGTCGCAAGGTTTCGGTAGATGGCCTTTGTTGCCTCCGTAAGCGCGGCAGTCGGGGTTGCCGCATCGCCGAAGTATCGCTCGGCGATGGACTTGATGGAGACGCCAGCAACCCAGTCAGCAGCAATCTTCGCTGCCCTGTCGCCGATCCCAGCGCCGACGCCACTCAGCTCGTCGATGCTGTCTCTGATCTGCGGTAGTTGAAGCATGACCCGCATGAGGTCAGGCAGAGCGCTCGACGTGACATCACCAAACAAGCTGCCCGGTTGCCAATCACTCACATCGAGAGACTTGTCCATCCGACGCATCTCGCCCATCGCAGAACGGATGCCCTCGGGAGTGAATCCAGTGCTATCGGCGAGCGTCGCCGTCTCAACGCTCTGTGCAAGCTCAGCAGCATAAGCCCGCGTCGCCTCCAAGAGCCTAAGACCCTTCTGCCGTTCAGCGGGACTCGCCTCGGCTAGCGACGAGTATCCGAACGTGTTGCGTAGCAGCAGCTCGGTTTCAGACAGAACAGCGTCAAGGTTCTTCTTCTGAGCGAATAGGTGCGCGACGTAACTACGGAAGTCCGCCCATTGATCGTTGTATAGCGATCGCTCCAGGTTGAGCAGTCGGCCAGCATCTTCAAGTTCATCCAGGAGGACGACAAGCCTAGAAACAAGCGCTCCCGCTTGTTCTGACAAGAACTGGGCCAGCGACTCACGATCGCCCTCTTTGCTGGAGATCCCGACGACGCCGATGCTGTCCTGATCCACACGGCCTGCTCTGCCCGCGAGGTTCCAGAACTCGCGGGGCGTCATAGGACGGTTGAACTTTCCGCTGGGCAGATTCCGACTTGCGAGGAAGATGGACGAGACCGGGAAGTTCAGGCCTTGAGAGAGTCCCGTCGTGGCGACCAGAATCCGCAACTTTCCCTGCTCGGCGAGCCATTCCATCAGTGCGCGCGTTTCGTCGGAGAGTCCTGCGTGATGTACCCCGATCCGACGAGCGAGCATGCCAATGAGCGCGTAATCTTCGCTGATTTCTGCTGCCAGATAGCGTTGCACCAAGGCAATGTCGGGATCATCCACTTCCGGAAGTTCTCCTGACAACTCCTCGGCAATTGTCCAAACGGTCGGGATAGTGGGGCAGATCACGATCGCAGTCCCCCGCTCAGACAGCGTCAGCGCCGATGCGCCAGCGATCTTGCTGAGACTGTTCTTGATACTGGAAAACGTGCGATCAAGTTGAGGTGCGTCACCAATCTGGTAGAGGCCCGAGACATTCATTGATGAGCCGCTTGTCAGCATGGGCTCGAAAGACAGTCGCCAGTCCCTACCCCGCCCGGAGGGCGGAGCTACTGCCGACACAAGACCGATCAGCCGATCGTTGGGCTGCCAAGGGGTCGTTGCAAGACTGATGCTCTTTCCAGTTCTCGGAGCCAGCCATCGGGCGAGGTCATCGCCGTTCGGCACATAAGGCATGAGCAACAAGAAGTTCGCCTGGGTGCAGTCTCGTTTGACGGTAGCCAGCAATAGTTCGATGCGGATACCGCGGTCGGAATCTTCAATGTTGTGCGCCTCATCGAGCACCAACAACGCGAGCGGGCGAGCGATTGCCGCATTGCGGATTGCCAGGTGGAGCTTCTCCGGAGTGGCCACCAGCACGTCAAAGGGAGACTCGTTGAGCATGCCAGCTTCGATGTCATCTATCTCCACAGCGGAGGTAAGTTCCTCAACTCGAATGCCGCTCGGCCCGAGGTCACGCCTTAGCCGTCGAGTGATCTGCGAGACGAGCGCCCGTGTTGGCGCCACATACGCGACCCAGCCTTTGTCCTGCTTGAACTGGCTAATAGCTTGAACGATCTTGAACTCGGCGAGGATGGTCTTCCCAGCGCTCGTCGGCAGGTCGACAACGACTGCCGCGCTCGCCGGGTCCAAGAGCCCCTGTTCCTGAATCGCGATGCGCTGCGGAGGCAGCATCTCAAACATGGAACGGTGTCGGGTCGCAGTTTCGACGATGCTCCGAATCTCAGGACCGATTCGTGTGACAGACCACAGGGCACCCGCCACCATGCGCTGGGCCATCGCGCGCTGCCATTGGAGAACCACTACGAACGCTGGATCAGCAGACTGCTGTGCCGCGGAGATCGCTCGGTCGAAGTGGAAGTCGAGTTGCGTCGCGATGTCGGCTGGCTCCCCTTGCATGAGGTAGGTAGCGACCATTTCCGAGAGTCTGGCCCAGTGGTACAGGGCTACGAGGCGCCACCCAGCGACCTGCAGGTCTTCGGGCCGTGATTGCGCGTTGAAGAGAAGCTCCTCGTTCTCTTTCTGTTCGGCTCGCAGCCGCGCCACAGTCTCTGCGACGCCTTCCAGGTCTTGCCATCCGTCTTTGCGAAGAAGCCGAGTCCAAATCTGACCTAGGTCACTGAGAACACGTGTGTCCCATGAGCCGTTGGATCGGAAGAGCTCGGGGTTGACTTCCCGCTCGCGCATCCAGGCCCGATACTCCGCCCAGCGGTCCGAACAGTATGCGAGTGCACCGAGCTGAAGGACTTGATGTACCAGCGCCTCCAACGAGTCGAGCTCCAACGGAAGCGCCCGAAGAAGAGCGAACGCCTCGTGGGCCGCGGCCTCCGCCACCGCGGCGTCTGATGCGCCCGAGTGCAGCGATACCTGCGCGAGGGCCTCGATCCCTTCGCTGGCGACGATCTCGTATGCGAAGGCGACGTCTTGGATGAGAGCCTCGGTCGCGGCGTCGTGAGGGCCTTCGCGGTGAAGCTGGCGACCAAGGTTCGAGTCGACGTACATGGAGGCAGCCGCGTCGTGGGCCGCCTTCACCCGGTCGGCGCCGAGGGCTTCGATTGCCCAGTGTGATCTGAGGCGACTGATTGCTTCGCGGGAGATGGTCATGCCGCGGTCTCCAATACGACCGAAGCGTCTGCGACCTGCGCCAGTAATTCGGCGGTTAGGTAGATCGCGACGAGCGCCATGCTGGTTGGTTCTTTCACGGATTGGGCAAGACTGGAGGCTCTGGCCCGAAGGTCTGCCTGGTTCGGTTCGGTCGCGTGGATGAGAACGCCGTAAATGATGACATCCAGGCTGTCTGCTAGGTAGGTCGCAAGCGCCTGACGGAAACTATCCAGCCATGATTTACCTACCGAGTTCATCGTGAGGTATCGAATCGCCCATCTGCTACGGTCGTCGCCCGCGTTGAGCCCGGATAACTGACTATGAAGCCCGTGACTTCGGCTCGTCAGCAAGCCGGGGGGCCATGCCTGCTGGTGGCTGGTCTTCACCTCGGCAAAGACGAACCGAACTCGATCGCTCGCGTGGAATCCAATAAGGTCCACGCCCCCTCCGCTGCTGTTGGGGTTTCGCGTCGAGCGACTATCCGGCCAGGGGAACTCGCATCCAACTTCCGTGATCAGATGATGTTCGGCGAGCGCCTCCCCTACTCGCCACTCATCGAACGAGTCAGGGGCGGTGAGGATGCTCTCCAAACGCTCGTTCTCGAAGTCGGTCTTTGCCAGGTCGGCGAGGGCCTCGCGCGCCTCCTGGACGCCAGTGTCATCTCGCAGAATCGCTTGCACATCAGACGCGATGTGGGCGACATCCGACTCTTCGAGGAGGTGACCGGTCGCGGAGACTGCGCCGTGGTCGACGGTGTAAGCGAGCGATCCGACCACTACACCACCTCTCCCGTGCTCCCGACGCGGAAGGGGCAGACTCCGCTGGCATCAGCCTACTTGGCACCCTCCGACAGCCCGTCTTGCCGCCACCCGCGAGTCCTCGATCTGATCAGTAGGAGCCGGTGGAAGATTGCGGGCCTTTCTTCCTCGTCATAGCGCGACGGTGTTCCGTCATCGAAGCGGCCATGAACCGACTGCGCGCAGAGGAGCTCTGCGCGCATCGTCGGCTCCGTGATTCCGCATAGGCGGAGATTGCTCGTCCTGAGATCGCGGAGCGCTCGTCGGCTTACAGGTGCGGACGGCTGGACCGACGTGTAGATCCGGGCAGGCGAATCGCGGATCGCTGGTCCGTTCGCGTCAGATGTCGAATACTCGCTCGTGCAGCTCGCCGTCTTCTGCCCATTTCACTTCGACGCTCGTCGGGATGCCGTCAGCGAATGAGAGATCGTAGCGAAAACGCTGGAGTTGGCCAGCATGCACGGTACGGGGCCGATCGCCTTCGTACAGGATGTTCGCAGGCCGATCCCCGGCTCGTGCGGTGAGCTCGTCAGCATCGACGTCGCCTTCGTTTCTCACGTCAATGAACCGACGCACGCGGTTCCTCAGACGACCGCGGCTGTCCTGCTCGGAGATGTTATCGCTGCCGCTCTGCACGACCAGCTTCACTCCGCTGCGGGTCGGTACCGGCTCAGGAGTACCGAGTCCGAGCGCGGCGATGTCGCCTTCGATGGCCGCCCAGACCTTGGCGATCAGCTCATCGGCGTTCGCGTAGGTGCCGTAGAGGCTCCTCTGGGCCAGGTCGTCCCTGAACTTGCGCAGCGCCGCAAGCTGCTCGACATCGACGTCGTTGGGATGGGGCGCCGTCGAGAACCAAAGGTGCACGCGCTTGCCGTCTGCGATGGCGTGGTCAATCTCCTCGACCGTTCCGGAGATGGCTGTCGGCGTGGCCGTGCCAATCCTGCTGCCGAAGATGCCAACGAGGGCGTCCGCGTTTTCGAGCAAGGCGGCGTTGATGATCGCTTGCGGGTGGTCCCCCGCCTGCGGCACGACCGACTCCCAGCGCAGCGGCACCACTACGACGCCGCGGGTTCGAGTGTTCGACTCGTTCCAGCTCGAGATCGCGTGCAACGCGGCCTGACGGCCGTCGTTCACGTCACCCGGGGACGCGATCATCATGAAGAGCACCGTGGCGGCAGATGTCATACCCCGAGCATACGAAGCGGCGGCGCAGCCTTGTCGACAGGTCCGACGCACCGCGAGCTCGACCCGTGAACTGACCATGCCCGCGCGCGAAAACTCACCACGGCAGGTGTCGTGCAGACAGGCGCTTCTGTCAGTTCGTGCTGACCCTGGCTCCGCCGGCGATCTGATCCGCTTCCGCTGCGAGGCGCACGCGCCGGCGCGCGACCGTCTCTTGGATACGGGCGCGCATCAACATGACGACGCTCACCGGACCGATAAGTAGGAACTTCAGGGTATTCCAGACCAACAGCGGCACGAGCAGGTTGAGCCAGCCCGGACCGCCGTCTGTGATCAGGTTGACGCAGATGCTCGCCGCGAGCAGGTACGGCGCGGCGAGGAGCATCGCGGGGATGCCCCACTTGAGTCCGCGACGGGTGCGGATCAGGTCGAGCAGGATGTTGGTGGGCATGTAGCGCCGCACGAAGTAGCGGGTGCGGACGCTCACTGCCCAGAGCAGTCGAAGCATGGTCAGGCCTCTCATCAGACGTGTCTCTCCGTCGAGGAGGCAGATCATGATGAGTGGCCCCGAAGGGACTGTCCCGAAGGACCTGCGCGATGAGGAACGCTGCCTCGGGTTCAGGGTACGCCGCGCCAGCGACATCCGTAAGGGCCGCACTCTCCCGGGATTCGGTGCGCGCAGGCCAAGATCGCGGCGCTCAGGCCTTCTTGGCGAGTTCGAGGAGCTTGCGAATGGCGGTGTTGCTGTGGCGTCCGATCATGTATCCGGCGAGGTCGTTCGGGTCGAGCTCGCCGATCTCGCGGAGTCTGCGGAGGTCGCGGAGCGCGTCGCGCTTGCCGTAGTCGTCATGCCAGCCGTTGTTGCCGTTCCAGTCAATCCGTTCGTAGAGCGTGATCGCGTCGTCCGAGAGCGCGGAGGCGAGTTCTTCCTTGGTGTCGAAGTGGACGGCGTGGTTATGCCGGGCCCACCCGCTGAGGTCGTCCGAGCCCCATTCAAGGACGAACGCGTGCAAGGCGCGTTTCGGGCTCATGGAGGCGAGGTCGTCGATCGACGGCCAGAAGTGGACTTCGACCGCAGGAGCAGGAACGGCGTTGGCTGAGGACTTGCGAGTTCGGTACGGGAGCTTTCTCCAGTCGTCCGGCAGCTGGTCCTTGGTGCTCGCGATGCCGATGATCGGGCGCTTGGTCTGCGCCGCGAGGGCACGGGCCAGCCTCACCGCCTGGTCTGCGCGGATCGCGTGCGGCTCGGTGTCCGACCAGGGAATGTAGATGAAACGCGGAAAGGTGCTGCTGCTGTCAGGATCGGCCACACAGCCAAGGCTATGCGCGACCTCCGACACTCACAGTGGCGGGATGGCCCGGGAAGGAGCCGAAGGACGGGATGGCTCGTGCCGGTCATCTTCGCTACGAGCCAGGCTCCGGGCCCGGTCGAGTGCGACGCGGGCTCGGGCGGCGTCGATCTTCTGTGCCTCGTCGTCGGGCGGCGTGCCGAGCGGGCCGGGTTCGGTGATGCCGTAGCGGTCCCGGTAGGCCGCGACGACGACAGCGAGCCGCCGCCAGGCTGCCGCCCGCTTCGCGTCCTTGGGCTCTGCCCCGAGCGCGGTCGTCCACGGCTGACGGTCGTTGAGTGCGGTATCGAACAGGGTGGTGGCGCGGGCTTCGATGAGGTCGCGGCGTTCGGTGAGCGCCTGCCGCATCTCGGGCGGCATGGTGCCGGTGGCTTCGGGGATGAGGCCGGCGATGAGCCGCGGGGCCTTGCGGGTGCGGCCGGCCCCTGCGGGTCTCGTGGTGGCGCGGGCGACGCGGTAGTGCAGGACGGCGGCGATGTCGTCGGCATCCCCGAACCCGCGTGCCTTGATGAGGCGCGGCAGCAGGGTCTCGACGTCGTGCTGGTTGGCCTCAGCCCGGCGCAGCTCGGCGGTGAGTGCTCCGAGCGCGGGTGAGGCGAGTGCGTCGTCTGCTTCGTCGTCGGTGAGGCCGGAGGCTCGGATGAGCGCCGTCCAGCGGTCGTGCTGGGCTGCCGCGGCCAGCGTCTCGTATTCGGCGGCGAGCTGGGCGATCGAGCCCCAGGCGTCCTGCTCGGCGGTGATCGTCTCGTGGGCGGAGAGCTCGGCGCCGACGTGCTGCAGAACCCCGAACAGCACCGACCTGGCGGTGGCCTCGGTGTTGTCGCCGGGGTGGGGGCGGTCGTGGGCGGGGTCGGGCTTGTCGATGGCGACGTAGGCGATGTTCTGCTCGCTGCCGCGGGTCATGGCGACGTAGAACGTCTCCCTGGTCATCGAGGCGTCGGCCAGGACGTGCGAGGAGTCGACCGTGACGCCCTGGGCCCGGTAGGACGTCACCGCGTAGCCGAGGTCGACGTGCTCGGCCGCGTACTCGGCCGGGAGCACTACCGAGGTGCCTCGCTTGCGGCCTGCGCGGCGGATGGTGAGGGAGCCGTCGTCGCGGACCTCGGTGACCGTCCACCTGTCGCCGTTGCGGACCCAAGCACGGCCGGCGCGCAGGCGGCGGTCGTTGTGGCGGGTGATGACGGTATCGCCTGCCGCGGCTCTCGTGCCGTCGTGCAGCTCGACCTCGCGGCGGGCGTTCACCGTGCCGTCGAGGATCAGGTCGGCCCGCGCCCGCTGGTTCAGGGCGAGGACGGATTCGTTGGAGTCGGTGACCAGGATGCTCGCGCGTCCGGCGAGGGTGTCGACGCGCCAGGCGGTGTAGGCGGCGTCGATCATCTCCTCGGTCTCGCCGCCGCGGATGCGGTCGTGCTCGGCGTAGGTGTCGATGGCCTCGGTGCGGCCGTGCCGCAGACCGAGGGAGGCGGTCCTCTCCCAGGCCTGGGTGAAGCGGTGCAGGGTCACCAGCTTGGGCGCGTCGTCGCGGTCGTTGACGAGGAGTGCGAACGCGCCGCCGGCGGTGACTGATTGGAGCTGGGCGTGATCCCCGACGAGCAGCACCTTCGCCCCGGCCTCGGCCGCAAGTGCGGTGATGCGGTCGAGGGAGAGCGTGCCTGCCAGGGACGCCTCGTCGACGATGACGAGCTGCCCTTCACGGAACGTGGCTCCGGTGCGCTCGTGGGTGTCCAGCCATTTCGCCGTGTTTTCGGTCTGGATGCCGAGGTCGTCGGCGAGGACCTGCGCCGCGACCGCGGATGGGGCGAGCCCGACGGCGGACCCGGCGCCGTGCTCGTGCTCCCACGCCCGCCGCAGCGCTGACATGGCGGTGGTCTTGCCTGCCCCGGCCGGCCCCACGAGCACGTCGACCAACCGGCCGGAGAGCGCGATCTTGGTCAGCGCGCCGGCCTGGTCGGGACCGAGCATCCGGCCTTTGCGATCGGGCCTGCTCGTGATCCGCTCGACCGTGGCGAGCGGGACGGTTGGGGCGGTCGTGGTGCGGGCGCGCTCGAGGAGGCGGTCTTCGGCTGCCAGCAGCATCTCGGAGGAGAGCAGTGCCGAGTGCTTCGGGCGGAACACCGAGGTGCCGTCCGGGCGGCGGAACGCGGCTGGGCTGGAGGCGAGCTCGGGCGGGGTCAGGCGCAGGGAGGCGGCTTCGGCCGCGTCGACCACGAGCCCGACGATCGCCTCGCGGTCTTCGACGGTGGCGAACCTGTAGCCCATCGTCTGCCTTGCGGCCTCGGCGGTGAGGTTCCAGCGGTGCCAGGTGGAGCGCTTCTCACCGACTGTTGTCACGACGTCCTGCCCGAGGGAGGCGATCACGTCCAGCGGCACGTCGTCCGCTCGCAGCAGCAGCGGCTCCTCGTTCGCCGTCACGCTCCGCGCCCACCCGGTCGCGTCCGCGCCGAGCACCTGCCCGGCGCGGTGCCGCCAGGAGGCGGTCAGGTCGGCGAGCGAGTGGACCTCCTTCTCCGAGCGGGTGGAGAGTGTCGCCTGGGCGCGGAGCTTCATGATCGTCGCCGGCGACGGCCGCCGCCCATGCTCGGAGACGTAGCTGTCGATGAGGCGATCGGTCTCGGCGTCGATGTGGCGGGCGCGGGTCGAGAACTCCTTGACCAGCCCCTCCGGCACGGCGGCGATCGCCCACGCGGGGTTGCGGTCACGGCCCATGTCGCGGGCCTCCCACTCGACGCCGAACGTGCGGGTCAGGTGGTCGGCGAACACGGCCTCGTGCAGTTCGGAGAGGGCGACGACCGCGGCGTGCATCGGCCGCCCGTCCAGCGACCGCCACTTGCCGTCGAGGACGGTCTGCACCTTGTTGCTGATGACGACGTGCGTGTGCAGGTGCGGGTCGCCCGCCCGGGAGTCGTAGTGGTCGAACGCGGTAGCGATCAGGCCGCGGACGTCGACCTGTGCGACCGCGCCGTCGCGGCCGGTTGCGCCCGTGCGCGTGGCTGCAACCTCCCGCTCCATGAACGCAACCACCTCCGCAACCGCCGCATGATGGGCGTCCGCGATGAGCGCCTGCGTGCCCGCGTCCGCAACCGCCCACAGCACGCTCGCGGACTTCGGGATCGAGAACGTGAAATCGAACCCAGCGACCGCCCGCCGCGACCCCCGCTCGTTCTCCTCCACCTCGATCAAGGCGACCGCCTCCGCACGCGAGGCAGGCCCGAGACCCGGATCGAGCGCGGCGCTACGAGCCTCGATCCGCTCCGCCACCGTGAGGTACTCCGGGTAGGCGCGGCCGAGCGGTACCCCGATGATCGGGTCACGGCCCATACCGACGAGGAGCTGGAGCTGGGCCTCGGAGACCTGATCGCCCACCGCGAGCTGCCCGCCGCCAAGCCCGGCGACACCTGCCCCGAGCCACCGGCCCGGCGGGGTGCCCTCGGCGGCGTAGTACCTCGTCAACGGGGTCGAGAGAGACCTATCGCCATCACCGGCCGCGACCGTGCGCAGCAGGTACTTGTAGCCATCACCGGCCGACATCACGCGCATTGATACGGTCATGTTCCTAGGTGTCCTCGGGGTGGCTCTCGCTGGTGTCGCCGTGGACGACAGAGCGTCGCCAATACGATCGGAATGTGAAAACTCCGGCCGTGCGCATCGTCCCGACAGTTCTCGCTGTCGTGGCCGTCGCCTTCGGACTGTTCTCGGCCAGCGTCGCGATCTGGGGCTCGTGGTGGCGGTTCTCCGGCATGCCGACCGCCGAAGAATGGTCGGCTTTCTTCGGGGCATCCGCTCTCATTGCACTCGGGTTCGCGTGGTACCAGATTCGTCAGGTAGACCAGTCGAACAAGGCGCTAATCGCGTCGAACGAGTTGGCTCGCCGGGTCAACATCGAAGCAGTTAGGCCCAGGGTTCAGGTTTCGCTGGAGCCCACGCGATTCGTCCAAAAGAACCGCGGTGCACCAGTAGAGGGCACCCTTCACATCGCGGTACGAAACATCGGGGTGAGCCCGGCGCATGAGGTACGTCTGAGTGTGAGCCCACCGTTCACATCGCTGGCGACGTTCTTCAAACCCGGCATGATGCGGGCGCACTTCGCGGAAGTCAATGAGGCCTTCGACGGAAAGGTGCGCTTTCGGACACTCAATCCGGGCAACACATACATCTGGTTTCTCGGGCGAGTCCCGGAATTATTCGCCGACGAGTCAGGAGTCCCTCGTCGTTGGGAAGTCGAAGCCGAGTACATGGGGACGGCATCCTCCGAGCCGTTCCGCGAAACGTTCATCCTTGACCTGGATGTCGAGAAGCGCATCGAACTGCCGGTCGACCCACTCGTGCGGATCGGCAAGGACATTGAAGTCGTCGGAAGCAAGCTCGAAGCCATCAAGCGCGTTGTGCCGCAGAAACTTACACTTGACGATGGTTCTGCACCGGAATCTCGTCAGCGCAACCTCGGATCACGACCGTCAGTAGTCCGCACTCGGCGAGCGCCTACGTGGTTGCGAAGACGGCGTTGACCCCGGAATAGGCCAATGCGCGCGAATCCACCAGCGGCCTGCTCGGGTTGCAGATGTCCCGCGTTCCCGCTTGCACCGACATGACCTTCGATTGCGGCTGCAACCCCGCAGACCTGCTGGCGCACCAAGCCGCAAGTCTCATAGGCCGAAACGAAACGCACTCCTGCCCCTTCCGCGGCCGGATGACAATGACATTCAGCTACGAATGTGCGACACACTCCGAAGGTCATACAGCCGGAATGCTTCGCTCAGAGTCATGGTTGCCGCTGCGATCGCAGGGCCGACATCGTTGTCGAGGTCACCGCGTAGACGCACGATCGAGCCGCCCGGCTCTTCGCGCACGACCTCGTTACGGTCAAGTCGCATGACTCCAAAGTGATACTGCGCATGAGCAGCTGCGCTGCCTGATCGCCAAATCGCTTGCGTTGCACCGATCAATAGGTCGTCATCGACGCCGTGCATCTGCTGCGCCACCCAGTCGATCGCTCCGGTCTGATGGAACCGCATCTTCTTCACGTCCTCTTGCACGCCGAGGGCAGCTGCAACCTTCTGCAAGCTAGCTTGCCGCTCCTG
This sequence comes from Herbiconiux moechotypicola, assembly GCF_024979255.1. Lineage (GTDB taxonomy): Bacteria > Actinomycetota > Actinomycetes > Actinomycetales > Microbacteriaceae > Herbiconiux > Herbiconiux moechotypicola. The sequence continues at coordinate 303,656 of NZ_JANLCN010000003.1, forward strand.
CAATTGCTCCAGGAGGCCGGTGCGAGCCTCCTCTGGCTTACCCTCCGGGACCAGCATGTCCCGGAAAGATGTCACCTGAACACGAAGATCGTCGGCCCGGAGCCTGAGCGCGCGCTCGCGGCGTTCTTGGCGCGCAGGGGGCGCGAGAACCCACACCGCGTTCACTGCCGCGACGAAAGCGGTCCGCGCAACGGTCATATAGGCGGTCGGGTACATCGTGCTTGTTGCCCGCATGGCGTCGATCGCGAAGTCGAGGTGCTCGGACGAGATGCACATCGAGTACCAGACGGGGTTCTCGACACTCAATCCCTCGATTGAGTCGGCTGCGAGCGAACTTCCAGGCTCGGGCGACGTCGGATTCTCCGCACGCTTGCGCCAGGCATCGACCACTTCCGAGATACGGTCCAGCCGCCTCAACCACCCGTTGTCCCCGGCCGCTTGAGGCTGGCGTGTGGCTCGCCGCTTCGTCATAGCCGCACCTTATCCCCGTTCGCAGGCCGGCCCTCGCCACGCACCCGCACGACCTTTACCTCGATCTGCAAGAGGCGTGGTGGCTCTGGGGCGAGGTCGTGGACGACAGCCAAAGCGGTCCGCACGAGGCCGTGTGCAGGAGGCGGCGCGAGCACCTGACAGGTGGCCAGCCCGGTCAGCAGTCAGCGCGACGGCGACCGGGAGTCACTGATCCGCCGGAGTCCTCATGCCGAAAACCAACGACCATAAAAGCGACCACCGCCTACGGGTTGGCTCGCTGTTCTCCGGGTATGGCGGACTCGACCTCGCAGTCGAGGAAGTCTTCGACGCCCGCACGATCTGGTTCTCCGAGATCAACGAGCCCGTCGCCCGCGTCTTCTCGCACCACTGGCCCGACGCCCCCAACCTCGGAGACATCACCACCATCGACTGGAACACCGTCGAGCCCGTCGATGTGCTCTGCGGCGGATTCCCCTGCCAGGACGTCTCGACCGTTGGGAAGATGGCCGGCCTCGCCCCCGGCACCCGCTCCGGCCTCTGGGCACACATGGCGACGGCAATCGAGAAGATGCAACCCCAATGGGTGGTCATCGAAAACGTCCGCGGATTGCTCTCCGCACCCGCGATCCGCCCGGCACCCGAAGGAGACGAAGATGAGCGACGCAACCCCGAACCCGCAACCCCCGGCGATGCAACCCTTCGCGGCGTGGAACCCGACCCGTGGGATCTGGGAGACCAGCCAGCCCGACCTCTACGGGCACTTGGCGCCGTACTCGGAGATCTGGCCGACCTCCGGTACGACGCGCAATGGATCGGCCTTCCGGCTTCCGCCGTCGGCGCACCACATCCCCGATTCCGCATCTTGATCCTCGCCAACCGCACTCTTCCGAACCCCCCTCGCCTCGGACGCCGCGCGCGGTGGGGAGAGCTTGGATCAAGTCAAAGCGCGGCGCGGGACAATCGCCTTGAGTCACCAGATCATCGACCTCGTGACGGAGCAGAGGAGGCGGCATACGCCCGAGGAGACCTTCTCGCTGATCGCGAACTTCTTCAACGCTGGGGACGCCACGCTCCTGCTATCGCCCAATGGGAGCGCACAACCGGACGACTCGCCCCCGCGCCGGCAATCGTGAACGAGGGGAACAGCCCCCAGCCAGCGCCGGCCTTCGTGGAATGGCTCATGGGGTTGGAACCCGGATGGGTCACGAGCCCGAGCCTCGGACTTACGCACGCGCAACAACTCACCGCTCTCGGCAACGGCGTGCTCCCAGCACACGCCGTCGCCGGCGTTCGCGCGCTGAGGTTGAGTGATGCGTGAAGCTCATGCTGCTACCCAACGCAGACTGGGATATGGACATGTCGGGCCGCCATCTGGACGCGAAGCTGCTCTTCTCCTCCCAACCAATCGTCAACCCTGTGTAGTGAAAGGATGGTACGCACTCCGCTCACATGGCCCCGGGGCCTTTCGCGCGATCGGGTCGCGAACGCAACCGGCGCGGAGCCGACTCGGGAATGTGAACGGCTCCGGAACTATCGGAGCTTCGAATTCGCACGAGCGGTGCATTTGGATCGTTGCTGCCGATCGCGAGCGGCCGCGACGCGCCTTCAAGCCGCACGCTTGCCTGGCTTCTCGCGGGCATGTGTTTCACGACGCAGTGCCTTTGCCTCCCCTCGCCAGCTTGGGATAGTCGCGTGATCTTGTTCCGTCGTGGCTTCGTGGTCTTGTGCCTCATGGTGGCCTTTGGGTTGGCGGCATGCTCGGCGGGATCAGATGAACGCAGCGTTCCGTCGAGCAACCCCGAAGTCTCCGGCAGTGGCACAGTGCCGGACTTCGTCCTCGACACTGATCCCAGCGCCGTCTCGGGTTGCGTCGAGGCAGGCGACATCACGCTCGTGCTCGACTCCCCCGGAGTGCCCGCGGAAGCGCTGACGTTCGGGGAAGGTGATCGCGCGGTGATTCTCGGCCACCAAGCCGAGCAGGGGCCGTGCGCCTGGGCCGCGTTCGGACGCGAGCTGGCAGCTCAAGGCTGGAGGGTGTTCATTCCGGAGCTGAACCATGAGCCGCTCCCCCTGCTCCAGGCATCCGTCGACTGGCTCACCGGCAACGGGGTCACGAGCTTCGCGCTCGTCGGGGCATCCATGGGTGGCGCGTTCGCGCTGAGCGCAGCGCCCGATCTCGCACCGGAGCCGTCCGAGGTGGTCGCGATCTCGTCTCCCGCAAGCTACGGCCCGGCCGATGCCCTCGGCAACATCGGCCGGATCGGGGTTCCCGTGACGCTCATTGCGGCCGAGGACGACGACGACTTCGCCGAGCAGGCCCAGCTTATGAACGATCAGAACGCGGATGCCGAGCTGGTGATCGTTCCCGGGTCTGCTCACGGCACCGACCTGTTGGATGCGAACACCGATGTGCGCGGTGCAGTCCTGGCTTCGCTGGAGGCGGTCAGATGAAATCCGAAACATTCTTGTCGAACGGTGTCGATCCGGAGAGGCGACTGCGTCATCCCAGTGAGAGGCACCGACAGGGCGCCGCTCACATCCGCTGACAAGACTCCCGACAAGAAGAGGAATCACACTATGCAGTATCTGCTCACGATCATCGTCGACGAGACGATCCCCACCCCGCACCCCGGCCAGCCCGGCTTCGCTGAGATGGTCGAAGGGTGGGCGGCCTACAACCATGCCTTGCACGCTGCCGGCGTGCTCGTCGATGCGAGCCAGCTCGCGCCCAGCCTTGCCGCCACCACGGTGCGGCTCGCAGTCGGTACGCCCGCCGCCGTGACCGACGGCCCCTTCACCGAGGCGAAGGAGCAGCTCGCAGGGTATTACCGCATCCGCGCCGCGAACCTCGATGATGCTCTGGAGTGGGCGAAGCGCATGCCGATGCCGTTCGGCTCGGTCGAGGTGCGTCCGATCGTGGTCGCGCCCGGCCCCGACGGCACACCGACCCCGGTGACCGACTGAATGAGCAGGTCGCGGCCGCGATCACGCGGCTTTCTCGCGAGGAGGGCGGGCGTGTGCTCGCTCTCCTCGCGGCGCGCTTCGGTGCCGTCGACCTCGCAGATGATGCCGTCCAGGATGCGCTGCTGCAGGCGGTGAGCACCTGGGCGGAGCAGGGCGTTCCCGACAACCCCGCCGGATGGCTGCACACGGTCGCTCGGAACAAGATCGTCGACGCCCTTCGCCGCCGGGAGGCGGCAGAGCGACGGCTTCGCGCCGCCACTGTCCACCTCGGCCAGGATCAGGTGGCCGGCCCGGACCTGGAATCCGACCCAGAACCGGAACTGATCCGCGAGGATCGGCTCATCGGGGACGAGCAGCTTCGACTCATGCTGCTGTGCTGCCATCCCTCGCTCGACCAGGACACCCAGGTGGCCCTGACACTCCGCTTGGTCGGCGGGCTCTCGACAGCCGAGATCGCCGCCGCGTTCCTCCTGCCGGAGGCGACACTCGCTCAACGGATCGTGCGCGCGAAGCGGAAGATTCGCGCCGCTCGTATCCCGCTCTCGGTGCCCGCGGATCTGCGCGTGCGCGTAGATGCGCTGCTCTCGGCGCTGTATCTCGTCTTCAATGAGGGCTACCTCTCGCAGAGCATGGTCGCGGACGGGCTGTGTCGCGTCGACCTCTCCGAGGAGGCGATCCGCCTCACCGCACTCGCGAGCCGGCTCCTGCCCCAGGATGGCGAGATTCTCGGCCTGCTCGCGTTGCAGCGATTCCAGCACGCTCGCCTCGCCGCCCGAGTCGATGCCGCGGGCGACCTGGTGACCCTCGCCGATCAGGACCGACGTCTGTGGGATGCCGAAGGCATCTCCGCGGGCCGGGCCGCGCTCCAGGAGGCGGTCGGGTGCGAAGGGCTCGGTTCCTATCGCCTTCAGGCGCTCATCGCCGCCATCCATACGTCTGCTCCATCGTCCGCCGAGACCGACTGGCGCTCGATCGTCGTGCTCTACAGGATCCTCGAACGTGTCAGCCCCGGGCCGGTGGTCACGCTCAACCGCGCGATCGCGGTGGCCGAAGTGGACGGCGCGTCCTCGGTCATCGCCGAAGTCGAGGCGATCGAGGGCCTCGGCGACTACTACCTCTGGCACGCCGCGCGCGGCGAGTTGCACCTGCGGTTGGGAGATCGCGTCGCCGCCCACGCCGCGTTCGCCACCGCCCGATCCCTGGCGAAGAACCCCGCAGAGCGGCGACACCTTGACCGTCGAGTCACGTACACGGCCGGTAAGCATGTCTAGGCCGTCGTCGTGGCCGAGCACACGACACGGACACGGTCAGAGTTGAGCGGCATACTCTTGTCGAGTATGGAGGAGCGTCGAGGGGCGACACGGCCGAGCCGGGTGCTGATCGTCGATGACGACGACGGGATCTGCCTCCTCCTTGAGTCAGTGCTCGCACTCCCCGTCTACGAGACGACGAGTGTCGGCACCGCCGCGGATGCGTTGAGCATCGCTCGTTCGAAGGAGTTCGATGCGGTCCTGCTCGACCGCTTCCTGCCCGAGACCGACGCCGTGCAGATCGTCGCTGCGCTACGTTCGGCACTTCCCTCGGCAGCGATCGTGATGCTCAGCGCCGTGGACGACGTCAAAGGACGCGTGGACGGTCTACGCGCGGGCGCCGACGACTTCTTGACGAAACCGTTCCATGTCTCGGAAGTGATTGCGCGCATCGAAGCGGTGCACCGCAGAGCACTCCTCTCGACGATCGATGCTGATCTCCTGAGCTACGCCGATATCGAGATGGATGTCGCCGGCCGTCGTGTGTGGCGTAACGGCACTGCGTTATCCCTGACGCCCACGGAGTTTCGACTGCTGGAGTTTCTCGTCGAGAATGCGGAGCGAGTGCTCTCGCGCGGGCAGCTCCTCGAACGGGTGTGGGGGTACGACTTCGGCGGAGGAGAGGTCGTGGAGAAGGCTGTCTCCCTCTTGAGGAAGAAGGTGGATGCCGGTCGTGAGCCGCTGATCCAGACGGTTCGAGGATTCGGGTACTGTCTCCGATCGGAGAGCACGTGAGCGTGCCAACGACCCCCAGGTCCATGGTGCGGGCGCTGCGCCACCGGCTGCTGCTGGTCGTAGCTGTGGCCGTGGTCCTGGTGGGTGTCGCGAGTGTGTGGGGCTTGCGGATCGTGACCGACCGCAACGCAGAACGGCAGGTGCAGATCGCTGCGCAGTCGGTCACCACCTGGGGCGCCGACAGCGACGGTATACGCGTCATCGACAGCGGGCACTTCTCCAGCGTCGACGCCGCGTCCACGGTTGTGGCCTTGCTGACCGAAGACGACCGAGTGGTCGTGGCGACCTCTGACCTGCCGGTGACCGTCGCCGAGCTGGAGTCGATCGCAGGAGGGTTGGAGGACGGCGGGACAGTCCGTTCGGATGCGGGATCGCAAACGATCCTGTTCGCTGAAGTCCCCCTGGCCGGGAACGTGGTGTTCGATGGCTCTCCCACGCCCGTCGACCGGGCTCTCGTCGGCATCGGTGTCGAAGGAGCGGACCGATTGGTGACCGCTCTGGCGCTCGCAGCGCTGGTACTGCTCGCTGTCGTCCTGACAGCGGTCGCTTTCGTCGTGACGGCCGTGGTCTCGAGGACGACGCATTCGTTGACCGATCTCGCCAGTCGGGTCGAGCGCGCCGATCTCGATGGTCTGGCCGAGTCCCCGGCTGCGGAGTTCGCGGAGACCGGCGCGATAGCGGGCGCGATCGTTCGGCTGGATCGGCGACGAGATGCGACCGAGCGTCAGTTGCGGGACTTCGTCGCGGACGCGTCCCACGAACTGCGTACACCGCTCACGAAGATCCAGGGCTGGGCCGAGCTGCACTTCCAACACCCGACCGACGCTGCGACGACCGATCGCGCCTTCCAGAGCGTCGTCGACGAGTCCGAGCGAATGCGTCTGCTCGTCGACAAGCTCGCCCAACTCGCTCGCGCCGAGAGCGGGGCGCCGGTGCGTGAGCGTTTCGATCTCGCGGCGATCTGCCACGAAGCCGTCGGGGACGCCGCCCTCATCGAGTCGGAAGCGACGGTCGAACTGGTCACCCGCTCAGTGGTGATGCTCCTCGGCGACTCCGCGGCGTTGACGCAGGTAGTGCGCAATCTCGTCGGCAACGCGCTCATCCACGGCGGACCGAAAGTGACCGTGGCCATCGGTGTCACGGAGATAGCAGGGCAGGTCGAGCTGACCGTTTCCGACAACGGCCAGGGCATGCCGCCCGCGATTCGCGATCGAGCCTTCGAGAGATTCGTGACCAGGGATCGCCGGACGGGTACAGGACTCGGCCTGTCCATCGTCCAGGCGATCGTCCGGTCCCACAGCGGGACGGTGGAGCTCGAATCCGAGCCGGGCGAGGGTACCAGGGTGACCGTGCGACTGCCGGGAGCTGCGGACTGAACCCGCATCGTCAGGATTTCGTCAGCTCGATGTCCAGTTTTCGGCAGGACGAGACGCTGAAGTGGCTCCATGGCTACTCGACGCAGGCGAACGTGGATCATTGCGGGCACGATCGCGCTCGCAGCCGTCGTGGCGATCGCGGTCGGTGGCGAGCTGATCGCTCGCAACCAGATCGAGAATCGAATCGCTGACGTCGGGGACGCCCTGCCGGGAGTGACGAGCACGCTCTCCGGTGGCCCCGCGCTGATGCAGCTTGCCAGCGGACGAATCGACGTCCAGCTGACCGTCTCAGACGAAGCCCTCAGCGCCTACGCGAACTGTCGAACGGACCAAGAACTCACCGTCCGCACCGCGGACGGTGGTCTGATCGTCGCGACGGAACGGACGGTGCGCGGCATGACCTTGCCCGTGGAGGTGTTCCTCGTCCCGAGGAAGGACGGCGATAGCTGGTCGCTCATCGCGGATTCGGTGAGCGCGGGGGGCATTTCTCTTCCCGCAGAACGGGCGCTGAAGATCCTCGCCGGAAAGGACGGCACTGGATCACGACTCGCCACGCGCCTGCTCGACGGCATCCCGCTGCCCAGTGACGAGCGACTCGACATCACCTCGGTGAGCTTCACCGACGGCGCGGCCCTCGTCACGGCACTCACCCCCCTGAACCGCACAGGCACCACAGAAGGAGGCGGGCTCGCGAGCCTGCGCTCATGCCTGGAAACCCCGGAAGGCTGACCGATGAAACGCATCGTCTCCACCATCGCCCGCGCCTGCGCCCGTCGACGCTGGCTCACGCTCGCAGTCTGGGTCGTGCTGGTCGGCGGTGTCTTTGGCACCGCGTTCGTGATCGGCCCGAACCTCCAGGACGACGTCGAGGTCGCAGGGAGCGACAGCCAGTCCGCCGCAGCGTTGCTCAGTGCCCGAACCGACACGGAGAGCGAGGAGACCACGCCATCGAGTCGAATCGTGATCGCGGGCAATGACATCACCACGGAAACCTCCGTCATCTCCGATGTCGTCGATGCGTTGACCGCAGCAACGGGAGAGACTGTCACCAACCCGCTCGACGATCCGGGAGCTTCCGCTCGCTCCGGAGCGATCGCCCCCGACGGTGACGCCCTGACCATCACCGTCACCGGCGATCCGAAAGAGGAGGGCAAGTCTTGGCAACGTGAGATCGACGAGGCCCTCGACCCCGCCAGGGACGCCGGGCTCGACGTCGCCATCGGTGCACCACTGGGCACCCAACTCGACCGCGCGGGCACGATCAACAGCGAGATCGTCGGAGTCGTGGCTGCCTTGATCGTCCTGCTCATCGCGCTCGGCTCCGCACTAGCCGCTATGGTCCCGATCGCAACGGGCATCATCGCCGTCGCGGGCGGGGTCGGCTCAGTGTGGCTGCTCAGCCACGGGTTCTCGATCCCGGAGAGCGCGGTGACCCTCGCGATCATGGTCGGACTTGGAGTCGGGATCGACTACGCACTCTTCCTGCTCTCCCGGTTCCGCCAGGCGCTCCGTGACGGCGCGGAGGTCGTGGACGCCGTCGCCGACACTGGCCACACGGCTGGAGAGGCTGCGATGGTCGCCGGACTGACGGTCGCGGTGTGTGCCACCGGACTCGCGATCTCCGGGGTCGAGTTCGTCGCGTGGCTCGGATTCGCCACCGCCATCGTCGTCGTCTTCGCGGTGGCATCCACTCTCACACTGACTCCCGCGGTGCTCGCCATCATCGGGCGCCGCGCCCTGCCCCGACGCGAACGGCGCACCCCACTGGCATCGACCGACACCGCGACCGCCCAACCCGCACAACGCCGCGGCCCCTGGGAGAGAATCGCCCCACGACTGACGCGCCACCCGGTGATCGCCGGAGTCGTCTCATTGATCATCCTGACCGCCGTCTCGCTGCCGGCGCTCGCCCTCCAGCTGGGACAATCCAGCGCCGGAAACGCACTGCCAGGCTCGAACCAGAGGGCCTCCTTCGACCTGATCGCCGACCATTGGGGCCCCGGACAGAACGCGCCCCTGATCCTCGTGGGAGAAGGCGACGACGCCTCGACCTGGACACATCTGAACGACGACTTGGCGAACCTCGACGACGTCGCCGCCGTCTCCCCCGCAGTCTCCAACGACGGCATCATCACCATGCAGGTGATCCCCGAGAGCGGCCCCAGCGACCCCGCGACCGCCGACCTCGTGCACACGATGCGCACTGACACCATCCCGTCGAGCAACATCGACGCGCACGTCGGCGGCGCGGTCGCGACGCGCATCGACCTGAGCGACCGCATCGCCGAGCGTCTGCCATGGCTCATCGGCATCGTCATCGTCGCCTCCATGATCCTCGTCGCCTTTACCTTCCGCTCGATCCTGCTGCCGCTGAAGGCCGCCCTGTGCAACGCGCTCTCGATCACCGCCGCGTTCGGCGTCCTCGTCTGGGTGTTCCAGGAAGGGCACGGTGTAGAGCTGTTCGGCCTCGATGGGCCAATGCCCCTCGACCCATACGTTCCGATGATGCTCTTTGCCGTGCTATTCGGACTCTCGATGGACTACGAGGTCTTCCTCCTGTCCGCCGTGCGCCAGTCGTGGGCACGGGGCGCGACCCCGAAGGACGCAGTCACTCGGGGCCTCGCCGAGACCGGGGGCGTCATCTCGGCCGCAGCCATCATCATGATCGCCGTCTTCCTCAGCTTCACGTTCAGCCCCAACCCCGTCATCAAAGTATTCGGAGTCGGACTCGCCGTCGCCGTCTTCATCGATGCCACCGTGATCCGGCTGCTGCTCGTGCCTGCGATCATGACACTGCTGGGCAAAGCTGCATGGTGGTGGCCTGCGGGACGTCGCCGGCGTCGGACCGGCATGCCAGCTCTTGACTGAGCTACTTCGCCGCCGGAAGGAGCGAGCGAAGCGCCCCGTCGCGGTCTTCGATGTCGACGCCGAACGCATGGACACGCTCGATCGGGATCGCTGCGGCGAGCGTGCCGAGAACCGCCGCAGGTGCGCCCGTGATCTGAACGACAGCTGCGTCGACGTCATCGGCGCGGATGGTCAACGCAACACGCCCCTCCTGGTCCAGCTTGGGCTCTACAGCGTCAACGGTCGCGTTCGGCAGGAGCGCTTCAGCCGCCAGCTGGATCCACTCCCCCCGCACAAGATCTCCCTGGCTTGGGCCAGCAGCCATGAACTGTGCTCCCCAGCGCACGAGCGCGTGCACCGGCTCGCGCAACCCCGCTCCCGTCGGGGTCAGCGAATACTCGACTGCCTTGCGACTCGGATCATGCGATCTGGCGAGCAGACCGCGATCCTCCAGCGTGCGCAGGCGTTCGGTGAGGAGATTGCTGGCCGCGCCGGGAAGCGCGGCCCGCAACTGCGAGAACCGGCGCGGGGCGATCAGCAGTTCACGGATGATGAGCAGGTTCCAGCGGTCGCCGACAACATCCAGAGCAACCGCGAGCCCGCAGAACTGCCTGTAACCGCTCATCGATGTCCCCTTTCATTCACTTATGGTTTATATTATAAACCATAGTTCGCAAGGAGGTTCCGATGACCGACGTTCATCCGCACGACCCGCTCTGGCTGGACCGTGAGCAGTACCCGTTCGACGACCACTATCTGGATCTCGACGGCCACCGCATCCACTTCGTCGACACCGGCGCTGGCCAAACCCTGCTGTTCCTGCACGGGAACCCGACCTGGTCGTTCGTCTACCGCAAGGTGATCGCCGCGCTCGCGCCGCACTCACGCTGTGTCGCGCCGGATCTTCCCGGCTTCGGTCTCTCGACTGCGGCTGTCGGCTACTCAGGCACGTACCTGGAGCACGCCGACGTGATCCAACGATTCGTCGAGGCGCTCGATCTCCGCGACATTGTCCTCGTCGTCCAGGATTGGGGCGGACCGATCGGACTACGCCTCGTCGAACGCCAACCCGAGAGGTTCCGTGCTGTCGTGATCTGCAACTCATGGGCATGGCCTGTCGCCGACAACCCCCACTTCGCCCGATTCGCCGGGCTCATGGGCGGGCGCGTCGGCAGCTTCCTCATTCGGCATGCGAACCTGTTCGTAAACGCGATGGTCCCGATGGGGCACCGGCGCCGGCGGCTGAGCCGAGCAGAGATGCGGCACTACCGAGCCCCGCTCGCGACACCCGCACGACGCGAACTCAGCGCGGTGCTGCCCCGCGAGATCATCGACGCAACAAGCCCTCTCGCAGAACTGGCTGAAGGCCTCGGGGTTCTCCGTGATCTTCCGGTGCTGATCGTGTGGGGTGACAGCGACATGGCCTTCCGCGAGCCCGAATTGCTGCGCTGGCGCGCTGAGGTGCCGGAGGCCACCGTTCAGGTCATCGAGGGCGCCGGTCACTTCGTGCAGTCAGATGCACCTGGCGAAGTCGGGGCCGCCATCGCCTCCTGGCTTGAACGCCTCGAGCCAGGCCTATCGTTACGTCATGACCGTAACGAGTGAGAGCGACATCTCGCCGCCCATCATCGCTCGCACGGAGAGTTGGCGAGACGCGGTCGCGCCGACCGCACACGACTGCGTCACCGTCATCGTTGTTCGGGCAGGCATCGCAGAGTTGCTCAGCGAGTTCGGAAAGCGTCAGGTGACGCCCGGCGACATCGCCCTCCTAGGCGGGAACACCCTCTATGGAGTCGAACCGGCTGGTGAGGTGACGCTGACGATCCTCCACCTCGATACCGAATACATCATCGACCAGATCTACTGGCAGAACGTCGCAGCCGTTGGCGACCGAGACTTCGCCCAGCACTACGCTGACACCGTCTACACCGACCCCGCGCAGATCATCCGAGTCGGCTTAGCGCGGCTCGATCGACTCGCTCCCTGGCTCGACGAGCTGACGACACTCACGACATCTGGCGCAAGGACGGAGCGCTTTTACCGCATCCAAGCACTGCTGTTCGCCGTGCTGGACGTCATCATTCCCTTCGTGAAGACCAGCCCGCCCCCGGCGGTTCGCGACAGCGGGGATGTGCCGGCGCGAGACCGGTTCCGGGCGCTGCGTGCGGAAGCGGTGGCCACACGAGGGCTCCTCGACGAGCACCCCGAGAGTGCCTGGACGCTCGCGCTCCTCGCGCAGCACGTCCACCTCTCAGAGAAGCAGCTCGCACGAGTCTTCATCGACGCCTACGGCACGACGCCCTTGGCCTATCTGACCATGCTGCGAGTTCGACGCATGGCCGGCCTGTTGACACACGACGAATGTGGCATCGCAGAAGCGGGCCGCCGCGTCGGATGGACGAGCCGAAGCCACGCCACCGAGGCATTCCGAAGAACCCTCGGCGTCACACCAAAGCAGTACCGCGCACGAACCCTCGCCGGGATGCGAACTGAACGGGAACGAGACAGATCCGACGGCCATCTGGACATCGACCGCGGCATCCGTGACTCGCTGGTCGAGAAGGATGCTTGGATCGCCTCGTGAGGCTCGGAGTCTTGCAGGGCGAAGATGTGCTTCGCTCACACGAGTCGACTCGCTGACGCGACGTCATCCGCAGACGCGGACGCGGGCGGTGCGGCACTGGCGGCTCCGGTTCCTCCCGAGGGGATGACCGGCGCGCTAGCGGTTGGCTCGCGCGAACAGGTGGACTGCCATCTACGGACTCCCCGACCAAGGATGGAGCTGGAGTCCGCACATGCACGAACAATCCCACTTGACCAATGGGACTCCGTCGACAGTTCGACGGCCCGGCGGGCTCGCGGTGTTCCTGGTCGTCGCATTCGGAGCGACTTGGGCGATGTGGTTGCCGATCCTCGTCGAAGCACAAACGACCGGGCTCGACGCAATGCCGTGGACGTTCTTCCTCGCCTCCGCCGGGCCTGCGTGCGGTGCGATCACCGCGACCCTCTGGGAAAGCGGGCCGCGCGGATTGGGGGCGTGGGTGAGGCGCACCTTCTCGGTACACCTCTCATGGAAGTGGTGGCTCGCCGGCATCGGTATGCCGGTGGCGTACTTCGCCATCGCCTGGGTGACCACGCTCATCGTGACGGGTTCGTGGCCGGACTCCGCCGCGTTCGGCCTCACCGACAAACTCCCCGGCCTGGCATGGCCGGCTGTCGCGTTCGTCTGGGTGCTCACCTTCGGTCTCGGGGAGGAGGCGGGATGGCGAGGCTGGCTTCTGCCCGCCCTGTCCCAGCGGATGCCGATGTTCTGGTCTGCGCTCATTGTGGCCGGGGTGTGGATCGCCTGGCATGTCCCCGCGTTCTTCTTCAACCCGACCTACATGGCGATGGGCGCCGGAATCATCGGATGGATGCTAGCGCTGGTCTGCGGCTCGTACCTGCTCGCCTGGATGACCGTCGGCGCACGCTGGAGCATCATCCCGGTGCTGCTCTGGCATGCCGGGTTCGACCTGCTGACCGCCGCTGACCAGTCCGCCGGGATCATCGCCTCAACGATCAGCGCCATCGTCATGATCCAGGGCGTGCTCTGCGCCTGGCTCCTGTGGCGCAGGCGGAACCAACCGCGAGCAGCTGAAGCGTCTTGAGCGTTCAACGCGAGCGTCGTTCGCTCACTCATGATTCAGCCATGCCCGCCGCAGTGCGGATGACACACGGTACGACCCTCTCCTCTCGGCCAGCGAGGGCGCACGAGTTGGTTGCCAGTCACTACAGCCGTGTGCGTCGCCCCACCCATCCTCGCGTCGGCGGGCTTTTCGCCGGTGCGCGACGAACAGGAGGAATCTAGTGGCTCAGCTCTCGCTCCCCTCAGCGGTCGGCACATACGTCACCGCCGTGAACGGCCACGATCTTGACGGCATCGTCGGATCGTTCATCCCGACTGGGGTGATCGTGGACGTTGGTCGGCACATCGAGGGCCATGGCGCGATCCGCCGCTGGGCAGAAACCGAAGTGGTCGGCGGTCGCCTTGACGTCCTGGAAGAACACCCCACCGCTCATGGTGCCGATCTCTTGGTCCGCTTCACCCCACCTGGGTCAGCGAGCGGCTTTCGCGCCTGGTACCGCTTCGCCGTCACCGAAGACGGCATCACGCAGGCCGGTCTCACCTACGCATAGACCCAGCTCAACCGACAGACCGCTCAACAACAGCCAGGAGCAACGAATCAAGACAGCAGCGCCCGACGCGAACGACGACTTCGCCGAGACATCAACGATCCTGCCTACCCGGACTGAACTGTTCAGCGATGCGGTGTTCGCCATCGCCATCACCCTGCTCGTCATCGAAATCGAAGTGCCAGAAGGAGGGACCAACCTCCTAGGTCAACTCCTCGATCTCTGGCCAAACTACGTCGGCTACGTCCTCAGCTTCGCGCTCATCGGGCAAGTCTGGCTCAACCATCACGCCATGTTCCAACGCCTGAAAAGCCTCGACCACTGGACCATGATCTGCAACCTCGCGCTGCTCCTGAACGTCGCCTTCCTGCCCTTCCCCACCGCTGTACTCGCACAAGCTCTGCGAACAGGTGAAGGCACCACCGTTGCTGCAGTGTTCTACGGCCTCGTCATGGTCATCGGCGGGATCTTCTTCAACGCCGTCTGGTGGAGCGCGCGACGCGGCGGACACCTCAAAGAAGACACCACGCCCGTCGAAATCGGGGCGATCACCCGACGGTTCGCACTCGGCCCGCTCCTCTATGGAGTCGCTACCGCTCTCGGCCTGATCAACGCGTGGCTCAGCATCGCGACCTACATCATCCTCATCGGATTCTTCATGATGGAGAACCGACCACACCGCACACGAGAAAGGCCTCGGTCCCGACAGAGCAGAGGGAAGATATCGTGATACGCAGTCGCAATGCAGTTCACCGACTTCGTTGGAAACACGATCGGTGACATGGGTGCAGCGACTACGGTTGAGTGCCCGTTCGAGCACCCGTCGGGTCACAGGGGCTTTCGGTCGGAAAGGACGCCGCTTCTTCCGTCGCGCACGGCGCGACGCTTCGGGTGCCGCGGTCGGAGCATCGCAAGAGGTGCGACTTCTCCGCTGCGTACCCGTACCGCAGCATGGTCCGCGAAGGTGATCGGCACCCGCCGTCGTGTCCTGCTGACCGCGGTCGAAAGTGTCCGCACGGAGCCTGTGCGCAGGGCCGTCTTTGCACACGCAAAGCTCGTGCATGTCATGGAGGGACGGATCGAGCTAGAGACCGCCTCCGGCTCTCGTGAACTTTGGGCAGGCAGCGCGTTGCTGCTCGGCGTGGGGCACTGGTGTTCGATTCGGCCGCTCCCATCGGCCCGCCTGTGGACCGTGTACGTCGATGACAGCTTCTTTCGCGCACACATGCGCTGGATACTGTCCGACATCGCCGACGTCGACACGAGTGTCCGGGTAGACACCTGGGACGGGTCTGCCGTCGTCCTTCAGCTCGGCCAGGCCATACTCCGTCGGAACGAGCGGGTTTGGCGCCAGATGAGCGTCGCTTGCCAACAACACCCCACCGGGCTGGCGGCAGCCCGTCTCATCAGCCTGTTCACACAGACAGTCGAAGTGAGCCTGCCGACGCTTCTCGATCACCGGATACATGAATCAGTAGGCACCCGGGCTGAGTTCCCAATACGTGGGGCTCTTGCCCGCCCCCTCTACTCCCCGCCCGTCCGGAAGGCGATCACTCTCCTGCGTTCGACCATGACTGAGCCATGGTCGATACCGCGGCTCTCCGGTGAGATCGCGATGTCGAAGGCCCACTTGACGAGGCAGTTCAACGAGCAGGTCGGCGTTGCCCCCATGCGCTTCCTGACTGAGGTTCGGCTCACTGAGTTTACCCGGCTGATCGAAGAAACTGAACTCAGTGTGTCGGCGGCTGCGGAGGCAGTCGGATGGGATGATGCGCGCGTCGCGACCCGGTGGTTCCGCCGCAGATTTGGCACAAGTCCCTCGCACTTCCGACTGCACCCGCACCCGCAAAGCGAATCCTTACCGTCGGAGATCAACTCGCAGAGCGTCGAGGGATCTCCGGGTCTGGCTCCTTCGTTCGACGCGCAGTCTGACTCATAGATCTCACTTCGCCACTCACAATTTGGCGTTTTCCTCGACCGAACGCCTCACCTCGGGGTAGGCCAGATATCTCGCGTCGGGTTCATCGGGGATCCTGACGGCAGCCTCATTTCGCTCCGCCTGCTCCGATTCCTGATCCTCCCGGCGCACCTCATGGTCGCAGCGGTCACCGGCACACGCCGTTGGCCTCGCCGGGAGGAGGGCAGCCATGGCGACGGATGACGAGGCTCGCGCGGTGCGAGATGCGAAGCTGGACGAGCTTCACGAACGTCTGGCGGACGCGGTTGGGCGTCTCGCATCGGGTGATGACTGGCGGCGTGCGTTGGTGTTCGCGGCGCGGTTTCGGTCGAGGTCGTTTGGGAACACGCTGCTGATCTGGTCGCAGCACCTGGATGCGTTCGAGAAGGGGCGAGTGCCGGATCCAGAGCCGTCGTACGTCGCCGGCTACAAACAGTGGCAGTCGCTCGGCCGTCAGGTCGCGAAGGGTCAGCCAGGGTACATGATCTTCGCCCCGGTGACGGGTCGGTTCGCGTCTTCGACGCCGCAGGGTGCCGAGTCGTGGCGACGGCTCGGGAGGTTCGAGAAGCCCAAGCCTGGTGAGGCGGTGCGCTCCCGGATGATCTCCGCCTGCCCCGCCTATGTCTGGGATGTCTCGCAGACCACCGGCGACCCGATCCCTGAGCGTCCGACGCCGCGGCTGCTGGAGGGCGAGGCACCCGCGGGGCTGTGGGATGGGCTGGCGGCGCTGGTAGAGGCGGACGGGTACCGAGTGCTGCGGGTGGAGCACGAGGGCATAATCGGCGGCGCGAACGGCCTGACCGACTACCGGGCGCGCACGGTCACGGTCAGGACGAACATGGACCCGGCCGCGCAGGTGAAGACGCTGGCGCACGAACTCGGCCATGTCCGCCTGCACGGCCCCGACAACCCGGATTGGCCGGGACATCGCGGGATCGGCGAGGTGGAGGCGGAGTCGGTGGCGTTGATGATCGGCGCCGCGCACGGCATGGACACCGCCTCCTATGCGATCCCGTACGTCTCTGGCTGGGCCGGCACGGTGACGGACAAGGACCCCGCCGAGGTGGTGCAGGCCACCGGCGAACGGGTGCGGAAAGCAGCCGGCGTGATCCTCGACGCTCTCGACACGGTGCAGCTCGGCGGCGGTGATCCGCCCGGCCTGACCCGCGAGACGCCGCCGCGCGTCGACCGGACACCGCCAGCCGCCATCGAACCGATGCGTCCGGTGGCAGGTGTTGCGGCGAGGAGCCTCTGATGAACCCCGCGCGCCTGTTCGCTGCGGTAGCGGGGATGCCGCTGCCGGCTGCCGCGGCGCGGATCGCAGCGGCTGGGGTGCCGGTGTTTCCGTGTGTGCCGGGCGGGAAGCGTCCCCTGGTGGAGCATGGCTTCCACGAGGCGACCACGGATGCCGGTCAGGTCGCGGGGTGGTGGCGGCGGTGGCCTGCCTCGAACATCGGCGTGCCGACGGGAGCCGCGTCGGGTCTGGACGTCGTCGACGTGGACGTCAAGGCTGCCGGCTCGGGGTTCGCCGCGTTCGACCGGGCCCGGCAGGCCGGGCTGGTGACGGGGTGGGTGGCGTTGGTGCACACGCCTTCGGGCGGGATGCACGCCTACTTCCCGGCCGATCCCGAGCGGCAACAGTCGTCGTGGCAGGCCGCGGGTGCGCGGGTGGATTTCCGCGGCACCGGCGGGTACATCATCGTCCCGCCCTCGATCATCGAGGTGCAGGGTGGTTTGCCGGGCCGGTATGAGCTGATCGGCGGATCACAGCCAGCACCCGGGCCGGTGGACGCCGTCGCCCTGCGGGAGTTCCTTGACCCTCGCCCGGCGTCGTCGTTCCGTGCTGGTGGGGTGTCGCGGGAGCAGGATGCGCGGCGGCTGGCCGGGTGGGTCGCCGCTCTCGGGGAGGGCGAACGCAACCGCGGTCTGTTCTGGGCCGCGTGCCGCCTCGCAGAAGCCGGCGCACCGCCGAACGCCGCGTTGGATGTGCTGGGGCCAGCGGCGCAGCATGCGGGGTTGCCGCCGCGGGAGGTGTTCACCACGATCCGCTCCGCGTACCGAGCCGTCGGCGCCGGCGCGGCCCCGACCAGCACCGATTCGAGATCGCACGACGATACGGGGCATCGAGCGGTGGCGTCTCGAACCCGGGTGCTGTCGTGATGCCCGAGGTGGGGTCGCGGGGCGGGCGGCTGGCGGTGGTGACGGCGGTCGCGGGGACGGTGCTGATCGCGGCCGGCGCGTTCTGGCTCTCGTTCACCGCCCTGGCTGATCTCGCCCATCGCTCAGGGGTCGCGGCGGATCAGGCATGGGCGTGGCCGGTGATCGTGGATGGTCTGATCGTCGTCGCGACGGTCGCGGTCGTTGCTCTCGCGGGGCAGCGCGCGGCGTGGTACCCGTGGGTGCTGCTGGCCGGTGGTGCGCTGATCTCGGTCACCGCGAACGCCCTGCACGCGATCGTCGCCGCCGACGCCGACGTGCCCGCCGTCCTCGCCGCATCCGTCGCCGCCGTGCCGCCGCTGGTGCTACTCGCCTCCACGCACCTCACCGTCGTGCTCGTCCGATCACGCACCGCCGAGCCCGCCCCCGCAACCGAGCCTGCTGCGGATGTTCTGTCGGGGCTCGAGCCTCCCCCGCCGCCACCGGCCGATACGTCAGCGTCGGTGCCGGTGCGGGTCGGGCGGCGGTTGGTGGCGGTGCGGTTGCGGGAGGAGGGGTGGTCGAACAAGGCGATCGCCCGGCACCTCCAGGTGGCGCCATCGACGGTGGGCCGCTGGTTCGCGGCAGCGCCGGTCGCACCTGATGTGCAGGAGAGCCCGAAGGAGCTGACCGTATGACCGAGCCGACCATCACCCCGCGTTCCATGCTCCGCACCCCGGACCCCCACCCGCACCGCCCTGCCGCCGCTGTTGAGGCGGCGGAGGTATCGGAGCTGGCCCGGCACCGGGACCCGTCGCTGACCGACGCCGCACGAACGGTGCCGCGCCGAGGGTCCGGCGTGGAGTGGGTACGCCCCAGCGACCTGCTGGTATCGCGCTCTGCCCGCATCGCCGGACGCGGGATCGACTTCCAGGCCGAGCTCGCCCGCCGCACCCGCTCCCTGCCAGTGCACGCGGCGCGGGCGACCGGCCGCAGCGTCCAGCGTCTCGGTGCGGGGGTCAGTGATGGTGCGCGGCGGTTGCCGCCGGTGTCGGCGTTCGGTCAAGGCGCGACGCCATCGGGGTCGCCGGTGTCACGGTCCGGGATCGGGCTGGGGTAACCCCATGTACGCCCCCGGCAGGAGAGCGCGCAGCGCGCCGGCTGGGGAGCGTGTGCGCACCTCCTGGTCAGGAGGTGCCGGAATGCCCACAACAAGGACCCGCCCGGTGCGGGATCGTTTCGAGGACTCGGAAGCGCTGCGCGCCCTGCTGAACCGACTGCACAACGCCGGCCGCGGCGCGTGGCGCACCGACCCGGACGCGGCAGCGCTGATGCGGCACGCGGCGCAGAAGTACGCGGCGCTAGCGAAGAAACACAGCCTCGACCCGTGGGAAGCCGCATCGGCGGCCTTCGAAGCGATGCGAGGCGCCGCCACACGTCGAGCGGATGACCCGTGGGCGGTGGTGACCCGAGCAGTAAAGGTCACCTGCATCGGCGAGGAACGCGGCAACGGGCTGCTCTGCTCCGTGCACCAAGCCCGCCGCCCCCGCTACTCGGTCTTCCACGACGCGGAACGGTTCAGCGACCGCGAGAACCCGCTGACCGACTACCACCCCGCCTTCCATATCGCCCCCTTCACCGACACCGACGTCGACAAGGCAGATGCGGATGGGCCGGGGCAGATGGTGGATGTGGGTTCGGCGGTGGAGGACACGATCGCGTTGCTCGGCCTGCTCCGCTGGCGGCCGGAGACGGCGCGCGCCGCGGTGGAATATGTGACGGCCCGCCTCGCGCTGGCGCCATCGCGGGCGTCGGCGTTCGAGGTGCTGCGCCGGGACCGGCAAGCCCGCGCCCTCCTCGATCTGCCCGCCGCATCCTGGAGGGGGCTGCTGCGGGTCGTTCTCGGTGCCCCCGACCCGCAGCTCGCGCACACGAACGCGGGCCGTGGGGTGCTGCTGCGGCTGCTGATCGGCGAACCGCTGCGGGCGCTCCTAGCAGACGATGATCTCGTGCTGGCTGCGAGCGTCGCGGCCCCTGGGCTCGATCCGGGACCGGAGGGGCGATGAGCGCGCCGTCCGGGCATATCGAGCTGGAGCGCACCGTCGAATCCATCGTCGTCGGGCTCCGGCACCGCCACGACCTCGGGGACCTTTCCCCCCTGGTGGAATCGATCCGCCGCAGCGGGCTCTTGCAGCCGATCACCGTCACCCCAACCGGGCATCTGATCTGCGGCGCCCGACGTCTGGCCGCGCTCCGGATCCTCGGCATCAGGACCGTAAACGTGTGGGTCCGCAGTGGCATCTCGGACCGGCTCGGACAACTCCTGGCGGAGCAGGACGACAACCTCCTCCACAAGCCCCTGACCCAGCTGGAGGCCGCCGGCCTGTACCGGGAGCTCAAGGCTCTGCTGGCAGAAGACGCCGCCCGCCGCCAGGAAGCCACCCGGTTCCGCACCGCCGACGACGCCTGGGAGGACGGTGGTGGCAAGTTGCCACCACCGCAGTCCGCGCACGGCAAGTCCCGCTCGCAGGCGGCGATCATGGTGACCGGCCGGGACTCGCACAAGTCGCTGGAACGTATCGGCAGGATCGAACACCTCGCCGCCGACGAGTCCCAACCGGAGGCGGTGCGCCGCCAGGCGGCCGAGGAGCTCGCACGCCTCCAAGCCGGCGGGAGCGTGCACCCTTCGCACCTGCGCGTGAACACGGAACTGTCCCTCGCCGAGCTTGACCGCCTCGCCACCGACCCGACCCAACCCGAGGAAGTGCGCGGGCAGGCTCGCGCGGAGGCCGCGGCGATCCGGGATGCCGAGCGGGTCGCGAAGGCCGCGGAGCTGGACGCACTGGCGACGGCCGCGCTCGCCCGCGTGAAGGCAGCGAAGACCACCGCCCGTAAAGGCAAGCGACAGGTGTTGACGGCGGTCGAGACGGGTGCACCGGTGCCGTTCCCGCTGAGCGTGTTCACGGCCACCTGGGACGACATGGCCTCCTGGTGGACCCACTACGACCCCACCGTGATCGGCACTGCGCTCACCGATGAGCAATGGACCCGGTTCGAGCAGACCCTCGCCGGCACGATCGCGTTCGCCGACGCCGCCCGCACGGTCAGGCAGACCCGGGGCGAACGAACCGCCTGAACCGACGGCGGTGCGGGCGCACCTTCCCAGCGACACCACACCTGTTGCCGCCCTGGAAGGGAGACCCGCGCATGAACCCTGCTGCCGACCGTCGCCGTCGCCGTCTGCTGATCGCCGCGACCGCCGGAGGTCTTGCCCTGCTGATCCTCGTCGGCGGCGGCATCTACGGACTCCTCCGCGGCCCCGCCACACCCGCCCCCGAGACCCCGGGCCGCACGTCCCCGTCCGCAACCGCGACCCCGGGCCGACCGGACGCTCCTGCACCTGAGGCCGTGTCACCTTTCGGTGGCCCGGTGGCGTTCGCCCGCAACATCGCTGCTGCGCTGTTCGCCTGGGACACCGCCTCCGGGTACGGTCCTGCCGACTACGCCCAAGTGATCGCGGATGTCGCTCACCCCTCGGAGGCGGATGCGCTGGTGACCGACGTGCGCGCCTACCTCCCCGCCACGGAGGCATGGGCGCAGCTGCGGCAGTACCAGACCCGCCAGTGGATGACCATCGACGACGTGTTCGTCCCCGACGCGTGGGAGACCGCGCTGACGCAGGCCGCACCCGGGCAGATCCCTGACGGGGCGACCGCAATCACGGTCACCGGCACGAGGCACCGTGACGGCATCTGGGACACCACACCGGTCGAGGCATCCCGGCCGGTGGCGTTCACGGTGTTCATGATCTGCACACCCCCGATCCCGGGTCGCGGCGGGACAGGGGCATGTGAGCTGCTGCGGCTGTCCGCCCTCGACAACCCCCTCCGCTGAGAACCGGTGTCGCTGTGATGCGGAAGCTGGGCGTCCTGCTCGTCGCGCTGCTGTTCTTCGCCCCCTCGACTGTGCTCATCGGCGTCGCCACGCTCCTGAACCCCGCAGCGACCGCGACCTGCCTGCCCGGGTCGCTGCTGGTCGGCCCGATCCCCGACTCGCTGACCGCCACCACTCGCGACGGGGCCACGGTGACGCTGAACCGCACCCAGCTCAACCATGCCGCCACGATCATCACCACGGGTTCGCAGACCACCGGCGTCGGCCGGCCAGGAGTGGTCATCGCGCTCATGGCCGCGCTCACCGAATCGAGCCTGCGGATGCTCGCCAACACCGGCGCGTATCCCGAGTCGGCGGACTACCCCAACGACGGCAACGGCTCAGATCACGACAGCCTCGGGCTGTTCCAGATGCGACCGCAGTCCGGGTGGGGCACGGTCGCGGAACTCATGGACGCGAGCTACCAGGCCCGCGCGTTCTACGGTGGGCCAACCGGCCCGAACTACCCCTCGCCGCGCGGCCTGCTGGACATCCCCGGCTGGCAGAGCCTCGACCCGGGCGAGGCCGCCCAGGCGGTCGAGGTGAGCGCGTACCCGGACAGGTATCAGAACTACCAGCCGGTCGCTGAGGCGATCGTGACCGCCCTCACCCGGCCCGCGGGCTCAGGAGGTGGCAGCGGCGCAACACCGGTCGTACCCGAGACCACCCGGCTGGTGTTCCCCCTGCCCGAGGGGACCTGGGTGCGCACCAGCGGGTTCGGGTGGCGTGAGGACCCGATGACCGGGGAACGAGCGTTCCACGCGGGCTCCGACTTCGCCGCCGCGGACGGCACCCCGATCCTCGCCGTCGCCGACGGCCTCGTCGTACATGCGGAGTACACGGGCAACTACGGCGGCCTGGTCATCATCGAGCACACCGTGAACGGGGAACGAGTCGCGTCGTACTACGCCCATATGTGGGAGACCGGCATCCATGTCACCGAAGGGCAGACGGTCACTGCCGGGCAGCACATCGGCGATGTCGGCTCCTCCGGGAAGTCCACCGGCCCGCACCTGCACCTGGAGATCCACCCCGGCGGACAAGGGCACGACCCCGTCGACGCGGACGCCTGGCTCACCGACCACGCCGCAGAAGGCGTCACCGCGGGCGACACGACCCTCACCACCTGCACCGCAGGCGGGAGCGCCTGATGGACGTGTTCCCCGACTTCGACGGCGTCGGCGCAACCGGCGAACTGCAGTCCATCGTCGGCGCGCTGCTGATGTTCGTGCTCATCATCGCCGTCCTCATGCTCATCATCTGCGCCATCGTCTGGGCTGTTGCGTCATCGTCCGGCAACCATCAGGCGGCTACCAAGGCCCGCACCGGCCTGTGGGTGTCGGTCGGCGCCGCCGCGCTCGCCGGCGCCGGGGTCGCGTGGATGAACTTCCTCCTCGACCTCGGCACCCAGCTCTGACCGGCCCCGCCGGCCGAGCGGGACAGACGGGGCGCACCTGACCGTCGAGAACTCGTCTCGTCACCGTCAAGGAGCAATCGTGATCGACATCGACCCCAACTCGTCCGGCCTTCCCGGCATCGAGCAACTGCGCATCATCGTCGGGGCCGTCATGACGGTCGGGCTCATCCTCAGCGTCCTGGCGCTGATCATCAGCGCGATCGTGTGGGGCTTCGGCGCCAATAGCTCCAACCCCCACCTCGCCTCACGCGGCAAGGTCGGCGTCCTCGTGTCCTGCGGGGCGGCGATCATCTGCGGTGCCGCGGTCACGCTCATCAACTTCTTCTGGGGCGTCGGGCAAGCGGTATGACACCGAACAGCGCGCACCCGGCCGAGCGGGGGCCGGGCCGATGAGTGTCTGCGATGTCCCGGTCATCTCCTCGGTGTGCGATGCCGTGGGCGAGGGGGCGGCCTCCCTCGTCGCCGCCCCGTTCGACTGGCTCGGGCAGGCGATGGCAGGCGCCGCCGCGTGGCTGTTCGAGGCCGTATGGCAGGTGTTCGACACCACCACCCTGGTCGACGTGACCAGCGCCGAGTACGTCGGCGTCTACAACGTCCTGTTTGGTGTTGCGATCTTCGTGATGCTGATCTTCTTCTGCCTCCAGCTCATCTCTGGCCTCATCCACCGCGACCCCACCGCCCTGTCCCGCGCCGCACTCGGGCTCGCCAAGAGCGTCCTCGGGTCGTTCCTCGTCATCACCCTCACGGCGCTGCTGCTGGAGGTCACCGACCAGCTCGCGGTCGGGATCGTGCAGGCCACCGGGAACTCGATGGAGACGATGGGCACCCAGATCGCTCTCCTCGCCGCAGGCCTCGCGGGCATCAACATCGCCGCTCCGGGCGTCGGGGCGATCCTCACGATCTTCCTCGCGGGCCTTGCCATCAGCGCAGCGGCGATCGTGTGGTTCTCCCTGCTGATCCGCAAAGCCCTGTTGTTGGTCGCGATCGTGTTCGGCCCCATCGCCCTGGCCGGTGCGACCTGGGATGCGACCAAGGGATGGTTCGCCAAATGGGCGGCGTTCGTGATCGCCCTGATCGTCTCCAAGCTCGTCCTGGTCGTGATCTTCCTCGTCGCGATCGGCCAGGTCTCCACTCCCATCGAGGCCGACCTCGCCTCCATCAGCGACCCCATCGCCGGCGTCGTTCTGATGTTCATCGCCGCGTTTGCCCCGTACATCACGTACAAGTTCTTGTCGTTCGTCGGCTTCGATATGTACCACGCGATGAGCAGCGAGCAGGAGGCCAAGTCGGCGCTCAACCGGCCGATCCCGATCCCTTCCGCGCCCTCGGCGGACACGGCCAAGAAAGTGCTCGACGGCGGCTCCTCACCCGGCGGCGGATCGGGCGGGTCCGGTGCAACCCCCGCGTCAGCCTCTGTCGGCGCAGGCTCGAGCGCGGCCACGGCCGGGGGCGAGGTCGCCGCAGGCTCGACCGGAGCCGGAGCCGGAGCCGGGGCGGGCGCGAGCGCGGGAGCCGGAGCCGCGGGTGCGGGTGCGGGCGCGGGACCGGTCGGCGCGGCCGTGGTCGCGGGCGCCGCGATCGTCAAGGGTGCCGCGACCGCCGGGCCGAAGCTCGGCGGCGCGGTCGGCGGGGCCGCCGAGAGCCACGCGGGCGCGGCTGCCGAGCAGGCATCGCCGCCGCCCGTCCCGCCGGCACAGGCCAGCCCGCCGGTGCGGCCCGCGCCGTCATCCGCCCCACCGCAAGCTCCGCCGTCCTCGGCGCCGCGCCGGTCGGACCCGGCGCCTGCGCCGTCGTCCACGCCGTCTGGGAAGGAGTGACCGATGGCGACGAACGCGAACAGCGACTACCCGCTCGCCCCGGTGCAGTTCTCCCGTCTCACCAAGCGCGGGATCATGCTCGGCCTGTCCCTGCCGCAGTTCGTCGTCCTCGGCGTCGCGATCCTCACCGTCGTCGCCTCCCTCTACGCGGGCGGCGGGATGGGACTCGCGTGGACCTCGCCTCTGTGGGGTTCTGCGGCGCTCGTGGCGGTGATCCCCGCCGGCGGACGGAAGATCATCGAGTGGGTGCCGATCCTCGCCCGCTGGGTCGCCCGCACCTCCCTCGGGCAGCTCATCTACCGACGCCGGATCATCAAGCCCCGCCCCGCCGGAACCCTCGCCCTGCCCGGTGATGCGGCGTCGTTGCGGGAGTGGGAGGACCCGGAGACCGGTGCGGCAATGATCCACGACCCGCACGCCCAGACCCTCACCGTCATCCTCGGCGTCTCGCATCCGGCGTTCGTGCTCCTCGACCCGGGCGAACAGCAACGCCGCGTCGGAGGGTGGGGCCGGGTGCTGGCCGCCGCCTGCCGGTCGGGCAGGATCGCCCGGATTCAGGTCTCCGAGCGGACCCTTCCGGATTCCGGCTCGGGCCTTGCCGAGTGGTGGCGCACCCACGGCACCAATGACGGTTCCTGGGCCGCGACCACCTACGCCGAGCTGATCGACCGTGCTGGCCCTGCCGGGGAACGGCACGCGACGACCATCAGCCTCGCCCTGGACATGAAAGCCGCCGCCCGGCAGATCAGAACCTCCGGCGGCGGGATGCGAGGCGCTGCCACGGTGCTGCGTCAGGAGATGACGACCATGACGACCGCGCTGCGTGCGGCGGAGCTGACCTCGACCGGGTGGCTCACGCCCGGCGAGGTCGCGGTTGTTCTCCGTTCCGCCTACGACCCCGCCGCCGCGCCCGCCTTGGAGCGTCACGGTGTGCTCGGCCGGGACCTCGCGACCGCTGGCCCGGTCGCGGTCACCGAGACCTGGGACCGGTTGCGGTCGGACTCCGCGTTCCATGCGGTGCTGTGGATCAGCGAATGGCCCCGCTCGCAGGTCTTCCCCGGCTTCCTCGCCCCGCTCGTGCTGTCCAACGGCATCCTCCGCACCCTGGCCTTGCACTACACACCTGTCCGGGCGGACCAGGCCGCGCGGGATCTGCGGAAGAAGAAGACCGAGCTCATCTCCGATGCGTCCCAACGCAGGAAGATCGGGCAGGTCGAAGACGCTGCCAGCAGCGCGGAACTGGATGATGTGCTCCAGCAGGAGGCCGACCTGACCGCCGGGCACGGCGTCCTGCGCGTGTCCGGCCTCATCTCCGTGTCCGCGCCGACCGCCGACGAGCTCGACGCCGCCGTGGCTGCCGTCGAGCAGGCAGCCATCCAAGCGTCCTGCGAGACGCGGAGGCTCGCGGGTCAGCAGGCGGTCGCGTTCACCGTCGCCGCGCTGCCGCTGTGCCGGTCGGTCTGACCGGGCGCACCTGACGGACAGCCCAACCCCCCGCGACGGTGAGGAGCCGATCATGCCGACCTTCGATGACCCCCGGAAGGATGCGACCGAGGCGTATGAGGCGCTGCGGGGTCTCGCTCACGCCTCGCGCGCCTTCACCGAACCGGCCGACACCTATGCGGTGATCGGCGATCTGCTCGGTGGGGTGCGGTCACTGCGGCAGGTGTTCGAGCAGCTCGCCACGGCTCACATTGCCAACCGCGCCCGCGCCTACGACGACGTGGGAAGCCAGGCTGCCGGCGCGACCGCTGCTCTGGCCGCCGCCGATGAGCTGCACCATGCCGGTGCCCTGCTCGATCAGGTCGAATCCCGGCTGGACGCTGCCTCCCAGCAGTCCGGGCGCATCGCCTGGCATCCGGCCGACCCGGTCCAGGTGCCGGTGCGACGCTGGATCAGCGTCGTGTTCCTCGACGGCGCCGAGGCAGACACGGTGCTCGACCTCATCCACGCCGCAGGCACCGACGCCGCGATCGAGCACCTGGCCGGGTACGACCGCGGCGAGGACACCGTGCGCGACGCGCTCGCCAACGGATACGTCTACGACAACCCGCCGCGCGGAGCACTGGACCGGATGGCGACCAAGAACGTCTACACGCTGACCTACAGCCCGTTCCTCGGCCACGTCTCGCTGCTACGCGAGTACGACGCCGTGCCCGACCCGGCGCTCCTCGGCATCGACACCGCTCAGCCCGTCGCCCGGAGCGCCGAGCGGGCACCGGCCCGCGCCGCCCGTGCGGAGGCGACGGACTGGTTCGCTCGCACCCCGCGCGCGGCATTGCCCGGCCAGGGCCTTTCGCTGTGAGCGGGCCGGAGGAGGGCCGGCTGCACACCAGCGTCCTGGTCGGCCCGCAAGGCGAGCGGCGCCAGCACCGCAAGGCACGCCAGAGGGCCGCCGCCCAGGTCGAGGCCGAAGCCCGGCAGATGCGTAAGGACGATGCGAAGGCCAAGTGGGATGCGGAGCAGGCTGAGCGTCGCGCGACGACCTACCTGCCCGCCAGCGGCGAGCCGGGGCCGGCGGCGCTCCGCACGCCCGGCCGGTTCCGTCTCCCGAAGCACCAGGACACCTCCGCGACCCTCGCCGGGCAGTACCCGTTCCTGGCCGAGGGTGGCCTCGGCTCGGACGGGGTGTTCGTCGGGCAGGACCTCTACTCGGGCGGCAGCTTCGTCTACGACCCGTGGACCCTCTACCAGCGCGGCCATATCACCGCTCCGAACGTTGTGCTCGCCGGGATCGTCGGTTCCGGCAAGTCGAGCCTGGCGAAATCCCTCTACACGAGGTCGCTGCCGTTCGGGCGACGCGTCTACGTCCCCGGCGACCCCAAGGGAGAGCACACGGCAGTCGCGGAAGCCGTCGGCGGGCGGGCGATCATCCTGGGCCACGGGCTCCGCAATCGCCTCAACCCCCTCGATGAAGGACACCGCCCGTCCGCGGTGTCGGACGCAGAATGGGCGATCCAGGTCGCCTCGCGTCGCCGTGACCTGATCGGCGCGCTCGCGGAGACCGTGCTGGACCGGGTGCTGTCGCCCCTGGAGC
Source organism: Herbiconiux moechotypicola (assembly GCF_024979255.1). GTDB lineage: Bacteria > Actinomycetota > Actinomycetes > Actinomycetales > Microbacteriaceae > Herbiconiux > Herbiconiux moechotypicola. Next base: position 331,829 of record NZ_JANLCN010000003.1, read on the forward strand.
ACACCGCGATCGACCTCGCCCTGCGAGACGCGGTGAGCAGCGCGGAGGTTCCGATCCTGCCGATGGTCGTGGATCGCATCCTTGCTCCGAGCCCGGGCGACGACGAGGATGGGCGGCTCACGGAGGACGGGCGCCTCGTCGGCCACGCCCTGCGGCGTCTCGTGGCCGGGGACTTGCAGGGCCTGTTCGACGGGCCCTCGACAGTGCGGTTCGATCCGTCGCTGCCGATGGTATCCCTGGACCTGTCCCGCGTGGCGGAGAACTCGACACTCATCTCCGTGCTGATGACCTGCTCCTCGGCATGGATGGAATCAGCCCTCTCGGACCCCACCGGCGGGCAGCGATGGGTGATCTACGACGAAGCATGGCGCTTGATGGCCTACCCGTCGCTGCTGCGACGGATGGATGCCCAGTGGAGGCTCGCCCGCCACTTCGGGATCGCCAACCTGCTCATCTTCCACAAGCTCTCCGACCTCGACAACGTCGGCGACCAGGGCTCCGCGATGCGGGCGCTCGCCTCATCCCTGCTGGCGAACGCGGAGACCCGGATCGTCTACCGCCAGGGAGCCGACCAGCTCGGCTCCACCGCGCTCGCGCTCGGGCTGACCGGCACCGAGCAGCGGCTTCTGCCGTCCCTCGGCACCGGGCAAGGGCTCTGGCGCATCAAGGACCGCTCCTTCGTGGTCCAGCACCAGCTCCACCCCGCCGAGCTCGCCGCCTTCGACACCACCGGACGCATGAACGGGAAAACCCCGTAAGTTCACGATTCCTGAAGCCGGTTGAGGCGGGAACTTACGAGTCGATGGGTCGATTCAGGGTATCTCTGGGCGTGAGTTCGCGGCCGGGGCGCCATCTCGGGCTGGGAGGAGCCGCGGGATGAGGCGGACGAAGATGACCATGACGATGAGCTCGACGAGGGTCTGCGTGACGACCACGAGCGGGGCGAGGTCGAAGGCGGCGGGTAGGGCGAGGACGAGCGGGAGCACGACGAGGGAGTTGCGGGTCGCGCCGCTGAACACGATGGCCCTGCGCGCCGGCACGTCGAGCCGGGCGATCTTCCCGGCGACCGCGCCGATGGGGACCATGACCGCGGCGAACAGGACGTAGACGGGGATGGCGAGCAGCAGCGCGCCGAGTTGCTGTCCGACGCCGGCGATCTGCGAGGCGACGACGATCGCGAGGGTGAGCATCATCAGCGGCACCATTGCCCCGAGCACGACCTCCTGGATGACCGCGCCCCAGCGGGTGCGGGCGGCGGCGAGCTGGGTGAGCCCGGCTGCGACGAGCGGGAGGGCGATGAGCAGCAGGAACGCCTCGACGAACGGGGCAAGGTCCACCGCGGCCACGAACTCCGCGCCGACGAACAGCCACAGGTAGAGCGGCAGCAGGAGCATTTGCGCGAGCATCAGCAGCGGCGCGGCGGCCAGCAGCCGCTCCTTCGCGCCGCCGGCGATCCCGGTGAACACGATCACATAGTCCACGCACGGAGTCAGCAGCACGAACAGCACCCCGACCAGCAACACCTGGTCGGGGGCGACGATCCGTGACAGCAGGAACACCACGACGGGTACGAGGACGAAGTTGACGACGAGGATCGTGGTGAGGAAGCGCCAGTCGCGGAATGCTTGCCCGATCTTCGCGAACGGGACCCCGAGGAAGGTGGCGTAGAGCAGCAGTCCGAGCACGGGGTTGATCGCCAGCTCGGCCGGGTGCGCGACCGCAGGGATCAGCAGGCCGACCGCGGCGCCGACGACGAGCGCGGCGAGGTAGAGCGGCACCTGATGCCGCTCCATCCACTCCGCGCCTGTCCGCATGGTTCTCATCCTCCCAGTCTTCCGATTGGTCATTGGTCGCTGTATGGTCAGTGGATGCTGACTCTTGTTTCGCGGGTGGACGTGATGAACCGGCTGGGCCGGGCGATGGCCGACCCGACCCGCTCCCGCATCCTCCTGTCGCTGCTCGATGCGCCGGGGTATCCGGCGAAGCTCGCCCGCAACCTGGACCTGACCCGCACGAACGTCTCCAATCACCTTTCGTGTCTGCGAGGCTGCGGGATCGTGGTCGCCGAGCCGGAGGGCCGGCAGACCCGGTACGAGATCGCCGACCCGCACCTGACGGCCGCGCTCGTTGCCCTGGTGGATGTGACGCTCGCTGTCGACGAGAGCGCGCCATGCCTGGACCCGGCCTGCACCGTCCCCGGCTGCTGCGACACCGAGGCCACGGCCGGATGAGCGTGCCGTCGCTGACCGACGAGCGTCGCGCTCGGCTGCACCGCCGGGTGAGGTTCATTGTCTTCTTCACGATCACCTGGAACGTCATCGAGGCGATCATCGCGCTCTCCGCCGGCGCGGTCGCGTCCTCGGCCGCGCTGATCGGCTTCGGGCTGGACTCGGTGATCGAGGTCGCCTCCGCCGCGGCGATCGCCTGGCAGTTCACCCGCAAAGACCCCGAGCGGTGGGAGAAGGCCACGGTCCGGGTCATCGGGATCGCGTTCTTCGCCCTGGCCGCCTACGTCACCGTCGACGCGATCCTCGCCCTCACCGGCCTGCGAGAGCCCGAGCACAGCCCCGTCGGCATCGGCATCGCCGTGGCGAGTCTGATCGTGATGCCCGCGCTGGCGTGGTTCGAGTTCCGAACCGGCCGCGAGCTGGGCTCCAGGAGCGTGCGGGCCGACGCGAAGCAGCTGCTGCTGTGCATCTACCTCTCCGGCACCGTCCTCATCGGCCTCGTCCTCAACAGCCTGTTCGGCTGGGCCTGGGCCGACTCGATCGCCGCCCTCGTCGTCGCGGTGCTCGCGATCCGGGAGGGCATCGAGGCATGGCACGGCGACATCGAATCCCCGTTCGAGGTCCTCGAAGACCTCGACCACGACAACCATGAGGAGGTCGCCCCATGACCCACATCGGCCCGCTCAACAGCCTGCCGATCGCCTGCACCCTCACCCCCGCGGCGGGTAAGGCACAGCTAGAGAAGTGGCAGGCGTTCGACGAGCACTACGCGCTGGAGACCGAGCGCACGGACAGCCGTCTGACTATCCATTACGCGAAGGTGGATGACTCCACTCGACGGTTGCGGGAGCTGGTCGCGACCGAGAGCACATGCTGCGCCTTCGTGGACTGGAGCATCGACGAGTCACACGCCGACCTTCGGCTCGTCGTCACCGGGACGCCGGAGCAGCTTTCCGCGCTCAACGTCGGCTCCTAGACCAGCACTTTCGCGTTCGCGGCCGACCACGCTTGCGCCGCGACCTGGACGGCGTCCCACGGGGAGCCGAGGGGTGGGGTGTAGGAGAGGTCGAGGTCGTCGAACTGCTCGATGGTGAGTCCGGCGTAGAGGGCGGTGGCGTAGGTGTCCACGCGTTTTGCGACCTCGGTGCCGCGCCTGCCGACCAGTTGTGCGCCGAGCAGTCGCCCGTCGCTGGTGTCGCCGGTGATGCGGAAGTGGATCGGGTGGGCGCCCGGGTAGTACCGCTTGTGGTCATCCGCGGCGGCAGCGACTGTTGCGGGCGTGAAGCCGGCGGTGATCGCCTCGTGGTCGCGCAGGCCGGTGCGGGCGGCGACGAGGTCGAAGACCTTGACGACCTGGGTGCCGACGGAGCCGGCGAAGGCCCGGTCGCTGCCGAGGGCGTTCTCCCCGGCGATGCGGCCCTGCTTGTGGCTCGTGGTGCCCAGCGGCAGGTAGGTGACCCCGAGGAGGCGGTGGTGGGTGACGATGCCGTCGCCGGCGGCCCAGACGTGCGGGAGCCCGGTTCGCATGTGCTCGTCGACCACGACCGCGCGGCCCGCGCCGAGGGACGCGCCGGCCTGCTCGAGCAGCTCGGTGTTCGGGCGCACCCCGACGACGACGAGCACGAGGTCCGCGGTCTGCTCGAACGGCTGCCCGTCGCGGCTGCCGTTGACGGTGAGCCCGGCGGGGGTCTTCTCGATCCCGGTGACGGTCGTGTTCGTGACGACCTCGACGCCGTGGGTGGTGAGTTCGTCGTGGACGAGGGCGCCGAGTTCGGGGTCGAGGGTGGAGAGCACTTCGGGACCGCGCTGAAGCTGGGTGACGGTCATGCCTCGGGTGATGAAGGCTTCGGCCATCTCCAGGCCGACGTAGCCGGCGCCGACGATGATCGCCGACTGCGGCTGCCGGGTGGTGAGGTCGTGGTCGAGGGCGAACGTGTCGCCCATCGAGTGGATGACATGCGCCCCGTCCTCCGGGGACAGGGCTTCGAGGCCGGCGATGCCGGCGTGGGACGGGAGTGCGCCGGTGCCGACGATCAGCTCGTCGTAGGCCAGATCCTCGAAGGCGCCGTCGGGGGTGCGGACGGTGAGCCGGCGACCTGCGACGTCGATGCCGGTGGCGAAGGTGTTCAGCCGCAGTCGCATGCCGGTGGCCTCCAGATCGGCGCTGGTGCGGTGCGCGAGCGACTGCCACGGGGCGACCTCGCCGGTGAAGTAGTACGGGATGCCGCAGATGGAGAAGTTCGGATACTCGTCCGCCACCACCACCGTCACGTCGGTGCTGGGGTCGAGTTCGCGGGCGCGAAGCGCTGCAGAGATGCCGGCGTCGGAGCCGCCGATGGCAATCAGGTGGGTCATGGCTGGGCCTTTCGGTTCGGGAACAGCAAGAGGACCAGCCCGACGCCCACAGCGGCGCCGACGAGTTGAGCGGCGAGGAACCACAGCGCGGACGTCGGGGCGATGCCGGCGAAGGTGTCGGTGAAGATCCGGCCGATGGTCACGGCGAGGTTGGCGAACGATGTGGACGACGTGAACCAATAGGCGGCGCCGATGTAGGCACCGACCGCGGGAGCGACCACGGCGCTGCGGCCGGTGCGGGCCAGGGCGAAGATCAGCACCACCAACCCGGCGGTGGCGACGACCTCGCCGAGCAGATTCCCGGCCGAGAGCCGGTCGGTCGTAGCCAGGACGGTGGGCGTCTGGAACATCAGGTTCGCCAGGACTGCGCCGCCGATCCCGCCGGCGAGCTGCGCGGCGAGGTAGACCACGATCTCTGCCGGAGCGTGGCGGGTGCCGAGGAGGCGGTCGGCGAGGGTGACGACGGGGTTGAGATGCGCGCCGCTGACGGGCTGGAAGATCACGATGAGCACCGTCAGCCCGAGCGCCGTCGCCAGCGAGTTCTCCAGTAGCTGCAACCCGACATCTGCCGGCGAGAGGCGCTGCGCGGCGATGCCGGAGCCGACCACGACGGTCACCAGCAGACCGGCGCCGAGGAACTCCGCGACCGCGCGCCGCCACAACGGGACCGGGACGAATGTCGTGCTCATGTGCGGATCACCTTGACGACGATACATTGCTCAGTCACTATTGAGGTAATGAACATTGAGCGAACTGACCTGGCGGGGCGGGTGGCGCGGTACGCGGCCCTCGCCGATCCGGCGCGGCTGCGGATCATGGACCTGCTCACGCTGGGCGATGTCGCCCCGGTCGAGCTGCAAGCCGAGCTCGGGGTCTCCTCAAGCCTGCTCGCGCACCACCTGAACCAGCTCGAACAGGCAGGGCTGCTGCTGCGCACCCGGTCGGAAGCAGATCGGCGCCGCACCTACCTGCACCTCGCTCCCGATGCCTTCGCGGGGCTGACCCCGTCGCCGGCCCTCGGCGTGCGGCGGGTGGTGTTCGTCTGCACCGGCAACTCCGCACGCTCGCAACTCGCCGCCGCGCTCTGGCACGACGCCAGCGACGTCCCGGTGGCCTCGGCGGGCACGCACCCGGCGGACGCGATCGAGCCCGGCGCGATCGCCGCCGCGAACCGGCACGGCCTCACCCTCCGCGCTCCCCGCCCGCAGGCGCTGGAAGACGTGGTCGAAGCGGACGACTTCGTGGTCACCGTCTGCGACACCGCCCACGAGGAACTCGACGGCGCGGGCCGGGTGCATTGGTCGGTGCCCGACCCGGTGCGTGACGGATCGGATGCCGCGTTCGATGCCGCCTTCGAGGACATCGCCGCCCGTATCCACAACCTCGCCCCGCGGCTGACCACAACGAAGGGATGACTACGATGTCGCACCAGGAACCGCATGCCACGATCACCATCGACCAGGAGGCCGCCCTCGCCTCCGGCGCGGAGCGGCTGACCCGGGAGTTCGACGGCACGTTCGGACGGGAGACGATCGACCGCTTCCTGCACACCTCCTACGCCGACCTCGCCGCCCGAGCGACCGTGCCGAACTATCTGCCGCTGCTGACCGAGAAGTTCGCCAGGCAACGCCTGCACGCCCTCGCCAAGGTCGACGGCCTCCACGTCGACGGGAAGCCGACGGTGCTGTTCCTATGCGTCCACAACGCCGGCCGATCGCAGATGGCCCTCGGGTTCTTTCAGCACCATGCGGGCGAGCACGCGGTCGGCTGGTCGGGCGGCTCCGAACCCGGCCACGAGGTCAGCCCGGTCGCCGTCGAGGTGATGGCCGAGCGCGGCATCGACATCGCCGACGAGTACCCGAAGCCGTGGACCGACGAGGTCGTGCGGGCCGCGGACGTGGTGATCACGATGGGCTGCGGCGACGCCTGCCCGGTGTTCCCCGGCAAACGCTACGAGGAATGGTCCCTCCCCGACCCCGCCGGATGGACCCCCGAAGGCGTCCGGCCGGTGCGCGACGAGATCGAGGCTCGCGTCCTGAACCTGCTCGCCGAGCTCGGCGTCCCCGCGAGAACCTAGACCGCAGTACCCGCGGGGGCGCGGCCGAGCTGGATCACCTGCAGCACTCCTGATGCGCAGCAGGCACCGCCCTTGGCCCCGGTCGGGTCATCGAACAGGCCGGCCCCGCCGCACACGCCCGTGTCCGGCAACGCCAGCTCGACCCGTTGTGCAGCCTCGTGGTCTCCGGCAAGTTCGGCGACCACGCTGCGGACCTGCTCGTAGCCGGTCAGGGCGAGGAAAGTCGGGGCGCGGCCGTAGGACTTCGCCCCCACGATAAACAGGCCCGGCTCCGGCTGGGCCAGGTCGGCGGCTCCAGTGGCGCGCACCGACCCGCAGGAGTGGATGTTGGGGTCGATGTCGGCGGCGATCCGCGCCGGCGCCTGCAGCCGGGCATCCAGCTCCAGCCGCACCTCGGACAGGATCGACAGATTCGGTCGGAACCCGGTGAGCACCACGACCCGATCGGCGGGCTCGAGCGTCCGGCCGTCCTCGGCGACCAGGACCGCTCCCTGCTCCGCGGTGTCGATCCGCTCGATCCGGAACCCGGTCACCATGCTCACAAGACCCTGCTCGACCGCGGCGCGGGCGCGCTGGCCGAGTGCGCCGCGCTCGGGAAGCTCGTCAGCCTCCCCGCCGCCGAACGTGCCGCCAATCGTCCCGCGCCGCAGCACCCAGGCGATCCGAGTGTCGGGATGCTGACGGGCGATCCGGGCCAGCTCGGTGATCGCGGTCGCTGCGGAGTGCCCATTGCCGACCACAACCGTGTGCCGCCCCGCATACAGCTCGGCGTCGGCGAACGACGGAATCCGGTACGTCAGGAGCCCGGCCGCAGCCCCCTCGCCGAGCGCAGGCAACCCGTCGGCGCCAGCCGGGTTCGGTGTGGTCCAGGTGCCCGAGGCATCGATGACCGCCTGCGCCTCGATCCGCGACTGCGTGCCATCCGCCTCCTCGACGTGAACGACGAACGGCTGCTCGGCACGCCCGGCATCCACCAGCAAGTCGCGTCCCTTGCGGCCGACGCCGGTGACCTTCGCGCCGTAACGGACGCGATCTCCAAGAACCTGCGCGAGAGGCGCGAGGTATCCGGTGATCCAGGCGCCGCCGGTCGGATACCCCCGCTCGGGTCGCTGCCACCCGGAGGGCTCCAGTAGCCGAGCCGCGGCGGGGTCGACGAGCTCGGGCCACTCGGAGAACAGCCGCACATGCCCCCACTCCGACACCGCCGCCGCAGGACCCGCCCCCTGCTCCAGCACCAGCGGCGTGAGGCCCCGCTCCAGCAGACGCGCTGCCGCTGCCAGCCCCTGCGGCCCTGCGCCGATCACCACGACAGGAAGACCCACCATCCACTCCTCACATCGACTAACCTCAATACATCGAGAATCCTCGATACATCGACAGATGTCAATGCGACTGGCAGGATGGGAACCGTGACCATCGCACTCCCGCTTCTCGCCCGAGGCGACGCCGCCTGTTGCGGCACGGTCGCCGGCGGCGTGCTCGACTCTGAGCAGGCGGAGCGGATCGCCCGCGTCTTCAAGGCCCTCGGCGACCCCACCCGGGTCAAGCTCCTCTCCCTGATCGGCGGCAGCGAGACCGGCGAGATGTGCATCTGCGACCTCACCGACCCCGTGGGCCTGTCCCAGCCGACCGTCTCGCACCACATGAAGCAGCTCGTCGACGCTGGCCTCGCCACCCGCGAGCAGCGCGGCAAGTGGGCCTACTTCCGCGTCGTCGACGGCGCGCTCGAGAACGCCGCCCGGACCCTCCTGCCCGAATGATCCGCGTCGTCATCCGTCCGATGACGCCTGCGGACTGGCCCGCCGTCGAGCACATCTACCGCGAAGGCATCACCACCGGGCACGCCACCTTCGAGGCAGAACCGCCCGCCTGGGATGGCTTCGACAAGAGCAAGCTCCCCGGTCCGCGCCTCGTCGCCACTGACACCGACGGCGTCGTCGTGGGGTGGGCGGCAGCCAGCGCCGTGTCATCGCGGCCGGTGTACCGTGGGATGGTCGAGCACTCGATCTACATCGCCGACGCCGCACGTGGTCAAGGCGCCGGGGGCGCCCTTCTGGAAGCGTTCATCGCTGCCGCGGACACCGCGGGCATCTGGACCATCCAGTCGTCGATCTTCCCGGAGAACACGGCGAGTCTCCGCCTGCACGAGCGCTACGGGTTCCGCACCGTGGGCATCCGCGAACGTATCGCGCTGATGGGTTACGGGCCGCTGGCTGGCGCTTGGCGAGATACCGTGCTGATCGAGCGTCGTCGCCCGCACCAACACATGACGCCTTACATGCGAGCGCGACTGAGTCAGCTCGACATGAACCCGTGAGTTCATGAATCCTGCACACCCATCAGGACTCCTGCGAAACCTTCGGGAATCTCGACATTCCATCACGCTGACCGACAAGCGCCGCCATACACGGCGCACCTAGAGAGCACGGAACAACGCGCGACTCGCGTCGGTAACGAACTCACGGCAGTTGGGACACAAGCCCCACAGGTTCACGAAACCTGAACCCCTGCCCGCTTCGCACTCGCTCCGGCGGGTAAGGCCGGGTGCACCTGCTGGCTGGACGGCTCTCTCGTCGTCCGTTCACCGAGCCAGGAGGACAGCACATGTCTGCATCGCCCCTATCCCCGCCCGCGAACCGGAAGCACCCGCCGGGTGGCCTGTGGCGCCGCATGGCCTCGCTGCTGGTCGTCCTCCTCGTCGCCGCCGGCTCGGTCGTCCTCGGCACCTCCTCGGCGCACGCCGGCAGCCATGGCGTCGGCTACGACGAGGGGCTGGGGTTCCTCGGCGCCTACAGCACCGACATCGACGGCCGGCAGGCGTACTGCATCGACCTCGGCGCCGATGCCCCGTTCGGCCAGACCTCGGGGCCGCAGACCGTGGGCTCGCTGGACTCGCTTTCGCGGCAGCAGCTCGCGGAGCTGAACTACGTCCTGGATCGGTGGGGGCAGTCGGGCGATCCGAATATCACGGCGGCGGTCGCACTGTATGTGTGGTCGGTCGCTGATCCCGGCGTCTATAACAGCCACGGCATGTCGGGCGATGACTACTACGTCGCCCGCGCCCCGTTCGGGGTTCGGGGCACGATCCTGGGCAACCTCGCGGTGATGCGCCAGGAGGCCAGCGTGAACGCGGTCACCGACCCGTCGCTGACCCTGGGCCTGTCGATGTCGGATCAGTACGCCGGGACGCTGACCGTCGCCGCGCACCCCGCGTCGTTGCAGGGCACCGCGACGCTCACCGATGCGGTGTTCGCCGGCGGCGGTTCCTCCCGCACGGTCAGTGCCGGGCAGTACGGCATCACCGGCACCCCGGCGGACGGTGCGCCCTCGTATCGGATCGAGGCGTCGATGAGCGTTGCCGCCGCCGGGTACGGCGCTCAGGTGGACCTCTATACGACGCCGGGCGCGCAAAGGCTCATCGCGGCGGTTGCCGGTTCCTCCACGGGCCTGTCCGCGACCGAGCAGACGCCGGTGATCGACCTGGACTTTCAGCCGCAGATCGGCACCCAGGTTGCCGCCCGCTACGTCACTGAGGGTGAGGCGTTCGTGGACGAGCTGGCGGTCACGGTGACCAAGGGCACCTGGATCAGAGTGGGAGGTCAGCCAGTCGAGGTGACCGCGACCGGCACCCTCTATGGGCCGTTCGATGAGCAACCCGCCGAATCCGACACCCCGCCGGTCGGCACCCCGATCGCCGGCGCCGAGGAGGTCGTGCTTACCAGGCCGGGCTCCTACACCTCGCCGGGCACGATCACCGCCCCCGAGTCCGGGTTCTACACCTGGGTTTGGGCGATCGACAAGACGGCGCAGGGCGAGACGGGCAAGTATCTGACGGACTCGTTCACCGACAGGTTCGGGAAGGTTGCGGAGACCTCGGTGGTCCCGTTCCAGCCGCGCGCGGTCTCCGAAGCCGACCAGCACCTTGCCGTGCCCGGCGACGCGCTGACTGACACGATCACCGTGTCCAGCTCCAACGGGGCATGGCTCAAGCACGACGGGGCGTTCATCCCCGTCGTGCTTGAGGGCACCGCCTATCAGGTGCCCGGCACCCTGCCCCCGGCCCGCGACGGCACCGTGCCCGCCGGCGCGGTGCCGCTGGGCACCGTGACGGTCACCGCGACCGGCCCCGGCGTCTACACGTCGCCTGCGGTTGTCGCACCACAAGGCGGGTTCGTGACCTGGGTCTGGGAAGTGCGAAAGAGCACGCAGCCGGAGTGGGTACGCGACTACCTCGCCACCGACTGGACCGATGACTACGGCATCCCGGTCGAGACGACCTCCGTGCGGTGGCCGATCACGACGACCTCGCTGATGCGCGAATACAACGTCCACCCCGGCGGGCGCGCGTTCGACACCGTGACCGTCACCGGGTTCCCCGCGAACCACGGCGACTTCACCGGCGACGGCTACTGGCAGGCCGACGTGGATCAGCTCGTCCACACCATCTACGGCCCGTTCAGCACGGACGCGGTGCTCACCGACGACCTCGACCTGACCGACGCGCCCATGCTCACGAGCATCACGACGCCCGCCCGCAACGGGGTCTACCGTCTCGGGTACACCGACGCCGACCAGATCACCCCGACCGAGCCCGGCTACTACGTCCTGGTCACCACCTTCGAGGGCGATGACCGCGTACAGCCCTACCAGTCGTCCCCGGCGGACGTGCTGGAACGCTTCTACGTCCCACCGACGCCGGAGGTCGAGCTGCCGGTCACGGTCATCACCCAGGCCACCCCGGCCGCACTCGTCGGCGAGCCGTTCGGGGACACTGCGCTCGTGCAGGGCAGCATCCCCGACGGCGCCTCGCTCGTGTTCCGCGCCTACGGCCCTCAGCCCGCCGACCAGACCCCGATGTGCGAGATAGCGTTCTACGAGTCCGCGCCGATCCCGGTCACCCGGGCCGGCGTCTACACCTCGCCCACCAGGAGCGTCGACGAGCCGGGGAACGTCTACTGGATCGAGACCCTGTACGACGCCGACGGCGACGTGCTCGTGGAGGGAACCTGCGGCGCCCCGGGCGAGACGACCGTCGTCACCGAGCAGCCCGAGGGGCTGACCGTGACCACGATGGCCGTCGCGGAGGTCACCCTGGGCGAACCCGCGCACGACACCGCCAAGGTCACCGGCACCGTGCCCGAGGGCGTGACGCTGGTGTTCGAGGCGTACCGGCAGGACGACGACACTGCTACCTGCACCCCCGAGGAGCTGGTGTTCACCTCGGAGACCGTGCCTGTTGACGGTCCCGGCGAGTACGCCTCCGACGAGGTCGTGTTCGAGCAGGCCGGTACCTACTACTGGATAGAGACGCTGCACAACCGGGACGGCGAGGTGATCCACCGTGGCCTGTGCGGGGCACCGAACGAGACCACCATGGTGACGCCGGTGGTCGTCCCGCCGGACACTCCTGATCTGCCACCGGGGCTGGCTCTGACCGGTGGCGGGGACTGGATGCTGCCCGTCGGGATCGGTGCCGGGGTCTTCACCCTCGCCGGCCTGCTCACCCTCTGGTGCGGGCGGCGCCTGGCGATCCACCGGGAACGCACCGGATACGTCCGAGAGGAGGACCAGGACTTCCAGAACCTCATGGACTCCATGAACCGCTGACCGGCGGCACCCCCAACACCACGGTCAGCTTCCCCAGGAAGGGCGCGAACCCCGGCCGGTTCGCGCCCTTCCGCCCTGTGCCCGGTCGGAGGCGGCGGGCGCACCTGTTCGGTGAGCACCCCGGCAGGAGGACATGATGACCGACAACGATGATGCGCGCGTGGCTCTGGCGGTCGTCTCCGAACCCGGCGACCGCGTCACCGGGACCCTTCTCGCCGCTGTCGGCGCGGCCGAGACGCTGCGGCTGATCACATCTGAAACGCCGCTGCCCGCGGTCGTCGACCCGGTCGAGGGCGGGCTCTGGCGGGGACGACTGGCCTCGCGCCTGACGGCGGCCAGCGTCGACCGAGTGCGGGAGCACAGTGACCGGCTCGGGCTGCGGATCATCACCCCTGACGCTGCCGGATGGCCGGAAGGGCTGTCCGATCTTGGCGTCCTCGCGCCGGTCGCGCTATGGGCCAAGGGCGACATCGGGGTACTGTCCAGTTCGCTCGGAAGCCGGGTCACGATCGTCGGCGCACGCGCTGCCACCGGGTATGGCGAGCACGTCGCCACCGAACTCGCCCGTGACCTCGCTGAACTCCCCCGAGTGGTCGTCTCCGGCGGGGCATACGGGATCGACGGGGCCGCGCACCGTGCCGCGCTCGCCACCCGCCCCGGCGCCACGATCGCGATCCTCGCGGGAGGGTTGGACCGCTACTACCCCGCCGGGCACCAGGAGTTGCTCAGCAGGGTCGCGGAGTCCGGCGTCGTCGCCTCCGAACTGCCACCCGGGGCAGCGCCGACCAGGTGGAGGTTCCTGCAACGAAACCGGCTGCTGGCGGCGATCTCCGCCTCGACCGTCGTCGTGGAAGCCGGATACCGGTCCGGTTCGCTGAACACTGCCGCCCACGCCCACGCGCTCGGCCGGCCCGTGGGAGCCGTCCCCGGCCCGATCACCAGTGCGGCATCCGCTGGCTGCCACCGGCTGCTGCACGAACGGATCGCCACCGTCATCACCAGCACCACAGACATCACCAACCTCAGCGAACCGGCCACGCCATCTGCCGCGACCCTGCGCCCGGCAATCTCTGTCAGGCCGCCGGCGCAGACGCTCTAAGGAGCCAGCGGCGCACCTGCCGGTCATGACCACTCCGCTGCCCCTCACCCACCCAAGCCCAGAACCACGGGAGTCCGCCTGATGCCGCGGCCCCGTTACCGGCGAAACATCGGCGTCCCTGAGCAGGTGGAGGTTCCCGTGGTGCTGCCGCTGGTGATCATGACCGTCGCCGATGACGACACGATGAACGCAGTCGTCGACGGCGTCCCGTATCTCCCGGCCGCGTTCGCACCGCCGTGGCGGCGGGACTCGTTCGCGATGATCCTCGACCAGCTGACGGCCCGGCACCGAACCCCGCTGCGAGTAGAGGTCCGCGAGGCCGACGGCACCGTGTTCACCGACATCATCACCCCCGCACGAACCCGCACCCTGCTTCCAGCGCAGACGCCCGATCCAGAACCCGCCGCCGACCCGCCACCGGTTCCTGCCGCAGGCGTTCTGGTCGGGTTGGTCGAGTCAGGGTTCGTGCCCGGCGAGGACATCGCCGTCGCTGTCGTAATCGGTCACTCCGACGCCGCCCCGGACGGCACCGCTCGAGGCCTCCTCACCAGAACGCAGCTGGCCGCAAGCCCGACGAGGGAGGTGATCCTGCTGGGCAGGGTCTCCGGGACCCTCACGATCGGGCACCCGGAATGAGCACCCCACGGCCCTCCGGATCGCTCGGAGACGAACTGTCGAACCTCGGAATCGGCGTCCTGATCAGCGCGGCGATCCTCGCCTGCATCCTGCGGGCAGCGGGATCTGCCGCCGCTTGGGTCGCCGGCATCCCGCAGCCCACCGGCGGCATCGAGACTGGGCTGGGCGTGCTGCTGACCCCCGCAGACCCGGCAACCGCGCTCCACGCACCCGGCCTGCACCCCGTCGTCTACTGGATCACTGCGGGACTGCTCCTCGTCGGAGCCGGAACGGCGGGATGGTGGGTGTGGCGGGCACTTCGCGACCACACCCGGCAGACGAACATGGATCCGTACCGGATCGCCGGGATCGCCACCCGGGCCGATGTTGCACGGCATGCCTCCACCGCAGCGCTGCTGCGCCGCGCACGGCACCTGCGCCCCTCCCTGTCCTCGCCCGGGCCCGGGCCCGGGGATGTCGGCTACCGGATCGGCACCTCCCGCGGGCGTGAGGTGTGGGCGTCGGTCGAAGACAGCATCCTGCTGATCGGGCCGCCCCGGTCGGGGAAGGGCGCGCACATCGTCATCAACACGATCCTCGACGCGCCCGGCGCAGTCATCACCACCAGCACCAGGCCCGACAACCTCACCGCCACCCTTCATGCCCGGGGGCGCATCGGGCCGGTGGCTGTGTTCGACCCGCAGCACCTCGCCGACGGCATCCCCGCCGGGCTCCGCTGGTCGCCGATCCGCGGGTGCGAGGACCCGCTGACCGCGATGATCCGCGCCACCGGTCTCGCCGCCGGCACCGGCCTCTCCGCAGGTGGTGTCGAAGGGGGTGGGTTCTGGGAAGGCAAGACCCGCACCGCACTCCAAGCCCTCCTCCACGCCGCAGCCCTCGACCACCGGCCACCCGCCGAGCTGTTCCGGTGGACCCTCGACCCATCTGCCGCCGCCGACGCCGTCGCGATCCTCACCACCCATCCTGGTGCCGCGACCGGATGGTCCGACTCGCTCCAGGCGATGATCGAATCCGATCCGAGAACCCGTGACTCCATCTGGCAGGGCGTGTCCCTCGCCCTAGCCGCCCTCGCAGACCCGCGCGTCCTCGACGCCGTGACCCCCGGTGAGGGTGAGGACTTCGACCCGGAAGCGTTCCTCCATGCGAAAGGAACCCTCTACCTCCTCGCCACCGGAGCCGGAGCGAACAACTCCGCCTCCCTGGTAGCCGCGTTCGTGGAAGACCTCGTTGAAGCAGCCCGGCGCCTCGCCGCCCGCAGTCCCGGTGCACGCCTGGACCCACCCGTGCTCCTCGCCCTCGACGAAGTCGGCAACCTCGCGCCACTGCCCTCACTGCCGACGTTGATGGCCGAAGGCGGCGGCACCGGCATCACCACCATGCCCGTGCTGCAATCCCTCGCCCAAGCACGCGAGAAATGGTCGGAGAACGCCGCCTCCGCGATCTGGGACGCCTCGATCGTCAAGATCGTCCTCGGCGGAGCTTCCAACAGCCGCGACCTCCACGACCTCACTACCCTCATCGGAGAACGAGACGAGATCACAGACTCCACCACCATCGGCGACCACGGCACCCGCTCCGCGCAGCGCTCCATCCGCCGCGTCCCGATCATGCCGCCCGACACCATCCGCACCCTCCCATTCGGCACCGCACTCGTACTCCTACGCTCCTCGCCACCCATCGTCACCCGCATGCGCACCTGGACCACCCGACCCGACGCAAAACACCTGCGCGCAGACCGCGCCGACATCGAGGCGATGCTGCGGCGTCCCCCGATGGGGAGCACGGGCGCACCTGACTGAGGAAGCGACCCAGTCACCGTGTCGCCGTGAGAGCAGGAGGAGCCCCGATGAGTATCCGTACCTATCAGTCGTTCTCGGGATACATCGCGACCGACCCGAGCATCGAGCCCACCCGGGACGACACGCCCCGGTTCTACGCCCGGGCCGGGCAACGCCAGGCTCAGCGGGAAGCCGACGGGTCGTTCACGAAGCTGCCGACCCAGTACATGCCGGTCGTGGCTCTCGGGACCGCCGCCGAAGAAGCTGCGCTGCTGAGCCGGGGCGATGACTTCGTCGCAGAGGGCCGCATCCGCACCGTCAGCTACGAGAAGGACGGCGCACAGGTCGAGGGCGAGGAGTTCGAGATCTTCAAGATCGGCCGGCGCCCGAGCGACAACGAACGCACTGCAGAAGGCAGCACGCCACGACGGGCATCGCAGTCCCGTGAGATCCCGTCGGAGTTCACCGGGCCGCGCGCAGCGCCGACTGCCGCTGCAGCGCGGGCCATGTGAGACGGGCGGACCGAGATGGCCGAGAACCCCTTCCCCACGACCGAGCCCGACTTCGACGCCAACCCGGAGTCGTTCGAGGGACCGCTGATCCCGGAGCCGCCGCACCCGATCAACTGGAACCTCCTCACCGCCGAGGAAGCCGAGGCCGAGTGGCTCGAGCTCAACCGGTGGATCGACTGGTTGCGCCGCACCTACGGGCTGCCCGCCTCCGTGATCCCGCCGCTGTGGCACCGGCACCCCGAGCTGGTCTGGGAGCTGTCCGCCCTGCACCTGCACTGGCTGTGCGCATACGACCCCGAACAGAACGGGTCCGCGCCGCTGGGCTGGCACCGCGACTTCGCCGACGCCCGGCAACGCCTGCGCGACTGGACCGCCGCGTGTGGCACCCGTCTGGACCGTGACCGCCCCACCCGGCAGACCTCCTGGCCCGGCGAAGACCCCGCCCCGTCCGTCGAGGATCAGCCGATCGCGAACCGTGACGAGGACTTCGTCCGGTTCGTGCTCGACGACGTCACCGCCCGCCGCCAGGCCGAGGACGAGTTCTACGCGAACCTAGACCCTGCGACCGGTGAACTGCCATGACCGACCCGTCCGGCGGGGTCTCGGTGTCACCGCTGATGGACAGTCGGGAGGTCGCCGCGTACCTCAAGGTGTCCGAGTCGACGCTGTCGCGGTGGCGGTCGGCCGGGCACGGGCCGCCGTTCCTGCGACTGGGCGGGATCGCCCGGTACCGGATCGAAGCGGTCGACGCATGGCTCGCGGGACTGGAGCACGACCATGCCGCGGAAGGCTGAACCACTCCCGTCCGCACCCCCGAAGCCCGTCCCGCCGGTCGGAGTGAAGATCTCCACCGACATGGAACGCCGCTCCTACGGCATCCGAGCCCGCGCCCGCTGGACAGACCCCGTCAGCAAACGCCGAATCATCCGCTCCGAGATCGTTGCCGACGAGACCGCCGCGCACACATTCTTCGACTCGCTAAGGCACTCCTCCGCCAAAGGCATGGACGTGTCGATGACGCTGATCGAGTTCGTCACCGCGCTCAGCGGCCGGTGGGCGCGCGGGCTAGACCCGACCTCGACCGGCGAAACCTACGAGTACGGGCTGAAGCTGCGGGTGCTGCCCGCGCTCGGACACCTCCCGGTGACGCAGATCACCGCCGGGATCATCGACCGCACCATCGACGCGTGGGAGACCCGCTACGGCGCGTCCACGATCAAGAACTCCATCGCGCCGCTCGTGCGTGTGCTCGACGAGGCCGTCCGTGACGGGCTCATCCCGATCAACCCGGCGAAGAATCGCGCCAAACGCAGCCTGAACCGCAACGCGTTCCGCGCCGGCCAGAACATCGAGCCGACTTCCCCGCGCGCACATGCCATCCCCGACATGAAGACCCTGAACCGCCTCGCCTCAGCCTGCGCGAAGATCGACCAGTCCTACAGCGACTTCGTCATGCTCGCAGCCCTCCTCGCCGCCCGTTCCTCCGAAGTGTCCGGGCTGCAGGCCGGCGACGTGCGCTTCGAGAAGAACCTCGTCGTCATCTCCCGGCAGGTCTATCCAGGACGGGGAGGGCTGATCACCAAACCCACCAAGAGCCGCAAGGAACGGCGGGTGCCGATTCTCGACCCGCTGCGTCCTGTGCTCGAACGCCTCACCGAAGGCAAAGCGCCCGAGGACCAGTTGCTCATCGGCCCCAAAGGCGGTGTACTGACCACCGCGACCGTCCGTGACGCGACGAACTGGGACGCGATCGTCGCGAAGCTCGGACTGCCCGACCTCACCCGCCACGGCCTCCGCCACACCGGCGCGACCTGGATGGCGGACGCCGGTGTCCCCCTTCATGTCCTCCAGGAGATCCTCGGGCACGCATCGATGGAAACCACCCGCGGCTACCTCCACCCCGACGATCGCCACCTCGCCTCCGCTGCCGAGCAAGCCAGCGCGTTCCTCTCCGCCGCCGGGCAACGACGCCACGCCCGCCAGGGCACCGCTCCGGCACGCGGAATCTGAGGCCCCGAGATGGCTCTCACAGGTGGTCTGGTCCCCTTTTGGTCCCCTTATCCACAGGCCGAACTCGGCGCGACCCTGCCGCGGCACCCGCAGGACACTTCCCGGAGCGTGAGGGGGACCACAGGGGGACCAACGAAAACGACTTGCGGAAACGACAAAGCCCTGATGAAAATGGCTTCTCATCAGGGCTTTTCTGTCGGGATGACAGGATTTGAACCTGCGACCCCCTGACCCCCAGTCAGGTGCGCTACCAAGCTGCGCCACATCCCGTGGCCTTCGATATTCACTTATTCGGGCTGGCTGGAGGGGGTAAACCCCTTATCCCCCAGCTATCCCAAGCCCTTCCGAGCGGGTCTGCTCGAACGCTTGTGGACGGGAGCGGAATACCTGGTCAGCACCCAAGTAATCCTGATTCCCGTCCACCAGCGTCCGACAGCCTCCACAGCCGTTCGCGTTATCGCGTTGGGGTCAGCGTTGGGGTCAAAGCCGCTGCAAGCACGTCTGCCGCTGAGCGCTGCCCGGCATGCGTGACATGCCCGTAGATATCACCGGTGATGGCGATAGACGAGTGCCCGAGCATGGCCGAGACTTCCGTGATCGGCACGCCCGCCGCGAGCATCATCGACGCGGCCGTGTGCCGGAGAGTGTGAAGACCTACTTCACCTTCCAGGCCTGCCGCTTGCGCGCCGGACTGCACGGCACGCAAGGCATTGCGCGGGTCGAGCGGCGAGCCGACCGCGGTAGTGAAGACGAAGTCGCGCTCGACCCATCGATCGCAAGCGCGCTCCCGGGCACTCCGTTGCTTCTCCTCGACTCCTCGGAGTATCTGGATTGCAGTTGGCGACAGGGCCACGGTGCGCCGTGACCTCGCGGACTTAGGCTCGGACACCACGGGCTCGCGCCCGGCCTGGCCGAGGGTGCCCCGGATGTGGGCCACCCGCCGATCCAGATCCACCGCCGACCATCGCAGCGCGAGGGCCTCCCCGCGACGCAGCCCCGTCAGCGCGAGGAACCGGACTAGATCCTCGAACGGGCCGCCCTCGATCGCTGACAAGAGACGGGCTAGCTCCGCCGCGCTTAGCGCCCGCGCCTCGACGCGTGGCACCCCCGGCCTACCGACCTGAGCGGCGACATTCTTCGCTACGGCGCCGTCTCGGACCGCGGCGTCGAGCACCGCCCGGAGCACCGTGTAGGCCTGACGCACGGTGCTGGGGGCCTTACCGTCCGCTCGCATCGCGAGTAGCAGCTCCTCGACGTCCCGCGCCCGAAGGCGGGCCAGGGGTACCTCGGCGATCTTCCCCTTCATGAGGTACCCCCGCGCCAGCGTGGAGTAGGTCGCCTTGGTGGAGTCCTTCCTGCCGGACGCGGCCAGCGTGGAGCGCACCCAGGAGTCCGCGAAGGCCCCCAGCTTGACCGCGGAATCCGTCGCGGGCTTCCCCTCGTCGACACGCTTCCGCTTCTCAGCCATGCGCGCCCGAGCCTCGGCCTGAGTCCTCCCGTACGAGGTGACTCGCTTCGTCTCTCCCGTGGCAGCGTCGATGTAGGAGAACCTGCTTTCCCACCGGCCGTCGCTCCGCTTCCGAAGTGATCCGTCACCGTTCGCTCTCTTCCCAGACATGCGTCAATCGTACAGCGTAAAACGACTCACGCAAGTGCCTGAGCAGCCATGGCCGTCTGGCCCCCTCCTCATCTGTCCACACGAGTCCAGAGAGAAGGAGAACCCCATGGACGCACTGCTCATCACGCCGACCGAGGCGGCGAAGTCACTCGGGATCGGTCGCTCGACGATCTACGAACTCATGGCCGCCGGGCAGATCCCCTCGGTCAAGATCGGATCGAGCCGCCGGATCCGTACCTCCGACCTGGCTCGCTACGTCGACTCGCTCGAAGAGGTTGCATCGTGAGCCGGCGCTACATCCGACACTCGTCAATCGTGAAGGCATGGGCCACGCTCGGAGAAGAGTGTCCCTTCGAACTTCTGAGGGCGGACCCCGGCGAGCCTGGCTGCTTCGGTTGTGGCTGGCGAACCCCCACCCCTGACGCGGCGGAACGGCTCGGCGACTCCTTCAGTGAGTGGGACCTCGTCGGCGGCCTCTTGGAGAAGGCGCACCTCGTCGATCACTCCGCGGACCCCTCGCTGGACGACGACCCGCTAAACTACGCGCTTCTCTGCCGTCGCTGTCATAGGTCGATGACACGAACGGTGTTCGGGGTTGGGGACGCCGAAGCGGCGATCTCCTGGATCCTTGGCCGCCCGGAGAGGGAGTGGGCCTATCAGCTCCTCACCGACTCGCCGGAGATACGCGCGGCCGTCGACCAGAGCAACAAGCGCGAGTACGCCCGCGCTCTCGACAAGCTCCGCGATGGGCTGGACGCCGAGCTGGCGCGGGAGCGGACGTGCGCCTCGTGACGAAGTGACGGAAGTGACGCTCTCTTCCATTCCTCTTCTAAGTGTCTCTCTCCTATAGCCCGGAATGAGAAGCACCGTCACTTCCGTCACTTCGTCACGAACAATTCCAAATCAATTTGAGCAGCCGCCCCCTCCTGGCCCCCTCCTCATCTGTCCAAACAAATTCCGACAGAAGAGAAGGGGGCCGCTTCATTGCCGCTACCGCTCACCGCCACCGCTGAAGAGCCCGAGCCGATCGACCACAAGGAGCTCGGCCTCCTCGCTCTCGAATACGCCGAGGACCTGCCGCCCTACTCCGAGGCGAAACCTGCCGTCCTCCTCCAGGCCATCGCCCACCTCCTCCTCGCACAGATCGAACAGCGCGCCGAGACGGACCGGGCGATCGCCGAGATCCTAGCGGCCGTCACCCCGCCGGAGCCCTTCACCCTCAACGTCCAGGCGCCGGCCGAACCGGACCCCGCCGAGGCGCCGAAGCCGCGACCTCGACCCAGCCGACAGAAAGAGACCCCCTCCTCGTGAACCACGAAATCGCCCAGCTCATCGAGACCGCCTCGATCGAGGGCCAGACCCTCACCATCCGCAAGACCGACGGCCGCACCTTCACCGGAGTGCCCTCCAAGCATCCAACGGACCCGGCCCTCTACACCCTCCAGACCGGCCGCCGTGGTCGCCCCGCGGTCATCCACCCGGAGGACGTCGAGGAGGTGTTCTTCGAGTGAGCCTCGACGAACTCATCCTGAAGCTCCTCGCGCTGAAAGCCGAGGGCCACGGCCACGCGCCGGTCTACATCGAGTCTCTGGCCGGTGTCGAGTGGGGCATGCCGAGCGACGCCCGCTTCCGCGCCGACGCCGTGGAGATCGTCTCGTGACCGCCCTCCCGCCGCCGAATCGCGGCTTCTCCCCGCTTCTCGCCTACTACATCGGTCTCACCCTCGGGCTCCTCGCGGGCCTCCTCACCGGCGGAGGGCTCCCGTGATCGGCGCAGTCGACGACCTGATCTATGCCCTGAACGGCGCGATCAGCACCCTCCAGAACCTCTTCTTCCGCATCAAGCGAAAGGTGCTCCCATGAATACCCCCACCCCGCCCGTCGACTTCGTCGTCGACTCCTCCGGCGTCGCCACCGTGACCGGCCCGCGCGCCGCCCTGGCCGACCGCCTCGCCGAAGCCCAGGGCCTCACCTCCAACTCATTCCAGCGACGAATCCTCTTCGCTCTCACCTGGACCGGCAAGCACGTCTACGCCGGGACGGTGCCGGCGGACGAGGTCATGCGCCGCCGCCGTCGCAACAAGGCGGCCAGGGCGAGCCGCCGCCTGAACAGGAAGGCGGCTTAGGGATGACCGAGATCGCAACCCTGAAGGACGGTAACGCGAAGATCGTCGTGAGCCAGGTCGGCGACGACGTCGTCTTCCACCTCTACGGCGAGACCTCCGCCCAGTACTCGGTCGGCTACGTCGGCACGAGGTTCTTCCGCAAAGGCTCCGCCACCGAGTTCGCGAAGGCCATCCTCCGCGTCACCTCCCCCGACTCCCTCGCCCCCGGGCTCCCGACCGAGGAGGGCGTCTACCTGGACGCCGACGGTGACCTCTGGCGCCTGCGCGGCGAGAAGTGGATCTATGTCTCCGATCCCGACGGGCTGGTCGACGACCCCAAGAACTACCTCCCCTTCACCCGCCTCGTCCCGGAGACCACCTCATGAGCGCCACACTCGCCGAGGTCGAACTCCCGACCGAGCACGGGGTCTACACCGCCCAGCCGGAGCGCCCCCAGACGGGCATCATCTACGTCCTCGACGACCGCGGCTGGAAAGTCGTCTGGAACGGCGAGCCGGGAGACCACCTCACTAGCGCCCGCCGTACGCCCCAGCCCGGCAGCCGCCCGCTCGTCCGCCTGGCACCGCCCCCGCCCGGCCTCCCCACCGCCCCCGGCCTCTACCAGGACAAAGACGGCGACGCCTGGCTCCTCGACGTGCACGACTCCTGGTCCCTCGTCACCGTGAGCGGTCGCCTGCCCGACTCCGACGAGGCCCGGGACTACCGTCCGCACGCCTTCCTCCCCTTCTCCCCTCTCACCATCGCAAAGGACTGACCGATGCCCTACGAACCCTTCTCCTCCACCGACCTCTACTCGACGATCGGGTCGCGCTACTTCTGCGACTACCTCGACCGCCCCGCGATCATCGCCACCCCCGCCTACACCGGCTCGGCCCGCAAGGGCGACCTCGTCGAGATCACGAAGGGCGAGGTGAAGCACACCGCCCGCGCCCAGGAGCGTATCGGCGGCGACCTCTACGTCGCCGACTTCCGCAGCGCGGCGAGCTTCGGCCGCCTGGTCGCCTCGGGCTTCTCGATCCGCGTCGTCGAGCGCGCCGTCGTCCCGCTTCCGACGAAGCCGGGCTACTACACGGCCCACCGCGCCCACCCGATCGGGTGGGTAATCTACGCCCTCAGCACGCGCGGTGAGTGGTACTCGTTCAACTGGGACGGAGCCCGGTCGCAACGGATCAGCGAGGCCGAGATCCGCTCCCAGGCTGGCGGCCGTGAGCTCGTCGAGCTCACCCCGGCGGTGACCGCATGACCGCCTCGATCGAGCGCCGCGAGGCCATCCTCACCCCCGCTGCCGTCACGGCCGCCGTTCGCTCCTTCGGCGAGGGCGACCTCGTCCAGGCCGAGAAGGGCGAGTCCCTCGTGAAGGGCCGCGTCGAGACCTACGGCTCGGCCGGCTTCCTCTACCTCGGCGGGCGCACGCTCCAGCGCCTCGTCCGCCGAGGCTACACGCTGACACTCCTTCAGGCCCTCGGTCGCTACACCCTCCGCCGCCTCGTCTCGGAGGTGACACCGTGACCCTCCTCGCCCGCCTGAAGTCTCTCTTCAGCCCCGCCTCCCGCACGCACCGCGGCCGGGCCTTCGTCCCGGTCGACCCGCCGGCCGACTTCGAGATCGAGTACCGCCAGGGCGCAACGCTGGTCATCGATCACGTCCGCGAGGTTGCCTACCCGTTCCCGAGGAGCCGCGAGGACCTCGCCGAGGCCGCCGTGGCGAAGCTCCTCGACGGCACAGCTCCCACGCTGTACGGCTTCCCGACGGAGGAGTCCGAGCGGCGGTTCGGCTCGCTCCAGGACCAGACCTCGTGAGCCGCCGAGACTCCCTCCGCGGCGCCCTCGCGCTGGCCGCCTCGGTCGCCATCATCGGCGCCTTCCTCCTCGGTGGGCTGCTCCTCCTCGGGAGCCCGTCCGATCCGGGGGTGACCCCGTGACGGGGCTCGGGACCGTGACGATCGACGTCGTGCCCCGGCTCGACGCCGAAGCGCTCGGCAAGGCCGTCCGCGAGGCCCTGGCAAAGGCACTCCGCGAGGTCGCGTCCGAGCTGGAGGGCGAGCCCGCGCGGTTCGAGTATTTCGTGAGCAAGTTCGGGATGCACGTCATCCGAGACCGGGTGACCGGCTTCGAGTATGCGAGCCGCGAGCGCGGCGACCTGCACGATCGTGCCCGCGAGATCCTCGATGGTAGACCGATCCACTACGCGCCGGGTCACCACGTTCAGACCGGGACCCCGGAGGAGATCCGCCTATGACCTCACCAGAGCCGGACCTCGATCGCCTCTCGTCGATCTTCCTCGATGCCGAGATGGAAGCTGACGCCCGGGGCGAGGTCCGCCGCGGCGTCCGCGCCGGCCTGACCGCCGTCCTCGGCGACCTCGGGCTCATCCCTCCGGCGCCGCCCTACCAGGTGCTCCCGGGCGCCTTCGGGTGGTCGCTCCGGGAGACCTCGACCGGCCGGTCGCTGGTCTTCCTGAGCGAGTCCTTCGCGCGCGAGTACGCGGCGGACCTCCAGGTCGGTCGCCGCACCTGGCCGGACTTCGTCCCGTCCACCGATCCACCCGTCGGGCTGTCGTCCGACTAGCTGAGAGGCCCTTCTCTTCGGAGAGGGGCCTCTTTTGCTTTGCGTCTTGCGTGAGACGTCTCACGTTAGTATTCTCGAACCATGCCCCGCCGGGGCGGAAGGAGCCAACACCGATGACCGAGACCGCCGAGGCCACCACAGACCCGCTCTACACCGAGGTCGCCGGCTGCACCTGCTACATCGGCGGCCAGCGCGGCGTCACCACCGGCTTCACGTACAGCCCGGGTCTCAGCGGCCCCGAGATGAACGGCGCGTTCGTGAAGCTCGACGAGGGCGACCGGCCCATGTTGTACGTAACGCTCGGCGCCCCCGTGTCCGGTGACAACGCGCGGATGACCCATCGCGAGGTTCTAGCCTGGCGGGAGATCAGCCGTGACGGCTTCGACAGCCTCACTGGCCTGGCCGATGCTCGCCGCAAAATGGGCTGGCGGTGACCGACCAGAGG
This sequence comes from Herbiconiux moechotypicola, assembly GCF_024979255.1. Lineage (GTDB taxonomy): Bacteria > Actinomycetota > Actinomycetes > Actinomycetales > Microbacteriaceae > Herbiconiux > Herbiconiux moechotypicola. Next base: position 356,886 of record NZ_JANLCN010000003.1, read on the forward strand.
CCCTTCTCTTCGGAGTGGGGTCTCTTTTGCATTTCATCTTGCGTGAGACGTCTCACGTTGATAGACTGCTGACATGACGAAGAACAGCAGCCAGCTCATCGCTACCGCCCTCACCGCCGACAGCTCGACCCGCGTCAGCATCTTCCGCAAGGTTGCCTACACCGGCAAGACGATCTACATCGTCGACTTCGTTCACATGCTCAAGCGTGATGCCGACCGCCGCTCGGTGACCTGGAAGGTCGAGCGGACCGAGGCAGCCGCCCGCGAGGCAGCTAACGCCTGCTTCGCTCGCTGGAACGGCACCATGCGGATGATCGTCGAGTAGCTGCCAAGCCGGCTAAGTGGCCCTCTCCTTCACCGGAGGGGGCCTTTCGGCGTTTATGAGCAGCCGGAGAGGCCTCGGCCCCCTCCTCCGGTATGACTCGATCTCTCATCGCCCTCGACCTCTTCGCCGGGACCGGGTGGGGCGTCGCATGCCAGCGTCTCAGCATCGAGGAACCGCCGTGTCAGACCTTCTCTGTGGCGGGGAAGGGGGCGGGCCGAGCCGCTCTCGACGAGGTGCTCGCAGCCATCGACCGCGGCGACTACCAAATCCGTCGACGCCCTCCGCGCGCTCGCCTACGCCTATCTCGACCGGCCGACCTTCGTCGTTCTGGAGCAGGGCGCGATCCGAGCGGGCAAAGGGCGACCTCGCCCTCATCCCGGGCAGCATGGGCACAGGCTCCTACATCGTCCGCGGCCTCGGAAACCCGGCAAGCTTCCAGAGCGCCTCGCACGGCGCCGGCCGGAAGATGAGCCGGAGCGCCGCGAAGCGGGCCTTCACGGTCGACGACCTCGTCGAGCAGACCGCGGGCATCGAGTCCCGGAAGGACGCAGGCGTGGTCGACGAGATCCCCGGCGCCTACAAGGACATTCACGGGGTCATCGCCGCACAGCGCGACCTCGTGGACGTCGTCGAGCACCTTCAGACCGTGCTCTGCGTGAAGGGCTGAGCTTCATTCCGGCGGATATAAGCCCTCGGCTTCAGAAGGCCCTCTCCACCTCGGAGGGGGCTTCTCCCGTATCTGAGCAGCCCGCCTCTCCTGGCCCCCTCCTACTCCGACCCCTACGAAAGGAGCTCGGCCCCTTGTCCGAAACTCTCACCCTCAGCACGTCGGCGCTCGCCGCGGTCGCGTCCGTCGCCGTCGCGGCGTCGAAGGACGGCGTGACTCCCGTGATCCAGGCTGTCCACCTCAAAGCGTCCAGCGGCCAGCTCGTCGCCATTGCCACGGACCGCTACCGAGTCGCTCGCGTGACGATCATCCCGACCGGCGAACAGGCGACCTTCACCGACATTGACGCCTTGATCCCGGCCAAGCTCCTCCAGGACTTCGCCTCCGCCGTGAAGCGCGCGAAGCTCCTCCCGATCCCTGACGGCGTCTCGATCGAGACCGACGGAGACGTAGTAAGTCTCTCGTGCGACCAGGCCGGCGTCTCGCAGAAAGGCCTCGTCGCGAAGGGCAACTACCCGCCCGTTGCACGACTGTTTCCGGCAGATGAGGACGCATTCGGCGAGATAGGAGAGATCAGCTTCCGGGCCGACTGGCTCGCCGACTTCGCCAAGCTCGACCACCCGGCCTACGCGTCTCGGAACACCGATCCGGACCGAAAGATCCCAAAGCTCCGCTTCATGAAGGGCGCGAGCTCCACAAAGCCCGGCCCGATCTACGCGACTCGGGACTTCGGCGCGGGCGGCTCGATCGAGTACCTGCTCCAGCCCCACATCCTCCTCCGCTGACCCCCGAAAGGACCCTCACCGTGGTAACCAAGAAGCGCTACTCCGGCCGCGACTCCGTCAAGTGGAGCGTGAAGACCTACGCCGGGGAGATCCTCGCCCGCCTCCGCAACGGGGCCCCGCAGAAGTTCGACGGATTCGCCACCGCGAACGCCGTTGCCCGGCAGCTCGGCGGCGTCGCCGTCCGCGACTAGTGGCAGAGCCCACGGTCACCGTCGAGCAGCACGTCGCAAGGCTCAGGGCCGACCCGGCACGCCGAGAGAAGCGCTACCCCTGGCAAGGCATCGCCGGGACCGAGCACGTCGAGCCCGCGTGGAACCAGCTTCTCCGCTCGATTGCCGACTACATCGACGCCACCCGCGGCTCCGCCGTCGGCTACACCGCCGGCCGGATCGCCCTCTTCGAACTCGTCCGGCAGACCCCACCTCCACCCGTCCTCGAAATTCCCGACGACCTCATCCTCACCCCCGAGGAGCGCGCCTCGCTTGACGCTCCCGACAACCTCTCGAAAGGACCCATCGAATGAGCAACTCCTCCGGAGGGATCGGACTGGTTGGCCTCGGCCTCCTCGTCTCGATCGTCCTCGCCGTCCTGAAGCTGGCGGGCCCCCTGGCCGCCTGGTCGTGGGTGCTCGTCGCCTCTCCGTTCCTGATCGGCATCGCGACGACCCTCGCGATCATCTTCCTCGTCTTCATCTTCGCCGTCATCGGCGCCGCGGTGGTCGAGGCGAAGACCCAGAAGCCCGTCCGCAAGCTCTCGGCGCGTTAGGAGATCGGCATGACCGAAACCGCGGTCATCTTCGACGCCGGGGCGTGACCGCTGAGGCCACGATCGCCTCGATCGCAGCGAAGTACGACGACGAGCGGGGGACGTTGATCGCCAGCGCCCTCGCTCGCCGCGAATGGCGCCTCCGCCGCGGTGGCCGCGATTGCTCCCGCTGCCACCTGACCAAGCCCGTCTCGGCCTTCTCCCGAGACTCCAGAGAGAGGAGCGGCCTCCGGCGCTACTGCCGGGTTTGCGCCGCTCTCGCAGACCGTAAGAGGGCAGACGCCCTCCAGACCGAAGGACTCATATGAAGAAACGAATCGCCGCCCTCGGCCTCCTCGGAGCGCTCGGAGCGGGCCTCCTGGCCGGGTGTACCTCGGACGCCGACCGCGCCTCCGAGAACCTCTCGACGGCCGCCGAGCAGTTCGAAGTCCAGCGCCAGATCACGTTCATCAACGGAATCACCGACCGCGAGATGGTGGTGGTCGAGGGCCGATGCTCGGTCGAGACCGCCGACTCGTTCCTGGCCGGCGCCGTAGAGGTGACCTGCAAGGTGGGCGAGGACCAGTACAAGAAGAACTTCCTCGTCCCCGGCGACAACGCGATCGTGACCGTCGAGCAGCTCGACCCGATCGACGTCAGTGTCTACCACTACCGATTCATCATCAAGCCGGAGAACCTCCTACCCGACCTCGACGTCCAGACGGGCGACCAGTAGCGCCCGATTCGGCGTAACCCTGGCCCCCTCCTCATGTAGGGAAGCTCTTAGCCCTGTCCTCGCGCCCCGCGCTCCAACCCATACCGGAGGCGGCCGTAGACAGGTCATCGGGGCGGTAGCTCAATTGGTGAGAGCAGCGGCCTCCAAAGCCGCGAGATGGTGGTTCGAGTCCATCCCGCCCCGCGAGGGTAGGCAGTAAGGCCGCGTCACGCGCCGGTCCGCTTCCGCCTGCCCGTGAACCCATCCGACCGCCGAGGTCGAGGCGACGACGCCTCCCCGGCCCGAGGCCCTTCGGCCGCTGACTCTGGACTCAATCCGGAAGAGCCGCCGAAGGGCCTCTTTGTCATGCCCTCCAGGAGGCGCCGAGTGTGGTCTGAGGATCGAAGCGCTCGCGCCGAGCGGCTCCCCGGGGACTGGGCAAAGCGCCGCATGAGGGTGCTCCGCCGCGACGCCTACCGGTGCCAAGCCCGAGACTCAGCGGGTATCCAGTGCGGCGCCCCAGCGAACCAGGTGGACCACATCGTCCATGGCGACGACCACGAGCTCGACAACCTACAGGCGCTCTGCCGCTGGCACCACGCGCGCAAGAGCAGCGCCGAGGGCGTGTCCTCGCGCCGCCCGCGAGCGCGCCAGAGCCGAGAGCCCGAGCGGCATCCGGGCTCCCTCTGAAAACGGGTGCAACCCGCGTCAGGGGTGGGGGTAGACCCTCTCCCGCCCCCATCGGCCCCGTCCGGTTCGGCATAGCGCCTTCACCAGCGCGCAAGTCTGAGGGTTTTGAAAAATCGCCACAAGACGGAGGTTTCGAACAAATTGACTGAGCCTCGACCCGCCACAGGCCAGGCCCGCCCCGGCAATGACCACGCCCGCGGTCGTCGGAATGCCGCCCCCGACCTCTTCGATCGGGCAGAGCGCGCGCTCGTCGGCTCCTATTGGTACTTCAGTCGCCGAAACTGGCGCGGCGAGGCGAAGAAGCCAGACCTCGGTGGCATAACGATCGAGGTCGACCGCAAGACACCGGACCCGGCGAAGCCGTTCCTCGTTCGGTATAGCGCGACGCACACGGAGCGGCACGCGCGAATCGACCGAGCCATGCTCGCCGTCGAGACCGTCCGCGCCGAGCAAATCGAAGTCGAGAACGAGCGCTATTACCGGGCCAACCCGCTCGCCCGTCCTGGGCTCGCGCAGGCGCTCGCTGCCGCCCTCCAGCGCTCCACGGCCACCGAAAGCTAGCTCGCCCGCCAACAATTCGCACAGCGTTTGTCAGACCCGAAGGAGGGCCCATGGCCGCCGGCCCCCTCCCCAAGGAGCAACACCAGCGCGACCGCGACACCAAGCGCCGAAAGGCCGACGTCGTCGAGGTCAAGCGCGACGGCGAAGTCCGAGGACGCCCACTCCCCAGCGCCGAGCTCTACGACCAGCGGACAATCGCGTGGCACGACACGTGGCGCCGCTCGCCCCAGGCCCAGCTCTTCGAGGAAACCGACTGGCTCCGGCTCGAACTACTCGCCCCGCTCGTCGACTCCAACTTCCGGCGCCCGTCGGCCGCCGCCCTGTCTGAGATCCGGCTCAACGAAGAGCGCCTCGGCGCCCTCTACGTCGACCGCCTCCGGGCGAAGATCCGCATCGCCGAGCCCGAGTCCTCCGGCCACACCGCCCCCGTTCTCCAGCTCGCCACGCGGGCCGACGCTCACGCGCGCCTTCGCGGCGAGACGACCTAGAAGGAGCCACCGCATGGGAATGGTCGACGGAAACGGCCTGATCGAGTGGGAAGGCGGGCTCTTCGACCCCGCGGGTGACCTGCTCCCCCGCGTGCGCTGGGCCTTCGAGCACATCCGCGCCGAGGGCATCCGAATCCTCCTCAACGAGGCCGGGCGCCCCTACGGAGTCCCCTCCGACCGCTACGCCACCTCGGCGGCCAACACCCAGTCCGGCCGGTCCACGGTCTGGTACCAGTGGGGTCGCTACCTCCGCGGCGAGACCCCCTCCGCCGCGAACCCCGCCCTTGGCCCCTACGCGAGCGAGCACACGCAGGGTAAAGCGATCGACTCGAACACCTCAGACATGAGCGCCCGGACCCGCATCCTCCGCATGGTCGGGATGATCAACACGATTGCGTCTGAGTCCTGGCACTCCGCGATTCGGTTCGACTCGCAGGTCGACCTCTCCGCCTACGCATCCGGCGGCTACACCCCGATTTCTCCCGCCCTGACAGACGAGGACATTCTCTTGGCAAACATCGAAGACCTGAAGGACGTCCTCTCGGCCATCCTGACGACCATCGCCACCTCGGACGACGCGACGAAGACCGCGACCATCGTCCGGAACTACGTCGCAGAGAGCCAGAACACGGTCGCGACCGCGCTCATCTACCCCGATGGCACCGCCGTGAAGCTCAACGCCCAGCAGGACGTCGACGCCGCCGTCGTTGCGCACGCGATCGTCTACGGCTTGAAGCCGACGAACGACAAGCTCTCGTCCCCGCGCGACCGATTCGGGTCGCAGCTCGTGACCGCCCAGTGGCAGGCCTTCTGGAAGAACTACCCCGGCACGAAGGTCGGCTTCGACAAGGACGGCCTCTAACCGACAACGCCGAGGAGGTCCCGACTTGGCCCTCCTCCCCGTCGTCTCCGTCCCCGAGTTCCCGCTCGACGGGTCCATCCCGACCCTCGGCTGGGGCGTCATCGCGTGGACCGAGGACTATCTACTCCAGCCCGACGGTGACCAGGCCGGAGAGCCCTTCCGCTTCACCCGCGAGCAACTCAACTTCATCCTCTGGTGGTACGCCCTCGACCGGAACGGTCGCTTCACCTACCGCCGAGCGGTCCTCCGCCGCGCGAAGGGATGGGGCAAGTCCCCGTTCCTCGGCGCCCTCGCCCTCGCCGAGCTCCTCGGCCCTGTCCGCTTCGGCGGCTGGCTCGACAACGGCGAGCCCGACGCGATCCGCCACCCGATGCCGTGGATCGTCATCGCGGGTGTCTCCGAGCAGCAGACCCGAAACACCTTCGACGCCATCCGAGCGATGGCCGAGGACTCCGAACTCGTCGACGACTACGGCCTCGACGTCGGGATGACCCGCATCCTCGCCCCCGGCGGCGGCAAGATCATCATGATCACCGCGAACGCCGCGACGCAGGAGGGCGCCCGGCCGTCGTTCGCGATCCTCGACGAGACGCACCACTGGACGAAGACGAACGGCGGCGCAAAGCTCGCCCGAGTCGTCCGCCGCAACCTCGCGAAGTCGCGCGACGGCGCCGCCCGCGCCATCGAGACCACGAACGCTCACGAGCCCGGACAAGAGTCCGTTGCCGAGGCCTCCTATCTCGCGTGGCGTGCAATCGTCGAAGGACGGTCGAAGTCGACCGGCGTCCTCTACGACAGCCGCGAGGCTCCGGACACCGTCGACCTCGCCGACGAGCGCTCCGTCATGGAGGGCCTCCGGTGTGCATACGGCGACGCCTATTGGGTCGACCTCGAACGCATTCTCTCCGAGGTATACGACCCCGACACTCCCCCTGAGGAAGCTCGCCGCTTCTACCTCAACCAGATCGTGGCCGCCGCCGACTCGTGGGTAGCTCCGCCCGAGTGGGCGAAGAACGAGCGCCAGGATCTCGCCCCGCTCGCGTTCGGCGACCCCAACGCCCGCCGACCCGGCGGGGACATGGTCGCTCTCGGATTCGACGGATCTCTGACCGACGACTCCACGGCCCTCGTCGCCTGCCGCATCTCCGACGGCGCGGCCTTCCTCCTGGCGATCTGGGAGAAGCCCGAAGGACCCGCCGGTCAAGGCTGGGAGGTCCCGAAGGACCAGGTCCGCGACGCCGTGGACCACGCCTTCTCAACCCTCGACGTCGTCGCGTTCTTCTCCGACGTCGCCTATTGGGAGACCGACGTCGACGCATGGCGCGACGAGTACGCCGAGCGCCTCGTCGTGAAAGCCACCACCCGTCACGCCGTCGGATGGGACATGCGCGGCCACCAGATGGACACCACCCGATCGACCGAGGCGCTCCACCGCGCCATCACCGACGGCGAACTCCCCTGGGGCAAGCACGACCTCATCGCCGGCCCCGGCGCCGGGTCGATCGCCGCGGACGAAGTCCTGAAGCGCCACGTCCTGAACGCTCGCCGCCGCCCGAACCGCTGGGGAATCAGCTTCGGCAAGGAGACCCGCGAGTCTCCGAAGAAGGTCGACGCGCTCGCCGCCCTCATCCTCGCCCGCATGGCCCGTACCCGCGCACTCGCGGACGGCGCCCTGAAGAAGCGACGCCGCCCCACGGGCCGCGTGGCCGGCTTCTAACCGAACCCTGGAGGTCGACCCTTTGGCTGTAGACGCGAAGCTCGTCGAGAAGCTCGACGAGCAGCTCCGCGCCGACCTCGACAAGGACGGCCGCCTCGGCCTCGTGCGGCGCTACCTGAGGGGTGACCACAATCTCCCCTACATGCCGAAGAAGGCGAAGAAGGAGTTCGCGCACCTCGCGAAGGTCGCGATCACCAACTGGACACCGCTGGTGTCCGACACCTACGCGAAGGGTCTCTTCGTCGACGGTTACCGCGCGGCGAAGACCCGAGACAACGCGGGCCCCTGGACCTACTGGCAAGAGAACGGTCTCGACGCCCGACAGGCAATCGCCCACCGCGGTGCGATCGAGTACGGCACCAGCTACGCGCTCATCCTGCCCGGTCAGGCTGGCGCACGGCGCACCCCGTACTTCCGCCCGCTCTCACCCCTGAAGAGCGCCGCCTGGTACCGAGACGACGACGACGAGTTCCCCGAGATCGCCTTCCGGCGCCGCGGGGAGACGATCGACGGAACGCAGCTCGTCGAACTCTTCGACAACACGAACCGCTACACCTACGCGAAGCCAAAGGAGGGTAACTGGACCCAGTCGCGCGTTGACGCCCACGGCCTCGGCGTGACCCCATTCGTGCGCTTCCGAGACCGCCTGGACGACGAGGCCACCGGAGTAATCCGGCCCATCCTGAACCTCCAGGACCGTGTAAACGAGATCGTCTTTTCGACTCTCATCGCGATCCAGTACGCCTCCTTCCGCCAGCGCTGGGCCACCGGCCTCGCGATCCCCGAGGACGAAGAGACCGGTGAGCCTGTCGAGCCCTTCGAAGCCGCGGTGAACCGCCTATGGGTTGCAGAGGACGCCGAGGCGCGCTTCGGCGACTTCGCCCAAACGGAACTCTCCGGCCACCACTCGGCCTACGACTCCGGCGTGAAGACGCTCGCCGCCATCTCCCAGGTGTCGCCCAACATCATGACCGGCGACCTCGTCAACGTGAATGCCGAGACGCTGGCCCAGATGCAGGACACCACGCAGCGCAAGCTCGGCGAGTACGAGACCCTCTTCGGCGAGGCTTGGGAGTCAGGCTTCCGCCTGGCCGCCCGAGCAGCCGGTGACTCCGCAGGCGCCGCCGACACGAGCGCCGAGGTTCGCTGGCGCGACACCGAGGCGCGCGCACTCGCCGCCACGGTCGACGCGCTCGGCAAGATGGCGACGATGCTCTCCGTGCCCGTTGAGGCGCTCTGGGAGCAGATCCCCGGCATCACCGACGGCGATATCGCCCGCTGGCGGGACCTTCGCGACACGACCGACCCGATCGCCGAGCTCGCGGCCGAGTTCGATCGCCAGACGGCGGCCTCGACTGAGAGCGCGTCCGGTGACACCGACGGCGTGAAGGCTCAGGCCGACGCGCTCGGCTCGCTGATCCGTGCCGGCGTCGAGCCGAGCAGCGCCGCCTCGAAGGTCGGCCTCACGGGTGTGACCTTCACAGGCGCCGTACCGGTGTCGCTCCGTCTCCCGCAGACGGATGCGTCGGAGCTCGAACAGACATAGGTGAGGAGGGCGGATGGACCAGCGTCTCTCCGCCCTCTCCCGCGACCACATGGTGCGTCAGGTGCGCGCCGAAGCCGCCATCCAGCGAGCGGTGTCGTCGGCGTGGGGCCGAACCCTTGACCCACTCAGCCTCGACGCTACCTTCCCCGACTTCGTCCGACTCACCCTTCCCCTCATCCGCGCCGGCCGCTCCCGCAGCACCGCGACCGCCCGCACCTTCTACGCCCAGTCCAAGCTCATCGCTGGACTGACCACGCCCGCACCGGCTATCGCCGTGCCGATCCTCACAACCGAGGCCGCCACCGCCGCCCTCCGCATCAACGGTCCAGTGAACGTCAAGAAGCAGATGACCCGGGGCGTCCCGGTCGACGTCGCAATGACCGTCGCGCAGGCCGCAACCCTCCGAGCGGCGAAGCGACTCACACTCGACGCCTCACGCGCGACGATCATCGGCCTGACCAAGCGCGACACCGACGCCGAAGGCTGGGCTCGCGAGAGCGACGGGAAGCCGTGCTCCTTCTGCGCCATGCTCGTCGGCCGAGGCCCCGTGTACTCCGAGGCGACAGCTACCTTCCGCTCTCACAACGGATGCTGCTGCTCAGCCCGTCCCGTGTTCGACCGAGCCGACGGCTGGTCGCCCCAAGCTCGCGCGATCCGCGACCTCTACGACGAGGCCGGCGCGAGCGACTTCCGCACCGCCTACCGCGAGCGCATGGCCGAGTCGACCTCGGACCTTGCTCAGGCCCTCGCCGCCTGACCCAGATCTCACCCCGCGCCCTGAGCACCCGCTCGGGGCGTTTCGCATACCCCCAGTGGCCCGGCAGGTCCGGTGCCTCGACCCGTCCCAGGAGGACGCAACACAAATGCCAGACGCACCGAAGACCGACGAGCAGACGCAGACCCCGCCGTGGGGCGACGACTTCGACGCCGCGAAGGCCTGGAACCTCATCCAGAACCTCCGCGCCGAGAAGACCGCCCTCCAGACCAAGGTCACCGACGTCACGACCGAGCGAGACACCCTGAAGTCCGAGCGCCAGGCGCGCGAGAACGAGGGCAAGACCGCCGAGCAGAAGGCCGCCGACGACCTCACCGCCGCCCAGAGCGCGACCGCCGCAGCGCGGCGCGAGCTCTACATCGAGCGGGCTCTCCGGAAGCACGCCATCCCCGAGGACCTCGTCGAGTTCCTCTCCGGAGACACCGAAGAGGACATTCTCGCGAAGGCCGAGAAGCTCGCCGCCGTCAAGCCCGCCGAGAAGACCGACGAACAGCAGGTCACACCTCCGGCACCTGGCATGCCCACCCCCGCGCTGAAGCCCGGCCACGGAGGCGACGCCCCCGTCGAGTTCGACCCGGACGCCATCGCAGACGCCGCGCGCAAGTCCATCTAACCCGTCCTCCACGGACCTCCTCATCTGAAAGGGCATACCCATGCCGAACACCTTCGTCTACACCGCCCCCCAGGTCGCCCAGGTTGCGGCCTCCCTCGTCCAGAAGGACAGCGAGCTCTCGGCCCTCGTGTCGAAGAACTACGTCTCCGAGTTCCTCGGTGAGGGCACCGGCGGCCGACCCATCGCGATCAAGCAGCCGACCACGCTCATCGCACGCTCCCGCACCGTCGATGACGTGACCAGCTCGATCGTTCTCGATCAGATCGCCGAGGCCACGACCACCGTCAACCTGTCGAAGACCCACGACTACAGCGCCGTCGGCCTCTCGGAGGCGGACCTGACGCTGAACCTCACCGACTTCTCCGCGCAGGTGCTGAAGCCCCAGGCCGAGGCCATCGTGGACTCGCTGGAGCACAAGGTCGCGACCGCGCTCCTGGCGGTGCCGCTGACCACGCTCACCAAGCCCGACGGCGCCGACGCCGGTACCGACCCGGACGTCGTGGTCTTCGACCCGGCGAACCCGATTCCCTACATCACCCGCATCCGTAAGTGGCTCCGTGACAACGGCGTCCCGCAGTCGGGCATGCAGATGATCGTGGGTACCGAGGTCTACGCCGCGCTGCTCGACGCGAAGGCCATCACCGACGCGAGCGAGTCCGCCTCCAGCGAGGCGCTCCGCGAGGGTGGCGTCGGCCGCATCCGTGGCTTCAACATCGTCGAGTCGAACCGCGTGCCGGCCGACGAGATCCTGGCGTTCCACCGCGACGCCGTGACCCTCGTCACCCGCGCCCCCGCGGTCCCGGCCGGTGCCTCCTTCGGCGCCTCGGTCTCGGAGAAGGGCTTCTCGCTCCGCTACCTCCGCGACTACGACGCGACGAAGACCCAGGACCGCTCGATCGTCTCGACCTTCTCGGGCGTCGGCATCCTCCCGACCTACAAGATCGAGCGCGACTACGACACCCGCACGGTGAGCACGACCGCTCTCCCGAACGGCGGCGTGATCCACCTCGACACCGCAGCCTGACCCGATCCCGTGGAGCGTCCTTCGCCGGGCGCTCCACGGTGACCTCTAGGGAGGCCGAATGGCGAACCCTCTACCCCCGGCCCTGAGCCTCCTGGAGAAGCGCCTAGGCGTAGCTCCCGGGTCACTCGCGGGCGAGGAGAAATCTCGAGCGGAAGCCGCCCTCGAAGACGCCGCGACGCTCGTCCTCGCCGAGGTGCGAGACACCCTGGCCGCAGCCTGGGCAACCGACGCCCCGACGGTCGCGGTTCTCGTCGCACTGAAGGCCGCGCGGCGCGAGTTCGAGAACCCGCAGGGGATCTCGTCCGAAACCGTCGAGGGACACGCAGTCGGCATCACAGACGCCTCCGGCGTCTTCCTGACCAGCCGAGAGATCGCCCTCGTCCACCGCGCCGCATCCGGCCGCCGTGGCGGCTTTGTCGGTACCGTCCGCATCCTGACCGCCTACGAGGACTCATGATCCCTGACGCCGTGATCGTCGACGGGACGACCGTCTACATCCCGGGTAAGGACGAAGACTCCGACCCGATCGCATTCCTCGCCGAGGAGGACCTCTTTCAGTGATCCTCACCGGCTACCGCAAACGCCCCGCGGTCTACCGGCTCCGGCCGGGCACCGTGACCGACTCCTACGGTGATCCGGTCGAAAGCTGGACCAGCCCGGTCCGAGCCGCCATCCCCTTCGCTGACTTCTCGACGCGGGACGCCGACGAGGACGAGACGAGCACGGGCAGCAGCACCAGCGAGACAGCGACCCTCACCATCCGTGGCGTCTTCGACCTCACCGAGGAAGACCGCGTCGAGGTCGACGGCCTCGTCTGGCGCGTCGACGGGCCACCGTCCCGACCTACCGGATTCATCGTCAAGGCGACCACCGTCGCCTCCCTGACTCGCACGAAGGGCAGGCCCACCGATGGCTAAGAAGGTACGCATCGACTCAGCCGGCGCCCGCGAGATTCTGAAATGGGCCAGTCTCGGAAGCCTCACGGTCGACGTCGCCCAGAAGATCGCCGACAGCGCCGAGCACACCACCAGCCGCGGCGTCGAGATGCCTATCGAGGTCTACGAGCGCGACGTCACCGACCGGGTCGGCGCGAACGTGGTCATCGCCCACCCTGCCGGAATGGCCGTCGAAGCGAAGTACGGCATCCTCGCCCGCGCCGCGACCGACGCCGGGATCGAGATGAAGGCCAGGGCCTACTAGTGACCGACGTACCGATCGCTTTCCCGGACCCGCAGCTCAGCACCCGTGACCTCCTTCGGATGCTGCTTGCCGGCCGCACAGAACCCGAGGCTGCCGACGTCACCGTGTCAACCCGCGTTCTCCCCGGCGACGACACCTCTCGCTCCCTCCCCTACGTCCGCGTCCGCACAAACGGGTCGCTCCGTGACGCTCGCCTGAACGGTCGAGCTTCCGTGCAGATCTCCGTCTGGCACCGCGACGAAGGCCTCGCCGTCGCCCTCGCGACCCTCATCGAGGCCTTGCTCCTCGCCGCGACCAGCGACACGATCCGCGGCTTCTCTCCCGTGTCTGGCCCGCTCCCCACCAGCGACCCGGACAACGGACTCCCCCTCGCATTCACCACCCTCACGGCGCGGCTCCGCCCCCGCCTTCTGACCCCCTGAAACGGAGCGTGACGCCATGACCGGCGACGCAAAGAACACCGCAGTCTGGCAGGGCGCCGACGTCTTCATCTCGTTCGACCTCGACGCCGAAGGCCCCACCGACCTGACCACCCCCTGGGATTCCGATTGGAGCCCCGTCGGCCTCCTCGACGGCGAGGAGGGCTTCGCCGAGGGCCGCGAGGACGAGACCTCCGAGAACTACGCCTGGGGCGGCCTCCTCTTCCGCCGGACCAAGTCCAAGCACAAGCGAACCGTGAAGTTCGTCGCGCTGGAGGACAACCCGACCACGTTCCGCCTGGTCAACCCCGGGTCGACCCGCACCACGACTGCAGGCGTCCGCACCGGCACCGTGAAGGTCCCGACGATCGAGAAGTTCCTCGTCGGCTTCGAACTCCGCGACGGAGCGAAGACCAAGCGCCGATACGGCGTCGCCGAGGTGTCCGAGATCGGCGAGATCAAGGAGTCCGAGACCGAGCCCACCGTCTACGAGATCACCGTCGTGATCTTCCCCGACGAGGAGGGCGTCCTCTTCCACACCGTGGAGACCGACCCCGCCTGACCCAGACCGACGGAGTAGCGCTCGCGCGGGGCGCTACTCCGTCCCTCCCACACCCGCGCACCCCTCCCCACCCGCGCTAAGGAGCTAACCAGTATGGCTACACGTAAGACCCCCGCCGCCGCCGAAGCCCTCGGTGAGCGCATCCCCTTCTCCTACAGCGGCGTCGACTACCTCATCGACCCGACCACCGAATGGAGCTACGAGCTCCTCCTCGCCCTCGAAAACGGCCGCTTCGCGTCGTTCATCCAAGGCGTCCTCGGCGACGACCAGCACGAGATCTTCCGGGCAACGAAGCCGAAGATCGGCGAGCTGAACGACTTCGTGATCGCCATCCAGAAGGCGGCCGGCGTCTCGGGAAACTGACCGGGCTCGCCCGCCTGCTCCGCGAAGAGTCCGACCTCCTAGAAGCCGATCTCCAGCGCTTCTACGGGGTCGACCTCGCGGACTACTGGCGCGGCGAGCTGTCCCTCCGCCGCCTCTCGGTCCTCATCCACCGCCTTCCTGCCGATTCCGGGACCGCAGTCCGGTTCTCGGACCTGAAGGGCTGGACCGTCGAGGCCCTCGTGATGGCGGACGTCTTCCACGCACTCACCGGGCGCCCGCACCCGAACAGACCGCAGCCGTCGAAGAGCCAGCGCTACAGCGATCTTCGCGCGCGCCTCGAAGCGCAGCGGTCGCGTCTCCGCGCCCAGGAAACGGGGCGCCCGACCCCCTAGGAGCGCCCGCCCTTGACGAACATCGGATACGCCACCCTCGACGTCATCCCGTCGCTGAAGGGCATGGGGTCCAAGCTCACGCAGGGCGTCGCCCCAGCCATGCGCTCCGCTGGCGTCTCCGGCGGTAACACCCTCGGCCAGACCCTCGTCGGGACGGCCGGCGGCTTCCTCATCGGCAAGATGGCCGAACTCGGCCTCAGCGCCGCAGGCGGCTTCGTCAAGAGCGTGATCGCCGGAGCGGCCGACCTGGAGCAGTCCGTCGGCGCCATTGACGCCGTCTTCAAGGGCAGCGCCGGGCAGATGCACGAGTGGTCCCAGTCGGCCGCGACCGACGTCGGACTCACGAAAAACGAGTTCAACGAGCTCGGAACCCTCATCGGTGCACAGCTCAAAAACGGCGGCACCGCCATGGACCAGCTCGCACCGAAGACGAACGAGCTGATCGGCCTCGGCGCCGACCTGTCGTCGATGTTCGGCGGCACCACCCGCGACGCTGTCGACGCGCTGTCCGCCGCCCTGAAGGGCGAACGCGACCCGATCGAGCGCTACGGCGTCTCGCTGAACCAGGCCCGAGTCGACGCGAAGGCAGCCGAACTCGGCTTCCAGAAGGTCGGCGGAGCCCTCAGCCAGGAGGCCAACCAGGCCGCCACGATCGCCCTGATCATGGAGCAGACGGCGGATGCTCACGGCAACTTCGCCCGCGAGGCCGACACCCTCGCCCATAAACAGCAGGTCCTCAACGCCATGTGGCAGGACGGGAAGACCAAGCTCGGCGAGGCCTTCCTCCCTGCCGCTTCAGCCGCCGCCGGGGTCCTTATCTCCGTTCTCGGGCCAGCGATCGAGTCGACGACCTCGTTCGTGAACGAGGCGATCGGCGGCATCACCGCTTTCGGCGCCGCGTGGCGAGCGAACGACGGCGACGTCACCTCCTCGGGCTTCCCCGGCTTCATGGAGCGGATGGCGAACACCCTCCGTCCGATCTTCGACTCGTTCGGTCCGATGTTCGCGACGATCGGGACCTCGTTCCAGGCGGCCCTCGCTCCGCTGGCCCCCGTCTTCGCCGCGCTCCTCCCGCAGCTCGTCCAGCTCTGGACGTCGTTCTCGCCCTTCTCGCTGCTCCTCCAGGCGATCACCCCGATCCTCCCTCAGGTCGCGGCGATGGTCGCCCAACTGGCGTCGACCCTGGGCGGGGCTCTCGGTACCGCGCTGACCAGCATCCTTCCGGTGCTGACCTCGCTCGCGCAGACCCTCACCGGCACCCTCGGCGCGGCCCTCCAGGCCTTCGTCCCTGTCGTGAACCGACTTATCGCGATCTTCTCCGGCTCGCTGTCGACGACGATCGAAGCGCTCATGCCGGTGATCGTCGAGATCGCCACCGTCCTCGGCGGCGTCCTCGGCTCGGTGCTGTCGTCACTGACCCCGGTCATCTCCATGGTCGCCGAGGCGCTCGGGACGATCCTCGGCGTTGTCTCGCCGCTGATCTCGGGCATCATGCCCCTGGTCTCCGCGGTGCTGAAGCTGGTCGCTCCGCTCATCCAGCTCACGGGCGCGATCCTCACCCCGCTCATTGGGCTCTTCACCGCGCTCCTCGGCCCGATCATCAAGATCCTGGAGCCGATCCTCGCGCTGGTGACGCCGCTGCTCGATCTGGTGATGGTCATCCTGCAACCGCTCATCGACCTCTTCACGGCGCTGATCGGCATCATCGGCCCTCTCCTGACCCCGATCATCGAGGCCCTGGAGCCAATCCTGACCGGAGTCGCCGACTCGATCGGCGCCGTCCTCACCCCCGCGATCGGCGTCCTGACCGACGTCCTCGGCGGGCTGATCGAGTTCCTGACCGGCGTCTTCACGGGCGACTGGGAGAAGGCCTGGGGCGGGATCGTCCAGATCTTCGAAGGGATCTGGAACGGCATCGGAGAGATGGCTAAGGGCGCCCTGAACGGCCTCATCGACATAGTGAACGGCCTCATCGGCGGCGTCAACTCCATCACCGGAGCCGTCGGTATCCCGGAGATCCCGCTCATCCCCGGCCTCGCCAACGGTGGCACCGTCACCCGCAGCGGAACGGTCCTCGTCGGCGAGCGCGGCCCCGAGCTGCTCCGGCTCCCCAAGGGCGCCGAGGTCGACCCGGATATCTCCTCCGCGACCGCCTTCCGGTCCCCGCCGATCGACCCGTCTACCGCGGCGAACCGATCGGCCGACGAGAGGGCCGGCGCTGAGATCCACGTCCACCCCGCCCCCGGCATGTCCGAGGAGGCGATCGGAAAGGCCGCCAAGCGCGAGCTCGATTTCGATCTGAAACTAGGAGGCTAGATGGCCCACCCGGCCGACCTCGTCGCCGAGCTCCCCGCCCTCGGCCTCCGCTTCGTAGGCACCCCGGCCCGGACCCCTGACCCCCAACTGGTCATCGGTCCGGGCGGCTACGACGGCTGGGAGGGCGGAACCGAACTCGTCCGCGAGACCATCAAGTTCCCGCGCGCGGCCGGCGGCTACGCCCTCCCCGGCACCGTCGACTCGCGCATGATCCGCTTGGGCGGCGTCGCCGTCGCGGCCTCCCCCGAGGCGCTCCGCCGGCTCGGCGACCGGCTCTCCGCCGCGCTGATCGATGGCAGCTACACGAAGCTCGCCGTCACCCACGGTGGAGCCACTCGCTGGGCCCTCGTCGGCCTCGCCGCGACGACACGATTCGTCACCCGCGGCGAGTCCTCCACGGAGGCCGACTGGCAGATCCAGCTCTTCGCCCCGGACCCTCGGAAGTACGGCGTCCGCCGCGCCCCCGTAGCCCTTTCGGCGGTGCCCTCGCGCGTCAAGCAGGAGGGCTCGGTCCCCGGCCCCGCTGTCGTCCGCGTCACCGGGACGAGCACCGACAACTACGGCATTCATGGCCCGGGCGGTCGCTCGATCATCGTCTCCCGCCCCCTCGCTGCTGGCGACGTCCACGAGGTTGACGTCGAGACCGGCGCCCTGACCGTCAACGGTACGCGGGTCATCGGCGGAATCATCTCCGCCTACCCCTTCAGCATCGCCCCCGGCCCGGGCTCGGAGATCACCTTCGACGCCAACGGGAACGCCCTCACCGCGTCAGTCCGAGCGACCGACGCCTTCGCCTAGGAGGCGCTATCTACTCCTTCTGGATCTGCGACCTCCAGTCAGGCGCACGGCTCCTCCGGATGAACGGCCAGGAGTACCCCTCCGCGAGTACCTGGGCTACCCGCCTGAACGGATTCGACACCGGCTCCACCACATTCCAGCTCGGCGCCTCGAAGCTCACCCGCGCCGACTGGCACGAGCTCATCGACCCCTGGCGGCGCACCGTCGAAGTGTGCTGGGACGACCAGATCGTCTACTCGGGCCTCATGATGGGCACCACCTACGACCGATCGGCCGCGACCCTCACCGTCGCCTCAGCCGAGGTCCGGACCATCCTCGCCCGGCGCATGCTCTTCCCGATCGGCGGCTACGCCACGGGCACGAAGAACTTCACCTCCCGCACCCTGCGCGGTCTGATCTTCGAGATCCTCCAGCTCGCCACCCAGGGCGACCCCTCCGTCGTCTGGCGCCTGCCCTTCTCCTTCGATGGGCTCAGCGCCGAGATCGGCCCCGAGGCGCGGACCTACTTCGCGTACCTCTTCGAGAACGCCGAGAAGCTGATCACCGACCTCCAGGATGCCGACGGCGGACCTGACGTGCACTTTCAGGCCCGCTGGGCGAGCGACCTCCGCCGCGAGTGGCTGGTCCGTCTCGGCTCCCCGAAGCTCTCCGGGCCGGCACGCTCCTTCACCACCGTAGGGCGCGCGCCGACCGCACTCAACGTGCAGGAAACCCTCGACGGCACACAGATGGTGACCGGCATCTTCCTTGCCGGAGCGGGCAGCGAGGAGGACATGCTCCACGGCGAGGCCGCGACGGTCGCTGCGCCCGGCGGCTACCCGTCCCTCGACGTAGTCCGGCAGGCGAAGAAGCTCACCGACCAGTCGCAGCTCAACGTCCGCGCCGCCGCCGAGCGAGATGCATTCCGTCTGCCCACGAAGCAGCTCAGCTTTGACGTCCTGGCTCGCGACTTCCTCCCCGACGGCGTCCCCGGTTCGCCCGTCGCGCTCTGGGACGAAGGAGACTTCTGGCTCCCCGACGGCCAGAACTACCAGCGCTGCATCGGCATGCGCGGCGACCTCTCCGAACGAATCACCCTCGACACCCAGGCGGCGTAATGACCAGGATCGACAACCTCCGCGACTCCCAGGCAGTCCGCGACCGGAAGAATATCCAGGACCTCGCAACCGCAGCTCCACTCGGTAACTCCTCGATCACGCGAGGCGGCCTCCGGGTCGCGTCGGTCGAGGGACTCCTCGTGCAGGGTTCCGAGCGCGTTACCGGCCTTCTCGTCGTCGACGGCACCGAGACAGTAGCCGGGCTCCTGTCCGTCACGGGAACGCTAGTCGTCTCCGGCGGCCAGATCATCAGCGGAACCTTCCGCGTCGACGGCGCGACTCGCTTCCTCGGCGAGGTGTCGATCGAGGGCCCGCTGACGGTGACCGGAGCGAATGGCGAGATCCTGGTCGAGGGTCCCGTCGACATGCACCTGAAGAACGGCCGGGTCACCTACTCGAACGGGGCGTTTATCCACGGCGAAGCGGGCGGTGTGCAGCTACACTCCGGTAACTCCGACGTCACCGTCGTGGACGACGCCGTCAGCATCCGATCCGGTACGAACATTGTCGCCGTGCTGCCGACTGGCCTAACGGTGGCGAGTGGGACGGTCGCGATCACCGAGGATGCCGTGGTGAACGGGGAGCTACTCGTGCCTCTTCTGGCACCTGCACCGCCGGGAGTAACCGTGTACCCCGTCGTCGTCGACGCGGCTACCGGGACGTTCTACCGCGGCTAGCAGTAGGAGTCAGCGGCGCGGTTCACCAACTGGAAGTTATTCCAGTCCGCGTCCTCTCCCTCGCCTTCGACCACGACGACGCTGTCGACCGTCGCCCCGCCCGCTAGTTGCTCGCAGACCAGCTCGGCTGCCGAGAGTAGCTCCTCGTCAGTCGGCTCCGCCCCGCGCCAAGTCGGCTTGACCGAGTCGAGGAAGTAGGCGGAGACCTCGTCGTCGGTCAGCGCAGCGGCTTCCGTCGGCTCCTCAGCCGCAGCCGTGATCGGAGCCGCCGTCGGCGTGCTCTCCACTGCCGCCTCGCTCTCCGCGCTCGTCGTCGAGCAGCCCGCGAGGACCAACCCCATCGCCAGGACCAGAACCGTAAACGTCTTACGCATGTCCGTGAGTGTAACAGCCCCCGCCCTCGATTAATAGAGGGCCTTCCACTGGAGGCACTTTGCCCGTCATCACCGGCTCTTTGAAGGACTTCGGGCTCGGCTCGCTTGCCGCCCGCTCCCCGGTGCTCGTCTTCACGCCGTCCGCCGTCGGGGTCGACCCGACCGGACGCATCTACCCCATGGACCCCGTTGAGGCCGTCCCCGCGCCGGACGACACCTTCTCGGCGACCGTGGCCCGCACGACCAACCTCCTCCCCGAGGTCTTCCTCCGCCTGGCCATCCGCTACGAGAGCGGCGACGGGCCACCGAGCGAAGACCTCGCAGGTATCGAGATCCGTGTCCCTGAGGCCGGCGGAAACGTAAAGGACCTCATGCGGGCGCCCGTTCCGAACGGCCGAATCCTCATCGCCGACAGCGAAGCCGAAGCGATCCGCCGGGGCGCCCGGCTCTGGATCGACAACTCCACCAACCCCGCACGACTGAAGAGGAGGGCCTCCTAGATGGCCGAATGGATCGACGAGGGCGAGCTCGCCGTAGCCGGCGACGTCACGACCGCGGACCTCCTCAAAAACCCGACTAGTTTGTCGCAGGCGGCGGTCCGCGACCTCGTCGACCCCATGGTCGACGAGCGCGTCGGCTCCGACCCCAGCATCATCGCCGCTGGTGAGGCCGCAGCCGCAGCGGCTATCGCGAGCGCCGACCTGGTCCTCGGGTCGGACAGCCGCCTCCCTCTCCGCTACGACGACCGGCACGACCGCGCACGGGACCAGGACGGATTCATCGCAACCGACGCCCGACCCGACGGGTCGGTAGTGGTCGCCGGGGCCGCTCATCGTCCGTCGGGGCATGACCGGGCGGTAGACGCCTCCGGTTTCGTCTCACTGGACGCTCGCCAGGACGGCACAGTGATTATCGCCGGTGAGCTGATCAAGCCGAATCCGGACTGGGACCGCCTTGTGGACCGGGACGGATTCTTCATCGGGCGCCGCCTGAAGGACAACGTCTCGTTTCCGGCCGCTACGGCGACGTCGACGATCACAGGTCGCCATCGAGTGGTTGTCGTGGGGCAGTCGCTCGGCTCGAACAACTCCTTCCCTACCTCCGCCGTGCTGGACACCCCTCACCCTCGCGTGTATCAGGTCGGGTCGAAGGTCCGCACCCTCCGGGTGGCGACGTCGCCGATGGATTTCCACGACAACTCCACCGGGATCTCGCCCCTGTTCCTGTGGGCGAAGAAACGAATCCTGGAGGTTCAGCCGACCGAGGTAGTGGAGTTCTACCCGACCAGTCAGGGCGGTGCGGGGTGGGCATCGGCGAACTCGGCCGGCACCTACGACCCGGCTTACTCGGGCCCGTACCCGAACCTGTACACGCAGGCCCTCACTCAGATCAGCGACGGCGCTGCACTCGCAGCCTCGGCGTTCCCGGGTGCGGCGGTGCTATCGAACACGATCGTTGTTGTCACCGGACAAGCCGATGCATCCGCGGGTGTGTCGGAGGCGACCCACGCGGCCATGCAAGAGACCGTTATCGCCGGTCTCCGCGCGGCGCTCGGTGACGCCAGCGCAGCCGTTGTCTTCGTGGGCATGGTCCCCGAGTGGATCGAAGCGAGCCCCACCGCCCGTGAGCCGATCCAGCGGGCCATTCTGTCTGCCCCGGCGCGTATCAGCCGCTCGTCTGTAGTGAAGCTGACTCGCAACGCCTACGACACCATCGACCCGCTATACCCGCTGATCCACATGGATCGTGAGGGCGCCCAGTACGTCGCCGACCGGCTGACGGATGCGCGCGAGCGTGCCGTGTTCAACGACACGTCACTCTCACTGAACCCGCCCGCCGGTCTTTCCGCGCGCCTGATCGGCACTGCCCTGACCGCGACGGTAACGCCGTCTAAGGGGCCCGCCACGGAGTACGTCTTCGAGCTCTCCACCAACGCCGGCACCTCCTGGACCTCCTCAGCAGGTCGGCCCTCGGCGCTCGACCCCGACTATTCCGCCACCGTCACCGGGCCCGTGCTGGTCCGCGCCCGCACCGCCCTGACCGTGGGCGGGTCGACCACGTACTCCCCGTACACCACCCCAATTACCCCGATTGGAGCCTGACATGGCAGACCGTGTCGTCCAGACCTCTTTCAATAACCCCCTCCTGCCTCGCATCGGGTTTGTCGACTTCTTCAACCGCGCAGACGCCGCGACAATGGGCGTCACAGACCGCGAGGGTAAGTCGTGGCAACTGTTTCGAACCGGCTCTACCATGCGCGGGGCCATCGTCTCCGGTGCGGTAACTCTCTCGGGGTCTGGCGGTACCGCCGTCGAGGCGGTCGACGCGTACACCGCCCATGGAACCCTTCGCGCGACGATCAAAGCGATCGGCAACAACATCGGCGGTCTTGCCGGCCGCGTCGTCGACGACAAGAACTATTACCAGGTCATCCTCAACGTCGGTGGCTCTGACTTCCACTATCGACTCCGGAAGGTGGTGAACGGCACTGCAACCCTCCTCGGTACCGCAGCGACCGCCGTTGCCTCCACGGGTGACGTTGTGGAGCTCGTGATGGTTGGGAACCAGATCAGCGTGAAGGTGAATGGCGTCGTCGCGATCCCCGCGGTGACGGACAACACGTTCACGAACCAGGAACTCCACGGCATCTTCTGGGGCTCGGGTGGGACCGCGACCTACGAGGACGTCCAGTTCACGGCCTTCTAGTGACCGCCCCAGAAGCCTCGGCGCCCGCTACCGCGCTAGACCCTGCGACGCTCCCCCTCCTCGTCTCGTTCGCGCGCGTGGAGGGGAAGCTCGACACCGTCCTGACCCAGCAGCAGGACCACGAGAAGCGCATCCGCGAACTCGAAGCCCGACCCTCTGCGTCCCCCGACCATGAGACCCGCCTCCGCGCGGTCGAGACGAAGTCGACGGTATCCCCGCGCGGCCTCTGGACCGCGATCGTCGGCGCGGGCGCGTTGATCGTCGCCGTCCTCACCATCCTCGAAAAGCTCACCACCTAGGAGCCCCATGAAGAAATACTTCACCATCGCCTTCGTCGACTACGCGGGCGAGCGCGCGCTGAAGACTGCCGTCCAGTCCCTCTTCGCGGGCGGCCTGATCGGTGCCGGCCTCTTCGACCTCGACTGGACTGCCATCGGCTCCCTCGCCGGAGGCATCGCCGTCGCCTCGGTCCTGACCTCGTTCCTCTTCTACAAGGGCGACGGGTCGGATAACCCCGACGACACCTCGACCGGCGCCCGGCACGCAGCCTGACACCACGAAGCCCCGACCTCTCCTCGTGAGGGGCCGGGGCTTTTCGTCGTTTAGCGGGCTGAGACTCGGCCCGCTGAGTCAACGGTGAGGATTAGCGTCTCGATCTTTCGGTTCACCACTCGGATGATGACGACGATCAGCCAGAGCCCGCCGGTGATGAGGCAGAGGATGAGGTTCCAGAACCACCCGATCCGCTTCTTGCGCTGGAGCACGGCCTGGCCGCCAGCTATCGAGTTCACACTCCAGCCCTGGCTCGCATACTTCGCGACCTCGGCGTTCAGAATGGCGGTCAGTTGGTCGGCGGGCAGACCCGACGGGGCACTCGTCGGGACGGGCGGGAACTCGTTCGTCATGTGTTGAGCATAGGGGCGGCGGCAGGTCCGGACCTACACCCCCGGAGAGGGGCCGCTGAGCAGTCGACTTCTCCCTGGCCCCCTCCTCAGTCATGACCACCTACATCGACCCCACCGCCTATCGCCTCGGTGGCGACCCGGCACTGACAGACCCTCGCGAGCGGCGCATGAACGCCGTCACGAACCACGGCTTCCGACCCGTCCGAGCGCCGTTCATGACGCAGATCAGCGAGAACCTCTGGCACGGCGGCGTCGAGGCCGGCCTCGTGCTGCCCGACTTCATCGAGTTCAAGCTCTCCCTCTACCCGCGCGAGGACTACGCCCTCACGAAGCCGCTCAAGGAGTCCCGGACCGTGCTCATGTACGACAGCCTGGACCAGACCTTCGAGCAGGTCGCCGAGCTCGCCGAGTGGGTCAACGCCAAGCGCAAGCTCGGGCAGGTGTTCGTCCACTGCCAGGCCGGCCTCAACCGATCGAGCCTCGTCGTCGCGAAGGCGCTCCTCCTGGCGGGCGAGGTCGACACCGGGCAAGAGGCGATCGACCTCATCCGCGCACGGCGCGACGCGGCTTGCCTCTGTAACTCCGCCTTCGAGGCGTGGGTCCGAGGACAGGAGCGCGCGTGACCGCCCCCGCCCTGATCGGCCTCATCGGGAAGAAGCGCAGCGGGAAGGACACCTTCGCCGACGCTCTCGTCGCCGAGGGCGGCTTCGTGAAGATCGCCTTCGCCGACCCCCTAAAGGAAGCCGCACTCGCACTCGACCCAATCGTCGGCCGTCCCGCCATCCCGGCGCCCGAAGGCGGAATCCTCACACCCGGTCATGACGTCCGCCTCTCCGAGGTGATCGACGCCCTCGGCTGGGAGCGAGCGAAGGACTACGTCCCCGAAGTGCGTCGCACGCTCCAGCGTCTCGGGACCGAGGCGATCCGCGCGCTCGACGACGGCTTCTGGATCCGCGCCGCGATGCGCCGAGTCGACGCCACTCGCTCGCTGCTTCGACTGCGACTGAACACCTCAGACAGTCGCGAGGCGACGCGCCCCCGGCCTGTCGTCGTCACCGACTGCCGATTCCCGAACGAGGCCGACGCCATCCGCGAGCGCGGCGGCCAGATCATCCGGGTCACTCGACCCGGTGTCGAGAGCACCGACCCACACCCCTCAGAGGTCGCTCTTGACTCCTACGCCGAGGACTACCACGTCCTGAACGACGGCACCATCGCAGACCTCCACGAGAGGGCGCGACCGTGGCTGGGCAACCCCTAGCCTCATGGCCCGATTCCTCCTAACCTGGAGGGGTCGGGTCATTTTTCGTTTCCCGACTCACGCAAAGAAACTCCCGCAAAGTCGTGTGTCGTCTGGCGCAAAACCTCGACAGTCTAATAATCTCGTAGGCATGCCTAAGTCTGTCGCCAGGTTGAACGAGATCCAGATGAGCGCGGAGGATGCCCTCCGCAACTACATGCGCTCGGACGGCGGGAAGACCCCCTACCTCCGAGAGGTCGCCGAGGCGTTCATCGACGCCCGCGAGCACTTCTTCACCGCCGACGGCTCCGTCGACTGGCTGGGCCGCACTCACGCTTACCGGCAGTGGGTCAGCGAGACCTTGTCAAACGCTCGGGTTGCCCCGGGAGACACCACGAGCACGCTCGCCGCGATTCGTTACCACACCGGCAACGTCCTGCGCACCCGCCTGGACGACGAGCAGCTCGAAGACCTGGGGCTCCGGAAGCCGAATAGCAAGGAGCGCGCGGCCGAGGTGCGAGCCCAGGCCGCCGAGGTCCGGCACCTCTTCGGCGCGGGCAGCGTCATCCACGACCCCCAGGAGATGCTCCAGGCCGTGCGGCTCATGACCGTCACGCTCCGACGCATCGACGCCGACGAGCTCTCCGACGCCGCGCCCGGCGTGCGCGCAGACATAGCAGGGCGGCTCGCCGAGATCCGCGAGCGCGCCGACGAGCTGAGCGCCGCCGCCGGAGCGACCTCCCGACCCGGGAAGTGACGGAGTGACGCAAGTGACGTCTCTTTCTATTCCTTCTCTAAGGCTTACCTTCACTTAAGCCGCAATGTAGAAGTGACGTAAGTTCCGTCACTTCATCACCTCTGAGCACGGGCGCCGTCCTGGCCCCCTCCTCTCGTGTCCCATTCACTGGCACGGAAGGAGGGTCATCCCCTGTGACGACCCCGAAAGTAAACACCATCAAGCGCGGCGACTCGCGCTTCTACGTCGAGCCTGAGACGGGCGAGAAGGCGCCGGGTGTGACGAGCGTCCTCGGCATGCTGCCGAAGCCGTTCCTCCAGCGCTGGGCGGCGAAGATGGTCGCCGAGGAGGTGGTCGCCGATCTCGGCACCGCCGTGAACCTCACGATCCGCAACCCCGAGGCGGCGGTCGACCACCTGAAGAACGCCCCATACCGCAACACGCGCGCCGCCGCCGACACCGGCACGGCCGCGCACGACCTCTTCGAGCGCCTCGCGAAGGGCGAGACCATCGGCCGCGTCTCGGCGGAGATGGAGCCCTACGTCCGGCACTTCTCCGAGTTCCTCGATACGGTGCAGCCCGAGTACCACTTCATGGAGGAGACCGTCTGGTCGGACTCCCGCGGCCCGCAGCTCGCCTACGCCGGCTCGTTCGACGCCTTCGCGACGATCAACGGCGAGCGGATCTGGCTCGACAACAAGACGACCCGCTCCGGCGTGCACGAGGAGGTCGGGCTCCAGCTCGCCGCCTACCGCTACGCCGACCACATCATCCGCCCCGACGGCTCGCGCATCCCCATGCCGAAGGCTGACGGTGGCGCCGTGGTCCACGTCCGCCCCGAAGGCTGGAAGCTCGTCCCGGTGAAAGCCGACGAGGAGTCCTTCGACGTCTTCCTCCTGCTCCGCCAGATCTTCAACTGGGAGCGCGACGGCAAGTCGAGCGTCGTCGGCCGTCCCGTCGCTTCCGGCCCCGCTGACGCGGAGTCCGGCCCGAAGCGGCGCACCCCGCGCGCACGAGCGGCGGTGGCAGCATGAACCTCTACAACCTGATCGAGGCTGAAGGCCTCGTTCCGGTAGCGGGCCTCTCCGGAGGTGGCTACGCCTGGGGCCGGATCGAGGTCTACTACTCGCCCCGCGCGAGCCGGTTCTACTGGCTCCACGAGAGCGGCTGCTCCTGCTACCACTTCGGCGACGCCGAGCCCTACTCACTCGGCGACTTCAGCGATGGTGACCGCGCCGCCGCGATCGGAGCTCTGAAGGGCTTCTCGCACTATGAAGGCGACCCGTCCAAGGAGGAGTACGACCGCGAGACCGCGAAGGTTCGCGACTACCGCCCGGAGGTGACCGCGTGAGCGTTGCATCCGCCATGCTCCAAGTCGAGCTCCTCCGCGACCAGCTCGCGTCAGAGCTCACGCCCAGTCGCGAGTTGTCCCTCGCGCTGACGAAGCTCGACGAGGCTCGTCTCTGGCTCGGGGAGGCGCCCGCGTGAGCGCCATCACCTTCGAACCCTGGCCTAAGATCCCGCGCCTGAACCGCGGCATCCTCGTGACCGAGAAGATCGACGGTACGAACGCGGCCGTCGTGATCTTCCGGACTGGCGACCTCGCCGATGAGCACGGCGTGACGACCTTCACCGCAGCGGACAACGCCAATATTCTTGCCGTTGTCCCCGACGGCCCGGACGAGTCGTTCGTAGTGCTTGCCCAGTCTCGGACCCGCTTCATCACCCCCGAGGCCGATAACTACGGCTTCGCCGCCTACGTAAAGGCCAACGCCGAGGCCCTCGTCTCGACCCTCGGCCCTGGCCGTCACTTCGGCGAGTGGTGGGGCGCGGGCATCCAGCGGCGCTACGGCCTGAGCGGGAAGCGGTTCTCGCTCTTCAACGTCGACCGCTGGGCCGACGTCGACCTCTCGGCGGTCCCGGGCTTGGGCACGGTGCCCGTGCTCTACCGGGGCCCGTGGAACCCCCGCGAGATCGACCTCGCCGTCCTGGTGCTGGAACTCGTGGGATCCAGCGCCGCGCCCGGCTTCGACCGTCCCGAGGGCGTCGTGGTCTGGCACTACGCGAGCCGAACGAGCTACAAGGTGACCGTCGAGAACGACGGCGCCCCGAAAGGTGAGGCCGCGCACGCGGCAGACGAGGAGAAGGCGGCGTGACGATCTCGACCGACCTCACGCCGGATGTGCGGCAACGCCCGTTCCTAACCGTGATCCCCCGCCGGAGCCCCCGGCAGAAGACCCACGTTTCGCTCGGGTACGCGAAGAGTGCCATCTCAGACAAGGTGCACTATCGCATCGGCGCCGTCTGCGACATGGCGGTCTACGAGTGGCGGGACGAGAAGTGGAGTCTCCTGTGGGAGATCCCTCGCGGTACGGAGTACAGCGCCCTCCCCTGGAAGGAGAGCAATTGATCCACGGCACCCGCGACGACCTCCTCTGGCTCGCCGGCCTCCTGGAGGGGGAGGGCTCCTTCGACGCTCACCGAGGCCGCTACCCGCGTATCCGCCTCGCCATGACGGATAGAGACGTGGTTGGTCGCGCAGCGTCCGTCATGGACTCGAAGATCCGCCTCTCCCTCCACCCGGCGCCCGCGCGCTCGACCTGGCACACCGAGATCTCCGGCGAGCGAGCCGCCGAGATCATGCGTGAGATCCTGCCCTTCATGGGCTCGCGCCGCTCGGGCAAGATCGCCGACGTCCTCGGCGTGCTGCACTTCCGGACGGCGGAGTCGCAGTCAGCCCCGGGCCCGGCCGTGTCTCGGCCGGCGGGCATCGCGAAGCCGCTCACCGCGGCCTAGCGTTCAGGAAGGCTGAACAGCGCCGAGAACTGAACACCGAATGGCCCTCGTCCGCTCACCGGGGCGGGGGCCTTTTCGCGTTCCGGAAACCCTCCCGTTCCACGCCCGGCGGAACGACCCGAATCCCGGAACATCCCGGCTGAGCAGATCCCACCCCCTGGCCCCCTCCTCATCTGTCCACAACCGGAGAGCCCCCGCGCGGCTCTCCACGACTACCTGACAGATCAGAGAAAGGGGCTCTATGGCCCTCCGCGTATTCGGCACCGACCCCGAGACCCAGCCCAAGCCGCGCCAGTCGTTCGCCGACGACGTCGTCGGGCGCTTCCGCTCGGGTCACACCCTGAACCGGAAGCCCGTCTCGCTCAACGAGTGGCGCGTCACCACGGGCGACCCCGACGTAGCCGCAGCCATCTACGACCTGCTCGGCGGCGACCAGCCGCAGACCTGGGAGTCCGGCGGCGAGGACAACCTGGAGGTGTTCACCGCCTCGAAATCCGTCGAGATCATCATCGAGGGCACCAAGGCCCTCCGCCAGCGTATGGTCTGGTGGAGCAGCACCGGGAAGCTGATCCAGTCCGGCGACGGCGAGACCCTCGACGACGGCACCCCCGACCCCGACGCCGCGCTCACCTTCCAGGAGCGCAAGAAGAAGGGCCAGGACGGCCTCGGCCCCGTGCCGCAGATCGAGCTCTTCTTCCGCCTGAAGGAACTCCCCGACGTCGGGATCTTCAAGTTCCAGACCGGCTCCTGGTCACTCGCCTACGACCTCGCGGCCGAAGGCATCGAGGACCGGCTGACCGACCTCGCCGCCAACGGCGTGAAGGTGGCCGCCACCCTCACGCTGGAGGAGGTCTCCTTCGTGGCGAAGAACGGCGCCATGGCCGGGAAGACGGTCCGCTACACGAAGCCCGTCTTCGAGATCAAGGGCCCGGTGATCTAGTGCGCGTGCTGGCGACGGCCGCGACCGTCCTCCTCGTGGTCGCCGCCGGCTACTTCCTCGCGCTCGCCGCGGCGTCGCTCATCGGCGTCTTCGTGGCGCTGGCCGCGCTCGCTGGCTCGGTCTGACCCATCCCAGAAAGGTCCCCGTCTCCTCGTCGAGGCGGGGACCTTTCGCGTCCCAGGAACCCCATGACCACCGTCTACACCAAGAACAATTGCCGACCCTGCGAGGCGACGAAGCGCTGGCTCACCAAACACGGCCTGACCTTCGTCGAGATCAACCTCGACGAGCACCCAGAGGCCCGTGACCAGCTCGTCGCTCGCGGCTTCATGGAGTCACCAGTCGTCGACTCCCCGATCGGCACCTGGTCGGGCTTCCGCCCCGACCTCATCGACCTACTCGCAAAGGAGACAGGATGACCGTCTACTACACCTCCGACCTCCACCTCGGGCACCGCCGCGTGTCCGAGATCCGCGGCTTCGGAGACGTTGAAGAGCATGACGCCGCCGTGGCCGACGGGTGGAAGTCAGTCGTGCGCCCCGATGACACCGTGTACGTTCTCGGGGACGTTGCGATGGGTGGCTTCGACGCGGCCCTCGCGAAGATCCGGGCGCTGCCCGGTACGAAGCGACTCATCGCGGGCAACCACGACCCCGTCCACCCAATGCACCGCACCGCTCCTCGCGAGATCCAGCGTGAGCGGTGGACCTCGACGTTCGAGTCGATCCAGCCCTTCGCCCGTCGCCGGGTAGCTGGGATCGAGTTCCTCCTGAGTCACTTCCCCTACGCCGAGTGGGGCGACGGTCCCGAGCGCGGCGAGGCTCGGCACCTTCAGTACCGGCTCCCCGACCTCGGCGGCCTCCTGCTCCATGGGCACACGCACGGGCGCGAGCGCCTCCACGGCCGCGAATTGCACGTCGGCGTCGATGCCTGGGGCTTCGTCCCGGTGAGCGACGAGATCGTGACCGAGCACCTCCGGGCCGCCTCATGAGCGCCGCGAAGCAGAAAGGCACCGCGTGGGAGACCGCGCTCGTCCGCTCGCTCTCCGCGTTCTTCGCCGGCCGCTACGGCCTCGCTCCTCGCCGAGTCGCACAGGAGGGATTCGCCGACTCTGGCGACCTCCACGGCATCTCCCCCTTTATCGGCCAGGCGAAGAACTGGAAGAGCTGGGAGGCCGCGATTCGGGAGGGCCTCGACGGCGCCGAGAAGCAGCGCCTCAACACGGGCGAGCCGTTCGCCGTCGCGCTCGTCAAGCGAGCTCGCAAGCCCGTGGGCGGCGGCTACGCGGTGATGACCGTTGCCACCTTCGCGCGACTACTCCTGCGCCTCCGCCGTGCCGAGCACCAGCTCCGCTCTGCCTCGCCCACCGCGTGGACCGATCACGTCGAGCAGTCCGCCGCCGACCTGGCCTCCGACTTCCCGAGGGGCTAGGACCGCCTCGGCGTCCACGCCGTGAAGCTCCCGTCGGCGAACACCGCCCAATGCTCGCCCGGGCGCTCCTCACGCGGGACCAGGACGAACGTGAACGACTCGACGTCCTCCATCTCTTCGTCTACGAACGGGCCGGGGTTGAGCTGTCGTGTCACGGGTCGGGATCTGCTTTCTGTGGTGCTGGATAGGGCTTGCTTTCTACCGACTGCATTCGGGTTGTTCGTCGGGTGTCGCTTCGGGTGGGTCTCAGTATAGGTGCGGCCAACGACACGAAACTTCGAACATATGTTCGAAGGTCTGAAGCCTAGCGCTACCCGAGCGAGCACCGCCACCCGCCCCGGCCCCCTCCTCCGTTGACCATTCCGATTCACCCGACAGGGGAACCATTGACTCTCTCTGAACTACTCGCGCGCCTCGACGACGTCGAGGAGACCCCCGACGGCTACCTCGTCCACTGCCCCGCGCACGCCGACTCCCAGCAGTCCCTACGCCTCTCCGTGAGCGAGGCCGGGAAGGTGCTCTTGAAGTGCCGCGCCGGGTGCGAGACGAAGGACGTCGTCGCCGCGCTCGGCCTCACGATGCGCCAACTCGCGACGATGAAGCCCGGCGACGTCGACACCTCGCGCCGCGCCGTGTCGACCGCCCTGCCCGCCACCCCCGCGGCCATCGCGTCGCTCGCGCTCCGCATCGATGGCTACGCCCAGGCGTGGCGGGAGGCCCCCGAAGCCGCCGAGGCGACGCGCTACGCGCACGACCGATTCGGGTTGGATGCCGTAGCGGTCGACCGTCTCGGTCTCGGCTACACCGAAGACCTAGGCGGCGGCCCTCGCCTCGTGGTGCCCTTCCGCACCCCGGACGGGGTCGCCCGCAACTTCCAGGCGCGAGCGCTCGACAAGGACGTGTCGGTCCGCTGGCTCGGCCCGAAGTCGCCCGAGGGCGGCTCGTGGTCGAAGATCGGCTTCTTCCCCGGCGACTCCGGCTGGGACGAGGTCCTCATCTGCGAGGGCCCCGGCGATGCCCTTACCGGCGCAGCGCTCGGCTACGACACGATCGGCGTCGCGGGAGCCTCGCACGCTGGGAACCCCGCGATCGTCTCCGAGATCGCCTCCTGGATCGGCGACCGCCAGGCCGTCATCGCAGGCGACGGCGACCCCGCCGGCCGCCGCTTCTCCGCGCAGCTCGCCGAGGGCCTCGCGGCGCTCGACGTCCGGGTCCGGGTGTTGCACCTCCCGGACGGCGTCGACCTGAACGACTGGCGACTGCAGAACCCGGCGGCCTTCGCTCGAGATGTGATCCGCGCGATCTCCCACGCCGAGCCCGTGAAGTCCCGCACCGCCGCCCTCCTGGCCTGGGACGAGGACCGCTACTCCCTGACCGACCTCGGCGCCGCGCGCTACCTCCGCGACTACATCGAGAGCCAGGGCTCCGGCGTGCGCTACTCCGAGGAGGTCGGCTTCTTCCTCCTCGAAGGCGGAGTGTGGCGCCGCGACGAACGCCAGGGCGTCCGCACCCATGCCCAGGCTGTGGCCGACCTCGTCCGCGACCTCGCCCGCACCGCCTCCGGCGAGGCCGCTCGCGAGGGCGCGATGGAGTCGGACAAGAAGCGCGCGGCCCGCCTGAACCGCTACGCCGCGCACGCCCAGACCTCGCGCGGGCTGGACTCCATGCTCCGCGAGCTCCAGGCCGTGAAGGGCGTTCCCGCCTCGATCGACGAGTTCGACCGGCATCCAGACCTCCTAGCGTGCCTGAACGGCGTGATCGACCTCCGAACCGGCACGCTCCGACCGCACGACCCCACCCTCCTCCTGACCCGCCGCGTCGAGTTCGACTATGACCCCGGCGCGCGCGCCGACCGCTGGGAAAGTTTCCTCCAGGAGGTCTTCCCGAAGTACCCCGACCTCCCCGCCTTCCTCCGCCGCTTCGTGGGCTACGGCATCACCGGCCACACCTCCGAGCAGTGCTTCGGCGTCCACTGGGGGAAGGGCGCCAACGGGAAGTCGATCTTCACCGACACCCTCACGGAAGTCTTCCGCGAGCAGACCGTGACGACCGGCTTCTCCACCTTCGAGGAGCGCAGCTCCGGCGGCATCCCGAACGACCTCGCCGCGCTGAAGGGTGCGCGCCTGGTCATGGCCGCCGAGGGCGAGCAGGGCCGGCCGATGGCCGAGGCCGTCCTGAAGCGCGTCACGGGGCGCGACCTGATCTCCGCCCGCTTCATGCGGAAGGAGTTCTTTGAGTTCCGCCCGACGTTCCTCCTCATGCTCGCGACCAACTTCCGGCCGTCGTTCAAGGGCCAGGACGAGGGACTCTGGCGCCGGGTGAAGCTCATTCCCTGGGAGCGCTACTTCCAGCCCGAGGAGCGCGACCACCGTCTCGGCGAGAAGCTCCTCGCGGAGGCCCCGGGGATTCTCGCGTGGGCCGTCCGCGGCGCCCGCGAGTGGTACGCGGGAGGGCTCCAGGACCCCGACGTCATCCGATCGTCGACGCGCGAGTACCGCGAGACCTCGGACGCCCTCGCGGGCTTCCTGCCCGGTGTGTTCGTGAAGGACGACGCCGCCGGCCGGGTCGACGGAAAGATCCTCTTCGACGCCTACCTCGAATGGGCCGACGAGGAGAACCTCCCGCAGCGCGAGATCTGGACGCGCCGTACGTTCTTCGGCGCCCTCGAAGAGCGCGGCCTGACCAAGCGGAAGACGAACAAGGGCATCGCCTTCGACGGCGTACGCAAGGCTCGGCTCGTCGACCGCGAGCCCGACCACGATCAGCCCGAGGTCCCCGAGCCGGGCAAGGCTGGCCAGGACTTCCTCCGGAAGCCCGAGCCCGCAGCCCCCGCCGAGATCCCTCGTCTGACCGGCGCCACGCTCGACGGCATCGTCTGACCCACCCGAAAGCCCCTCCCCTCACCAGAGGCGGAGGGGCTTTTCGCATTTGTCTGAGCAGCTTGGGCAGCCTGGCCCCCTCCTCTTCTGACACCCCACATAGGGCCGGCTCCCGGCCGACAGAAGGAGAGACCATGACCAAGACAGCGACGATCACGTCGAAGCCGTTCTACCGAACGGTCACTGACAGCTACGACCACGACGACCACGACGCCCGAGTCGGCGACGTGATCGAGTTCGCCAGCCAGGAAGCGGCGGACCACCGAGACACCGACGGCGACCACTTCGGCCGGAACCGTCGAACCGGCGTCGAGAACAGCTACGCCCCCGAGTGCCTCACCTTCGCCCCCGCTCTGGCCGTCGGGGTCAAGGTGCAGATCGCCGACACCGCCGGTACCCGCGCCGACGGCGGCGGGTATGTGTCGAGCACCGCCTTCGGTAAGTCCGGAACGGTGACCGGTGTCTCCGGAGGAGGAAACTGGTTGGTCGAGTTCCAGCACGACGGCCTCCGCCGAGAGCAGGCGATCCACGAGAACTTCCTGACCCCCATCGCCGCGACTAACGCGAAGCCCGTCGCCGAGCCCGAGCCCGCCTGGACTCACATCGTCACCGAGAAGCCCTTCTGGAACGGCATCCGCGGCGTCCGCTACTTCGACGGCGACCCTACGCTTGGTCAGCCGAAGATCGGCGAGCGCCTGATCGTCGACAAGATCACCGCTGACGGCAAGCTGGCGCTCGTCACGAAGCGCGAGGGTGCCCACCTCGTCGGCTTCGCACACATCGCCCCCGGGTGCATCGTCCCCATCGACGCCCACCCGACGGCGCCCGAGAAGGACTCCCCCGAGGAGCCCGCGGCCGATGAGCCCACCAGCCCATCCGTCGAGGCGTTCAAGGCGGCGGCCGACTTCGTCGACGAGATCGAGGTTCGCCTGAACGGCTGGCAGCTCGTCGCCCTCGCTTGGCTGATCCAGAGGGGCGTGAGTAAGTGACAGACGAGCCCCACGACGACGATCTCCCGCCGCTAGAGATCCACCCGCTCGAATACGTCTGCCCCGACTGCCACCTCATCCACTGGGGTCCGCCCCGACCCGAGGTCTGCGACCTGTCCTGAAGACCGGGGCGTGGCGCCGTCGACTCACTCACCCATGTGGGCAAGCCGATCCAGCGACCTAGTGCCGCGCCCTCCCCTGGCCCCGCCTCTCTCGTGACTCGCTCCGAGGCAGGCGGGGCCTTGCACTCTCCCGCCCCGAAAGGACCTCAGTGCTCACCCTCTCCCACACCGTCGCTGGCGACGAGTGCCGGATCTTCTTCCCCGAGCGGCGGACCGACCTCGCGGGCTTCGAGTCCTTCCTCGGCGAGGGCGACAAGCTGCTCGGCCTCGACACCGAGACGACCGGCCTGGATATCTACTCGCCGGGATACCGGCTCCGTCTCGTCCAGATCGGCAACGCCCGCGAGGCATGGGTCCTCCAGGCCGACCTCTTCCGCGACGCCATCATTCGCGCGCTTCGCCAGCCGCGCTCGTTCGGAGTGCACAACGCCTCCTTCGATCTCCAGGTGATCGACCGCCACCTCGGCGTCCGGATCGAGGAACTCGCCGACCGGGTGCTCGACACCAAGATCTTCGCTCACCTCCTCGACCCTCGGCAGCGGCACGAGGGCGGCGCCGGGCTCCGACTGAAGGAGCTCTCCGAGATCTACGTCGACGAGGCCGCGCCCGACACCCAGGAGGGCCTCACTGCCGTCTTCCGATCCCTCGGCTTCACGAAGGAGACCGGCTGGGCCGGCGTCCCGATCGACAATGAGACCTACGTCCGCTACGCGGGGCTCGACGTGATCCTAGAGACACGCCTCTTCTACGAGCTCGCGCCCCTCGTGAAGGCCCTCGAACTCTCCGACCTCTCGCAGTTCGAGCACCACCTCCAGAGCCTCCTCGCGATCATGCAGCGCAAGGGCGTGCGCCTCGACGTCGATTACATCGATCGTCTCCGCTCCGAGCTCGCCGTCGAGGCGAGCGACTTCGCCAAGGTCGCCGCCCGCTACGGCGTAAGCAACGTCAACTCGACGACCCAGGTCTCGGCCGCACTCGTCGGCATGGGCGAGACCCTCACCGAGACCACCGACTCCGGCGCCCTGAAGGTCGACAAGGCCGTGCTCCTCCCGCTCGCCGACCTCGACCGCGACTGGACCCGCATCGAGGCGCGCGACCCGAACCCACTTGCCGACGCCGTGCTCCGCACGAAGCGCGCCATGAAGTGGGACGAGTCATACGCGGGCGCCTTCCTGAAGCTCCGCGACTCCGACGACCGCCTCCACGCCTCGATCGGTGGACTCCAGGCCCGCACCGCGCGCATGTCGATCTCCCGACCCCCGCTCCAGCAGCTACCCTCTGGCGACTGGAAGATCCGCCGCGCGTTGATCGCCGACCCCGGCCAGCTCATCGTCGCCTCGGACTACGCGCAGGTCGAGATGCGTGTGCTCGCCGCGCTCTGCCAGGACGAGACGCTCGTCGAGGCGATCCTCTCCGGGACCGACCTCCACGACTTCACCGCCGAGCGAGTCTTCGGCCCCGACTTCACGAAGGTCCAGCGCAAGGTCGCGAAGGCGATCGGCTTCGGCAAGGTCTACGGCGGCGGGAAGACCACGGTCGCCCGGCAGACCGGCCAGACCGAGGCAGCCGTCGCCCCAGCCATGGCCGCCTACGACGCGACCTTCCCCGGCATCAAGCGCTACGCGCAGCGCCTCCAGCGCCGAGCCGAGTACGGGAAGAAAGAGGTCATCACCGTCTCCGGCCGCCACCTTCCCCTCGACCGTGATCGCCTCTACGCCGCGACGAACTACGTCGTCCAGTCCACCGCGCGCGACCTGCTCGCCCAGGCCATCGTCGATCTCTTCGACGCCGGCCTCGGCGACCACCTCCTCCTCCCTGTCCACGACGAGATCATCGCCCAGGCCCCCGAGGCCGAGGCCGAGGAAGTCGTCCAAGAGATCGGCCGCATCATGGGCTCCACCTTCTACGGCATCCCCATCCTCTCCGACCCCGAGGTCTACGGCCGCTCGTGGGGGTCGGGATACGGCGTGCCCGCAGAGCTGGACGCACGATGAGCCGCCGGAGCATGGGCCGCCGAGCGATGAGGAACGGCGAGGAGTACGACGCCTACACCGCGTGGCGTGGCGCCTTGCTCTACCTGACCCGTGCCGGTGCCGTGAAGGCAATCAAGCGCCGGACCCACAAACGCGAGCGCCGCGAGGCGGCTCAGCTCATCCGTCTCGAAAGGACCTCCGCATGACCCAGACCGCCGGCCAGTCGACCCGCGAGGTCGCCGACGCCCTGATCGCCCTCGGGACGGAACTACTGAAGGCAGAGGCCGTTCAGTGGTCCCCCGCCCCGGTGCCCCAGCCCCGCGACGACACGACCGAACGCGCGTCCGGCGGCCACTCCGACCCCGTCCCGCGCATCGTCACCGACGAGCGCCGCCTCGCAGTCCGGGCCGCCGTGACCGGCGCATACCGCGCGATGGACTCGGCCGTCGACGACCTCGACCGGGCCCGCGTCGATCTGGAGCTCGCGGTCGCCACCTGGAACGGCGACTAATCCTGGCCCGAATTCGGCGACACCCCGATTGGGGTCTCGCGTAAGACGTCTCACGTGACTTAGACATGTCCCTTGA
Organism: Herbiconiux moechotypicola; assembly: GCF_024979255.1. Lineage (GTDB taxonomy): Bacteria > Actinomycetota > Actinomycetes > Actinomycetales > Microbacteriaceae > Herbiconiux > Herbiconiux moechotypicola. The sequence continues at coordinate 393,861 of NZ_JANLCN010000003.1, forward strand.
AACCATCCGCACGTCGACCCTGCCGAGCAGCGTAAGACGTCTCACGCAAGGAAAGATCAAATGAACAGCTTCCAGTCCGTCCTCTCCGACGTCTTCGACCGCGCGCAGGAGCGCCGGCTGTCCGTCGACGACGAGCGTGTCGCCATCGCCAAAGCCAAGCTCGGCGACGACTCGGCCACCATCGAGCTCGTCTACGCCTACGCCGCCGCCCTCCGGAACGCGGTCGCCCAGTACCGGCACGCGGGCGGCGCTGACGCCTCGGACTCCTACTCGTCGGAGGACCTCCGCTCCGCGGCCGTTACGGGCCTGATCGAGGCGATCCAGGCATTCGACCCCGAGCACCATGAGCGCTTGGCGGCGGTAGTGTCGGGCTACGTCCACGACTCGATCTCGACGAACGTCCTCGGGCCCGTCGCCTTCGCCGTGCCTGCCCGCAGCCTGAAGCGGTTCTACGGCATCCTCCGGGCCGCCGAGGGCAACGTGTTCGAGGCCGCGAAGCTCGCCCCCGAATTCGAGATGCGGACCGAGACCTTCGCGGCGATCCTCGCGGCCGTCCGCGACGTCTCCTCCTACGACTCACTCACGACGTCCGGAGTCGACGACCTCGCGCCCGAACCCGCAGCGTACCCGATCTGGGAGTCCGGCACTGCCGACGCTGAGGACCGCGTCCTCGTCGAAGCTGCCTTCGCCGCAGTCGACACACTGGAGGCCGACGTGTGCCGCCTGGCCTACGGCTTCACCGACTACGAGCCCGTACCCGACGCCGAGATCGGCCACCGCCTCGGCCTGTCCCGCCAGAAGACCCAGCGTACCCGCACCTCCGCGCTGACGAAGATGCGCGAAGCATTGGCAGTTGCGTGAGATGACTCACGCGAGTTGAGCCCTCGACCTTCGGGTCGGGGGCTTTTCTCGTTTCCCAGCCTCTTCCCCACTTGCGTGAGACTACTCACGCGACTACTCTCGACTCCATTAAATTCAGCGTGAGACGTCTCGCGCGAGATGATCGGAGCCCACGTGTCCATCCAGATTGCAACCGCCATCTTCCCGACCGACTTCGCAGTCGAGGGCTACGACCCCTCGGCGGCGCGGTGGACCGCCGGGAAGGTCCGCCACATCGTGCGCGCCATGAGCGGCGCCCCGTGCATCATCACGACCGACGCGAGGACGGGCTTCACCCTCATAGGGGCCCGCCTCCTAGAGGTCCGAGACGCCCCGGGCGGGGTCGAGATCCTGACCTCGGACGGCACCGCGCCCTACTGGTCGAGCCTCGACACCGTCGGCCCGACGATCATCCCCCTGACCGGCGACGGCGAGAAGTGGCGTTCGATCGACTCCTACCGCGCCGAGCAGGACCTCGCCCTAGCCCGCGCCCACCGCGACGCCGACCCACACGCCCCGGGCCGTTGGATCGCCACCCCCGGCCTCGACTACGTGGATGTCACCTTTACCCCCGACAAGTCCGACCCCCGCTATGCCGAGCCGGGCGACTACTTCTTCCGCCGCTACGCCCTGCACGAGCTGGGCTAGCTCCGCCGCACCGCCGACGCCCACACCCAGGCTCGCATCGTCGACCCGTCACGCATCGTGAACTCCACCCACACGGCACGGTCAGTCCAGGCAACCGCCCGCCCGTCGACGAGGACGGGCATCTCGGGGAAGCGTACCCATGCCTTCACCGGCACGGGCTCGCTGGCCTCGCGGACCTCTGCCGCTCCGCGCTCACCCTCAGACAGCGAGATCGGCCGCGGACGGACGAGCATCTCGTTCAGCGCGGCGTCGGTGACGTCGGACCCGTAGCGGCGATTAGATCCCATGATTCGAATATATGTTCGAATCGCACGGCACGCCAAGCGAAACGCTACTCAGCCTCCCTGGTCGCCTTCTCGATCGCAGCCTCTCTGATCCACCGAGCAACGGGGACCCTGGGCTCCTCTCGCGCAGCGGCCGCCTCCACGAGCGCCCTCTCGGCCTCCGTGAAGCTGACGTTCTTGACGTGCTCGCGGCGCTCATCGACTGCCGGTCGACCCCGCGAGACCGATCGCTTCTGAGCTTTGAACGCCATGAAACCATTATATCCGTATGGATAATTGACACTCAACCCGTGCCGGCGTATCGTGTCACCTCAATTGATCCATACGGATTAAAACGAGCGCCAAAGGAGCCCCATCCCATGCCACTCTCGATCACCCAGATCCTCGAAGCCGCCCCGTACATCCTCGTCCCCGTCAGCGACGAACCGGGCGAGCTCTGGCAGGTCTACTCGGATGGCTCCCGGACGAAGTTCCGCGGATGCGTCATCCCCGAGCCTCGACGACGGGAGCGAATCGCCGCTTGATCCGCGTTGGGGTCATTCGTTGGGGTCAAATAAGAAAGAGGCCAGCCTCCGAGTTTCGGAAACCGGCCTCTGACCAGGTGTTTCATCTGGTCGGGCTGACAGGATTTGAACCTGCGACCCCTTGACCCCCAGTCAAGTGCGCTACCAAGCTGCGCCACAGCCCGTGGACAACTTGTCAATAGTACCCCATCCGCGACCCGCACTCCGACACCGCGGCCCCGCGCATCCCGTGCACACCGTCCACAAGTCACGCTGCCATAACGGTTGAGACTCCGAGTCCCGTTTCGGTGAAACAGCCTGGATGCGCGTGCATAGAATCGGTGCAGAGATGCGCCGCGGGGATGACCCGAACGGCCTCCGCGGCGCTCTCCCCCAAAGATCTATGAGTTTGGGACTCAGTGTCCAAAACTCGCGATTTCGGCCCTCGCGGCGTTGCATAATTGAGCATGCCCCAGTCGACAGCCTTACCCGCAGCACCATCCCGACGACAGGGCGCGTCCGTCAATCTGGCCGAACCCCGAGCGGCCAGAACCCATGAAGCACTGACGACCGCCCTCTTCGAGCTCCTCCGCGAGCACGACCTCACCGAGGTGAGCATCTCCGAGCTCTGCCGCCAGGCAGGCGTTCACCGAACCACCTTCTACGGCCACTACGCCGACATCTTCGCCTTCGCGTCCGACGCGTTCGCGCGCATGCGCGACGAGATGGCGAGCGTCTCAGAAGACGATGCACTCGAAGCATCCTCCGCCGAGTCGCTCACCGCGGCCTACGCCGAGTCGGTGCGCACCGAGCTCCTCCACGTGCTCGAGAACCGTGCCGCCTACCGCATGATGTTCAACACCCGGGTCGACGCCGGCTTCCGCCGCGAGCTCTTCCAGCGCATGCTGCGTCGCGCGTCGCTGTCCATCCGCACCTGGCAGTCGCACGGCGTGTGCCTCGACCTCGACACCCCCACGGCCTCCGCCTACATCGCGGGCGGCATGGTGGGCGTGCTCGAGGAGTGGGCGAACTCCGACGACACCGACGTCGAGGCCCGAACCTCGCACGTCATGGCGGTCTCCCCCGCGTGGTGCGTCACGGTCGACTCCTCTCATGCACTGAAATAGGAGCGTGCCCGCCTCCGCCTCCGCCGCCCCCTCGCCCGACTCGAGATCCGCACCCGACCGCACCCCCGCATCCGGCCCCAGCTCTTCCGGGCCCACCGGAGCGCTCGCGCTCGCCGTCGACGTCGGCGGCACGAAGGTCGAAGCCGCCCTCGTCGACTCCGAAGCCCGGCTCGTGCCCGGGTCGCGCCACCGTGCCCCCACAGGCGCGTCGAGTTCGAGCGACGAGATCGCGGATGCGGTGGGCCGCGTCATCGACGAGACCCTCACCACCCTGCCGCCCGGCTCCCCCCTCGTGGGAGCCGGGGTCGGCAGCGCCGGCCCCATCTCGGCCGAGCACGGCACCGTCTCGCCCCTGAACCTCGCCGCCTGGCGGGGTTTCCCGCTCGCCGGGCTGGTCGCCTCCCGCGCCGGTCTCGACCGTGCGGTACTGCGCCTCGACGGCCTCTGCATCCTGCTCGCCGAGCACTGGGTGGGCGCCCTGCAGGGCTGCCGCACCGCGATGGGGATGGTCGTCTCGACCGGCGTCGGCGGCGGCCTCCTGGTGGAGGGCCGCCTCGTCGGCGGGCGCACGGGCAATGCCGGGCACATCGGGCAGCTGCAGATCCTCACCCGCCCCGACGACAGCACCGGCCTCGACCTCGACCTCACCCTCGAGAACGTCGCCTCGGGCCCGCACATCGTGGCCTGGGCCCGACGCCAGGGTTTCGCGGGGAGCACCGGCGAAGAACTCGCCGCGGCCGGCCGTGCGGGCGACCCGATCGCGCGTGCCGCCATCCGCCGCTCGGCGCGTGCCGTCGGCGAGGGCATCGCGAGCGCGTGCGCCCTGGTCGACCTGGAGGCCGTGGCCATAGGCGGCGGCTTCTCGAAGGTCTCCGACGACTACGTCGACCTGGTGCAGGCCGCGGTCGACGACGTCGCCCCGCTCAGCACCATCCGCGGTGTCCGCGTGGTGCGCTCGGCCCTCTCCGACGAGGCGCCCCTCATCGGAGCCGCGGGCCTCATCCACCGCGCCGATCTCCTCCCGTGAGTTCGGCCACCCTCCGAGTAGGCGCAATCTGTCGTTTCCCGCTCGGCGAAGCGACCGATTGCGCCCACTCGAGAACGCGGATGCGGATGGCACGATGACAGCGCGGACGAACGCGAGCGGGCCACGTCTCGGGCCGCTGTACGCGGCGGGCTTCGTCACCGCGTTCGGGGCCAACGGGGTCGCAGCCGTGGTGGGAGGCACGCACGCCGAGCTGGGGCTGTCGCTGGCCTGGCTGGGCCTGTTCCTCGCCCTCTACGACGTCGCCGAGCTCATCCTGAAGCCCGTGTTCGGCGCACTCGCCGATCGCATCGGGCCGAAACCCGTCATCGTCGGCGGGCTCCTCGCCTTCGGGGTGGCGTCGCTGCTCGGGGTCTTCGTCGGGGGCGCGTTCTGGCTGGCGGTGATCCGCCTGCTGCAGGGCGCGGGAGCCTCGGCGTTCTCTCCGGCGTCGTCGGCAGCGGTGGCCCGGCTCGCTCCGGCCGAGCGCACCGCGACCTACTTCGGCCGATACGGGTCGTGGAAGGGCATCGGATACGCGGGCGGCCCCGTGCTCGGAGCCCTGATCGTGCTGGTGGCCGACGTGCGGCTGCTGTTCGGTGTGCTCGCGATGCTGGCGTTCGCCACGGCGTTCGCCGTGCAGTTCGCCGTGGCATCGATCGCGCCTCACCCGCGGAAACGCTCGACCCTCGCCACCCTGGTGCGGTCGATCACGGCGCGTGACTTCCTCGTGCCCGTCGTGGTGCTCGCCACCGGCAGTGCTGCGATCGGGGCGCTCACCGGCATGCTGCCCGCGCTCGGCACCGCGATCGGGGTGCCGCTGCTGCTGTCCACCGCGGCGATCGCGGTGCTCGCCATCACCTCGGCACTGCTCCAGCCGCTCGCCGGCCGATGGAGCGATGCCGGGCGCTACTCGGCGCGCACCGCCACCATGGCGGGCACGGCGGCGATCGCCGTCGCCTTCGTGCTCGTGGGGCTGCTGCCGTCGGTCGCCACGATGTTCACCGCCGTGCTGCTCACCGGCCTCGGCGTCGCCCTGCTCACCCCGGTCGCGTTCGCGCACCTCGCGGCCACCTCGTCGCCCGACCGCCTGGGCCGCACCATGGGCTCCGCCGAACTCGGGCGCGAGACGGGCGACGCCGTCGGGCCCCTCCTCATCGGATTCGTCGGCACCGCGAGCCTCCCCCTCGGCTTCGCCGGCTTCGGCGTGCTCGCCACAGCGGCTCTCGCGGTGGCCTCACGGCTCCCCCGCCCCACCGGTGACCACGGTTCTGCATAAGAATCCGGGGGTGCATCCACATAGTGTCGATGCACCCCCGGATTCTTATGCAGAACTGAGGCAGTACCGCACGCCGGCGCCCGGCGCCCAGCGGCCGGGCAGCCCGCGCCTCAGCGCTTCCGCTTCTCCCGCACCCGCATGTTCACCACGATCGGCGTCCCCTCGAACCCGTAGATCTCACGCAACCGCCGCTGCACGAACCGCCGGTACCCCGGGTCGAGGAACCCCGTCGTGAACAGCACGAAGGTCGGCGGCCGGGTCGCGGCCTGGGTTCCGAACAGGATGCGCGGCTGCTTGCCCCCGCGCACCGGGTGCGGGTGAGCCGCGGTGAGTTCGGCGAGGAAGGCGTTGAACTTCCCGGTCGGAATCCGCGTGTCCCACGAGTCCAGCGCCAGCTCGAGCGCGGGCACCAGCTTCTCGAGGTGCCGCCCCGTGCGCGCCGAGATGTTCACGCGCGGCGCCCATGTCACGTGCGCGAGGTCCTGCTCGATCTCGCGCTCAAGGTAGCGCCGCCGGTCGTCGTCGAGCATGTCCCACTTGTTGAACGCGAGCACGAGCGCCCGCCCCGACTCGAGCACGAGGTCGACGATGCGCAGATCTTGCGTGGAGATCGGCTCGGTCACGTCGAACACGACCACCGCCACCTCCGCCTTCTCGAGCGCGGCCGAGGTGCGCAGCGACGCATAGAAGTCGGCCCCCTGCTGCAGGTGCACCCGCTTGCGGATGCCCGCCGTGTCGACGAACGTCCACACCCGCCCGCCGAGTTCGATCTGCTCGTCGACGGGGTCGCGCGTGGTGCCGGCGAGTTCGTTCACCACGACCCGCTCCTCGCCCGCCGCCTTGTTGAGCAGCGAGCTCTTGCCCACGTTCGGCCTGCCCAGGATGGCGACCCGTCGCGGTCCGCCCACCTCCTGCTTCGCCACGGCCGACACCTCGGGCATCTTCTCCATCACGAGGTCGAGCAGGTCGGCGACGCCGCGCCCGTGCAGCGCCGACACCGGGTAGGGCTCGCCGAGCCCGAGCGACCAGAGAGCGGATGCGGCCGGCTCCTGCCGCACGTCGTCGACCTTGTTCGCCGCGAGGAACACGGGCCGTTTCGCGCGCCGCAGCAGTTTCACCACGTGCTCGTCGGTCGCGGTGGCCCCCACGTTGGAGTCGACCACGAACAGCACCACGTCGGCCAGGTCGATCGCCACCTCGGCCTGCGCGGCGACGGCGGCGTTGATGCCCGCGGCGTCGGGCTCCCAGCCGCCGGTGTCGACGAGGGTGAAGCGCCGCCCGTTCCACTCCGCCTTGTAGGCGACGCGGTCACGGGTCACGCCCGGCTTGTCCTCCACGACCGCTTCGCGACGGCCCAGGATGCGGTTCACCAGCGCCGACTTGCCCACGTTCGGGCGCCCCACGATCGCGAGCACGGGCAGCGCGGGCAGGTAGAACACCCCGTCGGGGTAGTCGTCGGAGAGTTCGAGCAGATCGAGGTCGCCCTCGTCGAGCTCGTAGTCGTCGAGGCCCGAGCGCAGTGCCGCGGCCCGCTGCTCGGCGATCTCGTCGTCGACGTCGGCGAGCCGCTCCGCCAGATCGTCGGGCGTGTCGAACACGTCGGCGTCGTCGGAGTCGGGGGTCTGGCTCTCGGCCATGGTGGTCCTCACAGTCTTCGTACTGAAGTCTCGATTCTAGAAGACCCCGCCGCCCGGCACCCCTCCCCGGCCCCGCCGCGGCCACCCACGACCCGGCCCGGCCCGTTCTAGCCGGTGAGCGCCGCGAGCCTCGCGTGCACCACGTCGCACACGGCGTCCACCGTCTGCCCGAAGTCGAGCTCGGTCGAGTCGACCGTCTCCACGCCGGGTGCCGCGTTCATGAAGTCGACCACCTTCGAGTCGGCGGCATCCCGCTTGCGCAGTGCATCGCCCACGGCGGCCGCAGACTCCGAGGTCAGCTCCTTCGACCGACGGGATGCGCGCGCTTCCTCCGAGGCCGTCAACAGGATGCGCACGGGTGCGTCGGGCGCCACCACCGTCGTGATGTCGCGGCCCTCCACCACCACGCCCGGGTAGGCGGCGGCCGCCACGATCGCCCGGAACCGGTCGTTCAGCCACACCCGCACCTCGGGCACCCGCGCGACGAGGCTCACCACCGCGGTCACCCGGGGCTCCCGGATGGCCTCGGTCACGTCGACCGCCCCCACGCGCACGAAGTAGTCGTCCGGGTCGGTCCCGATCGTGAAGTCGAACCCCGCGAGCGCCTCGATCACCGCCGCAGCCTCCGAGGCGTCGATCCCGCGCTCCAGCAGATCCCACGACAGCGCCCGATAGCTCGCCCCCGTGTCGAGATACCCGTACCCGAGTGCCCGCGCCGCAGCCCGGCTCACGCTCGACTTCCCGCTCCCCGCCGGCCCGTCGATCGCCACCAGCACCGGCCCGCCCGACGCCGCCGCACCAGCACCAGCACCAGCACCGGCACCGGCACCGGCACCGGCACCAGCCGACGCCTCCGCACCCGCGGAATCCGCACCCACACCGGCCCCGCTCATCCCGCGATCCTCCACCCGCGCGCGGCGAGCGCCTCCGCCAGCCGCCCCGACACCTCCGGCAGCACCGACAGCTCCGCCAGACCGATCGGCGCCCCCGGCGAGTGCTCCAGCCGCAGGTCCTCCAAGTTCACACCCTCTTCCCCCACCTCGGCGAACAGCCGCGCCAACTCCCCCGGCGCGTCGTCGACCATCACCACCAGTTGCGCGTACCGCTTGTCGAGCCCGTGCTTGCCCGGAATCCGCGCCACCCCCGCGTTCCCGGCCGCCAGCCCCTCGGCGATCTCCCGCCGGGCACCCGGCACCTCCGGCGCCGACAGCGCCCCGATGAACCGGTCCAGGTCGTCGCGGAACGCGCTCAGCACCTCCACCACCGGCTCGGCGTTCGCCCCGAGGATCTGCACCCACAGCTCCGGGTCGCTCGCCGCGATCCGCGTCACGTCGCGCAGCCCCTGCCCCGCGAGGTTCACGGCAGACTCCGGCGCCTCCACGAGCCGCTGTGCGAGCACCGACGACACCACCTGCGGCACGTGCGACACCAGCGCCACGCTCGCGTCGTGCTCGGCCGCCGTCATCTCCACGAGGGTCGCCCCCAGGTCGAGGATGAGGTCGTCGACCGCCGCCGCCGTCTGGTACGAGATCGCCGGATGCCCGGCCACCACCCACGGCCGACCCACGAACAGGTCGGCCCGGCCCGCCATGGGCCCGCCGCGCTCGCGCCCGGCCAGCGGATGCGACCCCACGTAGCGGGTCACATCGCCCCCGGCGGCGATCACCGCATCCAGCACCGGCTTCTTCACGCTCGCCACGTCGGTCACGACGGCCCGGGGGTACGCCGAGAGCTCGCGCACGATCACCGACGCCGTCACGTCGGGCGGCACGCACACCACCACGATCTGCGGCTCGTCGCCGTCGGTCGCGCGACGACCCGCGCCGTAGTCCTCGGCGATGCTCACGTTGGTGGGCGAGGCGTCGGAGAGGATCACGTCGACCCCTCGCGCCCGCAGCCCCAGGGCGATGCTCGTGCCGAGCAGCCCCACGCCCACCACCCGCACGGGGCCGGTGAGGCGGCTCTCGACGACGTTCTTCTCGTTCACCACTCGCTGCTTCCTCCGCCGGGCGCGCACGGCGGCCGGCAGGTCACGGCCAGGGCTCGCCGCACCGTGGTCACCGGTCGGAGCCCGCGCCCCTCGACAACGTGAGCAACTGGCCGACCTCTACTTTAGTCAGGTCACGCACCGCGCCCGAGCGCAGCGTGCCGAGGTGCAGCGGCCCGAACGAGCGCCGCACTAGCTGGGTCACCGGGTGACCCACCGCGTCGAGCATGCGCCGCACGATGCGGTTGCGCCCCGAGTGCAGGGTCAGCTCCACCATCGACGAGGCGCGCTCCACGTCGAGCAGCCGCGCCTTGTCGGCGGCGATCGGCCCGTCGTCGAGCTCGATCCCCGCGGTGAGCTTCGCCACGGTCTGCGGCGTCATGCGCCCGCCGACCTTGGCGATGTAGGTCTTCATCACCCCGAACGACGGATGCGCGAGCACGTGCGCGAGGTCACCGTCGTTGGTGAGCACGAGCAGTCCGCTGGTCTCGGCGTCGAGCCGGCCCACGTTGAACAGCCGCTCCTCGTAGGCGTCGGTGTAGCGCCGCAGATCGGGCCGGCCGCGCTCGTCGGAGAGCGAGCTCACCACCCCCACGGGCTTGTTGAGCATCACGTACCGCTTCTCGGGGTCGAGCTGCACGGCCACGCCGTCGACCGACACGAGATCGGTCTCGGGGTCGATGCGCCGGCCGAGCTCGGTCACGATCTCGCCGTTCACCTCCACGCGCCCGGCCTCGATCATCTGCTCCGACACCCGCCGCGACGCCACGCCCGCGGCCGCCATCACCTTCTGCAGCCGCACGCCGGTCGCACCGCCCGCACCACCGGCGCCGCCGCCGCCGGCATCGGCGCTGCCGCCGCCGGCGCCGCCCCGCGCATCCCGGTCATCCCACGGCGGAATCTCGAACGGCCTCATCGGATCATCCCCGTCTCGTCGAACCCCTCGCTGCCGTCGTCGAGCAACGGCGAGATGCGCGGCAGCTCTTCGAGCGAGTTGATGCCGAGCTGCGTGAGCAGCAGTTCGGTCGTGCCGTAGAGGATCGCCCCGGTCTCGGCCTGCGTCGACACCTCTGTGATGAGTCCTCGGCTGAGCAGCGTGCGCACCACCGAGTCGACGTTGACGGCCCGGATGCTCGCCACGGCACCCCGCGAGATGGGCTGCTTGTAGGCGATCACCGAGAGCGTCTCGAGCGCCGCCTGCGAGAGCTTCGACGGGTTCTGCGTGGTGACGAAGTCGCGCACGAGCTCGTCGTAGTCGCCGCGCACGTAGAGGCGCCAGCCCCCGGCCACCTCGCGCAGCTCGAAGCCGCGCCGCACCGACCCCGGCGCCACGCCGTCGTAGTCCTCCACGAGCCGCTCCACGGCCTGCCGCACCACCGCGACCGGCCGTCCGATCCCGGTGGCGAGCGCCACGAGCCCCTGCGGCTCATCGGCCACCATGAGGATCGCCTCCAGCGCCCGGTCCACGTCCACCGCGATTGCGGCGTCGCGTGGCGAGGTCTCCACGTCCACACCCTCAGTTGTCATAGTCGGCTCCCAGATTGGCCAGATTCTCGTCACGCCAGTGCTCCGCCGTCCACTGCAGCGTCAACTCCCCCAGCGGCTCGAGCTGCTCGAACGAGATCGCCGCGTGCCGGTACAGCTCGAGCACCGCGAGAAAGCGCGCGATCACGATCCCCTTCTCCGCGATCCCCGCGATCAGCACGCGGAACGACACCGGCCCGCCCGACCGCAGCGTCGCCACCACGTGCGCCGCCTGCTCCCGGATGCTCACCAGCGGCGCGTGCAGGTGCTCCAGTCCCACGGTCGGCAGCTCCCGGGGCGTGAGCGCGAGCACGGCGAGCGCCGCGAAGTCGTCGGGCGACAGCGTCCATACGAGCTCGGGCGTCTGCTGCCGGAACTTCTCCTCCAGCCGCACCGACCGCGGCCGCCGGGTCGACTCCTCCTCGAATCGCTCCGCCAGCCACGCCGACACCACCTTGAACGCCCGGTACTGCAGCAGCCGCGCGAACAGCAGGTCGCGGGCCTCGAGCAGCGCCACGTCCTCCGCATCCACCAGCTCGCCCTGCGGCAGCAGCCCCACGATCTTGAGGTCGAGCAGCGTCGCCGCCACCACCAGGAACTCGGATGCGCGGTCGAGCTCCTTGTCGGAGTCGAGGTTCTTGAGATAGCCGATGAACTCGTCGGTCACCCGGCTGAGCGCGATCTCGGTGATGTCGAGCTCGTGCTTGGCGATGAGCGAGAGCAGCAGGTCGAAGGGCCCCTCGAAGTTGTCCAGACTCAGCGAGAAGTCGGGGGCGACGGCGGGTGCGCCCTCGGAGCCGCCGCTCGCGAGCTGCGACTCAGGCGACCGCGCCACGGGCGACGAGCTCGCGGGCGAGCTGCTTGTAGGCCTTCGCCGAGGAGTGCTCGGGCGCGAACTGGGTGATCGGGCGCCCGGCGACCGTCGCATCCGGAAACTTCACCGTGCGGCCGATGACCGTCTCGAACACCTTGTCGCCGAAGGTCTCGACGACGCGCTCGAGCACCTCGCGCGAGTGCAGCGTGCGCGGGTCGTACATGGTGGCGAGGATGCCGTCGAGCACGAGCGCCGGGTTGAGCCGGTCGCGCACCTTGTCGATGGTCTCCACGAGCAGGGCCACGCCGCGCAGCGCGAAGTACTCGCACTCGAGCGGGATGAGAACGCCATGGCTCGCGGTGAGCGCGTTCACGGTGAGGAGGCCGAGCGAGGGCTGGCAGTCGACGAGGATGACGTCGTAGTCGTTGCTCACCTTCCGCAGCACCCGGGCGAGGATGGACTCGCGCGCCACCTCGCTCACGAGGTGCACCTCGGCGGCCGAGAGGTCGATGTTGGCCGGGATGATGTCGAGCCCGGGCACACTCGTGGGCTGGATGGCCTCGGCGGGGTCTTTGAGGGTGCCGATGAGCAGGTCGTAGATGGTGGGGATGTCGTGGGTCTGCACCCCGAGCCCCGCCGAGAGTGCGCCCTGCGGGTCGAAGTCGATCGCCAGCACGCGCCGCCCGTACTCGGCGAGCGCCGCTCCCACGTTCACGCTCGTCGTGGTCTTGCCCACGCCGCCCTTCTGGTTGCAGAGCGAGATGATGCGCGCGGGGCCGTGCGAGGGCAGCGGAGCGGGGACCGGGAAGTCGGTGACCGGTCTCCCGGTGGGGCCGATCACCGGCACGTCGATGCCGGCGAGCGCGTCTTGACCCTGGGTGGCCGTTCTCTGGTTCCGTGTCGGCACCGAAGTCGCTCCTCGTTCCTGCTCGCCGTCGCGGCGGGCTTGGTCGATTCTAGCCGCCGCCCGCCCTCCGGGTCAGCGGGCTCGCGGATGCGCAGTGAGGTACATGTCGATCAGCGTGTCGGCTGTGACGTGGGTGTAGATCTGGGTGGTCGCGACCGAGGAGTGGCCGAGCAGATCCTGCACCACCCGCACGTCCGCACCGCCCTGCAGCAGGTGGGTGGCGAAGGAGTGGCGGAAGGTGTGGGGCGACACGTGCACGTCGAGGTGGGCCCGCTCGGCCGCGGCCTGGATGACGAGCCAGGCGCCCTGCCGGCTGAGCCGCTGGCCCCGGATGCCGAGGAAGAGCGCGGGGGTCGCCGTGCCCCGGGTCGCGAACACGGGCCGCACCCGCACGAGGTAGGCGTCGAGGGCGTCGCGCGCGTAGCTGCCGACCGGCACCACCCGCTGCTTGCTGCCCTTGCCGGTCACCCGCACCAGGTCGCCGGTGCGCATCCCGCCGTCACCGCTGTCGCCGCCACCCCCGCGCACGTCGTCGACGTCGAGCCCCACCACCTCCGAGATGCGCGCGCCCGTGGCGTACAGCAGCTCGAGCAGCGCGCGGTCGCGCAGGGCCACCGGGTCGTCTCCCCCGGTCGCGGCGAGCATCCGGTCCATCTGCTCGATCGTGATCGCCTTCGGCAGGCGCATCGCGAGCTTGGGCGGCTTCACCTCGCGGGCCACGTCGGTGTCGATCGCGCCCTCCTCGGCGAGGAAGCGGTGCAGTCCGCGCACGGCCGACAGGATGCGCGCCACCGACGAGGGACTCATCGGTTCACCCTCCGGAGTGCGCAGCGACCGGGTGAACGCGGCGATGTCGTTCTCGCCCACGACCCCGAACCCCTCGACCCCCTCGGCGTCGAGCCAGCCCCCGTACCGCGCGAGATCGCGGCGGTAGGCGGCCACGGTGTTCGCCGAGAGCCCACGCTCCACCGTGATGTGCCGCAGGTACCCGTCGACCGGCCGCGTCAGCGCCGCCCGTGCGGCGCCGGCCGCCGCCGTGCCGTCGGCCGCAGCCTCGCCACCAGCCGGCGAGCCACCCGCCGCCTCGTCAGCCGCCGGCTCGCCCATGGCCCGCCGGATGCGCATCCCAGGCGTCGTCGGCCGACCGCAGCGTGCTCCACCCGCGCGCCCGCGACGCGTGCGCGGCGAGCGCCCCGAGCGCGAGCGACGGGTTCTGCACCCGGCTGGCGAGCACCGCGTCCACGATCTCGTCGAGCGGCACCCAGCGCCGCTCCATGTCGGCCTCCTCGCCCTCCCGCTCGAACGCCTCGAGCTCGTGCAGCCCGCGCGCGAGGAAGATGCGGATCGCCTCGTTGTTCCCCCCGGGCGTGGTGAGGTAGTCGATCAGCACGTGCCACTCGTCGGCGGCCAGATCGACCTCCTCGGCGAGCTCGCGCTGCGCAGCGACGACAGGAGCCTCGGCCGCCACGTCGAGCAGCCCCGCCGGCGGCTCCCACTCGCGCCGCCGCACCGGGTGCCGGTACTGCTTGATGAGCAGCACCCGGTCGTGGTCGTCGAGCGCGAACACCGCCACGGCGCCCGGGTGATCGACGAAGTCGCGCCGCAGCACGTCGTCGCCGTAGGCGAAGGCCTCGCGCCGCACATCCCACACGTAGCCGTCGAACACGACCTCACTCGAGGAGACGGGCAGCACGATCGGCTCGTCGGCGAACGGCAGCCCCGCCCCGCCCTCCGACGGCCCGCCGCTCATGCTCAGGAGTCCTGCACCGCGAACAGCCGCGTGGCCTCCTGGCGCTCGAGCGCCGCGCCCACGAGGCCCTTGAACAGCGGATGCGGGCGGCTCGGCCGCGACCGCAGCTCCGGATGCGCCTGGGTCGCCACGTAGTACGGGTGCACGTCGCGCGGCAGCTCGACGTACTCGACGAGGTGCCCGTCGGGCGAGAGCCCCGAGAACCACAGGCCGGCCTCGGCGATCTGCTCGCGGTACTTGTTGTTCACCTCGTAGCGGTGGCGGTGGCGCTCGGAGGCCTTCTCGGCCCCGTACACCTCGGCCGCGATGGAGCCCGGCGCGAGGTCGGCCTCGTAGAGCCCGAGGCGCATGGTGCCGCCAAGGTCTCCCCCGGCGATGATGTCGACCTGCTCGGCCATGGTGGCGATCACGGGGAACTCGGTGTCGGGGTCGAACTCGCTCGACGAGGCGCCGGGCAGCCCCGCCACGTTGCGCGAGTACTCGATCACCATGCACTGCAGGCCCAGGCACAGCCCGAGCGCCGGGATGCCGTTCTCACGGGCGAATCGCAGCGCGCCGAGCTTGCCCTCGATGCCGCGCACCCCGAAGCCGCCAGGAACGCAGATGCCGTCCACGTCGCTCAACTCGCGGGCAGCACCCTCCGGGGTCTCGCAGTTGTCGGAGGGGATCCACTTGATGGCCACCTTCGTGCGATGACCGAAGCCACCGGCGCGCAACGCCTCGGTGACCGAGAGGTAGGCGTCGGGCAGGTCGATGTACTTGCCCACGAGGCCGATGGTGACCTCGTGCTTGGGCTCGTGCACGGCGTCGAGCAGCGGCTGCCAGCCCGACCAGTCCACCTCGCCCGCCTGGTCGCCGAGGTCGAGGTGGTCGACGATGTAGGCGTCGAGCCCCTGGGTGTGCAGCATCGTGGGGATGTCGTAGATCGACGGCACATCGACCGCGTTCACCACACCGGCCTCGTCGACGTCGCACATGAGCGCGATCTTGCGCTTGTTGCTCTCGGAGACGGGCCGGTCGCTGCGCAGCACCAGTGCATCCGGCTGGATGCCGATGGAGCGCAGGGCGGCCACCGAGTGCTGCGTGGGCTTGGTCTTCTGTTCGCCGGAGGCGTTCATGAAGGGCACGAGCGACACGTGCACGAAGAACACGTTCTTTCGGCCGAGCTCGTGCCGCACCTGGCGGGCCGACTCGATGAAGGGCTGCGACTCGATGTCGCCCACCGTGCCGCCGATCTCGGTGATGATCACGTCGGGGCGCGAGGCGTCGTGCGCCTGCAGCCGCATGCGCCGCTTAATCTCGTCGGTGATGTGCGGAATGACCTGCACGGTGTCGCCGAGGTACTCGCCGCGCCGTTCCTTGGCGATGACGCTCGAGTAGATCTGCCCGGTCGTCACGTTCGCGGCCTGGCTCAGATTGATGTCGAGAAAGCGCTCGTAGTGCCCGATGTCGAGGTCGGTCTCAGCCCCGTCGTCGGTGACGAACACCTCACCGTGCTGGAACGGGTTCATGGTGCCGGGGTCGACGTTGAGGTAGGGGTCGAGCTTCTGCATGACCACCTTGAGGCCCCGCGCAGTGAGCAGGTTGCCGAGGCTCGCGGCGGTGAGGCCCTTGCCGAGCGAGGAGACCACACCCCCTGTCACGAAGATGTGCTTCGTGAGTTTCGTGTCGGTCGTCGTTACGGCATCCTGAGCGTCATCCACGGAGTTCCATGTTATCAGTGCTCGCGACCGGTTCTGCCGCGACGGCCTCGGGTGTCGGTGCTGCGGGATGCTCGGACACCTCGTCGAGGTCGGCCGGGTCGTCGAGGTCGATGGTCGCGACCGGGCGCTGCAGCACCTCCACGAGAAGCAGCAGCACCACCGCCACGACGGCCGTCCACACGATCAGCCCGGTGCTGATCGGGCGCACGAACAGGATGATCGCGGCGGCCCCGAGACCGATCACGATCTGCACCAGCAGCCGCTGCCGGCCGAGGAATCGGCCGAACGCCCCCGTGCCGATGCCGCGCGTGTCGCCGAACGCCCTGAGCCGCGCGGCGCCGTCGCCGAACACCGACCGCAGTGCGGGTGCCGGCCGCCAGGGGCCGAGCACCCAGCTGATGAGCGCCACCGTGAACCCGAGCACCGCCATCGCCACGAGGGTGGAGGAGATGAGGGAGGTGACCGCGTCGTAGATCGCTCCGGCCGCGTCGATCGGTACGTAGGCCGCGAGGCTCGAGACGGTGATGACATTGCCGACCCGCAGGGCGATGCCCACCACCGTCATGACGAGCCCGAACACGAGCGACGTCCAGAACAGAGTCACCACACGGCGCTTGGCGACCAGCACGCCGGCGGCGAGGAAGACCAGGGCGACCAGCGGCAGCCACTGCCCGATCGACACCGCGAGCCCGTAGAGCAGCGTGAGCTGGCTGAAGCTCGCGGACTGGGCCACCACGATCTCGGCGTCGACCGTCGGGATGGCCTCCGCGAAGCCGAGTCCCTGATCGACCAGGGCGGTCTTCACCGCCTCGATCACCGGCCCCAGCTGGATCGCCAGCTCACCGGAGCCCGAGATCGAGATCGCGCTCCCGGGGTCGCTGGTCAAGGCGGCGACGAGCTGCTGGTGGCTGAGGCGCAGGGCTTGCTGCCAGATGTTCTCGAAGGCCTCCGAGTCGACGAAGCCCGTGACGACCGTCGTGGCGAGCGACTGCAGTCCGCGGGCCGCGGGAACTTTGAGCGCCACCAGGGCAGCCTTCGCACTGGGCGGGATGTCGAGCGCGGCGATGGCATCGAACACCTCGCTCGTCGAGGCCTCGAAGTCGATCTGCTCGTCGATCACCCCCATCACCTCCGTCACCACGAAGGCCTTCACCGCCGGATCGGCGGCGAGCGGGGCGAAGGTCGCCACGAAGGTGTCGGTGTCGACCAGCTGGGTCTTCGCCCAGCTGCCCACCAGGGCGACGGGGGCGAGCACGAGGCCGATCACCACGAGGGCGACGGCGGCGACGGTGCGGGCCCGCCCGCGGCCGCGGCGCGGGGCCTTGGGTGCCGGTGTCTCCGCATCCGGTTCGTCCGTGCTGATCTGGAGGGTCTGCGCACTCTGCGCGGCACGCACGTCGTCTCGCAGCTGCTCGTTCTCGGCGCGGAGCTGCTCGACGAGCTCGACCAGCTCCTTGTTCGTCATCCGTGCCACGGATCCCCCGATCTGACCGTCCGCCGGCGCGCGACGCCGGATCGATTCAGTGTGGCACAGCGAGCGAGGTCGCGGTATCGAGCAGTTCGGCGGCGTGGGCGAGGCCCGATTCGGAGTCGGGAAGGCCCGAGAGCAGCCGCGCCATCTCGGCGAGCCGTTCGTCTCCCTCGAGCTTCACGACGTTGCTGGCCGTCACCGGGCCGTCCTGGTCTTTCTCCACGCGCAGATGGTTGGTCGCGAACGCGGCCACCTGGGCGAGGTGGGTCACGACGATCACCTGGGAGGTGCGCGCGAGCGCGGCGAGCCGGCGACCGATCTCGATGGCCGAGGCGCCGCCCACACCCGAGTCGACCTCGTCGAACACGAAGGTGGGCACGGGGTCGGCTTCGGCGAGCACCACCTCGATCGCGAGCATCACCCTCGAGAGCTCACCTCCCGAGGCTCCGCGGTTCAGCGGCCGCGGCTCGCTGCCCTCGTGCGGTCTCAGCAGGAACTGCACCTGGTCGCGGCCCGATGCCCCGTACTCCTCGCGCGGGGTCACCTCCACCACGAGCCGCGCGTTCGGCATGGCCAGCGCGGCCAGCTCGGCGGTGACCTGATCGGCGAGCCGCGACGACGCGGTCGTGCGCAACCCGGTCAGTTCGCCGGCGAGCCGCTCGAGCTGCGCCGCCTCGTCGTCGACCACCGCGGTGAGCTCCTCGATGCGGTCGGAGTCGGAGTCGAGCTCGAGCAGGCGGGGTTCGGCCTCGGCGGCGAAGGCGATGACGTCGACGAGCTCGGGCCCGTACTTGCGCGCGAGAGCGGTGAGCTGCGCGCGCCGCTCCTGGATGCGGTCGAGCTCTCCGGGCTCGTCGCTCTCGAGGCTCGCCGCGTAGCTGGCGAGCTGGGTCGACACGTCGGAGAGCAGAAAGCTGGCCTCGGTGAGAGAGGCGGCGATGGGAGCCAGCGCGGGGTCGTGGTGCACGACCCGTTCGAGGCTGCGGCGGGCGCTGTCGACGAGCACGACGGTGTCGATCGCGTCGCCGGAGTCGCTCGAGATCGCGTCGCGCGCTTCGGCCGCGGCCACCCGCAGGTCTTCGACGTTCGTGAGCCGATCGGCCAGCTCACCGAGCTCGACGTCTTCTCCGGCGAGCGGCGCGACCGCGGTGATCTCCTCGATCGCCACGCGCAGCTGCTCGGCCTCCCGCAGGCGGGCGCTCCGCTCGCTGATCAGCACCTCGATCTCGGCCCGGTGCGCCTGCCATGAGTCGTAGACCGCACGGTAGGCCGCCTTCGCGGTGGCGAGCTCGGCCCCGCCGAAGCTGTCGAGAGCGGTGCGCTGCGCCGTGGCGCCCTTCAGCCGCAGCTGATCGCTCTGCCCGTGCACCACCACCAGGGCATCGCCGAGCTCGGAGAGCACGCCGATCGGCGCGGTGCGCCCGCCCACCACAGCCCGCCCGCGGCCCTCCGCCGAGACCGACCGCGAGAGGATGAGCTCCGCCCTCCCGCCGGCCGTCGGCTCGACGTCGCCGCCCGCCTCGCGCACGCGCTCGGCGACCGCGCCGTCGGAGTCGACGTCGAGGCGCCCCTCGATCCACGCCTGCGCCGCTCCGCTGCGCACGGCGCCGGGGTCTGCCCGCTCGCCGAACAGCAGTCCGAGCGCCGACACCACCATCGTCTTGCCCGCACCGGTCTCACCGGTCACGGCGGTGAACCCCGGCCCGAGCGGGAGCACCGCCTCGCCGATGACACCGAGGTCGGTGATCGACAGTTCTTCAATCACGGTCGACCGGACCTCTCCACCCGTTGACGGGCAGGTTGAACTTGCGCACGAGCCGGTCGGTGAACGGGGCCTGGTGCAGGCGTGCGAGGCGCACCGGCACCGGCGACCGCCTCACCACCACCCGGGCACCCTTCGGGAGGTCGCGCATCCGGCGCCCGTCGCTCCAGAGCACCGCACCTCCCTGGGTGCGGTCGAGCACCTCGACCGCGAGGGCCGAGTCGGGACCGACCACGAGCGGGCGCGCGAACAGTGCGTGCGGACTGAGCGGCACGAGCAGCAGGGCGTCGAGCTCGGGCCACACCACGGGGCCGCCGGCCGAGAACGAGTAGGCGGTCGAACCCGTGGGGGTGGACATGACGACGCCGTCGCAACCGAAGCTCGACAGCGGCCTGCCGTCGACCTCCACGACCACCTCGAGCATCCGTTCGCGGCTGGCCTTCTCGACGGTGGCCTCGTTGAGGGCCCACGACTCGTACACCACCTCGGCGCCGAGCTTCACGCGCACCGACAGCGTCATGCGCTCTTCGACCTCGTAGTCACGGGCGAGGGCGCGGTTGACCGTCTCGGTGAGGTCTTCGCGATCGCTCTCGGCGAGGAAGCCCACGTGACCGAGGTTCACGCCGAGCAGGGGCACCGAGGTTCCGCGCACCAGCTCGGCCGCCCGCAGGATGGTGCCGTCGCCGCCGAGCACGATCACGAGCTCGAGCGACTCGACCCGCACCTCGTCTCCGAGGGTGGAAACGGCGCCGAGCTCGGTGAGCACCGCCGCGTTCTCGTCGGCATCGTAGGGCGCCACCACCGGCGTCACACCGGCGTCGCGCAGCTGCCGGCAGACGCTCTCCGCGGCGAGCACCGAGTCGCGCCGGCCCGTGTGCAGCACGACGAGCATGTGCCGTTCACCGACCACGCCTCACGCTCCTGTCATCTCGGTCACCCGCTGCATCCATTCTGTCGGATGCGCGCCCCGGCTCCGGCTGAGCCAGACCAGGTACTCCAGATTGCCCGCATTCCCCGCGATCGGCGAGCGGATGACGCCGCCTGTGGAGAACCCCAGGTCATACCCCGCCCAGAGCACACCAGTCACGGCATCGGCCCGCAGAGCGGCGTCGCGCAC
Source organism: Herbiconiux moechotypicola (assembly GCF_024979255.1). GTDB lineage: Bacteria > Actinomycetota > Actinomycetes > Actinomycetales > Microbacteriaceae > Herbiconiux > Herbiconiux moechotypicola. Next base: position 414,277 of record NZ_JANLCN010000003.1, read on the forward strand.
GATCCCCTCGCGGATTCCAGTTCTCCCCACCTCGAACTGCGGCTTCACCAGCAGCACGAAGTCGGCGTCCTGCTCGGCCACCTCGCTCAGCGCGGGCAGCACCAGCGGCAGCGAGATGAAGGAGAGGTCGGCCACGACGAGTCCTGGCGCGTCGGCCACCCCCGAGACGCCCGCCAGCGTGGCCGGCGTGGCGTAACGGATGTTGAAGCCCTCGACCGCGACCACCCGCGCATCCGACCGGATGATCGGGTCGAGCTGGTCGTGCCCCACGTCGACCGCGATCACCTCACGGGCGCCTCGCTCGAGCAGAACCTGGGTGAACCCGCCGGTCGACGCGCCCGCGTCGAGCGCGAGGCGACCGGCGACGGTCACCTCGGGGAACGCCTCGAGCGCGGCGAGGAGCTTGTTCGCCCCGCGGCTGACGTAGCGGTCGACCGCGTCGACGGTGACCACCTGCGAGTCGCCGACAGGGTGGGACGCCTTCACCACCGGCGTGCCGTCCACCCGCACGTAGCCGTTCGCGATGAGCCGTGCGGCGTGTGAGCGCGACCGCGCCAGCCCGCGCGCGGCGACCGCGGCGTCGAGACGCGAATCAGGCATCCGCACCCGCGGAGTCGCCGCCCTCGAGGCGCAGCTTCAGCTCGTCGTGCACCTGCGCGTAGGCCGTGGCGCGTGCCTCGAGGGGTTGCTCCTCGATTACGCGCAGGCGCGGCAGGAGTGCCCCGTCGGTGTCGTCTGGTGTCACCACTTCAGCGTAGCGCGCGCCTCCGACAACGGCCTGAGCGGAGCGCACTTCTGAGGCGACCACCTCAGCTGTAGAGGCCCGCCTCCACGTCGAGCGCGTGGATGGAGAGGCCGGAGTTCCAGATCGCTGCCGAGCCCGCGCGCACCAGATCGAGGGGTGAGTCGCCGGCCTTCACGATGCGCACGCGATGCCCGTCCATCCGCACGGTCGCAGCGCCGACCGTCGTCTCGGCCCCGTCTTTCGAGGTGCGGGTGGCGGGATACGGGTCGAAGAGCCCCCGAAGGTCATCGATGATGAAGTCAGGACGCGAGTCCGCCGGGGCGGCGAGCAGCTGCTTGGCTCGGTCGATCCCGGTGAGCACGTGGATGGCGCGCAGGCCCGCCCGCTTCGCACCCATCGTGTCGGTGTCGAGCCGGTCGCCGATGAACGCAGCCGTGTCGACCCCGAACCGGGCCTTGGCCTCGTCGAAGATCGCCACCTCGGGCTTGCCCGCCACCACCGGGAGCCGGCCGACGGCGGTGTGCACCGCCGACACCAGCGTGCCGTTTCCCGGGGCGATGCCGCCGGCCACAGGAATGGTCCAGTCGGTGTTGGTCGCGACCCAGTGCACGGCGGGGTCGTGGAGGGCGAAACTGGCCTCGGCGAGCTGGAGCCAGCCCACCTCGGGCGCGAAGCCCTGCACCACCGCGGCGGGCGCGTCCTTCGACGACCGGGTCACGACGAAGCCGGCCCGCTCGACCTCGGTGGTGAGACCCACGCCCCCCACCACGAGGATGGTGGAGCCCTGGGGCACGAGGTCGACCATCAGGCGCATGGCTGCCTGGGGCGAGGTCACGACGTCGTCCGGGGCGACCGCGAGCCCGAAGCTCGTGAGGTGCTCGGCCACCTGGGCGGCCGTGCGCGAGGCGTTGTTGGTGATGAACCCCACCCTCAGGCCCTCGGCCGATGCCCGTCCGAGCGATTCGGCCGCGAAGGGGATGGCCTCCGGGCCCTGGTACACCACTCCGTCGAGGTCGGCGAGAACCGCCTCGACGCCGTCGAGCGGCGTGGCCGCGGGGGTTTCAGTCCTCTTGCCGAACAGGCCCATCCGTGCCGCCCTCCTCGTCGGTCTCGTCGGCGTCCTCGGTGTCGTCGGCGTCCTCGGTGTCGTCGGCGTCGTCGGCGTCGTCGACCACCTCGTACTCCTCGTCGACGATCTCGATCACGTCGTCGTCTTCGGGCGCGAAGGCCTCCTCGGCCCGGCGGGCACGCGCCCGCCAGGTCGCAGCCTCCGTGCTCTGTCCGAGCTCCTCGAGCACCTCGGCGTACGCGTCGTACAACTCCGAGCTGTAGGAGTACGCGGTGACCGGGTCGAGCTGCGGAATCTCCAACTCGGCGAGGGCGGCGTCGGTCTGCCCGAGATCCAGCCGCGCACCCGACATCGCGATCGCGACCGCGACCTGCGTGGGCACACTGAGGCTCGAACGCTCCACGGAACGGCCGGTCTCCAGCGCCCGATCCGGGCGCCCGAGCGCACGCTCGCTGTCGATCATGAGTGCCAGCTGCTCGTTGGAGCCGGAGATGCGGCGGAACGTGCGCAGCTCTCGGAGGGCGAGCGCGTAGTCCCCGATGCTGTAGGCGGTGATCGCGAACGTCTCGCGCACCACGGCGATCCGTCCGGCACGCCGAGAAGCCGAGACGGCGTGGCGGTGTGCGAGCTCGGGATCCTCGTCGATGAGGCGGGCCGCCATCACCAAGTGACGGGCGACCTCGTCGCCGTTCTCCTTGTTGAGGGTCTTGAGCTCGTTGCGAGCCACCTTGTCGAGGTCGCGCGGCGTCACGTCGTCCGGGATCGGAGGATCGTCGTGCCGTGTGCGCACCGAACGCAACGCACGTGCGCGCAGCTCCTCTTCGGTCAGCTGCGGACGCTCGGGCCGGGATGCGCCCCGGTCACCACGAGCGGGCCTGCCGTCCCTGGTCCAGAGCCTCTTCTCACCGTCGCGCCCTCCCCTGTCGGCCGAGTCGCGCCGTGAACCGCCGCTCGCACCTCCCGAGCGTGGCTTGTCGCCCCACGAACCACCGGAACGTGGCTTCTCACCCCACGACCCGCCGGAGCGCGGTGTGTCCGACCGAGGTCCGTTCGACCGTGGCTTGTCGCCCCACGAACCGCCCGAACGGGGCGATCCATCGCGATTACCCTGAGCGCGAGGTGCACCGCTGCGGCCCCCGCCGTCGCGCGAGGCGCCACCCCAGCTCTTGCCGTCGCGTGGGCTGCTCGAACGCCGATCGTCTCGCGCACCCCCGTCTCGCGCACCTGCCGATCGCCCAGCATCCCGATCGCCGGAACGAGGCGGTCGCTGGTCGCGCGAACCATCCCTCGACGGCCCGCCTTGGCGGGGCCGCTGCTCGCGCCCCTGGCGGTCCCCGTCACGAGCGGGTCCGCGAGAGGAGTCCTGCCGCGGGGTGAATGGCCGCTTCCCCGAGTCGGGCCGCGCCGGACGGTTGCCGTGAGGGCGCGACGCACCCACCTCACGCTTACGATCTTCGTCTTCAGCCACGATCGGCTCTCCTCAGGGACTTAACGCAAAATGGCCACCCGAAGCTCGGGTGGCCATTTCACAAAGAAGTCCGGCGGTGTCCTACTCTCCCACAAGGTCCCCCTTGCAGTACCATCGGCGCTGAG
>NZ_JANLCN010000030.1 GCF_024979255.1 Herbiconiux moechotypicola
TTGACCTGCCCCACGGAAAGGGTTCCAGTTTCGGTGGCTAACTGGTGGCCTGATCCGGAAGGCTCATCCTCATGCCCCGTCCTTATCCGCCGGAGTTCCGTGCTCGCGCTGTCGCGCTCGTGCGGGCCGGCAAGCAGGCCAAGCAGACCGCCGTCGAACTCGGTATCCATCCCGTCACACTGTCGAACTGGATCCGCCAGGACGACATCGACAACGGTCGCCGGCCCGGTGTCCCGTCCTCGGAATCAGCGGAATTGCGGGCTGCGAAGCGCCGCATCCGCGAACTTGAGACCGAGCTGCTGATTGTCCGGCAGGCGGCGAAGTTCCTCGAGGAGGAACGTCCCCGCCCAAAAGGCTCTTCCCGGTGATCGACCGCCTCGCCGACGCCGGGATCCCGATCGACCGCTGCTGTCGCATCCTCGGGGTCGCTAGGCAGCACTATTACCGTGTCAAACGGAAACCCCTCACGCAGTCGGAACTGCGCCGGCAATGGCTCACCGGGCTGATCAGGGAGGTCCACGTCACCTCGCGCGGGACGTACGGTTACCGACGCGTGCACGCCGAGCTGACCATGGCGATGGGGGTCACTGTCAGCGAGCGGACGGTCCACAAGTTGATGCGCCTGGCCGGTATTTACGGGCTCCCCGGCCCGATACGCACCAAGCGGCTCCGCGGCGTTGTCACGTCCGATGATCTCGTGAACCGGAAGTTCGCCAGGCCTCGCCCAAACGAGCTCTGGGTGACCGACATCACGCAGCACCGCACGCGAGAAGGCTGGGTCTACTGCGCGGCGGTCCTCGACGCCTACAGTCGCCGCATCATCGGCTGGTCGATCGACTCGAAGCAGGACACCACTCTCGTCATCAACGCGCTCGACATGGCCATCCGGAACCGTCGCCTCGAGCCAGGCGGGATCGTTCATGCGGACCACGGCACGCAATTCACCTCGTGGCTCTTCGGGGAGAAGATCCGCTCAGCCGGACTCCTGCCCTCGTTCGGATCCGTCGGCGACGGGCTAGACAACGCAATGATGGAAAGCTTCTGGTCATCGATGCAGATCGAGCTACTGAACCGGAAGAAGTGGAAAACGAGAGTCGAACTCGCCAACGCGATCTTCGAGTACATCGAGATCTTCCACAACCGTCAGCGCCGACACTCCGCCCTCGGCTACCGCACCCCGATCGAATACGAGACACTCGAGATCAACAACATCCCCGCCGCAAGTTAGCCATCCGGACTGGAACCAAGATCGTGGGGCAGGTCAA
>NZ_JANLCN010000031.1 GCF_024979255.1 Herbiconiux moechotypicola
CGCAGGTTCTAGCGGTGTGTGCAACGCCTGACGATTGAGGGGTGTTGATGATGGCGTATTTCTCGTCGCGGATGCTGGCGGTGACGGTGAATCAGTTGTGGGATCTGCGGGCTCGGGGGTTGACCACGGCCGAGATCGGGGCGGTGATCGGGTGGTCACCGACCGCGGTGAAGCAGCATGTCCGTGAGTATGGCGGGGTGCGTCCTCGCCGCTCGGACGGGCGGGCGTTGAGGTTCGAGGAGCGGGAGGAGATCCTCGCGGGTCGCGCAGCAGGGTTATCGATGCGGGAGATCGGCCGCCGGCTGGGGCGGGCCGCGTCCACGATCTCGAGAGAGTTGGCCCGGAACACGAACGAGTGGGGCAAGTATCGGGCCACGACCGCGCAGGCGCGCGCGTTCGAACGGGCCAGACGCCCGAAACCGTCGAAGCTGGTCACCAACACCCGCCTCCGGGAGCATGTGGCTACGGAGTTGGGGTTACGGCGGTCTCCGGAACAGATCGTGGGACGCTTGCACGTGTTGTTCCCAGAGGATGCGGAGATGCGGGTGAGTGCCGAGACGATCTATCAAGCGATCTATCTCCAAGCCCGCGGCGGACTCAAACACGAACTCACGACCGCGGTCAGGACCGGGCGCACGCTCCGGAAACCCGCCCGGGCAGCTCAGGAACGGCGCGGCCGCATCCCGGGGATGGTGATGATCCAGGACCGGCCGGCCGAGGCCGACGACCGTACCGTTCCCGGGCACTGGGAGGGGGACCTGATCATCGGTAAGAACGGCCGCTCCGCGATCGGAACTGTGATCGAACGTCACTCGAACTACCTGATGCTGATCCACATCCCTGCCGGCACGAACCGGGTCGAAGCGGTTCGGGATGGTCTGATCGACAAGCTCGGCTCGCTCCCCGATGCGCTGCGGCGCTCGATCACCTGGGACCAGGGCAGCGAGATGCACAAACATCACGAAACCGCTGTCGGCGCGGATATCGACGTGTTCTTCTGCGACCCCCACTCGCCCTGGCAACGCGCGTCGAACGAGAACACCAACGGACTCCTACGCCAATACTTCCCCAAGGCACCGACCTCACCATCCACACCCCAGACGACCTCGCCTACGTCGAGTGGGAGATGAACACCCGCCCCCGCAAACGCCTCCACTTCGCCACCCCAGCTGAGATCATCGAACCCTACCTGTTGCACTGACCACTAGAGACCACCC
>NZ_JANLCN010000032.1 GCF_024979255.1 Herbiconiux moechotypicola
CCTGCCGGCTGTCGTAGACGTGTCTGCATCGTGAACGCGCGGGGCCTGTTCTCCCTCGAAGGAGAGTTCGCCATTGTGACTGGAGCGGGGTCGGGAATCGGACAGGCAATTGCGCGCGGCATAGCGACAGCCGGCGCGAATGTGTGCTTGTTCGACCTTGACTCCGACGCGTGTGAGGCGACGGCACGGCAGATCCGGGAATCGGGCCGTTCCGCGATCAGCATGGCGGGCTCGATCACTGATTCTGAGCGTCTCGAGGCGGCGGTGCGCCGGACAGAGGCAGAGTGGGGGCCGCTCGGCCTTGCGGTGAACGCAGCGGGGATCGCAGGCTCCGCGCCCGCCGAGAGCCTGGACCTCGAGCAGTGGCGATCGGTCATCGACGTCGACCTCACCGGAACATTCCTCAGCTGCCAGGTGCAGGGGCGGGCCATGCTCCGCCGAGGGCATGGCTCGATCGTGAACATCGCATCGATGTCGGCCACTTCCACACATCCCGGCATCGACCAGGCGCACTACTACAGTGCCAAGGCTGGAGTGAAACATCTGTCCGCCGCGCTCGCGACCGAGTGGGCATCACGGGGCGTCCGCGTGAACTCGCTCAGCCCCGGATACACCTCGACAGCGATGAACCAACGACCCGAGGTCGCGAGACAGCAAGCACGGCTCGCAGCACAGACACCAATGAACCGCTTCGCGCGACCCCACGAGATGGTGGGGCCGACCGTCTTCCTCCTCTCACGAGCGGCGAGCTATTGCACCGGGATCGACCTGATCGTCGACGGGGGTTATAGCGCCTGGTGAGCGCATTTTCCCATGAAACACGGCGCGAGTAACGTGCTGACGTCGGCCGCCGAACGGTCGCCGGCGAGTGGCTCGGCGACCAGGACGCCACATTGAAAGGAGGGCTGGACCCGCGGGACCATTGCGGGGTCTACGCGCCGGTGTGTCCAGTGCGAAGGTGCCCACTTTGTATTGACATAA
>NZ_JANLCN010000033.1 GCF_024979255.1 Herbiconiux moechotypicola
CCGCATTTGCCGGGCATGTTTTTCGAGGTACTGCACACACCAAGCGTGTCTGTGGACAGTCTGGTCTTAACAATTGACCAAGTAAAACTGGGCGAAGACCCAAATGACTGGCGAACCCCGTTTGTTAAATATATCAAAACTAGTGTCACGCCCAGAAATTCACTAGTAATTTCCGAACTTATTTGTGCATAAAATCCTCGTCCAGGAATCAGCCGAGGTACACAAACTGACAATTTAATATACAGATTCATCAAATTAACTAAAACGATAAATACTTACTTAAGAGGCACTTAGTCCTCACCAAGAAGAAAACTGCAGCGAAAAAAGAAAATCTAGCGAAGCTCCGGCTCCACTCCCACAGGCAGCTCAACTGGGGTATAAGCCAAACGTCTTCTCCTTCTGGATCCTTTTTCTTCAACTGAGGTTGATTGATTATTGCAAGAATGAGCATATGACATACTCAACAAGCCACACAGCAAATATGCAAGTGCACAAGGATTCCAAAGGATGGCATAATATAGGCTCATTTGCAAAAGCAGCATTTAGCAAAACATTTAAGAGAAGTAAAACAGTGGAGTATTTAATCAGAAATTTTAATCAACACTGGACAGCACACCCATGCTGCACAGGCCCAACCATCCTGAGCAACCATACCCGGCTGTACAGATCTATTCTCCAAACCAGGAGCTAAGCAAATTATTACCAGATATAACATCCATAATTATTGTGAGAGGTGTGAGACTAATCACGAAAAACATTGCTCAACTCGCCCATAACCGCGGGCACGGCTATTCGAATAGTTTTACTCTGGCCAGAGGTGTACCACTGTACCCACAAGACACAGCCTCAACATCATGTCTACCATGCGTCGCGATACTGGAAAGTACCCGAATAGAGGCTGTGACAATACCCTTTGCATAACACAACTCACCACAGTGCACCATT
>NZ_JANLCN010000034.1 GCF_024979255.1 Herbiconiux moechotypicola
CTAGCGCGTGTCTGACAAAGTTCGAGTCCAGGCGATGACGGCGTTGAGGACGACCGCAGCGCGGTAGATCACGGCGTGCTTGTCGTAGAGGGTGGCAAGGCCGCGCCACTGCTTCACGCGAGCGTAGTTGCGTTCGATCACGTTGCGGTTCTTGTAGTCGCTAGCGTCGAGCCCGACCGGACGCCCGCCGCGTGATCCACGACGCTTGCGGTGCCCCTTCTGGTCATCGGGCTCGGGGATCACGGCCTTGATCCCGCGGGAACGCAGATGTCCTCGGATCGCGCGGGACGAGTACGCCTTGTCGGCGCGCACCGCATCCGGTCGGGTGCGCGGCCGGCCGGTGTCGCGGCCGACTCGCAGGTGCGCCATCAACGGTAGGAACATCGGTGAGTCACCTGCTTGCCCCGGCGTGATCAGTGTGACCAGCGGGAGCCCGCTGCCATCGACGAGCTGATGAATCTTTGTCGAGAGCCCACCTCTGGAGCGGCCGATACCGTGATCAGGCGGCTCGAGCGTCAGATCCTTGTATTTCGATCCAGCCCCCCGTGAGCCGGGTCGTGTTCGTCGCGTGCTGGTGCGCACGAGCGATCGTGGAGTCCACCGATAGCGACCAATCGACCATCCCCGCAGCATCCGCCGCCGCAACAATCTTCGCAGCCACCCGATCCCACGTCCCATCGAACGCCATCCGGCGATGCCAGGTCCACACCGTCTGCCACGGACCGAACACCTCCGGCAGATCCCGCCACGCGATCCCCGTCCGATACCGATACACGATCGCTTCCACCATCATCCTGGCGTCGGAGAATTTCCGACCCGGCCGACCCGTCGGACGCGGCAGCATCCCCTCGATCAACGACCACTGAACATCCGAAAGCACCTGAAACCGCGACACCCTCAAAGACTCTCAGCCGCAACCGTCAACCTTTGTCAGACACGCCCTAG
>NZ_JANLCN010000035.1 GCF_024979255.1 Herbiconiux moechotypicola
GCATAATCAGAACAGCTGACCCGCACGGTGTCGAGAAACTCCACCACACAGCGGGACGTCACCTTGATGCGCCTCCATGGGATCCGAGCCCGGCGCGGGAAGATGAAAGCCCGGCCCCGGTCGGCGCCGCCGAGCAGGCGCCCCGAGGTCGGTGATCTCGTCAAACGTCGCTTTATCGGATCGGCGCCGAACCAGATCTGGTTCACCGATCTGACCATGATCCGCACCGGCCAGGGGATGCTCCGCGCGGCGGTGATCCTGGATTCTCATAACCGTGAAGTGATCAGCTGGGCCGTCGCTGATCACGAAACCCCATCGACCGTGATGAAAGCTCTGGCCGACGCAATCCGTATTCGACGACCCGCAGCAGGATGCATCATCCACTCCGACCGCGGCTACCAGTTCACCTCCGCGGAATGGCTGCAACTGACCCACGACAACGGGCTCCGCGCCTCGATCGGAGAACGCAAACAACCACAAGACAACGCGATGATGGAGTCCTGGTTCGCGTCACTGAAGAACGAAGACATCTATCCCGCCGGCCAACCCGCGACACTCACCGAGGCCCGGATGAGACTCTTCAAATACGTCCACACCTACAACACCAGCCGACTGCACTCCGCTCTCGGCTACCGCACGCCAACCGAGTACGCAAAACTCAATCAATAACAGTCCGCCAAACCAGGGCAACTCCATTTCGCAGTAGGACGGTGGGCGGTCGCAGTCGGGCCAGACGCATCCGCCGTCTCGGGCGGCGAGGGCGCGGTTCTGGGCGGGGGTGAAGAGTCTTTTCGTCTTGCCGTGGTAGAGCACTTCGCCCCGGTCGCCGAAGAGGGTGGCGGTGTGGGGTGAG
>NZ_JANLCN010000004.1 GCF_024979255.1 Herbiconiux moechotypicola
AAAGCGCTCGGCGCCGACACCGGGATCTCGAAGTCCGAGGTGTCACGGATCTGCGGCAACCTCGACGAAGACGTCGCCGCGTTCCGCGACCGACCACTGGCCGACCAGCACTACCCGTATGTGTTCCTCGACGCCACCTACTGCAAAGCCCGTGTCGGACGGCGCGTCGTGTCCCAGGCGGTAGTCATCGCGGTCGGAGTCGCCGCAGACGGGCGCCGGGAGATCCTCGGATTCGAAGTCGGAGAGACCGAGTCACAACCGTTCTGGACCACGTTCCTGCGGTCCCTGAGAGCGCGCGGTCTGGGCGGGGTGCAGTTGGTGATCTCCGACGCTCACACCGGCCTGATCGCGGCGATCCAAACCGTGTTCGCCGGCGCCTCGTGGCAACGCTGCAGAGTGCACTTCATGCGCAACGTGCTCTCGAACGTCCCGAAGACGGCCGGGCCGATGGTCGCGTCGATCATCCGCACGATCTTCGCCCAACCCGACACCGAGCACGTGAGAGCCCAGTTCGACGAAGTCGTGCGTATGCTCACCCGCTCGCACCCGAAGGTCGCCGGCATGCTCGACACGGCCCGTGATGACCTCCTCGCGTTCACCGAGTTCCCCGCCGCGCATTGGCGGCAGATCTGGTCCACGAACCCTCTCGAGCGGCTCAACAAGGAGATCAAACGCCGCACCGACGTGGTCGGCACCTTCCCGAACCCCGCCGCGCTACTGCGACTGGCCGGGCACGTCCTGATCGAGCAACACGACGAATGGGACGGCGCCGACCGCCGCTACTTCAGCGAGCACTCCATGGCCCTACTCCTGACCGAACCCGAGGAGGTGGCAATCCCAGAACTGACCGCGGCATAATCAACACAAGCTGATCCCGCACGGTGTCGAGAAACTCCACCACACAGCGGGACGTCACCGGCGCAGGCGAGAAGAGGGACAAGAGAAGTGGGTAAGTAGAAGAACAAATTGAACAGCAACAAGGTGCAGGGAGGAGTGATCGGGAGAGGGGCATGCAGATGACGAAGTGGGATGCGGCCATTTTGGACTGGTCGAGCGTGGTCCGGGTCGCGGACGTGGACGGGGATTCGGTGGGCCCGCGGAGGGCTGGCTGGTACGGGGAGCGTGGAGACTGTGGGGTCGCGGACGATGCCGAGCTCGTGTCCGAGCTGTGGAGCAGCGCGACATTTGCGGTCGCCGGCTACCGCCACACGAGGTCCGTCGAGTCGGGACTCATTACGGCTGTGCGGGCTGAGTAGGCGAGTAGGCCAGTCTGCTGGTCGACTGCCGCGATGGCCTGGCAGAATATCGATGTGTCCGACGCCATCAACGGCTTGTTCGATCCCAGCCTTAGCGAGACTCCGCCCTCGATTGACCTCGTTGCGCTGAGACAGCTTCTTCAGGCCCAGGCGAACACGATCGTGGCGGTGGGCACTGGGGGCGAGCGCATCCAGAACGTGGACGCTCGCTGGCAACGAGACACTCGCACGCTTAATGCGAACTTCCGGCGTCTTGGACTACAGCCTCCGTTTCCTTGGGGTGGACTATGGGACTGGTACGGGTACTACTCGCAGAATCTCGCAACATACCAAGAGCGCCGAAGTCACGTGCGCGACCTAACCGAAACCGCGCTTGCCCAGCTTGAGATGGCTGAGGCGCGCGGAGGCGTTCACGACCCCGCTGCCGACGACGACACTCCAACGTGGCAGAATCTCAACGGGCGCATCTCGGGGCTAGTTGAAGAGTACTCGAGTGCTCGGGATCGCGATGGATGGCAGGACGTTGGACGACGAAGCCGCGAGATTCTCATCGACTTTGGCAAGCTAATCGCGGACCCAGCCATTGTTCCTGAAGGGCAGGAAGCCCCGAAGGGCGCAGACGCGAAGGCTTGGTTCGACTTGTTTCTGGCGCGATACGCGAGTGGTCGTGACAAGTCAGAGTTGCGATCTACGATGCGTGCTGTCTGGGACCTCGCTCAGAAGGTAACTCATGGAGACATCGCGGATGTCGACGCATTCGCTGCTGCACAGGCGACCGTCATGGTGGTACGCACGGCGCAGAAACTGCAGCGTGACGCTGAATAGGGGGCAATGCCGTGGCTAACTTCGATGAGGACACGCTTTGTGCCATTGGAGAATTGATCGCGCTTGGCGAGCAGGAGGGGTTCGGCATCTCCTTCGAACCGGACGTCGATGGCTGGCGAGTCGGATTCTTGTGTGGAACGGGAGGTGGTGAGCTCTCCAGTGATTTCGATCTGCGGAGCGCCGCGCGGGGCGCCGTTCGACCACTGCTAGAACTCTCTGCGCGTCACGTCGCCAATCGGCGGGATCGACAGCGGTAGCAGATGGTTCCTGCTCGGGACGGCAGGCTAAGCAGCCACGCTGGCAGAGATGGGGCCGTCTCCTCAGCGGGAGCTGCCCGACAGCGACGCTAATCGAGGCCTGAGACGACCGAACAACGGAAGCCGTCACAGGTCGGATCGCCTGGAAACGGCAACAAGTCGTATGTGGGGAGCTCGAGCAGGCGCATTAGATGCCACGATTTGATCCTTTACTGGGAACGAGCATTCTCGCAATCAGTGTTATTCGGACGCCTCGTGGTGCGTCTGCACTATCTCAAGCTTTCGCGTCGCCAGCCGCGTCGCTCCTGTTCTGGAGCGGCAGGAACACCGACGTGCGGGTCCGGGTGGATGCCGCATGCGGCAGGGTGAACAAATGGACTCCCGCAGTCGGCTCAAGAAGTTGTGTGGCGAGGAGCGAGACCATGACACCGGCTGCGGCGGCGAGGTCGGCTGCGGAGCCGTGAAAGGTTGGGACTGAGCAACCGCGGGTCGGAACGAGCATGCCGTGTGTCCCGCTCGACCACATTGAGTGGTACTCCTCCAGGGATGGGTCGGCCCCGACGAGGCTCCCGGCCCTGGCATCCAGTTGCGCCATGGTGTGCGCGCTCCCCGCCGGCTTGACCAGGACCATTCCGACTGACGCGGTACGGGGGTCGACGGCTACCTGCGCCACCAGGATGTGCTCCGAAAGCGAAGCGAGGAACTGTCCGAACGCCATGTTGACGGTGGCGTCGATGGCGAGATCGGGTTCGTGCAGTTCGCCGGTGCTATGGAGCCCCAGGATGTCCACGTCGAGGTCGTCGCGGATCGCGCGAAGCCGAGCGGCGAGGGCAGCCTGCTTGCTTGCACCGATGTCCTCTTCGAGGAAGTTCTGTCGGACCAGCAGTCCGCCCGAGATGGCAGCGGGGTCTGACAGCACGATTCCCTTCGCCCCAGCTCGTGCAACAAACTCGGCTATCCAGGATCCGAGGCCACCGCATCCGAAGATCATCACCGTACGACCGACGAAGGATGCCGTAGGGCGGGTCGAGTCTCGACGTGTTGTCACCGACGGCCTCTCATCGGACACGCGCCACCAGTCGAGTGTCGGATCTCCTGGCTCGCCTCCTGAGCGGAGCGCATCCGCGACTTCAGCCGTCAACGCACCGACCAGAATGTGCGGTGCGCCGCCGGCGGGATGCGGAACAGCCAGAATGAATGGCTGCGGCGATGATTCTGGGTTCCGTTTCGCTGCGGCGATGAGCATCACGGAGAGTGAGCCAGCTTTGGTCGGCACCCCGGGCGCGGGCTGACCGCCTCGACTCAGCGTCGGGTCGTCGAGGAGCATTGCGAGCTCAAACAATGTGGTGCCGGTGCCCAGCGGCAGGTGCGCGGGTGCGGTCACTATCGGAGCGCGAAGACCATCAGCGCCGTCCGAGACGGTGAAGTCGAATCGGCGGTCAGTTCGGTCGACGAGAGTCGCGCGACCCGCATTCTTGCCGATCTCATCCCGAATGACGACAGTTGGAGTTGACGCTGTCGCATGCGAAGTCCCGCCGATGGCGTGGTAGAGCGACGTGTGCGGGTCGAACTTTCCGGCGGCGGCGTCTGCGAACCAGCCCCATAGGCGGTTGAGGAATCCGGCGGCGCCGTTGCCGGGGTTCCATTCTCGGTTCGGGTCCAGGTAGATACACAGGACCATGCCACAAAGCACGTGCGGATAGCCGACGAATCGTGAGTGGGTGACGTGAACCAATGGCGGCCGGGAGGAGTTCGCCGGAATCGAGATTTCCACGATCTCGGTCGGCTCCAGGTCCAGTCCACCCTCGTCCTGGACTAGGCCACCGGTGTGGATCCCGAGCTGGACCGGCATCTCGCCAGCGTCGGTGAGTCTGCGACGCTCACGAACAATGACGAGTTCAGGATGCGCGCGAGCGACGGCGTCCAGGTCGGCGAGAAACTGTTCCTGCCACAGCGAACGAACGGGCCCGCGGCTCAACCGGCGCGTCCCGAGAGGCTGGTCGACGCGGGCGCGGACTTGGGCTCACCGAACGGCGCGCTCGACTCGGATGCTGCCGGCGCCTTGAAGCCGTCACCGAAGAGTGCCTGCCACTTCGCCACGCTGTCATCCTTGTCGGTCGAGTAGTAAGCGGCGTCCGCGTCTGCGGCGTACGTGTGGATTCGGTCGCGGAAGTTCGCGTAGGTTTCCTGTGTCCAACGGTGGTCGAAGCTGGCGCCGGAGCCGGAGGGGTCCATGATGACGGGCTTCGTGGGGTTGGCCTGGAGGTATTCATCGAGGTCGCTGACGATGTGCAGCAGTGCGGTTGGGACGTTCTTGTAGTAGCCCGTGTCGCCGAAGGTACGGAAGGCGCTCACCTGCTCACCGAGGAGCGTAGTGAGGATGACGGAGCGGGTGCCCTTGAAGGATCCCCGGTGGTCGCGAAGGAACTTCACGAGGCGAATGACCCGACGAAGGTTGCCGCCAGCGACGGTGTCCTTCTCCTTCATCCACTTGGTGAACCCCTCGGGGTCGGTCAGCTCCCAGTTGTTGTCCTCATAATTCGCGACGTACTCGAGGCCACCGCGCGTGATGGCGGGGACGATGTCGATGTGGCACGAGTTCGCGTAGACGACACGTACGCACCGGTTCTTCCGATTCACCGGCATCTGCCCGTAGACGGAGTTGCGCACCAGCGCCGACTTCACGTTCGTGAGGAAGTCCTTCGCGGACCATTCCGGATCGTCCTCGAGGTACAGCATGAAGTCCGCGTCGAACTCGTTCTTGCCGACCGGATTGATGATCGTCCGGTGCGCCCATGAACCCTGCTTGCTCATGCCGAGAACGCGCGGGCCGAGTTCGCTGTCGTTCTGAAGAGCAGAGTAGATCTTCGCCACTCGGTCGTCGAGCGTGTCGAGCCGGAACTGACTTAGGTTGACGGTGTCTCGGAGCAGTACTCCGAAATGATCCTCCAGCTGCATGACCGGATCCCTTCCAATTCGGATACTTGTCACCAAGCACCGCCGATGAATCACAACGGTGTAGTTCTATGATAAAGAAGGCCTCCGACATCGAGATGGGGATCGTATGGCCCGTAGGAAGACGCAAGTCGCGAGGTCCCGTATCGGCGAAGCCGTGATTCGCGAAATCTGGGTTCGCGCAGCTGGCCGCTGTGTGCTGTGCTCGTCCTATCTTCTCGGCGGCGGTCGCACCTACTTCCACCACATTCCCCACGGGCAGGTCGCTCACAACGTAGGCGCGACCACGGGAAAGAAGTCACCACGCGGAAAGTCCTCTCTCACGCTCGACGAGCGCGCTCTCCCGGAGAACCTGCTACTCCTGTGCCACCAATGCCATCGGATGGTCGACGACATAGGCGCGGAGAAGATCTACAACGAGGAGTACCTCGCCCGACACAAGCGCGAACATGAGGATCGCGTTCGCCAAGTGACGAACTTCGCCACCGTGACACCAGCGGCGGTCGTTCGTGTTACTGGCAGAATCCGCGGGACACTCTCGGCCGCAACTGACCGACAGGTCGGGGCGGCTCTTCACTATGAGGATCTCCGACCGGCCGGCGAGCATCCGCATGACTCGGAGTATGTCGTGACCATCGAGTCCGAGGACACCGATTCCTGGGTGTGGGATGAGGGCTCCAAGAAGATCGCGACCAGGCTCGCGGCACTTCGTGACTCCCCGCACGCCACTGTCGCAGTCTTTGCGATGGCACCGATTCCGCTGCTGGTTTTCCTCGGTTCGCAACTCGACGATAAATCCGACATTCGAGTGTTCCCCCGATTCCGCGACGCCGAGGATCTCGCGTGCTGCTGGCGGAATGAACCGGCCACGCCTGCAGTATTTGAGCTGTCCTCGTCAGTCGCCGATGCGACCGCCAAGGACGTCGTCGTCGCAGTAAGCGTCTCCGGCGTTGTGGACGCCGACCGGGCGCAGGCGGACCTTATCGGCGCTCCCCGTGTGTCTCTCCGCGCGAGCGAGCTCGGGCCGGATGCGATTCAGACGAAGTCGGACCTCACCGCATTCGCGTCCGCTTGGCGACGCACCCTTGCGAAAGTGGAGTCGGACTACCCAGCATGCGAACGGATACACCTTCTGGCAGCCGTGCCAGTCGTCGCAGCGGTGGCGTGCGGTCAACATCATATGCGGGATGCCCAGCCGGCCCTGGTTGTCTATCAACGTGCCGCCGAAGAGTATGTCGAGGCGTTGACAGTCTCCTGACCATCAATGACGGCACGTCCAGCAAGGCTCAGACCACAGACCACAGACCACAGACCACAGACCACAGACCACAGCCGCAGCGACGGTCGCCCCCGCGGCCCACGCAAAACGCTCTGACTGTCAAGACGTCAGCGCGAATCGCCAACTCCTCCAGCCTGGAGCGCATTCCTAGCCTTCCGCGATGTCCGCAACAACGAGCACTCGCGTCAATGGGACAACCGAACGCCACATCTCCGAAAGCTCCGAATAGTTCTCGAGCACCATTGTGACAACATCTTCCCCGGAGAGGAGCCGCAGGCCGGGACGCTGGCGCTCGATCGCGAGAGCGTCACGGGAGTA
Source organism: Herbiconiux moechotypicola (assembly GCF_024979255.1). Classification (GTDB taxonomy): domain Bacteria; phylum Actinomycetota; class Actinomycetes; order Actinomycetales; family Microbacteriaceae; genus Herbiconiux; species Herbiconiux moechotypicola. The sequence continues at coordinate 6,891 of NZ_JANLCN010000004.1, forward strand.
GCCGCCGAGAGTGATGAAGAGCAGCAGCTCGCCCTGACCTTGCGTGCCGATCAGCTGTTGTACGTCTGGCGCGCCGACCGTGCCCGTGTGGTGTTTGCACTGGACCTTGATCAGAGGTGGTTCTATTCCAAGCGGGTCGCGATGTGCGATGACATCGACTCCGCCGTCCTGGGAGTACTGAGTGACTCGAGCTTGATAGCCGACGGCGCGAAGAAGCGCGGCCGTGAATTCTTCGAAGTCCTGGTGGCTAAGTCGCTTGTGAAGCGTCTCAAGGACGAAGTCACGGGTGTGTCTTTCAATCCGTGACGCGCGAGGCTCGTCGATCTCGTCCTCGCTTGCGGTCTGGTCCGCCACCAGGTCGATGGTCTTGGCCAGATCGTCGAGTGATTGCTCCGGGCTCTCTAGCGCCGCGAGGAACTCGTCGATGTGCCGGCGAACCCGGAAAACGGCTAGAACGGAGCCGATCTCATACAGCGCTGCTTGCGAGAACAGTGAACGAGGCAGGCCGACGCGCTTCCACTCGACGCGTCGTCGGTGACGATGAGCTGAGGCGGAGGGCTCGAAGAAGTAGTCACTAGCGATCACTCCTAGGTTGATCGTCGAGTTGGGTTTGTAAGGCGCTACGACCACATCGCCAATCTGCATCTCGTCGCGAAAACGAGTGAGTACTCCCGCTTGGCCTGCGATAGATCGCACCTTCGCGTCCGGTTCGGCCGCCGTGAGCGCAGCCTTGATGCCGTCACGGCCCGCGGCGATTCCGGTGAGGTCTGAAAGTTCGTCCCAGCCGAGGCTGATGAAGCCGTCGTCGATGAGCTCCGTGGTCAAGGTGTTGTTGTGCACGCCCCACGCATTCACGATGTGGATCCTCCCGTAGTCCCTTGGACTGACTTGGACTTCAGGTACTCGTACAACATGGCCGGCAGCGCTTTGCCGAGCTCGGTGAAGAGACCGCTGTCGCTGAGCATGTCGTCAATGAACGCCGGCGTCTCCTCGCGCACCTCCACCACGGCTTTCGTGAACGCCTTCGGCAGTGCCGGAGACTCTGCGAACTGCTGCGGCGTGTTGACCTCGGCCTGCTTCGCGAGGTCATAGTCGAGGGCGAGTTTGCCAACGATGTGGTTCATCGTGATTTCGATAACACCGACGCCGTACTTGTCGCCGAGGCGTTCGTTGAGCTTGTGGATGATCTCCTCAAGCGCCGAGCGATGCTTCTCGTGGATGGCGCCTGAGCCGATCGCGGTAATCGGATCCAGCCCCGGCCCCTGCTCGAGGCTCAACTTCACCGATTCACCAGCGCTGATCTTGTAGCCGACCAGGCTCACGTCTGTGATGTCGACCGGCTCGATGATCGTCGCAGTGGACAACTGCGGGAGGATGCGGCGGAAGAAGTACTGCCGGCGAGGAAGGTCGGTGTCTTCGAGGTTACGGGCCTGAGAGATGAAGTCGTAGAACTTCACGAAGTTCCCCACGTCCGCCTTGAAGAGCCGCAGCTCGTCCTGCTCGGTCTTGTCGTCATCCAGGACCGAGGCGACCCACCGTTTCTGGAATCGACCCACCGTCGGCGCGGTCGCCGCCGACACCTTAGAGTTCGCGTTCACCCCACCGGTAAGGGCGGCGTCGAACGCCTGCTCGACCTCCGCCATGTCGTAGATTCCTGCGGAGTCGAGCTTCACGACGAGGTCGTAGATCAGGTTTGGGTCCGTCGTCGCGGTGAGCGTCGCCTTCCGGTAGTACGGCAGGAAAGCGTCCAGCACTTCGACGGGGTCGTTGACGAAGTCGAGGACGAAGGTCTTGTCCTTGCCTGGGTACGTGCGGTTCAGTCGAGACAGGGTCTGCACGGCTTGCACGCCGCCGAGCTTCTTGTCGATGTACATCGCGACTAGGCGGGGCTGGTCGAACCCGGTCTGGAACTTCTCCGCCACGATCATCACGTTGTACGTCGCCGGCTTGAACGCCTCGGCAAGATCCGACGGCACCCCCGGGTTCTGGGTCCGCTCCGTCAGTCCCTCACCGACATCGTCCGGGTCCTCTACCGTGCCCGAGAACGCGACCAGCGACCTCACATCTCGCACCCCCGCATCCGAGATGTAAGTGTCGAGGTACTTCTTCCACCGCACGGCCTCGATACGTGACCCGGTGACGACCATCGCCTTCGCCTTGCCGTCCAGCAGGGGCTGCACGAAGGCGCGGAAGTGGTCGACGACGATCTTCGCCTTCTGGCTGATGTTCGTCGGATGCAACCTGACGTACTGCACCAGCGCCTTCACCGCGGTCGACTCGTCGACCTCCCCGGCACCGTCGTAGTCCGAATCGGGATGCTGCAGCTTCCACGCCACCTTGTAAGGCGTGTAGTTCTGCAGCACATCGAGGATGAACTTCTCTTCGATCGCCTGATGCATCGAGTACAGGTCGAACGGCTCCGGCAGATCCCCACCCTCCGGGACACGCCCGAACAGTTCCAGGGTCTTCGCCTTCGGGGTCGCGGTGAACGCGAAGTACGAGATGTTCGGGGCGGAGGCGCTGACCTCCATCGCCCACTGCAGGTACGCATCCGAATCGATCGGGGCACCCTCAGCGACCGCGGCCTGCTCGTCCGGGGACAGTACCTTCGTCAACGCGCCCGCGGTCGACCCGGTCTGCGACGAGTGCGCCTCGTCCGCGATCACCGCGAACCGGCGCCCCTGCAACTCCGGCAGGGTCTGGATCGCGGTGATCAGCGCCTCGAACGACTGGATCGTCACGATCACGATGTTCTTGCCACCGGTCAACGCGGCGGCGAGCTGCTTCGACTTCGACTCGCCCGCATCCTTTGTGATCGACTGCACCACCCCGGCCTGCTTCTCGAACTGTGAGATAGCGTCCTGCAGCTGCTTGTCCAGCACCGTCCGGTCGGTAACCACCACGACCGTGTCGAACACCCGCACGTTCTGGTCATCGTGGAGCTGGGAGAGGCGGTGCGCGAGCCACGAGATCGAGTTCGTCTTCCCCGACCCCGCCGAGTGCTGCACCAGATACCGGTTCCCCGGCCCTTCGGCCCGCGCCGCTTCCACGAGCCGGGTCACGGCTCGCCACTGGTGATAGCGCGGGAACAGGACCTTCTCCGTCTTCGTCTTCTTGCCCGTGTCGGGGTCGAGGTCGACCTCGACCTGCAGGTGCACGAACGACCCCAGCAGCTGCAGCCAGGTGTCGCGATGCAGGATCTCTTCCCAGAAGTACGCGGATGCCGACCCGTCCAGGTTCACCGGGTTCCCGGCTCCTTCATCCGCACCCTTGTTGAACGGCAGGAACCGCGTCTTCGGCCCGGCGAGCTTCGTGGTCATCTGCACCTCGGAGTTCGACACCACGAAATGCACTAGCGACCGCTTCGCGAACCCGAATAGCGGCTCACCCGCCGGTGACCTGTCGAACCGGTACTGGTTAACCGCGTTCCCGATCGACTGCGTGAAGTCTGTCTTCAACTCGACTGTCGCGACCGGGATGCCGTTCACGAACAGCACCAGATCCAACGCCTTGTTCGGATGCTTCACCGAATAGTGCACCTGACGCATCACCCGCACCCGCATCTTCCCGTATGCCTCAAGCGTGTCCGGGTTCTGCGTAGTCGCCGGCCGGAACTGCGCCAACCGGAACTTCACCGCACCCCCGTGCAGCGGCACCATCGAGAAACCCTCATGCAGAATCCGGATCGTCCCCCCGTTCTTCAACGGATCCAGATCCAGCGACTTCGCGAGGCGGGCCAGGATGCTGTTGCCCGCGGCTTTTCGCTGCGCGTCGGTGTCGCCGGGGCGAACGACCTTGGCGAACTCGATTGACTGCGAATCCTCCAGCCACCCGAGGACGTCCTCGGGGAACAGCGCGAGCTCACGGTCGTAACCGGCATCAGTCGGCGAATACAGCCACCCGCTGGCGGCGAGATGCTCGGCAATCTCGCTCTCAAGCACCGACTCCAGATGCGCCCCAGCAACACCATTCATACCGCCACCCCCACATCGAACTTCCCCGTCACCGCAGCCGAAATCAGTGCGGAACGACGCTCGCGAGCGAGCATGATAGATCGTCCGGCAACGGCGACGGCCTCGTCGAGCCTTCCGAGGTGCTCGTCGAGCTCCGCCACAAGCTTGATCTGGGCCTCGATCGTGCAGAGGGGTAGAGGCAGATTTCCGACCAACGTCTTGTTCGTCGACGCGAGATTCGTCGTTTGCACGGCGGTGGTCTCGAAGTGCCGGCGCGAGGGGCTGGCGTCGAGCCACCTCATCAAGAATCGCGCGTCAAGGTTGGGTCGGACCTTGACGGCGAACACGTGGTTCTGGTGGAGCATGGGCTCGACTTCACCGGACCACAGGGCTCCGCGGCCGAGCTTGTCGCGGTCGCCGCCTTCGGTCATCAAGACGTCACCGTCGCTCAGCATTGACTGACGTGCCCGGGCCTCGGGCACTCGAATCGTCTTGATCTCGTCTAGGTCGACCCGGCCGACCTGGACATTTGCAACGCGCAGGTATGGCCACTCAGGATCCGCTGGGTCTCCGTCGCCACCGAGAGTTATGCCGGTCTGGATCGTGGCGCAGTATTTCAACCGCGTGGGCTTCGCGTCCAGTCGCACGAATGCGTCGTCGATCGAGGCAGAGCGGCGTTCGGTGAGAAGGGTGATGAGTTCCTCGTTCTTCGCGATGAACGCGTCGATCTGAGCGGTCTCCCGATCCAGATAGTCCGCAATCGCACGTTGCTCATTGAGCTCCGGGTAAGGCAATGGGATCAGGGTGAACTGCCCGTAGCGGATCGATTGCCCGTCGCGGAGTTGATCGGTCGTGGTCTGGAGAGCCTGGATATAGAGATCACTCTTGAACAGGTATTTGAAGAATCGCGGTTCTAGCGCCATCTTCGGCTTAAGCACCGTGTATGCCGCACTCACCTTGCCAGGGATGCCCGCAAATTCGAGTCCGCCCTGAAAGCTCCGAAGATGGCTGACGTAGTCGCCCGCCTCGACGTGACGCATGTTGTCAGCGCCGGAGAGGTTCAGAACCACCTTGTTGCCGGTGATCTCCATGTACTCGGCCTGCGGCAGCACACCGTATTTCTGGGAGGGCGTCAGGTGCACGTCGGTCGCGGAGCTCTTTTGTTTGCGTTCGCCGAAGAGAGCGCGCGCAGGGACAACGGACCAGGCCGCCGGAGTATCCCCGAGCCACCCCACTCCGGAGCCACGGAGCTCTCTTGTCATGCTTCGACCGCCGTGAGCATCGCCCGGAGGTCATCCATGACGGTGTCGAGGTCGCGGTCGATCTCTTCGAGCGGGCGGGGTGGGACGTACTTGTAGAAGTGGCGGGTGAAGGGGATCTCCGCGCCCTCTTTGGTCTTGGCGTGGTCGACCCAAGCGTCGGGAGCGTACGGGAGGACTTCGCGGGCGACGTAGGCGTCGGCATCCTCATCCCACGGCACGTTCTCCGTGTCCCGAAGCGAAGCATCCGCCTCAGGGTTCGCCTTCGCATCAGTGCAGGTGTCGGCGGTGTCGTCCTGCTCGCCGAGATCGGTCGTCACCGTCTTGAGAAGCGAGGCGGGGAGGGTGAGGCCTTCGGCTTTCGCGGCATCCTTCAGCACCTTCTGGAACTCAGCACGGTTCTTCCACACCGTGTCAGTGCCGAGCCGGTCGAGAGCGGCACGCAGGGCTCCGGCATCCGCCTCGTTCAGTTTCTGGATGGACTTGGCTTCGAAGACCGTGTCGATGCGCTCGGGGGTGGCGTGCCAGTTGAGTTTGAGGGGGCGTTCGACGGTGATGGTGCGGTAGAGGAAGTCCTCGTTGCGGAAGATCTTCGAGTGCTCGCCGTCCTCGAATCCGGCGTAGAGTCCGACGATGGTCTCAATGTTCTTCGGGGACAGTTCGTTGCGCTTAGAGCCGAGGCCCTTGCGGAGCTTTGTGGACATCTCACGGCCGTCGATGAGCTGCACCCGGCCCTTGCGGTTCTCATCTTTGCGGTTGGTGAGGACCCAGATGTAGGTGGAGATGCCGGTGTTGTAGAACATGTCCTTCGGCAGCCCGATGATCGCCTCGACGAGGTCGTTGTCGAGCAGCCACTTACGGATGTTCGACTCGCCGCCGCCAGCGCCGCCGGAGAATAGCGGTGACCCGTTGAGGACCATCGCCATCCGGGATCCGCCATCTTCCAGCTTGCGCATCTTCGACACCAGGTGCAGCAGGAACAGCATCGCCCCGTCACTGACTGCGGGGGTGCCGGGACCGAACCGGCCGTTGAACCCGAGCTTCGAATGTTCGTCGTCGACGTAGCTGCGCTGGTCTTTCCAGTCGACACCGAACGGTGGGTTGGACAGGCCGTAGTCGAACTTCTTGTCGTCGAAGTGGTCCTCGGTGAGGGTGTCGCCGAGGGCGATGTTGTCGACGTCCTGACCCTTGATTACCATGTCGGCCTTGCAGATCGCGTACGACGCGTCGTTGTAGTCCTGCCCGTACAGGCTCAGCTGGATGCCCGGGTTCAGGGTGCGGAGGTACTCGTCGGCGACGGAGAGCATGCCGCCGGTGCCCGCGGTTGGGTCGTAGATGGACCGCACCACGCCCGACTTCGACAGGGCGTCGTCGTCGAGGGCGAACAGCAGCTCGACCATCAGCTTGATGACCTCGCGCGGGGTGTAGTGGTCGCCGGCGGTCTCGTTCGACTTCTCGTTCGCGAACCGGATCAGCTCCTCGAACACCAGGCCCATCTGGATGTTGCTGACGGTGCGGGGGTGGAAGTCGGCTTGGGCGAACTTTTCCGTCACCGCGAACAGCTTGTTCTTCTCCGCCAGCTTGTTCAGCGTTTTGTCGAACTCGAACCGCTCGAAGATGTCCCGCACGTTCGGCGAGAACCCGGCCAGGTAGGACGAGAGGTTCGCACGGAGGTCGGCAGGGTCGGCGACCAGCTTGGCGAAGTCGAACGGAGAGGTGTTGTAGAACTGGTTCCCCGATGCCTTCTGCAGCGTGATCACCTGGAGCACCTCGGGGAGGTCCTCAATTCCCGTTGCCGCGTCGAGGACCGCGGGCTTCGTGTCCGCAAGGATCGCATCGAGCCGGCGGAGCACCGTGAATGGCAGAACGACCGACCCATACTCCGAAGGCTTGAATGGGCCCCGAAGGGACTCCGCGATGTTCCAGATGAAGGCGACGTGATTGACCACAGGTAGGTACTCTCGCTGGTAGGGCAACGAACAGACGGCAGGTGCCGCCGCGAACTCTTCCATCTTGTCGTATCGGCTTCGACACCGCGTCGGCGGCTCGGGCCGTCGGGCCGCCACCGTTGCACCGTGTCATCGATGTCTTGATGCAGAAACGTCAGAGATGTCCGGACACATCACGCGGGAGGCAATTCCAGGGTGGTGCTCCGTGCCCACATTTTGCCCACAATTGGTTTCAGAACAGCCTGATTCAGCGTCATCGACGTGATCCAAGAATCGCGGAAATACGCGGAAGTAACTGGTCCACGGGGCTGTCGCGGACTCGTCTAACGAGTTCGAGTCCCTCCATGGGTGCCGGGTGACTATCGGCAACCTATCCGGCCTTGCGGCTGGACTACCCGGCTGCATTCTTGAAACTCTCGTGGAGCCACAGGTTGTCGGCGCAGTCTTCCGAGCATGCTCGGTGGTTGTAGATCATCGCCGCACGAAGCATTCGTACGCCGCAGTGGTCGCACCGTCGCACCCGCCTCGCGAATGGGTTGTAGATGCTCACAGTGGCGCTCGCTTCACGTACTCGCGGAGCGCCCGGGAGATCACTGCGTCGATGTCCTCGCCTCGTGCCGCGGCGATGAGACGAGCCGTCCGTTCAAGCTCGTCGGGAACCCTGGCGATGAGCTGCGTTGTCGTGGCTGTCATGCCTCAACTTTACGCGGTGTGGCCACACCCGACAAGACATAGATGATGATCACTCGCCATATGTCTGCGACACTTGTGACGTGCCGAATCAGCCGAAAACACCGAAGCGGGGATTTCGCATCCCTACTGACCTTTACGAGGCGGCCCAGGCCAAGGCGGCCAGTGAGGGTCGAACTATCAGCGATGTCGTTCGCGAGGCCTTGCATCTGTATGTGGAGGGCACCGCGGCGGGCGGTGCCGGCCTGAAGTCCTAAAGCCGTGCGCTGGCCAGGCTGGCGACGTTAAGTCGCCGGGTGGAGTCGGCTTGATCGCCAATGAATGCCGTTGACACCAGGCGCCTGCGGTCAGGGAGCTCGGGCATCACGAGGTCGCTACGGCGTTGCGGGCCCGCCTAGCGAGCCTTGAATGCGCCTGCGGCGGCGGCGCTCGCAAATCATGCTCTGAGGTCTGGCCAGTGCTGGGGCAGTAGCTCTTCTATGGTCACCTCGAGGACTTGGGCGAGCGCCATGACGTTCCGGAGTGAGGGGTTGGCGGGCGTGCCGGGCATCGACTCGCCGCGCTCGAACTTCTGGTAGGTGTAGCGGCTGAGGCCGGCCGCGTAGGCGACCGCCTCCTGGCTGAGGCCGCGGGCGTGGCGATGATGCTCGAGCGAGCGGCCGAGCTCTCGCGCGAAGTCGGGCCAAGATCCTTGAGGAGTGCGGCGGGGCATCCAACCAGCTTGATCGCCCTGTCACCTATGAATGGCCTCTTGTATATGGCACAATGATCGCATGGACACGCGACGTGGCCACATGACCAGCGGGCACACTGCGAAGAAAGGTGGGAGCCATGCTTCGGATGAGAGCTCCGCACACCCGCATGCGCCGATGTCGACAGTGCGATCTTCGCGTGGCACAAGCCGAGATGGTGAGCGGATGGAGCGCATGCTCCATGGATTGCGCCGACGAACTCTGGAGGCGGCTGCACGACGCCGAAGGCATCCACGCGGTGTACCAGTTGCTGCGCTACCGCAGACGCTGAGAAAGACCCTCCCGCATCACCCCCAAACGCCGGCGCCGACAAATATTAGCGTTCACATTAGGGCCAACCCCGCGATAACGCCATCCCCGAAAATCGATCCACATCGTGATGATTTCGCAATTGTGAAGGCTCACAATTTGTGTCATGCTTCTGGCCCAGCGGCACCGATGTGGTTGTCGCACCCGGCACCACACGCAGCAACGACGCGGCCGGGAGGCTGAACAGAGAGGTTCAACGCGATGAAGAAGACGTTCATCGGGCTGGCGGCGGCGGGGGCCATGCTCCTCACGCTGGCCGGCTGCGCCGGCGGGGGAGACACGACCGCCGGCAGCTCCGAAGGTCCCAAGCCGGTCGACGAACTCGTCGTCGGGTTCGCCCAGGTCGGCGCCGAGAGCGGCTGGCGCACGGCCAACACCACCGACATCCAGGCCGCGTTCAAAGACGCCGGCATCGAGCTCAAGTTCTCCGACGCGCAGCAGAAGCAGGAGAACCAGATCAAGGCCATCCGCTCCTACATCCAGCAGGGCGTCGACGTGATCGCGTTCTCGCCCGTGGTGGAGACCGGATGGGATGCGGTGCTCAACGAGGCGAAGGCCGCCGGCATCCCGGTGGTGCTCACCGACCGCGCCGTCGACTCGCAAGACGACTCGCTCTACGTGAGCTTTCTCGGCTCCGACTTCGTCGAAGAGGGCAAGAAGGCGGGCGACTGGGTGGTCGAGGAGTACAAGGACTCCACTGACCCCGTGAAGATCATCCAGCTCGAGGGCACCACCGGGGCCGCTCCCGCCATCGACCGCGCCGAGGGCTTCGCCGACGTGATCGCCGCCGACGACAAGTTCGAGGTGGTCGCCAGCCAGACCGGCGACTTCACCCGGGCCGGCGGCAAGCAGGTCACCGAGGCGCTGCTCAAGTCGAACCCCGACGTCGACCTCATCTACGCCCACAACGACGACATGGCGCTCGGCGCCATCGAGGCGATCGAGGCGGCCGGACTCACCCCGGGCGTCGACATCAAGATCGTGAGCGTCGACGCGGTGAAAGACGGCATGCAGGCCCTCGCCGATGGCAAGATCAACTTCATCGTCGAGTGCTCGCCGCTGCTGGGCAAGCAGCTCGTGCAGATCGTCGAGCAGATCAACAACGGCGAGACGCCCGAGAAGCGCATCATCACCGAAGAGACCACCTTCGACCAGGAGCAGGCTGTCGCGGCCCTGCCCGACCGGCAGTACTAGCAGCAGGGTGACGGATGCGCGGGCGGGCACCGCGCATCCGTCACCGCCGCCGCACCACCAGAAGTCCCTCGAAGAAGAGAGATCACATGACCGCACCCGTCGTCGAGATGACCGGCATCTCCATCTCGTTCCCGGGCGTGAAAGCGCTCGACGGCGTCGACTTCCGCATGTTCCCCGGCGAAGTGCACTCGCTCATGGGCGAGAACGGGGCGGGCAAGTCGACCATCATCAAGGCGCTCACCGGGGTGTACCCGATCGACAGCGGCTCGATCGTGGTCGACGGCGCCACGGTGTCGTTCAGCGGGCCGGCCGCGGCCCAGGCGGCGGGCATCGCCACCGTCTATCAAGAGGTGAACCTGCTGCCGAACCTGTCGGTGGCCGAGAACATCCTGCTCGGGCGGGAACCGCGCCGGTTCGGATCGATCGACGGCCGGGCCATGCGGCGGCGGGCGAAGCAGCTGCTCGAAGGGCTCAACCTCGACCTCGACCCCGGGTCGCTGCTCGGCTCGCACTCGCTCGCCGTGCAGCAGCTCGTGGCCATCGCGCGGGCGATCGACATCGACGCCAAGGTGCTCATCCTCGACGAGCCCACCTCGAGCCTCGACGCCGACGAGGTGGCCGAACTGTTCCGGGTCATCCGGTCGCTGCGCGACTCGGGGGTGGCCATCCTCTTCGTCTCGCACTTTCTCGACCAGATCTACGAGATCACCGACCGGCTCACCGTGCTGCGCAACGGCCGGCTCGTGGGGGAGTACCTCACCGAGGAGCTGCTGCGCATCGACCTCGTGCAGAAGATGATCGGCAAGGAGCTCACCGCCCTCGACGAGATCGGCCGGCGATCGCACACCGCAGAAGCGGCGGCGGCCGCGGCCGACGACCGGCCCGCGGACTTCGTGCGGGCGGAGTCGCTCGGGCGCAAGGGAGCCATCGAGCCGTTCGACCTCGTGGTGGGCGAGGGCGAGGTGATCGGGCTGGCGGGGCTGCTCGGCTCAGGGCGCACCGAACTGGCGCGCTTGCTCGGCGGCATCGACCGCTCCGACTCGGGGCGGCTCGAGATCACGGGAGCGGGCACGCGGCTGCGCACCCCTCGGCAGGCCATCTCGCGGCGGATCGCCTACTCGTCGGAAGACCGGCGGGGCGAGGGCATCATCGACGATCTCACCGTGCGCGACAACATCGTGCTCGCCCTGCAGGCCGACCGCGGCTGGTTCAGGCCCATCCCCAAGAAGCGGCAGGAGGAGCTCGCTCAGAGCTACATCCAGGCCCTCAACATCCGCCCCGCCAACGCCGACGCGCTCGTGCGCAACCTCTCCGGCGGCAACCAGCAGAAGGTGCTGCTGGCACGCTGGCTGGCCATCGCACCCCGCCTGCTCATCCTCGACGAACCCACGCGCGGCATCGACATCGGGGCCAAGGCCGAGATTCAGAAGCTCGTCTACACCCTCGCCGAGAACGGGATGAGCGTGGTGTTCATCTCGGCCGAACTCGAAGAGGTGCTGCGCCTCTCGCACCGGGTCGCCGTGCTGCGCGACCGGCGGCTGGTGGCCGACATCGAGAACGATGGGCTGACCGTCGACGCGCTGCTCGCGCTCATCGCCGACGGGTCGGTGGCCGACGAGCAGGCTCCGGATGCGGGGCAGGCCCCGGATGCGACACAGGCTCCGGATGCGGGGCGTCCCGCCGACGCCGGTGTCGGTCGCCCCGCCGAGAACCCGGGCTCCGCATCCGACCCCACCTTCGAGACCACGGGAGACCGACGATGAACGCCCTCCTCCTGCGCACCGTCACGAGCCGGCTGTTCTGGCCCGTCGTGATGCTGCTCGCCCTCGTGGCGATCAACGTGATCGCCTTTCCCGGCTTCCTCACCATCACGGTGAAGGATGGCCACCTCTTCGGATCGGTGATCGACATCCTCCGCAACGGGGCGCCGACGCTCATCATCGCGGTGGGCATGACGCTCGTCATCGCCACGCGGGGCATCGACCTCTCGGTCGGGGCCGTGGCGGCGATCTCGGGGGCGGTGGCCTGCTCCATCCTGCTCGGCTCCTCCGACCCCGGCTCGTTCGGAACGGTGGCCGTGGCGGTCGCGGTGGCGCTGCTCATCGCGCTCGTGCTCGGTGTGTGGAACGGGTTCCTGGTGTCGGTGATCGGCATCCAGCCCATCATCGCCACGCTCATCCTCATGACGGCGGGTCGCGGGGTGGCCATGCTCATCACCGAGGGGCAGATCCTCACCGTCGACAGCGCCCCGTTCAAGGCGCTCGGCTCGGGGTTCTGGTTCGGGTTGCCGGTCGCGGTCGTCATCGGCGCCGTCATCTTCGCGCTCGCCGCGCTGCTCACCCGGCGCACGGCGCTCGGCATGCTCATCGAGTCGGTGGGCATCAACCCCGAGGCGAGCCGGCAGGCCGGAGTGCGAGCTCGCGGTCTCCTCTTCACCGTCTACACCTTCTGCGCACTCTCGGCGGGGATCGCGGGGCTCATCCTCACCGCCAACCAGACCGCGGCCGACGCCAACAACACCGGGCTGTTCATCGAGCTCGACGCCATCCTCGCGGTGGTGATCGGCGGCACCTCCCTCGCGGGCGGGCGCTATTCGCTCGCCGGCACCCTCATCGGCGCCCTCGTCATCCAGACGCTCGTCACCACGGTCTACACGGTCGGCATCCCGCCGATCATCACCATGGTGTTCAAGGCGGCCGTCGTCACCGCGGTGTGCCTCCTCCAGTCGCCCGCCACCAACGCCGCGTTCGCGCGGCTGCGTCAGCGCATTGCCGCGCGCCACGCCCGAGTCAAGGAAGCAGCAGCATCGTGACGTCGACCCTCGACCGCCCGTCCGCCGGAACCCCCTCGGGGCGCGGGTCTCGCCGCTCAGCGGGCAGCGCCGGCAGCAGCACCCACGGCCGCAGCCGCAGCCCGTTCGACCGGCTGCGCGACGTGCTCACGAGCCCCAAGTCGGGGCCGGTGCTCGTGACCGCGGTGCTCTTCGTCGCCGTCTTCGTCGCCGGCGGCATCCGCTACCGGGGATTCTTCTCGGGGCAGGTGTTCCTCAACCTCTTCGTCGACAACTCCTACCTCATCGTGCTCGCGGTGGGCATGACCTTCGTCATCCTCACCGGCGGTATCGACCTCTCGGTGGGTGCGGTGGTGGCACTGTCCACCATGATCGCGGCCAGCCTGCTGCAGAGCGGATGGTCGCCCGGGGTGGTCATCCCGCTCATCCTGGTGCTCACGAGCGTGCTCGGGCTGCTCGTGGGGCTCATGATCCACGTGTTCAAGGTGCAGCCGTTCATCGCGACGCTGGCGGCCATGTTCCTCGCGCGCGGGCTCTGCTACGTCATCTCTAAGGACTCCATCTCCATCACGGAGCCCACCTTCGTGGCGCTCGCCGTCACGCGCATCCCGCTCGGTGGTGGACTCAGCATCACGCCGAGCGTGGTGATCGCCCTCGTGGTGGTGGCCGTGGCCGTGTGGGTGCTCGGGTTCACCCGGTTCGGCCGCACCGTCTACGCCATCGGCGGGAGCGAGCAGTCGGGAATGCTGATGGGGCTCCCGGTGGCGCGCACGAAGGTGATCGTCTACGTGGTGAGCGGATTCTGCTCGGGCCTGGCCGGCGTGCTGTTCTCGTTCTACACGCTCTCGGGCTACCCGCTCACGGCCATCGGCACCGAGCTCGACGCGATCGCCGCGGTGGTCGTCGGCGGAACGCTGCTCACCGGCGGCTACGGGTTCGTGCTGGGGTCGGTGCTCGGCGTGCTGGTGCTCGGGGTCATCCAGACCATCATCACCTTCGAGGGCACGCTGTCGTCGTGGTGGACCAAGATCTTCATCGGTGCGCTGCTGCTGGTGTTCATCATCCTGCAGAAGGTGCTGACGGCGCGCAGGAGGTGAGGCGGCCAGAGGCCCCCACCCCCGCGATAATACGTAGACGCGCAGAACCCCGCGCCGATGAGGACCCACGGTGACTGAAGACGACAAGGCGAGAGCCGCCACGATCTTCGATGTCGCGCGCCTGGCGGGAGTGTCGCACCAGACCGTGTCGCGGGTGCTCAACGACCTGCCCAACGTGCGGCCGGCCACCCGGCAGCGGGTCGAGAACGCGATCCGGCAGTTGCGCTACGTGCCGTCACCGGCCGCCCGGGCGATGGTGACGCGGCGCTCGCGCACCATCGGGCTCATCACCACGGGGTCGGCCGACTTCGGGCCGTCGTCGACCGCGCTGCACTTCAACGAGACGGCACGGGATGCGCGCTACGCGGTGATCACCGCCGGGCTGCTCGAGGCGGATGCGGTGCACGTGCGCAGCGCCGCCGAGCTGCTGGTGCGGCAGAACGTCGAGGCGATCGTGCTCATCGCGCAGCAGCGCGCCGCGGTGGAGGGGCTGGCCGGGGTCGATCTCGGGGTGCCGGTGGTGGCGGTGGCGTCGGAGGATCGCGGGGCGGCGCATCGGGTGTCGCTCGACCAGTACGGGGGTGCGCGGGCGGCCGTCGATCGTCTGGTGGCGCTCGGGCATCGGGACATCCGGCACATCGCCGGACCGCCCGACTCGATGGACGCGGCCGAACGGATGCGCGGCTGGTTCGGCGGGCTCGCCGCACACGGGCTGGTGAGCCGCGAGCCGCTCGTGGGGGACTGGACGCCGGCGAGCGGGTACGCCCACGGGGTGCGGCTGGCGGAGGAGCGGGCGGCGACGGCGGTATTCGTGGCCAACGATCAGATGGCGCTGGGACTCATCCGGGCCTATACCGAGGCCGGGCTCTCGGTGCCGGGCGACGTGAGTGTGGTGGGGTTCGACGACATTCCGGAGGCGGCGTTCTTCTCGCCGCCGCTCACGACCGTGCGGCAGGACTTCACGGTGCTCGGCAGGGCGGCGATGGAGACGGTGCTCGAGGTGCTGGGGGAGCGGGCGGCGCCCGCGGATGGCGCGCCGTGGGCCGGGGTGACGCTGGTGGAGCGGGCGAGCACGGCGGCGCCGGCGGTGGTGTACGTGCCCTGAGTTCTGCCAGTGGTGGACACGGGCGGCGGGCGCTGCCACGCTGAAGCCATGAGCGCAACGATGCCGCGGTACACGGACGACTACCTCCGCACCCTCACCTCGGCCGCGTACCTCTGGGCCTGGCCGCTCATCAACATGCACAACCGGCAGTCGGTCATGAGGGCGGTGCCGCATCCGGGGCTCATGGGCGGCATCGTTCCGGTGGCGCCGCTCGGTTCGCTGTGCATGCTGCACGACTACGTCGAACCGCAGGAGCGCCTCGTCGCGTGCCCGAATCAGGATGTCGCCTACGGCTTCGGCATGGTGGCCGCGGAGGCCGGACCCTCCGTCATCCAGGTGCCCGACTTCGGGGAGCGGTTCTGGGTGTACCAGGCGGTCGATCAGCGCACCGACTCGTTCGTGCAGCTCGGTGCGATGTACGGCACCGCGCCCGGCTTCTATCTCCTGGCGCCGACGGGGTGGAGCGGCGAGGTGCCGGAGGGGATAGCCGGGGTGTTCCGCTTCGACACCGCGGTCGGCGTCGTCATCCCGCGGGTGTTCATGGACGACACCGCCGAAGACCGGGAGGCGATCCAGCCGCTCCTCAACGGCATCAGCATGTATCCCCTCACAGAGTTCGACGGCACCGTGAAAACGGTGGTGTGGGCGGACTGCCCGTCTTTCCCCGCTGCGGATGCCACCGGATCAGGAGCCGAGACCAGGTGGGTGGCGCCCGAGGCCTTCCCCGAGTCGCTCCGGGCGGTGCTCGACGAGGTGCCCGCCCGGGACGGGGAGGCGGCGCTGTACGACTGGTTGTTCACGCTCACGGAGGCCGCGGCTGCCGACCCGCATGCCCACGACGTGATCGTCGGTGCCGCGACGTCGGCCGACAGCGGCCTGGTGCAGGAGCTGTTCGAGTTCCGCAACATCGGAACCCCGGCGACCGGCAACTGGTCCACCACGCGAAACGGCGCGCACTTCGGCACCGACTACCTCACGCGCACCGCGATGGCGAAGGCCAACATCTTCGTGAACAGCGCGAACGAAACCTGCTACTACTACCTCGACGTCGACGCATCCGGTGACCGGCTCGACGGCACGCGCCGATACAGCGTCACGTTCCCGTCGGACGGGCTGCCGCCGGTGAAGGGGTTCTGGTCGCTCACGCTCTACAACGAGCACCACTTCTTTCACGAGAACGATCTGCACCGCTTCTCTCTCGGCACCAAGAACACCACCCTGCAGTTCGCCGACGACGGCGCGCTCACCCTGACCGCCGGCGGTCCCGCACCTGCCGACCCCGCGGAGTCGGCGAACTGGCTCCCCGCGCCGGAGGGACCGTTCTCGCTCTTCCTCCGCGCGTATTGGCCCACGGAGGCGGTGCTCGAACAGTCGTGGACTCCACCGGATGTCGTGCGCGTGAACTGAGCACCGGATCCGCCTTCGCACGCAGCGCGGCCGGCCTGTACAAAGGCCCTGGGATGCCGGTAGCTTTCAAGCGGGTTGGTTCGCCGTGGACGGGGGAATGGCAATGGGGTCAGACAGCAGCGTGGCGACGAACCGGCGCCGGATGCGCGGACGAATCGGAGCGATGATCGGTGCGATCGCGGTGATCGCCGGCACGATGCTCGCCGGAGGTCTGCCCGCCTCGGCGGCGCCGGGCGACGAGGGCGAGTCCGACTCCGCGCCGTTCGTCAACACCGTGCCGCCTGTCATCAGCCCGGAGGACCCGGTGTGGGGCATGCCGGGCGCCGACACGCTCACCGCCACACCCGGCACGTGGAACCAGAAGTACGACTCCATCTCCTACCGCTGGTTCGTCACCGACCAGGACGGCAACCCCTCCACGCAGTATCCCGACTACGTCTCGACCGACAACCCGTGGAAGACGGGCAACTCCTCCGGCAAGTACGCCGGCCAGTTCTTCGTGGTGCAGGTGCACGTGTTCCTCAACGACGGCACCTACGGCACGGCGGTGAGCGATCCGGTCTATTTCGCGCCCCAGGGGCTGCAGTCGGGCAAGGTCTCGATCGACGGCGACGGTGTCGTGGGCTCGAAGCTGAAGGCCAAGTTCGACGACTGGGAGGTTCCGCCGAACGGTGAGGCGTACGACTACGAGTTCTCGTGGGCGGCGAACGGCGTCCCCATCCCCGAAGCGACCTTCGACACGTGGAAGGTCACTTCCGAGTACGCCGGGCAGAACATCACCGTCACGATGGTCCTCCAGGCCGAGGGCTACTACGTCACCCCCGTCGTCTCCGACGGGCTGCAGATCGCCGACGTGCAGAACGTGGTCGCGGGCGAGACGGTCGACGCCACCGAACTGCCGGAGGGAGGCGTGGAGTTCGTGCTCGCCGACCCGGGGGCGCCGGCCTGGCTCGACTTCGGTGCGCCCGACGAATCCGGGGCCGTGACGGTGTCGGCGCCCGTCTTCATCACGACGCCGGTCGCGGCGGTGTCGATCCCGGCGGGCACGACGATCTCGAGCAGCGACCCTGCGTGGCAGGGGCTCGTCGCCCTTCCCGGGGTCGTCGACGACGTGGACGTGCCTGTCGAGGCGGGGTCGCGCGCCGACGTCGCGCTCGCGGTCGAACTGGGCGATCCGGATGCGACGCTCACCTTCAGCCGCACGGTTCGCCTCCTGCTGGTGGGCCAGGCCGGCCAGCTCGCGGGCTTCGTGCCCGGGGGCGGCGACAGCTCGGCGTTCAGCGAGATCGCGCTCGCCTGCGACGCCGACTCGCGCGAGGCCGCAGACCAGCAGTTCGACGGGGCGGCGCTCGCCTGCTCGATCGACGTCGACAGCGACCTCGTCATCCAGACGCGGCACTTCACGACCTTCGTCGCCTACACTGTCACGGCGGCCGCCTCGACGCCCACTCCGACCCCGACACCGACCTCGACGACCGCGGCTTCCACCCTCGCCGCGACCGGATCGCCGATTGCGCCGCTCCTGATCGCGGTGGTGCTTCTCGGAACCCTCGGCCTCGCCTCCGTGGCCGTCGCCCGACGTGCAGTGCGGAAGGGCTGAAACGGGGAACTGAACGGGCGTTCCGTGCTCACTGCGGGGGCATGGGGCGGTGCCGGTGCTCGCGGGGCGCACGGCGTCAGGCGCGCGCGAGCGCTCCCTCGAGCCAGGTCTGGGCGCGGGTGATGAGGGCCTGGGCGACCGGGGTGGTGGCGGCCCAGTTCTCGAAGCCGTGCACGCCGCCGGCGACGACGTCGGTGTGCACCTCGACTCCGGATGCGCGGAGGCGGTCGGCATAGGCGCCGTCCTCGGCGGCGAACAGCTCGATGTCGGCCCAGCTGAGGAAGGCGGGTGGGAGGCCCGTGAGGTCGGGGCGGCGCGCGGGGGAGGCGTAGGGCGGCACGGCTGCGTCGGAGGGGTCTCCGGGCGCCCGGCCGAGGTAGCCGCTCCATCCCTCGCGGTTGCTCGCGTTGTTCCACACGAAGTGGTCGAGCGCGTCGAGCGACCGGTCGGCGGCGGTGCGGTCGTCGATCATGGGCGCGAACAGCCACTGTGCCACGGGTTGCACGCCGCCCTCGTCGTGGAGGCGCTGCACCAGCCCCGCGGCCAGCCCGGCCCCGGCGCTCTCACCGCCGATCGCCAGGCGTTCGGGGTCGACGCCGAGGTCGCCCGCGTGAGCGACCAGCCACGACCAGGCCGCGTGCACGTCGTCGTGGGCGGCGGGGAACGGATGCTCGGGAGCGAAGCGATAGTTCGCCGACACGATCACGAGGCCGAGCCGCTCGGCCGTCGACAGGCACAGGCTCTCGTCTTGCTTCGCGTCGCCGAAGAGCAGGCCGCCGCCGTGAATCCACAGCAGCGCGGGGGCCGCAGCATGAGTCGGCGCCGCGCCGCCACCAGCCGCCTCCACCGGCTCATACACACGCACGGATGCCGTCGCGAGCTTCACCGTGCGCACCCGCACCGCCTCGCTGCGCGGCACCCGCAGCATCCGCACCGCCACCCGCAGCAGCCACCGCGGTGCCTTCGCCTGGGCACGCTTCATCGGCTCCCGCAGCTCCGGCAGCACCGCCTCGATCTCCACGCCCCCAGTATCCCGCGCCGGACGGTAGCGTGGGGCCGTGGAGGTGCCCAAGCGCACGCGGCCGAACTGGATCGCGGTCATGCTGTCGTCGAGGCGATGGCTGGTGGCGTGCGCCATTTCGGTCTCGCTCTTCATCGCGTCTCTCGCGACTTCGGCGGGCTGGCTCACCTGGATCGCGGTGGTGGGCGGGGTGCTGTCGGTGACCGGGATGCTCAACTGGTGGAGCGCGGGATTCAGGCCGACCGGAGTGCGCATGCTGATCACGAGGCTCACCGTGATCGGTCACGACGACGCAGTGCCCCTGCGATGCTCCATCGAGTTCTTGGAGGCCATGGCCGCGATGCGGCTCGACGCCGAAGACCTCACCCCGCTCGACTACCTCGCCTACACCGACGACGAGACCGCGTTCGCCGTGTGGCAGCTACGCCGGGGCGAGGCCGACGCGCTGTTCCGCTGCGAGTGGGCTGCGGTGGCGAGGGCCGAGTTCGGTGAGGCGCACAGCGGCACCGCGATCGAGCGGGCCATCGTGCTGGTGCTCGCGCCCGAGGCGGCCGGGGTGCGCATCCCGCTCGCCTTTCAGGAGCTGGCGGGGCGGAGGCTGCGGCCGGTCGACGACGAGGCGCTCCACGCGCGAGCCGAGTGGCTCGAACGGCGGGTGGCGGCGCAGTCCGCCTGATCGGCTCAGCTCGTCTGCCTCACCGAGCGCGCGAAGGCTTCGGCGTGCAGCTGCAGGCCGGTGATGTTGTCGAGACGGGCCGCCTCGGCGTCGAAGCCGATGTAGGCCATCGGAGGGAGCTTGCGCACGTTCGCCGAGCATCCGAAGTCGGCACAGATGAGGGTGCCGATCGTGTTGCCGTTGCGGCCCGCGGCGCCCGCGCGCTTGGCGGAGTAGAACACCACCTCGTTCGTGAGGTTCACGTCGGAGCACCACGAGCACTGCGCACGGGAGAGCGGCCTCTTGTCGGACTGCTTGAGCACGACGCCGACGGGCTCGCCGTCGACCTCCGCCACGACGTAGCTGCGGCGGGCGAGCTTGCGGTCGTGCCAGCCGAGGTAGTCGAGCGAGTCGAACGACAGCGTCTCGAAGTCGGGCGGAAGGGTCACGTCGGAGACCTCTTTTCGTGACGCGTTGACGAAAGAGGCGCGGATCTGTTGTTCGGTCAAGGACAGCATCGTGGAATCACCAATCACCGATCGAAATCGGTCTTCAGGCCGGACGGCCGGGGGAGTGCCCGCGAATCACGCGGGCGGAGATCATGATCGCGCGACGCACTGCCGCGCGCAGGGGCTACCGAGGGAAACGGCTACCTGGTGCCGGCGAGAACGACGCCGGCGACCTCCCCACGCCCCGCGGGCGACATGATTCGACTGGTGGATGACACATGATGATTCTACCGCCGCTCTCGACAGGTGTGGTCAGTCCGCCTGATCGGGGGCGGTGATGTAGAGCTTGCGCAGCCCCGCCTCGGTGCGCCACACCGTGCGGTCGCCCTCGCGGAGCGTGACGACGTCGCCCGGACCGATCGTGACGAACGGTCCGTCGCCGATGCTCAGCTCGCACGAGCCGGACAGCACCACGAACACCTCGTCGACCTCCACGTCGCGGGCGGTGCCGGCGGTGAGCTCCCACAGTCCGTAGGCGGCACCGGAGACCGCGCCCAGTTCGAGGAAGCCGGTGCGGGGTTCGCCCTCCATCACGAGCTCGGCCGGCAGCGCCTCGAGCGGCAGCTCGGTCGAGAGCGAGCGGTGGATGCGGTCGGCGGTCGTCATGATCCCGAATCCTACGCGGGGCGGGTGGCGGGGACCCAGGTCCCGCCCGTAACCCGGCTGAAACGAGCGGTCGGTAGGCTGCGGGATGCGCGCCGGGAGTCCGGTGCGAGCGAGACGTGAGCGGGAGGAGGCGACGTGAGCGAGCACGAGTTCTCGAGCTACCCGTCGTCGTGGAACCGCGGCGCCATCGCGCACGGGCACAGGTAGAGACGCCACCGGGCGGGCCTTCGAGCCCCGCCCCGCGCATCCGATTCTCTCCTCACTCATTCGTCTCAGCCTGAAAGACCGTGCCCTCATGACCGACGGAAAGCTCCGCCTCGCCCTGTTCCTCTTCCCCGGCTACCACCTCGGTGCCTGGCGTCTGCCCGACGCCGTGCCCGAGCTCGACCTCGGCATCGAGCACTACGTGCGCGCCGCCGAACTCGCCGAGGCCGCCAAGCTCGACGCCGTCTTCTTCGAAGACCAGGCCGCCGTGCGTCGCAGCAACGACATGCTCGCCGGCGACCGCTACGGCGTCGCCAACCCCCGCTCCATCCACTTCGACCCCACGATGGTGCTGCCCGCCCTCGCCATGCGCACCAGCCGCCTCGGCCTCGCGGCGACCTCCACCACCACCTTCAACGACCCCTACAACCTGGCCCGCCGGTTCTCCACTCTCGACCACCTCAGCCACGGCCGCGCCGGCTGGAACCTCGTGACCTCGTTCAACGAGGACGAGGCGCAGAACTTCGGCCTCGAGACCCACGTGGCGCACGCCGACCGCTACGCCCGCGCGAGCGAGTTCGTCGACGTGGTCACCGGCCTCTGGGACGGGTGGGATGCGGACGCGATGGTGCACGACAAGGAGAACGGCGTGTTCTTCGACGTCGACCGGATGCGCTTCCTCCAGCACGAGGGCGAGCACTTCCGGGTGCGTGGGCCGCTCACGACGGGGCGGAGTCCGCAGGGGCGGCCCGTCATCTTCCAGGCGGGGTCGTCGGAGCCCGGCCGGGCGCTGGCGGCGCGCACCGCCGACGTGGTGTTCACGCTGCAGTCCGATCCCGAGTCGGCGAAGGCCTTCCGCGATGACATCCGGGCCCGTGCCGCGGCGTTCGGGCGCGACCCCGACACGGTGAAGATCCTCGCCGGCATGACCCCGATCGTGGGCGACACCGACGAGGAGGCGTGGGCGCTGCGCGACCGCATGATGGAGCTCATCCCCGAAGACCTCGCCATCTCGAACCTCATGCCGCTCGCCGGCGGCTACGACTTCAGGCAGCACGACCTCGACGGGCCGATGCCCGAGCTGCCCGAGTCGAACGCCGGCAAGTCGCACCGGCAGGCGATCATGGACATCGCCCGGCGCGACGGACTCTCCATCCTCGAGACCGCCCGCTACTTCGCCGAGGGCAGCTACTTCAAGATGATCGGGTCGCCCGCCACCATCGCCGACACCATGCAGGCCTGGCTGGAGGCGGAGGCGGTGGACGGGTTCCTCGCGGTGCCCACGCATTTCCCGACCGGCGTGGAGGACTTCACCCTGAAGGTGGTGCCGGAGCTGCAGCGGCGGGGGCTGTTCCGCACCGAGTACGAGGGTGCGATGCTGCGCGAGAACCTGGGGCTGGCGCAGCTGGACTGACCTGGTTAGCGTGGCCGGTGGGGAGGCTCGACGACCGTGGGCGGGGTGGCAGGTGGGGTGAGCGCGGCGGGGCCGGGCGGCGGTGGTACTCACATCGGCGGCGCTGGCGGGCGGGCGGTCTGGATCGACGTCGCGCGCGGCGTGTGCGTCATCCTCGTGGTGCTGCTGCACGTGCGCATCTTCGTGTTCGAGCCGCTCGTGCCCGAGGAGGTCGACACCCGCGCCTGGCGCGAGTTCACCGAGTTCTTCGGCCCCTTCCGGCTGCCCCTGCTGTTCGCCCTGTCGGGGCTGCTCGTCTCCGAACGGGTGCGGCACGGCTGGGGCGACCGCCGCAACCTGCTGCGTGTGGCCTCCTCGTACTGGATCTACCTCGTGTGGCTCACCGTCTTCGCGCTGATGTCGCTCGCGGTCACCGCATCCGGTGTGCCCTTCAAGATCCACTCGGTGCCCGACTACCTGCTGCAGCTGGTGCTGCCCGACACCATCCTGTGGTTCGTGTTCGCGCTCGCCGTGTATGTGGCCGTGCTCACCACCCTGCACCGGGTGCCGTGGCCTGTGGTGCTCGGGGTGTTCGCGGCCGTAGCCGTCGGGTCAGGGCTGGTGCCCGCATCCGATGCCGAGGCCATGTGGGTGCACATGCTCTACTTCGGGGTGTTCTTCGCGGTCGGGGTGCACCTGCCGCGCGTGCTCGTGTGGCTGGCGGGCGGGCGGATGCTGCCCAAGCTGCTGGTGTGCCTGGTCGCGTTCGTGGGGCTGCTCGAGCTGTGGGAGCTGACCTCGCTCGGCGACATGCTCGAGTCGGGTCTGCGGCTGGTGCGGGATGCGGCGGCGATCGCGCTCGCGGTGGTGGTGTGCAGTCTGGTGAGCCGGGTGCCGGGGGTGTCGCGCGTGCTCGCGGGGGTGGGGCGGCGCACGCTGCCGGTGTACGTGATGCAGTTGCCGTGGTTGTGGGCGCTGTATCTGCTGCCATTCGTGCGCTCGCTGCACGGCAGTGACGTCGCTCTGTACCTCGGGCCGGTGGTGGCGACGGCCGTGATCGTGGGCGGCTCGCTGCTGCTGCACGCGGGGATGGAGCGCACGCCGTTGCGGTACGCGTTCCGGTTGCCGCCGGTGCTTGTGGCGCGCATCCTGGGGCCGGTCGGTGCCGGTGCGGGTGGTGCCGATGCCTCTGCCGGAGGCTCAGCCGAGGGTGGTCGTGCGAGGGCCTTCCGCTCGGAGGCTCCGGGTCACTAGAGTTCGAGCAGATGCGGGAGGGGGCTCCACCATGACGTTGACCGATGCCGAGCTCGGCGAGATCGAAGCGGCGAACTCCTCGGGCAAGACGCCCGTGGTGTTCGTGCACGGACTGTGGCTGCTGTCGAGCAGCTGGAAGCCGTGGCGCGACCTGTTCGAAGACCAGGGGTACGCCACGCTCGCGCCCGGCTGGCCCGACGACCCGGCCACGGTCGAGGAGGCCAAGGCCGACCCGGATGCGTTCGCCGGCAAGATGGTGCAGCAGGTCACCGACCACTACGCCGAGGCGATCGCGGCGCTCGACCAGTCCCCGGTCGTGATCGGCCACAGCTTCGGCGGGCTCATCGCGCAGAAGCTCGCCGGGCAGGGGCTCAACGCCGTAACGGTGGCGATCGATCCCGCCCAGTTCAAGGGCGTGACCGCGCTGCCGACCTCGGCGCTCAAGTCGGCCGCGCCGGCGCTGCTGCGGTTCAACCACACCAAGCACGGGGTGACGCTCACGTGGGAGCAGTTCCAGTTCGGGTGGGTGAACGCGCTCGACGAGGAAGAGGGGCGTTCGCTCTACGACACCTACCACGTGCCGGCGTCGAGCGTGCCGATCTTCCAGGCGGCGACGGCGAACTTCAACCCGTTCGCGGAGACGAAGGTCGACACCGAGAACCACGAGCGCGGGCCGTTGCTGCTCATCGCGGGGGCTTCGGACAACACGGTGCCGCAGGTCGTCGTGGAGAACGAGTACCGTCTTCAGGCGAAGAACCCGGGGGATACGGAGCTGGCGATCATTCCGAATCGGGGGCACTCGCTGATCATCGACTCGGGGTGGCGTGAGGTGGGCGACACGGCGCTGGAGTTCGTGCAGCGTTACCTGCCGTAGGGGGCGCCGCACGGCGGGTTGCGTGAGGTTGGTATGAGCGCAGCTTCAGAAGGTGAGTGTGCCTGAGAAGTACCTTTCCGATCTGTCGTTGAAGCATGCGCCGCGCATTCGAGCGCTGACGTAGAACGTCTTCGCTGGGATCAGTTGCGAACCTGTGGTTGCAAGGCCGAAGACTTTCGTACCCGTCGGGCTCGTCCAGGTCGGAGACGTTGTGAAGTGGGTGTTCGACGTGTCGCGGAGGCTGAGCGCGGTCGAGCCACCGCACTGCGCGGTCGTGGCCATCGCCATGGAGATTGTGCCAGTTCGGGCGTGATACCGCGCCGTCGTATAGTTCACAAGTGCGCCTGGATCAGGGGTTGCTCCCGTGATGGTCTGCGACACCGCATACGCCGCTGCCGGTGCGAGGACAATCAGGAAGAATGTCATCAACGCGGCGATCGCGCACGTAGCCGCGCGGTCGAGGGCGCTCACCTCTCCCCTTCAATCTGCTCGATGAACCCGCTGCAGGTGCCGATGCGGTAGTCCTGCTCGAGCGTCTTCGGCCCTTCGCCAGCCTCGACTGGGTCGACTACCGCAGTTTTCCAGAGGTCGACGTCTGGATAGTGGTCCTTCACCGCAGGCAGGCCGGTGAACTTGTCAATCTCAGCCAACGCGGTCCGCTGCCCTGCGCTGTCGTTCGTGTCGACCGCTTCGAGATAGGCATGTTCCCAGGTGCACAGCCAGTAGAACGACGCAGTGATGCCCGCGAGGCCGTCTTCATTGACTACGCCCTCGTCGGCCATATTGCCGGGCGGGTTCGCGGGCCATTCCGTGCCAGGAGCTAGCTCTTCGGGGAAGGTCGAGGTATCGGCTTTCCAGATTCCCGGCATTTCTGTTGCCGCATGGAAAGTGGAGGGCGCTGCGGGCTGACTCTCGTTGACCGCCGATGCGGCCATGGCGACTCCGCATGTGGACGCGAGCGCAGTGATGCCTGCCGCTGTGATCAAGGCTGCGCGGACAGGCCGAGAGCTCTGGCGTTGGTGTTTCATATCGCTGACTGTAGGGAGTCCCAAACCTGAAGAAAATACACAATTGGTTCACTGTTGATCAGGCGCGCGTAGGGATAACCTCGTGCGATGCAGATCCTGAGGCCGATTCGAGTTGCTGCGGCCGCGCTCGTCACGGTTGGTGTCACAGTGCTCGGCGGGTGCGCGGAAGTACCCGATTCTCTTGCTGATGAGTCGCTGACACCTGTCGTCGAGTCACCAACTGTTGCCACCCCTCAGCCGGTCTCCGACGATCTCGAGTCGACGTGCGGCGAGGTTTCGCGGGCGCTGAGCGGGTACTTCAACGCTGACGACGGGTACTCCCGAGGAGAGCTGACGGCGGATGAGTGGATTGCCGAAGTGCACGCATCCACGGCGGTGCTCGAACTACTTCTGGAAAAAGACTCCTCGGTCGAAGTGGGGGCCCTGGTGGGGGGTGCCCGCCTAATTCCTGAGGACCCTTCGCCAGGATTCGTCGCAACCAACTCTTCGAGTTATCCGGCTGGGCCCATCGTCGAGGCGTGCGAGGAGAACGGCACACCGATCGATATCACGAGGCGTTACCCTGCCGAGCCGAGGTGATCGGTGGGTGCCGCTGCTTTCGATCGGTTGGTGCTCGCGGCGAGTCAGAAGCTGAGAGTGCCAGAGAAGAATCGCTCGGAGTCGGGGATGTAGCACCTGCCGGTCATCCGCGCGCTCACATAGAAGACTCCCTTCGGGATGAGCTGCGAGCCGCTGGTCGCGAGCCCGAAGTACTTCGTTCCCGTGGGGCTCGTCCAGGTCGGTGAGGTCGTGAAGGGAGTCCCAATGCCGTTCCTCAGGCTGAGCGCGGTCGACCCTCCGCACAACGCCACGGTTCGCATCGACATGGAAAGAGTTCCGGTCTGAGCATGATTGCGTGCGGTCGTGTAGTTCTCGAGCCTTCCGGGGACGGGTGTCTGGCCCGTGATGACCTGAGTGAGTGCATACGCGGTGACGCCAGGTCCGGCGATCAACGCAGTGATGGCGAACACGGTGGCCAGAGTCTTTGTGAGCATCTTCATTGGTTGGCTCCGTTGAAGTCGGAGAGGCTGTTGCAGGTGAGCCCGTGAAAGTCTTCTTCGATTGTCGAGGGGCCTTCGCCGGCTCGCACGGGGCCGACCACCGACTCGAGCCACAGATGTGCATCGGGGAAGTGTGCCTGAACCGCGGGCAGCTCGGGAAACTTGTCGATCTGCTCGAGCGCGGCGTGCTGGCCCTCGATGTCTTGCTTCTCGAATGCATCTAGGTACGCGCGTTCCCAGGTGCATAACCAATACGTCGAGGCGATCATCGCCGACATTCCGTCTTCGTTGGCCACATCTTCGTCGGTCATGTTGCCCGGCGGATCGGTCGGCCATTCGGCACCCGGAGCTAGTGCCTCAGGGAACGTCGATGTGTCTGCCTCCCAAATCCCCGGCATCTCGGTTGGATCGTGAAATGTCGGGGTGGTCGTCGCCGCCAGAGGGGGCTCGTGTGCGTTCATCGCGGACGCTGCTGCGGCGACTCCGCACGCCGAGGCGAGCCCAGCCACTGCGGTGGCGAGGAGAAGTGTGCGCCGAATGCTCGGCACTGTCGGCCGTTTGTTGTTCATGGCACCGACTGTAGAGAGATCCTCACCTGAAGAAAACACACCGTTGGTTGATTGTCTTGTCGGCGAACGTCGCGTTACGTTCGGCGAATGCGGATCCGACCACTAGCGGGGGCCGGCCTGGTTATCATCGCCTGCGGCCTGTTCCTCGCTGGCTGCGCAGGCGGGCAAGAAACAAGCCTGCCCACGCCGGGCGCTGCTGCAGACTCTGCGTCAGCTGATCCCGTCACCGACGCAAATCTGGCTTCGCTCCGAAAGTCGCTGCAGAACGAGTTTCCTCAGGCAGAGGTGCCTGACGTCGAGGTCGTCCGATACATCGCCGAGGATGAGTATGGACAAGTGAGGGCGCAATGTTTGACCGATGCGGGATTCCCGACCACGGCCGGCGACGACGGTGGCCTCGGGGGTTCGTTCACTCGGGACCGCGCTCAGGAACACGCGCTCGCGAACTACGTCTGCGCAGCCAAGTTTCCGTTGGACCCCAAGTACCAGGTCCCTCTCACCGCCGATCAGGTCTCCGTCCTATACGACTACTTCGTCGATGCATTGATCCCATGTCTCGTGGACCATGGCCACATGATCGGGGAGCCGCCCACGCGGGAAGGGTTCTTCCGTGACTTCGCCGAAGGCCGACAGTGGACTCCGTACCTGGATCTCGGTCGAGATGCTGCGCTCAGCGAGCTCGAGAAGGCGTGTCCGTCAGTGCCCGACGACTTGGTCGAGTAGATGCGACGAGCGGTCAGCTGCTCGGGTGAGTCTGTAGCCCGCCTTGGCGCGCCACACGAGGCGGCTCGCTGCCCGGGTCGTTTGCGCATCAACCCTGCTCAGTGAGAGTTCTTCTCGAAGAGCAAGGCGATCCGGACAGCTTCGACGCGAGAGCCCACACCGAGCTTGCGATAGATACGATGGGTGTGGTGCTTCACGGTGCCTTCGGCGAGGTTGAGGTGGCCGCCGATGGTTCTGTTCGAGTAGCCGAGTGCGAGGAGCTTGAAGACATCGCGCTCGCGAGCAGTCAACGGCAGGTGCTCGGATGCTGAATCGCGGGACGACTCCGAGCGCGGTGGAGCGTCTGGGTTGACCGCTCTGAGGAGATCGTCGAGAGTCGCGCGGGCGGTGAGATGCGCAGTCATCCCCACTGCGACTTCGGAGTCGCGTGGCTTGTGAACCCGCCACGGACTCAGTGCGAGTATCCGGGCGCTCGGCCATCTCTGTCGCATCGCTCGTGGATCCAGTGCTCCTGGCGGGCTTGCGGCCGGGTCTGAGATCAGCACCACGACCTGCGGCGGCTGGTGGCCGATCGACTCGTGCTCCTCAACTCCTGCTTCGGAGGGATGAGTCAGCGTGATCCCATACTGGGTGGAAAGGAGCGCGACGATACCCTCGCGAACCAGCTCCGGACCGCCGACGACGGCGACACGCGTGCCCTGCATGAGTCCCGCCTTCCCGCTCGTGTCATCCCGAGCGCTTCAGAGTAGTCAAAGAAATGAGGGATGCTTGCTGAATTCCACACCCAACCTTCGTTCACTCGACTCGCCTGACGATCGCTCACTATCGTGAGCGCGTGATCAGAACTCGACCCTGCGCTCGCTGGCTGACGGCGTCGCTGCTGGCGACCACGCTTTTCCTCACCGCCGTCGTGGGTGACCAAACCGCGTTCGCTGAGGTGCCCGACAGCCCTCGCGTCGACGAGCAGCCGGTCGAGGGCGAGCAGCGGGGAGACCTTCCTGCCGATGGTTCAGGGAGCGTTGCCGAAGGGGATCGCGACCGCTTGCTCGGGTCTGAGTGGGCGGAGAGCGAAGACATCGCCTGGGCTCTCGCAGGCGATAGATCCGGGATGCACGTGCTTCGAGCGGCAGCTCGTGAGGGATATGCCTGGTCGCAGGTGGCCTCGCTCACGGCGGTCGGCATCGAGACCGACAGGTGGATCGGAAACGGCTGCCTCGCACCCGACGGGCGAACCCTTGCCGTGGTCTACGGGGCTCGCACCTTCACCAATGACGACCAGACCATGAATCGTGGTGGGTTCGGAGCGCTGATCGACATCGTCGACGGAACGGTCACTGACCTCGGCCGGGGCTACAGCATGTCGTACTTCAACCCGGGCTGCGGCGTCGGCGATGAGGTCGCCTTCAGTGCCTTCGCCGACGACTTCGCCCGTACGCGGGTCGACGTCGTCGATATCCGATCACGCGAGATCGGGTGGCAGGTCGAGGCAGCGGGACAGATCACCTCGGCCACGATGTCGGCCGAGGGGCTCGTCGGCTCCGGCGCGCACGGCGTGGTTTCGGTGGGTCGCGACGGAGCGACGACCCCACTCATCGAGACATCGAGCGTTCCGTACGACATTCGCGCAGGACGCGACGGCAGCTTGACGTTCCTCACGCAGACGGACGGTGTTGCATATGTGAACTACGCGAGCGACCCGCTCAGCGGTACCGATCTCGTCGTGCTTGCCACGGGCCCTGCCGATGAGGTGACCTCGACCCAGGCCGCGACAGGAGATGTCTTCGTGACCGGTGCGCAGGTCGATTCACTCGTCACTGATATGCCTGACGACCTGCGGATGATCGACGCTGCATGGCGGTCGACGGCGAGTTCGCGAGGTGAGTTGGTGGTCTCGCCGGTCAAGGTGAGTGATGTTCCGGCCTCCGATCCCACGACGACCCAGTCGATCGAGCTGGACGCAGTCTCCACGACGACCGCGGCGCGGGTCGGGTTCTCCGCCAGCGCTGTGGCGTTCGACGCGGATTCTACGACGACCAGTGAATCTGTGCTCACCGGCGGACGTGGTGCCGGCTCGGCCACCGAACAGATCGAAAGCGAGCGCGTGTGCGCGGTGCCGCGCAACGACCCGGGCAGTCAAGCCCTGCAGCCCAAGCCACGCCAGGTCGAGTGGGCGGTGGATCGAGCAGTCAAGGGAACGCTGACCGTCTCGCGCCCGGCCGGCTGGAAAAACCTCGGCATGCCTGCCTACACCCCGCAATCGCTCTTCCCGAAGCCGGCGTTGAACGGCGGCGGCACGATTCCGGCCCAGGTGCTCTTGGGTGTGCTCGCTCAGGAATCGAATCTCTGGCAGGCCTCGACTTATACGACCCCCGGAGTCACCGGTAATCCCCTGATCGGGAATTTCTACGGGAACGACCGATCAGCGAGTGAGGACGACTTCTGGGACATCGACTTCTCGAAATCCGACTGCGGTTACGGAGTTGGGCAGATTACCGACGGGATGCGGATGGCCGGTCGTGAGGGTGGGGCGCCCACCGCATTGCCTGTCGCCCAGCAGAGAGCGATCGCACTCGACTACGCGGCGAATGTCGCGAAGTCCGTTCAGATGCTCAGCGAGAAGTGGAACACGACGCGAGCCGCAGGTCTGACGATCAACAATGGCGACTCGCGCTACCTCGAGAATTGGTTCTTCGCAGTGTGGGCGTACAACACAGGGTTCTACCCCGACAAGAAGGACGGGTCGCCCTGGGGTGTCGGCTGGCTCAACAACCCGGCCAACCCCGCGTGGGATCCCGCGCGTGGCCCCTTCCTGGATCGGAGTCCAGGCGATGCTGCGACTCCCCAGCACTGGCCTTATCCCGAGAAGGTGATGGGTTTCGCGGCACACCCGATCGATCTCTTCGAAGACGAAGACACAGCCGTCCAGGCCTTCCGTCCCGCCTACTGGCTCGCCTCCGACGGGCGTGACGGCGAGCTCAACCGTGCCACCGTGAAGCCGCCCATCAATACGTTCTGCAAGGCCTCGAATTCGTGCGCTCCTGGCACCAAACAACAACCGTCCGACCCCGCCGAGAAGCCCGGTCCCTGCCTGCACAAGGATGGCGCCGGTGCCTACGACCTGAAGTGCTGGTACCACGGCAACGCCACCTGGAAGGGTGACTGTGACAGCCAATGCGGCCGCGAGTTCATCCGCTTCGACCCGCCGAGTTCCTACCCCAACGAAGAGCCCGACGCCACGAGCTTCCCGCCGAACTGCACCCCCGCGGGCCTTCCCCCTGGAACTCTCGTGATCGACGACATCCCGAACGGCACCAGGTCTTCCCGGCCCTCGGTGTGCGGTTCACCAGTCGCCTCGAATGGCTCGTTCTCTTTCGCCTTCGGCGCCGACGCGGACGGTCGCTACCCGTCCAAAATGGACCTCCACCAACTCGGCGCCGGCTTCAACAGCCACTTCTACTTCGCCCACACCCGCACTCCTGGCAGCAAACCTGACACCTACCACGGCGGAAGCTTGAACGTCACTGGCACCTGGACGCTCGGAAGACCGCTATCCCAATGGGCGCGAGTCCTGGTTCACCTGCCAGATCATGGTGCGTGGACGCAGCAGGCCGTGTACAAGGTCAACCTTGGCGACGGCACGATAAAACAGCGGGCGCTGCTGCAACGTCAAGGAGCGAACACCTGGGTGAGTATCGGCGCCTTCAACTTCTCCGGGACTCCTAGTGTCTCGCTGACGAATGTGACGCAAGACGGGATCGGGATCGATGACATCGCCTGGGACGCCGTCGCAATTCAACCACTCACCACCAAACCCTCCGACTTCGTCGTGGCCATGGGCGACTCCTTCTCGTCTGGTGAAGGCGCGTCATCCTTCGATGGAGCTGACTACTCCCGTGAGTCGGACAGCTTCGGGGCCGACCCTCAGCTTCGCAACGCGTGTCATCGCTCCTCGCAGGCTTGGTCGCGCAAAGCGGCAATAGGCTCCAGTAGCACTCCGACCGGGGCGCGTGCAGATCGCTTCGACCCGACGCTCGACTATCACCTCATCGCCTGCTCTGCCGCACAATCGGAGAACATCTTGCCGGCACTCGGAGCGCAGAACGCGGTCAATGACAAGAATGAAGGGCAGTACCACGAACTCTCGCAGATTGATCGTGGCTATCTAGACGAGAACACCACCCTCGTCACCCTCTCTATCGGCGGCAATGACGCAGGCTTCGCTGATGTCATCCAGCAATGTGTGCTCAGATTCCCGTCCCCGTTGGACTGCAAGGCGAGCGTACTCGAGGGCGAGACCGTGTCCGCGGAACAGACCCTCATCCGACGGACGACTACAGAGATTCCAATTTCGGTTGCGACGGTGTTGAAGCAGATCCAAACGAGAGCGCCGAACGCCACGATTGTCCTGATGGGATACCCGGCGCTGTTCGAAACCGGCGGGGACTGTGTCCTGGTGAAAGACTCCGATCGGCCGTGGCTCAACCGCGTCGGGAAAGATCTCAACTCGGCGCTCCTCGCCGCAAGGAACGCGGCCAACACTACCGATCATCCAGTCATCTTCGCCGACCCGACAACAGTGTTCTCAGGGACAAACCTCTGCACCCCAGCCGGGGTGTCCAGCAACACCGGGCTCGTATTCACGTTCACGCCTGGGGATCGCCCGCTCTTCACCAGTGGGGGAAAGCCAGTGTCTCAACAGTCTTTTCATCCGAACGTGCTCGGCACTGGGATGTATGCGCGGGTACTGATGGAATCGATCGGGAAGGGCAACTTCGTCTTCGCTCGGATCGCCGACGGTGATCGATACAGCACGAGCGCAGCTGTCTCTAAGTCTGCATTTCCCGACAGTGGCGCCGGGGCGAAAACAGTGTGGATAGCGAGTGGGGAGAACTTCCCCGATGCGCTGAGTGCGGGGCCGGCAGCTGCAAAGCAAGAGGCGCCTCTTCTACTGACCGCGAGCGGATCACTTCCCGACGTCGTGAAGGCAGAACTGCAGCGTCTTCATCCGTCCAAGATCGTGTTGGTCGGGGGAACCACCTCAGTGTCCGACGTTGTTCGAACTCAACTCGAGAACATTGCTCCGACTCAGCGTCTCAGCGGTGTCGACCGCTACGCCGCCAGTCGCGCCATCGCGGACTACGCCTTTGGACTGGGTGCGACAAGAGCCTACGTAGCGACCGGGGCCGATTTCCCGGATGCCATATCGGCCGGAGCGGCGGCAGCGGCCACGAAGTCGCCTCTGATCCTTGTCAACGGCAAGGAGAGCTCGTTGGATGAGGTGACTAGGCAATCGCTGGCGGCATTGAAGGTGTCGAACGTCACGGTGGTGGGTGGTCCCACCTCGGTGTCGCCGGGGTTGGAGCTGTCACTTTCGCGCTCCTGGAAGGTCCAACGTGTCTCGGGGACCGACCGCTATGCGGCGTCGTTCGCGGCAAACGCACGTCTCTATGATTCGGCGAGCACTGTTTTTCTGGCGGCAGGTGCTGGCTTCCCCGACGCGCTGGCAGGCGCAGCGCTGGCAGCACGACACAAGGCGCCACTCTTCCTTGTGCCGTCGAGCTGTATTCCGCGTGCGGTACTAGAGCGCGTTCGGGAAGTTAGGGCAACGAGAGTCACTGTGATCGGTGGAGCAAACAGTGTCTCTGATGCGGCGACGATTCCGACGGTCTGCTGAACAGCATGAGCGTTGGTTCGCGTATCCAGGGGTGCTTCATCTTCGTCGTGGGGTCGATCGGCGCGCTTGTCGCGCTGGTGCTGCTGATCTGGACGCTGCTGCCGCTGATGACGTTCTTGCCATCGGCGGAGGAGCAGGAGGCGGCGGAGCAGGTGCGGAACGCAGTGCGTAACGGTGCCGAGGTGTTCGGGGAGCTGGCAGAGGAGTCGTCGGAGGGCGAGCTCGCCAAGTCGCTGGCGCGAGGTGAGACGGGATTCACGACGACACTGGTGGGTAAGTCGATCGCAGAAGTCGATGCCATGTCGTTCCCCTCGGGGGATGTCGAGGTCTACGACATAGATGCCGACATGCTCACCATCACCGTGATCGGACTCGGGTACGCGTCGGGAGCGGGTTGGATAAGCAGCAGCGCGTCCGCCTACGGCTGCGCG
Source organism: Herbiconiux moechotypicola (assembly GCF_024979255.1). Taxonomy (GTDB): domain Bacteria; phylum Actinomycetota; class Actinomycetes; order Actinomycetales; family Microbacteriaceae; genus Herbiconiux; species Herbiconiux moechotypicola. Next base: position 40,978 of record NZ_JANLCN010000004.1, read on the forward strand.
GAGTTAACGGCGAAGCCGGGAAGCAACGAGGTAGACGTGAGGAACGTCGAGTGCGAAGAACCCGTGCTGACGGGGATCGGGTCGCACTGGGGGAGCGCGGTGAGCGCCACGTGAACAATTGAGGCGCAACCCGCATCCGCCGCACCAGCCCGACTCCCACCCGGCGGCCCGTCACCGCTTCTGACGGTACGATTGTGAAAGAAGTCACCTCTCGTGGCTCACGAGGGGGATGAATTCATGAAGGCTTTCGCGTGCGGAGACGTCGTGCCGGGCTGCGCCGCCAGTTGGACGGCGACGAGCGATGACGACCTGCTGGTGCTGGTGGGCGCCCACGCCCACGCCGCCCACGGCATCGAGGAGGTCACTCCCGAGCTCGTCGACAGCGTGACCCGACACATCGTGGCGCTCTCCTGACGCAGCCCGCCGACTGGCCGGCGCTGCTCGACGCGCTGGCCGGCGGAGTCGGCGTCGAGATCGCCTATCAGCCGATCGTCGACACGGCGCGCGGGGTGGTCGCCGGGTATGAGGCGCTGGCGCGGTTCCGTGACGGCGACCTCGAACGGCTCCCCACCTCGGAGGTGTTCGGCCGGGCGCGCGAGCTGGGCCGGGCCGCCGCACTCGAAGCGGCCTGCCTGCGGGCGGGGCTCGGCGATCGAGACGGGCTACCGTCCAACTGCTTCCTCACCGTCAACGTCTCTCCCGGGTTGCTGCCCGAGCCGGAGATCCGCGCGGTGTGGGACGATCATCCCGATCTGCGCGGGGTGATCGTCGAACTCACCGAGCGCAGCCGCATCGACTCCTACACCGGGCTCGAACCCCAGCTCGATCGGCTGCGGGGCACGGGGGCGCTGATCGCCGTCGACGACGCGGGGGCCGGATACGCGGGGCTGACCAGGATGCTCGCGCTGCGGCCCGCGCTCATCAAGCTCGACCGCGAACTGGTGAGCGGCATCGACCGCGACGAGGCGAAGCGGGCGCTCGCCGAGATGATCGGCGGCTTCGCGGCGCGCATCGACTCGTGGCTTCTCGCCGAGGGGGTGGAGACCGAGGCGGAGTACGCCACGATCGCCTCGCTCGGCATCCCGCTCGCGCAGGGGTACGGCATCGCGCGGCCCGGTCCGGCGTGGCCGGAGCTCGCGCGGGCGCTGCCCGTGATGCCGGCACCCGCGGGGGCGTCGTCGCTCGCCCGGCACGTGGGAGAGGGTGTACCGGCCGCGCGATCGGTGGCGGAGGCCGCCCAGGTGCTCGGCGCGCATCCCGAGACCCGCACGGTGGTGCTGGTCGACGAGTTCGACCGGCCCACCTCGGTGGTGGACAGCGAGAGCGCCGCCCTGGGGGTCGTGTCGACCGGTTTGCGGATGAACCTCGACACCCCGGTGCGTGAAGCGCTCCTCCGCGCGGTCACCCGCGACAGCGCGGAACGGTACGACCCGGTGATGCTCACCGACAGCGCCGGGCGCTACGCCGGGATCGCCCGCATGGAACGCCTCATCACGGCGGCCCTCGGCGGGTGGCAGACTACCGGTCTATGAGAATCCTCTCCATCCAGTCCGCCGTGGCCTACGGGCACGTCGGCAACTCGGCCGCCGTCTTCCCGCTGCAGCGCATCGGGGTGGAGGTGATGCCGGTCTACACCGTGAACTTCTCCAACCACACCGGGTACGGGGCGTGGCGCGGGCCGCTGATCGACCCCTCGGACGTGGCCGCCGTGCTCACGGGTATAGAGGAGCGCGGGGTGTTCCCCTCGGTCGACGTGGTGCTCTCGGGCTACCAGGGTGGCACGGGGATCGGCGACGTCATCATCGACGCCGTGCGCCGGGTGAAGGAGGCCAACCCCGACGCCATCTACTCCTGCGACCCGGTGATGGGCAACGCGAACTCCGGATGCTTCGTGGCCCCCGAGATCCCGGTGCTGCTGCGTGATCGGGTGGTGCCGGTCGCCGACCTCATCACGCCGAACCAGTTCGAGCTCGGCTACCTCACCGGCACCGAGCCGGTGTCGCTCGACGAGACGCTCGACTCGGTCGACGCGGCGCGGGCGATGGGGCCGTCGACGGTGCTCGTGACCAGTGTGCTGGACGCGGCCGAGAGCGAGGGCGTGATCGGCATGATGGCCGTCGACGACGAGGGGGCGTGGCTCGTGCGCACCCCGCTCATCCCGATGAAGGTCAACGGCTCGGGCGACGTGACGGCGGCGCTGTTCACCGCGCACTACCGGCGCACCGGCAGCGCGGCGGAGGCGCTCGAGCGCACGGCGTCGAGCGTGTTCGACCTCATTCAGGCCACCTTCGACGCGGGCTCGCGGGAGCTGCTGCTCGTCGAATCGCAGGAGTTCTTCGCCCACCCCCGCCTTCAATTCACCGCCCAGCGCCTCCGCTAAGCAAAGGGTAGCGATTTATCCTTTGCTAAGATCGAGGGATGAACACAGAGTCTCGCGAGTGGCCCGCCGTCGCGTACGAGACGCTGCCGTGGCATCGCAGCGGTGACGACATCGGGTCGCGGAGGTCGATCAAGGCGTCCATCGGGCCCTACGACGCGGCCATTCCGCCGAAGATCGCCACGCTCGACGTGACCGTGCCCAGTGGGATCCTGGCCGAGGCCGATGACGCCACGAACGAGATCGCGCGCTTCGATGCCGCCGTCGGCTCGCTCACGGCACCGTTCTCGTCGATCCTGCTGCGCACCGAGAGCGCCTCCAGCTCGCAGGTCGAGAACATCACCTCCAGTGCCAAGCAGTTGGCGCTGGCCGAGATCCGCCGATCGACCTCGGGTAACGCCCGGCTGGTGGTGGCGAACGTGCGCGCCATGAAGGCGGCCATCGAGCTCGCGGACAGACTGGATGCCGAATCGGTGATCGACATGCATCGCGCTCTCCTGGAGGAGAGCGATCCCGGCATCACGGGGCACTGGCGAGACGTGCAGGTGTGGATCGGTGGTGGTGGGTTGTCGCCTCACGCGGCGGCATTCGTTCCCCCGGCACCGGCGAGGGTTCCCGAACTCATGGACGACCTCATGGAGTTCACCCAGCGCGCCGACATTCCGCTGCTGGCGCAGATCGCGATCGCCCACGCCCAGTTCGAGACCGTGCACCCCTTTCCCGATGGCAACGGGCGCACCGGCCGGGCCCTGGTGCAGGGCATGCTCCGGGGCGGCAGGCTCACCCGCTCGGTGATCGTGCCGGTCTCGGCCGGACTGCTCCACGATCTCCCGCGCTACATCGAAGCGCTCACCGCCTACCGCAGGGGAGCCATCGAGCCGATCATCGAAGCCTTCGTGGAGGCGTCGTTCGCCGCGATTCGCAACGGATGGGTGCTCGTCGATGCCCTGCAGGCGACCCGCGACCGATGGGATTCGGTGCTCGTAGCCCGATCGGACTCGTCGGTGCACGCGCTGAAGACGATGCTCCTCCGTCAGCCCGTGGTCTCGGCGACGACGGTCGCGGAGGGCTTGGGAGTGAGTGAGGTGACCGCCCAGACGGGGATCGACCGTCTCGTCGACTCGGGCATCCTGAGGCAGGCCGGTGGCGGTCAGCGCTACCGGCTGTACGAGGCGCGGGAGGTGCTGGAGGCGCTGGACGCGTTCGCGGCGAGGGCTCGGAGAAGTGGACGGGGCGCTTAGGTTAGCCTTACCATAGCCAAGCCGTCCCCGGTTGGGGAGAGTATCCCGACCGGATCGGAAGCCGCCTGTGAAGAACACCCGCCTCGGACTGTATGACCCTGCCCGCGAGTCGAGCGACTGCGGCGTCGGCTTCATCACCCGCAAAGACGGCGTGCAGACCCACGACGTGATCCTGCGTGGCGACCAGGCGCTGTGCGCCATCCCGCACCGCGGCGGCATGTCGTCGGAGGGCGTGGGCGACGGCGCGGGCGTGAGCATCGACCTCTCGGTCGAGTTCTTCAGCGCGCTCACCGGCCGCGCGCTCGAGCCGGGGCTGTTCGGCGTGGCCAACCTGTTCATGCCCGCCGACCCCGGCGCGTGGGAGGCCGCGGGCGAGCTCGTCTCCGAGCAGCTCGCCGCCACCGGGCTCGAGGTGCTGCTCGTGCGCGAGGTGCCCACCGACGACTCCTCGACCGTGGCCGCCGCCGCGGCCTACCAGCTGCAGATCGTGCAGTGGGTGTTCGCCGCCCCCGAGGAGTGGACGCGCGCCGAGGTCGACCGCGCCGCCAACACCGCGCTGCTCGCGATCGAGAGCGCCGCCTTCGACCCCGCGCGCCCCGAGCTCGCCGGCCTCTACCCGCTCTCGCTCAGCGCACGCACCCAGGTGCTCAAGGGCCGCCTCAACGCCGGCGAGGTCATCTCGTACTTCACCGACCTGCTCGACGAGCGGCACAGCGTGCGCACCCTCTACTTCCACACCCGCTTCTCCACCAACACCGAGCCGCACCCGAGCATGGCGCAGCCGTTCCGCATGATGGCGCACAACGGCGAGCTCAACACCGACCGCAAGAACCGTCTCTCCGACGAGGCCCTGGCCACGAGCCGGTCGCGGCGTATCGTGCGCCCGCCCGGCCAGTCCGACTCCAGCCGTCTCGACCAGACCCTGCAGAGCCGCGTGTTCGACGACGGGCTCGACTTCGTCGAAGCCGTCGTGTCGCTCATGCCTCCGGCGTGGGAGAACGACCGCTCCCTCCCCGGCGAGGTGCGCGACATGCTCGAGTTCTTCTCCCTCTACGAGGAGAAGAACGACGGTCCCGCCGCCCTCATCTTCAGCGACGGCGACGTGGTGGGCGCCCGCCTCGACCGGCTCGGCCTCCGCCCCCTGCGGTCGGTGGAGACGGCCGACTACCTCATGGTCTCCTCCGAGGCCGGCCAGGTGGCCTTCCCCCACTCCGAGGTGGTGCACCGAGGCCGTATCGAGGCGGGCGGGATGCTCTACCTCGACCACCGCACCGGGCGCATCCACCGCACCCGCGAAGCGCTCGAGATGCTCGCCTCCCGTCGCGACTACGGTGCGCTGCTAGCCGACGCACGGGTGAACCTCGACGAGCTGCCCGCGCCGGAGTTCGACCGCGGCACCTCGACGCTCGGCTACCAGGGCGACCTCAGCCCGGCCGGCCGCTATGTGGCCTACTCGCTCAACCAGGAGAGCTTCCGGTTCATGATGGACCCGATGCTCGCCTCCGGCGCCGAGCGCATCTCGGCCATGGGTTACGGCAACGCCATCAACGCGCTCAGCGACCAGGAGGGCGGCATGGCGAAGTACTTCTCGCAGCGCTTCGCCCAGGTCACCAACCCGCCGCTGGACAGCATCCGCGAGGCCGACGGCATGAGCATGCGGGTGGCGCTCGGCGCGAAGCCCGACGGCGGTTCGGGCGGCGGCGTGCAGCTCGTGGTGCAGACGCCGGTGCTCAGCCACCTCGACATGGTGCGCCTGCGCGAGCAGCGCCTGGTGCCGCTGCAGCGCTTCGACCTGCTCTACGCGCCCGAGGTGAACGACACCGCCGCGAACGCGCGGTCGGTTCAGGATGCACTCGGCGCGCTCTGCGACGACGTGGAGGCCTTCGCGCGCGAACACGGCGGCATCGCCGTCGTGAGCGACCGCAACGTCTCCACCACGCGGGCCCCGTTGCCGCTGGTGCTCGCCCTGGCGGCGGTGAACCAGCGCCTCATCGAGACCGGGCTGCGGCTGCGGGTGTCGATCGTGGCCGAGAGCGGTCAGCTGCCGTCGTCGCATCACGTGGCCGTGGCACTCGGTTTCGGCGCCTCCGCCGTCTACAGCCTCTCGGCGCGGCTGCGCGCCGAGGAGAAGTACCCGAGCCCGGCCATGCCCGCCGACGAGATCACGGCCACCGACCTCGCGTTCGGCAAGTTCCGCAAGGCGGCCGAGAAGTCGCTGGCCAAGACCATGGGCCGAGTCGGGCTCTGCACGGTGGAGAGCTACATCGGCGGCGAGTTCTTCGAGCCGAACTACCTCGACACCTCCGACCCGGTGCTGGCGCCCATCTTCCCGCACCTCGACGCCCCGGTCGGCGGCGTGGGGTTCGAGCGGATCGCCCAGGCCGCCAGCGACTGGCACGCGCGGGCCTGCGCGGTCGAGAACGAGAACCAGATCCCGCTGCTCGGGCTGTTCAAGGAGCGGGCGGAGGGTGCCGGGCACTCCTTCGGCACCACCGCGGTGCGCGGGTTCGCGGGCATGACCGAGGAGCCGATCGAGTTCGGGCGTGAGGAGGGTGGCGGTGCGGCGGTCGGCGCTGCTCCGGGTGCGACCGCTCATGACGAGAGCAGCGAGCACAGGGCGCTCCGGCTGCTCACCCTGGGTCAGCTCGAAGACGCCTTCGGGCTCGACGACAAGGCCTACGCCCACAGCGGCTACGAGGCCCTGACCGACGAGCAGATCGACGCCTTCCGCATCACCCCCGGCTACCGCGACTTCGTCTCCACCACCGTGGCCGAGCGGCTGCGGCGGCCGAGCGCGCTCCGCGACGTGCTGGCGCTGCCGGCCGACGTGACGGCGCTCGGAACGGCCGAGGAGTTCGCGCTCGAGCTGCGCCGGTTTTCGGCGCACGGCAACAGCAGCATCCTGGTGCGCGGTCTCGCGGTGACCGCGACCGACGGCGGCGACGCATCCGGAGCCTTCGCGCTGCGCCTCACCGACACCGACGAGGTCGACGTGCTGCGCCACGAGGCGTTCGCCGCCTTTCTCTGGGAGGTCGACCCCGGGGGCCTCGTGGTGCACGGGGTCGACTCCGAGGGTGTGCACGTCACCGCCACGGGCACGCTGCGCGCCTTCCTCGAGCTGCTGCGCCCGGCTCCCGACCGGGTGCCGCTCGACGAGGTGCAGCCGGCCCACGAGATCACCCGCACCCTCGCCTCGGGGGCGATGAGCCACGGTGCGCTCGTGGCCACCGCGCACGAGGCCGTCGCCCACGGCACCAACATGGTGGGCGGCATGTCGAACAGCGGCGAGGGCGGCGAGAACCTCTCCCGCTACGGCACCATCCGCGGCTCGCGCATCAAGCAGTTCGCCTCGGGGCGCTTCGGGGTGTGGGCGGGGTACCTCGCCGACCCGATGCTGCAGGAGCTCGAGATCAAGATCGGCCAGGGCGCGAAGCCGGGCGAGGGCGGGCAGCTGCCCGCGCCCAAGGTGACCGTCGACATCGCGGCGGCCCGTGGCGGCACCCCGGGCATCGAGCTCATCTCGCCCCCGCCGCACCACGACACCTACTCCATCGAAGACCTCGCTCAGCTCATCCACGACTGCAAGGCCGCGCGCGTGCGGGTGATCGTGAAGCTCGTGTCGAGCGAGGGCATCGGCACCATCGCCGTCGGCGTGGCGAAGGCCGGCGCCGACGTCATCAACGTGGCCGGCAACACCGGCGGCACGGGTGCTGCGGCGGTGACGAGCCTCAAGTACGCCGGCCGTTCGGCCGAGATCGGCGTGGCCGAGGTGCACCAGGCCCTGCTCGCCAACGGCCTGCGCCAGAAGGTGACGCTGCGCTGCTCGGGCGCGCACCAGACCGGCAGCGACGTGGTGGTGTCGGCGCTGCTCGGCGGCGACAGCTTCGAGTTCGGCACCACGGCGCTCATGATGCTGAAGTGCGTGATGGCCAAGAACTGCAACATCAAGTGCCCGGCCGGCCTCACCACCAACCCCGAGGTGTTCGACGGCGACCCGCGGGCGCTCGCGCAGTACCTGCTCAACATCGCGCACGAGATCCGCGAGATCCTCTCGCGCCTCGGCCTGCGGTCGCTCCGCGAGGCGCGGGGTCGCACCGACCTTCTGCAGCTGCTCGACCACCCCGCCAGCGTGGGGCGCCTCGACGTGCGCGCCATGCTCGCCCCGGTCGAGGAGAAGATCGTGACCGACCCGATCTACCTCGAAAAGGACTTCGAGGTCGACGACACCCTGCTCGAGGCCGTGCGCGCCGCCCTGGTCGAGCGGGCCGAGCCCTCGGTCCGCCTCGGCGGCATCAGGCTGCGCAACCGCAACAAGTCGGTGGGCGGCCAGTTCTCCATCGACATCGAGCGGATGCTCAATCACGGCCCCGAGGCCGGCGCCCTCGCCGCGCTCCCGGCCGTGCGCACCGACGACCGCGGCCGCCGCAGCCTCGTGCCCGACGCGGTCGAGATCCACACCACCGGCTCGGCGGGCCAGTCGTTCGGCGCGTTCTGCAACGACGGCATCCTGCTCTCGCACACGGGCACCGCGAACGACGGCGTGGGCAAGAGCGCGTCGGGCGGCCGCATCGTCGTGCGCGATCCCGGTGGGGGCAGCCTCGAGCGCGGCGGGAACGTGCTCATCGGCAACTTCGCGCTGTTCGGCGCCACCGGCGGGCGCACCTTCGTGGCGGGCGAGGCCGGCGACCGGTTCGCCGTGCGCAACTCCGGTGCCACCGCCGTGGTGGAGGGCATCGGTGAGTTCGGCTGCGAGTACATGACCGGCGGTGCCGTGTTCAACCTCGGCGGCTTCGGCAAGGGCCTCGGCAACGGAATGAGCGGCGGGTTCCTCTACCAGTACGACCCCCGGGGTGAACTGGCCGACAAGGTCTCCGCCGACTCGCTGGTGACCTTCCCGATCACCGACGAGGCCCATGGCGGGTTCCACGAGCAGGCCGCGCTGCTGCTGCTCGAGTGGCACCTCGAGGCCACCGGCTCCCCGCTCGCCGCACGTCTGCTGGAGAACTGGGACGAGGAGCGACAGCACGTGTTCTGCGGCATGCCGCGAGCGCTGCTGCTCTACCAGGACGCCGACGCCATCCTCGCGGCCAAGACGCGCAAGGAGCTGCTCGACGAGCTCGCCACGGCCGTGGCCACCGACAAGCTGCGAGCGTTCAAGACCGACTACCGTGACAGTCACCCGGTGCTCGGCGGGCAGGTTCCCGGCGCCGATGACGCGGGCGGCGACATGTTCTCGCTGCTGTCGTCGTACACGGTGCTGAGCGTGGCCCAGGAGATCGCGCTCGAGCGCGTGCCAGGAGCCGCGGGAGCGGCCGACCCGCGGGTGCAGGACGCGGTGCGCAAGCTCGTGCTCACCGAGGACTTCTTCGTGATGCAGAAGGTGCTGCGCTACCTGCGCGACACCCTCGAGGTGTTCGGCGACGACGAACTCGCCACCCTCATCGCGATGAAGCGACTCGACGACTACAAGCGGGCGCTCGCGCTCCGCAACGTGCTCGGCATGGATGCGCCGGGCACCTACGGCTGGATCCTGCACCAGCAGGCCAAGAACGCGGGGCGCCTCCGGCAGGCGAGGTTCGACGAGCTGCTGGCCTCGGCCGCGCTCGACGACCTGGCGCGGCGGGCGGCCGCGGAACCCGGGCTCGCCGCGGCGGCGGGAGCGGGATCGTGACCGGCGTGCACATCCCGGCCGACGCCCCGTTCAGCACCGCCCAGCGCACCTGGCTCGGCGGATTCTTCGCAGGGATCGCGGCGCTGCGCGCGCTCACGCCCGACGCCGCCTCCGGCGCCGGAACCCTCACGGTCGACGCCCTGGTGGGCACCCAGACCGGCAACAGCGAGTTCCTCGCCCAGGACCTCGCTGCGGCGGCCCGGCAGCGCGGCATCGTGGTGCGCACCGCCGAGCTCGACTCCGTGAGCGTGGAGCAGCTGGCCGCGATGCCGCTCGTGCTCGTCATCACCTCCACCTACGGCGAGGGCGAGATGCCCGACAACGCCGAGCTGTTCTGGGAGGCTCTGGCGGCGGAGGGGGCACCCCGGCTGGAGGACACCCGGTTCGCGGTGCTCGCGCTGGGAGACAGCGGCTACGACGACTTCTGCCAAGCGGGCAAGCTGATCGACCTGAGGCTCGAGCAGCTCGGCGCCATGCGCCTGGTGCCGCGGGTGGACTGCGACGTGGACTACGAAGACGCCGCGGCGGGGTGGATCGCGGACGTGGTGGAGCGGCTCGCGGTGGAGGTGCCGGCCGGCGGGGGTACGGCCGGCGGGGGAGCGGCCGCCGGGGCCGGGGCTGGCGGGGCCGGAGCCGTCCCCGCGACGGAGGCGGGCGCCGCCCCCGCCGCCCGCCAGCGCTCGCCCTGGAACCGCAAGACCCCCTATCCCTCCCGCCTCGCCGTCAACCGCATCCTCTCGGGCGACCGCAGCGCCAAGGAGATCAGGCACTATGAGCTCGACCTCGGCGACAGCGGCATCGCCTACGCCTCCGGCGACGCGCTCGCCGTGGTGCCCGAGAACGATCCCGCCCTGGTGGCCGAGGTGCTGACGCAGCTGGGCATCGACCGCGACGAGGAGGTGGCCGGCGCCGCGCTCGGCGAGCTGCTGCACACGGCGTGGGAGATCCGCACCCCCTCCAAGGAACTGCTCGCGGCGATCGCCGAGCAGCAGCCCGCGGGCGACCTCGCCGCGGTGCTCGCGCACAGCGACCGAGACATGCTCGAGAGCTGGCTGTGGGGCCGCGACACCCTCGACGTGCTGCGCACCGCTCCCGGCCTGAGGTTCGAGCCCGATGCCCTGCCCGCGCTGTTCCGGCCCCTGCAGCAGCGGGCCTACTCCATCTCGTCGAGTCCGCTCGCGAGCCCCGACCGCATCCACCTCACCGTGGCCTCGGTGCGGCACGGCGACGACGGCCGGATGCGCGGAGGCGTCTGCTCGACGCACCTGGCCGACCGGCTCGCGGCCGAGCATCCGGTGGGCGTCTACCTGCAGCCGAACGCCGCGTTCCGGCTGCCGGCGGACGACGACGCACCCGTGGTGATGATCGGTCCAGGCACGGGCATCGCGCCCTTCCGCGGCTTCTTGCAGGAGCGGGAGGCGCGCGGCGGGTCGGGCCGCAACTGGCTGTTCTTCGGCGACCAGCACCGCGACAGCGACTTCATCTACGAGCAGGAGCTCGGCGCGTGGTCGGCGAGCGGCGTGCTCACCCGCCTCGATCTGGCGTTCTCGCGCGACCAGGCCGAGAAGGTCTACGTGCAGACCCGGATGCGCGAGCACGGCCGCGAGCTCTACGACTGGCTCGAACAGGGCGCGTCGGTGTACGTGTGCGGCGACGCCTCGCGCATGGCGAAAGACGTGGACCGGGCGCTGCACGACGTGATCGCCGAGCACGGCGGCGGGGCCGCCCGGGCCGAGGAGTACGTGGCAGGGCTCAAGCGCGCCAAGCGCTACGTGCGGGACGTGTACTGATGGCGGGCGAGAAGGAAGCGGCTCGTAGCGCGAGGCTGCAGGATCTGCTCGGGCGTGAGGGGCTGACGGTACGCGAGCTCGACCTCACCGCCGCCCAGCTCGGAGCGCTGCTGCCGCTGCTCGGTCACGCCGTGGCGGAGACCGCGAACCACGCCGTGGAGATCAGCCAGTCTGGCGCCTACCGGGAGGCCGGCGTGTGCGGCGAGGCGTTCGGAACCGGCGGCGGTGACGGCGCGTCGGTGCGGTTCCACCCCGAGTCGGTCGGCACCGCGGTGGTCTGTGCGCCCTCCGAATCGGCGGGGCACGGCGATCACGTGGGCGACGGTGCCGGATGCGCGCTGGAGGTGTTCACGCCGGCCGGAGAGTCCGCCCACCGGGTGCGACTCCACGCCGCCGCCGACCGTCGGCTCGCGGAGCGGGTGGCGCGGGGTGAGTTCCGTCCTGACCCCGTGTCGCGCATCCCGTCGTCGTGGCGCACGAGCGGCACGGCCGCGTGGCCCTACCGACCCTGGGCCGACGTGGGCTGGGAGGGCGCCGACCAGCTCGCCCAGCTCGACGAGATGCTCACCGACGGCGGCGTGAGGCGCAGGCGACGGCTCGCGACCGGCGGCGGGGCGCCGATGTCGCCCCGCGAGATCGACGTGACCGTGCTGCCGCTCGTGCTCGAACACCTCTGCGCCAGGGGTCTGCCCGTCACCGCGGCGGTCTTCGCTAGCGGGGTCATGCAGGCCGCCGCCGGACGCGTGCACGCCGTCGCCCGGGCGGGTGACCGCATCCGGGTGCTCGTGGGCGGCGCCGTGATCGAGCTCGACCCGGTGGCCGCCGCCGATGCGCTGGTCGTGAACGCCCACGGTGTGCACGGCCCCACCGCGGCCGTGGAGCTGTACGACGGCGACGGCGCGTGCGTGGTGGCGTTCACGCAGCTCGGCATGGTCGGCACCTCAGACCACGAGGCCTGGCAGCATCTCACCGGTTCCCTGCCCGCCGCCTGACGGCGGGCGTAGGGTGGCCGCATGGCACGCGAGTTCGAGCACGACACCGAGAAGCACCGCTACACGCTGAAGGTCGACGGGGCGCTGGTGAGCGCGGTCGACTACGTGGCGAACGAGGGCACGGTCTCGTTCACCCACACCTTCACCGATCCCAAGCAGCGCGGCCACGGCTACGCCGGCGAGATCGTCGGCTTCGCGATCGACGACGTCGAGGCGCGCACCGAGGACCGGGTCATCCCGATGTGCTGGTACGTGGGCAAGTGGTTCGACGAGCACCCCGAACGGGCGCACCTTCTCACCCGCTGATTGTTGCTAGAGTGATGCGTGGGGAGGGCTTCGGCCCTCTCCACCAGCATTTAACGGCCGGTTTCCTTCTGCCGGCACGAGCCTGATCGGCTCCCGGGGCGTACGTTCGATCGCGTCTCGAGGAGGTGCGCGATGGCGCAGAAGAAGGATGCGGTGGGCGACGACGCGCCCCGCAAGAGCGTGCGGAGCCTGGTTCCGGCGCGCATGGACCGGCTGCCGTGGACGAGGTTCCACTGGATGGTGGTGTTCGGACTCGGTGTCTCCTGGATCCTCGACGGCCTCGAGATCCAGATCATCGCCTCCAACGGCTTCCAGGAGTCGCTCGGCATGGACTCCGCCCAGGTCGGTCTCGCCGGCACCATCTACCTCGTGGGCCAGGTGGTGGGTGCCCTCGTGTTCGGCCGCTTCGCCGACAAGTGGGGGCGCAAGAAGCTCTTCATCATCACCCTCGCCGTCTACCTCGTGGGCTCGGCGGCAGCGGGTCTGTCGCCGAACATGGAGTTCCTCTTCGCGATGCGCTTCGTGGCCGGGCTCGGCATCGGGGGCGAGTACGCGGCCATCAACTCGGCCATCGACGAACTCATCCCGAGCCACTACCGCGGCCGGGTCGACATCGCCATCAACGGCACCTACTGGGGCGGCGCCGCCCTCGGCTCCGTGGCCAACCTGTTCTTCTTGAACCCCGACAACTTCGCCGAGAACATCGGCTGGCGGCTCGCGTTCTTCATCGGCCCGATCCTCGGTCTCGTCATGATCTACATGCGACGGCACATCCCCGAGAGCCCGCGCTGGCTCATGACGCACGGCAAGGAGGACGTGGCCGAGAAGACCGTCGACGAGATCGAGGCGCGGGTGGAGAAGGACACCGGCAAGAAGCTCGACCCCGTGCCCGACGACCAGGCCATCGAGGTGACGCCGCTGGACCGCATCCCGTTCCGCCGCATCGCCTCCGTGCTCATCCGCGACTACCCCAACCGCACGGTGGTGGGGCTCACCATGATGATCACGCAGTCGTTCCTCTACAACGCCATCTTCTTCACCTACGCGCTCGCGCTGCAGAACTTCTACGGGGTCGAGAACGATGCCGTGCAGTACTTCTTCTTCCCCTTCGCCATCGGAAACCTCCTCGGGCCGCTCGTGCTGGGGCACCTCTTCGACACCTGGGGTCGGCGCAAGATGATCCTGCTCACCTACGGTGTCGCGGGCGTCATCCTCACCGTCTCGGGCTTCCTGTTCCAGGCCGACGTGCTGAACGCCACCACGCAGACGGTGTTCTGGTGCGTGTCGTTCTTCTTCGCCAGCGCCGGGGCCTCCTCGGCCTACCTCACGGTGAGCGAGCTGTTCCCGCTCGAGATGCGCTCGCAGGTCATCTCGTACTTCTTCTCGATCGGCCAGATCGTGGGCTCCGTCGCCCCCGTGCTGTTCGGTGTGCTCATCGGCGACGGGGAGGACCGCGGGCCCATCACGATCGGCTACATCGGCGCGGGGCTGCTCATGCTGGTGGGCGGAATCGTGTCGTTCATCTTCGGGGTGAACTCCGAGCGCAAGCCGCTCGAGGCCATCACGAGCCCGCTCTCGGCCGTCAACCCGGGCAAGACGGCGGTGGAGGGCGAACGCACCACGCGACCGCGCGGCTGAGGGCTCAGGATGCGCAGGGTGCGTTGGAGAGGGCGTCCGGCGCGGGCAGCGAGTCGAGCAGGGCGACGTTGTCGCACGAGACGGCGTTTCCGGCGCCGAGGGCGTCGCCCGACAGCTTCACGGCGAAGCCGTCGGGGTCGCGAAGCGCGAAGGTGTTGGCCGAGAACTCGTTGCCGGCGCCCCAGCCATCGACGATCACGTGCACCTGCGCGCCGTCGACCGGTGCACCCGTGCCCTCGTTGCCGGTCACGCGCCAGCCGGAGCCCTTGACGTCGAGGAGGGAGTCGGCCGCCGACATACCGGTGCCGTCGAGCTGGTTGCCGCGGATCTCGCCTCCGGTCGTGCCCTCCTTCACGTCGATCGACTCGGCCGAGGTGGAGGCGATGACGTTGCCGACCACGCGGTTGCGGTCGCTGCGGTCGGGCTCGCACGCCGAGACGTCGCACCAGTTCGACTCGGCGCTGCCGACGTACACGCCCTCGCCGAAGCGCTCCTCCCGCAGGCCGGTGTCGGAGATCGTCGAGCCGATCAGCAGGTTGTCGCCCGAGCCCGCCCTGAAGTGCACGGCCTCGTCGCCGGTGCCCGACACGGTGAGCCCTCGCAAGACGGTGTCGGTGGTGGCATCGAGCATCACGCCCTTCTGGCCGCCCCGCACGGCGAAGCCCTGCAGCACCCAGTGCGCCGCGCCGTCGAGGTGGAGGGTGTAGCCGGAGTCGACCTCGCCGCCCTCGAGAACGGCGCCCGTTCCGACGGCGCACAGCAGGATCGGATCGTCGGCCGTGCCCTGCGCGGTGGCGGTGAAAGTGCCTTCGTACCGACCGTCGGCGAGCGCGATGACCGACCCGGGCCGGGCGGCGGCCAGCGCGCGCGTCAGTTCGGCGCCGGTCGAGACCACGGTGGAGGTGGCTCCGGATGCGGGGGCGCCGGCCGGAGGACAGGCGACGGGCGCGGCCTCGGGCTCACCCCGGAGCAGATCGGGGTCGACCTCGACGGGGGCGATGTCGGCAGGGTCGGCGACCGATCCGTCGCCCGCCGTCGGACCGGCGGTCTGCGTGCCACCGCCGGGTGAGGAATCCCCTGGCAGCCAGTAGGCGGTGCCCGTGCAGGCGCCGAGCGCGAGCGACACAGCCGCCCCGAGCGCCACGGCCACCGCTCTCGAGGTGTGCCGGGCCCGCATCCGTTCAGCTTACGCACCCGGTGCGAGCACTCGCGGTCGCCACCCGAACGGGGGGTCGGGCGCTCCTCGCGTGCGGGGTGTCGCCGTCATTACACTGGCACAGGCCCTCTCCCGGAGGCCGCGAGCACCCACTCGACCCGACCCGCGTGCACCACCCTGATGAGAGGCTGACGGCTCACCCGTGCCCAGTGACCTTTCGTCGTTCCTCGACGACCTCGGCCGCACCATCATGTGGCTGCTGCCCTTCGGCGTGTTCGGCATCGTGTCGTGGAGCTTCTGGCTGGTGCGCAAGCTCATCTCGGCGTCGACGAAGCCGGTCGTCAACGACTTCCGCACCACGACGACCGTGGTGGTGCCCTCCTATCGGGAGGATCCCGAGGTGCTGCTGCGGTGCCTCGCCGGCTGGCGGCGGCAGAAGCCCTCGCGCATCGTCATCGTGCTCGACCTGGCCGATGTCGAGGCGCAACGGCGCATCGAGGCGCTCGGGCATCCCGACGTCGAGGTCATCATGTTCAAGCACCGGGGCAAGCGCTCGGCGCTCGGCGTCGGCATCCGGGCGGCCGACACCGAGCTCGTCGTGCTGGTCGACTCCGACACGGCCTGGGAAGACGGGATGCTCGCCGCGATCCAGATGCCGTTCATCGACTCGGCGGTTGGGGCGGTGAGCACGAGGCAGAACGTGTACCTGCCCAAGACCAGCACCTGGCGGCGGGTGGCCGACTGGATCATCGACCAGCGCTACTACGACTACGCGCCCGCGATGGGGCGGTTCGGCGGCGTGATCTGCGCGTCGGGGCGCACCAGCGCGTACCGGCGCGAGATCATCCTGCCGAAGCTGCCCGACCTCGAGCACGAGATCTTCCTCGGCAAGGAGTGCGTGGCGGGCGACGACGGGCGGCTCACCTGGCTGGTGCTCTCGGAGGGGTACCGGGTGACGCACCAGGACTCGGCACGGGCGCTGTCGATGTTCCCCGACACCTTCCGCGCGTTCGTGAAGCAGCGGGTGCGCTGGAGCCGCAACTCGTACCGCTGCTATCTCACGGCCATCCGTCGGGGCTGGATCTTCCGGGTGCCGTTCATCTCGCAGATCACGGTCATGCAGATCCTCTTCACGCCCGTGTCGATGGCTATCGCGCTGGTGTACATCTTCCACTCGCTCACGGCGCCGCTGCCCTGGCTGGCGTTCTCGATGGCGCTGCTGTGGGCCTTCGTGGGCCGCGGCATCCGGGGCATCTCGCACCTGTGGCGGCGGCCGGAGGACATCGTCATCCTGCCGCTGGTGACGGGGATCACGGCGCTCGTGGCGCTGCCGATCAAGCTGTTCGCCCTGTTCACCATGAACACGCAGGGGTGGCTCACGCGCTCGGCCGACTCGGTGGGCGGCGAGGGGCAGAGCGAGGCGACGCTCGTGGCGCGCGCCGGCGACGGGGCCGTGGGGGCGGGCCGTGAGCGCTGACGACGAGCCGGATGCGCGGGGTGCGGATGCGGGCGGGCCCACGGCCGAGGAGCGCGGTGACACCCTGGGAAGGGGGCCGCGCGCGCTGGTGAGAGTGGCGGTCGCCGCGGTGTTCGTGGTGGCACTGGTCGCGGTGGTGCTGGTGGTGAACGGGGTGCCGCATCGGGTGAGCCAGTTCGTCGGCGGGATCGTGAGCGCGGCCTCGGGTGCGGACTCCGCGACCGTCGGCCCCACCGCCTCGGCCAGCGCGGTGCCTTCCGCGTCGGCCAGCGCGGTCCCTTCCGGGTCGGCCAGCGCGGCCCCTTCCGCGCCGGCCAACGCCGTGCCCTCCGCATCCGCCACCGCGGCTGCGACGGCGCCCACCCCCACGCCCACTGCCGGTGCCCCGGCCATCTCGGGCGACCAGGCGCTCATCGACGCCGCCCACGCGGTCGAAGCCACCCTTCGACCCGGCACCACGCAGGAGCCGTACCCCGTCGACGCCGACGACCTGCACCAGGCGGAGCTCGTGCAGGCGAACGACACGCGCTGGGCGCTGCTCTCGCGCGGTCTCGGCCTCGACGCGGGTGCCGTCGGAACCATCGTCGTGCTGCCCGCGATCGACCGCGCGTACACGCTGACCGACCTGATCGAGCGGGGCGCGGTCACGCGCGTCGACGACGCCACCTTCCTCGTGGGCAAGACCGTGTTCGTCGCCCGCGGCGCCACCCTCGACCTGCAGGGTGCCGGCCAGACCCTCCGACTCTCCAGCGGCGCATCCGGGTTCTCGCCCCTCGTCGTGTGGGGCGGCACGCTGAAGCTCGGCGGAGCCGAGGGGGCGCCGCTCGCCATCACCTCGTGGGACACGGCGGCCGACGCGCCCGACACGACCGTCGCCGACGGGCGTGCTTACATCCGGGTCAACGAGGGGACCGTGGCGATCGATCGCGTCGGGCTCTCCGACCTCGGGTTCTGGAGCGGGCGCACCGGGGGCCTCGCGCTCACCGGATCGAGCTCGTGGGCGTCGACCGGCAGCATCGCGAACACCACGATCGACCGCGATCACGTCGGCCTGTATGTGGAGTCGGCGGCGAAGGTGCGGCTCGGCTCGTCGGTCGTCTCCGACTCGGTACGGGCCGGGGTGCTCGTGGGGTCCGACGTGGTCACGGTCGACATCGCCGACAGCACCGTGCGCGGGTCTGGCGCGAGCGGCGTCGACGTGCGCCAGGGCGCCTATGACGTCTCGGTCACGGGCTCGACGCTGAGCGGCAACGCCCACTACGGCCTCGAGGTCGACGGGAGCCCGCGTGCCGAGGGCGCGAGCGCAGGCGGGTTCACGCCCGAGAACTCGTGGGGGCTCGAGGTCTCGGGCGACACGTTCACCGGCAACGGCAAGGGCGGCGCGACGGTGACCGGGATGAGCGATGTCGCCTTCGACGACGTGGCGATCGACGAGCGGCGGTCGGGACTGGTGCTCACCGACTCGCAGGGGTCGATCGCCGACAGCACGGTGGAGGTGGACTCGGGCGACGGCATCGTGCTCGCGGGCCCGCTCACCTCGGTGACGGTGAGTGGCACGACCGTCACGGGTACGGGGCCGTCGGCGATCGCCGTGCGCGACGGAGCCGACGACGTCACCCGCACGGGCAACGACACCTCGGGGTGGACGGAGCGGTGGCAGGCGCTGATGTGGCTCGAGGCGCATCCGCTGGCGCTGCTGTGGGGGCTGCTGCTGGTGATCCCAGTGCTCGGGTTCGCGTTCGTGTTCTATCGGGCACGGCGGCAGCGGCGCATCCGTGAGCTCGTCGAGGCGGCGACCATCGCGCTCGCCGCCCGCGACGTGGCGCGCTACGAGGCGGGGCGCGGCGATGACGTCTCCGGGCCGGAGGACACCGAGGCGGGTCGGGAGCCGGCTGCCGGGCACGAGAGGCTCGACCCGCTCGACGAGGCGGTGGACCAGTGGGCGCGTGAGCTGCATCAGGCCGCCGGAGGAGCCCCGGATGTCGGCTCGGAGGCGACAGCGACTCACGACGCCGCCGACGAGGACTCCGAACCCGTGCACGGCGTGCCGCTGCGAGGGCCGAGGCGGCGAGTGCCGAAGTCGCCGGCGCGCACGACGGCGCGCTATGCGCCGGTGCAGAACGAGACGTGGCTGCTCGGCGGGCCGTTGAGCGCCCGCGACCACGGAGTCGGGGAGACCGCCCGCCCGCCGGGGGCCGCGCGCGCCGGCGGGGCGTCACCGACGGGTCAACCGGTGAGCGGGCGATCGTCGGCGGCTCCTGCGATGACGTCGAGCCGTGCTGACGGTGAGGCGGCAGCGGTGCGTCCGGCGCAACCACGACCGGCGCCGATGGTGGCGCACACGTCGATCGGGCGGTTCTCCTCCGTCGAGGAGCTCGCCGTCACCGCCGTGCTCGACGCGGGCAAGCCCGTCGACCGTGTGGCCGCCGCACTCCGGGTGCCCGTCGGCACCGTCGCGGGCTGGGTCGCCAAAGCCCGCCGCGCCCGCGGCGAGTAGCCCGCGCGGGTGGTCCATTCCGCCTGCATCTCGCGCATCCGTCCCTCGCGGAGTGGATCGAGCGGTCACCAAGTGCCCTCTGGTGCTTCGGCGGGGGCACCTTCTGCCGGGTCGATCGCGGTGTGACCCCGCCACCCTCATCCGCACCCGTGCGGCGGGCGGTGGCACGGGCTACGGGGCGGGGGCGGGAGCAGAGGCGCGCGCGGTGTCGAGGAGGTCGCGGGCGGTGGCGAGGAACGCGTCGAGGGCGGCCTCGGGGGAGTCGAGGTAGCCGCCGACGAGGGTGCCGTCGCGGAGGAGCACCAGCGAGGCTGCCGTGCGGAGCGCGGCCGGGGCCGGCAGCCCCGCCTCGGTGAGGCGTTCGCGGAGGGCGCCGGCGAACCAGGCCCGGTGGGCGGTGACGATCCGGCGCACCGCGCTCCGCGCATCCGGATACTCGGCGGCGGCGTTGATGAAGGGGCAGCCGCGGGTGTGGTGGCGCCGCACGTCGTCGGCGATGCCGCGCAGCACGGCGTCGACCGCCGCCCACGGATCGGTGGTGTCAGGAGCGGGGAAGGAGGCGCGCAGCGAGGCGTCCTCACGCTCGAGGTAGGCGGCGACGAGCTGCTCCTTGCCCGCGAAGTAGCGGTAGAGCGTGGCTCGAGTCACCCCCGCCTCGCGCACCACGCGGTCGACACCCACCCGCGTGATGCCCTCGCGGTAGAACAGCTCCGACGCCACCCGCAGCAGCCGCTCGCGCGCCTCGGAGAGCGTGGGGCCGACGTCGCTGGACACCCTCGCAGCCTAGCGGAACGACCGTTCTGCCCGAGTCACCCGCCGTTCACCTCCCGGTCACCTGGCGTCACTACCGTGGCCGACGCGTACGGTGGACAGGGATTTCGGACGCCGACCGGAGGGGCATCGCGTGACAGACGACGACTTGCGGGCTCAGGCCGCCGGCGACGCCGCTGGGCGCGCTGGCGCGGCCCAGCCCGTGGGCGACCAGGCGGTGCTCGATGCGGGAGACCGCGCGGCCCCGGTGCGCACCCTCGTCGACGTGCTCACGCAGACCGCGGCCGAGCATCCCGACGCCCTCGCGCTCGACTCGCCCGAGGGCGCGGTCAGCTACCGCCGTCTCATCCGCCTGGTGAACGCGCAGGCCGCCGACCTCACCATCGGCGGGGTGCGACGCGGCGACAAGGTGGGCATCCGCATCCCGTCGGGCACCCGTGAGCTCTACGTGTCGATCCTCGCGGTGCTCGCGGTGGGCGCGGCATACGTGCCGGTCGACGCCGACGACCCCGAGGAGCGCGCGCGACTCGTGTTCGGCGAGGCGAAGGTGGTGGGCGTCGTGGGCGTGGGCGGGGTGTTCACTCCGAGCGCGGCAGCGGCGTCGGATGGGCGCGACGGGGCTGCGGATGCACGGGGCGGCCCAGCGGCGAACACGGCAGTGGCGAACGCGGCAGTGGCGCAGGCGGCCGGCGGCCATGCCGCGGTAGAGCCGCCCACGCTCGCCTCGCCCACCGGCACGATCCCGGCGCTCGGCGCGCCGCATCCCGACGACGACGCGTGGGTCATCTTCACCTCGGGTTCGACGGGAGTGCCCAAGGGCGTCGCGGTCACCCACCGTTCGGCGGCGGCCTTCGTCGACGCCGAGGCCCGGCTGTTCCTGCAGAGCGCGCCGATCGGCCCGACTGACCGTGTGCTCGCCGGGCTCTCCGTGGCCTTCGACGCCTCGTGCGAGGAGATGTGGCTCGCGTGGCGCAACGGCGCCTGCCTCGTGCCCGCTCCGCGCTCGCTCGTGCGCTCGGGCGTCGATCTCGGCCCCTGGCTCATCGCACACGGCATCACGGTGGTGTCGACCGTGCCCACCCTCGCCGCGCTCTGGCCCGAGGAGGCGCTCGAAGCGGTGCGCCTGGTGATCTTCGGCGGCGAAGCCTGCCCGCCCGAACTCGTGGCGCGCATCGTCGCCCGTGGGCGGGAGGTGTGGAACACCTACGGCCCCACCGAGGCGACCGTCGTCGCCTGCGGTGCCCTGCTCGACGGCGGGCCCGTGCGCATCGGTCTCCCACTCGACGGCTGGCGCCTCGCCGTGGTCGACGCCGTGGGTGCGCGCGTCGCCGAGGGCGAGACGGGCGAGCTCATCATCGGCGGCGTGGGGCTCGCGCGCTACCTCGACCCGGTGAAGGATGCGGAGAAGTACGCTCCCTTCCCCTCGCTCGGCTGGGAGCGGGCCTACCGCAGCGGCGACCTCGTGCGCTTCGAGGCCGAGGGCCTCGTGTTCGTGGGCCGGGCCGACGACCAGGTCAAGCTCGGCGGGCGCCGCATCGAGCTCGGCGAGGTCGACTCCGCGTTGCAGGGCCTGCCGGGGGTGGCGGGAGCTGCGGCTGCGGTGAAGACGACTCCGGCCGGCAACCAGATCCTCGTGGGTTACCTCGCACTCGCCGACGGTGCCGAGTTCGATCGCGAGGCCGCCAACGCGCGCCTGCGGGAGGAGCTGCCGGCCGCGCTGGTGCCGCTTCTCGCGGTGGTCGACGCACTGCCGACCCGCACCTCGGGCAAGGTGGATCGCGCGGCGCTGCCGTGGCCGCTGCCCGGCGGCGCGGGCAGCGGGCCGGGAGCGGGCGGGTCAACCGGCTCGGGGAGCGCGGATGCGGGCGACGACGGCCGACCGGGCGCCGACGGCGGGGTGGACGGCCTCACTCCCACCGCGGGCTGGCTGGCCGAGCGCTGGACCGCCATCCTCGGCATGCCCGTCACGAGCGCCGACGACGACTTCTTCGCCCACGGCGGCGGCTCGCTCTCGGCCGCGCAGCTGGTCTCCGCCATCCGTGAGCGCTTCGCGGAGACGCGTGTCGCCGACATCTACGACCACCCGCGTATCGGGGCGCTCGCCGACGAGCTCGACGCGCGGGCGGGTGTCGTGGGCGCAGTGGGCACGGGCGCCGGCGCGGGCCCGGGCGCAGCGGGTCGCACGGGTGCAGTTGGCGGGGCGGGCGCCTCTCGCGGCCCCCAGCGCACCCTCCGCGTGACCCCGGCGTCGAGCCGCATCGTGCAGACCCTGCTCGGCATCCCGCTGCACATCCTCGTCGGCCTGCGCTGGACCGTCTACCTCGCCACGGCGAACAACCTCCTCGCCGCCTGGACCGGCGCGAGCTTCGTGCCCACCCTCGACTGGTGGGTGATCGTGCTCGGCTTCGTGCTCTTCGTCACCCCGCCGGGGAAGATGCTCATCTCGGTGGTGGCGGCGCGCATCCTGACCGCGGGCCTGAAGCCGGGCGCGTACCCGCGCGGCGGCAGTGTGCACCTCAGGGTGTGGCTGGCCGAACAGGTGGCGCAGATGGCGGGCGCGGTGAGTCTCGCGGGTGCGCCGTGGATCCTGTACTACGCCCGCGCGCTCGGCGCGAAGATCGGGCGCGGGGTCGACCTGCACTCGCTGCCGCCCATCACGGGCTGGATCAGCATCGGCGGCCGGGCCGCGATCGAGCCCGAGGTCGACCTCGCGGGGCACTGGGTCGACGGCGACACTTTCCGCATCGGCCGCGTGCACGTGGGCGCCGACGCCACCGTGGGCTCGCGGAGCACGCTGCTCGGCGGCACCACCATCGGGCGCGGTGCCGTGGTGGAGCCGGGCGCCGTGGTGTCGGGCCGGGTTCCGGCGGGCGAGCGGTGGGCGGGGTCGCCGGCGGGGCGCGTCGGTCCGGCTCGGCGCGACTGGCCGGCCGTGCGTCCCGCCCCGGCGAGGCGCTGGCTGGTCGCCTACGCGCTCGGCTCGCTCGCGATGGCGGCCATGCCCGCGATCGCCGTGGTGCTCGCCGCCCTCGTGCTCGGGGCCGGCATCGCAGGGTCGGCCTCGCTCGCCGAGGCCGCGTGGCGTGCTGCGGCTCTGATGCCGCTGGCTGTGGTGGTGGCAGGGCTCAGCTACGCGCTGCTCGTGCTCGGCTCGGTGCGGCTGCTCGGCATCGGTCTGCACGAGGGCTACTTCCCGGTGCGCAGCCGCATCGGGTGGCAGGTGTGGTCGACGGAGCGCATCCTCGACGCCGCCCGCACCCTGCTGTTCCCGATCTACTCCAGCCTCTTCACGCCGGTGTGGCTCCGGATGCTCGGGGCCAAGGTGGGGGCCTACGTGGAGGCCTCGACGGTGCTGCTGCTGCCGAAGCTCACCACGATCGCACCGGGGGCGTTCCTCGCGGACGACACGATGGTCGCCTCCTACGAGCTCGGCGGAGGCTGGCTGCACATCGCCCCCGCCAAGGTCGGGCGCCGTGCCTTCCTCGGCAACAGCGGCATGGCCGGACCGGGACGTTCGGTGCCGCGCAACGGGCTGGTCGCGGTGCTCTCCTCGGCGCCGCGCAAGGGCAAGCGGGGGTCGTCGTGGCTCGGCAACCCGGCCATCCGGTTGCGGCGCACGGTGACCGACTTCGACGAGGCGCGCACCTTCCGGCCGCCGACGCGGCTGAAGGTGGCGCGGGCGGTGTGGGAGCTGCTGCGCATCGTGCCCGTCATCGTGACGGGCTGGATCGCGCTCGTGGTGCTGCTCGCGCTGGAGGCGCTCTGGATCGAGCTCGGCCTCGGCTGGGCGATCGTGCTCTCCGGCGTGGTGATGCTCGCCGTGGGAGGGGCGGCGGCGCTCGTGAGCACCGCGGCGAAGTGGCTGCTGGTGGGGCGCATCACGGCCACCGAGCATCCGCTCTGGTCGTCGTTCGTGTGGCGCAACGAACTCGCCGACACCTTCGTCGAGACGGTCGCCCGGCCCTGGTTCGCGGCCAACGCCGCCGGCACGCCGGCGCTCGCCGTGTGGCTGCGCACGCTGGGGGCGCGCATCGGCCGCGGGGTGTGGTGCGAGTCGTACTGGCTGCCCGAGGCCGACCTGGTGACGCTCGGCGACGGCGCCGCGGTGAACCGCGGCTGCGTGGTGCAGACGCACCTCTTCCACGACCGCATCATGCAGCTCGACGCGGTGGAGCTGGCCGAGGGTGCGACGCTCGGGCCGCACAGCGTCATCCTGCCGGCGGCCGGCATCGGCGCCCTGGCGAGCGTGGGACCGGGGTCGCTCGTGATGCGCGGCGAGCTCGTGCCGCGGGCCAGCGTCTGGGCAGGAAACCCGATCGCTCCGTGGCAGACTTGAGGCCAGTCATGGCCTCCCACACCCCTTCGACCGTAGGCGCGACCTCCGCGGGCGATCCCTACCTGCCCGGGAGTGGCAACGGCGGCTACGAGGTGCTGCACTACGACCTCGATCTCGACTACCGCGTGTCCACCAACCGGCTCGCCGCCGTGGCGGTCATCCGGGCGCGCACCACCATGCCGCTCAGCCGGTTCAGCCTCGACTTCGCGGGGCTGAGCGTGGTGAAGGTGACGGTCGACGGCCAGCGCCCGCGCAAGATCGCCGAGACCACCCGCAAGCTCGTGGTCACCCTCGACACCCCCCTGGCAGAGGGTGCGGAGTTCACCGTGACGGTGCGCTACCGCGGCGCCCCGCATCCGGTGCGCAGCCCCTGGGGCGAGGTGGGATGGGAGGAGCTCTCCGACGGTGTGATCGTGGCGGGTCAGCCCTGCGGCGCGGCCACCTGGTACCCGTGCGACGACCAGCCGGCGAGCAAGGCGACGTATCGCATCACGGTGTCGTGCGAGTCGGGGTACACGGCCGTGTCGAACGGTGTGCTGACCGGGCGCACCACCCGCTCGGGGCGCACCGCGTGGACCTACGAGATGCGCCAGCCGATGTCGAGCTACCTGGCCACGGTGCAGATCGGGCGCTATCGCACGCGGCGGCTCGCCGAGCATCCCGTGCCCCAGTCGGTGGTGCACCCCGCCGACCTCGAGCGGCAGGTGGCGATCGACTTCGGTCAGGTGCCGCGCATGCTCGAGCTGTTCACGCGGCTGTTCGGGCCGTACCCGTTCGAGGAGTACGCGGTGGTGGTGACCGACGACGCGCTCGAGATCCCGCTCGAGGCGCAGGGGCTCGCCGTGTTCGGGCGCAACCACGTCGACGGGAGGCACGGCAGCGACCGGCTCATCGCGCACGAGCTGGCGCACCAGTGGTTCGGCAACAGCCTCACGGTCGCGCGCTGGCAGGACATCTGGCTGCACGAGGGCTTCGCCTGCTACGCCGAGTGGCTGTGGGCCGAGGAGTCGGGCGGGCCGAGCGCCGACGAGAACGCGGCTCTGCACCGGGCGGGGGTCGACGCCCTGCCGAAGGACATCGTGGTGGCCGACCCGGGGCCGCGCGCCATGTTCGACGACCGGGTGTACAAGCGGGGGGCCCTGGCGTTGCACGCGGTGCGGAAGGCGGTGGGCGATGAGGCGTTCTTCGACGGGCTGCGGGCGTACGCCGCCGAGTGCGAGCACGGGCTGGTGTCGCCGATCGACTTCGTGGAGATCATGGAGCAGAACGTGGGCGACGGGGTCGACGTGGGCGGCATCGTGGAGCGCTGGGTGGGGAAGCGGTCGCTGCCGAAGCTCTGAGCGGGCGCCGCCGCCGCGGCCTCACGCGGTGTGCTTGCAGAAGTCACCGGTGCAGGCGCGGGGCGAGGTCGGTGACGACTGCGACGGCTGCCACGAGTGTGCCGTGGGGTGTGTGGCGGGTGAATGCCCGAAGGTGTGTGCGGCTGGGATCGATCGCCGAGCCGGGGGGCACCGCTTCGAGGTGGAAGGCGGGGAACGGTTCCCACGGTGGGTCCAGGGTGTCCACGCCGGGCCGTGGCACCGGGGGAGGCGCCGACCGCGGTGCCCAGGTGAGTCGCAGAGCGCGCGGGTCGGCGCGCAGGCCGGTGCCGGCTGCCTTCAGGAGAGCCTCCTTGATGGTCCACGCGGCGGTGCGTAGTTCGAGGTGGTCGACATCACGGGCGGCCGCACCGCGTTCGAGGTCGGCGAGCTCATCGGCGGTGAACGCGACCGAGTCGATCGGGGCGCGTGCGACGGCGGTGGTCGACTCGAGGTCGATGCCCAGCGCGTCGGCTCCGGAGGCGACCGCCCAGAACGAGCCGCCGTCGGTGCGCGACAGGCTGACGGTGAGCGGGAGGGCGCCCGGGCCGGGGCCGGCGTGCGTGGAGCGCAGTTCCGGGCGGCCGTGATCGGTGGCACCGCAGGTGGGGCACTGGTGGCTGAGTCGCACCGAGCCGTCGGGCAGAGCGAGGATGCGCGCGGTGGACGTCTCGACAGCGAGGTGATCGTCGTCGCGGGAGGCCTCCGGTGTCGAGACGCCCAGCCACACCTCGGGAGGGCGAGCGACGTTCACCCGCCCATCCAACCATGCCGCCTCGGACGGAGGCGGCCGTCGCCGAGCGTTCACCGAGTGCCGGTCGACTACAGCTGTCGACAGAGGTAGCATCGCCGGATGGGACGACACAGAGACGTGAAAGCGCTCGCACTCGCGGCGCTCGCCACCCTCGGCCTCACCGCCGGGCTCCTCGCCGGCGGTGGCCCGGTTGCCGCAGCCGAGGTCTCGCCGACTCCGCCGCCCACCTCCACGCCCGAGCTCAACGCGGCCTCCGCGCCCACCGCGGCCTCCGAGCCGACCCAGCTCACCGCGGCCTCCGAGCCGACCCAGCTCACCGCGGCCTCCGAGCCCACCGCGGCCTCCGAGCCGACCCAGCTCACCGCGGCCTCCGAGCCCACCGCGGCCCCCGAACCCACCCCAACCCCCACCGCCACCCCCGAGCCCACCCCCACCGTCGCCCCCGACCCCGACGGCCCCCTCACCTCCCGCATCCCGGGCGTGAGCACCAAGAGCTTCGACCCCGACGACATCGTGAGCAACAGCAACCTGTTCGGCGGCGGGCGGATGTCGGCCGGCGCGATCCAGTCCTTCCTCGAGCTGAGATGGAACGAGTCCAACCCCGGCGGCGTGTGCGCCCAAGGGTCGGTGTGCCTGCCCGCGTTCGTCACCGACACCACCTCCATCCCGTCCAGCGCTGAGTGCAGCGCCTTCCAGGGGCGATCGAACCAGCGGGCCTCCGACGTGATCGCCGCGGTCGGTCGCAGCTGTGGAATCAGCGAGCAGGCCCTGCTCTCGCTGTTGCAGAAGGAGTCGGGTCTGCTCTCGTCGGCCGCGCCCGAGCAGTCCGACTACGACCAGGCCATGGGCTTCGACTGCCCCGACAGCACGGGATGCGCGGAGGAGTACCGCGGATTCTTCAAGCAGGTGTACTGGGCGGCGTGGCAGTTCGAGAACTACCGTCTCGATCCCGACGGCCTGAGCTACCCGGTCGGCAAGCCGAGCCGCATCGCCTACTCGCCCAGCGCCGACTGCTCCAAGAACGCCCAGGCTCCACTGCGCACGCCACGCAACCTAGCCACGGCTGCGCTCTACACCTACACGCCGTACCAGCCCAACGCCGCCGCGCTCAGCTCCACGAGCGAGGGCGACGCCTGCTCGAGCTACGGCAACCTGGTGTTCTGGGTGAACTTCACCGACTGGTTCGGGCTGCCGCAGAAGGATGCGCCCATCGGCGTCGATCGGGTGAACGGCGCTGATCGCTTCACGGGCGCCGTCGCGATCGCGCAGGCCGCCTATCCGTCGGGTGCTCCGGTGGTCTACGTGGCCAGCGGACTGAACTACCCGGACGCGCTCTCGGCCGGCCCTGCGGCGGTCGCGGCGGGCGGGCCGCTCCTGTTGACCGATGCGCTCACGCTGCCGGGCGCCGTGCGCGAGGAGATCGCCCGGTTGACCCCGGACCGGATCGTGGTCGTGGGCGGAACGTCGTCGGTCTCGAAGTCGGTGGCCGACGCGTTGAGGACGGTGGTCTCCGGCGCATCCGTCGACCGTATCGCCGGGTCGACCCGCTACGAGACCTCGCGGCTGCTGGCCGCCGACGCGTTTCCTGAGGGTGCGGAGGGTGCCTACCTCGCCACGGGAACGAACTTCCCGGATGCGCTCAGCGCGGGCGGGGCGGCCGGGTTCCGTGCGCAGCCGGTGCTGCTCGTCGACGGCAGCGCTTCGTCGCTCTCGGCCGCCGACACCTCGCTGCTCCGGGAGCTGGGCGTCGACGACCTCACGGTGGTGGGCGGGCCGAACTCGGTGAGCGCCGGCGTAGTCGCCTCGGCGAAGAAGGTGGCGCCCACCGTGCGGATCGCGGGGTCGGACCGCTTCGACACCTCACAGCGAGTCAATGCGGACGTGTACCCCGTGGTGCCCCGAGCCTTCCTCGCCACGGGCTCCACCTTCCCCGACGCACTCGCGGGGAGCGCGTGGGCCGGGGCGCAGGGCGCCCCGTTGTTCGTCGTGCCGCAGAACTGCCTGCCGTCGTCGGTGCTGGCGGGTCTCTCGCCGGCGGGGGTGTCGCGGGTGACGCTGCTCGGTGGGCCGAACTCGCTCGGCGATGGGGTGGCGCGGCTGCAGCCCTGTTGAGTCGGAGGCTCGACGCGGTGAGCGCGGGCGCGGCCCGCTGATCGGAGACGCTGAGAGATGCCGGATGCGCGCCGAATCGCCGAATCGGTGAACCGGTTTACAAAAAGAGGTTGACCGGTTTACCTGAGACCAACAGAATGGCCAGGTGCACTCGTTCTCGCCCTCGTCCCTCCCGCCCGCGGCCCTCGGCGTCGCCTACTATCCCGAGTACCTCCAGGAGGACAGGCTCGACGCCGACCTCGACCTCATGGTGGCCGCCGGCATCCGCACCATCCGCATCGGAGAGTCGGTGTGGAGCACCTGGGAACCCCGCGACGGCGAGTTCGACACCGCCTGGATCGTGCCCGTGCTCGACGCCGCCCACGCCCGCGGCATCCGCGTGGTGCTCGGCACCCCCACCTACGCCGTGCCGCCGTGGCTCATGCTCGCCCACCCCGAGATCGCGGGGGAGCGGCGTACCGGGGAGCGCATCCTGTGGGGCGCCCGGCAGGAGGCCGACCTGCACCACCCGGTGTTCCGCCGCTACGCCGAGCGGCTCATCCGCCGGATGCTCACCGACGTGGGCGCGCATCCGGCCATCGTGGGGTTCCAGGTCGACAACGAGCCCGGCGAGCACGTGCTCTACAACGACGGGGAGTTCGTGCGGTTCCGGGAGTGGCTGCTCGAGAACGTGGGCGACGTCGAGCACCTGAACGACGCCTGGAACCTCACCCACTGGTCGCACCGCCTCACCCGCATCGAGGAGTTGTGGAGGCCCGACGGCAACCTCGTGCCCCAGTACGACCTGGCGTGGCGCCGCTTCCAGGCCGAGTCGACGGCCGGCTACATCGCGTGGCAGACCGCGATCGTGAGCGAGTACGCCGCGCCGGGCACCTTCATCACGACCTGCATCGACCGCGATCGCGCCGCGGTCGACGAAAGGCTGCTCGGCGAGGCCGTCGAGGTGGCGGGCGCCAACCTCTACCTCGCCACCCAGGAGGCTGCGGCGCACGGTGCGCCGGGCTCTCCGCGTTTTCCGGCATCGGGCGACTGGGCGGCGCTCTACGGGGCCGACCGGGCGCGGGGCATCACGGGCGGACCGTTCCTCGTCACCGAGACCAATGCGCAGTCGGTCGGCTCGGCGTGGCACACCTTCCCGGCGCTCGACGGGCAGTGGCGGCTGTTCGCGTGGTCGTTCGTCGCCCGCGGTGCCCGCCTGGTGTCGTACTGGAACTGGCACACCATGCACGCCTCGTGGGAGACGCAGTGGCACGGCGTGCTGCCCCACACCTTCGTGCCCGGACGCGCCTATCGCGAGATCGCGCGCCTCGGCGCCGAGCTGGTCGAAGCCGAGGGCTGGACGGCCGGGCTCGCTCCCGAGGCTCGTGTGGGGTTGCTCTACTCGACGGATGCGCACCGCCTGTGGGAGTTCCAGGCGCCGGTGGCGCTCGCCTCGGCCCCCGGGGCACCGGCCCTGCAGGGCGAACCCGACCGTCATGCCTACGAAGACGTGGTCTACACCTGGTACGGCGGGTTCTCGCGGGCGGGGTCGCAGCAGCGGGTGCTGCACGACCACGACCTGACGCAGCTCGACGCGGCGGAGCTGGCGGCGGAGCTGCCCGTGCTCGCCGTGCCGGCTCTGCCGGTGGCGAGTGACGAGACGCTCGAGTGGCTCGGCAATTACGTCGAGGCCGGTGGACACCTCGTGATCGGGGCGCGGTCGCTCGTCTGCGACGACGAGGGCCGCTTCAGGTCGACGGATGCGCTGGCCGCGCTGGTGGGCGGCGCCTGGTCTGTCGACGAGTTCACGTCGCTCCGCGCGGCTGCGCCCGTGCACTCGCCGGAGCAGCCGACGGATGTGCCTCTCGGCGAGCTCACCGGCTTGCTGGAACTGCTGTCGGTGCCCGCCGATGCGCGGGGTGATGTGGAGTCGGGCGCTGAAATCCTCGCCTGGGCGGATTCGGTGTTCGGTTCGTCGCCGGCGGCGGTGACCGTGGCGCGAGGGGCCGGCAGGGTGACCTACCTCGCGGGCTTCCCCACGGTGGAGCTCGCCGAGTGGCTGGCGCGGTGGGTGGCGGATGCCACTCCGGCGGCCCGCGACGGCTGGAGGGGCGATCGCCTGCCCGGGGTGCAGGTGCAGAGCGCGGTGGGCGCCGACGGCAGCCGCACGTGGTTCCTCTTCAATCACACCGCCGCATCCGTCGCCGTCGCTCTCGGCGGTGCGTTCGTCGACCGGCTCGGCGCAGACGAGCAGCGGCACGCCGGCGACGGGTCAGCCACGACCGACACCGTCCACCTCGCGCCCTGGGGCGTCGCAGCCCTGGAGGAGCGGGCATGACCGCCGCCGACCCCCACCGCCTGGCGGCGCGCTTCCCGGCCGGGTTCCGCTTCGGCGTCGCCACCAGCGCCTACCAGATCGAGGGCGCCGCCCACCGCGACGGCAAGGGTCCCTCCATTTGGGACACCTTCACGAACACCCCCGGCCGCGTCGACCGCGACGTGCCCGGCGACCGCGGCGCCGGCCACTACGACCGCTGGCGTGACGACGTGCAGACCATGCGCGAGCTCGGCCTCGGCGGCTACCGTTTCTCGCTCAGCTGGCCGCGGCTGTTCCCCGAGGGGGTCGGCGCCCGCAATCCCGCCGGGTTCGACTTCTACCGCCGCCTGATCGACTCCCTGCTCGAGGCCGGCATCGAACCCCACGTCACGCTCTACCACTGGGATCTGCCGCAGGCTCTCGAAGACCGCGGCGGCTGGGCGAACCCCGACGTCGCCGGGTGGTTCGGCGACTACGCGGCCGCCGCGTTCGAGGCCTTCGGTGACACCGTGCCGACCTGGGCCACGCTCAACGAGCCCATCTCGATGTGGGTGGGCTACGGCATGGGCCTCTTCGCACCGGGGCATCGGGATGCGCGCCTGGGCCGGCTGGCGATGCACCACGCGATGCGCGCGCACGCCCGCGGGGTGCAGGCGTTCCGCGCCTCCCGCGCGGGTGGTGGCGGCGCGGGTTCCGGCGGCCCAGGTGGCGGCGCGGGTGTCGGTGGTACTGCCGTCAGCGCTGGTGCCCAGATCGGGATCGCCGTCGACGTGTGGCCGCGGCATCCGGAGACCGACAGCGAGGTCGACCGCGCTCTGGCGCGCCGGGAGGAGGAGACGAGCTTCCGGTTCTTCCTCGACGCCGCATTGCGCGGAGAGTACCCCGAAACGATGGTCGACGAGCTGGCGGCCGCAGGACTGAGCGACGCCGAAGCGGCTCCGGCCCCGCTCGAGCCGATCGACTTCGTGGGCGTGAACGTGTACTCCCGCTCGATCGTGAGTGCCGACCGTCCCGGGGCGGTGTGGTGGCAGCCGGGCGACCCGCATCCGGGAGGCAACTACCTCTCGAACGGCCAGGAGTTCTACCCCGCAGCAGCGCGTGAGGCGCTCGCCGTGGTGCGGGAGGAGTACGGCTGGCGCGGGCCCGTGCAGATCACGGAGAACGGATTCGGCGAGTCGGTGCCCGGAGGTGAGCCGGCTCCGCTCGACGACGCCGAGCGCATCCGCTACGTCGCCGGTTTCCTCGAGGCGATCGCCGACGCCGTGGCCGACGGCAGCGACGTGCGGGCCTACTATCTGTGGACGCTCATGGACAACTTCGAGTGGGCAGCCGGGTACTCGCAGCGCTTCGGGCTCCACGCCGTCGACGAAGCCGACCAGCACCGCACGCCGAAGGCCTCGGCACGGTGGTATCGCGAGTTCATCGCCGCGCACCGTGAGGCGCGTCACGACACGCCGCGTCACGCCGGCGATGCCAAGTAGACCGGTTTAGCGCTTTTCCGTAAGGTTGCTGCATGGCATCCGTACCGCGCCGCCGCCCCACCATCGCCGACGTCGCCGCCCTCGCCGGGGTGTCGAAGGGCGCGGTCTCGCGTGCCCTCAACGGCGGGGCCGGTATCAGCGCGCCCACCATCGCGCGCATCCAGGCCGCCGCCGCGGAGCTCGACTGGGTGCCCAACTCCGCCGCGCGCGCGGTGAGCGGGGCGGCCTCGCAGGCGGTGGGCCTGGTGCTGCGGCGCAATCCCGAGCTGCTGGAGGCGGACCCGTTCTTCCCGGCGTTCATCGCAGGGGTCGAGCAGGTGCTGAGCGCCGCGGGGCAGTCGGCCGTCATCCGCTTCGTGAGCGAGGCCGGGGCCGAGCACGACGCCTACCGGCGGCTGTTCAGCGAGCGGCGCGTCGACGGGTTCCTTGTGACCGACCTGCGGCACCACGACCCGCGCTTCGAGTGGTTGCGCGCCCTCGAGGCCCCTGCGGTGGTGGCCGGCACCCCGCCCCGCACGTGCACGCTCCCGAGCGTGGGCACGGGCAGCGCCGACCAGGTGCGCGAGCTGTTGCGCCACCTCATCGACGCGGGGCACCGCACCATCGCGCACGTGTCGGGGCCGCCGTCGCTGCGGCACGCCCGCCGCCGCATCGACCTGTGGCGCCAGACCCTCGAGGAGGCCGGACTCGAACCCGGCCCCCTCGCCGACGGGGAGTTCACCTCGGAGGGCAGCGTGCGCGCCACCCGCGAGCTGCTCGAGGCCCCGAACCGCCCGACCGCGATCTTCTACGCCAGCGACGTGATGGCGATCGCGGGCATGTCGGCCATCGCGGAGGCCGGGCTGAGCGTGCCCGACGACGTGGCGGTGGCGGGGTTCGACGGCATCGCGCTGTCGAACTATGTGGTGCCCTCGCTCACGACCGTGCACTGCGACTACCAGCTGATGGGCCGCCGCGCCACGCAGATGCTGCTCACCCTGGTGCGCGGAGAGGAGGTGCCCCACATCTCCACGCCGGTGGGCGCTCAGCTCGTGGTGCGGCGCTCCACCACCCGCACCCCGTAGGGCTCGAGCTCGATCGCCGCGAGCGCGGCACCGTCAGCACGCGCATCGCCCGCACCCGCCGTGCCGTCCGCATCCGCCGCCCCGGGTGCGCCCGCCGCACCGGGCGCACCCTCCGCCCCGCCCGCGAGCGCCACCAGCCCCGCCCCTTCGGGCACCACCGGCGCCACCGTCACCGGCGACCCCGAGACGTTCACGAACCACACGAACTCCCGCCCGTCGCGGTGCCGCATCCGGTCGACCACCACCCGCGGGTCGCCCGACGCGATCTCGGGCGCGCATCCCGACTCCGCCGCGAGCGCCGCGTAGAGCCGCTGCACCTCGTCGTCGCGGTGCGCGTGCGCCCGCGCCGAGCCGAAGTACTCCACCGAGTACGTGCCGAGCCACACCCAGCCCGCACCCTGCCGGCGGCGCACCAGCGCGGGCCGGCCCTGCGCATCCCGTGCCATCACCTGCACGCCTTCGGGCAGCGCCGAATCGTCGAGCGGCAGCATGTGCCGCGCCTCGATCGTGCCGGCCACGGGGAACCGCAGCACCTCGCCCGCGGCGAGACCCCCGAACGGCACCTCCACGCGCCACTCCACCACGTCGTCGACCTCTTCGCGCAGGCCGTAGCGCAGCAGGTGCGGCATGCCCGCCACCCCCGCCACGTCGGGCCACCACGAGCCGCGGTGCGAGCCGCTCACCCCGCTGAACCAGGAGTAGTAGACCGTGCTGCCGGCCTCGGCCCACCGCTCGAGCAGCCGCGCGGTCGGGGCGGTGAGCAGCTTGTTCGAGGGCACGAGCACCAGCGGTGCGGCCGTCTCGAGCGACTCCTCGCGCACCACCGCCGGGGCCAGTCCCGCGGCCCGCGCCGCGAGGTAGGCGTGGCCCGTGACCTTCGCGATCACGGGGCGTTCCTCGGGCGAGATGCGCGGGTGCAGGTGGATGGAGGAGGGCAGCACGATCATCGTGTCGGTCGCCGCCCGGGCGAGGCCGGGGAAGTCGACCGCGTCGAGCACCGAGCGGAAGCGCGCGATCTCCTCCAGTTGCGGCTTCGGCGTGCCGTCGGCGCGGGTGAGCCCGAAGCCGAGCTCGAACGGGTGGTGGTCGTAGGGCGGCTGGTCCCAGAGGTCGAAGTCGGTGTTGTTCCAGGGGATCCACCCCGTGGCGCCCGCCAGCAGCGAGAGGTGCAGCGACTGCCGGTAGAGCTCCACGGCGGCCCGGTCGGAGGAGAGCGCGTCGGGCACGCCGAACTCCTCCAGCACCACGGGCTTGCCGAAGTGCGCGAACTCGCACACCAGCGAGGCGGCGGCGTGCACGCGCACCTGGTCGTCGTCCATCGGGTAGCTGTGCGGGCCGATGAAGTCGACCAGGTCGAGCTGCCGGGCGATGCGGAAACCGTTGTCGCGCCCGCCGAGCTCACGAGTCCACGCGCCGTCGCCGAGCGACACCGGCTGCGTGCCGCCGCCCTCGCGGATCGCACCGACGCACACCTCCGCCCAGCCGCGCACCGCATCCGGGGTCGCCGGCCCCGCGTAGTTCGTGAACTCGTTCGACACCAGCCAGGCCCAGACGGCCGGATGCGCGTGGAGGCGCTCGGTGACGCTCCGGATGAACCAGGCCTGCCGGTCGAGCATGAACGGGTCGGTGTAGAGGTCGCGGCCCTCGCGCCACGGCACGTCCCAGTCCTCGCCCGACATGTGGCCGACGAGGAAGGTGGGGATGGTGGGCACGCCCTCCTCGGCGCTGGTGTCGAGGAACCGCAGATAGGCCTGCACGAACGGCTCGGCCAGCACCTCGGGCCCGGGATGGAAGTCGGGCCAGAACAGGAACGACCGGGTGTGGGTCACCCCGTGCGCCCGCAGGGTGCGCAATTCCTCCCGGGCCACGTCGTCGTCGTAGTCGCGCCACATGAACGGTCCGCCGCGACGTGACCAGTAGTTGACGCCGAGCAGGATCTCGGGGGAGAGGTGAGGGGCGGGCCGGTCGATCCGATCCATTCGGTGGTTCATCCTTTCAGCGCTCCGGAGACGAGCGCGTTCTCCATGCGCTTGCGCAGGGCGAGATAGCAGAGGTAGACGGGGATGAGCACGATCACGGTGCCCGCGGTGAGCAGGCCGAACTGCGCCGCCTGGTTGGTGACGAGGGTCGGCAGGGCCACCTGGGCGGTGCGGATGTCGACGGAGGGCCCGCCGATCACCAGCGCGATGAGGTACTCGTTCCAGATGTTGATGAAGTTGAGCAGCATGACGGTGGCCAGCGCCGGCATGATGAGCGGCAGATAGATGCGCCAGAGGATCTGCAGCCGGTTGGCCCCGTCGACCCGGGCGCTCTCCTCGAGCTCGTGGGGGAGGGCCCGGACGTACTGGGCCAGCAGGATGACCGAGAGCGGCATCGCCCCCGCCACGTAGTCGAGGATGAGGAACTCGCGGGTGCGGAAGAGGCCGAGGCCGATGGCCAGCAGCACCGTCGGCACGAGCGCGGCGAACCCCGGGATGAGGAAGCCGAGCGTGAGCGAGCGCTCCACCAGCTTGCCGATCCACCCGCGCGAGCGGGCGACGCCGTAGGCCGCGGGCACCGCGAGCACGATGATGAGGATCTCGGAGAGCACCGTCACGTAGGCCGAGTTGAACAGCGCGTGGCCCAGGTCGACGTAGTTCCACGCGTTGACGTAGTTCTCCCACCTCCATTTCGGCGGCAGGCCGAAGCCGTCGGCGTAGATCTCGGTGTTGTCCTTGAGCGACGACACCACGAGGAAGTACAAGGGCAGCAGGAGCAGGGCGGCGTAGAACCACACCGCGACGTGGGAGAGGGTTCGCGTGCCGATCGACAGCGCCCTCGACCCGGTCATGCCCGGCTCCTCAGGGCGGCGCGGATGGCGACGGCCCCGCCGACGCCCACCACGAACAGCACCACGCCGACCGCCTGGCTGTAGCCGATGTCGTTCTGCTGGAACGCCTTGGCGAACAGCAGGTACGACAGCGTCGTCGACGAGGTGCCCGGCCCGCCCTTCGTGAGCAGCAGCACCGTGGTGGCCGAGAGGAACAGGGTCCACAGGAACTGCAGCATCGCCACGACCCCCACGAAGCCCCGCACCATGCCGAACGCGATGTGCCACATGGTGCGCCAGTGCCCGCATCCGTCGATTCGCGCCGCCTCGAGCACCTCGCCCGAGACGCTCGTGAGCTGGGCGGCGAAAAGAATGCCGAGGAAGCCGATGCCCGACCACAGGTCGATCGCCATGATGACCGGCAGCGCCGTGTCGGAGTTGGCGAGCCAGGTGGTGGTGAGGGAGCCGAGGCCGACCGCCTCGAGGGTCTGGTTGAGCAGACCGTTGGGCTGCAGCACGGCGTAGAAGATCATCGCCTTCGCCGAGACCGACAGCAGCGCCGAGGTGAAGAACAGTACCCGCAGCACCCCCGCGAGCGGCGGGCGCAGCATGAGGTAATAGCCGATCATGAAGCCGCCCACCACCATGAGCGGCACCACCACGACCACCTGGACGGCGGTGTTGCGCAGTGCGATCCAGAAGGTCGGATCGGTGAACATCGCGACGAAGTTGCCGAAGCCCGAGAACTCCATCGGGGCGATGAGCGTGGTGGCGTCGGTGAGGCTGAGGTAGAAGACACTGATCAGCGGGCCGACCAGGAAGACCAGGAACCAGAGGAAGGCCGGCAGGGCCAGCAGTCCGGGGTCACGGCCCTCGCGGCGGCTGCGCCGCGAGCGCGAGGCGGATGCGGGGGGCCGGGTGGGGCCCCCACCCCCGCCCACCCCGCGCGCGGCGGGGGAGGCTGGAGCGGAGGCCTCGGCGGTCATGCTGCCGCTCATCCGTAGATCGAGTCGAGCCCGGCGCAGATCGAGTCGGCGCTGGTGCCCGGTGCGAAGGCGAGGGCGGTCTGACGGATCTGCTGCTCGGTGATGTCGCCCGGCACGTAACGGTCGGGCTGCAGCGCGTACGCCACCTCGGTGGGCAGCTCGCTCGTGAGCTGCGCCAGCAGCGGGCTCACCTCGGTGCCGAGCTGGTCGGCGGGCACGTCGATGACGGTGAGGATCTGCGCCTGGTCGACGAACTGGGCCGCGACCTCGGGGCTGTACATGTAGGTGATGAACTTCTGCACCGCGTCGATCTTCTCGGCGCCGTTCGTGCTGATCCAGAAGCCGTTCGCCGTGCCCTGGTAGGCGGTCGGGGCGTCGAAGGCGCCGCCGCTCGGAACGGCGAGGCCGCCGAACTGAATGGAGTCGGCGAGCTCGGCCGGGGCGTTGCCCAGCTCCCACGAGCCGGCGCTCATCATCGCGGCGTCGCCCGTCATGAACGCCGCCGACATGCTCGAGGCCTCGAGGCCCTCCGCGTTGTCGACGAACACGCCCGCGTCGCGCAGTTCGGTAAAGAGCTCGATGCCCTTCATCGCGTCGTCGCTGGCGCACCAGCCGCCCTCGGAGAAGATCGCCCGGGCGGCGTCGGCGTCGAGGTAGCTCTGCGCGATCTGCAGGAACAGCTTCTGGCCGCTCCAGTCGTTGCCGCCGATGGCGAAGGGCTGGATGCCCGCGGCGCGGAGCTCGGCGGCGGCGGCGATGAGCTCGTCAGTGGTGGTGGGGATCTCGACCCCGGCCTCCTCGAAGAGTGCCGTGTTGTACCAGATCGGCCACTGGTAGCCCTCGTAGGGGAAGCCCTGCAGCTGACCGTCGTCGCGGGTCCACTCCTCGATCGCCGCGGGCAGGGCGCTGTCGGCCAGGCCCCAGTCGGTGAGGTAGTCGGTGACGGGCACGACCAGGCCTGCGTCGATCCAGGTGAGCGGGTTGCGCACCGCGTTGATGTTCACGATGTCGGGGGCCTCGCCGGCCGCCGCGGCGGTCTCGAACACGAGGGGCACGTCTTCGCCGCCCACCTCCAGTTCGACGGTGATGCCCGACTCCGCCTCGAAGTCGGCGATCACCGAGCGGAGCACGTCTCCGCCGGGCGTGCCTTCCGCCGCGGCGGTGAGCATCGTGATGGTGTCGGCGTCGGAGGCGGAGTCGCCGCCGCCGGAACAGCCGGTGAGGGTCAGGGCGGTGACGGCGCCGAACGCCGTCACCGAGAGGATTGCACGAGCACGAGTCTTCATCTCATCTCCATTGCTGAGTGGACAGCTGCTGCTGTGAAGGGGTGGTGTGATAAACCGGTTTACTAGAGAATAGCGCCGGTGGTGAATCGTGTAAAGCGTCGGTGGGAAACCGGTTCAGTAGAGGGTCCAGCCCTGCAGGCCGGCGTCGAGCGCGGCCTCGTCGGCCACGAGCGTGAGGGGGCCGTCGGAGGTGGTGGCGCCGGCAGCGCCCTCGCCGCGTCGGCCGCCGCTGCTGGGCAGGGTGCCGTCGGGTGCGCCTGCCCCAGGTGCCTGGCCGTCGGTGCCGGTGCCGACCTCCGCATCCCACCGCGTCTGGCACGCATCCGCCCGCCCCGGTAGCGAGATGCGGCCGGGGGTGGCGGGTATCACGGCCACGGGCGCGCGCCCGACTCCGCCGTCGCCAGGGGCGCCGAGCGCCACCACCGCCCAGTCGCCCTCGAACTCCCAGCCCTGCAGCGCCTCGGCCAGGTGCAGGTCGGCGAGGCCTAAGCCGGTGGTGCCGTCGGGGGAGTGCCCGTCGAGGTGCGGATGCGCGGAGCGCAGGCAGACGGCGGTGATCACGCCGTCCTCCACCCGGGCCCAGGTGCCGGCCTCCGGCTGCTCCTCGGGAGCGCCGAGCGGGCCGTCGAGGAAGAGCGGATGCCAGGCCGCCGTCGGCCGGCTCCACCGGAAGGAGGCGCGTCGCAGCGCCAACTGGCGCTCGGTGGGCGGATGCGCGGGATCGCGCAGCGGCAGCACGATGCCCGCGCCGCCCAGCACGAAGGAGTCCAGCACGCTGTCGCGGTCCTGCTCCCAGGAGTATCCGCTCGACCCGCTGAGGCCCACGCCGCGCGGCCCGGCGAGTGCCGCCCACACGCTCCAGCGGCGGTGGCCGAGTCCCTCGTCATGCGCGCCGTGGTCGCCCATGTCGTCGAGCGCCACCACGTCGGCGACATCGGTGTGCAGCGGGTGGATGCCGTAGAGCTGGATCGCGACGTGCGGATCGGCCGCACGTGCCGCATCCGCCGCGATGCGGTAGAGGGCGTGGCCCATCCGCTCGCCGCGGTACTCGGGGTCGCGGGGCGCGGCCTGGTCGGGACCGGGGAGTCCGTAGCCGAAGTCGAGCTTCAGCAGAGCGGGCCGGTGGTCGCGCACGATGCGCTGGATGCGGTCGGCGAGATAGGCGCGGGCGCGCGGGCTGCTCGGGTCGAGCACGTGGTGGCGCACCGGGTCGCGCGGGTCCATGCCCCAGTTGCCGAGGGCGGGGGAGCCGTCGCGGCCGGCGAGCACGTCGTCGTCACTCAGGCCGATGCCCGCCGGGTCGGGCACCCAGCCGACCGATTGCCAGAAGCCGATCTCGAGACCGGCCGCGTGCACGCCCTCGCGCACGGCGTCGAGGTCGGGGATGTTGTCGCTCGAGGCGTGCCCCGACGACTCGAAGCTCTCCCAGCCGTCGTCGATCACGACCGCCTGCGCGCCGAGTTCCGCCGCCGTCGCCGCGGTGGCGAGCACGTCGAAGTCGCCGCGCCGGAAGTCGCCCCAGGTGTTGATGGCCGAGAGGCCGCCCGCGGGCCGGGCCGGCTCGGGACGGGCGGGGAAGGTGGCGAAGAAGCGGGCGAAAGCGTCCACCGGGTTCGGGCCCCAGGTGAGCCGTAGGGGCGCGGCCCAGGTGCGCGGATGCGCGGGCGGGCCCCAGAGGTCGTCGCGGTAGCGCCAGCGGAGGGCGCCGGAGGTGGAGCGCACATCGAGGGTGAGCGCCGCATCCGGCACCTCGCCCGGGCCGGCCACGAGCCAGCCGCGGTCGTCGCCGAATCCGGCGCTCCACACCGGGCGAGGGAAGGCCGCCGCGTAGGGGGCGCCGAGCGCGGGGCCGAACTGGCCGAGGGCGACGGTGGCCTGGCCGAGATCCCAGCGGCGGGCGATCGCCGTGGCGGGGGCGGGGCGGATGCCGGGCACGCAGAAGGCGCCGGCCTGCCAGTCGGGCCACTCGGGGTAGTCGGGGTCGGGCACGCCCTGCCGCTCCGCGTCGTCGAGCGCGCTCAGCCCGAAGAACAGGTCGCGCAGCGCGAGCCCGGGCGCGAGCGCGATGCGCAGCTCGGCGAGCTCGACCACCGCGGCGTCCGTTACCCCGGCCTCCACCACCCCGGCCTCTACTGGCCCGGCGCCCTCGGTGGCACCCGTCACCCCGTCGACCACCCCACCCTCCACCGCGGTGGTGGTGTCGGGGGCCGGCGTGACGCCGGCCGAAAGGCCCACGGCGCCACCGGCCGGTGCTGAGCCGAAGCGCAGCACCGCCGAACCGGAGCCCGCGTCGCCGAAGGAGAGCTCGAGGTGGGCCGAGCCCTCGCCGCGCCGCGCCACGGTCGCGGTCGCGTGGCGCACCAGCGGGCCCCGGTCGCTCTGGAGGTGGAGCGATGGGAGGATCGTGCCCGTCCAGATCGGCGCCTCGTCACCGGACGCCGGCCGGAGCGCCGCTCGCCCCGTCTCCGGATCCACCGTGAACACCCCGTGCGCCGTCGCGACCTCGATCATCCCCATGTCCCTCGCCTCATTGCTCGTAAACCGGTTTACAATCTAAAGCGTGGCTCCATCGACGTCAACCACACCGCGCATCCGGCGGCACCATCGCGACCTAGACGGGCCGCCCGTTCGGCCGCGTCGCCACGCTGCCCGCGCTGCAGTACGACCCCGGGCTGTGCACGCCGTGCGCCACCCGCAACTCCTCCTCGCGATCGCCCGAGGCGACCGGCCGCAGGCCCTCGCCCACGTTCCACTCGAAGCCCCGCGCATCCGGATTCTGCGCCCGCCACTCCTCGAGCCCGAGCCCCACCAGGCGCAGCCTCTGGTCGATGAACTCCGCATCCCACGGTCCCTCCGCCAGAATCTGCGACGCCGCCCGGAACTCGTAGTAGATCGTGCGCCGCAGCTTGTTCGCCAGCGTCGCCTCCGAGCCGTGCACCACCATCACGTCGTGCACGAGCACGTCGCCGGGCTCGAGCTCGGTCTGCACCACGCCGGGCGCGTCCCAGCCGTATTCCTCCTGCAGCTGGCACACGTCCACCACCTGCTTCTGCGAGCCGGGTGCCACCCGCAGCGAGCCCGCGCCCTTGCGGCTGTCGTCGAGGTACACGTCGATGTTGAAGATGCGGTTCGTGCGCGGGTGCACCGCATCCTGGTGCCAGTCGATCGGCGCCCCGTCGCCGGTGTTCTTGAACACGAGCGACTCGTAGGTGGGCACGAAGTCGGGGCCGGCCAGACTCTCCGCGATGCCGAGGATCTCGGGGCTCCCGAGCAGTTCCAGCGACGCCGCCTCACCCTTGTTGTGCACGTAGTTGATGCGGAAGAGCACGCGCCCCGACGGCCTCGTGGCGAAGTTGTAGTCGCCGTCTCCGTCGCTCTCGTTCTCGAGCGCGTGCCCGTCGGCGATCCAGCGCTCGGATGCTCGCTGCAGCCGCTCGAGCAAGGCGCCGGTGACGCGGCGGCGCAGGATGAGGTAGCCCTCCTCGTCGAAGCGGCGCACCTCCTCGTCGGTGAGGTGGTAGTCGCGCAGCCCGGTGCCGGGGCGGGCGACGGATGCGGTGGTGCTGCTCATGGTGGATCCTTCCGTGTCGTTGCCCCGACGCTAGGCGCCGTGCCGGCGGCACGATTCGCGCTTTCGGGCGTACGATTCCGGGAATCCACCCGTGTGGGGTGAGCCGGCCACC
Organism: Herbiconiux moechotypicola; assembly: GCF_024979255.1. Lineage (GTDB taxonomy): Bacteria > Actinomycetota > Actinomycetes > Actinomycetales > Microbacteriaceae > Herbiconiux > Herbiconiux moechotypicola. Next base: position 83,059 of record NZ_JANLCN010000004.1, read on the forward strand.
GCCCGGGCGAGCTTCGGGCTGGCGGCCTGGGCGGGCATCCCGCAGCTCATGGCGGTGCCGCACGCGCACAACGACATCGAGATCAACCTCAGCGCGGGCGAGCTGGTCTACAGCACGGGCGGGCGGATGAGCACGCTGCCCGCCGGTTCGCCTTGCGCGTTCTGGGGGGCCCGGCCGCACAGGCTCGTGCACGCGGGGGAGGGGGCGCCGCTGGCGTGGGTGACGGTGCCGTTGGCGGTGTTCATGTCGTGGGGAGTTCCCGAGCTCGTGAAGCGGCGCCTGCTCGAGGGCGAGGTACTCGTGGGGAGTCCGGATGCGGTGGGGGGTGCGCCGGGGCGTGCGGGTGGGGTGCTCGTGGGGCCTCCGGGTGCGGGGTCGGGCCCGCCGCCGACGCTCGCGGGGCAGGTGCGCATCGCGGGGTGGGCGCGGGAGCTCGCGGGCGGCGACGCCCTGGCGCGGCGTGCCGCGGCGCTCGAGATCGAGGCGTTGCTGTGCCGGTCGGCGTCGGGAACCTGGGCGGAGTCGGCGATCGTGTCGGCCAGGTCGTCGCGCGAGGTGGGGCGCGCCGCACGCATGGCGGCGTTCCTGGTGGAGAACTCGGGTCGCCGGGTGCGGATGGAGCAGGTGGCCGAGGTGGTGCACCTGCATCCGAACCGGGCGGCCAGGGCGTTCAAAGAGGTGTTCGGATCGACGATCGGCGAGTACCTCGCCCAGCTGCGCACCGCCGAGGCCCAGCGTCTGCTCGTGACCACCGACCTGCCGGCGGCCGAGGTGGGCAGCCGCGCGGGCTTCCACTCCTCCAGCGCCTACCACGACACCTTCCGCCGCCTCGCCGGCACCTCGCCCCAGCGCTGGCGCGCCGCGCATCTCCCCACTTCCACGACCCTGTAGGCCCGTACTCGCCGCGCACCACGGCGACCCCGTCGGCCTGACCCGCACTGCCCGCGGCGCTGCCCGTGGCGCTGCCCGCGGCGCACGTGCCGGGTGTGCTGTACTGGTCGCATGAGCCAGCCGCGCGCATCCGGTCACCTCGACGAGCCGCACGTCGAGGGCCTCGCATCACGGCTGAACTGGCTGCGGGCGGGCGTGCTCGGCGCGAACGACGGCATCGTGTCGGTGGCCGCGATCGTCGTGGGTGTCGCCGGCGCAACCGATGCGACGGCCCCCATCCTCGCGGCCGGGGTGGCGGGGCTCGTGGGTGGCGCGATCTCGATGGCGCTCGGCGAGTACGTCTCGGTGAGCAGCCAGTCCGACAGTCAGAAGTCGCTCATCGCGAAAGAGAAGCGCGAGCTGCGAGCCATGCCCGAAGAGGAGCTCGCCGAGCTCGCCGGCCTCTACGAGCAACGCGGTCTCAGCCCCGAGACGGCGCTCACCGTGGCCCGCGAGCTCACCGCGCACGACGCACTCGCCGCCCACCTCGCGGCCGAGCTCAACATCGACGAGCGCGACCTGCCGAGCCCGTGGCAGGCGGCGTTCGCCTCGGCGGCGGCCTTCACGCTCGGGGCGCTGCTGCCGTTCCTGGCGATTCTGCTGTTCCCGCCGGGAATCCGCGTGATCGCGACCTTCGCCGTGGTGCTCGTCGCCCTCGTGCTCACCGGCTCCGTCAGCGCGTGGATCGGCGGCGCCCGCATCGGCCGCGCCACCCTCCGCGTCGTCGTCGGCGGGGCGCTCGCCCTCGCGGTCACCTTCGCCATCGGCTCCCTCCTCGGCACCACCGGCGCCGTCTGACGCGCCCGTGGCTTCCGCCGTTCGCTGAGACGAACGTCACGCCCAACAGCCCTCAGAGGCGGCTCTACCCCGCGAGGTTCATCTCAACGCACGCGAACACGCCCGCGAAGGGCTCGACGCGGAGTGTGGCTGACCGCGGCGGCGCACTGTGCGGCGTCAGGCGGCGAGCTCGGGGAACTCGGCGGCGACGAGCTCGAGCGTGCGCTCCCGGGCCGGGCTCGCCGTCAGCGCATCCGCGTCGCGGCCGCCGCCGATCGGCGACAGCATCACCTCGTCGACCCCGTAGCGCTCCGCGGCCGACCGGATGCGCGACGCGACGTCGTCCGCCGTGCCGATCAGCCAGCGGCGCTCCTGCTCGAGCACCGCATCCTGCTCCACCGCGGTGAGCGGCGTCGCCACCGCCTCCTCCACCGTGAGCTGCGCCGCGAGCGCCCCACCCGTGCGCAGCCGCGCCATCGTGATGAGCTGCGGCAGCGCCACCTCGCGCGCCTCTTCGGCGGTCGGCGCGACCGACACGTTGAGCGTGAGGAAGGTGCGCGGCTCGGCGAGCGCCGCCGACGGCTCGAACGACCCGCGGTACACGGCGAGCGCCTCGTCGATGCCCGACTGCCCGAAGTGGTTCGCGAACACGAACGGCAGCCCCAGCTTCGCGGCGAGCGACGCGCTGTAGGTGCTCGACCCGAGCAGCCACAGCGACGGCGCGCTCGTGAGGAACGGCGTCGACTTCAGTTCGTACGAGCGCGCCCGCACGTTGAGCGCCACGCCGGGCTGCGCATCCGCCCCGAACGGCACCTCGTCGGCCGCCCGGTCGGCCCCGATCAGCGCTGCCACGGTCTCGACGTCGGTGGGGAAGTTCGCCGCCGGGTCGGGATCGGTGGGGTTGCGCTGCCCGCGCAGCATGTACGCGGTCACGGGATCGGACCCGGGCGCGCGCCCGAGCCCGAGGTCGATGCGCCCCGGATGCATCGCCTCGAGCAGCGCGAACTGCTCGGCGATCGAGAGCGGCGCGTGATTCGGCAGCATCACCCCGCCCGACCCGAGACGGATGCGCGAGGTCTGCGCCGCGAAGTGCGCGATGAGCGTGGCGGGCGAGGTCGACGCCACGGCCGGCATGTTGTGGTGCTCCGCCACCCAGTAGCGCGTGAACCCGAGCCGCTCGGCGGTGCGCACGAGCGCCAGACTCGCCGCGATGGCGTCGCCCGAGCTCTGCCGGGTGCGGACGGGGATGAGATCGAGAACCGAGAGCTGCGTCATGACCCTCTCCTCAGCCGCCGGGCGGCGTCGATTATTCCATCCGCACGCGTGTCGCCACGCCTGGCGCCCCTCGGCGCGCTGAGGGCTCCGGATGCGCGCCGGCGTGGCGATAGGGTCGGGGCATGGTCGATCGTGAGCACCCCGCGGTGCACCGGGTTCAGGATGCGCTGCGCGCGTCGGGCGCGCACACGGCGGCCGAGAACGTGGTCTGGCTCGACGACGCCGCATCCACCGCAGCCCTCGCCGCCGCCGCGCTCGGCGTGGAGGTGGGCGCGATCGCCAACTCCCTCGTCTTCCTGCTCGACGGCGAGCCGCTGCTCGTGCTCACCAGCGGCGCCCACCGCGTCGACACCGACTGGCTCGGCTCCGAGCTCGGCGGCACCATCACGCGTGCCCCCGCCGCCGTCGTGAAAGAGGCCACGGGCCAGGTCATCGGCGGGGTGGCACCGCTCGGGCACCCGGCGCCGCTCCGCACCGTCGTCGACGTGGCGCTCGCCGCGCATCCGCAGCTCTGGGCCGCCGCCGGCCACGCCCACACCGTCTACCCCACCTCGTTCGACGAACTGGTGCGGGTCACCGGCGGCACACCGCGCGAGGTGGTTCCACCACCAGGCTGACCCGTCGCAGCACCGCCCGGCTGACGCCGCATCGCGTCGCCGAGCGGCGCGACTTCGCGAAACTCGCGCGCAATTCCGCGCAAAACGGCGTGTCGCCCGTACGGTAGCGGTGTGTGGCGTGCCGATAAGAAACGAGAGACAGACGAGCAGACGTCTGCGGCCGACTCCGCCGAGGCGGCCTGGGGCCGCACCGGGCAGCCCGCCGACGGCTCTCCGCTCGGCCAGGTCTACAGCACCGAGAGTCTGGTCGAACCGGCCCGCGAGCGCTGGCGCGACGAGCTCGCGACCCTCGGCGGCGAGTCTCCGCTGCTGCACTTCGACGACTCCCCGCGGTCGCGCATCGAGCTGAGCACCACCCACCCCGGCGGCCTGGCGCAGTTCATCACGGGCAACGCCACCCTGCTCTCGAGCCTCATCCGCGACGAGCTCGCCCTGCGCGGCGCCCGCCTCGCCGCAGGCGCCATCACCGACAAGGGCGTCGAGCTGCGGTCGGTGCGCGGCATCGACTCGGTGCGCCTGGCGATCGGCCTCGCCGAGTGGCGGGTGACCACCGACGGCATCGACGAGCAGTTCCGCGCGCCCGTGCTGCTGCGCCCCATCTCGGTGCGCCGCTACGGCCGCGACTTCGAGCTGAAGCTGCGCGGGCTGCCCTTCGTGAACCCCGTGCTCGTGGCCGAGCTGCAGCGCCAGTTCGGCATCACCGTCGACCAGCAGGCGCTCATCGCGCTCGCGGCCCAGGGCGGCGTGTTCAAGCCGCAACCCGTCATCGACCGGTTGCGCAGCCTCACCTCGCACCTGCCGTGGTTCCAGGTGCAGCCGCGCCTCGTGGTGTCGACCTTCGCCGACGTGTCGCGGGCGATGGTTCAGGATGCGGCCGACCTCGCGCATCCCGTGCTCGACGCCCTCGCGGGCAACCTCACCTCCCGCCGCGCCGTGCAAGACGGGTACCACCCCGTCGACCCCTCGCCGCAAGACAAGCGAGCGCCCGGCACCGACACCCTGCTGCTCGACGCCGACGGCGAGCAGGAGAACGTGATCGCCCAGATCTCGGGCGGCAACTCGCTCGTGGTGAAGACCCTGCCAGGCACCGGCGGCACCCAGACCATCGTGAACGCCATCGGCGCCCTCGTCGCCCAGAACAAGCGGGTGCTCGTGGTGAGCCCCCGCCGTCTCAGCCTGAGCGGCATCGACCGCAGGCTCTCCGACGTGGGCCTGCCGGGCGTCGCGGTGTCGCCGCGCACGCTCCGCCGCGACCTCATCCAGTCGATCGGCCGCAACGAGAAGGCCGCGCAGCCCCAGGTGGCCGACGTCGACGAGGCCCTGGTGCGCCTGCGCAGCGTGCTGCTCGACTACCGCACCTCGATGTCGCGGGTCGACCCCACGCTCAAGGTCTCGGTGCTCGACGCCCTGCGCGAGCTCGCCCGGCTCGCCCTGCTGCCCAGCCCGCCGTCGACCACGGCCCGGCTCGACCGGCCCGCGCTCGAGTCGCTGGCCTCGGGCCGAGCCAAGGCCGCCAAGACCATGAGCCGCGCCGCCGAGCTCGGCCAGTTCCGCTACGGGCCCGACGACTCGCCCTGGTACGGCGCCCAGTTCTCGTCGAGCGACGACGCCCAGCGCACCCACCGCCTCGCGAAGCGCCTGCACTCGGTCGAGCTGCCCGGCCTCCTCGAAGGCGCGTACGAGCTCATCGGCCAGACCCGCATGCGGCCGTTCTCCACACTCACCGAGCTCGGCACCTACCTGCGGCTGCTCGCCGACCTGCGCGAGACGCTCGACAAGTTCCTCCCCGTCGTGTTCGACCGCTCGCTCACCGACCTCATCGCCGCCACCTCGCCCCGCCGAGACTCGCCGCAGATGTCGTCGACCTCGCGACGCCGGCTCAAGGCCCTGGCGAAGGAGTACGTGCGCCCCGGGGTGCACATCGGCGACATCAACGAGGCGCTCCGCCGGATCCAGCAGCAGCGCACCCTCTGGTACCGCTACGCCGCCGCGGGCATCCCGCCGGAGATCCCGGTCGGCATCAACGAGGTGCAGATCGCGTTCCAGCGCGTCACCGAAGACCTCGCCCTGCTCGACCTGCCCCTCGGTCTCGTGGGCACCTCGAAGCAGCTCGCGACCCTCCCGGTGGAGGAGCTCGAGCAGATGCTCGAGGGCCTCGCCGCCGACTCCGAGGTGCTCGCAAACCTGCAGGAGCGCACCGCCCTGCTCGACTCGCTGCGCGAGCACGCGCTCGACCCGCTGCTGGTCGACCTCTCGAACCGCCACGTGCCCGAGGCTGCCGTGGCCGACGAGCTCGAGCTCGCCTGGTGGCAGTCGGTGCTCGAGCTCATGCTGGCCGACGATCGCGCGCTGCTCGGTGCCAACACCGGCGTGCTCGACCGCCTCGAGGGCGACTTCAGGCTCGTCGACGAGGCCCACGCGTCGATGAACGGACAGCTGCTCGCCTGGCAGCTCGCCGACACCTGGAGCGTCGGCATCCTCGACCACCCCGAAGAGGCGACCGCGCTCAAGACGCTGCTGCGATCGGATGCGGTGAGCTCGTTCACCCTGCACGAGGCGGCCCCGCACCTCGGCAAGGTGCTCGCCCCGGTGTGGCTCGCCTCGCCCTACGAGGTGCCGCAGATCACCGACGCCATCACCTTCGACGCCGTCGTGCTGGTCGACGCCGGTGCCACCACGCTCGCCGAGAACGTGGGCGCCATCCGCAGGGGCCGCCAGGTGGTGGCCTTCGGCGACCCCGTCACGCAGACCCCATCGCGTTTCGACATCGGCATCCACCCCGTCGACGAGCAGCGCGCCCGCCCCGGCGCGGAGGCCCTCGAGGTCGACGAGCTGCACGGCGGTTCGGCACTCGCCCGCCTCGCCGACCTCGTGCCCACGCTCTCGCTCACCCGCAGCTACCGCGCGGGCGGCGAAGACCTCGCCGAGCTGGTCAACCACCGCTTCTACGGCGGCAAGATCGACTCCCTGCCCTGGGCCGGCACCTTCCTCGGCCACGGCAGCCTGGCGCTGCACTACGTCGAGGGCCGCGGTGGCATGCCCGATTCGGAGACCGGAGCGGTGGAGAGCGTCGACGCCGAGGTCGACGAGGTGGTGGCGCTCGTGCTCGACCACGCCATCCACTACCCGCGCGAGTCGCTCATGGTGATCACCGCATCCCCCCGCCACGCGGTGCGGGTGCAGCAGGCGGTGCTCGCCGCGTTCGCCAAGCGCAGCGACCTCGCCGACTTCATCCTCAAGGAGCGCGCCGAGCCGTTCATGGTGGCCACCCTCGAGCAGTCGGTGGCGCAGAGCCGCGATCGCGTCATCTTCTCGGTCGGCTACGGCAAGACCGCGCACGGGCGTGTGCTCACCAACCTCGGTGGCCTCGCGAAGCCGGGGGGCGAGCGACTGCTCGCGGTGGGCATGACGCGGGCTCGCCGCTCGATGGACATCGTGAGCTGCTTCACACCGGCCGACATCGATGAGGACCGCATGAACTTCGGTGTGGTCGCCCTCCGCCAGATCCTCCAGGAAGCCGAGGCGGGTCCAACGCCCGACACCTTCTCATCGCCCGGCGACGCGCTGCTCATCGACCTCGCGCGCCGCCTCGGTGCTCGCGGACTCGAGGTGGCCTTCGAGCACCGCGGCAAGCTCACGCTGGTGGCCTCGCACGACGGCCGCGCCATCGCCATCGAGACGGATGCGGTGGTGCACTCCACCTCGCTCCGCGAGTCGCTGCGGCTGCGCCCCGACATGCTGCGCCGCCTCGGCTGGCACTACCTGCGGGTGCACTCGTTCGAGCTCTTCGCCAACCCGGAGGCCGTCGCCACCCGCATCGCCGGCGTCATCGGCGTGCGCGAGACCAACCTCTCCCTCGTCGAGACCGCCCCCATCTCCATCTGACGGGGTCGTGGGCCCGCGCCGCGTCGTCGCGCGCCCGAGCGTCGTCTTCCACGCCCACCCATCTGGTGCATTGGGCGAGGCGTTGCGCGCGGCGCGGGGCGGGTTAGGGTGGCGGGGTGGATGTGCGGAAGAGCGGGCGGCGGCGGGTGTCGACGGATGCGGTGCCGGGCAGCGACCCCACCCCTCAGGCCGGGGAGGGCTCACCCGTGCGCGCGACGGAGGACACGGACGCTGCCTGGGGCGGCGCGGCCGGGCGGCCCCGCGCATCCGGAGCCTCGGGCGCAGCGGGGCGCCCCAGCGAGAACGACGAGCGCCTGAAACGCGACGTGCCGCCCCACTGGTGAGGCGGCACGTCGAGACGGCGGACTGAGGGCACGCGGCCCGGAACTCAGTGCTTCGGAACGTGGTCCGACGCGGGTGGCTCGCCGGCGGCCTCGGCACGCTGATCGGCGAGCAGGTCGCGGATCTGGATGAGCAGCTCGGTCTCGGTGGGAGGCAGCTCCTCCTTCTCCTCCTCGATCGACTCGGCGGGCGTCTTCTTGAGCGAGAACGCGGCCTTCTTGAGGTGGTTGATCGGCAGTACGAACACGAAGTAGACCACCACGGCCACCAGCAGGAACTGTATGAGCGCCCCGAGCACCGCCCCGAACTTGATCTCGGCGTCGCCGATCACCACGGTGGCCGCGTTGTCGAGGCTGTCGGCCTTGAAGATGGCGCCGATCAGCGGGTTGAACACGCTGTTGACGATCGAGTTGACGACGGCGGTGAACGCGGCGCCGATGACCACCGCGACAGCGAGGTCGATGACGTTTCCGCGGAGGATGAACTCCTTGAATCCCTTCAGCATGCGAACAAGCCTAGGGGGTGGCCCCCGACGACGAGGAGGACGGCGCCGAGGCGGGCGCGGGGGACGAGCTGCTCGAACCAGCCGACGACGAGCCGCCCGAGCCGCCGGAGTCGCCCGACGACGAGGAGCCCGACGAGCTGCCGCCGCCCGGCTTCGACCGCGAGTCGGTGCGGTAGAACCCCGAGCCGTTGAACGTCACGCCCACCGGGCTGAACACCTTGCGCAGCACGCCACCGCACGACGGGCACTCGGTGAGCGAGTCGTCGGTGAAGGACTGCTGGATGTCGAACGCGTTGCCGCACTCGGTGCAGCGGTAGGAGTAGGTGGGCACGAGGAGAGATTCTACCGCCGGCCGAAGTGCAGGATGCGCGTGGGCGTGACCGCACCGTCGACCAGGGCGTCGTGCACCTCGCGCGGCACCTCGGGCAGCACCTCGTCGTCGAACACCACCGCGTACACGGGCGGGCACTTCTCCATCGAGCCCAGCGTGCGGTCGAAGTACCCCCGCCCCCAGCCCATCCGCGTGCCCCGCTCGTCGACGGCCGAGGCCGGGATGATGATGAGGTCGGCGTCGTTGATGGCGATCGGGCCGAGGATGCCGCCGACGGGCTCCGGCAGTCCGTAGAGCCCCTCGGTCTCGGTCTCACCGTCGCCCTCCGCCCAGTCGAGCAGGCCGTCCTGGCGGGCGATGGGCAGCAGCACCCTCCGCCCGTCGGCGAGTGCCCAGTTGAGGAAGGGGCGGGTGTTCGGCTCGAAGGAGGTGGAGAGGTAGCAGGAGATGGTGCGCGCATCCGTCTGCGTCGCCAGCTCGATGAGGTGCTTCGTGATGCCCTCGTTCGCGGTGTCGACCACGTGCGCGGGGCGGGTGCGTCGCCGCTCGCGGAGTTCGGCGCGCAGCGCCCGCTTGTCGTACGAGACGTCTGCTGCCATGCCGACATTGTAGGTCGACCGAGATTGCGGGAGTGTTTCACGCCGGAGCCTGGTCGTCGTCGGCCCGCGAATCTGGCTACTGTGTATGGAATGGGGACACAACTGACCAAAGCCGTCATTCCTGCCGCGGGTCTCGGCACACGCTTCCTGCCTGCCACGAAGGCCATGCCCAAGGAGATGCTGCCTGTCGTCGACAAGCCGGCGATCCAGTACGTGGTAGAAGAGGCGGTGGATGCCGGCCTGCAAGACGTTCTCGTCGTGACCGGCCGCAACAAAGCCGCCATCGAGAACCACTTCGACCGGGTGTACGAACTGGAGTCGACGCTCGAGCAGAAGGGCAAGGGCGACATGCTGCGGGTCGTCAACGAGTCGACCGCGCTCGCCGAGATGCACTACGTGCGCCAGGGCGACCCGCTGGGCCTCGGCCACGCGGTGCTGCGCTCGAAGATGCACGTCGGCCACGAACCCTTCGCCGTGCTGCTCGGCGACGACATCATCGACTCCCGCGACCCGCTGCTCAAGCGCATGCTCGAGGTGCAGCAGTCGCGCACCGCCACCGTCATCGCGCTGATGGAGGTGCCCGAGTCGATGACCCACCTCTACGGCGTCGCCTCGGTCGAGGCCACCGACGAAGACGACGTGGTGAAGGTCACCGGGCTCGTCGAGAAGCCCGACGCCGGCACCGCCCCGTCGAACCTCGCCGTCATCGGCCGCTACGTGCTCATGCCCGAGGTGTTCGAGATCCTCGAGAACACCCCTCCCGGCAAGGGCGGCGAGATCCAGCTGACGGATGCGCTGCTCACGCTCGCCGACGACGACTCGATCGCGGGCGGCGTCTACGGCGTGGTGTTCCGCGGCCGGCGCTACGACACCGGTGACAAGCTCGACTACATCAAGGCGATCCTGCAGCTGGCCAGCGACCGCTCCGACCTGGGTCCGTCGCTCCGTCCGTGGCTGAAGGACTTCGTCGCCGGATTGTGACCCGGGGCGCATGCCGCCACTGGAATACTGACGGTATGAGACTCCCGAAGCTTCTTCCCGTCGTCGCCGCCGCCGCCCTCGTGGTGGTCCTCAGCGCCTGCAGCTCCACCCCGTCGAACACCTCGGAGACCCCGATCGGTGGAGACGTCATCACTCCGGTCACCATGGAGGCGAACGACCTCCAGGGGGCGACCGTCGACCTCATCGTGGGTCAGGTGCTCAACATCAACACCGGCGACCTCGCCACCGACAGCTACACCGGCGAGGTCGCCGACACCGCCGTCGCCCGCTTCGTGCAGGGGCAGACCGGCGGCAGCGCCGAACTCAACCCCGGCGTCGAGGCGCTCGCCGTGGGTGAGACCGAGGTCACCATGACCAACGAGCAGGGCGGCATCCAGCCGCTCGAGTTCACGGTCGTCGTCACCGAGAAGTAGCCCGGCCACCCGGCAGCGCGACGGGGCCACGAGGCGGTAGTGTTCGAGCAATGTTCGTACCCACCCTCTCCGACGGCCCCGTCGCCATCCGGCCCATCCGCGTGCGCGACGCGAAGCCGCTCGAGCGCGAGCTGATGGAGAACAGGTCGTGGCTGCGCACCTGGGAAGCCACCAACCCCGGGGGCCCGATGGCCTTCGACACGCGGGCGAGCATCCGGTCGCTGCAGGCCAACGCCAGGGCGGGCCTCGGCCTGCCGTTCATCGTGGAGCACGAGGGTCGTCTGGCAGGGCAGCTCAACGTCTCGTCGATCAGCTACGGGTCGGTGGCCTCGGCCTCGATCGGGTACTGGGTGTCGGAGCGCTTCGCCGGCAAAGGCATCACTCCCGCGGGCGTGGCGCTGGCGAGCGACTACTGCTTCTTCTCGGTGGGGCTGCACCGCATCGAGATCTGCATCCGGCCCGAGAACGGCCCGAGCCTCAGGGTGGTCGAGAAGCTCGGCTTCCGCTACGAGGGGTTGAGGCGGCGCTACATCCACATCAACGGCGACTGGCGCGACCACTTCTGCTTCGCGCTCGTGCGCGAAGAGCTGCCCGTGGGGGTGCTGCGGCGCTGGCAAGAGGGGCGGGTGCCCGTGGGTGCCGGAGTCGTGCCCGCCGAAGACCGTGAGGCGGCCAGGCGGCAGATCCCCGTCACGCGGTAGCGACACGCGCCCCGTCTTCGGGGGTCGGCGGCTCGCCCGCCCCTACCGTAGACGCATGACCACGGACTGGCTGAGCGGCGGCTTCATCATCGCGCTCGCCGCCGTGCTCTGGCTGGTGTACCTCGTGCCCTCCTGGTTCCGCAGCCGGCAGTACCTCGCCACCGAGCGCAACGCCGTGCGCCTGCAGCAGACCCTCCGCATCCTGGCCGAGACGGCCGAGGTGCCCGAGGAGGTGCGGGTCGAGGCCAACGCGCGCAGCATCGCCGAGCAGGAGCGCATCCTCAAGCACCGGGCCGCCGAGCGCGCGGCCCAGGCCGTGCCCGCCGCGATCGTCGCGGCCGACCGCATCCGTCGTTCGCGGGCCGTCACGTCGGTGGTGCTCGCTCTCTCGGTGGTCGTCGCCGTGCTGGGAGGGGTGCAGCTCGCGTCCAACGGCACGTGGTTGCTGATCGCGGTCGGGGGTGTGGTGGCGGTGGGCTGCGTCGTGATGCTCGCCACGCTCGCCAGGGCCGGCCGTCGCCTGCGGGTGCCGTTGCCCGAGGGGTTCGCGGGGGCGCACGTTCTCGAGACCGCTCCGGATGCGCGGAGCGGCACGTTCGTCATCGTCCCGCCGGCGGACGCGGGGTGGCAGACGGACGATGGCGCGGCGGACCACGCAGCGACCGCCGATCGTGCCGAGGCCATCACGGAGGCTTCCCTGCAGGGCGAGGCGCCGAGCGGCTGGGTTCCCGTGTCGATGCCCCGGCCGGCATATCTCTCGCGAGGCTCCATGGCACCGTTCGGGTCGGAGTCCTCAGACGAGCCCTTCACGGCCGCTGAGCCTGCCACTGTCGAGGCTGCAGCCACGCCGACGACCGATGCCGCGGGCCATCACGAAGACCTTCTGCGTGCCGCTGCCGAGGCAGAGGCCGCGCTGCGTGAGCGACTCCGCGTGCAGCACGAGACCGTCGCCGAGCTGCGCGACCCGGAGCCGGCGCCAGCGCCCGCGCCCGCGCCCGCCGCGCCGCCGTCGCGGTTCGCGGCCATGGGAATCCTCGACGACGACACCGCGCCCTCGTTCGACCTCGACACCGTCCTCGCCCGCCGCCGCGCCGGCTGAGCTCCACGGGCCGGGCCTGACACGCAGATGAGCGCGACCTCGACGACGGCGTCGATCGACCTGTCGAAGCGCGATCTCACGCTCGACCTGGCGCGGGTGTTCTGTGTGCTGCTGGTGGTGCTCATCCACCTGCTCATGGTGGGAGTCGGATTCGGGCCCGACGGGCAGGTCGCGGTGTCGAGACCGCTCGAAGAGCAGTGGTGGTTCGCTCCGGTCACCTGGGCGGGGCAGATCATGCCCCTGTTCTTCGTGGTGGGCGGATTCGCGTCGATCACGGCGTGGCGGAGCCTCGTGCGGCGCGGCGGGAGCGGTGCCGACTACGTGCGCACGCGGGTGCTGCGGCTCGCGCAGCCTGCGTTGCCTCTGTTCGTGTTCTACGCCGTGGTGATCGGCGGGGCGCGGCTCATCGGCATCGACCCGCAGCTGGTCGATCTCGCGGCGGTGGGGGCGGCGTCTCCGCTGTGGTTCCTCGCCGCGTACACCCTGTGCCAAGCGCTCGTGCCGCTGATGGTGCGCTGGCACGGCAGGGCGCCGCGGTCGACGCTCGTGGTGCTCCTGGCCGGAGCCGTGGTGGTGGATGCGCTGCGGTACTCGACGGGCATCGACGCGATCGGCCTCGCCAACCTCTTCTTCGTCTGGCTGCTGGTGCAGCAGCTCGGCTTCTTCTACGCCGACGGCTGGTTCGCCCGCCGTCGCTGGTGGGTGCTGCTGCTCATAGCCGCGGGGGCATACCTCACGCTGGTGCCGCTGACCGTGCTCGGCCCCTACTCCGACGACATGCTCACGAACCTCAACCCGCCCACCCTGCCGCTGGTGGCGCTCGCGATCGCCCAGGCGTGCATCCTGAAGCTGATGCGCCCTGCGCTCGCGCGTCTCATGGCGACGCACGCGGCCAGAGCCGTCGTGTTCCTCGTCGGGTCGAGGCTCATGACGATCTACCTCTGGCACTTGCCCGTCATCCTGGTGCTCTCGGGGGTGGCGCTGCTCATCCCGTTCGCGAGTCCCGCGCCGGCGAGCGCGGCGTGGTGGTGGACGCGGCCGGTGATGTTCGTGCTCGTCATGGCGGCCCTGTTCGGCCTCTCGTTCCTCGTGGGCCGGTGGGAGGCGCCACGGGAGGTGGGACCGACGCCGCCGACCGCGGTGGTGGCAGTGGCGACCGTGCTGGCGTTCCTGCCGCCGTTCGCGGTGATGGAGTTCTTCATGGACCTGCCGATCGCGATCGGTGGCAGCCTCGCCCTGGGCGCCGCCGTGCTCCTCCTCGGTCGTTGGCCGGTCGCCCGCCCGGCGGCCGCACGCGGCGCGGGTGGGCGCATTGGCGCTTCGGGGTGATTTGGCTCTACACTGTTCAGGTTGTCGTTTCGACGTCAGCGGGGCTATGGCGCAGTTGGTAGCGCGTCTCGTTCGCAATGAGAAGGTCAGGGGTTCGAATCCCCTTAGCTCCACCAAACGAATCATGTTCCATGGTCGTGCTCTCGGGGGAGGGTGATGACGCTCAAGTACGTCGGCGGCCCGGCCGCGGTGCTGGTCGTGATCGTGGCGATCGTCGTCGTCCTGGCCGGAGCCGGTGAGGTCGGCACACGCACACCCGCCGGTGTGCTCGTGTCCATCTTGTCGACGGTGGCGATCCTCGTGGCCGTGGGCGCGGTGGTCCTCGGCTTCTTCAAGCGGGAGGCGGCCGTGATCGGTGCGCGCACCGGCGTGCGGGCCTTCAGGGTCTTCCCCGACGGCGGCGGATCGGTGCAGCAGCTCGTGGATGCGGACGGCTGGGCCGGTCCCGCTTCGCCCGTCGTGTGCGTGCGGGAGGGTGCGCTCGAGTTCTGGCGCGCGGGAGGCGTGGCGGCGTTCGCGTCGTTCCGGGTGGAGGAGGTCGAGGTTGCGATCGGGAGGACGCCGGTCATGATCGGCCGGTTCCCCGACCCGATCCCGCGCGCCGCCCTCGTGCTGGGGCTGCCGGGGGTGGCCGGTGCCGTGACCATCGCGCTGTTCAGCGACGCGTGGTGGTCGGTCGGGGCGATGGGCGAGGATGCGCTGCGTGAGGTGGCCGTGGAAATGGGACTGCTGCGCGAGTGAGAGTATCGAAGGGTACCCGAGCGACGAAGGAGCACGATGAAGGCAGCGATCACCGGAGGAGCGGGGTTCATCGGCACCCTCGTGGCGCGCGAGCTGCTGGCGGGTGAGGGCGTGGTCGGCGAGCTCGACGAGCTCTTCCTCCTCGACATCGCGGCACCGCAGCCCGACGTCGCCGCCGATGCGCGGGTGCGGCCGATCGTCGGGGCGCTGGGCGACACGGTCGGGCAGCTGCCCGCCGTCGACGTCGTGTTCCACCTCGCGGGCGTCGTCAGCGGTGCCGCCGAAGCCGACTTCGACCTCGGGATGCGCACCAACCTCGACGACACAAGGGCCCTGCTCGAGCGGGCCCGGAGCATGGGCGTCCCGCCCGTCGTCGTGTTCTCGAGCTCGCTCGCGGTCTACGGCACCGACCCCGAGTTCGGTCTGCCCGCCGTCGTCGACGACCAGACCCTGCCGCGCCCGCAATCGAGCTACGGCATCCAGAAGTTCATCGGCGAGCAGCTCGTCGCCGACTACACGCGCAAGGGTTTCCTGCGTGGCCGCACCGTGCGGCTCATGACCATCTCCGTGAGGCCCGGCAAGCCCAACGCGGCCGCGTCGTCGTTTCTCTCCGGCATCATCCGCGAGCCGCTCGCGGGCGAACGCGCCGTCTGCCCGGTCGACCTCGACACCGAGGTGGCGCTCTCCTCGCCGAGCGCCGCTGTGCGGGCACTCCTGGTCGCCGCCACCGTCGACGACGCCACCTGGGGCAGCCCGACCGCCGTGAACATCCCGGCCCTCACCACCACCCCGCGCGCGATGCTCGCCGCCCTCGACCGCGCATCCAAGGCCGCATCCGGACCTGCATCCGCCGCGCTCCCCAGCACCCTCGTCGACCTCGCGCCCGACCCCGCCGTCGAGGCCATCGTCACCTCGTGGCCCGCCCGCTTCGCCACCGCGCGCGCCGCCGCCCTCGGCCTCCGCGCCCCCGCCGACTTCGACGAGATCGTGCACGAATACCTGGCCCAGCGCTAGCCGTACCGCCCAGCGGCCACCAGCGGCCCGAAGGGCGGGCGGATGCGGGCAGAATGTCCCAAAGGGAAGGGCGGATGCGATGAGCCGGTTCGACGTGGTGGAGAAGGGGATCGCCGAGCTGCTCGAGGCGCTCGCGAGCGGTGAGGTCACGAGCGTGGAGCTCACCTGCGCCTACCTCAACCGCATCGCCTACTACGACCGCACCGGACTCTGCCTGCACGCCATCGCGGTGCTGAACCCCGACTGCCTCGCCGAGGCGGCTGCGAGCGACGAGCGACGGCGGCGCGCGGTCGAGGCCGGCACCGAGGCGGAGCTCGGGGCGCTCGAGGGCATCCCGTTCACCGTCAAGGACAGCTACAAGGTGAAGGGCCTCACCGTCGCCTCCGGCAGCCCCGCGCTCGCGGGCCTGGTCGCGACCGACGACGCGGCATCCGTCGCCCAGCTGCGCGCCGCGGGTGCCGTGCTGCTCGGCAAGACGAACATGCCGCCGATGGCCGCCGGCGGCATGCAGCCGGGGCTCTACGATTACGCGCGCAGCCCGTACCACCCCGACTACCTGACGGCGGCCTGGGGGTCGGGCTCGTCGAACGGTTCGGGCACCGCCACGGCGGCGAGCCTGTGCGCGTTCGGCATGGCCGAGGAGACCGTGTCGTCGGGGCGCGCGCCCGCGTCGAACAACAGTCTCGTGGCGTACACGCCGTCGCGCGGGGTGCTGTCGATCCGGGGCAACTGGCCGCTGCGCCCCACCTGCGACGTGGTGGTGCCGCACACGCGCACGGTCTCGGATCTGCTGCGGCTGCTCGACGTGCTGGCCGTCACCGATCCCGACACCTCGGGCGACATCTGGCGGATGCAGAGTGCGGTCGAGTTGCCGGCGCCCGAAGAGGTGTTCGCGCATCCGATCGCCCGACCTCGGCCCGAGCGGCTCGACGGGGTGCGCATCGGGGTGCCGCGGCTCTACCTCGGTGACGACCCTGTGCCGCTCGACCCGCCCGCGATTCGCCCGAGCGTGCGGGCGCTCTGGGACCGCGCCGCCGATGACCTGCGTGCGCTCGGTGCCGAGGTGGTGGAGGTCGACTTCCCGGTCGTGTCGAACTACGAGGAGGACAGGCCCGGTGCCGTCGGGCTCGCCGCCCGCGGGCTGGTGCCGGCCGATTTCCGCGCGCTCGAGGGCGGCACCGTGACGGCGATGGCGCTGGATGCGTTCCTGCGCGACAACGCCGACCCCGAGCTCAGCACCTGGGCCGACGTCGACGGCGACACGGTCTTCCCGCTCGACGACGCCCCCGTCCCCGTCTGGATCACCCGCGCCCGCGGCGGCTTCGACTGGCAGCGCCTGGCCGAGCTCGTGAAGCAGGGGCTGCCGGCGCACTACGACGAGGTGCCTGGGCTGGCGCATCTGCTGCGGGGCCTCGAGCAGGCCCGTCGCGAGGACTTCGAGGAGTGGATGCGTGCGGAGCGCCTCGACCTCGTCGCCTTCCCGGCAGCGGGCGACGTGGGACGGGTCGACCTGTTCACCCGCCCCGAGAGCCTCGAGGCCGCGTCGCGCAACGGTGTCGTGTACTCGAACGGCAACCGGGTCATCCGGCACCTCGGCATCCCGACGGTCACGGTGCCGATGGGGTTCATGGGCGACACCCAGATGCCGGTCGGCCTCACCTTCGCCGGCCCCGCCCACAGCGACGACACCCTCCTCGACCGCGCCTGGGCCTACGAACAGGCCACCCACCGCCGCCAGCCCGCCTTCCTCACCCCCACCCTCCCCTCGAACCAGATCGACACCCCGACGGCACCGGATGCGGGTGGGGCGGTGGCCCCGGATGCACGCCCCGCGTCGGGAGGTGTCAACCCGGATGGCGACGCGCTCGCTTCTGCGGCGCCCGTGGTGGACGTCCAGGTCGCGGCACGCGGGCGGTCGTGGGAGGTGGAGGTGCGGGTGTCCGCCGCCTCACCCGCCGCGCAGGTGTGGGCCGACGGCCACATCCTCCGTGCCGACCCTACTCTCTTCCGAGGCCGCGTCTCCCTCGCCCGTCGCCGCCTCACCCCCGAGACCCTCATCCTCACCCGCACCAGCCGCACCGCAGCCACCCTCACCCTGACGCCCCTCCCGAGTCCGTGACGGCGGGGCACCTGACGAGTGTGCGGGAGCTGTGGGGTGGTGATGGATTCGGGTGGGAGCGACAGGGGTGTCGGTGGGCGGGAGTAGCGTGGCTGGGGTGATGCAGCCGAACATCGACACGGTCGGCGCGCTCCGCGCGTCGGGCTACGAAGACAAGTCCCTGCGGGCCGAGATCCGCGACAACCTGCTCCAAGCGCTGCGCGAGGGCCGCGACCCGTGGCCCGGGCTGCACGGCTTCGAGGGCACCGTCATCCCGCAGCTGGAGCGCGCGCTCATCGCCGGCCACGACATCGTGCTGCTCGGCGAGCGCGGTCAAGGCAAGACCCGTTTGCTGCGTACACTCGCGGGTCTGCTCGATGAGTGGTCGCCGGTCATCGCCGGCTCCGAGCTCGGCGAGCATCCGTTCCACCCCATCACCAGCGTCAGCATCCGCCGCGCCGCCGAGCTCGGCGACGCCCTGCCAGTCGAGTGGCGCCGCCGCGACGAGCGCTACGTCGAGAAACTCGCCACGCCCGACACCAGCGTGGCCGACCTCATCGGCGACGTCGACCCGATGAAGGTCGCCGAGGGCCGCAGCCTCGGAGACCCCGAGACCATCCACTTCGGCCTCATCCCGCGCAGCCACCGCGGCATCGTCGCCATCAACGAGCTGCCCGACCTCGCCGAGCGCATCCAGGTGGCGATGCTCAACGTGATGGAGGAGCGCGACATCCAGATCCGCGGCTACGTGCTGCGCCTGCCCCTCGACGTGCTCGTGGTGGCCAGCGCCAACCCCGAGGACTACACGAACCGCGGCCGCATCATCACCCCGCTCAAAGACCGCTTCGGCGCCGAGATCCGCACCCACTACCCGCTCGAGCTCGCCGACGAGACCGCAGTCATCCGACAGGAGGCCGAGCTCGTGGCCGAGGTGCCCGAGTACCTGGTCGAGATCCTCGCCCGCTTCACCCGGGCCCTGCGCGAATCGCCCTCGGTCGACCAGCGCAGCGGCGTGAGCGCCCGCTTCTCGATCGCTGGTGCGGAGACCATCGCGGCGGCGGCCCTGCACCGTGCCGCCCGCCAGGGCGAGCCCGAGGCCGTGGCCCGCCCGGTCGATCTCGAGACCGCGGTCGAGGTGCTCGGCGGCAAGATCGAGTTCGAGTCGGGGGAGGAAGGCCGTGAGGAGGAGGTGCTCGACCACCTGCTGCGCACCGCCACCGCCCAGACGGTGCGCGAGCACCTGCGCGGCATCGACTTCTCACTGCTCGTCGACGCGATCGAGGCCGGCGCCCTCGTCACCACCGGCGAGCAGATGGCGGCCCGCGACTTTCTCGCCGGCTTGCCCGTGCTCGGCGAGTCCGAGCTCTACGACGACATCGCCGCGCGCCTCGGCGCCCGCACCGACGGTGAGCGGGCCGGCGCGATCGAGCTCGCGCTGGAGGGCCTCTATCTCTCGCGCAAGGTGAGCAAGGAGTCCGGCGGCGGCGAGGTGGTCTATGGCTAGAGCCAACCGCCGGCTGCGCGACTCCCGCTACGGCCGCTACGTCGACGGGCCCGACCCGCTCGCCCCTCCAGTCGACGTCTCCGAGGCCCTCGACGCCATCGGGGCCGAGGTGATGGCGGGCTACTCCGCCGAGCAGGCCCTCCGCGAGTTCCTCCGCCGCGGAGGCCGCGACCAGGCGGGCCTCGACGACCTCGCCCGCCGCGTGGCCGAGCGCCGCCGCGAGCTCACCCAGCGACACAACCTCGACGGCACCCTCCAGGAGGTGAAGAAGCTCCTCGACCGCGCTGTGCTCTCCGAGCGCAAGCAGCTCGCCCGCGATGCCCTGATGGACGACGGCGACCGAGCCCTCGCCCAGCTGCAGCTCGACAACCTCCCCGACTCGCCCGCCGCCGCGGTGAGCGAGCTGAACGGCTACCGCTGGCAGAGCGCCGAGGCCCGTGCCGACTTCGAGGCCATCAAAGACCTCCTCGGCCGGGAACTCCTCGACCAGCGCTTCGCCGGCATGAAGCAGGCCCTCGAGAACGCCACCGACGACGACCGCGCCGCCATCACCGCCATGATGGCCGATCTCAACGCCCTCCTCGCCGCCCACGCGCGCGGCGACGACACCCGTGAGCAGTTCGAACGTTTCATGGCCGAGCACGGCGAGCACTTCCCCGAGCAGCCCGAGACGGTCGACGAGCTCATCGACCTGCTCGCCCGCCGCGCGGCTGCAGCCCAGCGGATGCGCAACTCCATGACCGCCGAGCAGCGCCGAGAACTCGACGCGCTGGCTCAGCAGGCCTTCGGCTCGCCCGAGCTCATGGAGCAGCTCGCCCAGCTCGACGGCGCCCTGCAGGCCCTCCGCCCGAGTGAGGACTGGAGCGGCGGCGAGCAGCTGGACGGCCAGGAGGGCGTCGGCCTCGGCGACGGCACCGGCGTCTTTCAAGACCTCGCCGACCTCGATGCCCTCACCGATCAGCTCGCCCAGTCGTACGGCGGTTCGCGTCTCGACGACCTCGACCTCGACAAGCTGGCCCGTCAGCTCGGCGACGACGCGGTGACGGATGCGCGCACCCTGCAGCGCCTCGAGAAGGCGTTGCGCGATTCGGGTACGGTGCGCCGCGGTGCCGACGGCCGGCTCAGGATCACACCGAAGGCGATGCGTCAGCTCGGCAAGGCCCTGCTGCGCGATGTGGCCCGGCGGCTGTCGGGCCGGCAGGGTGCGCGAGACCTGCGACAGGCGGGCGCGGCGGGAGAGCGCTCGGGTTCGACCCGCGAGTGGGCCTTCGGCGACACGGAGCCGTGGGATGTGACCCGCACCATCACGAACGCCCTCACCCGCACAGCTGCCGAGAGGCCGGGCGCGAGCGGCCCGCTCGACGCGGGCACCGCATCCGCAGGCCTTCGCCTGAACATCGCCGACGTCGAGGTGCAGGAGACCGAGGCACGCACCCAGGCCGCCGTGGCCCTGCTCGTCGACACCTCGTTCTCGATGGCGATGGACGGTCGCTGGGTGCCCATGAAGCGCACGGCCCTCGCGCTGCACACGCTCATCTCGACGCGGTTCCGCGGCGACGACCTGCAGCTCATCGCCTTCGGCCGCTCGGCCTCGGTGATGGAGATCGACCAGCTGGTGGGACTCGAGGCGAAGTGGGACAAGGGCACGAACCTGCACCACGCCCTCCTGCTCGCCAATCGCCACTTCCGCAAGCACCCGAACGCGCATCCGGTGCTGTTGATCGTGACCGACGGGGAGCCCACCAGCCATCTCGAGTCCAGCGGCGAGGTGTTCTTCGACTACCCGCCGCATCCGCTCACCATCGCCTACGCGGTGCGCGAGCTCGACAACTCGGTGCGCCTGGGCGCTCAGACGACCTTCTTCCGGCTGGGCGACGACCCGGGCCTCGCCCGCTTCATCGACTCGATGGCCCGCCGGGCCGACGGCACCGTCGTGGCGCCAGAGCTCGACGACCTCGGAGCCGCCGTCGTCGACTCCTACCTCGGCTCCCGCCGTCCCGGCCTCGACTTCTAAGCACGTCCGAGCACGTCCGAGCGACCGGTCCGCACCGAGCCCGAAACACGCGCTCGGTAGCATTCCCGCATGACCCAAGCGCGCTGGAAGCAGCTCACCGAGTGGCCGCTGGCCATCATCGCCTTCGTGTTCCTGGTGGCGTACGCCTGGGAGATCATCGGCGAGCTGGAGGGCCCGGCCGAACGCGCCCTCGACACCGTCATCTGGATCACCTGGCTCGTCTTCGTGGTCGACTACCTCGTCAACCTGGCGCTGGCCGAGCGGCGCTGGCACTGGTTCTGGCGCCACATCCTCGACCTGCTCATCGTGGTGCTGCCGATGCTGCGCCCGCTGAGGCTGCTGCGCCTGGTGACACTCCTCACCATCCTCAACCGCACGGCGGGCTCAGCGTTCCGCGGCCGGGTGGTGGTCTACGTGGTGGGGGCGTCGATGCTGCTCGTGTTCGTGGCGTCGCTCGCGGTGCTCGACACCGAGCGGGATGCGCCGGGAGCGACGATCGTGACCATCGGCGACGCCCTGTGGTGGGCGTTCGTCACCATCACCACGGTCGGCTACGGCGACTACACCCCCGTCACCACGGAGGGCCGCATCATCGCGGTGGGGCTGATGCTCTCGGGCATCGCGCTGCTCGGTGTGGTCACGGCGACGATCGCCTCCTGGATCGTGGAGCGCGTCGCGGAGCGCGACGAGGACGAGCGGGCGGCCACCCGCCGCGAGGTGCGGGCGCTCGGCGAGCAGATCGCCCGGCTGCAGGCCACGCTCGAGAAGAAGGGCGCCTGAGCGCGGACGGCGGGCATCACTCAGGCGGCGTCGGACGACTGAAGCTGAGCGGCGAGCAGTTCGACCATCCAGCTCACGAGCAGTTCGGGACGCCCCGATTCGTCGCCCTGACCGCTCTCCAGCAGCTCGAGCAGGAAGTCCCCGATCAGGGTGGCGAGAGCCGAGGGATGCGCGGGGGCGGCGTTCCCGGAGAAGTCCAGCTGCGGGGTGCGGTCGCCGAGAGCGGCCGTGACGTCGACCAGCAGCACCTGCGCTTCGCCGTGAGCGGTGCCGCTCGACGAGTGGAGCGTGACGGCTTCGCCGGGAGCGAGCCAGAGCGAGCCGCGCGGCGGGATCACCCGGGTTCGGCCGTCGGCGCCCGCGATGACGATGGTCTCCTCGAGTGCGAGCACCAGGCGCAAGCCGAGGGAGCTTCCGGCGCTCAGGAGCTGACCGGAGTGGTCACGGCAGGCACTCCGCGACGGTGAATTGCAGCCCTGAGATGGCGATGAAGTGCCATCCCTGCCGGCCGTCGTACTGTGTGTAGACCAGTTCCCCGCCCGAGGGGAAGCTGCCGAAGTCGAAGCGATCCTCGATCTCGGGATCGCCCACGGTCGGCTGGGATCCATCGATCCGGTGGTACGGGTCGGCGAGCGTTCCCGTGCCGGCACCGCCCAGCGGGTACGGGCTGCTGACGTTGGTGATGGCCGTGGGGGTCACGCTGAACCCCACGGCATCCCAGTAGTTCTGCCTCCAGCCGGTCGGAGTCGCGTCGGCGGCGGAGGAGATGTCGAACACGGTCACCGAGAAGTCGCCGACGTTCGGGATGAGGGTGTTGCTGCCGTCGTAGAAGGCGAAGGAGAGCGTCTGCCGATCGGTGCCGGCCACGGGCAGGGTGTCGTCGCCGACCACGGTCGAGGTGCGCTGGTTGAGCACGATCGCACCGCTCGGACCGAATCCGCTGTAGACCCAGTCGGCGCTTCCGTCCGCGGCGATCGACCCGTTGATGCCCGAGCCGTCCTGGGCGAGATTGCGGGTGACGTAGCTGCCATCGATGTCCTCGCCGATCGTCGTGTCCCCGCTGATCGTCGAGGTGATGACGACGGTGTAGACCTGGCCGCTGAACGAG
Organism: Herbiconiux moechotypicola; assembly: GCF_024979255.1. GTDB lineage: Bacteria > Actinomycetota > Actinomycetes > Actinomycetales > Microbacteriaceae > Herbiconiux > Herbiconiux moechotypicola. The sequence continues at coordinate 106,123 of NZ_JANLCN010000004.1, forward strand.
CTCGTCGCCTGGAGGATGAGAGGGTTGGACGGTGTGCTGGACGGCGTGAGCACGACGTCGAATCGGCAGTCGGGGACGGTCGACGCAGCTGCAGAGGGTGCCGCCACCGCCATCGCGAGGACCGGCACCGACCACGCGCCGACGGTGAGGACGGTACGTCGTTCGATGCCTCCTGACACGGGCAGCGTGGGCGCATTCGCGTCGGTCTCGGTCATGGTGTCCCCCTGGGAATCTCTGCGGTGCCCAGATCGTATTGACGGTGATGAGCCGGTGGTGTTCACCGTTCGGGGGTCATTTCGGCTGTTCCGCTGCCTCGTGCCAGACTGCTGCCGTGGACGAGCAGGGCTGGGCGCGCAGGAGCCTGGAGCGGGCGCTGCAGCGCGCCATCCTTCTGGTGTGCCTGGTGTGGAACCTCTTGATGCCGGTGGTCATCGTGGTCGGCGATCATCGTGACGCCACGCCGGCGATCGTGGTGGCCGTGCTGCACGTGCTGGTCGCGGCGGGCATGCTGGGTGCGCTCCTCGGCCGTGTACCTCCGACCCTCCCGGTACTCGCCCCCTTCGTCGTCGCCGCCGCCGACTGGGTGCTCGCCGCCAGCGCCGACGGCGTTCTCGCCCTGGCTTCGGCATGGACCTGGGATTTCGCCCTCATCGCCTCCGCGTTCCTGCTCGGGAGGCTGGGCACCGTCGTCTGCCTTGCGGCCACGGTCGGCATGCCGACGGTGCTGCTGCTCTCGCACCCCGGGTGGCCGATCTCCCTGATCGTGGCGGTGACGGTGACCCCTGCAGCGATCCTGCTGGTCGCCAAGGTGGCGTTGCGGGCGTTGCGCGCGTTCGCCGCCGGCATCGACGAGACCGCGCAGGAGGCGGAGGCCTCCGTGGCGGAGGCCGCCGCCTCGGAGGCCGCCCGGCGGGCGACCTCCGAGAACGCGCGCACCCTGCACGACACCGCCGTCAACACGCTCGGCGCGATCGCCGCCGGCGGTGCCGCCGTGCGCGACGCCGACGAGGTTCGGCGGCGATGCGCGAGTGATGTCGAGGCGCTCGAATCGGTGATGCGCGGAGACGACGCGGCACCGCGCGGCTGGTCGTTGCCCGGCTCGCTGCCGGGCCACCCACTCCTTGTGACCAGGCGTGGACCGGGCGACGACGAGCTCGAGTACGTCGCCGCCTCCGTGCCGCTCGGCACCCGCGAAGCGATCGCGCGGGCTACGCTGGAGCTGCTGCAGAACGTCGAGCGGCACTCCGGCGCCCGGGCCGCTGCCATCGAGGTGACCGTCGACGGTGCTGCGCTCGAGGTGACAGTGTCGGATGAGGGGTCGGGCTTCGACGGACGGCTGAGGCCGGGGCACGGCTTGGCCGAGTCGGTGGTGGGGAGGCTCGCCGACGCCGGGGTGCGCGTCGCCATCGACAGCGAGCCGGGGCGGGGCACCCGCGTCACCATGACCTGCCCTCTCGGCGCCGACGGCGGAGCGGCCGACACCGCGGTCGACGACGTCGATCGCGCGGTCGAGGCCATCCGGCGCCGGGCGGGTCTGTCGTGGTCGTTCGGGGTGGTCGCCGTGGGAGTGCTCCTCCGGCTGGCAGACGACCCGGTCGCCCCCTCCGGCACGACCGCGATGCTCGCGATCGTCCTCGTGCTCACCCTTCTGGTAGTGGGCCTGGCCCGTTTCAGGCCCGCGGTGCCCGTGCTCATCGCGCTCTCGGTGCTCGTGGCACCGGCCGCGTTCCTGCTCGGCTACGCGGGCACCGACTTCGGCACCGCCGATGTGGGGCTCTGGCAGGCACTCGGCCCCTCGGTGCCGCTCGTGCTCCTGCTCATGCTGAGCCGGCAGACGCGCCCGTTCGCACTCGGGTGCGCTGCCCTGGTCGTGACCGTCGTGGTCACGGCCGGAGCGGCGATGGTCGCGGGCGGCCAGGGGCTGATGGGTCTCGCGATCGTCGTGGTGGGCGGTGCGGTGCCGGTGCTGATCGGTGTCGCGTGGTTCCTGTTCTATCGGGGGCTCACGACCATCGGCCGCCGGGCGCACGCCGAGTCGCTCGAGGTCTCGGCGATGCGGCGCGACTCGGTGATGCGCGAGGCGGTCGACGTCTCCCGAGCCCGCTGGCGCGCGGCCGGACTGAGCGCATCGCTCGACGTACTCAGGGGGCTCGCCATCGGCAGGCTCGACCCGGGATCGAGCGGGGTGCAACAGCTCTGCGGCCGCGAGGAGGCCTACCTGCGCCAGCTGATGCTGCTCGACCCGGCGACGATCCGGCTCGGGGCCTGGTACGCGAGGATGCTGCGGGAGGCCCATTCGAGGAGGGTGCGGGTGAGCATCCGCGGCGGCGGCCTCGACGTCGACGAGGCCTCCGCCGATCTGCTCGGCGGGTTCCTCGTGGAGATCGCGCAGTGGTCCGGGCCGGGTGCCTCGTTGGTCGTCGGCGTGTTCGAGGTGGAAGGGCTGCCGAGAGTCACCGTGGTCGGTCCCGCCTCCGACCTTGCCCGGGCGCGGCCCGCGTTCGCCGCAGGCGCCGGTTGGAACATCGGTTCGACCGAGTTCGGGGAACAGGCGCTGCTGGAGATCGTGCGATCGAGGTCGCACGACGAGGAGTCCGGTTCGAGATGGGATTCCACCCGGGTTTGACCCCCGTTCGGATCTCAGCGCCCGTCCTCGGCATACGCCAGGATCGTGGAGTCCGGCGATCGTGAGCCGGAGGCCCCGCGGCACTCGGCCCCACGACGTGCCGGACGAGGGCTGCTGTTCCCGCCGTCGGCACCCCATCCCGATGCGGCGGGGACAGCCTTCGTCGTGAGAGGGTGGACGGCGTGACGGAGTCGGGGAGGGCGTGGCGCATCGCCATCGTCGAAGATCATCTGCTGCAGCGGCGGCGCACCGAGGAGCTCCTCGGCGACGGCGAGCTGATGCGCGTGGTGCACAGTGCGGAGTCGATGCCCGAGTTCATCGACTGGCTGGCGGGCGCGGCGGCCGACGACCGGCCCGACCTGCTGGTGCTCGATCTCATGGTGGAGCGCGGGCCGAGCGTCGACCCCGTCCGGCTCGGTGAACTGATCGACGACGGGCTCCGGGTCGTGGTGCTCTCGGCCCTGGTCTCGCCGCCCCTGGTGCGCCAGGTGCTCCAGGCCGGCGTCGGCGCCATCGTGGGAAAGCGCGACAGTGAAGACGACATCCTCGCCGCCGTCGACGAGGTGCTGCATGACGGCCACTGGATGAGTTCGGAGCTCGCCGCGGTCATCGCCGCAGATGCGGCGCGGCCCAAGCTCAGCGTGCAGGAGGAGCGCGCACTGGTGCTCTACGCCTCCGGACTCACCCTCGACGCTGTGGCGAGCGCGATCGGTGTGAAGCGCGACACGGCGAAGCAGTACATCGAGCGGGTCAAGCTCAAGTACGTGTCGGCGGGGCGACCCGTGCGCACGAAGATCGACCTCAACCGGGTCGCGACCGCGGACGGGTACCTCGACGGGTGAACCGTGTCACGCCTGGGCCGAGCGTCAGGGCGCGGTCGTGGGCGCCGACTTCACGGTGGGCCGCGGGGTGGGGGCCGGCACCGGCTGCGGTTCGGGCGGGAGCTGCAGCTCGTCGGCGGTCGGCGGGCTGAACGGCGCGGCGGCCGCGGTGCCGCGGGCGTTGGAGACGGTCGTTCCCTTCTCGGCGGCGGTCTTGTCCTGCTCCACCACGATCGGGTTCGCGGTCGCGTACGAATCCTGGCGGATGCCCGTGACCTGCCAGGAGACCTCGACCCCTGGTTTGTCGGTGGCGATCTCGAAGGAGTTCTTGGCGATCTTCTTCGAGATCATCGCCTGGGCGAACTGGCCGAGAACGGTGAGCTGGTAGCGGAAGTCGCGGTTGAGCGCTTCGAAGTAGCCGGGGAGGGTGACGGTGGCCTTGCCCTTCGCATCCGTGGTGACGTTGCCGTTGTAGACGTTCATCATGTCGGGGGACTCGACGAAGGAGTGGGAGAGCCATTTGTTCTGCGGGTCTTGGGGGTGGTCGATCCTGAACGAGCCGGCGCTCTTGGAGAGGGTGCCCTGCACGTGCATGCGTCCGTTGGCGTAGACGGCGTAGCCGTCGGGACTGCGCGTCTCGCCGAAGAGACCGTAGTTCTGGCCGCTGGTGCCCGTGGCCAGGCCGTAGGTGCCGTAGGTCGTGGCCTGCCCCCACACTCCGACGTACCCGGAGTCGCCGCGCACGCCGGCTGTGCTGCCGTCGGCACCTGCGACACCGTATTGACCGCCCCTGCCGTAGACAGCTGTGCCGGTGGTGTTCGGGTTGTTCCCGTAGACGCCGTTGGTCATCCCGTATCCATAGACGCCCACGCTGCTGCTGCTGCCGTAGACGCCGTAGGTGGTGCCGCTGCCGAGGGCTCCGATGCTGGCCGAGGTGAAGTAACCCGAGATTCCGGAGCCGTTCGTCGAAGCGAGCACCCCATAGGTCGTGCCCTTGGCCGTGACGCCCGCGTATCCGCCTGTTGCATTGACACCGACGTTGTTCGTCGACTTGCCCTCGACGCCGTAACCGCCCGGGGCTGAACCGACGACTCCGCGGCCGGCGGAGGCCGACGCGGAGCAGACCCCCTGCACGCCGATGCTGCTGCTGATCGCGTCGACGCGGGCGGCCGGCGCGGTCACTCCGAGCCCCAGCCGCCCCTGCGGGCTGAGACGCATCTTCTCGTTGACGTCGGAGCTGGTGTTCGCCTTCGTCTTGAAGATGAGGGCGGCTCCCGATGTGGTGGGGCCGATGAAGTTGTTCGTGGTCACGCCGGAGTTCCCCCCGAGCATCCACGGTGTCGTCGCCGACGCGGCCGCGGCGGGCTCGGCGGAACCGACCGCGGCGGCGGTGGCCGCCACGCCTGCGGCGGCGCCCGCGAAGAGCAGCCGGCGGGGGAACCTCCGTTCGGCCTCGGGGCTGTCGAGGGCGGTGCTGTCGAGCACAGGCTGCTGGGAATCGGACACAGGTCGACCTCCGGTCGTCGGTGGAGCACGGATGATCGGCGTCATGACCGTCTTCCACCACGCCGTGAGCGCGAGCATATCGCCCACCACGCCCCGCGTACAGGGCACATCCGGTCAGCTGGCCGCAGGGCTTCAGCGCCGCGTGGACTCGCCGACGACGAGCTCGACGGGCAGGGTGGCGCGGCCGCCCTCGCCACCGTTCATCATGGCCGCGAGGTAGTCGGTGGCGCGGGTGGCGATGGCCGCCCAGTCCTGCCGGATGGTGGTGATGGTGGGGGAGATCTGCCTGGTCCAGCCGATGCCGTCGTAACCGCAGATGAGCAGGTCGCCCGGCACGCTGCGCCCCGACTGCTGGGCCTCGAACAACCCGCCGACCGCGTGCATGTCGCTCACCGCGAACACCGCGTCGACGGTGGGGTCGAGCTCGAGCAGCTCGTACATCGCCGACTGCCCGCCGTCCATGCCGTAGACGTCGCCGACCACGTGCACGGCTTCGTCGGGCACACCGCGGTCGCGGAGCCCGGCGAGGAAGCCCTCGCGCCGCTCTTGGGTGGAGGGGAGGTAGCCGGCGCCGCCGAGCATCCCGAAGCGGGTGCCTCCGGCGTCGACCAGGTGGTGGGCGGCGGCCCGGCCGCCCCCGAAGCTGTCGGTGCGCACCGAGGCGCCGATGAGCGGGGAGTCGGCCGGCTCGTCGCAGGTGACGATCGGCACGGGGCTCGCAGTGAGCCGGTGCAGCCCCGACCGTGGCGGCCGGCTGGGCGAGACCACCACGCCGTCGGTGGTCTGAACGAGGCGCTCGAGGGCCTCGAGCTCCTTCTCGGGCTCGTAGTCGGAGCTCGCGAGCACGAGCGACCACTCGCGCCGCTTGCCCTCGCGCTCGAAGGCGTGTGCGAGCTCGGCGTAGGCGGGGTTGCGCACGTCGGGCAGCACGATGCCGACCGTCACCCGCTCGGTCTTGCGCGACCGGGCGGCCGACCCGCCGCGCGGGTAGCCGATGCGCTGGGCGGCCTCGACGACGCGCTCGCGCAGGGCTGCGCTCACGCCCCGGTTGCCCGAGAGCGCGTTGCTCGCCGTCGCGAGGCTCACGCCCGCCTCGGCCGCCACCTCTTGGAGGGTCGGAGTGCGCGAAGGGCCGTCCGAAGGCATCAGTGCATCACCATCCCGCCGGTGACGTTGATCGCCTGGCCGGTGAGGTACGCGGCAGCGTCGGAGGCGAGGAAGGCGATCACCCCGGCCACGTCGCCGGGCGTGCCGAGCCGGCCCACGGCGGTCTGCGACTCCCACCGCGCGATGTCGTCGGCGGTGCGGGTGTCGGCGCCCATCGCGGTGGGGATGTAGCCGGGGCAGACGCAGTTCACGGTGATGCCCGCGCGGCCCCACTCCAGGGCGGCCACCCGGGTGAGCGCCACCACGGCGGCCTTGGATGCGGCGTAGGCGGCTTCATCGACGCCGCCGGCTTTCGCGGCCATCGAGGCGATTGTCACGATGCGCCCCGCCGTGCCGGCCGCGAGCATCCGCCGGCCGGCCTCGCGCACCACCACGAAGGCGGCGCGGGCGTTGACGGCCTGCACGAGGTCCCACTCCTCGAGGGTGGTCTCGGCGAACGGGGTGATGCGCAGGATGCCCGCGGCGTTCACGACCACGTCGAGCCCGCCGAGGAGCGACTCGGTCTCGCCGACGGCGGCGATCAGGGCATCCGCGTCGGCGATGTCGACGGCGAGCTCGGCGACGACGGCGGGAGCGAGCGCGGAGGGCAGCGGCGCGCGGTCGAGTACGACCACCGCGTCGCCGGCCTCGGCGAAGCGCTGCACGATCGAGGTGCCGATGCCGCCGGCGCCGCCGACGACGAGCACGCGGCGGGCGGGGGAGACGCGGCTCATGCCGCGCCGCCGGGTGCGGGGTAGGAGAACCCGGCGAGCTCCACGATCGCCTCGGCGAGGCTCTGCGCCTGCACGGCGAGGGCCTTGGCCCCCCACTCGGCCGAGGCACCGGTCGGGTCGCCGATGACCCCCGAGGCCGAGAGGTCGTCGCTGTGCCAGGGGAGGGAGATCTCGCCGAACAGCGACACGTGCAACAGCCCGTCGAGCGCGCCGGCCACGGCGAGCCCGTCGGGCGCGGCCGACGGCAGGTGGACGGATGCGGGGTCGAGCGCCAGCATCACGCTGGTCTCGTAGAAGCCGGCGTGCACGTCGAGCTCGGGCCGCGGCTGGGCGGCGACGAGTCCGTCGGGCAGCGGCAGCACCGGCGCGTGGACCACGTAGGTGGTCACTCCGCTGTCGGCACGGATGTCGCGGGCGGCGACCCGTAGCAGATCGGGGTTGCCGCCGTGCGCGTTCACGAAGATCAGCGTAGCGATGCCGCTGGCGGCGATCGCGCGGCCGAGGTCGAGGCAGATCGCGAGCAGCGTGGTCGACGACAGCGACACCGTGCCCGGCCGGCCCGCGTGCTCGGGGGAGAGGCCGTAGGAGAGGGTGGGCAGCAGCCACAGCGGCGGCGCCCCGTCGATGCCGCCCGCGAGTGTGACGGCGCGCTCGGCGAGCGCGGTGGCGATCACCGAGTCGGTGTCGATCGGCAGGTGGGGCCCGTGCTGTTCGACGGCGCCGATGGGCAGCACCGCGACGCCGCCGGCGGCGGCCAGCCCCGCGACCTCGGGCGAGCGCATCGACGCCGCCATCTCAGAGCCCCAGCAGGAGGCGTGCCTCGGCGCGGTCGGCGCCGCCGTCGTACACGCCGCGCGAGGCCAGCGACTGCGCGGTGGCGCCCACGGTGCGCTCGCCGCGCGCCCACATGCAGGCGTGCTCGGCGGTGAGGTGCACGAGCACGCCCTTGGCGCCGAGGGTGCTCGACACGGTCTCGGCGATCTCGTCGGCGAGCCGCTCCTGCATCTGCGGTCGGGCGGCGAGCACGCGGATCATGGCGTCGAAGTCGCCGATGCCCGCGAGCATGCGGTCGGGCAGGTAGGCCACCGAGATGATGCCCTTGAAGGGCAGCAGGTGGTGCTCGCAGATGGAGGAGTACGGAACGTCCTTCACCGACACGGGGCCGGGGTAGACGCCCTCGATCGGTTCGCCGCCGCCCAGCGCCTTCGCGGGGTCGCCGCCGAGGCCGGAGTAGAGGTCGAGGCCGGCGTAGGCCACGCGGCGCGGGGTGTCGAGCAGAGTGGGGTGGTCGACGTCGAGGCCGATCGCGGCCATGTAGTCGCGCACGGCGCGCTCGGCGGCGAGGAGGTCGGGGGCGGAGGCGGTGGCCATCGTGGTGCCTGCTTTCGTGGTTCTGAGCGGATGCTCGGGGTGGAGCGTGGGGTGGAGCGGGTCGGTCTCGGGGCGAAGGAGGGCGGTCAGTGGAACAGCAACTGCGTCGCCCGGTCGACGTAGTGGTGGAACTCGGGGGTCGACATGAGGTCGATGGTGCGCGGCCTCGGCAGATCGATCTCGATCACCTCTTTGATGGTGCCCGGTCTCGGGCTCATCACCGCCACGTAGTCGGAGAGGAAGACGGCCTCCTGGATGCCGTGGGTGACCATCACCGTGGTGGCCTCCTGCTCCATCCAGAGCCGTTGCAGTTCGAGGTTGAGGCGCTGGCGGGTCATGTCGTCGAGCGCTCCGAAGGGCTCGTCGAGAAAGAGCACGCTGGGGCGCAGCGCCAGGGCGCGGGCGATCGACACCCGCTGCCGCATGCCGCCGGAGAGCTGCCACGGCTTCGCGTCGGCGAAGCTCTCGAGGCCCACGAGGCCGAGCAGCTCGCTCACCCAGGCCTTGTCGACCGGCACGCCGGCCACCTCGAAGGGGAAGCGCACGTTCTTCTCCACGCTCCGCCAGGGCAGCAGCGCGTGGTCTTGGAAGGCGACGCCGAGCGACTTCTCCTTGCGCAGCTCGGCGGGGCTCAGGCCGTGCACGGTCGCCTCGCCGCTGGTGGGGGTGTCGAGGCCGGCCAGGATGCGCAGGATCGTCGACTTGCCGCATCCGCTCGGACCGAGCAGTGACAGGAAGGAGCCCTTCGGCGTCTGGAGGTCGACGTCGGAGACCGCCTGCACGGTGCCCGCGCGGGAGGTGAAGCTGCGGGTGAGTGCGCTCAGCTGAACGCCGGTGTCGGTCATCGGGAGTCTCCTCGGCGGGCGAGTGCGGATTCAGGGGGGAAGCGGCCGGCGAGCACGAGCCGCTCGAGCAGCACGACGAGGCCGTAGGCGGCGAGGGCGAGCGCGATGGTGGTGGCCACCAGGGTCCAGAGCAGTCCGTAGTCGGAGTACGACTTGCTCGTGAGCAGGTTGGCGCCGAGCCCCTCGAACGAGAACAGGAACTCGTAGAGCGTGGCGGCCGAGACGGTGGCCGGTGCCGCGATCTTGAGCCCCGCGAACAGGTAGGGCAGGGCCGAGGGCAGCTGCACCGAGAACAGCAGGCGGAGCCGGCCGCCGCCGTAGGCGCGCACCAGGTCGACGGTGTCGCCGCCGGCGGCACCGAGTCCGGCGCCGACGTTCATGAGCAGAGGGAAGAAGGTGACGACACCGGCGATGACCGCTGCGGTCACCACGCCCGAGCCGAACACGGCGTAGACGACGGGCGCCATAGCGATGAGCGGCACGGTCTGCAGCACGAGGGCGATCGGGAGGAAGGTGGCCCGCACCGTGCGGGACACCGACATGACGACCGCACCCACGAGGCCGAGCGACACCCCGAAGGCGAGGCCGACACCGGCGTGGAAGAGGGTGACGCCGATCATCGGCAGCAGTTCCGCCCGGCGCTCGGCCGCGGAGGCGGGGTCGAAGGCTCCGTCGACGAACAGGTAGTTCCACACGTCGAGGGGGGTCTTGGTGAGGTAGGGGCTCACATCGGTGAGGGTGATGGCGAGCTGCCAGCCGGCCAGCAGCACCACCAGGGTGACGAGGGTGGTGAGCAGGGTCACGGCCCAGCGGGGGAGTCGGCGCGCGCTCATCGGAGGCCTCCCGTGCTGCTGTGGGCGGTCCACGGTGCGAGCCAGCGCGCGGCCAGGGCGATCACACCGTAGCCGAGGGCCGAGACCGCGGTGGCCAGGATGGCGATCGCCCACATGCCCACGAAGTCGCCGGCGTACTGCTGCGAGATGAGCAGGCGCCCGGCGCCGGAGTCGACGCCGACGGCGAAGAACTCTCCCGTCATGGCGCCGAGGAAGGCGGCGGGCGCGCCGATCTTGAGCGCCGAGAGGAGGGCCGGGATGGCGGCGATGATGCGCACTTTGCGGATGGCCGTGAGGGTGCCGCCGCCGTAGGCGTGCACGAGGTCGAGCTGGCCGGGCGTGGTGGCCCGGAGACCGAGCAGCACGCCGATGATCATGGGGAACTCCACGGCGAGCAGGGCCAGCACCACACTCACGGCGCGGCTGCCAGGAGGGGAGAGCAGCACCACGATGGGGCTGATGGCGGCAACGGGCACGCAGGCGGCCACGACGCCGAGCTGGGTGGCGAAGGCCTCGAGCCGGGGCAGCAGGAGCACGAGCACACCGAGGGCGAGCGCCACGGCGATGGCGATGAGGTAGCCGGTGAGGGCCGCGCCGGCGGTGGCTCCGATGCCGGCCCAGTAGGCGGGGTCGACCAGGTCGGCGGCGACCCGCTCGAAGGCGGCGAGGGGAGGGGGCACGGCGCCGTAGCTGCCGTTGGGCCGGGTGAAGGCGAACACGGCCACGAGCTGCCAGACGACGAGGATGACGAGGAGTCCGCCGAGGCCCAGCAGGGCGGGCGCGAGTGCGCTGCGGCGTGTCTGCATCGGATGCTCCTGGGTGGACGTGCGGTGGATCGGGCGGTGCGGTGGTGCGAGGTGGATCGGGTGGTGCCGGATGCGGGGGTCGCCTACGAGGGGCGACCCCCGCATCCTGTCACGGTTGCGGCGGACTACTGCTGCGGAACCTCGAAGCCCGGGATGAGCTCGGGGTTCTCGTCGTAGACCTCCTGCAGCAGCGAGAGGTCGAACAGCGAGTCGGCGCTGGTGTCGATGCCGGCGGCGGCGAGCGAGCTCACGGCCTGGTCGGCGAGGTCGGACGAGATGGTGAAGATGCCGTTCGCGACGGTCTCGTCGGTGAGCATGAACGACGGCAGCACCGTCGCCGAGCTCAGCTGCAGGGCCGGGTCGAGGTCGTTCTCCGAGCCGCCGTACTCCATGGCGATGTCGGCGATGCCCTGCGGGCCGTCGGTGAGGGCGGTGTTCCAGCCCTCGATGACCGACTTCATGAGGGCCTTGACGGCCTCGCGGTCGTTCTCGAGCGCATCCGTCGACACCACGACCGCGTCGCCCATCTGGGCGTAGCCGGCGTCGGAGAAGCTCAGCGTGACGGCGTCGCCGCCCGCGGCCTCGACGGCCAGCGGGTAGTTGGTGAGGAAGCCGATGAGCGCGTCGACGTCGCCGTTCATGAGCGGGTCGATGCCGTTGGGCACCGACACGAAGGTGACGGTGTCTTCGGGCAGGTCGTTGGCGCGCAGCACGGCCTCGACGGCGAGCTTGCCGCCCGCGTCGACGCCGATGGTCTTGCCGGCGAGGTCGTCGATCGACGAGATCGGGTTGCCCGCGAGCGAGACGAAGCCCACGGGGCTCTTCACGAACTGGGCGCCGATGATCTTCAGCGGGGCGCCGTCCTCGATCGCACCGGTGACCCCGGTGAGGTCGGAGGCGAGGCCGATCGTGGCCTGGCCGGCGAGCACGCTGTCCCACGAGTTCGTGGTGCCGCCGCCGGCGATGATGTCGACCGAGTCGAAGCCGTTGTCGGTGTAGTCGCCGTCCTGGTCGGCGTAGAAGTAGCCGGCGAACTCGTAGTTCTTGATCCAGCTGAGGGCGATGCCGGCGTCTCCGAAGCCGTCGGCGCTCGCGGTCGACGTGGCTGCCGGTGCGCTCGATGAGCAGGCGGCGAGCACGGCGGCCAGGGCGAGGCCGGTGGCGGCCGCGGTGAGGCGGCGGATGCGGCGGGCGGGGCGGGGGGAGCGAGTGGGTGAGGTGGTGCGGGTGATTGTCATGAGACCTCCATCGTGATCGCGGGACCTCGGCAAACGTAAACCTTTTACGTTTCGTGAAATCGCTTCTATATTTCACGCATGTTACCGATCGTAGACTGGCTGCGATGACTGCTTCCTGGCCCATCCTGCCCGTCGACTCCTGGACGCCCACCCGGGAGACGCTGCACCTGTTCACCCAGATCGTGGGCAAGATCCGTCTGGTCGCGAGCCCGCCCGTGAACCATTGGTGGCACGTCACGCTCTACGTCACCTCCCGCGGGCTCAGCACCGGTGCCGTGCCGGTCGACGGTGGTCTGCTCGACATCGAGTTCGACTTCGTGGGGCACCGCCTGGTGCTGCGCACGAGCTGGGGCGGCAAGGAGGCCTTCGCGCTGGCCGGGCTCTCGGTCGCCTCGTTCTACGACCAGGTCTTCTCGGCGCTGCGCCGCCTCGGCGTCTCGGTGAGCATCCGGCCCGTGCCCAACGAGGTCGAGGTGGCCATCCCGTTCCCCGACGACACGCAGCACGCCTCCTACGACCCGGAGGCGGTGCACGCCTTCTACCGCCAGCTCGTGCTGGCGGACGGACTGCTGCGCCGCTTCCGCTCGGAATTCACGGGCAAGGCGAGCCCGGTGCACTACTTCTGGGGCGCGATGGATCTCGCCGTGACGAGGTTCTCGGGCCGCCCCGCCCCGCTGCACCCCGGTGGCGCACCGAACTGCCCCGACAGCGTGATGCACGAGGGCTACTCGCACGAACTCTCGAGCGCGGGGTTCTGGCCCGGTGGGGGCGCGGAGGGCGCCTTCTACTCCTACGCGTATCCGGCGCCTGAGGGGTATGCGGATGCTGCCGTGCCCGACGGGTCGTTCTTCAGCGAGGCGTACGGGGAGTTCCTGCTGCCCGTCGAGACGGTGCGAGTCGCCGACGATCCCGACGTGCTCGTGCTCGACTTCCTGCGCGCCACCACGGCTGCGGCCGAGGGCCTCGCGGAGTGGCCTCGCGCCTGACCCGGCCCGGCTCAGGCCGGGGCGAAGGTGGTGCTCGGCGGGGTGACGATGACACCCTTGCGCAGGATGACGTTGGCGTAGACGCGCTGCTCACTCGTGCGCACCACGAGGCGGGCGTTGCGCGCGCGGTCGTAGAAGGCGAAGCGCTCGAGCGCCACGAGGCGGTCTTCGGGCGCGGCGGCGGCGCCCCGCAGAGCCGGATGCACGACGGGCTCGGGTGCGCCCTCGGCTCCCGCCATGAGCAGCGCCGAGGGCCCTTCGCTGAGGTCGAGCGGGATGACCGTCCGGATGGCCGCCACTGCGGTCGGGGCGTCGCAGCCCGGCAGCTCCACCACCGTGGCTCCCGAGCTGTAGGCGGGGTAGTTGCCGTCTACGACGACGAGTTCGTCGCCGTGGCCCAGCCGGTCGAGCTGCAGCAGCAGATCGCCGCTCAGAACGGGGTGGACGGTGCTCAGCATGGTTCTCCTTCGAACGTGGTGCGGCGACGGTGCGCTGGGGTGGCGCCGCGGTGTGGCGCTGCGGTGGGCCCGCTCACGCCTCGAACACCACCGTCTCCCAATCGTCGAGCCCGGTCAACTCCACCACGCCGTCGACGAGGGGCAGCGGCACGAGCACCCCGTCCACCACTCGCCCTGCGGTGCGGGCCTCCCGGGGAGCCGTGAGGCGCATCCGCCCGATGCTCGCCACGTCTTCGACGGCGGCCGGCTGGTCGGCGCCGTAGAGCGACAACCGCGCCACCGGTCCTCCGGTGATGAGGTGGGCGACGATGCTCGTGCCCAGGCGGCGCAGCACCAGCTCGGTGTTGCGGTGGGTGCCCTCGATCTGCACCGGAGCATCCGCCCCCGGGCCGGCAGCCCGTCGCACGAGCGCGTCGAGCAGCCTGCGGTACCCGTCGTGCCCGAGCCGCGCGTGGTTGTTGCCGAGCCGGGCGGCCGACACGATCACGCGCCCCGCGCCGAAGCGGCGTTCCACCACGGCCGGCCGGGCAGGCCCGAGGCCGGCGGCGGGCTGGTTGTTGTGCCAGTAGTGCTCCTCATCGGTCTCGAGCACCGGGTCGACGGCGGTCAGGAGGACACGCGCGTCGGGGTCGAGCACGTGCAGTTCGGCGAGCCGGCCGTAGTGGGGCAGGGGCACCGTCCCCACCTCGGCGGCGAGTGAGTCGTCGACCGCGGAGAGGTAGGGGTAGGTGGCCGGGCGGAGAGCGCCGAAGCGCACGCCGAGCACGTCGTCGAGCGGCGAGGCGCCCGACTCGAGCAGATCCCCTGTGGCATCGCGCACGGCGGTCGGGCCGGTCACGAGCAGTCCGCCCCCGGCGGCCACGAACCCGCGGATGGCCTGTGCCTCCTCCTCGTCGAGGCTCAGGGCGTCGGCGAGCACCACCACCCGGTGGCCGTCGAGCCGGGCCAGCGACCCCGCGCGCTCGTCGAACAGGGTGACGGGCAGGTGCGACTCCACCAGGGCGCGGTACGTGCCCGTCACCGCGGCCACCAGGTCGCTCGGCGAGGAGCGGGGCTCGCTCGGCGGGAACTGGGCCGACTGCTCGCCGATGCTCGGGTTCTCGGGGGCGCCGAGCAGGCTCTCCAGGTCACGCGAGCGCTGGCTCACCGAGAGCGCCGCGTAGCGCACCGGTTCAGCGCCGTCGAGCCAGGGCGCGCGCTCGGCGATGCGCTCGAACACGGGCCCGAGCCGCCGGTACACCTCGGGTTCGACGGCGCCCGTGGCGGAGGGCTGGTCGTCGAGCGACACGGCGGCGCCGTGCGCGGCCACGGTGAACGCCTCGAACCGCAGCTGCGCCTCCGAGCGCAGCGTGAAGTCCCAGGTGTGCACGAACCGGCTCACCAGCACCTCGTGCGGCCGCTCGAGCACCCCGGCGCGGATGTAGCTCGAGGCGAAGCTCGGAAACCCGAGCCCGTGCCAGTCGGTGTAGCCCTCGCTCGACCCGATGTCGGCCAGCGCGAGATGCTCGGTCGAGAGCCCGATCACGGCGTCGACGAAGGTGGTGGCGTAGAAGTTCGGGATGAGCGCCGCCTCCGGCCGCACCTCGGCCAGCACCGCGCGCTGCTCGGCGAGGTAGTCGAACAGCGTCTGCTGCGAGAAGTGCACGAGGTCGAGCCAGCCGGCGTCGTCGCGGCCTTCGGGCAGTGGATGCCCGTACTCGGCCTCGAACGCGGCGGCGCAGCGGGTGCAGACGCAGGGGCCGGCGGTGAGGATGTCGCTCCACAGCGCGTCGATCGGGTAGCGGCTCGCGATCTCGCGCACCTGGTCGAGCGCGTAGCGGCGGTAGCCGCTGCGCAGGCACAGGGCGGGCCAGCGGCCGGTGCTGCCCCGTGAGCCGGCGGGCACGAGCGCCCAGTCGGGATGAGCGCCCGCGGTCGCGGTGTCCCACATGTTCGAGAAGTAGGCGATCACGCGCATCCCGCGGCGGTGTGCGGCCTGCAGCTGCTCGCCGAACAGGTCGCGCCCGGCCAGGGCCGAGTGCGCATGCCCGATCGTGGTGGGGTAGTAGGCATTGCCGTACTGGCACTTCGCGAAGAGCACGACGGAGTCGACCCCCGCGTCGGCGAGCAGCTGCAGGTCGTTCTCGGGGTCGACCTCGCTCAGCAGGGGGAAGGCGGGGTCGGCCGCGGCGCCCCTCTGGTGCGGGTCGTTCCAGTCGGGGGTGTGCGAATCGTAGAACACGCGCCGGCGCGAGGTTGCCCACCAGTCGCGGGAGGGCGCGGTCACGGCCGAGGTGCTCTCGGCGGTCAGGGGCGAGAGGGGAGCGGTCATCGTGTGGGCCGTCCTTTCGTGGGGTGGTCGTCGATGACGAGGTCGGTGTCGACGACGCGATCGTCGTCGGTGTCGAGGAGACGGCGCAGCCAGGCGAGGCGCTGCCGTCGGGCCAGGAGGCTCGTGCGGGCGCCGGGCACGAGCCAGTCGAAGGCGTGCACGGCACCCGGATGCACGTGCACCTCCACCGGCACACCCGCGTCGCGCAGACGGTCGGCGAAATCGAGGTCGTCGCGCAGAAAGAGGTCGGCGTCGCCCACGTCGAGATAGGCCGGCGAGAGCCCGGCCAGGGAGGTGGCGCGGGCCGGTGCGGCGTACTCGTCGGCCGTGCGGCCGCCCAGATAGGCGCTCCACGCGAGTGCGTCGAGCCTGGCGTTCCAGACGGGGGCGTCGTCGGGGCGCCGTGCGGGACGGTCGTCGAGCATCGGGTACAGCAGCTGCATCCCGGCGATGCTCGGCCCACCGCGGTCGCGGGCGAGCAGCGCCAGACCCGCCGCGAGGCCACCGCCCGCGCTGGCGCCCGCCACCACGACTCTGTCGGCACGCTCCGCCAGCCACACCAGTGCGGCGAAGCAGTCGTCGAGGGGCTCGGGGTGTCGGTGCTCCGGACTGAGCCGATATTCTGCCGTGATCACCGGCACCCCGAGGTCATGGGAGAGCGCGGCGCAGAGGGCATCGTCGCCCGCCGCGCTCCCGAGCATCATTCCGCCGCCGTGCAGCCACAGCACCGCCCCCGCCGCGCGGAGGCCGGCGGGCCAGCCGCCGCGCGTGCCGTGATCGGCGAGACCGTGCACCCGCAGTTCCAGCGGAGTTTCGCCGGAGCGCGGCAGGTGCACCACGAGGGGTGCCCTGCCTCTCTGCGGCTCGTGGACGGTATCTGCCGCGAGCTCGGCGTCGAGGGTGCGCACGAGCTCCACCGTCAGCTCACCGTCGGGCAGGTGAGCTGCGAGAGTCCACTCGCAGGCGTCGACGAACTCGGGGTCGATGGCCGCGATGCGGTCGACCCCTGTCTCCGCGCCCATCAGCCGGCCCGTCGCATCCGGTCGTCCCTGCCGATCGTCGAGCCGGCCGAACGGGTCGCGCTCGCCGCCTGAGCGCTGTCGATCTCGTCGAGGAGGGCGCCCGCAGCGGCCGCGCCGAACGCGGCCAGCAGCACCGGCACCACGAGAACGAGCACGCCCGCCGTGGCGACGATCGCGAATCCGCTGAGGCACCCGAGGGCGAGCAGGGTGAGAGCGGTCGACGGTCGGTAGGCCGCGAGGATGATCGCCCCGCGCCACGCGGTCAGCCCCCGTCGCTCACGCACCGCTCCGTAGGCCAAGGCGAGCGGAGCGAGAACCGCGACTCCGGCACCTATTCCGAATCCGGCATACATCACCGCCCCGCCCGCGGCGATCACGGCTGCCACGACCGCGGCGCCGGCCGCCAGGGTGAGCCCGAGCATGAGATCGAGCCGGAGGGCCTCACGCACCAGAGGCTTGCCGCCGGTCACCACGAGTGCGCCGTACCGGGCCACCCCGGTCAGCCCGATGAACGCGGGCGCTATCGCGATCACCACGATCCACCACGGCGCCGCGACAACCGCCGACAGCACGCCCGGCAGCAGACTCGCCGCCCACAGGGCTCCCACGGCGAGCACCCGGGGCAGCTCCCACCACACCCGCCGCGCGCTCCGCGCCAGCATCGCCTGCAGCGTCTCCGGCTGCAGCCGCGCGTCCGCACCGGACCCTCGGCCCGCGCCGCGCGCATCCGGGGCATCCGCGCCCCGCGCATCCCGCCCACCGATCAGCTGCGACATCAGAGCTTCAATCCACTCGAGGCGATCGACTGCACGATGGAGCGCTGCGCGATCAGGAACACGATGAGCACCGGGATGATCGCGAGCGTGATGCCCGCCGCGATCGTGCCGAGCGACCCGGTGGAGAACCGTCCGGCCAGCAGCACCAGGCCCACGGGGAGCGTCTGCGTCTCGGTGTCGTTGATCATGACCAGCGGCAGCAGCAGGTCGTTCCACCAGTAGGTGAAGGTGAGGATGCCGAGGGTCGCCAGCGCGGGCCCCGACAGCGGCAGCATCACTTGGAAGAAGGTGCGCACGTGGCCCGCCCCGTCGATGGTGGCCGCCTCTTCGAGCTCGCGCGGCAGGCTCAAGAAGTGCTGCCGCAGCAGGAAGATGCCGAACGCGCTGAACACCCCGGGGAGGATGAGCGACCACAGCGTGTTGGTGAGCTGCAGCTTCGACATCACGAGGAACAGCGGCACGATCGTGACCTGGATGGGGATCATGAGTGACCCGATCACCACGGCGAACGCGATGCCCTTGCCCGGGAAGTCGAAGCGGGCGAACGCGTAGCCGGCGGTGGAGCAGGTGATGAGCTGTGCCGCCGTGATGGTGGTGGACACGATCAGCGAGTTGAGGATGAACCGGAAGTACGGCACCTGCGTCGCCACCTTGCCGAAGTTCTCCAGCGTCGGGTCGGCGGGGAAGAGGGTGGGCGGCAGCTGGTAGAGCTCCGCGTCGGTGGGTGAGATCGCGCCGCGGAAGATCCACAGGAACGGGGCGATGATGGCCAGCGCGGCGATGCCGAGCACGGCGAAGACGAGGATGCGCGAGAGCACCGTGGCGGTCGTGGTTCTCATTGGTAGTGCGTCCACTTCTTCGACACGCGGAACTGGATCGTCGTGAGCACGATGAGCACCACGAGCAGGGTGAGCCCGACCGCCGAGGCGTAGCCGAGGTCGAACGCGCCGAACGCGAGGTCGTAGATGTACTGCACGATGGTGCGGCTGGCGTCGCCCGGCCCACCGCCCGTGAGCACCTTCGGCTCGGCGAAGAGCTGGAAGGCGCTGATGGTGTTGATGACGAGCAGGAACAGCACCGTGGGGGAGAGCAGGGGGAGGGTGATGCGGAAGAACCGCTGCCACGCGTTCGCCCCGTCGACGATGGCCGCCTCGCGGATCTCGGTGGGGATCGACTGCAGGCCGGCGATGTAGATGAGGATGGAGAAGCCGACCGTCTTCCACGACGACACGATGATCACCGAGATGGGCGCCCAGAAGCTGGAGCCGAGCCAGTCGATGCGGTCGATGCCGATGAGGCCGAGCCAGTAGTTCACCAGTCCGAGGTCTTTGTTGAGCAGGAAGCGCCAGATGAGCGCCACCGCCGACGACGACACGACGAACGGGAAGAGGAAGGAGAGCCGGAAGAACCCGCGCAGCCAGTTCGGCATGCGCGTCTCCAGCAGCACGGCGAGCAGGAGCCCGATCACCACGTTGACGGCCAGGATGACGACGGCCATGAAGGCGGTCGAGCGGTACACGTCGGCCAGGCGGGTGTCGGAGAACAGGCGCACGAAGTTGTCGACGCCGATGAAGGTGCCGTCGGAGAGCAGGTTCCAGCGGAAGAAGCTCAGCACCACCACGGCGATGCTCGGCGCGAACACGAAGATCGCGAAGGCGATCAGCGACGGGGTGAGGAAGGCGACGGCCGCGCGGGTGTCGCGGGTGCGGCGGTTGCGGCCGGCTCGCCGGGGGCGACGGATGCGCGGGCTACCCGCATCCGCCGCCCCGGCCGGGCTACCGCTCGGCTGGGCGCTGCCGCCGGCGGCGAGGCCGGCGTCACGCTCCACGGTGAGTCTCGTCATGTCAGCTGCAGGTCACGATCGACTCGAGCTCGCCCTGCATCGTGGCCAGGCCTTCGTCGACGCCGACCTCTCCGGCGAAGATGAGCTGCAGGTTGCGAAGCACAGCGGCCTCGTACTCGCTGTAGTTCGTCGGCGCCGGGTAGGGCACGAGGGTGTCGTAGTCGTCGATGCTCGCGTAGAACAGGTCGGAGTTCACCGGGGGCACACCCACCTCGCTGATGGTGTCGGCCGCCGCGCGGAGCGACGGGATGGAGTCGCCGGGCGCCTCGGGGGTGCCGACGATGGCGTTCTGGATGTCCTCGCTCACCGTGAACTTCTGGAACTCCCAGGCCAGGTCGGGGTTGGCCGACGACTTGAGGATGGGGTAGCCGGCCCCGCCGAACACCGTCTTGTAGGTCTCGCCGGTGGGGTAGAGCTGGATGTCGAACGCGGTGAACCCGGCCGGCACGAAGGTGCCGATCGGCCAGCGGCCGGCGCCGAACATGGCGATGGTGCCGTTCTGGAAGCGGGTGAACACGTCGCTCATGGGCATCGGCGCCGGGGCGATCTTCTTCTCGATGAGCTCGTTCAAGAAGCCCACCGCCTCCGACACCTCGGGGGTGTCGACGGTCGGCGTGCAGACCGCGTCGTCGGTGAGGTTGCCGCCGGCGTTCGCCACCCACGGCATGATGCCCGGGAAGATCTCGTTGCTGGCCCAGGTGAACCCGTACTGCTCGGGCTCGCCGTCGCCGTCGGTGTCTTTCGTGAGGGCGGCCGCGGTGGCCTCGAAGTCGTCCCAGGTCCAATCGGCGCTGGGCGCCTCCAGGCCCGCTGCCGCGAATACGTCGGTGTTGTAATAGACGACCATGTCGTTCCACTGGTTGGCGAGGGTGACCACCTGCTCGTCGACGGTGAAGCCGGCGATGAGACCCGGCGCGATGCCGTCTTGGATGGCCTGCGCATCCGGGTCGTTCTCGAGGTAGTCGTTGATGGGCAGGATGAGGTCGTTGTTCGTCACGAACTGGGCTCCCTCGCCCGAGATGAGCATGAGGTCGGGGCGGTTGCCCGCGGCGATCGAGGTGGCCACGTTGGCGTAGTAGCTGCCCCAGTTCTCGCCGGCCACCGGGGTGAGCTCGACGGTCACGCCGGGGTTCGCGGCTTCGAAGCCCTCGGCGAGGGCCTTGTTGTTGGCCTGGGCGGCGGGCCCGTAGTCCCAGAACGCGACGTTGAGGGAGTTCGAGTCGGCGTCGCTGCCGCCTCCGGCGCTGCAGGCGGTCAGGGTGGCTGCGGAGATCGTTGCGGCGATCGAGAGTGCGGCCAGTTTTCTCGTGGTGCGTTTCATCGTGGGGGTACATCCTCTCCGTTGAGAATCGGCTGCACTCAGTGAATCGCATGAAATCGGTTTCGTCAAGCCGTGTCGGCGTGGCGCAGAGAATTGCGCGTCACCCTTTGTTCATAAGGGTGAAACCGATTCCGTGAAGGGTGCTGACCGACGGTCGTCGGCGAGGTGCGGGATGCGCGTCAGCGCGCGGCGCGGCGGGCCAGTTCGGCGCGCAGCACGACGGTTCTCGCCGGCTGCGTGTCGCCCGCGATGCGGTCGAGCAACAGGCTCGCGGCGGTGATGCCGAGGTGCCTCGCGGGGAGTCGCACCTCGGTGATGGCCTCGGGGGGCAGGGTGCTGAACGGCAGCTCGCCCACCACGGCCACGCCGAATTCGGGCGGGGTGATGCCCGCGGCGGCGAGGGCCTGCAGTGCGCCCACGCCCATGAGGTTGTTCGTGGTGACCACCGCATCCGGAGGTTCGCGCAAGGCGAGCAGCTCGTTCATGGCGGCGCGGCCACCCTCCACGCGATAGTCGGCGTGGCGCAGCAGTGACTCGAAGCCCGGCTCACCGCGGCGGCGCATGGTGGTGCGCCAGCCGAGGCCGCGCTCCTCGGTGTCTTCGAGGTCGAGTGGGCCCGCGATGCAGGCGATGCGGCGGTGGCCGGCGTCGAGCAGGGCGGTGGTCGCCCAGGTGCCGGCGGCGCGGTTGTCGACCATCACGGAGTCGATGTCGAGCCCTGTGTTGCGGTCGACCGCCACCACGGGGCGGCCGCGGTCGGTGAGGTGGCTGATGTCGCCGTCCTCCGCGGCCGGGGCGAGGATGACGCCGGCCATGTCTTCGGAGTTCGCGATGTCGAGGTAGCGCGTCTCTTTCTCGGGCTCGTCGTCGGTGTTGCAGAGCACGATCGAGAAGCCGGCCTCCTGGGCGCGGTCTTCGACCCCGCGGGCGAGCGCGGTGAAGAAGGGGTTCTCGATGTCGGGGATGAGGAGCGCGATGAGTTCGGAGCTCTGCGTGCGCAGGCGTTTGGC
Organism: Herbiconiux moechotypicola; assembly: GCF_024979255.1. GTDB lineage: Bacteria > Actinomycetota > Actinomycetes > Actinomycetales > Microbacteriaceae > Herbiconiux > Herbiconiux moechotypicola. The sequence continues at coordinate 127,776 of NZ_JANLCN010000004.1, forward strand.
CGAGCGGTTCGGCGTGAAGTGCAGCTGCGCGGCGGCGGCGCGCACCGAGCTCACCTTCTCGGGAGACACCGGATGCCCGTTGAACACGCGGGAGACGGTGGCCGGTGAGACCCCCGCCAGGGTGGCGACCTCGTAGATCGTGGACATGCAGACACCCTAGTGCGGTGAAATGGATTTCACCGCATTCGGCGGTGGCGAGGGCGCGCCGTCACCGCCGCTGCCGGTGTGCCGCCCGTGGGTCAGGGGGTCGGGTCTGTGGGCGGGATGGTGGCGTCGGGCGTGGGTGCGGCCGTGGCGGTGGCGCGACGGCGGCGGAGGCCGGTGATGACGAGGATGGTGCCGAGCGCGAGCACCACGACGACCGCGAGCGGGATGACGGGGACCGCGAGCACCCCGAAGCTCCGCGACTCGGCCGCGATCGGGGCGCCGCCGATGCCGACTCCCTCGGGTGTGATGTCGACCTGCCCGCTCAGCCAGAGCAGCGCGGCCACGCCGTCGAGACGCTGCTCCACATCGATCGTCGAGCCCGGCAGCACCTCGGCGAGCTGTTCCTCGCCGGTCGTCGATGCGGCGATGCCGAACGGCCCCGCCACTTCGAGGGCGGAGGTAGCGGTCGCCCTGGTGTTGCCCGTGTTGGTGAGCGTGTAATCGATGGTGACCGAGCCCATCCCCACCGGGTTCCACATCCCGGAGTAGTCGACCGACACATCCGAGATCTCGACGGCCGGGGCGAACTCGCCGTCGACCCGCAGGTAGACGCGGCTGCCGAGGCGGCGATCGACCTGTACGGTGGCGCCCGCGGTGTCGGTGCGCACCGAGGAGATGATGCCCGCGGGATGGTCTCCCGGCGTGGCGTGGTCGGGCACCTCGATGCGGAACGGCACCGCCACGCTCTCGCCGGGCTGGAGAGTGAGCGAGTCCAGGCCCAGGGTGATCCAGGTGCCGGCGTCGGTGGAGGGCGTGCCTGCCGGGAGCAGGTCGATGCCGCCCTCGCGGGTGGTGAAGGCGTCGGCGGCGTACACGTCGAGGGTGAGGGCCGTGGCACCGGTGTTCGTGATCTCGAAGGAGTCGTCGATGACGGCTCCCGGCACGAGTGAGTAGTCGAAGTGCGAGCGGTCGGAGGCCAGCTCGGTGTCGGCCGGGGCGACCGCCCAGCTCGGGCCGGTGGTGGCGGATGCGGGGGTTGTGGTGGACGCCGGGGTCGTGGTGGCTGCGGCCGGGGTGGCTAGGGCGAGGCTCGACATCGTGAGGAGCGCGGCGGCGGCGAAGGCCGCGCGAGGTGTGATGCGGAGGGCGGAGCGGGTCATGGCGGTGTCCTGGGTGAGAGACGGCGGGTGAGGAGTGGGGGCTGCCGTGGGTGCGGCGCGAGGGGGGCGGAGGTGGGGCGTCGTGGCGGTGGGTTGCGGGAGTGAGAGGAGTGCGGTGGCGGGTGACGGGTCGCGCGAGTGAAGACGGATGCGGTGGCGGGTGGCGGTTGGCGGGATGCGCGCTGTGCGCTCGGAGGTCGTGAGGTAGGAGGGGCGGCCCGGACGCGGCGGAGCGGGGTGGGACCGCTGTGCGACCCCACCCCGCCGTGATGCGTGCTGGATCAGCTCAGCGCGGTGATGGTGAGGGTGGAGGTGTAGTCGCCCGCCGGGGTGGTGGTGGGGATCACGAGCTCGAGCTCGGCGTCGATCGTGGCACCCGAGGCAGCGGTGCTCGAGGCGAGTCCTGCCGAGGTGGCCAGACCGGTGCCGCCCTGTAGGGCGGGGTCGACCGCGGCGCCCTCGACGACGCTCGGGCCGGCGGCGCTCACGCTCGGGGTCCAGCCCAGCGCGTCGGCGCCGAAGCTGCTGCCGGTGGAGGTGAAGTCGCTCACCTGGCCGGCGATGCTCCAGCTGTAGGCCGAGGTGCCGCCCGCGCGGGTGTCGGTGACGGTGATCGACGGGATGTCACCGGTCGCCACGAAGGTGCTGCCGGCCTGGGTGGCGGTGCCGAGCGAGACCGCCGCGGAGTCGGCGAAGGTCCAGCCGAAGCTGCCGCTCTCGGGCTCGACGGTGGCCTGAGGCACCGTCACCTCGAGCTCGACGGAGTCGGCGGGAACCTCGGGCTCCGGGTCGACCGGCTCCTCGGCGGCGTCGAGCGTGTAGGCGACGGCGAGCGGCGTGGTGGGCTTCGCCGCGTCACGCGAGCCGCCCGAGCTGTACCAGTAGCTCGACTGACCGGTGAGGTTCTGGAAGTCGACGAAGCTCTGCGGGAACGATCCCCACGAGGTGCCCGTGGTGCTCTGGGCGGTGCTCGAGGTGGTGATCGCGACGCCGAGGTAGTCGGGGGTGACGGTGAGGCCGTCGTTGTCGACCGAGGCGCCGGTGATGTCGGCGAGCACGATCTCCTGGCCGGCGATCGGCACCCACTGGGTCTGGTCTTCCATGCTCGTGCCGTAGCCGCTGGCCGTCGCCGTCAGCGTGCCGTTGCCGGCGGCGTCGAGCGAGAGCACGGGGTCGGTGGCGGTCCAGTACGTCATGCCGCCGTAGAAGGCGACGGTGAACGAGCCGGTCCACTCGATCTCCACCGAGCCGTCGGCGGCGGCGCTGCCGGTGCCGCCCACGAACTCGACCTGGTTGAGCGAGAGGGAGGTGGTGGAGAAGGGCGTCACCGCGGTGCCGGCGGGGGTCTGGCACTTGGTGGCCCAGCTGGCCTCGACCTTCTCGTTGGCCGCGTTGGGCTTCACGATGGTCACGTTGCCGGCGCTCGAGGCGTAGAAGCCGTCGGCCTCGGTCCAGGTGCGGCTGCTGCCGGTGTTGCCCGCGGTGCCTGCGCTGAGGAAGTTGCAGCCGCCGGCGTAGGCGCCACCGCCGGACTCGCCGTTGAGGCCCCAGGTGAAGGTGGCGTCGGTGATGGTGCCGGCGTCGGGCGCGGCCTGGGCTGCACTGGCGCCGACGAGCGCTGCGCCGGTGGCGAGCGTCGTCGCAGCGAGAGCGGCGACCGTACGGCGCAGCATGGGTCGGCTGCGGCGCGAGGTTGCTGTATGCACTGTGATCCCTTTCGGAGTCGGTTAATAAGGTAAGGCAAACCATAGTAAGGTTGCCCTAACTTAATCCAGTCTCCGGGAGCGAAAGGGTGCGGATGCGGTCGCTCGCTGTGGTGTTCGCCCTGGTGTTGGCGGTGGCCCCGGTCTCGGCGGCCCCGGTCTCGGTGGTGCCCGACTCGGGTACGGCGCGGCTCGGATACACCGCATCCACGGCCGTGGCCGGCGAGCAACTCGAGTTCGCGGGCAGCGGTTTTCGGGGCGGAGAGTCCGTCGTGGTGGTGCTCGACGAGGGGGTGGCCGAGAGCGACCCCGTCGTCGCGGGCGCCACGGGTACCGTCTCAGGCACGCTGACGCTCCCAGTCGAGCTGCGGGGCGGCACCCATGTGCTCTCGGCGACGGGCCTCGGCTCGGGCATCGCGGCGGTCACCGAGGTCGCCGTCGAGGCTTCCGAGTTCGCGGCGCCCCTCGTCGCCGAACCGGCGCCCGACCAGGGCGTTCCGTCGTGGGTGTACCTCGCGGCCGTGCTCGCCGTGCTACTGGCGGCGCTCGCCGTTCTCGTCGTGGTGCCGGTTCTCGTGGTGCGAGGAGTCCGCACCCGCCGCCGGAGGCGCCGCGCATCCGCGGTGTGACCACCGGATCCTGGGGAACGCGCGAGGGCCGCCACCTCCTCGCGCGAGCGAAGGGGTGACGGCCTGGCGTGCGCGAACGCGCCTCAGTACATCGCGGCGCCCGAGGCGGCCGCGATGATGGAGAAGATGCTCACGATGAACCCGAGCACCGTGAGCGCGGCCCCCACGATGATGCCGATGAAGGCGAGAGAATTCTTGACGCCGACCCGCTTCGACTGCGTGTAGGCGACGGCGCTGATGATGAGGCCGATGAGCGGCGCGAGGATGGCCACCACCAGCCCCACGATGCCGAGGGTCTTGCCGGGGTAGTCGGTTCCGGCGGCGGGACGGGTGAGTTCGCTGGCGCTCATCGGTGCTCCTTGAGAGTAGGGATTGAGAGTAGGGATCGGGTCGGATCGCCGTGGCCGTGGGCCTCGGTGCACTCACTGTCGCACCGACTTCTCTCACCCCGTGATGAGTAGTTTCTGCCTAGAGACGCGCTACTTGAGGAGCCGCGACAGCACCCGATCCGCGAGCGGCTTTCCTCCGGTCTGGCACGTGGGGCAGTACTGCAGGCTCGAATCGGCATAGGTCACCTGCCGCACGGTGTCGCCGCACACGGGGCAGGCCTCACCGGTGCGCCCGTGCACCCGCAGGTTCGATTTCTTCTCCCGCTTGAGCTCCGACGCCGCCAGGCCGTCCGCCCGCGCCACCGCCTCCCGCAGTGTGGTCTGCATCGCCTCGTAGAGACCCGCGGTCTCCTCCGGCGTCATCGACGCGGGCTTGAATGGCGACATGCGCGCCACGTGCAGGATCTCATCGGAGTACGCATTACCGATCCCCGCGATGAGCGACTGATTACGCAGCACCCCCTTGATCTGCGCCCGCCCCGCCGACCCCAGGATGCTCGCGAAGACCTCCTCGGTGAACTCCAGGGAAAGCGGGTCGGGCCCCAGGCGGGCGATGCCAGGTACCTCCACCGGGTCGCGCACCAGCCAGATGGCGAGACTCTTCTTCGTGCCGGCCTCGGTGATGTCGAGCCCCGCACCGGCCACGCCCACCCCGTCGTCGGCGAGCACGAGCCGTGCGGCGAGCGGGCCGGAGCCCGGCCTGCCGCGCGGTGGGGGCGGCGGGCCCTCGCGCCACCGTATCCACCCCGCCCGCGCGAGGTGGATCACGAGGTGCAGGCCCCCGATCTCCAGGTCGAGGAACTTGCCGTGCCGCGTCACGTCGTTGACACGCAGCCCCACCAGCGCGCTCACCGGCGGATCGAACGTCTTCAACGCGGCGAACGACACCGGCACGAACGCCTCCACGGTGCGCCACCGCAAGCGCGCACCCAGATCGGCGACCAGCGCGGTCACTTCCGGCAGCTCGGGCATGGGGCCATTATGGGCCCCGCCGCCACCTCCCCGGTCGGATTCGGGAGGAGAATCCGGCTACCCTGCCCCGCTGAGCGGCCGAGCCCCCGGATTCTCCTCCCGAACTTCGACGCCTAGACGCCGACGCGCCTACAGGATGTAGAGCATCTCCTGGTAGGTCGGCAGCGGCCACAGGTCGTCGGCCACGATCTCCTCCAGCGCATCGGCGGCCGCCCGCACCGCTGACATGGCCGGCAGCAGCTCCTCCCGGGCGTGGGTGGCCTCCGCGAGCGTCGACTCGTCCTCGCCCTCGTGCCCGAGCGCCGCCTTGAGCGACCCCAGCGCCGCGCGCAACGCCCCCAGGTCTGCCGTCACGTCCTCGAGCGCCGAGAGGTCGGCCTCCACGCCCGCTGCCCTCAGTGCCGCCACGTTCGCCGCCAGCTCGGTCTGGTACCGCACCCCCGCGGGCAGCACCACGGTGGTACCCATCTCGAGCGTCAGCCGCGCCTCCACCCCGATCGTGAGCGCGTACTGCTCCAACCCGATCTCGTAGCGCGAGTGCATCTCGCGCTCGTTGAACACCCCGTACTTCGCGAACAGCTCGATCGCCTTCGGTGTGATGAGCTCGGGCAGCGCGTCGAGCGTGGTCTTGAGGTTCGCGAGACCGCGCTTCTCGGCCTCGATCGGCCACGCATCCGAGTACCCGTCGCCGTTGAACACCACGGCACCGTGCTCGGTGATGATCTCGGTGAGCAGTTCCTGCACCGCGGCGTCGAAGTCGAGCCCGTTGGCCACAGCGCTCTCGAGCTTCGTGGCGATGTAGTCGAGCGAGTCGGCCATGATCGTGTTGATCGTCACCATCGGCCCCGACACGGTCTGCATCGACCCCGGCGCCCGGAACTCGAAGCGGTTGCCGGTGAACGCGAACGGGCTCGTGCGGTTGCGGTCGCCCGGGTCGGTCGGCAGCTGGGGGAGGGTGTCGACCCCGATGGTCATGATCCCCTTGCGCTTCGACGAGGTGGCCGGGCCCTTGGCGATCTGCTCGAACACGTCGGCGAGCTGGTCGCCGAGGAAGATCGAGATGATGGCGGGCGGCGCCTCGTTGGCGCCGAGCCGGTGGTCGTTGGTGGCCGAGGCGACGGATGCGCGCAGCAGCCCCGCGTAGAGGTGCACGGCCCGGATGACGGCGGCGCAGAACACGAGGAACTGCGCGTTGTCGTGCGGGTTGTCGCCCGGCACGAGCAGCGAGCCGAGCTGCGAGTTGCCGAGCGAGAAGTTCACGTGCTTGCCCGAGCCGTTGACCCCGGCGAACGGCTTCTCGTGAAAGAGGATCTCCATGCCGTGCTTCTTCGCCAGCGTCTTGAACGTGGTCATGAGCAGCTGCTGGTGGTCGGCGGCGATGTTGCCGCGCTCGAACATCGGCGCGATCTCGAACTGGCCGGGGGCTACCTCGTTGTGCCGCGTCTTGGCGGGGATGCCGAGCTTGAACAGCTCCCGCTCGGTGTCCATCATGAAGCCGAGCACGCGCTCGGGGATGGCGCCGAAGTAGTGGTCGTCGAACTCCTGACCCTTCGGGGGCTTCGTGCCGAACAGCGTGCGCCCGGCGTTCATGAGGTCGGGGCGGGCGAGGAAGAAGTGCCGGTCGACCAGGAAGTACTCCTGCTCGGGCCCGCAGAACGACACCACGTGCTCGAGATCGCTGTGCCCGAACAGGGTGAGGATGCGCTCGGCGTGCTCGCCCATCGCCTGCTGCGAGCGCAGCAGCGGGGTCTTGTGGTCGAGCGCCTCGCCGGTCATCGACACGAAGACGGTCGGGATGCACAGGGTGTTGCCGTTGGGGTTCTCGAGCACGTAGGCGGGGCTCGTCACGTCCCATCCGGTGTACCCGCGGGCCTCGAAGGTGTTGCGCAGCCCGCCGTTCGGAAAGCTCGACGCGTCGGGCTCGCCCTGGATGAGCGTCTTGCCGGCGAACTCGGCCAGCGCGGTGCCGTCGGGGGTGGGCTCGAAGAAGCTGTCGTGCTTCTCGGCCGAGAGGCCGGTCAGCGGGTAGAACACGTGGGCGTAGTGGGTGGCGCCCTTCTCCAGCGCCCAGTCCTTCATGGCGCTCGCCACCGCATCCGCCACCAGGGGGTCGAGCTTGGCGCCCTTCTCGATGGTGGCCATCACCGACTTGTAGACCGACTTCGGCAGTCGCTTCTGCATCACCGACTTGCTGAACACGTTCTCGCCGAACACCTCACCGGGTGCCTCCGACTCGTCGAAGCTGTGCGCCGGGGGCACATACGCCTCCACGTCGCGGATCGCCTGCATGCGGACGGTGTTGCCACTCATGACTGCCTCCTCGCGCGGCCTCTCGGATCCGCTGCTGTGCGGGGGCCGCTGGGCTCAATCTAGGGATGCGCTGTGGCGGGCGTGTTTCGGGCGTGTGACGGTTGGAATCCGCGGAATCACGCGGATCGGCGGGGGTGTGGATGCGGCGTCCCGCGTTCAGGGGACAGTCGGTCGAGTCTCAGACCGGCCGGGATGCGCGGGCGCTCAGGGCAGGATGCGCAGGGTGTTCTCGGGGTCGAGTCGCTGCAGCAGCACGCCCATGATCTCGCCGAGCTGGTCGAGCTGCTCGGGGGTGAGGAGGTCGACCACGTGCTCGCGCACGGTGTTCACGTGTCCGGGTGCGGTCGCGACGACCTTCTCCCAGCCCGCGTCGGTGAGGTGCGCGTTCGTGGCACGGCGGTCGCCGGGGCATGGCACCCGCTCCACGAAGCCGCGCGCCTCGAGGCGGCTGACCACGTGGGAGAGGCGGGGGAGGGTGGAGTTCGTGGTGGCGGCGAGGGCCGTCATGCGCAGCACGCGCTCGGGGCTCTCGGAGAGCTTGGCGAGCACCAGGTACTCGAAGTGGGTCAGCTGGGCGTCGCGCTGCAGCTGCGAATCGAGCACGGGTGGGAGGAGCTCGGCCACGGCCTCCAGCTGGATCCAGGCGCGCAGCTGCTCGGGGGTCAGCCAACGCACCTCATCCATGTGTCGATTCTACTTGTTGTGACAACCAAAGAGGCGTATGGTTGACGCATTAATAGTTGTAGCAACAAGTAAAAGGAGTCGTCATGGCTGACATCACCATCATCGGAGCGGGCAACATGGGTGGGGCCATCGCGGGCCTCGCGGCGGCCGGCGGATCGTCGGTGCAGGTTCTCGCTCGCTCGCTGGAAGCCGCTTCCGCCGTCGCAGGCTCGCTCGAGGGTGCCTCCGCGGGCACGGTCGGCGACGCCATCGCCGGCGAGATCGTGGTTCTCGCGCTTCCCTACCCGGCCGTCGCCGAGGTGCTCGGCGCCTACGCCGACCAGCTCGACGGCAAGGTCGTGGTCGACATCACCAACCCGCTCGACTTCTCCACCTTCGACTCGCTGGTCGTGGCTCCGGATGCGTCGGCCGCCGCTGAGATCGCCGCCGCCGTTCCCGGCGCGCGCGTGCTCAAGGCCTTCAACACGAACTTCGCCGGCACCCTGGCCACGGGCTCGGTGGGCGAGGCTCAGCCGACCACCGTGCTCATCGCGGGTGATGACACCGCCGCCAAGGAGGCGCTCGCCGCGATCGTGACCGCCGGTGGTCTCCGTGCCGTCGACGCCGGCTCGCTCCGTCGTGCGCGCGAGGCTGAGGCGCTCGGCTTCCTGCAACTGACCCTCGCGGCGCAGGAGAAGACCTCCTGGGGTGCGGGCTTCGCCCTGATCTGACGCCCCACTCAGGCCTCGCCGTAACTTCTGCATAAGATTCCGGGGGTGCAAGCTCTGTGAGGGCTCGCACCCCCGGAATCTTATGCAGAACTGTGCCGCGCACCGGCCGGCGCCGATGTCGGCGGCGGGTGCGACGATCGCCGCAGGAGCGAGCGGCGGGAGGCGGCATGCGGGGCGAGGCGACCGTGCTGCACGCCGACCTCGACGCGTTCTTCGCCTCGGTTGAGCAGCGGGATGCGCCGGCGCTGCGAGGCCGTCCCGTGATCGTGGGCGGGGGAGTGGTGCTCGCCGCGAGCTACGAGGCCAAGGCGCGCGGTGTGCGCACCGCGATGGGCGGGAGGCAGGCGCGCGACCTCTGCCCCGAGGCGGTCGTGGTGCCCCCGCGCATGGAGGCGTACTCGGCGGCGAGCAAGGACGTGTTCGCGATCTTCCGCGACACCTCTCCGCTCGTGGAGGGCCTCTCGATCGACGAGGCGTTCCTCGAGGTGGGCGGCCTGCGCCGCATCGCGGGCACCCCGGAGCAGGTGGCGGTGCGGTTGCGCGCTCGGGTGCTCAGTGAGGTGGGCCTGCCCATCTCCGTCGGGGTGGCTCGCACGAAGTTCCTCGCGAAGGTCGCCAGCGCGGTGAGCAAGCCCGACGGGCTGCTCGTCGTCGAGCCCGACCGTGAAGAGGCGTTCCTGCTGCCGCTGCCCGTGGAGCGCCTCTGGGGTGTCGGCGCGAAGACGGCGGCCAAGCTGCACGGGCTCGGCATCCGCACCGTGGGCGAGCTCGCCGAGCTCGAGGCCGCCACGGCGGAGCGACTGCTCGGCAAGGCCGCCGGCGCGCACCTGCACGCGCTGGCCCGGCTGCGCGACCCGCGGCCCGTCGAGCCCACCCGGCGCCGCTCGTCGATCGGCTCGCAGCGCGCCCTGGGCTCCCGGCCGCGCACCCCCGCCGAGCTCGACCTCATCCTCACCCAGCTCGTCGACCGCCTCGCCCGCCGCCTCCGCGAGGGCGACCGCGTCTGCCGCACGGTCGTGCTGCGCCTCCGCTTCGGCGACTTCGAGAAGGCGACCCGCTCGCGCACCGTGCTCTCCGCATCCGATCGCACGGCGGTGCTGCTCGGCGTGGCCCGCGACCTTCTCGTCGCAGCCCTGCCCGAGATCGAGGCGCGGGGAATCACCCTCATCGGCATCTCGCTGTCGCAGCTGGGGCGGGCCGCCGACATCACGCCCGAGCTGCCGATCAACTGGGGCGAGGAGGCCCGCCTCGACACCGCGCTCGACGCCGTGCGCGAGCGCTTCGGCGCCACCTCGGTCTCCCGCGCCACCCAGCTCGGCCGCGACACGGGCTGGGACGCGCCCCTGCTCCCCGAGCACGAGTGACCGGCGACAACGCCACTCCTGGTGTCATCCGGCCCGCTCTACGCCTCGGTTGCGCGCAGGAGTGGCGTTGCCGCGCGGACTGCGCCTGGCCACCCGAGCCGTCGCGGGCAGCAGGCCGCCGGCCGGCGCGCCTCACCAGGCGCCGGGGCGGTAGTCCTTCAGGAAGACGCCGAACAGGTCGTCGCCGGCCTCGCCGCGCACGATGGGGTCGTACACGCGGGCGGCACCGTCGACGAGGTCGAGCGGGGCGTGGAACCCCTCCTCGGCGAGGCGGATCTTCGTGGGGTGCGGCCGCTCGTCCGTGATCCAGCCGGTGTCGACGCTCGTCATGAGGATCGCATCCGTCTCGAACATCTCGCGCGCGCTCGTGCGGGTGAGCATGTTCACGGCGGCCTTCGCCATGTTCGTGTGGGGGTGGCCGGGGCCCTTGTAGCCGCGGTTGAACACGCCCTCCATGGCGCTCACGTTCACCACGTGGGTGCGGCGGGCGGCGCTCGCCGCGAGGGAGGCACGCAGCTTCGACACGAGGAGGAAGGGAGCCGTCGTGTTGGCGAGCTGCACCTCGAGCATCTCGAGGGGGTCGACCTCGCCGACGGACTGGGTCCACGAGTTGACGTCGTGCAGGTCGGGGAGGAGCCCGCCCGCGTCGATGGCGGTGCCGGCGGCGTGGCGTTCGAGGGAGCTCGACCCGGCGGCCATGGCCTGCTCGGCGAGCTCCTCTGCCCGGGTGGCGGCGTCCGCCGCAGCAGCGAGGATGGGATGAGCCGACACCGAACGCTCCAGGGCCTGCGGATGCGGGTCGTTGGTGTGGCCGAAAGTCGCCAGCTCGGGCAGCGCGCCGTCGGGCAGCGGGGCGAGCTCCGCATCCACCAGGGGTTGGTAAGCACCGGGAGAGCGCCGCACCGTCTGCGTGGCGTTGTTGATGAGGATGTCCAGCGGACCGGCCGCGGCCACCTCCTCGGCCAGCGCCACCACCTGGGCGGGATCGCGCAGGTCGATGCCCACCACCTTCAGCCGGTGCAGCCAGTCGGCGGAGTCGGGCAGGCTCGTGAACCGCCGCACGGCGTCGCGCGGAAAGCGGGTGGTGATGGTGGTGTGCGCCCCGTCGCGCAGTAATCGCAGGGCGATGTACATGCCGATCTTGGCGCGCCCGCCGGTGAGCAGGGCGCGCTTGCCGGTGAGGTCGGTGCGGGCGTCGCGCTTGGCGTGGTTGAGGGACGCGCAGCCGGGGCAGAGCTGGTGGTAGAAGGCGTCGACGAGCGTGTAGTGCTGCTTGCAGATGTAGCAGGCGCGCGACTTGAGCAGGGTGCCGGCGGTGGGCGTGGTGGTCGCGGTGCTGATCGGGATGCCGCGGGTCTCGTCGTCGATGCGGTCGGGGGCGCCCGTGGCGGTGGCGGCGATCACGGCGCGGTCGGCCGCGGCGGTGGCGGCCCGGATCTCGCGGCGCCGCGCGTGCTTCACCGCCTTGAACATGCGGGCGGTGGCGTGGCGCACGGCGACGAAGTCGGGGTGCTCCTCGTCGAGGTCGTGCAGGGTCGCGAGCACGCGGAGGGTCGTCGCGAGGTCGTCGGGGTCGATTCCGGTGGTCGCTTCGGGGGTCTCTTCGGGCACACGAGATTCTATGCGACGGCACCGGATGCGCGGGCCGGGGCGGGCCGGATGCGCGGGCCGGGGTGGGCCGGATGCGCGGGCCGGGTAGCGGGGGCTGTTAGCGTGCCAGGGTGACCGCATCCGATTCCGTGCCCTCGTCCGCATCCGGTGCCGCGCGCATCCACGTCTCGGCCGCGGTCATCACGGATGCGGAGGGACGCCTGCTCGTCGTGCGCAAGCGCGGCACCACCGCGTTCATGCAGCCGGGCGGAAAGCCCGAGCCGGGTGAGACGCCGGCCGAGACCCTCGTGCGCGAGCTCGCCGAGGAGCTCGGCGTGACCGTCGACCCCGCCGCGCTCGGTTCGCTCGGCCGTTTCACCGCGTCTGCGGCGAACGAGCCGGGCTTCCTCGTGGTCGCCGACGTCTTCACCGTCGACCTCGGCGGCCAGGAGCCGGTTGCGGCCGCCGAGATCGCCGAACTCCGCTGGATCATCCGCGCCGACGCCGCCTCCACTACCGCCCCGCTCGAGATCGCCCCGCTCGCCTTGGAGCACTTCCTCCCGGCCGCGGACGGCTGAACTGCGCCTCGCGGGCCGGTGTTCGTTCAGCTTCGTTCGCGTCGTCCCGCGCGCTCGGCGAATCGGTCGATCGCTCCCAGAACCTCATCACTCCGCCAGAACGGCCCGGTGCGATGCTCGGCCTTCGACTTCAGGATGCCGGCGTCGGTCAAGACCTGCAAGGCAGGATAGACATTGGGTTGCTTCACGCCGAGCGCGGATGCAGCGGTGGCGGAATCGATCACCGGGCGCTCGGCGATCACCTCCAGTAGCGCCCATGCGGCGCTCGACCGTCGCACGGTGAGCCGCTGCTTCCATCCGTCCTTGATCTCGTCGATGTCTGCGACAAGCTCTCGTGAATTGGCTACGGCGCGCAGGGACGCTTCGGCGAAGGCGAGGATGATCGGCGAGACGTCGCCCTCCCGGTAGGCGGTCAGGGCCCGGTGGTAGCCCCCGACATCGGCGAGCAGCCCCGCCGAAACCGGCACGGCAACGTTCCGCGTGACGCCGCGACGACGGAGAAGGGCTTGCGCGAATGCGCGACCCGTTCGGCCGTTGCCGTCGGTGAAGGGGTGGATGGTCTCGAACTGCGCGTGCGCGATCGACGTCGAGGTGAGAGCTGGGATGTCGCGCCTTGCTGTGAAGTCGATCACGTCGTCGATGAGTGCAGGAACCCGATCGTGGTGTGGTGCCACGAACTCTGCGCCGAGAGGGCTGTTCGACCTCGTTCCGATCCAGACAGCTTCACGCCGCCACTGCCCAGGGGTGTGCCGTGTCTGGTCGTTCATCAGCACGCGGTGCATCTCGGTGATGGCGAACGGGGAGAGCGAATCGGAGAGGTCGATGGCCGCCTGCATGGCTCGGGTGTTCGCTGCGATCAGCTCCGCATTGTGACTTCCCTTCGCTCCGAGCTCGGCGCTGAAGATCGCGCGTGCACTAGCGGTGAGGTTCTCGATCTGCGACGAGGAGGCGGCTTCCGACCGAAGGAGCACGGGCGCGAATCCGATCACGCGGGCGCCCAGCTCGGCGTCGAAGCGGCCCAACTCCTGCACGGCGGCCTCTGCCGCCTGTGTGGCTTCTGTGCTCGGCTCGGGGGTCAACGCTGCGATGTTCGGCGGAACGGCGGACTTGTACGGGAGGTGGCCGCTCCCGAAGTCGGCGTCCACACCCCAGCCACTCGTGGGCATCCAGACTTGCGGCTCCCATTCGAGCTGCGGCCACGGTTCAGGTGAGGTCCCTTCCACGACGGAGTTGCTCATAATGTCGACCACTTTACTTTATGACTAACTCAGTTACTCATAATTTTGAGTAGCACGGATTATGAGTTATGCAGCTTCGGTGGCGGAGCCGCGCAGACGCGGGCGCGCCGGCCCTCGAAGGCGACGATGTCGCCGAGCTGCAGCTGGCGTCCGCGGCGGCGGTCGACCTCGCCGTTCACGGTGACGTAGCCGTCGATGACGGCCTCCTTCGCGTTCCCGCCGGTGTCGAGCAGCCCCGCGAACTTCACGAACTGCCCGAGGCGGATACCGTCGCCCCCGATGGAGACGTCTTCGATCGCATCCTGCTTCGCCATGCCCGAATGCTAACCGACCGGAACGTGCGCGAGGATGCTGGTATGGCTTCCCCACAGACCCTCAGCGAGGCCGACCGACGACTCGTCGCGGCCTGGGCGGCGGACTGCGCCGACCGGATGCTGCCGCTGTTCGAGGCGGAGGCGCCGGCTGACGACCGGCCCCGCGATGCCATCGCCCGCGCGCGGGCGTTCTCGCGAGGGGAGCTGGATGCGGCGGGGGAGATCCGCCGGCGTTTCGTGGCGAATCGGGCGGCCCACTCCGTGCAGGCACCCGCGGCGAAGGCGGCGGCGTGGGCCGCAGGGCAGGCGGCGGGTGTGGCGCACATGGGTGCTCACGCGCTCGGCGCGGCAGCCTACGCGGCGAAGGCAGCAGCGCTCACCTCGCCTGAAAGCCGCGACGGCGACGCCCACCGCGATGCCGAGATCGCGTGGCAGCTCGACCACCTCTCCGACCCCGTCCGTGCCGCGCTGAAGCGCCTCCCCCTGCTCGGCACCGATCCCTCAGGCCCCCTCGGCACCGGCCTCCTCGCCTCGGGCGCTCTCGGCGCGAACATCCGCACCCTCCAAGCGTCACTCTGAGCCTCTACGCGCCGTTCTCGATGAGGTGCAGCTGGGTCCCGTCGATGTCCACGAGGAATCCCGCCCGCTGACCCCAGCTCTGCATCCGAACAGGAACGAGCCGCGGGAACCCGATCGGCCTCGTCGTCACCCCCGCCGCTGAGATCTCCCCGTACAGCTCGTCGACATCGTCGACCCGCACACTGCACATGAACGAGCTCGTCTCCGGCACCAGCTCGGGGAAGTGGAAGAACTCCAGCCGCAGCCCGCGCCGATCGAGGATGAGCCAGCCCTCGTCGCGGTACCCGACCTCGAACCCGAATCCCGCGTAGAAGGCGACCGTGGCGTCGAGGTCGCGCGACGGCAGGTTGGGCACCGCGTGATCGGCCATCAGAGAGAGCTTATGCCCGGTGGCCTGGCGGGCGAGTAGCCTGCAGGTGGGCGTCTGCGTCGAAGGAGAGCACCGGATGAGGTCACTGCGGTACGGAATCAACGTGACGCTCGACGGGTGCGTGCATCACGAGGCGGGCGTCGCGCCCGACGAGCAGTCGATGCGGTTCTGGACTGCCGAGATCGCCCGCGCCGACGCGCTGATCTATGGGCGCGTGACGTACGAGATGATGCAGGAGGCGTGGCGCCGGCCGGCCGACGGCGTGTGGCCGGAGTGGATGGACGAGTGGGACATCCCGTTCGCCGAGGCGATCGACGGCACGAAGAAGTACGTCGTGTCGAGCACGCTCGACGAGTCCGACGTGGACTGGAGCGCCGAACTGCTCCGCGGTGACCTCGGTGATGCCGTGCGGGGCCTCAAGGAGGAGCCGGGTGGTCCGCTCTCCGTCGGTGGTGTCACGCTCCCGCTGGCGCTGGCCGACCTGGGCCTCATCGACGAGTACGCGTTCGTCGTGCATCCGGTCATCGCGGGCCACGGTCCGACCCTGTTCGCCGGTCTGCGCGAACGGGTCGAGCTCGAGCTCATCGGGAGGGAGGAGTTCCGCTCGGGCGCGGTGGCCCTGCGATATCGGCCCGCCTAGGATCCTGTGGACGCTGAAGACCCCGAAGACCCCGAAGCCGCCGCCGCCGCACGGCGCAGCGCCGCCTGCCCGAGAAACTCGCCCAGGTGGTACTCGAGCTGCAACGCCTGCTCGCCCGTCGGCGCCGGCGCCCCGGCCGCCCTCTCCCGGTACCCGGGCAGCGTCGTCGTGTGCACGAACTCCCCGTACGCCGCCACCAGATCGCTCTCCGGCGGCAGCGACGCCCGGTTCACCATCGCCTTCGCGGTCGCCAGCGCCGTCCGATCGAATGCCGCGAGCCTCGCCACCACACCGTCCACGAACCCGTCGAGCTCGGCGTCGGGCAGCGCCCGCGTCACCCACCCCCACCGTTCGGCCGTCACCGCGTCGTAGTCCTGCGAGGTCAGCACAGCCTCGAGCGCTCGATCGCGCCCGATCAGCCGCGGCAACCGCTCAGTGCCCCCACCGCCCGGCACCACGGCCGTGCCCACCTCCGGCTGTCCGAAGAACGCCTTCTCGATGCTCGCGTACCGCAGGTCGAGCGCGAGGGCCAGCTCGTTGCCCCCGCCCCGCGTGCGACCCCGGATGCGCGCCACGGTGATGTAGGGAGCAGCGGCGAGCCTGATGGCGATGTCGGTCCACACCTCCCGCCCCGTCTGCGCATCCGCCGGCGGAAAGTCGGCCAGGTGGGCGAGATCGAAGTGGTTGAGGAAGAAGTCGGGAACGGCACTGTCGAACTCGAGCACCTGCAGCTGCTCGTCGGCGGCGAGTTCGTCGAGCACTCGCGTCAACTGCTCGGCGAGTGCGCCGACGACGAGATTGACGGGCGCATTCGCGAACGTCACCCGGGCCGTCTGAGGAGTGAGCCGCTCGTAGTGGAGAGAGGAGGTGGTCATGGTCGGATCCTTCGGAATGTGGCGGGCGATGGGACAGCGAGCGGGATGCGGGTGCGCGTCACCCCGCGACGAGCACGACCTTGCCCGGCCCGTGTTTGGTCGCGTGCGCCGTCGCCGCGTCGTCGAGCGGGTAGGTGGCCGCGATGATCGGGGTGAGGCGCCCTTCTGCGACGAGCCCGGCGAGCGCCGTGAGCCCCAGCCGATCCGACTCCACGAACAGCCCCGCGACGCGGATGCCGAGCTCGGAGGCCGCGGCGGCGGCCGGCCCGAGGCTCTGCGGCAGTGTGGACACGAGCACGCCGCCCGGCCGCAGCACCTTCAGCGCACGAAGCGGATAGTCACCGCCGACCACGTCGAGCACCACGTCGAGATCGCCGAGCGTCTCCCCGAAGTCTGTGGTGCGGTAGTCGACGACCTCGTCGGCCCCGAGCGACCGCACCAGCTCGGCGTTCGCATCCGACGTCAGCGCGATGACGTGCGCCCCGCGCGCCGCAGCGATCTGCACCGCGAGATGGCCGACGCCACCCGCCGCTCCTGTGACCAGCACGCGGGTACCGGGCCCGACCCCCGCCGTCTCCACCAGCGCCTGCCACGCCGTCAGCCCCGTGAGCGGAAGCGCCGCGGCCTGCACGTGCGAGAGCGCCTCGGGCTTCGGCACGAGAGCGCGCGCCGGCGCCAGCACGAACTCGGCATAGGCACCGGCACCGCGCGGAAAGGGCAGCAGCCCGAACACCTCGTCGCCCGGGGCGAACAGCGTCACGCCGGGTCCAGTGGCCTCGACGACGCCCGACACGTCCCAGCCGAGCGTGAACGGCGGGGGCCCGCTGAACACCCCGGCCTGCCGGTTCATGGCGTCGGCGGGGTTGACCCCGGCCCCGCGCATCCTGATCAGCACCTGCCCGATGCCCGGGCCGGGCCTGACGACCGTGGCCGGGTGCAGCACCTCGGGGCCGCCGAGTTCGTCTTGGATGATCGCACGCATGGTTTCCGTCATGTCTTCGACGCTAGAAGCGGCGCGCATCCCGCCCAATGACTAAGAAGTCAGGTTTCGCTACGTTCAGGCCAGAAGCTCTTCGTCCCAGCCCGAGAGCACGATCTTGCCGACGGTGCGCCCCGACTCCACGGCGGCGTGGGCCCGTCGCAGCGAGTCGGGCGAGAGTGGCCCGAGGTCGTCGGTGACCGTCGGATGAACGGTGCCGGCGTCGACGAGTGCGGCGACCTGGTCGAGGATCCAGTGCTGGTGCTGCGACGTCGGCAGGTGCAGTGGGTCGGTGAACATGAGCTCCCAGAGCCAGCCGATGCTCTTGCCTTTGAGGGGTGCCACGTCGCGGGGGCCGTCGTCGATGGCGACGACTTTGCCGAAGGGGCGGACGAACCGAGCGTAGAGCTCCTCCTGCGCGTGCGAGTGCGAGGTGAACACCCAGTCCACCCCGCCGGGAGCGAGCCCGAGCACCTGCGCCGCGAGGTCGTCCTTGTGATCGACCACCTCGTGCGCCCCCATCGAGCGCACCCAGTCGGCGTTGGCCGCCCCGGCGGTCGCGATGAGCCGCACGTGGGGTGCGCGGGCGCGCACGAGCTGCAGCAGCACCGAGCCGACCCCGCCGCTCGCGCCGACGACGAGCAGGTCTCCCCGCGCATCCGGAGCGATTTCCAGCCGGTCGAACACGGCCTCCCACGCGGTGATCGCGGTGAGCGGCAGCGAGGCGGCCTCGCCGAACGAGACACTGCTCGGCTTGTGGCCCACCAGCCGCGCCTCGACTAGCTGGAACCGCTGGTTGCTGCCGGGCCGGCCGATGCTGCCGGCGTAGTACACCTCGTCGCCCGGGGCGAACGCGCTCACGTCGTCACCGACGGCCTCCACCACCCCGGCGGCGTCGTAGCCGAGCACGCGGAACCCGTTCGCGGGGCTGCCGGCGCGCTGCTTGACGTCGACGGGGTTGACCGAGACGGCTTCGACCCGCACGAGGAGCTCGCCCGGTGCAGGGTTCGGGATGTCGGCCGTCCGGGCCTCGAACGCGTCGGGATCGGTGGTGGGGAGGTTGGCGGTGTAGCCGATCATCGTGTTGTGCGTGGGTGCCATGGGTCGAGACTTCCACGGCGGGCGCGTGCGGAACAGGCCCGTGGTGCCGTCGGGCTCGTTCGTGGCGATAAATGGCCGGATGCTCGCTTCAGCTCGCGCGCGCATCCGGATAGCTTCGCCTCTGCCCGGTACACGCCGGATGAACGCCCCGGCGCACGCCGGATGAACTCAGGGAGCGCCCATGTCGGCCAAGGAGATCGTGACGAGCGCCGTGGAGCGCCTGTTCAACCAGAAGGACCTCGTCGTGGTCGACGAGGTGTTCGGGCCCGTCTACGTGCAGCACTCGGCGCTCGGACCCGACGGGGTGGACGGGCTGAAGGGGTTGATCGGCCGGCTGCCCGCGGCGTCGGGGTACGAGCTGGTGCGAGCGCTCGCCGACGGTGAGCTGGTGGTGACCGAGGGGGTGTTCACCGGCTTCGCGCCGGTGCCGCTGACGGGGTACGACGTGTGGCGGCTGGTGGACGGGCGGGTGGTCGAACACTGGGATGCACTGGGTGCGGCCGCCACGCACGCGACGGGTGAGGAGTCGGGGGCGGGCTCGGGCGACGTCGCCGTCAATCGTTCGTTCGTCGCGGGGTGGGTGGAGAACGGCTTGATCGGTGGAGACCCGGACGCGGTCGCAGCGTCTGTGGGAGAAGGCGGCCGCGACGCCTTCGTCGACCCGGCGCTCGTGTACTCGGCGCTCCACGCTGTGATCGCCGACGGTGACCTGGTGTACACGCGGTCCGAGGGATCGCTCGAGGGGCCGGTCATCATCAACGACGTGTGGCGGGTGAAGGACGGGCGCATCGTCGAGCGATGGGGGCTGGTGGCGCCGGTTCCCGCCGAGTTCCCGCACTCGAACGGAGCTTTCTGACTTCCCGCTGCGTGTATGGCTTGATCTTAGTGCTCACTTAGAATCAAGCCATGACTGCTGCAGCGCCCCACCGTGTCGCCGTCCTCGCGCAGAACGGCGCCTACCCCTTCGAGCTCGGCATCCCCGCCCGCGTTCTCGGCGCGGCCGACGAGGGCTACGACGTGGTGCTCTGCACGCCCACGGGCGAGGCGATCACGACCAATGCCGGGTTCGACGTGCTCCCTGCACGAGGCCCGGATGCGCTGGCCGAAGCCGACACGGTCATCATCGCCCCGGTCGACCCCACCGTTCTGAGGCGCGAGCTCGCCGACGAGGTGCGGTCGGCCCTCGCGCGGATCAGGCCGGGCACGCGCGTCGTCTCGATCTGCACGGGCGGGTTCACGCTCGCGGCGGCGGGCATCCTGGCCGGGCGCCGGGCCACGACGCACTGGCAGTGCGAGCCGCTGTTCCGCTCCTGGTACCCCGAGGTCGAGCTCGACGAGAACGTGCTGTTCGTCGACGACGGCGACGTGCTCACCTCGGCGGGCGCCGCATCCGGAATCGACCTGTGCCTCCACCTCATCCGCCTCGACCACGGCATGGAGGCCGCCACCCGCGCCGCCCGCCGCTGCGTGGTCGCGCCGCACCGCGACGGCGGCCAGGCGCAGTTCATCGAGCGCCCGGTTCCGGATGCGCCCGACACCTCCACGGCCCCGACCCGCGAGTGGGCGCTCGCCCGCCTCGCCGACCCCCTCACGCTCAGCGAGCTGGCCCGCCACGCGCACATGAGCGAGCGCACCTTCGCGCGCCGCTTCCGAGCCGAGACCGGCCTCGCACCGCGGCAGTGGCTCACGCGGCAGCGTCTCGCGCTCGCCCGCGAGTTGCTGGAGTCGACCGACCTCGGCATCGACGCCATCGCCGCGGCGGTCGGCTACGCGACCGCGACTTCGTTGCGCAACCACCTCGGGGCGGCGCTCGGCGTGTCGCCGCTGGCCTATCGGCACACCTTCCGTTCCACCGAGTCGCGCGCCCGCCGGCTCCACGCCCGCGCGGGTGCGGGCGTGGGCGTGGGTGAGTCGGTGGCGGTTCGCTAGTGTGCGCACATGGGGATTGACGACACCGACGAGCAGGTGGCCGCCGCCGCCCCGGTCGAGACGGATCGGCCGGCGGCAGTGGCGCAGGTCTTGGCCGAGATCATCGCGATGATGCGGGAGTACGAACTCCCGCACTGGGAGTCGGCGCTCACCGCGGACCGTCGTCGCGTGCTCGACGGCGACGATGAGGTCTATGGCGTGATCCGCTATCGCCTGTCGGTGCCCCGGGGATTCGCCGACGTGAGGGTGGGGTTCGGCGACCGCGCCTTGAATGCCCGGCTGGATGAACTCCGCACTCGACTCGCTGAGCTCGTCGTCGACCACCAGTCGGTCCTCGACGCAGCGCGGGCGCCGAAGCCGGTGGAGGTGGAGCCCCGTGAGCCCGATCCACCCGCATTCGGGGTACGTGTCGAATACGAGCCCGCGCCCCTGCGCGTGCGAAAACTGATCGCCTCCGACTACCCGCGCGGAACCGTCGTCAATGACGAGGACGGTCGCCTCGTGCGTTCGACCATATCGGTGTTGCATCACGACGAAGCCGGTCGGCTGAGACCCTGGCACTGGATCTGGCTACCCGTCGAGCCTGTCAGCGTCGAAGAGTATCGATCACTCCGGCGAACATGTATCGGTTGGTGGGTTTCTCTCGCGGCCATGCCGGTGATCGCCGTCGGCACGGGTGCTGCAGGGCTCCGGCCCGACATCTGGATGATCGTGGTCATCCTCGCAGGGATCGTCATGACCGGCTCAGCCGTCATGGTGGGGGTGATGGAGCGTCGACGCTCCGCGGTGGTCGCGCTCTACAGCGAGAAGTCGGGAGCTCTCGTCATCCCTCGCAGTCGGGGCTCACGCCTGCATCGAGTCGGTGGCGAGCTGGACTCTCCCGCACACCGCGCTGCCCAAGCCGAGGTTGACGCTGCGGTCGACCGGCGGATGCTGCGACGATTGAAGAGATCTGGAACCTCGGGTGTCCTGTTGGAGTTCTTGTCCTGTGAGGGGCGGCTCCCTGCCGAGGCGCTGGTGATCGCCGCGCTCGGTGAGGGGTGGGAGCTGCGTTTCGCTGGGCCGAGCTCGATGAGCGAGCTGTGGAGCGTGATTCTCGAGAGAGACGTGACGAACCTCGACTCCCATGACGTCCGCGCCGCCCGCGAATACTTCGAGACCCTCGTAGCCTTGGCGCCTTCGGGTTCCTATGATGGCTGGCAGCTCGATGCGGCACGTGAGGGGGAATCGTGACGGAGACGCTCGATCAGTTCCGCGAGGCGCTCGGCAACGCGGTGTCCCGCCGCGAGCTGGGCATCGAGATGACCGATCAGGAAGCCCGAGACATTCTTGCCGACGAGGCGGCGGTCGCCGACTACTACGCGATCTGGGTGCTGGATCGTGGCCGGAAGACGAGCAGTGCGGGTCGGTGGCAGCCGACCGCGGTTGCAGGATTCGTCGTGGTGGTGGTCAGCATCGCCCTTGGCGCCTACTGTTTTGCGCCGATCGCATGGCGGGCCTGCCGTTGTGGGTGGTCATCGGGATCGTCGTGGGCATCGTCTTGTCGGCCAACGGGTTGAGCGCCTGCGCCACCAACGTCACTCGTGGGCGCGGCTTGGCGATCGGGGGCATCGCGCTGGGCCGTGCGGCCGCGCTAGGCGGGATCTCGCTCATTATCTCCGTCGTCTCATCGTGATCCAGCATGTAATAAAACATGGCTTAAAAGCCTAAAACCTGTCATAATCGGCCCATGGCCAAGCGAGGTGTGCCTCTCCGTCCTCATGTTCAGGATGCGTTGTCCATCTGGGGGCAGCTGATCCGTGAGGGTCGAATAGCTCGGGAGTGGACAGCCAGAGACCTCGCAGCTCGCGCGAACGTGTCGGAACAGACGGTGTTATCGGCAGAAGCGGGCAATCGAGGAACCAGCGTCGGCACCATGATGGATCTTGCCGATCTGGTCGGAGTTCCGCTGTTCGGAATCGACGATCGCGCCGAGCTGGCGCAACGTCGACGCCGAGGCGAAGAGATGCTCGCCCTGCTCCCCAGCCGCGTGCGTGCGAAGAAGCGGAATCATGCCGATGACGACTTCTGACGAGCTCTACGTCTGGACATGGTTGCCCGGCCACTCGGAGCCGGTCGTGGCCGGTCGAATGGACCAGGCCGGACCCATCGTCACGTTCATCTACGCCTCGAGTTATCGAGCTCGCCATGATGCCATCAGCCTGTTCGCGCCAGAGCTGCCGCTGCGGCCCGGGATCCAAGAGCCGTTGGACGGACTTGTTATCGCAGGCGCGCTCCGTGACGGCAGCCCAGACCGATGGGGCAGGGGTGTCATCGAGCGGCGACTGGGGGCCGCCCCGAACTCACTCAGCGAGATCGAGTACATGCTGAACTCGGCTTCCAACAGGTTCGGAGCGTTGGACTTCCAGGTCGACCGTGAAGAGTACGTGCCGCGAGATGAGCGCGCGACCCTTGATGAGCTGCAACGGGCGGCCACTCTCGTGGAGGAGGGAAGCGCCCTGCCGAGCGCACTCGACGCGGCCCTCCTTCACGGCACGAGCTTGGGTGGTGCTCGTCCCAAGGCGACCCTCACCGATGACGGAGGGCGCGAGTGGCTGGCGAAGTTCTCGTCGTCGGATGACCGACTGTTCTCGGTCGTCAACGCCGAGGGGGCGATGCTCGAGCTCGCCCGGCGTGCGGGCATGAACGTTCCGGAGAGCAAGGTCGTCTCCTCGTTGGGCAAAGAGGTTCTCTTGGTATCGAGGTTCGACCGCGTGGGAGCCTCAGAACGGCGCCACATCGTCTCCGGTCTCACGATGGCGGAGACGGACGAGATGTACGCGCGGTACGTGTCGTATCCGCAGATCCTCGATGCACTGCGTCTTCATGCCCGGGATGCGACGCAGCCAGGGCCGGAGCTGTTCAGGCGGATCGCGTTCAACATCGCCATCAGCAACAACGACGACCACGCCAGAAACCATGCCGCTTTCTGGGACGGCACGCATCTCGAACTCACCCCGGTCTACGACCTGGCGCCTGGTCAGCGGTCGGGTGACACGTTCACCCAGGCGATGGCGTATGGACGTGGCGGTGCGAAGGTCTCCAACTTCGCGGCGTTGGCGCAGGAGTCGGAGACGTACGGACTGTCTCGGGCGCAGGGCTGGGAGATCATCGGCCAGCTGGTCTCGAGCATCGACGACAACTGGGATGACGCGGCCGACATCGGTCGGCTCAGTAGTGCTGACAAGCGACAGCTCGCGAAGCGGCAGATCCTTCCTCGAGCCGCGTTCTTCGATGGCGAGATCGAACGGTGCTGACTGGGTGCACAAGGGTGTGCTGTGGGCGCTGTGTCAGTGTCCCCGCTCCTCCAAGAACGCGCTGACCTGCCGATGCGTCTCGGTGAGCCGCTCGATCCGCTCCGCCAGACCCGCCCGCACCTGCACGAGCTGCTCCGCGAGCGCATCGTGCGCATCCGTCGGTGCCTCCCCGGTGCAGGCCAGCACCGACACCACGACCTCCCGCGGAAAATCCATCCCGAACAGCATGTGGATGATCTCGGCCCGCTCGACGGTCGAGTCGTCGTACTCCCGGTACCCGTTGGACTCGCGGCGCGCCGAGATGAGCCCGTGCTGCTCGTAGTAGCGCAGCGACCGCGCGCTCACGCCGCTGCGGCGGCTCACCTCGCCGATCCTCATCGCGCGCCTGCAGTGCTCGCCGCGTGTGACGTGCTTGACGCGTTTGACCTTGACATGATGTCAGAGTCTACCGTGACGGTGTCCGGACGAGATCCGCCCCGACGCGAAGGATGTCTCATGCGCTCAACTGTCACGGCCGCCGGCCGCACCCGCTCGTTCACCGTCGTCGGCGACGCCGACGGTCCCGAAGATCGCGCCCTCGTGCTGGTCTTCCACGGCTCACGACAGAACGGCGAGATCCACCGCCGCTTCACCGGCGGCGCCCTCGACCACCTCGCCGACGACGGCCGCGCGGTGGTGGCCTACCTCGACGGCCACCGCGGCAACTGGAACGACGCCCGTGCCGAGAGCTCCTTCCCGGCCCGCCTCGAGCAGGTCGACGACGTCGCATTCGCACGCGCCGTTGTCGACTCCGTGCTCCGATCCCACCGCATCGACCCCCGCCGGGTGATCGGCGTCGGCTACTCCAACGGCGGCCAGATGATCTTCCGCCTCATCCACGACGCCCCGGACCTGCTCGCCGGCGCGGTAATCGTCGCCGCGACCATGCCCGACCGGGCCGGCTTCCTCGGCCCCTTCTCCGAGGACGTCGCGGAGCATCCCATCCCCGTCACCCTCGTGGCCGGCACCGCCGACCGCATCGTCCCCTACAAGGGCGGCCGGATGGCGTGGTGGGCCCGCGCCCTGTTCAAGGTCGGGGGAGTAGCTCTCTCCGCCCCGGCGACGGCCGAGTATTTCGCCCGCCGCAATGGCATCACTGCTCCGCCCATGACCCGGATGTTCCCCACTTCACCCGGCACGCGTCGCCGCCCTCGGATGGATGAGGCGACCTACTGCGAACCAGGTCACTCGCCCGTCACCCTCTACACGGTCCGCGGCGGTGGACACGCGATCCCCGGACCGAAGAAGGCACCCGGGGTACTCGGCCGAACCGGCGTGGACCGCCCCATCGAAACACTCGTTCTCGAGGTGCTCGCACGTGATGGATCTGCGTGAAGGACGGGTTGCCGTCACCGAATCCTCGTCAAGGCCGGATGTGAAGCCCGTCGAGCAGGAGTTGCACCATCGGGTTCGGCGACCCGTCGGGCGACGGCGCGCGGTGGCTGAGGTCACCCACGGCCTGGAGAAGGTCGAGGGGGTCCACGCCGGGCCGAACCTCGCCCGCCGCTGCGGCTGCGTCGAGCAAGGATGTGAGTGCCGGCCCGAGCTTGCCCGTGAGGTGCGCGGGGAGTGAGTCGAACGCCGGGTCGCCCGAGCGCAGCGCGGCCGAGAGCCCCTGCTTGGTGGCGACGAAACGCGTGAACCGGGTGATCCACAGGTCGAGGGCTTCGCCCGGCGGATGCTCGGCCAGCAGGTCGGCCGCCGCGGCGGCGGTCGCGTCGATTTCGGTCGTGAACACGGCGGCCACGAGCTCGGCCCGGTTCGGAAAGTGCCGGTAGAGGGTACCGACGCCGACGCCCGCCTCGGCCGCGATCTCGCGAGCGGGCGCATCCACCCCTGACCGAGCGAACACGGTTCGGGCCGCGATCAGCAGGGCGTCGAGGTTCTGGCGGGCATCCGCCCGCACCTTGCGAGGCGCATCCGATGGCGTCACGACACACCCCCTTGCTTAATCGGAACAACGTTCCGTATAGTGGACGACAGTTTTCGGAACAATGTTCCGCATCCGATCGTACAGGAGGACTTCATGCACTACCGCTCACTCGGCCGCACCGGAATCAAGGTGACGCCCTACGCCCTGGGTGCCATGATGCTCGGCTCGTTCGGCAACCCCGACCGCCAGGAGGGCATTCGCATCATCCATCGCGCGCTCGACGGCGGCATCAATTTCATCGACACCGCCGACCGCTACGGCGACTCGGAGGAGGTGGTGGGCGAGGCGCTCGCCGGCCGGCGCGACGAGATCGTGCTGGCCACGAAATTCTGGGGCCCCGTCGACGACGACGTGAACCACCGTGGCGCGTCGCGCCGGTGGATCATGCAGGCCGTCGAACGCTCCCTCCGCAACCTTCGAACCGACTACATCGACCTCTACCAGCTGCACAGGCCCGACCCCGACACCGACATCGACGAGACACTCTCGGCGCTCACCGACCTGGTGCGCTCAGGCAAGGTGCGCGCGATCGGCACCTCGTCGATGCGGGGTTCTGAGATCGTCGAGGCGCAATGGATGTCTGAGCGACGCGGGTTCGAGCGGTTCCGCACGGAGCAGCCGAACTACTCCATCCTCGACCGTGAGATCGAGCGGGAGATCCTGCCGGTCGCACAGCGGTACGGGATGGGCACGCTCGTGTACAGCCCGCTCGCCGGCGGCGCGCTCTCGGGCAAGTACCGCGCGGGTCAGAGCAACGACAACTTCCGGGCGAGCACTGGTATGCGTCACTTCACTGATGAGCGCCGACTCGCCGCCATCGAAGATCTCGTCGCGCTGGCGGATGAGATCGGTATGCCACTCACGCACCTGGCGATGGCGTTCACGATCGCGCATCCGGGTGTCACCTCGGCGATCGCCGGTCCACGCACCATGGAGCAACTCGAAGACACCCTCTCGGGCGCCGATGTCGCGCTCTCGGACGAGATCCTCGACCGCATCGACGCCATCGTTCCGCCCGGCGAGAGCATCGGCGCGATGGACATGGTCTACCGCGGCACCGAGGTGACGGATGCGGCGACCCGCCGTCGCCCGCCGGCCGGCCGTTCGGCGCGGTAGCGGGGGGCGGTGTTGGCGGGTCAGTGTTCTTCGGGCGTCTCCCACAGCTCGATCGGCAGTCCCTCGGGATCGTGGATGCGCACGAACCGGCCGTACTCGCTGTCCCACTCGGGGCGTCGCTCCACGTCGATCCCGGCGCTCTCCAGCCCGGCCACGAGCTCGTCGAGGTCGGTGACCCGGAGGTTGAGCATGAACGGCTGATCCACGGCGAAGTAGGAGCTGTCGGCGGCGAACGGCGCGAACACGGTCGCTCCCGCCTGCTGCTCCCACACGGCTCCGGCACCCTCCGCTCCGGCGCCGATGCCGAGGTGCTGCGAATACCACGCGGCGCGCGCCTGCGGGTCGCGACTGCGGAAGAACAAACCGCCGATACCGAGAACAGTCATGCGTCACACCGTACTGCGGCCCGGTGCCGCTCCGCGTGGTGACGCATCCGTCAGGCATGGGCACTCGAGTGATTCGATCGGAAGGACCTAAGGTTGCGTTATGGCGATCGTCCCGGTGTTGGGGTGGGTGTTCACGGGCCTGCTGGCCGTTCTGGTGGTGGCGTGCGTGACCGCGGCGCGCGGGATCGTGCCGGTCAACTCGCTGTTCGGGGTGCGCACAGCCGCGGTGATGCGGAGCCCGGCCGCCTGGCGGGCAGGGCACGCAGTCGGCATCCTGCCCAGCGCAGTGGCCTTCGTTCTGGCCCTCGGCTTCAGCCTGGTGGGCCTGGCCGTGTCGGCGGTGTCCGTCGGCGCGATCGTGGTGTTCGCCGGTGGGGTGCTCTGGGTGATCGTCGCCTCCGGCCGCGCGGCCTCGCGTGTCTGAAGGGTTTCATTTAGCACGACGGATGGAGTCGTGGCGATCTGCAAGCGCTTCATTCCTGGTGCTGCCGGGCGCGTCGGCGGAAGGCTTTCTCATGGTTGCTACCCTCTACCCATGTCACTGCCGGAGCGCATCGTCGTCAACCCGGAGGTCGCCCACGGCCGCCCTGCCGTTCGCGGCACGCGCGTTCGCGTGGCCGACGTGATTTCTCTTCTGGCTGCCGGTGCGTCGGAGGCGGAGATCCTCAAGGACTACCCGTATCTCACGGCCGACGACGTCCGAGCCTGCCTAGCGTATGCCGCGGCTCAGGCTGATCACCCGATCCTGCCCGCGTCGTAGCCGGTGTGCTTCATCGTCGCCGCCCAGTTGCCGCCGGCGCTCCCCCGAATCCCGTCCGATCATGGTCAGGGCGAAACGTAAGCGGCTGCGATAGCTACGGTCGAGATAGAATTGATGAGGTCCCACAGGCACGACAGAGGTGAGGGTATGAAGCGCAAGAATGTGACTCTCGATGCGCTCCGCCGCGCCGCGCTGCGCGCCGCCAGAGACTCCGCGACACTGGAGAACCGCTCCGTCCCGGTCGGCACTGTGCGCTCCGAACGAGTCGAACGATTCCTCGCTGCGCGCAAGCAGCAGGTCTGATGCAGTTCGGCCCCGGTTACGGTGAAACGCCGCTGGAACCGGATGAAGCCGACGCGCTGACCCCGCAGGCGAGGGCCGTCTTCGGTGATCAGCCGAGCAAGCTCGAGATCTACGAAGCCGAACAGGCGATCAATGACGAGGTCAGCATTTCGCTTCTCACCGATGTGGTTGCCGGTGAGCTCGACATCGCTGCATTGATTTCCGATGTCTTCCTTCGCGAGCTTCACCGAGGGCTCTATGGTGACCTCTGGACGTGGGCGGAGGCGGGCGCTGAGGGCTGCGAATGCCCGGCTGGCGCGTGCGAGGAGGTGGAGGCGCATGTTCTCGCAAGTTGAGGTGCGCGGGTGCGTGTCGAGCGAGCCGTTCGTCGGCGAAGGGCCGGATGGGGAGGTGGTGGCGTTCCTGGTTTCTGACGATGCTCACGCGGGTCGTCCGGATCCGGCGTGCGAGGTCATCTGCGAGGGAGCGCTTGCGCGGCGCGCGCTTGCGTGCGTGGTCGAGGGGTCGCGAGTCGTCGTGACGGGTGCGCTTCGCGCGTCTCAGCCGCCGAGGTGGGAAGGGAGCGATCTCTGCGTGCTGCGCGTTGAGGCTCGGGCGATCGAGTGTGTCTAGGGCGGCGGGAGGTGTGGACGATGATCGTGAGGCCGACTGCGTAGAGCGCTCAACTCGCCTGGAAGGCGGTCGACGCTGTCGCGGGTGCGCATTTCGTATTACGATAAAGACCATGGATGAGCGCGAGACGATCAACGGTGTTCCTGTCACGGAGGAGCAGATCGATGCCTGGGCGGCTGAGGCTGAGGTGGGATATGACGTGAAGGCGCTCAAGAAGCGCGGTCGCGGTCGTCCGGGGCGCGGTGCCGAGCCGATGCAGGTCGTTGCCATACGGCTTACCGCGGACGAATTAGCCGAGATCGACTTACGCGCTGCGCGCGAGCAGAAGTCCCGGTCTGAAGTCGTCCGTGATGCCCTGGCTGCGTCGGCCGCGTGAGGGTTCATCCCTCCGCGCTGAAGCACGGGGTCGATCCTGAAGATTCGATCCAGGCCGCAACGTGGCCACTGTGGGTCGAAGACCTCGATGACGACAGCCCTGCTCGCCAGCTTCGGCTCGGATTCGACACCGGCGGCCGACTGCTGGAACTCGTCGTGCTGCGGTTCGACAGCGGCAACGAGCTCCTCATCCATTCAATGAAGGCTCGGCCCCAGATGTTCGATCTGCTGCCCTGACAGGGATGCGCCCCAGAGCAGCGGCGCGTGACTTCTTCTATACGCGGTGTTCCGCGTGGGCTTCCTGCACGATGTCGCCGACTCGCTGCGGATGCGATCGAGAATCACCAGGCGGGCGCTAGCCGTCGATTCGATTGCAGGTCCGAGCGCATGCTGCTGAACTGCGCGTCTGCTCCTGCGAGCACGCGAAGTGTCTCGGCTTCCATGGGTGAGGCGATCGTGCGGAGCGGTGACTCGAGGTCCATGCATCGCTTGTGCAGCCAGAGTTGTGATCGCGCAACTCAGGTTGGACGACCATAGGGGAGGATGGCGGAATGAGCGGCTACGTGCGCCCGGCGGTCGAAGCGGTTGTGTTTCGCGACGGCGACGGGCGAGTTATCGAGTACGGGAGCCGGTGGGAGGGGTCGCCGCCGGAGGACACCTACTCGATGAGCGCGCATCCGGAGCGGTTCGCGCCGCTGCATACCGTGGCGGATGCTCTCATCGACTACCTCCGCGACATCTGCGACGTCAGCGTCGAGGAGGGCGATGACGTGGTGGCCGACCTCATCCGTCCCCCGTCTCACGACGTCGTGCGCGCGGTGCGGGTGCGACCTCGCGACCCGGCCTGCGCATCCGTGACCGTGGTGATGACCGCCTACCCCGGCATCTACCTGCACGCCGGCGTGCTGCACGACTTCCACTACCCGGTGTGCGGATGCGACGCCTGCGACTCGACGTGGCAGCACGAGGCCGACAGGCTGGAGGAGCAGGTGCTCGCGGTCGTCGCGGGGAACTACCGCGAGACGCTCGAGCGACGCGAGGGCGAGACGTGGGTCGGGTTCGCGTTCACGTATCCCGACGGCGCGTCTTCGGGTGGGTCTCGTGAGGAGGGCATGTCGCCCGAGAGCTATGCGGTGGCGGATGCGGCGCTGCGCGCCGTGACTGCGGAATGGGCTGCATGGCCGAGGCGTCAAGGCCGATAGCGGCTAGAATATGGCGTAAGAAACATATTTTGGTTCAGGGAGGTGATCGATGTGGCGGATGCATCGACGCTCATCCGTGCTGCCCGTCGAAGTCGACGGCTTACGCAGGAACAACTCGCTGAGCGTGCTCAGCTGGACCAGGGCAGCGTGTCCCGCTCTGAGCGGGGTCGCGATGCGGGGTTCAGCACGATCGATCGACTCCTCGCCGGCGCGGGCCACCGGCTCTACGCGGCACCCACGCGGCGGGACGATGCGGCGTCTTCAGCGGCGGAAATCCGTGAGCACCTCCGTCATGGAGACAAGGATCGCGCCCTGCGTGCGTTGCTTCAACTCAACGACAATCTTCTGGCAGAGCATGGGCTCGTTCGAGGAGTCCTCGGCTTGGCTGAGCCTGAGCCGACCAGAGACCTGGTCTGGGATGCGGCGATTGCGGCCCTCGTGGCGTGGAGGTTGGGCGCAGAGAGAATCCCGCTGCCGACCTGGGTCGACGAGCCGGGGCGATTTCTCTCCGAGCCACGAACGCTCGAGGTCGACTCGGCCGACCCCGTGCCGCCGCGGTCGGAGGTGCCCGACGAGTTCGCGAAGCGGGGCGTGCTCGCCTGGAGTGACACGTTCGCGAGCGTCTGACGATGGCCAGCGCACTGAATCGTGACGACATCATCACAGGTCTGCGTGAACTCATCACCGAACTCCGGGCGGCCGGTCAGGTGGCGGGGATCCGGCTCGTCGGTGGTGCGGCCCTCTCTCTGCGGTACTTCGACCGTGGCATGACGCAGGATCTCGACTCGCTCCACATTCGCCCCGGCAGCGACGAGGCGGTGGCGGATGCGGCGGCCCGAGTCGCTCGACTTCACGATTGGGACCCGGACTGGCTGAACTTCGAGGTGACGAAAGCGGATGCGCTCCCCACGTTGGGGCGTGAGGTCGTGTGGGAGAGCATCTACGACGAAGACGGCATCGTGGTTCAGGTGGCCTCGAAGGAGGCCTTGCTCGCGATGAAATTGAGGGCCAACCGCCCGGGTCGCGATACGCGCGACATCCGTCTCCTGCTGGGGCTGTGCCGCATCGACACCCTCGAGCGGTGCGAGGACTTCTATGAGGAGTTCTATCCCGGTGACGGGCTCGCTCCGCGGGCAGTGAGCATCGTCGAGGCGATCCTCGCT
Source organism: Herbiconiux moechotypicola (assembly GCF_024979255.1). Classification (GTDB taxonomy): domain Bacteria; phylum Actinomycetota; class Actinomycetes; order Actinomycetales; family Microbacteriaceae; genus Herbiconiux; species Herbiconiux moechotypicola. The sequence continues at coordinate 159,222 of NZ_JANLCN010000004.1, forward strand.
GAAGGTCCGCCTGACGCACCTGAGCCACCGGAGCCGGTCGTGCTCTGAATGGTGAGTGGTGATCCCGTCGAAGGTGCTCCTTTGGGGCGATCGCGTGAGTACGGTGGGGAATCCGGCGTCTCTCGAGGAGTGCGATGACCACCAACATGCGCGATAGCCTGCTCAGCGAGGCCGACCTCGACCGACGGGGCGCACTGCGGCGGATGAAGGTGCTCGCGACTGCGCTGCTGGTCGGGGCCGCCGTCGTGTTCGCGGTGGCGTTCGCGCTGCAGGATCGGTATCCGTGGCTCGGGTTCGTGCGGGCGGCGGCCGAGGGCGCGATGGTGGGGGCGCTCGCGGACTGGTTCGCGGTGACGGCGTTGTTCCGGCATCCGCTCGGGCTGCGCATCCCGCACACCGCGATCATCCCGAACCGAAAAGACGAGATCGGGGTGAGTCTCGGCGAGTTCGTGGAGCAGAACTTCCTCTCCGACGAGGTGGTGCGCAGCAAGCTCGCGACCTTCAGCGTGGCCGATCGGGTGGGGTCATGGCTGGCCGACCCGGCCCATGCCGAGCGGGCGAGCGCCGAGGCTGCCGTGATCGCCCAGGGTGCGCTGCGCATCCTGAGCGACAGCGACGTCGAAGGGCTCATCGAGCGGCTCGCGCGCACGCATCTGTTCGAGAAGGAGTGGGCGCCCACGATCGGGCGGGTGGGAGCCGAGCTCGTGGCGGCCGATCAGCAGCGGGCGGTGGTGGATGCGCTGGTCGAGGCGGCCGAGACGTGGCTGGTCGCGCATCCGGATGCGCTGGGCGAGGTCGTGTCGACGCGGTTGCCCAGGTGGGTGCCCGGGTTCGCGAAGGGGTTCGCCGACGATCGGGCGTACAAGGAACTCGTCGGATTGTTGCGGGCTGTGCGCGACGACCCCGAGCATCCGTTGCGCGTGGCGATCGACGGCTATCTCGTCGATCTCACCGAGCGGCTGCAGCACGATCCGGCGATGGGGGAGCGGGTGGAGGAGATCAAGGCCGTGTTCCTCGCGAGCCCGCGGCTGCGGTCGTTCGCCGGGCAGCTGTGGAGTGCGATCAAGGCGACGGTGAGCGAGGCGCTGGCCGACCCGGCGAGTGAGCTGCGGCGGGCGGCGGCGTCCGCTCTGGTGGATGTGGGGGTGCGGCTCTCGGGCGACCGCACGCTCGCGAGCAAGATCGACGCGTGGATCGCGGATGCGGCGGGGTATGCGGTGCAGAAATACCGGCACGATCTGGCGTCGGTGATCAGCGAGACGGTGCAGCGGTGGGATGCGCGGGAGACCACCGAGAAGATCGAGCTGCAGGTGGGGCGCGATCTGCAGTTCATCCGCATCAACGGCACCGTGGTGGGGGCGATCGCGGGGGTGGGCATCTTTGCCATCGCGACCGGGCTGCATGCGTTGCTCGCGTGAGCGCGCGGTCGACGTGGTGTCGGTCGCGCGCTCAGCACCGACCGTTTCGGGCCGCGAAAGTCGGGCGGGAGGCGATACCGGCGCGGGAGAGTGGGTGTCGAAGGGAGAGCCGTGATCGCTGAGCTGAACAGGCTGGTGGAGTCGGTCGAAGAGCGCCTCGCCGACGAGATCGACGTAGGCGAGCTGGCGCTCGGGCTCGGGACGACCGAGTACCACCTGCGGCGCATGTTCTCGTCGCTGGCGGGTATGCCGCTGTCGGAATACATCCGGCGGCGGCGGATGACCCTGGCGGCGGCGGATGTGGTCGGCGGTGGGGAGCCACTGATCGACATCGCCGTGCGCTACGGCTACGGATCGACCGAGGCCTTCACGCGCGCCTTCCGCGCGGTGCACGGCGTCGGCCCCGGCGATGTCCGGCGCGACGGCGGACCCCTTCGCACGCAACCGCAGCTCAGGTTCCGCCTGACCGTCGAAGGGAACACCGTCATGCACACCCGCCTCGTCGAACGACCCGCGTTCAGGCTCGTCGGGCACGCCGCCCGCGTGCCGCTCATCCATCAGGGCGCCAACCCGCACATCCTCTCGTTCATCGGCGCGCTGCCGGCGGAGGAGCACGCGCGACTCAAGGCCCTGAGTGCTGCCGAGCCGGCCGGGCTGCTCCAGGTGAGTGCGGACGTGGACGCGGACTACCGCGAGGGAACCGAGCTCACCTACCTGCACGGTGTCGCGGTCGGTGCCGACTCGGAGGTGCCCGAAGGGCTCGACGCCTTCGAGGTGGCGAGCGGCATGTGGGCGGTGTTCACGGTGTCGGGGGAGTACCCGACTGCGCTGCAGTCGACCTGGGCGGCGACGGCGTCCGAATGGTTCCCGTCGAACCCCTGGAGGTTGCGGGAGGGACCGTCGATCGTCGCGGTTCTCGAGCGGGCGGATGACTTCTCGACCGCTACCTGCGAACTCTGGTTGCCGGTGGAGCGGGCGTGAGTGCGTGTCACCGCTAAACTGCGGGCATGGTCGAGGTGGGGAGACGGACGGTACTCGCGGGGGCGTGGGCGACGCCGGTGGTGTTGCTCGCGGCGACGGCCCCGGGAGCGGCCGCGAGTGAGACGCACGCCGTCTCGTGGACGTGGGTGCCCGCGGCGGCGAGTGGCGCCGCGGAGGCCTCTTCGACGCTGCGGATCACGAACGACTCGGCCGCCGACGTTGAGGTCACGCTCTCGGTCGCACGCCTGCAGGGCGACACCGAACTCATGTCGTGGAACATGCTCGGCCCCGCGTTCCTCCTGAGCGACCTGTCGAACAGCGACTTCGTCGCCACGGGCACGCTGGCGGCCGGCGGTCAGTACGGTGTGTCGCTCGGCTTCACCGGCCCAGACGGCGAAGCCCGCTCCTTTGCCGCCTCACTGACCAGCCCCGGCGACGCCCAGAGTCCAGCGGTCACCCTCACGTTCCCCTGAACAGAAGTGCGCGCTCCGTCCGTGCGCTAGAATTCTGTACATGACGACACTTCCGGTCGCAGAAGCGCGCGCGAACTTCTCCAAGATCGTGGAGTCCGCCTCGACGACGCACGAGCGCTTCGAGGTCACGCGCAACGGGAGCCGTGCCGTGGTCATCCTCGGCGCCGACGACTACGACGTGCTGCTCGAGACGATCGAGATCCTCAGCGATTCGTCAGCGCTCGAAGCCATTCACGAGGGTCTTCGCGACCTCGAGGCCGACGACCTTGTCGACGCGGATGACCTGCGCGACGCCATGATCGAAGCGCGACGACTCGGTGGCGATTTGCGCGTGAGCGGGCGACCGCCCGTGACCGACGACGAGTGAGCGCGCCCTACGAGGTGCGTTTCACCCGCTCGGCCAAGCGCGCGCTGACCGAGCAGCTGCCTGAAGCCGTCGCCGCAGCGGCGTTCGAGTTCATCATGGGAGCCCTGCGCGACAATCCGAAACGGCTCGGCAAGCAGCTCAACGAGCCCCTCTTTCCGCTCTACTCGGCACGGCGTGGTGAGTATCGCGTGATCTACCGGGTGGAAGACCGCCGCCTCATCATCGAGGTGGTCACCGTGGTTCATCGGCGGGATGCGTATCAAAGCTGAGGCGCGCATCCGCCACCACCCCCTCGATCGCGTCGATCACGAGCGCTGCGTTGTCGTGGGCGATGTCGTGACCGCTGTGCGTCTCGGTGAGGTGCGTCTCATCCGGCACCAGCGTCGCCTGGAACTGCTGCGACGCCGCCTGCGCCCGGTCGATCTGCTCGCCGAGGTCGAGCGGTGTGCCCTCGGGAAGGGTTCCGGCGTCGATCAGCGACTCCCAGATGGGCGCGTACTTCACGTCGGCCGAGAGCACCGTGACGGGCATCGGGCTGATGGCGGGTGCCGCGCGCATCTCGTCGAACACGGCGTCGTCGTCGAGCCGTTCGAGTGCGGGGTATACGGCGATGTCGGCGGGGTCGGAGGCGCCCGACACCTTCCACATCTCGTAGTACTCGGGCGAGAGCGCCGTCTGGAACGCCTCCGACAGCGTGTCGACGAGCACCAGTCCCACCACCTCGTCGGGATGCGCGCTCGCGAAGAGGCGCGCGATCATCCCACCGTACGAGTGCGCCGCCAGCACGTAAGGGCCCGGCACATCCGCGGCTTCGAGCAGCGCCTGCAGGTCGGCGGCGGCCGGTGCGGCGGTGGTGGGCTGCTCGATCGGGTCCGACCGGCTGAACGCGTTGCCGTCGAGCACCGTTCCCGGCCGGTCATAGGTGCACGCGCGCGTGTTCTCGGCGATCGCCGGGTAGACCGGCTTTTGGCCGTCGGATGCGCGGCTCCAGTAGTCGCCCCCGGCCCGCAGCCCTCCGACGAACACCACGGTCGGCGAACCGCTGCCGCTGCACTCGAGATATATCTTCCGCCCGCCGCCCACATCGAACAGCCCCGCGATGGGCGACGCAGACGTGGCGGCGGCCGGGTCTGCGGCGTCGCTGTTCGCGTTGGTGGGGGATCCCCTGGGTGCGATCGGAGAGGAGCACCCCACGAGAGCCGCACAGACGGAGGCGAGCACCAGTGCGGAGCGAAGCATTCGCCCCCGGGCCCCGCGCGGTGGTCGCCCTGGTCGGCGCACCGTCACTCCCGAGCCCCCCGCGTGCGCTTCAGGTGCACCAGCACGAGGCCGGCCGCGAGCAGCGCCGCGCCCAGCGGAGCGGAGATGTCGTTCACGATGACGATGACCGTCTGAAGCGCGATGAGCAGACTCTGGCCCCCGGGCGAGCCGGAATCGACCAACCTGAAGCCGAGCACCGACGTCCCCGTCGTCAGCACGGCCGACAGCACGATGAGGCCGACCCCCGCGATCACGAACCTGTTGCCCGAGCGCATCAGCCCACCTTCCCGCACCTTCCCGCCTGGACGTGTGCGAACAATGCTCACCATAGGCGCTATCGGCGCTCCTGGACACCCCTCACGCCGACGGCGCGTGGCGCTCCAGGAACTCGAACACTTCGGTGGTGTCGACCCCGGTGAACCCCGAGGTCGGCATCGCCGCGTGCAGCGACGAGTTGAGGCGGGCCGACGGATGCGCCTGGCCGGCCCAGCGCGAGGCCAGCCCCGCGGGCGGGCGGCGGCAGCACGACTCGTCGGGGCAGGTCGACGCGAAGCGGTTCACCGTGTCGCGCCCCCGGAACCACTTCGCGTGCGCGAACGCCGTGCCCACCGACACCGAGAACTGCCCGCGACTCGAGGGCTGGATGCGCGAGGTGCACCAGTAGGTGCCCGCCGGCTTGTCGGTGTACTGGTGGTAGGGGCTGAAGCGGTCCTCCACGTCGAACACCCGCCGCGCGCTCCAGAAGCGGCACACGGTCTGCCCCTCCACCGCGCCCAGCGCATCCGTCGGGAACTGCACGCTGTCGTTCTCGTAGGCCTTCGAGATCGACCCCGACTCGTGCACCTTCAAGAAGTGCACGGGAATGCCGAGGTGCTCCGTCGCCAGGTTGGTGAAACGGTGCGCCGCCGTCTCGTAGCTCACGCCGAACGCATCCCGCAGGTCTTCGACCGACAGCTCGCGCGCATCCTTCGCGGCCGACAGGATGCTCACCGCGGCCGCCTCGGCCACCAGCAGCGCTGCCGCGAGATAGTTCGTCTGCACCCGCTGCTGCAAGAACTCGCCGTAGTCGCGCGGTTCGGCGTGCCCGAGCACGTGCGAGGCGAGGGCCTGCAGCACCACCGAGCGCGGGTCGGCGTCGGGACTCTGGCCGAGCGGCACGTAGATGCGACCGTTGCGCAGGTCGGTCACCGAGCGGGTCGAGCCCGGGAGATCGCCCGCGTAGTGGAGGGTGAACCCCAGGTGCGAGGCCAGATCGGATGCGACCCGCTGCGACAGGGGACCGCCGCGGTGACCGACGGCGGCATGCAAGGCAGCGGCCTGCTGCTCGAGTTCGGCGAAGTAGTTGTGGCGGGCGCGCATCGACTGCCGCAGCTGCGTGTTCGCGCGGCGGGCCTCCTCGGGGGTGGCGGCGCGCTCGTTGTGCACGCGCTCCAGCTCGCGGTGGAGGCTGAGGATGGTGCGGATGGCGTCGTCGCTGAGCGACTTGCGCAGGGGGAGGGGCGGCAGCCCGAGCGACGCGAAGAGCGGCCCGCGCTGGGCTCGTTCGAGCGCGATCTCGAGAGCGGCGCGCTCGGTCGGCGGCTCGGCGCTCATGAGCTGCTGCACGCCCACCCCGAGCGCCGAGGCGAACCGCTGCAGCTCGCCCAGCTTCAGTTCGCGGCGGCCGTTCTCGACGACCGAGACCTGTGAGGGGGCGCGGCCGATGGCGGTGCCGAGGTCGTCGAGGGTGAGGCCGCGCTCGGTGCGCAGCTGCCGGATGCGGCGGCCGATGGTGAGGGAGTCGAGCATGAGTCCATCGTGCGCGGGGGTGGGAGACGTCGTCGTCATGCCGACAGTCTCGCAGAGCGCGTTCTTCGTGAAAACAGAAGAAGGCCAGAATTTCTGGCCGAGATTCTCGAGAAGAAGGCTTGTGCAGGCCCCAGAGTCGAACCCAAGCACGATCTCGACCTCATTGGAGCATCGACATGAGCACCACCACCCGACCCGGAGACCAGATCCAGACCGCCGCCGACCTGGAGCGCAGCTGGAAGACCGACGCCCGCTGGAACGGCATCCAGCGCGACTACAGCGCCGAAGACGTCATCGCGCTCCGCGGCCGGGTCGCCGAAGAGAACACCCTCGCCGCCCGCGGTGCCGAGCGCCTGTGGGAGCTCATCCACTGCGACGACGAGTGGGTGGCCGCCCTCGGCGCCCTCACCGGCAACCAGGCGGTGCAGCAGGTGCGCGCCGGCCTCAAGGCCATCTACCTCTCCGGCTGGCAGGTGGCCGCCGACGCCAACCTCAGCGGCCAGACCTACCCCGACCAGAGCCTCTACCCGGCCAACTCGGTGCCGGCCGTCGTGCGCCGCATCAACAACGCCCTGCTGCGCGCCGACCAGATCGAGTTCGCGGAGGGGCTGCCCGAGCGGGAGTGGCTGGTGCCGATCGTGGCGGATGCGGAGGCGGGCTTCGGCGGCCCGCTCAACGCCTACGAGCTCATGAAGTCCATGATCCAGGCCGGCGCCGCGGGCGTGCACTGGGAGGACCAGCTGGCCAGCGAGAAGAAGTGCGGGCACATGGGAGGCAAGGTGCTCATCCCGACTAGCCAGCACATCCGCACCCTCAATGCGGCCCGCCTGGCGGCCGACGTCGCCGGCGTGCCGACCATCGTCATCGCGCGCACCGACTCGCTCGCCGCCAACCTCATCACGAGCGACGTCGACGACCGCGACAAGCCGTTCCTCGACGGCACCCGCACCCCGGAGGGCTTCTACGGCACCACACCGGGCATCGACACCGTCATCGAGCGTGGTCTCGCCTACGCGCCCTACGCCGACCTGCTCTGGGTGGAGTCGAGCGAGCCCGACATCGAGCTCGCCCGCCGCTTCGCCGAGGCGATCCACGCCGAGTTCCCCGGCAAGCTGCTCGCCTACAACTGCAGCCCCAGCTTCAACTGGAAGAGCAAGCTGACGGATGCGCAGATCGCCACCTTCCAGAGCGACCTGTCGGCGATGGGCTACAAGTTCCAGTTCATCACCCTCGCGGGCTTCCACGCCCTCAACCACTCCATGTACACGCTCGCCCGCGGCTACGGCGAGACGCACATGAGCGCCTACGTCGAGCTGCAGGAGGCCGAATTCGCCTCCGAGGCCGACGGATACACCGCCACGAAACACCAGCGTGAGGTGGGCACCGGCTACTTCGACCGGATCGCCACGGCCCTGAACCCCGAGAGCGCCACCCTCGCGCTCGTGGGTTCGACCGAGTCCGAGCAGTTCCACTGAGCTGCACCCACGACCGCAGTGCCACTGCGTCCGCGATTCATTCTGTGAAAGGCATACGACGATGTCCCACCCCACCCCCACCTCCACCACGGTGCACGCCGAGCAGGGCGAGCGCTTCGACGAGATCCTCACCCCCGAGGCGCTCGCCTTCCTCACCCGGCTGCACGACCAGTTCGCCGGCCGCCGCCAGGAGCGGCTCGCCGACCGCATGGCCCGCCGCAAGCACATCGAGAACGGCCGCGACCTGCGGTTCCTGCCCGAGACCGCGCACATCCGCGAGAACACCGAGTGGCGGGTCGCCGGTGCCGGGCCCGGGCTCGAAGACCGCCGCGTGGAGATCACCGGGCCCACCGACCCGAAGATGACCATCAACGCGCTGAACTCGGGTGCGAAGGCGTGGCTCGCCGATCTCGAAGACGCCACCAGCCCCACCTGGGCCAACGTCATCGGCGGCCAGCTGTCGCTTCACGACGCCATCCGCGACCGGCTCGAGTTCACGAGCCCGGAGGGCAAGCACTACACCGTTACCGCGTCACCCGACGAGCGCCCGACCATCATCATGAGGCCGCGCGGCTGGCACCTCACCGAGAAGCACCTGGGCTACACCGACCGGGCCGGCTACACCCGTGCGGCGTCCGCATCCCTGGTCGACTTCGGGCTCTACGCGTTCCACAACGCCACCGCTCTCATCGAGTCGGGGCGCGGACCGTACTTCTACTTGCCGAAGATCGAGAACCACCTCGAGGCGCGGCTGTGGGACGACGTGTTCACCTTCACCGAGAACGCCCTGCACATTCCGCACGGCACCATCCGGGCGACGGTGCTCATCGAGACCATCCCGGCGGCCTACGAGATGGACGAGATCCTCTACGAACTGCGCGACCACGCCGCGGGCCTCAACGCCGGGCGCTGGGACTACATCTTCAGCATCATCAAGAACTTCCGCGATCGCGGGCGCGGCTTCGTGCTCCCCGACCGTGCGCAGATCACGATGACGGTGCCATTCATGCGCGCCTACACCGAGCTGCTCGTGCAGACCTGCCACAAGCGGGGAGCACATGCCATCGGGGGCATGAGCGCGTTCATCCCGAACCGGCGCGACCCCGAGGCCACCGAGCGGGCTCTGGCGAAGGTGAGCGACGACAAGCGGCGCGAGGCCGGCGACGGCTTCGACGGAACGTGGGTGGCGCATCCCGACCTCATCCCCACGGCGCGCGCCGAGTTCGACGCGGTGCTGAGCGACCGGCCGAACCAGCTCGAGCGCACCCGCCCCGAGGTGTCGGTGACGGCGGCGCAGCTGGTCGACCTCAGTGGCATCGACCGCACGGTGACGGATGCCGGGGTGCGGTCGAACGTGTCGGTCGCCCTGCGCTACCTCGAGAGCTGGCTGCGGGGCACGGGCGCCGCGGCGATCGACGGGCTCATGGAGGACGCGGCCACGGCGGAGATCTCGCGGTCGCAGCTGTGGCAGTGGATCCACCAGGGTGTCGTGACCGCGGAGGGCACGCGGGTGACCCGGGCGCACGTCGAGTCGGAGCTGCACGAGGTGCTGCGCAGCCTCGACCGCTCGCTCGACGACCGCTTCGACGACGCGGAGAACATCCTGCGCATGGTGGCCCTCGAGGAGGACTTCCCCACCTTCCTCACCATCCCCGCCTACGCGCACTACCTGGTGGACACCGCCCCCGCTCGCACCCGCGAGCCCGTCGCCGCCTGACCGCCCGCGCGGCGCGCGTTCGGGAGGAGGATCCGGTCACACCTGGCTCTCATGCCGGGGGTGGCCGGCTCCTCCTCCCACCCTGCCGCCTGGGTGAATCGCGCTAGTGGCGGCGGCTCTGCACACGCCACCGGTGGTCGCGAGCCTCATCCCCCCAGTTCGTCGGCCGAGCCCTCGCGCGCTCGCCGGGGCCGCGATAATGGGCGGATGGAAGCTGCGGCCATCGGCACGATCGTGTGGGTGGTGTCGTTCGTGGTGGTGACCGTGGCGGTGACCGGCCTGTCGGGCCGGATCGGCTGGTCGGCTCCGATCGTGCTGGTCGTGGTCGGCGCGGTCGTGTCGTTCATCCCCGGAGTTCCGGCCGTCGAGGTCGAACCCGACCTCATCCTCTACGGGCTGCTGCCACCTCTCCTCTTCGCGGCCGCGATCCGCACCTCCTTCGCCGACGTGCGGGCCCGCCGCGACGGCATCCTCCTGCTCTCCGTCGGGCTGGTCGCCTTCACCGTCGTTGCTGTCGGCCTCACCGCGTGGCTCGTGGTGCCCGCCATCACCCTGGCGGCCGCCTTCGCGTTCGGCGCGGTCGTGGCACCCACCGACGCGGTCGCGGTCACCGCCATCGCGGGCCGGCTCAAGCTGCCGCGCCGCCTCGTGACCGTGCTCGAGGGAGAGAGCCTGCTCAACGACGCGACGGCCCTGGTGGCGCTCAACGCCGCGATCGCCGCCATCGTCGCAGCCTCGACCGGCACGAGCGCGACCGGCGACGCTGCCGCCGAACCCCTTTCTCCGTGGCTCATCCTGCTCGAGTTCGTCATCGCCGTCGTCGTGGGCGTCGGTTTCGGCTTCGTCGTCGGCGGCATCCTGGCCGCGGTTCGCAAGCGCCTGCACTCGCCCGTGCTCGACACCAGCCTCTCGCTCATCACGCCCTACGTCGCGTTCATCCCCGCCCAGCTGCTGCACGGCTCCGGCGTGCTGGCCGTCGTGGTCGCGGGTCTCTTCCTCGGCTTGCGGGCCCCCGTCATCCAGACCGCCCAGGCCCGAATCGCGGAGGCGCTCAACTGGCGCACCATCCAGTTCCTGCTCGAGAACGCCGTCTTCCTCTTCATCGGCCTGAGCCTGCCCGCCATCCTCGAGGGCGCCCTCGCCACGGGCCCCGGCGTCTGGCCCACCATCTGGATCTCGGCCGCCATCCTCCTCTCCGTCTTCCTCTCCCGCTTCGTCTGGATGATGTTCACCACCTCCGTCTACCGCTTCGGCCCGCAGTGGCTCCGGCCGCGCGGCTGGAGCTGGCGCAACGGCATCGCGGTGTCGGTCGCCGGCATCCGCGGCGTGGTCACGCTCGCCGCCGTGTTCCTGCTGCCCGAGGAGACACCGGGCAGAGCCTTCCTGCAGTTCCTGGCATTCGTGGTGGTGGTCGGCACCCTGCTCGGCGGGGCGTTCCTGCCGTTCGTCATCCGGCGCCTGCACCTGCCGCCGCCCGACTTCCGGCAGGAGCAGAGCGAGGTGCACATGCTGCTCGCCGAAGCCCAGACGCACGGGCTCGCCCGCCTCGACGAAGAGCTCGATGAGGGCGTCGACCGCCGCGTCGTGGAGCGACTCAGGCTCAACGCCGGCTTTCTCGGTGACGCGCTCGAGAACCCCGGCGAGGGTGACGAACCGCTCACGAAGACCTACAACCGCCTGCGTCGCTCCATGATCGCGGCCGAGCGGGATGCGGTGCTCGCCGCCCGCTCGGAGGGCCGCTACCAGGAGCGCGCGGTCAAGGCCGTGCTCGCGAAGATCGACGTCGAGGAGACCGAGCTCGACGTGGGAAGGTCCCGGGGCGATGAGTGACACCGCCGCGCCCGCGACGGAGCTGCCGACCGCCGCCGACCGCCGCTTTCTCGTGGTGTACCGCATCGGGCTGGCGCTCAAGGGGATCGACGGCGCGTTCGAACTCCTCGCCGGCCTCGCGCTGCTGTGGGCACCGGATGCGCTGGCCAGGCTGATCGCGCCGCTCGCGGTCGCCGAGACCGGACCGCATCCCGTGCTCGACCTGATCGCCTACTGGGTGGGTCGCGCCCACCACGAACTGATAGCAGGGCACCACGCCTTCATCATCACGTTCCTGCTGCTGCACGGCGTGGTGAAGCTGGCGCTCGTCTACTGCCTGCTCCGCCGGTTCCACTGGGTGTACCCGTGGGCGCTCGCCGTGCTCGGGGCGTTCGCGGTGTACCAGGGCGTCGTGCTGGTGATGAAGCCGACCGTGGGGATGGGGCTGCTCACGGTGATCGACCTGGCGATCATCGGGCTGGTGTGGAAGGAGTGGCGGATGGTGCGGCGTACGCCGCACCCCGCCTGACCGGTCAGTCGCCCGCGCCACCCACGGGTGTGCGGTTGAGCGTGTAGGCCTGCGCGGCACCGGTCACTCCGGCCACGTCGACCGTGATGTCGGCGGTGTAGGTGCCGAGCGGCCAGGTGAGGATCTCGGCCTGCGCCTGTTCGGTGGTCGATCCCTCGAGCGGAATCCACGAGATGGTCTTGCGGTAGGTGCCCTCGGGCAGGGCGTTGTTCGACACGAGCACGATCGTCTGCGACCCGTCGCCACCGGCCGACGTGCTCACCACGTTGAAGTTCGGCCCGTTCACGGCCGAGATGCGCAGCGGAGTGGTGCGGCTGCTGCCGGCGCCGCCGCCGGAGCGCACCATCGTGCCGGCGACCACCATCGTGACGAGGTCGCCCGCCGCGAGGGTCCCGTCGATCACGATCGCGAGCGGCCGGTTCACGTTGATCTGCTCGTCTTGGAAGCTCGCCGACGAGAAGCTGGTGTATTGCACCGAGTTCACCCCCACCGTCGAGGCGGAGGCCCTGGGGGCGGCCAGCGTGGCTACCACGACGGGTGCCGCCCACGCCGCGGCCAGCACGCTGCGGCGCGCCACTCCGCCCTCGGTCGGGGTCTCGCCGTCAAGCGTGTCAGTATGCGTCATCATCGTCCTCTCGCCGGGAAGGAGCCGTCGTGATCGACAGCCGTCTTGACCCAGCCCACCCCGTTGGGGGGACATTTGCAAGCGATGTGAACGTGGAATTTACACGCCGTTCATCCGGCGAGGCCCGAATTGACTTGAACGGCCGCCTCGCGACCCCGACTCAGCGACGTGCGGCCAGGAAACCCTCGACGAACTCCGCGGTGTCCTCCCAGCCCTCGACGGCGTGGGTCGGCACGCCGACGGTCTTCACCGGGTAGTCGTTGCCGCCCTCGTCGAGGCGGTCGCCCACGAACAGCATCTCGCCGAGCGGGATGCCGGTGAGCTCGGCCAGCTTCGTCATGCCGTAGGCCTTGTCGATGCCCTTGCGCGTGATGTCGACCGAGGTCGACCCGCCGGAGCGCACCTCGAGCTCGGGGAGGAGCTCGGCGACCGCCGACCGCAGGGCCTCCTTCTTGGCGCCGGTCGGGTCCCAGGCCGACTTCGCCGGGATGGGAGCCTGCTGGCCGAGCGCCGAGTAGGTGATCTGCGAGCCGCGGTCCTCGAGGATGGGGCCCCAGGTCTGCTCCTCCCAGAGACCGAGGCGCTTCGCGTTGCTCACCAGTGCATCCTGAGCGGCGGTCTTCTGCTCGTCGGTGAGGTTCTCGGCGTAGATCTGGTTCCAGCCGCCGTCGTCGTAGCGGTAGTACTGGGTGCCGCAGGTGGGCATGAGGTGCAGGCGGGCCAGCTTGTCACCGGCTCCCTCAGGCAGGTTCGCCACGAGCTGCGACTGGAACTGCCCGAACTGACCGCCCGAGATGACGCAGACGGGAACGGCCTCGAGCAGGTCGACGAGCAGCGAGGCCATGCGGGGGTCGAGCGGTGCCTTGGAGGGCGCGAGGGTGTCGTCGAGGTCGAAGGCGACCAGGCGGACGTTCGTCGTCAAAGCGGTATCTCCTAGGTAGGGCCGGGATGCGGCGAGCAGGCGAGATCATATTGTGACAGATCAGCGCATCCGCCCGTGTTCAGTCGAAGCCGATGACCTCGTCGCCCCAGGCCTCGCGGATGGCGGCGTCGGGATCGCCGACCACCGTCGCCCCGTGGTCGAACACGAGGGTGCTGCGCGCAGCCTCGTCGTAGAGCGGCCACCCCGGGGCTTCGCCGGTGCGCGCGAACGCGAGCCAGTGCCCCCGCACGAGCTCGGCCACCCGGTGCGCCGCGTCGCGGCCGCCGAGACGGAAGCTGAAGTCTTTGCGGGTGAGTTCGAAGTTGCCGAACACGTAGGCCAGCTCGGCTCCGTGCGTGGCGCCGATGCCGAGCAGGCGCAGGGCCGGCGTGGAGTGGTCGAAGCGGTACATGCGCGTGGGCGCCAGCCGGCTGTGCGCGGCGGCCACCCAGATCGACGGCATGCGGAACCCGGCGTCGCGCGACACCTCGGAGGGCGTTCGATGGTGCGGGAAGTGCGGGTACGCGGCCTCGATGCGCTCCTCCACGCCGTCGAGCTCGGGGCGTTCGAGCGCGATCTGCTCGAACATGGCGTGCACCGAGGTCTGCGTGATGGGCATGAGGGGCGACTTCATGAGGCGGAACAGCGAGGCCTCGTCGCGGTTCGTGCCGATGATGAGCGGCACCGGCAGCTGCCGGCCCGCGGCGAAGGCGGTGACGGGATGCTCGGGCACGAGGTCGCCGTCGACGACCGGCCCGATAGCGAGGGTGCCCGGCGCCTCGGCCGAGACGGCGCCGACCAGCTCGAAGGCGGCCTCGCTGAGGCGCTCCGCCGAGAGCTCGCGCAGGGCTTCGGGATGCGCGGGGTCGACGCCCACGAGCCCGAGAAACTGGTGGGCCACCCGTGCCGCGCGCTCCTGCCCGTAGACCGAGGTGGCGGGCGAGCTCTCCGCGATCGCACGATGGAACAGACCGGAGGCGGCGGGGGAGGTGAGCAGGGTGGTGACGCACCCGCCGCCGGCCGACTCACCGAACAGGGTGACCGCATCCGGGTCGCCGCCGAACGCGGCGATGTTCTGCTGCACCCAGTGCAGGGCGGCGACGATGTCGCGGAGGCCGAGGTTGGTGTCGAAGGGCTGCTCGGCTGTCGACAGCGACGAGAAGTCGAGGAAGCCGAGGGCACCGAGCCGGTAGTTCAGCGACACGACGACGACGTCGCCCTCGGTGACGAGGTGGGTGGGTTCGTAGAGCGGCTGCGCGCTGGAGCCTGCGATGTAGGCGCCGCCGTGGATCCAGACCATGACGGGGAGGCGCGTGGCCACGGCGGGTGCCGACACGTTGAGGGTGAGGCAGTCCTCCGACTGGGTCACACCCTCGGGGAGTGAGACGGCGCGGTTCTCGTGCTGGGGCGCGGCGTCGCCGAACGCGACCGCCTCGCGCACGCCGTCCCACACAGCGGGCGGCTGCGGTGCACGGAACCGCAGCGCTCCCACGGGTGCCGCGGCATAGGGGACGCCCCGCCAGTGCCGCACTCCGCTCTCGAGCACCCCGCGCACAGAACCGGCGGTGGTGTCGATGAGGAGCGAGGCGTCGTCGGTGGTCGGCATGCGCCCACTGTATCGACTCGAGCCGGCGCTGCGGCACGGTTGAATGGGGGTGTGGATGCTCAGCTGATCGACCTGCTCCGCGACGATCTCGTGGCGGCGCGCTACCGGGTCGACGTGATCGAAGGGCTCTGGGGCCCGGCCGCCGCGGCGGCGCTGCACCGGGGGCGCACGCTCCCGGCGCGACGGGTGCTGGAGGCGTCGCGCGCATCCGGAGCCGCCGAGCCCGAACCGGCGGCTGCGACGCTGGCGCGACTGTTCCTCCTGGGGGAGGCGCTCGAGTCCGACGCGGTCTCGCGGGCTCTGCCCCGGGTGGGGCCCGCCGGGATGGTCGAGCTGGGGCTGCTCGACTCGCACGGCGGGCACCTGCACGCCCTGCTAGACCTGCGGCCTTACAGCTTCGTCGACTCGCTGGGCGCGGGCAGCTGGTGGATCGTCTCCGACCTCGGCGAGGCCGTGCTCGGGCGGGCGCTCGACGAAGACCACGTGCTCGGCGTGGGCGGGGCGTCGCTCACGCTGTCGGGCCTGATGGTGCCGACGCCCGCGCGCACGGTGCTCGACCTCGGCACCGGATGCGGCATCCAGGCCATGCACGCGGCCCGCCACGCCGAGCGCGTGGTGGCCACCGACATCTCGGAGCGAGCGCTCGAGCTCGCGCGCTTCAACGCGCGGCTGAACGGCATCGCGGGCATCGAGTTCCGGCACGGGAGCCTGTTCGAGCCGGTGGCGGGGGAGCGGTTCGACCGCATCGTGTCGAACCCGCCGTTCGTCATCACACCGCGGCGCGACGGGGTGCCGCAGTACGAGTACCGCGACGGCGGGCTCGAGGGGGATGCGCTGGTGGCGCGGGTGATCCGGCAGGCGGGCGAGCACCTCGAACCGGGCGGGATCGCTCAGCTGCTCGGCAACTGGGAGTACCGGGCGGGGAGCGGCGACGGCGACTCGCCGACGCTCGACGGACTGGAGCGGGTGCGCTCGTGGGTGGCGTCGTCGGCGGTGCCGGTCGACGCCTGGGTGATCGAACGCGAGCGGCAGGATGCGCCGACGTATGCGGAGACCTGGATCCGCGACGGCGGCACGCGCCCCGGAGCATCCGGGTTCGACGCACTGTACGCGGCCTGGCTCGACGACTTCGACGCGCGTGGCGTGCACGAGGTGGGGTTCGGCTACGTGCTGCTGCGGCGGCCGTGGGCGCAGGCGGGTGACGTGACCCTGGCGCGCTACGAGCGGGTGGCCGAGGCGATCGGGTCGAACCCGATCGGACTGGGCGACCACCTCGCGGCATGCCTGGAGGCGCACGACTGGCAGGCCCACCGCGGCGACGAGGCCCTGCTCGCGGCGACCCTCGTCTACGCGGGAGACGTCACCGAGGAGCGCCACTACTGGCCAGGACACGACGACCCCGTCGTGATGACCCTGCGCCAGGGCGGCGGCTTCGCCCGCACGGTGCCCCTCGGCACGGCGCTCGCGGCATTCGTGGGCGCGTGCGACGGCGACCTCGGCGTGCGCGCGCTCTGTGCGGCGCTCGCCGAGGTGCTCGAGGTCGACGAGCCCGCCCTCACGGCCGAGCTGCTGCCGCAGGTGCGCGACCTCGTCGCCGACGGCTTCCTGCGCCCCGCCTGATGCTTTCGTCTCGCATGGCTGACGCGCAGTGGGTGCACAGTCGGTGCACAGAAGCGGCCGCCAGACTGGTCTCCAGTGTCGGCGCATTCCGGCGCCGCTGAGATCGGAGCGATTGATCATGGGATTCCTCGACCGCCTGCTTGGCCGAGAAGAACCGCAGCAGTACCCGCAGTACACCCCCGCGCCGCAGGCCCGGCCGGCCGCCGGCCAGACCGCCCAGGCCGCCCAGCGCACCGACGACGAGATCGCCGTCGAGCGCTACCGCTACCTGCTGCGCACCGCTCCGCCCGAGACCATCGAGCAGGTGCACGAAGAGGCGTTCACCAAGCTCACCCCCGAGCAGCGCCAGCTGCTGTTCCAGCAGCTCAGCGAGAACGCACCCGCCGGCGACCAGCCGCGCGGCGACGACCCGCACTCGCTGGCGCAGTCGGCCACCCGCTCCGAGCTGCGTCAGCCCGGCACGCTCGAGCGCTCCTTCAACGGCGGCAACCGCGGCGGTGGCATGGGCTTCGGCAGCATGGTCGCGTCGTCTCTGCTCGGCACCGTCGCGGGCTACGTGATCGGCTCCGCGCTGGTGAGCGCATTCCTTCCCGACCCCTCGGTCGACCAGGCGGCCGACTCCGGCGACTCCGGCACCGGCGACTCCGGCACCGACGCGAGCGGTGACACGGGTACGGATGCGGGTGCCGACGGCGGCGTCTCGGCCGACGGAGGCGACTGGGGCGGCGGCAGCGGCGACTGGGGTGGCGGCGGCGACTTCGGTGGCGATTTCGGTGGCGGCGACTTCGGCGGCGGCTTCGACTTCTGATCGCAGCGTCAGAGGCGGCGCGATAGTCTGACGCCATGACCGACCTGCGCATCGTCGAGCACGAAGACGACGACACCGTCACCTACTACGTGACGACCGACCTCAACCCCGAGGAGTTCCCCGGCGCCCCGTCGCTCGGCCCCTTCACCACCCGCGCGGAGGCCGAGACAGCACTGGCCGAGTGGGACCAGGAGCTGATCGACGACGCCGCCGAAGACGGCGACACCGCTCCCGCCGCGGTCTGAGCGCGCAGAGCCGCTACAGGCTGCTCTGCAGCACGATCACGAACGAGATCGCCCCGATGCTGAGGGCCACCAGCCCGATGATCACGATCCAGGTGAGTGCTCGAGCACGCCCGAGGCGGCCCATGAACCCGGTGGGGCGGTCGTCGTCGAGGTCGTCGCTCATGACTCCGACACTAGTGGCTAGCGGGTAGCGTAGTCATCGGCCCCCACCGTCGACACCGAAGAAGGCGATGAACGACTACGCGAGCAAGCCCTGGCTGTCCAGCTACCCGCCCGAGCTGGCGCCCACGATCCAGGAGGTCGACTTCGCCTCCGTCGGCGAGCTCGTCGATGCCACCTGCCTGCGCTTCAGCGCGAAGCCGGCCTACTCCAACCTCGGTCACGTCATCGACTACGCCGAGCTCGGGCGGCTCTCCGACCACTTCGCCGCCTTCCTTCTCGGCGAGCTGAAGCTCGCGAAGGGCGACCGCATCGTGCTGCAGATGCCCAACCTGCTGCAGTACCCCGTCGCCGTCTACGGCGCCCTCAAGGCCGGCCTCGTGGTGGTGAACGCGAACCCGCTCTACACCGCCGCCGAGATGAAGAAGGTCTTCCTCGACTCGGGTGCCGTCGCCATCGTCGTCATCGAGAACTTCGCCGACAAGCTCGAGAAGATCATCGCCGACACGGGCATCCGCCACGTGGTGCTCACCGAGGTGGGCGACCTCCTGCCGCCGGTGAAGCGCGTGCTCACGAACTTCGTGGTCAAGCGCGTGCGCAAGATGGTGCCCGCGCACGAGCTGCCCCGCGCATCCGCCTCGCTCACCACCTTCCGCGACGCCCTGGCGAAGGGCGAACGGATGCACGGCACACCCGCCGCCGCCCGCCCCGTGGTCGAGACCGGCGATACCGCGCTGCTGCAGTACACCGGCGGCACGACGGGCGGCACCAAGGCCGCCGTCATCACCCACCACAACCTGCTCGCCAACCAGGCGCAGATGCTCGCCCCGATGCGCCTGCGTCTCACCGAGGGCGAGGAGACCATCATCGCGGCCCTGCCGCTGTACCACATCTTCAGTCTCACGGTGAATGCGCTGGCCTTCTTCGCCTACGGCTCGCACAACGTGCTCATCACGAACCCGCGCGACACCAAAGACCTCGTGAAGACGCTCGGCGCCACCAAGCCGACCGTGCTCATCCTGGTGTCGACGCTGGCGGGTTCGCTGCTCGACAGCGAGGCCTTCCGCGCCCTCGACTTCTCGCGCGTGAAGCTCGCGGTGGCCGGCGGCATGGCGGTGCGCAGCGCCACCGCCAAGCGCTGGCGCGAGGTGGTGGGTGCCGACATGCTCGAGGGCTACGGCCTCACCGAAGCATCGCCCGTGGTGTCGGTAAACCCCACCTGGACGACCCCGCGCGTGGGCACCATCGGGCTGCCGTTGCCCTCCACCGATGTCGAGCTGCGCGACGACGACGGAGAGCCCGTGCCGATGGGCGAGCGCGGCGAGCTCTGCGTGCGAGGCCCGCAGGTGATGTCGGGGTACTGGAACCAGCCGGGCCCCACCGCCGACGTGCTGAAGGACGGCTGGTTGCTCACCGGCGACGTGGCCACGATGGAGCCCGACGGCTACCTCACGATCGTCGACCGTAAGAAGGACATGGTGGTGGTCTCGGGCTTCAACGTCTACCCCTCCGAGGTGGAGGAAGCGGCGATGTCGCACCCGAAGGTGAAGGATGCGGGCGTCATCGGCGTGCCCGACGAGCGCTCCGGCGAGTCGATCGTGCTGTTCGTCGTGAAGGCCGACCCCTCGCTCACCGAGGAGGAGCTCGCGGCCTACCTCAAGACCGAGCTGGCGGGCTACAAGCGCCCGCACCGCATCGAGTTCCGCGACGAGCTGCCGAAGACCAACGTGGGCAAGGTGCTGCGCCGCGAGCTCACGGCCCTTCTGGAGCAGGACGGGGCCGCCGCAGCAGGATCGTGACCGCGATCACCGCAGCGACGGTGAGCGCGATGGCGAGCAGCACCGCCGGCAGCGGCAACGGCCCGACGAGCAGGGGCAGGGCGAGTACGACCGAGGCGCCGCCGAGCGAGAGCGCGGGCGGGATGACCGTGGGCCCGAGCAAGGGGCGGTAGAGCACCCACATCATGACGAGGTAGACCGCCACGGGCACCGCGATCGAGAACGCCACGAGCTCCAGTGGCAGGGTGTGTCCCTCCTCGGAGGGCGACTCGTGGCCGAGCTCGGCGAACGCCTTCACGCTCACCTCGAGCCCGGCCCCCACCGCCGCGAGGGCGGCGAAGACGAGGTAGTGCCCGTAGCCCCAGAAGTAGGCCCAGCGCCGGTTGCGCTCGAGCCCCTCGTGGGCCGGCTGCAGGAAGTACACCCACCACAGCCCGAACAGCAGCGCGAGACCGGAGGCGGCGAGCACGACGAAGGGCGCCGACCCGGCTCCCGCCGCCACCACCTCCTGCACCCCCACGCTCACCGCGAGCACCGACTCGCCGAGCAGGATGATGACGAAGAGCGCGTAGCGCTCCGCGACGTGGTGCGGGTGCCAGCGGGTCTCGCCCGTGCGCTCGGCCCACGGCGGCACGGCCATCTCGAGCAGTGCCAGCACCACGAACACCGTCACCTGCACGCCGAACGGCAGCCCGGCGGTCACGAACAGCCGCACGATCCAGAGCGCCTGCACCACCGTGATGCCGAGGGCGTAGCGGAGCGCGGTGGCCCGGCCCGACGGGTCTTGCGCGGCGGCGCGCAGCCACTGCACCACGAGCGCGATGCGCATGATGAAGTACCCGACGGTGATGAGCGTGTAGTCGCCCTCCCCGAAGGCGCCGGGCACCCCGGCCGCCAGCACGAGCACCCCGCCCATCTGCAGCATGGTGAGCAGCCGGTAGGGCACGTCGTCGGTGTCGTAGGCCGAGGCGAACCAGGTGAAGTTGAGCCACGCCCACCAGATGGCGAAGAACACCATGAGGTAGTTCGGCACGGCCTCGGCCAGGTGGTCGCCCTCGATCGCGTGCGCGACCTGCCCCACGATCGAGGAGACGGCGACCACGAAGGTGAGGTCGAAGAGCAGCTCGAGCGGGGTGGAGACGCGCTCCTGCTCGTCGATGGAGCGGCCGCGCATCCGGACCAGCGGAACGACCCCCGAGAGGGCGTGGGGGCGACGATCGGTGCTCATGGCCCGAGCGTAGCGCCGCCAAGTGACCTGCCGTGTCGCACGAACGGGCGACACGAGCGCGTCACACGAACAGCAGCACCAGCTGCAGCACGACGGCGCCCACGCCGAGCCCGAGCAGGATCCACCCGGTCATGCGCAGCGCCCGGCCCTCGTGGCGCGGATCCTCGACGCGCCCGACCGAGGGATCGCGCGGGTTCACATAGACGGTCACGTCGTCGCCGGGTTCGAGCACCTGGGTCTCGTCGTCGATCGACGGAGCCTCGTAGAGCACCCCGTCGTCGCCGAGCCACCGGTAGACGAGGTCTCCCCGGCCGTCGACCACCACCACCCCGAGCGTCTCCCGCCAGCCGTGGAACACCGCCTTGCGGATGTAGCCGACCACCACCAGCAGGGCGCCCGCCGCCACCCCGATCCAGCTGAACACCTCGACGATCAGCGAGATCGCGTCGATCGGGTCGTCCATGGTAGAAGACTAGGGCCTCCGGCCGGGAGCGTGGCCGACGGATGCGCGGGGCCGCTGGCTAGAGTGGAACGGATGAACGGGGTGCAGCTGCTGCTCGTGATCGTCGGCGCGATCGCGGTGACCGGTCTCGCCCAGCGCCGGGGACTCCAGCCCGCGCTCGTCATCACCGTGGTGGGGTTCGCGGCATCGTTCATCCCGGGGTTCACGAGGCTCGAGCTCGACTCCGAGATCATCCTCGGCGTGGTGCTGCCGCCGCTGCTGTACTCGGCGGCGCTCAACTTCTCGTTCTACTCCTTCGTGCGCAACCTCCGGCCCATCATCGGTCTCGGAGTGGGGCTTGTGGTGGCCACGGCGTTCGTGGTGGGCCTGTTCGCCTCGTGGGCGGTGCCCGCGCTCACCCTGCCGACCGCCCTCATCCTGGGCGCCATCGTGTCGCCGCCGGACGCCGTGACCGCGGTCGCCATCGGCCGCAAGCTCGGGCTGCCCAAACGGGTGATGTCGATCCTCACCGGCGAGAGCCTCGTGAACGACGCCGCCGCGCTCACGATGTTCAGCATCACCCTCGCGGCGGTCGCGGGCACGCACACGCTGTTCGAGAGCCCGGTTCTGCTGTTCGGCTACTCGGCCCTCGTGGGCGTGGCGGTCGGGCTCGTGCTCGCGGCGGTCGCTACGGGCATCCGGAGGCTGCTGAAGGACGCGGGCCTCGAGACGGTGCTCGGGCTCGTGGTGCCGTTCGCAGCCTACCTGCTCGCGGAGCAGCTGGAGGCCTCGGGAGTGCTCGCGGTCGTCGCGGCGGGCTTCGCGGTGGGCAGCTCGTCGGGGCGCGCGGGCTATGAGACCAGGCTGCAGGAGCGGCAGGTGTGGTCGTCGATCGACGTGCTGCTCGAGGCCTTCGTGTTCGCCTACATGGGGTTGCAGCTGCGTTTCGTGATCCAAGACCTGGCCGACGCGGGGGAGTCGGTGTGGGCCGTGTTCGGAGCGGGACTGCTCGTGCTACTCGTGGTGCTGCTCGTGCGGCCGGTGTGGGTGTTCCTGTCGTTCGGGCGGCACTACCTCGGCGACCGGCTGATGCGCCGGCGGGTGGCCGCCGACGACCGGGTGCGCGAACGCATCGAGCGCGAGAACGCCCGGCGGGTGGCCAGGGGGCGCCGGCCGCGCGGCTTCCCCGTCTATCTCGGGTGGCGCGAGAGCGTCGTGGTGTCGTGGACCGGGATGCGCGGCGTGGTCACGCTGGCCGCAGCGGCCGGTGTGCCGGTGCTGCTGGCCTCGGGCGAGCCGTTCCCGGGCCGCGCCGAGATCCAGGCCATCGCGTTCATCGTGGCCGTGGGCACCCTGCTGGTGCAGGGCCTCACGCTGCCCGCGCTGATCCGCGGGCTGAAGCTCAGCGATCCAGCGCAGGAGGAGTACGACCGCGCGCAGACTCAGCACGCCCGCGAGGTGGCGCACGCCGCGGCCGGCCGGGTGTTCGCCGAGTTCACCGCATCGCCGCCTCCCGGCGTCTCGCCCGAGCTGGTGCAGCGGGTGACGAACCTCGTGTCGAAGCAGTCGGCCGACGCCGAGCGCGATCCCGATCCTCGTGAGGGCAGCGCTCAGGGGAGCGCCTTCGGCGACCTGTACCGCCGTGTGCTGCAGGCGCAGCGCGCCGCCGTGCTGCAGGAGCGCGACAGCGGCTCGCTCGACGACGACATCGCCCGCGACTACCTCGAACAGCTCGACTACCAGGAGGCCGCGATCGTGTCGCGGCTCGGAAACCGCCTCTGACCGGGCGTCACGCGTGAAGGAGCGCAGATGATCATCACCTTCGACGGAATCACCCCCTCGGTGGCCGCCGACGCCTGGGTGGCCCCCACGGCCACGCTCATCGGGCGGGTCGAGCTGGCCGAGCGCGCGAGCGTGTTCTACGGCGCGGTGCTGCGGGGCGACAACGACCCGATCGTGCTCGGGCCGGGCTCGAACCTGCAGGACAACGTGGTGGTGCACACCGACCTCGGCCGGCCGGTGACCATCGGGGCGAACGTGAGCGTGGGGCACGGCGCGGTGCTGCACGGTTGCACCGTGAGCGACGACTGCCTCATCGGCATGGGCTCCACCGTGCTGAACGGTGCGGTCATCGGAGCGGGGTCGCTGGTCGCGGCGGGCGCCGTGGTGCTCGAGGGCACGGTGGTGCCGCCCGGCTCGCTGGTGGCCGGGGTTCCGGCGAAGGTGCGCCGCGAGCTCACCGTGGAGGAGCAGGACGGCATCCGCGCGAACGCGGCCCGCTACCTCGCCCTGAGCGCCGCGCACTCGGTCGCGACGGCGGGCATCCAGGGGAGCTGACCTGACATCCGCCGTCCACGCGGGTGTCAGGTGCGGCGGGTAGCCTGGGCGCCATGCACTCGGACAGCACCTCGGTCATCGACGACGAGCTCCTCACGCGCATCCGGTCGAGGGCAGCGGTCTACGACCGCGAGAACCGCTTCTTCGACGACGACCTGGCCGAGCTGAGGCAGGCCGGCTATCTCGGGATGCTCGCGCCGGTCGAGCTGGGCGGCCTCGGCTTCGGCCTCGAACGGGTCGCGCGCGAGCAGACGCGGCTCGCCACGGCGGCGCCGGCCACGGCGCTCGCGGTGAACATGCACCTGGTGTGGACCGGCGTGGCGAAGGTGCTGCGCGACCGCGGCGACACCTCCCTGGAGTGGGTGCTCGCCGACGCCGCCCGCGGGGAGCTCTTCGCCTTCGGCAACAGCGAGGCGGGCAACGACCTCGTGCTCTTCGGCTCCACCACCCGCGCCGAGCCTCTCCCCGACGGCGGCTACGCCTTCACCGGCCGCAAGATCTTCACTTCGCTCGCCCCGGCTTGGACCCGCCTGGGCGTCTTTGGCCTCGACGACAGCGACCCGGCCGCGCCGCTGCTCGTGCACGCCTTCCTCGAGCGCGAGTCGCCCGAGTCGGCGATCCCGGGGGTCGAGACTCTCGACGACTGGGACACGCTGGCGATGCGCGCCAGCCAGAGCCGCACCACCGTGCTCTCCGGCGCCGTAGCGAGGCCCGGCCGCGTGTTCCGCAGGCTTCCCGCCGGGCCGAGCGCCGATCCTCTGATCTTCGGCATCTTCGCGAGCTTCGAGATCCTCCTCGCCGCCGTCTACACCGGCATCGCGCAGCGTGCCGTCGAGCTCGCGGTCGAGGCCGCGCACCGCCGCACCTCGCTGAAGTACGGCGGCCGGCCCTACGCGCACGACCCCGACATCCGCTGGAAGGTGGCCGAGGCCGGCATCCTGCACGACGGCCTGCCGCCGCAGATCGCCGCCCTCGCGCGTGACGTCGACGAACTCGCGCCGCACGGTGCCGCCTGGTTCCCGAAGCTCGTCGGGCTGAAGGTGCGTGCGACCGAGACAGCCCGCGAGGTGGTCGATCAGGCACTGCGGGTGTCGGGAGGTTCCGCGATCGCGTCGTCGAGCGAGCTCGGCCGCCTCTACCGCGACGTGGTCGCGGGCATCTTCCACCCCTCCGACGGCGAGTCGGCCCACTCCACCGTCGCGAACGCCCTGCTCGGGCCCGTGCCGGAGTGATGCGGGGCAGCAGGGGGCTGAAGAGACTCGTCGGCGCTGCGGCGATCACGGTCGTGCTGGGGGCGCTCGCCGCGTGCTCGGGCGAGCCCGGAGCCGGGCCGGCTGCCGCTGATGCGACCGCCACCGCGCCGACCGTGACCGCAGGGCCGGGCTCGGCAGGGCAGACGCGGGCACCGGATGCGCGCACGCGCGCTGCGTTCCCGGCTCTCTCGCCCGCCGAGCGCATCCGCCTCTACGCCCAGGTGCGGCTGCAGAGCATGACCCTCGAGCAGAAGATCGCCTCGATGATCATGGTGCACGTGCCCGGCGCCGACCCGGCGCCGCTGGCGGCCTACCTCGACGCGAACCGGCCCGGTGGACTGCTGCTGCTCGGCGACAACGTGCCGGGCGATTCGGGTCAGGCCGCGGCACTGACCGGCGCCCTCCCGGTCGACACCGGTCTCGGCACCCTCGTCGCCATCGACGAGGAGGGCGGCATCGTCGCCCGACTCTCGGCCGACACGTACCCGGCGGCCGACACCCTCAAAGACGCCCCCGTCGAGGACACCACGGCGGCCTTCGACCAGCGCGCGGCGCTGCTCGAGCAGACCGGCATGACCGTGAACTTCGGCATCGTCGCCGATGTCACCGACGACCCCTCCTCGTTCATCTTCGAGCGCGCCCTCGGCACCACGCCGCAGAGCTCGTCCGAGCGGGTGGCCGCCGCGGTGGCCGCCGAGCAGGGTCGAGTGTTCAGCACGCTCAAGCACTTCCCCGGTCACGGGGCGGCCGGCGGCGACTCGCACACCTCCATCCCCACCACGGCCCTTCCGCTCGAGCAGTGGCGCACCGACGACGCTCCGCCGTTCCAGGCGGGCATCGACGCCGGTGCCGAGCTCGTGATGTTCGGTCATCTGGTCTACTCGGCCGTCGACCCCGCACCGGCCTCGCTGTCGCCGGAGTGGCACCGCATCCTGCGCGACGAACTCGGCTTCGAGGGCGTAGCCGTCACCGACGACCTGCTCATGCTCGAGCACTCGGGGGTGCCCGCCTACGCCGACCGCACCGCGAACGCGATCGCCGCCGTGGGTGCGGGCAACGACCTCTTGCTCTACAACACCACGGTCGACCTGCCGGGCCTCGTGGCCTCGATCGCCTGGGCGGCCCGCACGGGCGCGCTCGACCCGGCGCTCATCGACGACGCGGCGTTGCGCGTGCTCGAACTGCGCCGGGAGCTGTGGCTCGCTACGGGCGGCCGCGCATGATCGCCTGCTTGACCTCGGCGATCGCCTGCGTCACCTGAATGCTCGCTACGGACGGCCGCGCATGATGGCCTGCTTGACCTCGGCGATCGCCTGCGTCACCTGAATGCCTCGGGGGCACGCATCCGTGCAGTTGAAGGTGGTGCGGCAGCGCCACACGCCTTCTTTGTCGTTGAGGATGTCGAGGCGGGTGGAGGCGGCCTCGTCGCGCGAGTCGAAGATGAAACGGTGCGCGTTGACGATGGCGGCGGGGCCGAAGTACTGCCCGTCGGTCCAGAACACGGGGCACGACGAGGTGCACGCGGCGCAGAGGATGCACTTGGTGGTGTCGTCGAACCGGGCGCGGTCGGCGACCGACTGGATGCGCTCTTTGTCTTTCGGCGGCTGGGTGGCCGACTGCAGGAACGGCTGCACCTCGCGGTACGACTCGAAGAAGGGCTCCATGTCGACGACGAGGTCCTTCTCCAGCGGCAGGCCCTTGATGGCCTCCACGTAGATGGGCTTCGTGATGTCGAGGTCTTTGATGAGCGTCTTGCAGGCCAGACGGTTGCGCCCGTTGATGCGCATGGCGTCGGAGCCGCAGATGCCGTGCGCGCACGAGCGGCGGAAGGTGAGCGAGCCGTCCTGCTCCCACTTGATCTTGTGCAGGGCGTCGAGGATGCGGTCGGTCGCGTAGAGCTGCACGTCGAAGTCTTGCCAGCGCGGCTCGTCGTCGACGTCGGGGTCGAAGCGGCGGATGATGAGCGTGACGGTGAACGCCTCGATCGGCGCCTCGGGAACCGGGGCGCCCGCGGGGGAGTCGGCAACCAGGGTCATCAGTACTTCCTCTCCATCGGCTGGTAGCGGGTCACGACGACGGGCTTCCAGTCGAGCCGGATGTGGTCGGCGGCGTCGGCGGAGTGCGGATCTCCCGACAGGTACGCCATGGTGTGCTTCATGAACTTCTCGTCGTCGCGCTTGGGGAAGTCGTCGCGCATGTGACCGCCGCGCGACTCCTGCCGGTTGCGGGCCGAGAACACGACGACCTCGGCCAGGTCGAGCAGGAAGCCCAGCTCGATCGCCTCGAGCAGGTCGGTGTTGAACCGCTTGCCCTTGTCTTGCACCTGGATGTTCTTGTAGCGCTGACGCAGGCCGTGGATGGTCTGCGTGACGTCGGCGAGCGACTCGTCGGTGCGGAACACCTGGGCGTTCTTGTCCATCTCGTCTTGCAGTTCTTTGCGGATGGCCGCGATGCGCTCGGTGCCCGTGCCGGCGCGGAGCGAGGCGACGAGGTCGCTCACGAAGCCGGCCGGGTTCTCGGGCAGCGGCGTGAAGTCGACCGTCTGCACGTACTCCGCGGCATTGTTGCCCGAGCGCTTGCCGAACACGTTGATGTCGAGCAGCGAGTTGGTGCCGAGACGGTTGGAGCCGTGCACCGACACGCAGGCGCACTCGCCGGCGGCGTAGAGGCCCGGAACGACGGTGTCGTTGTCGCTCAGCACCTCGGCCTTGATGTTGGTGGGGATGCCGCCCATCGCGTAGTGCGCGGTGGGCATGACGGGCACCGGCTCCACGACCGGGTCGACGCCCAGGTAGGTGCGCGCGAACTCGGTGATGTCGGGGAGCTTGGTCTCGAGCACCTCGGCGCCGAGGTGCGTGCAGTCGAGCAGTACGTAGTCCTTGTGCGGGCCGGCACCGCGGCCCTCCGCCACCTCCTGCACCATGCAGCGGGCCACGATGTCGCGCGGGGCGAGGTCTTTGATGGTGGGGGCGTAGCGCTCCATGAACCGCTCGCCCGAGGCGTTGCGGAGGATCGCGCCCTCACCGCGGGCACCTTCGGTGAGCAGGATGCCGAGGCCGGCGAGACCGGTGGGGTGGAACTGGAAGAACTCCATGTCCTCCAGCGGCAGTCCCTTGCGCCAGATGATGCCCACGCCGTCGCCGGTGAGGGTGTGCGCGTTCGAGGTGGTCTTGTAGATCTTGCCGAAACCGCCGGTGGCGAAGATGACCGCCTTGGCCTGGAAGACGTGGATCTCACCGGTGGCGAGCTCGTAGGCCACCACGCCGGAGGGCTTCTGCACTCCGTCGACCTCGGTCATGACGAGGTCGAGCGCGTAGTACTCGTTGAAGAAGTTGATGCCGAGCTTGACGCAGTTCTGGAAGAGCGTCTGCAGGATCATGTGGCCGGTGCGGTCGGCCGCGTAGCAGGCCCGGCGCACGGGCGCCTTGCCGTGGTCGCGGGTGTGCCCGCCGAAGCGGCGCTGGTCGATCTTGCCCTCGGGCGTGCGGTTGAACGGCAGGCCCATGTTCTCGAGGTCGATGACCGCGTCGATGGCCTCCTTCGCCAGGATCTCGGCGGCATCCTGGTCGACCAGGTAGTCGCCGCCCTTGACCGTGTCGAAGGTGTGCCACTCCCAGTTGTCCTCCTCCACGTTGGCAAGCGCGGCGGCCATGCCGCCCTGCGCCGCACCGGTGTGGGAGCGGGTGGGGTAGAGCTTGGAGATGACGGCGGTCTTCGCCTTCGGCCCCGCCTCGATCGCCGCGCGCATGCCGGCGCCGCCGGCGCCGACGATGACGATGTCGAACTGGTGGTAGTGCACGCCGTCGATCACGGCGCCGTCTTCGAACTGGGTCACGGAATCACTCACGCTTCGGGACTACTGGTTGATGGTGCTGCAGAACGAGGGCAGCAGGTCGGCCGGCGATCCTGCGGGGCAGGGGTCGAAGGTGAAGATCACCAGGGTGCCGAGGATGATCTCGGCCACGACCGACACGAGGATGGCGCCGAGCAGGATCTTGCGGGTGAGCGGCTTCGTGGCGTAGTCGTTCACGATGGTGCGCATGCCGTTGCCGCCGTGGATGAAGGCCAGCCACAGCATCAGGAGGTCCCACACCTGCCAGAACGGGTCGCTCCACTTGCCGCCGACGAAGGCGAAGTCGATGGCCTTGATGCCGTCGCCCACGAGCAGGTTCACGAAGAGGTGGCCGAAGATGAGGATGATCAGCACCACGCCCGAGGCGCGCATGTAAATCCAGCCCCACTTCTCCCAGTTCACGCCGCGGCTGCGGCGCACGGAGTGCGGGGCGCGGGGGGAGTCGATCGTCGTCGCCATCAGTGGCCTGCTCCCGGGATGTGGCTGAACACGTTGATGAGGTGCCGCGGGGCGAAACCGATCATGGTGACCACCCAGAGGCCGATGACCACCCAGAACATGATGCGCTGGTACTTCGTGCCCTTCGACCACAGGTCGATGAGGATGATGCGGATGCCGTTGAAGGCGTGGAACACTATGGCGGCCACGAGCGCCGTCTCGCCGAGGCCCATCAGCGGGTTCTGGTAGGTCGAGATGACCGCGTTGTAGGCCTCGGGCGCGACCCGCACCATGGCGGTGTCGAGCACGTGCACGAGCAGGAAGAAGAAGATCGCGACACCGGTGATGCGGTGCAGCACCCACGACCACATGCCCTCACGGCCGCGGTAGAGAGTGCCAGCAGGCCGCCTCGGCGTCATGGTCCCCGCTGAGTTCTCAGGCATGACAACCCTCCTTGGCTTTCGAGTCTGCAGCCTGAGTCTACGCCGAGAATGCCCGTTCCGGTTCTTAGGCTGGCCTTACTTGTATACAGAGCGCGTGCGGGCGCGGTCCCGCCAAATGAGAGGGCGAGACGGCTCCCGAATACCCTGATGTATTCAGGCGTGTGAGCCGACCGGAGTGCGGCGCTGTGCCGCGCGTCGCGCACCCACGAGGCGGTAGACGCCGAGCAACTCGTCGCAGATCGTGTCCCACGACCGGCCGAGCACGGCACGCCGGCCGGCCTCGCCCATTCGAAGCCGCATCCCCTCATCGGTGACGAGCGTCTCGACCTTCGCGCGCAAGTCGCCGTCGTCGGCGGGGTCGAAGAGGAACCCGTTGCCGCCGTGGTCGACGAGGTCGATCGGGCCGCCGGCGCGCGGGGCGACCACGGGCAGGCCGGAGGCGTGGGCCTCCTGCAGCGTCTGACCGAAGGTCTCCTCGGTGCCGGTGTGCACGAACACGTCGAGGCTCGCGTAGGCCTCGGCCAGCTGCGCTCCGGAGAGTCTGCCGAGGAAGGTGACGGGCATGCCGTGGGTGAGCCGCCGCACGGACTCGTCGGAGGGGCCGTCGCCGACCACCACCAGGTGCATGCCGTCGATGCCGCGGAGCGCCGCGAGGCGTTCGAGGCCCTTCTCGGGGGCGACGCGGCCCACGTACCCCACCACCGCATCCCGCCCACCCGAGGAGAGCAGGTGGTGCAGGGCCGACGCGCCAGGGCGCATCCGGTTGTTCGGGTGGTAGCGCTGCAGGTCGACGCCGCGACCCCACAGCGCGAGGCGCTCCACCCCGGCGCGCTCGAGGTCGGCGAGCGAGGCGCGCGAGGGCGCCAGCGTGAGGTCGGCCCCGTCGTGCACCCACTTCACCAGGCGCCAGGCCAGCTTGGCCGTGGAGCCGAGGCGGTTGCGCCGGGCGTAACCGGCGACGTCGGTCTGGAAGATCGCCACCGAGGGGATGCCGAGCCGTTTCGCGGCGGCGATGCCCTGGGCGCCGAGGAGGAACGGGGAGGCCGCGTGCAGCACGTCGGGCTCGAACCGCGCGATGATGCGGGCGACCTGGGCGTTCGGGATGCCCACGGGGAACTGCCGGTAGGCCACCGCGGGCACCTGGTGCACGGGGAAGCCGCGGTAGTGCGACGGCGACCCCGCCGCCGGGGCGATCACGATCGCGTCGTGACCGCGGTCGGCGAGGTGGTCGAGCACCTTGCAGACGCTGTTGGTGACTCCGTTGACGGTGGGAAGGAAGCTCTCGCTGATGATCGCAACGCGCATGACGTGGTCTCTCCGCACTCGCAGGGTGGCCGCATCCGGCCACGTCTCCGACGGTACGAAGGCGAGGTGACGGGTCGGTGACGGGCAGGTGGAGT
Source organism: Herbiconiux moechotypicola (assembly GCF_024979255.1). GTDB lineage: Bacteria > Actinomycetota > Actinomycetes > Actinomycetales > Microbacteriaceae > Herbiconiux > Herbiconiux moechotypicola. The sequence goes on from NZ_JANLCN010000004.1 coordinate 190,196, forward strand.
GTCGATGAGCGTCGGATGGCGCTAATAGGCTGTGCGCATGACCTCCACCTCTTCGGCTCTCGAGCGGTTCTACAGCGTCATCCCCGCCGGCGGCATCGGTTCACGGCTCTGGCCGCTCTCCCGGGCCGACGCGCCCAAGTTCCTGCACGACCTGAGCGGGTCGGGCCGCAGCCTGCTGCGCGACACCTGGGAACGCCTGGCGCCCCTGTCGGGCGAGCAGCGCATCATGGTCGTCACCGGCAGGGCCCACCGCGCCGCCGTCGAGGAGCAGTTGCCCTCGCTCGCCGACGCGAACGTGGTGCTCGAGAGCGAGCCGCGCGACTCCACGGCGGCCATCGCCCTGGCCGCCGCCATCCTCGAGCGCCGGGAGCCCGGCGTCATCATCGGCTCGTTCGCGGCCGACCACGTCATCGCCAACCCCGACCGCTTCCGTGAGGCTGTGGCCCAGGCGGTCGAGGTGGCCGACGCCGGCTACATCGCGACCATCGGCATCACCCCGACGGATGCGGCGGTGGGATTCGGCTACATCCGCTGCGACCAGCCGCTCGAGATCGAAGGCGCGCCCGGTGCACTGCGGGTGACCAACTTCGTCGAGAAGCCCGACCTGCCCACCGCGAAGCGCTACGTGAAGGCCGGCAACTACCTCTGGAACGCCGGTATGTTCATCACCCGCGCCGACCGTCTGCTCGAGCAGCTCGGTGCCGCGGAGCCCGCACTCCTGGCCGGGGTGCTCGAGCTCGCCGAGGCGTGGGACACCCCGCGCCGGGGCGAGGTCGTCGACCGTGTCTGGCCCACGCTCAAGAAGATCGCCATCGACTACTCGGTGGCAGAGCCCGCCGCCGCGGCCGGGGTGCTCGCCGTCATCCCGGGCGACTTCGACTGGGACGACGTGGGCGACTTCGCCTCGATCGCCAAGCTGCACAGCTCGGGCCGTGGAACCGACCTCGCCATCCTGGGCAAGAACGCCCGCGTGCTCGCCGACAGCTCCTCGGGCATCGTCGTGTCGCAGTCGAAGCGGGTCATCAGCCTCATCGGGGTGAGCGACATCGTCGTGGTCGACACGCCAGACGCGCTGCTGGTCACCACCAGCGAGCACGCCCAGCGGGTGAAGTCGGTCGTCGACGCGCTGCGCGCCGGCGGTTCGGGAGACGTGCTGTAACGAGACGCGCTGTAACGAGGGAAGGGGTCATCATGACCAGGAGGTTCGCACTGGCGGGAGCGGCGGCCGCCGCCCTGGCGCTGGCACTGGCCGGATGCGCGGCGCCGCCGACCGCATCCGACACCACCTCGACGGCCACGGCCTCGGACTACTGCGCCCGCATGGTCACGAACTCCGGCGGTCTCGACGACCGCTCCTTCAACCAGTCGAGCTGGGAGGGCCTGGAGCGGGCCCAGGAGGAGTTCGGCATCGACGCCCAGGTGCTCGTGTCGACGGGCGAGACCGACCTGGCGCCCAACGTCACCCAGGCAGTGCAGAGCGGATGCGCGTTCGTGCTCACCGTGGGCTACGAGCTGGCCGACGCCACGGCCGCCGAGGCCGAGGCGAACCCCGGCACGCACTTCGCGATCGTGGACGAGTCGGTCGAGGCGCCCAACGTCAAGCCGATCCTGTTCGACACGGCGCAGGCCTCCTACCTCGCCGGCTACCTGGCCGCCGGGGTCTCTACCACGGGCAAGGTCGCCACCTTCGGCGGCGGCAACCAGCCGCCGGTCACCCTGTTCATGGACGGCTTCGTCGACGGCGTCGCGAAGTACAACGAGGTGCACGGCACCCAGGTGCAGGCGCTCGGGTGGGACAAGGCGGCGCAGGACGGCGTGTTCACGGGCGACTTCGAAGACATCAACAAGGGCAAGACCGTCACCCAGGGCTTCATCGACCAGGGTGCCGACGTCATCCTGCCCGTCGCGGGGCAGGTCGGCGAGGGGGCGGCCGCCGCGGCGCTCGAGGCCGGGGGCGTGTCGCTCATCTGGGTCGACAACGACGGATACGACACGCTGCCCGCCGAGTACCGGCCGATCGTGCTCACCAGCGTGATGAAGAACACCGGCGACGCGGTGGTCGAGATCGTCGGTGACGACCTCGACGGGTCGTTCAGCCCCGAGCCCTTCGTAGGTACGCTCGAGAACGGCGGAGTGGCGCTCGCGCCCTTCCATGACCTGGAGGCCTCGGTGACCCCCGAGCTCGCGGCCGAGATCACCGAGCTGCAGGCCCAGATCGCGGCGGGGTCGATCACCGTGGAGTCGCCGTCGACGCCCTGATGGCGTGGACATTTCCTGCAGATTACGTGGTGGTCGCGGCTTTGTAACGCTTGCGCGGCGATGATGCGGTACCCCCTGTCCTGGGGCGTCACATTGGGTAACGTTGCTCCAACACAGCCCCTGTGCGATCACAGGGCAGCATCTTGGAGGACACTTTGAGCATCACACTGCGCCGTGCGAGCATCGCCGGCTTCTCCACCCTCGGGGTGGCGGCTCTCCTGGCCGGCTGCGCATCCGCACCGTCCGACACCGCGTCGACCAGCGGCGGAGAGGCCGCGAGCGACTTCATCCCCTGCATGGTCTCCGACTCGGGCGGGTTCGACGACAAGTCGTTCAACCAGGCCGGCTACGAGGGCATCGTGGAGGCCTCCGAGGCGCTGAGCGTCGAGCCCATCACCGTCGAGTCCTCGGCCGACACCGACTTCGGCCCGAACATCGACCAGCTCATCTCGCAGAACTGCAACCTCATCATCTCCGTCGGCTTCCTCCTGGCCGACGCCACGAAGGCGGCCGCCGAGGCCAACCCCGACGTGGAGTTCTCCATCATCGACGACTCGTCGATCGAGGCCGACAACGTCAAGCCCATCGTGTTCGACACCGCGCAGGCCGCGTTCCTCGCCGGCTACTCCGCCGCCAGCTACTCGAAGACCGGCACCGTCGGCACCTTCGGTGGCATGCAGATCCCGTCGGTCACCATCTTCATGGACGGCTTCGTCGACGGCGTGAACTACTACAACGAGCAGAAGGGCACCGACGTCAAGGCGATCGGCTGGGACGTCGCGGGTCAGACCGGCGTGTTCACCGGTGGCTTCGCCGCCGGTGTCGAGGCCAAGACCGCGGCCCAGGGCCTGATCGACCAGAACGCCGACGTCATCCTCCCCGTCGGTGGCCCGATCTTCCTCTCGGCCGGTGAGGCCATCCGCGACTCCGGCAAGGAGATCGCGCTCATCGGTGTCGACTCCGACAACTACGAGACCGCTCCCGACCTGGCCGACCTCTTCCTCACCTCGGTGATGAAGGGCGTGAAGGCCGGTGTGGTCGACGTCGTCGACACCGCCGCCGCCGGTGAGTTCGACGCCACCCCGTTCGTGGGCACCCTCGAGAACGACGGTGTCGGCATCGCGCCGTTCCACGACTTCGAGAGCAAGGTGTCGCCCGACCTGCAGGCCGAGCTCGACACCATCACGGCGGGCATCATCGACGGCTCGATCGAGGTCGAGTCGCCCAGCACCCCGTAACACCCCCGCGTTCTCCGAACGCGACCGGTCGGGGAGGCCAGCGCTGCTGGTCTCCCCGACCTCGTCTACTTAAAAGACCCATCGACACTTCCGAGCAGGTAGGTAGATTGGCTGTATGAAGCTCGAACTCAGGGGCATCACCAAACGATTCGGCGCCCTCACCGCGAACGATCACATCGACCTCACGGTCGAGCCCGGCGAGATCCACTGCCTTCTCGGCGAGAACGGCGCCGGCAAGTCCACCCTCATGAACGTGCTCTACGGCCTCTACCAGGCCGACGAGGGCGAGATCGTGCTCGACGACGTGGTCCAGCACTTCTCCGGCCCCGGAGACGCCATGGCCGCGGGCATCGGGATGGTGCACCAGCACTTCATGCTCATCCCGGTGTTCACCGTGGCCGAGAACGTGATGCTGGGCCACGAGCAGACCGGATTCGCGGGGCGGCTCGACCTGGCCGCCGCGCGGGCCAAGGTGCGCGAGATCAGCGACCGCTTCGGGTTCGACGTCGATCCCGACGCGCTGGTCGACGACCTGCCGGTGGGCGTGCAACAGCGCGTGGAGATCATCAAGGCGCTCTCGCGAGACGCCCGGGTGCTCGTGTTCGACGAGCCCACCGCCGTGCTCACACCGCAGGAGACCGACGAGCTGATGGCGATCATGCGCCAGCTCAAGCAGAACGGCACCTCCATCGTGTTCATCACGCACAAGCTGCGCGAGGTGCGCGAGGTGGCCGACCGCATCACGGTCGTGCGCCTCGGTAAGGTCGTGGGTGAAGCATCGCCCACCGCCACCAACGCCGAGCTCGCCTCGCTCATGGTGGGCCGCGCGGTCGAGCTCACCGTGCAGAAGGAGCCCGCTCGACCCGGCGCCGCGGCGCTGGTGGTGAAGAACCTCTCGGTCATCGACCCGCGCGGCCAGCTCGTGGTCGACGACGTGTCGTTCGAGGTGCACGCGGGTGAGATCGTCGCCATCGCGGGAGTGCAGGGCAACGGGCAGACCGAGCTCACCGAGGCCCTGATGGGTCTGCAGCCGCGGGTCACCGGCGACGTCACCCTCGACGGCCGCTCGTTGCGGGGTCTGACCGTGCGCAAGGTCCTCGACTCCGGCGTGGGGTTCGTGCCCGAAGACCGCAAAGAGGACGGCCTCGTGGGCGAGTTCACGATCGCCGAGAACCTCATGCTCGACCGCTCTAACGGCGCGCCCTTCGTGAAGGCCGGCGGGCTGCAGCTGTCGTACCTCGCCGAGTTCGCCGAGGAGAAGTCGAAGGAGTTCGACGTGCGCTCGCAGGGCATCACCACCCAGGTGGGGAGGCTCTCGGGCGGCAACCAGCAGAAGGTGGTGCTCGCCCGTGAGCTCTCCCGGCAGCTGCGCCTCTTCGTGGCGGCCCAGCCCACCCGCGGCATCGACGTGGGCTCGATCGAGTTCGTGCACAAGCGCATCGTCGCCACCCGAGACGAGGGCATCCCGGTGATCGTGGTCTCCACCGAGCTCGACGAGGTCGTCGCGCTCGCCGATCGCATCGCCGTCATGTACCGCGGGGGCATCGTCGGCATCGTGCCGGGCGACACCCCGCGCGACGTGCTCGGCCTCATGATGGCGGGCGAGATCCCGGCCGGAACCGATCTGGAAGGAACCGCCGCGTGAGCGACAGCACCGTGACGACCCCGCCGCCCGCGCCCGCCGCGACGCCGGCGGCCGCCCCGCCGCCCTCGCGCTGGCGCACCACCTTCAACGAGATCATCGGCGGCTCGGTCATGATCTCGATCCTGGCGGTGGTGCTCGCGATGGTGGCCGGCGGCATCCTCATCGCCGTCACCGACGAGAACGTGCAAGCCGCCTCGGCCTACTTCTTCGCCCGGCCCGGCGACACTTTCGCCGAGATCTGGAAGGCCGTCTCGGGTGCCTACGTCGCCCTCTTCCAGGGCGCGGTCATCAACCCCAACCGGCCCGACTTCGTGCAGCAGATCAAGCCGATCACCGAGACGCTCACCTTCGCCACCCCGCTCATCGCGGCCGGTCTCGGTGTGGGCCTGGCGTTCCGCGTCGGCATGTTCAACATCGGCGGCCGCGGTCAGATGCTCATCGCGGCGGCCTGCGCCGGCTGGGTGGGCTTCACCCTCCACCTGCCCTGGGGTCTGCACATGCTGCTTGCCGTGGTGGCCGGCGTGGTGGGCGGCGGTATCTGGGGCGGCATCGCGGGCCTGCTGAAGGCGCGCACCGGCGCCCACGAGGTGATCGTCACGATCATGCTCAACTACGTCGCCTTCTACCTCGTGTCGTTCCTGCTGCGCACCCCGGTGCTGCAGGCGCCGGGGTCGAACAACCCCAAGTCACCGCCCATCGACGAGACAGCGGTGTTCTTCGACCTGCTGGGGCCGCAGTTCAACCTGCATTTCGGGTTCATCCTGGTGATCGCGGCGACCGTGTTCGTGTGGTGGCTGCTCAACCGCTCCTCGCTCGGCTTCAAGTTCCGAGCCGTGGGCATCAACCCCAACGCGGCGCGGGTCGCGGGCATCGACGTGAAGAACATGTACGTCTACGCGATGCTCATCTCGGGCGGGCTCGTCGGCCTCGCCGGTGTGTCGCAGGTGCTCGGCACCGTCACCACCGGTTTCAGCTCGGGCATCGACGCCGGCATCGGCTTCGACGCCATCACGGTGGCGCTGCTCGGCCGGTCGAAGCCCTGGGGCATCTTCATCGCGGGCATCCTGTTCGGCGCCTTCAAGGCCGGCGGCTTCGCCATGCAGGCCTCGCAGGGCATCCCCATCGACATCGTGCTCGTGGTGCAGTCGCTCATCGTGCTGTTCATCGCGGCCCCGCCGCTCATCCGCACGGTGTTCCGCCTGCCCGATCCGTCGAAGCCCAAGAAGCCGAAGGCGCCCAAGCGGCCTGTGCCGGCCACGACCGGAGAGGCGGTGGCGGCGAAGTGAGCGAGACCGTTCCCCCCAGCAGCAACCTCACCCCGGCCGGCGGCCTGCCGCCCACCGAGCACAACCACCCGGATGCTCCCGCCGACGCCCTGAAGACCGTGGTGGTGAAGAGCTGGAAGGCCCCGGTGGCCTTCGGTGTCTTCGCCCTCGGCGCCATCATCCTGTTCATCGTGTTCGGGCGCGACGGGTCGTCGACCTTCCGGCTCTCCACCGACTCCGACGTCATCCAGCTGCCCGAGGTGGTGCTGCCCACGAGGGTCACCGGCATCGTGGTGAGCATCGTGCTCGTGCTGCTCGCGGCCTATTCGGCGTGGCTCGTCTCGTCCGGGCGCCGGGTACGGCTGTGGCTGATGTCGGTGTTCGCCGTGCTCTTCCTCGTGGCGTTCCTCACCTGGGCGTCGGCCGGGCAGACCATCCCCGTGCCCGGCCTCCTCATCGGAACCGTGTCGCTCAGCGTGCCGCTCATCTTCGGCGCGCTCGGCGGCGTCATCTCCGAACGCGTGGGTGTGGTCAACGTCGCGATCGAGGGTCAGCTGCTGGCCGGGGCCTTCGCCTCGGCCGTGATCGCCTCGATCACCGGCAACCCCTTCGTGGGTCTCATCGGCGCCGTGGTCGCGGGCACCCTGGTGTCGTTCGTGCTCGCCGCCTTCTCCATCAAGTACCTGGTCGACCAGGTGATCGTCGGTGTGGTGCTCAACGTGCTCGTCACCGGACTCACCTCGTTCCTCTACTCGAAGGTGCTGACGGCCGACCCGGAGGTGCTCAACTCGCCGCCGCGGTTCGACCGCATCCCGATCCCGCTGCTGTCCGAGATCCCGATCATCGGGCCGACGCTGTTCCGCCAGACGATCGTGGTCTACCTCATGTACATCGCGGTGGCGCTGGTGTTCTGGGGCCTGTTCAAGACCAAGTGGGGTCTGCGCGTTCGGGCCGTGGGCGAGCATCCGCAGGCCGCCGATACCGTCGGCATCAAGGTGAACGCCACTCGGTTCTGGAACGTGTCGCTGGCTGGCGCGATCGCGGGCCTCGGCGGGGCGTACTTCACGCTCGGCTCGGTGGGCGCCTTCAACAAGGAGATGACCGCCGGAGCCGGGTACATCGCCTTGGCGGCCGTCATCTTCGGGCGGTGGGACCCCATCCGGGCCACCCTCGCGGCGCTGCTGTTCGGCTTCGCGTCGAACCTGCAGAACGTGCTCGGCATCATCGGCTCGCCGGTGCCGTCGGAGTTCATGCTCATGCTGCCGTACGTGGTGACCATCTTCGCCGTCGCGGGACTGGTGGGCCGGGTGAGAGGGCCCGCCGCCTCCGGCAAACCGTACGTCGGGTCTTAGGAGCAGCACGATGACCGCAGAAGAGATCGACTGGGATTCGCTGCGCGCCACGGCGCTCGAGGCGATGGAGAAGGCCTACGTGCCCTACTCGAAGTTCCCCGTGGGGGTGGCGGCGATCGTCGACGACGGCCGCGTCATCTCGGGGTGCAACGTCGAGAACGCCTCCTACGGGCTGACGCTCTGCGCCGAGTGCACGCTGGTGTCGGGGCTCATGATGTCGGGCGGCGGCAAGCTGGTGGCGTTCACCTGCGTCGACGGGCACGGCAACGCGCTCATGCCCTGCGGGCGGTGCCGGCAGCTGCTGTTCGAGCACTCCGCCGAGGGCATGCTGCTCGAGACGGTGTCGGGCATCAAGACCATCGACGAGGTCATCCCGGATGCGTTCGGGCCGCGCACTCTCGTCGAGTACCGCGAATCCACCATCGCCGAGCAGTAGAGGAACCACCCGCATGGCCACCGAGGCGTTCGACGTCGTCGACCTCATCCGCACCAAGCGCGACCACGGCGCTCTCTCCACCCCCGAGATCGACTGGCTGATCGACGCCTACACCCGCGGCTACGTGGCCGACGAGCAGATGGCGGCCCTCGCCATGGCGATCGTGCTGAACGGCATGTCGCGCCAGGAGATACGCGACCTCACGCTGGCGATGATCGCCTCGGGGGAGCGGATGGACTTCTCGCAGCTGTCGAAGACCACGGTCGACAAGCACTCCACGGGCGGGGTGGGCGACAAGATCACGCTGCCGCTCATGCCGCTGGTCGCGTCGTTCGGGGTGGCGGTGCCGCAGCTCTCGGGGCGCGGGCTCGGGCACACCGGGGGCACGCTCGACAAGCTGGAGTCGATTCCGGGGTGGCGGGCGTCGCTGTCGAACGCCGAGATCCTGGAGCAGCTCGAATCGGTGGGCGGCGTCATCTGTGCTGCGGGGTCGGGGCTCGCGCCCGCCGACAAGAAGCTCTACGCGCTGCGCGACATCACGGGCACCGTCGAGGCCATCCCGCTCATCGCCTCGTCGATCATGTCCAAGAAGATCGCCGAGGGCACCGCGTCGCTGGTGCTCGACGTGAAGTTCGGCTCGGGCGCGTTCATGCAGGACATCGCGCGCTCGCGCGAGCTTGCGCAGACCATGGTCGACCTCGGCAACGACGCTGGGGTGCGCACCACGGCGCTGCTGACCAACATGGAGGTGCCGCTCGGGCTCACCATCGGCAACGCCAACGAGGTGCGCGAGTCGCTCGAAGTGCTCGCGGGCGGTGGGCCGGCCGACGTGGTGGAGCTCACCCTGGCACTGGCCTCGGAGATGCTGGCGCTCGCGGGGCAGCCCGATGCCGACGTGGCGGCCGCGCTCGCCGACGGCCGGGCGATGGACACGTGGAACCGGGTCATCCGGGCGCAGGGCGGCGACCCGACCGCGGCGCTGCCGGTGGCGAAGGAGACCGAGACCGTGGTGGCACCCGCCTCGGGCGTGCTGCTGCGGCAGGACGCGCTGGCGTTCGGCATCGCCGCGTGGCGGCTCGGGGCCGGGCGCGCGAGGGCGTCGGACCCCGTGGTGCACGCGGCGGGTATCGAGCTGCACGCGAAGCCGGGCGACACCGTCGTGGCGGGTCAGCCGCTGTTTACCCTCGCGGCCGACGACGCGTCGCGCTTCGCGCGGGCGCTCGCGGCGCTCGACGGCGCCTGGGCGGTGGGCCCGGCGTCGGAGCTGCCGGAGTCGCTGCCGCTGGTGGTCGAGCGCATCTCCTGACGGCACCTCACACGGCGCTACCGCGGATGCTCAGGCAGCGTCGGCGCGGGTGAGGAAGTCGCGCACGAGCCCCGGCACGGCGGGCTGCCGCGGCGTGTCGGCGTGGGTAGCGCCGTCGAGCACCACGAGTTCCGACCGCGGCTCGGGCAGCAGCGCGTGCACGTGCTCGGCAGCCACCAGGCGTGAACGGTCGCGTGTACCGGCCACCAGCAGCACGGGCATCGCGAAGCGCTCGATCTCGGCGTCGGTCACCCGCGGGGCGGCTTCGGCGGCCCGCATGTAGGCGGCCAGTGCCACGGGGTCGTTGGCGAGGAACGCCGCCCGCGTCGCGGCGTCGACCTCCGCCCCCGAGGCCAGCCGCCACTCCTCGAGAAACCCGCTCATCCCGCCCTTCTCGAGGGCCTCGATCGACCCCTCGAAGAACACGCGGTCGAACACCCCCACGCCGGTGGCGGGTGCCCCGGCGAGGCTCGTGAGACTCGCCAGCCGCTCCGGATGCGAGGCCGCCAGCGAGAACCCGAGCCTCCCGCCGAGGGAGTACCCCGCGAAATGCGCCCGCTCGACACCCGCGGCGTCGAGCACCGCGACCATGTCTCCGACGAAGCGGTCCATCGCGTAGGCGTCGGCCTCGTGCGGCTTGCCGCTCGACCCGTGGCCGCGCAGGTCGACCACGATCACCGGCCGGTCGGGCGCGAGCGCGCGCAGGTACCCGAAGCCCCGCCAGATCGCCTTCGAGAGGGCGGTGCCGTGCGCGAGCACGACAGGGGTTCCGGATGCGCCCGGCTCCGCGGTGACCCGGTAGGCGATCCGGGTGCCGTCGACGGGGTTGAGCGCGGAGTCCATCCTCCTACGCTACGCGCCCGCCGACGGCGCCCGGCCCGGGGCGCTGCCGGCTACAGCCCCTGCGCCAGCCGGTAGTACGCCTGGTTCCAGCGCACCTCGTTCTGGAAGCCCTTGAGCGTCGTGCCCTCGTCGATGGTGAGCAGCTCGGTCTTCGCGATCGCCGCGAAGTCCTCGAACACCTCGATGCCCACGGCGGTCGACATCACCGTGTGGTGCGCGGCACCCGCGGTGAGCCAGGCCGCCGCCGACACGGCGAACGAGGGAGCCGGCCGCCACACGGCACGGCCCACGGGCAGGTGCGGCAGCGGAGCGCGCGGCTCCACGACCTCGACCACGTTGGCCACGAGCCGGAACCGCTCGCGCATGTCGCTCATCGCCACCACGACGGCGGGGCCGGGGTCGGCGGTGAACACCAGACGCACCGGGTCGTCCTTGCCGCCGATGCCGAGCGGGTGGATCTCGAGGCTGGCCTTGGCCGAGCTGAGCGAGGGGCTCACCTCGAGCATGTGGGCGCCGAGGATGGTCTCCGCCCCGTCGACGAGGTCGTAGGTGTAGTCCTCCATGAGGCTCGCACCGCCGGGGAGGCCGGCACCCATCACGTTCGCCGCGCGCACGAGCACGGCCGTCTTCCAGTCGCCCTCGGCGCCGAATCCGTAGCCCTCGGCCATGAGGCGCTGCACCGCGAGACCCGGCAGCTGCTTGAGCGAGCCGAGGTCTTCGAAGCTCGTGGTGAACGCGCCGAAGCCGCCCTCCTCGAGGAAGGAGCGCAGCCCCAGCTCGATCGCGGCTCCGTCGCGCAGCGACTGGTGCCGCTCGCCGCCCTTGCGGAGCTCCGGCACCACGTCGTAGAGCTCCTCGTACTCGGCGACCAGCGCATCCACCGCCGCGGTGTCGCCCTCGAAGCCGGCCACCGCATCCGCCAGCTCGTTCACGCCCCAGGTGTTCACCTGCACGCCGAAGCGGATCTCGGCCTCGGTCTTGTCGCCCTCGGTCACCGCCACGTAGCGCATGTTGTCGCCGAAGCGCGCGAGCTTGAGGGTCTTCACGGCCTGCCAGCCGGCGGCGGCGCGCGACCAATCGGCGATCTGCTTCTGCACCAGCGGGTTGGTGGCGTGGCCCACCACGGTCTTGCGGGCGACGCCGAGCCGGGTCTGGATGTAGCCGAACTCGCGGTCGCCGTGCGCGGCCTGGTTGAGGTTCATGAAGTCGAAGTCGATCTCGGCGTAGGGCAGCTCGACGTTGGCCTGCGTGTGCAGGTGCAGCAGCGGCTTCTGCAGAGCCTCGAGGCCGGCGATCCACATCTTCGCGGGGCTGAAGGTGTGCATCCAGGCGATCACGCCGATCACCGCGTCGTCGGCGTTCACGTCGAGCGCCGCGCGGCGGATCGACTCCGAGTCCTTCAGCACGGGCTTCCAGACGATCTTGACGGGGATGCCCGCCGCGGCCTCGAGGGTCGCTGCGATCTCCTGCGACTGGGCCGCCACCTGGCGGAGGGTCTCCTCGCCGTAGAGGTTCTGGCTGCCGGTGAAGAACCAGATCTCGTAGGGGTCGAGGGAGGTGCTGAGGGTGCTCATGCGAGGGATCCTGTCGGGTCTTGTCCGTAGACGTTCTGGTAGCGGTCGAAGAGGGCATCGATCGCCTCCTGGGCGATCGGCTGGGGGGTGCCGAGCTGGCGCGAGAACAGCACGCTGCGGGCCACGTCCTCCACCATCACGGCGGCCTTGACGGCGTCGCGCGCGTCTTTGCCGATGGTGAAGGGGCCGTGGTTCTTCATGAGCACCGCGCGCGAGCGGTGGCCGCGCAGGGTCTCCACGATGCCGCGGCCGATCGAGTCGTCGCCGATGATGGCGAACGGGCCGATCGGCACCTCGCCGCCGAACTCGTCGGCCATCGCGGTGGTGACGCACGGGATGGGCTCGCCGAACGCCGCCCACGCCACGGCGTAGGGGGAGTGGGTGTGCACCACGCCGCCGACGTCGGGCATGTTGCGGTACACGTAGGCGTGCGCTGCGGTGTCGCTCGACGGCGAGCGGTCGGAGCCGGGCGTACCCGGCACGACACGGCCGTCGAGGGTGCACAGGATCATGTTCTCGGGTGCCAGCTCGTGGTAGCGCACGCCCGAGGGCTTGATGACGAAGAGGTCGGAACCGGGCACGCGGCCCGACACGTTGCCGCCCGTCCAGATGACGAGGTCGTAGCGGGTGAGCTCGGAGTGCAGGTCGGAGACCTGGGTGCGCACCAGGTCGATGGCGGCCTGCAGCTCAGGGCTCGGGTCGAAGGGGGCAGCGGATGCAGAGCCCGCTTCGTCGGGGGAGGGTGGCTTCATCGGGGTGTCGAGATCGTCGAAGGGGGGCACCGGGTGTCCTTCCTGGGGTGCGGGCCGGTGAGCGGGATGCTCGTGCGGCTGCGGGGCGGGTGGTGGCGGTGGGGTGAGCTGGTTCTGCGGGCCCGGTCAGAGCGATTCGGCGGCGGTGCGCTCGACGGCGAGGCCGGCGCGGTAGCGGTCGAGGTAGGAGGAGAAGCCCGCGACGTCGGCCGGCTCGGGGTCGACGGTGCTGAACTCGGCGCCGGCGAACACGACGTCGCCGAGGTAGGCGTCCAGATCGGGGGCGTTCTCGTCGGCTCGGCGCGCATCCTGAACCGACGCCGTGAAGGCGGCGAGCACGGCGATGCCCCAGGCCCCGCCCTCGGAGGCGGTGGCCGCGACCGACACGGGCGCGTCGAGCGCACCGGCGAGGAAGCGCTGGGCCACGCCCGCCGTGCGGAACATGCCTCCGTGGGCATACATGCGGTCGAGCTCGACGCCCTCGCCGTCGAGAACCTTCATACCCAGGGCGAGGGTGCCGAACACGCCGTAGAGCTGGGCGCGCATGAAGTTGGCGAGGGTGAGGCGGCTGTCGGGCGTGCGCACCACCAGCGGGCGGCCCTCGTCGAGACCGGCGATGGGCTCGCCGGCCAGGTGGTTGTAGGCCAGCAGGCCACCCGCATCCGGTTCGCCGTCGAGCGCCTCGCGGAACAGCACGTCGAACACGCCGTCGGAGTCGGTGCCCGAGCCGGAGGCGGCCGCGAAGCGGGTGAAGAGGCCGGCCCAGGCGGCGAGTTCACTGGCGCCATTGTTGCAGTGCACCATGGCCACGGCGTCGCCGGCCGGGGTGGTGACGAGGTCGAGTTCGTGGTGCTGGTGGGCGAGGGGGCGCTCGAGCACGACCATGGCGAAGATGCTGGTGCCGGCGCTCACGTTGCCGGTGCGGGGGGCGACCGAGCGGGTGGCGACCATGCCGGTGCCGGCGTCGCCCTCGGGCGGGCAGAGCGGCACGCCTGGCTTGAGCACCCCGGTCGGGTCGAGGAGGAGAGTGCCGGCCTCGGTGAGGGAGCCGGCGTCGGCTCCGGCCACGAGCACCTCGGGGAGCAGGGCGGTCACACTCCGGCCCGCGAGGGGCGCGGCGGCGAGCTCGTCGTAGCGCGCGATGAGGGTGGAGTCGTAGTCGCGGGTGGCGGAGTCGATGGGGAACATGCCCGAGGCATCGCCCACGCCGAGCACGCGGCGGCCGGTGAGCCTCCAGTGCACGTAGCCGGCGAGAGTGGTGACGAAGTCGATGCGGGGAACGTGCGGCTCGTCGTCGAGCACGGCCTGCTGCAGGTGGGCGATCGACCAGCGGAGGGGGATGTTGACGCCGAACAGTTCGCTCAGCTGCGCCGCCGCGGGGCCCGTGTTGGTGTTGCGCCAGGTGCGGAAGGGCACGAGCAGCTCGCCGTCGGCGTCGAAGGCGAGGTAGCCGTGCATCATGGCCGAGACGCCGATCGCCGTGAAGGTGACGGGCGCCGTGCCGTGACGCGCGACGCTGTCGGCGACGAGGGCGGCGTAGGCGGCCTGGAGGCCCGACCAGACGTCGCCGAGGGAGTAGGTCCAGAGGCGGTCGACGAACTCGTTCTCCCACTCGTGGCCGCCGACGGCGAGCACGGTCGACGGGTCGTCGGCGTCGACGAGGCAGGCCTTGATGCGGGTGGAGCCGAACTCGATGCCGAGCGTGGTGCGGCCCGAGCGGATGGCGTCGGCGGGGGCGAGTGACATGGCGGCGGTGCTCCTAGCTCGTCGATCCGGGCGCGGAGTCCGTTCTGCGGCGCCCAGGCGTGATTGTGATCGATCACAATCACCTGCCCAGTGTAGGCCATCCGCCCGCTGGCGTCATCCCGGAGTTCTCTGTGATCGAGAAGTCACCTAGTGCCCCGCGTGCCCGAGGTGAGGGCACTTCGCGACTTCTCGAAGGGCCGGGATGCGCGCCGGGGTCAGTGCTCGACAGCCGGGCGGGGCGCGGTGGAGCCGCGCACCAAGAGGGGAGGAGGGGCGGGCGGCGCGGCGGGCGGAGCGGAGCCCTCCGGTTCGCCGAGGAGGCGGGCGACGGCGAGGCGGCCGACCTCGTCGAAGCGCTGACGCACCGTCGTGAGCGGCGGTCGGTAGTGCGCCGATTCGGGGGCGTCGTCGAACCCGACGACGCTGAGGTCGCGCGGCACGTCGAGTCCGGCGTCGAATGCGGCGTGCAGCATCCCGAGCGCCATCTGGTCGTTGGCCGAGAACACCGCCGTCACCCCGCGGTCGAGCAGTTCCGGGGCGGCGGCGTACCCCGCTGCCGCGCTCCAGTCCCCGTGGGCCACCGCGTCCGCATCCAGGCCCCTCGCCGCCATCTCGGCACGGAAGCCCTCGAGCCGCGACCGCGCGTCGATCCAGTCGCCGGGGCCGGCGAGATGCCCGATGCGCCGGTGCCCGAGTTCGGCGAGGTGAGCCACGGCGGCGCGCGCGCCCGCGACCTGCTCGGCAGCGAGGTCCTGCTCGCCGTGGCGCACGAGCGTCTGCGTGGTGACGTGCGGGATGCCGACCGCCGCCGCCTCCAGCGCCTCGAGCACGCCGGCCTGCGGCGCGACGACCACGATCCCCTCGGCGGCCACGTTGCGGAGCACCTCGATCGCCTCCGCCACCGACTCCTTCGAGTGCCCGTCGGCGTTCGCGATGGTGACGCTGTACCCCTTCGCCCGCGACGCCGCCTCCACCGCGGCGATCGTCGAGGCCGGACCGTACTCGCCGTTCGCGGTCGACAGGATGCCGATGATGCGCGACCGGCTCGACGACAGCGTCCGCGCCGCGAAGTTCGGCCGGTAGGCGAGCCGCTCCATCGCGTCGAGCACCTTCTGCCGGGTCTCGGTCCGCACGTTCGGATGATCGTTGAGCACCCGCGACACCGTCTGGTGCGAGACTCCCGCCGCCTTCGCGACGTCGAACACGCTGGCGGCGCGCCCGGGCTGCGCCGCGCGCCCCTCGCCCGCCATCGTCGTCATCCCTCGATTATGGCCGCCCCCGCGCATCCGGATACCGAGTCACCCTCCGCAGGGCGGGCGCGGATGAACGGGGTCCGGATGCGCCGCGCCGGCCGGCTTGAGCGGATGGCGGTTCAGGCGCGGCGCGCATCGGCCTCGTCGAGCTCGAACTCCTCGGCCAGCCGCTCCCGTGGCGCGACCGCCGCGAACGACCCCGTCGCGGTCGACGCCGCAGCCATCCGGTCCCGCTCCCCGAACACGAGCCGCACGCGCAGCCGCCCGCGACGCGAGCCGGCGCCGCTTCGCCACGCCACGGCACCTCCGCCGCCCCCAGGAGCTCGGATACGCCCTCGAGTGGCGAACCCGCCGGCCACGTCGGCGCCGCCGACACCCGCTTCATTGCCGACGGCACCCACGGCGCCCGCCGCCTCGGTCCCACCGCCCGCGCCCGCCGTACCGCCCGCGCCCGCCGCACCCGCTGCCCGAACCGCGCCCACGTCCCCGCTGCCCGCGCCCGTGCCGCCCACCGCCCGATCCCCGTCAGCGCCCGTCGGCACCCGCACGAGCCGCAGCCGCGCATCCCGGTACACCACCAGCCACGCCACCCCGATGGCGAACGCCACCGCCCCCGCCGCGGCGGCCACGCCGAGCCCCCACCGGGGCCCGAACGTGTCGGCCACCCACCCCACGAGCGGTGCCCCGATCGGCGTTCCACCCATGAAGATCGCCATGTAGAGCGCCATCACGCGCCCGCGCATGGCCGCATCCGTCGTGGTCTGCACCGTGCCGTTCGCCGTGGTCATCAGCACCTGCCCGGCGAACCCCACCACCACGAGCGCCACCGCGAACACTGCATACCCCGGAGACACCGCGGCACCGAGCGCCCCGATGCCGAAGACGGCGCAGGCGAGCACCACGAGCCGCAGCCGCGGCTTGTCGCGGCTGGCCGACAGCAACGCTCCCGCCACCGACCCGACCGCCATCACCGAGGTGAGCAACCCGAACCCGGCGGAGTCGAGGCCGAACTCGATCGTCGCCATCGTCGACGTGAAGATGGGGTAGTTGAATCCGAAGGTGCCGATCACGAACACGATCGTGAACACCACGAGCAGATCGGGCCGCCCGCGCACGTAGCGGAACCCCTCGAGCAGCTGCCCCCGACCACGAGGTGCCCGGGTGACCGGCACCAGCCGCGCGGGCCGGATGAACGCGAGCGACACCAGCACCGCCGCGAACGACACCGCGTTGAGCAGGAACACCCAACCCGCCCCCACGACCACCACGAGCAGCCCCGCCACCGCGGGCCCGATGGTGCGCGCCGCGTTGAACGACGCCGAGTTGAGCGCCACCGCGTTGCCGAGGTCGCGGCCCGGCACGAGCTCCGACACGAAGGTCTGCCGCACGGGCGCGTCGATCGCCGAGGCGATGCCGAGCAGCAGCGCGAAGAGGTAGACCGTCCACAGCTGCGCCACGCCGAGCAGCAGCACCACGCCGAGTCCCGCGCCGAGCAGCCCCATCGACAGCTGCGTCGCCATCAGGGTCTTGCGCCGGTCGAGCCGGTCGGCGATCCACCCCGACACCGGCACGAGCAGCAGCTGCGGTCCGAGCTGCAGCGCCGTCGTGATGCCCACCGCGAGCGCGTCGTGGTCGCTCAGCTCGGTGAGCACGATCCAGTCCTGCGCCGTGCGCTGCATCCAGGTGCCCACGTTCGACACCAGCGCTCCGGCGAACCAGATGCGGTAGTCGATGCTCGCGAGCGAGCGGAAGACCGCGCTCACGCCTCCATCATCGCCCGGATGATCGTGGCGGCGCGGGCGAGCACCTCGCGGTCGGCGTCGTCCAGGCCTGTGAGTCGGGTGCCCAGCCAGGCCTCCCGCCGGCGCCGGGTCTCGAGCACGACGGTGCGCCCCGCATCCGCGAGCGTCACCACCACCATCCGCCCGTCGTCGGGGCTGGGGCTGCGCCCGAGGTAGCCGAGCGCTTCGAGGGCGTTGAGCGTGCGGTTCATGGCGGGCGGGCTCACGTGCTCGAACGAGCTCAGGATGGCCGGGCTCGTCGGGCCGTTGCGATCCAGGTAGGCCAGCACGCTGAGCTGGCCGTCGCTCAGTTCGTCGTCGGCCTTCTCCTGGCGGAGGCGCCGGGCGAGCCTCAGGGTGGCGACGCGCAGCTCGGTCTCGAGGTCGGTGCCGTCACCCGCATCCGTCGTTCCGCCCGCATCTCGTTCATCACCCATGGTCGTTAACCTACGCTCATTAGCCTGGTTAACGAAACCCTCCCGCGCCCGCGTTCGCTGAGAGCGCTCGGGCCCCGCGCATCCGGTGCGGTTAAACTGATCGCACGATGGCTACATTTGGAAACCTCTCCGACAGGCTCGCCGAGACCTTCAAGAACCTCCGCACGAAGGGCAAGCTCAGCCCCGCCGACGTCGACGGCACCGTGCGCGAGATCCGGCGTGCCCTGCTCGACGCCGACGTGGCGCTCGAGGTGGTCAAGGAGTTCACCGGCAAGGTGCGCGAGCGCGCCCTCGGCGACGAGGTGAACCGGGCGCTCAACCCGGCGCAGCAGGTGGTGCAGATCGTCAACGAGGAGCTCGTGGCGATCCTCGGCGGGCAGCAGCGCCGGCTCGAGTTCGCCAAGAAGCCGCCGACCGTCATCATGCTCGCCGGCCTCCAGGGTGCCGGTAAGACCACCCTCGCGGGCAAGCTCGCGAAGTGGCTCGCGAAAGAGAACCACACCCCGCTGCTGGTCGCCGCCGACCTCCAGCGCCCCAACGCCGTCAACCAGCTGCAGGTGGTGGGCGGCCAGGCCGGAGTCGCGGTCTACGCGCCCGAGCCCGGCAACGGCGTGGGCAACCCGGTGAAGGTGGCGAAGGACTCCCTCAAGTTCGCCGTCGACAAGCAGTACGACACGGTGGTCATCGACACCGCCGGCCGCTTGGGCGTCGACGCCGAGATGATGAAGCAGGCCGCCGACATCCGCAAGGCGACGAATCCCGACGAGGTGCTCTTCGTCATCGACGCCATGATCGGTCAAGACGCCGTCGCCACGGCCCGCGCGTTCCAGGAGGGCGTCGACTTCACCGGTGTGGTGCTCACCAAGCTCGACGGCGACGCGCGAGGCGGTGCCGCGCTCTCGGTGGCCTCGGTCACGGGCCGCCCCATCATCTTCGCCTCCACAGGTGAGACCCTCGACGACTTCGAGCCGTTCCACCCCGACCGCATGGCGTCGCGCATCCTCGACCTCGGCGACATCCTCTCCCTCATCGAGCAGGCGCAGTCCGCCTTCGACGAGGAGGAGGCGCGCAAGGTCGCCGAGAAATTCGCGACCGACTCGTTCACGCTCGACGACTTCCTCAAGCAGATGCAGCAGCTGCGCAACGTGGGCTCGATCAAGAAGATGATGAGCATGCTGCCGGGTGCCGGAGGCCTCAAGCAGCAGCTCGACAACTTCGACGAGAAGGAGATCGTGCGCACCGAGGCCATCATCCAGTCGATGACCCCCGCCGAGCGCAAGAACTCGAAACTGCTCAACGGCTCGCGGCGCCTGCGCATCGCGCGCGGTTCGGGCATGACCGTCACCGACGTCAACCAGCTCGTGCAGCGCTTCGAGCAGGCCTCGAAGATGATGAAGACCGTGGCCAAGGGCGGGGTGCCGAACGTTCCCGGCATGGGCCCGATCCCCGGTGCGGGGTACGGCGGCGGCCGCGGCAAGCAGCAGGCGAAGAAGAAGGGCGGCTCTCGCTCGGGCAACCCCGCCAAGCGCGCGGCCGAGAACGCCGCCCGCGCGAGCGGGGTGAAGCCCGCCGTCACCGCCGGCTCGAGCGGGGGAGCGGGCTTCGGTCTCGGTGCGAAGGCCGCCGATGGCAGCGGCAACCCCACGCCCGAGGAGCTCGAGGCACTGCAGCGCTTCCTGCGCTGAGCGAGGCCTGCGCGGGGCCCGGGTGATGGGCTCCGCCGACCGAGGGCGAGCCGGATGCGCGTGGTTAGGGTAGCCTTGCCTGCGTGACTACGAGTACCACCGAGGCCCTCCCGTTCCGCCTGTTCGAGGTCGAGCTCGTGCGCCGCACCGTGCTCAGCCCGAACTTCGTGCGCTTCACCTTCTCGGGCGCCGACCTCGACCGCTTCGCCGACAACGGCTACGACCAGCGCATCAAGCTGCTCTTCCCGATCACCGGGTCAAGCGTCGCCTCCCTCGTGGAGTCGCAGGCCGACTGGTACACCGCCTGGCGCGAGCTGCCCGACGACGAGCGCCCGCCCATGCGCACCTACACGATCCGCGCGGTGCGCCCCGCCTCCCGCGAGATCGACGTCGACATCGTGCTCCACGGTCTCACCGGCGTCGCGACGGCCTGGGGTTCCACCGCTCCGCTCGGCTCCACCCTCGTCATCTGCGGCCCCAACGCCGACTTCGACGGGCCGCACGGCGGCATCGACTTCCACCTCCCGCCCACGGCGGCGCGTGTGCTCGTAGCGGGCGACGAGACGGCGCTGCCGGCCATCGCGAACATCATCGAGAAGTTGCCGGCGGATGCGCGGGGCTGCGTGCTGGTCGAGGTTCCGGATGCGGGCGACGCGGCCGCGCTGCCCGCGCATCCCGGTCTCGAGGTGATCGTGGTCGGGCGCGACCACGGGGCGCACGGTGAGGCGCTGCAGCCGCTGGTGCACGAGCACGCGGGGCGGCTGCTCGCCGAGCACGAGGCTGAGGCGTCGGTTGCGGCCGCCGCCGCTGCCGCCGCTGCCGCCGCCGACTCGGTCTCGGTCGACGAACTCGACGCCCTCGACGTCGACCACGACCTGCTGTGGGAGGTGCCCGAGGCGGACCAGGGCGCGACCGCGGCCGTACCCCTCTACGCCTGGCTCGCCGGTGAGGCAGGCACGATCAAGGCGCTGCGTCGGCACCTGGTGGCCGAGCGCGGCATCGACCGCAAGGCCGTCGCGTTCATGGGGTACTGGCGGCACGGCCGCGTCGAGCAGAACTAGGCGGCGAGCATCCGGAGGCCGCGTCCGCGGAGCCGCCCACCGCGCCGCGTCCGCGCATCCTCACCTCGCCGCGTTCGCGCATCCTCACCTCGCCGCGTCCGCGCATCCGCGGAGCCGTGCCTATGCTGGCACCATGACGACCCCTTCCCGCCCTGTGCGCGTCGGCGTGCAGATCGCCCCCCAGCACGCTTCCTACTCCACCATCCGCGACACCCTCGCCGAACTCGAAGACCTCGGCGTCGACGTCGCCTTCAACTGGGACCACTTCTACCCGCTCTCGGGTGAGCCCGACGGCCTGCACTTCGAGGGCTGGACCATGCTCGCCGCGTGGGCCGAGCAGACCACCACCATCCAGTTCGGCCCGCTCGTCACCTGCAACAGCTACCGCAACCCCGACCTGCTCGCCGACATGGCGCGCACCGTCGACCACATCTCGGCGAAGAACGGCGAGCCCGGGCGGCTCATCTTCGGCATCGGCTCCGGCTGGTTCGAGCGCGACTACGACGAGTACGGCTACGAGTTCGGCACCGCCGGGCAGCGGCTCGACGCCCTCTCGGAGGCGCTGCCCCGCATCGAGGCGCGCTGGGCGAAGCTCAACCCCGCGCCCACGCGCGACCTCCCCATCCTCATCGGCGGCGGTGGCGAGAAGAAGACGTTGCGCATCGTGGCCGAGCACGCCGACATCTGGCACTCGTTCTCCGACACGGCGACGCTCGAGCGCAAGCTCGGCATCCTCGGCGACTGGTGCGACACGGTCGGCCGCGACGTCTCCGAGATCGAGCTCTCCGTCGGCACGCGCGCCGGCGACGGCGCGCAGCTCGCCGAGCGCGAGCGCCAGCTCGAACTCGGCGTGACGCTCTTCACCCTCGGCATCTCGGCGCCCGACCTCGACATGCAGAGCGTGCGCGACCTCGTCGCCTGGCGCGACTCGGTGCGCTGACGGTCAGATGACGAAGTCCTCCTGAGCAGTGGTGGGGGCGTCCGCTCCCACCACTCCCGGGACATCGGCTCGGAGGCCGTGGCGCAGCTCCTTCGTGAGCGAGGCCACGACGGCGCGGAGGCTCCCGCCGTTCTGCTCGGCCACCCGGAGCTGCCGCTGGTAGCTGGCACCGTGCTCGAGGATGAGGTTCACCTGCTCGAGTTCGGCGGTGCAGCCGAGCCGAGCCGCGACCGGGGCGAGGCGTTCCAGCTCGCGGCGTACCGCATCCGTCACCAGTTCTTCGCGGCCCGAGCTGTCGAGGATGATCTCGGCCTCCATGCCGTACCGGGCGGCGCGCCACTTGTTCTCGCGCACGAACCAGGGCTGCATGGTGGGCGGCTCCTCGCCCGCGTCGAGGCGTTCGGACATGTCGTCGACCAGGCACTGGATGAACGCGGCGACCGCCCCGATCTCCTCGGCGGTGGAGAGGCCGTCGCAGGCGCGCATCTCGACCGTGCCCCATTGCGGGCTGGGACGCACATCCCACCGCACCTCGGTGTGGTCGCTGATGACACCGGTCTTCAGCAGGTCGGCGACGTATTCCTCGTAGTTCGCCCAGGCGCCGAACTGGTAGGGGAGCCCCGCGGTCGGCAGCTGCTGGAACATGAGGGCGCGGTTGCTGGCGTACCCGGTGTTCACGCCGCCCCAGAACGGGCTCGAGGCGCTGAGCGCCTGCAGGTGCGGGTAGTAGTCGAGCAGCGAGTTGACGATGGGGAGGGCCTTCTCGCGGTCGTCGATGCCGACGTGCACGTGGATGCCCCAGATCATCATGTTGCGGCCCCACCACTGGGTGCGGTCGATGAGCTTATGGTAGCGCTCCTTGTCGGTGACGGTCTGCTCGAACCACTGGCCGAAGGGATGCGAGCCGGCGCACATGAGCTCGACGTCGAGGGGGTCGGTGATGGCGCGCACCTCGGCGAGCTGGTGCTGCAGGTCGGCCACCGCATCTTTCACCCGGTGGTGCACGCCGGTGACGAGTTCGACCGTGTTGAGCAGCAGCTCACCCGTGATGCGGTCGTGCGGCGAGCCGTCGGGCTTGGCCAGAGCGGCCAGCACGTCGCCCGCCACCGACACCAGATCGCCCGAGCTGCGTTCCACCAGGGCGATCTCCCACTCGATGCCGAGGGTGGAGCGCTCCGACTCCGCGAACCTGATCTCCATCGAGTGCCCTTCGAGAATTACCGCTTCGGCCGCAACATCTGTCAGAATAGCCAGTCGAGTCCGTGCGTGCCCGACCCTCTAATCAGGCCGTCACGGAATCCCCCAGAGCTTGTGCCGAGTGTGCCCCCACGCTCACGGCCCCCAGTTCGCCCACCTTCACATCACACAGGAGAATTGTGGCTGTCAAAATCCGTCTGAAGCGCCTCGGCAAGATCCGTGCGCCCTACTACCGCATCGTCGTGGCCGACTCGCGCACCAAGCGCGACGGTCGTGTCATCGAGGAGATCGGCAAGTACCACCCCACCGAGGAGCCCTCGCTGATCGAGGTCGACTCCGAGCGTGCCCAGTACTGGCTCGGCGTCGGCGCGCAGCCGACCGAGCAGGTCGCCGCGCTGCTGAAGCTCACGGGTGACTGGGGCAAGTTCAAGGGCGACAAGGACGCCGTCTCGACCGTGCGCGTCAAGGCCGAGAAGGAGGCGTTCGTCGCCGACGAGAAGAAGAAGCCGGTGCTGAAGCCCAAGGCCGAGAAGCCTGCCGCTGCTCCCGCCGCTTCTGAGCCGGCCGAGTCGGCCGACGAGGCTGCTCCGGCCGCCGACGAGGCCTGATCTTGCTCGCTCCCGCTCTCGAGCACCTCGTCAAGGGGATCGTCGACAACCCCACCGAGGTGCGGGTCGTCACGAAGAGCTCGCCGCGCGGCGAGGTCCTCGAGGTGCGTGTGCACCCCGACGACCTCGGCCGCGTGATCGGGCGATCGGGCCGCACCGCCAAGGCGCTGCGCACCCTCGTCAGCGCGCTGGCCGACGGCCGTCGCGTGCGTGTAGACGTGGTGGACACCGATTACTGAGCAGAAGAAGACCCAGTTGAGGGTCGGGCGCCTCACCAAGGCGCACGGACTCAAGGGCGCCATCAAGCTGGAATTGTTCACCGACGACCCCGAGCGCCGGTTCGTGCCGGGGGCGGTGTTCACCCTGCAGGTGCCCACCACCTCGGCATGGCACGGCAAGACGCTCGAGCTCTCGGAGCTGCGGTGGTACAACGGGCACCCGGTCGGGTTCTTCGTGGGTGTGCCCGACCGTAACGCCGCGGAAGAACTCGTCAAGGCGATCCTGTGGATCGACCTCGACGAGTCCGATGACTCCTCGCAGGAGGAGGACGCCTGGTACGACCACCAGCTCGTCGGCCTCCGTGTGGAGCGCGACGGCGTGCAGGTGGGCACGGTCAAGCTCGTGGAGCACCTGCCGGCGCAAGACCTGCTCGTGGTGAAGACCGCCGACGGCGAGGTGATGGTGCCGTTCGTGAAGGCGATCGTGCCGTCGGTCGACGTGGCGGCCGGCGTCGTGACGGTGACGCCGCCCGCGGGGCTCTTCGAGGAGCTGCCCGACGACCCGGCCGAGCCCGAGCCGGCGGGCGACGATCCGGAAAACTGACCGAATGACGAGGGCCGAGGCGAATAGCGCCTCGGTCCTCGTCATTTCCCGCGCGCGTGACCGCAGTCGCGGCCTCGTGGCCGCACCGTGCCGGGCTACGCTGGGCGGATGCGCATCGACGTCGTCACGATCTTCCCCGAGTTCTTCGGAGTGCTCGACATCTCGCTCCTCGGCCGCGCCCGGCAGTCCGGCATCATCGAGTTCGAGGCCCACGACCTGCGCGCGTTCACCCACGACCGCCACCGCACCGTCGACGACACCCCCTACGGTGGCGGCGCCGGCATGGTGATGAAGCCCGGGCCCTGGGGTGAGGCGCTCGACACGATCCTCGGAGAGCCCGACTCCGCAGAGCCCGGTCCCGTGGTGATCTTCCCCTCACCCGCCGGCGAGCCCTTCACCCAGCGCATGGCCCGCGAACTCGCCACGCGCGACCACCTCGTCTTCGGCTGCGGGCGCTACGAGGGCATCGACCAGCGCGTGTTCGAGCACACGGCTACCCGCGCGGAGGTTCGCCTCGTGAGCCTCGGCGACTACGTGCTCAACGGCGGCGAGGTCGCGGTCATGGCGATGATCGAGGCGATCGGCCGGCTCATCCCCGGTGTGGTCGGCAACCCCGAGAGCTTGGTCGAGGAGTCGCACGAGGACGGTCTGCTCGAGTACCCGAGCTATACCAAGCCCGCGAACTGGAGGGGGCTCGAGGTGCCCCCGATCCTGCTGAGCGGCAACCACCGCGCCATCGACGAGTGGCGTCACGAGCAGCAGCTCGAGCGCACGCGCCGGGTGCGCCCCGACCTGCTGCCGCCCGCCTGAACTACCCCGCGCTCAGCGCGCCGTCAGCACCACCGGGCCGTCCTCGGTGATCGCCACCGTGTGCTCCATGTGCGCCCCGTTCGACCCGTCGGCCGAGCGCAGCGTCCACCCGTCTTTGTCGGTGTAGATGCGGTCGGTGGTCTCGAGGAACCACGGCTCGATCGCGATCACGAGTCCCGCACGCAGCGGCAGCCCCCGCCCGGCGCGCCCCTGGTTCGGCACGTGCGGGTCGCCGTGCATCGTGCGGCCCACCCCGTGCCCGCCGAAGTCGGTGTTCACGCCGTAGCCCGCGGCCGTGGCCACGGCGCCGATCGCGGCGGAGATGTCGCCCAGCCGCCCACCGGGCTGCGCAGCCGCGATGCCCGCGGCCAGCGCATCCGTCGTCACCTCGATCAGGCGCGTGTCTTCGGGCGAGCGCGGCGTGCCGACCACCACGGTGAGCGCCGAGTCGGCCACCCAGCCGTTCACCGAGGCGGCGAAGTCGAGGCTCAGCACGTCGCCGTCGCGCAGCACGTAGTCGTGGGGGAGGCCGTGCAGCACGGCGTCGTTGACGCTCGTGCAGAGCACCTTGCCGAAGGGCGAGGCGCCGAACGAGGGGTGGTAGTCGATGTAGCACGACTCCGCGCCGCGCTTGCGGATCATCTCGTGCGCGATCGCGTCGAGCTTCAGCAGGTTGGTGCCGACCGTGGCGCGCGCGGCGAGCTCGGTGAGAACGGATGCGACGAACGCGCCCGCGGGCCGCATCTCGTCGATCTCGGCGGGGGTCTTCAGCTCGATCATGGTGGTCCTTCCTCCTCCAAGACCTTATCCACTCGGATCTCAGCGAACATCCGGAGACCCTGCATACTCTTGGAGTCGTGGTCATCCGTCGGGCGTTCTTCTCTTGGCAGTTCCCGGCCGCCGTCATCCTCCCCGCGTGGATCCTGGTGGGCTGGGGCGTCTTCGCCGCCACCGGCTGGCAGATCATCGGCCTCATCGTGGGCGTGATGATGCTCACGGTGGCGATGCTCGCGACCGCCGGCATCGTGTTCGCCCGCAAAGACGTGCGCGCCGAGCGCGCGGTGTCGTGGCTGGATGCGGGGCTGCTGACGGTGCTGCACGGCCTGGTGATCGCGGTGGGGTTCTTCACGCCGGTCACCGCGTTGCTCTCGACGCTCGTCGTGGTGGCCGTACTCGCCCTGTTCTGGGCGGGGATCGTGCAGCTCGTGATGGAGACGCGTAGGCGCGTGCGCGAGGCGGTCGCGCGGTTCGAGGAGCAGGCGCGCGTGCCGCAGCAGCGGCGCAGCCCCCGCATCGACGGGGAGTACATCGTCATCCAGCCGTCGTCGGTGACGCGCGAGGAGCAGCCGCCGCGGCTCTGAGGTGAACACGGCTTTGCGCGCCGTGGCTCGCCTATGGCACAATAGACGCTTGTGCCACGGCCAGGCTCTGCCACAGGGGAGCCAGCATCACTCGGGCACGACTCCTACTGACACGAAGCCGTAGTCGACCTGTGGCGGGTACAGATTGCGAACACCATCATGCACATCCTCGACTCCGTCGATGCAGCGTCGCTCAAGAGCGACATCCCCGACTTCCGTGCCGGCGACACCGTCAAGGTGCACGTGAACATCATCGAGGGCACGCGTTCGCGCATCCAGGTCTTCCAGGGCGTCGTCATCGGCCGCTCGGGCGAAGGCGTGCGCGAGACCTTCACCGTGCGCAAGGTCAGCTTCCAGGTGGGCGTCGAGCGCACTTTCCCCGTGCACTCCCCGGTGATCGACCACATCGAGCTGGTCACCCGCGGTGACGTGCGCCGCGCGAAGCTCTACTACCTCCGCAACCTCCGCGGCAAGAAGGCGAAGATCAAGGAGAAGCGCGACGCGTAAGTCGGGTTTCCCCGGTTATCCTGAGCTCCCGGCCACTACAGTGGTCGGGAGCTCAGGCGGTTAAATGACAGACACATCAGTGCCCCAGGTGCCCGGTGCACCGTCCGACGGGTCGGGCGACGGTTCCGGTGCCGGCGCGGGGGGCAGCGGCAGCCGGAGGTCGCGGCGTTCACGCAGCGCCTGGCTCTTCGCCCGCGACCTGCTCATCATCTTCGTGGTGGCGCTACTGGCCTCGGTGCTCATCAAGACCTTCCTGGTGAGGTCGTTCTTCATCCCCTCGGGGTCGATGGAGAACACCCTCCAGATCGACGACCGCATCCTCGTGAACCAGCTCGAACCCGGCCTCATGCCGATCGAGCGGGGCGACGTGGTCGTGTTCAAGGATCCGGGTGGCTGGCTGCCACCGGTCGCCGAGCCGGTGAAGAACCCGTTCGCCGCCGCGGTCGACTGGGTGCTCGAGGGGGTCGGCCTCGCCGCCGACGACGCGAACGACCACCTCATCAAGCGCGTCATCGGCCTGCCCGGAGACACCGTCGCCTGCTGCAACGCCCTGGGCCAGATGACGGTCAACGGCGTGGCGCTCGACGAGTCGGCCTACCTCAAGCTCCCGGACGGTGTGTCGACGGTCTCGCAGGAGCCGTTCGAGATCACGGTTCCGGCCGACTCGCTCTGGGTCATGGGCGACAACCGCTACAACTCCGCCGACTCGCGCTTCAACCAGGACCAGCCCGGCAAGGGTTTCGTGCCCGTCGGCAACGTGGTGGGCCGCGCCATCCTGGTCACCTGGCCCATCGACCACTGGACCTGGCTCGACAACTACGGCAGCGTGTTCGAGGGAATCCCGGATGCGGAGCCCACGGTGTCGGAGTCGGGCGACGGTTCCGAGTCGCAGGCCGTCGACCCCGAGCTGGAGGGGGCCGCGCTGGGCGGGGCTGCGCTGGGCGCCGCTGCTCCCGCATCCCTGTCGCCGCTCGCCCTCCCCGGAGCCGGCTGAGTGTCTCCGGTCGCCGAGCCCACCCTCCGCTTCGAGCGGTCGCTCCTACCCGGGCGCGCCGGTCTCGTGATCGGGTGCGACGAAGTGGGGCGCGGCGCACTCGCCGGGCCGGTCGCGGTCGGGCTGAGCGTCGTGGAGGTGAAGACCTCGAGCCGCGTGCCGAAGGGCCTCCGCGACTCGAAGCTGCTCTCCGAGCAGCGGCGCGAGGAGCTCGCCCCGGTGGCGGCGGCCTGGTCGCTGATGAGTGCGGTCGGTTACGCGTCCGCCTCCGAGATCGACCGCCTCGGCATCAGCGCGTGCCTCGGGCTCGCGGGCGTGCGTGCCCTGGCCGAGCTGCAGCACGCCGGGGTCGACGTCGAGGCGTGCACCGTGGTGCTCGACGGCAACTGGGACTGGCTCTCGGCCGCGGCCTCCGGAACCCTCTGGGGCGGTGTGCCGCTCGCCGAGGCCGCCCGCGCCGGGTTCGATCCCGTGCCGCTGCGGCCCTCGCGGCTCGCGGTGACCACCCGCATCAAGGCGGATCGCGACTGCGCCTCGGTGGCCGCCGCATCCGTCGTGGCGAAGGTGGCCCGTGACCGCCTCATGGTGGGGCACGACGGGGAGCATCCGATGTACGGCTGGGTGCGCAACAAGGGGTACGCGAGCGAGGAGCACCGCGATGCGATCGTCGAGCACGGGCCGAGCGGGCTGCACCGTCACACCTGGCTGAGCAGGGTCCTGGCGCCGGATGCGCGGGGCGCGGCCCCAGGGCAGGTCGAGTTCGACTTCGCCGACAGCGCACCGGGCGGCACTGCCGCGTAAGGCGGGCAGCGCCCGCAGCCGCCTAGACTGGAGTCACGATGGACGAAGACGAATTCGACGACTACGACCGCGAGGTCGAGCTCGCGCTCTACCGGGAGTACCGCGACGTCGTCTCCCAGTTCAAGTACGTGATCGAGACCGAGCGGCGGTTCTACCTCGCCAACGAGGTCGAGCTCACCCGCCGCGACACCGAGCACGACTTCTACTTCGAGCTGGCGATGAATGACGTGTGGGTGTGGGACGTCTACCGGGCCGACCGGTTCGTGAAGTCTGTGCGGGTGCTCACGTTCAAAGACGTGAACGTCGAGGAGCTCTCGAGCAAAGACTTCGAGCTGCCGAAGGAGCTCGCGCTCGACGAGTGAGCCGCGACTGCTCCTGCACCACCCCGCCGTCGTGACCGTCTCTCCACAGATTCGTGTGACCCGCTGATCTCCCCGGTCCCTTCCGCGCATTCTTGCCGCGGAGGTACCGATGAATCCGAAAGACGAACTGGGGCGCCGCGGAGAAGACCGTGCCGTCCTTCATCTGCAGGCCGCCGACTTTCGCGTGGTCGGGCGAAACTGGCGCTGTCCGGTGGGCGAGATCGACATCGTCGCCTACGACGGCGACTGTCTCGTCGTGGTGGAGGTCAAGACGCGGTCGACGGAGGCCTACGGCCATCCGTTCGAGGCGATCAGCCCCGCCAAGCTGAGGCGGCTGCATCTGCTCGCCCGCGAGTGGATCGCGCGGAGCGGTGAGCCGAGTCCGCCGTCGTGGAGAGTCGACGTGGTCGGGGTGATCTGGCCGTCCGACGGCGAGGCCGTCGTCGAGCACCTGCGCGAGGTGGCGTGATGGTGGCGCGCACGCTCTCGGTCGCTCTTCTCGGCATGACCGGGGCCCTCGTCGAGGTGGAGGCGCACATCGCCAACGCCATCCCCGGGTTCCAGCTCATCGGGCTGCCCGATGCGGCCCTGTCTGATGCGAAAGACCGCGTCAAGGCGGCCGCCGCCAACGACGGTTCCCCGCTCCCGGCGAAGAAGATCGTGGTGAACCTCTCACCGGCCGGTCTACCCAAGCAAGGCACCGCCTACGACCTCGCGATCGCCGTCGCCGTACTGGCGGCCGAGGGGGTGGTGAAGGCCTCCGCCATCGACTCGGTGGTCCACCTCGGAGAGCTGAGTCTCGACGGTCGCGTGCGGCCGATGAGCGGCCTGCTGCCCGCGATGGTGGCGGCTCGGGCGGCCGGCCACACACGATTCGTCGTGCCGGCGGGCAACGCGCGTGAGGCGGCCCTGGTGCCGGGTGTCGAGGTGAACACGGTGACGTCGCTGCGCGAGGCCCTCATCCTGCACGGGGCGCGGGTGCCCGCGATCGAGGTGCCGCCGCTCGTGCAGCGGCCTGCCCCCACGATCGAGACGCCGGAGGGTGACCTCGCCGACGTGGTGGGCAACCCCGACGCCGTGGAAGCGCTCGTCGTCGCCGCGGCCGGTGGCCACCACCTGCTTCTGCTCGGGCCTCCGGGAGCGGGCAAGACGATGCTGGCCCACCGGCTGCCGGCCATCCTGCCCGATCTCGACGACGAGCAGGCCCTCGTCGCCACCTCGGTCTCCTCGTTGGCGGGCCGCCCCGTCGAGGGCCTCATCACCCGGCCGCCGCTCGAGAGCCCGCACCACACGTCGTCGGCGGCCGCTCTCGTAGGAGGCGGATCGAAGGTCATCCGCCCGGGCGCAGCCGCCCGGGCCTCCGGGGGTGTGCTCTTCCTCGACGAGGCGCCCGAGTTCCCGGCCGCGGTGCTCGATGCTCTGCGGCAGCCCCTGGAGTCCGGCAGCATCACCATCCACCGGGCGGCGGCGGTGGCTCGGTTCCCCGCGAGGTTCCAGCTCGTGCTCGCCGCCAACCCCTGTCCGTGCGGTCAGTTCGGGGCCAGCGACATCGCGTGCACCTGCACGCCGATCGCGCGCCGACGTTACCTCGCCCGCCTGTCGGGGCCGTTGCTCGACAGGGTCGACCTCCAGCTCCGGGTGGCGCGGGTCACCACGGCGGCCGTGCGCCTCGCTGCCGATGATCGCCAGGGGAGCCTCTCCACCGCGGAGGCGCGCTCCCGCGTCGAGCGGGCCCGTGAGATCGCCGCGGCACGCCTCGGTGGCACGGGCTGGAAGACCAATGCCGAGGTGCCGGGTTCGCGGCTGAGAGCCGGTGCCTGGCGGCTTCCGCCCGCCACCACCGCCCCGCTCGACCGGGCCCTGGAGCGGGGAACCCTCACCATGAGGGGGTACGACAGGGTGCTGCGCGTGGCGTGGACGCTGGCCGATCTCGCTGGCGGGGGTACTCCGACCCCGGAGCACCTCGGGTGGGCGCTCTACCTGCGCAGGTCGGTGGCGACATGACGATCCATGGGCTCGAAGCCGGTCTGATCCAGCAATTGCTCGCGAGGGTGCGACCCGAGCTGCGGGAGCACGGTGCGTCAGGGTCGGCGGTGGACGGCGCGGGCGCGATCGACGACGGTGTTCTCGACTGGGCGGCCTCGCCAAGTGTCTCGGAGGGTGACGCGGCTGCCGACTCGGTCGTGAACTCGACGGGCGAAGCGGGCGCGCGAGACACAGCTGATCCCCGAGGCAGCCAGAACGAGTGCGCTCAGGTCTTCGCCGGGGCGGCGTGGTCGACGCTGGCGGAGCCGGGTGACGCAGTGGCGGGGTTGGTCGTTCTGCAGCTCGGCGCCGATCGTGCGCTCGGGCTGCTGCGGTCGATGGTGGGCCCCGAAGACTGGTTGACCCGACTCGGGCCGACCGTCGGCGGTTCGCTGTCGGTGTCCGACATGGCGGCTGCACTCGATCGATGGCGACCTCGTCTGTCGTCGCGGGCCGTGCTGTCGGCGTTGCGCTCTGCGGCCGAACTGGGGGCGAGACTCGTGCTCCCGTGCGACGACGACTGGCCGGAAGGATTCACCGCGCTCGGGGTCCACCAGCCCATGGCGCTCTGGGTGCGAGGGACGGCGGGTCTCGTTCAGGAGGAGTCGGTCGCCGTGGTCGGGTCGCGCGATGCGACGAACTACGGCGAGCACGTCGCCTCCGAGATTGCGGCGGGCCTCAGCGATCGAGGTGTCGCCGTCGTGTCGGGGGCCGCCTACGGCATCGACGGCATGGCGCACAGGGCGACGCTCGCCAGTGGCGGCCGGACGGTCGCCTTCCTCGCCGGCGGGGTCGACAGGCTCTATCCGGCGGCGCACAGCGAGCTTCTCGGCCGCATCATCGCGGAGGGTTCGGTGGTGTCCGAGCTTCCCTGCGGCTCGTCGCCCACCAAGTGGCGGTTCCTTCAGCGCAACCGCCTCATCGCGGCGCTCGCCGACGCCACCGTCGTGGTCGAGGCCGGGCAGCGCTCGGGTTCTCTCAACACGGCCGGGCACGCTGCGGCACTCGGAAGACCGTTGGGTGCGGTGCCGGGCCCGATCACCAGTCCCACCTCGGCGGGATGTCACCGGCTGCTCCGCGAGTTCGACGCGGTGTGCGTCACCTCCGCCGGTGAGGTGATCGAACTCATCCGCGGGCCGGCCGACCCCGCGTCACCCTCGGTCGACCCCCGCCTTCGCGGGCCCGACGGCACCCGCCTTCTCGACGCCCTGAGCCGGCGTGCGGCACGGGGCTCCACCGAACTCGCGCGACTGACCGGACTCGCGCCCGGGGTGGTCCGCTCCGCCCTGGGTCTCCTCCTCGCCGAGGGGGCAGCGCGCGAGACCCCGGCGGGCTGGTTACGCACCTGATGCGTGCACGCCGCCACGCGCAGTGCGCGCTGATCCGCGCCGGACGGTCCGGTCCGGTCCGGAACCACAGTGCCGCCTCGACCGGTCCGCGCGGGCCCGGTCCGGAACCACAGTGCCGCCTCGACCGGCCCGCGCAGGCTCGGTGGGGAGTCGTTCTGGCGCCTCGACCGGCCCGCGCAGGCTGGGTGTGGAACCATGCCGGCCCCACGACCGGCCCGCGTCGGTCCGCGTCGGTCCGCGCCGATCAGGGCTGGATCGATGCCGAACGGATGGGGCGAGTGTCAGGGACGCTACTGAAGTGGGCGCCAGGTGGGATGCGACCGGGCGAATGGTTCGCGAGACGTTCGTGCGATGTGCGGGGTGCTGTCACCGGCGTCTGCGACACTGGTCGGCATGTCCCAGTACGGTGAGCCACTGCACACGATCATCCATATCAGCGACACCCACTTCCTGGCGGATCGAGGGCGTCTGTACGGAAAGGTCGACACCGATGTCACCCTGGTGCAGGCCTTCCGGCAGCTGGAGGAGTCGGGTATCCGGCCGGAGGCGATCGTGTTCACCGGCGACATCGCCGACCTCGGGGAGGTCGACGCCTACCAGCGCATCCGCTCGATCGTCGAGCCGGCGGCGCAGTCGCTCGGTGCGCGAGTTCTCTGGGTGATGGGCAATCACGACGATCGTGCCCGTCTGCGCACCGAACTCCTCGATGAGGAACCGCTGACCGACCCCGTGGTCACGAGCATCAGGCTGGGCGGCCTGAGGCTCATCGCGCTCGACACCAGCGTTCCCGGTTTCCACCACGGTGAGCTCTCGATCGACCAGCTCGCCTGGCTCCGCGCCGAGCTGGCCCAGCCCGCTCCGGAGGGCACCATCGTGGCGCTCCACCACCCGCCGATCCCCACGACCATCCCGCTCATGCCCATTCTCGAACTGCAGCGGCAGCATGAGCTGGCAGCCGCGATCGAGGGCACCGACGTGCGCGCGATCATCGGTGGGCACCTGCACTACTCGACCACGAGCACGTTCGCGGGGGTACCTGTGTCGGTCGCCGCCGCCACCTGCTACACGATGGATGTCGCCGGTCCCCGAGGAGAGCTGAGGGGACTCGGTGGTGGCCAGTCCTTCACTCTCGTGCACGTCTACGAAGACCGGATCGTGCACTCGATCGTTCCGATCGGCGAACTCCCCGTAGTCAACACCTTCCCGCGCGACTTCGTCGCCGGCATCGAGTCGCTCTCCGCAGACGGGCAGCTCGACGCCTTCTCGCGCCAGGTGCCGCCCATCTCGCCGCCCCAGGGCTGATCCACGATCCACGCCGCTCGGTGGGGGAGAGCGGGCAGGATGAGGTCGGCGCGAGCCGTGGCAGGTGTTGCCACGGGACGCAGGGGGTGGGCGCGGAGCGCACAGCGTAGGCGCGGAGCGCACAGCGTAGGCGCGGAGCGCAGGGGGTGGGGTGCGGCGAGGCCAGGGCGCAACGCCGCCTGGCCGCTGTCGAAGTGGAGGGCGGAGCGCATCTCATCGCGTGTGGCGGCGGGCTGGGCGGGAATCGCGGGGCATGCTGGGGGAGTGGATATCTCGACGGCGCGTGCTGCGTATGAGGAGCACCTCGTGCTCGAGCGTGCCTACTCCGAGCACACGGTGCGGTCGTATGCCTCCGATCTCGCCGACCTGCAGCAGTTCGCCGCCGGCCGAGGAGTCTCCGCGGTGGGCGGGCTCGATCTCGAGCTCTACCGCGACTGGCTCTGGACCGCCTCGCAGAAGCATCTCTCCAAGGCCACGCTCGCCCGCCGGGCGGCGAGCGCGAAGACGTTCTCGGCCTGGCTGACCCGAAGCGGACACATCCCCGCCGACCCCGCCCTGCGGCTGCGGGCGCCGAGACCCGACCGCACCCTGCCGCGCGTGCTCAGCGGCGATGCCGTCGCCCTCCTGCTCGACGGACTGCGGGAGCGGGTCGGCGACGGTGAGCCCGCCGCCCTCCGCGACCTCGCCGTGGTCGAACTCCTCTACGCCTCGGCGCTCCGCGTCTCCGAGCTGACGGGACTCGACGTGGGCGACCTCGATCTCGACCGCCGGACGGTGAGGGTGGTCGGCAAAGGGGGCAAGGAACGGGTGGTGCCCTTCGGAGTGCCGGCCCACGCGGCGCTCGTCGACTACCTGGCACGGGAGCGCCCGGCACTCGTGGCCAGGAGGAACGACGGCGCCGCCGCGATCGATGCGCTTCTGCTCGGCGCGCGCGGTGGTCGCCTCGGTACCCGCGCGGTGTACGAACTCGTGGCGCACCTGCTCGCCGAGGTGCCGGGGAGCGGCCCCGCGGGGCCGCACGCCTTCCGCCACACCGCCGCCACCCATCTCCTCGACGGGGGAGCCGACCTGCGCGCCGTGCAGGAACTGCTCGGCCACGCCAGCCTCGGCACCACTCAGATCTACACGCATGTCAGCATCGAGAGGCTCCGATCCTCGTACCGCGCGGCGCATCCGCGAGCCTGAGCCCCCGCGCGACGCGACGCGACGCGATCTAGCGCGCGGCGAAGACCCGCCGAGTCACTCGAGTGGCTTCAAGACGGCACGGGGAACTCCGCCGTAGAACAGACGTGGATTGATGTAGCCGCCGTCTCGTCGAACGCCGAGGTGCAGGCAGGCCGAGTCGCAGTGCCCACCGGTCGCGACCGTGCCGAGCGGCTGCCCCCGGGCAACGGCCTCTCCGGCATGGACCGCAGCGGCCACGGGCTCGAGGGTGGAGACAAGACCACCGGCGTGCGCCACCGAGACCACGGAGCGCTCGCCGACCACACCGGCGAACGACACGACCCCGTCGGTGGGGGCGACGACCTCCTCGCCGGGTTGCGTCACCAGATCGATTCCGCGATGCCCTGCGGAGTACCGGGTCATCGGGGCGCGGAACTCGCGGACGACGACGGCCGACGCGACGGGCCACACCCACATCGGGGAGGCGAGCTCCCCAGACACGCGCGCCGCGCCCGCGGGCCACGCCACGCCTGCAGCCACGCCCGCAGCCCCGCCCGCCCCCCACAACCCCACCACGACCACCGCGGTCGCCATTGCCCGGCGCATCCATCTCATGCCGCAATCCTCACCCTGTCCCCGACCCACCCACCCGCCTTGTGACACAGCTGTGGATGAACCGTGCCAGTATCGGAGTTGTGAGGGAGTGGTCAGACGTCGCCCTGGGCGGCAGAGGAACCCCCACCCCCTCGCACCCGGCACAAAGGAGTCCGTCATGACGTCAGTCGACCCTGCATCCCCGCGCGTGAGCCCCGAGGTCTCGAAGAGGCTCCGCCGCAAGGTGATCGCCCTCTCCATCGCCGCCGCCCTCGGCGGCTTCCTCTTCGGGTTCGACTCCTCCGTCATCAACGGCGCCGTCAAGGCCATCGACGAGGACTTCGCGCTCGGCGACCTCCCCCTCCTCTCGGGCTTCGTGGTCGCCTGCGCCCTGCTCGGCTGCGCCATCGGCGCCTACTTCGCCGGCCGCATCGCCGACCGCATCGGCCGCATCCCGGTCATGCTCATCGGCGCCACCCTCTTCCTCGTGAGCTCGATCGGCTCGGGCCTCGCCTTCGCCGTGTGGGATCTCATCGCCTGGCGCGTCATCGGCGGTCTCGGCATCGGCATCGCGAGCGTGATCGCGCCCGCCTACATCGCCGAGATCGCGCCGAAGGCCGTGCGCGGCTCGCTCGCCAGCCTGCAGCAGCTCGCCATCACCCTCGGTATCTTCGCGGCCCTGCTCTCCGACACCCTCCTGCAGGGCGCTGCCGGCGGCGCCAACGAGCCGCTGTGGTTCGGCGCCGACGCGTGGCGCTGGATGTTCATCGCCTGCGCGGTCCCGGCCATCGTCTACGGCCTGCTGGCATGGCGGCTCCCCGAGTCGCCGCGCTACCTCGCCGGCAAGGGCCGCCGGGACGACGCGAGGGGCGTGCTCGCGAGCGTGATCGTCGAGCATGAGGTCGACGCCGCACTCGACGAGATCGAGAAGAGCCTGCGCGAAGACCGCGAGAACGCCCGCACCGCCAGTCTCCGCGGCAAGCTGCTGGGACTTCTGCCCGTGGTGTGGATCGGCATCCTGCTGTCGATGTTCCAGCAGCTGGTGGGCATCAACGTCATCTTCTACTACTCCACCAGCCTCTGGAGCTCGGTCGGCTTCGACACCACGAACAGCGACACCAGCTTCGTCATCTCCGTGGTCACCAGCATCATCAACGTGGCCGTCACCTTCGTGGCCATCTTCTTCGTCGACAAGGTCGGCCGGCGCCCGTTGCTGCTCATCGGCTCGGCCGGCATGGTGGTGTCGCTCGGTCTCATGGCCGTGGCGTTCTCGCAGGCCGTCGTCACGGGCGACACCCCGCAGCTGCCGGGGGCGTGGGGCCCGCTGGCCCTGGTGGGCGCGAACCTGTTCGTCATCTTCTTCGGCGCGACCTGGGGCCCGATCGTCTGGGTGCTGCTCGGCGAGATCTTCCCCAACCGCATCCGCGGCAAGGCCCTCGGTGTGGCGGCCGCCGCCCAGTGGCTCACCAACTTCGCGATCACCGAGACCTTCCCGTGGCTCTCGGGCTTCTCGCTCGCGTTCACCTACGGGCTCTACACCTTCTTCGCCCTGCTGTCGTTCGTGTTCGTCTTCTTCGCCGTTCCCGAGACGAAGGGCCGCTCGCTCGAGAGCATGGACAGCCTCAAGGTCGAACGCCGCCGCGCCTCTGTCTCATCCTGATGCTATGATTCTCGGTGCACCCCGCATGTCGGGGTGACTTCGCGTGCCCACGTGGTGCGAGCATCCGATCGGTCCCGCCGCAGAGCGGGCCGGATGCGCGCCGGGCACCAGGCATCCGCGGCCACCGTCGCGGTGAGAAACCGAGAACAAAGGAGAACGGCCATGGCCGTCGTCACCATCCGCCAGCTGCTCAACAGCGGCGTGCACTTCGGGCACCAGACCCGCCGCTGGAACCCGAAGATGAAGCGCTTCATCCTCACCGAGCGCTCGGGCATCTACATCATCGACCTGCAGCAGTCGCTGGGCTACATCGACAAGGCCTACGACTTCGTCAAGGAGACCGTCGCCCACGGCGGCACCATCCTCTTCGTCGGCACGAAGAAGCAGGCCCAGGAGTCCATCGCCGAGCAGGCCACCCGCGTGGGCCAGCCGTACGTGAACCAGCGCTGGCTGGGCGGTCTCCTCACCAACTTCAGCACCGTGTCGAAGCGACTCGCGCGCATGAAGGAGCTCGAGGAGCTCGACTTCGAAGACACCTCGAAGAGCGGCTTCACCAAGAAGGAGCTCCTCATCAAGAAGCGCGAGCTCGACAAGCTGCACAAGTCGCTCGGCGGAATCCGCAACCTCGCGAAGACCCCGTCGGCGCTCTGGGTGGTCGACACCAAGAAGGAGCACCTGGCGATCGACGAGGCCAAGAAGCTCGGCATCCCCGTCATCGGCATCCTCGACACCAACTGCGACCCCGACGAGGTGCAGTACCCCATCCCGGGCAACGACGACGCCATCCGCTCCGTCGCGCTCCTCACCCGCATCGTGGCCGACGCCGCGGCCGAGGGCCTCATCCAGCGCCACCAGAAGCCCGAAGAGGGCGAGCAGGCCGAGCCTCTGGCCGAGTGGGAGCGCGAGCTCCTCCAGGCTTCGGAGACCCCCGCCAGCGAGGCCGAGAAGATCGAGGCCGTCGACGGCCTGGTCGCCGGCGCCGAAGACACCGCGGCCGTGGCCGAGGTCGTCGCCGCCGAGACCCCCACCGAGGAGAACGACGCCGACGCCGAAGCCTCGGCCGACCTCGCCGCCATCACCGACGAGGCCCTCGTGGTGGAGCACCACGTCGTCTCCGACGCCGAGGCCGAGGCGAAGCTCGAGGCCGAGGCCACCGACGCCGAGAAGGCCCCGTCGGCCAAGTAGCCGCGACCGCCTGCCGAGCGGGCCGGTCACACCGGCCGGCCCCCGGCGAGACGCCACCCACACATCCCACAAGGAGTCAGAAACACATGGCAACAATCAGCCTGGCTGATGTCAAGGCGCTGCGCGAGCAGCTCGGCACCGGCATGGTCGACACCAAGAACGCCCTGGTCGAGGCCGACGGCGACATGGAGAAGGCGATCGAGATCCTGCGCCTCAAGGGTGCGAAGGGCAACGCGAAGCGTGCCGACCGCTCCACCAGCGAGGGCCTCGTGGCCGCGAAGCAGGCCGACGGCGCCGCCACGCTCATCGAGCTCGCCTGCGAGACCGACTTCGTCGCCAAGGGCGAGAAGTTCATCGCCCTCGCCGACGGCGTGCTCGACGCGGTCTTCGCCGCCGGTTCCTCCACCGTCGAGGAGGCCCTCGCGGCCCCCGCCGGCGACAAGACCGTGGCCGACCTCATCAACGACGAGGCCGCCATCCTGGGTGAGAAGATCGAGCTGCGCCGCATCGCGCGTCTCACCGGCGACGCCTTCGAGATCTACCTGCACAAGACCAGCAAAGACCTGCCCCCGCAGGTCGGCGTGGTCGTGGCCTACTCCGGTGCCGACGCCGAGACCGCTCGCTCCATCGCGCAGCACATCTCTTTCGCCGACCCGCAGTACCTCTCCCGCGACGACGTGCCCGCCGAGGCCGTCGAGAAGGAGCGTGCCATCGTCACCGAGATCTCGAAGAACGAGGGTAAGCCCGAGGCTGCTCTGCCCAAGATCGTCGAGGGTCGCGTCACCGCCTACTTCAAGCAGGTCGCCCTGCTCGAGCAGGACTACGCGAAGGACAACAAGCTCTCGGTCTCCAAGGTGCTCGCGGATGCGGGCATCACGGTCACCGGTTTCGCCCGCTTCAAGGTCGGCGCGTAACACACACCACGAACACGGGCTCGGGTCGAAAGACCCGGGCCCGTTTTCTCTGTAGCCTGAACGAGGGCACGACGAAGGGATGCACGACGGATGTCAGAGCCGGACGGCAAGCGCAGGGTACTTCTCAAACTCTCGGGTGAGGCGTTCGGAGGCGGCGCACTCGGGGTGAACCCGGATGTGGTCTCCGGTCTCGCGAAGGAGATCGCCGACGCGGCGAAAGAGGTCGAGGTGGCCGTGGTCGTGGGCGGCGGAAACTTCTTCCGCGGCGCCGAGCTGTCCCAGCGCGGCATGGACCGCGGTCGCGCCGACTACATGGGCATGCTGGGCACCGTCATGAACGCCCTCGCCCTGCAGGACTTCCTCGAGCAGGCCGGCGCCGAGACCCGCGTGCAGTCGGCCATCTCGATGACCCAGGTGGCCGAGCCGTACATCCCGCGCCGTGCCATCCGGCACCTCGAAAAGGGCCGCGTCGTCATCTTCGGCGCCGGCGCCGGGCTGCCCTACTTCTCCACCGACACCGTCTCCGCGCAGCGTGCGCTCGAGATCCGGGCCGACGAGGTGCTCGTGGCCAAGAACGGCGTCGACGGTGTGTACTCCGCCGACCCCCGGTTGGTTCCGGATGCGGTCAAGCTCGACACGCTCACCTACAACGACGCCCTCGTGCAGGGCCTCAAGGTGGTCGACTCGACCGCGTTCAGCCTGTGCATGGACAACGGGATGCCCATGCACGTGTTCGGCATGGAGCCGGCCGGCAACGTGGCGAAGGCCATCAGGGGCGAGCGCATCGGCACCCTGGTCGCCACCAGCCACTGACCGTCCTCGGGCGCCCGGCGCCCACTGACTACACTTGACAGCACAGATCCACCGAAGGAGTTCCCCGTGATCGCGGATGTACTGGCCGACGCCACCGAGCGCATGAACAAGACCGTCGAGGCGACGAAGGACGACTTCGCCAACGTGCGCACCGGCCGCGCGAACCCGGCGCTGTTCCAGAAGATCATGGTGCCCTACTACGGCACCCCCACCCCGCTGGCGCAGCTGGCATCGCTGCAGAACCCCGAGGCGCGGTCGCTGATCGTCACCCCTTACGACAAGGGCGCCCTGCGCGATATCGAGCAGGCGATCCGCGACATGCCGAACCTGGGCGCGAACCCCACCAACGACGGCACGATCATCCGGGTCACGCTGCCCGAGCTCACCGAGGAGCGCCGCAAGGAGTACGTCAAGATCGTGCGCACCAAGGCGGAGGACGGCAAGGTGTCCGTGCGCAACATCCGCCGCAAGGCGAAGGACGAGCTCGACGCGCTGAAGAGCGAGGTCGGCGACGACGAGGTGGCCCGTGGCGAGAAGGAGCTCGAGGCGGTCACCAAGAACCACGTCGACGCGATCGACGACGCCCTGAAGCGCAAAGAAGCCGAGCTCCTCGAGGTCTGACCTCGACGGTCTGCCATGAGCCACGACCCCGGGCCGTCCGGCGTTCCCCCGCACTCTCCCGAGCGGCGAGCCAAGCCGCTCTCGCGCGCCGACATCCAGGCGCAGGTGCGGGCCCGACGCGAGCAGTTCGAGGAGGCCAACGAGAAGATCACGGCGCGAACCGGCCGCAACCTGCTCTCGGCCATCGCGATCGGGGTGGTGCTGGCGGGGGTCATGATCCTCAGCCTGGTCGTCATCAAAGAGCTCTTCATGGTGCTCGCCGCCGTGCTCGTGGCGTTCGGCACACTGGAGCTCGCGACGGCCCTCCGGCACGCGAACATCGTGGTGCCCCGGGTTCCCGCGATGGTGGTGGGCGTGGCGATGGTGCCGGCGGCCTACTACTGGGGCGCCGAGGGCCAGTGGCTGGTGTTCGCGGCCGGGGTCGTGGTCGTGGCGCTCTGGCGGCTGGTCGACGCCCTGGTGCGCCGTCCGAGGCCGAGCGGGCTCGCTCTGCTCCGTGACCTCGGGGCGGGTGCGTTCGTGCAGGTGTACGTCTCGTTCCTCGGCAGCATCGCCGTCCTCCTGGTGTCGCACGAGGGAGGCCAGTGGTGGGTGATGTCGTTCATCGTGATCGTGGTGCTCGTCGACGTGGGCGCCTACGCCACGGGGCTCAACCTGGGCCGGCATCCGATGGCGCCGACGATCAGCCCGAAGAAGACCTGGGAGGGGCTGGCCGGTGCGGTGGTCGCGGCCCTCGTCGGAGGCGTGCTGCTGGCGGTCTTCCTCCTCGGTCAGCCCTGGTGGGTGGGCCTCGTCTTCGGCGCCGTGATCGCCGCCACCGCGACGGTGGGAGACCTCGCGGAGTCGCTCATCAAGCGCGACATCGGCATAAAGGACATGAGTTCGTGGCTCCCCGGTCACGGTGGATTCCTCGACCGGCTCGACTCGATCCTGCCCTCGGCGGCGGCCGCGTACGTGCTCTGGGTGGTGTTCGCGAGCTGACTGCCGCGACTTCACGGGAAGAGTTCGGCACAATAGAGCCGTGAGCACACCTTTCCCGCGCACCCGCAACTCCGTTCTCGGCTACGACGTCGAGGAGGTCGACGAGTTCCTCGCCCTGGCGCGCTCGGCTTACGACGGCCGTGATCCTGCGAGTGGGGGCCCTGCGCTCTCCAGTGAGGCCGTGCGCGGCACGGCGTTCACCATGCAGAAGGGCGGCTACGACGCCCGTGCGGTCGACGCGGCGCTGGAGCGGCTGGAAGACGCGTTCGCCCTGCGAGAGCGCGACCGCGCCTACCGTGCCGTCGGCGACGACGCCTGGTACCAGCAGGCACGCTCCCGGGCCGCCGAGATCCTGCAGCGGCTCGAGCGCCCCGACGGCCAGAAGTTCACCCGCGCCGGGTTCCTGCGCCTGGGCTACGACCGGCGAGACGTCGACGCCTTCTCCGACGCCCTCATCGAGTACTTCCGGGCCGGCGCCGACGTGACGGTGACGGATGTGCGCACCGCCTCGTTCAGGCCGCGCCGCGGAGGCTACAGCGAGGCGCAGGTCGATGCCGTGCTCGATGCGGTGGTCGACGTGATGCTCGCCGTGCGCTGACCCCCGGAAGGGGGGTGAATATTTCGATCGTGTAAAGAAATCCTCATTCAGCGTGTACCCCCCTTGGGGGACACGGTTCTTGTGTGTTAGCCATGTCTCCATGAATTCCGCACACATTCACGCTCGCCGGGCACTTGCCTTCTCGGCGGCAGGGGCAGCATCCGTCCTCGTCCTCGCCGGCTGCGCCGCCGGCTCCTCCGACCCCGCCTCGGGCGAGGGCATCATCATCGGCACCACCGACAAGGTCACCACCCTCGATCCCGCGGGCTCGTACGACAACGGGTCGTTCGCGGTGCAGAACCAGGTGTTCCCGTTCCTCATGAACACCCCCTACGGCAGCCCCGACGTCGAACCCGACATCGCCGAGAGCGCCGAGTTCACGAGCCCCACCGAGTACACGGTCACCCTCAAAGAGGGCCTCACCTTCGCCAACGGTCACGAGCTCACCTCCTCCGACGTGAAGTTCACCTTCGACCGCCAGCTCGCCATCGCCGACGAGAACGGCCCCTCCTCGCTGCTCTACAACCTCGACAGCGTCGCCACGCCCGACGATCTCACGGTCGTGTTCACCCTCAAGAACCCCGACGACCAGGTGTTCCCGCAGATCCTGTCGAGCCCCGCAGGCCCGATCGTCGACGAGGAGGTCTTCTCGGCCACCGAACTCACCCCCGACGACGAGATCGTCGACGGCGGGGCCTTCGCGGGCCAGTACGCGATCACCTCGTACGACTTCAACAACCTCATCTCCTACGAGCCCTTCGAGGGCTACGACGGGGTGCTCCCGCCGGCCGAGTCGGCGGTCACCGCCAAGTACTACGCCGACTCGTCGAACCTCAAGCTCGACGTGCAGGAGGGCAACATCGACGTGGCGTTCCGGAGCCTCTCAGCAACCGACGTCGACGACCTCGCGTCGAACGAGAACGTGACGGTGCACGACGGCCCGGGCGGCGAGATCCGCTACATCGTGTTCAACTTCGACACCCAGCCGTTCGGCGCCACCACGCCCGAGGCCGATGCCGCCAAGGCGCTGGCCGTGCGCCAGGCCGTGGCCGACCTGATCGACCGCGACGAGATCGCCGACCAGGTGTACAAGGGCACCTACACGCCGCTCTACTCCTTCGTGCCGGCGGGCCTCACGGGCGCCACCGAGGTGCTCAAGGAGAGCTACGGCGACGGCTCGGGCGGCCCCTCCGTCGAGAAGGCCACCGAGACGCTGACGGCGGCGGGCGTGACCACCCCGGTCGAGCTCAACCTGCAGTACAGCCCCGACCACTACGGCCCGTCCTCGGGCGACGAGTACGCGCTCATCAAAGACCAGCTCGAGGCCTCGGGACTGTTCACGGTGAACCTGCAGTCGACGGAGTGGGTGCAGTACTCCAAAGACCGCACCGCCGACGTCTACCCGGCCTACCAGCTGGGCTGGTTCCCCGACTACTCCGACGCCGACAACTACCTCACACCGTTCTTCCTCACCGAGAACTTCCTCGGCAACCACTACTCGAACCAGGAGGTCAACGACCTCATCCTGCAGCAGGCCTCCACCGCCGACCCGGCGGCGCGGCAGGCGCTGATCGAGGAGATCCAGGCCAAGGAGGCGCTCGACCTCTCCACGGTGCCCTACCTCCAGGGCGCCCAGGTCGCCGTCGCCGGAACCGACGTCGACGGGGTCACGCTGGATGCGTCGTTCAAGTTCCGCTACGCGCCGCTGACCAAGGGATGACGACGGCGCTCCTGCCGAGCGACGCACCCAGCCCGGTCGCCCCCACGCCCAAGAGCGCTGGGGGCGGCCTCGGCCGGTACCTCGTCGTGCGGTTCCTGCTGATCTTCCCGACCATCTTCATCCTGGTCACCCTCGTGTTCCTGCTCATGCGCACCGTCGGCGACCCGATCACGGCCGCCCAGGGCGGAAGGCTGACCGCCGACC
Organism: Herbiconiux moechotypicola; assembly: GCF_024979255.1. GTDB lineage: Bacteria > Actinomycetota > Actinomycetes > Actinomycetales > Microbacteriaceae > Herbiconiux > Herbiconiux moechotypicola. The sequence goes on from NZ_JANLCN010000004.1 coordinate 234,361, forward strand.
AGCTGCAGGAGCGCATCCACGCCGCCGGCTACGACCGGCCGATCATCGTGCAGTACCTGGAATACCTCGGCCAGGTGTTCACCGGGAACTTCGGCACCACCATCAGCGACAACCGCCCCGTCACCGAGGTGCTGCTCACCTACGGCGGGGCCACGCTCGAGCTCGCGTTCTACGCCCTGATCGTGGCCTTCCTCGTGGGAATCCCGCTCGGTCTCGTGGCGGCGGCGTTCCGCGACCGGGTGCCCGACGCCGTGCTGCGCGTCTTCGCCATCCTCTGCTATGCCACGCCCGTGTTCTTCGCCGGCATGCTGCTGAAGCTCGTGTTCTCGGTGTGGCTGCAGTGGCTGCCGGTGGCCGGGCGCGCCTCCACCCGCACCGAGCTCGCCATGCAGACCCTCGACGGCAAGACGGGCATCTACCTCGTCGACGCCATCGCCCTCGGCAGCCCCGCCGCCATCGGAGACGTGCTCTCTCACGCGGTGCTTCCGGGCATCGCGCTCGGCCTGCTCACGGCGGGCGTCTTCCTCCGGCTGGTGCGCACCAACGTCATCGGCACCCTCGGCACCGACTACGTCGACGCCGCCCGCTCGCGGGGAGTGCGCGAGTCGAGGCTCGTGCGCACGCACGCCTACAAGCCCGCCCTCATCCCCATCATCACGGTCATCGGCCTGCAGATCGCCCTGCTGCTCGGCGGCGCGGTGCTCACCGAGACCACGTTCGAGTGGAAGGGCCTCGGCTTCCAGCTCGCCGCCTACCTCGCCGCCCGCGACTTCGTGGCGGTGCAGGGCATCGTCGCGCTGCTCGCCGTCATCGTCGCGGTGACGAACTTCATCGTCGACGTGATCGCGGCGCTGATCGACCCGAGGGTGAGGTACTGATGGCATCGCTCCTCTCGCGCCTGCCGGTGCTGAAGCAGCTCCGCCAGAGCGTGGGGCTGCAGCGCGGGATGCTCGTGACCGGCCTCGTGATCACCGGCGTCTTCGTGCTGGTCGCCGTCTTCGCGCCGGCGATCGCCCCGTACGGCTTCGCCCAGCTGCGTGGCGCTGACGGCCCCTTCGGCGCGCAGCAGCCCCCGAGCGCGGAACACATCATGGGTACCACCGTCGGCGGCTACGACGTCTACTCGCGCGTGCTCTGGGGTGCGCAGACGGCGGTGCTCGTCATCCTCGTCGCCGTGGTGTGCTCGATCTTCGTCGGCATCCTGCTGGGACTGGTGTCGGGCTACCTGGGCGGCTGGCTCGACCGCGTGCTCGTGGTGATCGGCGACGCGATCTACGCCTTCCCGTCTCTGCTGCTCGCGATCGTGCTCTCCATCGTCATCTCGGGCGGGCAGTCGAGCCTGTGGGGCGGCATCCTGGCGGCCGCGCTCTCGATCACCGTGGTCTTCATCCCGCAGTACTACCGCGTGATCAGGGCGGAGACCATCCGCATCAAGGCGGAGCCCTATGTCGAGTCCGCGAAGATGCTCGGGGCGTCTCCGCTGCGCATCATGTTCCGGCACGTGCTGCGCAACGCCACCCGCACGCTTCCGGTCATCTTCACGCTCAACTCCTCCGAGGCACTCCTCACCCTCGCCGGGCTCGGGTTCCTCGGGTTCGGCATCGAGCCGACGGCAGCTGCGGAGTGGGGCTACGACCTCAACAAAGCGCTCTCCGACGTCACGAGCGGCATCTGGTGGACGGCGCTCTACCCCGGACTCGCGATCGTACTCGCGGTGCTCGGCATCACCCTGGTGGGCGAGAGCCTCAACGATCTCGCCGATCCCCGTCTGCGCGGCCGCAAGCGGGTGAAGGCGCGCTCGGGTGCGGTGTCGATGACCTCGGTCGACACCACGTTGCCCTCCGACCTCGAGATCCGTCAGGAGAACGCATGAACCCGGCCGAGAGCGTCGTCGAGATCGACGACCTGTCCGTCTCCTTCGCCACCGACCACGGTGCCGTGAAAGCCGTCGACGGCGTGAGCCTGCGGGTCGCCCGTGGCGAGGTGCTCGCGATCGTGGGGGAGAGCGGCAGCGGCAAGACGGTGACGGCGAAGAGCATCCTGGGCCTGCTGCCCGAGACGGCCACGACGGGCGGGGCCGTCCTGCTGTCGAGCCGCTCGGGCGACGCCGTGAACGACGTGGTGGCCCTCGACGGCGCGCGGCTGCGGGCCGTGCGCGGCTCCGACGTGGCGATGGTGTTCCAGGAGCCGTCCTCGGCGCTGAACCCCGTGTTCACGGTGGGCTGGCAGATCGCCGAAGGGCTGCGGGCGCACCGCCGGCTGTCGAGGGCGGAGGCGAAGCGGGAGGCCGTCGAGATCCTCCGCACGGTGGGCATCCCCGACCCCGAGGTGCGGGTCAACCACTACCCCCACCAGTTCTCGGGCGGGCAGAAGCAGCGCGTGGTGATCGCCGCGGCGCTCGTGCTCGGCCCCGGGCTCATCGTGGCCGACGAGCCGACCACGGCCCTCGATGTGACCGTGCAGGCCGAGATCCTCGACCTGCTCCGGCGGCTCCGCGACGAATTCGGCACCGCGATCGTGCTCATCACCCACAACATGGGCGTGGTGGCCGACCTCGCCGACCGGGTCGCCGTCATGTTCCAGGGTGAAGTGGTGGAGCAGGCCGAGGCGCACGCGCTGTTCGCCCACCCACAGCACGACTACACGAAGCGACTGCTCGCGGCGGTGCCGCGACTCGGTGCCGGGCGTCTCGTCGCCCACGATCGGGTGGCTCCGGATGCGCGTGGGCGCGCGGAGCCGGCAGGCCGCCCCGTCGTCGAGGCGTCGGGCTTGGTGATCGACTATCCCGGGCGCCTGGGTCGCCGCGGTTTCAGAGCCGTCGACGAGGTGAGCTTCCGCATCGGCGCGGGGGAGGTGCTGGGGCTCGTGGGGGAGAGCGGATCTGGCAAGACCACGATCGGCCGGGCCATCGGCGGGCTCACCCGCATCACCGGTGGCTCCCTCCGGGTGCTCGGCCACGAGATGCTCGGCTTCTCGGAGCGGCGCTTCAAGCCGGCGCGCGCCGACATCGGCTTCGTCTTCCAGGACCCCGCGGCGAGCTTCAACCCGCTCCTCACCATCGCCGAGGCCGTGGCGGAGCCGCTCGTCATCCACGGTCGCGCGGCGAGTCCGGCCGCTGCGAGGCCACGCGTCGACGAACTGCTCGAAGCGGTCCAGCTGCCGAAGGGCTACGGCGACCGCTATCCGCACGAGCTGTCGGGAGGCCAGCGCCAACGGGCGAGCCTCGCGCGGGGACTCGCGCTCGACCCCACCCTGCTGATCGCCGACGAACCCACCTCGGCGCTCGACGTGTCGGTGCAGGCGCGGGTGCTCGAGCTCTTCGCCGAGCTGCAGCACGACCTCGGGTTCGCCGCCCTGTTCATCAGTCACGATCTCGCAGTGGTCGATCTGCTCGCCGACCGGATCGCGGTGCTGCATCGCGGACGCCTGGTGGAGGAGGGCCCCGGAGCCGAAGTGCTCGAGCGCCCTCGCCACGAGTACACCCGCCGGTTGATCGCCTCGCTGCCGGTCCCCGATCCCGTGGAGCAGGCGCAGCGGAGGGCGGCGCTCGCCGCCCTGGGGTGATCGCCGGCCACCGCGCCCGGACACCGCAACGGATGATGGGCTAAAATCGGTCGAATCGTGGCTAAGCACTCCCTGACCGAGGTGCGCCCGCAGACCGTCACCGGCCCGCGCGGCGCCGGTCGGCGCACCCCGAAGGCGAGCCGCATCGCCCTGCAGGTCATCGGCCTCGTCGCGGTCACCGCGTGTGCCTTCGTGACGGTGGTCGCCCCCAACCTCGACGCCGAGCCCGCCTCCGCGTCGTTCGAGGGCACCTTCGCCGAGGGGTCGGTCGTCACCCAGACCCTCGACGTGAGTGGCTCGGTCGCCGCATCGGTGTTCCGCGACGGGTACGCCGTCACCGAGGCGCCGAAGCCCGTGATCGTCGTGGAGACGAAGTCGAGCTCCTCCGACTCCGGCTGCCCCGACCCGAACGCCGCCGTCGCCGACCCCGCGGGAGCCCAGGCCGTGGCCGCTGACCTCGCCGCCGCCCGTGGGTGGACGGGTGCCCAGTTCGACGCGCTCATCGCCCTGTGGAGCCGCGAATCGGGGTGGCGCGTCAACGCGCTCAACAAGTCCAGCTGCGCCTACGGCATCCCCCAGGCCCTGCCCGGGTCGAAGATGTCGTCGGCGGGTGCCGACTGGCTCACCAACCCCGCCACGCAGATCACCTGGGGTCTCAACTACATCCAGGGCCGCTACGGCGATCCGCTCTCCGCACTTGCGCATTCCGACGCGAACCACTGGTATTGATTCGATGACCGTGCTGAAGAAGTCGACTCGCCCCGTGCTGCGCGCCGGGGTGCAGGTGCTCGCGTTCGGCGTGGCGGCCTCCTTCGTGGCGCTGTTCGCACTGCAGCCGGCGCTCACCCAGGCGAACGCCTCCGAGGCCTATGCGCCCGACATGTCCTCGAGCTACGGCAGCGTGCAGTCGCTCGAGATCTCGGGCGCCCAGGCCGCCTCGGTGCTGCGCGACGACTACACCATCACCGATCCGCCGCCTCCGCCCGCCCCCGAGCCGGTGAAGGTGGCCGTGTCGGCGAGCGCCGCGGCCGAGTCGAGCAGCGGTGGCGGCGGCTGCGAGAGCTACGTCGTGCCCACTCCCGGCGAGCCCGCCGCGGGCAGCTACCAGGACATCGCGTGGACCTCGCTCAAGGGCTACGGCTTCGGCATCCAGCAGTACTACTACCTGCTCGCACTCTGGAACCGCGAGTCGGGCTGGAACCCCGCGGCCCACAACGCCTCCTCGGGCGCCCACGGTATCCCGCAGGCGCTCCCCGGCTCGAAGATGGGCCCGGGATGGGAGTCCGACCCCAACGTGCAGATCGACTGGGGCATCCGGTACATCCTCGGCAGCTACGGCTCTCCGTGTGAGGCGTGGGCGCACTCCGAGGAGAACAACTGGTACTGACCCGCTGCGTGCACGGATGCATCCTGAGCGTTCACTAGTCTGGGGAGCATGAGACCCGAGCTCGTCGCGGTGGTGTGCCTGATCATCGTCGTCGGCGTCTCGGTGCTGGCCCCCAAGCTGCGGCTGGCCACGCCCATCCTGCTCGTCGTGATCGGCATCGGCATCTCGGTCATCCCCGGTGTGCCGCCGGTGCACGTGCCGTCGGAGTGGATCCTCGCGGGGGTGCTGCCCCCGCTGCTCTACGCTTCGGCCATCAATCTGCCGCTGGTCGATTTCCGCAAGAACCTCGGCTCCATCTCGATCCTGTCGGTGCTGCTCGTGATCGTGAGCGCGCTCATCACGGGTTTCCTGCTCTTCATGGTGCTGCCCGACCTCAACATCGCGGCCGCGATCGCGCTCGGTGCCGTCATCAGCCCCACGGATGCGGTGGCCGCCACCTCGATCGGCAAACGGCTCGGTCTCCCGCCGCGGCTCATCGCGGTGCTCGAGGGCGAGAGCCTCGTGAACGACGCCTCGGCGCTCGTGCTCCTGCGCACCTCGATCGCGGCGACGGCGGGCACCATCGCCTTCGCCGGCTTCGGCGGCTTCGCGATCGACTTCGGCTACTCCTCGGTGGCCGCGGTGGCGATGGGGCTCGTGGTCGGCGTGGTCACCGTCTTCGTGCGCTCCAAGCTCCCTGACCCGGTGCTCACCACCGCCGTGTCGTTCGTCATCCCGTTCCTGGCCTACATCCCCGCCGAGGCGATCGGCGCATCCGGGGTGCTCAGCGTGGTGGTGGCCGGCCTCTACACCGGGCACATGGGCGCCAAGCACTTCACGGCGTCGGCCCGCATCAGCGAGCGGCTGAACTGGCGCACCATCCAGTTCCTGCTCGAGAACGGCGTGTTCCTGCTGATGGGGCTCGAGATCAAAGACATCTTCCTGTCGGCGCTCAGCCCCACGGCCGAGGCCGACGGACTCGACGCGATCGGCTCGATCGGGCTCGGACTCGCCGCAGCGGCCGTGCTGTTCGTGCTGCGGTTCCTCTTCGTGGGGCCCTTGCTCGTGGTGCAGCGCGCCCGGCTGCACAAGCGCGACCCGCTCTCCACGGAGGCGCGAGAGGCCACCGGCTGGCGAGGTGGTCTCGTGGTGTCGTGGGCCGGGATGCGCGGGGTGGTCACGGTCGCGGGCGCCCAGTCGCTGCCCGAGAGCATCCCGTATCGCGACCAGCTCGTGCTCATCGCGTTCACCGTCTCGATCGCCACGCTCGTGTTCCAGGGCGGAACCCTGCCCTGGCTCATCCGTGTCACGCGGCTGAGGGGAGTCGACGAGGCGGCCGACCATGCCGAGTTCGCGACCCTGGTCGACGAGCTGCGGGCCGCCGGCCAGCAGGTGCTGGAGGAGCCCGGGCTCAGTCTGCCGAGCGGCGAGGTGATCGACGAGGGTGTGATCGACCGCGTGCGCGGAGACGCGGAACTGCGCAGCGAGTCGGCCTGGGAGCGCGCGCGTGCCGCCGACCCGGAATCGGAGGGCAGCGCCCCGCACCGGCAGTACCGGGTGCTGCGGCTCGAGGTGCTGAGGGCGGAGCGGGTGGCGCTGCTGGACGCGCGTCACCGCGGGGCATACTCATCGCGCATCCTGGTGCGGGCCCAGCTCATGCTCGACCAGGAGGAGTCGCGGTTGCAGCAGAGCGATGGATCGGGCTCGCACGGCTGAGCAGCGGGTCGACCGCTCTCGCGCCGACCGCTCTCGCGCCGACCGCTCTCGCGCCGACCGCTCTCGCGCCGACCGCTCTCGCGCCGACCGCTCTCGCGCCGACCGCTCTCGCGCCGACCGCTCTCGCGCCGACCGCTCGTAGACTGGAGCCATGCCCCGCAGCAATCGCCCCCGTCGCCGCGCCGGGGCGCAGCCGGAGGAGGAGTCGGGCCTCGAACGCCTGATGGCGGGCTGGAAGCGCACCGAACAGCGCCGCGACGGCGAGTGGAACGTGCAGCCCGTGAGCGCCGCCTCCGCCGCGAAGGAATACACCTGTCCCGGGTGCGGTCAGGTGATCTCGCCGGGCACCGCGCACCTCGTCACCTGGCGGGCCGACGGGCTGCTCGGCGACGCCAGCGACCTCGCCGCCCGCCGCCACTGGCACACCCACTGCTGGAGGATCGCCGCCTGATGACCGCCACCGAGATCCGATCGGCCACCGAGCTCCCCGCCCGTCGCGAGGAGATCGAGCTGCACACCGACGACGGGCTCACGCTCGTGGGCGAACTCGCGACCCCGCTCTCGGGCGAGCCGGTCGCCACCCTCGTCACCCTGCATCCGCTGCCCACCCACGGTGGCTTCATGGACTCCCACGTGCTGCGCAAGGCGGCCGCACGGCTCCCCGCCCTGGCCGACCTGGCGGTGCTGCGGTTCAACCTGCGCGGCGTCACCTCGCCGCGCGGCACGAGCGAGGGCGCGTTCGACGGGGGAGAGGGCGAGCGGTTCGACGTGAAGGCCGCGATGGACTTCGTCGCCCAGCGGGGGCTGCCGCATCCGTGGCTCGTGGGCTGGTCGTTCGGCACCGAGCTGGCGCTGCGCTACGGGGCGCAGTACCCGATCGAGGGGGCCATCCTGCTCTCGCCGCCCTTGCACCGCGCGAGCGACGCCGAGGTGGCGGCCTGGGAGGGCAACGGCAAGCGCCTCGTCGCGCTCGTGCCCGAGTTCGACGACTACCTCCGGCCGGCCGAGGCCCGCGAGCGCTTCGCCTCGGTGCCGAGTCTCGAGCTCGTGCCGGTGGAGGGCGGAAAGCACCTCTGGGTGGGCGAGGCGCAGGTGCGCCGCGTGCTCGACGAGATCGTCGCCCGCGTGAACGCCCCCGCCTACCCCCTGCCCACCACCTACGACGCCTAGCCGCTCATCCGTTCGCCCCTCCTCGTGAGAGGGGGTCAGCGTTCGTTCTGGATGGGGATGACGACCTGCTTGATGATGAGCAGGAACGACGCCGCGATGGGGATGGCGACCAGGGCGCCGAGCACACCGAGCAGCGTGCCGCCGGCGAGGGCCGCGATCACCACGACCGAGCCGGGCACCGAGACCGCGCGGTTCATGATGTTCGGGCTCAGCAGGTAGGCCTCCACCTGCATGTAGACGATGTAGTAAATGGCGGCCACAAGCGCGGTGAGGGGTGAGCCGAGGCCCGGGATGAGGCACACCAGCACGATGATCGTCGAGCCCGAGATGGTGCCCACGAGCGGGATGAGCGAGAGCATGCCGGCGAGGAAGGCCAACACCGCCGAGAACGGCGCCTGGATGATCGACAGGAAGATGAAGCTCAGGATGCCGTTGCAGAGAGCCAGGCTGATCTGCCCCACGACGTAGCGGCCCACCGCGCCGGTGACCTGCTCGCTGAGGTCGGCGAAGCGCTCGCGCTTGGAGGCGGGCACGAGCCGGTAGACGGCCCGCTTCATCCCGTTCAGCGACGCCGTGAAGTAGAGGGTGAGGATGAGCACGATGATCGAGCCGAACACCCCGCTGGCGATGCCGATGCCCACCTGCAGCGCGCCACCGGCCAGGGCGGTCACGTTGCCGGCGTCGGCGAAGTAGTTCACGACGGCGTTGTAGACCTCGTTGACGTCGATGAACCCGCCGAGCTGCTCGGTGAGGTTGTCGCGCCAGTTCTGGTCGAGCACCTGGTTGATGAGGGTGGGCACGAGGTCGATCAGCTGGCTGGTCTGCTCGACGATGATGGGGACGACCGCGAAGACGAGGCCGGTGAAGAGCCCGAGTACCGCGATCAGGACGGTGAGGATGGCCAGCCAGCGTGGCCAGTGCTTCTTCTCGAGCCAGCTGATGATGGGGTCGAGCCCCAGGGCGATGAAGATCGCGACGCCGATGTAGGTGAGGATGGTGGCGAGCGAGACGACGGCGCTGAGGATGAGCAGCCCCACCCCGACGCCGAGCGTGGCGACGAGCCCCAGGGTGAACGCGTTCTGGATCTTCACACTCTGAACGTAGCCTGTGCGGGCTCGCGACTGCATCGGCTATCTTTTAATGTCTTTGTCAGGAGTCCACGTGCGCTTTATCTTCGCCATTTTCGCCTTCATCATCGCCACGGCGCTGATCGGCGCCGGAGTCGCGCAGCGAACCGTGTTCCTGCCGCCGAACACGGTCACCGCCTCGGTGTCGGTGGAGGGCGGCTCTCCCTACGTCATGATCGACTCCGAGACGCTGCGTACGCACGAGGGCAAGCAGACCCTGCAGCTCAGCGGCGCCGACACGGTCTTCGCCGCCTACGGCCGCACGAGTGACGTCGAGGCCTGGCTCGACGGCTCGAGCTACGACACGGTCGGCTACGACGCCGAGACCGGCGAGCTCACCTCCACGACCGTCGAGGCCGACCCGGAGGGCGCCGACAACGTCGCCAGCGGGTCGGCGAACCCCGCGGGCAGCGATCTCTGGCTCGAGCAGTTCACGGCGGAGGGTGCGATGTACCGCACGCTCACCCTGCCGGCCGGCTACTCGGTCATCGTCGCCTCCGACGGCACCCAGCCGGCTCCCACGCAGGTGCGGCTGTCGTGGCCCATTCCGAACGCCACTCCGTGGGTGGGACCGCTGCTGGTCGCGGGTGTCGTGTTCCTGCTCGCGGGGCTCGTGCTGCTCGTGCTCGGCCTGCTCCACATGCGCCGTTCGTCGCGACCCCGTCGTAAGCCCCCGGCGCTGCCGAAGGGCAAGCGGTTCTCGCCGTCGCGCACGAACGCCATCGAGTCGGGCATGCGTCGTGGGCGCCGCTCCATCGCGCCGTTCATCGCGGCCCCGATCGCCTTGGCCTCCGTACTCGCGGTGAGCGGATGCTCGGCCGACTACTGGCCGCAGCCCGCGCCCGCGACCGATGCCGCCACTGTCGCCGCCACGAGCACCCCCGACCCGACGGCCACCCCGGGCGCCGAGGACCCGATCGAGCCGACCGAGGACATCGACACCGACACCCCGATGCCCGCGGTCACCGAGGCTCAGCTCGCGGGCATCGTCTCCACCATCTCGACGGTCACGGCCGAGGCCGACGCGGCGTCGAGCTCCGACGCGCTCGCCGCGCGGTTCACGGGGCCGGCGCTCGAGCTGCGCACCGCGACCTACGCCATCCGGGGCGGCTACCCCGAGTATCCCGCGCCCCAGGCCATCCCGGCAGGTCCGTTGCAGGTGGTGCTGCCGCAGGCCTCGAACTCGTGGCCGAAGACGGTGTTCACCGTGGTGCAGGGCACCGACACGACCGTGCCGCCGGTGGCACTCATGCTGGTGCAGGAGACCCCCCGGTCGAACTACAAGGTCTACTACGAGATCACCCTCGAGCCCGACACCACCCTGCCCCCGGTCGCGGCCGCGAGCGTCGGCACCACCCGGCTCGCGCCCGACACCAAGCTGCTCACCATGACGCCCGACGAGCTCAAGACGGCCTACGCCGACATCCTCGCCGTGGGCGACGCCAGTCAGTACATCGACCTGGTCGATGCCGACGGCGACACCCTGCGCACCCAGGTCGGCGTCGACTACAAGAACCAGAAGAAGAGCGCGCTGCCGAGCACGGCCTCGATCGACTTCGCCCAGGTGGCGGGCACGGGGCAGAACATCGCCCTGGCTACGAGCGGCTCGGGCGCTCTGGTCGCCGTCGACCTCCGCGAGTCGGAGACGGTGAAGCCCGTCGAATCGGGTGCCACGGTGAGCCCGGAGGGCGCCGTGAAGGCGCTGTCAGGGGTCACCGAGACTGCCAAGGGCGCCGAGGCCGTCTACGACTATCAGCTGCTGTTCTACATCCCGCCGTCGGGAGACACCGGCAAGGCCGAGCTGCTCGGCTTCACCCAGGGTCTCGTGCAAGCCAAGGAGTTGCCGTGAGCATGCCCCCGCCACCCGCCGGAAGCCTCCGCGGGGCCGTGGATCTGTCGTCGCTGGTGAACCGGGCGCAGTCGCCCGCGGGTGCGAGCGGCGTGGGTGGTGCGGCTGCCGGCGCGGGCGCCTCCGGGGAGCCAGGCCAGGGCGGGGCGAACCCGCTCCTGCTCGAGGGCTCCGACGCCAACTTCACGCAGATCATCGAACTGTCGAACACGGTTCCCGTGATCGTCGACCTCAAGGCCGACTGGGCCGAGGCGAGCCGCGAGCTCACCGCCGTGCTCACCGCGGTCGTCACGAGCTACGCGGGCCGACTGGTCTACGCGGGGGTCGACGCGCAGAGCAACCCCCAGCTGGCGCAGGCGTTCCAGGCGCAGTCGGTGCCCACGGTGGCCGCGATCGTCGCCGGCCGGCCGGTGTCGCTGTTCCAGGGCTCCTACCCCGAGGAGGAGGTGCGCTCGGTGCTCGAGCAGGTGCTTCAGCTCGCTGCGCAGAACGGGGTCACCGGCACGGTGCCGCTCGGCGATGTCGAGGCCGAGGGCGAGCAAGAGCCCGTCGAGGAGCCGCTGCCGCCGCACCACGCGGAGGCCTACGACGCCATCGCGCGAGGTGACTACGCGGCGGCGATCGCCGAGTACCAGACGGCCATCGCCCAGAACCCGCGCGACGCCCTCGCCGTCGCGGGTCTCGCCCAGGTGAAGCTGCTCTCCCGTCTCGACGGTCACACGCTCGACGACATCCGTGCCGCCGCGGCCACGAATCCCGACGACCTCGACGCACAGCTGCTCGTCGCCGACCTCGATCTCTCGGGCGGCCACATCGACGATTCCTTCGGCCGCCTGCTCGATCTCTTCCCGAAGGCCGCCCCCGACGAGAAGACCACCATCCGCACGCGTCTCCTCGACCTGTTCGAGGTGGTCGGTGCTGACGACCCGCGCGTGGCCGCAGCCCGCCGCCGCCTGGCCGCGCTCCTCTACTGACGGGCTGTCGGCGGGCGGCCAGCGGTCGGCGTCTCCCGCGGCTCCCGCCTGCCGCTACCGCCGCGGCCTGAGGTACAGCGCCGCCAGCGGCGGCAGCGTCAACTCCACCGACGCCGGCCGCCCTGACCACGGCACGTACTCGGCCTCCACCGATCCGTAATTGCCCACGCCCGACCCGCCGTACTCCACGGCGTCGGTGTTGACGAGCTCGTCCCATCGGCCGCCGAACGGCAGCCCCACCCGGTAGGGCCCCACCGGGTTCCCCGAGAAGTTCATCAGCACCGCGATCGGGTTGCCCTGCGAGTCCCACCGCAGGAACGACACGAGGTTCTGCGACGACGACCCGCCGTCGATCCACTCGAACCCTGCCGGCTCGTTGTCGAGCGCCCAGAGCGCCGGATTCTCCTTGTAGACCGTGTTGAGGCGTGACACGAGTCCGAGCAGCTGCCGGTGCACGGGCTGGTCGAGCATCCACCAGTCCAGCCCCCGCTCTTCGCTCCACTCCGAGAGCTGGCCGAACTCCTGCCCCATGAACAGCAGCTGCTTGCCGGGATGCGCCCACATGAACCCCAGGTAGGCCCGCAGGTTGGCGAGCTTCTGCCAGTGGTCGCCCGGCATCTTCGCCAGCAGCGACCCCTTGCCGTGCACCACCTCGTCGTGCGAGATCGGCAGCATGAAGTTCTCACTGAACGCGTAGAGGAACGAGAAGGTGATCTCGCCATGGTGGTACGACCGGTACATCGGGTCTTTCTCGATGTAGTCGAGCGAGTCGTGCATCCAGCCCATGTTCCACTTCATGCCGAAGCCGAGTCCGCCGCGGTCGGTGGGGTGGGTGACGCCGGGCCATGATGTCGACTCCTCGGCGATCATCACGATCCCGGGGGCCGACTTGTAGGCGGTGGCCGTCACCTCCTGCAGCAGGCTGATGGCCTCGAGGTTCTCGCGCCCGCCGTACTGGTTGGGAATCCACTCGCCTTCTTTGCGCGAGTAGTCGAGGTAGAGCATCGACGCCACCGCGTCGACGCGCAGGCCGTCGATGTGGAACTCCTCGAGCCAGTACAGCGCATTGGCCACGAGGAAGTTGCGCACCTTCGAGTTGCCGAAGTCGAACACCAGCGTGCCCCAGTCGGGCTGCTCGCCGCGGCGGGGGTCGGGATGCTCGTAGAGCGCCTCGCCGTCGAAGCGGGCCAGCGCCCACTCGTCTTTGGGGAAGTGCCCCGGCACCCAGTCCATGATCACGCCGATGCCCGCCTGGTGCAGCCGGTCGATGAGGTAGCGCAGGTCGTCGGGGTGCCCGAACCGCGAGGTGGGGGCGTAGTACGAGGTGACCTGGTAGCCCCACGAGCCGCCGAACGGATGCTCGGCGAGCGGCATGAACTCCACGTGCGTGAAGCCGAGCTCCTGCAGGTAGGGGATGAGCTCGTCGGGCAGGCTCCGGTAGTCGAGCCCCTGCCTCCACGAGCCGAGGTGCATCTCGTACACGCTCATGGGGTGCGTGTGAGGGTTCACCGCGGCCCGCTGGGCGAGCCACTCGGTGTCGCCCCACTCGTAGTCGCTGGTGCCGATCACCGACGCCGTGAGCGGTGGCACCTCGGTGTAGCGCGCCATCGGGTCGGCGCGCTGCACCCAGCGGCCGTCCTGCGTGAGCAGCTCGAACTTGTAGTTGCCGCCTGCACCGAGCGCGGGGATGAACAGCTCCCACACCCCCGTGCTGCCGAGGCTGCGCATCGCGTGCCGCACGCCATCCCAGCCGTTGAAGTCGCCGATCACCCGCACGGCCTGCGCGTGCGGAGCCCACACGGCGAACGCGGTGCCGGCCACGGGGGCGTCGACGCCCCACTTCTCCTCGGTTCTGGCCCCGAGCACGGTCCAGAGCTTCTCGTGCCGGCCTTCGCCGATGAGGTGCAGGTCGAGCTCGCCGAGCGTGGGGCTGAAGCGGTAGGGGTCGTCGGCCGTCCAGGTCGACCCGTCGGCGTAGGTGGCCTCCACGACGTAGTCGCCGATGCCCGTGAGGGTGAAGCCCTGCCAGATGCCGCCCCACAGGTGCGTGAGCGCCACCCGGGCGCCCGAGGCGAGCACGACGCTCACCTTCTCGGCCAGGGGACGCAGGGTGCGGATGACCGTGACGGGGTCGCTCACGCCCTCCGCCTGCACGAAATGCTGGCCGAGCACCGCGTGCGGGTCGAAGTACGATCCCGCTGAGATGCGCTGCAGCACGTCGAGCGGGATCTCGGGCAGGGTGAGGGCGTCGGATGCGTTGGGGAGGGCCATCAGGATGCTCCGCCTTCCTGTGCGGCGGCCAGGGCCGCGGGAGCCGGTGCGGTGCGCACCGGGGAGACCACGTGCAGCACGTGCGCGGGGCGGGTGAAGGCGTCGAGCCGCACGTAGTCGTGCTCCGACCACTCCCACTCGTCGTCGCCGAGCAGGTCGCGCACGGTGAAGGTGGAGCCGGGTTCGAGTCCGAGCTCCGCGAGGTCGAGGTGCACGGTGGTCTCACGCACCGAGTGCGGGTCGAGGTTCACCACGACGATGACCGTGTCGGCCACGCCGTCGGGGGTGAACTCGGCGTCGAGGTGCTTGGAGTACACCACGATCGCGTCGTCGTCGCTGCCGTGGAAGCGCAGGTTGCGCAGCTGCCCCAGAGCGGGATGCGCGGCGCGGATCGCGTTCAGCCGGGTCAGGTCGGCGGCGATCGACCGGCCCCCGGCCTCCGCGGCGGCGAAGTCGCGGGGCTTGTACTCGTACTTCTCGTTGTCGATGTTCTCCTCGGCACCCGGCCGGGCCACGTTCTCGATGAGCTCGAAACCCGAGTACACGCCCCAGGTCGGTGCTCCCGTCGCCGCCAGGACGGCCCGGATGCGGTAGGCCGGCACGCCACCGAACTGCAGGTACTCGGTGAGGATGTCGGGCGTGTTCACGAAGAGGTTGGGTCTGAAGTACGCGTCGGTCTCCTGCGCGAGGCTGGTGAAGAACTCCTCGATCTCGGTCTTGGTGTTGCGCCAGGTGAAGTAGGTGTACGACTGCTGGAACCCCACTTTCGCGAGCCCGCGCATGGGGGCGGGGCGGGTGAAGGCCTCGGCGAGGAACACCACGTCGGGATGCGCGGCGTTGACCTCGTGGATGACCCACTCCCAGAAGTCGAGCGGCTTCGTGTGAGGGTTGTCGACGCGGAAGATGCGCACGCCGAGCGCGATCCAGTGCTCGAGCACGCGCAGCGCCTCGGCCCGGATGCCGTCGGGGTCGTTGTCGAAGTTGATCGGGTAGATGTCCTGATACTTCTTCGGGGGGTTCTCGGCGTAGGCGATCGACCCGTCGGGCAGCGTGGTGAACCACTCGGGGTGCTCCTCCACCCAGGGGTGGTCGGGCGAGGCCTGCAGCGCGAAGTCGAGCGCGATCTCGAGTCCGACCTCGGTGGCGGCGGCGAGGAAGGCGCTGAAGTCGTCGAGGGTGCCGAGATCGGGATGCACGGCGTCGTGGCCGCCCGCGGCGTTGCCGATGGCCCACGGCGACCCCGGGTCGCCCGGTTGCGGGTCGAGGGTGTTGTTGCGGCCCTTGCGGAAGGCGTCGCCGATGGGGTGGATGGGCGGCAGGTACAGCACGTCGAAGCCCATCGCCGCCACCTCGGGCAGGCGGGCGGCCGCGGTGCGGAAGGTGCCGCTGGTCCAGCTGCCGTCGTCGTTCTGCACGGCGCCGATCGAGCGGGGGAAGAACTCGTACCACGAACCGGAGCCGGCCCTGGTGCGCTCCACCGTGAGCGCGTGCCAGGGGGAGTACGTGACGAGACTCTGTGCCGGCTGTCGCAGCAGCGCATCCGTCACCGCCCTCTCATAGGCGGGCGCGAGTCGCTCGGGCACCGGCCCCGCGGTCTCGCCTAAGCGCGCGGCCACGCCGGCGAACAGCTCGCGGTCGGCGGCGGTGCGGTCGCTCTCGGCGGCGAGGCGGGCGAAGAGCTGAGCCCCGATCGCGAGCATGAGCTCCACGTCGATGCCCGCCGCGATCTTCACGGTCGCGTTGTGCTCCCAGGTGGCGTAGTCGTCGGAGTAGGCCCGGATGCGGAACCGCCAGTCGCCCACGACGCCGACCTGGGCGAGGCCGCGCCACTCGTCGTCCCAGCTGCGGGTGCGGGTGAGCGGTCGGTCGATCACGCTGCCGTCGGGGGCCTCGAGCTCGAGGTGCGCGCCCACGGCGTCATGCCCCTCGCGGAAGACGGTGGCGCCGAACGGGATGACCTCGCCCACGAAGCCCTTGGCCGGCCAGCGGCCGCCATCGACCTGGGGGAAGACGTCGATGATGGGGATGCGCCCGATGGCGGGAACGAAGGCGGGGTCTGGAGCGGGTGCGGGGGCCGGAGCGGGCGCGGGTGCCGGAGCGGGCGCGGGTGCCGGCGCCTTCGGCTTCGCCGAGGCCGGCGTCGATGCGGGTCGTTTCCGAGTGGCTGCCACACTCAGACCCTACCGACTTCACCGGCCCGTGCAACGGCAGGGTGCGTGCTGTTCACCGCCCGGAAACGAGGCTGCCTTAGGCTGTCGAGGGTCGGCCGGGGGAATCCCGTCTCAGAAGGAGTGCACACGCAGTGAAGGCCATTCGTCGATTCACCGTCCGCTCGGTGCTGCCCGAGTCGCTCTCGTCGCTCGGCGAGCTCGCGGCGAACCTGAGGTGGGCCTGGCACGAGCCCACCCGGCAGATCTTCGCTCACATCTCTCCCGACGACTGGCGGGCGACGCTCGGCGACCCGGTGGCGTTGCTGGGCGCGGTGAGCCCCGAGCGCCTCGAGCAGCTCTCCCTCGACCCCGGGTTCGTGGCCTGGGCCAACAGCCTTCGAGACGACCTTCGCTCCTACCTCAGCGAGCCCCGGTGGTACCAGTCGCTCGAGGGGCCTCGCCCCGGCAGCATCGGCTACTTCTCGCCGGAGTTCGGCATCGCCGCCGCGCTCCCGCAGTACTCGGGCGGTCTCGGCATCCTGGCCGGAGACCACCTCAAGGCGGCGTCGGATCTCGGCGTGCCGATCATCGGCGTCGGTCTCTTCTACCGCTCGGGGTACTTCTCGCAGTCGATCTCGCGCGACGGCTGGCAGGAGGAGAGCTATCCGGTGCTCGACCCCGACGGCCTCCCGCTGTCGGTGCTCCGTCTGGCCGACGGCACGGCGGCCCAGATCGTGCTCGCGCTCCCGGGCGGCCGGGCTCTCCACGCGCGCATCTGGCAGGCGCAGGTGGGGCGGGTGCGGCTGCTGATGCTCGACACCGACATCCCCGACAACGACGACGATCTGCGCAGCGTCACCGACCGGCTCTATGGTGGGGGCGGTGAGCACCGGCTGCTGCAGGAGCTGCTGCTCGGCATCGGCGGCGTTCGCGCTCTCGAGGTGCTGGCCGAACTGACCGACTCCCCGCTGCCCGAGGTCTTCCACACCAACGAGGGCCACGCCGGGTTCCAGGGCCTGGAGCGCATCTCGAACCTCATCGGGGGCGGGCTCAGCTTCGACGAGGCGCTGCAGGTGGTGCGTGCGGGAACGGTGTTCACCACCCACACTCCCGTGCCCGCGGGGATCGACCGTTTCGAGCGCACGCTCGTGGAACGCTACTTCTCCACCGACATGCTCCCGGGGCTCGACGTGGCCGACGTGCTCGCGCTCGGCACCGAGGACTACGAGGGCGGTTCGCCCGAGGTGTTCAACATGGCCGTGATGGGGCTTCGGCTCGGGCAGCGGGCGAACGGCGTCTCGAAGCTGCACGGAGAGGTGAGCCGCGGCATGTTCGCCGGGCTCTGGCCGGGCTTCGACAAGGCGGATGTGCCCATCACCTCGGTGACGAACGGCGTGCACGCCCCCACCTGGACGGATCCTCTGCTGCAGGAGCTCGCCCGCACCAAGCTGGGTACCGGCGACACCACGGCCGCGGACTGGTCGTCCGACGCGGTGACCGACGCCGAGCTCTGGGCGGTGCGCGGAGATATGCGCCGGCAGCTCGTGCACGACGCCCGCCGGCGGGTGACTGAGGCCTGGCGCGAGCAGAGCCCTGACAGCATCCCGCCCGCCTGGTACCAGGGGCTGCTCGATCCGCAGGTGCTCACCATCGGATTCGCGCGGCGGGTGCCCACCTACAAGCGGCTCACCCTCATGCTGCACGATCCCGCGCGCCTGAAGTCGATCCTGCTCAACCCAGAGCGTCCGGTGCAGTTCGTCGTGGCCGGCAAGTCGCATCCCGCCGACGAGGAGGGCAAGCGCCTCATCCAGAAGCTCGTGCAGTTCGCGTCCGACCCCGAGGTGAGGCAGCGCATGGTGTTTCTGCCCAACTACGACATCGGCATGGCTCAGGTGCTCTACCCGGGCACCGACGTGTGGCTCAACAACCCGCTGCGCCCGCTGGAGGCGTGCGGCACCTCGGGCATGAAGGCGGCGCTCAACGGCGGGCTCAACCTGTCGATCCTCGACGGGTGGTGGGCCGAGTACTTCGACGGCGAGACCGGCTGGGCCATCCCCACGGCCGATTCTGCCGGCGATGCGGAGGAGCGCGACTCGCTTGAGGCGGAGGCGCTCTACGACCTGCTCGAGAACCAGGTGGCCCCGCGGTTCTATGATCGCGACGCCGACGGGGTGCCCGCGCACTGGATGCAGTCGATCCGGCACACGCTGGCGACGCTCTCGCCCGAGCTGAGCGCCGAGCGCATGGTGCGCGAGTACGTCGAGCGTCTTTACGTGCCGGCCGCAGAAGCCGAACGCGCGATGACCGCCGACGACCACCAGGCGGCGCGCGAGCTCTCCGAGTGGAAGGCCCGGGTGCGTGCGGCCTGGCCCGGCGTGACGGTGAACCACGTGGAGTCGGGCGGGCTCGACGCGACGCCCCAGGTGGGAGACGTGCTGCACGTGCGGGCGCACGTGCAGCTGGGCGGGCTCGCACCGCACGACGTGGCGGTCGAGGTGGTGTACGGGCACGCCGTGCACGGCGACGACATCTCCAACGCCTCGGTGGTGGAGCTCTCCACCCCGCACGAGCGCGAGGGCGGCGACGTCTCAGACGACCGGGTCTACTCGGGTACGGTCGAGCTCGCGCGAGCGGGTTCTTTCGGGTACACGGTGCGGGTGGTTCCGAAACACGCCCACCTCGCGTCGCCGGCCGAGCTGGGGCTGATCGCCGTCGCCCGGTAGACCTACCGAGCGGTACCGCCGCGCGGCGCGGGGTGGCTGGCCCGGATGAGCTCGAGCTTCTCGGGGAAGACGGCGCAGAGCAGTTCGCCCACGCCGGGGTCGGTGGCCTCGTCGTCGAGCAGTCTCACGCCGAGCACCACGTTCGCGAGCATGCCTCCGCTGAGGAAGGAATTGGCCTCCTCCGGGGTCATGCCGGCCTCGTCGCGCAGGAGGTGGTACACCTCCATGAAGCCCCGGCGGGCGGCGCGGCCGATGACCGGGTCGGCGCCCAGCGAGAATGCGTGCATGAGGGTGAGCAGGATGCCGCGGTCGACGATGAGCTCGAAGTAGGCCAGCCCGAGGCGGCGGCCCACCGGAACGGCGGGATCTCCGGCCAGCGCGGCGCGGAACGCTGCGAGAAGGCGCGCGAGTGCTTCGGAGAGCACCTCGAGGAAGAGCTGCTCCTTCGTGCCGAACAGGCGCACCACGTAGGGCTGGCTGACGCCGGCGGCCCGCGCGACCGCGTCGGTGGTGGTGCCGGTGTAGCCCGATTCGCCGAACACCTCGGTGGCCGCCGCGACGATGAGCGCGCGGCGTTCGTCGGAGGCCATCCGCGGCTTCTTCTCGAGGGGGTCGGTCACGCTTGACATGGTATCAGTCGATTACTTATGGTGTGTCTTGTAATCATTCGATTACCTAAATCTCATCCCAGGGAGCTCAGCATGACGCTCGTCGACACGCCGTCCCGTTCTATCGCCGAGTCGCGCGGGCGCCGCATCCCGGTCTGGCTCGCCATCGTCGCGGCCTCGGTGCCCATGTTCATGGCGACCCTCGACAATCTCGTGGTGACCAGCGCCCTGCCGGTGCTCGGCCATGAGCTCGACGCCTCCATCGAGGAGTTGCAGTGGTTCGTGAATGCCTACACGCTCAGTTTCGCCACCTTCATGCTGCTCGCGGTGGCGCTCGGTGACCGGCTCGGCCGCCGGTCGGTCTTTCTCGCGGGCATCGCCGTGTTCACCGTGGCGTCGGCGCTGTGCGCGCTCGCAGTGGAGCCCTGGATGCTCATCGCGGCACGCGCCGTGCAGGGAGTAGGGGCGGCGGCTCTGATGCCCCTGTCGCTGACGCTTCTCGTCGGGTCGGTGGGTGAGCGGCTGCGGCCGCTCGCCATCGGCGTGTGGGGTGGCATCTCCGGACTCGGTGTGGCCCTCGGACCGCTCATCGGTGGCGCCGTGATCGAAGGCTGGAGCTGGGATGCGATCTTCTGGCTCAACGTGCCCGTAGGTGTGCTGAGCGTTCCGCTGGTGCTGCTCGCACTGCCGAACACCTTCGGCGCGCGTCTGCGGGCCGACATCGTGGGAGTGCTGCTCGCGGGTCTCGGTGTGCTCGGAGTGGTGTACGGCATCGTGCGCGGCAACGACGCGGGGTGGTCGAGTGCCGAGGTGGTGGGTTCGCTCGTGGCCGGGGCGGTGCTGTTGGTGGGGTTCGTGGCGTGGGAGCGCCGGGTGCCCAACCCGCTCCTGCCGCTGCGGTTGTTCCGTGACCGGAGCTTCGCCGTGGCCAATGTGGTGGGACTCGTGTTCAGCTTCGGCATCTTCGGGGCGGTGTTCATCCTCATCCAGTACCTCCAGATCGTGGGTGGGGCGACGCCACTCGAGGCGGGCGTGATGACCATGCCGTGGACCCTGGCGCCGATGGTCGTGGCACCCTTGGCCGGACTGCTCGCCTCCCGGGTGGGAACGCGCGTGCTCATCGTGACGGGGCTCGTGCTGCAGGCCGCGGGCGTGGGCTGGTTGGCCGTCACGATGTCGGCCACGCTCGACTATCCGGCGCTCGTACCCGCGTTCGTGCTGGCCGGAGTCGGCATGGGACTCGTCTTCGCCCCGTCGTCGACCGCGGTGCTCGCGAACATGAGCGCCGCCGACAACGCGAAGGCCTCGGGCACCAACTCGACTCTGCGCGAGATCGGGGTGGCGCTCGGCATCGCCGTGCTCACGGCCGTGTTCACCGGCGCGGGCGGCTCGTTCACTCCCGACGGTTACGTCGACGCCGCCGTTCCGGCCATCGCGACGGGTGCGGTCGCCCTGCTCGCCGCGGCCGTGATCGCCCTGGCCCTGCCCGCGGGTCGGGCGCGCCGAGGCGGCGGCACCGCGGAAGTCGGCTCGGTCGTCACGAGCGGTCGGACCGCGCGAGTGAACTAGGCCGACCGGGCGAGCCTGCCCTTGCGAGTGAGCCAGCCCGCGCGGCTGAGCTAGACCGCGCGGTAGAGCTGCAGCGAGGCGGCCGCCACGTCGACCACCTGCCCGGGGAGGAACCGGGCGGGTGGTTCTTCGTGGTGGTGCACGGGAGGGACGTCGACCGAGGAGTCCCACAGCAGCTCGTAGGCGGTGACGCCGTCGTGCACGGGAAGCGTCACCTGGATCGGCGATTCCACCCCGTGGATGACGGTGAGGATGCGGTTGAACGGCTCGTGCTCCGGCGTGGAGGCCGCTACGTACTGGAGCGTGCGGTTCTCGGGGGAGTTCCAGTCCGCGATCGACATGGAATCGCCTCCGGCGTCGTACCAGTCCATCTGGCTCGCGCTGGGAGTGCGCTCGCCGAAGACGCCGTAGCGCACCGGCCGGAGTGCAGGGTTCTCGCGGCGCAGGCGCAGCAGGAGCTGCGTGGTGCGCCAGAGGTCTTTCTGCCAGGTGCGCCTGTCCCAGCTGATCCAGGTGAGCTCGGAGTCGTGGCAGTAGGCGTTGTTGTTGCCCTTCTGGCTCCGCCCGAATTCGTCTCCCGCCGTGATCATCGGGATGCCCGCGGAGAGCAGGAGGGTGCCCATGAGGTTGCGCATCGCCCGTCGGCGGGCCTGCTCGATGGTGCGCGAGGAGGTGGGCCCCTCGATGCCGTGGTTGTACGACATGTTGTTGTCGGTGCCGTCGCGGTTCGCCTCGCCGTTGCCCACGTTGTGCTTCACGTTGTAAGCGGTGAGGTCGGCCAGGGTGAAGCCGTCGTGCGCGGTGACGAAGTTCACCGAGGCCAGCGGCCCACGCTGCTGCGCGAAGGTGTTCGACGACCCCGCGATGCGGGTCGCGAGCATGCCCACACCGTCGCCGGGGTTGCCGTTCTCGCGGATCGACTTGATGTCGCGCAGCCAGAACTTGCGCATGCGGTCGCGGAAGCGGTCGTTCCACTCCGACCAGCCGAACGGGAAGTTGCCGGTCTGCCACCCGCCCATCCCCACGTCCCACGGCTCGGCGATCATCTTCACACCCGCGAGCTCCGGGTCGTTCACGAGCGCCGTGAGGAGCGGGTGCTGGTTGTCGTAGTAGTGGTCGGCGTTGCGGCCCAGAGTGGCGGCGAGATCGAAGCGGAAGCCGTCGATCTGCACCTCGTTGGCCCAGTACTTCACCGAGTCGAGCACCAATCTGGACACCGCGGGCACCGAGGTGTTGACCGAGTTGCCACAGCCGGTGACGTCGACGTAGTCGCCCTGGGCCGTCTGGCGGTAGTAGTTGGCGTTGTCGATGCCCCTGAAGCTGGTGGTCGGCCCCATCCGCCCCTCTTCGGCGGTGTGGTTGTACACCACGTCGAGAAAGACCTCCAGGCCCGCCTCGTGCAGCAGCTTCACCATGCCCTTGAACTCGCGCAGCACCGCACCGGGGCCCTCCGCCTGGGCGGCCTTCGAGGCATAGAGGCTGTGGGGCGCGAAGAAGCCCAGCGTGTTGTAGCCCCAGTAGTTGGTGAGACCCTGCTTCTGCAGGCGCTGTTCTGATACGAACGCGTGCACGGGCAGCAGTTGCACGGCCGTCACCCCGAGGCTCTTGAGATAGCCGATGCTCTTCTCGTGGGCGAGGCCGGCATAGGTGCCCCGCAGGTTCTCGGGAATGCGCGAATTGATCTTCGACAGGCCCTTCACGTGCGCCTCGTACACCACCGTGTGGTCGAGCGGGGTGTTCGGCTTGCCCACGCCGTTCCAGTTGAACTCCTCGTCGACCACGACGCTCCGCCACTGGTCGTGACCGGAGCGCACCAGGCCGCGCGCATAGGGATCCAGCAGCGCCAGGCTCGGGTCGAACGCGTCGCGGGGGCCGTCGGGGCCCGTGACACGGAGGCTGTAGCGACGGCCGGGAGTGAGGCTGCGCGTGCGCACCGACCACACGTCTGCCGCGTCTTTGACCAGTGGCACCGTCTTGTAGACCCAGTTCGGGTCTTTGTGGTCGTAGAGGCAGAGCTCGATGCTCGTCGCGCTCTGAGACCACACGCGCAGTTCTCCGCCGTGCGAGGTCACGCGAACGCCGAGCCGGGCAAGGGGGTCGGCCACAGTCATGAGACATAGAGTAGTTGCACCGTTCTTTCCGCTTGAAATCGCCCTGGAAGCCCCATGCCCGTGTACCTCGATCACGCGGCGACGACGCCCATGCTGCCGGTCGCACGCGACGCCTACATTGCCGCGCTCGACCTTGTGGGAAATCCGTCCTCCATCCACAGCCAGGGCCGGAGCAGTCAGCGTCGCCTCGAGGAGTCCCGCGAGATCATCGCGGCGTCGCTCGGGGCCGACCCGGTCGAGGTCGTGCTCACCTCGGGCGGCACGGAGTCGATCAACCTCGGAGTCAAGGGCCTCTACTGGGCCCGCCAGGCAGAGGCGACCCGACCGGTCGTGCTCGTCCCCGGTGGCGAGCATCACGCCACGGTCGATGCAGTGGAGTGGCTCGAGCGGCACGAGGGCGCGCGGGTGGAATGGCTGCCGGTGGACGAGGTGGGACGTCTCCACCCCGAGACGCTCGACGCCGCGCTCGCCGCGCACGGCGCATCCGTCGCCCTGGTGAGCGTGCTGTGGGCCAACAACGAGGTCGGCACCGTCCAGCCCGTGGCGGAACTGGTGGAGGTCGCCGAGCGGTTCGGGGTTCCGGTGCACATCGACGCGGTCGCCGCCTACGGATACCTGCCGATCGATTTCCACGCGGTGGGGGCGGCGGCGCTCAGCGTCTCGGCGCACAAGATCGGAGGCCCCGCGGGGGTGGGCGCCCTCCTGCTCGCGCGGCGCAGCTCACTCGAGCCGCTCATCCACGGCGGCAACCAGCAGCGCGTGCGCTCGGGCACGCAGGATGCGGCGGGCGCGGTCGCGTTCGCAGCGGCGGCCGCCTCCGTGCCGCGCCCTGCGAGCGCGGCCTCCGATCCTTCCGCATCAGACGACGATGATCAGACGACGGTCGACACCGCAGCCTTCCTCACCGGCCTGGCGCGCCTGCGCGACCGGCTGGTGGCAGGAGTGCGGAGCGCGGTGCCAGAAGCGGTGTTGCGAGGCGACCCCGCTCCGCAGGGGCGTCTCCCGGGGAACGCCCACTTCACCTTCCCGGGCTGCGAGGGCGACTCCCTCCTCTTCCTCCTCGACATGGCCGGTTTCTCGGTCTCCACGGGCTCGGCCTGCCAGGCCGGCGTGCCCGAGGTCTCGCACGTGCTGCTCGCGATGGGGGTGCCGGCCGACGACGCCCGTGGAGCACTGCGGTTCACCCTCGGTCACGGCACCACCGAGGGCGAGATCGACGCACTGATCGAGGCGCTCCCGGGGGCGTGCGCCGCGGCGCGGAGGGCGGGCTACTCCGACCGCGTGGTGAGTGGGCGCACGGCGCCACCCGTCTAAGATCATCCGCTCGGCGGATGCCTCCGCCGACGGCCCGGCGTAGCGTCGATGCCATCGGGAACCC
Organism: Herbiconiux moechotypicola; assembly: GCF_024979255.1. GTDB lineage: Bacteria > Actinomycetota > Actinomycetes > Actinomycetales > Microbacteriaceae > Herbiconiux > Herbiconiux moechotypicola. The sequence continues at coordinate 258,937 of NZ_JANLCN010000004.1, forward strand.
TCCGTGAGTAGGGAGTACGAGATGGTTCAGCGCACGACCCGAACGGGTCTCATCGGCTCGCCCTCGGGCGGGGCGGAGTGGTATTTCATCGGGGCGACGTTCGCCTTCGCCTGGTCGACGATGGTGTTCACCCAGCAGGGCTGGGTGCTCGGCATACTGTGCTTCGCCGTGGGGGCGACCCTCATCGTGCTCGGTGCGCTCACCTGGGGGCGTGCGGCCCGGCGGGCTGCGGCCGACTCGGATGAGCATCCGTCACCCCCTGAAGGCGGTGCGCCGAGCGGTCCGCACTCTCCATGACCACCGCCGCGCGACGCCGGCCGGCCTCGCACGCCCGATGAGTCGGGTCGAGGCTCGAGCCGGGTCAGAGCTGCAGGGTCGCCACGATCGCGAGGTGGTCGGAGGCTCCCGCCGATATCGTCGTGCTGGAGACGGCCTTCATACCGCGTTGCAGAATGTGGTCGGGCCTCGTGACGGGCAGCCCGGCCGGCCACGTGAAGCCGAAGCCGCCCCCATCCTGATTCGGCTCGTCGAGCTGGGCGGCGAGAGCGCTGAAGTGCCGGTCGGAGGACCCGGCGTTGAAGTCGCCCACCATCACCAGGCGCTCGTTCTCGTCGCGTGGCACGTAGTCGGCGAGGTTGGCGAGCATCTCGTCGCGCGTCGCGTGGTCGCCGGGGCGGGCGGAGGCAGCGTGCACGACGTAGATGCTGACGAGCCCGGCCGGGGTGGAGAGGTCGGCGGCGATTCCGCGCTGCCAGCCGAGGCCGAGGTCGAGCATCTGCGCGTTCTCGATCGGATAGGTGCTCCACACTCCCACGGTGCCGATGCCGTAGGAGTAGGGGTAGCTCTCGTCGAGCACGGCCGACACCTCCTCACGTGCGGCGTCGTCCATCTCCTGCAACGCGATCACCTGGGCGCCCGTGGCGGCCAGTGCCGTGGCCGACTCGGCGGCGGTGCCCGAGTCCGCCTCCACGTTCTGGCTGGCCACCGTGAGGGTGGTCCCGGATGCGGCCGGGGCGTTCCAGCCGAGCGGCACGATCGCGGGCACGAACAACACGGCCCACACCAGCACCGACGCCACGGCCGCGCCGATGGCGGCCAGGCTGCGGCTCACCAGGGCGACCACGAGCAGCACGGGGATGAGCAGACCGAACCACGGCAGTGCGGAGTCGACGAGCAGGCCCAGCCCGAACAGGTCGGGCAGGAAGTCATGGAAGGCGAGCACGGCCATCAGCGCCAGAGCGAGCACGGTCGTGACGAGGGCGAGGCCCGGGCGGGCACGCCGCCGCCGAGGCGACGGTGCGTCGCCCGTGGAGCGGTGGGGTGCCTCGAGGAGTGCCGACATCGCACTCATTCTGCACCGCCACGCTGAACGAACTCCTCATCCACAGTGTGAATCGCCGCCGGGTCGCTGTCGGGGGTCGCACGTATGCTGGAGGGCATGAGAGTACTGGCGGCGATGAGCGGAGGAGTCGACTCCGCGGTGGCGGCGGCGCGCGCCGTCGAGGCCGGTCACGAGGTCGTGGGAGTGCACCTCGCGCTCAGCCGAATGCCGGGCACGCTCCGCACGGGCAGCCGGGGCTGCTGCACCATCGAAGATTCGATGGACGCCCGGCGGGTGGCCGACAAGATCGGCATCCCCTTCTACGTGTGGGACTTCTCCGAGCGCTTCAAGGCCGATGTCATCGACGACTTCGTGGCCGAGTACTCGGCGGGCCGCACCCCCAACCCGTGCATGCGCTGCAACGAGCGCATCAAGTTCGCCGCCCTGCTCGAGAAGGCGCTCGACCTCGGGTTCGACGCCGTGTGCACCGGTCACTACGCCGCCGTGGTGACGGATGCGCGGGGAGACGTCGAGCTGCATCGCGCCGCCACCTGGGCCAAAGACCAGTCCTACGTGCTGGGCGTGCTCACGGCCGAGCAACTGGCGCACTGCCTCTTCCCGCTCGGTGCCACCCCGTCTAAGGCCGAGATCCGTGCCGAGGCGGCCGCTCGGGGCTTCTCCGTGGCCTCGAAGCCCGACAGCCACGACATCTGCTTCATCCCCGACGGCGACACGAGCGGCTGGCTGGCCGAGCGCGTCGGCACCGCCACGGGCGAGATCGTCGACCGGTCGGGCGCCGTCGTGGGCTCGCACGAGGGCGCGCACGCGTTCACGGTGGGCCAGCGCCGAGGGCTCAACCTGGGACGGCCCGCACCCGACGGCCGGCCGCGGTTCGTGCTCGAGGTGAAGCCCTCGTCGAACCAGGTTGTGGTGGGCCCGAAGGAGGCGCTCGACATCGCCGAGATCGCGGGTTCCCGCTACACCTGGGCGGGGCGTGCCCCGGAGCAGCCCGAGCTCGACTTCGAATGCGAGGTGCAGATCCGCGCCCACGCCGACCCGGTGGAGGCCGTGGCGCGGGTGCGTGACGGTGAGCTCGTCGTCACGCCCGTTCGTCCCTTGAACGGGGTGGCGCCCGGGCAGACCGCGGTCGTCTACGTAGGCACCCGGGTGCTGGGGCAGTGCACGATCGACCGCACGGTGGCGGCAGATCTGGTGGGTGCAGGTTCCACCGCCGGCGGAGGGGCCTGATGGCGCGCGGCCGCGCTGCGGGGGCGACCGTCCCGCAGGAGACCGCGGCGGGAGTGGGCGGCCCGGCGCTGCCGGCCGAGACGCCTGACGGCCTCGAGGCGGCCCGCGACGAGGCGGCGCAGCTCACCACGCGCATCCTCGAGCTGCGCGACGAGTACTACGTCGACAACGCCTCGACGGTCACCGACCAGGAGTACGACCTCATGGTGCGCCGGCTCGGCGAACTCGAGCACCTGCACCCCGAGCTGCAGTCGCGAGACAGTCCTACCCAGACCGTGGGTGGGCGGGCGGCCACCACGCTGTTCGCACCGATCACGCACGCCGAGCGCATGCTCAGCCTCGACAACGTGTTCAGCGAGGAGGAGCTCGACGAGTGGGCCGCCAAGGTGGTGCGCGACGCCGGGGCCTCCCGGGTGCGGTTCCTCAGCGAACTGAAGATCGACGGTCTCGCCATCAACCTGCGCTATGAAGACGGCGTGCTCGTCACGGCGGCGACCCGCGGCGACGGCGTGGTGGGCGAAGACGTCACCGAGAACGTGCTGCAGATCGAGTCGATCCCCTCACGGCTCGCGGGCACCGGGCATCCGCCTCTGGTCGAGGTGAGGGGCGAGATCTTCTTTCCCGTCGCCGCCTTCGACGCCCTCAATGCGGCCCAGGAGGCCGCGGGCGAGCGGGTCTTCGCCAACCCCCGCAATGCCGCGGCCGGTTCCCTCCGCCAGAAGAGCGAGGGCAAGAACGAGAAGCAGCTCGCGCTCGTCACCACCCGCCTCACGTCTCTCCGTATGCTCGTGCACGGTGTCGGGGCGTGGCCGAACCCGCCGGTGGCGGCGCAATCAGAGGTGTACGGTCTGCTCGCCTCGTGGGGGCTGCCCACCTCCAGCCACTTCCGGGTGTTCGACACCATCGACGAGGTGGCGGAGTTCATCCGCTACTACGGCGAGCACCGGGCGGCCGTCGAGCATCAGATCGACGGCATCGTCGTGAAGGTCGACGATCTCGCGCTGCACGCCGAGCTGGGGGCCACGAGCCGTGCTCCGCGCTGGGCGACGGCCTACAAGTACCCGCCCGAAGAGGTGAACACCAAGCTCCTCGACATCGTCGTGAGCGTGGGCCGCACCGGGCGGGCCACACCGTTCGCGGTGATGGAGAAGGTCGAGGTGGCGGGCTCCGTGGTGCGCCAGGCCACCCTCCACAACCAAGACGTGGTGAAGGCCAAGGGCGTGCTCATCGGCGACACGGTGGTGCTGCGCAAGGCCGGCGACGTCATCCCCGAGGTGCTCGGGCCGGTGGTCGAGCTGCGCGACGGCAGCGAGCGTGCTTTCGTCATGCCCGAGTTCTGCCCCGAGTGCGGCACTGCGCTCGCTCCCGCCAAGGAGGGCGACATCGACCTGCGCTGCCCCAACGCGCGCAGCTGCCCGGCACAGGTGCGCGGCCGTGTCGAGCACGTGGGCTCCCGTGGCGGGCTCGACATCGAGGTGCTCGGAGAGGTGAGCGCCGCGGCGCTGACCCAGCCGCTCGAACCCGAGATCCCCCCGTTGGTCACCGAGGCGGGGCTGTTCTCGCTCACGATGGAAGACCTGTTCCCCATCAGGGTGATCGTGCGCGACGGCGAGACGGGACTGCCGAAGCTCGACAAAGACGGATCGTCGCCCAAGGTCGTCGCGCCCTTCCGGCGGTTGCGCCGCAAGACGGGGGCGAACGCCGACCCCGCCTACGACCCCTCGGCCACCGGTGCCGAGTTCTGGGGCGATGCCGATGCGGTGCCGTCCACCAATGCCGTGCGCCTGCTCGACGAGATCGAGAAGGCCAAGACCAAGCCCCTCTGGCGCATCCTGGTGTCGCTCAGCATCCGGCACGTGGGCCCGGTGGCGGCGCGAGCGCTGGCCGACTACTTCGGCTCGCTCGAGGCGATCCGCGCAGCCACTCGCGATGAGCTCGCGGCGGTCGACGGCGTGGGCGGCATCATCGCCGACGCGCTGATCGCGTGGTTCGAGGTGGACTGGCACGTCGAGATCCTCGACCGCTGGGCCGAGGCCGGGGTGCAGTTCGCCACTCCCGGCCATCCGGGGCCCGGTGCGGCCGTCGGCGCGGGAGGCGTGCTCGACGGACTCACGGTCGTGGCGACGGGTTCGCTCGAGGGCTACTCGCGCGAGGGGGCTCAAGAGGCGATCATCGCGGCCGGTGGCAAGGCCGCCTCGAGCGTGAGCAAGAAGACCGACTACGTGGCCGCGGGGCCGGGCGCCGGTTCGAAGCTCACCAAGGCGGAAGCTCTGGGGCTGCGCATCATCGATGCGGCCGAGTTCGCCCTGCTCGTGACCGAGGGACCGGCCGCTCTTGCGCTGCCCGAACCCGAACCCGAACCCGAGGCCGACCCGCAGGCCGAGCCCGTCGCCGCGGAGGAGGCTCCGCAGCCCGATCCGGCTCCGTGAGCAGATCACCGCTGAAGGCCGCACTCGGGGTGGCGGGTGCGGTCGCGGCTCTGGCGGCACTCACCACGGTCGTCGCCACCCGCGTGTCGCCCTGGCCGGCCGCCCTCCTCATCCGCGCGGTCTTCGAGCGGGGCGCACGCCAGACGATCGCCGAGATGGAGCGCCACCCCTTGCCCGCCGAAGTGACGGTGCGAAGCGCCATCCCCTACGCCCTCGCCGGCGCACCCGTGCTCGATCTGGTGCGTCTCGCATCCGAACCTCTCGAACGCCCACTGCCCGTCGTGGTCTGGATCCACGGTGGCGCGTGGATCTCGGGCAGCCGCGCCGACGTGCTTCCCTACCTCCGCCACCTCGCCGCACGGGCACCGATCGCCGCCGTGGGCCTCGACTACACGATCGCTCCCGAGGCCGTCGCCCCCACGGCGATCCGTCAGCTCGACGAGGCGCTCGGGTACCTCGTGGCCCATGCCGTGGAACTCGGCATCGACCCCGATCGGATCGTGCTCGCAGGCGACTCCGCCGGCGCTCAGCTCGCCAGCCAGCTCGCCGCGCTCACGGTCGATCCTGAGTACGCGCGCATCCTGGGCCTTCGCGCGAGCCTGCGGCCGCACCAGCTGCGAGGCGTGGTGCTGCACTGCGGAATCTACGACCTGCCCGCCATGCGGGCGGCTCGCGGCATCGTGGGGTGGGGCTTCCGGTCGGCGCTGCGCGCGGTCACCGGGTCGCGGCGGTGGCTGGAGACACCGGCCGGTGCCGCTATGTCGACCATCGAGCTGGCCGGGCCCGACGTGCACTGGCCCCCGGTGTTCGTCTCGGGAGGTGACGCCGACGGTCTCACCGCGCTGCAGTCCGTGCCGCTGGCCGACCGGCTGCGCGCCGCCGGTCACGACGTCACCGCGCTCTTCTGGCCGGGCGATCCGGGCCCGCGCCTGCCGCACGAGTACCAGTTCCACCTCGACCTCCCGGATGCGCGGAGAGCGCTGCAGCAGACCGTCGGGTTCGTCGCCCGGGTGACCGAATAGAATCGAGGGCACACCCTCGCGAACAGAACACCGGAGCACCATGTCCGAAATCACCCAGGAGCAGGTCGCCCATCTGGCGAGCCTCGCCCGGATCGCCCTCACGCCGCAGGAGATCGAGAGCCTCACCACCGAGCTCTCGTCGATCGTCGACAACGTCGCGACGGTGGCCGAGGTCGCCACGGCCGACGTGCCCGCCACGAGCCACCCCATCCCGCTGCAGAACGTCTACCGCGCCGACGTGCCGGGCACCACGCTCACTCCCGAGCAGGCGCTCGCGGGTGCACCCGACCACGACGGGTCGCGATTCCGCGTCACCGCGATCCTGGGGGAGGAGCAGTGAGCCACCACGAGCATGAGATCGTGCGCCTGTCGGCCGCCGCGCTCGCCGAGAAGCTGGGCTCGGGCGAGATCACCTCGCAGGAGGCGACCCGCGCCCACCTCGACCGCATCGCCGCGGTCGACGGCGATGTGCACGCCTTCCTCCACACCAACGCCGAGCTGAGCCTGGCCACGGCCGCGGCCATCGACGAGCGGCGGGCGAACGGCGAGCAGCTGCACCCGCTCGCCGGCGTGCCGATCGCCGTCAAAGACGTCATCGTCACGAACGACATGCCCACCACGAGCGGCTCGAAGATCCTCGAGGGGTGGCTGCCGCCCTATGACGCGACCGTGATGGTGAAGCTGCGCGCGGCCGGCCTGGTGCCGATCGGCAAGACCAACATGGACGAGTTCGCGATGGGTTCCTCCACCGAGCACTCGGCCTACGGGCCCACCCACAACCCGTGGGACCTCGAGCGCATCCCCGGCGGCTCGGGCGGTGGCTCGGCGGCGGCCGTCGCGGCCTTCGAAGCACCGCTGGCGCTCGGCAGCGACACCGGTGGCTCGATCCGCCAGCCCGCGCACGTCACCGGCACGGTCGGCGTGAAGCCCACGTACGGGGGAGTGAGCCGCTACGGCGCCATCGCGCTCGCCTCGAGCCTCGATCAGATCGGCCCGGTGAGCCGCACCGTGCTCGACTCGGCCCTGCTGCACGACGTCATCGGCGGGCACGACCCGCGCGACTCCACCTCGCTCACCGACTCCTGGCCCAGCATGGCCGACGCCGTGCGCGGCGCCGACGTCGCGGGGCTGAAGATCGGTGTCATCCGCGAACTCGACGGCGACGGCTTCCAGCCCGGAGTGCTCGCCCGCTTCCGCGAGGCGCTCGACCTGCTCGCGGCCAACGGCGCCGAGATCGTCGAGGTGAGCCTGCCGAGTCTGCAGTACGCGATCGCGGCCTATTACCTCATCATGCCCGCAGAGGCATCGTCGAACCTCGCCAAGTTCGACTCGGTGCGCTTCGGTCTGCGGGTGAACCCGCCCGGCGGCGGCACGGTCGAAGACGTCATGTCGGCCACCCGCGAGAAGGGCTTCGGTGCCGAGGCGAAGCGCCGCATCATCCTGGGCACGTACGCGCTGAGCGCCGGCTACTACGACGCCTACTACGGAAGCGCGCAGAAGGTGCGCACCCTGGTGCAGCGTGACTTCGCGGCCGCCTTCGCCGGCGTCGACGTGCTCGTCTCGCCCACCGCGCCCACCACGGCCTTCAAGCTCGGGCAGAACGACGGCGACCCGATGGCCATGTACCTCAACGACATCGCCACGATCCCGGCGAACCTCGCGGGCATCCCGGGCATCTCGCTGCCCGTGGGCCTCGCGGCCGAGGACGGCCTGCCCGTCGGCATCCAGTTCCTCGCCCCCGCCCGCGAAGACGCCCGGCTCTATCGGGTGGGCGGCGCGCTCGAGCGCCTGCTCGAGGAGCGGTGGGGCCACACGCTGATCAGTCAGGCGCCCGATCTCGCCCCCGGTGAGATGACCGCCGCGCAGGAAGGGGCCGTCTGATGGCCAAGGCCAAGCTGATGGACTTCGACAAGGCGCTCGAGCTGTTCGAGCCGGTGCTCGGCTTCGAGGTGCACGTCGAGCTCTCGACGAAGACGAAGATGTTCTCCGACGCGCCCAACTTCTTCGGCGGCGAACCCAACACGAACATCACCCCCGTCGACCTGGGGCTTCCTGGTTCGCTCCCCGTGGTGAACGGCGAGGCCGTGCGCTACTCGATCAGCCTGGGCCTCGCCCTCGGTTGCTCGATCGCGCCGTCGAGCCGGTTCGCCCGCAAGAACTACTTCTACCCCGACCTCGCGAAGAACTACCAGATCTCGCAGTTCGACGAACCGATCGCCTTCGACGGCTCGGTCGAGGTCGAGCTCGCCGACGGCCGCACCGTCACCGTGCCCATCGAGAGGGCGCACATGGAGGAGGATGCGGGCAAGCTCACGCACGTCGGAGGTGCCACCGGGCGCATCCAGGGTGCCGAGTACTCGCTGGTCGACTACAACCGCGCCGGCGTCCCCCTGGTCGAGATCGTCACCCGCCCCATCTTCGGGGCCGAGGCCGATGCCCCCGAGCTGGCGAAGGCCTACGTGGCCACCATCCGCGACATCGTGGTGGCGCTCGGCATCTCCGAGGCGCGGATGGAGCGGGGCAACCTCCGCTGCGACGCCAACGTGTCGCTGCGCCCCCGCGGCCAGGAGAAGCTCGGCACCCGCACCGAGACGAAGAACGTCAACTCGCTGCGGTCGGTGGAGCGCGCGGTGCGGTACGAGATCCAGCGCCAGGCCGCGATCCTCGCCGAGGGCGGCACGATCGTGCAGGAGACCCGGCACTGGCACGAAGACACGGGGGAGACCTCGGCCGGCCGGCCCAAGTCCGACGCCGACGACTACCGCTACTTCCCCGAGCCCGACCTGCTGCCCGTGGTGCCGTCGGCCGAGCTCATCGACGAGCTGCGCGCCGCGCTGCCCGAGCCGCCGGCTGCGCGCCGTCGACGTCTGAAGGCCGAGTGGGGCTTCACCGACCTCGAGTTCCAAGACGTGCAGAACGCCGGGCTCCTGGTGGAGGTGGCGTCGACCGTGGAGGCGGGTGCGTCGCCGCAGGCCGCGCGCAAGTGGTGGTCGGGAGAGATCTCGCGCATCGCCAACGTCCGCTCGGCCGAGGCCTCGGCTCTGGTGTCGCCCGCTGATGTGGCGGCGTTGGTCGCGCTCGTCGAGGCCGGTGCACTGAACGACAGGCTCGCCCGTCAGGTGCTCGAGGGCGTCATCGACGGTGAGGGCACGCCTCAGGAAGTCGTGGATGCGCGGGGTCTGGCGGTCGTCTCCGACGACAGCGCGCTCATCGCGGCGATCGACGAGGCGCTGGCCGCCCAGCCCGACGTGCTCGCGAAGATCAAGGACGGCAAGGTGCAGGCCGCGGGTGCCGTGATCGGTGCCGTGATGAAGGCGATGAAGGGTCAGGCCGACGCGGCGCGCGTGCGCGAACTCGTGCTGGAGCGGGCGGCCGCCGAGTAGCTGTCACCGCTCGCCTCGCCTTCACACGAACCTGGCGGGTCACAGCGCCCTGAGAGGCCTGTGACCCGCGAGGTTCGTCTGGGCGATCTGCTTCGTCTGGGCGATCTGCTCAGCGGCGGTCGTCGCGCCCGGTGAGGGCGAGCAGCCGTGACTGCAACGGGGCTTCGTCGCCGATGGGCACCGGGGAGGCGAACAGACCGCTGGCCTCGAGTGCGTCTTTCTGGGGCTCGAACACAGTCCACACCGCGGCCACGAGTTCTTCGTCGAGCTCCTCGGCCGTTCCGGTAGCGCGGGCGAGGTCCCAGGTGTGGATCGTCACGTCGGCCACCTGCTCCTTGAGGTAGTCGAGAGTGGTGACCGTGTCGTAGGAGAGGTTCACCGGGCTGTCGGGCCCGGCGTCGTGCCATGCCGTGGTGGCGGCGAGCGAGTAGCGGTGCCACTCCTGGGTGAGGTTCGGCTCGAGGGGGCGAAGGCGGCTCTTGGCCTGCTTCGTGGTGAGGCCCGAGAGCAGCCACGGCACCCACTGCTGCTCCTCGATGACGTGCGACACCAGGTCGCGCACCGTCCACTCCGTGTCGGGTGTCGCACCCTCCCAGTCGACCACCGCCGACACGCGCACGGCGAACTCGTGGTGGGCGCGCTCCTGGAGTCGCAGCCAGGTGCGGGCGTCGAGCGGGGGCAGAGTGGTCTGGGTCATCGGTGCTCCTTCACGGTCGTCTTAGTCAAGCAGGTGCCGGTGCGATGCATTCCTCCGAAAGCATGCGTTCGCAGGGAGTCCGCCGACGGCGAACAGGCCGACGGCGAACAGGATGCGCGGGGCGCGCTGTAGGGTCGGCACGTGACCGCCGAGCTCCGCCGATTGACCCACGACGACCTCCCGCGCCTGCTGGAGCTGAATCACGCCGCCGTGCCGGCCGTGAACGACATCGACGAGCGCGAGATGGCCGACCTGGTCGATCTCGCCCGGCTGGCCGTCGGCGTCGTCGACCCGGCGCATCCGCAGTCGCTGCTCGGGTTCGTTCTGGCTCTGCCTCCCGGGATGGAGTACGAGAGCGAGAACTACCGCTGGTTCTCGGCGCGATCGAACAGCTTCGTCTACGTCGACCGGATCGTGGTGGCCGACGGGCATCGCGGCGACGGGCTCGGCGCGGTGCTGTACGACGCGGTGGTGGCCGACGCCGCGCGTGAGGGAGTCGCCGAGGTGTTCTGCGAGGTCAACCTCGAGCCGCCCAACCCCGGTTCGCTCAGGTTCCACGGCCGGCTCGGTTTCGCCGAGGTCGGGCGGCAGTCGACCAAAGGCGGCAGCGTCGTGGTGGCGCTGCTGGCCCGGGCGGTCTCCGGCGGCACCGCCCCCGGTGTCGGTGGTGGCGCGTAGGCTCGAGCCATGAACCGAGCGGTGGAGGGCGCGGCGCGGGCCGGGAGCCCCGTCGCCGAGCCGAGCCCGCCCATCCTCCACGTCGATATGGATGCGTTCTTCGCCTCGGTCGAACTTCTCAGCCGGCCCGAGCTCAGGGGCAAGCCGGTGATCGTCGGCGGCAGCTCGCCGCGCAGCGTCGTGACCAGCGCCACCTACGAGGCACGAGCCTTCGGGGTGCACTCGGCCATGCCGGTCGGTGCTGCGTTGCGCCTGTGTCCGCGCGCGATCGTGGTCTCGCCCAACATGCAGAGCTACCGAGACGCGTCGAAGCGGGTGATGGGGTTGTTCCGCGAAGTGACGCCCTTGGTGGAGCCCCTCAGCATCGACGAGGCGTTTCTCGATGTGTCAGGGGCGCGGCGGCTGCTCGGCGAGTCCGACGTGATCGCGGCGCGCCTGCGGGAGCGGGTGCTGAGCGAGACGGGGCTCACCTGTTCGGTGGGCGTCGCACCCACGAAGTACATGGCGAAGCTCGCCTCGGGGCGGGCGAAACCCGACGGGATGCTCGTGATCCGCGAGTCCGAGGTGCTCGGCTACCTGCATCCGCTGCCCGTGCGCGCGCTCTGGGGCGTCGGTGCGAAGACCGCGGAGCACCTCGAGCGCTACGGTCTCATGACGGTCGGCGACCTCGCGGCCAGCCCGCTCGGCACGGTCGTCGCGGCCGTGGGGGAGGCTGCAGGCACCCGTCTGCACGAGCTCGCGAACGGCATCGACGACCGGCGGGTGGAGACGGTGTCGCAGGAGAAGAGCGTAGGGCACGAGCGCACCTTCGACCTCGACGAGACCTCCGAGCAGAGCCTGCGGCGCGAGTTGCTGCAGCAGTCGAACCGGGTGGCCGCTCGGCTCCGTGCGGCGGGGCTCAGCGGGCGCACCGTGGCGCTCAAGCTCAGGTTCTCCGACTTCACCACCATCTCCCGATCGCGCACCCTGACGGAGCCGACCGATCTCGGCAAGCGCATCTACGACGAGGCGCTCTCCATCTTCGAAGGAGCGTGGTCGGTGGGCACACCGGTGCGGCTGATCGGAGTGCGGGTGGAGCAGCTCGCGGTAGCGGGGTCGATCACGCACCAGCCGGCGCTCTGGGCCGACGAGGTGACTCCTTCGGAGGGGTGGCGCGATGCGGAGGTCACACTCGACCGCGTGGCCGCCCGATTCGGTGCCGACATGGTTCGCCCCGCGTCGCTCATGCGTGCCCCCGGTGGTGCCGAGATCGCGGAGCGCAACGGCGTTCGCGACTGAGCGGGGTGCTCCTCCGGCGGTCTCAGCCGGCGGCTGTGCCCGAGGCCCCCTGGGAGCGGGGACCGCTGCGGTCGGCACGGCCGCACCGACTCCCACCGGCTCCTTTCGGGTGAGTCAGTCGGAGGGCCGTGCGACGAGCACCGAGAGCGGGTCGACGGTTGCGGGCATCGCGCCCGTGCTCGAGGTCGGGGGCTTGCCCTCGCCCGAGTCGAGCACGGCGCGCGTGTCGAGCACCAGCGGGAGCGCGAGCACATCGGGAGCGACACGGGCGAGCTCGATCCGCTCGCCGGAGAGGTTGACCACGAGTACCGCGCCCGGTCGCCGCAGCACCAGCCAGCGCTCGGCCTCGTCGAACTCGACGACTATGTCGCTCAGTCGAATCTCGTCACCCGGAGGAAGGGTGGCCCGCACCCGGGCGAGCTCGCGGTAGAGGGCGAGAACCGAGGCGTGCTCCGGCTGGGTGGCGTCGCCGATCTCCGACCAGTCGAGCTTCGAGTTCGTGAACGTCGCAGGATCTTGCGGATCAGGGACCACCGACTCGTCCCACCCCATCCGTGCGAACTCCGCGATGCGACCTTCGGCGGTGGCCCTGCCCAGTTCCGGTTCGGGGTGGGAGGTGAAGAACTGCCACGGTGTGGAGGCCGCCCACTCCTCGCCCATGAAGAGCATCGGGGTGAACGGACCGAGATACGTGAGCGCGGCCGCGATGCCCAGTGCATCGGAGCCCAGGCTCGCCGGGAGCCGGTCGCCGATGGCGCGGTTGCCGATCTGATCGTGGTTCTGGGAGGCGACGACGAGGCGCCACGGAGCCGTCCGCGCCCGGTCGAGCTCGACTCCATGGAGGCGCCCGCGAAAGCTCGAGTAGGTGCCGTCATGGAAGAACCCTCGCGTCAGCACCTTCGCCAGCGCGGCCACGGAGTCGAAGTCGGAATAGTAACCCTGGGTCTCCCCGGTGAGGTTGACGTGCACGGCATGGTGGAAGTCATCGCTCCACTGACCATCGAGCCCGTACCCGCCGGACTCACGCTCCCGGAACATGATCGGATCGTTGAGGTCGGACTCGGCGATCAACGTCCGGCGCACGCCGGTCTCCTCCGACAGGGACTCCACCTCGGCCGCGAGTTCGGCGAGCAGGTGCACGGGCCCCTCGTCGACCAGGGCGTGCACCGCATCCAGGCGCAGACCGTCGACGTGGTAGTCGCGCAGCCACATCAGCGCGTTGTCGAGGATGAACCGCCGCACCGCGGCCGAGCCCTCCTGGTCGAGGTTGACCGAGGTGCCCCAGGTGTTGCGCGAGGCGTCGCTGAGGTAGGGGCCGAACAACGGCAGATAGTTGCCGCTCGGGCCGAGGTGGTTGTAGACGACGTCTTGGATGACCGCGAAGCCCTCCTGGTGGCATACGTCGACGAATCGCTGGTAGGCGGCGGGCCCGCCGTAGCGCTCGTGCACCGCGAACCAGTCCACGCCGTCGTACCCCCAGTTGTGCGTGCCGTTGAAGCCGTTCACGGGGAGCAGCTCGATGTGGGTCACACCGATGGACCGCAGGTGGGCCAGGTGCTCGAGTGCCGCGTCGAGAGTGCCTTCGGGCGTGAACGTTCCGACGTGCAGTTCGTAGACGACCGCGGTGTCGAGGGGATGACCGGCCCAGTCGGCGTCGTGCCAGCCATACGTCGAGGCGTCGACAGTGCGCGAAGGACCGTGGACCCCTTCGGGCTGGCGGCGCGATCTCGGATCGGGGTAGGGCCCCTCGCCGTCGAGCAGGTAGCCGTAGTCGATCCCGGGCTCCCACAGCACCGCCCCGGGCGCAGGACTCCACCACCCGTCTTCACCGGCGACGAGCGGTATCGTGCGATCGGGTTCGCGCAACACGAGGTCGACACGGGAGGGCTTCGGAGCCCAGACGGCGAAGTCGCGTTCGGTCATGGTGTCTGGTTCCCCTGTCAGGATTCGTCGTCGATGCGTTGCAGCAGGGCGACGGGATAGCGATCGAGAAGTGCCGCCACCCGCACCTCTCCAGGGGCCACGACACGGCCCGTGAGGGCATCGGCGTAGCCGGAGCGGGTGTCGGGGAGATCGAGCGTCGTGTCGTCCCAGCCACCGTGATGAGCCAGCGTGATCGGAAGTCGTGTGGCGACGGTGATCGCCCCGCCCCGGTCGAAGGCCACCACATGGTGGGAGGCCACCCCACGCCCCGGCAGCGGGCGGTAGCCCGTGAAGAGCTCCGGCCTGGCCCGCAGCAGCCTCAGGGCGGCCGACACCACGAGGAGTTTCACCGCGCCCTCGTCGTCGATGGAGGGGAGTTCGCCGGCGTCTTGGGTGCGCAGCGCCTCGCTCCGCAGATCGAAGTCGACCGGGCGTCGGTTGTCGGGGTCGACGAGTGAGAGGTCCCAGAGCTCGGTGCCCTGGTAGACGTCGGGCACGCCGGGGATCGTGAGCTGCACCAGCTTGGCCGACAGACTGTTGCTGCGGCCGGCCGCCTCGACGAGCGACAGCTGGGTCTCGACCAGTCCCCGGACGATCGGGTCGGCGTACGCCGCGTCGATCGCGCGGTGGAACCCCGCCTCGAACCCCTGGTCGGGGTCGAGCCAGCCGGTGAAATCACCGGCCTCGCGCGCTGCCTTCTCGGCGTAGGCCTGGGCCCGCTCGCGCGTGAGCGGCCAGGCGCCGACGAGAGCCTGCCAGAGGAGGTTGTCGAACGGGCCGTCGCCGGTGGGCTGCAGGGATCGCAGCTTGGTGAGGGCGCCACCCCACCCGTCGCCGAGCTCCGACAGGGCGCTGATGCGGGCCCGCACGTCTTCGGATCGCTTGGTGTCGTGTGTGGACAGCGTCGTCATCGAGTGGGGCAGCATCTCGAGCCGCCGCACCTGCTCGGCGTGAAAGTCATCCGGCGTCACCGAGAAGCGATCGGGCTCGGCACCCACCTCGGTGAGGGAGGTCAGCCTGGTGTACCGGTAGAAGGCCGTGTCCTCCACGCCCTTCGCCATCACCATGCCGGAGGTCTGCTGAAAACGTGTGGCCGCCGGATGCCCCTCGCGACCCAGCACCTCCGCCGTCTCGGTCAACAGCGGCTCGAGATCGGGTCGTGATCGCACGGCGAGCTGGAGTGCCAGCTGGAGGTGGTCGCGCCCGGCCGGGAGGTACGAGCGGTAGACCGGGAAGCTCGTGAGGAGCTCGGCGACGGCGTCGTCGAGTGCCGAGGTGGATGCGCCGGGCGGCGTGGATTCTGATCTCTCGATCTCCCGCACGATCCGGCGCACCTCTGAGCGCAGGATGCCGTCGGCGACGGCCCGCTTGGTCTCGTGGATCATCTCGCGATATCCGGTCGTCGGCAGCCCGGACTCCTCGCGCAGCTGCGCGTCGATCCGGTCGAGACCCGCCTCGCCGTCGGGATCGACGAAAAGACGATCGATGATGGCCAGGGCGTCGTACCCCGTGGTGCCCGCCGTACGCCAGTCCGGCTGCAACGCTTCTCCGCCCTCGAGGATCTTCTCGACGAGCACATACGCACCACCCGTCAGCTCCTCCAGTCGCTCGAGGTAGCCACCGGGGTCGGCGAGCCCGTCGGGATGATCGACCCGGAGTCCGTCGACGAGACCCTCTCTGAACCAGCGCCCGATCTCGGCGTGGGACTCGTCGAACACCCAGGTTTCCTCGACCCGCACGGCGGCGAGTGACGAGACGGCGAAGAACCGGCGATAGTTCAGCTCGTCGCTCTCGCGGCGCCAGTTCATCAGCTCGTAGTTCTGGCGACCATGGACGATCTGGGGAGTGGCGCCGTCGTCGGCGGTACCCGGAGCGATCGGGAAGAGGTGCTCGTAGTAAGCCAGCACAGGCTCCCCGGCCTCATGACCAGGTCCGACGGAACCGTCGGGTCTGAGTACCTGAAGCGCCTCCAGCGAGTCGTCGCCCAGTACAGGAAGCCGCACCTTGCCTGCTCCGAAATCCCAGTCGACGTCGAACGCCTCCGCGTACCGCGAGGCCGTACCGTGTTTCAGGAGGTTCCACCACCACGGGTTCTGGGCGGGCTCGGCCACGCCCACGTGGTTCGGCACGATGTCGACCAGCACCCCGAGGCCCGCGTCATGGGCCGCTTCGGAGAGCGCGGCGAGCCCCTCCGCACCGCCGCGGGCCACGTCGATGCGCGAGTGGTCGGTGACGTCGTAACCGTGGGTCGACCCCTCGGTCGACTGCAGGATCGGAGAGAGGTAGACCCAGTCGACCCCGAGTCGCTGCAAGTAGGGCACCAGCCTCGCTGCATCCCACAGCGTGAAGTCGGCCGTGAGTTGCAGGCGGTAGGTGGAACGAGGTATCCGCACGGTCACACCACCGTCGGTGTCGACGGTGCGACGACCGCGCTGCTGTCGGCCTGCGCGGTGAGCGACGCGGCGACCGAGTGGTCGGGCTCCGGGTCGGGCTCGGAGTGGAACCGCAGCACCTGTAGGGAACGGCCCACCACGGTGAGCGCGGAACCGGCCGCGAACGGCTCGGAGTCGGCCGCACCGCCCGCGGTGTCGATCACGACGTCCCACGACTCCGCATACTCCGACGACGGGAGCGTGAACTCCTGGTCTTCGTCGTGGGCGTTGAAGTAGAGCAGGAAATGCACGTCGGTCAGCACCTCACCGCGTGCCCCGCGTGCCCGGATGCCCTCGCCGTTCAAGAACACCCCGACCGCCCGGGAGAGCGGAGAGTCCCACTCCTCGGGCTGCATCTCGCTCGCGTCGGAGTTCAGCCACACGATGTCGGGCAGCGGCTGCCCCTCCTCGCGCTTGACCGGACGGCCGTCGAAGAAGCGGCTGCGGCGGAAGGTGGGGTGCTCCTTGCGCAGACGCAGCACCGCGGCGGTGAACTCGACCAGCGGGAGGTCTTCGGTGTCCCAGTGCACCCACGTGAGTGGAGAATCCTGCGCATAGGTGTTGTTGTTGCCCTCCTGGGTGCGGCCCAGCTCATCGCCGTGGAGCAGCATGGGAACCCCCTGCGAGAGAAACAGCGTGGCGAGGAAGTTTCGTTGCTGGCGCGCCCGCAGGGTCAGCACGCCCGGGTCGTCGGTGGGCCCTTCCACGCCGCAGTTCCAGGAGCGGTTGAACGACTCCCCGTCGGCGTTGTCTTCGCCGTTGGCGTCGTTGTGCTTCTCGTTGTAGCTCACCAGGTCGCGCAGGGTGAAGCCGTCATGCGCCGTGACGAAGTTGATCGATGCCACGGGCCGCCGCCCGTCGCGCTCGTACAGGTCGGCCGAGCCGGTGAACCGGCTCGCGAACTCGCCGAGGGTGGAGGGCTCGCCCCGCCAGAAGTCGCGCACCGTGTCGCGGTACTTGCCGTTCCACTCAGTCCATTGCGGTGGGAAGTTGCCGACCTGATAGCCACCCGGGCCCACATCCCAGGGCTCGGCGATGAGCTTCACCTGCGACACGATCGGGTCTTGCTGCACGAGCTCGAAGAAGCTCGACAGGCGGTCGACGTCGTAGAACTCGCGTGCGAGGGTGGACGCCAGGTCGAACCGGAAGCCGTCGACGTGCATCTCGGTGACCCAGTAGCGCAGCGAGTCCATGATGAGCTGCAGGGCGTGCGGGTGGCGTACGTTGAGCGAGTTGCCGGTGCCGGTGTAGTCCATGTAGTACCGCGGATCGTCGTCGACGAGGCGGTAGTAGGCGGCGTTGTCGATGCCCTTGAAGGAGAGGGTGGGCCCCAGGTGGTTGCCCTCGGCGGTGTGGTTGTAGACCACGTCGAGCACCACCTCGATGCCGGCCGCGTGCAGCGACTTCACCATGCCCTTGAACTCCTGCACCTGCTGCCCGCGGTCGCCGGTGGAGGAGTAGGAGCTGTGCGGGGCGAAGAAACCGATCGTGTTGTAGCCCCAGTAGTTGCTGAGGCCCTTCTCGAGCAGGGTGTTGTCGTTGACGAACTGGTGCACCGGCATCAGCTCGACGGCGGTGACACCCAGCTTGAGCAGATGCTCGATCACCTTGGGGTGCGCGATGCCGGCGTAGGTGCCCCTCTGCTCTTCGGGCACGTCGGGGTGCAGTTCGGTGAGCCCCTTCACGTGGGCCTCGTAGATGACGCTCTGGCTGTAGGGGTAGCGCAGCCGCCTGTCGCCCGACCAGTCGAAGAACGGGTTGATCACCACGGCGAGCAGCATGTGCGACGCGGAGTCGTCGTCATCGCGGGAATCCGGGTCGCCGAAGGTGTAGGAGAAGAGCGACTGGTCCCAGTCGATCACCCCGCAGGTGGCCTTCGCATACGGGTCGAGCAGCAGCTTGCTGGGGTTGCAGCGCTGCCCCTTCTCGGGGTCGTACGGCCCGTGCACCCGGTAGCCGTAACGCTGCCCCGGCTGCACCTGCGGCAGATAGGCGTGCCACACATAGGCGTCGACCTCGGTGATCTCGACTCGTGTCTCGATGCCGGCGTCGTCGATCAGGCACAGCTCGACGCGCTCGGCGACCTCGCTGAAGAGGGCGAAGTTCGTGCCGCTCCCGTCGTAGGTGGCGCCGAGCGGGTAGGCCGATCCTGGCCAGGTCTGCATCTGATCTCCTGTCATTTCTGAGCCCACCGTACCCGGTTCCGAACCGGGCGCGAGGGGCGCCGGACATCTGTGCACAACTCGCCGGGAGGGGCTGTCTGTGGAGGACCGTTCGCGGTACCCTGGCGCCATGGCTGACCTCGTGGAGACCCTGTCCGACGCGACCCGTTCGATCGGGGTGAACGCGGCGTACGGCGCCCCGGTCGAGATCGACGGCGCGACCTTCGTGCCCGTCGCGCTCGTGTGGGCGGGCTTCGGCGGCGGCAACGGCAAGGCCTCCTCGCCCGGAGCCACCGACAAGAAGATCGGCGCAGGCGACGCCGGCGGCGAGGGCTTCGGTGGCGGTGGCGTGAGCATCCCGATCGGCGCCTACGTGAGCGGCCCCGACGGCAAGGCGGCCTTCGAGCCGAACCTCATCGCCCTGCTCGCCGTCTCCATCCCCGTGATCTGCACCACGGGCTGGGCGCTCGCGCGGTTCGTGCGCGCGCTCAAGAAGTAGCGGCGGGCTATACTCGGTCGCACACGGGAGTCCGGTGAGCCGGGCTGAGAGGAAGGTTCTCAACCTTCGACCGTCGAACCTGATCTGGATCATGCCAGCGCAGGGAGGCATCTCGACGCCACGCGTGTGGCCGTCGCGACGTTCGAGCACCACGTGAACGCCGCGTCGTCCAGACCTGAGGCGAACCCGTGCCCCTTCCACCGACTGAAAGGGCACGACCAGTGCACACCACCGCATCCACCCGGGGCGCATCGCCCCGACCCACCGCCCGACGCCGCAGCTACCGCTGGAGGGTCGTCGATATCGTCGTCGCCAGCGTGATCGGCGTCGCATCCGGACTCGTCTTCTGGGTCTGGAACCTCACCTACTCACCCCTCAGCACCCCGCTCGAGGCGCTGCTGCCGGGTGCGCAGTCGCTCGTCGGCGGCGTCTGGCTGTTCGCCGGAGTGCTCGGCGGACTCATTGTGCGAAAGCCCGGTGCCGCCCTGTTCACCGAGCTCGTGGCCGCCACCGTCTCGGCGCTCGTGGGAACCCAGTGGGGCCCGCTCACCCTCGTGTCAGGGCTCGTGCAGGGCCTCGGGGCCGAGATCGTGTTCGCGGCGTTCCTCTACGCCAACTACCGCGTGTATGTGGCGGTGCTGGCGGGCGCCGGCGCGGGTCTCGCCATGGGCATCAACGACTCCATCCTCTGGTACCCGGGCGCGTCGGGCGCCTTCCACACCATCTACATCGTCTGCGGTGTCATCGGCGGGGCGATCGTGGCCGGCCTGCTCTCGTGGCTGCTGGCGCGAGCGCTGGCGCGCACCGGAGCACTCAACCGGTTCGCCTCCGGCCGAGAGGCCGCGGCGCGGTCGTGACGGCGACGGATGCGGGCACGGGCAGCGCGTCCGTGCCCGGCCTTCCGGCCACCCCGGCCCTCGGCCTCACCGCCGAGGGCTGGGGGTGGCGCCACGCCGGGCGCGCCAGCTGGGCGCAGCGCGGGCTCGATCTCGCGATCGAGCCCGGTGAGCGTGTCCTGCTGCTCGGCGCCTCCGGGGCGGGCAAGTCCACGCTCCTGCACGCCTTCGCCGGCGTGCTCGGCGGCGCCGACGAGGGCGAGGAGGAGGGGTCGCTCCGGGTGGGTGACGCCGACCCTCGTGAGGTCCGCGGGCGTACGGGCCTCGTGCTGCAGGACCCCGAGGCGCAGGTCGTGCTCGACCGTCTCGGTGACGACATCGCCTTCGGCTGCGAGAACCTCGGCGTGCCGCCCCACGAGATCTGGCCCCGGGTGACGGCGGCGCTGGCCGCCGTGGGCCTCGACCTGCCGCTCGACCGTCCCACCACGCAGCTCTCCGGTGGGCAGAAGCAGCGACTCGCGTTGGCCGGGGCGCTCGCCATGCGACCCGGCGTGCTCCTGCTCGACGAACCCACCGCGAACCTCGACCCGGCGGGGGTGCTCGAGGTGACGGATGCGGTGGGCCGGGTCGTGCGCGACACCGGCGCCACCCTCGTGGTGATCGAGCACCGTGTCGCGACCTGGCTCGACCAGATCGACCGCGTGATCGTCCTGGGGGCGGGCGGGGGACTCCTCGCCGACGGCCCCGCGGAGCAGGTGCTCCGCGAGCACGGGGACCGGCTGGCCGCGGAGGGGGTGTGGGTGCCGGGCATCGATCCGCTCCACGGGCGCCGACCGGTGCGCACCGCATCAGCACCAGGCGGGGAGACCCTCCTCACCGCGCATGACCTCGTGGTGGCTCGCGACGAGAACGCCCGCCGTTCACTGATCGGCGACCTCGAACTGACGGAGGGAGAGGCGCTCGCCGTCACCGGTGCCAACGGCGCGGGCAAGAGCACTCTGGCGCTCACCCTCGCGGGCCTCCTGCCCGTCGCCTCCGGACGGATCGAGGCGACGGACGCGCTGCGGCACGACGCGACGGCCGCCGGCCGGCCCGCTCCGGCAGATCCGGCCGCCTGGACGTCGCGCCAGGTGCTCACGCGCGTCGGCGTCGTGTTCCAAGACCCCGAGCACCAGTTCGTGGCCGGCACCGTGCGCGCCGAGCTCGAGGCGGGCCTCCGCGCGCTCGGGCTCCCCGCAGCGGAACGGGATGCCCGGGTAGCCGACGCCGCCTCCCGCCTGCGGCTCGAGCCCCTGCTCGACGTCAACCCCTACACGCTCTCCGGCGGTGAGAAACGCCGGCTCTCGGTGGCCTCGGCGCTCGTCGCCAGACCCCGCGTGCTCGTGCTCGACGAACCCACCTTCGGGCAGGACTCGCGCACCTGGGCCGAGCTCGTGCTGCTCCTCGGCGAACTGCTCGACCGGGGTACTGCGGTGGTCGCCGTCACGCACGACCGTGCCTTCCTCGACGCCGTCGCCGACCGCGAGCTGACCGTCGCCCCGCAGCAGTCAGAGGCCCCTGCCGCCGACCCCGCGCATCCTGAAACCCCCCGAGGCCGGCGGCTCAACCCGGTCGCGGCCCTGGTCGCCTCCCTCGTGGTGAGTGCGCTCCTCATCGTCACCATCGACCCCGTCTCCGCCGGCGTGGCGCTCGCGCTCGAGGCCATCGCCGCGGCGGGCATTCTCGCGTCGTCCGCCCCCGCCCGGGAGGTCGCACCCGCGCTGGCGCGGCGTACCCTCGCCATCTGGATCGCCGCCCCGCTGGCGGGAGTCACCACGCTCCTCTACGGCGCGCCGTCCGGCACCACCTACTGGCAGTTCGGACTGCTGCACGTCTCCGACGGCTCCATCGGACTCGCCGTGGCGACGACCCTCCGCATCCTGGCCATCGGCTTGCCGGCGGTGGTGCTGTTCGCCCGCACCGACCCCACCGATCTCGCCGACGGACTCGCACAGCTCTGGCGACTGCCCAGCCGGTTCGTGCTCGGTGCTCTGGCCGGTCTCAGGCTGATCGGTCTGTTCACCGACGACTGGCGTCAGCTCGCGCTGGCACGGAGGGCCCGCGGACTGGCCGACACCGGCCGGGTGCGCCGCGTCGCCGGACAGGTGTTCGCCCTGCTCGTGCTCTCGATCCGCCGCGGCAGCACGCTCGCGACCGCCATGGAGGCGCGTGGTTTCGGGGGCGGCACGCCCCGCACCTGGGCCAGGAGGTCGGAGTTCGGGATGCGCGAGTGGCTGCTCATCGCCGGGGGAGCCCTCATCGGCGGGATCGCCCTCGCCGTG
The DNA here is from genome assembly GCF_024979255.1 of Herbiconiux moechotypicola. Lineage (GTDB taxonomy): Bacteria > Actinomycetota > Actinomycetes > Actinomycetales > Microbacteriaceae > Herbiconiux > Herbiconiux moechotypicola. The sequence goes on from NZ_JANLCN010000004.1 coordinate 281,166, forward strand.
TCGGTCGCGACCGGGGCGATCCGTCTGGTGGTGGGCTGACCGTGGTCGTGATCCTCGTCGACGGTCCGAGCGGGTCGGGCAAGACCGAGCTCGCGCAGCGCATCGCCGGCGGCTGGGCCGGAGCCGACGTGCCGCAGGTGGTGCACCTCGACGACATCTATCCCGGGTGGGGCGGCCTCGAGAAGGCGAGCCGTCACATCGTCGACGAGCTGTTGGGGCCGCTGCGGTCGGGAGGCGTGCCGAGGTGGCGGCGCTACGACTGGGCGGGCGCACGTCTCGCGGAGTGGCACGAGCTCGATCCCGGGCTCCCCGTGCTGATCGAGGGATGCGGGGCGCTCAGCCGCGACGCCGCGATGCTCGCCGACCTGGCGATCTGGGTGGAGACCGGCGACGCCGAGCGCAAGCGCCGAGCGCTCGAGCGCGACGGTGAGCTCTACGCCTCGCACTGGGACGAGTGGGAGCAGCAGTGGCAGGGGTTCTGCCGGCGCGAGCGTCCTCGCGAGTCGGCCACAGTGATCGTCCCGACCTGACCCCCCCCGCACCGGGTCGCGCTGCTGCTCAGTCGGTGCGTGACTCGATGAACGCGGCGATGACGGGTATCGGATGCGTGAGCCGCCACAGGGGGCCCGGGTCGCCGATCCGCGCATCCAGCTCCAGACGGGAGGTGACGGTCCCCTCGCTCGTCGTGACCGTCACCGTGCCGACCGATTCGCCGACGGATCCCGTGCTGATCGTCTGCGCGTCGACCGTGTACTCCACGGGTGTCGAGACCCAGAGCTGCTGCGTCTCCGTGCTCGCCGCCACGGCGCGTGCGGTGTCGCCCCACGGCGCGGTGTAGGTCACGAAACGCTGCCCGGCGGTCACCACCGGCGTCGCCGTCACCGCACCGCCCGCCGAGGCGGCCAGGGCGGCCAGATCGCCGTCGAGGGTGTCCCAGTCGGGCTCGCGCAGGAACGCGCCGTAGAGACGTGCATCGCTCCCGTCGGCCGCCTCTCCGGAGCCGGGAGGAACGAGCGCGAAGAGGAAGCACACACCGGCCTGATCGGTGTAGCTGCGCGAGACGCCGATGTAGCCGAGATCCTGTTCGTAGGCGGCGAGATTGTCGGTGGAGCGGCCACCCGGCAACGCGGCGTCGTCCATCGCCATGATCTCGGCGATCGAGGCCTCGGAGAACGCGAGTGCGCTGATACGGGCGAGATCGGATGCGGTGCCCACGTCGGCCTCGTCGAGTCCGGTGGCGTCGACCAGCTCGATGCTCGACAGCCCGCGTGCGGCGAGCCACTCGCCGGCCGCATCGAGGTAGGCGTCGACCGATCCGAACGCCCAGCGGGCGAGCAGGTCGGCGTGGTTGTTGCTCGAGCCGAGGAGCATCGCCTGCATGACCTCGCGCTGCGACCAGCTCTCGCCGGCCGACACCGCCACCGCCCGGGCGCTCTCGGCCACGTAGCGGGTGTAGTCGGCCGCATCCTCGGCGGTGATGGCGATCCCGGGGCCGGAGCTGCCCGCGAGCAGGGGGCGTTCGGCGAGCACGACCAGGGCGGTGATGACCTTCGCCGCCCCGGCGATCGGAACCGCCTCCGTGATTCCTCCGCTGGCCAGCACCGGGGTGGCCACGTCGGCCACGATCGCGCTCGCGCCGGTCTCGGGCACGACAGGGGTGATGCCGCCGGGCGTGGCTGCGGGCAGCTCGGCGACCACCGCGGTCGCCGCCGGAAGCGGGCCCACGAGGGTGGCCGGCCCGTAGACCCCGACCCCGAGGATGACGATCACGCCGAGAGTGATGCCCACGACCCGGAGTGCGGTGCGCGCTGCCGAGGATTTCGCCATGGGTCAAGGCTAGGCGCGCGCTCAGGCCCAGCCGAGCTCGTGCAGCCGCGCGTCGTCGATCCCGTAGAAGTGGGCGATCTCGTGTACGAGGGTGATGTGGATCTCGTCACGGAGCTCGTCGAGATCGTGGCACAGCGCCAGCAGCGGCTCGCGGTAGAGGATGATGCGGTCGGGCATCTCGCCGAAGCCGTACTGGCCGCGTTCGGTGACGGCCACGCCGTCATAGAGACCGAGAAGGTCGAGCGAGCCGTCCTCGGGTCTGTCCTCCACCACGAACACCACGTTGTCGAGACCGTCGAGCATCTCGTCAGGGAGTTCGTCGAGTTCTGCCGAGACCAGCTCTTCGAACGAGTCGGCGTCGAGTTCGAGCATCCGGCGCACCTCTACCTGACCGCCATTGGGGTGAATAACGGGACTCGAACCCGCGACATCCGGCACCACAAGCCAGCGCTCTACCAACTGAGCTATATCCACCATGTTCACCTCGCAATCGTGATTGCGGGGCAACGAGAGAACATTCTATTACATCCGCGACGCGAATTCCTCCACCACGTCGGCGGAGATGATCTTGAGCTCGGCGGAGCTCGGGCCGGGCTCGCCCACGAACACCGCTTTGCGGTAGTACTCCAGCTCGCGGATCGACTCCAGGATGTCGGCCAGCGCCCGGTGTCCGCCCGCCTTCTCGGGGGCGTTGAAGTACACCCGCGGGAACCAGCGGCGGGCGAGTTCCTTGATCGACGACACGTCGACGCTGCGGTAGTGCAGGTGGCCGTCGACCCGGGGCATGAACTTCGCGAGGAACATGCGGTCGGTGCCGATGGTGTTGCCCGCGAGGGGGGCCTGCTGCACACCGGGAACGAACTTCAGGATGTACTCGAGCACCTGGTACTCGGCGTCGGCGAGGCTCACGCCGTTCGGGATCTCGAGCGAGAGCCCGCTCGACTCGTGCATCTTGGTGACGAAGTCGTTCATGTGCTCCAGCGCCGAGTCGTCGGGCTTGATGACGATGCTGAACCCGGGGTCGAGGAGGTTCAGTTCGGAGTCGGTCACGACGACCGCCACCTCGACCAGCTCGTCGACCTCGAGATCGAGCCCCGTCATCTCGCAGTCGATCCAGACGAGGCGATCCGATGTTGAACTCATGTCCCGAGTCTAAGTCTGATGGTCGGCGAGCTGTGGCGGTGGGTCTCTAGACTGGCGGCGATGATCCTCACACTCGCCATCCTGCTCTTCGTCAACGCCGCCTGGAACTTCATCGTGTGGCCCCAGTTCTTCAAGCGCGTGAACCGCGACGAACGGGCTCGGGATGCCTCCGGCAAGCCGACGCCGTTCCTCATCGTGCACGCGGTGCTGATCGGCATCTCGCTGCTGATCGCGGTGGTGTCGGTCGTCGTGGGGATCGTGGCGCTCGCCGGAGCCTGATCCTGACGGCCACATGTCGGTGCCCCTGGCTGGATTCGAACCAGCGACAAACGGATTAGAAGGCCGGTGCTCTATCCACTGAGCTACAGGGGCGACCTGGTCAGCGTACTACGCGCGCCCGCTCGGCATCGATGGAGCGCGTCGCCGACTCGGATGGTCAGTCGTTGCTGCCGCGAGGCGGGAAGGCGTTCACCGGGGGGTGGAGCTCGCCGACGGCGCGGGCGTCGGCCGGGTCGGTGGTGAGCTCGAGGTCTCCGGCACCGGAGTGCGGGTCGCGCGCGCGGCTTCCCGTGCCCGACGCCACCTGCTGCACCGTCGGCAGCGGTTCGTGGGTGGGCGGCAGCGGAGCCGCGGGCTCCATCAGGGCGGTCGCCGTGGAGGAGGTGACCGGCGCGGTCGGTGCTCCACCGAGAGCGGCGGTCGTCGTGCCGGTGGCGGCGGGCGCTGCGAATGCAGCCGTCGAGGCCGCGGGGGCCGTGGATGCGGGCGTGGTCTCCGCCGGTGCCGCGTACTGGGCGTGGTGCTGCTGGGCGACCCACGCATCCTGCTGCGCGAGCAGCTCGGTGTCGCTCGACGCCGACTGCGCCGCCCAGCGCTCGAGGTCGGCCTGGAAGAGGCGGCGTGCGCGGCCCGGCCTGTGCTGCCACTCCACCAGGCGGTCGCGGAACTCGACGACCGCGGGCTCGACCTGGTAGCCGAAGGTGGCCGAGTTGCGCTTCATCTCGGCCAGCGCGTGTGCGGCCCAGCTCGCCGCGACGTCGGAGCCCTTGATGGGCAGGAGTCGCACCTGGATGTCGGCCTGGCCGGTGGCGCGGTCGGCGAGGATCTGCTCCTGGGGGGTGAGGGAGTTCCACACCGAGGCCTGCTCTGCGGCGTCGATGAGCGAGGCGATCGCCGACACCTTGAGCTCGCGGTCGTGCTTGGCGAGGAGGCGCTTGATCGAGGAGTGCGCGACCCAGGCCGCGATGAGTCCGGCCACGATGATCGCGGCTGCGGGCAGCACGATCCCGGAGACGACGTACTCTCCGTCGGAGGAGTACAGCCAGCGGGCGAATCCATTCCACCATTCCATGTGCGGCACCCTACCTCCGGGATGCGCGTGAGCCGTGAGGCCGCCGCCGTGTCGCACGAAGTCGCGGCGGGTTCACCGGAGGCACTCCACCGCATCGAGCGCCGAGGAGAACTCGCCGACCGGCACGACCCTGGTGGTGCGGGGCAGCAGACGGCCGGCCGAGAAGCGGGGGCCGTCGGCGGAGGGAAGTTCCTCGACGTAGCCGAGGAGGATGCCGGACGGCGCGACGACCCGCCAGTAGCCGTCGCGCACCCTGCGGAGGCCGGGATGTGCGTGAACCGTTGTCATGTCGGGAACGGTACGGTGCACCACCGACATCGATCCGCGCATCCGGCCGTAGACTCGGGGCCATGGAGACTTTCGTTCTGGCAGGCGGCTGCTTCTGGTGCCTCGATGCCGTGTACCGCACGCTCGAGGGCGTGCACGACGTGGTGTCGGGCTACACCGGCGGCACGGTGCCGAATCCGAGCTACGAGCAGGTGTGCACGGGCACCACCGGGCAGGCCGAGGCCGTCGCCGTGACCTTCGACCCCGCGGTCATCCCGGCCGAGGTGATCCTCGACGTGTTCTTCACCCTCCACGATCCCCGGCAGCTCAACCGCCAGGGCAACGACATCGGCACCCAGTACCGCTCGGCCATGTTCTACGACGGCGACGCGCAGAAGGCGCTCTTCGAGTCGGCGATCGAGCACGCGGCCGAGCTGTGGGACGGCGGGATCGTCACCACCCTCGAGCCGCTGGGCGAGTTCTACCGCGCCGAGGAGTACCACCAGGACTTCTTCGCCAAGAATCCCGGTCAGGGGTACTGCATGGCCGTGGCACTGCCGAAGGTCAACAAGGTGCGCAAGGCCTACGCGAAGTACATCAAGGCGGCCTGACTCCTCCTGCACAGCCTCGAACGCCCGGTCGGTCATCCACAGATGAGCGATCGGGCGTTCTCCGTTCCCGCCGGTGCGGCGCACACTCGGGTCATCATCCGAACACCGCACTCAAGGAGCAGACCATGCCCGATCTCATCACCATCACCGGAACCGTCGCCACGCCGCCCCGGCACATCGTCACCTCCGGCGGGCTCGACATCGCGAGCTTCCGCCTCGCGTCGAGTCAGCGCCGCTACGACAAGACGCTCGGCAAGTGGGTCGACGCCGACACCAACTGGTACAGCGTGTCGGCCTTCCGGCACCTCGCCGTCAACATCCTGAGTTCGCTCTCCCTTGGTCAGCGGGTGGTGGTCTCCGGGCGCCTCCGGGTGCGTCACTGGGAGAGCGGGGAGAAGACGGGCATCGCCGTCGAGCTCGAGGCCGACGCCGTCGGGCACGACCTCTCCTGGGGCACGAGCTCGTTCACGAAGGTCATCCCCAGCACGCCGAACCCGGGTGGCGGCGCGGAGGGTGAGTCGGTCTCCGGCTCGTTCCCGGAGCGCCTCGACGATGCGGCGATCGGGGGTGGCTCTGCCGACGCGGGAGACGAACCCTCCGAGCTGCCGGGGTCCGGCGATCGGGAGCCGGCGGAGGAGCTGCTGCCGTTCTGAGGGAGATCGCCAGCAGCACGAACTACACTCAGGGAGGCTCCCGGCGGGAGGCCGACGACGATCCACGGAAGACCGACGATCCACGGAAGACAAGGGTGGGAATGCGCACCAGGCACCTCGTACCCGCGGCGCTCGCCGCGGTTCTGATGCTCGCAGGATGCGTCGCCTCCACGGGCGATGAGGCTCCGGCCACCGGGTCGCCCGAGGCGACCGGCACTCCGACCTCGTCGGCCGCTCCCGCCGCGGTCCTCCTGCCGGAGGGCGATGCAGAGGCCAACAAGCCGTTCTTCGACCAGACCAACGAGGCCGTCCTGACGGGCAACCCCGATGCCGGCGGTGTCGAGTTCACGAGCGCCCTGCGCTCGAGCGGATTCGACATCGCGGCGATGCAGGTCACCCCCGACGTCACCACCGTGGGAGTGGCGGCCGACTCGATCCAGTTCTCGGTGCGCTGGGGCGAGGAATGCCTCATCGGGCAGTACGGGCACGGCGAGTACAGCAGCATCGTCGCGCCCGTTCTGGGCACCGGCACGTGCCTGATCGGGCAGACCCGGCCCATAGACTGGTGACATGGCCGAATATATCTACTCGATGGTGCGCGCCCGCAAAGCGGTGGGCGACAAGCTGATCCTCGACGACGTGACCATGGCGTTCCTGCCCGGCGCGAAGATCGGCGTGGTCGGCCCCAACGGGGCAGGAAAGTCGACCATCCTCAAGATCATGGCCGGCCTCGACACCCCGTCGAACGGCGAGGCGAAGCTCACGCCCGGGTTCACCGTCGGCATCCTCATGCAGGAGCCGGAGCTCGACGAGTCGAAGACGGTGCTCGAGAACGTGCAGGAGGGCGTCGGCCCGATCAAGGGCAAGCTCGACCGCTTCAACGAGATCAGCGCCGCGATGGCGGAGCCGGACGCCGACTTCGACGCCCTCCTCGCCGAGATGGGCACGCTGCAGGAGGAGATCGACACCGCCGACGCGTGGGACCTCGACTCGCAGCTCGAGCAGGCCATGGACGCCCTGCGCACGCCTCCCGCCGACGCCGAGGTGAAGAACCTCTCCGGTGGTGAGAAGCGTCGCGTGGCGCTCTGCAAGCTGCTGCTGCAGAAGCCCGATCTCCTGCTGCTCGACGAGCCCACCAACCACCTCGACGCCGAGAGCGTGCTCTGGCTCGAGCAGCACCTCAAGCAGTACCACGGGGCTGTGCTGGCCGTGACCCACGACCGGTACTTCCTCGACCACGTGGCCGAGTGGATCGCCGAGGTCGACCGCGGACGTCTGTACCCCTACGAGGGCAACTACTCCACCTACCTCGAGAAGAAGCGCGAGCGGCTCGAGGTGCAGGGCAAGAAAGACGCCAAGCTCGCCAAGCGTCTCTCCGAAGAGCTCGACTGGGTGCGCAGCAACGCCAAGGGCCGCCAGGCCAAGTCGAAGGCCCGTCTCGCCCGCTACGAGGAGATGGTGACCGAGGCCGAGCGCACCCGCAAGCTCGACTTCGAAGAGATCCAGATCCCGGTGGGCCCCCGCCTCGGCGCCCAGGTGATCGAGGCCACCAAGCTGCACAAGGGGTTCGGGGAGCGCGTGCTCATCGACGACCTGTCGTTCACCCTGCCGCGCAACGGCATCGTCGGTGTCATCGGCCCGAACGGTGTCGGCAAGTCGACCCTGTTCAAGACCATCGTCGGCCTGGAGCCCCTCGACGGCGGCACGCTCAAGATCGGCGAGACGGTCGACATTTCCTACGTCGACCAGTCGCGCGGCGGCATCGACCCCAACAAGACCCTGTTCGAGGTCGTCTCCGACGGGCTCGACTACATCCAGGTGGGCAAGACCGAGATCCCGGCGCGCGCCTACGTCTCGACCTTCGGGTTCAAGGGTCCCGACCAGCAGAAGAAGGCCGGCGTGCTCTCGGGCGGTGAGCGCAACCGCCTCAACCTCGCTCTCACCCTGAAGCAGGGCGGCAACCTGCTCCTGCTCGACGAGCCCACCAACGACCTCGACGTCGAGACGCTCGGCAGCCTCGAGAACGCGCTGCTCGAGTTCCCCGGCTGCGCCGTGGTCATCACCCACGACCGGTGGTTCCTCGATCGCATCGCCACGCACATCCTGGCCTACGAGGGCACCGAGGACGACCCGGCGAACTGGTACTGGTTCGAGGGCAACTTCGAGGCCTACGAGCAGAACAAGATCGAGCGTCTCGGCCCCGACGCCACGAAGCCCGGCCGCTCCACCTACCGCAAGCTCACGCGCGACTGACCAGGCGCGCCATGCGACTGCACGTGCCGATCCAGCTGCGCTGGTCGGACCTCGACGCCTACGGGCACGTCAACAACGCCTCGATGCTGAAGATCCTGGAAGAGGCGAGGGTGTTCGCATTCTGGGTGGACGGCGACCTCACCGACCCCTCGCAGGCGGAGTGGAGCACCGCGGTCATCGATGCCGGCCCCGCGGCCGACACCAAGAGCGTCATCTCGCGTCAGGAGATCGAGTACGTGCGGTCGATGCCCTACATCCGGCAGCCGATCGACGTCGAACTGTGGATCGGGCATCTCGGCGGTGCCAGCCTCGACGTGTACTACGAGATCAAAGACCCCGTCGGCACCCAGCCTCAGAACACCTACGTGAAGGCCTCCACCACCCTGGTGCTCGTCGACGCGGTCACCGACCGGCCGCGGCGCATCCTGCCGCACGAGCGGGCCGCGTGGGAGCCGTATCTCGACGCCCCGCTCACCTTCCGCCGCCGGGCGTGAACCCGCGGGGCTGGGCGCCGACGCACCTGAGAACGGCGCCGCGCATCCGGTCACCGTGCGCCGGCGCGCACCATGCCCTCCTGAGCCACCGAGGCGATGAGGCGCCCGCCGCGGTCGTAGATCTCGCCGAACGCCAGACCCCGGCCACCGCTGGCGCTGGGGGAGCGCTGCGTGTAGAGCAGCCACTCGTCGGCGCGAGCGAAACGGTGCCACCACATGGCGTGGTCGAGGCTCGCGAGCTTCAGATCGGGCCGCGCCCAGGCCACGCCGTGCCGGCGCATGACGGGCTCGAGCACGGTGTAGTCGCTGGCGTAGGCGAGGGCCGCGCGGTGGATGTTCGGGTCGTCGGGGAGCCGGCCGAGCGCACGCAGCCACACCGCCTGGTGGGCGACCCGTTCGCCCTCCACCGAGAAGTACAGCGGCGACGGCACGTGCCGCATGTCGAAGGCTCGTTCCTCCGCCCAGGTGCGGGCGACGGGATGATCGACAGCCGACAGCACCTCGACGGCGCTCGGCAGCGACTCGGGCTCGGGAAGACCGGCGGGCATCTCGACCTGGTGCTCGAATCCTTCGTCTTCGACCTGGAACGACTGGATGACCGAGAGGATGGGCACGCCGTTCTGATAGGCCTGGGTGCGCCGGGTGGAGAACGACCGCCCGTCGTGAAGGCGGTCGACGGCGAAGGTGATGCCCTGGGTGGAGTCGCCGGGGCGCAGGAAGTAGCCGTGCAGCGAGTGCACCACGCGATCGGGATCGACGGTGCGGATGGCCGCCACGAGCGCCTGCGCCAGCACCTGACCGCCGAAGACGCGGCCGTGCGGCATCCACTGCGAGGGGCCCGTGAAGATGTCCTCGCTCGTGCGGGCACCGGTGTCGACGAGGTCGAGGGTGGTGAGGAATCCGGCGAGGGGGTCTGGCATGGCTTTCTCCGATGTGCGGGTGCTGTGAAGTAGTTTAGACAGCAGCCATGGACCAGCCGCTCAGCCTCATCGACGCCGCCTCGCTCGGCGACCTCAAGGTGTACCTCGGGCGTGCCGCGCGCATCGACAACGGCTCCGTGCGGCTGATCGGTGGCATGGGTGTGCTGGCCGCCTACACCGCCGCCCTCACCCCTCGTGGCCTCCTCGACGACGCCCCCACGGTGCTGGGGCTGCGCACCTTCGCCCTGGGCTCCGCCGAGGCGTTCGACACGCTGGTCGGCATCCGCCCCCTGCTCGACCGTCTGGCCCAGACCTCGCTCCTCAGCAACTCGCACGGCGGCCCGATCGAGGTGCCGCTCCCTCCGGCCGAGGGCGGCATCGCCTGGGCGGGCATCAGCCCCCCACGTGGAGGCTGGCAGCGCATCGGGTCGTTCGACCCCTCCGTGCTCGAGACCAGCGCCGCCGACGGGATCGCCGAGGTCGCCGCGACGGTGCCCGCCGACCCCGGAGAGCACGTCGTGCACCGGGTCCGCTCCGAGGTGTGGGGGAGGCCCCTGCCGCTCGGCGACCCCGAGCTCCCTCCCATCCCCTCCGGCACCGCATTCGCCGCCGTCAGCCTCGGGTTCGTGAAGCCCGACGACCCCGTCTCGGTCTTCGTCTCCGGGCCCTGGCTGCGGCTCACCACCCGCCGCGGCCACGTGCTCGCGCGCGTCTGAGTCCCGGTGCGCCCACGCGGGGCGCCGGGCACGGGGTGAGGGATGCACGGGGTAGGGGGTGGGCGGGAGGCGCGCGCCCAGGTGGTTGCGCTCAGACCGCCCGCGCAGCGGCCCGCCCCGCCGCCCGCCCCGAGAAGAGGCACCCACCGAGGAACGTGCCCTCGAGCGCCCGGTACCCGTGCACGCCGCCGCCCCCGAAGCCGCTCGCCTCGCCGGCGGCGTACAGCCCTGGCACGGGTTCGCCGGAGGCCCCGAGCGCCCGCCCCGACAGATCGGTCTGCACCCCGCCGAGCGTCTTGCGGGTGAGGATGTGCAGCTTCACCGCGATCAACGGCCCCGCCGCCGGGTCGAGCAGCCGGTGCGGTCTCGCCACCCGGATCAGCTTGTCCCCGAGATACCCCCGGGCCCCGCGCAGCGCCGTCACCTGCGCATCCTTCGTGAACCGGTTCGCGATCTCCCGGTCGCGCGCGTACACCTCCCGCGTCACCCGGGCCGGGTCGAGCACGCCGGTGTCGTCGAGTGCCGACATGCCGTGCAGCAGCTCGGGCAGCGACGGCGCCACCACGAAGTCACGCCCCCGCTCCTTGAAAGCCTCCACCGGCCCGGGAGCGCCCGGACGCACGCGCTGCGCCAGCAGCCGCAGGTCTTTGCCCGTGAGGTCGGGGTTCTGCTCGCTCCCCGAGAGCGCGAACTCCTTCTCGATGATCGCCTGCGTGAGCACGAACCAGCTGTGCTCGTGCCCGGTGGCCATGAGGTGCTCCAGCGTGCCGAGAGTGTCGAAGCCCGGGAACAGCGGCACCGGCAGCCGCGCCCCCGTCGCGTCCAGCCACAGCGACGAGGGCCCGGGCAGGATGCGGATGCCGTGCCTCTCCCACACCGGCGCGTAGTTCTCGATGCCCTCGGTGTAGTGCCACATGCGGTCGGTGTTCACCAGACGCGCCCCGGCCTGCTCGCTGATGCCGAGCATCCGCCCGTCGACGTGCGCCGGCACCCCGCTCAGCAGGTGCCGCGGCGGCTTCCCGAGCCGCGACGGCCAGTAGTGCCGCACGAGATCGTGGGCCCCGCCGATCCCGCCCGACGCCACCACCACGGCCCCCGCCGTCACCTCGAACGACCTCGTCTCCTCGCGCGAGCTGGCCTCGCCCCGCGCCGCCGAACTCTCCGCCAGCACCGCCCCGCGTGCACCGGTCACCCGTCCTGCGCTCACCACGAGTTCGTCGACCCGGTGACGGTGCAGGATGCGGGCCCGCCCCTCCGAGACACCTCGCCGAAAGCGCGCCACGAACGGCTCGAGTACCCCCGGCCCGGTGCCCCACGTGATGTGGAAGCGCGGCACCGAGTTGCCGTGCCCCGTCGCGACGCCGCCGCCGCGCTCGGCCCAGCCCACCACGGGGAAGAACCGCACCCCGAGCGAGTGCAGCCAGGCCCGCTTCTCGCCCGCGGCGAACTGCAGATACGCCTCCGCCCAGCGAGAGCCCCACGAGTCTTCGGGGCGGTCGAACGCCGCGCTGCCCAGCCAGTCCTGCCGGGCGAGCTCCAGCGAGTCGCGCACGCGCATCCGCCGCTGCTCGGGGCTGTCGACCAAGAAGATGCCGCCGAACGACCACCACGCCTGCCCGCCGAGCGAGGCCGCCGGCTCCTGTTCGAGCACGGTCACCCGGCGCCCCGCGTCGAGCACCTCGCAGGCCGCCACGAGCCCCGCGAGCCCTGCGCCCACCACCACGACGTCCGTCGTCTCCTGCACCGCCACCGCGACCCCTTCGTCCGGTTCACCTGACCCGTCGGCGGGCGGTCGCGGCCGATGTCAGGCGGCGGCGCTCACTCGTCGAAGGTATTCACCATGGCATGCGCGGCCCGCTCGAGGTAACCCCACAGCAGATCTCTGTCGGCGGGCGACAACTCGATCGAGTCGACGGCCACCCGCATGTGTGCGAGCCAGCGGTCGCGCGCATCCGGGTTGACCTTGAACGGGTTGTGGCGCATGCGCAGCCGCGGGTGCCCGCGCTCCTCGCTGTAGGTTCCGGGGCCGCCCCAGTACTGCTCGAGAAACAGTGTCAGCCGGCGGATGGCGCCGTCCCAGTCGTCGGCCGGGTACATCGGCGCGAGCACGGGGTCGGTGGCCACGCCCTCGTAGAACTTCTGCACCAGCGCCACGAACGTCGGGTGGCCGCCGATCTGATCGTAGAACGGGTTCTCGGGAACCTTGGGGGTGAGCTCGATCACGCTGCTCCTACTCGGCGGGGTCACTGGGGTCTGCGGGGGTCGACGGCGCGGAGCGCGCAGAACGCGAGCTCTTCTTCGGCGGCGTCGTCGCGGCGGTGCTGGTGGGGATCGGCTTCGTCTTCGGCGGCCGCGCGCCCTTCACGCTCGCGGCGCCCTCGAAGCCCGAGAGCACGACGGTGTTGAGCGAGGGCAGCGTCACGTGCATCTCGTCGAGCGCGCGCTTCAACCGGATGCGCAAGTCGCGGGCCACATCGTCCTTCGCCGAGGTGCGGGTCTTCATGACGAGCCGGATGACCAGCGCTTCGGCCGAGATCGACTCCAGACCCCACACCTCGGGCTTCTCGATGATGCGCGAACGCCACTTCGGTTCGGCGGCCATCGCCACCGCCACCTCGAGCATCCGGCCTTCCACCGCGTCGATGTCGGAATCGTAGGGGATGGCCAGGTCGATGATGACGCGCGACCAGCCCTGCGACATGTTGCCCACCCGCAGGATCTCGCCGTTGCGCACGAACCACAGCGTGCCGTTCACGTCGCGCACCTGGGTGATGCGGATGCCGACGGCCTCCACCACACCGGTCGCGGGCCCCAGGTCGACCACGTCGCCCACGCCGAGCTGGTCTTCGAACACCATGAACAGGCCGTTCAGCACGTCTTTGACGATGTTCTGCGCCCCGAAACCGAGGCCGGCGCCGAGCGCGGCCGTGAGCAGTGCGAGCGAGCCGATGATGTTCGGGTCGATGATGGTGACGACCAGGATGATCGCCACGATCACCACGGTCACGTTGATGACGTTGGTCATGACGGTGCCGATGGTGCGCGTGCGCTGCACGATCCGCACCGCAGCCAGGGGCGAGGCCACGAGTGCCTGCGTGTCGGTGACGTTCTGCTTCTTCTTCACGCCCGAGACCACCTGGTCGACGAGCCTTCGCACGGCGAACAGCAGCACGCCGCGCACCACGAAGGCGCCGACGATCACGATCACGATGCCGATGGGCTTCTGCCAGGTCTCGAAGAACGACCCGACGTTGCTCCAGAAGATGTTCCAATCCATATGGCCCCGATCCTACGGGGGCACCCTTACCCGCACCTCCGAAGAACGGCTCCGGATGCGCAAACTATACATTCATGAATGTTTGCTTTAGTCTGGGGTCATGCCCGCCCTGCTCCACTCCCGTCGCTGGATCCTGCTCGTCGTCATCTCGGCCGGGCTGTTCATGATCACCATCGACAACTCCGTGCTCTACACCGCCCTGCCCACGCTCACGCGCGAGCTCGGCGCGAACGCCACCGAGAGCCTGTGGATCATCAACGCCTACCCATTGGTCATGGCCGGCCTGCTGCTCGGCGCGGGCACCCTCGGCGACAGGGTCGGGCACCGCCGCATGTTCGTGGTGGGGCTGGCCGTGTTCGGCACGGCCTCTGCGATCGCCGCGTTCGCCCCGAACCCCGAGGTGCTCATCGCCGCCCGGGCACTCCTCGCCATCGGCGCGGCTGCCATGATGCCGTCGACCCTGGCGCTCATCCGCCTCGCCTTCGACGACCAGCGCGAGCGCAACGTCGCCCTCGCGGCCTGGGGCAGCATCGCCGTGGTGGGCGCGGCCGCGGGCCCGATCGTGGGCGGCGTGCTCATCGAGGCGTTCTGGTGGGGCGCCGTGTTCCTCGTCAACGTGCCGATCGTCATCGCGGCGCTGGTGTGCATCCCGGTCGTCGCACCGGCGGTGCGGCCCGACCGGTCGCGGCCGTGGGACCTCGTGTCGTCGCTGCTCGCGCTCGTGGGGCTCACCGGGGCCGTGTTCGCTCTGAAAGAGCTGGCGAAGACGGGGCCCGACTGGGTCGTCGCCGGGGTCGCGGTGGTGCTCGCCGCTGCGGCGTTCGCCCTGTTCGTGCGGCGTCAGCGCCGGCTGGCTTACCCGCTGCTCGACCTCGGGCTGTTCCGCAACCCCGTGCTGATGGCGGGCGTGCTCGTCGCCTCGGCCTCGATGTTCGCCGTCGCCGGGGTCGAACTCGCCACGGCACAGCGGTTCCAGGCGGTCGAGGGGTTCAGCCCGCTGCAGGCCGGGTTCGTGGTCGCGGCCGTGGCGCTGGGCTCGTTGCCGTCGGCGCTGCTGGGCGGCGCGGTGCTGCACCGGGTGGGGCCGCGCATCCTCATCACCGGTGGGCTCTCGGTCAGTGCCGTGGGCATCGTGCTCGCGGTCGTGCTGCTGCCCGTGGGATGGCCGGGTGTCGTCGTCGGGCTGGTCGTGGCGGGGGCCGGCATCGGGTTCATCTGGGGGTCGGCGTCGTCGGTCATCCTCGGCGGTGCGCCCGCGCATCGGGCGGGGATGGCGTCGTCGGTCGAGGAGGTGTCCTACGAGCTCGGCGGGCTGATCGCGGTGGCGACGCTCGGCAGCGTCGCGACGGCGGCCTACGGTCCGTCGTCTGTCGGGGCGTCGGCACCCACCGACGGGGCCTACTCGGTGGTGCTCGTCGCGGTGGCCGTGGTGCTGGTCGCGTGTACCGTGGTGTCGGCGGTGCTGCTGCGCCGGGCCAGGCCGACCGCCGCCGCCGAGCCCGAGCTCGTCGGGCAGCACTGACGGCAGGGCTGAGCGCGGCACGGCCGGCGGCACAGCGCGGAGGCACGAGGAGGACGATGCGCCAGAACAACCGGGTGAAGGTGCTCGACGCCGCCATCCGAGTGGTCGAGGCCCATGGCGTGCGCGGGCTCACCCTCGAGGCCACGGCCGAAGAGGCGGGGCTCACCCGGGGCGGCATGATGTACCACTTCCGCGACCGCGACGCGCTCCTCGTGGCGCTGCACGAGCACCTCGCGCAGCTCTGGGAGCAGCAGCTCGAGCAGGCGGCCGGCAAGCCCGCCGCCGAGGCGACTCCGGATGAACGGATCGCCGCCTACGCGATCGTCACGGCCAGCGACTCGGCGCCCGCCGAGCTCGCGCTGCTGCTCGAGGGGTCGAAACGGCCCGAGTTCGCGGGGCCGTGGGAAGAGGTGCAGCGCCGTTGGACGCCGACGGCGGCAGAAGCAGTCGCCGACCCGGCCGCCTTCGACCGTTTCGTGCTGCGTCTCGCCGCCGACGGGCTCTGGGCCTACGACGCCCTCACCGGCGACACCCTCACTCCTGACTTCCGCCAGGCCCTCGCTCGCCGCATCGCCGAACTCTAGCCGCTCCGCGCATCCGTCGACCCCGCACCGCGGGCCGGCCTCGCACCGTCCAGCCGCGCATCCGCAGTCGCCCACGTTCGTCGCCGAGCGGTTCGCACACGCAAGAATCGCCGCATCCGAACCCCTCACGGGGCCGGATGCGGCGATTCTTGCGCGAGTGAACGAACGCCGAGCGCGCCTACTCGGCGTCGCGGGCCTGCGCGGCCAGCGCCCGGTCGACGCCCGCCAGGTTCTCGATCACGATGCGACGCAGCGCCGGCGGCTCGGAGTTCGAGTCGAGCCACTTCGCCGTGGCGTCGCGCAGCGCCTGGTTCGCCAGCGCCGCCGGGTAGAGCCCGTTGATCACCGACGAGGCGATGGCGTAGCTGCGGCTCTCCCAGAGCGACTGCAGTGCCGCGAAGTAGCGCGGCACCAGCGGTTCGACGAGCGCCGGGTCGCTGCCGCGCTGGAAGCCGAGGCCCGTGGCCCGCACGATCGCGTTCGGCGCCGTGTCGGTCTCGACCAGAGAGTCGAACGCCGCCGCCTTGCCCTCCACTGTGGGGATGGCCGCGCGCGCGTGCGCCGCCGACTGCTGCCCCGAGGCGGTGTTGTCGGCCGCCAGGGTCGCGGCGATCTCGTCCTCCCCGGCCTTGTCGCCCGCCACGAGCGCGATGAGCAGCTCCCAGGTGAGGTCGGTGTCGATCTCGAGTCCCTCGAGCTCCACGGTGCCGTTCGCGAGGTGCGCCACGTTCTCGAGCTGTTCCTCGGTGGAGGCGAGCGCGGCGAAGAACTTCACGAACTGGAACTGGGCGTCGGAGCCGGGGGCGGCGTCGAGCGCGAGCTTCCACAGTGCGGTCGCGGCCTCCTCGATCGTCGCGGTCCGCGCATCCGGAGCCACGTAGCTCGAGGCCGTCAGCACCAGCTGACCGAGCACCGTGCGGATGGTGGTGGACTCGGTCTCGGTGGCGATGTTGCCGAGCACGAGGCGCACGAAGTCGCGCGGGCGGGTTTCGGCGTCGCGGGTGGAGTCCCAGGCCGAGCCCCACACGAGCGAGCGCGCGAGCGGAGACTCGATCGAGGCGAGGTGGTCGATGGCCGTGTCGAGCGAGTAGCCGTCGAGGCGGATCTTCGCGTAGGCGAGGTCGTCGTCGTTGAGGAGCGCGAGCGCCGGGCGCGAGCGGCCCACGAGCTCGGGCACCTCGGTGCGGGTGCCGTCGACGTCGAGCTCGACCCGGTAGGTGCGCACGAGCTTGCCGCCCTGCACGTCATAGAAGCCGATGGCGAGGCGGTGCGGACGGATCGTGGGCCAATCGAGCGGCGCCTCCTGCAGCACGGCGAACGAGGTGATCACGTCGTTCTCGTCGTACTCGATGGCCGGGCGCAAGGTGTTCACGCCCGCGGTCTCCAGCCACAGTGCCGACCACTCGGTGAGGTCGCGGCCGCTCGTGCGCTCGAGCTCGACGAGCAGGTCGGTGAGCTCGGTGTTGGCGAACTGGTGCTTATTCACGTAGGCGGCGACACCGGCCATGAACTCGTCCTGCCCCACCCACGCCACGAGCTGCTTGAGCACCGAGGCGCCCTTGGCGTAGGTGATGCCGTCAAAGTTCACCTGCACGTCTTCGAGATCGTTGATGGGGGCGACGATCGGATGCGTCGACGGCAGCTGGTCCTGCCGGTAGGCCCAGCTCTTCTCCATGGCGGCGAAGGTGGTCCACGCCTCCTTCCACTCCGTGGCCTCGGCTGCGGCGAGCGTGGACATGTACTCGGCGAACGACTCGTTCAGCCACAGATCGTTCCACCAGCGCATGGTCACCAGGTCGCCGAACCACATGTGGGCGAGTTCGTGCAGGATGGTGATGACCCGGCGCTCGCGCACGGCCTCAGTGACCTTCGAGCGGAACACGTAGGTCTCGGTGAAGGTCACCGCACCCGCGTTCTCCATCGCGCCGGCGTTGAACTCGGGCACGAAGAGCTGGTCGTACTTGGCGAAGGGGTACGGGAAGTCGTACTTCTCCTCGTAGAACGCGAAGCCCTCGCGGGTCTTCTCGAAGATGTAGTCGGCATCCATGTACTGGGCGAGGGATGCGCGGCTGAACACGCCGAGGGGGATGACGCGGCCGTCGGCGCTGGTCAGCTCGCTGCGCTCGACCACGTAGGGGCCGGCGACGAGAGCGGTGATGTAGCTGGAGATGCGGGGGGTGGGCTCGAAGGCCCACGTCTTGCTCTCGCCCGCCACCGCATCCGTCGGCTCGGGGGTGGGGGAGTTCGACACGACCTCCCAGTAGTCGGGAGCGGTGACGGTGAAGGCGAAGGTGGCCTTGAGGTCGGGCTGCTCGAACACCGCGAACATGCGGCGCGAGTCGGGCACCTCGAACTGGCTGTAGAGGTAGACCTCGTCGTCGACCGGGTCGACGAAGCGGTGCAGGCCCTCGCCGGTGTTGGTGTAGATCATGTCGGCGTCGACCACGAGCACGTTGTCGGCCGCCAGGGCGGGCAGCTGGATGCGCACGCCGTCGCTCACCGCGGCCGGGTCGAGCGCCTCGCCGTTGAGGGTGACCGAGTGCACGGTGCGGGTGATGGCGTCGACGAAGGTCGACGCCCCCGGTGTGGCCGTGAAACGGATGGTGGTGGTGCTGCGGAACGTCTCGGGACCGGTCGTGAGGTCGAGGACGACGTCGTAGCTCGTGGTGTCGACGATCGCGGCACGCTCGCGGGCTTCTGCGCGGGTGAGGTTTTCTCCAGGCACTTTCGCTCTCCTATTCGATTGCCCGACCAGCCTAGTTCGGGTGCGAGGATGGCCACATGACTTCTGAGAAGACCGCCGTCGATTTCTGGTTCGACCCCTCCTGCCCCTGGGCCTGGATGACCTCCCGCTGGGTCGACGAGGTCGCCGCCCACCGCGACCTCGACGTCACCTGGCACATCATGAGCCTCGCCGTGCTGAACGAAGACCGCGACGACATCCCCGACGCGTACAAGGCGTTCTTCCCCCGGGCCCTCCGCTACACCCGCCTCGTGGCCGCCGCGGCCGAGCTGCACGGCCAGGAGGTCGTGAAGCCGCTCTACGACGCGCTCGGCACGCGCATCCACCCCGGTGGTTCGACCGACCCCGACGAGGTCATCCCGGCGGCGCTCGCCGAAGTGGGGCTGCCCGCTTCGCTCGCTGCGTACTCCGAGTCGGACGAATACGACGAGCAGATGCGCGCCTCGCACTTCGACGGCATCAACCGGGTGGGTCAGGATGTGGGCACGCCGGTGATCGCGGTGAACGGCACCGCCTTCTTCGGGCCCGTCATCAGCCCGGCGCCGACCGGCGAGATCGCCCTCACGCTGTGGGACGGCGTCGTGGCGGCGGCCTCCTACGACGGCTTCTTCGAACTCAAGCGCTCCCGCACCCGCGACCCGCAGTTCTGAGCGCCGGCCGGGCCGACCGGGTGTCGGCGGGCGGCTCTAAGCTGGTGGGCATGCGCATCCATCTCGGCACCGATCACGCCGGACTCGAGTTCAGCCAGACCATCAACGAGCACCTCACCGCGGCGGGGCACGAGGTGGTCGATCACGGGCCCACGAGCTACGACCCCATCGACGACTACCCCTCGTTCTGCATCAACGCGGCGCACGCCGTGGTGGTCGACCAGCAGGCGGGCGTCGAGGCGCTCGGCATCGTGTTCGGCGGTTCGGGCAACGGTGAGCAGATCGCGGCCAACAAGGTGAAGGGTGTGCGCGCGGCGCTCGCCTGGAACGAGGCCACCGCCAAGCTCGCCCGCGAGCACAACGACGCCAACGTGGTCGCCATCGGTGCGCGTCAGCACACGGTGGAAGAGGCCATCGCGCTCATCGACTGGTTCATCGCCGAGCCCTTCTCGTTCGAGGAGCGCCACGTGCGCCGCATCGCCCAGCTCGCCGAGTACGAGGCCACGGGCGACATCGCCGGGCACGCGGTCGACAAGTAGAGCGAAGCCGAGCATCCGTGCCTGAGGGTCATTCCGTCCATCGCATCGCCCGCCAGTTCGCCCGCAACTTCGTGGGGCGCACGGTCTCGGCGAGCTCGCCGCAGGGCCGCTTCGCCGAGGGAGCATCGCTCCTCGACGGACACGTCATGACCGCGTCGCGGGCGGTGGGCAAGCAGATGTTCCTCGAGTTCGACGACGGGCTGTGGCTGCGTGTGCACCTCGGCATCTACGGCGCGTGGGACTTCGCGGGCGAGATCACGGCCGACGCCACCATCCGCTCGGCCGGCGGGCGCATGGGGCAGACGAACCAGCGCGGCACGGCGGCGGATGCGCGGGGCGCGGCGGATGCGGGCGTCACGTCGAGCCCACGGGTCGCCGCCGACACGCTCGGCCGGCAGGCCGAGGGCACGATCGACGAACTCGCCATCGACGACGCCGACGGCGAAGACTCCATCCGCTCCATAGGCGCCCCCCGCCGCTCCCGCCTGCGCATGTCGGAGCAGGAGAAGGAGGGCGACGAACTCGACGAGTTCCCCCCACCCCCCATCGGCGCCGTGCGCGTGCGCCTGCTCACCGACACCGCCGTCGCCGACCTCCGCGGCCCCACCGCCTGCGAAGTGCTCACCTCCGCCCAGGTCGACGCCGTCATCGCCAAGCTCGGCCCCGACCCGCTCCTCGACGACTCCGCCGCAGCCGAGCAGCGCTTCGTCGACGCCGTGCGCAAGAAGCAGACGCCCATCGCGCTCCTGCTCATGGACCAGTCGGTCGTGAGCGGCATCGGCAACGTCTACCGCGCCGAGATGCTCTTCCGCGCCCGCCTCAACCCGCACACCCCGGGAAAACAGGTCTCAGAAGAGACCGCCCGCGCGCTCTGGCGCGACTGGGCCTACCTGCTCGACCTCGGGGTGCGCACCGGTCAGATGATGACCATGGACGACCTCAGCGACGAGGACTGGGTGGCCGCGATGGCCAGCCGGGCCGACCGTCACTGGGTCTACAAGCGCGAGGGTCTGCCGTGCCGGGTGTGCGGCACGCACATCGTGCTCGAGGAGATCGGCGGCCGCAAGCTCTACTGGTGCCCGAAGGATCAGGCCTGATGCGACACACCCCCGTCTTCGAACTCACCGACCCCGCCGAGGTGGCGCGCCTCGTGCGCGAGAACCCGTGGGCCACGATCGTGTCGTCCACCTCGAACGGGCTCATCGCATCCCACTACCCGGTGCTGCTCGACGAGACCGCCGAGGGCCTCGTGCTGCTCAGCCACGTGGGCCGGCCCGACGAGCGCCTGCACGAGTGGGGCTCGCACGAGGTGATGGTGGTGGTGCAGGGACCGCACGGCTACATCTCGCCCGGCTGGTACGACGCCAACCCCGCCGTGCCCACCTGGAACTTCGTCACCGCCCACCTCTACGGTGTGCCCGAGCTGCTGGGCGCCGACGAGAACCTGCGCGTGCTCGAGAACCTAGTTGACCACTTCGAAGACGCCCTCCCCAGCCCGAGACGGATGCGCGGCACACTCGAGAACTCGGCCTACGCCGACCGCATCTCGGCCGGCACGGTCGGGTTCCGCCTGCCGGTCACGCGCTTCACGGCAAAGGTGAAGATGAGCCAGAACCGGCCGCCCGAGACCGTCGAACGCATCGTCACCGAGCTCGAGGGCGACGGGCCGTACGCGAGCCGCGACCTCGCCGCCGAGGTGCGCAGGGCCAACCCCGAGGTGTTCGGCCGCGCCGATGGGTGACCTCCTGCTCGCCGGCGGCCGGCTCGTCGGTGGGGAGGGCGACCCGGTCGACATCCTCGTGTCAGACGGTGCGGTCGCGGCGATCGTGCCCGCGGGTGGCGCGGGCAGTCGAGGCGGCGCGGGTGGCTTCGCGGGGGCGGAGCGAGCGGAGCGGATCGAACTCGACGGGCGCTGGGTGCTGCCCGGACTCTGGGACAACCACGTGCACTTCACCCAGTGGGCCTCGGTGTCGCGCCGGCTCGACGTGGGGGTGGCGACCTCGGCAGCCGAGACGGCGGCGCTAGTCGGAGAGGCGCTGCGGGAGGCAGGTGGCGGAGCGGTCGCGAGGGAGATGCTCGTGGGCTATGGCTTCCGCGACGGCCTCTGGCCCGACGAACCGACGGCCGCGCTGCTGGATGCGGTGAGCGGCCCCCATCCCGTGGTGCTCGTCTCGGGAGACCTCCACTGCTGCTGGCTCAACACGGCTGCGCTCGCCTCGGTCGGGGTGCCCGCGCATCCGACCGGCGTGCTGCGCGAAGAAGAGGCGTTCGCGGTGCACCGCGCGCTCGAGAACGTGCCGGTCGCCACGAGCGACGCGTGGGCGCTCGACGCCGCGCGGGCGGCTGCCGCGCGCGGGGTCGTCGGGATCGTCGACCTCGAGATGGCCTGGAACCACGAGGTGTGGTCGCGCAGGCTCGAGGCCGGGCACGACCTGCTCAGAGTGGAGTTCGGGGTGTATCCGCAGCACCTCGACCGGGCGATCGCCGAGGGGCTGCGCACGGGCGACGCGGTGGAAGTGCCGGATGCGCGGGGCGGGCACGACCCGCTGGTGCACGTGGGCCCGTTCAAACTCATCACCGACGGTTCGCTCAACACCCGCACCGCCTACTGCTACGACGAGTATCCAGGGTCGCACAGGCATCCGCATCCGTTCGGCCTGCTGACCGTCACGCCTGACGAGATCGACGACTGGCTCGACCGCGCGGTCGGCGCCGGCCTGGTGCCGGCGGTGCACGCCATCGGCGACCACGCGAACACCCTCGTGCTCGACGCGTTCGAGCGGCTCGGGGCGTCGCGCATCCCGAGCGGCGTCGCCGGTGCGCGCAAGCCCACGCTCGAGCACGCGCAACTGCTCGCCGGCGACGACTTCGGGCGCTTCGCCGCGCTCGGCGTGGTCGCGAGCGTGCAGCCCGAGCACGCCCTCGACGACCGCGACGTGGCGGACCGCTACTGGGCCGGCCGCACCGGTCGCACCTTCGCGTTCGCCAGCCTCCTCGAGGCCGGCGCCGAGCTCGCTCTCGGCTCCGACGCTCCGGTCGCACCGCTCGACCCCTGGATCACCCTCTCGGCCGCCGTCGCTCGCACCCGCGACTCCCGCGCCCCCTGGCACCCCGAGCAGCGCATCCCGACCGCCGCCGCCCTCGCCGCCTCACTCGGCCGCCGACCCGAGCGCGCCGGCGCCCTCGTCGCGGAGGGCGACGTCGCCGACCTCGCCGTCGTCGACCACGACCCCCTCGCCGCCACCCCCGACGCACTCCGCACCACCCCGGTCGCCCTCACCCTCCTCGCCGGCCGCCCCACCCACCGCACCCTCTGACCGCCCCGCCGCCGGGCAACCCACGTCCCGCCCGCCCCGGGGCCCGCTGCCGGCCCGTGCCGCCGCGCCCGCGCATCCCGCGCCAGCGCCCGCTCGGCACCCGCATCCCACCTCACACCGCCGGGCTCGCATCCCGCCCCGCATCCCGCCCTCGCCCGTTCACTCCCGCAAGCCTCGCGCCGAGCGCGGCCGTGAGGGCGCCGGACGAGGCGAAGCTTGCGTGAGCGAACCGCGCGACGCGCCCAGGAACGACGAAGGGCGGGTGCTCCTGGGGGAGCACCCGCCCTGTCGGCGGAAGGCGCGCGCTACGCGGCGACGTGCGCGAAGAGGAACCAGCGGTCCTTGTCGAGGCCGCGGGCGATCTCGATCGCCACGTCTTGCGAGGTGGGGTCGATCTCTCCGAGCTCGGCGACGGCCTTGTTCACGACGGTCAGCGCGACATCGATCTGCGCGATGATCGTGGTGATGGTGGCGTCGCTCTTCTGGAAGCCGGCGGGCATCTCGGCGGCACCGGTCTTGGCGGCGACGGTTCCGATGCGGGCGTCGATCGGGAGTCCCAGGGCGACGACGCGCTCGGCCGCCGTGTCGGCGTACTCCTGCGCGTGGTCGACCACGGTGTCGAGGAGCTCGTGCACGCCGATGAAGTTGGCGCCGCGCACGTGCCAGTGCGCCTGCTTGCCGTTCACGGCGAGTGCCTGGAGCTCGACGACCACCGGCGCGAGGAACTGGGCTGCGGCGGCGGCGACGTCGGGGCTCGTGGTGCTGGTGGGGGTGGTGATTACCTCGGTCATGATGTTGTCCCTTCGTGTGCCGATACCTCAACCGTACTCAGCTGAGAGCGCGCCGCAAGCAAGCTGAGGCTCGGCTAATGGAGGTGAGGCAACCCTCGCTAAAGGGCGCTTGACGAGGGAAAAGGCCTGCGGATGTAGGCATTCGAGTTGGGCAGGTACATCGTGACGATCGCCACCACGGCGAGCAGTCCGTGCGCGATCGCGATCGAGGGGTTGCTCTGGAACTCCAGCACCACCCCGAGTAGCCCGATGACCCCGAGGATGGTGAGTGCGTTTCGCGCCCACGGCCGCCCGCGCAGCAGCTTCGCCGCGCACACGATGCGGAACACGGCGAGCGCGATCATGACCACACCCACGGCGACGAACACGCCCGCCGCGAGGCCGACCTCGGGCGTGTCCGCCACCACGACGCCCACGAGGCCACCGGCGATCGCCACCACGACGCCGGCGATGATGCCGAGGATCGCCTCGGCGAGCCACAGACCGAAGGAGAGCTTGATCTCCCAGGGCGACGCCTCGAGGGGGGACTCCCCGGTGAACTCGGGACCGGACAGTTCGGCGTCAGACATGGCCCCAGACTATAGGTGGTCGTCGGAGGCGTCGTCCCACCCGTTCAGGGGAGTGGTGCACCCGTTGCGGAAGACGTATTGAGAGGGTAGCCGCCTCTCGTGACTCGACCAGTCGATCGCCGGGCGCCGCGCATCCTGAGGCAGGTAGCCGAGCCGGTACACGGCCATCAGCTCGAGCGAGTCGGGCACCTCGAGCAGCGTCACGAGCTCGTCCCAGCGGCCGGGCACCTCCATCGGGAACGACACGAACTGGATGCCCATGCCGAGTTCCACCGTGGCCAGCCACACGTTCTCCATCGCCGCGCCCATGCTGAACACCGAGTAGAACGAGCTGAGTTCGCCCGGCCGGTACTCCGCGCGGTCGAGCATCACGCCGAGCAGCAGCGGCGAGCCCGCCACGAGTCGGCGGTTCTCCTCGCCGAGAGTCTGCGGCACGCGGAACGAGTTCATGAGCTTCTGCCCGCGCGGGGTGAACACCTGCTTCGTGAACGGGCGCAGCACCGCCGGCAGCTTGTCGAAGAGCATCCCGCTGCGCTTCTGGGCCATCTCCTCGGCGCTGAACCTGAAGTAGGGCTTGTAGCGCTCGAAGAAGGTGCCGTTCGACATCGCCTCGGTCATGCTCTCGCCGCTGATGGTCGCGATGCGGTCGATCAGTGCGCGGTCGTCGATCAGCACGAAGCGCCACGGCTGGCTGTTGAGCTGGGAGGGGGCGCGCGCGGCCACCTCCATCAGCAGCCGCTGGTGCTCCTCCGACACGGGGTCGGGCAGAAAGGGGCCGTTGGTGGTCTTGCGGCGGCGCACCACGTCGAGGAACTCCATCTCAACGCCGCCCGTCGAGCAGCAAGGCGGCCGCGTAGAACGGGGCGGCGGCGAGGGCGATGAGCGGGTGCCGGCGGGTGCGGGCGCTCACACGCGGGATGATCGCGAGCGGCACGGCCGTCGGCAGCAGGGCGAGGGCAGCGGATGCGCGAGCCGTGTCGCGGGAGCGCGGGCGGTCGTGCGGGCGGTGCGGCGCGCATCCGGTTCTCGTCGCCGCGACCACGAGCGCCACGAGGGCCGTGCCGGTGAGCACGCAGGTGGAGATGTACAGCGCGTGGTGCACCCAGCGGAACCCGCTGGTGTCGACGACGCGGAGGGCCACCGCGCCACCCAGTGCGCAGTTCGCCGCGTAGCTGGTGGCGGCGGCGGCCAGCAGCGGCTGCGGTGTCATGCGGCCACACTACGCGGGTGGTGCAAGACTGGGGAGGGTGTCGTCGCAATCCTCTCCCGACCCGTCACCCGCGACCGTGCCCCGGGCGATCGTGGTCGTGATCGCGGTGCTCGCGTCGGTGCTGGCGCTGGGCGGCCAGACCGCGGTCGCCGGTGCGACGATCGGCGCCACCGCGGGTGTGCGCGCCGTGGTGGAGGCGATGCGGGCGGCCTCGGCGACGGAGGCGGTCTCCGCCGGGGAGAGTTCGCCCCAGGCGCCGGGTGACGGATCGGGCGTGGGATCGGGTGAGGATGACGCCACCGAGGTCGTGCGCGCCCGGTTCGGTCAGACGGTCACCTACGACGACGGCCTCCAGCTCTCCATCGGCGCCCCCGAAGTCTTCGAGCCCTCTCCCGAATCGCGTGGGGGCGGACAGGCCGAATCGGTGATCTTCACCATCACGTTGCACAACCCGGGATCGCAGGAGGTGCCGCTGCGCGCATCCTCGGCGGTCTCGTCGGCGGGCGAGCCGGCCTCGGTGGTGGTGGACGGCGCGAACGGGCTGAACGGTGTGCCCCCGGTGGGGTCGATCGCGCCCGGGCAGACCGTGAGCTACCGGGAGGGCTACTCGGTCGCGTCGGCCGCCGACGTGGTGGTGTTGCTCGAACCGTCGTCGGACTACTACCCGGCACGGTTCGCGACGGACTGACGTTTCGCGGCGGACTGACAGCGTGCACGCGCCGAGGGTGACGCCGAGGGTGAATTGACCGCGAATCGACCGGATGCTCGACAGCTGCTGGTTAGCGTGGGTGACGACCCGCCGTCCTTCCCCTGACGGGCCGGGGCGTCCTACCCAGGCGCTCCGGCGGGGTCCTCGTTCCATCGAAAGGCCCGCCATGTCCGATTCCGATGCCGTTCGCCCCGAGGGCGACGCCTCGTCGCACGAGCAGAAGCTCCACGCAGCCGCCAGTTGGGCCGCCGCGGCGGTCGCGCTCGCGGTGCAGGATGCGGTGCGGGGTCGCTGAGGCGCCGTCTCTTCAGCGCAGCGAGTCGATGAACTCGCGCAACTCCGACACCACTTCTTCGAGCGGCTTGCCCTGACTGGCGGCCAATCGGGCCATCGACCACGACAGGCACACGATCGAGGCCGCCACCGTGTCGCCGGCGTCGGGGATCTCGAGATCGCGGTTGTCCGCATCCGGAACCAGGCGGGCGAGAGCGAGCTCGAGCACCGCCACATTGTCTTCGGGAGTCGCCTCCGCAGACTGTGACACCACCGCATCCAGCAGCACGTGTGCCGCCAGAGCCCCGTTCGGTGGAACGACCGACATGCAACCTCCCCAGGCCCAGCGGCCCTCTCCCGGAGCCGCGCTCGATGATATCGCGTACGCCGCAAGCCCCGCGCGCCACCCACACCCGAGACGGCGCCCACATGCCCGAGAGGGAGGCGTCTCCGAGATGACGACTTGACCGAATGGGGACCGCGCGGGCGGCGAGGACGCCCGCGCCATATACACAGAGGGGATGACGGGAATCGAACCCGCGTAATCAGTTTGGAAGACTGAGGCTCTACCATTGAGCTACATCCCCGCACCGCAGCGCAGCCGCGGCACTCGGACATCGTAGTACAGCTAGGAGCGCGCTGTGTGACGGGCTGGCCGCGTGCGGTAGGCTAACCGAGGCCATTTCGCCGCCGGGGCGTAGCTCAGCTTGGCTAGAGCGCCCGCTTTGGGAGCGGGAGGTCGCAGGTTCGAATCCTGTCGCCCCGACACGACACCGAACCTCAGACACCATTTCAGGAGAGACCCAACGTGAAGACCACGGTCGAAAAGCTCAGCCCCACTCGCGTGAAGATCGCGATCTTCGTCACCCCCGAGGAGCTGAAGCCCAGCATCGATCACGCCTACAGCCACATCGCGGAGCAGATCAGCATCCCCGGTTTCCGCAAGGGCAAGGTGCCGCCGCCCATCATCAACCAGCGCGTCGGCAAGGAGGCCGTTCTCGAGCACGCCGTGAACGAGGGCCTCGACCGCTTCTACCGTGACGCCGTCACCGAGAACGAGCTGCGCCCGCTCGGCCGCCCCCAGGCCGACATCGTCGAGTGGCCCAAGGCCGCCGACTTCTCGGGTGACCTCGAGCTGGCCATCGAGGTGGATGTGCGCCCCGAGATCGAGCTGCCCGAGTACGAGGGCCTCGAGGTCGCCGTCGCCCCCGCCGCCGTCGAAGAGTCCGACGTCGACGAGGAGCTCGAGCGCCTCCGCAGCCGCTTCGGCACCCTCGTCACCGTCGACCGCCCGGCCAAGACCGGCGACTTCGCTCAGATCGATCTCGTCGCCACCGTCGACGACGTCGAGGTCGACACCGCCTCGGGCATCTCCTACGAGATCGGCTCCGGCGAGCTGCTCGAGGGCATCGACGAGGCGCTTGACACCCTCACCGCCGGTGAGACCACCACCTTCGAGGCCCCGCTCCTCGGCGGCGAGCACGCCGGCCGCGACGCCGTCGTGACCGTCACCCTCACCGCCGTCAAGGAGCGCGAGCTCCCCGACGCCGACGACGACTTCGCGCAGATCGCCAGCGAGTTCGACACCATCGACGAGCTGAAGACCTCGCTCAAGGAGCAGGTCGAGAAGCAGAAGACCTTCGGTCAGGCCTCCGAGGCTCGCACCAAGATCGTGGAGACCCTGCTCGAGAAGGTCGAGATCCCGGTACCGCCCGCGCTCATCGAAGACGAGGTGCACCGTCACCTCGAGGGCGAGAACCGCCTCGAAGACGAGACCCACCGCGCCGAGGTGACCGAGTCGTCGACCAGCACCTTCAAGACCCAGATCCTCCTCGATGCTGTCGTCGAGAAGGAGGAGGTCAAGGTCTCGCAGGATGAGCTCACCCAGTACCTCGTGCAGTCCTCCGCCCAGTACGGCATGGACCCGAACGAGTTCGTGAAGATCCTCTCCGAGTCGAACCAGATCCCCGCCATGGTCGCCGAGGTCGCCCGCAACAAGGCCCTCGCCATCGTGCTCTCCAAGGCCAAGATCGTCGACACCGACGGCAAGCCGGTCGACATCTCGGAGTTCACGGTGCTCGCCGCCGACGACGACGAGGGCGACAACCTGCTCGACATCGTCGACGAGGCGGGCGAGGCCGGCGACCACGCCGACCACGACCACGCCGGTCACTCGCACTGACCCGGTCACCGAGACCGCAACCGAGGGCCCGCATCCGACTCAGGATGCGGGCCCTCGGCCGTTCCCGCCGCTCACCCGCTCTGCCGACGGCGAACACGGGCTCCCGCTTCACGCGGCTCCAGTAGATTCGGAGCACTGCAAGTGAATTGGAGCGACACACATGGCCGATCAGGCTTTTCCCTCGACTGTCTTCGACCGACTGCTGAAGGACCGCATCATCTGGCTCGGGTCTGAGGTTCGCGACGACAACGCGAACGAGATCTGCGCCAAGATCCTGCTGCTCGCGGCTGAAGACCCCAAGCGCGACATCTACCTCTACATCAATTCGCCCGGCGGCTCCATCACGGCCGGCATGGCCATCTACGACACGATGAAGTTCGTGCCGAACGACATCGTCACCGTCGGCATCGGCATGGCGGCGTCGATGGGACAGTTCCTCCTCACCTCCGGCACCAAGGGCAAGCGCTACATCACGCCCAACGCCCGCGTGCTGCTTCACCAGCCGCACGGTGGCTTCGGCGGCACCGCGAGCGACATCCAGACCCAGGCCCAGCTCATCCTGAGCATGAAGCACACGCTCGCCGAGATCACCGCCGCGCAGACGGGCAAGACCGTCGAGCAGGTCAACGAAGACGGTGACCGCGACCGCTGGTTCAGTGCCCAGGAGGCGCTGGAGTACGGCTTCGTCGACCACGTGCGCGAGTTCGCCACCGACGTCGCCGGCGGCGGCGGAACCGACGCCTGAGCATCCGCACCGAGACTTCGAGAGAACAGGTAAAGAGAACCATGGAAACCCCCACCTTCGGTGCGAGTGCCTACCGCAACGGCACGATGCCCTCCGACCGCTACATCCTGCCGAGCTTCGAGGAGCGCACCGCCTACGGCTTCAAGCGTCAGGACCCCTACGCGAAGCTGTTCGAAGACCGCATCATCTTCCTCGGTGTTCAGATCGACGA
Organism: Herbiconiux moechotypicola; assembly: GCF_024979255.1. Classification (GTDB taxonomy): domain Bacteria; phylum Actinomycetota; class Actinomycetes; order Actinomycetales; family Microbacteriaceae; genus Herbiconiux; species Herbiconiux moechotypicola. The sequence goes on from NZ_JANLCN010000004.1 coordinate 310,723, forward strand.
CGCGTCGGCCGACGACATCATGGCGCAGCTGCTCGTGCTCGAGTCGCAGGACCCCGACCGCGACATCGAGATGTACATCAACTCGCCCGGTGGCTCGTTCACCGCGATGACCGCGATCTACGACACGATGCAGTACGTGCGTCCGCAGATCCAGACGGTGTGCCTCGGTCAGGCCGCGTCGGCCGCTGCCGTGCTGCTCGCCGCCGGCACCCCGGGCAAGCGTCTCGCCCTGCCGAACGCGCGCATCCTCATCCACCAGCCGGCCACCGGCCAGGGCGGCGGGCAGGCGTCCGACATCGAGATCCAGGCCCGTGAGATCCTGCGCATGCGCACCTGGCTCGAGGGCACCCTCTCGAAGCACTCGAAGCGCTCGCTCGAAGAGGTCAACAAGGACATCGACCGCGACAAGATCCTCTCCGCCGACGAGGCCCTCGAGTACGGCCTCATCGACCAGGTGCTCACGTCGCGCAAGAACGTCCCGGCCTTGGTCAGCTAGTAGTGCTGGTCCAGCGAGGCCCGTCGCCGTTGGCGGCGGGCCTCGCTGCTCGCGCCGCCGCTACTGCGGCGCGAGGCGACATGTGGGTGTCCGGTCGCTGCGCGGCCGGGCTCCCACCTTGGGTCGTCGAGAAGGGCCTGATGCGTTCGGTCTCGTGATGAGGCCCGTTCACCGAAGGTCGGGATCGCGATGGCCTTCGGGTTTCCCGCGGAGGGAGGGTCGCGGAATGGTGGGGCGACCACCAGGGCGAGTGAGTCGCCGTTGGGGGAGTGGCTGAAGCTGCGACGGGGCTGGTGGCTCCGCGGTGGGGATTCTTCTTGCGGGCCGAGACGATGCACGGCTATTACAGCTACCTCGAGGCGCTGCCGAACTCGCCCGATCGCGATCTGCACGAGATGAGCCACGGGGAGTCGTTCCTCGCGCTGCTGGATCGCAAGATCGACTCGCCAGGCTTCTTCTGTCTCGACGAGCCGGAGGCGGCTCTCTCGTTCGATTCGACGCTGCGGTTCCTGGCCCAGCTGATGGAGTTGCGCCGGGCCGGGGCGCAGGTGGTGTGCGCGACGCACTCGCCCATCCTGGCGGCGATGCCGGATGCGACGGTGCTCGAGGTGGGGGAGTGGGGCATCCGCGAGACCGAGTGGGAGGAGCTCGAGATCGTGGGGCACTGGCGGCGTTTTCTGGAGGCGCCAGGCCGGTATCTGCGACATCTCGACGGGTGAAGGGTGAAAGCTGCGTCATTGTCCGTCTGTGTCGGGGGTTCGGGTTAGGCTCGTGGGAACACAGCGACTAGGAGGCTGGGTATGGCACGCATAGGAGAGAGCGCCGACCTGCTCAAGTGCTCATTCTGCGGGAAGAGCCAGAAGCAGGTTCAGCAGCTCATCGCCGGCCCCGGCGTGTACATCTGCGACGAGTGCGTCGAGCTCTGCAACGAGATCATCGAGGAGCGTCTCTCCGAGGCCAGCGAAGAAGCGGCCGGCGAGTTCGAGCTCCCGAAGCCCAAAGAGATCTACTCCTTCCTCGAGGAGTACGTCATCGGCCAAGACGCCGCGAAACGCGCCTTGAGCGTCGCCGTCTACAACCACTACAAGCGCACCCGCGCCCGCACGGCCATCGTCTCGGCCGAAGCGCAGGCCAACGAGGTCGAGATCGCGAAGAGCAACATCCTGCTCATCGGGCCCACCGGATGCGGCAAGACCTACCTCGCGCAGACCCTCGCGAAGCGGCTCAACGTGCCGTTCGCGGTCGCAGACGCCACCGCCCTCACCGAGGCGGGCTACGTGGGCGAAGACGTCGAGAACATCCTGCTGAAGCTCATCCAGGCCGCCGACTACGACGTCAAGCGTGCCGAGACCGGCATCATCTACATCGACGAGGTCGACAAGATCGCCCGCAAGGCCGAGAACCCCTCCATCACCCGCGACGTCTCGGGCGAGGGCGTGCAGCAGGCGCTGCTCAAGATCCTCGAGGGAACGGTCGCGAGCGTGCCGCCGCAGGGTGGCCGCAAGCACCCGCACCAGGAATTCATCCAGATCGACACCACGAACGTGCTGTTCATCGTGGCGGGCGCCTTCGCGGGTCTCGAAGAGATCATCTCGCAGCGCGCCGGCAAGCGCGGCATCGGCTTCAACTCGCCGCTCTACAGCAAGAAGGCCGACCCGAGCATGTTCGGCGAGGTGCTGCCAGAAGACCTGCACAAGTTCGGTCTCATCCCCGAGTTCATCGGCCGCCTCCCCGTGGTCACCACGGTCACCCCGCTCGACCAGGCGGCGCTGATGCAGATTCTCACCGAGCCGCGCAACGCCCTCGTGCGCCAATACCAGCGCATGTTCGAGCTCGATGGCGTGGAGCTCGAGTTCGAGCGAGACGCCCTGGAGGCCATCGCCGACCTGGCGGTGCTGCGCCAGACCGGCGCCCGCGGTCTCCGCGCCATCATGGAGGAGGTACTCGGGCCCATCATGTTCGAGGTGCCCTCCACCGACGAGGTCGCCCGCGTCATCGTCACCCGCGAGGCCGTGCTCGAGAACGCCGCTCCCACCATCGTTCCGCGCGCGCCGCTCCGCCGCGAAGAGAAGTCGGCCTGAGCCAGGTCACCGAGCCCGCGCCGAAGCGCGGGTTCTCGCTGGTGCAGCCGATCTCGGCGGGGGTCGTCGCGTCGCTCACCGGCTTCGCGAGCTCCTTCGTGCTCGTCGTGGCGGGGCTCCGCGCGGTCGGCGCCGACGACGCCCAGGCCGCGAGCGGCCTGCTCGCCGTCACCGTGGCCAGCGGGCTCTGCTGCATCATCCTGGCCCTGAGCTTCCGCCTCCCCATCTCCTTCGCCTGGTCGACCCCCGGCGCCGCGCTGCTCGTGGCCGCCGCCGGCACCACCGACGACTTCCGCGCCGCGACGGGCGCCTTTCTCGTCTGCGGCGTGCTCATCCTGCTCTGCGGTCTCTGGCCCTGGCTCGGCAGGGCCATCACGAGCATCCCGCGGCCCCTCGCCAGCGCGATGCTCGCGGGCATTCTCTTCCCCATCTGCCTCGCACCCATCACGGCCGCGGTCGAGATCCCGTGGCTGGCACTGCCCGTCATCGGTGTGTGGCTCGTGCTGTTCCGCTTCGCGCCGCGCTGGGCGGTGCCCGCCGCCATGGTGGTGGCGGTGATCGGCATCGTCGTGTCGGCCGATGGCGACTGGCTGAACGGCGCCAGCATCGTGCCCCACCCCGTGTTCGTCGCGCCCGTGTTCGACCCGCTCGTGATCGTGAGCCTCGGTCTGCCGCTGTTCATCGTGACGATGGCGGGGCAGAACGTGCCCGGGTTCGCGGTGATGTCGACGCTCGGCTACACGCTCCCGCCGAGGCCGCCGCTGTTGGCCTCGGGCATCGGCACCGTCGCGGTGTCGTTCATCGGCGGGCACGCCGTCAACCTCGCCGCCATCACGGCCGCCATCATGGCGGGCCCCGACTCGCACCCCGACCGCTCCAAGCGCTGGATCGCGACGGTCGCCAACGGCGTCGGGTTCGTCGTGCTGGGGCTCGGCGCCGGGGTCGCCACGGCGCTCATCGCCGCCGCCCCGCCCGTGCTCATCACGGCGGTGGCGGGTCTCGCCCTGCTCGGCACGCTCGTCACGGCGGTCGTGAGCTCACTCGAGATGCCGGCCCATCGCATCCCGGCCATCGCCACCTTCCTGGTCACGGCCTCCGGGGTCACCATCGTGAGCATCGGCTCGGCGTTCTGGGGGCTGCTGGTGGGCGGTGTCATCATGCTGTGGAGCGCCTTCCCGTGGCGACGACGCCCGGCGAAACCCGACGCCGACGCCGATGCCGCGCCCGGCTCCGCGCCGGACTCCGCCCCCGACCCCGCACCGAAAGGCTGACGAATGACCCTCACCCCCGTGCGCCTCGGCCACTCCGGCCTCAAGCTCTCGCCGATCGTGCTCGGCTGCATGAGCTACGGCACCCCCGACCGCGGCACCCACCCGTGGACCCTGCCCGAAGAGCGGTCCCGGCCCTTCTACGTGCAGGCCCTCGAGGCCGGCATCACCACCTTCGACACCGCCGACATGTACTCCGCGGGCACCAGCGAGGAGATCACGGGCCGGATGCTCGGCGAGCTCGCCCGCCGCGACGAGATCGAGATCGCGACCAAGGTGTTCTTCCGCACCGGCCCCGGCGCGAACGCCGAAGGACTCTCGCGCGGCCACATCCTGAACGCGATCGACGCGAGCCTCACCCGGCTCGGCACCGACTACGTCGACCTCTACCAGATCCACCGCTGGGACCCGACGACCCCCATCGAAGAGACGATGGAGGCGCTGCACGACGTGGTGAAGTCGGGCAAGGCCCGCTACATCGGCGCCAGCTCGATGTGGGCGTGGCAGTTCGCGAAGGCCCAGCACGTGGCCGAGAGCAACGGATGGACGCGGTTCGTCTCGATGCAAGACCAGTACAACCTGCTGCAGCGCGAAGAGGAGCGCGAGATGCACCCGCTCACCCTCGATCAGGGCGTGGGGGTGCTGCCCTGGAGCCCGCTCGCCCGGGGCCGGCTCACCCGGCCGTGGGGCGAGGAGACGGCCCGCACCGGCAGCGACGAGGTGACCAAGTCCATGTACGGGCAGGCCGACGCGGCCGACCGCGCCATCACTGAGGCCGTGGGCGCGGTGGCGGATGCGCGGGGCGTGAGCCGCGCACAGGTCGCGCTGGCGTGGGTGCGGCAGCAGGAGGCGGTGACGGCGCCGATCGTGGGCGCCACGAAGCCGCACCACATCGCGGATGCGGTGGCGAGCCTCGAGATCACGCTCACGGAGGAGGAGCTCACAGCGTTGGAGGCGCCCTACACGCCCCGCTTGCCCGAGGGGTTCTGAGCCCGGGAGCCCGGCGGACCAGCCCTTACGCCCCCGGCGTCACCACGGCCGCGTCGGCCTCGGCGTCGTACTCCACGACGGTTTCGTCGTCGAGCTCGACCACCGGCTTGCCCTCGAGCCAGGTGAGAGTCCAGCTCCAGTCGTCGGCCTTCACACCCTGCTCGGCCAGCTCGCCCTCGACCTCGTAGATCGCGTCGATCACGGCCTGGGGGAGCTTCGACGGTGGCTCGTCACCGACGAGCCACCGCGTGCCGAGCTGGATCATCAGAGAACCTTCTCGTAGGTGACCCACTTGGTCTTCGAGGCGACCGAGTCGTAGAGCTTGCGCGCGGTCTCGTTGTCTTTCGCGGTGATCCAAGTGACCACGGCGATGCCGCGCTCGCGGCCCACCGCGTAGACGGCCTCGATGAGCGCGCGGCCGACCCCGGAGGTGCGCTTCTCGGGCAGCACGAACAGGTCGTCGAGGTAGATGCCCCGGTTGCCCTCGAGCGGGCGTGCGAACTCGCGGAAGTGCGCGAGCCCGATCACGGAACCCTCGTCGTCGACCGCTACGAGGCACTCGAGCTCGTTGGCGGGATCGATGATCCAGCTCCACACCAGCACGGCCTTCTCGTCGTGCAGCGGTGTCTCGTAGAACTCTCCGTAGCCGGTGTACACCGCGTGCCACGGGAAGAACTCGCTCTCGCTCACCGGTCTGACCTCGATCGGCATCGTCGCCTCCTCGCTCATGCTGTGCCCTCTGCCGTCTCGGCGGGCGCTAGAACTATATCGCTCACCACGAGCTCCTCCGCGGAGGCGAAGTGCAGCTCCTCGATGCGGCCCACCGCCTTGAGGTCGCCCGCGACGAGCTGCAGCAGCTCGATCTCCTCGGCGGGGCCCGCGATGGTGGCCGAGGCCACGGGCACGCGCTGTGACACCTTCGCCTCGGTCTTGGTGCGGCGGATGGCGATGAGCGCCCGGCCGGCGAGCTCGAGCACCCTCGCGTCTGCACCCTCGGTCATCAGCGCCGGCCACGCATCCGTCGGCCACTTGGCCGTGTGCACGCTCTCGTCGTGGGTCCACGACCACACCTCTTCGGTGGCGAACGGCAGGTAGGGCGCGAACAGGCGCAGCTGCACCTCGAGCGCGGTGCGCAGAGCGATCACGGCCGACGCGCGCTCCTCGGGCGAGGCGTCGGAGCGGTAGGCGCGCTCCTTCACCAGCTCGAGGTAGTCGTCGCAGAAGGTCCAGAAGAAGCGCTCCACCGTCTCGAGCGCGCGGGCGTGCTCGTAGGAGCGGAGGTCCGTGGAGGCGGCGGCCACCACGCGGTCGAGCTCGGCGAGCATGCCCTTGTCGAGCGGGTTGCTCACCGGGAAGGAGCCCTCGGGCAGCTCGAAGCCGTAGACGAACTTGGCCGCGTTGAGGATCTTGATGGCCAGGCGGCGCCCGATCTTGATCTGCGTGGGGTTCTTCTCGTCGAACGCCGCGTCGGTGCCGAGGCGCGACGAGGCGGCCCAGTAGCGCACCGCATCCGAGCCGTGGGCGGCCAGGATGTCGGCGGGCGTGACCACGTTGCCCTTCGACTTCGACATCTTCTTGCGGTCGGGGTCGACGATGAAGCCCGAGAGCGCGGCGTGCGCCCACGGCTTCTGACCCGACTCGAGCGTGGAGCGGAGCATGGTGGAGAACAGCCAGGTGCGGATGATGTCCTGCCCCTGCGGCCGCAGGTCGTAGGGGAACACCGTCTCCCACAGGGCGGCGTCGCGCTCCCAGCCGCCCGCGAGCTGCGGGGTGAGGGAGGAGGTGGCCCAGGTGTCCATCACGTCGACCTCGCCCTGGAAGCCGCCGGGCACGCCGCGCTGCTCTTCGGAGTAGCCGGGTGCCGCATCCGACGACGGGTCCACCGGCAGCGAGGCGGCCTCGGGCAGGATCGGCTGGTCGAACACGGGGTTGCCGTCGGCGTCGAGCGGGTACCACACCGGCAGGGGCACACCGAAGAACCGCTGGCGCGAGATGAGCCAGTCGCCGGTGAGGCCGCCCACCCAGTTCTCGTAGCGCACGCGCATGAAGTCGGGGTGCCAGTCGAGCTCCTGCCCCAGCTTGATGAGCCGGGCGCGGAGGGCTTCGTCGCGGGCACCGTTGGAGATGTACCACTGCCGGGTCGACACGATCTCGAGCGGGCGGTCGCCCTTCTCGAAGAACTTCACCGGGTGGGTGATGGGCTTCGGGTCGCCGATGAGCTCACCCGAGGCGCGCAGCAGCTCCACCACGGCCTGCTTGGCCGAGAAGACGGTCTTGCCCGCGAGCTGCGCGTAGGCCTCGCGACCGGCCTCCGACTCGATGGCGGCCGGCGGCTCGCTCACGACGCGGCCGTCGAAGCCGATGATGGCGCGGTTGGGCAGGTCGAGGTCGCGCCACCAGATGACGTCGGTGAGGTCGCCGAAGGTGCAGATCATGGCGATGCCGGAGCCCTTGTCGGCCTGCGCGAGGTGGTGCGCCAACACGGGCACCTCCACGCCGAACACGGGCGTGGTGACGGTGGTGCCGAAGAGGGGCTTGTAGCGCTCGTCATCCGGATGCGCGACCAGGGCCACGCAGGCGGGCAGCAGCTCGGGGCGGGTGGTCTCGATGAACACGGGCGAGCCGTCGGCCGCGTGGAACTCGAGGCGGTGGTAGGCGCCCGGCTGCTCCTTGTCCTCCAGCTCGGCCTGCGCCACCGCGGTGCGGAACGTCACGTCCCACAGGGTGGGAGCCATGGCCTGGTAGGCCTCGCCGCGCTCCACGTTGCGGAGGAACGCGAGCTGGGAGGCGGCCTGCGCCTCACGCGAGATGGTGCGGTAGGTCTGGGTCCAGTCGACCGAGAGGCCGAGGTCGCGCCAGAGCGACTCGAACTGCTTCTCGTCTTCGACGGTGAGGATCTCGCAGAGCTCGATGAAGTTGCGGCGCGAGATGGGCACCTGGTCGGCGGCCTTCGACGACTTGTTGTCGCCGCCCTCGAAGGGCGGGGTGAAGTCGGGGTCGTAGGGGAGCGACGGGTCGCAGCGCACGCCGTAGTAGTTCTGCACGCGGCGCTCGGTGGGGAGGCCGTTGTCATCCCACCCGATCGGGTAGAACACGCGCTTGCCGGTCATGCGCTGGAAACGGGCGATCACGTCGGTGTGCGTGTAGGAGAAGACGTGACCGATGTGCAGAGAACCGGATGCGGTGGGCGGCGGGGTGTCGATGGAGTAGACGGTCTCGCGGCTCGCGCCCTCACGCGGGAAGAGGTAGGTGCCCTGCTCGGCCCACCGCGCATCCCACTTCTTCTCGAGGCCCTCGAGAGCCGGTTTCTCGGGCATGCGTTCGGACATGGTGGGGCCTCCAGGACTATGGGCGGCACCGTGTCAGGTGAAGAGGTGCCTAATTATCTGCTGCCAAGTCTACCGAAAACGGGCGCAGCAGGCCCTTGTCGACGACCCAGGGTGGGTGCGCGGCCGCGTGAGCGACCGCACACCCACATGTCGCCCGCGCCGCAGAGGCGGCGGCGCGGCATCAATTACGGCACCAGCACGGCGCGGCCGGTCACCTTGCCGGCCTCGAGGTCGTCGAAGGCCTGCTGGAAGTCGGCGAGGGGGTAGCGCTTCACCTCGACCTCGAGCTTGCCCTGCTGGGCGAGAGCGATCACCTGCAGCTGGTCGGCACGGGTGCCGCCGTAGGAGCGCTGCACGTTCACGCCCCAGGGGAGGGTCTCGGTGGAGGAGTCGGAGGCGTAGGTGAACGAGCCGCCGCCGAGCCCCACGAAGCGGAGCGCGCCCTCGGGAGCGATGATCTGCGTGGCGAGCGTGACCGTGGGCTGCACGCCGACGAAGTCGAACACCGCGTCGGCGCCGTAGCCGTTGGTGAGGTCGAGCACCTTCTGCGCCGCCTCGGAGTCGCTCTTCAGCACGACGTCGGCACCGAGCTCGCGGGCGAGCTCGAGCTTGGTCTCGTCGTTGTCGATGGCGACGATGCGGGCGCCGGTGGTGGCCTTGAGGATCTGCAGGCCCATGTGCCCGAGCCCGCCGACCGCGATGACGACGGCGGTGGAACCGGGGGTGAGCCGGTCGCGCGCGGAGTTGATGGCGTGCATGGGGGTGACGCCCGCATCCGCCAGCGGAGCCGCGGCCACGGGGTCGAGGTCGCCGATCTTGTCGAGGTGGCGCGCCTTCACCACCATGTACTCGGCCATGGCGCCGTCGGGGCCGAGGCCCGGGGTGGTGGGGAACATGGCGCGGCTGCCGTTGACCTCGCAGGCGTTGTCACGGCCCTCCACGCAGGCGCGGCAGTGGCCGCACGCCCACACCACGCTCACGAGCACCGCGTCGCCCTTCTCGAAGCCGTCGACGTCCGACCCGGTCGACTCCACCCATCCGGCGCCCTCGTGCCCGACGGTGCCGCCGAAGAACGGCCACTCCTCGCCCATGTGCAGCACGTGCAGGTCGGAGTGGCAGAGGCCGGCTCCCGCCACCTTCACGAGCACGTCGTCGGGGCCGAGTTCCGGCACCGCCACATCCTGCAGCTCCATCGTGTGTGGGCCCACCAGCTTGACCGCCTGCATCGGAATCGTGTCCTCTCTTGATCGTCTGTGATCGTCGTGATCCGGGCGGCATCGACGCCTGCCCGAGATTCACGATACGCCCTGTCTGACACCTGTCCGATAATTCCCGGTGAACGTAAACTGGTGCGATGGACTCGCGAGCGCTCCGAAGCCGCACCGCGCTCGTCGACGCGGCCTACCGGCTGGCCTCCGAGCGCGACATCGACGAGCTCACGGTGACCGACGTCACCGCGGCGGCGGGCATCAGCCGCGACACCTTCTACCGGCATGCGAGCGACCCGGTCGACCTCGTCGCCACCGCGCTGCACGCCGAGCTCGCCGAGGCGCTCGCCGCCTATCTCGCGATGCCGGCGACCCTGGTGGGAGCGGAGCCCGGCACGAGCGTGTTCGCCGAGCCGACCCGCGTGTTCGTGCAGCACGTGCGGGCCCACGCCGAGATCTACCGCCGATCCTCGCGCGGCGGCCTCAGCAGCCGCCTGCGGGCCGTGCTCACCGACGCGGCCGAGGAGGTGCTGTCGGCGCACCTGCGGAGGCACCCCGAGATCGTGCCCGCCTCGCTCGCCCCGCTCGATGAGGTGTCGTTCGCCATGACGGTCGCCTACGCGGCCGGCGGCACGGTGGCGGCCACCGAGGCCTGGCTCGTGCACGGCGACCTCGACGACATCGACGGCGCCGTGCGAGTGGTGCTCGCGACGGCGCCGTCGTGGTGGCTGGGCCTCGGCTGAGCCGAGTCCGGGTCGAGGTCGAACCCCAGCCCGAGCCGCGGCTCAGCGGATGTTCGCCCTGAGGGTCGAGAGCTCGCGCTGCAGTGACGCGGGGATGCGCTCCCCGCCGATCTCGCCGAAGTACCGCTCGATCTCGTCGGCCTCGCGGCTCCAGGCCTCTCGGTCGACCGAGAGGATGGCCTGCAGGTCTTCGTAGCCGAGGTCGAGCCCGGCCACGTTGAAGTCGCGCACCCGGGGAAGCTTGCCGACGGGGGTGTCGACGGCCTCGACGTCTCCCTCGATGCGGCGCACGACCCACTCCAGCACCCGCGCGTTCTCCGAGAACCCGGGCCACAGGAACCGGCCGTCCTCGTCTTTGCGGAACCAGTTCACCGAGAACACCGGCGGAGCCTCCGCCCCCAGCGCCTCGCCGATCTCGAGCCAGTGCGCGAAGTAGTCCGCGATGTCGTAGCCGCAGAACGGCAGCATGGCGAACGGGTCGTGGCGCAGCCGGCCGACGGCGCCCTCGGCCGCGGCCGTCGTCTCCGAGGCCATCGTGGCTCCCATGAAGACGCCGTGGTTCCAGTCCCGGGCCTGCGACACGAGCGGCACCGTGGTGGGCTGGCGCCCGCCGAACAGGATCGCGTCGATCGCGCCGACCTCGGGCGAGTCCCACGTTCCGTGCGGTGGTGCGTCGCGAGATCGAGGCGGGCCGCACGAGCGTCGTGGTCGACCTCGGCGCGGTGACCTTCATGGACTCCTCCGGCCTCGGCGCCGTGGTCGGCTGCCTCAAGACCGCCCGGCAAGCCGGCGGCGACCTGCGCATCGCGGCCCCGAACGAGCAGGTCATGATGATCCTGCGCCTGTCGAACCTCGACCGGGCCTTCAAAGCCCACGAATCACCGGAGGTGGCCTTCCACGCTTGAACTCAGACGTCGGGAGGGCCAGGCGTCGGGCGAATCGATGTGATTCGCGGATCATCGACGGTGAAACCCAACCAGCGATAGTCGCTGATGACCTCATCGATGGAGCGCTTGCCGCGAGCGTGCACGGCGACCATCCAGGCGGGAACAGGGAGGGTGGGATCCAGCCATGGTTGCTGGCCGTCGGCGTCTCTGCTGATCATCCTGAGGTGTCGGGGGCGCACCCGACTGAATTCATGTACAGGCACAGGAAGACGGCGTAGAGCTGCCTTCTCCGAGACAGAGTCCAGAGGAGGCTCGACGCCCGTAGGTGAGAAGGTGACCCCGTACGTCTTGAACCGTTCACGCGCCTCTGATTCGGAGTATCCGAGTTCGCGCGCTGCCCGCCGAACGTGAGCCGTTCGGTACGCAACCGCCGCGGAAAGGAACGGCGGCTGGCCGTCGAGGTCTCTGCTCAGCATCACGATGTCGTCGTCGGAGGGGAGGTGATCTGGGAAGGTGAGGTCAGGTGTGGCATCGAAGCCCAAGGCATTCAGGATTTCGATCGCCTGAGCGCAGGTGATACCTGCAGCGCGTGCCGCGCGAACGATGTGATCCAAGCCCAGCTCTTCTGACGTAGCCGACCACGGGGCAATTCCATTCGTGCCTGCACTTGCGCACACGAGTTCCGCAGATGTGAGCATTGCGGTCTCACGATCGAAGCTCTGCGTCTCGATGAATCGTTCTCCAAGCTCCTCGGTGATTCTTGCGATCGGGACGTCGAGCTCCCATGACGTCCTGATGACGTCGAACACGGCAAGCGGCTTGAACGATCCGTCTGGCCTCCAACGATCCGAGAACGAAAGGGCCGTTCTCACCAGCTCGGTACTCGGCGGGAGAAGATGCGCATCATCGCGCGTGGGAAGGCAGAGTTGCTTGGCTCGTTCGACGATGTCGGCGAGAGGATAAGCCAGATGGCGCTCCGCTTCGTAAAGCAACGAGGTACTGGACGACCATCGAAGGGACTCTTTCGGGTTGAGTTTGGGGGACAGCTGATGATGAGAGCTCCCCAGTAGCACAGCATCTGACGGTCGTGCGGGCACCACCCGGCGGGTTGGGAGCCGAGTACGCAGCTTCGGGAACTGGCCGGCCAGCTGGAGTCTGGCGAATCGCCAGTCGATGACTTCTCCAGGCGCGCCGGACGTCGCGACGCCCTCGTCGCCCGACATGAACCCAGAGATCCGAATGTCGACCGCTGTGCCGTGAATGCTGAGTGTCCTGTCAGCTCTGCTGGAGGCGGCCTCCACGACGGCGTCTGCCACGCGCGGCATAAGCTCACTCATCGAGCTCAGCCAGGCGGTGTCACCGACGACACTCCAACAGTGCTCCACCGCTTCCGCTGCAGAGCGCTCCGCCAAGGTGCTGACGACGCTGGTGCGCAGATCGATGATCGAGCGTCGATCAGCCGTGAGGCGCGGGGCAAGTGGTCCGCGCAAGTTCACAATCACTCCCTTAAACCACTGGCCGACCCAGATACCATCCACCACGACCGCCCCGGGGAATCCCGGCGCAATCCACCACAACTCACCGGGAATGGCAACCTGCGCATATGGGGGCGGGGGCGGGGTAGGAGTCGATGCCCGATTGAGTTCATCTGGCAGCCAGAGGTGCTGAGGGCCGCGGTCGTCGATCGCACTCAAGGTCACGGGGCAGACAACGACGAGTTTGCGGAGCGTTGATACCGCAGACACCTCCGCCGACGGTTTGAGCCAGAGGCGCACATGTGTTCCGCAAGACGTCGAAGGCCCGAGATCAACGATGTCGAACTCCTCGGCGGGCCCAGGGATGTGCATCGCGAGAAGATTACCGATCGTTCCGTCGCTGTTCAGGCGTGCTGTGCGAACAGAGATCTCGCTCGCCACCATAAAGTACGACAGCACTCCGATGCCGAACAGCGAATTCTGCCAGAACTCGACGGGGGGATCGGCCGCCGCGAACATCTCGATCTCGCGAGCGCGCTCGTCGAGATCGGAGGCACGCACCCCGGCGTGGCAAAAGGACCCCGCTAGTTCAACGAGTCCCATGCCGGCTCCGCGATCGACGCAATCGATGTAAGCGCGCCCGTCGTCCGAAGTCCCCTGGTGGAACTCGATCACGGGGTCCTGCGCAGAACCGATGTCCGGGGGCACACCCAGAAGCTTTTGGCGAGCTATCAACAGTCGCCATGCGTCGAGGGCATTCTGATACGCCTCGCGCACGGCCAGAGCGGGGTCGCCGTACAGACTCTCCCCGATGAGGAACTCGCGAATCCTGCCTTCAGCGAGGTGAAAGCGAAGACCCGAGGCTATGACGGGCCGCGAGGAACCTTCCATCGGCCCTCCGTCGGCATTAATGAGGTTAGCTCGAGTAAGCACGATGGGAGTCTAGCCTTGCAAACGCTGTTGTGCGCGTTCTCGCCAGCGGTACGGACGGCGAGTACGCTCCGAATCATGCGGAGTGTGCGAGTGGAGCGACCATGCACCGACGCCCACGAAGACGCACGTCTGGAGGCGCTCGCCGCGGTCGGGGTGCTCGGCACGCCGCCGGAGGAGCGCTTCGACCGCATCACCCGGCTCGCGCAGGAGCTGCTGCAGGCGCCGATGTCGTACCTCAACATGGTCGACCGCGACTCGTACGTGGTGAAGTCGCCGCAGCCCGAGCCTGGGCCCGCGCCGCGCTACCCGTACGGCACCGCGTTCCGCGAGTACACGGTGCACGGCGACGGTCTCTTCGAGGTTCCGGATGCGCGGCACGATCCGCGCTTCAGCGAGACTCCCGCGGTCACCCACTTCGGTGTGGGTTCCTACGCCGGGGTGCCGCTGCGAGTGCCCGGCGCGAGGCCCTCGGCCGCTGAGCGGAGGGCGAGCTGCGCGAAGGGCCCGACGAGCCCGTCGGCACGGCTGACGCCGCGAGCCGGGCGCACGAGCTGCCGACGGTGCACGCCGGCTCGGTCGATGCGCTTCGGTGAGGTCAGCGGCGACCTGTACGGCTGGTCGGGCGACGACGAGGCGATCGTGGCGACGCTAGGCGACATGATGGGCAAGGGCCCCCGCGCCGGCGCTGTCGCCGAGGCACTGCGGTCGGCGCTGCACTCGGCAGCCTCGGGTGCGACCGAGTCCCCGGGTGAAGCACTTCCACGGGCCTCCCGTGAGCTCGCCCCGCGCTTTGACGAACTGGGCCGCTTCGCCACACTGTTCCACGCGCGCGTCGATGCCCGCACGGGGTGGTGGAGTTCGTCGACGCGGGCCACGGGCTCACCCTTCACCTGGGCAGGGAGGGCACGACTACACGTCTCACGTCGTATGACATGCCCCTCGGCCTCCAAGCGGAGTCCGACGGCTGGACCGTGCAGCAGGTGCACCTCGAGCCGGGTGACGTGCTGCTGTCGGTCACCGACGGGGTGCGCGACGCCTACGACTCCACGCTCGCGAGCCTCGACCGCATCGCGGAAGAGCTGCGCGTGCAGCCCGCGGTACCGGCCTTCCTCGACACGATGACCGCGCGCATAGCGATCACCTTCGGCTGAGACCCGGCCACCTCGGTCGCAGCCGGTTCCTACCGCACGTTGGCGCGGAGGGTGCTGAGCTCGCGGTGCAACTGGTCGGGGATGCGGTCGCTGCCGAGCTCCTCGAAGTAGTGCTCGATCTCGTCGGCCTCACGGCTCCACGCGGCGCGGTCGACCGAGAGGATCGACTGCAGCTCCTCGTAGCCGAGGTCGAGTCCGTCGACGTTGAAGTCGCGCACCTTGGGGAGCTTGCCGACGGGGGTGTCGACGACCTCCACGTCGCCTTCGATGCGACGGACGATCCACTCGATGACGCGTGAGTTCTCGGAGAACCCGGGCCACAGGAATTTGCCGTTCTCGTCTTTGCGGAACCAGTTCACCGAGAAGATGGGGGGCGCATCCGTTCCGAGCTTCTCACCGATGGTCAGCCAGTGGCCGAAGTAGTCGGTGATGTTGTAGCCGCAGAAAGGCAGCATCGCGAACGGGTCGTGACGGAGTCGCCCGACGGCGCCCTCGGCGGCGGCGGTGGTCTCGGAGGCCATCGTGGCTCCCATGAACACGCCGTGCGACCAGTCGCGGGCCTGCGACACCAGCGGCACCGTCGAGGGCCGGCGGCCGCCGAACAGGATGGCGTCGATGACGACACCCTCGGGCGAGTCCCACTCGGAGGCGATCGACGGGCACTGGTCGGCGGTCACCGTGAAGCGCGAGTTCGGGTGCGCGGCCGGTGTGCTCGACGACGGGGTCCAGTCGTTGCCCTGCCAGTCGATGAGGTGGCCGGGGGCCTTCGGGGTCAGGCCCTCCCACCACACGTCGCCGTCCTCACGGAGCGCCACGTTGGTGAAGATGGAATTGCCCCACACCGTGTCGACCGCGGTGGGGTTGGTGGTGATGCCGGTGCCGGGCGCCACGCCGAAGAAGCCGCGCTCGGGGTTGATGGCGCGCAGCCTGCCGTCGGGACCGGGGCGCATCCAGGCGATGTCGTCGCCGATGGTCTCCACCTTCCAGCCCGGGATGGAGGGGTTGAGCATCGCGAGGTTGGTCTTGCCGCAGGCGCTCGGGAAGGCGGCGGCCACGTGGTACACCTTGCCCTCGGGGCTCGTGATCTTGATGATGAGCATGTGCTCGGCGAGCCAGCCCTCGTCGCGGGCCATGACGCTCGCGATGCGCAGGGCGAAACACTTCTTGCCGAGCAGGGCGTTGCCGCCGTAGCCCGAGCCGAACGACCAGATCTCGCGGGTCTCGGGGAAGTGCGAGATGTACTTGGTGGGGTTGTGCGGCCACGCCACGTCGGCGTGCCGCACGCCCTCGGCGTCGACGAGGGGGGCGCCCACGGAGTGCACCGCGGGCACCCAGGGGGTGTCGGGCCCGATGAGGTCGAGTGCGGCGGTGCCCATGCGGGTCATCAGCTGCATGCTGATGACGACGTAGGGCGAGTCGGTCACCTGCACGCCGAGCTGCGAGATGGGGCCGCCGAGCGGGCCCATCGAGAACGGCACCACGTACATGGTGCGGCCGCGCATGCTGCCGGCGAACAGGGTGTCGAGCTCCTCGCGCATGCCGAAGGGGTTGCGCCAGTTGTTCGTGGGGCCCGCATCCGACTGCTTCTCGGAGCAGATGAAGGTGCGGTCCTCCACCCTCGCCACGTCGGCGGGGTCGCTGCGGGCGAGGAAGCTGTTGGGGCGCCATTCGGGGTTGAGCCGGATGAGGGTACCCTGGGCCACCATCATCTTGGTGAGCTCGTCCCACTCGCGCGTGGAGCCGTCGCACCACACGATCTCGTCGGGCTTGGTGAGCAGGGCGATGTCGCGCACCCACTCGTTCACGGCCGGGTTACGGCTCGGTCCGTCGACATCGACCAGCGGGCGGCTCTCGAGGATGCTCATGCGGAGTCCTGTCTCTCGTCATCAAGGGGCGGTTCTTCGACTATTCCGCGTGTGGAGCCTCGATTCCGGATATTGTTCTCGTAAAGATTCGACGATCTTTACAGGAGGCGAAGATGCCCGACCCCTCGACCGATCTCATCACCCTCGGCAGGCGCATCCGGCACCATCGCAAGCTGCGCGAGCTCACCCTCGACCAGCTCGGCGCGCGGGTCGGCGTGGTGGGCAGCCAGCTCTCGCTCATCGAGAACGGGCGCCGCGAGCCGAAGCTCTCGCTGCTGCAGGCCATCTCGGTCGAGCTCGGGGTCTCGGTGCCCGAGCTGCTGAGCGGTGAGGCTCCGGATGCGCGCACGGCTCTCGAGATCGAGCTCGCCAAGTCGCAGGCCGGCCCGCTCTACGCCGCGCTCGGGCTTCCGGTGGTGCCGACGAGCCGCAACCTGCCGCTGGAGACCCTCGAATCGCTCGTGGGCCTCCACCGCGAGCTCACCCGCCGTGCCGGCGAATCGATCGCCACCCCCGAGGAGGCGCGGCGCGCGAACACCGAGAATCGCCTCGCCATGCGCGCCCTCGACAACTACCTGCCCGACCTCGAGCGGCTCGCCGAGGAGATGCTCGCCTCGGTGGGTCACACCACGGGCGCGCTCACGCATCGCAGCGTGTCGCTGCTCGCCGAGCGCCTGGGGTTCACCCTCATCTACGTCGACGACCTGCCGCACTCGGCGCGATCGGTGACCGATCTCGCGAACGGGCGCATCTACCTGCCGCCCGCGTCCATCCCGGGTGGCCACGGGCTCCGCTCGATGGCCCTGCAGGCGGTGGCGCACCGTGTGCTCGGTCACACGCCGCCCCAGAGCTACGCCGAGTTCTTGCAGCAGCGGCTCGAGATCAATTACTTCGCCGCCGCCTGCCTCATGCCGCAGACCGCCTCGGTGGCCTTCCTCCAGGCGGCGAAGCAGCGCAAAGACCTCGCTGTGGAGGACTTCCGCGACGCGTTCGGCGTCACCCACGAGGCGGCGGCGCTCCGGTTGACGAACCTCTCCACCTCGCACCTCGACATGACGGTGCACTTCTTGCGGGTGGGGGAGGACGGCGCTATCTACAAGGCCTACGAGAACGACGGCCTGCCCCTGCCGGTCGACGTGACGGGGGCCGTGGAGGGGCAGCTGGTGTGCCGCTACTGGGCCGCCCGGGGCGCCCTGGCCCGCACCAACCGCACCACGGAGTTCTACCAGTACACCGACACCCCCGCGGGCACCTTCTGGTGCGCCACGCAGACGGGAAAGACGGACGGCGGCTCGTTCTCCATCTCGTTCGGCGTGCCGTTCTCGCAGGCGAAGTGGTTCCGCGGGCGCGACACCGGCATGCGCCAGGTCTCGCGCTGCCCCGACGAGTCGTGCTGCCGCCGGCCCGCCACGGAGCTCGCCGACCGCTGGTCGGAGAACGCCTGGCCGAGCGCCAAACTGCACGCCCACATCCTCTCGCCCCTGCCCTCGGGCAAGTTCCCGGGCATCGACGACAACGAGGTCTACAGCTTCCTCGAGTCGCACTCGGGCTCCTGACCCGCGAGGGTCACGGCGCGATGAGGTCGTCGAGCTGGGCGGAGAGGCCGGCGCCGTCGGGGGCGTAGAGCCACGGGATGTCGGGGGTGGCGTGGTCGGGCTTCGAGCGGCCGCCGGCGAGCACGGCCTCGCTGGGCGAGAGCTGGCGGATGGCGACTGCCGCGACGTGGCCGGGGTGCTCCCGCGCGAACTCCCCGTAGATGGCCTCGTCGTGCTGCCCGTCGTCGCCGATGAGCACCCAGCTGATGGCGGGGAACTCCTCAGCGAGGCGGCGCAGGTTGGTCTTCTTGTGCTCGGGGCCCGAGCGGAAGAAGCGGTCAGGGGTGGGGCCCCAGTCGGTGAGCAGCAGCGGGCCGCGGGGATAGAGGTTGCGCGAGAGGAAGCGCGAGAGCGTGGGGGCCACGTTCCAGGCCCCGGTCGAGAGGTAGACCACGGGGATGCCGGGGTTCGACGCGGTGAGCCGTTCGAGGAACACCGCCATCCCCGGGGTGGGGGTGCGCGCGTGCTCGTCGAGCACGAAGGTGTTCCAGAACGCGAGGAAGGGCCGGGGGAGAGCCGTCACCATCACGGTGTCGTCGATGTCGCAGACGATGCCGTGCTCCACTCCGGGCGCCACGATGAAGACCGGCGCCTCCACCGCATCCGACCCCGGCGTGTGCATCGTGATGGTGTGCCAGCCGGGCTCGAGCTCCACGTCGACCGAGGTGTCGACCACCCCGCCGCGGTCGGCCTTGACCGTGCGCACGATGCCCTCGACCTCGATCGTCACGTCGACGTCGCCCACCGGCACGCTCGTGAAGCTGCGCCACCCGCGCACGCTCTCCTCGCGCCGCCGCCACAGCCGGGCACGCCGCGAGCCGGGCCGGGGCGGCTTGGCCAGCAGCACGCGGCCGAGCACCCGGATGCGGGTGACCGAGCCGTAGCCGGTGTACGGGATGACCGTCGGAAGGTGCCCTCGACGCCTCGCCCACCGTTCTCTGAACTCGTGGATCGCGTCGTCGATGCGCGCGGCACGGTGCAGTCGTGGTGCCGCGGCGGGATCTTCTGGCACGTCCCCAGTCTGTCACGAGCCCACGGCGCGCGGAGAAAGAGGGCAAGGACGATGCGCCGTCATGAATTAGACTCAGGAGTCGTAACAGGCGGAAGGACGGAACCGGTGGCTTACAACGACCTGATCGGCGGCGCTCTCACCTCGGGGGGCAAGGTTCGCAACGAACCCGTGCAGGCACGCAGCAGCGAGCGCATCGGGGCCTTGCTCGACGCCGCATCGCAGGTGGTGTCGGAGGTGGGCATCGAGCGCCTCACCACCGCCATGGTCGCCGAACGCGCTGGAGCGTCGATCGGTACGGTCTACCGCTACTTCCCCGACCGCATCGCGGTGCTCGCCGCGCTCAGCCTGCGCAGCTTCGAGCGGTTTCTGCGCGCCGGGGTCGAGAAGCTCGACGCGGCGAAGCCCGACACCCTCGTGGCGGCCTTCGACTGCCTCATCGACGCGGCGGCCGAACTGCACCGCACCGAGCCCGGCTACACCTCCATCCGGCTCTCCGACCAGGTGGCGCTGCCCGAGGTCGACGGCGGTTCCGCCATCGCGACCCGTACCGCCGGCCCTCTCGCGGCGGTGTTCGTGAGCGAACTCGGCATCACCGACGACGGCACGCTCGCCGAGCGTCTCGACGTGGCGCTGACCGTCGCCGACGCGCTCCTGGTGCGCGCGTTCATCATCGACCCGGCGGGCGACGAGGCGGCCATCGCGGTGTGCCGTGCTGTCGTGGCGACGCAGCTCGCCTGAGCGGCCGGTCACGATCGTGTGACGGTTCCTGACGTGCCCCCTTTGCGTTTCGCGCCAGGGATGTTTGGGTAGATCAGAGGATCGGAGCCCCGGTCCGTCGACGATTGGACCCGCCGTGATCGAGTTCCGTTCGGTGACGAAGCAGTTCCCCGACGGCACGGTCGCGGTGGACGACTTCGATCTCGTCATCCCGCCGCGCCAGACCACGGTGCTGGTGGGGTCGTCGGGGTGCGGCAAGACCACGCTGCTGCGCATGATCAACCGCATGATCGACCCGAGTTCGGGCAGCATCCTCATCGACGGCGAGGACACCGCGAAGCTCGCCCCGGTGCAGCTGCGCCGCCGCATCGGCTACGTGATGCAGAACTCGGGTCTGCTGCCGCACCGGAAGGTCGTCGACAACGTGGCCACGGTGCCGCTGCTGAACGGCGTGCCCAAGGGGGAGGCGCGCGAGCGCGCGCTCGAACTGCTCGACACCGTCGGGCTCGACCGCTCGCTCGCCACCAAGTACCCGCGGCAGCTCTCCGGCGGCCAGCAGCAGCGCGTGGGCGTGGCGCGCGGGCTCGCGGCCGACCCGAACATCCTGCTCATGGACGAGCCCTTCGGCGCCGTCGACCCGATCGTGCGGGCCGAGCTGCAGCGCGAGACGATCCGCCTGCAGCAGGAGCTCGGCAAGACGGTGGTGTTCGTCACCCACGACATCGACGAGGCGTTCCTGCTCGGTCACCAGGTCGTCATCCTGCAGAAGGGCGGCCACATCGCCCAGCTGGGTTCCCCGGCCGAGATCCTCGCGAACCCCGCCGACGACTTCGTGGCCACCTTCGTGGGCGCCGACCGGGGCAAGCGGGCCCTCCGCATCCAGCGGGTCGACGGCCGCGACGTCGTGGTCGACCAGAACGGCACACCCACGGGAGTGCTGCAGCCGTGAAGTGGCTCGAGTCGAACCTCGACCTGGTGTGGGAGCTGATGGTGGACCACGTGGCGCTGTGCGTGCCGCCCATCCTGCTGGGTTTCGTCATCTCCATCCCGATCGGCTGGCTCGCGAACCGCTACCGGCCCTCGCGCGGCGTCATCCTCGTGGTGCTCGGTCTCCTCTACACGATCCCGTCGATCCCGCTCTTCGTGTTCATGCCGATCGTGCTCGGCACCCCGTTGCTGTCGCCGGTGAACGTGGTGGTGGCGCTCACCATCTACGCCGTGGCGCTCATGGTGCGCACCGCGGCCGACGGGCTGGCCTCGGTCGACCGCGACGTGCTGCAGGCGGCGTCGGCCATGGGCTACTCGTCGTGGCAGCGGTTCTGGCGGGTGGAACTGCCGCTGTCGGGCCCGGTGCTGCTCTCCGGCCTCCGCGTGGTGTCGGCGAGTACCGTGAGCCTCGCCACCCTCGGCGTCATCATCGGTGTGCAGAGCCTCGGCTACCTGTTCACCAACGGGTTCCAGCGCAACATCCCGATCGAGGTGGTGACGGGCATCGTGGCGACTCTGCTCATCGCGGTGGTGTTCGACCTGCTGCTCGTGCTGCTCGGCCGGGTGCTGCTGCCGTGGAGCCGGGGTGACGGGCGGCAGGATGCGCGGCGCGCGCGCCGCCGCACGGCCACCCTGGTGGCGGAGGGCATCTCGTGAACCTCATCCTCGGCGGCATCGCCTGGATCCTCGACCCCGCCAATCAGACCGGCCCGAACGGCTGGTTCGCACGCCTGGCCGAGCAGCTGGGCTACACCTTCGGCGCGGTCGCGATCGCGGCCGTCATCGCCATCCCGCTCGGCTACCTGGTCGGGCACACCGGCAAGGGGCGCGACCTCGCGGTCTCGATCTCGGGAGGGCTGCGCGCCCTGCCGAGCCTGGGCGTGCTCATCCTGTTCGGCTTCGCCCTCGGCATCGGCTTCAAGGCGCCGCTGCTCACCCTCGTGGTGCTGGCGATCCCGCCGTTGCTGGCAGGGGCCTACTCGGGTTTCGAGGCGATCGACCGGCGCACGGTCGACGCGGCTCGTGCGGTCGGCATGACCGAGCTGCAGGTAGTGGGCAAGGTGGAGGTGCCCCTCGGGCTGCCCCTGCTCATCGGGGGAGTGCGCTCGAGCATTCTGCAGGTGGTCGCGACCGCGACGCTGGCCGGTTACATCGGCGGCGGGGCGCTCGGCACGTACATCTTCCAGGGCGCGGCCACGCGTGATTACGAGCAGATGCTCGGCGCGTCCATCCTGGTCACCGCCCTCGCACTGGTGCTCGAAGGAATCTTCGCGCTGCTGCAGAAGTTGGTGGTTCCACGCGGCGTCGTCGCGAAAGAGCCTCAAGAGGTCCGCACGCGGTCATCCCGTCCGCGTGCGGCGATGGGGAGTCCCATCCGAGAAGGGAAATGAATCACATGTTCACAGCCATGAAGAAAGGCCGGCTCGTCGCAGGGCTAGTCGCGGTCGGTGCGGTGGTCGCGCTGGCAGGGTGTGCGTCGAGCGATCCGCTGGGCACCACGTCCACGTCGGGGTCGAGCGAGGCGGCGGCGGGCGGCCCGATCGTGATCGGTTCGCAGGCCTACTACTCCAACGAGATCATCGCCGAGATCTACGCCCAGGCGCTCGAGGCCAACGGCATCGAGGTGACGCGCCAGTTCAACATCGGCCAGCGCGACGCCTACCTGCCCGCGCTCGAGAGCGGCGAGGTGCAGCTCTTCCCCGAGTACACCGGCAACCTGCTGCAGTACTACGACCCCGAGACCACCGCCAAGACCAGTGACGACGTCTACGCGGCCCTCGCCGACGCCCTCCCCGAGGGCCTCGAGGTGCTCGATCAGTCGCCGGCGACCGACCAGGACTCCTACAACGTCACCAAGGAGTTCTCCGAGGCCAACGGCGTCACGAGCCTCGACGACCTCGCCGCGGTCACCACGCCCATCACGCTCGGCGGCAACTCCGAGCTGCAGACCCGCCCCTACGGCCCCGAGGGTCTGCTCAGCACCTACGGTGTCACCGTCGGCTTCACGGCCATCGAGGACTCCGGTGGCCCGCTGACCATCCAGGCGCTGAAAGACAACACCGTGCAGATGGTGAACATCTACTCCGCCGACCCGAACATCAAGACCTCGGGTCTGGTCACGCTGGAAGACCCGAAGGGCCTCTTCCTCGCCTCGAACGTGGTGCCGCTCATCAACACCGACGCGGCCACCCCCGAGGTGACCGAGGTCATCAACAAGGTCAGCGCCGCCCTCACCGCGGCCGACCTGGTCGACCTCAACTCGCAGAGCGTCAACGACCAGGAGTCGGCCGAGGACATCGCGAGCGGCTGGCTCGAGAAGGTGGCGCTCTTCTAGGCAGAAGGCTACGTCCCGCGATCCCCCGGTAGTGATTACTCATCACAGCCCGGGGGATTGCGGCGTTAAGGTCGCACGGACCCCCTCCCTCGACACCCCCCTCGGAGAGTTCGTGAAGACCCGTTCCACCATGCCCGCCCTCATCCTGGCCGTCGCGACCGCCGGCTTGCTGCTCGTCGGTGGCGGCACAGCAGCTCACGCATCCATACCGATGGTCATGCTGCCGGGCGTCGCCTCCACCGACCAAGTCGCGGTCGACTCTCCGCTGCATCGCGTCTTCGTGCTGGGCGACAGTTCCGCCCGTCCGTCGTCGCGCGTGCTATCGATCATCGACTCCCGGACCGATACGGCGGTCGGGGGGTCGCTCTCCGCTCCGGGTGCCGACTTCCTCGCGACCGACCCCGTCGGTCATCGGGTGTACCTGGTCGATGGTGACGCCGGAACCCTTCAGATCGTCGACGCACGCACCGGTGCCACGATCAGCGGTCCGACCCGGGTCGGTGAATCTCTGGGCGCCATCGCGGTCGACCCGTTCGCCGAGCGTGTGTTCGTCACCGACACGCGGCACCGGCTCCATGTGCTCGGCCGCGACGGGCTGCCCGTCAGGGCGCCTGTGTCGATTCCCGACAGCGGCACCAACCTCACGGTCGACTACATGAGGTCGAAGGTGTACGTGCCCCTGGACCGGGGCGGGGTGAGCGTCTACGACGAGTCGCTCGATCGCGTCACCACCACGATCGCCACCGCCGCCCCGGTCACCGACCTGGTGGCTGATCCGCTGGCCCACTCGGTGGCGATCGCGACGCCCGGCGGCCTCAGCACCATCGACACCACCATCGACACGATCGTCTTCGCGGCCCCCCTGCCGGCCACACCGAGTCGATCCATCGGGGTCGACATCGTCAGTCACGTCTACTACGTCACGGGCGACGACGACACCGTCTTCGCGTTCCAGGGATCGGAGCTCACCCGTCTCTCATGGGACGACGCGGGCTCGATGGGAGTCGACTACCTGCTGCACAAGATCTACGCCGCCCAGCTCGGCAAGCCGTGGGTGACCGTCGTCACACGGTGACGACTCGCGCGGTCACCGCTCCGAGGACTCGCCTTCCCGGGCTTCGGCGTCGCCTGACGTACCCTCCATATGACGCGCCTCGGCGCGGTGGATGAGCTTCTTCACCACGAAGACCGCCACCACGAAAAGGGCGATCACCCCCACGAAGAGGTAGCCGGCCCAGTGCAGTTCGCGAGAGAGTTCTCGGTAGGACCCGGCGGCGAAGGTGCCGACGGAGACGTAGGCGAAGGCCCAGATGACGCACGCCGGCACCGTCCAGCGCATGAAGGTGCGATAGCGCATCGGGCTCATACCGACCGTGAGGGGGATGAGCGAGTGCAGCACCGGGATGAAGCGCGACAGGAACACGGCGATGCCGCCCCGCCGGGCGAGGTAGTTCTCGGCCCGCACCCAGTTCTTCTCGCCGATGCGGCGGCCGAGCCGGCTGGCGCGGAGCTTCGGGCCGAACCAGCGCCCGATGGCGAACCCCAGGCTCTCGCCGCACAGGGCTCCGACGATCACCACGGCCACCAAGGCGATGTATTCAAGCGGGGATGCAACCCCGGTCGCCGCGACGATCACCACGGTGTCGCCCGGAACGATCAGGCCGATCAGCACGCTCGTCTCGAGCATGATGGCTACCCCAGCCAAAAGCGTTCTGACCAGGGGGTCTACCGACTGGACCGTATCCAGGATCCAGGACAGCGCCTCGTTCATGCCTGTATTCCACACCGCATGCACAGAACTCTAGCGGAGCAACCATGGGAAAGCCCGATGGTGCATTTTGCTTGTATACAAGTCGCTATGATGGGGCTGTGGCCACGAGCCTGACAAGGAGCATCCCGTGAACGATCTTCTCGACCCACTCTTACTCTCGCGGTGGCAGTTCGGCCTGACCACCATCTACCACTTCCTCTTCGTGCCGCTCACCATCGGCCTCGCCGTGACGGTCGCGATCTTCCAGACCGCGTGGGTGCGCAGTGACAAGACGAAGTACCTCCAGCTCACCCGCTTCTTCGGCAAGATCTTCCTCATCAACTTCGCCATGGGCGTGGTGACGGGAATCGTGCAGGAGTTCCAGTTCGGCATGAACTGGAGCGACTACTCGCGCTTCGTGGGCGACGTGTTCGGCGCCCCGCTGGCGCTCGAGGGTCTGCTCGCGTTCTTCCTCGAGGCCACCTTCATCGGGCTGTGGATCTTCGGGTGGAACCGGCTGCCGAGAAAGCTGCACCTCGTCACCATCTGGGCGGCCGCCGTCGGCAGCGTGCTCTCGGCGTACTTCATCATCGCCGCGAACGCGTTCATGCAGAACCCGGTGGGCTTCCAGATCAACGAGGCCAGGGGGCGGGCCGAGCTCACCGACATCTGGGCGCTGCTCACCAACAAGGTGGCGCTCGCGGCGTTCCCGCACACCATCTTCGCCTGCTTCATGGTGACCGCCGGCCTCATCATCGCGGCGGCCGCCTGGCACCTCTACCGCAACCAGCACCTCGAGACCATGCGCCCCGCGCTCAAGTTCGGGCTCTGGATGATGGTGGTCGCGGGCATCCTCACCGTGCTCTCGGGCGACCAGCTCGGCCTCGCCATGGTGGAGACGCAGCCCATGAAGATGGCTGCCGCCGAGGCGCTCTACAACACCTCGACGGGTGCCGCCGCATCGTTCTCGTTGTTCACGCTGGGCACGCCCGACGGCACCAGCGAGCTGTTCTCGATCCGCATCCCGTACCTGCTGTCGTTCCTGTCGACCCACACCCTCGACGGCACGGTGGAGGGCATCAACGACCTGCAGGCGCAGTACGTGCAGCTCTACGGCCCGGGCGATTACACCCCCACCATCTGGATCACCTACTGGGCGTTCCGCTGGATGATCGCCCTCGGCATGCTGCACGTGCTGGTGGCCGTGGTGGGCCTCTGGATGACCCGCAAGGGTCGCTCGCCCCGCTGGCGGTGGATGTGGCGAGTCGCCATCTGGGCCTTCCCCCTCTCGCTCGGCGCCATGATCGTGGGCTGGATCTTCACCGAGATGGGCCGCCAGCCCTGGATCGTGTTCAGCCTGCTGAAGACCGAAGACGCAGTCTCGCCCGGCATCACGGGCCTCGACGTGCTCATCTCGCTGATCGTGTTCACGCTGCTCTACGGCTCGCTCGCGGTGGTGGAGTTCAAGCTCATCAAGAAGGCCATCCAGAAGGGGCCCGACGCCCCGCCCCCGGTCGACGAGGAGACCGGTGAGCTCAAACACGAGGCGACGGTCTACTAGGAGCGCATGATGGATCTCACAATTCTCTGGTTCTGCATCGTCGGATTCCTCTTCGTCGGGTACTTCGTGCTCGACGGGTTCGACTTCGGCGTGGGCATGTCGCTGCCCTTCCTCTCGAAAGACGACACCGACCGCCGCGTGCTCATCAACACCATCGGCCCGGTGTGGGACCTCAACGAGACCTGGGTGATCGTGGCAGGCGCGGCGCTGTTCGCGGCCTTCCCCGAGTGGTACGCCACCCTGTTCAGCGGGTTCTACCTGCCGTTGCTGCTCATCCTGGCCGCGCTCATTTTGCGCGGGGTGTCGTTCGAGTACCGGCACCAGCGGCCCGAGGCGGCGTGGAAGCGGCGGTTCGACCGGATGATCGTGGTCGGCTCAGCCGTGCCCGCCTTCCTCTGGGGCGTGGCGTTCGCGAACATCGTGCGCGGGGTGCCGCTCGACGAGGGGCACAACTACATCGGCACCTTCTTCGACCTGCTGAACCCGTACTCGCTGGTCGGCGGCGTCACCACACTGCTGCTGTTCTTCGTGCACGGAGTGATCTTCGTGTCGCTGAAGACCGACGGCGAGATCCGTGAGCGGGCCCGCAGGCTCGCCGTGCGGGCGGGCGTGCTCACCATCGTGGTGGCCGCGGCGTTCCTGGTGTGGACCTCGCTCGCCTACGGCACCCTCGCATCCGTTCTGCTCTCGGCGGCCGCGGCCGTGGTGCTCATCGCCTCGTTCCTGGCCAACCTCAAGGGCCGCGAGGGGCTCGCGTTCGGCCTCATGGCCGGCACCATCGCCCTCGCGGTACTGAGCCTGTTCTTCGCGCTCTTCCCCGACGTCATGCCCGCCTCGAACGATCCGGCGAACAGCCTCACCATCGCCAACGCCTCGTCGTCGGAGTACACGCTCACGATCATGAGCTGGGTGGCGCTGGTGTTCCTGCCGCTCATCCTGGCCTACCAGGGCTGGACCTACTGGGTGTTCCGCAAGCGCGTGACACGCGCGCAGATCCCGGTCGAGGCACACTAGTACGGTGCGACCCCTCGATCCCCGGCTGCTGCGTTACGCCGCATCCGCCAGGGCGTTCTTCGCCGCGGGCGGCGTGCTGGCGCTCGTGCAGACGGCCACGGTGGTGGCGTTCGCCTGGCTCGTCACCCAGGTGATCGTGGGGGCGGTGCGCGGCTCCTCGCTGGAGGAGCTCGCACCGTCGTTGGCGGCGCTCGCCGCGGTGATCGCGGTGCGGTTCGTGGTGGCCTGGCTCGGCGAGGTGAACGCCACGCGCGGGGCGGCGAAGGTGAAGAGCCAGTTGCGCGGGCGGCTGCTCGACGCGATCGACCGGCTCGGGCCCGGCTGGCTCGCGTCGCGCAGCAGCACGGCGGTGGGGGTGACCGCGGGCCAGGGGCTCGACGCGCTCGACACCTACTTCGCCCGCTACCTGCCGCAGTTACTGCTCACCGCGATCGCGACCCCGATCATCCTGGTCGTCATCTGGTGGCAGGACTGGATCTCGGGGCTCACCGTCACGGTCACGCTGCCGCTCATCCCGGTGTTCATGATCCTCATCGGTCTCGCCACGCAGGCCGTGCAGCAACGGCAGTGGGAGCGGCTGCAGCGGCTGTCGACGGCCTTCCTCGATGTGGTGGGCGGGCTGTCGACCCTCACGGTGTACGGCCGCCAGCACCGGCAGGCCGCGCGCATCCGCAGCGTCACCGAGGACTACCGCTCGCAGACCATGAAGGTGCTGCGCATCTCGTTCCTCAGCGGGTTCGCGCTCGAGCTGGCGGCGAGTCTCTCGGTGGCGCTCGTGGCGGTGTCGATCGGCGTGCGGCTCATCGACGGCTCGCTCGGGCTGGGGGTGGGGCTGTTCGTGCTGCTGCTCGCACCCGAGGCGTTCCTGCCGCTGCGGAACGTGGGGGCGCAGTTCCACGCGGCCGCCGACGGTGTCGCGGCCTCCACCGAGGTGCTCGAGATCCTCGACGAGGCGGGTGCTGCGCGATCGACCCGTCACGACGTGCCCTCCGGTGGCGCCGAGAGGGCACTTACTGACGGGTCGATCGCTGCTGCGCCCATGGGGCTCGAGCTCGAGGGAGTGGGGGTGCGGTACGGCGACGCCGTGGCGTTCGAGGGCCTGTCGGGGCGGGTGGAGGCGGGCGCGGTGACGGCGGTGGTGGGCCCGAGCGGCAGCGGCAAGTCGTCGCTCGTGGCGGCGCTGCTCGGGTTCGTCGCGGGCGAAGGGCGGATGCTCGTGGACGGTGTCGACGTCACCGGCGACCCGGCACCGCGACCCTGGCTGGCGTGGGCGGGGCAGCGGGCGACGGTGCTGCCCGGAACGGTGCTGGCGAACGTCGCGCTCGGAGACGCCGCGCCCGACGCCGCGGAGGCGAGGCGTGCGCTCGACGGCGTGGGCGCATCCGGGATCGCGTTGGAGACCGTGATCGACTCGCAGGGCGGGGGGATCTCGGGTGGACAGGCGCAGCGGGTGGCGAGCGCGCGTGCCGTCTACCGCGCGCGGAGGCTCGACTGCCGCGTGGCGGTGTTCGACGAGCCGACGTCGGCCCTCGACGCCGAGACGGAGCGGGTGTTCGCCGGGTGTCTGCGGGAGCTGGCCGACGAGGGCCGGGTGGTGCTGGTGGTGACGCACCGGCCGGCACTGGTGGAGACGGCGGATGCGGTGATCGCGTTCGGTGCGGGTGCGGGTGCGGGTGCGGGTGCGGGTGCAGGTGCCGGTGCGGGCGAGGGGGTCGCGGATGCGGCTGTGCGGTCGGGGGGTGCCCGGTGAGGCGCCGCGAGGTGCTGCGGCTCGCTCAGCCGAGCCTGCGCCGGTTTCTGCCCGGGGTACTCTTCGGCCTGCTGAGCGCACTGTGCGCGGTCGGGCTGCTCGCCACCGCCGCCTGGCTCATCACGCGGGCCGCGGAGATGCCGCCCATCCTGTATCTCTCCGCCGCCATGGTGGGCGTGCGCGCCTTCGCGCTCGGCCGCGCCGCCTTCCGCTACGTGGAGCGCCTCACCAGCCACGACGCCGCGTTCGCAACCCTGCCCGAACTGCGGGTGGGCGTCTACGAGCGCCTCGTTCCGGTGGCGCCCGACGGGCTGGGCGGCACCCGCCGCGGCGATCTGCTCACGCGACTGGTCTCCGACGTCGACGAGCAGCAGAACCTGCCGCTGCGTGTGGTGCAGCCGCTCGTGGTGTCGGCCGCCGCGGCCGTGGCGAGCGTGGTGGTGGTGTGGGTGCTGCTGCCCGCCGCCGGGCTGGTGCTGCTCGTCGCGCTCGTGGCCGCCTTCGTTCTCGGCACGGTGGTGAACGCCGTGGTGTCAGGGCGTGCGGAGCGTGAGTCGGCCGGGTTGAGGGGCGACTACCAGGCCGCCCTCGCCGACCACTTGGGCGCGCTCGACCTGCTCACCGCCTACGGCGCTCTCGGTGCCGGCCGCGAGGCGCTGGCGCGAGCGGATGCGGCGCTCACCTCCGCGGGTCTGCGCCGGTCGGCGGGCGCAGGGGCGGCCGCGGCGCTCGTGACGCTCGTGTCGGGTGCCGCGACCCTCGGCATCCTGCTGGTGGGAGTGCCGGCGCTCGGGGGCGGCTTCGACGGCCCGGCTCTCGCCCTCGTGGCCCTGGTGCCCATGGCGGTGTTCGAGGTGGTGGCGATGGTGCCGCTCGCCGCGGGCGCCTGGCGGCAGGTCGCGGCGAGTGCCGACCGCATCGCGACGGTGGTGCCCGACGAGGTGCCCGCGGGCATCCCGGTCGACGGCCCTGAGGCGGCGGAAGCCGTGCCGGCCGGGCCGGTGAGGCTCGCGCTGAAGGGCGTGACCGCGCGCTGGCCCGGGGCGACGGTCGATGCACTCTCCCCGGTGTCGTTCGAGGTCGGGCCCGGCGATCGCGTGCTGGTGCGGGGCGACAGCGGGGCGGGCAAGACCACGCTGGCGCACGTGCTCGTGCGCTTTCTCGACCACGGTGGCGAGTACACGCTCGGCGGGGTGCCGGTCGAGCGCATCCCGGCCGACGCGGTTCGCCGCGTGGTGGGCCTGTGCGAGCAGCGCCCCTACCTCTTCGACGACGACATCAGGCAGAACCTGCTGTTCGCGCGCGACACCGCGACCGACGCCGAGCTCGAGGCCGTGCTCGACAGAGTGGGGCTCGGCGACTGGATGCGCGCGCGAGGCGGACTCACGGCGCGGGTGGGTGATCGAGGCGCGCTGGTCTCGGGAGGTCAGGCGCAGCGCATCGCGCTGGCTCGGGCCCTCCTCGCGGGATTCCCGGTGCTCGTGCTCGACGAGCCGACCGCGAACGTCGACCCCGATCGGGCCGACGCCCTGCTGCGCGATCTGCTCGCCGCGGCGGGGGACGACGGGCGCTCTGTGGTGCTCATCTCGCACACGCCGGTGCCCGACGAGCTCCTGACGCGCACGGTTCGGCTCGGCTAGAGCGGGCGGCGGAGCGCCTCGAGCCTGCGGTTCCAGGTGACCGCGCGGCGGGGGCGAGGATCGAGCGCCGGTCCACCGATCCAGTGGTCGACCACCGAGATGCCGTGCAGGGCGCTCACGATCCACAGCTCGCACCCCTCGAGGTCGCCCGGGCGTGCCCGTTCCTCCACCACGCGGGTTCCGGTCGCCGTGGCGATGAGCCGGATGCTGCGGGCGGTGACGCTGTCGACCCGGGCCAGATCGCCGGCCGGTGCGGCGAGCACGTCTCCGCGCCACCAGAGCAGTGCCGAGCTGGCGCCGTCGGTGACGAGACCGTGGTCGAGCAGCACCAGCTCGTCGGCGCCGTTCTCCTGCGCCGCCGCCCGGAGGGCGATGAGATGCTCGAGGTCGGGCCCCTTCACGCGTGGCTCGCGCCGGGGATCGGGCCCGTCGTGCGTCACGAGCACTGCAGACGACCGGCGGCGGGGCGCCACCCGCACCCGCAGACGGAGCTCGCGGCGGCCGTCGTCGGTCTCGGCGAGCTCCACCCGCGGAAACAGGCCCGCGTCGCCGCCCGGCGCATCCTCACCGTCGGCTTTGAACGAACGGAGCCGGCCCATGGAGGCGCTCCAGAACGCGGCGACCTCCGACTCGGAGGGCGTACCGGTGTCGCTGCGCCCGCCCCGCGCACCCTGCCGCGAGGCCGCCGCGAGAAAGCGGGTGCGATGGGCGTCGAGGGCGCGCACGCTGCCCGCCGGCGTGACGAACCACGAATCGGCGGCGAGCAGTGCGCGATGGGCGGCGAGGTCGCGCTCGACGAGGGAGTCGCCCGTCCAGACGAACGAGGCCGGTGCGGATGCCACAGTGCCCCTTCCGTCGACGCGTCACGAATTACGCTAGTACAGTGCCGGCGCCGCTCCTTCGCAGAACCCTGAGCGGGCGGCACGACGCGGCAGCGGTCTTCGACGCCCTCTACTCGCGATCGGTGAATGCCTTCTGGCTCGACGGGGGAGCACATGCCTCGAGCGGCATGAGCTACCTCGGCGACTCGGAGCGCGTGCTCGAGGCAGTTTCGTGGGAGGCGCTGCTGGACGGGATCGGGATCGAGAGAGGCGAGGGCGGGCCCGGAATCCTGTCGCCGTACTCGGCCGCGAGTGCACCGCGCTTCGCACTCGGCTGGGTCGGCTGGCTGGGTTACGAGCTCGGCGTGCTCGGCGACGTGCCCTCACCGGGTGCTCGCGCATCCGTCACCCCCGTGGCGACGATGATGCGCGT
Source organism: Herbiconiux moechotypicola (assembly GCF_024979255.1). GTDB lineage: Bacteria > Actinomycetota > Actinomycetes > Actinomycetales > Microbacteriaceae > Herbiconiux > Herbiconiux moechotypicola. Next base: position 342,764 of record NZ_JANLCN010000004.1, read on the forward strand.
CGATCGAGCCGTCGAGATCGACCACACCACCGGCGCCACCACCCTCCTCGCCCTCGACCGCACCGGCGCCCGCTCCTGGCTCGACACCACCACCCGCATCCTCGCCTCCCTCAGCGCATCGAGTGGGCGCACTCGGTCGCTCTCAGACACAGAAGCGACCGATCGCGCCCACTCGATCGCCGGCGGAGCCCGTGAGGTGAGGATGCGGCACGGGTTCGACGAGTACGCGGCCCTGGTGGAGGAGTGCCGCGAGGTCATCCGGGCCGGTGAGGCCTACCAGCTCTGTCTCACCAACGCGTTCGAGGTGGAGGGGGGCTTCGACCCCGTCGAGGTGCACCGGCGACTGCGGGCGTCGAGTCCGACGGCCCACGGCGGGCTCGTGCGAGCGGGCGACACCGCGCTGGTGAGCGCCTCGCCCGAGCAGTTCCTCACCGTGTCGCCGTCGGGTGTCGTCACGACCCGTCCGGTGAAGGGCACCCGCCGTCGCGACCCCGACCCGCGGCGCGACCGCGAGCTCGCCGCCGAGCTCGCGGCCAGCGACAAGGAGCAGGCCGAGAACCTCATGATCGTCGACCTCATGCGCAACGACCTCGCCCGGGTGTGCGAGCTCGGGTCGGTGGGCGTGACGAGGCTGCTGGAGGTGGAGTCGCTGCCGCAGGTGCACCAGCTGGTGTCGACCGTCGAGGGGCGACTGCGCGAAGGGCTCGGCGCCGTCGACGCGCTGGCGGCGTGCTTTCCGGCCGGATCGATGACGGGTGCGCCCAAGCTGAGCGCGATGGAGCACCTCGCCCGGCTCGAGGGGGCCCCGCGCGGCGTGTACTCGGGCGCCTTCGGGTACCTCTCCGACGACGGCTCCGCGGAGTTCTCGATGGTCATCCGCAGCATCGTCGTCACACCCGGGCGGGCCACCGTGGGGGCGGGCGGCGGCATCACGATCCTCTCCGACCCGGTGGCCGAGGTGGAGGAGACACGACTGAAGGCGGCGGCCCCGCTCGCCGCACTGGGGGCCGAGGTGCCCCCGTGGCCGGCCCCGCGCATCCGTTCGCCGCGGGAACACGGCGGCTTTTAGTACAGTTGTGCTTTGGTGCGCCGAGTGCGCCCCATCCTGAGCGACCCACTCTCTGGCTTCCATCGCCGCCGTGGGTTCGCCGCGCACGCAACGAATGAGAGTCACGTGGTCACCGAGAACACTGCAGCCGCCGCCGACCGAGACGACGCCGAGCGCTACGACTTCGCCGCCCTTCAGCAGAAGTGGCAGCCGCGTTGGGAGGAGCTGAAGCCCTTCCGCACCGACCTCGAGGGCGACAAGCGCCCCCGCAAGTACGTGCTCGACATGTTCCCCTACCCCTCGGGCGACCTGCACATGGGTCACGCCGAGGCCTACGCGCTGGGTGACGTGATCGCGCGCTACTGGCGTCAGCAGGGCTTCAACGTGCTGCACCCGATCGGCTGGGACTCCTTCGGCCTGCCCGCCGAGAACGCCGCCATCAAGCGCGGTCTCGACCCCCGGCAGTGGACCTACGACAACATCGAGCAGCAGCACCGCAGCTTCAAGAAGTACGCCGGCTCGTTCGACTGGGACCGCGTGCTGCACACCAGCGACCCCGAGTACTACAAGTGGAACCAGTGGCTGTTCCTCAAGATGTACGAGAAGGGCCTGGCCTACCGCAAGGCGAGCTGGGTCAACTGGGACCCGGTCGACCAGACCGTGCTCGCCAACGAGCAGGTGCTGCCCGACGGCACCTCGGAGCGCTCGGGCGCGATCGTGGTGAAGAAGAAGCTCACGCAGTGGTACTTCCGCATCACCGACTACGCCGACCGCCTGCTCGACGACCTCAAGCAGCTCGAGGGCACCTGGCCGGCCAAGGTCATCGCCATGCAGCGCAACTGGATCGGCCGCTCGGTGGGCGCCGACGTCGACTTCGTCATCGAGGGGCGCGACGAGCCGGTGACGGTGTTCACCACCCGGCCCGACACGCTCTACGGGGCCACCTTCATGGTGGTGGCGCCCGACTCCGACCTGGCGATCGAGCTCGCCGCGGGGTCGCCGTCTCAGGATGCACGTGACCGCTTCGACACGTACCTCGCCGAGGTGCAGAAGTCGTCGGAGACCGAGCGGCAGGCCACCGACCGGCCGAAGACGGGAATCTTCCTCGAGCGGTATGCCATCAACCCGGTCAACGGCGAGCGCCTCCCCATCTGGGCCGCCGACTACGTGCTGGCCGACTACGGTCACGGTGCGGTGATGGCCGTGCCCGCGCACGATCAGCGCGACCTCGACTTCGCGCGCGCCTTCGGGCTGCCGGTGAAGGTCGTGGTGGACACCCTGGCGCCGGTGACCGGCGTCATCCCGGTGATCGACCCCGACGACCTGCCCGAGCTCGAAGACCTCGACCCCGGCACCACCGGCGTCGCGCTGGCGGGCGAGGGGCGGCTCATCAACTCCGGCCCGCTCGACGGGCTGTCGAAGTCGAACGCCATCCGCAAGATCATCGAGATCCTCGAGGCGGCGGGCACCGGCCGGCCGGCCAAGAACTACCGGCTGCGCGACTGGCTCATCTCGCGACAGCGCTACTGGGGCACGCCCATCCCGATCATCCACGGGGCCGACGGCTCCGAGCATCCCGTGCCCGAAGACCAGCTGCCGGTGCTGCTGCCGGCCACCGAGGGACTGAATCTCACGCCTAAGGGGTCGTCGCCGCTCGGTGCGGCCTCTGACTGGGTCAACGTGCCCAACCCCGTCGACGGCACGCCCGCCCTCCGGGACCCCGACACCATGGACACCTTCGTCGACAGCTCGTGGTACTTCCTGCGCTTCCTGTCGCCGCACGACGACACGCAGGCGTTCGACCCGAAGCAGGTCGACACCTGGGCACCGGTCGACCAGTACGTGGGCGGCGTCACGCACGCCATCCTGCACCTGCTCTACGCGCGCTTCATCACGAAGGTGCTGTTCGATCTCGGCTACGTGAACTTCACCGAGCCGTTCAGCGCGCTGCTCAACCAGGGCATGGTGCTCATGGACGGCTCGGCGATGTCGAAGTCGAAGGGCAACCTGGTGCGCCTGTCCGACCAGCTCGACGAGCACGGGGTCGACGCGGTGCGCCTCACCATGGCGTTCGCCGGGCCCCCGGAGGACGACATCGACTGGGCAGACGTGTCGCCGGCCGGGTCGGCGAAGTTCCTGGCGCGGGCCTGGCGGCTCACGGCCGACGTCACCTCGGAGCCGTCGGTGAACTGGCGCGACGGCGACCGGGCGCTCCGGCGCGTGACGCACCGGTTCCTCGCCGAGGCGCCGGGGCTCATCGAGGCGTTCAAGTTCAACGTGGTGGTGGCGCGGCTCATGGATCTCGTGAACGCCACCCGCAAGGCCATCGACTCGGGCCCCGGCGGCGGTGACCCCGCCGTGCGCGAGGCCGTCGAGACCATCGCTCTCGGGTTGTCGCTGTTCGCGCCCTACACGGCCGAGGACATGTGGGAGCGGCTCGGCTACGAGCCGTCGATCGCCAATTACGGCTGGCGGGGTGCGGATGCGTCGCTGCTCACCGAGGAGACCGTCACGGCGGTCGTGCAGGTCGACGGCAAGGTGCGCGACCGGCTCGAGGTGTCGCCCAAGATCGACGGGGCGGCCCTGGAGGCCGAGTCGCGCGGACTGGCGTCGGTGCAGCGGTCGATCGGTGACCGGGAGATCGTGACGGTGGTGGCGCGGGCGCCGCGGCTGATCAACTTCGTGACGAAGCCTCGCGCCTAGTCTCTGCTCCTGCGCGCCAGCGCTCCAGCACTCCTGCACAGAAGCGGATGTCCGGGGCCTCGTCCCCAGATTCATCCTGTCGCGGGCTGCGAGGGGGTGAGGTCTCTACCGTGACGGCATGACCGTTCACGACGAGACCACCACCCCGCTGCCACCGCTCGCGACGGCTGCCCGTCGAGAGCTGCGTTCGGGCACGAGCGATCCTCCTGAGCGTGGCGCCGGGTTCCGGCTGAGGGTGGGGGCGGGCGCGGCCGTCGTGCTCGTCATCGCGGTGCTGGTGGTGTCGGTGCTCGTGACCGCGCTGTCGCCGGTGGGGGCCACCACGATCGTGGCGAGTGGCCCTTCCGGCACACCGTCCGCACCGCCCGTGTCTGTGTCGTCTCACACTCCGTCGCCCTCGCTGTTGCCGTCGCCGGTGTCGCCGGTGCCGTCGGTGGTGACGGTGCACGTGCTCGGGGCGGTCGGCGCTCCAGGGGTCTACGAGCTGCCGGTGGGTTCGAGGGTGGTCGACGGCGTGGAGGCGGCTGGCGGCCTGGCGGAGTCGGCCGATGCGGGGTCGGTGAATCTCGCTCGACCCTTGGTCGACGGCGAGCAGCTGCGGGTGCTGTCGGTGGGGGAGGAGGTGCCTCGTGTGCCGACAGGGCCCGAGCCCGGCGCCTCAGGCGCCGCTGCGTCCGTCGAGCCCGCTGCGGGTGCTGGAGCGGGCGCCCTGATCGATCTCAACCGGGCTACCGCGATGGAACTCGAATCACTCCCGCGCATCGGGCCCGCGATGGCCGCTCGTATCGTGGAGTGGCGCGATCAGAACGGTGGCTTCTCGGCGGTCGACGATCTGCTGCAGATCACGGGCATCGGCGACAAGACCTTCGAGGGCCTCCGCGACCTCGTCACGGTCTGACCCGCCCTGTCACACCGTGAGCGGTGATGTCAGACTCGTCGTCCCCGCGGGCGTCGCCTGGGGCGTGGCGGCGCTGCTCATCGGGGCACCTCGCCTCGCGGCATGGGCCGCCGCTGTGCTGTGGGTCGTCGTCGGCGTCCTGGTCGTCGCTGCTCTCCATCAGGTGCGTGCACGCGGTCGGCACGGACTCGATGCCGGTCGAACGCGGGGTGGGCACTCTCGGCGCGAGCGGCTCCGTGGCCGGGGCGTGCGGGCGCTGGGTCTCGTCCTGGTGACGGTGTCTGCATCAGCAATCGTGTGCACTGCGGTGGCGGTGGCGCTTCCCTCGCGTCATCCTTCCGACCTGCTCCCTGAACCCGGTGTGCGATCGGGCACCGCCGTGCTCACGGTCACCGGGCTGCCCGAGAGGGCCTCCTCGACCCCCTTCGAGGTGGCGGGCTCGCCCCCGCGGGTGCTCTTCGACGCGGAGCTCCGCAGTTTCACGACGGGCGGCCGGCAGCACCACCTGCGATCGCCGGTGCTGGTGTTCGCGAGCGCAGCGCATCCTGAGCGGCTCGCCCTCGGCAGCGAGATCAGGGTGGCCGGCCGCCTCACCTCCACGGAGCCCGGCGACTCACGTGAGTTCCTGTTCTTCGCCCGAGGATCGCCCGAGATCGTGGCGTCGCCCCCGGTCTGGCTGTCGTGGGCCGACCCCGTCCGTTCCGCGTTCCGAGACGCTGTGGCGGGGCTCCCGGGTGACGGCCGGCAGCTGCTCATCGGGCTCGCCATCGGTGACGACCGCGACGTCTCCGACGACCTCACCGAGGCGATGACCGTCAGCGGGCTCACCCACCTCACCGCCGTGTCGGGGGCCAACTGCGCCATCGTGGTCGGCGCGGTGGTGCTCGTCGGCGGTGCGCTCGGTCTCGGCCGGCGCCTCCGGGCGATGCTGGCGCTCAGCGTGCTGCTGATGTTCGTGGTGCTCGTCACGCCCGAGCCGAGCGTGCTCCGGGCAGCGACGATGGCTGTGGTCGTGCTGATCGCGTCGCTCGCCGATCGACCGGCGGCAGGGCTCCCGCCGCTCGGCGCCTCCATGCTCGTCTTGCTCGTGGCCGACCCCTGGCTCTCCCGCAGCGCGGGCTTCGCGCTCTCCGTGCTCGCCACCGCGGGTCTGCTGCTCTTCACCCGCCCGTTCGCCGCCGTGCTGGCGCGTGTGCTGCCGCGGCCGCTGGCGCTCGCCCTTGCGGTGCCGATCGCCGCCCAGCTCACCTGCCAGCCCGTCCTGTTCCTGCTCGCACCGCAGCTCACGCCCTACACGCTCGTCGCCAATCTGCTCGCCGAGCCTGCTGCGGCACTCGTCAGCGTGCTCGGGCTGATCACGTGCGTGCTGGCGGTGGTCTCGCCGAGGCTCGCCGAAGTGGTCGTGTGGTTGCCGTGGTTGCCCTCGGCCTGGATCGGGGCGGTCGCCCGATTCTGTGCCGGGCTGCCGTTGGCGGTGCTGCCGGTCGTCGACGGTCTCGCCGCGGCGCTCGTCGCGCTGGCGCTCATCCCGCTCGTCGCGTTCTGGCTGACCGCGTGGCGCACACGGCGCGGGATCGTGAAGGTCACTCTCGCTGCGGTCGTCGCCGTGGTCGTGGCGGTGATAGGGGCGTCAGCCGGGGGAGTGATCGCCCAGCGGGGCTCCATTCCCCACGACTGGACCTTCGCCGCCTGCGACATCGGGCAGGGCGACGCGGTACTCGTGCGCGACCCGCCGTCGGGCCGGGTCGCTCTCGTCGACACCGGCCCCGATCCGGAGCCGCTGGCCGCCTGCCTCGACACGCTCGCCATCGACCGGCTCGACCTCCTCGTGCTCACCCACTACGACCGCGACCACGTGGGCGGCCTCGACGCCGTGCTCGGCCGGGCCTCGACTGCCCTGGTCGGGCCGCCCGACGGTTCGGCCGATGAAAGGATGCTCACTGCCCTCACCGATGCCGGCACCGAGGTGGTGCCCGCCTCGCAGGATCTCGTCGGCGACCTCGGTGCCACCGGATGGCAGGTGCTGTGGCCACCCTCCGGCACGCGTCTGCGCGGCAATGACGCGAGCGTCACCGTCCGGTTCGACGCGCCCGGGGGTGTGCGCTCGCTCTTCCTGGGCGACCTCGGCGAGCAAGCCCAGGATGCGTTGCTCGCGCAGGGCGAGGTGACACCGGTCGACGTCGTGAAGGTCGCCCACCACGGCAGTGCCGACCAGAGCGAGCGCCTTTACGCTGCTCTCGGAGCGCGTCTCGGCCTCATTTCGGTCGGCGCCGACAACGGCTACGGCCACCCCACCCCCTCGCTCCTCGCCCTCCTCGGCCGCACCGCCACCACCCCCTTCCGCACCGACCTCTCAGGCCTCGTCGTCGTCACCACCCACGGCCACGACCTCACCGTCTGGACCGAGCGCGACCCCGCCACCCCGGAATCGCTCGGCTCCGTCTCCATGTCCCCAGCGCGTACTTCACCGCGCCCCCTACGTCGTGTCGATGCCGCCCCGCGCTACCACCCCCCGACCGCGCCTCTGTCGCGTCCGTGCCCCCGTTACCGCGCTCGTGCGTGTCGCATCCGCGCACGTGTCTCCGCGCTCGCGCGTGTCGCATGTGCGCGCCTGTCTCCGCGCTCGCCGATGTCGCGTCCGAGCCCCGTGCTCCCGCCGCTGCACCTACCCGTGTCGCGCCGGCGCCCGCGCACACCCGCCTCTCACTTCGACTTCCCCACTCCGACCCCACCTCCGCGCCCAACCCGACCTCGCCTCGATCTCCACTCCCGTCGGTGCGGTGCGGTGCGGGGCGGGGTGGGTCGGTGCGGTGCGGGGCGGGGCGGTGCGGTGCGGTGCGGGGCGGGGCGGTGCGGTGCGGTGCGGTGCGGTGCGGGGCGAGGCTGTCGGCGGCGGACGGTAGTCTGAGGCGGTCGGAAAGAGGTGGTCATGGCCGTGGCGCGGGGTTCCCGTTCATCGGGAGCGAAGTCGGGGTCCGGCTCGCGGTCGAGCGCGAAGGTCGCCATTCCGCAGCTCGACTGGAGCGAGATCTCGCCGGCTCCGGTGGTGCTCGTCTCCGGCACCGAGTCGTTCCTGGCCGAGCGCGCGATCCGCCGCCTGCGCGACTTGCTGAAGGCCGAAGACCCGAGTCTCGAGGTCACCGACATCGACGCCTCAGGCTACGTGCCCGGCGAACTCCTCTCGCTCGCGAGCCCGTCGCTCTTCGGTGAGCCCCGTCTGCTGCGGGTCGCCTCGGTCGAGAAGTGCACCGACGCGTTCATCGAAGACGCCATCGCCTACCTCGGTTACCCCGCCGACGACACCTATCTCGTGCTGCGTCACGGCGGGGGAGTGCGGGGCAAGAAGCTGCTCGACGCCGTGCGGGCCGCGGCCGGCACCGCGATCGAGGTCGTGTGCGCCGAGATCACGCGCGACAGCGACCGCTACGATTTCGCGGCCGCGGAGTTCCGGGCGGCCGGCAAACGGGTCACGCCGAGCGCTCTCCGGGCTCTGGTGTCGGCGTTCACCGACGACCTGGCCGAGCTCTCGGCCGCGTGCGCCCAGCTCGCCTCCGACTCGGCCGACGAGATCACCGAGGTGACGGTCGCCCGCTACTACGCGGGCCGGGTGGAGACGAACGCGTTCGCCGTGGCCGACGCGGCGCTCGCCGGGCACTACGGCGAGTCGCTCGCGCTGCTGCGTCACGCGCTGGCGTCCGGCGCCGATCCCGTGCCGATCGTGGCCGCCTTCGCGATGAAGCTCCGCACCATGGCGAAGGTTCTCGGCACCCGTGGTGCCTCCGGTCAGCTGGCCGGTCAGCTCGGCATGGCTCCGTGGCAGATCGACCGGGCCCGCCGCGACCTCTCCGGCTGGAGCAGCGAGGGCCTCGGCCGCAGCATCCAGGTGCTCGCCGACACCGACGAGAGCATCAAGGGCGCCGGCCGCGACCCCGTCTTCGCCCTCGAGCACATGCTCTCCGTCATCTCCGCCCGCGGCACCCTCTGACGCGCGCACGCCCCCCGGCGCGACAATCCGACTGCGGCAGGTGCTCGGCTCGCAGCGGGCCAACCGAGGCGCACCATCCCCACGGGGCAGGCGGTTTCCCGGGGTGGCTCCCCACCTCGGCATGCCCCCATGGGCGGCGGAACCGGGTGCGGCAGGCACCCCGCCCGCCGCACCCCGCCGCCTCCACGCGCCGAAGCGCTTGCACGCGAACGCCCCCCACACGCAGAACGGCCCCCGCCGAGCGGGGGCCGTTCGCGCACCCGAGGGGTGCGATGCTGTGCGCAGGTGGATCAGAGGGCCGCGACCTGCTTGGAGATCGCCGACTTGCGGTTGGCGGCCTGGTTCTTGTGGATGACGCCCTTCGAGCTCGCCTTGTCGAGCTTCTTGCCGGCCACGGCGAGGGCGGCGGTCGCCTTCTCCTTGTCGCCGGCGGCGACGGCCTCGCGGGTGGCGCGGATGGCGGTCTTGAGCTCGCTCTTGACGGCCTTGTTGCGCTCCTGGGCCTTCTTGTTGGTGCCGATGCGCTTGATCTGCGACTTGATGTTTGCCACGGAAATAACCTCTGTATCTGTTCGGATGAGTGCGGTGCGATTGGTCCGCTGCGGCCGAGCCGCGGAAGGAGCCACTCGCTGTTCGCACCCACCGGGATAACACTGGATGCGTAAGCCAACAGGCAACATTACCAGCTTCCGCGCGGGCGGACAATCCGAACCACGGAGTACCGTGAGAGCCTATGCCACGCTTCGCCGCCCACACCGAGTCCGTGCCGCCCTCGGGCATCCGCCGCATCTTCGAGCTCGCGCACGCGCTCGACGACGTGGTGTACCTGGCCGTGGGCGAACCCGACGTCGCCGTCGCCCCCGAGACCCTCGCAGCCGCCTCCGAGGCGTGGCTCGCAGACGACACCCGCTACACCGCGAACGGCGGCATCCCCGAGCTGCGCGCGGCGATCGTGCGCACGGTCGCGGAGCGTAACGGCATCGAGACCGACCTCGAGCGCGTCTGGGTCACCAACGGCGGCGCCCAGGCCCTCTTCCTCGCCATGTCGCTCACGCTCGACCCCGGCGACGAGGTCCTCGTACCCGACCCCGGCTACACCACGTTCACCATGAACGCCCACCTGGTCAACGCCGTCCCGGTGCCCTATCCGCTCCGGCTCGAGCACGGCTTCGCCCCCGATCTCGCCGAGCTCGAGCACCTGGTCACCGCCCGCACCCGCGTCATCATCGTGAACTCGCCGTCGAACCCGCTCGGCGCGGTGTTCGCCCGCGACACCCTCCGGGCTCTCCTCGACTTCGCCGAACGCCACGACCTCTGGCTCATCAGCGACGAGGTCTACGAGCGCTTCACCTACGGCCGCGAACACGTCTCGCTCGCCTCGCTGGGCGGCTCGGCCCCCGACCGGGTGCTGACCGTGTTCTCGGCGTCGAAGACCTACGCGCTCACCGGCGCCCGCGTCGGCTGGCTGCTGACCCCGCCGGGCGTCGCGCCCCTGCTGCGCTCGGCGCAGGAGGGCATGGTGAGCTGCATCAACACGCCGGCCCAGCGCGCCGTCGTCGAGGCCATCACCGGTTCGCAGGAGCCCGTCGAGGCGGCAGCCAGGCACTACCGCGAGAATCTCGCCCGCGCGACGGCTCTCCTCGACGAGCGAGGAATCCGCTACCTCGAGCCGGCCGGCGCCTTCTACCTCTGGGTCGACGTCTCGTACGCCAGCAACGGCGACGTGGCCGGATGGGCGGAGCGCTTCCTGCTTGAGCAGCGCGTCGCCGTCGCCCCGGGCAGCGCCTTCGGCCGCATGGGCGAGGGCTGGATCCGCGTCTGCGTCGCCGCCTCTCCCGACGACATCGCCACGGGGCTGAACCGACTCCCCGCCCCACCGGCACCCGCTCACCGGCCATGACCGGCACCGCGCCCGTCGCGGCGCCAGTGCCCGACCCCGAGCGCCCGCTCCGTCTCACCGTCATCGGCGCCGGAGCGGTCGGCGGCGTCCTCACCGCGCTCGCCGACCGCGCGGGTCACGAGGTCTCGGTCACCGCCCGCGGCGAGCAGCTCACCGCCCTCCAGGCCCGCGGTCTCCACCTCTCCGGATCCTGGGGTGACCACCTCGCGCACCCCCGCGCATCCGCGAACCTCACCGAGGCGCCCGACCTCGCCGTGCTCACGGTCAAGGCCCAGGATGCGCGCAGCGCCCTGGCCGCGAACGCCCATCACCTCGACGGGGTTCCCCTGGTCGTGCTGCAGAACGGCCTCGGGGGCGCCGAAGCGGCGGCCGCCCAGCTCCCCACCACCCCCGTGATCGGCGCGCTCGCCCTCTTCGCCGCCTCGTTCGTCGCTCCCGGCGAGGTCGCCGTGACGACCCCGGCCACCACCTACCTCGGCCCCGTCGCGGGCACCGCACCGGAGGTCTTCGACGACGTGCTCGCCACGCTCGGCACCTTCCTCGACGTGCAGTCGACCCCCAACTTCGCCGGCGCCCAGTGGACCAAGCTCATCGTCAACCAGGTGAACGCCCTCCCCGCCATCACCGGCCTCTCCGTGCAGCAGACCATCGCCGACCCGCTCCTGCGCCGCATCCTCACCGCCTCCATGCGCGAGGCCGTCACCATCGCCCGAGCCTCCGGCGTCCACTTCGAACCCGTCTACGGCCTCGACGACCCCGTCCTCACCGCCTTCGCCGCCGCATCACCCACCACCGCCGAAGCCCTCCCGCAGTCCATCGCCACGCGAATGGGCCCCGTCCCCAACCCCGGCTCCACCCTCCAATCCCTCCTCCGCCACCACCTCACCGAAATAGACCACCTCAACGGCGCCATAGTCACCACCGCCCACACCCTCGGCCTCAACGCCCCCCTCAACGCCACCCTGACCGCCCTAGTCCACCAAGCAGAACACACGGGCGCGTTCCTCACCCCCGCGCAGATAGCAAGCGCCGTCGGGTTGTCGGCTTAGGGTCCCGGTGTGGCGGGCGTCCTCGGGCAGGACCCTAAGCCGACAACCCGACGGCGCGACCCCACGACTCCCCGCCGACCTACGAGGAATACCCCGCCCTCAACTCCTCCACGAGCCCCGGCCCATTAGGCTCCCACCCCAGATCGATCCGCGCCCCCGTCCCCGTGGCCTCCTGGTCGAGCAGCAGCGCATCCCCGAACCCCTCCCCGAGCCACGCGTGCACCTCCTCGACGGTCGTCGGCGCCACCTGCCCCGCCAGCCCGGCCGCGACCGACGCCGCCTCCCCGAGCTCCCGCACGGTCGGGTTCTCGCCGCTGGCTCCGATGTAGGTCGACCCCGCGTCGGCGAGGTCGAACGCGAGCACGTACAGCTCGGCGAGGTCGTCGACGTACACCGTGGTCCAGTGCTGCTCGCCTGATCCGACGATCTGCAACGCCTCGCCCTCGGCGCCCGTCACGCGCGGCGCCCCCGCCACGAGCGCCGGGATGCCGCCTCCGCGCCCGAACACGATCGCCGGTGCGATCAGCGTCGTCTTCACCCCGGCGGCCGAGAGCACCCGCTTCTCGATCGCGCCACGCCACGCCGTCAGAGCGGGTGGGTCGAGCGGCGACCGCTCGCTGATGGAGCTCGACGACCCGTAGCTCCACACGCCCCCGGTGTGCACGTAGGGCTTGTCGCTGCCCTCGAGTCCGGCGAAGACGGCCGACACGAAGGCGTCGTCGGTCGGAGCGCTCGACTCGTCACCGGGGGAGGCGGTGTGGATGACGCCGTCGCTCGCCAGCGCGAGCGAGGTGATGAGCTCCCGGTCGGTCAGCGTGCCGAGCACGGGCGTCGCGCCCGCGGCCCGCACGAGCTCCGCCTTCTGCTCGTCGCGCACGAGCGCGGTCACCTCGCGGCCCTGGGCGACGAGCGCCCGCAGAACCGCCGATCCGATGTAGCCGGTAGCCCCGGTCAGGAAGATTGCCATACGTGGCAGAATAGAACGTCCGTCCGACCCAGAGGAATGCGTGAGCCCCCAAGCACTGAAGGCCCTCGAGCCGGCCTCGACCGACCCCGCCTTCATCCGCAACTTCTGCATCATCGCCCATATCGATCACGGCAAGTCGACCTTGGCCGACCGGATGCTCGGCATCACGGGCATCGTGAGCGACCGTGACATGCGGGCCCAGTACCTCGACCGCATGGACATCGAGCGCGAGCGCGGCATCACCATCAAGAGTCAGGCGGTGCGCATGCCGTGGGCGCTCGACGGCGCGAGCTACGCCCTCAACATGATCGACACGCCGGGCCACGTCGACTTCACCTACGAGGTGTCGCGCAGCCTCGCCGCCTGCGAGGGCGCCATCCTCCTCGTCGACGCCGCGCAGGGCATCGAGGCGCAGACCCTCGCCAATCTCTACCTGGCGCTCGAGAACGACCTCACGATCATCCCGGTGCTCAACAAGATCGACCTCCCGGCCGCCGATCCCGAGAAGTACGCCAGGGAGCTCGCGAGCCTCATCGGCGGCGACCCCGACGACGTGCTGCGGGTGAGCGGAAAGACGGGCGTCGGGGTCGAAGACCTGCTCGACCGGGTCGTGGAGCGCATCCCGGCCCCCGTCGGCAATGCGGATGCGGCCGCTCGCGCGATGATCTTCGACTCGGTCTACGACGCCTACCGCGGTGTGGTCACCTACGTGCGCATGATCGACGGCAAGCTGAGCCCGCGCGAGCGCATCCAGATGATGTCGACCAGGGCCACCCACGAGATCCTCGAGATCGGCGTGTCGAGCCCCGAGCCCACCCCGAGCAAGGGTCTCGGCGTCGGCGAGGTGGGCTATCTCATCACGGGGGTGAAAGATGTGCGCCAGTCGAAGGTGGGCGACACCGTCACCAGCGCGGCGAAGCCCGCGACCGAGGCGCTGCCCGGCTACACCGAGCCGCTCCCGATGGTGTTCTCGGGCCTGTACCCGATCGACGGCAGCGACTACCCGGCCCTGCGCGAGGCGCTCGACAAGCTCAAGCTGAGCGATGCGGCGCTCGTCTACGAGCCGGAGACCTCGGTCGCGCTCGGCTTCGGTTTCCGCTGCGGGTTCCTCGGCCTCCTGCACCTCGAGATCATCACGGAGCGGCTCGAGCGCGAGTTCGGTCTCGATCTCATCGCCACGGCCCCGAGCGTGATCTACGAGGTCACCACCGAAGACAAGAAGACCATCACGGTCACGAACCCGAGCGAGTTCCCCGAGGGCAAGATCGCCGCCGTGTCGGAGCCGGTCGTGAACGCCGCCATCCTGGCCCCGAAAGACTACGTCGGCACCATCATGGAGCTCTGCCAGAGTCGCCGCGGCACCCTCCAGGGCATGGACTACCTCGGCGAGGATCGCGTCGAGATCAAGTACACGATGCCGCTCGGCGAGATCGTGTTCGACTTCTTCGACAACCTCAAGTCGAAGACCGCCGGCTACGCGAGCCTCGACTACGAGCCCGCCGGCGAGGCGGTCGCCGACCTGGTGAAGGTCGACATCCTGCTGCAGGGCGAGCGGGTTGATGCGTTCAGCGCGATCGTGCACCGCGAGAAGGCCTACGCCTACGGCGTACTCATGACGGGCCGCCTGCGCGAGCTCATCCCGCGTCAGCAGTTCGAGGTGCCCATCCAGGCCGCGATCGGCGCGCGCATCATCGCCCGCGAGTCCATCCGCGCCATGCGCAAAGACGTTCTGGCCAAGTGCTACGGCGGTGACATCACCCGCAAGCGCAAGCTGCTCGAGAAGCAGAAGGAGGGCAAGAAGCGCATGAAGATGGTGGGCCGCGTCGAGGTTCCCCAGGAGGCCTTCATCGCCGCGCTCTCGGGCGACGTGGAGAAGAAGGACAAGAAGTGACCGCTGGTGGGCTCGCCGACGTGCCGCTCACCTATGCGGCGGTCGGAGCGACGCAGGCACCCGATCTGCTGTACTTCCCGCCGAAGGGCTACCGTCCGATCGAACGCCGGGCGCGCCTCGGCAGCGGGCGCGAGCGGTTCGAGACGGCGTCGGCGCGGCTGATGGCCTGGGGCGTGCAGCGCGGATCGGGCATCGCGGTCGACGACATCCAGCCCCCGGCCCCCTCCACTGCCGACTACGCCGGGCTCGTCTACGACGCCGACGGCGCCCCGCTCGCGCCGCGGCGGACGCACGCCGAGCAGGGTTACGCCGAAGACGGCACCCCGCTCGTGTCGCCCGGCACCACGGCCCGCCTCACGGTGCGGGCGTTCGGCGTGCCCTTCGAGGCGCCGGTGCGCGTGGTCTACACGGTCGACGAGCCCAACCGGCGCGGCTTCGCCTACGGCACGCTGCCCGGCCACCCCGAGTCGGGTGAGGAGCTGTTCTCGGTGGAGCGTCTCGCCGACGACTCGGTCTGGGTGGTCATCCGCGCCTTCTCGCGGCCGAGCACCTGGTTCTTCCGGCTCGGCTACCCGGTGCTCCGGCTGATGCAGGCTCGTGCCACCCGCAAGTATCTGCGCTCCCTGCTCCCGGGCATGGGATCGGTCCATCGCTCAGCCGCGGGCGCCGCCGCTCGTCCCGTGGCTCCCGGAGCCTAGGCGGAATCGTGCCCTCCGTGCTCCCCGTGGGCGATCCGGCGCCCGCCGACGGCCGGCTGCCGTTCGCCGACGCCACCGATTCGGTGGGGCGTGACCTCGGCCTCTACGTGCACGTGCCCTTCTGCCGGGTGCGCTGCGGCTACTGCGACTTCAACACCTACACCGCCACCGAGCTGCGCGGCGTGAAGCAGTCCGACTACGCCGCCCAGGCCGTGGAGGAGATGCGGTTCGCCGACGGCGCGCTCGGCGCATCCGGAGTCGCCCGCCGGCCGCTGTCGACCGTGTTCTTCGGCGGCGGCACCCCCACGCTCCTCCCGGCCGCCGATCTCGCCCGAATGCTCGCCGCGGCCCGTGACACCTGGGGCTTCGCTCCGGATGCGGAGATCACCACCGAGGCCAACCCCGACTCGGTCGACGCGGCCTACCTCGAGGCGCTCGCCGGGGCCGGCTTCACGCGGGTGAGCTTCGGGATGCAGTCGGCCGTGCCCTCGGTGCTCGCCACCCTCGAGCGCACCCACGACCCGGAGCGCATCCCCCACGTCGTGCGGTGGGCGAAACAGGCCGGGCTCGAGGTGAGTCTCGACCTCATCTACGGCACGCCGGGGGAGACCCTCGACGACTGGAGCCGCTCGCTCGACTCGGCGCTCGCGAACGAGCCCGGGCACATCAGTGCCTACGCGCTGATCGTGGAGGAGGGCACGAAGCTCGCCCGGCAGATCCGCCGCGGCGAGGTGGCCGAGCCGAGCGATGAGCTGCAGGCCGACATGTACGAGCTGGCGGATGCGCGGCTCGGCGGCGCCGGTTACGACTGGTACGAGGTGAGCAACTGGTCGAGGAGCGCCGCGCAGCGTTCGCGGCACAACCTCAGCTACTGGCTCGGGCACGACTGGTGGGGCATCGGACCGGGCTCGCACAGCTTCGTCGGCCGCACCCGGTGGTGGAATGTGAAGCACCCTGCGGCCTATGCGCAGCGGGTGGCGGCGGGGGAGTCGCCGGCGGCGGGCCGCGAGACGATCGACGACGACACGCGGCAGCTCGAGCGCGTGCTGCTGCTGTCGCGCGTGCGCGACGCCCTGCGCGTCGACGATCTCGCCCCGGAGGCGCGCCGCGAGGTGGCGGGGCTCATCGCCGACGGGCTGGTCGACGGCCCGGCAGCCTTGCGCGGAACCCTCACACTCACTCTGCGCGGCCGGCTGCTCGCCGACGCCGTAGTGCGCCGCCTCACCTGACGCGCCACCCGGTACAGCCCTCCCGGCCCCCGACCTGCCGACGCGTTCCCTCACGCAAGAATCGCGGCACCCGAGCCCCGTGACGGGGCGGAAGCCGCGATCCCTACGCGACCGAACAGCCGCTACTTGATGAAGCGGAAGTTGAAGAAGTACCGGTAGGTGCCGCCCGCGTTCACCTTCACACCCGCGATGATCGCGAAGATGAGGCCCACGATCTGCGCGGCCCAGGCGAGGAAGTAGAAGAGGAAGCCGATGAAGATGAAGGCCGTGATGGTGCCGATGATGTAGAGACCGATGACGAAGATCGCCACCGTGATCTGGAAGTTCAGCGACTCCTTGGCCTCCTGGTTGGTGAGGGGGCCGCGGTCTTTGAAGACCAGCCAGATGATGAGCGGGGGGATCCAGCCGAGGATGCCGCCGAGCTGACCGAGAAAGGCCCACTGCTTGTCTTCGGCGGGGGAGAGTGGAGCGGCGGCGGGTGCAGCACCGTAGCCGGGCTGGTACCCGGGCGGCGGGGTCTGCTGGTAGCCGGGGGGAGGAGTCTGCCCGGGGGGCGGAGTGGGCTGGCCGGCGGCCGGGTCGTACGGCGGTGTCGCGTTGGGGTCAGTCATGTCTCGCGCCTTTCAGACGTCGTGGGGATTTCTCAGCCACACGATAGCGGGACCGTCTTCCCGCGGCAACGATTTCGACGCAGGATGTCGAGCCCGGGCGCAGACGGGCGGAGTATGATTGGCACTCCGAACGTGTGAGTGCCAGCGAGAGGACGGTGCGGCGGATGGTGTCAGAGCGCAGCCTCGAGGTGCTCCGCGTGATCGTGCAGGACTACGTGGCTTCGCGCGAACCGGTCGGTTCGAAGTCGATCGCCGAGCGGCACAGCTTCGGCGTGTCGGCCGCCACCATCCGCAACGACATGGCGCTGCTCGAAGAAGAAGAGCTCATCACCGCGCCGCACACCTCCTCGGGTCGGGTGCCGACCGACAAGGGCTACCGGCTCTTCGTCGACCACCTCGCCGACCTCCGCCCGCTGTCGGCGGCCCAGCGCCACGCCATCGAGACCTTCCTCGGCTCCTCGGTCGACGTCGACGACGTGCTCGCCCGCACGGTGCGCCTCCTCTCGCAGCTCACACACCAGGTCGCCCTCGTGCAGTACCCCTCGCGGTCGCAGGCCCGGGTGCGCCACGTCGAACTCGTGGCCCTCGCCACCCGCCGGCTCATGACGGTGGTCATCACCGACACCGGTCACGTCGATCAGCGCATCATCGAGGTGCCCTCCGATCTCGACGACGCCCTCATCGCCGAGCTGCGCACGCGCTTCAACGAGGCGGTCGCCGGTCTCGGCCCGATCGAGGCGGCCGCCGAACTCCCCGCCGCAGCCGCGCGCATCCCGGCCCACCTGGCCGGCCAGGGCATCGCAGGCGACGACGGCCACGCTCGCACCGCTGCCATCGTGGCCGCCACCCTCCAGGAGCAGGTCTCCGCCAACCGGCAGGAGCGCCTGCTCATCGCGGGCGCGGCGAACCTCGTGCGCACTGAAGACGACTTCCGCGGCAGCATCCTCCCGGTGCTCGAGGCGGTCGAGGAGCAGGTGGTGCTGCTGCGCCTGTTCAGTGAGATGGAGGCCGACCAGCGCGGCGTGAGCGTGTCGATCGGCCGCGAGAACGAGTCGTTCGGGCTCGGCGAGACCTCCATCCTGGCCAGCGGCTACATGGGCGTGGGCAGCTCGGTCGCCCGGCTGGGCGTGCTCGGCCCCACGCGCATGGACTACTCCAGCAACATCTCGGCGGTGCGCGCCGTGGCGCGCTACCTCTCCCGCACCCTCGGCGAGTCGCCCAGCGCGAGCTGAGCGGCCGTCCCCACGATCCGCACCGTCCCCCACCCCGAAGGAGAAGCCCCTGGTGGCTGACCACTACGACGTGCTCGGCGTCTCGCGCGAAGCGACGCCCGAGGAGATCAAGAAGGCCTATCGCCGCCTGGCGCGTGAGCTGCACCCCGACGTGAACCCGAGTCCGGATGCGCAGGAGCGCTTCAAGCAGGTCACCCACGCCTACGACGTGCTGAGCGACCCCGGTCAGCGCCGGGACTACGACCGCGGCCCCCAGCCCGGCTTCGGCGGCGCGGGCGGGGGCTTCGGCGGCTTCGGCGACATCTTCGAGACCTTCTTCGGCGGTCAGGCCGGCGGCGGGGGCCGTGGTCCGAAGTCGCGCGCCGAGCGCGGGCAGGATGCGCTGCTGCGGGTGGAGGTCGACCTCGGCGAGGTGGTGTTCGGCACCCATCGCGACCTCGAGGTCGACACCGCCGTGGTCTGCGACACCTGCAACGGCAGCTGCTGCCTGCCGGGCACCTCGCCCGTCACCTGCGACATCTGCCACGGCTCCGGCTCCATCCAGCGCACCGTGCGCTCGCTGCTCGGCAACGTCGTCACCAGCTCGCCCTGCGGCACCTGCCGCGGCTTCGGCACGATCATCCCGAACCCCTGCACCACCTGCCAGGGCCAGGGCCGGGTGCGCGCCCGCCGCGTCATCCCGATCGACATCCCCGCCGGGGTCGACACGGGCCTGCGCCTGCAGCTGCCCGGTCAGGGCGAGGTGGGCCCGGCCGGCGGCCCCCAGGGCGACGTGTACCTCGAGATCAAGGTCAAGCACCACGACGTGTTCTCGCGCAACGACGACGACCTGCTGTGCACGCTCGAGGTGCAGATGTGGGATGCGGTGCTCGGCACCACGACCACCATCAACGCACTCGACGGCGACATCGAGCTCGAGATCAAGCCGGGCATCCAGAGCGCCGACGTCATCACGGTGAAGGGCCGCGGCATCTCGCACCTGCGGGGCAGCGGTCGCGGCGACCTGCGGGTGGGCGTGCAGGTGGTCACGCCCACGAAGCTCGACCACAAGCAGAAGGAGCTCGTGAAGCAGCTGGCCGCCGCGCACAAGTACCCGGCGCCGAGCCTCGGGCAGTTCCAGCAGGGCCTGTTCGCCAAGCTCCGCGACCGCTTCCTCAACGTCTGACCCGCCCGTCATGAGCTCGCTCTTCCTGCGCCCCGACCTCGCCGTCGTGCCCCACACGGTGGGCGACGTGGTGGTGCTCGGCGGTGACGAGGCGCGGCACGCCGCGACGGTCAACCGGCTCCGGGTCGGCGAGCACACCTCCGTCGGCGACGGCAACGGCCTCGTCGTGAGCGGCATCGTCACCCGGGTGGAGCCGAAAGAGCTCGACGTGCTCGTCGAGGAGTCGGTGCTGCATCCGGAGCCCGTGCCGCGCATCGTGCTGGTGCAGGCCCTCGCCAAGGGCGACCGCGACGAACTCGCGGTGCAGACGGCCACCGAACTGGGTGTGTCTGCGGTCATCCCGTGGCAGGCCGAGAGGTCGGTCTCGCGCTGGGTCGGCGCCAAGGCCGTGAAGGGTGTCGAGCGCTGGTCGACCATCGTGCGCGAGGCTGCGAAGCAGTCCATCCGGCCGTTCGTGCCCCCGGTCGGCGACCTCGTCGACACCGCGCAGCTGCTCGCCCTGGCCGAGGGGCAGCGGATGCTCGTGCTGGAGCCCACCGCCGAGCAGCGGTTGAGCGGGCTGCGGTTCGACCGGCTCGGTGACGGTTCGGGCGACGAACCCGACACCCCGCCCATCCTGCTCGTGGTCGGGCCCGAGGGCGGGATCTCGCCGCGCGAGCTCGACCGGCTCGCGGAGGCGGGTGCGCAGCCCGTCCGGCTGGGAGACGAGGTGCTGCGCACCTCGAGCGCCGGGCCCGCGGCTCTCGCGGTGCTCAACGTGGCACTCGGCCGCTGGTAGCGCGCGTTCTCCACAGGCGAGCGTTCTCCACAGGCGCACGGGAGACCCCCTGCCGGGCCATCCTCCGAACGTAGGATGGTCACATGTCCAGCACCGAGAGCTCCACCCCGTCGATCTTCTCGCGCATCATCGCGCGCGAGATCCCGGCCACCGTCGTGCGCGAGACCGATCGGCTCATCGCCATCGAAGACATCGCGCCGAAGGCCCCGGTGCACGTGCTGGTCATCCCGAAGACCGAGCGCTACCGCGACGTCGTGGAGCTGGCCGCGGGCGACCCCGCGCTGCTCGCCGAGCTCGTGGCCCTCGCGAACGAGATCGCCGCCGAGCGCGCCGACGGCGAGTTCCGCCTCGTCTTCAACACCGGTGAGAACGCCGGTCAGACCGTCTTCCACGTGCACGCCCATGTTCTCGCGGGCGGCTTGAAGGAATCATCACTTGGCTGAATCCGAGACCACACCCACCCCCATCCCCGGCACCACCGAGGCCAGACTCCACGTCGACGGCATCGAGATGGTGCGACTGCTCGGCCCGCAAGACCGGCTGCTCACCACGATCGAGCGGCAGTTCCCGCTCGTGTCGGTTCTTGTGCGCGGCAACGAGATCTCGCTCTCCGGTGAGAAGTTCCAGGTCGACGCCGCACGCAAGCTCGTGGAGGAGCTGCTGCAGATGGTGCGCAACGGCCAGGAGCTCACCCCGGTCGAGGTGTCGTCGTCGGCGCGCATCCTCGAGGGCGACCGGACTGCGAGCCCGTCGGAACTGCTCGGTCAGGCGATCGTCACGGCGCGCGGCAAGGCCGTGCGCCCGAAGACCGCGGGTCAGAAGGAGTACGTCGACGCCATCGACGAGAACACGATCGTGTTCGGCATCGGTCCCGCGGGCACCGGCAAGACCTACCTCGCGATGGCCAAGGCCGTGCAGGCGCTGCAGCGCAAAGAGGTCGAGCGCATCATCCTCACCCGTCCCGCCGTCGAGGCGGGGGAGCGGCTGGGCTACCTGCCGGGCACCCTCACCGACAAGATCGATCCCTATCTGCGGCCGCTCTACGACGCCCTCAACGAGATGATGGATCCCGAGATCGTGCCGAAGCTGCTCGCCGTCGGCACCATCGAGGTGGCGCCGTTGGCCTACATGCGCGGCCGCACGCTCAACAACTCCTTCATCGTGCTCGACGAGGCGCAGAACACCACGCCCGAGCAGATGAAGATGTTCCTCACCCGGCTCGGCTTCGGCTCGAAGATGGTGGTGACGGGCGACATCACCCAGGTCGACCTGCCCACCGGCACGAGCGGCCTCCAGGTGGTATCGCGCATCCTCGACCGCATCGACGACATCCACTTCGCCACGCTCACGAGCGCCGACGTGGTGCGGCACACCCTGGTGGGCAAGATCGTCGACGCCTACACCAAGTACGACCAGGTGCAGCTGGCGCGTCGCGAGAACCCGGGCTACCAGGCCCCGAACGACCGCAGCCAGAACGACCGAGACCGGCGTTACGCCGCCAGGAGGCGCTAGAGCCATGTCCATCGAGATCAACAACGAGTCCTCGGTCGAGGTCGACGAGAACGCCATCCTGAGGCTCGCGAGCTTCGCCCTCGACCACATGCACGTGCATCCGGATGCGGAGCTCGCGATCGTGCTGGTCGACGAGGCCGCGATGGAACAGCTCCACGTGCAATGGATGGACGAGCCCGGCCCCACCGATGTGCTGAGCTTCCCCATGGACGAGCTGCGCCCCGGCACCGAAGACTCCCCGACCCCGCCCGGTCTCCTCGGCGACGTCGTGCTCTGCCCGCAGGTCGCCGAGGAGCAGGCCAAGGCCGCGAAGCACTCCACCCTCGAAGAACTGCTGCTGCTCACCACCCACGGCATCCTGCACCTGCTCGGCTTCGACCACGCCGAGCCCGACGAGGAGCGCGAGATGTTCGGCATCCAGCGCGACATCCTGGTGGGCTTCGCCATGAGCGAGCGCCGCCGACGGCCGTGACCATCGCCCTGTTCCTCGTCGCCGCACTGGCGCTGGTCGCGCTCGGCGGCCTCTTCGCCGCGATCGACACGGCGGTGCTCTCGCTCTCGCGCGCCGACATCCTCGAGCTGGCAGAGCGCTACCGCGCGAAGCGCTCGCTGCGCGCGATCGCCGAAGACACCGGGGCGCACCTCAATGCGGCCAATTTCGCACGCGTGGTGTCGGAGACCACGGCCGCGGTGCTCGTCACGATCGCGTTCGCGTTCACCTTCCCGAACGAGCAGCTCTGGCTGGCCCTGCTGCTGTCCGCCGTGGTCATGACCGGTGTCTCGTTCGTGCTCGTGGGGTCGAGCCCGCGCAGCGTCGGCCGGGTGCACGCCCGCGCCGTGGTGCGCTACGGGGCTGTTCCGGTGCACCTGACGAGGGTCATCCTGGGTCCGCTCGCCAACGCGCTGGTGGCCATCGGCAACCGCGTCACGCCCGGTCGGCTGCGCTCGGGCACCTTCTCGTCGGAGGAGCAGCTGCTCAGCATGGTCGACGAGGCCACCGAGCTCGACGTTCTCGAAGAAGACGACCGGGAGCTCATCCACTCGATCCTCGAGTTCAACGACACGGTGGTGCGCGAGGTCATGATCCCGCGCACCGACATGGTCACGATCGACGACGACGCGACCGTGGGGCACGGTCTGGGGCTCTTCCTCAGCAAGGGCGTCTCGCGCATGCCGATCGTGGTCGACGACCGGGTCGACGAGATCTCGGGCGTGCTCTACCTCCGCGACGCGGCCCGCGTGGCCTACGAGCGGCCCGAGCAGGTCGACCGCATGCTCGTGCGCGAGCTCGCCCGGCCCGCCCTGTTCATCCCCGAGTCGAAGAAGACCGACGACACGCTCCGGCAGATGCAGGCCGAGTCCAACCATCTCGCGATGGTGGTCGACGAGTACGGCGGCATCGCGGGCCTGGTCACGCTCGAAGACCTGCTCGAAGAGCTCGTGGGCGACATCTCCGACGAGTACGACCGCGACGTGGTGGAGGTCGAGCCGCTCGGCGGCGAGGGTTCCGACGCCTCGTTCCGTGTGAGCGCGCGCCTTCCGGTCGACGAGCTGGGCGAGCTGTTCGGGCTCGAGCTCGACGACGACGACGTCGACTCGGCGGGAGGACTGCTCACCAAGGCCCTCGGCCGGCTTCCTCTGCCGGGCGACGAGGCGCGCATCACCGGCCTGGTGCTCACCGCCGACCGCACGGAGGGCCGGCGCCGCGTCGTCACCGTGATCGCCCGCCGAGACCCGGATGCGCCGCTGCCGGCGCGCGAGACCGCACACGCCGAGGAGGGCGCATGACCGACGACACCACTCCCACCTTCCGGGCCGGCTTCGCCACCTTCGTGGGCCGGCCGAACGTGGGCAAGTCCACGCTCACCAACGCCCTGGTCGGCGAGAAGGTGGCCATCACGAGCTCGAAGCCGCAGACCACCCGGCAGGCCATCCGGGGCATCGTGCACGACCCGGCCGGCCAGCTCATCATCGTCGACACCCCGGGCATGCACCGCCCGCGCACGCTCCTCGGCGAGCGGCTCAACTCGCTCGTGCAGCAGACGCTCGGCGACGTCGACGTGATCGGCTTCTGCATCCCGGCCGACGAGAAGATCGGGCCCGGCGACCGGTACATCAACGAGCAGCTGGACGCGTATCCGCGGGCGAAGAAGGTCGCCATCGTCACGAAGATCGACGAGGTCTCCAAGCCCGCGGTGGGCGACCAGCTGTTCGCGGTCTCGCAGCTGCGCGACTGGGAGGCGATCGTGCCCGTGTCGGCCACCTCGCGCATCCAGCTCGACGTACTCGTGGCCGAGCTCATCGCCCTTCTGCCGGAGTCGCAGAAGCTCTACCCCGACGACCAGTCGACCGATGCGGGGCTCGAATCGCGCATCGCCGAGCTCATCCGCGAGGCGGCCCTGGAGGGTGTGCGCGACGAGCTGCCGCACTCCATCGCGGTCACGATCGACGACCTCTCCGAGCGCGACGACAAGGACCTGGTGGAGATCTACGCGAACCTCTGGGTGGAGCGCGACAGCCAGAAGGGCATCATCATCGGCCCGAAGGGGTCGAGGCTCGGTGAGGTGGGCGCCCGCGCCCGCGCCGAGATCGAGCCTCTGGTCGGCAAGCAGGTGTATCTCAACATCAGGGTGAAGGTGGCCAAGGACTGGCAGCGCGACGCGAAGCTGTTGGGCAGGCTCGGCTTCTGAACCCGGTAGCCTGGAGTGGTGTCTACCCCTGAGAACCCGTTCGGCCAGGTTCTGGTCGCCATGGTCACCCCCTTCACCGCCGACGGAGAGGTCGACTGGCCGGGGGTCGAGAAGCTCATCGACGACCTCATCGTGGGCGGCGCCGACGGCATCGTGGTGAGCGGCACCACCGGGGAGACCTCCACGCTCACCGACCCCGAGAAGATCCGTCTCGTCGAGGTGGGCAAGGAGGTGGCCGCGGGCCGGGCGAAGATCATCACGGGCGGCGGCTCCAACGAGACCGCGCACGCGATGCAGCTGGCCAGGCAGAGCGAGAAGGCGGGCGCCGACGGCAACCTCGTCGTCACGCCGTACTACAACAAGCCCACCCAGGCCGGCATCCTCACGCACTTCCGCATGATCGCCGACGCCACCGACCTGCCGGTCATCCTCTACGACATTCCCGGCCGCACCGGCGTGCCCATCAAGTACGAGACCATCCTGCGGCTGGCCAAGCACCCGAACATCCTCGCCGTGAAAGACGCCAAGGGCGACTTCAGCGAGGTCAGCCGGGTGCTCAACCAGACCGACCTGCTCTACTTCTCCGGTGACGACTCCAACGTGCTGCCGCACATGGCGATCGGCGCGGCCGGCCTCATCGGCGTCACGGCCAACGTGGCGCCCGCGCCGTACCGCACCATCGTCGACGCCGTGAACGCCGGTGACCTCGCCACCGCCACGGCGGCCCACCAGTCGCTCGAGCCGCTGGTGCGCGCCATCATGACGCACGTGCCGGGCACGGTCGCGGCGAAGTACATCCTGCACGGCCTCGGCCGCATCGGCAGCCCGCGCGTGCGTCTGCCGCTCGTGGGCCCCGAGGAGTGGGAGGCCGCCGAGATCGAGAACGAGATCGACCTCGTGAAGAACATCCCCGGGCTCGACTTCAAGAATTTCCGCCCCGACCGCAACGCGGCGGCCGGCGGCGCACTCCCCAAGGTGGCCGGCACCACGCGCTGAGCCGCCGCGCGCCCCGAGGCGCGCATCGCAATCGAACACGAACGAGGAGGGCCCATGCAGAGCCCGATAGCACCGCCCCCGCCCCTGGAAGCCGGAACCCTGCGAGTCACGCCCGTCGGCGGACTCGGCGAGATCGGCCGCAACATGACCGTCTACGAGTACGAGGGCAAGCTCCTCGTGGTCGACTGCGGCGTGCTCTTCCCCGAGGCCGACCAGCCCGGGGTCGACCTCATCCTGCCCGACTTCTCGATCGTGCGGGACCGCCTCGACGACGTGGTGGGCATCGTGCTCACCCACGGGCACGAAGACCACATCGGCGCGGTGCCCTACCTGCTCAAGCTGCGCGAAGACATCCCGCTCATCGGCTCGGGACTCACCCTCGCCCTCGTGGAGGCGAAGCTCAAGGAACACCGCATCACGCCCTACACCTTCGACGTGAAGGAGGGGCAGGTCGAGGAGCTCGGGCCGTTCACCTGCGAGTTCGTCGCGGTGAACCACTCGATCCCGGATGCGCTGGCGGTCGCCATCAAGACACCGGCCGGCGTGGTGCTGCACACGGGCGACTTCAAGATGGACCAGCTGCCGCTGGACGGCAGGCTCACCGACCTGCGCGCGTTCGCGCGGCTCGGCGAGGAGGGCGTCGACCTGTTCCTGCCCGACTCCACCAACGCCGACGTGCCCGGCTTCACGCCGCTCGAGCGCGACATCGGCCCGGTGCTGGAGTCCATCATCGAGCGCGCACCCCGGCGCGTGATCGTGGCGAGCTTCTCGAGCCACGTGCACCGCGTGCAGCAGGTGCTCGACGCCGCCCACGCCCACGGGCGGCGGGTGGCCCTGCTCGGCCGTTCGATGGTGCGCAACATGACCATCGCCGCGGAGCTCGGCTACCTCAAGGTGCCCGACGGGGTGCTGATCGACTTCAAGAAGGCGGGCGACCTGCCCGACGACCGTATCGTCTACATGTCCACTGGTTCGCAGGGCGAGCCGATGGCCGTGCTGTCGCGGATGGCGAACCTCGAGCACCAGATCGAGGTGGGGGAGGGCGACACGGTCATCCTCGCCTCCAGCCTCATCCCCGGCAACGAGAACGCGGTCTACCGCGTCATCAACGGCCTCACCAAGCTCGGTGCCAACGTGGTGCATAAGGGCAACGCGAAGGTGCACGTCTCCGGCCACGCGGCCGCGGGCGAGCTGCTCTACTGCTACAACATCCTGAAGCCCAAGAACGTGCTGCCGGTGCACGGCGAATACCGTCACCTCGTGGCCAGCCAGAAGCTCGCCATCGAGACCGGGGTGCCCGAGCGCAACACGATCGTGGCCGACGACGGCACCGTGGTCGACCTGCGGAACGGCGTCGCGCGCGTGGTGGGGCAGTACGATCTCGGTCTGGTCTACGTCGACGGCTCGTCGGTGGGCGAGATCACCGATGCCGACCTCAAAGACCGGCGCATCCTCGGCGAGGAGGGGTTCATCTCCATCATCGTCGTGGTGGAAGCGCAGACCGGCCGGATCGTGGTGGGGCCCGAGATCAACGCCAAGGGCTTCGCCGAAGACGACAAGGTCTTCGACTCCGTCAAGCCGAAGATCAGTGCGGCGCTCGCGGAGGCCGCCGGAAACGGCGTGCGCGACCCGTACGCGCTGCAGCAGGTCGTGCGTCGCACGGTCGGCCGCTGGGTGAACACCAGCTTCCGCCGTCGGCCCATGATCGTGCCGATGGTGATCGAGGCCTGAGCGCGGGCCGACCACCCTCGGCGCGGCACCACCGCGTCGTCGGGGGTGGCGGGTAGCGTCGTGGCATGGCCACGAGGAGTACGTCGACGCCCCGATCCAGGGGGGCGTCCTCGGCGCGCGCGAACGGAGCGGCACCCCGCAAGCCGGCATCGCGCACCGCCGCCCAGAAGACCGTGAAGTATCCGGTCGTCACCGAGCAGAAGCCCAACGCCCTCGCGCGGATGTGGCTCGCGCTGGCCCACGTGGTGGGCGGAGCGGCGCGGGCCTTCGGGCCCGAGAAGCTGGCGAAGGAGGAGCGGAGGGACGGCCTGCCGTTCCTGTTCTTCCTGCTCGCGGTCGCGGGCGCGGTCGTCGAGTGGTTCTTCGCGTCGAACGCCGTGGCCGTGGCGCTGAACGCGTACACCTTCGGTGGGCTGTTCGGCCGGGTGGCCTACGCGCTCCCCGTCATCCTGCTCCTGCTGGCGCTGTGGTTGTTCAGGCACCCTGCGTCCGTCAACGACAACGGGCGCATCGGCATCGGTCTCGCCGTCTTCCTCGTCGCCGTCTCCGGGCTCTGTCACGTGCACGGCGGCGCGCCCGACCCGGCGGCCGGCATCGAGGGGCTCTCCGCGGCCGGCGGCATCATCGGCTGGATCGCGGGGGCGCCTCTGGTGGCGCTCATCACGCCGGTCGGCGCCACGATCGTGCTCGTGCTCTTCGCGGTGCTGTCGCTGTTCATCATCACCAAGACGCCGCCGAACC
Organism: Herbiconiux moechotypicola; assembly: GCF_024979255.1. Taxonomy (GTDB): domain Bacteria; phylum Actinomycetota; class Actinomycetes; order Actinomycetales; family Microbacteriaceae; genus Herbiconiux; species Herbiconiux moechotypicola. The sequence goes on from NZ_JANLCN010000004.1 coordinate 370,588, forward strand.
GCATCGGCCGCCGCGTGCGCGAGCTCTACGCCTACCTTTTCGGGGCCACCGCGCCTGAGGAGGGTGCGACGGGTGCGACGGCCGCCGAGGCCGCCGCCGACGCCTCGGCCGCTCCCGCCCGCAAGCGCCGTCGCAAGGGCGAGGCGGCCGGCGACGACCCCAACATGCTCGACTTCGACGCCCAGCCCTCCGACTCGGGCGCGCTGCCCTGGTGGCGTCGCAACGACTCCCAGCGCGAGGCCGATCCCGAATTCGACACCCCGCCGCTGGCGCCGCGCATCGAAGACCGTACGCCGCCGCCCGAGGACGGCCCCTACGCGAGTGCGGCCGATTTCGATGCGATGATCGCGGGACCGGGCGACGACGCCACGGAGAACTTCGGCAAGGGACTCCTGCGCGACATGCAGGCCGCCGAGCAGGCCATCAAACGCGTCACCGGGGAGATCCTCCCCGGTCGCAAGCAGGCGACGGGGCTGCTCGACGACGACGCGACGGAGTCGCTCGACGCCTTCGCCAACCCGGTTCCCGGCGACGTCGAGAGCGTCGACGGCCTCCCCGAGCCCGCCCCCGCATCCGACCCGGTCAATTACCGTCTGCCGTCGGTCTCGAACCTCTCGGTCGGTGAACCCTCCAAGGCTCGCTCCGCGGTGAACGACGACATCGTGCGGGCGATCACCGATGTGCTGAAGCAGTTCTCGGTCGACGCCACGGTCACCGGGTTCTCGCGCGGCCCGACCGTCACCCGTTACGAGATCGAGCTCGGCCCCGGCGTGAAGGTGGAGCGGGTCACCGCGCTGTCGAAGAACCTCGCCTACGCGGTGGCCTCGAACGAGGTGCGCATCCTCTCGCCCATCCCGGGCCGCAGCGCCATCGGCATCGAGATCCCCAACACCGACCGCGAGACCGTGTCGCTGGGGGACGTGCTGCGTTCGCAGAAGGCGATGAACGACCCCCACCCGATGACCATCGGTGTGGGCAAAGACGTCGAGGGCAAGTTCGTGCTGGCCAACCTCGCCAAGATGCCCCACCTGCTGGTGGCCGGTTCCACCGGTTCGGGCAAGTCGAGCTTCGTGAACTCGATGGTCACGAGCGTGCTCATGCGGGCGAAGCCGAGCGAGGTGCGCATGGTGCTGATCGACCCGAAGCGGGTCGAGCTCACCGCGTACCAGGGCGTGCCCCACCTCATCACCCCCATCATCACCAACCCGAAGAAGGCGGCGGAGGCGCTGGCCTGGGTGGTGAAGGAGATGGACATGAGGTACGACGACCTGGAGAGCTTCGGCTTCCGGCACATCGACGACTTCAACCGCGCCGTCATCAACGACGAGATCCAGTTGCCGCCCGCCTCGCAGCGCGTGCTGAAGCCCTACCCGTACCTCCTCGTGGTGGTCGACGAGCTCGCCGACCTCATGATGGTCGCCCCGCGCGACGTCGAGGACTCGATCGTGCGCATCACCCAGCTCGCCCGCGCCTCGGGCATCCACCTGGTGCTCGCCACGCAACGGCCCTCGGTCGACGTGGTCACCGGTCTCATCAAGGCCAACGTGCCCTCACGCCTGGCCTTCGCGGTCACGAGCGTCACCGACTCGCGGGTCATCCTCGACCAGCCGGGAGCTGACAAGCTCATCGGCCAGGGAGACGCGCTGTTCCTGCCGATGGGCTCGTCGAAGGCCATCCGGGTGCAGGGCGCCTGGGTGGGTGAGAGCGAGATCGCCAAGGTGGTGGAGCACGTCACGAGGCAGGCGCGCCCGGAGTACCGCGACGACGTGGCGGTCACGGCCGAGAAGAAGCAGATCGACTCGGACATCGGCGACGACCTCGAAGTGCTGCTCGCGGCGGCCGAACTCGTGGTCACCAGCCAGTTCGGCTCCACCTCGATGCTGCAGCGCAAGCTCAAGGTCGGCTTCGCGAAGGCGGGCCGCCTGATGGACCTGCTGGAGTCGCGCGAGATCGTCGGGCCCTCGGAGGGTTCGAAGGCCCGCGACGTGCTCGTCACGGCCGAGCAGCTTCCGCAGGTGCTCGCCATGATCCGGGGCGACCAGGGGGCGGTGGCGCCCGCCGCCGACCGCTACGCTGAGGACGACGACGAGTCCGGCGACGAAGACGCCTGGCAGCTGACCGGCAGGGAGTGATCGCGTGAGCGCGGACGAGGTGCGGGTCAGCAACTGGAACCTGCCGAACGCCATCACCATCGTGCGCATCCTGCTCGCACCGGTGTTCTTCGTCATGCTGCTCGTCGACGGGCACGACCACGGCGCGCTGCGCTGGGCGGCGGCGGTGCTCTTCATCCTGGCCATCGCCACCGACGGCATCGACGGGCACATCGCGCGCAGCCGTGGCCTCGTCACCGATCTCGGCAAGCTGCTCGACCCCATCGCCGACAAGGTGCTCACGGGCGCCGCGCTCATCGGCCTGTCGATCCTCGGTGAGCTGCCCTGGTGGGTCACGGCGCTCATCCTGGTGCGCGAGGTGGGCATCACCGTGTGGCGCTTCGTGCAGCTGAAAGACCGCGTCATCCCGGCCTCGCGGGGCGGCAAGCTCAAGACCCTGGTGCAGTCGATCGCCATCTCCCTGGCGCTGCTGCCCTTCCCGGCGCTGTTCGGCGGCTGGGTCGACTGGGTGAACACCGTGTTCATGGCGCTCGCGCTGGTACTCACCGTCGTCACTGGCATCGACTACCTCGTGCAGGCGTGGCGGCTCAATCGGCCGGCGCCTGGCGCCCCGTCGAACCCGCCGTCCTCGACGAGATGACCGGCCCCGAGCCGCTCAACGGCCTCGCCCCGCGTATCGTGTCCGCTCTCCTCGCCGGCCGCACGAGCATCGCCGTGGCAGAGTCGCTCACGGGCGGTCTCCTCACGGCGGCCCTCGTCGACGTGCCGGGCGTCTCCGCGGTGCTCCGCGGGGGAGTGGTGGCCTACGACACGGCGGTCAAGCACACGGTGCTCGGGGTCGATGCCGAGGTTCTGGCGGCTCACGGGCCGGTGCATCCGGATGTGGCGATGCAGATGGCGGTCGGAGCGCGCGAGGCTCTGGCGGTGGCGGGCGAGCCGGCGGCGGTCGGGGTCTCGACCACCGGTGTGGCGGGGCCCGACCCGCAGGACGGTCAGCCGCCGGGCACCGTGTACGTGGGTATCGCGGTGGGCAGCGACGTGCGGGCGCACGCGCTGCACATCGAAGGCGACCGGGCGGAGGTGCGGGCCGGAGCGGTGCGCGAGGCGCTCAGTCTGCTCGCTGTCGCGCTCGATCTCGAGGTGGGAATGTGACGCGTTTCGATCTCGTTACATCTGACGTCATTCACAAGTATTGTCCAGTCCCGGTCGTTTAGAGTCTTTGCTACGAACCACACGGTGACAGGATGCGCAAGGAGGGTCCAATGATTCTAGTTCGTCAGGAAATCGGCGACGTGCTTCGGGACTTCCGTCTGCAGAAGGGTCGTACCCTTCGCCAAGTCGCCAGCAAGGCGAGCGTCGCGCTCGGCTACCTGAGCGAGGTGGAGCGAGGTCAGAAGGAGGCGTCGAGCGAGATCCTCGCGTCGGTCGCCGAGGCGCTCGACACCCCGATCTCGGTCATCATGCGCGAGGTCGGAGACCGGCTCGCCCTGGTGGAGGGCAACTCCATCCCCGACACCATCCCGGACGAGTTCGTGGCCGACTTCGACGCCGACCTCGTCGCCCGCTGAGCGGGTGCGACTGAGCGAGTTCCGGCAGGCGATCCTCGACGAGTTCGGGAGTGCCTACGGGCGTGTGGTGACCGACGACCTCGTGCTGGTCGATCTCGGTGACCGCACGCCGGCGGAGGCGCTGGCGGCGGGAGTGTCGCCGCGCGAGGTGTGGCTGGCCGTGTGCCGGGCGTCAGATGTTCCCGTGCACCGCCGCCATGGTGCAGGCCTGCCCGCACAGCCCCGAGGCTGAGCGTCGACGTGCGGCGTGCACGACACGCCGGGTTCGACTCTCGAACATATCTTCGGTGAGGCGTAGGCTCCTGCACAGCGGGAGATTCGAACACGTTCTCCACAGATTCTGCTGACGGCGCCCCCGGTGTCGGAGGTCGGCTCTAGCGTGATGCGTGTTCGACCACCCGTCGACGCCCTGTCGTCGTCGTACCGGACGGTTCGACGCCACGACAGCCTGTGGGCACACCATCCGCCGCCGAGAGGCCGCACCAGCACGAAGGAGATCGAGATGCCGTCAGACGCAAATCGTGAGAAAGCACTAGAGACCGCGCTCGCCCAGATCGATCGCCAGTTCGGCAAGGGCTCGGTGATGCGCCTCGGCAGCGACGAGCGTGCTCCCGTCGAGGTCGTGCCCACCGGGTCGATCGCGCTCGACGTGGCGCTCGGCATCGGGGGCCTGCCGCGCGGCCGCATCGTCGAGATCTACGGCCCGGAGTCCTCGGGCAAGACCACGCTCACGCTGCACGCCATCGCCAACGCCCAGCGGGCCGGTGGTATCGCCGCCTTCATCGACGCCGAGCACGCCCTCGACCCCGAGTACGCCAAGAAGCTCGGCGTCGACATCGACTCCCTCCTGGTCTCTCAGCCTGACACCGGGGAGCAGGCGCTCGAGATCGCCGACATGCTGGTGCGCTCCGGCTCGATCGACCTCATCGTCATCGACTCGGTGGCGGCCCTCGTCCCCCGCGCCGAGATCGAGGGCGAGATGGGCGACTCTCACGTGGGTCTCCAGGCGCGCCTCATGTCGCAGGCGCTGCGCAAGCTCACCGGTGGGCTCAACCAGACCAACACCACCATGATCTTCATCAACCAGCTGCGCGAGAAGATCGGCGTGTTCTTCGGCAGCCCCGAGACCACCGCCGGTGGTAAGGCGCTCAAGTTCTACGCCTCGGTGCGACTCGACATCCGCCGCATCGAGACCCTCAAGGAGGGTACAGAGGCCGTCGGCAACCGCACCCGCGTGAAGGTCGTGAAGAACAAGATGGCCCCGCCCTTCAAGCAGGCGGAGTTCGACATCCTCTACGGTGTGGGCATCTCCCGCGAGGGCAGCCTCATCGACTTCGGTGTCGAGCACGAGATCGTGCGCAAGTCGGGTGCCTGGTACACCTACGACGGCGACCAGCTCGGCCAGGGCAAGGAGAACTCGCGCCGCTTCCTCAAGGAGAACCCCGATGTCGCGGCCGAGATCGAGAGCAAGATCCTGGCGAAGCTCGGTGTGGGCGAGGCGGGAGCCGCGGGCCAGACCGGTGGTTCGGTCGAGTCCATCGAGGCGAAGCTCGCTTCGCGTAAAGGCGCCTAGCCGACGATGAACGACGTGGTCAGCCTGGAGGCGGTGCGGCGTGGGCGGGCTCGCTCGCGCGCGGTGGCCGCCTCCGGCGCCGCCGACGTGAGTCACTTCGAACACGATCGGGCCATCGACGACCAGGCCATCGACGCCGGGGCCATCGATGAGGAGAGCGACGAGGAGCGGCTCGAGCGCATCGGAGACTCCGTTCTGCGGGCGCTGGGTCGTCGGCAGCTCTCGACCGTCGAGACCCACGAACTCCTGGTGTCTCAGGGAGCTTCGATCGATGAGGCCGAGGTGCTGGTGGCCCGGTACGAAGAGCTCGGCTACCTCGACGACTTCGCTCTCGCCGAAGCCATGGTGTCGCGCTTGAGCGAACGCAGTCACAAGAGCAAGGCCGCCATCGGCCGCGAACTGAGTGCCCGAAAGATCCCGGGCGAGTTCGTCACCGCCGCACTCGAGCAGCTCGACGAGGAGACGGAGTTCGACCTGGCCGTCGAAGCCGCCATGAAAAGGGTGGCGCAGCTCTCGGGATACGACGAGCAGACGGTCGAGCGTCGGCTGATGGGCTTTCTCACGAGGCGGGGATTCACCTCGGGCGTCGTGCGCGAGGCCACCAGGCGCGCGCTGGCCACTCGCCGGCGGTCCACGGGCCCGCGCTTCGTCTGAGGCGTCAGCGCCGCACACCTGCGTTTCGTACAATTGACCCACCATGAGCACTGTGAGTGAAGCCCCCACGATCATCGGGGAGTCGAGCGCGTCGCGCGACGCGTCGGGTCGCGCCCGCACCTACGAAGTGCGCACCTACGGCTGCCAGATGAACGTGCACGACTCGGAGAGACTGAGCGGCTCGCTCGAGGCAGCGGGCTACGTGCGGGCCGACGGCGTCGAGCCCGACGTGGTGGTCATCAACACCTGCGCCGTGCGTGAGAACGCCGACAACAAGCTCTACGGCAACCTCGGCCACCTGGCCTCGGTCAAGCGCAAGCACGAGGGCATGCAGATCGCGGTGGGCGGCTGCCTGGCCCAGAAAGACAAGAACGTCATCCTCGACAAGGCGCCGTGGGTCGACGTCGTGTTCGGCACGCACAACATGGGCTCGCTGCCGAGTCTGCTCGAGCGCGCCCGTCACAACGACGCCGCGCAGATCGAGATCCTCGAGTCGCTGGAGACCTTCCCGTCGACCCTTCCCACCAAGCGCGACTCCACCTACAGCGGCTGGGTCTCCATCTCGGTGGGCTGCAACAACACCTGCACCTTCTGCATCGTGCCGTCCCTGCGGGGCAAGGAGAAAGACCGCCGCCCGGGCGAGGTCCTCGCCGAGCTGCAGTCGCTCGTCGACGACGGTGCGATCGAGGTCACGCTCCTCGGCCAGAACGTCAACTCCTACGGCGTCGAGTTCGGTGACCGCTTGGCGTTCGGCAAGCTGCTGCGCGCCGCCGGCCAGATCGACGGCCTCGAGCGCATCCGCTTCACCAGCCCGCATCCCGCCGCGTTCACCGATGACGTCATCGACGCCATGGCGGAGACGCCGGCCGTCATGCCCCAGCTGCACATGCCTCTGCAGTCGGGGTCGGACCGCATCCTCCGCGCGATGCGTCGCTCGTACCGCTCGGCCAAGTTCCTCGGCATCCTCGACCGGGTGCGCGACAAGATCCCGCACGCGGCCATCAGCACCGACATCATCGTCGGCTTCCCCGGGGAGACCGAAGAAGATTTCCAGGAGACGCTGCGGGTGGTCGAGCAAGCGCGTTTCGCCTCGGCCTTCACGTTCCAGTACTCGATCCGCCCTGGCACACCGGCAGCCACCATGCCCGACCAGGTGCCGCGCGAGGTGGTGCAGGAGCGCTACGACCGCCTGGTCGCGCTTCAGGAGCGCATCAGCCTCGAAGAGAATCAGAAGGTGGTCGGCCGCCGGGTCGAACTCGTGGTGGCCAACGGCGAGGGTCGCAAAGACGCCGAGACCCATCGCCTGAGCGGCCGTGCCGAAGACAGCAGGCTCGTGCACTTCGAGGTCCCCGCAGGCTCGGTCGCGCCCCGACCGGGTGATGTCGTGTCGGTCGTCGTCACGCACGCGGCTCCGTTCCACCTCATCGCCGACAGCGACGGGTCGCCGCTGCGGGTGCGCCCGACCCGCGCGGGCGACGCGTGGGACAGGGCTCAGGCCGAGTCCTGCGCCGTGCCCACCCCGGCGGGCGCATCCGGGCCGACCCCGGGCAGGGTCTCCTTGGGTCTTCCCTCCCTCCGCATCGGCAGTGCGCCCCGCGTCGCGCCGGGCGTCGCCACGCTCCCGATCTACAGCACCACCGACGACCTCCGCGGCTAGCGGCGATGGGCTCTCCGCCAGACAAGGTGCCCGAGCTGGTCGCCGTGGTCGGTGCCACCGGAACGGGAAAATCCGAGTTCTCGCTCAGGGTGGCCGACGCCCTCGACCGCGAGGGGCGCGCGGCCGAGGTGATCAACGCCGACGCCATGCAGCTGTACCGCGGCATGGACATCGGCACGGCGAAGCTCACCGCCGCCGAGCGCTCAGGTGTGCCGCACCACCTGCTCGACGTGCTCGACGTCACCGACGAGGCGTCCGTGGCGGCCTACCAGCCCGCGGCGCGCGCGGCCATCGACGAGGTGCTGGCGCGTGACGCCGTCCCTGTGCTCGTCGGCGGGTCGGGCCTCTACGTGTCGTCGGTCATCCACGACTTCCGTTTCCCCGCTCGCGACGAGGCCGTCCGCCTGCGCCTCGAAGACGAGCTCGAGCGGGTCGGGGCGGCCGGTCTGTACGAGCGGCTCCACGCGATCGACCCCGAGGCCGCCGAACGCGTCGGCGGGTACAACGGCCGGCGCCTCGTACGCGCGCTCGAGGTGGTAGAGCTCACCGGCGAACCGCTCAGCGGAACATTGCCGGAGACGCCGATTCCGTGGCGCACGACGACACTGGTGCGGATCGGCGTCGAGCGGGCCCGGCTCGTGGAGCGCCTCGACCGCCGAGTGGAACGGATGTGGGACGCCGGCCTGGTCGAGGAGGCCCGCTCACTCGTCGGCCGTGGTCTCCGCGACGGCGTGACCGCATCCCGTGCCATCGGGTACGCCCAGGCACTCGCCCAGCTCGATGGCACCGCCACCGCCGAAGAGGCCATCGCCGACGCCCAGGCGCTCACCCGACGCTACGCGCGCCGTCAGGTGAGCTGGTTCAAGCGCTACGAGCGCGCCCTCGACGTCGACGGACTCGATGCCGACGACGTCGTGTCCGCTGTGGGCCGAACCGTGCGGTCGCTCAGCATCGCGGCCCTAGACTGATCGCATGCCTGCCGACCTGCACTTCACGAAAGGACAGGGCACGGGCAACGACTTCGTGCTCTTCGCCGATCCCGACGGCGAGATCGACCTCGACCCGTCGCAGATCGCGGCGGTGTGCGACCGTCATTTCGGGGTGGGCGCCGACGGTCTGCTGAGGGCCGTGCGGTCGCGCAGCATCCCCGAGGGTGCGGCGGCCCTGGCCGAAGACGAGTCCGCGGAGTGGTTCATGGACTACCACAACGCCGACGGGTCGATCGCCGAGATGTGCGGCAACGGAATCCGGGTGTTCGCCCGGTACCTGATCGAGAACGGGCTCGCCGAGCTCGTGCCGGGTGAGACCCTCGCCATCGGCACACGCGCCGGTGTGCGTGACGTGCAGCGCAGCCGCCTCGGGTTTCAGGTCGACCTCGGGCGATGGAGGCTCGACGGCGGAGAGCCGCTGGTGCGCGCGAAGAACCTCCAGGTCGCCCGGCCCGGCCTCGGCATCAACATCGGCAACCCCCATGTGGTGGTGGCGCTGGCCGACGACGAGGAGCTGGAGTCGGCCGACCTGAGCTTCATCCCCCACCTCGAGCCGGAGCCGGTCGACGGGGCGAACGTCGAGTTCGTGGTGCCGAGCGACCCGCTCGTGCGCGACGGGGTCGGCCACATCCGGATGCGCGTGCACGAGCGCGGCAGCGGCGAGACGCTCTCCTGCGGCACGGGCGCGGCGGCGGCCGCTCTGGCCACCCGCCACTGGGCGGGAGAGGGCGCCCCCGACCACTGGAGCGTCGCGGTGCCGGGCGGCGTGGTGGGGGTGCGGATGTTCGCCACCGAAGACGGGGAGCACGTGGCGCTCTCGGGGCCGGCCGAGCTGGTGTACGAGGGCGATCTCGCGATCGCCTGAGCGCAGACGATCGCCGGAGCGCAGACCGGCGACTCAGCGCGACGTGGCGTGCCGCCGGGCCCGCAGCAGCCGGTAACCCCGGTTCGTGGTGGCGCGCAGCACCGAGAGGTCGGCGAACTCGCTCTCGAGCCAGCGCTGCAGCGAGTCGGAGCCGAGGTTCTTCTGCACCACGAGCCAGGCGTCGGCGCCGATCTCGAGTCGCGGGAGCCAGTGCTCGAGCATGGAGTGCAACTCGTTCTTGCCCACCCGGATCGGCGGGTTCGACCAGATCGCCATGAATTCGACGTCGGCGGGAACATCTTCGGGCCGGCAGGCGTTGACATGCTCGAGGCCCAAGATGTGAGCATTTCGTCGAACCAAGTCCAGCGCGCGTTCATTGACGTCCACCGCCCACACCGTGGCGTGTGGTGACTCCAGGGCCAGTGAGAGCGCGATGGGTCCCCAGCCGCAGCCCAGGTCGAGCAGGTTGCCGCCCGGGGGTGGAACCGGAACGTTCGACAGTAGAACACGCGTGCCCGCGTCGAGCCGATCGGGGCTGAACACGCCTCCCGCCGTCACGAGACGACGAGGGGCCCCTGCCAGCTCGACCGTGATCTCGCGAAGCGACATCTCTCCCGCGGGTTTCGCCGAGAAATAGTGCTCGCCATCCATAGAGGGAATCTAGCAAACAAGGAGGCTAGTCTTGACTGCGATGTCAGACCACGACACCCCTGTCACCGACACCACCGTCCCATCCGCCGGCGCTGCCGCCGCCGAGGACGTGGTCGCGCGGGTTCTCGCTCGCGCCGAATCTCGCGCGAGCGGCTTCTCGCTGTTCGCCGACGGCGCCGCACAGGCGTTGCAACGCAGCGACACGGCCGCGGGCTCCGGCTTCGACGGCGACCAGTTCGATCGCGACGACCGGCAGTCGCTCCGGCGTGTCGCCGGGCTCTCCACCGAGCTCGATGACGTCACCGAGGTGGAGTACCGGCAGCTGCGGCTCGAGAACGTCGTCATCATCGGCGTCTACTCGCAGGGCACGCTGTCCGACGCCGAGAACTCGCTGCACGAGCTCGCCGCGCTGGCCGAGACCGCCGGAGCCGTGGTGCTCGACGGACTGCTGCAGCGCCGGCCGCATCCCGACCCCAGCACCTACTTCGGCAAGGGCAAGGCGGAGGAGCTGCGCGCCATCGTCGCCTCGCTCGGCGCCGACACCGTCATCGCCGACACCGAGCTCGCCCCGAGTCAGCGTCGCGCGCTCGAAGACGTGGTGAAGGTGAAGGTGATCGACCGCACGGCCGTCATCCTCGACATCTTCAGCCAGCACGCCAAGAGTCGCGAGGGCAAGGCGCAGGTCGAGCTGGCGCAGCTCGAGTACCTGCTGCCGAGGCTCCGCGGCTGGGGTGAGTCGATGTCCCGCCAGGCCGGTGGCCAGGTGGGTGGCGCCGGAGCCGGTATGGGTTCGCGCGGACCGGGTGAGACGAAGATCGAGCTCGACCGCCGCCGCATCCACACGCGCATGGCGAAGCTGCGCCGTCAGATCGCGGCCATGAAGCCCGCGCGCGAGGCCAAGCGGGCCAACCGCCGCCGCAACGCCGTGCCCGGGGTCGCCATCGCGGGGTACACGAACGCCGGCAAGTCCTCGCTGCTCAACCGCATCACGAGCGCGGGGGTGCTGGTCGAGAACGCGCTATTCGCCACCCTCGACGCCACGGTGCGCAAGAACACCACGACCGACGGTCGCCCTTACACCCTCGCCGACACCGTCGGCTTCGTGCGGGCGCTGCCGCACCAGCTGGTCGAGGCGTTCCGGTCGACGCTCGAAGAGGTCGCCGATTCCGACGTCGTGGTGCACGTGGTCGACGGTTCGCATCCCGACCCCGCCGGCCAGATCGCCACCGTGCGCGACGTGCTGGGCGAGGCCGGAGCGCGTGGCATTCCCGAGATCGTCGTGTTCAACAAGAGCGATCTGGTGAGCGACGACGACCGGCTGGTGCTGCGCGGACTCGAGCCCGGCGCGGTGTTCGTGTCGAGCCGCACCGGGGAGGGCATCTCCGAGCTGCTCGCCCGGATCGACGCGATCCTGCCGCGGCCCAGCGTGGAGGTCGAGCTGCTCGTGCCCTACGACCGAGGTGATCTCGTCACGCTGCTGCACGAGCGCAACACGGTGTTGAGCACGGAGTACGAAGAGCAGGGCACGCACGTGCGCGCACTCATCAACCCGGAGTACGAGGAACGACTGGGGGCCTTCGCCGTCACGCACTGACGGCGGAGGGCCGTCAGACGGCCCGGAGGACGGCGACGACCTTGCCGAGCACCTGGGCGTAGTCGCCGAGGATGGGCTCGAAGTTGCTGTTGCGAGGGAGCAGCCAGGTGTGGCCGTCGCGCTGGCGGAACACCTTGACGGTGGCCTCCTCGTCGAGCATGGCGGCCACGATGTCGCCGTTCTCGGCCGTGTTCTGCTGGCGCACCACGACCCAGTCGCCGTCGCAGATGGCGGCGTCGATCATCGATTCGCCCACCACCTTCAGCATGAACAGCTCGCCGTTGCCGACGAGCTGGCGGGGGAGGGGGAACACCTCGTCGACTTGCTGCTCGGCCGTGATCGGGATGCCCGCGGCGATGCGGCCGACCAGGGGCACGAGCGTGGCGTCTCCGACCGGGGGCGCGGAGTCGGCATCGGGGCCGGGCGCGTCGTCGAGACCGGGCACGTCGATGAGCACCTCCATGGCGCGGGGCCGGTTGGGGTCGCGCCGGAGGTAGCCGGAGAGCTCGAGCTGGTTGAGCTGGTGGGTGACGCTCGAGAGCGAAGCGAGGCCGACGGCGTCACCGATCTCGCGCATGCTCGGCGGGTAGCCGCGCGAGGTCACCGAGCGCTGGATGACGTCGAGGATGGCGAGCTGCTTGTCGCTGAGGCTCTTGCGCCGCCTCGTGCGACCGGGTTCGTTCACCACGTTGCCTGCTCTCTGTCGGTGGTCGGTGATCTGATGTCGGTGGTGGGTGATGTGATTCACCCATCGATCGAAACTGTATCCGAGAACGGCTCATCCGCACATCTATGTTCGAGTGTGTCGCGCGAGAAGTCGCGGTTTCGATCGTCTTGACAGGTCGAACATTCGAAGATAGATTCGGAACACAGATTCGCAGGAGGCTACGATGAGCATCGCCGCATCGATGATCAGTTCAGTCAGCACCACCCCCGTCACCGCGACCGCGCTTGCGCCGGAGACGAGGCTTCGCATCACCGCGCGTGGCCGTCGCGTTCTCGCGGCGCTCATCGCGCTCCCCATCGTCGCGGCGCTCGGCACTGCGGCGCTCCTCGGAGGTGGTGCCGCCATCGCCGGCGCCGATTCCTCCACCACGAGCTTCGAGTACGTCACCGTCACCGGAGGGCAGACCCTCTGGGGCATCGCCGAGACTCTGGCCCCCGAGGCCGACCCGCGCGATGTCATCGCCGAGATCATGAGCCTCAACCAGCTCACCGAGTCCTCCGTCCAGCCCGGCCAGCGCATCGCCATCCCGACCCACCTCGCCGACTGAACCGCCCTCTCCGCGTCCGCCGTCGTCGCACGAGCGGCGTCCACCCTGCGATTGGGCCCCGGTCGCACGCATTCCGCGCGGCCCACATTCGCGGATGCCGCGAACCGCACCGCGACCTCAATCAGCCGCAGATGCCCGTTTCATCGCGTAGGTCTGCGACCCGCGACGGCCACACGCCGGCCGCGCTCGTCCATACACGAGCCACCCCCTCCGCGCCGTCACGGCGGCCGGAAGCCGTCATTCCTGCGTGAACGAACCGCGGAGTCCGCAAGCCGCCGGCCGGGGCCTCGGCGGGTCGGGTGGGCGAAGGGAGGTGCGGTGGATGCGGGTGCTGGGGTGGAAGGTATGGGTCGGGGCGGCGTCGGTAGAATCGGGCGGTGACTTCTCTCGATGACCTGCCCCTCCGAGACGACCTCCGCGGCCAGGAGCCTTATGGGGCCCCGCACCTGCACCTGCCGGTCCAACTCAACGTCAACGAGAACACCCACCCCATCCCCGAAGACGTCGCCCGCGACATCATCGAGGCCATCGCGCGCGAACTCCTGCAGGTGAACCGCTACCCCGACCGCGAGTTCACCGCCCTCCGCGACTCCCTCGCCGGCTACCTCGGCCACGGCCTCACCCGCGACAACCTCTGGGCGGCGAACGGCTCCAACGAGGTGCTCCAGCAGATCCTCATGGCCTTCGGCGGTCCCGGCCGCACCGTGCTGGGCTTCCCTCCCACCTACTCGATGCACTCGATCATCGCCCACGGCACCGGCACCGAGTGGATCGCGGGGGAGCGTGACGCCGACTACCTCATCTCACCCGAGACGGCGGTCGACTGGGTCACCCGCACCAAGCCCGACCTGGTGTTCTTCTGCGCCCCCAACAACCCGACCGGCACCGCCCTCGGCCTCGACACCATCGCGGCGGCTTACGACGCCACCGACGGCATGGTGATCGTCGACGAGGCGTATGCCGAGTTCATGCCCGACGGCGAGCCCTCTGCGCTCACCCTCCTCGAGGGTCGACCGCGCCTGATCGTGTCGCGCACGATGAGCAAGGCCTTCGCCTTCGCCGGCGCCCGCCTCGGCTACCTCGCCGCAGACCCCGCCGTCACCGACGCCATCCGCCTCGTGCGCCTTCCCTACCACCTCTCCGCGCTCACCCAGGCGGCCGCCGTCGCGGCGCTCGCCCACGCGCCCGAGATGCTCGCGATGGTCGACGACATCAAGGCCCAGCGCGACCGCATCGTCGACGAGCTCACCGAGTTGGGCTACAGCCCCTGGCCCAGTGCCGCGAACTTCGTGCTCTTCGGCGGGGTGGACGATCCGGCCGCCCTGTGGCAGGCGCTGCTCGACCGCGGCATCATCATCCGCAACCTCTCCATCCCGGGTCACCTGCGCGTGAGCGCCGGCACCGCGGCGGAGACCACGGCCTTCCTCGACGCGATGCGCGAGCTCACCGTCCACTGAGGGGGCCGCGCGCATCAGCCGATCGCCCCGCCCGGCGTCGGTAGACTGCTGGCATGACCGCCCCACGCACCGCCGACCTGCGCCGCGAGACGAGCGAGTCGTCGATCGAGCTCTCGCTCGACCTCGACGGCACGGGTGTCGCCGACATCGAGAGCACCGTCCCGTTCTACGACCACCTGCTCACGGCGTTCGCGAAGCACTCCCTCACCGACCTCCGGGTGCGGGCGAAGGGCGATATCGAGATCGACGTGCACCACACCGTCGAAGACATCGGCATCGTGCTCGGTCAGGCCATCCGCCAGGCGCTGGGCGACAAGTCGGGCATCTCGCGCTTCGGCGACGCCCTGGTTCCGCTCGACGAGGCCCTCGTGCAGGCCGTCGTCGATATCTCGGGCCGCCCCTTCCTCGTGCACTCCGGCGAGCCCGCCGGCTTCGAGTACCACCTCATCGGCGGCCACTTCACCGGCTCGATGGTGCGCCACGTGTTCGAGGCCATCACCTTCAACGCCGGCCTCACGGTGCACGTCACCGTGCTGGGCGGCCGTGACCCGCACCACATCGCCGAGGCCGAGTTCAAGGCCTTCGCGCGCGCCTTCCGGCAGGCGAAGGCCCTCGACCCGCTCGTCTCGGGCATCCCTTCCACCAAGGGTGCCCTGTGACCGCCAAGCCCTCGGTCGTGGTGCTCGACTACGGCAGCGGCAACATCCACTCCGCCGCCAAGGCGCTCGAACGCGCGGGCGCCGAGGTCACGGTCACGGGCGATCGCACGGCGGCCCGCGAGGCCGACGGTCTCGTGGTACCCGGTGTGGGCGCATTCAGTGCCGTCATGGACCAGCTGGATGCGGTGCGCGGCGGCGAGACCATCGGCCGCCGGCTCGCGGGCGGCCGGCCCGTGCTCGGCATCTGCGTGGGCATGCAGGTGCTCTTCGACGAGGGCATCGAACGCGGCGTCGACACCGAGGGCCTGGGGGAGTGGCCGGGCACGGTCGACCTGCTCGAGGCCGAGGTGGTGCCGCACATGGGCTGGAACACCGTTGAGGCCCCCGAGAACTCGGTACTCTTCGACGGCATCCGCGACGAGCGCTTCTACTTCGTGCACTCCTACGCCGCGCAGCACTGGCAGCTCACCGAGGAGGTCACGAAGCGCCCGCCGCTGGTGACCTGGGCCCGACACGGTTCGCGCTTCGTGGCCGCGGTCGAGAACGGACCGCTCTCGGCCACGCAGTTCCACCCCGAGAAGTCGGGCGAGGCGGGCATCCGCCTGCTCGCCAACTGGGTGGGCACCCTGCGCTGAGACGGTGGCGACGTCTCGAAGGAGGGCAGATGCCCCACGGTTTCGACGTGACGCCGCCGAGTCGCTACTATCGCCAGGGGCCGTGGCGAGCACGGGCCCACGATCGAGGATCTTCATGAGCGAGTTCAACAAGGCGCCCCGACTGGTGCTGCTTCCCGCCGTCGACGTGGCGGGCGGCAAGGCCGTGCGCCTCACCCAGGGCAAGGCCGGCACCGAGACCAACCACGGCGACCCCGTCGACGCCGCCGCCGACTGGATCGCGCAGGGCGCGGAGTGGATCCACCTGGTCGACCTCGACGCCGCCTTCGGCCGCGGCAGCAACCTCGGCGTGATCAAGAAGGTCATCCGCCAGGCCAAGGGCGTGAACGTGGAGGTGTCCGGCGGCATCCGCGACGACGCGAGCCTCGAGACCGCCCTCGAATCGGGTGCCAAGCGCATCAACCTCGGCACCGCCGCGCTCGAGAACCCCGAGTGGGCCGCCAACGTCATCGCCCAGTACGGCGAGGCCATCGCGGTGGGCCTGGATGTGCGGGGCACGACCCTGGCCGCCCGCGGCTGGACCCAGGACGGCGGCGACCTCTGGCAGGTCATGGACCGCCTCGAAGAGGCCGGATGCGCGCGCTACGTCGTCACCGACGTCACCAAGGACGGCACCCTCAAGGGCCCGAACGTCGAGCTGCTGCGCCAGGTGATGGCCCGCACCGAGCGCCCCGTCATCGCCTCCGGCGGCATCTCGAGCCTCGACGACCTGGTCGAGCTGCGCGAGATCGTCCCCCTCGGTCTCGAGGGCGCCATCGTGGGCCGCGCCCTCTACTCGGGTGCGTTCACCCTCGCCGAGGCGCTGGACGTGGCTTCTGCCTGACACTCCCGAGCAGCAGGGGCCTCCGCAGCCCCGCGCTCTGCCGTCCCACCTCGCCGACTCGGCCGGGCAGCCGTGGCAGGGGCGCCACTTCGAGCCGCACGGGCACGAGGACGACGACGGCAGTGCACCCCCCGCACTCCTCGCGGCGCTCGGGGCGTTCCGCGCCCAGCCCGGCTCCGGCGACCCCGTCGCGGTGCTCGACTCCCTCCGTGACGCGCGACTGCTCGTGCCCCTCGTGGCGCACGCGGGCGACGAAGGGGTGACGGAGGCGGGCCTCCGGGTCGACAAGACCCAGGAGCTCTCGCTCGTCACGGTCGCCGGCCCCGACGGCCGCACGGTGCTCCCGGCGTTCACCTCGGTCGAGGCGATGGGCCGCTGGAACCGCGCGGCCCGCCCCATCCCGGTCGACGCCCGCCGCATCGCGCTCGCGGCGGCAGCCGAGGGCACCGAGCTGATCGTGCTCGACCCGGCGTCGCCCACCGAGTTCGCGCTCCGCCGCCCGATGGTGTGGGCTCTGGCGCAGGGCACCCCGTGGAAGGCGCCCGCCACCGACCCGGTCGTGGCCGACGCCTTCGAGATCTCCGTCGCCGAGGAGCCGCAGGTCGCGGGGGTGCGCGTGGTCGCGGGCGATCCGGATGCGCGCCTGGCCGGCGCCGAGGTGGTCGTCGTGCTCGGGCTCGTGCCCGGTCTCGATCAGGAGGCCTTGCGCATCCTGCTCGACCGGGTGCGGCAGCGCTGGGCCGTGGATCCGGTCATCGTCGACCGGGTCGACTCGATGAGCGTGCGGCTCACCGCGGTCGGCTGAGAGCTAGTTCACCGGGCCGGTGTACTTCTCGCCCGGGCCCTCGCCGATCTTGTCGGGAACGACGGAGGCCTCGCGGAACGCCAGCTGCAGGGAGCGCAGTCCGTCGCGGAGGCTGCGCGCGTGCTGGTCGCCGAGGAAGGGTGCGGAAGCGGTGACGAGCCCGGCGAGGGCGGTGATGAGCTTGCGTGCCTCGTCGAGGTCGGTCTCGACCGAGGGGTCGTCGGCGAGCCCGCACTTCACCGCTGCGGCGCTCATGAGGTGCACGGCCGTGGTGGTGATGACCTCGACCGCGGGCACCTCGGCGATGTCGCGGATGGCCTCTGCTTCACTCATGTCCAGGAGTCCTTACTGAATCGGCGAGTCTCTGCTAGACTCTTCGCGGTCTGAGTTCTCATGGACTCAGCACGAAAGTGGAGAATCTCCCACCCGCGCATACCGCCTCATCAGGTTACCGGGTCGAAAGCACGTCGAGTTATGCCGTTGCCCCAGGGCACCGACCTGTCTGGCGTGCGGGTTCCTAGCTTTCGTGACGACACACGAAACTAAGGAGCAACGCATCAGCGATCCCCGTACCAACGACCGTATCCGAGTCCCCGAGGTCCGCCTCGTGGGTCCCGGTGGCGAGCAGGTCGGCGTCGTCAGCATCGACGTCGCGCTTCGGCTTGCCCAGGAGGCCGACCTCGACCTCGTCGAGGTGGCACCGAACTCCAAGCCCCCGGTCGCGAAGATCATGGACTACGGAAAGTTCAAGTACGAAGCCGCGCAGAAGGCCAAGGAGGCCCGGCGCAACCAGGCGAACACCATCCTCAAAGAGGTGCGCTTCCGCCTGAAGATCGACGTGCACGACTACGAGACCAAGCGCAAGCGCGCCGAGGGCTTCCTCAAGGCCGGCGACAAGGTCAAGGCGATGATCCTCTTCCGCGGCCGTGAGCAGTCCCGTCCCGAGCAGGGCGTGCGCCTGCTGCAGCGCTTCGCCGAAGACGTCGCCGAATTCGGCACCGTGGAGTCCAACCCCACGATCGACGGCCGCAACATGGTGATGGTCATCGGCCCGCTGAAGAACAAGTCCGAGGCCAAGGCCGAAGCCAACGCCAAGCGCGACGCCTCGAAGGCACGCAACCACGAAGCCACTCCGGCCGCTCCGGCAGCCGAGTAATCCCAGACCCGAACACACACGAGGAGAACACCCATGCCCAAGCAGAAGACCCACTCCGGGTCCAAGAAGCGTTTCAAGGTCACCGGCAGCGGCAAGATCATGAAGCAGCAGGCCGGAATGCGCCACAACCTGGAGGTCAAGGCCCCGGGTCGCAAGGCCCGTCTGAACCAGGACCAGGTGCTGTCCAAGGCCGACACCAAGGTCGCCAAGAAGCTTCTCGGCCTGTAGCCCGTCCGCTGCAGCAGCCGTCAGAGACCCAGAAGGAATAAAGAACAATGGCAAGAGTCAAGCGGGCAGTCAACGCCCACAAGAAGCGTCGCGTCATCCTCGAGCGCGCCGAGGGCTACCGCGGTCAGCGGTCGCGCCTCTACCGCAAGGCCAAGGAGCAGGTCACCCACTCGCTGGTCTACTCCTACCGCGACCGCCGTGCGCGCAAGGGCGACTTCCGCCGCCTGTGGATCCAGCGCATCAACGCCGCCTCGCGCGCGAACGGCCTCACCTACAACCGCTTCATCCAGGGCCTCGCCCTGGCCGGCATCGAGGTCGACCGCCGCATCCTGGCCGAGCTCGCCGTGAACGAGCCCGCCACCTTCGCCGCGATCGTCGAGAGCGCCAAGGCTGCTCTGCCCGCCGACACCTCGGCGCCCAAGTCGGCCGCGTAGTCGACAGGAGTTCTCGCCGCATGCTCGACAATCCGCGTTCGCCGCGCGTTCGGGCCGTGGCGAAGCTCGCCAAGAAAGGAGCCCGGTCGGAGACCGGGCTCTTTCTCTTGGAAGGACCGCAGGCCGTCTCGGAGGCGCTCGCGAGCGACCCCGGTCTGCTGATCGATCTCTTCGCCACCCCGACCGCGCTCGAGCGCCACACGGCCATCGCCGAGCTCGCGCGGTCGGGGGGCGTTGAGGTGGAGTTCGTCACCGAACAGGTGCTCGACGCCATGGCCGACACGGTCACCCCGCAGGGCTTCGTGGCGGTCTGCCGCCAGTTCCCCACGGCCGTGCGCGACGTGTTCGCCCAGGGGCCGCGCCTCGTGGCGATCCTCGAAGAGGTGCGCGACCCCGGCAACGCGGGCACGATCATCCGGGCCGCCGATGCTGCGGGCGCCGATGCGGTCATCCTCACCGGCCGCACGGTCGACCTCTACAACCCCAAGGTGGTGCGCTCCACCACCGGCAGCCTGTTCCACCTGCCGGTCGCGGTGGGCGCCACCCTCGCCGACGTGCTCGATCGCGCGCGAGAGGCCGGCCTGCAGGTGCTCGCCGCCGACATCAAGGGCGACGACCTCCTCGCCGTGCGCACGGAGGGCCTCCTCGCCCGCCCCACGGCCTGGCTCTTCGGCAACGAGGCGCACGGCCTCGACGACGCCGACCTCGCCCTCGCCGACCGTCCGGTGGCGCTGCCCATCTACGGGCGGGCGGAGTCGCTCAACCTGGCCACCGCCGCATCCGTCTGCCTGTACGAGAGCGCGTTCGCCCAGCGATCCTGAGTGTTTCGGCTCGGTTACGTGTGAGTCACGGAACTCTATGAGGCGTTGCCACCCCCGAAGGGGTGTGGTTGGGTGAAGCGCATGGATGCGTCCGCCACCCCCGTTCGAGGCACAGCGGGCGATGCGCCCCTGGTCGTCATCGATCACGTCGACAAGCATTTCGGCGAACTGCACGTGCTGAAAGACGTGACCACTTCGGTCGCGCGCGGCGAGGTCGTGGTCGTCATCGGCCCCTCCGGCTCGGGCAAGTCGACCTTCTGCCGCGCCATCAATCGCCTCGAGACGATCGATTCCGGCACCATCACCATCGACGGCGAGGTGCTGCCGAAGGAGGGCAAGCAGCTCGCGCAGTTGCGGGCCGACGTGGGCATGGTCTTCCAGTCGTTCAACCTCTTCGCCCACAAGACGGTGCTCGAGAACGTGACCCTCGCGCCCACGCGGGTGCGCAAGCGCTCGCGCAAAGAGGCCGAGGCCCGCGCGATGGAGCTGCTCGATCGGGTGGGGGTCGCGAACCAGGCGTCGAAGCTGCCCTCCCAGCTCTCCGGCGGCCAGCAGCAGCGCGTGGCGATCGCGCGCTCGCTCGCCATGGATCCCAAACTCATCCTGCTCGACGAGCCCACCAGCGCGCTCGACCCCGAGATGATCAACGAGGTGCTCGACGTGATGGTCGGCCTCGCCCGCGACGGCATGACCATGATCGTCGTCACCCACGAGATGGGGTTCGCCCGCCGTGCCGCCGACCGGGTCATCTTCATGGCCGACGGCCGCATCGAGGAGGAGGCGACCCCGGAGAAGTTCTTCGACGCCCCGCAGTCGCCGCGGGCGAAGGACTTCCTCTCCAAGATCCTCGCCCACTAGGCGCGGCAACACCCCCGCCACAGTCCGTGCGCGGGGTACACAGCACACGAGAGGTACGACTGATGAGGCACAAGACGCTCCCATTTCTCGCACTGACCGCCGTGGCGGCGGTCGCACTGGCCGGATGCGCGGGGTCGGGTGACACCGCGGCCGAGCCGACGGTCGAGGCGGCACCCACCTTCGCGGCGGGCTCGACCATGGAGGCGCTCTCCGAGGCGGGCCAGATCACCATCGGCACGAAGTTCGACCAGCCGCTGTTCGGCCTGGTCGGGCCCGACGGCACGCCCGAGGGCTTCGACGTGGAGATCGGCAAGATCATCGCGGGCAAGCTCGGCATCGCTCCGGAGAACATCAACTGGGTCGAGACCGTGTCGGCCAACCGCGAGCCGTTCATCCAGAACGGCGAGGTCGACATCGTGGTGGCGACCTACACCATCAACGACACCCGCAAAGAGGTCATCTCGTTCGCCGGGCCCTACTACGAGGCCGGTCAGAGCATCCTCACCCTCGCCGACGACGACACCATCGAGAGCGAGGACGACCTGGTGGGCCAGCCGGTGTGCTCGGTCACCGGATCGACCCCCGCGGCGAACCTCGAGGAGCTAGGCGCCGAGGTCGTGCTCACCGACACCTACACCAACTGCCTGGAGCCTCTGCGCACCGGTCAGGTCGTGGCCGTGTCGACCGACAACGTCATCCTCGCAGGGCTCGCGGCCCAGAACGAGGGCGAGTTCAAGGTGGTGGGCGAGCCCTTCACCCAGGAGCCCTACGGCATCGGGCTGGCGCTCGACGACACCGACTTCCGCATGTTCATCAACGACGTGCTCGAGGAGTCGTACGAGGACGGCAGCTACGAGGCGGCCTGGGATGCAACGGCCGGCGCCGTGCTGCCCTTCGTCGACCCGCCCGCGGTCGACCGGTACTGAGCCGGCCGCGCACGGTACGGCATCCGGATGAGTGAAGCGAGGCCCGAGTGAACGTCGTCATCGACAACCTGCCCCTCTACCTCGAGGGTTTCGGGCAGACCCTGTCGCTGCTCGTGATCTCGGGCCTCGCCGCGCTCGTGGTGGGCACGATCGTGGCGGTGATGCGCATCTCGCCGGTGCCGTCGCTGTCGGGTTTCGCGGCCGTCTACACCGAGCTGCTGCGCAACACCCCGCTCACCCTGGTGCTGTTCTTCTGCGCCATCATCCTGCCCTACCTGGGCTCCGAGCTGCCGTACTTCTGGTGCGCCATCATCGGTCTCACCGCCTACACCTCGCCGTTCGTGGCCGAGGCGCTGCGCTCGGGCGTGAACGGGGTGCCGATCGGGCAGGCCGAGGCGGCGAGGAGCCTCGGGCTCGGCTTCGGACAGACGGTCGGCGTCATCATCTTCCCGCAGGCGTTCCGCATGGTCATCCCGCCGCTCATCAACGTGATGATCGCGCTCACCAAGAACACCTCGGTGGCGGGCGCCTTCTTCGTGGCGGAGCTGTTCGGGGTGGGCCGCACGCTCGCCAACGCGAACGGCAACGCCGTGGTGGCGGTGCTGCTCGCGGTGGCTACCTTCTACCTCCTCATCACCATCCCGCTCGGCATCCTCGCCGGACGGCTCGAGAAGAGATTCGCGGTGCAACGATGAGCGCCTCCGTCCTGTTCGACGCCCCGGGCCCCCGCGCCCGCCGCCGCTCGCGCATCGCCTCGATCGTCGTGATCGTGCTGCTCGCCGCCGCGCTCGCCTGGGGTCTCTACACCCTCGCCCAGCCGCGCGAGTCGGGCGGCATCACGCTCCCCGGCTTCTTCGACGCCTCCCGCTGGGAACCCCTCGTCACCGATCCCGAATTCTGGGGCGCGGTCGGGCGCGGCCTCCTCAACACCCTCCAGGCCGCCGCGGTCGCCGCCGTGATGGCGCTCGCCGTGGGCGTGCTGTTCGTGCTGCTGCGCACCTCCTCGCTCGCGGTGGTGCGCATCCCGGCCACCGTGGTGCTGGAGTTCTTCCGGGGCATGCCGGTGCTGCTGCTCATGCTGTTCATCCTGCTGGTCGGATCGACCGGAGCGTTCTGGGCTGTGGTGCTCGGCCTCGGCCTCTACAACGGAGCCATCATCGGCGAGGCGTTGCGCGCGGGCATCGCGTCGCTGCCCCGAGGCCAGCGCGAGGCGGGACTCAGTCTCGGGATGACGACGCTGCAGACCAGGATGCTCGTGGAGTTCCCGCAGGCGTTCCGCCAGATGCTGCCGATCGTGCTCGCGCAGCTCGTGGTGCTGCTGAAAGACACCAGCCTCGGCTACATCGTGGGCTACAACGAACTCATCCGCACCACCATGAACAATCTCGGCAGCTACTACGGCAACCGCTTCCTCTTCACCCTGTTCGTCATCACCCTGGCGATCTACCTCGCGGTCAACCTCACCCTCTCGGCTCTCACCCGCCGGCTCGCGAGGCGACGGCTCAAGCGACCCGGGCGCATCGGTCCCGTGATCCCGAACCTCGTGCCCACCGCGGGCGGTGGGGCGATGAACGCCACCCTCGTCACCGGGGCCGACCCCGCCGACGCGACGACGGAGTGACCAGCGCGTAGACTTGTGCCTCGTGTCTGAACCCATCGTCATCACCGAGCAGGCGGTGAGCGACGCGGTCGACGCGGCGCTCGCAGCGCTCGCGACCGCCACCGATTCGGCGTCCCTGCGGGCCGTGCGCTCCGAGCACGCGGGGGAGCACTCCGCGCTCGCCGCGTTCAACGCGCAGATCAAGTCGCTCCCCGGCGACCAGAAGGCCGCGGCCGGCAAGCTCGTCGGTCAGGCCCGTGCCCGGGTGAACCAGGCCATCGCCGCCCGCGAGGTCGAGGTCGTGGCGCTCGAGGAGTCCGCACGGCTCGCCGAGGAGGCCGTCGACGTGACGGCGCTGCCCACGCACCGGCGCATCGGCGCCCGCCATCCGCTCTCCCTGCTGCAAGACCGCATCGCCGACATCTTCGTGGGCATGGGCTGGGAGGTGGCGGAGGGCCCCGAGGTCGAGAGCGAGTGGTTCAACTTCGACGCCCTCAACTTCGACGCCGACCACCCCGCGCGCGCCATGCAGGACACCTTCTTCATCGACCCGCCCGAGGCGCACCTGGTGCTCCGCACGCACACCAGCCCCGTGCAGGTGCGCAGCCTGCTCGAGCGCGAGCTGCCGGTCTACGTCATCGCGCCCGGCCGTGTGTACCGCACCGACGAGCTCGACGCCACGCACACGCCCGTGTTCAGCCAGGTCGAGGGCATCGCCATCGACAAGGGCCTCACGATGGCCCACCTGCGCGGCACCCTCGAGCACTTCGCACGGCAGATGTTCGGCGAGGGCGCGAAGATCCGCCTGCGCCCCAACTACTTCCCCTTCACCGAGCCCAGCGCCGAGATGGACGTGTGGCAACCGAACGCCAAGGGCGGCGCCCGCTGGGTGGAGTGGGGCGGCTGCGGCATGGTGAACCCCAACGTGCTGCGCTCGGCGGGCATCGATCCCGACGAGTTCTCCGGCTTCGCCTTCGGCATGGGCATCGAGCGCACGCTGCAGTTCCGCAACGACCTCAATGACATGCGCGACATGGTCGAGGGCGACATCCGCTTCAGTCAGCAGTTCGGAATGGTGGTCTAGAGATGCGAGTGCCGATCAGCTGGCTCGCCGAGTACGTCGACGTCCCCGCCGACGCGTCGATCGACGACATCCACGCCGCCCTCGTCAAGGTGGGCCTCGAGGAGGAGGGGTCGCACGGTTTCGACCTGCAGGGTCCGATCGTCGTGGGGCAGGTGCTCTCCTTCGAGCCCGAACCGCAGTCCAACGGCAAGACCATCCGGTGGTGCCAGGTGCGCGTGGCCCCCGAGGGCCAGACCGCGGCCGACGGGGGCGCGGATGTGCGGGGTATCGTCTGCGGCGCCTCGAACTTCGTCGAGGGCGACAAGGTGGTGGTCACCCTCCCGGGCGCCGTGCTGCCCGGCGGTTTCGCCATCGCCGCGCGCAAGACCTACGGCCACGTCTCCGACGGCATGATCGCCTCGGCGCGTGAACTGGGCCTCGGCGACGACCACGACGGCATCCTGCGCCTGGCCACACTGGGTCTCGACCCCGAGGTTGGCACCGACGCGCTCGCGCTGCTCTCGCTCGACGACTCCGCCGTCGAGGTGAACGTCACGCCCGACCGCGGCTATGCGTTCTCCATCCGCGGCATCGCGCGTGAGTACTCGCACTCCACCGGCGCGGCCTTCCGCGACCCGGTCGACCGCGTGGCCACCGTGGCCGGCAACGGCTTCCCGGTGTCGATCCACGACGAGGCGCCCATCCGGGGCCGCGTCGGCGCCACCGTGTTCGTCACCCGGGTCGTGCGCGGCATCGACCCCACCGTGAAGTCGCCGGCCTGGCTCGTGTCGCGGCTCAAGCTCGCGGGCATCCGTTCGATCTCGCTGGTCGTCGACATCACGAACTACGTCATGCTCGAGTTCGGCCAGCCGATCCACGGTTACGACCTGGATGCGCTGCAGGGCGGCATCGTGGTGCGTCGCGCCAGCGAGGGGGAGACCCTCGAGACGCTCGACGGCGCGGTGCGCACGCTCCACCCCGAAGACCTCGTGATCGCCGACGACCGCGGCGCCATCGGCCTCGCGGGCGTGATGGGGGGAGCCTCGACCGAGATCGGCGAGGGCACCACCGACGTGCTCATCGAGGCGGCGAACTTCGACCCCGTGTCGATCGCGCGCACGGCGCGCCGCCACAAGCTGCCGAGCGAGGCGTCGCGTCGCTTCGAGCGCGGGGTCGACCCGAAGGCCGCGCAGCCCGCGGCCGCCCGCGTGGTGGAACTTCTCGAGACCCTCGCAGGCGGCACGGCCGACGGTCTCGGCTCGGTGCACCACGAGCACGCCGAACCCGGAGCCATCATGCTGCCGTTCGGCTTCGTGCAGCGTCTGGTGGGCGTCGACTTCACTCCCGACGACATCGCGCGCTCACTCGCCGAGATCGGCTCGACGGTGGAGGAGAACGCGGCCGGCTTCGAGGTGACCCCGCCGTCCTGGCGGCCCGACCTCATCGACAAGGCCTCGCTCGCCGAAGAGGTCGCCCGCATCGTGGGCTACGACCGCATCCCGAGCATCCTCCCGGTCGCCCCTCCTGGCCGCGGCCTCACCGTCTCGCAGCAGGCGCGCCGGCGCACGGCCGACGTGCTCGCCGCGGGCGGGCTCACCGAGGTGCTCGCCTACCCCTTCCTCACGGCACGCCAGAACGCGGTGTTCGGCTCGCCCGTGGAGGAAGAGGTGCCCGCGATCGTCGTGGCGAACCCGCTCGACAGCGAGGCGGCGCTGCTGCGCACCTCGCTCCTGCCGGGTCTCATCGACATCGCGCGCCGCAACCTCTCGCGTGGTCTGACCGACCTCGCCGTGTTCGAGATCGGCTCGGTCTTCGTGCCCGAGGCGGGTCAGCGGTACGGGCAAGACGTGCTGCCGCTCGGCGCCGTGCTGCCCGACGCGGCCCAGCTCAGCGAGCTGCACGCGGGCATCCCGCCGCAGCCGCGCCACATCGGCGCGCTGCTGCTCGGCAACACCGTCGACCGCCAGCCGGGGCAGCCCGCGGTGGCCGCCGGGATCGCCGACGCCCTCGACACCGTGCGGCTGCTCGAGTCGGCGCTCGCCGTCTCGGTGCGGGTCGCCGCGGGCACGCACAAGGCGCTGCACCCGGGCCGAACGGCCGAGCTCTTCGTGCAGACCGCGACGGGTGAGGCGGCCGTCGGGTTCGCGGGCGAGATCCTGCCGGCGCTCGCCGACGAACTCGACCTGCCCCGCGTCGTCGCCGTGCTCGAGCTCGACCTCGACGCGCTGATCGACGCCGCCGGCAGCTCGGTGGAGGCCGCGCCGATCAGCGGCTTCCCGGCCGCCACGCAAGATCTGTCGCTGGTCGTCGACGCCGCGGTGCCGGCGGGCGAGGTGGAGAGCGCGGTGGTCGCGGGCGCCGGCGAGCTGCTGGAGAGCATCCGGCTGGTCGACGACTACCGGGGGGCCGGCCTGCCCGACTCCTCGAAGTCGCTCACTTTCGCCCTGCGCTTCCGGGCTCCCGACCGCACCCTCACCGCCGCCGAGGCCTCCGAGGCCAAGCTCGCCGGTGCGGCCAGGGCGGCAGAACTCCACGGTGCGACCGTGCGCGAGTAGCGCACGGTCTAGATTGGAGAGATGGTGTACACGGTCGCGATCGCGGGAGCCAGCGGATACGCGGGGGGCGAGCTCCTGCGCCTCTTGAGCGCGCATCCCGAGTTCGAGGTGCGCACGGTCACGGCGAACAAGAATGCCGGCCAGCGACTCATCGACCTGCAGCCGCACCTGCGCTCCTACGAGCACCTCGTGCTGCAGGAGACGAGCGCTGAGGTGCTGCGCGGTCACGACGTCGTCTTCCTCGCGCTTCCGCACGGCCACTCCGGCGCGCTCGCGGCCGAGCTCGGCGACGCGAGCGTGGTGGTGGACTGCGGCGCAGACCACCGGCTCACGAGCGCCACGGCCTGGGAGACCTTCTACAAGTCCGAGTACCACGGCTCGTGGCCGTACGGCCTGCCCGAGCTCGTGCTCGCCGACGGCTCGAAGCAGCGCGACCACCTCGTGGGCGTGAACCGCATCGCCGTGCCGGGCTGCAACGTGACGGCCATCACGCTGGGCCTCGCGCCCGGGCTCCGTGCCGGTGTCATCCAGGCGGCAGACCTCGTGGCCGTGCTCGCGGTGGGTCCGTCGGGTGCGGGCAAGACGCTGCGCACCGACCTGCTCGCGAGCGAGCTCATGGGGTCGGCGCACGCCTACGGCGTCGGCGGGGTGCACCGCCACGTGCCCGAGATCGTGCAGAACCTCACGGCCGCGTCGAACGAGGCGGTGACCGTGTCGTTCACCCCCGTGCTCGTGCCGATGTCCCGCGGCATCCTCGCCACCTCCACGGCACGACTGCAGCCTGGCGTCTCGGCCTCCGACGTGCGCTCCGCCTGGGAGCTGGCCTACGCCGACGAACCGTTCGTGCACCTGCTGCCGGAGGGCCAGTTCCCCCGCGTCTCCGACACCACCGGTGCCAACACCGCTCTGGTGGGTCTCGCCGTCGACGAGGCGGCCGACCGCGTCGTCGCCGTCACCGCGCTCGACAACCTCGTCAAGGGCACCGCGGGCGCCGCCATCCAGTCCACCAACCTCGCCCTGGGTCTTCCCGAGCGCGCAGGCCTCCCCGTGAACGGAGTCGCGCCGTGAGCGTCACCCACCCCGCCGGATTCCGCGCATCCGGGGTCGTCGCCGGCCTCAAGTCGACCGGTGCGCGCGACCTCGCGCTCGTGGTCAACGACGGTCCGCGCCACGACGCGGCGGCGGTGTTCACCTCCAACCGTGCCAAGGCCAACCCCGTCCTCTGGTCGGAGCAGGCGGTGCGCGACGGTCGCATCGACGCGGTGGTGCTCAACTCCGGCGGGGCCAACTGCTTCACCGGGGCCTTCGGGTTCCAGACCACGCACTCCACCGCCGAGGCCGTCGCCGCCGCGCTCGGGGTGGCGGCGGGCGACGTGCTCGTGTGCTCCACGGGCCTCATCGGCGTAGGCGACCAGAGCTTCCGCGACGCGATCCTCGACAACGTGCCGGCCGCGGCCACGGCGCTCAGCCCCGAGGGCGGCGCAGAGGCGGCCCTCGCCATCATGACCACCGACTCGAAGCCGAAGGAGGCCGTAGTCTCCTCATCGGCGGGCTGGTCGATCGGCGGCATGGCGAAGGGGGCCGGGATGCTCGCGCCGGGCCTGGCCACCATGCTCGTCGTCATCACCACCGACGCCGCCGTCCCCGCCGAGGCGCTCGACCGAGCGCTCCGAGCCTCCACGCGGGTCACCTTCGACCGGGTCGACTCCGACGGCTGCATGTCGACCAACGACACCGTCGCGTTGCTCGCCTCGGGCGCATCCGGGGTCGAGGCCGACGAGGCCGAGTTCACCGCCGCGCTCACCGCGCTCTGCCTCGATCTGGCCCGGCAGCTGCAGCGCGACGCCGAGGGGGCCAGTCACGACATCGCCATCGAGGTGGTGAACGCCGCCAGCGAAGACGACGCGGTGGTGGTGGGCCGCGCGGTCTCGCGCAGCAACCTGCTGAAGACAGCCATCTTCGGCAACGACCCCAACTGGGGCCGAGTACTCGCCGCGCTCGGCACCACCGACGCCGTGTTCGACCCGTACCGTATCGACGTGTCGATGAACGGCGTGATGGTGTGCCGCGAGGGCGAGCCCGGGGAGCCTCGTGAACTGGTCGATCTCGCGCCGCGCGAGACGAGCATCCTGATCGACCTCAAGTCGGGTGACGCGTCGGCCACCATCTACACCAACGACCTCACGCACGACTACGTGCACGAGAACAGCGCGTACGCCAGCTGATGGCCGGGCACACCGCATCCGCACCCGGCAGCGCCGACGACGCGCCGCTGAGCGCCGCCGACGCCGCGGCGCTGGCCCACGTGAAGGCCTCGACGCTGATCGAGTCGCTGCCCTGGCTGAAGCGCTTCCACGGCCAGATCATCGTGGTGAAGTTCGGCGGCAACGCCATGGTCGACCCCGAGCTCCAGCGCACCTTCGCCGAGGACATGGTGTACCTCAGGTACGCGGGCCTGCGTCCCGTCGTCGTGCACGGCGGGGGTCCACAGATCTCGCGCATGCTCGACCGGCTCGGCATCGCGAGCGAGTTCCGTGGCGGCTACCGGGTCACCAGCCCCGAGGCCATGGAGGTGGTGCGCATGGTGCTCACCGGGCAGATCAGCCGCGACATCGTGAGCCACATCAACGAGCACGGTCCGCTCGCCGCGGCCATCTCGGGCGAGGATGCCGGCCTCTTCGAGGGCCGGCGCCGCGGGGCGGAGATCGACGGCGAGATCGTGGACCTCGGTCTCGTCGGAGACGTCGTCGAAGTGAACCCGGAGGCGGTGCTCGCCCAGGTCGACGCAGGGCGCATCCCGGTGGTGTCGTCGATCGCGCCCGACGTCGATGAGCCCGGCCAGGTGCTCAACGTCAACGCCGATGCCGCCGCCGCCGCATTGGCCGTGGCTCTCGGCGCCGCCAAACTCGTCATCCTCACCGACGTGGCCGGACTCTACAGCGACTGGCCGAACCGCGACTCTCTCGTGTCGGTCATCGACAGCGAGGAGCTGCGCGCGCTCCTGCCCTCCCTCGAGTCGGGCATGATCCCGAAGATGTCGGCCTGCCTCGAGGCGGTCGACGGCGGTGTGGCGAAGTCGGCCATCATCGATGGCCGCGAGCCGCACTCCATCCTCCTCGAGGTCTTCACCCAGAGCGGCATCGGCACCGAGGTCGTGCCCGCCTCCTCCACCAGCCCCGCCTCCTCCACCAGAAAGGACTGACGTGTCGGTCACCGGAACGGAATCCCCCTGGAAGGGTCGCTTCGACACCTCCCTCATGCGCACGATGGGGATGCCGTTGCGATACCTGGTGCGCGGTGAGGGCTGTTACGTCTGGGACGACGAGGGGAACGAGTACCTCGACTTCCTCGCCGGCATCGCGGTGAACTCACTCGGCCACGCGCATCCGGTGTTCGTGGAGGCCGTGTCGAAGCAGGCCGCCACGCTGGCGCACGTGTCGAACTACTTCTCCACGCCGCCGCAGCTCGAGCTCGCCGAGCGGCTCGCGCGCATCACCGGGGCGGGCGAGGGCGCGCGAGCCTACTTCTGCAACTCGGGCGCCGAGGCGAACGAGGCCGCGTTCAAGCTCGCCCGGCTGAACTCCAGCGAGCGGCGGCGCACCATCCTCGCGCTGCACAACGGCTTCCACGGGCGCACGATGGGTGCCCTCTCGCTCACCGGCAAACCCGCCATGCGCGAGCCCTTCGAGCCGATGCCCGCGGGCGTGGTGCACATCGACTCCACCATGGAGGCCCTCGACGCCGCGATCGACGACACCGTCGCCGCGCTGGTGCTCGAGACCATCAAGGGTGAAGCCGGGGTGGTCGACCTCCCGGACGGCTTCCTGCGCCGGGCGCGTGAGCTCACGGCTCGACACGGCGTGCTGCTGATCGTCGACGAGATCCAGACCGGAGTCGGCCGTACGGGGGAGTGGTTCTCGTACATGCACGACGGCATCCTGCCGGATGCGGTCACCATCGCGAAGGGCATCGCCGGCGGCTTCCCGATCGGTGCGCTGGTCACCTTCGGCTGGGCCTCCGAGCTGTTCAGCCGGGGTCAGCACGGCAGCACCTTCGGGGGCAATCCGCTCGCCACGGCCACCGCGAACGCCGTGCTCACCGAGATCGAGTCGGCCGGTCTGGTGCAGAACGCCGCGGTGCGCGGCACCGAGCTGCGCGCTGTGATCGAGTCGATCGACTCCCCGCTCATCCACGAGGTGCGCGGGCAGGGTCTGCTCATCGGAGTGGGCCTCACCGAGCCGGTGGCGCAGGCGGTGTCGGATGCGGCGCTCGACGCCGGCCTCATCATCAACGCCCCCAACGACTCGAGCCTGCGCATCGCGCCGCCGCTCGTCATCGGCGACGACGAGGTGAGGGTCTTCGGCAACCGTCTGCGCCAGGCCTTCGCCGCCGTCGACGGCGCGCGCTGAGCGGGCCCGCTATCCTGTTGGTTTCCAGACACCACCCCTGAGGCGACACATGACCAGGCACTTCCTCCGCGACGACGACATCACCCCGGCCGAGCAGGCGCAGATCCTCGATCTGGCCGTCGAGCTCAAGCGAGACCGATTCGCCGCGCGCCCGCTCGAGGGTCCGCAGACGGTCGCCGTCATCTTCGACAAGTCGTCCACGCGCACCCGTGTCTCGTTCGCCGTGGGGATCGCCGACCTCGGCGGCATCCCGCTCATCATCTCGACCGCCGCCAGCCAGCTCGGGGGCAAGGAGACCGCCTCCGACACGGCGCGCGTGCTCGAGCGCCAGGTCGCCGCGATCGTGTGGCGCACCTACGGTCAGGCGGGGCTCGAGGAGATGGCGGCCGGCACGACCGTGCCCGTGGTCAACGCGCTCTCCGACGACTTCCACCCCTGCCAGCTGCTCGCCGACTTCCTCACCATCCGCGAGCACCGGGGTGACCTCGCAGGGCTGACGGTCGCGTTCCTCGGCGACGGCGCGAGCAACATGGCCCAGTCGTATCTGCTCGCGGGCGCGACCGCCGGGATGCACGTGCGGGTCGCCGCCCCGCCGGCCTACGCGCCGAGCGCCTCCGTCGTGGCCGACGCCGAGCGCCGGGCCGCCGAGACCGGGGGCTCGATCAGCGTGCTCACCGACCCGACCGCGGCCGCATCCGGAGCCGACGTCGTGGTCACCGACACCTGGGTGTCGATGGGCAAAGAAGACGAGAAGGCAGCCAGGGTGAAGACCTTCGGCGGCTACCAGGTCGACGAGGCGATGATGGCGCGGGCCAAGGCCGACGCGCTCTTCCTGCACTGCCTGCCCGCCGATCGCGGCTACGAGGTGGCGGCCGAGGTGATCGACGGCCCGCAGAGCGTGATCTGGGACGAGGCCGAGAACCGGCTGCACGCCCAGAAGGCGCTGCTGGTGTGGCTGTTCGAGCAGAACGCGGCGGCCTCGGCAGCACCCGCGCGCAAGGCGGGGTTCTGATGGCGGACGATGTGTCCAACCGGGCGGGCGAGGCCGGCGCGCTCTGGGGTGGACGGTTCGCCGGTGGCCCGGCGCCCGAGCTCACCGAGCTGAGCCGCTCGACCCATTTCGACTGGCAGCTCGCGCAGTACGACATCGAGGGTTCGAGAGCCCACGCCCGAGCGCTCGCGCGGGCGGGTTACCTCGGCGATGACGAGCTGGCAGGCATGCTCGGCGCGCTCGACACGCTGGCCGATGCGGTCGAGGGCGGGGAGTTCCGTCCGCTTGCCACCGACGAAGACGTGCACTCCGCGCTCGAGCGCGGTCTCATCGACATCGCCGGCGCCGAGCTCGGCGGCAAGCTGAGGGCCGGCCGTAGCCGCAACGACCAGATCGCCACGCTCATCCGGATGCTGCTGCGCGATCACGCCGCGAGCATCCGGCGGCTGCTGGTCGACCTCATCGACGCCACGGCCTCGCAGGCGGAGGCGCATCCCGACGCCATCCTGCCGGGGCGCACCCACCTCCAGCACGCGCAGCCGGTGCTGCTCGCACATCAGCTGCTGGCGCACTGCTGGCCGCTCGTGCGCGACCTCGAGCGGCTGCGCGACTGGGACAGACGTGCCGATGCCTCGCCCTACGGCTCGGGTGCTCTGGCCGGCAACACGCTGGGCCTCGACGCCGAGCTCGTGGCGCACGACCTCGGCTTCGCGCACGGGGTGGAGAACTCGATCGACGGCACGGCTTCGCGCGACGTGGTGGCCGAGTTCGCCTACATCACGGCTCAGATCGGTATCGATCTCTCGCGGTTCGCCGAGGAGATCATCATCTGGAACACGAAGGAGTTCGGCTTCGTCACGCTGTCGGACTCGTACTCGACCGGATCGTCGATCATGCCGCAGAAGAAGAACCCCGACATCGCCGAGCTCGCGCGCGGCAAGTCGGGCCGGCTGATCGGCAACCTCACCGGGTTGCTCGCGACCCTCAAGGGTCTGCCGCTGGCGTACAACCGCGATCTGCAGGAGGACAAAGAGCCCGTCTTCGACTCGATCACGACGCTGGAGGTGCTGCTGCCGGCGTTCACCGGAATGGTGGCCACCCTGCACTTCCACACCGACCGGATGGCGGAACTCGCGCCGCAGGGCTTCTCGCTCGCGACCGACATCGCGGAGTGGCTGGTGAAGCAGCACGTCACGTTCCGCGACGCGCACGAGATCACCGGTGCCGTCGTGAAGTTCGCCGAAGACCACGGGCTCGAGCTCGATGAACTGAGCGACGAGCAGTTCGCGCAGATCTCGCCGCACCTCACGCCCGAGGTGCGCACGGTGCTCACCATCGAGGGCTCGGTGGCCAGTCGCGACGGGTCGGGAGGCACGGCGGGTGTCCGCGTGCGCGAGCAGCTCGCGGCGCTCACCGCCCGGGTGCGGGTGCTCGTGACCCCGCCGGCGTCGGTCGATGCGGCGGGAGCTGCGTCATGAGCGACGACGAGAAGCCGAAGTCGGGCAAGGCCCCGCGAGACCCCTCCGACCCGGGCTTCTGGCGTCGGCCGCTCCCGAGCGGAGCGGTGTGGGCCATCATCGGCGTCGCCGCAGCCGTGGTCGTGGCCGGCATCATCGTGTCGCTCTCGCTGGGCGTGAGTCTCTTCTGAGGCGCTGACGCCGATCCCCCGATTTGCTCCGCTCTGTGACGTCTGCCGTGATCGATCTCTCGGACTCCGCACTCGAGGTCGCGCCGCGGTTGCTCGGGGCGGTGCTGTCGCACTCGACCGCCGAGGGCACGGTCGCCGTGAGGCTGACCGAGGTCGAGGCCTACCTGGGAGCCGGTGTGGATCCCGGGTCGCACGCCTTTCGGGGGCCGACCCCGCGCATCGCCTCGATGTACGGGCCGCCCGGACACCTGTACACGTACTTCACCTACGGGATGCACGTGTGTGCGAACGTGGTGTGCTCACCGGTGGGGGAGGCGTCGGCCGTGCTGCTGCGCGCCGGCGAGGTCGTGGAGGGGCACGAGCTCGCGCGCCTCCGCCGCCCGACGGCGCGCACCGACCGCGACCTCGCGCGCGGGCCCGCCAATCTGGTGCGGGCACTCGGGATCCTGCTCGGCGAAGACGGGGCGTCGCTGTTCGCCCCGCCGTTCGGGCTGAGCGGTGTCGGTGCGGGGGAAGCGGGGGAGCCGGTGGTGGGGCCTGGACCCCGCATCGAGCGATCGCTGCGGACGGGCGTGAGCGGCGATGGCGGGCGGGAGCCTTTCGACTGGCGGTTCCATCTCGCGGGGGAGCCGAGTGTCTCTGCCTACAAGCGCCATCCCCGCGCCTGACCGCGGAAACACGGGCGACACGCCCGGGCTGCACCGCGATTTGCAGGGTTACGAAACATCCGCGTAATCTTCTAACTCGTCACCCCACAGGTGCGGGAAAGCGGAAGAGCTTCCCGGCCTCACGTCGGTGGCCACACA
>NZ_JANLCN010000037.1 GCF_024979255.1 Herbiconiux moechotypicola
AGGTGGTGGGGATGAGGGTGTATTTGGTGGAGAGGTATTCGTGGATGCCTTCGAGGCCGCCTTCGCGGCCGAGGCCGGACTGTTTGATGCCGCCGAAGGGGGCGGCGGCGTTGGAGATGACGCCGATGTTCAGGCCCATCATGCCGGTGTCGAGGCGGTCGATCATGCGGTGGCCGCGGGCGAGGTCCTCGGTGAAGACGTAGGACGCGAGTCCGTATTCGGTGTCGTTGGCGAGGTGGACGGCTTGGTCTTCGGTGTCGAATTCGACGATGGAGACCACGGGGCCGAAGATCTCGTCGCGGAGGATGTCGGCGTCGGGGGTGACGCCGGTGACGACGGTGGGTTCGTAGAACGATCCGGGTGAGGGGATGCGGTGTCCGCCGGTGATCAGGGTGGCGCCTTTGGTGATGGCGTCGTGGACGAGTTCGTCGGCTTTCTGGACGGCTTTGTCGTTGATGAGGGGGCCGATGCCGACGCCGGGTTCGGTGCCGCGGCCGATGGTGAGGGCGCGGACCTTGTCGGCGAGGAGGGTGGCGAACTCGGTCGCGACGGCGGAGTGGACGATGAACCGGTTCGCGGCGGTGCAGGCTTGGCCGATGTTGCGGAATTTCGCGGCCATGGCGCCGTCGACGGCTTTGCCGAGGTCGGCGTCGTCGAAGACGACGAAGGGGGCGTTGCCGCCGAGTTCCATCGAGGTGCGGAGCACGTTGTCGGCGGCTTGTTTCATGAGGGTCTTCCCGACCGGGGTCGACCCGGTGAAGGACAGCTTCCGCA
>NZ_JANLCN010000038.1 GCF_024979255.1 Herbiconiux moechotypicola
GGGATACCCGGGACAGGCAGGCAGAACTGAGCCCCTAGCATTGGGCACCAACCCTCCGCCGTATGACATCTCGACTACCGGGCCGCAGCTCGTGTAGCCTTCATTTGCCCTGGAGAATGTCCATCGACCCCCGACTTCATCCATCTCCAATCCGTGTACTTTTGTTTATAACCAGACTGAGCCACAAACTAAGCCTTACCCACTAGACATGTGGAAGTACGGTAGTGCTTTGCAACAGAGGCCCGAAGACCGGTCCTTAAACGGCCGAGGTGCTACCATCAAAACCATGCACCCCGAGCCCAGCCTAAAACCATTTTGGGGACTTTTGAATAGAGGGAGCGGTGTGAAGCCAATTCCACAATTAACCAACAATTCCAAAGTGTCCAGGTGATATGAAATAATTCCCAAAGTCTAAAGTTGTGAAACCACCTAATGTTACCTAATTAAATTGCGAAGCATCTACCTAAAATTAAACTAGTGGTGTCATGAGTAGAGTGTCCACTAGTTGAGGTTTTGTTTGTCTAGGGTGAACAAGGTAATAATAATAACAATAACAATAATAATATGGTCATAACAAAGGTAAATAGGCATGGCTAAATAAAACAGTGATAACGCGGGAATTTAAATAAAGCGATAATGCAATAATTTAAATCAACTTAATTTTACAAACGGGGATTCAATATGTTCAAAGATGATGTGACTTGCCTTGCTCGCTTTCCCAAACGC
>NZ_JANLCN010000039.1 GCF_024979255.1 Herbiconiux moechotypicola
AACTAAAAGGGTTAATTATAAACTAGACTTCATCATTTTATGTTATTAATTAAGGTTATATTCATTGGTAGCTCACGATGGTTGATCGTGTGATGTTAATTAATTGATAACTAAAACCTGACTAAGGTGGGTTGTGAGCATATGGTTTTGATGGTTGTGCTCATGACAATTAAGGACCGGTTCGCGAGCTACTGTTGTGAAACATTTATCGTGCCAACCACAAGCCAGCGTGGGCAACGGCTTTATCTTTTGTATAGCATGATTCATTATAGTGCGCCAGACTGAGAAGTGGCGAGAAGTCCATGGGGGTCGCTGGGGAGTCCATGCCTTGTTTATAAGGGGGTGATTATGATCCAGGTACGGTGCACTGTGGTGAATTGTGTTATGCGAGGGGTATTGTCACGACTCCTTTCCGAGGTATCGTGGTGGTACTGAGGCACATGGTAACATGATGTGGGGTTGTGTCTTGTGGGTACAGTGGTACACCTCTGATCAGAGTTTAAACTATTCGAATAGCCGTACCCGCGGTTATGGGTGAGTTGAGCAATGTTTTTCGTGATTAGTCTCACATTACTCATCAATGTTAATAATGTGATAATTAATTTGGCTCCTGGTTTGGAATGGATAATTCCTGGTTTGGAGGTATAATTTGTTCACCTGGGGT
>NZ_JANLCN010000040.1 GCF_024979255.1 Herbiconiux moechotypicola
CTCTCTCACTCTATTTAATCCTGTCTTCAGATTATTTCTTTATCTGTATATTGGAACAAGATTGTCTTATACTCTGCACGGAGTGTGTGCATTGCTTGTTCAGAACTGTTCTACTGCTGCTATACTATATCCTATACACTAACAAAGTATATTCACAAAGAGAGTGAACAGAACTACTACTACTAATTGACAGGAAACGGCCCTACAACTTACACT
The DNA here is from genome assembly GCF_024979255.1 of Herbiconiux moechotypicola. Lineage (GTDB taxonomy): Bacteria > Actinomycetota > Actinomycetes > Actinomycetales > Microbacteriaceae > Herbiconiux > Herbiconiux moechotypicola. Next base: position 217 of record NZ_JANLCN010000040.1, read on the forward strand.
AACTTGCCTTTGATTGAACTCGTTCATTTATTCCATGGTATTAAACTTGTGCAACGTCGGAGAGTTACAACGTTGACGAAGTATGAGCGACCGGGATATTGTTTCTTTGTTTCCTGCGGTCGGGAATTACTACTAACTATTGAAGCTTTTCTTCGAAGGTTTGAGGGTGAGACTGCATTGTGTTGCGCTGCGTGCAGGTTATAGTTTCTTGCTTTCTTTTTCTCTTTCTTTTCTTATTTACTCTTTCTTTGTTTGGGCTCCGGTATATAAGGTCTTTCGGGACTGCGCAAGACTTGTGGGTGTCTTTGCATGTGTTTGTTCATGCTCAGGGTGAGGATGGGTTTCAATGGTAGGTAGGCTCACTAGCATGGACTTATGGTCAAGCTGACATCAATCATGTATTCATTCATGGTTAACCATTTCATTAACAAAAAACTAAA
>NZ_JANLCN010000005.1 GCF_024979255.1 Herbiconiux moechotypicola
GAGATCAGCCCGATGAAGAGCATGGGCCGCCTGGAAAGGATCCAGCCCGGCCCCGTGGTCGTGGGGGGGGGGGGCACTTGGCGACCGGTCGATCGGGAGTGCGGGATGCGCGGCCGGGGGTGAGTGGTCGGGCTCAGGTGCGCGAGCCGAGGGCGACGTGCACGGAGCGCACAGCGCTGGCACCCTCGCCGACGGCGGCGGCGACGCGTTTCATCGAGCCGAGGCGCACGTCGCCCGCGGCGAAGACGGCGGGCACGCTGGTCTCGTAGGCGAGGGGCGCCCGGCCGAGGAGGCGGTAGGCCTCGGGCATTTCGTCGCCCTCGCGCGCGATCTGCGCATCCGTCAGCACGAAGCCCGCGTGGTCAGTGAGCACTCGCAGCTCCGAGGCAGTTGCCGCGATCGACGCGGTGCTCGCGCCCGACCCGGAATCCACGCTGACTGCACCGGCCGCGCTCGCCCCGCAGCCCGCATCCGCCACCTGCAGCCACCCCGTCGACGGCTCGGCCCCGATGAAGCAGAACAGCCCGCTGCAGTCCTGGTCGACCGCGATCCCGCTCGCCCGGTCGGTGAGCGTCACGCCCGCGAGCGCCGTGTCGCCGTGCAGCGCCGTCACCTCGGTGCGGGTGCGGATCGTCACGCGACGGTGCGCCTTCAGTCGCTCCACGAGGTAGGCCGACATGGTGGCCCCGAGCTCGTCGCGGCGCGCCGCGATGGTGACGCTCGCGCCGTGCTCGGCGAGGAAGAGCGCCGCCTGCCCCGACGAGTTCGCTCCGCCCACCACGGTCACCGCGGTCTGCCCGCACGCCCGCGCCTCGAGCTCGGTGGCCGCATAGTAGATGCCCGCACCCTCGAACCGCGACCACCCGGGCAGCGGCAGCGAGCGGTACTGCGCCCCGGTGGCGATGATGATCGAGCGCGCCTGCACCATCGCGTCGTCGTCGAGCGTGAGGCGCAGTGGCCCGTCGACGGTGTCGAGCCGCATCACCCGGCACGGGCTGTAGAGGTGCGCCCCGAACTTCTCGGCCTGCACCATCGCGCGCCCGGTGAGCTCAGCGCCGCTGAGGCCGGAGGGGAACCCCAGGTAGTTCTCGATGCGCGAGCTCGCCGCCGCCTGCCCACCGGTCGCGGTGGCCTCGAGCAGCACGGTTCGCAGCCCTTCCGAGGCCCCGTACATCGCAGCGGCGAGCCCCGCGGGCCCGGCCCCGATCACGGCCAGGTCGACGATCTTTGACCCCCAGCTGCGCGGCACCGACAGCCCGATGTTCTCGGCCAGGATGCCCGGGGTGGCGTTCCGCAGCACGGCGTCGGGCAGGATGACGGCCGGCAGGTCGTCGGCCGTGAGCTCCGCCGCGCGAAGCAGCGACTGGCCGTCGAGACTGTCGCAGTCGAACCAGGTGTGCGCCAGCTGCTGCCGCGCCGCGAAGGTGCGGAGTGCCAGCGCCCGCGACGACAGGCTGCTGCCGATGATCTCGATGCCCCGCGCCCCTGCCGTGCGCTGCAGCTTGCTGCGCCGGGCCACGAGCGCCCGCAGCAGCAGGTCGGAGATGTCGGGCTCCTCGGCCATCAGCCGCCGGAACTCCTTCTGCGTGATGCGCACCACCCGCGCCGGCTCGGCCACCCGTCCGGTGAGGAAGATGCGCTGCCCGGTGAGCAGGTTGAGCTCGCCCACGAAGTCGTTCGCCTCGAACCGCGCGATCACCTCGGCAGGGGCGTCGACCGTGGCGGCCTGCTCGAGGTCGATCGACCCCTCGAGGATCACGATGAGGTCGGGCGCGGCCTCCCCAGACTCGAAGACGGTGTCTCCCACGGCCACCGTCTCCTCGGCGCCGTATGCGACGAGCCGGCCCAGCTGTTCCGTGGTCAGCACCGGATGTGCGGCGCGGATCAGCTCCTCCATCGGCACGTCGTTCCCCATGGCGACGAGCCTAGCTCGCGCATCCTGCTCGATGCGTGGTGCCGGGTGACTCACCGGGGGCCACCCGGGCATCCGTGTTGCCGGGCGGCGAACGGATGCGCGTGGGTACGATGCAAGGGTGAGCGGGATGCGCGGAATCGACGTCGAGGCAGTGCCGAGCGGAACGGGGTGCGCCGACTGCGACCCGCAGCACGGGTGGTGGCTGCACCTGCGGCGCTGCGCGGAGTGCGGGCACATCGGATGTTGCGACAGCTCGCCCTCGCAGCACGCCACGGCGCACGCGCGCACCTCGGGCCACCCGATCGTGCAGAGCTTCGAGCCGGGCGAGGACTGGTTCTGGGACTACGGCTCGGCGCAGTACGCGGAGGGGCCCGAGCTCGCCCCGCCCACCTCGCACCCGCTCGACCAGCCGGCGCCCGGGCCTGCCGGGCACGTGCCGCTGAACTGGCGAGAGCAGCTGCACTAGGCGGCTGCGATGTCGTCGAGGATCTCGGCGGCCGCTCGGTGCCCCGATCGGATGGCGCCGTCCATCCATCCCGACTTGACCGCGGTCTGGTCACCGGCGAAATGGATGCGGCCGACCGGGGTGGCGACGTGCGGCCACAGCCTGAGGAACTGGCCGGTGGTGTAGGTCACGTAGTCACCGCGGCTGAACCGCTCGGTGTTCCAGGAGTGGTAGTGTGCCCCCTCCGCCGCCTCCGAGATGCCGGGGAACATCGTCTCGAGTGCCTCTAGCGCCGCCGACAGCCGAGCGTCGTCGTCGAGGGCGTCCATGCGCTCGGCCTGCGGGCCCACCATGAAGAGGTCGAGGATGCCGCGTGATCCCGGAACGGCGAACGTGGCGTCGCGCATGATCGTCGCCAGCTCGGTGTCGGTACCGGTGAGGGCGATGACACCGCGGCCGTCGGGACGCCGCCAGACCCTCTCCTTGCACTGGATGAACAGGTGGGCCAGCGAGGTGCCCTTCAGCTCGTGCACCGCGGCCGCCTTCGCGGGCGGGAGTGCGGGCTCGATCGCGATCTCGTCGAGGCACGCGAACGGGATCGCCGAGATCACGTGGTCGGCGCGCAGCGCCGTTCGAGCACCACGGCGCAGATAGCCGACCTCGACCCCGCGGTCGTCGTGACGGATGTCGGTGACTTCGCAGCCGTAGTCGATCACCGTGCCGAGGAGGGCGGCGAGCCGGTTCGCGATCGCGTCGTTCCCGCCCTCGATGACGGTGTAGCTCCCGGCCGTGCCGAGCCGCCTGAGGTCGGCCCACTGCTGCAAGAAGAACAGGGGCGAGACGTCACGTCCGTTGTCACCGTAGCTGGCCAGGTGCGCGACTCGGATGAGCTCGACGGCATCGGGGCTCGCCCCGAGCGAGGCCAGCCACTCGAGCGCGTTGATCTCGTCGGCACCGTGGAGATGCGCGGGTGGCCACGACGGGTCGTCCACGTCACCGAGTCCGCCCTCGACGCGCGCAACGATGAGCTCGGCAAGGGCGTCGAGGTCGGCGTCGAGTTCATCGTCGTGAAGCTCTCCGGGCCAGGAGGCGGGTGTGAGGCTCCCGTCACGATTCCAGATCTCCGGGGTGGCCCCGTGGTGCAGGTAGCGTTCCCCGCGCAGGTAATGGAAGCCCCCGAGGTGCTCGGGTGACACGGGCACGAGACGGTCTTCGAGCCCGGTGAGCCTGATGTACTCCATGAGGTGGTCGTGGTCGGTGGGAACGAACAGGGGGCCGGCTTCGGTGTGCATCCCGTCGGCGAACGGCCCGCGCACGCTGTGCACGCGGCCACCCGAGCGGGTGCGTGCCTCGAGCACGGTGACGTCGTGGCCGGCGCCGAGGAGCCGGCGGGCCGCGGCCATCCCCGCCATGCCGGCGCCGATGATCACGATGGAGCGGCGTTCGTCTGTGGCAGTCATCGGGTCACCCCTCTTCCGGCCGGTACGCGATCGCGCCGATCTCGATGATCGACCCGGGGGCGGCCAGGGCGACACCGAGGATCGTCCAGGCGGGGAACACCGGCCCGGTGATGTACCGCGCCTTGACCTCCAGGAACAACCCGAGCGTCTCGAACTCGGTGTGGTAGGTCTTCAGCTCGACGATGTCGCTGAATCCCATCCCCGCCTCGGCGAGCACTTCGCCGAGGGCGTCGAAGGCGGCCACGATCTGGCCTTCGGGGTCGGGGATCGCGACGCCCTCCGCGTCGACACCGATTTGCCCCGAGACGATCAGCTGCCCACCCAGGCGGATCGCCGGTGAGTAGCCGTTCTGCTCGGCGACGGCGCGCTGAGACGAGGGGATGATGCTTTCCGGACGTGTGGACACGGGTGTACTGCCTTTCGAGGTGGGGGTGGATGACGGTTGGTCACCGGAGGTGATTCAGTGCACGACCACGGTGCGCGAGCGTCGGTTCTTAAGGGCCTCTGCACCACCGCCGATCGCGGCGAGCACGACGAGCAGCGCGATCAAGAAGATCGACGACGCCGGTGACCCGCTCAGCAGGTCGAGGTTCGTGAAGGCGAGCACCACGATCGCGCCGAGTCCGAGCAGTGCGATCACCGGTGCGATCACCGTCGCCCAGAGGGGAGCGCGCCGCTGATGAACCCTGAAGTACACGATCACCGCGATCGAGGTCGCGCACATGAGGATCAGCGCCGCGAGTCCGAGGCACCCGGAGAGGGGTGCGTAGATCTGCGAGATCGGGTCGAGACCGAGTGCGGCCGTCACCACGAGCACGGCGATCACGATTCCAGACACCGCGATCGAGGCGTTCGCGGGAGAGCGATGGGTGGTGTGGATGCGGCCGAACCAGGCCGGGATGAGACCGGCGGCGCTCATGCTCACCTGGTAGCGGTTCACCACGTTGTGGAAGGAGATGGCCGCCGCCAGGAGGCTGGTCAGCACGAGCACCTGCAGCACATCGCCGAAGACCGGACCCAGGTACTGGGCGGCGAGACCCGTGATGACGCCGGTGGGGTCGGCCGTGGCCGCCGCGACGGCATCCGGCCCCAGCGCCGACACCAGGAGGAACGCCGTCGCCGCGTAGAAGATCCCGATCGAGCCGACCGCGACCAGGGTCGCCCGGGGGATGGTGCGCTCGGGGTCCTTGGCCTCGGCGCGGAAGACGGTCGTGGCCTCGAACCCGAGAAAACAGAGGAAGGCGAACAGGAGGCCCAGTCCCGGTGCACCTGTCGCGGCCGTGGCGGGTGACAGGGAGTCGAGGGAGTAGCCCTCGCCGGGGCCGCGGCCGATGATCGCGACGTCGAGGACGACCACGAGGAGCGTCTCGGCGAGGAGGAGGATGCCGAGCGCCTTCGCGCTGAGGTCGATGTTGCGGTATCCGAGCACAGCGACGACTGCCGCCGCGAGGACCGCCCAGAGCCACCACGGGCTGTCCGTCCACCCCGAGACGCTGCCCACCAGCTGCGCGGCGAAGGCGCCGGCGTAGGCGAACAGTGCGATCAGGGTGAGTCCGTAGGCGCCGATGGCGAGGGTCGACGCCGATCCGCCGGCGACAGACCCCAGGCCGGCCCGGATGTAGCTGAAGAATCCGCCCGCGTCATCGACGAACCGGCTCATCCGGGTGTAGCCCACGGAGAAGAGCAGAAGGATCAGACCGGCGATGATGAAGTAGACCGGGACGGCGACGTTCCCCGACAGCAGGAGCATGACGGGGATGATGCCGATCACGCAGGTCAGCGGTGCGGCCGCTGCCACCACCATGAGCACGATGGAGCCGACGGAGAGGTTCCGAGTGAGCGTCACGCGATTGTTCGTCATGCCAGAAGCATGCAGATGCTCCTGTTTCGGGCAGATTTCAGGGCAAAATAATCTGGAGATGGGCTTTTTCTGCGCAGAATCTGCGGCAGTGGGCCCTGCCAGCCGCTGGGATCCGGAATTCCTGCGGGCTAGGCAGGAGGCGGAACATCGCCCAGGATCTCGGACCAGCCGCTCAGATGATCCATGTACTGCGCTCCGACGAGGTGCTCGAAGAGCAGTTGCGTCCGCGTCGACGCGACGGCCGTGTCGGAGTTGAAGTACGTCGCGACGACCTCGCGAAGCTGTTCCGTGGAGGTGCACCCGACATGGATGAGGAAATCATCGGGACCACCGAGGTACGACACCGACACCACCCATGGCATGTGCACGATCTTCGTCGCATAGGAGTCGAGCTCGGTGCGCAGGCGCATCCGCACCGCGATCACCGCCTGAACGGGAAGCCCGACCGCCGTCCAATCCAGTTGCGCATGGATCGACTGCACGAGACCGTCGTCCCGGAGAGCGCGAAGGCGGGCCGACGTCGTCGAGGGAGACGCGTGCACGCGTTCGGCGAGGTCGTTGTTCGAGATCCTCCCGTCCCGCGCCAGCTCCCAGAGGATGAGCCGATCGAGTTCGTCGATCTCGCGGGGCTTCCGCCCCCGGGTCTCTGTCATCTCGCCTCCACGGCTAGCCTCCCACGTGCGTGGCGACCTCGCCGCGCACCAGCGGGACGACCTGCTCGGCGAAGCGCTCGAGCTCTGTGAGTGCCGGGGAGAACTGCAGCAGCAGCGTGTCGACGCCGACGGCCTCGAACGCGAGGATCTTCTCGGCGACCTGTTCGGGTGTGCCCACGAAGCCCGGGCGGAGGCCGCGGTTCGAGACCGAGTAGTCCTTGAGGTCGACGGCGGTGTCGAGGTGCGAGCGCGACACGAACTCCTGGTACGACTCGTAGGCGGCGCCGTGGCGCACATCCGTGATGCGTTCGAGCTCGGCCTGGGCCTCCTGCTCGGTGTCGCGCGCGATGGCGTACGCGGCCATGCCGACGTGCTCGAACGGCTCACGCCCGAGCTCTTCACGCCGCCGCCGCATGTCGCCGATCTTCGCGGCGAGCTCGTCGACGGTGCCGCCGTGGGTGAGGTAGGCGTCGGCGAACCCCGAAATGGCCTGCCGGCCCGCCTCGCTCTCGCCGCCCGCATAGATCAGGGGGAGCACCTCGGGTTTGGGCTCGAGGTAGGTGCCCTCGAAGTCGAAGGAGGGGCCGTGATGGGTGAACGGGGTCTGCGTCCACAGGCCGCGCAGCACGTCCACGTACTCGGCCGTGAGAGCATAGCGGTCGTCGTGCTCGTGGAACTCCACGCCGTACTGCCTGGCCTCCTCGGCCCACCACGACGACACCACGTTGAGGGTGAAGCGGTTGCCCGCGATGGCCTGGATGGTGGTGGCCTGCTTCGCGGTGAGCGCCGGCGGGTGGTAGCTCGGGCGCAGCGCCACCATGAGCTCGAGGGTGGAGGTGACGGCGGCGAGAGCCGTGGTGGTGGCCCAGGCGTCGAAGGTGGGGCCGGCGTACCCGCGGATGTCGTTGAGGTTGAGCTCGGGCACGAGGGTGAGGTCGAAGCCCACCCGCTCGGCGGTCTGCGCGATCTCGGCCAGGTGGGGGAAGGTGAGCGGGATCTGCTCGTCGTCGACGTTGCGGAGCCAGCCGCCGAACACCGGGGTCCAGTAGCCGAACCTCACGTGGTCACCGCCTGGTAGCGCGATGCCAGCTCGCCCCCGAGGAACGTGGCCACGGCGGCGGACGCGGAGCGCGACGTGACGGCCTCCACATCCGGGCTGTAGTTGGTGTTGGTGTTGATGTCGTAGGGGATGAGCCGGCCGTCGGCGGTCTCGAAGAACTCGACGCCCGCCACCTCCACACCCTGGGCGGCGAGGAAGCGCCCGAGCTCGGCGATGAAGGGGGTGGAGGCGTCGAGGTCGGTGCGCTCGGTGAAGAGGCTCGGGGCTGTCGCGCCGGGCACCGCGCACGCTTCGGCGGGGCAGAGCTCGAACGAGCCGGCCGAGGTGTCGACCTTGACCGCGTAGACGAACTCGCCGCCCACGAACTCGGCGCGGGTGACGAACGGCTCGCGCGTCACCACGTACTCCTGCAGCAGTGTGATCCCGTCGACCGGCACCTCGTACTCGGGGCCGTCGACGTAGCGGTCGAACTCGTCGACCGTGTCGAAGCGGCGCACCCCGAGGCCCTTGCCGCCCTGGTTGTGCTTCGTGATGAACGGCGTCGGCAGCTGCCGGGCCCGCCGCTTCAGGTCGGCCGTGCCGAACACCGCGATCGTGTGCGGCACGTCGAACCCCGCAGCTCGGAGCGCCGCGTATTGCGCGGCCTTGCTCACCTCGAGCTCCACCACCCGGCTGCCGTTCACCACCCGGCGGCCCCACGACTCGAGCCACCGAAGCACGGCGCGCGAGCTCTCCTTCGCCACCTCGTGCCCGCGGGTGTGGGCCGAGGCGCTCAGCCGCGACCAGAACACCCCCTGCGGCGGCTCCGTGCCGAGGTCGATCGACCCGGTGTCGAGGCGCCACTCCCGGTGCTCCACGCCCGCGGCGTCGAGCGCGGCGGCCAGCGGCGGGATCCAGGTCTCGTTCTCGTGCAGGATGTAGACCGCCGGCGGGGTGGTAAAGAACTCTGTCACAGTGTGCTCCTCGGGAGGGCGTGAAATGACCGATCGTATCGCAGCGAGCTTCCGCTCAGCCCGAACGTTACTCCCGTCAGCCCTCGGCGACGCTCACCCGCACCTCGACCGCGCTCTGGCCGGCCGCGAGCTGCTCGGCGGCGATACGCGATGCCTCGTCGGCCACCGTGACGTCGAGCAGCTGGTCGGGTGGCAGGTCGCCCACGGGCTCCACCACCCAGGCCCGTGCCGACTTGATCGAGACCGTGCCCGCTGCGACCAGTGACTCCCACACCGCCACGGCCTCGTCGACCGGGGCGTCGAGCTCGGCCGTGACCCAGAACGTCGAGCCCGGGTCGGTGGCCGTGAATCCCAGATTGCGCTGAACGCCTCCGACCTCCTCGGCGGTCGCGCGCATCCGCTCGACGGCGGCGAGGAGCCCGGCGGGCGACTCCGCGTCGATCGTGGCGCAGTAGGCCGAGCATTCGTTGGCGCCCCGCGCGGTGAACGTCTCGAACGAGGCCTCGTCGCGCAGCGCGAGGAAGACATCGAGGGTGGCCGCCCCGCCCAGATTCGAGAAGCTGCGGTCGTCGCCGAGCTCCCAGGTGAGGTAGACCGCGGGCCAGCCCTTGCCGTCTGCGCGCCGTTCGGCCTCGGTGGCGAGTCGCTCGAGATCGTCGTCGGGGATGGCGGGGTCGAGCTGCGTGATGAACGACGCGCTCGCGCTCCACGGGTCGTCCGAGGTGCTCGAGGTGGCGGAGAGCACCCACTCCTGCTGCTCGATCCACTCCTCCACCTGCCGCGCGTCGTCGTCGCCCGGCCGCGCCACGCATCCGCTCATCGCCGCTGCCGCAGTGCCCACGGCCACCAGCGCAGCGGCGAGCACGAGAGCCCGCCGCCCCCTCCCTCCACGCGCTGGCATCCCCGTCATGTGCCGAGCATACCGCGCAGATGAGACTCTGTCATTTAGTCGCGCGCGCTCACGCGGAGAGAAGGGATGCTCGTGCCTGTTCCGCGCGGAGCGGCATCCAGCGCACATAGCGCTCGACGACCTCCGAGCGCACCTCCGCCGGCAGTCCCGCCGCGATCTCCTCGACGACGGCCGGCAGTGCGTCGCACATCTGCGCCGTGGCCTCGAGCAGCTCTGCCGATGGCATGCCGCACCGCCGGGCGATCGCACCAAGCTCGAAGCCGCCGATCTCGCCCGCCACGGCCGAGGCGCCGTACCGGAAGGCCAGCGACCGCCCGGCGGCGCGGGCGAGGAGCGACTCCTCGTCGAGGTCGGCCGCACCGAGGTACGGGATGACCGACGAGGCGTCGTAGAGCGGTGTCAGCCGCGCGCCGCCCGGATCGAGGAACACCGAGTGGTTCTTGGCGTGCGAGTCGGTGTGGAGCACGATCCACGAGAACGCGAGAACCCGCGCGAACCGCTTCCGTGAGTCATCGCTCGCCAGCGGAGCCGTCTCGGCGAGCAGTCGCGCGATGGCGTCGATCGAGGGGCCTCCGTGCACCTCGTACTTCGCGAGCCGCGGGGTGCCGAGCGCCTGCGCCAGGTCTTCTTGATGGAGGCGGAGCGTCGGAGCCGAATCCTGTACGCGGTCGAACCGTTCCACCACGAGGGCATGCTGGTCGCCGAACCTGGTCAGCTCCACCGCGGCGGCGGGGATGCCGAGCCGCGCGGCGGCGCGCATCGTGATGAACTCGACGATCTCGCCGTCGGGCACGCCGTGCACGCAGGGCTTGACGATGTGCGTGGATGCGGCCGCTCCCGAGGTCTCGAACCAGTCACCCTCGTGGCGGGCGAGCGAGAACTTCGTCTGAGCACCGCTCAGCGAGAACTGTCCCTCGGGCGCTCGCGTGTCGTCGTGCCAGGCGGTGGCGTCGGCCCGGGCTTCGCGGATGCGGCGGGCGATCCACTCGTCGTCGACCGGGCGGCGCTCGCCGATGTCGGGCGAGCCGTCGCGACGGAACCACACCGCACCGGCCACGTCTTGGCCGTAGTGCGCGAGCAGCTCGAACGGGTCGGCCCGGGTGAGCCCGGCGCGGGTCGCCCAGCGCTCCCGCACCTGAGGGCTGTCGGGCAGCAGGTTGTCGACGAAGTTCCACACCGCCTCGCCGCGATGCACCCGCTTGGCGAGCGGCAGTGACAACGACACCGGCACGGTCGTGAGGTCGTCGGAGGCCTCGGGCTCGTACTCCAGCCTGAACTCGTCTCGCACACCCCGCATCAGCCGCGCCACGTGCCTTCCGTGGAGAAGGATGTGGAGGGGAGAGTCACGTCGGCCGGCGGAGCTTCGCCGACGACCTGGCGCACTCGCCTGGGCGCGCTCGTTCGCCGGCGGCTCATCGGGTGACGGGTCGGTCGGCACACCGGGCTCCGCCACGAGAACCACCGTCACCAGATCGAGCGCCCGCAATACCGCCTGCACTTTCGCGACCGTGGTCTCGGTGGAGCCTTGTTCGAACCGCACCAGCCATTGGCGGGTGACCCCGGCGCGCTCGGCCAACTCGGCCTGCGACAACTCCAGCTCCACGCGTCGGTCTCGAGCCAGGTAGCCGTAGTCCGCGGCGGAAGCGATGCGCATCTTCAGATGCTATAGCGACCGTACTTGGGAGTAAAGTACGTTCTATGTGACATTTCGGGGCGCATCCGGGGTCAGCTCGTCGACGACGAGGATGTCGCGGCGGAAGTGATCGGTGCGGTAGGCGGCGCGCCCCACGAGGTGCGCCGAGACCGGGGCCGTGAGGCTCTGGAAGAACACGATCGCCACCGCGAGGGTGAGCGTGCCGAGCGAGAAGTTCGTCACCGCCACGTCGGCCACGATCGCCATCAGCCCGAGGATCTGCGGTTTCGTGGCCGCGTGCAGCCGCGACAGCACGTCGGGGAAGCGGATGAGTCCCACCCCCGCCGCGAAGCACATCAGCGCCGCCAGCAGCACCAGCACCGCGGTCACCACGTCGCGCACGTCCCACACCATGTCCCAGCCCGCGTCCATCAGGTGTCATCCCTCGACGACATGAAGCGGGCCACGCTCACCGAGCCCAGGATGCCGAACAGCGCGAGCCCGAGCATCACAGGCAGCGTGTCGGTGTGCCGGTTCACGGCCATCTCGGCGCCGATCGCGATGATCGCGGTGGCGATGAGCACATCGGATGCGATGATGCGGTCGAGCGCGGACGGACCCTTCACGATGCGCCAGATGGCGCCGACCGCGCCGGCGGCCATGAGTGCGCCGGCGATCACGATGACGACGATCACGAGGTGGCCTCCCTCGTGTCGGCGCTCTTCTTGTCGGTACTCTCCGCCGCGCGCAGCCGCTCCACGTCGTCGTGCGACCCCGCGGCCAGGATGATGCGCCGCTCGGTCGCGAGCACCTCGCGCTTCAGGCGGGGCAGCTCGTCGGCGGAGTGCACGTCGAGTGCGTGCAGCGCCAGGGTGCCCTGCTCGCGGTCGAGGTCGAGCACGATCGACCCCGGCACGAGCGAGACGGCCTCGGCGGTGAACGTCATCACGAGGTCGCTCCTGCTGCGCAGCTGCACCACGATGATCGCGTTCGACGGCGTGTAACGCGGGTTCACGGCCACCCAGGCGATCTGCAGCGATGCCACCACGATGTCGGCCAGGAGCCGCACCAGGAAGACCAGCGCGCGCCACGGGTTGAAGCGCCCGCTCAACCGCACCGCGGGCAGATAGAAGGTGGCCGACACGAGCAGGGCGAACCCGATGCCCACGAGCAGGTTGAGCACGCTGAACTCGCCCCAGAGCAGCATCCAGAGCAGCACCAGGCCGAGGAAGGGCACGAGGCCGGAGGCGATGCGCGCGATCACGGCGTGCCTCCCGGGAAGACCGACTCCACGTAGACCTCGGGCGTCACCACGTTGACCGCCGCCCGCTGGGTGAGCCCGAACAGCGGCCCGGCGAACACCGTGAGCGCCACGGTGATGGCGATGAGTCCGGTGGTGGCCCCGGTCATGAGCGCCGAGTTGCGCGTGGCCGTCGCGACGCCGGTGGCGGTGCCGTTCGTGGTCTCCGGGCTCTCCTGCAGCGACTCGATGAGGGGTGACTCGTAGCCCTCCACCTCGGCCTTGGGCCGCCAGAACGCCATGTTCCACACCCGCATGAGCGCGTAGAGCGTGAGCAGCGAGGTGATCGCTCCGGCGGCGAGGAGGGCGTACACGAGCGGCGACGGGCTCTGCGCGCCCGCCTCGAACAGCCCCACCTTGCCGAGGAAGCCCGAGAACGGCGGGATGCCGCCGAGGTTGAGCGCTCCGATGAAGAACAATGCCGCTACGAACGGCGCCTTCTTGAGCAGCCCGCCGAGCCTCGTGATCGACGTCGACCCGCCGACCCGCTCGATCAGCCCCACCACGAGGAACAGCGCCGTCTGCACCGCGATGTGGTGCACGATGTAGTAGATCGTGGCGCCCATCGCGAGCTCGGTGCCGATCGCGACGCCGAAGATCATGTAGCCGATGTGGCTTACCAGCGTGAACGAGAGCAGCCTCTTCACATCGGCCTGCGCGAGCGCGCCGAGGATGCCGATGAGCATCGTCAGCCCGCCCACGATGAGCAACGGCACCATCAGCGGCACGTCGAAGAACAGCAGCCGGTCGGTGCGGATGATGGCGTAGACGCCCACCTTCGTGAGCAGGCCCGCGAACACGGCCGTGACCGGCGCCGGGGCCGTGGGATAGGAGTCGGGCAGCCAGAACGACAGCGGGAACACGGCCGCCTTCACCGCGAAGCCGATGAGCAGCGCCACGCAGAGGATCATCTGCACGTCGAGCGGCAGGGCCCGGATGCGCTCCGACAGCAGCGCCATCGTCACGGTGCCGGTCGCGCCGTAGATGAGTGCGATCGCGCCGAGGAACAGCAGCGACGACACCAGGCTCACCACCACGTAGGTGACGCCGGCCCGGATGCGCGACCCGGTGCCGCCGAGGGTGAGCAGCACGTAGCTGGCCGCGAGCAGCATCTCGAAGCCCACGTACATGTTGAACAGGTCGCCGGCGATGAACGCGTCGAACAGTCCGGCCGAGAGGATGAGGTACGTCGGGTGGAAGATCGACACGGGGGTGTCGCGGTCGCGGTCGGCGATGCCCTGCCCCACCGCGAACACGAGCACCCCGAGCAGCATGAGCGCCGAGACCACCACCATGATGGCCGAGAGCCGGTCGACCACGAGCACGATGCCGAACGGCGGTTCCCAGCCGCCGACGCGCACCACGACGGGCTCGCCCGAGTGGTCGACCACCGCCAGCAGCACAGCGGCAGCGGCCGTGACGAGCGTGAGCGCCGACACGGAGATGACGATCTGCAGTCGCGGGTAACGGCCCAGGATGAGCGTGACGGCCGCGCCGATCAGCGGCAGCAGCACGAGCAGGGGAACGAGTGCGGAGCTCATCGCATCACATCCCTCTCCCGCTCGCTGGGCTCCGGCGTGGCCGGCGGGCCGTCGTCGTCGCCGTGGTCCTCGTCTTCGTCGAGCACCTCCAGCACCGCGGTGTCGTCGCTCTCGAGCGAGGCCTGCAGCTCGTCGGCGTTCTCAGCCTCGATCGCCTCCTCCTTCTCCTCGTCGCTCATCACGTCGTCGCCCTCGTCGCCGAGGTTCGACAGCCACCACGAGCGGTAGATGAGGGCCAGGATGAACGCGGTCACGCCGAAGTTGATGACGATGGCCGTGAGCATGAGCACCTGCGGGAGCGGGTCGACCGTGTCGGCGGCCACCTCGCCCCCCGGCACGATCGGAGCGCTGCCCGCGCGGCCCGACATCAGGAAGATGAGCAGGTTCGTGGCGTTGCCCACCAGCAGGAAGCCGATCAGGATGCGCGTGAGGCTGCGCTCGAGCATCACATAGACGCCGGTGCCGTACATGATCGCCATCAGCACGACGAGGGTGAGGGAGGCACTCATCGGCGGCCCCCGCTCGTCGTGGCGGGCGTCTCGGCGTTCACAGGCGCCGTGGTCGCGACGGGTACCGCGCCGGTGTCGCGCGCATCCGTGTGCTCGTCGCCCGAGCCCTCCGGGGCGGCGTCGCCGGCCTCGGCCTGCTGCCGGTCGACCTCGCCGCCGAGCGCGCGGATGATGTCGAGCACCACGCCGATCACCACGAGGTACACACCCACGTCGAAGATGGTGGAGGTGCCGAACGAGATGTAGCCCAGCACGGGAACCTCGGCCGAGAAGTACGCCGAGGTGAGCACGTCGGCGCCGAGGAAGAGCGAGCCCACGGCCGTGCCGGTGGCGAGCAGCATGCCCGTGCCGAGCAGCACGCCGGGCCCGATCGGCAGCGTCTCGCCGAGCTCGTAGCGACCGCCGGCGAGGTAGCGGGCGATGAGGGCGAGCCCCGCCAGAACGCCGCCCGCGAACCCGCCGCCCGGCATGTTGTGGCCGGCGAAGAGCAGGAAGATCGACACCACGATCGCGGGATGGAAGATGAGGCGCACGAGCACCTCGAGGATGAGCGAGCGGTTCTCGGGGGCGAGCGTGCGGCCTCCGAGCAGCCAGGAGTGCTGGCGCTCGGCGGGCGCCTCGTCTGCGGTGTGCGGGTCATCGACGATGCGGGTGCGGGCGATGCCCTGACGCCTGGCCCGTGACTCGCGCAGACGCGGGATGCTGGCGTTCCGCCCGGTGACGAAGATCAGGCTCGCGACGCCCGTGGCCACGACGATGAGCACGCTGAGCTCGTTCATGGTGTCCCAGGCGCGGATGTCGACGAGCATGACGTTGACGATGTTCTCGCCGTGACCGAGCTCGTAGGAGAGCCGGGCGAGCTCGTCGGTGAGGGTTCCCGCCTCGCGGGCGCCGAGGGCGACGATGCCCACGAGGCCCATCGTCACGCCCACCAGCACACCGATCACCACTCGGCGGCCACGGCGCACGGGCTTGTTGTGCTGGGCGATCTTCGTGGGCAGGCGCCGCAGCACGAGCATGAAGACCACCAGGGTCACGGTCTCCACCAGTGCCTGCGTGAGGGCGAGGTCGGGTGCGCCGTGGTAGGCGAACAGCACCACCATGCCGAACCCGGTGGCACCCACGAGCAGCACGGCGGCGAGACGGTGCGTGGCACGGGCGGCGAGCACGGCGGCCACGGCCATCGCGGCGGCGACGAACAGCTGCGCCGGGTAGTCCCAGAGCACGATCGACTCGGGCCAGGTGCGGTTGAACGCGGTGGCGGCGCCGAGGCAGAGCACCACCACGAGCAGGATCGTGCCGATGTACTGCGGCAGGCCGCCCTTCTGAGCGAACAGGGTCACGCGGGCGGCGAGCGCGTCGACGGAGCGCACGATGCGGATGTAGTCGCGTGCGGCGTCGAACACGTGCGGGAGGCTGCGCTGGAACCGGGCGAACGGCTTGCGGAGGGCGAAGAGGCCGAGCCCCGCCGCGATGATGGCGGCCGAGATGCCGAGCGCGGGCTCGAGGCCGTGCCAGAGGGCGAGGTGGTAGACGCCGTGGGAGCCGGGTTCGGTGGGGATGGTGTCGGCGTAGGACTCGAGGAAGGGGGAGATGAGGGGGGAGAGGATGCCGAGGGCGAGGGTGGCGAGGGCCAGGAACGCCGGCGCGATGAGGATGAGGGGGTCGGGGGCGTGGTGCGCGGAGTGGTGTTCCACCTCGTCGGGGAGGGGCTTGGTGGCGAAGGCGCCCCAGAGGAAGCGGGCGGAGTAGGCGACGGTGAGGATGCTGCCGAGGGCGATGCCGATGAGGGCGGCCCAGCCCCACGCATCCGCGGCTTCGAGGAGGGAGGTGAGCACGGCCTCTTTGGCGACGAAGCCGAGGAGGGGCGGGACGCCGGCCATGGAGGCGGCGGCGACGATCGCGATCGCGGCGAGCGCGGGGCGGCGGCGGCCGAGGCCGGAGAGTTCGCGCAGGTCGCGGGTGCCCTCGTCGTGGTCGACGATGCCCACCACGAGGAAGAGGGTGGCCTTGAACAGGGCGTGCGCGAGCAGCAGGGTGGCGCCCGCGAGCGCGGTGTCGCGGGTGCCGAAGCCCACGACCACGGTGAGGAAGCCGAGCTGGCTCACGGTGCCGTAGGCGAGCAGCAGCTTGAGGTCGTTCTGGCGGAGGGAGCGCCACGCACCGAGCAGCATGGTGAGCACGCCGAGCGAGACGAGCACCGGGATCCACCCCGGGGTGTCGGCGTAGCCCGGCGCGAAGCGGGCCACGAGGTAGATGCCCGCCTTCACCATCGCGGCCGCGTGCAGGTAGGCGCTCACCGGGGTGGGGGCCGCCATCGCCGCCGGCAGCCAGAAGTGGAACGGCACGAGCGCCGACTTCGACAGCGCCCCGGCGAGGATGAGCATGACCGCCGTCGTGACGACGCCGCTGCCCGCCGGCGGGTCGGCCACGAGCGAGGCGATGCTCGTGGTGCCGGCCTCCGCCGTGAGCAGCACGATGCCCACGAGCATCGCGAGCCCGCCGAAGGTGGTGACCAGGAGCGCCTGCAGGGCCGCGCCGCGGCTCTCCTTGCGGCCCGTGTAGTGACCGATGAGGAGGTAGGAGAGCACGCTCGTGATCTCCCAGAACATGAACATGACGTAGATGTCGTCGGCGGTGACGAGGCCGTACATCACGCCCGCGAAGGCGAGCAGCACGGTCGCGAAGCGGCCCAGCTGCGGCTCGGAGGGCGAGAAGTACCGGGCGCAGTACACCAGCACGAGAGCGCCCACGCCCGTCACGATGAGGGCGAGCAGCCAGGCCAGGGTGTCGACCCGGAAGGCGAACGCGATGCCCAGCTGCGGGATCCAGGGCACCGACTCGGTGACCGCTCCGCCCCCCAGCACCGTGGCGGTCTGCGTGAGCGTGTACACGAACACGCCTGCCGGCAGCACCGCGAGCAGGTAGAACACCCGGGTCGAGAGGATGCGCGTGAGCAGCGGAGTGAGCGCCACGAGCCCTGCGAACGTCAGCAGGGCCAAGATCACGCGGACTCCTCCAGGCGGCTCGTCGGGGAGAGGGCAGGTCCTCCATTCTATCGGGACGCCGGAGGGGCCCGGTCGCGGTGGCTAGGCTCGGGGTATGAGCTCGATCGTCGTGCACGAGGTCGCCACCGCCGCCGAGGGGCCGTACGGGGTCGCGATCACGCGCGACGGGGCGGTGTGGTGCACGCTCGTGCACGCGGGTGCGGTGTTGCGCGTCGCGCCTGGAGTCGGGTCGGAAGGTGTCACGCGCATCCCGATCGCCGCGTCGGCCGCGGGGGCGCAGGTCTCGCAGGTGACGCCGGCGGCCGACGACTCGGTGTGGGTCTCCGACACCGCGGGCGACGCGCTCGTGCTGGTGGGTGCATCCGGGGTTCTGCGGCGGGTGGAAGTGCCCACGCGCGGAGCCCAGCCGTTCGGGGTGGCGGCGCAGGCCGATGGCACCGCGTGGTTCACCGAGCTGGGGCGGGATGCGCTGGGCCGTATCGACCTGTTCGGGCGGGTCACGGAGTTTCCGGCCGGCACCGACGAGGGGTTCGTGTCGATGATCGCATCGTCGGGCGAGAGCCTGTGGTTCACGGCGAACCAGGCCAACGCGATCGGGTATGTGCGCGGGGGCGATTCGGCGGTGCGGCTGTTCGAGGTGCCGACGCCGCACGCCGGGCCGGTGGGCATCACGGTCGGGCACGACGGTGCGGCGTGGTTCGCCGAGATGCAGGCCGGGGCGATCGGGCGGGTGGACCGCTCGGGGGTGTTCGCCGAGTTCGCGTTGCCGTGGTCGTCGTCGAAGCCGCACGCGGTGGCCGCGGCGCCCGACGGCTCGTGCCTGTGGGCGACGCTATGGGGGTCGAATGAACTCGCGCGCGTCGGGTACGACGGGGTGGTCGCGCTCGTCGACCTCGCCCCTTCCGGGCACGAGGAGCCACACGGCCTGGCGGTCGCGCCCGACGGCACCGTCTGGGTCGCGATGGAGTCCGGCGCCCTCCTCGAGGTCGCCCCTGCCTCCTGATCCGGAAGCCTGACCCCGGGGCGTGACCGTCCGTCAGGGGAGGGCGGCGGCGATGGCGGTGAGGAGCTGGGGTGCGGTGGGCACGCCGGCGGCGCGCATCCGTTCGGTGCCGTCGGGGGCCGAGATGACGACGGTGGGGGTCGCCACCACTCCGGCGGTCTCGCTCGCGTCGGGGTCGGCCGCCACGTTCACCTCGTGCCACTCGATGCGGTCGCCGAGCAGGGGAGCGATCTGCTCCAGCGTCGCGCGGGTGCTCGTGCACGCGCCGCAGAAGCTCGACGAGTACAGCGTGACGGTGAGCTCTGGCATGTCCTGCACAACCGGCGGAACGCATCCGGGATTCCCCAGGCGGGGCCGCCCACCGGATGCGCGGACCCGCTCACGATAGGATCGATTGTCAACCGGCACGGTTCGGAGGGAATCCACACATGCCAGCGATCGTCCTGATCGGCGCCCAGTGGGGCGACGAGGGAAAGGGCAAGGCCACCGACCTCCTCGGAAGCCGCACCGACTACGTCGTGAAGTTCAACGGCGGCAACAACGCCGGGCACACGGTGGTGGTCGGCGACAAGAAGTACGCCCTGCACCTGCTGCCCTCGGGCATCCTCACGCCGGGTGTCACGCCCGTCATCGCCAACGGCGTCGTGGTCGACGTCGAGGTGCTCTTCCACGAGCTCGAGGCGCTCGGCTCGCGCGGGGTCGACGTGTCGCGCCTGCTGGTGTCGGCCAACGCCCACGTCATCACGCACTACCACCGCACGCTCGACAAGGTCACCGAGCGTTTTCTCGGCAAGCGGCAGATCGGCACCACCGGCCGCGGCATCGGCCCGGCCTACGCCGACAAGATCAACCGCGTCGGCATCCGCGTGCAAGACCTCTTCGACGAGGGCATCCTGCGGCAGAAGGTCGAGGGCGCGCTCGACCTCAAGAACCACATCCTCGTGAAGGTCTACAACCGGCGGGCCATCGCGGCCGAGGAGGTCGTCGACGACCTGCTGTCGTACACCGAGCGGCTGCGGCCCATGGTGGCCGACACCTCGCTCGTGCTCAACCGGGCGCTCGACGAGGGCAAGACCGTGCTCTTCGAGGGCGGCCAGGCCACCATGCTCGACGTCGACCACGGCACCTACCCCTTCGTCACCTCGTCGAACGCCACCTCGGGCGGCGCCTCGACCGGTTCGGGCGTGGCGCCCAACCGCATCGACCGCGTGATCGCGGTCGTGAAGGCCTACACCACGCGTGTCGGAGCGGGCCCCTTCCCCACCGAGCTGTTCGACGAGTCGGGCGAGTTCCTGCGCTCGCAGGGCTTCGAGTTCGGCACCACCACCGGGCGGCCGCGCCGCACCGGCTGGTACGACGCCCCGATCGCCCGGTACACGGCGCGCATCAACGGCGTCACCGACTTCGTGCTCACCAAGCTCGACGTGCTCACCGGCCTCGAGCGCATCCCGGTCTGCGTGGCCTACGACGTCGACGGCGTGCGGGTCGACGAGGTGCCCGTCTCGCAGAGCGACTTCCACCACGCGAAGCCCGTCTACGAGGAGTTCGAGGGCTGGTCCGACGACATCACCGGTGCCCGCACCTTCTCCGACCTGCCGCCTGCCGCTCAGCGCTACGTGCTCGCTCTCGAGGAGATGAGCGGCTCGCGCATCTCGGCCATCGGGGTCGGCCCCGCGCGCGACGCCATCGTCGAACGGCACGACCTGCTCGGCTGAGCCGTGCCGGCTCGCGCCGCGTGCGCGCGCTGAGCGAACCCGCGCGAAGCAGCCGGGCGGCCAGACCGGCGGTCAGTCCGCGGGCCCGTGGAAGACGGGCGCCACCGCCTCCGGAACCAGCGTGGCGGCGAGTTCGTCGACCAGCTGGGTGGCTCGGTTCGGGAGGGTGCCCGTCCAGTCCGTGACGCTCTGCTCGGTCATGGTGGCGGCCACCGCGATCGTGACGCTGTGACCGTCGTTGCGATCGGGCGGCAGCGTCGCCACGGCCGAGAGGTACCCGGCGAAGAGGGGCGTCTGCATCACCCAGTCGTTCTCGAGAAACACGCCGAGCCCGTAGCTGAACTCCGGTGTGAGCGTGTGACAGGTCGGGCACCCCTCCAGCGACGAACCGAATCCCGCCGGCGGCGGTGTGAGCATGTCCTCCAGCGACGCGGGTTCGAGCACGGCTCCCCGGCCGATGATCTGCTCGAAGCTCTCCGCCATGTCGCCGATGGTCGTCGTCTCGACGGCTCCGGGCGGGAGGGTCCACGACGGGTTCCAGTAGGTGGCGTCCTCCCACACGCCCCGCTCGGCGGTGAAGGCGTGTACCACCGGCTCGGGAACGGCCGGGGACTGGTCGGCCACGGTCTCGGTGAGCCCGAGCGGGTCGAGCACATAGTGGGAGATGAGCTCGTCGAGGGGCGCTCGGCCGGCGCGTTCGAGCACCAGCCCGAGAGCGAAGTATCCCGCGTGCGAGTAGCCCCAGTTGGTGCCGGGCTCGAACCAGTGGCCGAGTTCAGCGCTGGACTCGAGCACCTCGTCGCGGGTGACGTCGCGGAAGGGATCGGCGTTCAGGGCGGCGAGGAACTCCGGGTTCTGCACGTGATCGGGCATCCCCGAGGTCATCTGCGCGAGCATCCGGGGCGTGGTGGTGTCGGCGTAGGGCAACTCGGGTGCCCACTGCGCGATGGGCGCGTCGAGGTCGATCAGCCCGTCCTCCGCCATGCGGAGCAGGGTCGCGGACACGTACATGATCGCCACGGCGCCGTTGCGGAAGCGCCCGTCCTGCGTGATCGGCTCGCCACCCATCGCCTCCCCGCGGCTGTACTGCGCCACGAGGGTGCCGTCGACCCTGATCTGGGCGAGCAGCGACCCCAGGTGGTGCTCGTCGAAGGCGGCGTCGGCGGCGTCGGCGAGCACGCGGGTGGTCTCACCCGGTGTGCCGCTCGAGATCCCCGCCACGACTCCCGCAGCCGACGAGACCGCATCCCCACCGCCGGGGCGTGAGCCGCCGGCCGGCTCCGCCACGCAGCCCGTCACGAACGCCACGATCAGCGCGAGGGCCACGCCGCTCCCGACCCGGCGGGTGAACGATCGTCTCAGACGGAGCGCGGGGGCCATGCACCCATGACACCACACCGGAGCGTGCTCAGGGCACCACGGGCGCGCGTGGGCTGCGGCCGCGGCGGGTGAGCGCGACGACGGCGCTCACGGCGAGGCCGACGGCCGTGCCGAGGAGGGTCTCGAGCGTGCGGTCGCCGAGCAGCGCCCACTCCGAGCCGGGATGCGCGAGGTACGACATGATGAGCGCGAGCGGCGTGACGAACACCATCGCGAGGCCGTAGTTGCGCATCACGAACAGCTCCGCGCCCACTTGCAGCAGCACCGCGAACAGCACCAGCACGAGGGGAACGGTGCTCAGCGCGAGCAGTGCGGCCGCGAGCGCGACGCCCGCCAGGGTGCCGAGCACGCGATGCCCGGCCCGCACGAGGTGCCCCGCGATGTCGGCCGCCGACAGCGCCGCGACCGCCGACACCATCGCCCAGTACGGGTGACCCAGCCCGCTCACCGTGGGGACGGCGCCTGCCACCAGCACTGCGACCGCGAGCCCGGCGATCTTCGTGCGCTCGCCGGGTCGGGCCAGTGCGGCGCGCAGCGACACCCGGAGCCGGGTCGGTTCGCGGCGCCGCGCGGCCGGATGCGCGATCCCGGCACCCGACACGAGCATCGCGAAGGCGGCGCTCGCGCCCGCGAGGGCGAGCGCCACCAGCACCCCCACGGGCTCGGCGGGCACCGAGGCGCACGCCGCGAGCGCGAACACGAAGAACAGCGCTCCCGGTGGGTGCCAGTCGAGGGCGTCGGCCGCCAGCGTCAGCGCGCCCGCGACGACCGCGGCCACGGGCACGATCAGCCAGTCCCGCAGGGGTGAGACCGCGATGGCGGTGCCGAGCACCACGCACGCGATC
Source organism: Herbiconiux moechotypicola (assembly GCF_024979255.1). GTDB lineage: Bacteria > Actinomycetota > Actinomycetes > Actinomycetales > Microbacteriaceae > Herbiconiux > Herbiconiux moechotypicola. Next base: position 22,192 of record NZ_JANLCN010000005.1, read on the forward strand.
AAGGCGAGGGCGGCGGTGGCCTGCATCCGGAGCCGGGTGCCGTGGGTGTGGTCGCGCCCGTAGAGGGCGGTGAAGGCGCCGAACACCGCGTAGAGGGCGAGGTCGATGTGGCCCGTGAGCTCGAGCGCCACGAGGGGCACGCCGATCGCGATGCCGGCCCGGGCCGCGGCGCGGTGTGCGCCCGCGTGCGGGCCGAGGGTGACCAGCCGCCGCAGCAGCGGACCGGGCGCGAGCGACGGACTCGGAGACGATGAGGCGGATGCGGGCATCCAAGTAGTTTACTCGTAAACTATCTGCATGACGGATCTCGGTCACGACGACGACATCGACCGCATCCGCGCGGGCTGGCACACGCTCGCGCCCGAGCTCGACACCGGGGTGATCGACGTGGCCGGCCGCATCCTCCGTGGGGCCGCGCTGCTCATCCGCCGCGGCGACGAGTTCCTCGCCGGGTTCGGGCTCACCCGCGGCGAGTTCGACATCCTGTCGGCCCTGCGTCGCGCGGGGCGGAGACTCTCGCCCGGCGAACTGACGACGGTGTCGCTGGCCTCGGGCCCGGCGACGACGAAGAGGCTGAAGGCGCTGGAGACGAGAGGGCTCGTGGTGCGCACCCCCAACCCTCACGACGGGCGCGGCGCGTTCATCGAACCCACCGCCGCGGGCGCGCGGCTCATCGACGACGTGTTCCCGCGACTGCTCACGGTGGAGCGGGAGATGGTCGCCGCCCTGACGCCCGACGAACTCGCCGAGACCGGTGAGTTGCTACGGCGGGTTCTGGCCTCGTTCGAGCGGGCCGGCGGCGCTCAGACCAGCGAGTAGCCCTCGGGCAGCCCGTCCCGCCCGGTGAGGGCCAGCAGCACCCGCTCGCCTTCCCCCCGCACCGCGGCGATGCCGGCGGCGAGTTCGAGCGTCGCCCGCACCGCCTCGGCCGGCTGCCCGTGCGGCACGCCGGTCGCTCGGCTGATGTCGAGCGAGTGCACCACGAGTTCGAACACGCGCGTGCGCAGATATTCGCCGAGCTCGATTCCGAGACCGCCGATCGACACCACGCGCTCCGGGTGCGCCGAGTCGACGAGCGCCATCGCCCGTGCCAGCGCATCGGCGACCGCCTTGCCGGGGTCGTCGCCCAGCCAGATGCCCGCCTCGACCCCGCGGGCTGCGACCGAGGCCGGATCGGCGAGGTCGCGGTACACCCGGGCGTAGTAGTTCTCGGCGTTCGGCACGTTCGGAAAGCCGGGGTCGTCGAGCAGGAGGTAGCTCTCCACCGTGAGGATGGCGCGGGTGGTGTGGCCGACGAGGGAGCGCAGCGTCCACTCCCCGAGCACGGGCGCGAGTGAATCCCACGCCTCGGCGGGGAGCCGCGTCACGAGGTCGTGGAACGCTGTGGCGGAGTGGAAGAACACGGCGGCACTGCCCATCGCACCATCGTGGCACAGACACTGCTCCCGGGGTGCCGCGTCGCGCATCCCGAACCCCTGCGAGAATCGAGCCATGTCCGCCACGCGCCCGCCGCACCTCCCGATCGAGGGCCGCCACATCCGCCTCGAACCCCTCACCCGCGCCCTCCTGCCCGAGCTGCACGCGGCCATCGGCCACCCCGAGGTGTTCGCCTCGGGGTACGGAGGGGGGCCCGAGGGCTTCCGCGCCACGGTGGAGGAGTTCGTGCCCTGGGCAGAGAGCTACTACCAGTGGGAGGGCGGCAACGCCTACGTCATCCGCCTCGCCGCCGGCCCCGACGCGGGCACGCTCGTCGGCACGACGACGCTCGGCGACATCGACCCCGCGCTCGAGTACGCCCACATCGGCTGGACCGCCTACGACCCCCGCGTCTGGGGCACCGCGGTCAACCCCGAGGCCAAGCTGCTGCTGCTCGGCCTCGCCTTCGATCACGGCTTCGGCCGCATCAAGATCCAGGCGGATGTGCGCAACGAGCGCTCGCAGTCGGCCATCGCCAAGCTGGGCGCGACCTTCGAGGGCGTGAGCCGGCGTGACATGAAGCGCGCCGACGGCAGCTGGCGCGACTCCGCCGTGTTCTCGATCATCGTCGACGACTGGCCGCGCGTGAGAGCGGGCCTCGAACAGCGTGTGAACGATTCCGCCGCGGTGGCACTTCGCCCGGCGAGGTGATGGACTATCCCCATGGAACCCATCTACACGGCGATCGCCCACGCCTCCGGCGGCGGTCGCGACGGACACGTCCGCAGCGAAGACGACCGGCTCGACTTCGACACCCGCCCGCCCAAGGAGATGGGGGGTTCGGGTGAGGGCACCAACCCCGAGCAGCTCTTCGCCGCCGGGTACTCGGCCTGTTTCCTCGGGGCCGTGCATGCCGCGGGCCGCGAGCTCAAGCTCGACACCACGGATGCGGGCGTCTCGGCGAGCGTGTCGATCGGCAGCAACGGGGAGGGCGGCTTCGGCCTGGCGGTCGAGCTCGACGTCTACATCCCGGGGCTCTCGGCCGGCGACGCCCAGAAGGTGGCCGACAAGGCGCACACCATCTGCCCGTACTCCAACGCCACCCGCGGCAACATCGAGGTCACGGTCTCGGTCGTCGAGTAGGCCGCCGTCCGGTCCGTCGATTAATCGCCATTCCGGCGTCTGAGAGCGCCAAAGACGGATGCGCGGGGCCGCCGCGCGGGCGCGATGTCGCCAGTGCGCGGTAGCCTCGCTCCGTGCCACAGAACCGCCTCGCCGTCGCCCTCCAGTTCTCGGCCCTCGGGCTGGTGTGGGGTGCGAGCTTCCTCTTCATGAAGGTGGCGCTCGGCGGGGTGTCGTTCGGGCAGGTCGCCTGGGCGCGGCTGCTGCTCGGCACCCTTACGCTGGCGGTGCTGCTGCTGGTCACGCGCACGAGGCTGCCGAAGCAGCCGATCGTCTACGCGCACTTCGTGGTGATCGGGGCGTTCGGCTGCGCCATCCCGTTCCTCCTGTTCGCCTGGGCCGAGCAGTACGTCACCTCAGGGCTCGCGAGCATCTACAACGCGGTCACGCCCATCACCACGGCGCTCATGGTCACGCTCGCGTTCCGGGTCGAGAAGCTCGACCGCTCGCGGGTGCTCGGGGTGATCGCGGGCATCATCGGGGTGGTCGTCATCATCGGGCCGTGGTCGTTCGCCGTGAATCAGGCGGCGCACGGAGATCTCGCGCTCGAGCTGGCCGGGCAGCTGGCCTGCCTCGGGGCGGCGGTCTGCTACGGGTTCACGTTCGGGTACATCCGGCGGTTCATCGCTGCACGGCATCCGGTGACGGGGCTGACGGCGGCGTTCTTCCAGGTGGGCATGGGTGCGCTCATCCTGCTCGTGCTCACGCCCGTCGTGGCGCTCGGGCCGGTGTCGCTCGACCTGCCGATCGTGCTGAGCCTGCTCACGCTCGGGGTGCTCGGCACCGGGGTCGCGTACTTCTGGTACATGAACGTGCTGAATGCCTGGGGGCCGACGGCCACCTCGACGGTCACGTATCTCACGCCCGTGGTGGGCGTGTTCCTCGGTATCGTGCTGCTCGGTGAGACCCTCAGCTGGAACGCCCCGCTCGGGGCGCTGCTGGTGTTCCTCGGCATCCTGCTCGCGCAGGGCCGGCTGCACCTGCCCCGCCGCCGCTCCCGCTCAGCGGGCACGCAGAAGCCGGCGGGCGAAGCTGGCTAGAGTGCTCCTATGGAGTCACAGGCGCCCGCGGGCGGGTTCGACAGCAACGCCGATGTCTACGAGCGGCTGGAGAGCATCCGTCAGTCGATCGACAACATCGACGCCGCCGTCATCCACATGCTCGCCGAGCGCTTCAAGTTCACGCAGACCGTCGGCCGCCTGAAGGCCGAGTACGGGCTGCCGCCCGCCGACCTCGACCGTGAGGCGCGCCAGATCAAGCGGCTGCGCGGGCTCGCCGAGGAGTCGCACCTCGACCCGGCGTTCGCCGAGAAGTTCCTCAACTTCATCATCGCCGAGGTCATCCACCATCACGAGCGCCTCGCCGCCGACGCGGAGTAGCGCCGCCGCTGCCGTATCCGTGTAGCCGCGGCGCCGGGCGGGAGCCGCGCCGGGTCAGCCGCCGACGACGGGGCCGAAGTGCTCGGGGAGGGTGGAGCGGTGGGTGCCGGCGAGCTCGGCGAGCGGCACCTCGAACAGACCCTGCACGTCGAGCGAGCCCGACTCCGCGTCGGTCACGCCGATGCGGAGGGCCGGCACGCCGCGCCCCTCGCACAGCCCGCGGAACTTCACGTCGTCTTCGCGCGGCACCGACACGAGCACACGCGCCGTCGACTCGCTGAACAGCGCATCCGAGGCCGTCACGCCGTCGCGCGACACGATCTCGTCGAGCCACACCCGCGCGCCCACTCCGAAGCGCAGCACGCCCTCGGCCAGCGTCTGCGCGAGCCCGCCGTCGGAGAGGTCGTGCGCCGAGTCGATGAGCCCCTCGAGTGCCGCGGCCCGCAGCAGCTCGGCGAGCGTGGCCTCGGCCTCGAGCGACACCTCGGGCGGCAATCCGCCGAGGTGGTCGTGCACGACGCCGGCCCACGCCGAGCCGTCGAGCTCCGCGCGCGTGGTGCCGAGAAGATACAGGTTCGACCCCTCGTCCTGCCACCCCGACGGAATGCGGCGGGCCACGTCGTCGATGACGCCGAGCACCGCCACGACCGGGGTGGGGTGGATGGGCTGCGAGCCGGTCTGGTTGTAGAACGACACGTTGCCGCCGGTGACGGGGATCTCGAGCTCGAGGCATCCGTCGGCCAGGCCCTCGACCGCCTTCGAGAACTGCCACATCACCTCGGGGTTCTCGGGCGAGCCGAAGTTGAGGCAGTCGGAGACCGCGACGGGCACCGCACCGGTGACGGCCACGTTGCGGAAGGCCTCGGCGAGCGCGAGTTGCGCCCCGCGGTAGGGGTCGAGCTGGCAGTACCGGCCGTTGGCGTCGGTGGCGAGCGCGAAGCCGAGCCCCGACTCCTCGTCGACCCGGATCATGCCGCCGTCGTCGGGGAACGACAGCGCCGTGTTGCCGAGCACGTAGCGGTCGTACTGGTTGGTGATCCACTCCTTCGACGCCATGTTGGGCGAGCCCACCACGCGGAGGAACTCGTCGCGCAGCGCCGCCCCCTCCGTCGCGCGGGGGAGTCGGGCGGCCGAGTCGGCCTGCAGCGCGTCGATCCACGCGGGGTAGGCGACCGGGCGCTCGTAGACCGGGCCGTCGACGGCCACGGTGCGCGGCTCCACGTTGACGATCTCCTCGCCGTGCCAGTGGATGACGAGGCGCCCCGTGTCGGTGACCTCGCCGAGCACGCTGGTCTCCACATCCCACTTCGCCGTGACGGCGAGGAAGCCCTCGAGTTTCTCAGGGCGCACCACCGCCATCATGCGCTCCTGGCTCTCCGACATGAGGATCTCCTCGGCGGTGAGCGTGGGGTCGCGCAGCAGCACCTTCTCGAGCTCGATGAACATGCCGCCGTCGCCGTTGGAGGCGAGCTCCGAGGTGGCGCACGAGATGCCCGCAGCCCCGAGGTCTTGGATGCCCTCGACCAGTTCGCCCGCGAACAGCTCGAGGCAGCACTCGATGAGCACCTTCTCGGCGAAGGGGTCGCCGACCTGCACCGCGGGGCGCTTGGTGGGACCGCCGGCCGAGAAGGTGTCCGACGCCAGGATGGAGGCGCCGCCGATGCCGTCGCCGCCGGTGCGCGCTCCGAAGAGAACGACCTTGTTGCCCACGCCGCGGGCGTTGGCCAGGTGAAGGTCTTCGTGGCGCAGCACACCGACGGAGAGCGCGTTGACCAGCGGGTTGCCCTGGTACACCGGGTCGAAGTAGGTCTCGCCGCCGATGTTGGGCAGGCCCAGGCAGTTGCCGTAGAACGAGATGCCGCTGGTGACGCCGTGCACGACGCGGGCGGTGTCGGGGTCGTCGATCTTGCCGAAGCGCAGCTGGTCCATCACGGCGACGGGGCGCGCGCCCATCGAGATGATGTCGCGCACGATGCCGCCCACGCCCGTGGCGGCGCCCTGGAACGGCTCGATGTAGGAGGGGTGGTTGTGGGACTCGACCTTGAAGGTCACCGCCCAGCCCTCGCCCACGTCCACCACACCGGCGTTCTCGCCCATGCCCACCATGAGGTTCTTCTTCATGGCGGGGGAGACCTTCTGGCCGAACTGGCGCAGGTAGATCTTCGACGACTTGTAGGAGCAGTGCTCGCTCCACATCACCGAGTACATGGCGAGCTCGCCGCTCGTGGGACGGCGGCCGAGGATCTCGCGGATCTTCGCGTACTCGTCGGCTTTCAGGCCCAGTGCCTCGTAGGGCTGCTCCCGCTCGGGGGTGGCGATGGCGTTCTCGACGGTATCGGCAATGCTCACCCGGCGATTCTACCGGCCGGGATGCGCGGGTACGGCGGGCTGCTACGCGGACGCGGCGGGCTTCCACCCGAGCAGGGGTCCGAGCCGCCCAGCGAGGTCGTCGAGGATCTGCAGGTAGTCGTCGTGCTCGAACGAGAACGGCAGCGCGAAGGCCACCTCGTCGATCTCGCGGAAGGCCGCGTCGGCCCAGAGCCGCTCGGCGAGCTGTTCGGAGGTGCCGAGGAGGTCGGCGGCGAAGAGCATGCGCCTCGGGCCGTGCGGCACGCCCACGCGGCCGGCCCGTGAGGCGACGTAAGCCTCGTAGCGCTCGATCTGCGCCGGTGACGCGGAGTCTGTCGGAATGACGACGAGACCCTGCGACACCCGGCCCCGCGCGCCGAGCGCTTCGCGGTAGGCGCGCACCTGGTGCAGCTGGTTCTCGGCGAAGTCGTCGCCGAGCTCGCCCTGCACCACGCTCGAGGTGAGCAGGTGGAAGCCGTGGCGGCCGGCCCACTCCGCCGACCGGGTGCTGCCCCCTCCGTACCAGAGCCTCTCGGCGAGTCCGGCGGCGTGCGGCTGCACCGTGTCGGCGAACACCTCGATGCCCTCGGTGCCCGAGAACGTGCTCACCACGTCGCCGCGCACGAAGTCGCGGAAGCGCAGCAGTCGCTCGTAGCCGAACTCCTCCTGCTCGAAGGTGCCGGGGTAGATGGCGTCGCGGTAGCGGTCGATATTCATCGGCGGCCCCGCCGAGAAGCCGGGGTTGAGGCGGCCTCCCGTCAGCACGTCGACCGTGGCGAGGTCTTCGGCGAGCCGGAACGGGTTCTCGGCGCCGATCGGGGTGACGGCCGTGCCGAGCTCGATGCGGCTGGTGCGCTGCGACGCGGCGGCGAGCACCGCGACGGGCGACGAGATGCCGTACTGCAGGTGGCGGTGGCGCAGCCACGCGCTGTCGAGTCCGAGACGCTCCCCGTGCTCGATCAGCCGGAGCGTCGATTCGTGCCCGCCGCGGGGGTCGGCGGGGTCGAACAGGCCGATGGTGAGGAAGCCGAGTCGGGCGAGCGGGGAGTCGGGCGTGGGCACGCCTCCATACTGCCGCAGGATTGCCCAAGCTTTGGCTCAGGATAGGGGGCGGAAATCGGCCTCGCAGCACCTGTATACGGGTGCATCGAGGCAGCGAAATCCCAGGTCAGGACTAGTGATTGGATGCACGCGAGCAACCCCCCGCAGAGCCTGGGAGCCATCGAGCAGACGCCGCGCAAGAGCGGTAGTGTCCAAGACGCAACAACCCGAACCTGGCGGCCACGGAGACCCCGACCGTGGATCCGCCTGCGGCATCCGAGATGCCGCGTGAGGTGCGTGCGGCTCACCCTGAGCGTCCCCGAGCTCGCCGCGCGCACCTCCCCTTCTCTCTCCTGACACGCTGCCCGATGACGCCGGCGATGCGCCCCCGCGACACTCCCCCCGCTGCGGCGACTTACGCTGGAGCAGTGACCCGAGCATCCGCCGGCCTTCGCCGCTCGCCGTGGGCCAGGCGCCTCTGGGGCGACGGGCCTCCCCTGCCGCGCGACGTGCTGGTGCTCGCCGTCGTGGCCTTCTTCGTGATGCTCGGCTTCGGCGTGGTGGTGCCCGTGCTGCCGGTGTACGTGCGCAGCTTCGGGGTGGGCTACCTCGAGGTGGGTGCCGTGGTGTCGGCGTTCGCCGTGATGCGCCTCGTGGCGAATCCGTTCGTGGGCAAGCTCGTCGACCGCGTGAGCGAGCGGGTCGTGCTCGCCGTCGGCATCGGCATCGTGGCCGCCTCGAGCGCTCTGGTGGGCCTCGCCGACAGCTATCCGCTCGTGCTCGCGCTGCGCGGTGTCGGTGGCATCGGCTCCGCCATGTTCTCCGTGGCCGCCATGACGCTCCTGCTGGGCGCCGCCGATCCCGCGGTGCGCGGACGCGCCGTGGGCTTCTACCAGGGCGGGTTCCTCATCGGCGGGATGGCCGGGCCCGCCGTCGGCGGCCTGCTCTCGGGCATCTCGCTGCACGCCCCGTTCTTCTTCTACGCCGGCACGCTCGTGGTGGCCGGCACCGTGGGTCTCCTGCTGCTGTCGGGTCGCCGGGGCGATGCGACCTCGGCGGCTCCCGCCCCCGCGAAGCCGTTCCGCGAGGTGCTGCGGGATGCGCGGTACCAGTCGGCACTTCTGGCGAGCCTCGCACAGGGCTGGTCGGCGATGGGGGTGCGCAGCGCGCTCATCCCGGTGCTCGTGGTGGAGGTGCTGCACGGCGAGCCGGCCTGGACCGGCATCGCGTTCGCCGTCGCCGCCGTGGCTCAGGCCCTGGCCCTCGTGCCGGCGGGCCGCTTCGTCGACACCGTCGGCCGGCGCCCGGCGATCCTCGCCTCGTTCGGCGTGGGCGCCCTCGTCATGCTCGCCATCCCGTTCGTGACCGAGCTCTGGGTGCTCATCGTGCTGCTCTGCCTCTACGGGGTCGCGGCCGCCTTCATGGGCACGGCTCCGGCGGCCGCGGTGGGTGACGCCGCCGGCGGGCGGGGTGGTCAGCCGGTGGCGGTCTTCCAGGCCGTGGCGGATGCGGGTGCGATCGCGGGCCCGCTCCTCGCCGGGCTCCTCGTCGACGTCTCCGGCTACCCGGCGGCCTTCGCCTCGGCCTTCGTGCTCATGGCCGCCGCTTCGCTGTTCGCCCTGCGCATGCCCCGCAGGGCATATGCCCCAGCGGCCTCGCCGAAGGAGACCCGTTCAGGAGAGGGCGGCGGCGAGCTCTGAGCGCTCGCGCACTCCGAGTTTGCGATAGGCGCGGAGGAGATGGGTCTCGACCGTGCGCACCGAGATCACCAGCCGTTCGCCGATCTCCCGGTTGCTGAGACCCTCCACGGCCAGCGACGCGATCTCGCGCTCCCGCTCCGACAGACCGCTCGCCCGGGGCGAGGTCGCCGACGCAGGCGCGATCACACCGCACTGCTGCGCCTGTCGCTCGCTCGACCGGCGAGCCGCGGCGGCCTCGCGATCCTGCCCGCAGGACTCGTGGAGCACACCGGCGTGCGCGAACGACTCTGCGGACAGGAGCGGGAAGCCGACCGCGGCTTCCAGCGCGCCGATCGCCGAGAACTCCGAGGCGAGCGAGCGGCGGTCGTCGCCGTACTCTCCCCCGGGGCCCTCGTGCTCACCCGGTCGCGCCCCGAGCCGCTCCAGCGCGGCCAGCGCCCGCACGTGCCTCGCGAGCGAGGTACGGGTGAGATCCGCCACGTCGCGGGTCAAGCGCTCGACCCGCGCACAGACCGAACCCGCCAGTCCCAGGCGGGCGGCATCGACCAGGGCGAAGAGGGTGAAGAGGGCGAGCCCCTGTGACTCGTGCGCTGCCGCGGCGCTCACGGCTGCCGCAGCGGCTTCGCTCTGGCGGCCCTCCGCCGCCAGAACCCGGCCCTTGCTCGCCAGTGCCTGGCCGTGGACGAAGAGCTCGCCGTCGGCGACGTCGAGCACCGGCCGGAGAATCTCCCAGGCCGCGTGAGAATCGCCGGTCGCGGCCAGTGCCGCGGCGAGGTCGGTTCTCGCCCGATGCACGATGCCGTCCATCCCGAGCGAACTCGCGAGCAGTTCGGCCTCCCTGAGTGGACCGAGCGCCTCGGCCGACCTGCCGGCGAACTGGAGGGCGAACCCCAGCAGCATCGAAGCCATCGCCTGATGACTGCCGATGCCGCGGGAGCGCGCCTCGTCACGGAGGCCGCGCAACTCCGCGAGCAGCGACTCCGACACTCCGTCGAAGAGATCCAGCTGGGCACGCCCCCAGCGCACCCGGAAGCGGTCGGCCCCTGACGGCGCGAGCGCCGCCTCGGCTTCGGCGAGTCGCGTGCGCGCCAGCTCGGGGTCACCGACCAGTACGGCGCGAGACGCCTCCTGTGCGAGGCGGTCGGACTCCACCATCCAGCCGGTCGACTCGGTCGACGCCGCCACCGTGGTCTCGGCAGGGTTACCGATTCTCAGCCGGTTGATGGTCATCGAGGCGACCAGATCGCGCGCCAGGGTCGCCTGGTGCCGTGGCAGGCTCCAGTTCGACGTGGATTCCGCATGAGCCTCCGAGAATCGCGCCCGCGCGGCCGACAGGGTGAGCTGAGAGCTGAGGCCGCCCCCCGCCTCGACCGCGATCTCGGCCAGGTGGACGGCCAGTTCGGCCTGTCCGGCATGCAGCGTGAGAATGGCCGCGCGGGTCGCGGCATCGGCGGGAAGGGGCCGGCCGAGTGCCACGGATTCGCGCACGAGCGCCACCACCTCGCCTTCGCCCAGCTGGTCGGCTGGGCGCGCGGTCAGGGAGTCCAGCAGGCCGGCGCTCAGGCGCCGCCGCCGCAGCCGCCCCATGGTGTGCGGCAGCAGCAGCTCCACCACCGGGTCGTGGAGGCGCAGCCGGAAACCCGACGGAGGCGAGTCGAGCACATCCACCACGCCGGAGTCCTCGAGTCGTTCGAAGGCCCGGTCGGCCTGGCCGGTGACATCGGCCAGCAAGGCCTCCGCGGCGAGCAGATCGAGGTCCGGCACGAGGCCGATGAGGTGGGCGGCCACGGCGGCCGGGTCGTCGTCGTCGACAGGGATGCGGTGGCGCTCTTCCAGCAGCGGCCGCAACTCGTCCAGATCGTAGCCACGGGGCCCCTCCACGACGACCCCGCCGTCTCGACGGATGCTCCCCTGTCGCAGGCCGATGTCGAGTGCGCTGAGGAGGAGGGTGAGGTCTCCTCCTGGGCGTTGGGGAACGAAGTCGGCGGCGACGCCGGCGCCCAGTGTGCAGCCGAGCTCACCTTCGACGATCCTCAGTGTCTGGGCAGGCGAGAACGGGGTGGGTTCGACGCGGGTGACACGGCCCGACCGCAGCAGCTCATGAACGGGTGGGGCGAGGCGGGCACCCTGGGTGGCGGTCATGAGAGGAACGAGACGGCCCCTCCCGACGGCCTCGGCGAGGCGCTCCGCCGCATCGCCGTCGAGCCGCTCGATCGTGTCGCCGACCCAGAGTCGCGGGCGGAGCGCGGCGTCGGCGGCGTCGACCGCCTCGGCGATCATCCTGGTGCGACCGGAACCCGGCTCGCCCACGACGAGCGCGCCCTCGCCGCGAGCGAGGGACTCGAGGATCGTCTCGACCTCGGCAGGCCGGAGGGATTCCGCGGGTCGTCGGTTCGTCGTCGGTCTCACCTCGCTGTCGTCACTCGACCTGGTTCCGAATGGTACGCAACATCGAGCGCGGGCACGAGCCGCGGGCGCGAGCCGCAGGCGCGGGACGCCGGCGAGCCGAGCTAGCGGAGGATCCAGGTGTCCTTCGCGCCGCCGCCGCGCGAGGAGTTGACGACCATGCTGCCGGCGGGGGCGACCCGGGTGAGGGCGAGCGGTGCGACGGTGAACTCGACGGCGGTGGGGTCGGCGGATGCGCCGGTCGCGTAGACGAACACGCGCAGGTCGACGTGGCGCGGCTCGAGCACGGGGCCGGTGATCACCGGAGACGGCGAGGTGTGGGGGCCGGCCGCAGCCGAATCCGTGGGGGCGGTCGCGGTGGGCACCGACGCCGCCTCCGGTATCACGAACGTGGGGTGCGACGACAGCGCCACCACCTCCTGCGCCACCCAGCGGCCCGGATCGGCGGAGATTTCGGCGCGCCGGGCGGCGATCGTCTGCGCATCCGCCGCCGGCCCCACGAGAACACCCGAGCCGCCGTGCCCGTCGACGGGCTTGGTGACCAGCTCGCCCACCCGCTCGAGCACGCCGCGGCGTTCGAGCTCGTCGGCGGTGCGGTAGGTGGGCACCTGCTCGAGCAGGGGGCGCTCGCCGAGGTAGTAGGCGATGAGGCTCGGCACCTCGCCGTAGAGCGCCTTGTCGTCGGCGACACCGTTTCCGGGCGCTCCGGCGACGAACACGCCACCCGCCGCCGCGACGTCGAGCACGGCCGCCCCGATGCGCTCCCCGGCCGTGGACACGGCGTCGGGCAGCTCGTCGTCGAGACGCAGGTAGAGCGCGTGCAGCCGGGCTCCGTCGCCGCGATCGCGCACGAGGCCGTCCTCCACCACGAGGTCGTCGAGGGTGAGCAACCGCAGCCCTGCCGCCTCGGCGAGCGTGCGGTGCTCGAACCACGCGTTCGCCGCGGGGCCCGACGACACCAGCGCGAGCCGTGGCCCGTCGTCGTCACCCGCGCCCTCCGCGATCGTCGCCGCGCCCGCCTCGAGAGTCGCGCGCAGCATCCCGAACACCCCCTCGGGCGAGGCCAGTCCCTCGGGCCGCGGAACCCCGGCTGCCACCTCGTCGAGCAGCCGTCTGATCGCGACGGCGTAGGCGGCACCGCTGGGGTTCCGCAGGTTGTCCTCGAGCACGCGCCAGCTCCCGAGCTCGTCGCGCACCAGGTCGAAGCCGATCACGGCCGCCCGGGTGGCGCCGCCCGGCAGCCGCCCGGCCGCGGTGAGGTACCCGGGAGAGCTCTCCACGAGAGTGCGCGGGAGCACCCCGTCGGCCAGGATGCGCTGCTCGCCGTAGACGTCGCGCAAGAAGGCCTCCAGCGCCCGGGCACGCTGCCGCACGCCCTCGGCGATGCCGTTCCACTCGTGCGCCGTGATGATGCGCGGCACCAGATCGACCTCGAACGGCCTGGTCTCGCCGTCGACGCCGAAGTCGAGCCCGTGGTCGGCGGTCCACTCGCGCACCGCCCGCAGGCTGCTCTCGACCGTCTCGGGCTCGAGCGACTCGAGGTGATGCACGATCTCCTCGTACACGGCGCGCGGTCGCGACCCGGCGCCCACCGCTTCGTCGCCCGCGCGGGTGCGGTACGAGCGCAGCGCGGCGACGGTGGGTTCGAGCCCCGAGGCGGGCCCGTGCGTCTCGTCGACCACGAGCCGCACCACGTCGTCGAGCGAGCCGCGCTCGGCGAAGGCGGCCCGTTGCCGGTCGGCCGAGTTGCCCCGCGTGAGCAGCGCCTCGGCCAGGTGCAGCACCTCCTCGTGGTCGCCCAGTTCTTCGAGCTGCGGCCGCAGTCTGCGGATGAGGTGGCGCACGGCGTGCCCGGCGGCGGTGGGGCGGGGATGCGCGGTGTCGTCGAGCAGGTCGCCCGAGAGTCCGCTGCGGGCGGCCTGCCACATGGCGGCACGGTGCAGCGGTGCGGCAGCGGGCACGAACGGCCGGCCGGCGGCGATGTCGAGCTCGGCGGCACGGACGCTCGCCCGGAACAGCCCCGCGATGAGCACCGCGTCGTCGACCACCGGGCAGGCGTCGCACACGCGCAGCTCGAGGGTCGGCGCGTGCGACGACGGCCGCACCTCGAAGTACGCCATCTTCGAGTCGGAGATGACCCCGGTGGCGATGAGGTCGGCGAGCAGCTCGTCGTACTCGGCGGCGGACCCGAGCGGCCCGGTCGCCCCCGCGCTCGGCCAGCGCTGCCAGACGAGGGTGCGGATGCTCGAGTACCCGGTGTCCTGCCCGTTCCAGTAGGGCGAGCTGGCCGAGATCGCCAGCAGCACGGGCAGGTCGCGCGCCACCCGCTGCGCGATCTCGACGGCGAGGTCGCGGTCGGAGACCCCCACGTGGATCTGCGTGCCGCAGATGAGCTGCTCGTCGACGAGCAGCCGGTAGCGCTGCTGCATGCGGCCGTAGCGACCGGATGCGGTGAGCTCGAAGTCGGCGAACTCGCTCCGCGGCGCGGTGCCGACGCAGGCGATGCCGACGCCGTCGGGCGCGGCCGCCTCGATCACGCCGCGCCGCAGCCGCAGGATCTCCTGACGCAGTCCGTCGAGACTCGTCACGACTTCGGTGTTGGTCTCGACGGTGGTGCGCTGGATCTCCGCGGAGTAGTTCTCGGCGGGCAGCCGGGAGAGGATCTGCGGTGCCCGTGCCGAGAGCCGCCCGCTCTCGAGATCGATGAGGTGGAGCTCTTCTTCCGCACCCAGCGTCAACTCCGCAGCCATGCGCTCACCCTAGGGGGAGACGGTGACCAGCGGTTCGGACTCACGTTCGATTGACATCTGACGCGGAGAGGCTCCTGTGGTTAGGGTCGAGGCATGGATCCGCTCGCCGCCGTCGAGGAGACCGCCTTCCTGCTCGAGCGCGAGCTCGCGCCGGGGTTCAAGGTGAAGGCGTTCCGGCGTGCTGCCGCCGTGCTCGCGGAGTGGACGCCCGAGGAGATCGCGGCCCGCGCATCCGACGGCCGTCTCAAGGCCACCAAGGGGGTGGGCGACCGCACCGTCGAGATCGTCACGCAGGCGCTCGAGGGGCGGGTGCCCGACTACCTCGTGGGGCTCCGCGAGCGGTCGGGCTTCGAGCTGGATGCCGATGCCGCCGCGCTGATGGAGGCGATCCGGGGCGATCTGCACAGCCACAGCGACTGGTCGGACGGCACCACGGGCATCCCGTCGATGGCCGCCGCTGCGCGCTCGCTCGGGCGGGAGTACCTGGCGCTCACCGACCACTCACCGAACCTCACCGTGGCGAACGGACTGAGTGCCGAGCGGCTGGAAGCCGAGCTCGACGTGGTCGACGGGCTGAACGAGGGGTTCGCAGACGGGTTCCGGCTGCTCACCGGGATCGAGGTCGACATCCTCGACGACGGGTCGCTCGATCAAGACCCGACGCTGCTCGAGCAGCTCGACGTGGTGGTGGCGAGTGTGCACTCCAAGCTGCGGGCCGACAGCCGCACCATGACCGAGCGGATGCTCGCGGCGGTGTCGAATCCGCGCACCGACGTGCTCGGGCACTGCACCGGCCGGCTCGTGCAGGGGTCGCGCGGCACCCGGCCGCCGTCGGAGTTCGACGCGCGCGCCGTGTTCGAGGCGTGCGCGGCGAACGGGGTCGCGGTGGAGATCAACTCCCGCCCCGAGCGGCAGGACCCGCCCGACGAGCTGCTCGCGCTCGCCCTCGAGCTCGGCTGTCTGTTCTCCATCGACTCCGACGCGCACGCGCCCGGGCACCTCTCGCTGCTCGACCGCGGTGCCGCTCGCGCCGCCGCCCTCGGCGTGCCCGGCGACCGCATCGTCACCACCTGGCCCCTGCCCCGCCTCCTCGCCTGGACCACCCGCCCCCGCTGACCCCGCCCGCGCATCCCGCCTCGCCCCTCCCCGCGCATCCTTCCCACCCCACGTGGCCTCATCGAGTGGGCGCAATCGGTCGCCATCGCGCGGAGGAAGCGACTGATTCGGCCTACTCGATGCGGGGAAGCAGGGGGATACGGGGCGCGGTCAGCGGAGGAGGGGGGGCGAGGCGGCGGGTGCCGTCGAGGAGCTGGTCGAGCACGGGGCCGGGCTGTTCGATGCGGATGCGCGGGGCGGAGAGGGTGAGGGAGGCGACGAGCTCGCCGCGGGGTCCGCGGATGGGGAGGGCCAGGCAGCCGAAGCCGGGGGTGAAGGCGTCGACCTGCCAGGCGCGGCCCTCGAGCGCGACGCCGCGGCGGATCGACTCCAGCCGCTCGGGCGACTGACGCACGATCGGCCGCACCTCGGGAGGCAGCGGTGCGCCCTGCTCCAGCAGCTCGGCCACGAGCAGCCGGCCCATCGCCGAGGTGTCGAGCTCGGCGGTGAGGCGGCGCGAGTCGCTCAGAGGGAAGTCGGGGTCGACGTCGACCACGCGCATCCGGTCGCCCTCGTAGCGCACGAGGTGCACGCCGCCGCGGATGCCCGCGCGCAGTTCGTCGACCACCGCCACCGCCGCCTGGGGAGGAGCGACCGGTGCCACCAGGTGCGCGAGCTCCACCACCTTGCGGCCGAGCGTGAAGCCCCGCAGGTCGGGCATGCGCACGAGGTACTCGTCTTGCACGAGCAGGTTGATGAGCCGGTAGGTGGTGGCCCGGGGCATGCCGAGGTTCTCGGAGACCTGCTGCGCCGTCACCCCGGCCCCGCAGCGCGCGACCTCCTCGAGCACGGCGAGCGCGCTGTGCACCGCCTTCGGCTGCCTGGCTCGCAGATCGGCAGGCGCCGACGGTGGGGTGGAGAGGGGCTGCGCCTCGCCCGTCACCCCGGCGAGCCCCCGCCCAGCACGTCGCCGGCGACCGGCACGTCGTACACCCCGATGGTGTCGAGCAGCCACGGGTGCCGGCGCTTGCGCACCAGGTAGTACCCGCATCCGGCCGCCATCAGCAGCACGAACACGAGCGCCCCCAGCCACCGCTCGCCCGCGAACTCCACCACGAGATACACGACCAGCCCGACCGAGAGCAGCGCGGCCGCCGCCACCGCGCGCACCGCCACACCCGTCGTGAGCTCGCCGATGCGGCGCAAGAACACCGGGGCCGCCACGCACACGAGCACGTACGCCGTGATGTATCCCGCCGCGGCCACCACGATGAGGGTCTGCATGGTCTCCCAGAGCCCCGAGCCCAGCGCGATCGACACGATGGGCACGAGTGCGACGACGGGCACGGCCACGGCGGCCGCCACCCATGGCGTGCGAAAGCGCCGGTGCGTCACCCCGAGCACCGGAGGCAGCACCCCCTCGCGCCCCATGGCGAACAGCACCCGCGCCAGCGCCGTCGTCGACGCGATCGCGCAGGCGAGGAACGAGGTGGCGATGCTCACGTCGAGCAGCAGCCCCATCCACTCCACCCCGTAGGCCGTCGCCAGGTCGTTGACCGGCGAGGCGCTCGCGGTGAGGTCGAGCCCGAGGGCGCCGAAGCCCACGATCTGGCTGTAGGTGGCGACGAGGTAGAGCGAGCCCGACACGATCACGGTCCACACGATCGCCCGCGGCACCGCGGCGAAGGGCCTCCGCGCCTCAACGCCGAGCGCCGACGAGCTCTCGAAACCCACGAAGGCGGTGAGCGCCAGCACGGCCCCCACCGCGAAGGTGGCCGGTGTCGACCCGGCCAGGCTCAGTGCGCTCCACTCGAACGAGCCGCCCGTGTTCACGAGCAGGGTCACCACGAGCACCAGGATGATCGCCACCGACACGGTCTCGATCAGCAGCGTCAGCCGGGTGGAGAGGCGGATGCCCCGCACGATCACCACCACCACGACCAGGGCCATGGCCGCGATCATCGCGACGGCCAGCCCCGTGCTCGACACCGCTCCCGGCCACACGCGGCCGAGCAGGATGGCGAGGTAGTAGCCCGCGCCCGCCAGCGCGAACATGGCGATGAAGCCGTAGCCCACGAGCATCGCGGTGCCCGCCACGAACCCGGCGCCGGTGCCGAGCCCTCGCGACACGTAGGTGTAGAGCGAGCCGGTGGCCGCGATGCGGCGGCTGAACTGGTTGACCGTGCCGGCGATGAGCAGCGACAGAACCATCGCCACCGCGAGCGCCCACAGGGTTCCACCGCCCGCGACGACGGCGACGAGAAGCGGGATGGTCGTGGCCGCGGCCGAGGGCGCGACGGCCGAGACCGACTGGGCGAGCACGTCGACGAAGCCCACGGTGCGGCGCTCCAGACCCTCGACGGGCGAGCGCGTGCCGATGCCGGGAACGGGCGGCGGATCCGCGATGGCGCGTTCCAGTGCGGTGGCGGGCTCGGCGGTCACGGCCTCAGGGTACGAGCCGCACGTTGCGGCGGCGAGACGGCCGTGTTTCGGGCGCGTGATCTCCAAATGAGACAGCACTGCGCATCCGTCTCATTCGGGGTGTGCCGAAGCTTCACGGGGCGGTGACAGAACCGAAAAGAGAACCGAGCACAGTGGTCGGCAACCCCGAGTCGAGGAGACCGCCATGTCCGTCACGAAAGACCCCGCCGCCGTCGGCAGCCCGCACGCGAGAACCCTCAAGGGCTCGCTCGGCGTCACCGCCATCGTGTTCATGGTGGTGGCCGCCGCCGCTCCGCTCACCGTCGTCGGCGGTGCCGCGCCGCTCGGTATCCTGCTCGGCAACGGCGTGGGCTTTCCGAGCCTCTACGCGATCTCGGCGGTCATCCTGCTGCTGTTCGCGGTGGGGCTCGCCGCCATGACCCGGCACGTGCCGCGGCCAGGCGCGTTCTTCACCTTCGTGGGCTACGGACTGGGCCGCCCGGCGGGCCTCGCGAGCGCCTTCCTCGCGCTGCTCACCTACACGGCCATCCAGATCAGCGTGCACGGGTACATCGGCTACATCCTCGAGGTGACGGTGGCCGGTCTCGGCGGCCCCGACATCCCGTGGTACCTCTACTCGCTCGCGGTCATCGCGATCGTCGGCTTCCTCGGCTACCGGCACATCGACCTCTCCAGCCGGGTGCTCGGCATCCTGCTCGTGGGCGAGGTGGGCATCGTGCTCGTGCTCGTGGCCGCGATCGTGTTCACCGGCGGCGAGCAGGGACTCTCGGCGGCGCCGTTCCTGCCCGAGAACATCTTCTCGGGGGCGCCGGGCGTGGGCCTCATGTTCGCCATCGCGGCGTTCATCGGCTTCGAGGCCACCGCCATCTTCCGCGACGAGGCGAAGGACCCCTCGCGCACCATCCCGCGCGCCACCTACACCGCCGTGATCGGCATCGGCGTGTTCTACACCCTCGCCTCGTGGGGCCTCGTGATGGCCTGGGGCCCCGACAACGTGCTCGGCGTGGCCGCCGAAGACCCGGGCGCGATGATCATCGTCACCACCGCGAAGTACCTCGGCGTGGTGGGCGAGGTCATCATCAACGTGCTGCTCATCACCTCGATGTTCGCCTGCGTGCTGTCGTTCCACAACGTCATCACCCGCTACCAGCACTCCATGTCGAACGCGGGCGTGCTGCCCAACGTGCTCGGCCGGGTGCACCCCAAGCACCTCTCGCCGCACACTTCCTCGCTCGTGCAGACCGTCACCGCTGCCGTGCTCATCGTGGTGTTCGCGCTGCTCGCCCTCGACCCGGTGCTGCAGGTGTTCACCTGGTTCGCCGGTGTCGCCACCCTCGCCATCGCCATCCTCATGGGCATCACCTCGCTCGCGGTGATCGTGTACTTCGCCCGCACCAAGCAGGACAGGCGGGTGTGGAACACGGTCATCGCGCCCGCGCTCGGGTTCATCGGGCTGATCGGCTCGGCGATCGTCATCATCGCGTACTTCCCCCTCATGGTGGGCGACGTCGACGCCGAGGGGACTCCGGTGTTCGGGGTGGTGAGCTTCGTGCTCCTCGCGCTGATCGTGGTGTTCCCCGTGGTGGGGCTGGTGCAGGCGGCGGTGCTGAAGCGGGCACGGCCGGCGGTGTACGAGACCATCACCGAGGCCATCAGCGACTCGAGCGCGGCGACCGTGCCGCCCGCGTCGGCGGCCTCGTCGGAGACCGTGCCGCCTGCCGCATCCTGAGCCCCGCCCATCCGTTCGCCTGTCACGCCCACACGCCCAACCGTAAGGAACCACACCATGACCATCGCCGACACCGACCTCAGCACCACCGGTGCAGACGGCGCGACCCCGCCGCATCCGCTCGCCTCGCTCAGCACGGAGGAGTTCACCCGCATCCGCGACCTCGTCACCGCGGCGCCCGACTTCACCCCCACAACCCGCTTCGCCTACGTGGGCCTCGAAGAGCCGCACAAGCGCGAGGTGCTCGCCTGGCAGGACGGCGACGGGCCGCTGCCCGAACGGCGGGCGCGGGTGATGCTGCTCGACATGGCCACCGGCCGCTCCACCGACAACGTGGTGGCGGTGGGGTCGGATGCGGAGCCCGGCGGCGTGCTCTCGACCGAGGTGCTCGACGGCTCGCGCGGCCAGCTGCCCGTGCTGCTGGAGGAGTTCGAGGCCATCGCCGACATCGTGGCGGAAGACGCCGGGTGGGTGGCGGCGCTCGCCGCCCGCGGGCTCACGGTCGAGAACGTCATCTGCGTGCCGCTCTCGGCCGGGTACTACGACTTCCCCGAGGAGGAGGGGCGGCGCATCCTGCGGGTGCTGGCGTTCCGGATGGACTCACCGAGCGATCACCCCTGGGCGCATCCGGTCGACGGCCTCTCGGCCTACGTCGACACCGCCACCCGCACGGTCACGCGGCTCATCGACGCGTCGCCGCTGCCCGTGCCGGAGACCTCGGGCAACTTCGACGATCCCGAGCTGCAGGGCGCGCCCTTGGCGTCGCTGAAGCCGATCGTCATCACCCAGCCGGAGGGGCCGTCGTTCACGGTCGACGGGGAACTCGTGACGTGGGGCAACTGGACCTTCCGGGTCGGGTTCGACACCCGCGAGGGCCTGGTGCTGCGGCAGCTGGCGTGGGCGGATGCGCGCACGCCCGACGCACCGGCGCGCCCGATCGTGTACCGCGCCTCGATCGACGAGATGCTCGTGCCCTACGGAGACCCGTCGCCGGTGCGGTTCTGGCAGAACTACTTCGACACCGGCGAGTACCTGTTCGGGCGGTTCACGAACTCGCTCGAACTGGGCTGCGACTGCGTGGGCGAGATCCACTACTTCGACGCCGTGCTGGCCGACGAGCTCGGCAACCCGTTCACCATCTCGAACGGCATCTGCATGCACGAGGAAGACTTCGGCACGCTGTGGAAGCACTCCGACATGTTCACCGGCTCGAACGAGGTGCGCCGGTCGCGGCGGCTCGTCATCTCGTTCTTCACCACGGTCGGCAACTACGACTACGGCTTCTACTGGTACCTCTACCTCGACGGCACGATCGAGTGCGAGGCGAAGCTCACCGGGGTGCTGTTCACCTCGTCGTACCCCGGGGTGTCGGAGTCGGGGGAGGACTACCCGTACGCCTCCGAGGTGGCTCCGGGTCTGGGTGGCCCGTACCACCAGCACCTGTTCTCGGCGCGGCTGGACATGATGGTCGACGGTGTGGCGAACGCGGTCGACGAGGTCGACGCGGTGCGGGTGCCCGTGGGGCCGGGCAACGAGCACGGCAACGCGTTCACCAAGAAGGTCACGCGCCTCACCACGGAGGGCTCGTCGGGGCGGGTGGCGGATGCGTCGGTGGGCCGCGCCTGGCACGTCACCAGCACCACGGCCACGAACGCGATGGGGCGGCCCACCGGCTACGTGCTGCTGCCGACCGAGTCGCCCACCCTGCTCGCCGACCCGTCGTCGTCGATCGCGGGGCGTGCGGAGTTCGCCACGAAGCACCTGTTCGTGACGGCGTACGACCCGGCCGAGAAGTATGCGGCGGGTGACTTCGTGCACCAGAACCCCGGCGGCGACGGCATCACCCGGTTCATCGCGGACGACGCGCCGATCGATGGCGAGGACATCGTCCTGTGGCACACCTTCGGGCCGACGCACTTCCCGCGGCCCGAGGACTGGCCGGTGATGCCGGTCGACTACGCGAAGTTCGCGCTGAAGCCGTACGGGTTCTTCGACCGCAACCCGGCGCTGAACGTGCCGGCGCCGGCGGGGCACGGGGCAGGGGCGGATGGTGCGGATGCGCACTGCAGCCACCACGCGGATGGTGGGCACTCGGGCGGCGAGCACGAGGGGCACGCGGGGTGACCGAGGCGCTCCACCTCGGGGCGCTCGTTCCGGCCGCGGTGGGCGCCTGCTGTGCGGTGGGCGCCCGCCGTCCCGGCCGGCTGCGCGCGGTGCTCGGGATCGTGGGGGCCGCGCTCATGCTGCTCGCCATGCTCGACGCCGCCACGGCGGTGCTGGGCGTGCCGGTGCTGGTGTGGGCGGGCCTGCTGCTCGCCGTGGCGGTGGCGAGCGCCGCCGTGGTCGCCCGGCCGAGCGGACTCGGGGCTACGGCCGCGCGACCCGGCGAGGGTGGCGGGCACGTGCACGGCGCGATGGCACTGCACGGGTCGCTCGGGGCGGTGGTGATGGCGATGCTGCTCGTCGCGATGACGGTTCACGGTGCGTCTGCCGATTCGGCGTCCCACGCGGCAGGAGGTGCGGTGCACTCCGGGGCGACGGGCATCCTGTCGCTGGTGCTCGCCTCCGCGGCCGGGTACTTGGTGTTCGGCGCCGTGCTCGCGTGGCGCGTGGTGCGTGCCGGGGGCCCTCGGGCGCAGCGCGTCCTCGCCGTGACGGAGCTCACGAGCATGGGCCTCTCCACGGCCCTGATGGCCGCGACGTTCGTCTGAAGACGGCGGCGCGCCCTTGCTACGCTGGTCTCGACTCAGGAAAGAGGTGCGCCCATGATCGGCGACGTGCTGCTCGGCATCATCGGACTCATCACGCTCGTCGGCGGCGTGCTCGGCATCGCGGCGCTCATCGCGCTCGCGCGGGAGCCCTACAAGAACTGAACCGACCCGATCACCACGGTCGCATCGCGCTCGTCGTCGCGCCGGATCTCGGCGCGCAGCCCTGCGGCCTGCATCAGCGCCGCCGTGTGATCGGCCTGGGGCTCGCTGGTCTCGATCATCAGGGCTCCTGATGCGCTGAGCCAGTCGCGCGCATCCGCCGCCACCCGCCGGTGCACCTCGAGCCCGTCGGTTCCGCCGTCGAGCGCGACTCGCGGTTCGTGGTCGCGTGCCTCGGACGGCATCAACGCGATCGCCGCGGTCGGCACGTAGGGCGCGTTCACCGCCAGCACGTCGACCCGCCCTCGCAGCGACCTCGGCAGCGCCTCGAACAGGTCGCCCTCGTAGACCCGCTCCGCCGGCAGGTTACGGCGCGCGTTCTCCACAGCCACCCGATCGATGTCGGCGGCGTAGACCTCCGCCCCCGTACGCGCCGCCACGACGGCCCCCACGGCCCCCGTCCCGCAGCACAGGTCCACCACCACGGCCCGCGGATCGCCTGTCGCCCGGGCTTCATGCTCCCCGACCACCTGCACGGCCGCCGCCATCGGAGCCGCCACTGCAGCAGCCGACTGCACGGCGCCCACCTGCTGCACCGCGCACTCGGCGAGCCATTCCGTGCGCCGACGCGGCACGAACACTCCGGGATCGACGATCACCCTCATCCCCGCGAACTCGGCCCACCCGATCAAGGGCTCCAGCGGCTCACCCGCGACCCGCGCGGAGACGAGCTGCTCGAGCCGCTCCGTCGACCCGGCGCCCTGGCCCGCGGCGTCGGCCAACAATGCCGCCTCCTCCTCCGCGAACACGCTCCCACCCGCCCGCAGTCGCTCCACCAGCCCGTGATCCGCCACTGCCCCGCCCCGGGATCCGGACTCCCGGTCGATGCGATCCATGTGCTGACCTCCCGCCTCGTCGGCTCCGGCAACCGTACTCCCTCGCGCACCCGGCCACCTCGCGCTGGAGTGGCCCACCCCGGAACCGACGTGCGCGCTTCGCCATGCGAGACACGTTCCGGGCAGCATAGGGCGCCACTCGCCGCCGCACGTGGCGAACCCACCGGGCGCCCGAGCCCGTGTGGCTGCGGCGACGCGCGGTCAGGGGGCGAGGTAGGCGGCGAAGCCGGCTTCGACGGCGGGGGAGACGGAGGAGGGGCCGCCGAGGATGATGATGCGCTTCGGCTTGTTCTCGGGGCGGGAGAGGTAGGTGGCGAGGCTCGCCGGAATGGCGTTCGGTGAGGTGAGGAAGACAGGGCTGCGGCCGATGATGCCGGCCGGACCGCCCGAGAGCGCGTCGGGGAAGTTCTGGCCCGAGGTGACGTAGATCGTGTCGGACTGGCCGACGAAGCTGGAGATCGCAATCGAGGTGTCGTACCGATCGGTTCCGCCGATGCGGAAGGCGGCGGGCTGGATGGTGCGGAGCTTCGCAAGGACCTCGTCGGAGATGGTGTTTGCACCGCCGAGGATGATGATGCGCTCGGGCCGCAGCCGCCGGATCTCGGCTTCGACCACCGCGGGGAGGTCGCCCCGCCGGGTGAGAAGCAGCGGGCCCGGCAGCGCACCCTCTCGGGTGGCTGCTGTGGCGGGGGCGCCGGACAGCGCATCGGGATAGCTCTCGCCCGAAGCGAGAAAGAGTGTGTCGACGCCCGGACCCGTTGGGGCGACTTCGAAGACGCCGGCCGAGGCGAGAGCCGACACCTCGTAGCGATCGGCTCCCGCGATGCGGTTGACCGACGACGAGTAGGCGCCGAGCTGCGCCTCGACCGAGGCGTCGATGCTGTTGGCCCCACCCAGCACGATGATCTTGCGCGGTTTGATGCGGGTGAGCTCGGCCCGGATGGCGTCGGGGATGGTGGATTTCGTGACCAGGAGAACCGGGCCGCCGAGGGTTCCCGCGACCGCGGAGGCCGAGAGGGCGTCGGGGAACGCCTCGCCCGACACCACGTAGGCCACCGGAACGGGGAGACGGGGGTAGGCGATGCTCGCCGAGATGGCCGCCGAGACCTCGTAGCGGTCGGCTCCCGCGATGCGCACCATCCCCTTCGAAGGAATGAGGGTGCCATCGGCCTGCGCAGCGACCGCGGCTGGGCCACCCTCCGCCGGTGTGGCCGCCGAGACGGTGGTGGCGGGAAGTGTGGCCGCGAGGGCACCGCACAGGAGAGCGGTGGTGCCGGCCTGCAGGAGGCGAGAAGACGTCATGCTCCCGACGCTAGGGGCGAGGCACCCCACGGCGTGATGAGTAATTACTACGCAATGGGAGGCAGCGACGACTCGATGAGCGCGACGATCGCGGGGTCGTCGGGCTCGGTGCGCGGCCGGAAGCGGTGCACCGCACCGTCGGGCGTCACCACGAACTTCTCGAAGTTCCACGTGACCCGCCCCGCCTTGCCCTCCGCATCCGGGGTCTTCTTCAGCTGCTGGTAGAGCGGATGCGCGCCACGCCCGTTCACCTTCACCTTGTCGAACATGGGGAAGGTCACACCCCAGGTGAGCGAGCAGTACTCCTTGATCTTCTCGGTGTCGCCGAGCTCCTGCAGGAACTGGTTGCTCGGAAAGCCCAGCACCGTGAGACCGCGCTCGCCGTACTCCTTCTGCAGCGCCTCGAGCTTCTCGTACTGCGGCGCGAGCCCGCAGCGCGAGGCCACGTTGACGATGAGCTTCACCGGCCCGTAGGCGGCCAGCGTGGTGGTCTCCCCGTCGATCGTGGTGAGCGGGATGCTGTCGAGGGCTTCGGTCACGACAGCACTCTACGCCGCCCTCGACACCCGTCTCCCAGCATCCGGTGATGCGGCGTCCGTAGTGTGACCTCACACATGCAGATCTTCGTCGACATCGTCCTCGTCCTGGTCGCCGTGCTCGCCGTTCTGGGCGGCTGGCGGCGAGGCGCACTGGTGACCGCCGCGTCGCTCGCCGGGATCGTCGCCGGCGCGTTCCTGGCCTCGCTGGTGGCCCCCGGCGTGGTCGACTGGCTCGCCGCCTTCGGCTGGAGTTCCGCGCTCCAGCGGGCCGTCGCCGCAGGCGTCGTGCTGCTGCTGTGCATGGGCCTCGCGATCACCGTGCTGAGCGTCGTCGCCCGCCTGCTCCGGCGGGTCATCGGCTCCGTGCGCATCGGCCGCGGCATCGACTCGCTCGGCGGCGCGGTGCTGGGCCTGCTCACCTGGGCCGTCGTGGTGTGGCTGCTCGCCGGGTTCCTGCAGACCACCGGCATCGTGCCCGTCACCCAGCTCGTGGCCTCCTCCCGGGTGGTGGCCGCCCTCGACTCGGTCGCCCCCGTGCCGGCCGAAGACGCCCTCGACACGATCGACTCCGCGCTCGACGACTCCGGCTTCCCCGAGGTGTTCGCGTTCGGTGTCGAGACGATCCTGGATGCGCCGGCACCCGACCCCGATGTGCCCGCGGCGGTCAACGACGCGGCCGGCGGAGTGGTGCGCATCCTGAGCTCGGCGCCCAGCTGCGGCAGCGACGCCGAGGGCTCGGGCTGGGTGGTGGCGCCGGAGCGCGTCATGACGAACGCCCACGTGGTGGCCGGCTCCGAGCAGAGCTACGTGCAGGTCGGCGGGGTCGGCGAACTGCACAAGGCCACGCTGGTGGTGTTCGACCCCGACCGCGACCTCGCCGTGCTCGCCGTGCCGGGGCTCGGCGTCGACCCGCTGCCCACCGGCACCGAGCTCACGGGCGGCGACTCGGCCGTGGTCGCCGGCTACCCCGAGAACGGCGGGTACACCACGGCCACCGCCCGGGTGCGCGAGGTGCTCGACGCCGTCGGGCGCGACATCTACGAGCAGGATGCGGTGACCCGCGAGATCTACTCGCTCCGCGGCACGGTGCGCCCGGGCAACTCGGGCGGCCCCCTGTTCGACGCCTCGGGCACCGTGGTGGGCGTGGTGTTCGCCCGCTCCACCATCGACTCCGACACCGGGTACGCGATGACGCTCGACGAGATCGCGCCGGTTCTGGCCGCGGTCGGGTCGACCGAGCCGGTGGCCTCCGGAGCCTGCACGGCCTGATCGCGCGCGGCGCGCATCCGGGTCACCACGAACCGGCCGGGGGGCGCGGGGTGCGCGCCGAGGTGGCGCAAACTCCGCGCATCCGCATTCTGACGCGGATGCGGGGTGGCGCGGGGTGGCGCAACCGATCGTTCTCGGTCGGGAAACACCGGTGCAACGGCGTCGGGTGAGACTGGGCGGGCTCCCCCCGCACCCGACGCACCACTCACATCCTGGAGATCACATGCGCCGTTCCACCCCGAAGATCGCGACCGCGCTCGGCGCCGTCGCGGCCAGCGCCCTTCTGCTCACCGCCTGCAGCTCGGGCTCCACCGCCTCCGAGGGCGACTCGACCGCCGCCGCCGGGCTCGAGATCGGCTCGGTCGACCTCGCCGCCGCGGGCTGCCCCGCGAACGTGGTCATCCAGACCGGCTGGAACCCGGAGGCCGAGCACGGTCACCTCTATCAGCTGCTCGGCGACGACTACACGATCGACGCCACGAACAAGGTGGTCTCCGGGCCGCTCATGGCCTCGGGCGAGTACACCGGCGTCGACGTCGAGATCCGCGCCGGTGGCCCGGCGACCGGCTACCAGTCGGTGACCAGCCTCATGTACACCGACCCCGACATCATGCTCGGCTACGTCTCCACCGACGACGCCATCTCGCAGTCGGCCGAGATGTCCACCACCGCGGTGTTCGCCTCGCACGACATCAGCCCTCTCATGGTGATGTGGGACCCGGCGACCTACCCCGACGCCACCGGCATTCAGGACGTCATGGACGCCGGAGCGGTCGTGCGCTACTTCGACGGCACCGCCTACATGACCTACCTCGTGCAGACCGGCGTGGTGCCGGCCGCCCAGGCCGACGCCTCCTACGACGGCACCCCGGCCTCGTTCGTGGCCGCCCAGGGCACCGCCGCCCAGCAGGGCTTCGCCTCGGCCGAGCCCTACATCTACGAGAACGAGGTCGAGGCCTGGATGAAGCCGGTGACCTACCAGCTCGTCGACGACCTCGGCTACCGCCCCTACCAGGACGCGCTCGCCGTGCGCAGCGACGACCTCGAGGCCGACAGCGAGTGCCTCACCGCGCTCGTGCCGGTGCTGCAGCAGGCGACGGTCGACTACTTCGACGACCCCTCCACCGCGAACGCGCTCATCCTCGACCTGGTCGAGCAGTACGACACGGGCTGGGTCTACTCGCAGGGCGTGGCCGACTACGCTGTGGAGACGATGCTCTCCGAGGGCATCACCGGCAACGGCGACAACGACACCCTGGGCGACTTCGACGAGGAGCGCGTGCAAGACCTCATCGACAAGGTGCTCCCGGTGTTCGCCGAGCAGGGTGTGACCCCGGCCGACGGCATCACCCCGAGCGACCTCGTGACCAACGAGTTCATCGACACCTCGATCGGACTGACCAACTGAGCGACCCCGTCCCCTCCGCGCCCTCCGGCGCGAGCGTGAACGCGCAGGCGATCCTCGTCTGCGCGTTCATCGCGTCTGCCCAGATGACGTGGGGCGTGATCGTCCCGGCCCTGCCGGTGCTGGTGGAGGCGTTCGGCATCGGCGCGGCGAGCATCGGCCTCCTGATCGCCTCGTTCGCCATCGGACGGGTGCTCGCCAACGTGCCGGCCGGGCTGGCGCTGCGCCGCATCCCGCCGCGGCCGTTCCTGCAGGTGGTGTCGCTGCTGCTCGCGGTGGTCACCGCGCTGACAGGGTTCTTGCCGACCGAGCCGTTGCTGCTCGGGGCACGGCTCGTGGCGGGCGTTCTCGGCGGTGCGGCGGTGACGATCGGATTCGCCGTGCTCGTGGCGGGTGCGCCGCCCGCCCGGCGTGGGCGCACGATGGCCACGGCCACGGTGGTGCAGATGAGCGGCTCCGCGATCGGGGCGCTCATCGGCGGTGCCGCGGTCACGGCGATCGGGGTGCAGGGCGCGTTCGTGGTGGCCGTGGTGCCGCTGCTCGCGTGCCTGGCGGTCGACCTCGTGCGGCCGGCGCGGTACTACTGGGCGGCGTTCTCGCGGGCGCGGGCGGCGACGGATGCGCGGGGCGCGGCGGCGCCGGATGATCGGGTCGACGCGGCGACGGATGCGCGGAGCGGCGAGGCCGGCGAGGCTCCTGTCGCCACTCAGGCAGCCTCACGCTTCGGCGGCTCCCGTGCCCTCGTGATCGGCCTCGTCGCCGTCTCCTTCGCCACCTTCCTGGCCCGCTTCGCCGGTGAACAGGGACTCATTCCCGTTCTGGCATACGACGTCGGGGGCCTCACCCCGCTGGGCCTCGGAGTCGCCATGTCGGTCGGTACGCTCGTGAGCATAGGCGCCCTCCCGCTGGTGGGCCGTCTGGTCGACCGCGGTGCCCGGCTGTCGGTGCTCATCCCGGCCAGCCTGGTGTCGGCGGGGTCGCTGCTGCTGTTCCCGGTGCTGCCCGCGCCGATCGCGTTCTCAGCCGTGCTCGTGGCGTACTACGTGGCGACGAGCGTCGCCGGCGTGGTTCCCAACGTCGTGACGGGCGAGCGCTTCTCGCCGGCGGCTGCGGGCGCAGTGGTCGGCTTCACCCGAACGGCGGGCGACATCGGCGCCGCCGTCGGCCCCCTGCTCGTGTTCGCCCTCGCCGACCAGCTCGGCGCGCTCCCCGCCGTCGCCACGATCGCAGCCGTTCTCCTGGCGGCCGTCGCCGTGCTCGCGCCGACGTTGACCCGCCCTCGCGCATCCGAGAACCCCGCCCCTGCTCGCTGAGACGAACCTCGGCAGCGCGGGTGCGGCCTCAGAGCTAGTCCCGGGTCAGAGCTCGTCGCGGGCGGGGGTGAGCTCCACGCGCACCTGGTCGGAGCGCTGCCGCCCGTGGTAGACCATCACCACGTCTCCCGCCGCATCCCGCACCGTGGTCTCGATGAACAGCAGCGGGGTGCCCACCTCGACGGCGAGTAGCTCGGCGGCGGAGAGATCGGCCGAGATGGCGCTGATCTGCCGGGTGGAGCTGAGCGGCCGGTGCCCGAACCGGCCTTCGAGGATCTCGAGCACGTCGTCGTTCGCGTCGGCCGGCGTGAACACGTCGTCAGGCCTGAGCGGCAGGTAGTACGTGCGCAGCGACCCGGGGCGGCCCCGGTACAGCACCACCCGCTCGAACACGGCCATCCTCGCCACCGAGGGGGCGAACACCGTCGCCATCGACCGCGGCACCGCGGTGGTCTCGCGCCAGCCGATGAGCACGTAGTCGTGGTCGGTGGGCGGCGGGTCGATGCGCAGCTTGTCGAGCAACCGGTCGGTGCGCCAGGTGGTGGGGCGGCTGTGGGCGTAGGTGCCCTGGCCGGCGGTGCGGCCGATGGTGTTCTCCTGCACCAGCATCTGCATGGCGATGCGCGCCGTGTTGCGGGTGCAGGAGAACTCGCGCGCGATCTCCTCGTCGGAGGGCAGGCGTTCACCGCCCGCCGTGACGGAGAGCACGAAGGCCGAGACGAGGTCGCGCAGGCGCCTCGCCTCGTCCTGCCGGCGATGCTGGCCCAGGTCGAGGATCTTGTCGTCGGTGAAGGTGCGCCGTCTCGGCTGGTCCACTCAACTCCCCTCTCGGGTCGTGCGGCGACGGCGGCGGGCGGTCGCGCATCCGGTGCCGGCTAGGAGAACGCCGGCACTCCCAGCGTCTCACGGAGCGTCGATCCGTCGTAGGCCGTGCGGAAGCGACCGCGCCGCTGCAGCTCGGGCACGAGCAGCCCTACCACGTCGATGAGGTCGCGCGGGGTCACCTGCGGATGGGCGATCATGAACCCGCCGCGGCTGCCGGATGCCTCGTAGGACTCCTCGAGGTAGTCGGCCACCTCGGCCGCGCTGCCCGCGACGGTGTGCTCGTAGCCGGTGGCCACCTTCCAGAGCCCGTCGAAGAACTCCTCGCGGGTGAGCTCGGTGGTGGCGCCGTACTCGTTCTCGAGGTCGCGGAAGCCCATCGGGCTGGCCTGCTTGGCGATCACCTCGGCCTTCAGCTCCTCGAGTGTGAAGCGCGCGGGCAGCTGCGCGAAGTCGTAGCCGGTGTTGTGGGCGAACTGCGCCGCAGAGGCCTCGGGCGGCAGCAGCTCGGCGAGCTGCTCCTTGCGCCGGCGGGCCTCGTCGGGGGTGTCGCCCACGATGAGGTGGAGGTCCCAGAGGATGCCGACGCGCGAGGGGTCGCGGCCGGCGGCCAGCAGCTCCTCGTCGAGCATGCTGCGGTGGCGCTGCCGGTCGGCGTCGGAGAACGCACCGCCGAACACCACGTCGGCGAACCCGGCCGAGGCGCGGATGCCGCGGGGCGAGCCGCCCGCCTGGATGAGCACGGGCGCCTGCTGCGGGCTCGGCACGGTGTTGAGGGGGCCGGCCACGTCGAAGAACTCGCCGTGATGGTCGATGGGCCGGATGCTGCCGGGTTCGGCCACCATACCGCTCTCGCGGTCCCACACGAACGCGTCCTGGTCGACGCTGCGCCAGAGCTCCTGGCACACATGCACGAACTCCTCCATGCGGCGGTAGCGCTCGTCGTGGTCCATCAGCGCGTCGAAGCCGTAGTTGGCCGCATCCGCCACCCTCGACGAGGTGACCACGTTAAAGGCCATCCGGCCCTTTGTCACGATGTCGAGCGAGTTGAGCAGACGCGCCACGTAGAACGGATGCATGAACGTGGAGGAATACGTCAGTCCGAACCCGATGTTCGTGGTCTCCTGCGCGAGCGCCGCGATGAACGGGCTCATGTCCTGGCGGGGGAAGCCGATGCCCCACTCGACGGCGGGGTCGATGGTGCCGCCGTAGGTGGAGGGGATGCCCGTGCCGTCGCCGAAGAACACCATGTCGAGGCAGCCCCGCTCGGCGGCCAGCAGCAGCTCGCGGTACATGCGCAGGTCGGGGAAGTCGCGCCCGGCCCAGGAGCCGGGGAGGCGCCAGCGACCCTGGTGGTGCGAGAACGAGAGGTCGAGCGCGAGGCTCATCTGGTAGGGCACGGGTCAGCCTTTCGGGGCGGAGACGGTGGGCGCGGTCGCGGCGGTGGGTGCGGCGGCGGTGCGGGTCGGCAGGTGGTCGAGCAACGGCATCACCTCGGTGCCGAAGCGGTCGATGCCCTCCACGAAGTCGTCGAAGGTGAGCATGACGCCCGCGGTGCCGGGCACGGCCGCGATGGCGTTGAGGTGGTCGGCGACCGTCTGCGGCGAGCCGACCAGCGCGCCCCCGCCGTAGAAGGGCGAGATGTCGGCCTTGTGGCTCTCCACCACCATGGCGCTCGAGCCGTCGGTGGAGGTGTCGTTGGAGTACTCGCGGATCATGCCCTGCACCGCGCCCACGTCGACGCCCTTCTGGTAGAGCTCCACCTTGCGTGCCGCATCGGCGTCGGTGTCGCCGAGCACCACCAGGGTCTGCGCGAAGGCACCCGGCGTGCGGCCGAGGCTCTCGCTGGCCTCGGCGAGCAGGGCGTTCGAGGCGGCCACCTGGGCGGCGTCCGACCCGGCGCCGAAGTGGTAGTCGGCGTACTCGGCCACGAAGCGGCGGCCGCGCGACGAGGTGCCGGCCGAGATGAGATCGACGTGCCCGACCGGCTTCGGCAGCACCTCGCAGTCCTCGATGTCGAAGTACTTCCCGTGGAAGGTCACGTGCCCGGTCTCCCACGCGGTGAGCAGGATCTGTGTGAACTCCGAGAGGAAGTCGTAGCGGTAACCGTAGTAGTCGTCGCCCCGCCAGGCGCCCATCTGCGCGTACTCGCTGCGGTTCCAGCCCGCCACCAGGTTGATGCCGAACCGGCCGCCCGACACCTCGTCGATCAGCTGCGCCATCTTCGCCACCACGATCGGGTTGTAGCTGAGCGGTGACACGGTGGCGTAGAGCTTGATGGTGGAGGTGAGCGGCGCGAGCGACGCCATCAGCGTCATCGGGTCGATGGTGTGGTTCCAGTGCTGCGTCTCGCCGCCGTAGCCGCGGTACTTGAGCATGGCGAGGGCGAAGTCGAAGCCGTGCTGCTCGGCCTTCTGCACGATCGTGCGCTGCAGCGCGAAGCTGGGCTCGTACTGCGGCGAGGTGGTGGAGAGGATCCAGCCGTTGTTGCCGACGGGGAGGAAGACGCCGTAGCTGACCATGGGATGTTCCAATCGGGTTTCGGGTGGGCGGGCGGCGAGCGGATCAGTGGGTGTCGAAGACGGTCTGGTACTCGGCCACCTTCGAGCGGATGGCGGCGAGCTCGGCCTCGGTGGGCGCATCCGGGTCGGCCGGCACCGGCAGGGCGCCGAACTTCAGCAGCGCCGCCATGAGCAGGATGCGCGCCTTGGGCGCCGAGAGGTTGCTGCCGCGGATGAGCAGGCCGCCGAGCGTCGCCATGGCGAAGGCGTAGCCCCCGCCGCCGCGACCGACCGACACCACGGGCATGCCGCGGAACACGGCCTGCAGCAGCGCGGCGCGCATCGACTCGTATACGCCTCCGTAGGGTGCGGAGCCCTCGGCCACGATCCCGGCGAGCGGGTGGTCGCGCAGGTTCTTCTCGATGCGGGCGAGGATCTCGACCTCACTGTCGGCGGAGTCGGAGAAGTCGTCCTGCCCGTAGTTCACGTAGCGCGCCACGGTCACCTTCGGCATCGCCTCGGGCAGCAGGTGCCCCTTCTCCGAGAGCGTCGTGACGGGCTCGCCGTGCAGGCCGGTGACGGATGCGGGCAGCCGGTCGAGCGTGAGAGCCGAGGTGTGCGTGTGCTTGGCGACCGGCACGAACTGCAGCACCGGGTCTTCGACGGTGTTGCCCACGATGCCCCCGTGCCCGCCCCAGGCCACGTAGCCGCCGGGGCGCGCATCCGCCTTCATCACCTCACGCGAGGTGAACACCTGCCCGTTCTGGATCATGACGGTGCCCACGCGGTCGTCGCCGTTCTCGTCGGCCCACACGCGCGAGGCGATGTAGGCGGTCGACTGCACGAGGTTGTGGTCGCCGTCGTTGCCGAACACGCCGTGCCCGTACTGCGAGCAGTTGCCGATGAGGGGGCGGCGGGTGGGGATGAGGAGGTTGAACCAGTAGACGGTCTCCTCGGTGGTGGGGCTGCCCTCGAGCCAGATGGCGCCGTCGTAGTCGCCGGATGCGAGGGTCTCGTAGACGATGTTGGTGAGCGTCGCGAGCGTGGGCAGCGCGGGCTCCTGCCGCATCGGCATGTAGGGGAAGAAGTTCTCGCCCAGCACCTCGGGGGCGAGGTCGCCCGGCTCGCCGCGGAAACCGGCGGGGGTGGGGGTGTCGGTGCGGTCGGCCGCCGCCTGCCCCTTCGTGTAGCCGCCCGAGGGGGCCGCCCGCACGAAGTCGAAGTCGGCGAGCTCGCCCATCAGGTTGTTGGCGCCGTAGCCGTCGAGGCCGAAGTGGTCGATCTCGTTCACGATGCGCGAGGCGTCGGGGTAGAAGAGCTGGCGTGCGGTGCCGTTGTCGTCGAAGGGGCCGTTCCAGGGCTCGCCGTTGGCCTGGGTGGCCGCGTAGGGGAGCGGGAAGGGGCCGTCGGCGGGGTCGAGGGTGACCTTGTAGACCGCGGTGCCGCCGGCGATCTCGGTCTCACTGAACTCCCCGGTGGCGGGGTCGAGCCAGCCGTCGACGGGGCCGTAGAGCTCGGCAGAGTCGCGCTCGAGCGGATGCGCGGAGAAGGCCGCGACGTACGCGGTGACGGGCGCGGCGAGATGCTGCGACCGCAGCGACTCGGGCTGCGTGTCGTCGGCACCGCTCAGGCCCCTGGCGCGGCGCACCGACTGGCTGGTGCGGAGCGCGGCGCTGTTCTGGATGGTCGCGCGCGGCCCGGAGAAGATCACCACGCGGGCACGGCGGTCGGGTGAGAAGCTCATGCCCGAAGCGTACGGCGGGCCTGTTTCGCGTCAGTTGCCGCCGTGTGACCGAGGCGCTTCGCCACCTCGAAGGCCCCTCGATCGGCATGATTCCGGGCCGCCCGACGCGCTGCGCCGTCTCACCGGCTGTTCACCACGGGTATGTGTACAGCGTTCACATGGGGCGATAGAGTGCTGTCGAGCGCGCGGTCGCGGTGACCGGCGCCGAACCGTGAGGAGCCGCCATGAGCACGAATCTCAACCCGTACATCAGCTTCAAGGGCGAGGCCAAGGAGGCGATGGAGTTCTACAGGTCGGTGCTCGGCGGCGAACTCACCGCGAGCACCTTCGACGACTTCCAGATGCCGGTCGCAGAGGGCGAGGGCGGTCTGGTCATGCACTCCCAGCTCGTCACGCCCGGCGGACTCGTGCTGATGGGCTCCGACACCCCCACCGGAATGGACTACACGCCGGGCACCAACGTGACCATCGCCATCAGCGGTGAGGACATCGACGAGCTGCGCGGCTACTTCGACGGTCTGTCGGAGGGCGGCACCCTGTTCGTGCCGTTCGAGAAGGCCCCGTGGGGCGACTACTACGGCCAGTTCACCGACAAGTTCGGGATCGTGTGGATGGTGAACGGCGGCAGCGCGCCGCAGTAGAGCACCCGTGGCGGGCTCGCGGCTCTTGGTGGGCTCATAGGGACTCATAGGCTCCCGCGAGCCCGCCCGAGTGGGGCGCCTGAGATCGGCGCGTAGCAAAGGGGGTATGAACCGCACACCCCGCACACTCCGGCGCCCCCGTCGCCGCACGGTGGTCATCGCGGCCTCGGCGCTCACCGTCGCCCTCACGCTCGGCGGCGGGGCGACGTGGGCGCTCGACCGCTACGTCATCGAGCACGTCGAGATCTCCGACGTCGACGCTTACGAAGCCGCTCAGTCCGGCACGAGCGACTCGGGCGACACGTCCGAGGCCGGCACCGGAACCGGCACCGACGAGGCCGCGACCGATGCGACCGACGGCACCGCCGCATCCGGAACCGTCACGGGCACGAGCTACACCTCCGACGACGCCTCGATCGAGATCTCCACCGTCGTCACCGGCTCGGGCGATGACACCGTCACGTACTACGTCGCCGACGTCACGCTCTCCGACGCGACCGTGCTGCGCTCGGCGTTCGCGCAGAACTCCTTCGGCGAGAACATCACCGAGACCACCTCGGAGACGGCCGAGGACAACGGCGCGATCTTCGCGATCAACGGCGACTACTACGGCTTCCGCGACACCGGGATCGTCATCCGCAACGGCGTCGTCTACCGCGACGAGGGTGCCCGCGAGGGCCTCGCGTTCTACACCGACGGCACCGTCGAGGTGTACGACGAGACCACCACCACGGCCGAGCAGCTGGTGGCCGACGGGGTGTGGAACACGCTGAGCTTCGGCCCCGCGATCGTCGAGGACGGCGAGATCGTCGACGGCATCGAAGACGTCGAGGTCGACACGAACTTCGGCAACCACTCCATCCAGGGCGAGCAGCCGCGCACGGCGGTGGGGGTGATCGACGAGAACCACCTCGTCTTCGTGGTGGTCGACGGGCGCAGCCCCGGCTACAGCACCGGTGTCACCATGACCGGGCTGGCCGAGATCATGCAGTCGCTCGGCGCCACCACCGCCTACAACCTCGACGGCGGCGGCTCGTCGACCATGTACTTCGACGGCGAGCTCGTGAACGATCCGCTCGGCAAGGGCGAGGAGCGGGGCACCTCCGACATCCTCTACATCGCCGGGAGCGCGTCGTGATCGTGCTCGTGCCCTCCTACGAGCCGGATGCGCGGCTGCTCGACCTCGTCGACGAGCTGGTCGCCACGGTGCCGGAGGCGACGGTCGTGGTGGTCGACGACGGCAGCGGGCCGGGCTACGGGCTGGTGTTCGACGCGGTGCGGGCGCGCGGGGCCGAGGTGATCGGCTTCGCCGTCAACCGCGGCAAGGGGGCGGCGCTCAAGGCGGGCTTCGCGCACGTGCTGGAGCACCACCCGGGCGAGACCGTGGTGTGCGCCGACAGTGACGGGCAGCACCGGGTGCCCGACATCGTGCGGGTCGCCGAGCGGGCGGAGAGTTATGCGCCGGTGCGGGTGGAGCGGATGCTCGTGGCGAGCGGCGCGGGCGGGGGTGCGGGCGGCGGTGCGGGCGGTCGCGGTGGCGGCGGCGGTGCCGTCGGCGGGCTCGAGCACGCGCCGGAAGCGCAGCCCCCGGACGGCGCCGCGGACGAGCGGGTGATCGTGCTCGGCGGGCGGCGGTTCTCGGGCCGCGTGCCGGCGCGCAGCCGGCTCGGCAACGCCGTCTCGAGGCGTCTGTTCTCGGCGGCCGCCGGCATCCGGGTACACGACACCCAGACGGGCCTGCGGGCGTACCCGCCGAGCGTGCTGCCGTGGCTGCTCACCGTGAAGGGCGAGCGGTTCGAGTACGAGCTCGAGATGCTGCTCGCTGCGCGTGATGAGGGTGTGCGGCTGGAGGAACTGCCGATCGAGACGGTGTACCTCGAGCACAACGCCTCGTCGCACTTCAGGCCGGTCGTCGACTCGGTGCGGGTGCTGCGACCGTTCGCACGGTTCGTGCTGTCGTCGCTGACGGCGTTCGCGATCGACCTGCTGATGCTGCAGCTGCTCGTGGCCACCACGGGGTCGTTGCTCGTGGGGGTGGTGGGGGCGCGGCTGGTGAGCGCCGCGGTCAACTTCACGGTGAACCGGCGGCTCGTGTTCTCGGGGCCTGGTGTCCGACCCGGTGCCGGCCGACGCTCGCTCGCCGATGCCGCCCTGCGGTACGCGGCGCTCGCCGTCGTGCTGCTCGCGGCGAACTACGCGCTGC
The DNA here is from genome assembly GCF_024979255.1 of Herbiconiux moechotypicola. Taxonomy (GTDB): domain Bacteria; phylum Actinomycetota; class Actinomycetes; order Actinomycetales; family Microbacteriaceae; genus Herbiconiux; species Herbiconiux moechotypicola. Next base: position 59,186 of record NZ_JANLCN010000005.1, read on the forward strand.
TCAGCGGTGCCGTCGCGCTCGGCGTGCCCCTGCTCGTGGCCAAGGTCGGAGTCGAGCTCACGCTCTACCTCGCGGGCTTCGCCGTGCAGCGCACCCTCGTGTTCGGGCGGGCCCGGCGGATGCGCGGTGTGGCGACCGCGCATCCGCCGACCGGTCAGTGGGCGGAGTAGCCGCCGTCGACGAGGTGGTAGCTGCCCGAGATGAACGAGGCCTCGTCGCTGAGGAGGAAGAGGGTGAGCGCCGCGACCTCCTTGTCGGTGCCGAGGCGGCCGGTGGCGTGCTCGGCCTCGAGCGCGGTGAGCGCCTCGGGGGTGAGGCTCGCCCGCACGAGCGGGGTGTCGATGAAGCCGGGGCCCACCGCGTTGGTGCGCACGCCCTGGGCGGTGTACTCGAGCGCGGCCACCTTGGTGAGCCCGAGCAGCGCGTGCTTGCTCGCCACATAGGCGGCGTTCTGCGCGATGCCCACGGAGCCGAGCACCGACGCCATGTTCACGATCGCGCCGCCGCCGGAGGCGACGATGGCCGGCAGCTGGAAGCGCAGGCCGTAGAACACGCCGTCGAGATCGACCGCGCGCACGCGGTCCCAGGCGGCGATGTCGTACTCGCCGATGGGCTGGGGCGCCGCGCCGATGCCGGCGTTGTTCACGGCGAGGTGCAGGCCGCCGAAAGTCTCCTGCGCGAAAGCGACGGCCGCCTCCGAGTCCTCCCACTTCGCCGTGTTCTGCGCGAAGGCCGCTGCCCTGCCTCCGGCGGCGGTGATCTCGTCGACCACGGTCTGGGCGGCCTCCAGCTTGATGTCGGTGACCACCACGGCGGCGCCCTGTGCGGCGAGCTCGCGTGAGATCTCCGCTCCGATTCCGCTTCCACCGCCGGTGACGATCGCCACCTTGTTGTCGAACCTGGCCACGACGACCACTTCCTCACTCGTGTCGACCCGGACCACCCGCGACGACCAGCCGCGCGCATCCGGGCATTTCAATACTTACGTATTGATACAACCACGAGCCGGCCGAGACCTTCCCGAACAGGTCGGCCTGGACGATCGGGCCCGCTCAGGAGGAGTGCTTGGACGACCGCTTGGCGACCAGCGCATCCTTCTCGGCCTTGAGTGACGCGACCGTCTGGGCGTCGAGACCGGGATCGGGGATGTCGAGGAACGGGCTCTCGCTCCCCGTGCGCGAGTGCAGCACCGAGGAGTACGCGATCGCGGCGCTGCGCACACGGGCGGTAGCGCGGTCGCGCTTGCCGCGGGTGCTCTTCGGGTCGTCGAGCACCTCGACGTGCTTCTCGAGAGCCTTGACGAGCTCCTTCAGTGCGGTCTTCGTCTTCTTCGCCATGAGGCACATTATGCAGGTCGCAGGTGAACGGAACACACGGTTCCGGATGCGCGCGACGGCGGGTACGGTCGAGGCATGACGAGCGGCGGCACGAGCACCGGCACCCTCCCCGACGACGACCGCCCGCAGGCGCCCGAGCGAGGCGGCGAACGGGAGTCGATCGAGGGCTTCCTCGACTTCCAGCGCGCCTCCGTGGTGTGGAAGGCCACCGGGCTGAGCGACGCGGATGCGGCGAAGCAGCTGCTGCCGAGCATCACGACGGTATCGGGGCTCATCAGGCATCTCGCCGACGTCGAGCGCTCGTGGATGCGCGAAGACCTGGCGGGGGAGCAGGGCGTGCCGTACCGATGGTCGGAGGAGGACCCCGACGGCGAGTTCCGGGTGACGGCCGACGACAGCCTGGCCGCCATCATCGCCGACTACGAGGCCGCCTGCGCCGAGTCGCGCGAGGTCGCCGCGCGCTTCCACCTCGACGACCGCAGTGCCGCCCAGGAAGGGCGGTTCACCCTGCGCTGGATCCTGCTGCACCTCACCGAGGAGACGGCCCGCCACCTCGGCCACATCGACATCCTCCGCGAACTCCTCGACGGCGCCACCGGCGAGTGACGCGCGTCTCGCTGGGCGACGACTTCGCCACGTGAGACGGCGATCGGGCCCACTATGGCGCCGGGTGCGGTCTGGCGTGGCGAAGTGGGCGCGGCGGAGCCGCGGGTGGTGCGGCGCAGGCGGTGGGGCCGAGGTCAGGCGGCGAGGAGGGCCGTGAGGGCAGAGGTGAACATGGTGAGGCCGTCGACGCCCGAGCGCATGGCGGCGGGGGTGTCGGGGCCGAAGCCGGCCTCGATCGCGTGCTCGGGGTGCGGCATGAGGCCCACCACGTTGCCGCGCTCGTTGGCGATGCCGGCGATGTCGTGGAGGGAGCCATTGGGGTTCACGCCGACGTAGCGGAACACCACGCGCCCCTCGCCCTCGAGCCGCTCGAGGGTCTCGGCCGAGGCGATGTAGCCGCCCTCGCCGTTCTTCAGCGGGATGGTGATCTCCTGGCCGGCGGTGTACCCGTTCGTCCAGGCGGTGGAGGTGTTCTCGACGCGCAGCACCTGGTCGCGGCAGATGAACGAGCCGTGGTCGTTGCGGATGAGTCCGCCCGGCAGCAGGTGCGCCTCGGTGAGCATCTGGAAGCCGTTGCAGATGCCGAGCACGGGCACGCCGCGCTCCGCCGCCGCCACGACCTCGCGCATGATCGGCGAGTGCGAGGCGATGGCGCCGCAGCGCAGGTAGTCGCCGTAGCTGAAGCCGCCGGGCAGCACGACGGCGTCGACGCCCTGCAGGTCGTGGTCGCCGTGCCAGAGGGCGACGGCCTCCGCGCCGGCGAAGCGCACCGCGCGCTGGGCGTCGCGGTCGTCGAGCGAGCCCGGGAAGGTGACGACGCCGACGCGGGTCACGCGAGGGCTCCGGATGCGCCGCTCGCGCTGTGGGCACCGGCCTCGTCGACGACGGTGATGTTCACGACGTCTTCGATGACCTGGTTCGACAGCAGCTCGTCGGCGATCTCGCGCACGCTGGCGAGCACCGTCTCGTCGACCGGGCCGTCGACCGTGAGCTCGAAGCGCTTGCCCACCCGCACGTCGGTGAAGGCGCTCTGGCCGAGGCGCCCGAGGGCTCCTGCCACGGCCTTGCCCTGGGGGTCGAGCAGCTCGGCTTTGGGCATCACGTCGACGACGATCTTCGGCACGGGGACTCCAGCTTTCGGCGGGGCGGCGGGGAGGACCGCTCAAGTCTACCCGGCATCAGCCGGGCGCAAGGGGTTGCACGCGGCCCCTCGAGCCCATTAGCCTGATGCCCCCCATAGGGGTGACGTTCATTCAGTTTTATTGAGTTAACCTGCTGGAAATGTTTAGTCTTTCTTTCGTTATCGAACCCTCCTAGCATGGGCCGCATGCAGCTGCCCTCACGGAGACCGCACCTGGCCGTTTCAGCGTCGATCGCCGGGGGAGTGCTGTTCGCGGCCTGCCTCGGGGCCGTCGCCCCCGCATCCGCCGCCCCTCTGCCGGGCATCGCGCCCGCAGCGGCGGCCGCAGCCCCGGCTGCCGCGGTCGCCGCCGCGGGCGATACCCACACCATCGCCGAGCTGCAGGGCACGGGCGACTCCTCGCCGTTCGCCACCGACGACGAGCCCGAGGTCACCACCTCCGGCATCGTCACCGCCGCCTACCCCACCGGCGGCTTCCGCGGCTACACCCTCCAGACGCCGGGGACGGGCGGCGAACTCGATCTCGCCGCGCACACCGCCTCCGACGGCATCTTCGTCTACTCCTCCGCCACCGTCGGCGAGGTGGAGATCGGCGACTACGTGCAGGTCACGGGCGTCGTCTCCGAGTACTTCGGGCTCACCGAGCTCACCGTCGGCGCGGGTGACGCGGTGGTGCTCGACGAGGAGGCCGAGCCGGTGCTCCCCGCCGAGATCGTGCTGCCCGGCGACGCCGCCGGCCGCGAGACCCTCGAGAGCATGCTGCTGCTGCCGCAGGGCGACTTCACCGTCTCCAACACCTACAGCACCAACCAGTACGCCGAGATCGGCCTCGCGGTCGGGGACACCCCGCTCATCACGCCCACCGAGATCGCCCGCCCCGGCACGGCGGCCTACGACGCCGCCGTGGCCGACAACGCCGCCCGCGCGGTCACCCTCGACGACGGGTCGAGCATCGACTTCCTCGGCGCCGACGCCAACAAGGACATCCCGCTCCCCTACCTCACCGACGTGCCCACGATCACCGTCGGCTCCACCGCCACCTTCACCGAGCCGGTCGTGCTCGACTACCGCTTCAGTGCCTGGAAGTTCCAGCCCACCTCCCAGCTCGTGGCCGGTGGCACCCTGCCCGCCGAGTTCACCGACGTGCGGCCGGCGGCTCCGGGTGAGGTGGGCGGCGACATCCGCATCGCCGGCTTCAACGTGCTGAACTACTTCACCACCACGGGCGACTCGCTCGAGGGCTGCACCTTCTACACCGACCGCGACGGCGCGAACGTGACCGTCGACGACGGCTGCGACGCCCGCGGTGCGGCGGAGGCCGACGACCTCGAGCGGCAGCAGGCGAAGATCGTGGCCGCCATCAACGGCCTCGGTGCCGACGTGGTGTCGCTCGAGGAGATCGAGAACTCGGTGAAGTTCGGCGACGACCGCGACACCTCATTGGCCGCGCTCGTGGACGCGCTCAACGCGGGCCTCGCCGACGGCGAGGACGCCTGGGCCTACGTGGCCTCGCCCGAGGCGTCGGCGCTGCCCGACGTGGAGGCGCAAGACGTCATCCGCACCGCCTTCATCTACAAGCCGTCCGCGGTGTCGCCGGTGGGCGCATCCCGGGTTCTTCTCGATGAGGCGTTCGACAACGCACGTCAACCGCTGGCCCAGGAGTTCGAGCCGGCGGGCGGCGGCGATGCCTTCCTCGCGATCGTGAACCATTTCAAGTCGAAGAGCTCGGGCGAGGGTGCCGACGCCGACCAGGGCGACGGCCAGGGCGGATCCAACGCCTCGCGGGTGGCGCAGGCGAACGCCCTGCTCGCCTTCTCCGACGGGCTGCAGACCGAGCTCGGCACCACCGACGTCTTCCTCATCGGCGACTTCAACGCCTACACGATGGAGGACCCGGCGGTGGCGATCACCGACGCCGGCTACACCGACCTCGGTGCGGGCACGGGGGATGACGGCGCCGCGGAGTACAGCTACTCGTTCAGCGGCCAGAGCGGCTCGCTCGACCACGTCTACGCCTCGCCGACCGCGGCCGAGAAGGTGACCGGTGTCGACATCTGGAACATCAACTCGGGCGAGTCGATCGCCAAGGAGTACAGCCGCTACAACTACAACGCCACCGACTTCTACGACGAGAGCGTCTACCGCTCGAGCGACCACGACCCCGTGGTGGTGGGCTACGAGCTCACCGGCACCGGGCCGGAGGAGCCCGGTGAGCCGGTGACCGACCGCCTCTCGGGTGCCGACCGCTACGAGAGCGCGGTCGCGGCTTCGCTCGCGGGCTGGCCCGAGGGTGCCGACACGGTCTACGTGGTGTCGGGCGAGGTGTTCCCGGATGCGCTCTCCGCGGCTCCGGCCGCCGCCGCGGCGGGTGCACCCGTGCTGCTCGTGCCGCAGGGCGGCGTGCCCGCCGCGGTGCAGGCCGAGCTCGCCCGCCTCGAACCGTCGTCGATCGTGGTGGTGGGCGGAGCGAGCTCGGTGTCGCCCGCGGTGGCCGACAGCCTCGGGCTGGTGGCGCCGGTCACCCGCCTCGAGGGCGCCGACCGCTACGCCACCTCCCGCGCCGTGGCCGAGGCGGCCTTCGGTGCCGACGGGGCCGGGGTCGCCGTGCTGGCGGCGGGCGCCAACTTCGCCGACGCTCTCTCGGCGGGTGCCGCGGTCGGCTCGGCCGGCCCCGTGCTGCTGGTCGACGGAGCCGCCGGCGGGCTCGACGACGCCACGGTCGAGCTGCTCGCCGCGCTCGGTGCCGACGAGATCGACATCGCGGGCGGTCCTGCCTCGGTCTCCGACGGCATCCTCGCCGAGGCGGGAGTCATCGCCCCGGCCGAGCGGCTCGGCGGCGCAGACCGCTACGACTCGTCACGCGTCATCACGGCCCACTTCTTCGACGCGGCCGACCGGGTGCTGCTCGCGACCGGGCTGTCGTTCCCGGATGCGCTGGCCGGCTCGGCGCTGGCGGCCCACCTGGGCTCTCCGCTGCTGACGGTGCCCGGCGACTGCGTGCCGCTCGAGACCCTCGACCTGATCGCCGAGCTGGGCGCCGGCCAGGTGACGCTGCTCGGAGGCGAGTCGACGCTCACGCCGGCCGTCGCCGAGCTCGACGCCTGCGGCGCCGTCGGCTGAGCATCCCGACCCACCCGACCACTGACTCACCCGGACCACTGCACGAGAAAGCGATGAGGAGACACATGTCACAGCCACCCACGAGGCCGCTCAAGGCGGCGCTCGCGACCTTCCTCGGAGGTGCGCTGCTCGCCGCGCCCCTCGTCGGGTTCGCCTCGTCCGCATCCGCGGCGCCGGCCGAGGGAACGGTCGAGCTCAACCTGATCGACATCAACGACTTCCACGGGCGCATCGACGCCAACACCGTGAAGTTCGCCGGTACCATCGAGCAGCTGCGCGAGCAGGGCGGCGAGGAGAACTCGCTGTTCATCTCCACCGGTGACAACGTGGGCGCCTCGCTGTTCGCCTCGGCGTCGGCCGAGGACCAGCCCACCATCGACGTGCTCAACGAGCTCGAGCTCTCGGCCAGCGCCGTGGGCAACCACGAGTTCGACCGCGGCTTCGCCGACCTCACCGACCGCATCGTGGGCGACGGCCCCAACGCCGAGTGGGACTACCTGGGCGCGAACGTCTACCTCGCCGGCACCGAGACCCCGGCCCTGCCGGAGTTCGCGCTCGAGCAGGTCGACGGCCTGACCGTGGCGATCGTGGGCGCCGTCACCGAGGAGACTCCGACGCTGGTGTCGCCCGGCGGCATCTCCACCCTCTCGTTCGGCGACCCGGTCGCGGCCGTGAACCGCGTCACCGACCAGCTCACCGACGGCGACGAGTCCAACGGCGAGGCCGACGTCATCATCGCCGCCTACCACGAGGGCGCCGGAGCGGGCACCCCCGACGGCGCGACCCTCGAGGAGGAGGTCGCCGCGGGCGGCGCCTTCGCCTCCATCGTCACCGAGACCTCGGCCAAGGTGGCCGCGATCTTCACCGGCCACACCCACAAGCAGTACGCCTGGGACGCTCCCCTGCCCGGCGAGACCGGCGTCACCCGCCCCGTGCTGCAGACCGGCAGCTACGGCGAGAACATCGGCAACGTGGTGCTCACCCTCGACGCCGAGACCGGCACGCTGGAGAGCTACACGGCGCAGAACGTCGCCCGCACCACGGTCGACGACGCCGCCCTCGTGGCCGAGTACCCGCGCGTGGCCGAGGTGAAGGCCACGGTCGACGCGGCGCTCGCCGCGGCCGAGGTGATCGGCAGCCAGCCCAAGGGCTCGGTCACGGCCGACATCACCACCGCGTTCGGCGGCGGATCGTACGTCGACGGCGTGTGGACCGGCGGCACCCGTGACGACCGCGCCTCCGAGTCGACCCTCGGCAACCTCGTGGCGAACTCGCTCGTGTCGAGCCTCGGCTCGGCCGACCGCGGCGGCGCCCAGATCGGCGTCGTGAACCCCGGTGGTCTCCGCGCCGAGCTCTTCGAGGGCGAGGACGGCGTCATCACCTACGCCGAGGCCAACGCGGTGCTGCCCTTCGTGAACAACCTCTGGACCACGAGCCTCACCGGCGCCCAGTTCAAGACCGTTCTCGAGCAGCAGTGGCAGACCAACGCCGACGGCACCATCCCGTCGCGCCCCTACCTGCAGCTCGGCCTCTCCGACAACGTGAGCTACACCTACGACGCCGCCGCGGCGCAGGGCTCGCACATCACGGGCATCTGGATCGACGGCGAGCCGATCGACCCCGCCGCCTCCTACCGGATCGGGTCGTTCAACTTCCTGCTCCAGGGCGGCGACAACTTCCGTGAGTTCACGGCCGGCACCGACACCCGCGACTCCGGTCTCATCGACCGCGACGCGTGGATCGCCTACCTCGAGGCCAACCCGGGCCTGGCGCCCGACTTCGCCCGCCACGCGGTGGGGCTGACGGATGCGACCGAGTCGGCCTCGATCGGCGAAGACGTCTCCGCCACGGTGTCGGGTCTCGACCTCACCTCGCTCGGCAGCCCCCAGAACACCTCGCTCGAGGTGAGCTGGGAGGGCTCGGCCGCCACCTTCGCCGACGTGCCCGTCACCGACGGTGCGGCCACGGTCACCGCCGAGGTGCCCGCCGACGCCACCATCGCGAGCGAGCTCGTGCTCACCGCGCAGCCGAGCGGAACCGTCGTCCGGGTCGCGGTCACGGTGCCCGACGGTCTCCCGTCGACCGACCGCCTCGCGGGCGCCGACCGCTACGACACGGCGGTCGCCGCCTCGCAGTCCGGTTGGCCCACGGGCGCATCCACCGTCTACGTCGTCGCGGGTGAGACCTTCCCCGACGCCCTCTCGGCGTCGCCGGCCGCGGCCGGTGCGGATGCGCCCATCCTGCTCACGACGGCGGGCTCGCTGCCGGGCACGGTCGCCGACGAGATCGCGCGCCTCGACCCCGAGAGCATCGTGGTCGTCGGAGGGGCGAACTCGGTGTCGGCCGGTGTCGAGACGGCGCTCTCGGCGATCGCGCCGGTGACCCGCATCCAGGGTGCCGACCGGTTCGAGACCTCGCGCCTCGTGGCGGAGTCCGCGTTCGGCGAGGGAGCCCCCGAGGCCGTCGTGGCCGCCGGAGCGAACTTCGCCGACGCACTCTCGGCCGGCGCGGCGATCGACGGCGCCGGTCCCGTGGTGCTCGTGAACGGCACCGCCTCGACCCTCGACGCGGCGACCACCGCCCTGCTCGAGGGCCTGGGCGCCGACGAGATCGCCGTCGTCGGCGGCGAGACCTCGGTCTCGGCCGGCGTCTTCGACGACGTCTCCGACATCGCCGACGCCGTGCGCCTCGGCGGGGTCGACCGCTACGAGTCGTCGCGGCTCATCAACGCCCACTTCTTCGACAGCGCCGACCAGGTGCTGCTGGCGACGGGCGTGAACTTCCCCGACGCGCTCTCGGGCTCGGGCCTGGCCCCGAAGTGGGACGCCCCGCTGTTCACGGTGCCCGGCACGTGCATCCCGGCCGACACCCTGGCGCAGATCACCGCGCTGGGTGCCACGGGCGTGACGCTGCTCGGTGGCGAGAACACCCTGTCGCCGGCCGTGGAGGAGCTCGCGGTCTGCGACTGACCCGCTGACCGCCTCTCGACGAGAACCTCCCGGTACCCGCTCGGTGCCGGGAGGTTCTCGCGTTCACGAGCTCCGGATGCGAGAGAATGCCGTGTGAGGATCGCACAGCTCGTGAGGGAGAGCGGGTTCGACCTCACTGTGCTCGCCGGCACCGAGGAGGCGCTTCAGCGCGAAGCCGAGGGAGCGTTCCTCACCGACCTGACCGACCCCGGCCGCTTTCTGGGTCACGGGGTCGTGGTGTTCAGCAACGGCCAGTGGGCGCGGAGCCCCGAGGGGGTCGAGCGTTTCACGACGGCTCTCGCCGCCGCCGGGGCGACGGCGCTCGTCATCGGGCTGCTCGAGATCGGGAGCGTGCCCGACGCGGTGATCGCCCGCTGCCGCGCCCTGGACATCCCGCTGATCGTGACCGGCGACGACGTGGCGTACAGCGAGGTCGCCGCGTACATCCTGGAGTCGCTGGAGTCCGACGTGGCGCGCACCATCGCCCAGGAGTTCGGATTCGTGCGGCGGCTCGCGGTGCAGCCCCTCGGTGCGGATCGTCTCGACAGCGTGCTCCGCCAGTTCGCGGCCGAGTTCGAGGTGGACTGCTGGCTGATGGATGCGGCGGGTGCCGTGATCGGCTCGGCAGGAGCGCCCCTGGCCGCCGACGATGCCGTCGCTGCCTGGCACGCGGCACGGCGTTCGCCGTCGCACGCTGTCGATCTCGCGCTCGGCGGCGACGCCACGCGGGTGTGGACGCTCGCCTCGCGAGACACCACGGCGGCCGCTCACTTCGGTGTGAGGCACCGTGACCCCGAGCGGCTGCCCCAGCCCGACTCCGTGCTGGTGCTCTCGTTGCGCAACGTGCTCGAGGCGGCCCTGGCCGAGCTGCAGTTCGAACAGACCCGCGCGCGGGAGGGGGTGCGCCGGCTGGTGCAACGGTTCGGGCAGGAGGGCGTGACCGCGATCGACCTCTTCGCGCACTACCGAAGCGAGGGCGCCAACCCCTCGCGTCCCTCCTGCGTGGTGGTGGCGGCCGCGGGCGATGCCACCCTCCCCGCCGAGGCCGTGCTGGCGATGGTGACTGCGGCGTTCGACGGCCCCGGCGTCACCCTGGGCACGACGGTCGACCGTCGTGCGATCGTGTTCGTCAACGGTCCCGAACGCCTCGGCGCGGAGGAACTCGACCGGGCGGCCGCACGTCTCGGCGACGCGCGGGGGCTCCTCGGCGGGTCGCGGTTGCGCGTCGGCGTGAGCGACGTGGTGCGCAACGTCGGCGAACTGCCCGAGGCCCTCGCGCAAGCGGGCGACCGGTTGCGGGGGATCGTCGACGACGGGCAGATCGTGCTCGGGGTGGACGCGACGGCGCAGACCCACCGATCCCTGCTCGGGCTGATCGACGCCGATCGGGTGAGCAGTTTCCACGCGGCGCTCCTCGGTGTGCTCGAGGAGTACGACCGCCGGCACGGGAGCGCCCTGATCGAGTCGCTCCGCACGTTCCTCTCCACCAACGGCGTGTGGCTCACGGCCGCCGAGGCGCTCCACATCCACCCGAACACCCTGCGCTACCGCATGAGGAGGGTGGAGGAGCTGACCGGGCGGAGGCTCGATTCGCCCGAGGACCGTCTGGACTTCGCGCTCGCGCTCTCCGTGCACGGCTGAGACTCGCGCGCACATCGGCAACAGAGACGAAACACGGGCGAAACCCCATGCGCAGAATTCACAAACGGATGCTCGCCCACACGCTCTGATTCCGTCGCGGTGCCGTGACGGCAGGGCGTGCGGGTTTGTTCGGATAGAGGAGTCCTGCACCTCACCCTCCCGGCTTCGACCGGATCGCACAGGAAGACCCTCCATGAGACTCACCCGCACACCCGTCCTCGCGCTCGCCGCCGCCGCAGCGCTCAGCCTCACCGGATGCGCCTCGGCCGCCACGTCGGAACCCGCCGGGGACGACACCCTCGGCTCCGTGACGATGCAGCTGGGCTGGATCGACAACAACCAGTTCGCCGGGGAGTACATGGGCCTCGAGCAGGGCTACTTCGAGCAGGCCGGTCTCGGCGAGGTCACCCTCACGCCCGGCGGATCCTCGGCCACGGCGGCCGAGGCGGCGGTCACGAGCGGCAGCGCCCTTCTCGGCATCGGCGACGTGTTCAAGACCGCGGCCGCCATCGAGCAGGGCGGGGACCTCGTCGTCATCGGCGCGACCTACCAGAAGAACCCGTTCGCGCTGATCTCGATGTCGTCGAACCCGATCGACACCCCCGCCGACCTGGTCGGCAAGACCATCGCGCTGCCCGACACCGACACCCTCCAGTGGCAGGAGTTCCTGCGCGCGAACGGCATCGACGAGTCGACCGTCAGCACCGTGCCCTACACCTTCGACTCCTCCATCCTCACCTCGGGCCAGGTCGACGGCCTGCTCACGTACACGACTGTCGGTTCGAGCCTGCTCAACTCGCTCGGCTTCCAGACCCAGGAGTTCCTGCTCGCAAACAACGGGCTGCCGCTCTACGGCGACCCGATCGTGACCACCCGCACCCTGCTCGAGACCCATCGTGCCGAACTGAAGGCCTTCCTCACCGGCACCATCGAGGGCTGGTACTGGGCGCTCGCCCACCCGGAGGAGGCCAACTCGATCACGAACAGCGTGTACGCGGCCGAGCAGAACTACGACGACGCCTCGCAGATGCTCGCCATGAACGCCCAGATCCCGCTCATCGAGACCCCCGAGACCGCCGCGGCGGGCATCCTCTCCCTCACCCCCGAGCTCACCGCCGCCAACGCCGCACTCATCCAGGAGGCGGGTCTCGACGTCACCGCGGAGCAGCTGTTCGACGGATCGTTGATCGCCGAGATCTACGCCGAGAACCCCGACCTTCTCGGTTGAGACCATGAGCACCGCCATGACCACACCGTCGGTTGCCTCGAGCACGCCGACCGCCACCTCGCCGGGCGCGATGCCGGGCATCCTGCTCGACGCGGTGTCGAAATCGTATCGGGTGCGGCGCGACACCGTCGTCGCCGTGGAGGGCGTCTCCCTGGAGGCGCCCTCCGGGGCCTTCATCTCGCTGATCGGGCCCTCCGGATGCGGCAAGTCGACGATCCTGCGCATGCTCGCGGGTCTCGACACCCCCACCTCCGGCCGTCTCGCGGTGAACGGCGAGGCGATCACCGCCGCCTGGCGGCGACAGCACCTCGGGATCGCGTTCCAGGACTCGGCGCTGCTGCCCTGGCGCGACGTCACCTCGAACATCCGCCTGCCGCTCGAGGTGGCCGGGATGAAGGCCGACCCCGCCCGCATCCAGCACCTGATCGACCTGGTGGGCCTCGGCGGCTTCGAGCACGCCAAGCCGGCTCAGCTCTCCGGCGGCATGCGGCAGCGGGTGTCGATCGCGCGGTCGCTGGTGTCGGAGCCGTCGATCCTCCTCCTCGACGAGCCGTTCGGCGCACTCGACGACATGACGCGCCAGCGGCTGAACCTGGAGCTCCAGCGCATCTGGATGGAACGCCGCATCACCACGCTCATGGTCACCCACGGCATCGGCGAGGCCATCCTGCTCTCCGACCGGGTGGCGATCATGTCGGCCAGGCCCGGCCGCATCGTCGAGATCGTCGACGTCGACCTGCCGCGGCCTCGGACGCTCGAGACGATGCGCAGCCCCGAGTTCCACGAGCTGTTCGACCGTCTGTCCGAACTCCTCTTCGCCGGACGATCGGGCGAGCCCGGTGCGGCGGGCGCCGCATGACGGCGACCGCCACGCGCCTCGCGCTCCCGCTGGCCGTCGCCGTCGTCGCGGCGGGTGCCTGGTGGGCCGTCGCCGACCTCTTCGGCGTCACCGCGCTAGCCTCTCCGCCGCGCCTGGCCGAGCAGTTCGTCGCCGACGGCCCCGGTTTCTACGCCCTGCACGCGGCGGCGACCTTCGGCCGGGCGGCTCTGGGCTTCGTCGTGGGGAACGGGGTGGCCCTCCTGACCGCGTTCCTCGTGCTCGTCATCCCCGGCATCGAGCACCACGTGCTGCAGATCGCCGTGATCGCGCAGTGCCTTCCCCTGGTCGCGATCGGTCCGCTCGTCATGATCATCTTCGGGGGCGAGGCCTCGGCCGTCTTCCTCTCGGCTCTCCTGGTCTCCTACCCCACGCTCATCTCCGTGATCGCGGGGGCGAAGTCGGCGTCGCCGGCCTCGATCGACCTGGTGCGCGCCTACGGCGGTGGGCGGCTGTCGCAGCTCAGGATCGTCAGGGCGATGACCGCGCTGCCGTCGATGCTGTCGGCCCTCAGGATCGCCGTACCCGCCGCCGTCCTCGGCGCCGTGATCGGCGAGTACCTCGGGGGCATCAGCACCGGGCTCGGGGTCGCCATGAGCTCCGCGCAGTACCAGATGGGTGTGGCGCGGCTGTGGAACCTGGCCCTCGTCACGGTCGCCGTCACCCTGCTCGCCTACCTGGTCGCCGCAGTGGCCGAACGGATGCTCACCCCGTGGGCAGGGTACGCCCGGGTCCGGGCATGAGCCGGGGTGTCGCCGCCGCTCTGCGCCAGCTCCTCCTCATCGCGGTGTCGGCCGTCGCGGCGACGGGCCTCTGGATCGCCGTGCTGGAATCGTTCCGGGTGAGCCCGCTGCTCGGGGCACGGCCCTGGGCCGTCTGGGCCTACCTGTCCGACGGCGCCGAAGGAGCCGGCAGGCGGGCCGTGCTGCTCGGGCAACTGGGCGAGACCCTCGCCCACGCGTCGGTGGGTCTGCTGGCCGCAATGGTCTCGGCCTTCCTGCTCGCGGCGGCGTTCGCGATGGTGCAGCTGCTCGAGACGGCCCTCACGCCGCTGCTCCTGGTGCTCCGTACCGTCCCCGTCGTCGTGCTCACGCCCGTGATCACCATCGTGGTGGGCAATGGCCTCGGGGCGGTCGTGGTCATCGTCTTCCTGGCCGTGTTCTTCCCCTGCGTCTTCCTCATGCTGCAGGGCATGCGGAGTGCCCGGAGGGAGCAGCTGGATCTGCTCGAGGCCTACGGCAGCGGGTCGTGGGGCCTGCTGGTCAGGCTCCGTCTCCCCGCCGCGGTTCCCTCGATCTCGGCCTCGTTCCGGGTCGCGATCCCGATCGCCGTCACCGGCGCGATGCTCGCCGAGTGGCTCGCCACCGGAGACGGCCTGGGCGGCGCGATCTCCCGGGCGTCGGGCAGTTTCGACTACACGCTCATGTGGTCGGCCATGGTGCTCATCACCGTGGTGACCGCCGTGGCGTACGCGTCGGCGACCGTGCTCGACGAGGTGCTCCGGGCTCGATTCGGGCAGCTGGGCGACGGATGAGCCGGGTCGTCGGCGACACGGGTGCCGCACGTGGCTCCCGGGTCGCGGTGGAGGAGCTGCCCGCCGGCTTCGAGATCACGGCAGCGCTGCGGCGCGGCGACCTCTCCGCGGTGGAGGTCGTGACGGAGCGCATCTCCCGGATCGACTCGCTCGACCCTCTGCTGGGAGCGCTGACCGATCGCGACCTCGACTCCGCCGTGCGAGCGGCGGAGCGGCTCGACCGCGACCGCGCCCGCGGGGTGCCTCAGAGCCCGCTCGCCGGCTGGCCCGTCACCGTCAAGGACTCCTTCGACGTCGCCGGGTTCCGCACCACGGTCGGCCGCGCCTCCGACGCCCGGATGCCGGAGCACGATGCACCCGTGGTCCGTCGTCTCCGCGACAGCGGAGCGATCATCCTCGGCAAGACGAACGTGCCCGTGATGCTCGACGACTACCAGTCGAGCAATGCCGACTTCGGGGTGACCCGCAATCCGTGGGACCCTTCACGATCCCCTGGAGGTTCGTCTGGCGGGGCCGCGGTCGCGGTGAGTTCGGGCATGTCCGTCGCCGATCTGGGCAGCGATCTCTACGGGTCGATCCGCATGCCCGCGGCCTGGTGCGGCATCTACGGTCATCGACCCACGAACGGGTTGATCTCGAAGCTCGGTCACATGCCGGGCAGACCGGATGCGCGACTGGAGCCGTCGCTGTCGACCGTGGGGCCGATGGCCGACCACCCGCGTGACCTGCTCCTGCTGTTCCAGGCACTGGTGGGGCTCGAGACGCCGGTGCCGGCTGGTCGGTCGCTCGTGCTGCCGGCCGCCCGGCACCGGAGCCTGAGGGGCATCAGGATCGGTCTCTGGATCGAGGAGCCGTCCGCCCCGATCGACGAGGAGACCGGGGCCGCCTTCGCCGCCCTGGCCGGGGCGCTCCGCGACGCCGGGTGCGTGGTGACCGAGCTGCGCGGCACCCCGCTCAGCTCCGCGGCGACCCTCGAGCTGCTCGACGTGCTGAAAGACATCGAGCTGGCGCACAATCTGGAGCCCGCGGCAGGGCGCGGCCGGCTCGACGTCGCGGCGGTGTGGGCGGCCTGGGAGCAGCAGCAGCGGCTGAGCGAGAGATGGACCGGTCTCTTCGACACCCTCGATTTCGTGGTGGCGCCCGCCACGTTCGGCGCGGCGCCGCCCCTGTCGGAGCAGCCGGAGGACGAGCGCTGGGTCGAGTTCCACGGCACGCGCACCAGGGCCATGGACTTCCACGCGGCGTGGAGCAAGCTCACCAATGTGCCGAGGGCTCCGGCGACCGTGGTGCCGATCGGTCTCGGCCGGGAGAGCCGGCTCCCGATCGGTGCCCAGATCATGGGACCGTACCTGGCCGATCTGAGCACTCTGCAGCTCGCCGTCCTGCTCGAGGAGGAGGGCGTCGTCGGTGCCCGGCAGCTGACCAGGCAGTGGTGAACCCTTCCTGAGCGATACCTCCTAATTATGAATCATTCATAATTGGGGGTATCGTCGTTCTCATGACCACCGAGCTCGAGACGCGCATCCGGAATGCCGGCCTCAAGGTCACCGGTCAGCGACTGGCGGTGCTCGGCGCGCTCGAGGGCATGCCGCACTCCGACGCCGACACCGTGCACCGCCGGGTGCAGCAGCAGCTGCCCGGCATCTCGCTGCAGGCCACCTACGTGGTGCTGGGCGCGCTCACCGAGGCCGGGCTGATCCGCCGCATCGAACCCGCAGGCTCGCCCGCGCTCTACGAGCGGCGTATCGGCGACAACCACCACCACGTGGTGTGCACCGGATGCGGGGCGGTCGGCGACATCGACTGCGTGCACGGTGCCGCGCCCTGCCTCGCGCCCTCGTCGACCGGCGGGTTCGCCATCGACACCGCCGAGATCACCTTCTGGGGGCTGTGCCCCGAGTGCCAGTCGCAGAAGTCCGCCACCACCGAATCACCCGAACGATGACATACGGAACCGAGGAACGATGACCGACCACAACGTCACCACCACCAACTCCGGAGCCCCCGTCGCGAGCGACGACCACTCCCACAGCGTCGGGGCCGACGGCCCCGTCGTGCTGCACGACCACTACCTGGTCGAGAAGCTCGCGCAGTTCAACCGCGAGCGGGTGCCGGAGCGGGTCGTGCACGCGAAGGGCGGCGGCGCGTTCGGCACCTTCGTGACCACCGGCGACGTGAGCGCCTACACCCGTGCCTCGCTGTTCCAGCCCGGCGCGAAGGTCGACATGCTGGCCCGTTTCTCCACCGTCGCCGGCGAACAGGGCTCTCCCGACACCTGGCGCGACCCGCGCGGCTTCGCGCTGAAGTTCTACACCGAGGAGGGCAACTACGACCTCGTCGGCAACAACACCCCCGTGTTCTTCATCCGCGATGGCATCAAGTTCCCCGACTTCATCCACTCGCAGAAGCGCCTGCCCGGCACCAACCTCCGCGACCACGACATGCAGTGGGACTTCTGGACACTCTCGCCCGAGTCGGCCCACCAGGTCACCTGGTTGATGGGCGACCGCGGACTGCCCGCATCCTGGCGCCACATGGACGGCTTCGGGTCGCACACCTACCAGTGGATCAACGCCGCCGGCGCGAAGTTCTGGGTGAAGTACCACTTCAAGACCAACCAGGGCATCGAGATCCTGTCGCAGGCCGCCGCCGACCAGATCGCCGGAGAGGACGCCGACTTCCACATCCGCGACCTCTCCGAGGCCATCGCGCGGGGCGAGTTCCCCACCTGGACCCTCTCGGTGCAGGTCATGCCCTATGCCGATGCGGCGAGCTACCGCTTCAACCCGTTCGACCTCACCAAGGTGTGGCCGCACGCCGACTACCCGCTCATCGAGGTGGGCACCATGACGCTCGACCGCAACCCCGAGAACTACTTCGCGCAGATCGAGCAGGCCACCTTCGCGCCCTCGAACTTCGTGCCCGGCATCGCGGCCAGCCCCGACAAGATGCTGCTGGCGCGCATCTTCAGCTACGCGGATGCGCACCGCTACCGGGTGGGCACCAACCACGCCCAGCTGCCCGTGAACGCGCCCCTGCACTCGAACTCGTACTCGAAGGACGGCGCGATGCGGTTCGGCTTCCGGGACGCCTCGGCGCCCGTGTACGCCCCGAACTCGTTCGGCGGCCCGCACGCGTCGCCCGCGGCGCACGGCGACGACTCGGGCTGGGAGTCCGACGGCGAGCTCGTGCGCTCGGCGGCGACGCTGCACCCCGAGGACGACGACTTCGGCCAGGCGGGCACCCTGGTGCGCGAGGTGCTCGACGACGCCGCCCGCGAGCGGCTCGCGAACAACATCGCCGGGCACGTGTCGAAGGTCACCATCCCCGAGCTCCGGGTGCGGGTGCTGGAGTACTGGGCGAACGTCGACGCCGACCTCTCGGCCCGCGTGGCCTCGCTGCTGACGCCGCTGGCGCACGTGGCGCCGCTGCCCGCCTGAGGCGGGCTGCATCCGGGCCCTGGCGGGGTCACCGTCAGGGCCCGGAAACCCGGTGTGCCGAGCGCGTCCGAGGGCTAGCGTGGAGGTGGTCCCGCGGGCTGCGGGACACCACCACCCGCCGGCCGCGCTCAGCCCGGTCGGCATGACGACGCGGAGCGAGACATGCCCTTCATCACCACCGACGACGGCGCGGAGATCTTCTACAAGGACTGGGGCCCCCGCGACGCCCAGCCCATCATGTTCCACCACGGCTGGCCCCTGTCGTCGGACGACTGGGACGCCCAGATGCTGTACTTCCTCGGCAAGGGCTTCCGCGTGGTCGCCAGCGACCGCCGCGGCCACGGCCGCTCGTCGCAGATCGGCACCGGTCACGACATGGACCACTACGCGTCCGACGCCGACGCCGTGGTGCAGCACCTCGACCTCACCAACGCCGTGCACATCGGCCACTCGACCGGTGGCGGCCAGGTGGCCCGCTACGTCGCCCGCTACGGCGAGCCCCAGGGCCGCGTGGCGAAGGCCGTGCTCGTGTCGGCCGTGCCGCCGCTCATGGTGAAGACCGACGCCAACCCCGACGGCACCCCGATCGAGGTGTTCGACGGGTTCCGCGCGGCGCTCGCCGCCAACCGCGCCGAGTTCTTCCAGGCCGTGGCCTCCGGTCCGTTCTACGGGTTCAACCGCGAGGGCGTCACGCTGTCGGAGCCCGTGGTGGCCAACTGGTGGCGCCAGGGCATGACGGGCAGTGCGCTCGCCCACTACGAGGGCATCAAGGCGTTCTCGGAGACCGACCAGACCGAAGACCTCAAGGCCATCTCGGTGCCCGTGCTCGTCACTCAGGGTGACGACGACCAGGTCGTGCCCTACAAGGATGCGGCGCTCAAGCAGGCCGAGCTGCTGCAGAACGCCACCCTCAAGATCTACGAGGGCTACCCGCACGGCATGCTCACCACGCACGCCGAGGTGATCAACCCCGACCTGCTGGCGTTCATCCAGCAGTAGTCGCGCCACCGCACGGCGTAGGTCGATACGGTGGGGGCATGGAGCCGCTGAAGCGCGTGACCGCCCCCACCCTCGACCTGCTCGGGCTGATGCTCGAGAGCCCGGGCCCGGTGTTCGGTCTCGAGCTCATGAAGCGTTCGGGCCGCCCCTCGGGCACCGTGTACCCCATCCTGGAGCGCCTCGAACGGCAGGGCTGGATCGTCTCCACCGTCGAGGAGAGCGTCACCACCCAGCTCCACCGGCGCCGCGTCTACGACTTCACCCCCGAGGGCCGCGCCGCGGCCCGCGAACTCCTCTCCCCCCGCGACTGACCTTCCGCCGCCGGGCCGGCCGGGGTCAGGCGGCGAAGGCGGGGCGGAGGAGGATGGTGTTGTCCCAGGGGTCGCTCACGGTCACGCTGCGGCCGTCGTCGGCGGTCTGGAGGCCGTGGTGGCGCAGGCGCTCGTCGGTGGCGGCCACCTCGTCGGCCGTGGGCAGCACGATCTCCACCTGACCGAGACCGAGTGTCTGCTGGCGCCGCCCCGCGCCGAGCGAGTTCCACACGTTCATGGCCATGTGGTGGTGGTAGCCGCCGGCCGACACGAACAGCGCCTGCGGGCCATAGGTCGTGGTGACCTCGAAGCCGAGCTTGTCGACGTAGAAGTCGCGGGCCTGCGGCACGTCGCCCACCGAGAGGTGCACGTGGCCGATGCTCGCGCCGCCCACCCGGGGGTTCGCGACGATCTCGTCGGTGAGGTGCTCCTGCAGGAAGGCGTTCGGGTCGAGGTAGAGGGTCGACATCTCGATCTGCCCGTGGGCCCAGCTCCACTGGGTGCGGTCGCGGTCCCAGTACAGCTCCACGCCGTTGTTCTCGGGGTCGCTGAAGTAGAACGCCTTCGACACCAGGTGGTCGGAGGAGCCCGTGAACGAGTTCGGGAACCGCGTCGCCACCGAGTAGACGGCCGCGGCGAGAGCCGCCTCCGACTCGAACAGCACCGCGGTGTGGAACAGCCCGGCCGAGCGCGGCTCGGGGTTCTTCAGCTCGGGCGCGTGCTGCAGCACCAGGGCAGGCACACCGCCCCGGCCGAGCACGGCGGTGTCGCCCTCCTGGGCGATCACGTCGAGGGTGACGGCATCGCGGTAGTACGCGATCATGCGGTCGAGGTCGCCCACCCTGAGGGTGACGGCGCCCATCGTGGTGTCGGGGGCGAGGAGGTCTGCTGCGGTCATGGTGACAAGTAAAACACTTGTAGCCACAACTAATTCCCGCACACGCGCGTGCACCGGGTGGAAGGCGCTAGCCTTCGGACATGCCCAGCGCCTTCAAGCTCATCCCCGACACCTTCGATCCCGTCCCGTCGAGGCGGGCCGTGCCCTCCGTCGACGTGGTCACCGCGTTCTCGCCCGACCTCGGCGCCGTGGGCCACGTGGTCCCCGGCACCGCTGACGGGGTCGCCGAGGGGGCCGTGCCCGTCGCGCTCGGGCTCGACGCCGCCGCGCTCGCCCGCGCCGGCTTCACCGGCAAGCGCGGCCAGACCCTGGTGCTCCCGCAGGCCGAGGGGCCGGTGCTCGTGGCGATCGGTGCGGGCGTCCCCGACGACAGCGAGTCCCCGGCGGCCGCCACCACGCGCATCCGCGATCTCGCTGCGGCGCTCGCCCGCGCCACGACCTCGTTCGGCTCCGTCGGCCTGGTGCTCGACGTTGCCGAGCTCACCACGCCCGAGCTCGTCGGCCAGGCCGTCGCCGAGGGCCTCGCGCTCGCCCGCTACCGCTACGCCGGCCTCAAGGCGAAGCCGAAGGGCGAGCCGCTCGAGCGCGCCGAACTGCTGCTGACCGCCGACGAGCCCGCCCGCGAAGCCGCGACCGCCGGCATCGCACGCGGCCTCGTGCTAGCGGCAGCCGAGAACCTCGCCCGCGACCTGGCGAACACCCCGCCCGGTCACCTCACCGCCACCGACCTCGCCGACACGGTGGCCGCCCTCGGCCCCGGCCACGGCCTCGAGGTGGAGGTGTTCGACAAGGCGGCGCTCATCGAACTCGGCGCCGGCGGCCTGCTCGGGGTGAACGCCGGCAGCGTGGAGGAGCCGCGGATGGTGGTCATCCGCTACACGCCGGCCGAGGCATCCGCTCACCTCGCCCTGGTGGGCAAGGGCATCACCTACGACTCCGGCGGCATCTCGCTGAAGCCCTCCAACCCGATGCACGCCCTCATGAAGATGGACATGGCGGGAGCCGCGGCCGTGGTCGGCACCATGACCGCGCTCCAGGCGCTCGGCAGCACGACGGCGGTCACCGCCTACCTCATGTGCACCGACAACATGCCCTCCGGCTCGGCCACCAAACTCGGCGACGTGCTCACCATCCGCGGCGGAAAGACGGTCGAGGTGAAGAACACGGATGCGGAGGGCCGGCTCGTGATGAGCGACGCCCTGGCGCTCGCGGCCGAGCAGAAGCCGGATGCGATCGTCGACATCGCCACCCTCACCGGCAGCGCGATGATGACGCTCGGCACCGCGACCGCGGCCGTGTTCGCCAACGATCAGGCGCTGGCCGAGCAGGTCAAGGCCGCGGCCGCCGCCGTCGACGAGCCGGTGTGGCAGCTGCCGCTCGAGCGCAAGTACCGCCCCCAGCTCGACTCCGACGTGGCCGACCTCTCCAACATGGGAGGCCCGTACGCCGGGGCCACGATCGCCGCGCTCTTCCTCGACGAGTTCGTCGACGGGCTGCCCTGGGCGCACCTCGACATCGCGGGCACCATGAACTCCGATAAAGACGACTCCTGGCGGCCCAAGGGCGCCACCGGGTTCGGCACCCGCCTCCTGGCCGAGCTCGCGCTCACCTTCGAGAAGGTGCGCTGACATGCAGATGCCGCGACTCCTTCAGGCCGGACCCTTCCGCTTCGGCTTCGTCGCCACCCTCGGCGTGCTGCTCGCCCTGCTGCTCGGGCTCGCGGTGTCGTCGCTGGCGACCGCGCTCACCCTCATCTTCGTGGCGCTGTTCGTGTGCCTCGGGCTCTACCCCGTGGTGCAGTGGCTCGAACGGCGGCACTTCTCCCGGGCGATGGCGGTGCTCACCGTGATGGCGGGGTTCGTGGTGGTGGTGCTCCTGCTGCTGTGGCTCATCATCCCGGTCGTCGTCGATCAGCTCACCGAGCTCTTCACCTATTTACCGGCCGGGTTCAACGACATCTCCGAGCAGGACTGGTTCGTGAGCCTCAACGAGCAGTTCGGCGGTGCTCTCGTGCCCGCTCTCGACTGGCTGAAGACGACGGTCGCCGACCCCAACACGTGGGTCACCGTCGGCGGGGGAGCGCTGCGCGTCGGCGTGAACATCCTCAACGGCACCTTCAACGTCATCTTCGTGATCGTGCTCACGCTCTACTTCGTGGCGAGCCTGGAGTCGATCAAGGCCTCGGTCTACACGCTGGTGCCGGCGTCGAAGCGCGCGGGGTTCGTCGAGATCTCGGAGGAGATCACGAAGTCGGTGGGGTCTTACCTCAGCGGCATGGTGATCTTGGCGGCCATGAACGCGGTCTTCACGTTCATCCTGCTCACCGTGTGCGGCGTGCGGTACGCGGGCATCCTGGCCGCGCTCGCGTTCCCCATCACGCTCATCCCGCTCGTCGGAAGCGTGATCAACCTCGCCATCGTCACGACCGTGTCGCTGTTCACCTCGCCCACGGCGGCGCTCGTCGTCGGGATCGTCATGCTCGTCTACGTGCAGGTGGAGGCCTACGTGCTGACGCCGCGCATCGTGGGCAAGGCCATCAGCATCCCGGGGTCGCTCGTGCTGATCGGGGCGATGGTGGGGGGCACGCTGCTGGGGCTGCTGGGGGCGCTCATCGCGTGCCCGGTGACCGCGTCGATCCTGCTCATCATCAAGAAGGTCGTCGTGCCGCGGCAGAACCTGGCATGAGAGTGGCGGGCGAGTGACCGGGCTCGAGCTGGGCGAGACGATCGCGCTCGCCGCGATCGCGCTGCACGTGGTGCTCGGGTTCGTGGCGACCGTGCTGGTGTCGGCGAACCGGCGCCCCTCCGCGGCGATCGCGTGGGTGCTCACGATCGTGTTCATCCCGTTCCTCGGCGCGCTCGCGTTCCTGCTCGTGGGGCGCTCCCGGCTGCCGGCGGCGCGTCGCGCGGCCCAGCGCGAGATGAACGAGCGGCTGGCGGCGCGGGTTCCGGATGCGGCGGTGCGGCCGGCCGACGACGCCTGGCCGTCATGGCTCGCGCCGGTGGTGCACTTGAACTCCGCTCTCGGTGCACTGCCGATGACCGCGGGCAACCGGGTGACGCTCACCGACGACTACGACGGGTCGCTCGCCGACATGACCGCCGCGATCGACGGAGCGCGGTCGTTCGTGCACGTGGAGTTCTACATCCTCGTGCTCGACGACACCACGCGGCCGTTCTTCGAGGCGATGGCGCGGGCGGTGCAGCGCGGGGTGACCGTGCGGGTGCTCTCCGACCACCTCGCCGGGTTCCTCTCACCGCGGCGCACGGAGACGCTCGCGTTCCTGGCCGCGGCGGGGATCGCGTGGCGGGCCATGCTGCCGCTCCGGCCGCTGCGCGGGCAGTGGCGGCGGCCCGACCTGCGCAACCACCGCAAGATCGTGGTGGTCGACGGGGCGGTCGGGTTCACCGGGTCGCAGAACCTCATCGACGCCTCGTACCTCAAGAAGAAGAACGTGGCCAGGGGGCTGCGCTGGCACGAGGTGATGATGCGGGTGGAGGGCCCCGCGGTGCGGGAGCTCGACGCGGTGTTCGTGACCGACTGGTTCTCGGAGACCGGCGACCTGCTGCCTCTGGAGGTGTCGGCGCCCGCGGGCGGGCCGCGAGCATCCGGGGGCTTGGATGCTGCGGGTGCCGTCGTGGTCGACGCCCAGGTGCTGCCGAGCGGGCCGGGCTTCGACAACGACAACAACCTCAAGCTATTCGCGGCGCTCATCCACAGCGCGCAGCGGCGGGTGAGCATCACGAGCCCGTACTTCGTGCCCGACGAGTCGGTGCTGCTCGCGATCGTGACGGCGGCCTCGCGCGGGCTCGACGTGGAACTGTTCGTGTCGGAGGAGGGCGACCAGGTGCTCGTACATCACGCGCAGCGCTCCTACTACGAGGCGCTGCTGCGGGCCGGGGTGGCGATCTGGCTCTACCCTCCGCCGACCGTGCTGCACTCCAAGCACTTCTCGGTCGACGAGTCGGTGGCGGTGGTGGGGTCGAGCAACATGGACATCCGCTCGTTCAGCCTCAACCTCGAGGTGTCGGTGCTCGTGCACGGCGCCGCCTTCGTGGAGAGGATGCGCGCCATCGAGGACTCCTACCGCGCCGCCTCCCGCCCACTCACGCTCGACGAGTGGCTCGCCCGCCCCGTCGGCGGCAAGGTCGTCGACTCCCTCTCCCGCCTCACCTCGTCGCTGCAGTAGCGGAGCCCGGCGCGGCTCGGCTCACTCGACGAGCTTGCCGGTGGTGGAGACCTCGCGCATGAGGGCGGAGATGTCGGCGGGGATGGGCGGGATCGACTCGCGCACGACGCCGGTGGAGGGAGACCAGACGAGGTTCACCTGCAGCGCGGGGTCGAGCTCGGGGTAGTCGCTGCGGTTGTGGCAGCCACGGGTCTCGCGGCGCTCGAGGGCGGCGAGGAGCGTGGCGCGGGCGGCCAGCGCCGACGACTTGAGGTCGAAGGCGTGCGCCAGGTCTTGGTAGCCGGCGATGTCGGGATGCACGCCCACCTCGCCGATGCGCGCCTCGATGGCGTCGAGCTCGGCGAGGCCCGCCCGCAGACCGGCCTCGTCGCGCACCACGCCGGCGTGCTCGGTCATGGTGTTGCGGATGGCGCGCTGGAGGGCGCGCACGTTCTCGGGCCCGTCGGCCGCGAGCAGCGCCGCGATCTCGTCACGCGCCGTCGCCACCGCGGCGGGCGACCGCTTCTGCGCGGGCAGCGACGCGGAGTACTCGGCGGCCGCCTGCCCCACGATGCGGCCGAACACGAGCAGCTCGATGAGCGAGTTGCCGCCGAGCCGGTTCGCCCCGTGCAGGCCCGACGACGCCTCGCCGATGGCGTAGAGCCCGGGCACGTCGGTGGAGTGGTCTTCGGGCCGCACCCACACGCCGCCCATCGAGTAGTGCGCGGTGGGCGCGATCTCGATCGGCTCCTTCGTGATGTCGAGCATCTGGAGTTCGAGCATCGTCTGGTACACCCGCGGCAGCCGGGTCATGATGGTCTCGCGTGGCAGGTGCGACACGTCGAGCCACACACCGCCGTTGGGGGTGCCGCGCCCCTCCTTGATCTCGGTGTAGCAGGCGAGCGCCACGCGGTCGCGGGTGGAGAGCTCCTGCCGCTCGGGGTCGTACTTGTGCATGAAGCGCTCGGCCAGGCCGTTGCGCAGGATGCCGCCCTCGCCGCGCGCCGCTTCGGAGATGAGCGTGCCGGCCGCGCTCTCGGGCTCGATGATGCCGCTCGGGTGGAACTGCACGAGCTCGGGGTCACGCAGCCGTCCGCCTGCCTCGACGGCGAGGCGGAACGAGTCGCCCGTGTTCTCGTCGCGTCGCGAGGAGGTGCGCCGCCAGATGCGGTTGTGTCCGCCGGCGGCGAGGATGACGGCGTCGGCGTGGATGAGGAACCGCGTGCCGTCTTCGAGGTCGAATCCGTAGGCGCCGAACACGGCACCGTCGTCGTTGACCAGGATGCGCGTGATGTACACCCGGTCGAGGATCGGGATGTCGAGCAGCGCGGCCCGGTTCACCAGGGTGCGCTGGATCTCGAGCCCGGTGTAGTCGCCCGCGAATGCTGTGCGCCGGTAGGTGTGAGCGCCGAAGAACCGCTGCGAGATGCGGCCGTCCTCCTCGCGGGCGAAGGGCATGCCGTAGCGCTCGAGGTCGTCGATGCACTGCGCCGCGCCCTCGGTGACGATCTGCACGGTATGGGGGTTGGCGAGCAGGTAGCTCTCGGTGAGGGTGTCGGCGGCGTGCTGCTGCCAGCTGTCGTCGGGGTCCATAGTGGCGAGGGCGGCGTTGATGCCGCCGGCCGCGAGGGAGGTGTGCGCGTCGGCCTTGGGGCGCTTGCCCACGGTGAGCACGTCGACCCCTGCCTCGGCGAGCTCGATGGCGGCGCGCAGGCCCGAGCCGCCGGTGCCGATGACGAGGACGGTGGTGGAGATCTGGCGTTCGCGAGAGGTCATGCCCTGCACGCTACGCAGCCGCGTTGGATTACTCCAATGCATATATTTCGTCACCGCGATGCGCATAGGCTATCGAACGTGAACCTCGACCAGCTCCGCTCCTTCGCCGAGGTGGCGCGGCTCGGCAACTTCACCCGCGCATCCGAATCGCTGCACCTGGCCCAGCCGTCGTTGAGCCGGCAGATCGCCGCTCTCGAACACGATCTCGGCGCCGAGCTGTTCCACCGGTCTCGTGCCGGCAGCAGTCTCACCACGGCGGGGGAGTCGCTGCTGCCGTGGGCGCGCCGCATGCTGGCCGATGCGGAGTCGGTGCGGCGCGAGCTCGCCGAACTGGCCGGCCTCGAGCGCGGGCGGGTGCGACTGGGCGCCACGCCCACGCTCTGCATCAGCCTCGTGACCGAGGTGCTGAGTGCCTTCCATGCCGCGCATCCGGCCATCGAGCTGCACCTCTCCGAGCACGGCTCGCGACGGCTGCTCGCCGAACTGGCGGGAGGCGAACTCGACCTCGCGCTCATCACCACGAGCGACGAGAGCTCGGCCGACCGCTTCACGGTGGCGCCGCTGCTCGTGGAGGAGCTCGTGGTGGTGTCGTCGGCCGGGGCGCCTGCGCTGTCGGAGGGCGGGGCGCTCTCCATCGCCGACGTCGCCGCGCTGCCGCAGATCGTGTTCAGCCGCAGCTACGACCTGCGCGGGGCCACCGACGCGGCCTTCGAGGCGGCGGGGCTGGTGCCCGAGGTGGTGCTCGAGGGGGCCGAGATGGATGCGGTGCTGCGGTTCGTCGAACGAGGGCTCGGGGTGGCGGTGGTGCCGGCAATGGTGCTGATCGACCGGCCGGGGCTCCGCGCCGTACGGTTGACCGACCGGGGCGCACCGGCGCTGACGCGAACGATCAGTCTGGCCCGGCCCGACGGCGTGGCGCCCACGGCGGCCGTGAGCGTGATGCAGCGCACGATCGCGGCGACGGCCACGGCGTTCGCCGCCCGGGCCGGCGACACCATGCGCGTTGCCCGGGATGCACATTTGAACTAAGTTAAACAGCGTCATGGCTCCGAGGATCACGAAGGCGGCGATCGTCGACGCGGCGCTCGCCGTGCTCGACGACGGGGGTGCGAGCGCGGTCACCGTGCGCGCCGTGGCTGCACGGCTCGACGTGCAGGCGCCGGCGCTGTACTACCACGTCGGGAGCAAGCAGCACCTGCTCGACGAGATGGGCACCGAGATCCTGCGCCGGGTGGTCGCGACGCTGGCCGAGAGGGAGGCGGATGTCGACAGGGTGGCGTCCGGCGGCGGTGTGGGCGGCTGGCTCGGCGACCTCGCCGCCTACGCCCGAGCCCTGCGCGACGAGTACCTCGTGCATCGTGACGGTGCCCGCACCTTCAGCGGCACGCTGGTCACCGACCGTGCGGTGCTCACAGCGCAGGAGCCCTGGCTGCGGCGCTGGGTCGCCTCCGGGGTGAGCGCGGAGGCGGCGTTCGACGCCCTCGACGTCGTCACCGCCTTCGTCACCGGCTCGGTGATCGAGGAGCAGGAGCGCCGCCGCTCGGCGGATGACCCGGCGCGCTACGAGCCGGGCCGGCGCGAGCTGCGACTCGGGCAGGAGTCCCCGCTGGTGGTCGAGGCGGGATACGCCCGTGCCGACTCCGATCACGACGGGCGGTTCGAGCGGCAGCTGGCGGTGGTGCTCTCGGGGGTCGATCGCTCCAGCGACGGTGCCGTGGGGCGGGTCGCGCCATGATCCTCGAACTGCTCGAGGTCACCGGTCGCCTGCAAGAGCTCGGCGCGATCCTCTACGTGATCTACTCCGTCTCTGAAGAGCTGAGGTGGAGGCCGCTCCGGCAGGGCGGTGAATGGGGAGCCCCCACGATCCTGGGCGTCATCGGAGCCGTCAGCCTTCTCAACACGGGTCTGCTCGGCGCCACGGCCGTCGAGTGGATGCTCGTGGTCGCGGCCGTCCTGGTCGCTCTGGCGTGCGGTGCCCTGGCCGGGCGGGCCGCGCGGTTCCGGCCGCTCTCGGAGACGGCCGGTGAAGAACTCCGTCGCCGCGGAGCTCGACGACGGAGGAAGCCCCGTCCCCTTCCGGTCGTGGAGCTCCGCACCGGATGGATCGGGGCGTTGCTCTGGGCCGTGACCCTCGCCTCGCGCTACGGCGCGGAATTCCTGGGGGAACGACTCGACGCACCGCTGGCGACCACCGTGGGCCTCGCGCTGCTGCTTGTGGCGGTGAACGAGGCGGCGCGGGTCGCCGTCATCGAGTGGCGCTCCCGGAGCGCCGGGCACGCCACTTAGCGGTCGTCGGAGGCGCCGCTGGAGAGCTTCGAAGCGAGCTCGCGGTAGAGGGTGCCGACGCGGGGGCTGGCGGTGCAGCCGACCCAGAGGTGGATGCGGTCGCCGCCCTCGGCGGGCGCTTCGGGCATCCACTCGGAGACCCAGGCGCTGACCGCCGAGCGGATGAGTTCGCCGCGGGGGGCGATCTCGCGGAGCCCGTGCGGCACGAGGTCGCGCCGCAGCCAGGTGAGGCTCACGCCCTCGGGGCGGTCGATGGGCCGGATCTGGATGGGCGAGACGATCTCGAGGTACACCTGCCCGTAGGCGTCGTCGGGCAACTCGTCGAGGATGCGGCGGATGGACGGCAGGTCACCGGTGTCGCCGGCCAGCAGCACGTGAGCGGACTCGCCGTCACGGAGCGAAAAGGTCTCCATGCAGCTAATTTAGGTAAGCCTTACCTTAAGCGCAAGTGCCAGAGCGGCGATGTCGGTGGCATGGTGTTGACTGATGCTCATGGATGACCGGATGTTTCGCCTTGATGAGATCCTCGATGAGCTCGTCGAGGTGGAGGCTGAGTTGGCGCGGTGTGCGGCGCGGCGGGTGCGGTTGCTGGCCGAGGCCACGGCGGTGCGGTTGGCGCAGGCGGTGCGGGGGTCGGAGGGGCTGGCGATGCGGTCGTTGGTGGCCGAGATCGGATGCGCGACGCGGGTGTCGGAGGGGACGGTCGCGCGGTTGGTGAATGAGGCCGAGGTTCTGGTGGGGTCGTTGCCGGGAACGCTGGAGGCGTTGTCGTCGGGCCAGGTGTCGTATCGGCATGCGCAGGTGGTGGTGCGGCACGCCGTGAGTGTTCCGGTCGAGGCGCGCGCCGCGTTCGAGCGGGTGGTGCTGCCGGAGGCGGGGGTGGTGACGGCGTCTCGGTTCGAGCGGGTGGTGCGGCGGGTGCGGGAGCGGGTGCATCCGGAGTCGATCGAGGAGCGGACGGTGGCCGCGCGGGCGGAGCGGTGTGTGCGGTTCGAGGCGGATGTGGATGGGATGGCGTGGTTGGTGTGTCATCTGCCGGCGGTGGTGGCTGTGGCGGTGGATGACCGGCTGGACCGTCTCGCGCGGGCGGCACGCTCGGGTGACGAGGTGCGTACGCATGCGCAGTTGCGGGCGGATGCGTTGGGTGATCTGTTGCTCCGCACTGCCGACGGCACTGGTACCGGTGCCGAGATTGGCGCGGTGGGTGACGGATGGGATCGTGTCGTGCCGACGGTGGTGCTCACGGTGCCTGCGTTGTCGTTGTTGGGGCATGATGCGGGTCAGGCGCGGTTGGAGGGGTATGGGCCGATCGATCTGCCGACCGCACGCCGTCTCGCGGCGAGGGCTCCGAGTTTCGTGCGCATCCTGACTCATCCGGAGACGGGTGAGACGGTCTCGGTGGGGCGGATGCGGTACCGCCCTCCGGCTGATCTGCGGCTCGCGTTGGAGCTCGCCGACGAGTTCTGCCGCTTCCCCGGGTGTGCCCGGAGGGCGTCGCAGTGTGAGCTCGACCACACGGAGGATTGGGCGAGCGGGGGTGAGACGTCAAGGGTCAATCTGCATCATCTGTGTGTGCGGCATCACCACATGAAGCACGATGGGACGGGGTGGCGTGTGACCGCGGGTCGTGATCGCACCCTGCGCTGGACCTCGCCGACGGGTCGCCGCTACGAGACCCGACCCTCGAGTCCGCCTGCATCCCCGTGGCCCCGTCCCGCGCCCCGGGCGCCGTCGCGCTCTTCATCACTGGCGGGTCGCTCGTGCGCGAGGCTGGTCGCAGAGAGCCGAAGACCCGTCTTTCGTGACATCGGTGGCCACGACCACCCGCCATCGCCGCCGCCGCGCAAGCGAGATTTCATCGTCGCGGCGTCGGGGGTGGGTGGTGCGACCGGGCATGAGCCGCGTCGCGATGATCCGCCACCGTTCTGACGCAATCGCCTGCCGGGTGCCGAGGGGTTCGATGGCGGGCAGGCGACGGCCCAGGCGGGAGTGGCTCAGGCCGGGACCGAGAAGAGCAGCTCCGTGTGATACACCCGCGGGGGCTCGGCGTAGAGGGGCGTGACGCGGTCGACGAACACGGTGAAGCCCTCGCTCGCGGTGAAGATCTCGGTGTGGTGCGCCACAGTCTCCCACTCGATGCGCAGCAGGAACGTGGAGTCCTTGTCGACGGCGCGGTCGAGGGTGAGGGAGTGGAAGCCCTCGGCTGCCTCGAAGATGGGCAGCGACAGCTCGACGAGCTCGGCGAACTTCTCCTCCGACCCCGGTGTCACGACGAATTCGGCGATCTCCCACTTGGTGCTCATGGCGGTCCTCTCTAGGCGTGGTCTCACGTGAACTTTACAGACAGCCACGTTTCAAGCTTGTCAATTGGTGAGATTGACGCCCGAGAGCCCGGTAACTTTGCGTCTCGTGAACGATGAGCGCAGAACCACCGGTACCGCCATGATCCAG
The DNA here is from genome assembly GCF_024979255.1 of Herbiconiux moechotypicola. Taxonomy (GTDB): domain Bacteria; phylum Actinomycetota; class Actinomycetes; order Actinomycetales; family Microbacteriaceae; genus Herbiconiux; species Herbiconiux moechotypicola. The sequence continues at coordinate 89,968 of NZ_JANLCN010000005.1, forward strand.
GCCCTCGAGCGCAACGGGGTCGAGCTCGTGCTCGGGATCCCCGGCACCCACAACATCGAGCTCTATCGCGGGCTGGAGCGGTCGACCACCATCCGTCACGTGCTCACGAAGCACGAGCAGGGCGCCGCCTATGCGGCCGACGGCTATGCGCGCGCCACCGGCCGGCCCGGTGTGGTGGTCACGACTTCGGGTCCGGGGCTCACCAACGCCCTCACCGGGATGGCCAACGCGTACGCCGACTCCGTGCCCATGCTCGTGATCTCGCCCGCGATCCCCACCGGTCAGGAGCGCTCCGACATCGGCTGGCTGCACGAAATGAAGGACCAGCGGGCGGCGGTCGACAACATCGCCACCCGCAGCGTACGCGCCGGCACGCCGGCCGCCGCGGTCGACGCCGTGCACGAAGCCTTCGCGCGGTGGGCGGTGGAACGCCCCCGCCCCGTGCACATCGAGGTTCCGCTCGACGTGCTCGAGGCGGAGTGGGACCCTTCGCAAGACGCCCTCCTCGCCCCGTGGAGGACCCCGTCGCCAGCGGCCCCGGCTCCCGAGGCCGTCGCCCGCACTGCGGAGCTCGTCGAGGCCTCTCCACTGGTCGTGATCGTGGCCGGCGGCGGTGCCGTCGGCGCCTCCGAGTCGCTCACCCTCCTCGCCGAACGGCTGGCCGCGCCCGTGGTCACCACCACGCTCGGCAAGGGCGTGCTCGACGAGCGGCATCCGCTCTGCGTGGGCGAGTTCGCCACCAACACCGCCGTCTCCTCCCTTCTCGAGCGCGCCGACCTGGTGCTCGCGATCGGCACTGAGATCGCCGTGCCCGAGGTGTGGGGCGGGGTCACCACACCGCGTGTGCGTGTCGACATCGATCCCGCCCAGCTGCACAAGAACATCCGCGCCGACGTGGCCGTGCACGCCGACGCCGACCTGTTCGCGAGGGCCCTGCTCGGCGCCGTCGAGGCGCGCGAGCACACCGGCCGGGTGGAGCTCGTCGCGGAGGTGCGCGCCGAGATCCTCGAGGGGATGGAGGCGGCCATCGGCCGCTGGCGGGCGATTCAAGACGAGCTCTCCGCCGCGCTGCCCGCCGACACCATCGTGACGGGCGACAGCTCCCAGGTCTCCTATCTCGGCACCGGTCCGTTCTGGCGCTTCGCGGAGCCGCGTCACTACCTCGTCACCACGGGCTTCTCGACCCTCGGCTACTCCCTGCCCGCGGCGATCGGCGCCAAGCTCGCCTTTCCCGAGGCCCCGGTCGTGTGCCTGGTCGGCGACGGAGCGTTCCTGTTCAGTGCGCAGGAGGTGCTCACGGCGCGCGAGCTCGGGCTGCCCCTCCCGATCGTCGTGGTCGACAACGCCGGCTTCGCCGAGATCCGCCAGAACATGACGGATGCGGGCATGCCGCCGCTGGCCGTCGACTACGCACCGCTCGGCATGGAGGCCTTCGCACACGCCGTCGGAGTCGCCTTCCGGAGCGTGGACGGGGTGGGAGAACTTGCGGCTGCCGTGGCCGACGCACTCACTGCGCCGGGGCCGACTCTCCTCCATTTGCAAATTACGTGAGCCAAAGGAACGCCAGATGCAAAAGTTACATGCTTGAACACGTGGCGTAGCAAACTCGAAACATTCGCGAGAGAGGCTGGGGGTATCGCCCGGGATCCGGGGGAGCAACAGAAGGGTTTCGATCAGGCATGAGCGCAGCGCGTTTCCACCTCGGCTGGTTCTTCGAGGGAGCGAGCCCCCAGGCGTGGGGCAAGCCCTTCACCGGCGCGATCGGCCGTGACTGGATGCGCCCCGACTTCTCCGAAGACGTCGCCCGCACGCTCGAGCGGGCGCGTTTCGACTACGTGCTCATCGAGGACTCGTCGTACGTGGCCGACGTCTGGGGCGGCTCGATGAAGATCTACCTCGAGAACGCCATCGCCACCCCCCGGCAAGACCCGGCCGTGGTGGCCAACCTCATGCTGCAGGCCACGTCGCGCATCGGCATCGTGCCGACGCTCGCCACCTTCGCCTACCCGCCCTACATCCTCGCCCGCCTGGTCGGCACGCTCGACCAGGTCTCGAACGGCCGGGCCGGCTGGAACATGGTGACCGGCAGCTCCACCCGCGCGGCCCAGAACTTCGGCCTCGCCGACCAGGCCGAGCACGACAAGCGCTACGACATGGCCGACGAGTACATGCAGGTCGTCAACGGTCTCTGGGACTCCTGGTCGCCCTCGTCGATCAGGGCCGACCTCGAGACCGGCATCTTCGCCGACGCCGACGAGGTGCACACGATCGACTTCGAGGGCGAGTACTACAGCGTGCGCGGCCCCCTCAACTCGGGCCCGCTGCCGCAGGGGCGGCCCGCCATCGCCCAGGCGGGCGGCTCGCCTCGCGGGCGTCAGTTCGCCGCGCAGTACGCCAACACGATCGTGACGGATGCGAAGGGCATCGACGCGATGAAGGCCTACCGCGACGACGTGCGGGCCAGGATGGCCTCGCTCGGCCGCAACCCCGACGACTGCAAGGTGCTCTTTCTGGTCAACCCGGTCATCGGCCGCACCGAGCGGGATGCGCAGGAGCGCCTCGCCGAGCGCGAGGCCGCGGCGGTGGACGAGGCCGAGATCGTGCTCGCCCACTTCTCCAAGGTGACCAACATCGACTTCTCGGTGCTGGGCCTGGACGCCGTGCTCGGCGAGCAGGAGCTCACCACGAACGGCCACCAACAGAGCCTCGACCAGTTCATCTCCGCCAACCGCGGCAAGACGCTCCGCGAGGCGGCCGTCGGCAGTCTCGGTGCGAACGGTGCGGTGCCCTTCGTCGGCACGCCCGAGACCATCGCGGCGCAGATGGACGAGGTGATGCAGGAGGTGGGCGGCGACGGCTTCCTCTTCTACAGCGGCGAGCTCAACCGCAAGACGCTCGCCGAGGTGGCCGATGGGCTGGTGCCGGCGCTCCAGCGCCGTGGCCTCACCCGCACCGAGTACTCGCACGAGCGGTTCACCGACAACCTCCTCGACTTCTGACCCACGGCTCGCGCATCCCGACCCGCGCATCCGCACGCCGACCCGACTTCCCGACCGCACCACCCCGCACCACACGCACCTCCCCCCACACCGGAGCACCACCTCACGAGAGGAACACCCCATGAAGAAGAGGCACGCGATCGCCGCGCTGACCTCGGTCGCCGCCCTGCTCGCGCTCAGCGCCTGCAGTTCGTCGAGCGAGGCCGGCACCTCCACCGCAGCCGCCGACGGCGAGCTCAGCGGTTCCGTCACCTTCGCCGGCTACGGCGGCACGGGCGAGGAGGCCGCCCGCGCGGCCTGGTTCGACCCCTTCACCGCCGAGACCGGGGTCGAGGTGCTGAACGACAGCCCCGTCACCTGGGCGCGCGTGCAGGAGATGGTCGCGGCCGACAACGTGGTGTGGGACGTCGCCCAGGGCGGCATCACCCAGGGTGTCGAAGACAACCCCGACCTCGAGATGATCGACTGCGACGTGGTCGACTGCGCCGCCTTCGACGACGCGGCCTTCCCCATCTACCCGCAGGCGGTGCCGCTGTTCACCTTCTCGCAGGTGGTGGCCTACAACACCGACACCTTCGGTGACGACGCGCCCTCCGGCTACGCCGACTTCTTCGACCCCTCGGTCGAGGGTCTGCGCCTCATGCCGAGCATCGGCGGCAACGCCTGGGCCGGCCAGCTCGAGGCCGCGCTGCTCTACGACGGCGTCGCCCGCGAAGACCTCTACCCCCTCGACGTCGACCGGGCGCTATCGGTGATCGACGGCATCAAGGACCAGATGGTCATCATGACCGACGACGGCCAGTGCATCAGCCAGGTCGCCTCGGGTGAGGCCGCCATGGGCATCTGCTACAACGGCCGCGTCGGCCTCGCCGCCGACGAGGGCCAGCCGGTCGCGGCGGCCTGGGGCCAGCAGACCATGCTCGCCGACTACATCTACATTCCCAAGGGCACCCCGAACCTCGCCAACGCGCAGGCTCTGGTCGCCTATATCGTCGAGAACCAGGGCGCCATCGCCAGCCAGATCGCCTACGGCCCGATCAACCCGAACGCACCGGTGGACACCGATTCCCCGTGGCTGTCGTACGTTCCCACCGAGAACGCCGAGGAGGGCGACCAGGCCCCGATCGTGCCCGACCAGACCTGGTGGACCGAGAACTTCGACTCGGTCGTCGAGCAGCTCACCGCCTGGGCCGCTTCCTGATCCGCCCGGCGAGGCGGGGCCCCGGTGGCCCCGCCTCGCCACCCTTTCCCGAACCCCTCCCGAGGAGCGCCATGACGACTCCCCCCGCACCGCGCCGGCGTTTCGGCGTCGACTTCGCGACCGTGCTCGCCTCGCCCGCCGTGCTCTTCGGTGTGGCGGTGTTCCTCGTGCCGGTCATCGTGATCCTCGTGCGCAGCCTCACCGACCCGTCGCCCGCCACCTACGCCGACGCCGTCACGAGCGACATCTTCCTTCGCTCGATCTGGACGACGTTCCGCATGGCCGTCTGCGTCACCGCGGTGTGCCTGCTGGTGAGCTACCCCTACGCCTGGGCGCTCGCCCGTGGCCCGAAGGCGGTGCGCATCGTGCTGCTCGGCGCGGTGCTGCTGTCGTTCTGGACCAGCACGCTCGTGCGCACCTACGCCTGGCAGATCCTGCTCAACAACACCGGCGTCATCAACAGCTTCCTGATCGACTCGGGGCTCATCTCCGACCCCCTCCCGCTCATCCGCACCGACTTCGCGGTCTACGTGGGCATGGCGCACATCCTGGCGCCCTTCACCATCCTCACCCTCTACACGCAGCTCACCTCGATCAAGCCCGAGGTCGAGCAGGCCGCGGCCAGCCTCGGCGCGAGCCCCACCTCCGTGTTCTGGCGCATCACGCTTCCGCTCTCGCTGCCCGGCGCCGCCGCGGGCGGGGTGCTCGTGTTCATCCTGTCGCTCGGCTTCTACATCACGCCGGAGGTGCTCGGGAACTCGCGCGAGCTCTACCTCGGGTCGGTGATCGTGCAGCAGATCCAGGTGCTGCTGAACTCCGGAACGGGGGCCGCCATGTCGATCGTGCTGCTCGTGATGGTGGTCGCGGTGCTGCTGCTGGTGGGCCGTTTCGTCGGCCTCGGCCGCATCCTCGGCATCAGGAGGGGAGACCGATGAGGGCTCGCTGGTTCTCGATCACCGTCGCGGTCGTGATGGCCGTCGTCTTCATCGCGCCCACGATCGTGGTGGTCGGCTCGTCGTTCTCCGACTCGAGCTTCATCTCCTTCCCGCCCGAGGGCTTCTCGCTGCGCTGGTACGACGACGTGTTCGGCGACCCGCAGTGGATGCGCGCGTTCGGCAACAGCGTGGCCGTCGGCCTCCTCGCGGCGGCGCTGGCGATCGTGGTGGGCACGCTGCTCGCCATGGGAGCCGCCCGCAGCCGCATCCTGCCCTCGGCCGCGGTGACGGGACTCGCCGTCATCCCGATCGTGGTGCCGAGCGTGGTGCTCGGCGTGGGCTTCTACATCGTGGCGGTGAACCTCGGGTTCACCGGCAGTGTGGTGGGACTTGCGCTCGCGCACGCGGCGCTCGGCGCCCCGTATGTGTTCGTGGGGGTGCTCGCCGCGCTCACCTCGGTCGACCGCAGCACCGAGGAGGCCGCCCGGGTGAGCGGGGCCACGCAGCTCGGCGCGTTCCTCCGGGTGACCGTGCCGGCCATCGCGCCCGCGGCGCTCGTGGGCGGGCTGCTCGCCTTCATCACCTCGTGGGATGAGGTCATCGTCGCCGGGTTCATGACCTCGCCCAGCTTCCGCACCCTTCCCGTGCTCATCTTCGCGCAGGTGCGCACTGGGGCCGACCCCTCCACCTCTGCCGTCGCGACCGTGGTGACGGTGTTCTCGCTGCTGCTCATGCTCGTGGTGGGCGGGGTCTCGGCCCTGCTCGCCCGCCGTCGTCGCCTGGCCGCCACCAAGGCCAGGGCCGACGACACCGCAACCTCCGCCCCCGAGAAAGGCTCCCGATGACCGCCCTGCAGCACGATGTCGCCGACCTCACGACGGCCGGCGCCGCGGTGTCGATCCGCGGCGTGAGCAAGTACTACGGCTCCTTCGCCGCCGTCGACGACGTGTCGCTCGAGATCGAACCGGGCTCGTTCGTCACCCTGCTGGGTGCCTCCGGGTCGGGCAAGACCACGCTCCTGCGCATCCTCGCCGGCTTCCTCGACGCCTCGTCGGGGGCGATCGAGCTCGACGGCCGCGACCTCACCCGGGTGCCCGTGCACAAGCGGGAGATCGGCATGGTGTTCCAGAACTACGCCCTCTTCCCGCACATGACGGTGCAGAAGAACGTGGAGTTCCCGCTCGCGAGGCGCCGGGTGCCGCGCGCCGACCGGCCGCGGCTGATCGCCGAGGCGCTCGAGGCGGTGGAGCTCACCGGCTTCGAGCGGCGCATGCCCACCGAGCTCTCGGGCGGGCAGCAGCAGCGCGTGGCGCTCGCCCGCGCCATCGTGGCCAAGCCCCGCCTGCTGCTCATGGACGAGCCGCTCGGTGCGCTCGACCGCCGGCTGCGCGAGGCGCTGCAGGTGCAGATCCGACAGCTCAGCCACGAGCTCGGCCTCACTGTCATCAACGTGACGCACGACCAGGAGGAGGCGCTCACCATGAGCGACCGCATCGCCCTCCTGGCGGGCGGGCGGCTGGTGCAGTACGGCACGCCGTACGAGCTCTACGCCCGGCCCGGCAGCGAGGTGGCGGCACGGTTCCTCGGCGAGTCGAACATCTTCAGCGGGGTGCCCCGGCAGCGCGCCGGGCTCTGGGAGATCGACGTGGCGGGGGAGTCGGTGCGACTGCCCGACAGTTCCACCGACCCGGTGCCGGGAGAGCAGGCCTCCGTGTTCATCCGCCCGCACCGGATGCACGTGGCGCCGGCCGGGTCGGCCCCGGCGGGCGAGGACCGCTGCACCGTGACCGGACGCGTCGCCGCGGCCATCTACGCGGGGGACTCCTGCAAGCTCCACGTCGAGCTGGAGCAGGGCGATCCCGTCGTCGTACGCGCCGACTCCGAGCTGCTGCAGACCGTCGCCACCGGCGACCGCGTCGAGGTGTCGTGGCGGCGCACCGACGCGCTGCTGCTCGCGCGGTCCTGAGCGCATCCGTACCATCCGCATCCGTACCATCCGCATCCGTACCACCCGCATCCGTACCACCCGCATCCGCACCCCCATCCAGACACGAGGAACCACCATGGACTTCACCGAGCGTCAGCTCGAGGCGATCGGCATCGTCGACGATCTCCTGCCCGACTACTCCGCCTTCCACCGCGAGATCTGGGGCTACGCCGAGCCGGCCTGGCGCGAGTACCGCTCGGTGGCCGCCTACGTGGCGAAGCTGCGCGAGGAGGGCTTCGAGGTGGAGGAGGGCTCCGGCGACATGCCGACCGCGTTCCACGCCACCTGGGGCTCGGGCGGGCCGAGCATCGGGCTCTACGCCGAGTACGACGCCTCGCCGGGCGCCTCGCAGGAGACCGTGCCCTACCGGCAGCCCCGTGAGGGCCTGCATCCGTGGGCGCCGGGCTTCACGGATGCGCACAGCGCCCTCGGGGTCGGCGCGCTCGCCGGGGCGGTGGCGCTCAAGCGCACGCTGGAGCGCGCGGGCGGCGGCGCCACCATCCACTTCTTCGGCGAACCCGCCGAGAAGGTGTGCGGCTCGAAGTCGGTGCACGCGGCCAAGGGCTACTACGACCCGCTCGACGCGGCCATCTCGTTCCACCCGCTCTCCGACAACACCGTCGTGGGTGAGCTCGGCGGCTGCCTCTACTGGAGTGCCGTGTTCACCTTCGAGTGCACCGACGACGAGCCGTGGCTGACCGTCGACCGCTTCGACTCGGCCGAGGCGAGCCAGCACAACTCGGTGCGCTCACCCGGCGCCGTCGATGCGCTCGCGCTCATGATCTCCACCACGAAGGCCACGCGCGAGAACATGTTCCCGCGCACGGGCCTGTGGTCGCTGAACGAGGTGGTGCTCGGTGGCGCGAACGCCACGGCCGACAACCAGGCGCCGCGCATCTCGCAGATCCAGTTCTCGTGGCGTTCGCCGCTGGTGGGCATCCAGGAGCAGATCTACGACGTGCTCGCCCGCTGCGCGAAGCACGTCGCCGGCATCACCAACACGGTGGCGTCGGTGCGCTGGGTCACCAAGATCCGGCCCGCCCTGCCCAACCTCGAGCTCGCCAGGGCGACCGAGGAGATCATGACCTCGCTCGGCCCGCCCGCCCGCGACGAGAGCGTGGCCGAGTTCGGACGCGACCTCGAGCGCGCGCTCGGGCTGCCGGTGAGCGAGCAGCCCTTCCTCGGGGTGCTCGACACCATCACCCCGATCGAGGTGCGCGACGCGCGCATCCGCGAGACCATCCCGCCGTGGCAGGACTGCACCGGAGCCGACGACTACTCGGAGTACAGCTGGCACGCGCCGACGGTGCGGTTCTTCACCGCGAAGCCCCTGCTGAAGCAGGTGCCCGAGCTCAGCCACTGGTCGAACAACGCGATGAACGGGCTGGCCGAGGCGATCGACCCCACCTGGGTCTACGGCGCGAAGATCATCGCCGCCACGGCACTGCGGCTCATCGACGACCCCGCCCTGCTGGCCGCCGCCACCGAGGAGTACGCGACCCGCTTCGGTGCGGCGCCCGAGGAGTACCGCGCGCCGATGCTGCCGGCCGACTTCGCGCCGCCGGTCGACCTGCCGTGGCCCGAATACGTGACCACCGCGCGGGGATACGAGTGGGTGCTGCCGACGACCGGCGATCTGGGCGAACGGCTCTGAGGGACCGGAGTGCTGTCAGCGGGTGACGGAGTCCTCGAGCAGCCACGGGGTGGCCGCGATGTGCGTGCGCACGTAGGGCCACACCTGCACCTCGGTGACGCTCGGGATGGAGGCGATGGCGCGGCTGAGCCGCCCCACGTCCTCCTGGCTGCGGCAGGCGAACTCGGCGAGCGTGTTGAACATGCCGGTCTGCCACGACACGATGTTCACCTCGTCCATGTCGGCGATGGTGCGGAGCGCGGAGTCCACGTCGCCCGCGAGGCGGATGCCCATGTTGCCCACCACGGCGCGCCCCGTCGCGGTGCGGTCGAGCATCGCGGTGGGTCGGATGGTGTGCGTGGAGAACAGCTGCTGCACGCGGCGGCGCACGTTCCAGTACGACTCGTCGACCTCGGCGGCGAGTTCGCGGTAGCTCGCCCTGGGGTTCTGCACGAGCACCCGGAGCAGCCGGATGTCGGACTCCGAGAGCTGGTCGTGGGGGATGGCCGAGCTCGAGTCGGGCCCGGGCTCGTCGGGCCGGCCCTGACTGTGCCACTTGTGGTACTCGAGCGTGCGCCACACGTCGCGCACACGGATGTCGGGGTTGAGGTCGGTGATCTCCTGCAGCGTGCGGGCCAGCTCGTCGTCGTCGTGCCCGGCGATCTCCAGCAGCACGTTGTAGGGGCCGAGCACCTCGGTCATGTAGGTGATGTTGGGCATCCGCTGCAGCCGGAGCGCCAGTTCGGAGACCCGGCCGGGGTAGCTCAGCCAGGCGGTGCCGATGGCGAAGTAGCCCAGGGTGCTCGGATGCACGGCGCCGATGATGCGCAGCACCCCGTCGCTCACGAGCCGGCCCACGCGCGTGCGCACCGCGTCGGCGGAGAGCCCGACGGCCATGCCGATGTCGGCGAACGCCATGCGCCCGTCGTCGCGCAGCAGGGCCTGGATCTTCAGATCGGTGTCGTCGACCAGATAGCGCTCCACGGCACCCCTCGCAGCGGGCGCGCCCAGCGGCGCGCGCATCAGTGTAGCGGCGATCTTAGCAACCTTCCTTCGCCTCGACGATAGCCCATCGCCCGGAAGTGTCGGCTTCAGTTACGGCACATGTGCAAAAGTAACGCGCTGGAAACATCGATTATGTAAATTCATCTCGACTGATCGGGAAAGGGTGTCAATGTTCCACCTCGCATGGTTCCTCAACGGGTACTCCGTGTCGCACTGGCACGGTCACTACGCCGGCATCAACAAGACCGAGTGGGCGAAACCCGACCTCTATGTCGACCTCACCCGCTCGCTCGAGCGCGCCGGCTTCGACGCCCTGTTCATCGAGGACACCACGATGATCGACGACACCTACGGCGGCAGCATGGAGGCCGCACTCAAGTACGGCATCATGGCGCCGAAGAACGACCCCATGCCCTTGGTGCCGTTGCTGGCGCACCAGTCCAAGCACATCGGGCTCGTCTCCACCGTCTCGACCATCCAGTACCACCCCTTCCTCGCCGCCCGTCTCGGCGCCACACTCGACCACCTCACCGAGGGTCGGTTCGGCTTCAACGTGGTGACCTCGGTGAGTCACCGGGTGGCCCAGAACTTCGGATTCGACGAGCACCTGCCGCACGCCGAGCGCTACGCGATGGCCGAGGAGTGGCTCGACGCGGTGGGGGCGCTCTGGAACTCGTGGGAGCCCGACGCCCTCGTGCTCGATGAGGAGACCCCGATGTTCGCCGACCACACGAAGGTGCACACGGTCGACTTCGAGGGCACGTACTTCCGCACCCGCGGCCCCCTGAGCACGGTGCCGGGACCGCAGCACCGCCCGGTGGTGGCGCAGGCCGGCAACTCAGGCCCGGGGCGCGACCTCGCCGCCCGCAACGCCGACATGATGCTCGCGCTCGCCAACACCCCCGAGGGCATGAAGGAGATCCGCGAGGACATGCACCGGCGGCTGCGCAGCTACGGGCGCAACCCCGACGACTTCAAGATCTTCTTCATGTGCCAGGTCTACCTCGGCGAGACAGACGACGACGCCCGTCGCACCCACGCCGCCGAAGAGGCCGTGCGCTTCTCGGAGGAGGGGATCGTGCGTCAGCTCTGGACCATGAGCTACGCCAGCGGCGGCGTGGTCGACTACTCCACACTCGACCTCGACGCGCCGCTGCCCGACACCCTCGGCAATGGCGAGACCACCACCATGAAGGCGCTGCTCGAGGGCGCGGGCACCGTCACGCTCCGCGACCGGGTGATGGGCCCGAACAAGTACGGGTACGACTTCATCGGCTCCTCCGACTCCGTCGCGGCGCAGATGGACGAGGTGATGCAGGAGATGGGCGGCGACGGCTACCTCATCTTCGGGTCGACCCGGCGCACGAAGATCGCCGAGATCACCGACGGGCTGGCGCCCGCGCTCCGCCGCCGGGGGCTCATCCGTGAGTCGTACGACGAGCCCACCTTCCGCCAGAACCTGCTCGCGTTCTGAGCCGCGCGTACCGCCCGCACCGCGCGCCCCGCGCATCCGCTCGACCCCTCTGAAAGGACCTCACCCATGAGCGACAAGTTCCACCTCGGCTGGTTCGTCGACGGCTTCCGCGTTCCGGCCTGGAACCGCGACTGGTCGGGCACCTCCACCCAGGACTGGGTGAGCGGGCGCTTCTACGTCGACATGGCGCGCGACCTCGAGCGCGGCTGCTTCGACTACATCATGCTCGAAGACTCCAACTACGTGCCCGACGTCTACGGCGGCAGCACCGAGGTCTACCTCAAGTACGGGCAGCGGGCGCCGAAGCACGACCCCGCCGTGCTGGCCACGCTCATCGCGGCCGCCACCTCGAACCTCGGCATCATCACCACCCTCGCCACCACCGAGATCTCGCCGTTCCGCCTGGCGCGGCTCATGCAGACCCTCGACGGGGTGTCGGGCGGGCGCATCGGCTGGAACGTGGTGACGGGCAGCAACGACCGCGCCGCGCAGAACTTCGGCTTCGAGGCGCAGCCGCCGCACGACCAGCGCTACGACATGGCCGACGAGTTCATCCAGGCGGTGCGGGCGCTCTGGGACTCGTGGGAGGACGGCGCCGTCATCGCCGACGTGGAGTCGAACGTGTACGTCGACGCCTCGAAGGTCTCCGACGTCGACTTCGAGGGCACCTACTACCGCACCCGCGGGCCGCTCAACACCATCCCGGGGCCACAGAAGCACCCCATCCTGGTGCAGGCGGGGGTGTCGCCGCGCGGGCAGAAGTTCGCGGCGCGGCACGCCGACTCGGTGATCGCCACCGGGTCGAGCATCGACGGGATGCGCGAGCTGCGCGCCAGCATCAAGCAGCACGCCGCCGACGCGGGGCGGAACCCCGACGACGTGAAGGTGCTCTTCCTGGTCGAGCCGATCCTCGGTGAGACCGACGAGGATGCGCGGGCCAGGCAGCAGCGCGTGGCGGCCGAGCGCGACCGGCTGCTCGACTTCGGGCTCAGCTCGCTCGCGAGCGTGACGGCCACCGACTTCTCCACCTTCGACCCCGACGAGCCGCTGCCGCTCGGGCTCACCACCAACGGGCACCAGGGCCAGCTGGCCGACATGGTGCGCTCGCGCCGGCCGCTGCGCGAGCTCGCGGTGGGGGCGTGGGCGGGCTCCGACGAGGCCGACCTCGTGGGCACCCCCGCCACGGTGGCCGCCAAGATGGCAGGGCTCATGGACGAGGTGGGCGGCGACGGATTCCTGCTCACCTCGCTCAACCCCACCCGCCGTTACGTCACAGAGGTGGTCGACGGGCTCGTGCCCGAGCTGCAGCGCCTCGGCCGCGTGCGCACCGAGTACGCCCAGCCGACGGTGCGCGGCACGCTCACCGAGTTCTGACCCGCGCCCGCCCGCCGGTGGCCGCGCATCCCGCCCGTCGCGGGTAGCATCTGGGCGAGGGGGTGCGGATGCGCGGTGAGGGCGGGCCCGCGGGCGACGGAGGCGCCGCGGACGAACTGATCGTGGCGGCGGTGACCGCCCTGCACCTGAACGGGGCGGGTGCGGATCGCACGGCGCTGCGCGTCGGCAGGCTCGCCGCCGCGCTCGGCCGCGAGGTGCGCCTCGATCTCGGCTGGGGGCGGTCGATCGTGGGTGTGAGGTCGTCGGCCGGCGGTGACGGTGGCGGCGGTGATGGTGGCGGCGTGGGCCGGTGGGCCGAGTTCGTGGTGCGCGGCGTGCCCGCGGCGATCGGGATGAACCGGGTGCATGCCGTCGACCGTGCGGTGGCAGGGGTGGTGCGGGGCACTCTCGACCTCGCCGCGGCGCGAGCCGCTCTGCGGGCTGCGGCGGCGCTCCCGCCGGTGCGGCTGTGGCTGTTCGTGCTGGCCTGCGCGGTGGGGGCGACGTCGCTGGCCGTCATCTTCGGAGCCGACGACCCGCTCGAGCTCGCGCTCGTCGCGCTGGCGGCGGGCGCCGGGGCTCTGCTGCGTCGCGGTGTCGGCCGACTCGGCGGATCGGTGTTCGCGCAGGTGGCGCTCGCCGCCCTCGTGGCCGGCCTCGTCGGCGCCGTGTCGCTCGGGCTCGGCCTGCACTCCGCCCTCGTTCTCGCCGCCGTGTGCCCCTGCATGGTGCTGGTGCCCGGCCCGCAGCTGCTCAACGGGTCGTTCGACCTGGCCGCCCTGCGCATCCCGCTGGGCCTCGCCCGCCTCGCGTTCGCGGGCGTGGTGCTCTTCTCGGTCGGCGCCGGACTCGTGGTGGGGCTCGCCCTCGGTGGCGCGAGCCTGCCGGTCGACCCGCCGGCCGAGGCTGCGCCGCTCTGGCTCGACGCGCTGTGCGCGGGCCTCGCCGCGGTCTGTTACGGGGTGTTCTACAGCGCGCCGCTGCGCATCCTGTACTGGCCGTTCGTCGTGGGGGCGGGCGTGCACGCGCTGCACTGGATCGCGGTCGAGCTCGGGCATGTCCCGCCCGCGCTCTCGGCCGGTGTGGCGTGCCTCGTGGCCGCGTCGGTGCTGCTGCCCGTCGCGGAGCGTTTCGACCTGCCGTTCTCGGCCATCGGCTTCGCCTCGGTGGTGGCGCTCATGCCGGGCGTGCTGGTGTTCCGGGCGCTGAGCGCTCTCACCCAGCTGCCCTCCGCCGCGCCCGCCGAGGCGCCTCTGCTGCTCGTGGGTGCCGTCGACGATGCCACCCAGGCCGTGCTCACCGTGTTCGCCATGGCGCTCGGCTTCGTGGTGGCGAACGCCGCGTTTCGGCGGCTGCACCGGGTGCCGTGATGACGAGGGCCCGGATGCGCGCGGTGCGCATCCGGGCCCCTTCAGGTTGCGGGGTGCTGGGCGATCAGCCCCGGCGTGCCCGGCGGCTCGTGGCGAGGGTGACGCCCGCGCCGGCGAGGAGCAGGAGCAGAGCGCCGGCCAGCCAGCCGCCGAGCTCGTAGCCCGTGTTCGGCAGAGCGGCGACCGAGGTGCCGTCCGTGCCGTCGGCCGTGCCCGTGCCGGTGTCGGTGCCGCCCGTGCTGCCGCCGTCCGACGGAGCCGGGGTGACACCGCCGTCGGTCGCGGCGACCTCCACGGCCACCCAGCCGATCACCGATCCGTCGACCGCGCGCACCACGAGGTGGTGGGTGTCCGCGGCGAGCCCGGTCGGCAGCGTGACGGTGACGGTGCCGGAGGCGCTCACCTGCTGCCAGCCGAGGAAGGCCGGATCGGAGTGCACCTCGGCGCCCACGAACCTGCCCGCCAGCTCGGCGGCCCGGTCCTCGTCGCCGAGCGACACGGTCACGACCGAGCCGTCCACCGAGAGCACCGTCGCGTCGCCCGCCGCGGCCGCGGCGAGCTCCTCGTCGGTGAGCGGGGTGAGCGCGTCCACCGGGGCGACGACCGTGAGCACCGCCTCGTCGGAGGTGACCGAGCCGAGGCCGTTGGTCACCACCGCACGCACCACGGCGCCGGAGTCCGACTCGTCGAACGGCAGCCGGAGCGTGGACTCCGTCGCGCCGTCGAGGGCGGCCCACTCGCCGTCGCTGCCCTGGCGCTCCCACTGCACGGTGGGCGTGGGCGAGCCCGTCGCCTGGACCGTGAACGAGGCGGTCGGGGTGCCCGCGGCCATCGGCGCCGAGAGGTCGGCCGGCTGGCCGGAGAGCGCTGGGGCGCTCTCGTCGAGTGTCACCGGCGTGGCCGTCTCGTAGGGCGCGTACACCACACCGCCACCGGCGTAGGTGTAGACGCCGTACTCGCCGGCCTTGTCGTAGGCGCCTCCGGCCACCGTGAGGGTGGCGGTGAAGGTGCCGTCGGGCTCCAGCTCGATGGCACCGCGCTCGGCACCGCCGATCGTGGCCATGTCGGCGGCGTTCACGGCCCACACGGTCGACAGACCCGAACGCGCCGACGACGCGGCGCCCTCGCTCGGCTTCCAGGTGGAGTCGAAACGGCCGAACACCACGTAGACGCCGCCGAAGGACCCGGCCAGCGGCGGTCGCACCGCCGTGGTGGCCGCCCCGTCGGGCAGGAACCCGGAGCCGGTGACGGTGATCGTCTCACCGTCGGCGTCGAGGCCCTCGGTCTTCGAGACCGTGACCGTCGGCTGGAGCGCCGACACCGTGAGAGCGGCCTCGGCGGAGACGACCGAGCCGAGCCCGTTCGACACCACGACCCGGTAGAGCGAGCCGGAGGCGGCCGAGCTCGCGGTGACCTCGTAGCTCGCCGAGGTGGCGCCCTCGAGGTCGGCCCACTCGCCGCCCGCGGGCTGCGACTGCCACTGGTAGGCCACCTCGGGGCTGCCCGAGGCGCTCACCGTGAACGTCGCGGTGCCGCCGACCGAGGTCGAGACCGCCGCCGGCTGGGCGTCGATCACGGGCGCGCTGCCGAGCGCGATCGGGGCGAACCCGTCGAACTCGCGCAGCTCGCGGCCGCCGTCGGTGGGGCTCCACAGCCAGGCGAAGCCGTACTGCTTCGACGGGTCGAGCGTGCCGGCGGGCACGGTGACGGTGTCGCGGCGGAACGACCAGTCGCCCGCACCCCACCGGTTGACGGTGCCCGCGACGAAGTCGTCGGCCGTCACGGAGTCCTCACCCGGCTGCCAGACCGAGGCGTCGACGAGTCCGCTGAGGAACACGCCCGGCTCGCTCCACGAGATCTCGGGCTGCTGCCCGAGGGTCCAGGTGATGGCGTTGTCCACCGAGGGGTCGATCAGGCCGGGCATGGCGTAGATCGGGCCCTCGGAGGCGGGGACGACGTGGATCGTCGCGACGTCGGAGACCACGCGGCCGCCTTCGTTCTCGACCACGGCGCGGTACTGCACGCCGTCGAGCTCCGCGGTCGCAGTGAACTCGAAGATCTCGCCGGTGTACTCCGACTCGCTCCAGGTGGCCCCGCCGTCGGTGCTGGTCTCCCAGACGACCGTCGGGTAGGGAGCACCCTCGACGCCCACGAGCAGGTAGCTCGAGGCTCCCTCGAACACGGGCACGTCGCTCGGCTGGTAGTTGATGCCGGCCGGTTGCGTGACCACCGTGAGGGTCACCTCGTCGGAGTACGCGACGCCGTAGTCGTTCTCGGCCACGGCGCGGAACACCGAGCCCGAGTCGCCGAGCGTCGCCGGCGGGGTGGCGTAGCCGTAGACCGACTGGCTGCTCTCGGCCCACGAGTTCGAGTCGCCGGGTGCCGGCGACCAGCTGCCGTCGGCGCCCTTGATCTCCCAGCGCATCGTCGGCAGCGGGTAGCCGCTGGCGATCGCCGAGAAGTAGGAGCCCTGCTCGACCAGCGCCTCGTAGTCGGTGGGCTGCTGGGTGAACACGGGGGCGGCCGACGCGGTGACCGTGAGGGTCGCCTCGGCCGACACCACGCTGTTCACCGACGAGCCGGCCACGAACCGCACCGCGGCGCCGTTCCACTCGGCCGCGAGCACCGAGGTGAGCACGAGCGAGCTGTCGGTCGCGCCCTCGATGTCGGCCCAGTCGCCGCCGGCCTTCTTCGCCTGCCACTGGAACGACACGTCACCGGATGCGGCGGTCGCCCCACCGGTGAAGGTCACGTCCTGGCCCTCCACGATGGAGGCGGAGGCGGGCTGGCTGGAGATGAGCACGTCGTACTCGGGCGCGGAGCCCGAGAACGCCACGTCGATCGCCATCGGCGGCTTCAGCGGGTCTGCGGAGAGCCCGCTGGTGTGCCAGTAGCTCGACAGCCCGGTGGCGTACTGGAAGTCGACGAACGACTCCGGCCA
Source organism: Herbiconiux moechotypicola (assembly GCF_024979255.1). GTDB lineage: Bacteria > Actinomycetota > Actinomycetes > Actinomycetales > Microbacteriaceae > Herbiconiux > Herbiconiux moechotypicola. The sequence continues at coordinate 106,887 of NZ_JANLCN010000005.1, forward strand.
CGAACCCCAGTCCGGGTTGGCGTCCTTGGCCGCCTGCGGCACCGCCGAGACGCTCTTGCGCTCCGAATCGGGGTTCAGCGGGTCGGTGAGCGGGAAGTAGTCCACACCCGCCCAGACCGGGTCGATCTCGATCCGGCCGTCGACCACCTGCGCACCCTGCACATCCGCGATCACCACGTCTTCGCGCGGGTCGAGCGGCACCTTGACGGTGGGGTCCTCCATCGAGCTGCCGAAGCCGCCCACGCGGGCGGTGATCTGCCCGTCGCCGTTCTCGTCGAGCACGAGCTCGGGGTTCTCGAAGTACCAGCTCACGAGACCGCCGTAGGCGTTGACCGTTCCGGCCCCGGTCCACTGGATGGTGGTTCCCTCCTCGGTCGAGCTGCCCTCGCCCGCGGTGAACAGGAAGCGCTGGTTGATGGAGTCGGAGGAGCCTTCCGCCGGGGTGCAGCGGCTCGCGACGTCGACGACCTGTGAGGTGCCGTCGCTGTGCTTCTTGATGACGTAGACGTCACCGTCGACCGACTGGTAGTCGTCGCCGAGACCGGTCACGGCTCCCGCCACGAAGTAGTTGCAGCCGCCGGCGGGCGAGGCGCCCTGGTGCACGGCGTTGAAGCCGAACTCGATCGTGGCCGCGGTGATCTCGCCCTCGACGTCGCTCTGCCCCTCGATCGGCACCAGCAGGCGCGAGTCGTAGGAGCGGTCGGTGAGGTCGGTGGAGTAGGTCACGAGGTAGTAGCGCTGGCTCGCGTCGAGCTGGGCCCAGGGCTGCACCAGCTGGTTCGGCTGGTGACCGTTCGAGGGGCCGAGGTTCGAGGCGTAGAGCGTCTCGTACCAGACGGCGTCGGCCTTGTCGGGCGTGTTCGTGCCCTCGAGGGCGCTCTCGGGAACCAGCACGGCCTGGATGTCGGTGGTGGAGCCCTCGGGCACGGTGAAGCCGGCGAACGATGCGCGCAGGTTGACGTTCCAGTCGGCGATCTGCTGCTCGGTGACGGGTGTGCCCTCGACCCACATGGTGCTCGGGCCGCTGTAGGCGACCACGGTCAGCTCCTGGGGGTCGCTCGTGACGTCGTCGCCGACGCCGTTGCTGAACACGGTGCGCGCGAGCAGGCCGTCGTCGCTCAGCGAGGGGACGAGGGCGAACTGCTCGGAGACGCCGACGGGCTCGCCGCTGGCCACCCAGGTCGCACCGCCGTCACGGCTGAGCTGCCACTGCTTGGTGGGCTCGGGCACGCCGCTGGCGTAAGTGCCGAACGCGACGTAGGAGCCCTCGTAGGCCACGGTGTCCTGCCCGCTGTAGAGCAGGGCGGGAGCCTCGGAGCGCACGGAGAGGGTGACCTCGTCGGAGGCCAGCTCGCCGTTGAGGAGGGCGCGGATCTTCACGCCGTCGTCGGAGGGGACGGTCGGCAGCTGCAGGCGCGAGTCGGTCGCACCCGCGATGTCGGTCCAGGTGCTGCCGTCGGTGCTGCGCTGCCACTGGTAGGCGAGCGGGTTGCCGGTGGCGGTGACGGAGAAGCTCGCGGTCTGGCCGGCGTCGACCGAGGCGCCGACGGGCTGCGTGACGAACGCGGCGTCGATCTCGCCGAGCGAGACGGTCACGTTCACCGGGGGCTTCATGAGGTTGAGACCCGAGCACGAGGTGGAGTAGTAGTGCGCGCGCACCGAGCTCGGCAGGAAGTCGATCCACGCCTGCGGCCAGGAGCCGCCCGCGCCGTCGCAGGCCGCCCAGGGGCTGCCGGTGGTGGTGTCGGAGACGACGTATTCGCGGCCCGCGTACTCGGGCACGGCGGTGATGACACCGTCGTCGAGCGAGACCTCGGAGAAGGTGGCGAGCGTGATGCGGTCGGGGCCCGCGGCCGGTGCCGGGTTGCCCGACATGTCGAGGCCCTCGGGGATGAACACCTCGAAGCTCAGCTCGCCGGTGCCGTCGTCGTCGATGGTGAGGATCGGGTCGCGGAGTGTCTCGTCGGGGGCGCCGTACTGGCCGTTGTAGGCGTTCAGCACCCAGTCGCCGGTGTCGGCCCAGGTGACGGTACCCGCGCCGGTGACGGCGTCGAGCTCGCCGGTGCCACCCTCGAAGCGGCCGACGTTGAACTCCTTCGCGGCGTCGGCGTCGAGGCCCGTGACGGTCTGGCCGTTCACGGTGCCGGTGGAGACGCGGTCGCCGGAGGCGGTCATCGACCAGGCGCCGAACACGCCGTACTGCGCGTAGCGGCTGTAGGCCCATTCGAGCTGGGCGCCGTCGACGGCCACGGTGTCGGAGGTGGTGTCCGTGGTGGTGACTGCGGGTGTCTGTGCCGGGGCGGCCGTCGCGGGGGCGGCCACCAGGCACGAGAAGGCGAGGGCCGACGCGAGTCCGGCCCCGAGAGCGGCCCCGAGGCGCGCTCGATGTCTCTGTGTCACAGATGCTCCTGAGTGATGGTGCGGATGGAGAAGTGTGGGCCGCCCTTCCGGGCGGCCCACGAGGTGGTGCGGGGTGCTGCTAGAACGAGCAGGCGGTGAGACTCTCGACCGCCGCGCTCAGCGAGTTCGGCCCGCCCAGGAGGGTGACCGTCCCCGCGCCGAGCGTGTCGATGGCGCTCAGCACGCCGGTCGGCACGCAGTCTCCGGGCACCACGTAGAGCGGGGCGCCCCGCAGGCCGGCGAGGGCCGCGCCGGCGAGGGCGTCGGGGTAGTTGAGGCCCGTGGCGAGGTAGACCTCGGCCGCACGGTCGAAGGCGTCGTTGTTGATGGCGATCGACGCGGCGAAGCGGTCGGCTCCGGCGAGACGCTCGACGGCGGTGACGCCCGAGACCGTGCCGAGCGAGGTCTGGATGCCCGTGGAGACCGAGTTCGGCCCGCCGGCGATCAGCACCTCCTCCACACCCAGATCGCTGAGCAGGCTCGAGGTGGCCTTGTTCACGGTGTTCTCCGAACCGGCCACGAGCACGACCGGGCGGCCGTACGCGCCGCCGGCGGCGCTCGCCGACAGGGCGTCGGGGAAGTTCGCGCCGGTGGCGACGTAGGCGCTGGTGGCACCCTCCTCACCGAAGGCGTAGTCGGCGACCGCGAGCGAGGTGGCGTAGCGGTCGGCGCCCGTGACGCGGGTCACGTTGTCGGCGAGGTCTTCGAGGCTCGACTGCACCGCGGTGCTCACCGAGTTCGGGCCGCCCACGATGACGATCGTCGACGCGCCGAGGCGCTCGATCTCGTCGCCGACCGAGGCCGGCAGCGAGTCGGGCGTGGTGAGCAGCAGCGGAGCCGACTCGCTCACCGCGGCCGGAGCGGCGGAGAGGGCGTCGGCGAAGGTGTAGCCCGAGACGACGTAGGCCACGTCGGTGCCCTCGGGGTAGGCCTCCTGCGAGACGGCCACGGCGCCCGCCACCCGGTCGGCGCCGGCGAGGCGGTCGACGTTGGTGGTGAACTCGATCGGCGTGTAGGTCTCGAAGGGGGCGTACACCGCGCCGCCGGCGGCGTAGGTGTAGATGCCGTAGTTGCCGTCGGCGAGCGAGCCCGCGAAGTTCTTCGACACGGTGATGGTGGTGCTGAAGCTGCCGTCGGCGCTCAGCTCGATGCCCGCGCCCGATCCCGAGGGGTCGATGACGGGGAGCTGCTCGGCCAGCACGGCCCACTTGGTGGCCGAGCGGTCGGTGGCCCGAGCGCTGCCGGGAGCACCGTCAGACGGCTTCCAGGTGTCGAGGAACGAGCCGAAGGTCACGTAGGCCCCGGTGAACTGGCCCGCCAGCGGCGGGTACACGCCCGTGGTGGCGGGAGGGCTCGGGAGGAAGCCCGTGCCCGTGATGGTGATGGTCTCGCCGTCGGGGTTCAGTCCCTCGGTCTTCGAGACCGTCACGGTCGGGGTGGTGGCCACGGTGTAGCTCACGCCGATCGGTTCGGCGACCTTGGCTGCGTCGGTCTGGCCCCCGCTGGAGTACCAGTACGACGACTGCCCGGTGAGGAGCTGGTAGTCGACGAAGCTCTGAGGGAACGAGCCCCAGGTGTCGCCGGAGGTGACCTGCGCCGTGGCGCCGGCCGGAAGGTCGACGCTCACGCCGAGGTACTCGGGGTCGACGGTGAAGCCGGTGGCGGTGACGTCGACGCCGCTGAGGGTCGCGAGCGTGACCTCGGTGTCGGGGAGCACCACGAACGCCTCGGGGTCGTCCATCTCGGTTCCGTACCCGCTGAGTGTGGCGGTCACGGTACCCTCGCCGTCCTCGACGACGAGGTGCGGGTCGCTCACGGAGTACTGGGTGAGGCCGCTGTAGAGCGCGACGGTGAAATCGCCGGTCCACGTGATGTCGGCGCTCTCGTTGTCGGGGTCGACCGTGCCGCTCCCGGCCGCGATCGAGACCCGGTTGCCGCTCGGGGTGCCGACCTTGGTGCCGCTCAGCGGTGACCCGTCGGGTGTCGTCAACAGACCGGCCCAGGTGCCGGTCGCGTAGCTGCCGTCAGCCTGCTCCTTCTGGATCGTGACGTCACCGTCGGTGGCCATCCAGTCCGCCTCGGTGATCGAGTCGGAGGCGCTGGTCTTCGCGACCTTGCCGGCGCTCAGCATGTTCACGGTGCCGGGGGCGAACGCCTTGGCGTTGGCCTCGTCGGTGAGGCTCCAGGTGAACACCGCGCCGGTGATCGAGGAGCCTTCGGCGGCGGCCGCCGCGGGAACGGTGGCCGCGGAGGCGGGGGCGGCCGCGAGGGCCGAGAGGGCGAGCGCGGCCGTCAGGCCGCCCGCCAGCGCGGCGCAGCTGCGCGCACGAGAGCGTTTTTGTATCACGGGAAACTCCGAATCACGTCAGAAAGGGATAAGGTCAGCCTATCCTTATTAAGGTAAGCAGAACCTAACTATTTCTGCGCGGTCCGATCGGATGCGGTCCGTCAGCGCCCCGGGTTCCTGCGTTCCAGCAGCACCACGGCGCCTCCACCGGCGCCCACCACCACGACGATCAGGCCCAGCGCCGCGATGAGCGCGAGCAGCAGAACGAGCTCCGTCTCGCCGAGGGCGCTCGCCGAGGCCGACTCCACGATCACCACCGACGCTCCCGCCGTCGCCGCTCCGCTCGCCAGCGCCGTCGCCGCGGTCACGGGTGCCACGACCACCGGAACGCGCGCGGGAGGCAGCTTCGCCGAGGGCACACGGGCCCCGGCCTGCTCGGTGGCCGCGGGGGTCTCGGCCGCCGGGGCCGTGAAGGTGGCCGCGTCGTAACCGACCACGAACGGGGTGGCCGGCTTGGCCGCATCCGCCTGTCCCCCGCTGGAGTACCAGTAGGCCGCCTGGCCGGTGGCGCGCTGGAAGTCGACGAACGACTGGGGGAACGACCCCCAGTCGGCACCGGTGCGCGACTGCGGGGTGGCGTCGGCCGGGAGGGAGACCGCCACGCCGCGGTAGTCGGGGGTGACCGTGAAGCCGTCGGCACCCACCTGCACACCCGAGAAGGTGGCGAGGGTGATGGTGCGGGGCGCGATGGGCTGCCACTTGGTCTGGTCGTCCATGTCGGTGCCGAAGCCGCTGCCCGTGGCCGTGAGGGTGCCGACGCCGTTCTCCACGGTCAGCACCGGGTCGCTGAGGTACCAGAAGGTGAGGCCGCCGTAGTACACCACGGTCACGTCGCCGTCCCAGCGGATGCTCGCCGAACCGGTGGCGCGGTCGACCTCGCCGGTGCCGCCGGTCATGACGAACTGGTTGCCGCCGTAGGGGGTCGAGGTGCCCGAGCTGAGAGGTGTGCCTGTGCGGTCGAGGCACTTGGTGTCCCAGGATGCGGGCACGTACGCGCCGCTCGCATCCGGCTTCTCGATGCTCACGGTGCCGCTCTTGGCCGAGTACTGCGCCGGAGCGAACAGCGCCGAGCCACCCGGGTCGGGGGTGAGGCCCGCCGAGAGGAAGTTGCAGCCACCGAAGTAGGCGCCGTTGTTGCTCTCGTCGTTGAGGCCCCAGCGCAGCACCGCGTTCTCGAGCTGCAGCGTGCTGTTCGCGGGGGCGGTGACCTCGACCCGCACCACGACCGGGGGCGCCCCGGTGGGCGCGGCGCGGCCGTCGAGCTCGTCGTCGCTCACGAGCAGCAGCCACTGGGTGCCGACCGCGAGTGCCGAGGTGTCGACCTCGACGGAGGTGGTGCCGGATACGGGGGTGGTCACCGTGCGCGCGAAGACGGCGTCGCCGTACCACCAGGCCTCGCCCGACTGCGCACCGGTCCAAGGGACGTCGACCGCGAGCGCGGTGCCCTTCTGCACGGTGACGGACGCGGCCTCCTGCAGCGACCCGTCGCCCACAGCGGCGGCGACCGCCGCGCGGTCGGCGTAGGCCGGCGGTCGGCTCCCAGGGTCGGAGGCGGTCGGTGTCGTGACGGTGGCGCTGAAGTCGGAGAGCTCGCCGACGCCGTCGGCGTTCACCGCGGCGACCCGCACCGAGTAGCGGGCACCCGGCTGCAGGCCCCGGAACACGGTTGCCGGCGCCTCGGCGGCGTCGGTCACGGTCACGGTCTGGCTCGTCACGAGGCCGGTGCCGGCGGCGTGCAGCTCGACCACGTAGCCGGTCACGGGCGAGCCCCCGGTGTAACGCCCGGTTGTGGCCGTGCCGCTCCAGGAGACCACGCGCGCCGAGGTGGCCTCGGGCGTCGCGGGCCGGTTCGAGAACTCCGTCAGCGGTGCCCGCGAGCCGAGTGTCTGCGCCAGGTAGTCGGCGGCCCACGACGGCGGGGGCGTGCTGGTGGCGGAGCTGCCGCGGAAGCGCAGCACGCCGTCGACCACGTCGTAGGGCACGACCGCCACCAGGTAGCGGCTCGAGCCTTCGAGGCCCGTGAGCTCGGCTGAGAGCGTGCCGTCGCCGCCCGTGACGGGGGTGCCGACGTCGTAGGTGCCGACCAGGTACGAGTTCGCGCTCGTGGCCAGCTGGTCGTGGCGGCGTTCCAGCACGCGCAGGGCGTAGCCGGCGGGAGCGGGGGAGGCGCTGTCGTCGGCAGCGTTCCAGGTGACGGTGAGGCCGTCCGCGGTCGGCCCGGAGAGGGTGGGCGCGTCGACGCCGACGGAGGAGAGCACCCCCGTGCTCGACGGGGGAAGGGTGAGGGGTGTGCTCACGAGGCGGTCGCCCACGGCGGCGGCGCCGTCGAGCACGGTGACCCGGGCGACGACCGTGGCGGAGCCGAAGGCGACGCCCTCCACGCGGTACCTCAGGGTGTCGGCATCCACCTCGACCCGGGAGATGAGGGTGTTCGCGTTGTCGGGGTTGCGGCCCGAGAAGAGCTCGACGCGGTAGCCGACGGCCTCCGAGGACTGCTCGGCGGAGGGAGCCCAGGCGATGTCGACGCCGTAGTCGATGCCCGCGGGGTCGCTCTGCAGGAGCACGGTGCCCGCGGTCGGGGCGGTGGTGGCCTGCCAGGTGGAGGCGGGCAGCGGGGTGGGGTCGATCGCGGGCAGCGCAGGGTTTTCGCCGGGGGCGGGGGAGGCCGAGGGGATGGGCTCCGGAGTCGCCGTGGGTGCGGGAGTCGCCGTCGGGTCGGGCGTGGAGACCGGCTCCGAGGGGGCGGTGGATTCGGGCTCCGGCTCGGATCCCTCCGGCTCGGATCCCTCCGGCTCGGATCCCTCCGGCGAGACGGGTTCGGCGGATGCGGACGGCTCAGGGGTCGAGGCGGGCTCCGAGGTGGCGGTGGGCTCCGGCGTGATCTCGCCGGCGGCCGCGAGCGCCGGAGCGGCCGGGAGCAGAAGCGCACCGGCGAGCACGGCCGCGGCGATCACCGTCGCCGCCCCGCGCATCCGGGGTCGCCTCGTTCTGAGCGGGCTCGTCACGTCAGGCCTTCGGCTCGGCCGGAGGTGCGGTGGCGGCGGCGGGCCCGGTAGCGGGCGCTGCAGCGGCCAGGGCTCGCTTGCGCGAGCTGAGCACGGCCCACACGAGGAAGGCGATCGCGGCGATCGCCAGCACGCCCACACCGGCCACCGCGCCCAGCAGGATGGGCACCAGGTTCGTGTCGTCGGGCGAAGCGGCCGGCGCGGCGATGACGGTGGTGGTGACCGGGGCGGGAACGTCGGCGGCGGCCGCATCCGCTGCGGCCTGCGCGTCGGCGGCCGCCTGCGCGTCGGCCGCGGCCTGGGCGGCGGCTGCGGCCTGCGCGGCGGCGTCGTCGGAGTAGAGGCTCTGGAAGCTGATCGGCGTGAAGGTCTCGTTGCTCGGGTTCACCACGCCGTGCGCGCCGATGGTGATGATGCCGCACTGGCTCACCAGGCAGTCGACGGTGGTGACGTTGCCCTCGCGGTCGTACGACTCGAACACGGCGCCCGGGATGCGCATGGTCGCCGACCAGGTGCCGTCGGCCGCCACCTCGCCGCCGTTCGCGGCGTACTCGGTCGAGCTTCCCGGGAACGACACGAACAGCTGGTACCCCACGGGGTTGGTCTCGTCGTCGGAGACGTAGCGGTAGGTCGAGCCGGTGGCGCCGCCCTGGCTCGGCGCCCAGCCGTCGCCCGACACCCAGCCGAAGAACACGTAGATGCCGCCGAACCCGCTCGGGATCGACTGGAACCCCGTGCCCGTCACGGTGACCTCGGTGAGGTAGTCGGGGTCGGCCACGCCGACGAGCTCCGGCTGGTCCTTCACGGTCACCGACACGCTCCCCGCGGCGTGCGCGGCCGGGGCCGGCGCTGCCACGAGCGACACGGCCGCCGCGGCGAGGGCGACCGAGGCCGCCAGAACGAGACGTAGTGCGCGGCGGCCCGAGCGGCGTGCGAAGCGGGCGGGGGCGGTGGCGGATGCGGTGGCGGTCATGCGGTCTCCCGGGGTGGAACGGATGCGGACACGGTGGGGGCGGGCGCGCCGACCGCGTCGGGCGCGGCGCGCAGCGGCAGCACGATGGCGGTACCCGTCACGGGGTGCCGCATCACCTCCACCGGCAGTTCGTAGACGTGGCTCAGCAGCGGCGCGGTGAGCACCGCATCCGGTGGCCCGTCGGCCACGACGGAACCCCCGTCGATGAGCACGATGCGGTCGGCGTAGGCCGCCGCGAGCGAGAGGTCGTGCAGCACCACCACGACGCAGTCGCCCGCGCGGGCGCGGTCGCGGCTGATGCGCAGCACGTCCTCCTGGTGCCGGAGGTCGAGGGCGGCGGTGGGCTCGTCGAGCAGCAGGATGCCGGTCTCCTGGGCCAGGATGCGCGCCAGCGACGCCCGCGCGCGCTCGCCGCCCGAGAGGGAGGGCACGGCACGGTCGCGGAACCGCGTCATCTCGGTGAGCTCGATCGACTCCTCCACCACCCGGTCGTCGTCGAGGTCGCGGGGCGTGCCCTGCCACGGCGCCCGGCCCATCTCGACGACCTCGCGCACGGTGAAGGGGAAGAACACCCCGGTCTGCTGCAGCAGCACCGCCCGGCGGCGGCCGAGCTCCTTGAGGCTCCAGTCGCCGAGGGCGCGGCCCGCGATCTCCACCGACCCGGTGGAGGCCTGGTCGCCGGTGACCACCGAGAGCAGCGTCGACTTGCCCGCCCCGTTGGGGCCGATGAGCGCCACCACCTCGCCGGCGTGGGCCGAGAACGACACGTCGGTGAGGATGCGGGTGCCGTCGATCTCGACGCCCGCCGCGCTCACCCGTAGCGCGGGAGCGGTGCCGGCCCCGCTCATCCCCAGCCCCCCGCCCGCTTGCGGGTGCGGCGCAGCAGCCAGAAGAAGAACGGCCCGCCGATGAGCGAGGTGAGCATGCCGATGGGGAGGTCGGCCATGGGCACGGCGGTGCGGGCCACCAGGTCGGCCGAGACCAGCAGCAGGGCGCCGCCGAGGGTGGAGGCGATGAGCAGGGGCAGGTGCGCCGGCCCGATGATCATGCGCATGAGGTGCGGGATGACGAGCCCGACGAACGCGATGATGCCGCAGAACGCCACCGCCGCGCCGGTGAGCAGCGCGACCAGCACGATGGAGCCGATGCGGAGCGCCTCCACGTTCACGCCGAGGTGCCTGGCCGACTTCTCGCCGAGCGACAGCAGGTCGTAGCGGCGCGACAGCAGCAGCGCCGCGGTCACGCCCACGGCCACCACGGGCAGCACCACGAACACGTCGGGCCAGCGGGCGCCGTTGAGGCTGCCGAGCTGCCAGAACACGATCGCCTCGCGCGACTGCGTGTCGGCGAGGAACATGAACAGCGCGAGCCCCGCGCCCGCGAAGGCGTTGACCGCGATGCCCGTGAGCACCAGCGTCACCACCTCGGTCTTGCCGTTGGCCCGCGACACCCCGTAGACGAGCAGGGTCGCCAGGAGGCCCGCGCCGAACGCGGCGACCGCGATGCTCCAGTCGCCGAGGAAGTTCGCGCCGAACACGATGGCGGCCGAGGCGCCGAGAGCCGCCCCCGAGCTCACCCCCACCACGCCGGGCTCGGCGAGCGGGTTGCCGAAGATCGCCTGCATGATCATGCCCGCCGCCGCGAGCGCAGCTCCGACCAGGATGGCGAGGGCGACGCGGGGGAACCGGATGGTCCACAGCGCGCTGTCGCCGTTCGGGTGCGAGGGCATCGGCCAGAGGGTGATGCCCAAGCGGTTCATGATCGAGCCGAGCACCTCGTCGGGAGCTACGCCGAGTTGACCGGTGCCGGCCGCCACGAGGGCCGCGACCACCAGCAGCGCGCCGAGCACGGTGAAGAGAACGGCGCGGCGCACGCGCATCCGGCTCTTCGCCGTGGCCTTCCGGGGCTCGCTGCTCGCGCCCCCGGTGCCCGGCTCGGCCTTCCGTTCGGTGAGGGTCACGGGGAGACCGCGTCCTCGGTGGTGACCGGGCCCGACGCATCCGGGGCGTAGATGGCGCGGGCGAGCGCATCGAGCACCGCGGCGGTGCGCGGGCCGAAGCTCATGATCTCGTAGTCGCTCATGTCGACGATGCGGCGGTTCTGGCCGGCCGGCGTCTCGGCGACCGCCGGGATGCGCTCCAGCAGACCGTCGACGCCGCCCACCGACTCGAGGCCCTTGGTCATCATGAGCAGGATGTCGGGCTGCGCCTTCACGAGGGCCTCGGCCGTCATCGGGCGCATGCCCATCCAGCCGATCTCGCCCGCCACGTCGACGCCGCCGAGCGCCTCGATGAGGGTATCGGCCCCCGACTCCTCGCCGAAGATGTAGTACACCCCGGCGTTGCCGCGCACGTAGAGGAAGAGGATGCGCGGCCGGTCGGCGGGATCGACCGGCGTGACGGCGGCGATCTCGGTCATCTCGGCCGTGATCTCGGCGTTCACCCGCTCGGTGAGCGCGGCGCCCCGCTCGGGCACGCCGAGGGCCGCCGCGACGAGGTTCGCGATGTCGCCGAAGTTGTCGAGGTTGCGCTCGGGGGTGGTGACCACCACCGGGATGCCGGCGTCGCGCAGCTGCAGCACCACGTCCCACGGGCCGATCGAGGAGTCGGTGAACACCACGGTGGGGGCCAGCTCGAGGATGGCCTCGCCGTTCAGCTCGTGGCCGTTCTGGGTGACCAGCGGCAGGTCCTCCGCACCCTCGAAGCTGGTGGAGGTGTCGCGGCCGACGACCTGGTCGCCGAGGCCGAGGCCGAACACGGTGGCGGCGAGGGAGCCGTAGATGTCGAGGGCGAGGATGCGGCTGGTGTCGGTGACGGTCACCTCGGTGCCCTGGTTGTCGACCACCGTGGCGGGGAGGACCGGCGCGGCGTCGCCTCCCTCGACCTCGTCGGCCGAGACCGCCTCGATACCGGTGTCTTCGAGGCAGGCCGTCGACTCGCCCACGTGGGTTCGGGGGTCGGGTGCCAGGTCGAGCTCGGCCAGCGGTACGTCGCTCGAGGTGCACTGCAGCTCGGCGCTCGCGTGCCCGGCGCCCGGGGTGCACGCGGCCAGGGTGGCGGCCACGGCGAGGGCGAGGGCGGCGGCGAGTGCGCGGCGGAGACGGGGTGTGGGTCGGGTGTGCGAGGTCATGGGTCCGAACGGTCGAGCGGTACGGGCTCGGGCAGAGCCTCTTCGAGCTTATTTAGGTAAGGCTTACCTAGTCAAACGTGGCATTCCTCATCCGGCTCACAGGGCCAGCGCTACACTCGTCGCGTGGACGCGAGCGGGGGAGGCGGTGCCGGACCCGCCGAGAGCCTTCACGCGGCTGTGTCGGCGGCCCCGGAGTCGGGTGGGTGGGCCGAGGTCGAACGTCTCATCGAGCGCCACTGGTCGGCACTCATCCTCGACGCCCCCGACGCGTTGCTCTCCGCCGTGATGGCGCTGCCCGAAGAGGTGGTGCTCGCCCGGCCGCGCTGGGTGTCGGCGCGCAACTACCTCGCCTACCTCCCGGTCGACGGTGCGCTCCGGCCGCTGCGCTATCGTGACAGCGCGCCGCCCGCGCTCGGGGGAGGACTGCTCGACGTGCTGGTGCAGCACACCAGCCGGGCTGCGGCGCTGCGCGACGCGGGTGAGACCGAGCGCGCCGTCGTGTGGGTGTCGGATGCGCGCCGGCTCCTGGGCGAGGCCACCGAGGAGGCCCTGGTCGAGCTGCAGCCGAACCTGCCCGACCTGCACTGCCAGTGGGCGAAGGCCCGGGAGTTCGCCGGCGACTCGCCCGCGGCCTTCCGGGAGTACCTCGACGCCTACGACCTCGCGGTCGTCACGGGCAACGAGCTCATCGCGCGCAACGCCGCCGGTGGGATCGCCTGGCTGCACACGCTCGCCGGGCGATCGGGAGAGGCGCTGGAGTGGCTCGCCCGGGTGCCGCGGGCGGCGGGCGGAGAGGGCTGGGCGCACACCCGATACGGGATGGCGGCGCACCTCAGCCGCGTCGTCGGCCACCTCGACCGGCTCGAGTTCGACGCGGCGGCGGAACTCGCCGACCGCGTGCTCGACGTCAAGCTGGCCCCGGAGTACTGGGCCGCCATCCTCCTCGTGCGTGCGCGACTCGCCCGCCACCGCGGCGACGCGCGGGAGGTGCTCACCGAGCTCGACGCCACCGTGCAGAGCCGCACCGAGGCGGCGAGCCGGCAGGGGGCGAACGCCTACTACCTGGCCCTGGCACGCGCCGAACTGGCGATCGAGCTGAACCAGACCGCCCGAGCGGTCACCGCCCTGTCGGAGGTGCCCGACATCCCGATCGCGGCGAGCTACCGTGACCTCGCGCGAGCCGTCGTCGCCTCCCTCTCGGCAGACGCGGCAGGGGCGGCGCGATCGCTCGACGCACTGCTCGCCGCTCAGCCCTCGCCGCCTCCCCGTGTCGTGAGCGAGGCGCTCGTGCTGCGGGCCGCGGTGCGCATCCGGCTGGGGGAGGCCGCTGAAGCCGCCGAAGACTTCCGGCAGGCGGCCGGGGTGATGAGGGCGGAGGGGCTGCTGGGAGCCTTCCGCGTGCTCACCCGGGCCGACTTCGATGCTCTGGTCGCCGCGAACCGGGATCGCCCCGAGGCGGACTGGGCGCGCGAGGTCGTCGGCGACCGGCCGCTGTTCCTGCCCGAGCCGGTCGGCGTCGCGCCTCTCGCTGCGCTCACACCGCGGGAGCGGTCGGTGCTCGCCGAGCTCGCCTCCGGCGACTCGCTCGGGGCCATCGCCGCGCGCCTGTTCGTGAGCCAGAACACCGTCAAGTCGCAGCTGCGCAGCGCCTACCGCAAGCTCGGGGTGTCGAACCGCCTCGAGGCGGAGTCGGCGGTGGCGCGTCTCGGGCTGAGGGGCTGAGCTGTCGGGCGGCTGGGCTGTCGGGCGGCTGGGCTGTCGGGCGGCTGGGTCGTCGGGCGGCTGGGTCGTCGGGTCGCTGGGCTGTCGGGTCGCTGGGCCGTCGGGTCGCTGGGCCGCCGTGGCCCGCATCCGGGTCTTCCCTATGCTGGAGGCCGGCGAAAGGGGTGCGGATGAGCAGGCCGGCGACGGTGGAGACAGAAGCGGGCGGGGTGTCGGGCGGGCTGTCGCGCGCACTGCGGAGGCCCGCATGGTACGTGGTGTACGGCGTCGTGCTCGCGGCCTCCCTGGTGACGGCCGTGGTGCTGTGGATGTTCGAGGGCCTCTCGTCGGGGCACATGGCGGGGCTCGTGTTCTCGGGGGTCGTGTACCTGGTGCTGGGTGCGGCGTTCGTCGTGGTGCCGCTGCTCGGCAGAGTGCGCGGTGCCGAGCTCGCCGGGCTCACGGTGCCGGGTGGCGGCAGCACGGGCGTGCTCGCGCTCTGGATGGTGCGCTTCGTGCTCACGCTCGGACTCGTGGCGGCGGCCTTCCCCGTGCTCGCGATCGCGGCGCTCGCCGGTGGGGTGTCGATCGGCACCTTCGTCGTGGCGCTCGGGGTCGTCGTGCTCGAGCTGGCCGTCCTCACGGCGCTCGTGGTGGGTCTCGCGGTGCTCGCCGCGCGCACGGCTCTCGGCGTGCTGCTCGGCTACGCCGCCGTCGCGGTGCTCGCCGTGGTGACACTGGTGGCCGCGCCCCTGGTGGGAACGGTGAAAGACGTCACCGAGACCGTCACCACCATCCCCTCGGAATACGACGAGGAGAGCGAGACCGTGGTGTGCCTCGACCCGGTCGTGACCACCGAGGTCACCGCCACGGCGCTGCCGAACTGGGTGGTGCTCGTGCTCAACCCCTTCGTGGTGGTGGGAGACGCCGCGGCGGGCGACGTCGACGAGTACGGGCAGCCGCGGGACTGGTTCGGCACTGTCGCCACCGACCTGCGTCAGGCGCACACGCCGGTGCCGATCGAGCGACTCGACGATGAGTGCGGCGAGAACGCCACGGGGCCGCTGCCCGAGCATCCGGTGGCGCAGCTCGGGGCGCCGCTCTGGTACGTGGGGCTCGCGGTGCACGTGGTGCTCGGCGCGGGGGTGCTGGCCGCGGCGGTGCTCGTGCAGCGGCGGCGGGCGGGGGCTACTCGCTCGGCGTGACCTCGGTGCCGTCGGTGGTGGTGCCGTCGGTCGTGCCGGTGCCGTCGGTGGAGGTGCCGTCGTCGGTGGCCCCGGTCGCCGCGCTGAACACCTCGGTGATGAAGGCGTTCAGGGCGTCGGTGTCGTCGAGCGCGCCGGTGTACGCCGTGCCGTCCATGATGATGAGGGGCGTCGTCGTGAGCGCCGTCACGTCGGAGTTCGGGATGCCCGCCTCGGCGCGATCGGTGGCCGCGGTCACCCAGTCGGAGAACTCGTGGCCGCGGATGCACGACGCGATGGTCTCGTCGGTGACCCCCGCATCCTGGACCAGGGTCACCAGAGCCTCGTCGTCGAGGCCGCCCTCGGGCAGGTCGGGCTGCGCTGCGACCAGGGCGTTGTGCACCACGAGTGCGGCGTCGGGCAGGGTGTTCGCCACGCACGCCAGGGCGTTGGCTGCCCGGGCGCCGTAGCTCCCCTCACCGCCCTGCGCCACCGGGTGCAACTCGATGCTCGCGTAGCCCGCCGTCACATATCCCTGCAGGGCGGCGCCGTTCGCGGTCTCGAAGGTGGAGAGGTCGTCGTTGGAGTAGTCGACGTACTCGGTGATGCGCAGCACGGTCGACTCGTCGAGCTCGCTCGCGATCGGGGTGCCGCCCGGCTCGATCGCGGCGGTCGTCATCGCCGTGGTGGTGGAGCCGTCGCCCGTGAACACGATGCCGTCGCTCAGCATGTTGAGGGGCCCGGTGTAGGTGGCGCGGATGCCGCTGTAGACCGCCCAGCCCACGCCACCCAGCGCGGCGACGCCGACCACAACCACGCTGACGATCGCGATGGCGCGGTTGCGGCGGCGACGGCGCTGCTCCTCTTCGCGGCGGATGCGCGCCAGCTCGCGCGAGAGCGCCTGGCGGTCTTTCTTGCTGAGACCGTCGTAGAGGCTCTTGTCGGACTGGGCGGGAGTCATGGGGTCGAGGGTATCCGGCCGAGCCTATGAGCGCGCTCAGAACGCGGCGGCGCGCCGGACGGCCCGGCCCTCGGACGGCCCCCGCTCCCTGCCCTCTGCTCAGGCGACGGGGATCTGCTCGAGCGCCCCGCGCATCCGGATCAGCTCCTCGGCGTGGGCGTCGAGCCTCCGGTCTTCGTCGGAGAGCAGTTCGAGCGGACGCACGGGGCGGGCCCGGCCGTCGTCGCCCGGCTCGACGAAGATGCTCATGCACTGCGTGGTGACCTCGAGCTCGTGCGGGGTGCGGGGAGAGCCCGAGCGCACGTGAATCGCCACGTGCATGCTGCGCTCGCCGGTGTGGATGAGGCGCGCGTCCACCTCGACGATGTGGCCGATGCGGATGGGGCGGAAGAAGTGGATGCCGCCCGAGTACACCGCCACCGCGGCCTCCGAGCTCCAGCGGGCGGCGCAGGCGAAGGCGGTCTCGTCGATCCAGCGCAGCACCGTGCCGCCGTGCGCGTTGCCGCCGTAGTTCGCGTCGGCCGGTGCGGCGAGGAAGCGGAACACCGTGCGCGGGGTGGTGCCCTCGGCGGTGTAGGACTGGGCGAGCATGGCGTCGCGGATGGCCCGGCGCGGGGCGAGGCGTTCCTCGGCGCGCTCGTGCAGCATCCGTTCGGTGTCGGAGAGCGGGATCCACGGGGGCACCTCGCGCGGGCGGCCGTCGGCGTCGACGGCGACGAACACCAGGATGCAGTGGGTCGCGGGCGCGAAGCGACGGCTGCGCACGTCGGAGGTGGAGACGGTCACGAGCACCTGCATGCTGGTGCGGCCGGTCTGGATGATGCGGGCGTGCGCCTCGATCATGTCGCCCGCGGCGATCGGGCCGGTGAAGTGCACGTTGCCCACGTAGGCGGTGACGCAGTAGCTCGCGCTCCAGCCGACGGCGCAGGCGTAGCCGGCCTTGTCGATCCACTCGAGCACGCGCCCGGCGGCGACGGTGGTGCCGCCCGCCGAGGTGTCTTGCGGGGCGGCGAGGAAGCGGAGGGTGACGCTGTCGTCCATGCGGTCAGGATGGCAGGTTCTCGGGTCTTTCGGGTGGTGTTTCACGGATGTGCGGTGGCAAGATCGGCGGATCTTGCCCGATGGTCAATTCGTCTCGGCCGGGCGGCGCAGCTCGAGCAGCACGCGCTCGCTGGAGCACACGAACGAGCCGTTCTCTTCGATGTGGGCGTGCAGTGCGCGCAGGCGTTCGCGGTAGCGCTCGACGGTGAAGTCGGGCACGGTCCACAGCACCTTGCGCAGGAAATGCACGACGGCGGCGACGTCGAAGAACTCGACGGCGGTCGACTCGTGGCGCAGGTCGAGCACCTCGAGCCCCGCGGCCCGCGCGCCGGCGGCGAGGTTGGCGTCGCTGCGGGCGTCGTTCTCGCCCACGGGGTGCGGGCCCATCAAGAACTCGTAGAGGCCCCGGTTCGACCCCGCGCCGACCTGCTGCGACAGCGAGCGGCCGCCGGGGCGCAGCACGCGGGCGATCTCGGCCCAGTCGTTGTAGGCGGGGTGGCGGGAGAGCGCGAGGTCGACGCTCGCGTCGGGGTGGGGGAGCGGGATGCCCGGGGCTGCTTCGACGAGGGCTACCTCGGCGCCGAAGGGGGCGAGGCGGCGTGTGGCGAGGGCGTGGTTGGGGGGCCAGCCCTCGGTCGCGAGCGCGGTGAGGGGGGCCGGTGCGGGGTGGCTCCCGCGCAACAGGGTCGCGCGCTCCAGCACCTCGGCGTAGACCTCTCCGCCCCCGGTCTGGAGGTCGAGGACCACGGCGACGCCGGGGTCGGCCACACGGGCCGCCGCCAGCCGCGCGTATCCCCAGCTCGGCCGCTGCTCCGTGGCACGACCGTCGAACCAGGCGAAGTCCCAGCCGTCGACGGGCACCGACCCACCCTCGGCGAGCAGCACCTCGAACGAGCGGTCATCCCCAGCCACGACTCGACGGTAGCATCGTGCGGGGAACCTGACGTAAGCTCACCGAATGCTCCACCGTCGTCTCCGCCGTCCGCTCCGCCGCCACCTCCCGCTCCTCCTCGTCGCCCTCCTCGCCCTCGTCACCGCAGCCCTCGTGGTCGCCGCGGTCGTCGTCACGTCCTCCCGGGCCGCGCACGCCCCCGCCACGCACTCCCGGTCCGTGACCGCGTCGGTTCACCCGCACAGCTCATGACTGTCGTCGTGCCGGTCGGCCGACGGGGCTTTCGCGTGCGGCGCACAGCTGCGGTGTCGTGCGGCGCCGACTGGCCGGAGACCTTCGTCAGGGGTCAGGGGGTGGGGGTGTGGTCGGGTGAGTGGAGCCAGGCGTCGAAGGTGAGGGTGCCGGTGGTGTGCGGGGTGCCGGCCGTGCCGCGGAGGGCGCCCGAGGCGAGGGCGCGCCAGTAGGTGCCGGGCAGAGCCAGCTCGAGAACCCGGCGGCGCGCTCCGTCGGCGGCGAGCATCCGTCGCACCAGCTCGGCGAGGCGTTCGTCGCGCGGACCCACGAGGTCGGGCGCGCGCCCGGCGGGGCCGCCCTCGGCGAGCTCGATGAGCCGGGCACCCACCTCCCTGGCGGCCACGGGGCGGATCAGCGCCTTGGGCACCAGGGAGAGCGACCCGATCGACGCCTGGCCGAGCACCTGCTCGGCGAACTCGTGGAACTGTGCGGCGCGCAGCAGCGTCGTGCGCACGGCCAGTGTCGGCCCGAGCATCCGCTCCTGCGCGAGCTTGCCCGCGTAGTACGAGGCGTCGACGCCGTCGATGCCCACGATCGAGAGCGCCACGTGGTGCGCCACCCCGGCGGCCTCGCCCGCGTCGAGCAGCGATCCGGTGGCCGACCCGAAGAACCGCACCGCCGCCTTCCCCGAAGTCGTCATCACGCTCGACACGTCGATGACCGCATCCGTCCCCGCGAGTGCCGCGGCGAGACCCGTCCCCGTGACCACGTCGTGTCCGTCCCGCCGCGAGATCACCACCATCTCGTGCCCGCGCTCCTCGCCGGCGCGCACCACGTGCCTCCCGACGGTTCCCCGTCCGCCCGCCACTGCGATCCTCATGCCGTCATCCTCTCGCCTGTCCGTCCGGGCGCACACGCGCCGTCGCATCCTCGACGACGCAGCCCCGCCGGATGTGAGGTGGAGGTGCGCACCCGCGCCACCGGGACGAGACTGGCGGCATGGAGCAGAGAGTCGACTTCCTCACCGTGTCCACCGCCGACCTCGATGTGGTGAGGACCTTCTACCGCGACGGTCTCGGCTGGCAGCCGCTGCTCGACGTGCCCGGTGAGATCGTGTTCTTCCAGGTGGGGCACGGCCTCGTGCTGGGGCTCTTCGACGCGGAGGCGTTCGCTCGCGACCTCGGCGACGACGCGACCGGGGTGGGTAGCGGGCCCCGCGCATCCGCGGCTCGGCCGGCGGGGTTCACGCTGTCGCACAACGTGGACTCTGCGGAGGAGGTCGACGAGGTGGTCGACCGGATGCGCGCGGCCGGCGGCGAGGTGCGCAAGAGCCCGCAGGCGGCGGCGTTCGGCGGCTACCACGCCCACGTCGCCGGGCCCGACGGGGTGCTGTGGGAGGTCGCGCACAACCCGGGATGGAGCGTGGAGGCCGACGGGACGGTGCGGCTCGGCGTGGTGGAGTAAGGGTGCGACGGGGTCTCCGGCCGCCGATGTCGGTGGCGTCTGGCAGGCTGCCTCCATGAGTTCAGAGTCCCCCGCCTTCGACCCGCACGACGGCACCTGCGGCTGGGCCAACGGCTCCGCGGCCATGCGGGCCTATCACGACGCGGAGTGGGGCGTGCCGAGTCACGACGACCGGCACCTGTTCGAGATGCTCGTGCTCGAGGGAGCGCAGGCGGGTCTCTCCTGGGCCACCATCCTCGGCCGCCGTGCGGGGTACGCGGCCGCGTTCCACGACTTCGACCGCGCGGCCGTCGCCGCCATGACCGACGACGAGCTCGAGGTGCTCATGGGTGAGCCCGGCATCATCCGCAACCGGCTGAAGATCTTCGGCACCCGCAAGAACGCGCTCGCCTTCGGCCGGGTGCAGGAGGAGTTCGGCAGCTTCGACTCCTACCTGTGGGGGTGGGCGCCCGACGGTGGGCCGATCGTCAACCACCCGACCGGTCTCGGCGATCTGCCGGCCACCACGCCGCTCTCCGACGCCCTCGGTAAAGACCTCAAGAAGCGTGGCTTCACCTTCGTCGGCTCCACCATCGTCTACGCCTACCTGCAGTCCACCGGCGTGGTCGACGACCACGTCGACAGCTGCCCGGCGAAGTCGAAACGGGCCTGAAACAGGGGAGCGGTTAGGCTCGGAGCATGGCCTCCTCGACTGGATTCTCCGTTCCGCAAGAGCGCAAGCTCGTCACCGAGCTGCCCGGCCCGAAGTCGCGTGAGTTGCACGAACGCCGCCGCGCGGCCGTGTCGCGCGGCGCCGGAACGCTGGCGGACATCTACATGGACCACGGCTCCGGGGCCATCCTCGTCGACGTCGACGGCAACCAGATCATCGACCTCGGTTGCGGCATCGGGGTCACCACCATCGGTCACGCGCATCCGGAGGTCGCGGCGGCGGCGGCCGCCCAGGCCAGCAAGCTCACCCACACGCTCTTCACCGTCACGCCCTACGACAACTACGTGAAGGTGGCCGAGAAGCTCGCCGAGATCACGCCGGGCGACTTCGAGAAGCACTCCATCCTCGTGAACTCCGGTGCCGAAGCCGTCGAGAACGCGGTGAAGATCGCGCGCAAGTACACGGGCCGTCGCGTGATCGCCACGCTCGACCACGCCTTCCACGGGCGCACGAACCTCACCATGGCCATGACCTACCGCCCCTGGCCGGAGCGCGCGGGCATGGGCCCGATGCCGGGGGACATCTTCAGCGTGCCGATCAGCTATCCCTTCCGCGACCCCGAGGGCATGACGGGCGAAGAGGCAGCGGAGCGCACCATCGACTACATCGTCACCCACATCGGCGCCACCGAGCTGGCCGCGCTGTTCGTCGAGCCGATCCAGGGCGACGGCGGAGTCGTCATCCCGGCACCCGGCTACTTCAAGCGGCTCAGCGAGTTCTGCACCGAGAACGGCATCGTGTTCGTGGCCGACGAGATCCAGGCGGGGATCGCCCGCACGGGCGCGTGGTACTCGATCGAGCACCACGGGGTGGTGCCCGACCTGGTCACCAGCGCGAAGGGCATCGCGGGCGGGTTCCCGCTCGCGGCGGTGACGGGTCGCGCCGAGATCATGGATGCGGTGCAGCCCGGCGGCATCGGCGGCACCTTCGGCGGCAACCCGGTGTCGACGGCGGCGGCGCTGGCCGTGTTCGACATCATCGAGCGCGACGGGCTCATCGCCGAGGCGCAGCGCGTCGAGCGCGCCTTCGTGGAGCGCATCGGCGACTGGCCCTCGCGATTCCCGATCGTGGGCGAGGTGCGCGGCAAGGGCGCCATGTTCGGCGTGGAGCTGGTGCTGCCCGGCACGAAGAAGCCGCATCCCGAGGCGCTGAAGGCGATCATCCAGCACGCCGCGTCGCAAGGGGTCATCGTGCTCGACTCCGGCAGCTGGGACAGCGTGCTGCGCTTCCTGCCCTCCGTCGTCATCTCGGAAGCCCTCATCGATGACGCCGCCACCGTCATCGAGCAGAAGCTCGCGGAGCTCTCCGCCGCCTGACGCGCCGCGCCACCGAGCGCCCGCATCCGCCGGCCCGCTCTCAACCCGACGGCGCGACGGCGACAACGCCACGCCTCCGGCGAACCGACGCGTAGAGCGGCGCGGTCGACGGCAGGCGTGGCGTTGTGGCCGCGCCAGCCGGGATCAGCCGCCGGTGCCCGTGCCCCCGGTGCCGCCGCCCGCGCCGCCCGTGCCGCTCGAGCCGCCGGTGCCGCTGCTGCCGCCCGTGCCCGCGGCGGGGGTGGGCGTCGGTGTCGGCTCGGCCGGGGTGTCGTCGCCCTCCTCCGGATCGGTCTCGGGGTCGGGAGCCGGCGCCTCACGCGTGGGCGTGGGCGTCGGGGTGGCCGTGGGGGTGGGCGTCGGGGTCGGCTCGTCATCGTCGTCCGACGTCGAGCGCCCGTTGACGAGCGGCTCGTACGGGTCGGGGAAGTCCCCGCCGCCGAGCACCTCGTCGTTCGCCGTCATCACGGAGCGCCAGATGCGGTGCCGCACCGACGACCCCGTCCAGTCGTTGGGGTACACCTCCGTCATCGACACGTTGCCTGACACGTTCCCCACCCACACCGCGGTGGCGGCGGCGGTCGACGCGCCGACCATCCAGGTGTCCTTCTCGTTGTCGGTGGTGCCGGTCTTGCCGATGTGGGTGATGCCGTCGTAGGGGTTCGACGCCGTCGCGGTGCCGCTCTGGATGGGGCCGAGCATGGCGTAGGCGACCGTGGCCGCGATGTTCGCATCCATGGCCTGGTGGCAGTCGGCCTGCGGCGTGGCGATCTCCGCCCCGGTGGAGTCGAGGATGCGGTCGATCGCGACGGGCGAGCAGAACACCCCGCTCGCGGCGATGCCGGCGTAGGCGGCCGCCATGGTCAGGGGCGCGATCTCGTTGGTGCCGAGCACCGAGGAGGGCTGGGTGTCGAGCTCGGCACCGTCGGCGCGGTGCACCCCGAGCGACTCGGCCGTGGAGCGGATCGAGCACAGGTCGAGCTGTTGCGCCATCTCGACGAAGGCGTTGTTCACCGAGTTCGTGAGCGCCGACTGCACCGACATGGTGCCGGGCCGTGAGCTGCCGTCGTTGGCCGGCTCCCACATCCCGCCCAGTTGCTGGCAGCTGTTGGTGAAGGTCGACATGTCCCACTCGCGCTCGTTGCCGCTCACCCGCTCGGAGAGGGTGTGCCCCTGCTTCAGCCACTCGGCGAGCGCGAACACCTTGTAGGTCGACCCGACCTGGAAGCCCGACGAGCCGCCGTAGTCGATGTCGGTGTTGTAGTTCACCGCGGTCTCACCGGGCTGAGCCGTCGACGGGTCGTCGTCGAAGCTGGTGTTCTGCGCCATCGCGAGGATGCGCCCGGTGCCCGGCTGCACGGTGACGATGGTGGAGCCCAGGTCGACGTCTTCGTAGGTCGCCGGGATGTACTCCTGCATGGTCTCGTTCGCGTTGGCCTGCAGAGCGGTGTTGAGGGTGGTGTAGATCTCGTAGCCGCCCTGCTTGAAGTGCTGCCACCGCTCGTCGGCGGTGTCGCCGAAGGTGGGGTCGTTCTTCACGATCCAGGTGACGTAGTCGCAGAAGTAGGCGGCCCCGTCGGCCGCGGCCTGGCAGCCGGTGGTCGGCTCGGTGATGTTGGGCGTGATGGGGGTGGCGACGGCCTCGTCGTACTGGGCCTGCGTGATGGAGTTCTCCCGCAGCATCGACGCCAGGATGTCCTCGTCGCGCCGCGCCTTGTTGGCGTCGAGGTTCTCGGGCTCGTCGATGCGCAGGCCGTTCGGCTCGTTGACCGTGGCGGCGAGGGTGGCGGCCTGCGCGAGCGTGAGGTTCGCCGCGCTCACCCCGAAGTAGTACTGCGCCGCCGCCTCGATGCCGTAGACCGAGCCGCCGAAGTTGGCGATGTTGAGGTACCCGAGCAGGATGTCGTCTTTCGAGTACTGCTTCTCGAGCGCGATCGCGAGCCGCATCTCGGAGAGCTTGCGGTCGATCGACTCGGTGGTGGCCGCCTCGTAGGCCGCTTCGCGCTCGGCCTGCGTGTCCATCATCTCGGCCTGCTGCACGAGGATGTTGCGCACGTACTGCATCGTGATGGTCGAGGCCCCGCTCTCCACGCCGCCCGAGGCCACGTTGCCGAGCGCCGCGCGCAGGGTGGAGGCGATGTCGACGCCGGAGTGCTCGTAGAACCGCGGGTCTTCGGTGGAGACGACGGCGTCTTTGACGAACTGCGAGATCTGGTCCCAGCCCACCTCCTGGCGGTTCTGGTCGTAGACGGTGGCGAGGAGGGTGTTCGTGCCGTCGGCGTTCGTGGCGTAGATCTGCGACGCCTCGGCGAGGGTGCCGGGGCGGATGGAGTCGGGCAGGGTGTCGAGCACGTCGACCGAGCGGGATGCGTACACGCCGGTCACGGCGACGGCCGGGATGGCCATCACGCTCACGAGGAGGGCGGCCACCATGCTGAGCGCGAGCATCATGCCGACCGGGCGTTTCGTGCCGTCGATCAGCCGCTGGAACCAGCTGACGAGACGGTGGGGACTTTCGGGCATATGCGCCAGCGTACGGCGGGTCTTGGGGAAGTGCCTGGGAGCACCCCGCCGAAACACCCCATGCGGCACACCCGTGCGACGCGGGGCCGCTGTGCCTAGGGTGAGCCCATGACCGAGAGCATCGACATCCTCGAAGACGCCTTCACGCGCATCCGCGACACCGTTCGCCGAGCCACCGGAGGCCTCGGCCCCGACCAGCTCGGCCACCGGGTGGGGCTCGAGGCGAACACCATCGCGTGGCTGGTGTGGCACCTCACGCGGGTGCAGGACGACCACGTCTCCGAGCTCGCCGGCACCGAGCAGGTGTGGGAGTCGGGCGGGTGGCGCGAGCGCTTCGGGTTGCCGTTCGCTCCGGATGCGACGGGCTACGGGCAGACGGCGGCCGAGGTGACGCAGGTGGCGGGGCCGGGGGTGACGGCGGATGCGCTGATCGGCTACCACGAGGCCGTCTACACCGCGACGGTCGGCTTTCTGCGCTCGCTCGACGGGTCGGCCGCCGCGGCCGAGCTGGAGCGGGTGGTGGACGAGTCGTGGACGCCGCCGGTGACGATGGCGGTGCGGCTCGTGAGCGTGATCAGCGACGACCTGCAGCACGCCGGGCAGGCGGCGTTCGTGCGGGGGCTGCTGCCCGCGGAGGACTGAGCCGGTGGCGGTGGGCCGACGACGGGGTGCCGCGACGCTTTCTCAGCGAACGAAGCGCGCCGCCTCCACCCCGTCGAGCGCGTGGGCGATGCGGGCGCGCATCTCGTCGCTCATGGGCGGGAGGGCGTCGAGCGGGAACCACCGCACATCCGTGTTCTCGCCGTCGGCCGGGAACGGCTCGCCCGAGCGGTAGCTCATGCGGAAGGTGATGTCGATGTACTGCGTCTGGTCGCCGTTGGGGTAGGTGACCGTCGGGATGACGTGCACCCAGCACAGGTGCTGCGCCTCCGCCACGATGTCGGCCTCCTCGAGCACCTCGCGGGCCGCCGCGACGGCGGGCTCCTCGCCCGGGTCGATGATGCCGGTCACGGGCGTCCACTCCGCGTTGTCGCTGCGCTTCACGAGCAGCACCTCGTCGCCCCTGGCCACCACGGCGGTCACCCCGCACAGCCACAGCGGGTCGTGCCCGATCTTCTCGCGCAGGGCCAGGACGAACTCAGGGGTCGGCATGCCCCGAGCCTACCCGCGGGGGAGCAGGGCGATGGGCTGGCGGAGGAGGGTGCGGAGCTTGGCGGGGGCGGTGCGGCGGAGGTCGCTGAGGTAGATCTCGTGGTGGCGGCCGCGCATCGTGTAGCCGGAGGAGGGGATGAAGCGGTCGTGCATCTCCTGGAGGATCGAGGCCTCTTCGTCGAAGGGGCCCACGTGCAGGGTCTGGGCGCACAGGCCCTCGTCGAGGGTCTCGAGGCGCACGACGGGGGCTGAACCGGCGACCGACGCGCCAGAAGCAGAGCCCGAACCCGACCCGGCCGCCGCGGCTCGCGCATCCTGAACCATCGTCTCGGTCGTCCACTCGGGCACCATCACGAGCAGCGTCCAGTCCCACTGCGACTTGTCGCGCGCCGAGGTGTACGACGCCAGGTCGGGCGCCGACCACAGGCCTTCGAGGGGCATGACCACGTAGTCACGGCCGAGCAGCTTCTTGCTGGCGAACTTGAGCTTGTAGGCCACGGGGAAGATTGCCTCCACGGCTGCGCCGAACTCGGGCGAGTCGTTCGGGTCGCCGTGGCCGTCGACCATGAGGTAGCGCGTCGGCGGCACCGTGAGCATCCGCAGTTCGTGGTGGCGGCCCGGCCGGTAGGCGTCGAGCGACTTCTTGAAGTCGGTCTTGGTGTCGCCGCCGGTCGCCGCCATCGGATGCGCGTTCAGCTCAGCTGGTTGGCCTCGACCCAGGCGAGGTACTCGGGAGTGACCGTGCCCGTGACGTAGTCGCCCGTGAAGCAGCTCATCTCGAGGTCTTTCACGAAGGGCGAGCCCTGCGTGATGGCCGCGAGCATGTCGTCGACCTCCTGGTAGATGAGGTGGTCGGCGCCGATGGCCGCCGCGATCTCGGGGATCTTGCGGTCGTGCGCCACGAGTTCATGCCGCGAGGGCATGTTGATGCCGTACACGTGCGGGTAGCGCACGGGCGGCGCGGCCGAGGCGAAGGTGACCTTGTTGGCGCCGGCGGCGCGGGCCATGTCGACGATCTCCTTCGAGGTGGTGCCGCGCACGATCGAGTCGTCGACGATGAGGATGTTCTTGCCCTTGAACTCGGCCGACATGGCGTTGAGCTTCTGGCGCACCGACTTCTTGCGTGCCGCCTGCCCGGGCATGATGAAGGTGCGGCCCACGTAGCGGTTCTTGTAGAAGCCCTCGCGGTACTCCACACCGAGCTTCTGGGCCACCTGCATGGCCGCGGGCCGGGAGGAGTCGGGGATGGGCATGACCACGTCGATGTCGCCCATCGGCGTGTACTTCGCCACCGTGTCGGCGAGGCGGTTGCCGAGCCGCAGCCGCGCCTCGTACACCGAGATGCCCGAGAGCACCGAGTCGGGCCGAGCGAGGTAGACGTACTCGAACGAGCACGGCACGAGGCGCGGGTTCGGTGCGCACTGCTTCGCGATGAGCTCGCCGTCCATCGTGATGAACACGGCCTCGCCGGGCTCGACGTCGCGCACCACGTCGAAGCCGAGGCTCTCCATGACGAGCGACTCGCTGGCCACGATGTACTCCATCTGCCCGCTGTCGAGCAGCCGGCCGCCGATGGTGAGGGGCCGGATGCCGAAGGGGTCGCGGAACGCCAGCAGGCCGTGCCCGGCGATCATGGCGATGGTGGCGTAGGAGCCCTCGACCCGCTCGTGCACGCGCGAGACGGCGGTGAAGATCTGGTCGGGGTCGAGCGAGAGGCCGGTGATCTGCGACTGCAGCTCGTTGGCGAAGACGTTGAGCAGCACCTCGGTGTCGGAGCTCGTGTTGAGGTGGCGGCGGTCGACGTTGTAGAGCTCGCTGGTGAGCTCGCGCGTGTTGGTGAGGTTGCCGTTGTGCACCAGGATGATGCCGTAGGGCGCGTTCACGTAGAACGGCTGCGCCTCCTGCTCGGCCGAGGCCTTGCCCTGCGTGGCGTAGCGCACGTGGCCGAGGCCCATGGTGCCGAGCAGCGACCGCATGTCGCGGGTGCGGAAGGCCTCGCGCACCTGGCCCTTGGCCTTCACGATGTGGAAGATGCTGCCCTCGGCCGTGGCGATGCCCGTCGAGTCCTGCCCCCGGTGCTGCAGGAGGAGGAGGGAGTCGTAGACGAGTTGGTTGACGGGCTCAGCCGAAACGATGCCCACGATGCCGCACATTGCTGCCAGTCTACCGCCTGTGCAGCCCTGCTCGGGCGGTGCGCATCCGGTGTTCGACCGTTGTCGAGATCGGATGCCTCCGTGCTCTATGCTGAGCCGGTCGAGGGGGTTCCGACGTAGGCGCCCCGACCCGTCGTTCCCTACCTGAGAGGCACCGATGCCCCGCTCCGCTCCGCGCGCCCGCCGCGCCTCCGTCGCCGCGCTGGCCGGCGCGGCCCTCGTGCTGTCGAGCCTCGCGGCGGCGGCTCCCGCGTCTGCCGCCACGCCGTCGGGCTCGGTGCCCGCGACCGTGACCCCGGATGCGGGTGACGGCCGGGTCGTGATGCCGGAGTTCCAGCCGGAGTCGTACGTCGCCGCGGCAGCCGAGCTGCCGGCCGAACTCGTCACCGCGATCGCGAACGACCTCGGCGAGACCCCGGAGGAGTATCTCGCGGGTGCCGATGCGGCCGCCGTGGCGGTCGAGGTGGTGGCCGGGCTCGAGGAGTCGGGCGTCGCGGTCGCGTCGTCGCGCCTTGAGGGCACCGAGCTCGTGGTGACCGTCGCGTCCGAGTCCGACGTGGCGGCGGTCGAGGCCGTCGACGCCACCGCCGAGGTGGGCGAGGCGCCGGGCCGCGAGGCCTACGCCGACGTGGAGTTCGAGGCGCTGGCCGACCTGGTGGGCGGACAGGGCTACATCTTCGGCAACAGCTCGGAGCAGGGCCTGTGCTCGACGGCGTTCAACGGCCGTGACCGCGACTCGGGCGCCGCGCAGTTCGTGACCGCGGGCCACTGCGACTTCGACGGCCGCGACAGCCGCGTGTTCGAGGCCGTGCAGCCACGGCCGAACGTGGTCGACGCGGCGGGCGCTCTGCTCGGCACGGTGGTCTCGGGCAGTTTCCAGTTCGGCAACGAGTACGACGGCGGCCTCATCGCCACCAACTCGGGCTGGACTCCGAAGGGCACCGTGGGCACCTGGAACTCGGGCGCCAACAACGGACCGGTCACGGCGGGCACCCCCCAGGCGGTGCGCGACTACGGCGACACCATCATCGGCCAGAGCGTGTGCAAGTCGGGGCGCACCACAGGGTGGAGCTGTGGCACCGTGAAGGACGTAGATCAGCTCGTGAACGTGAGCGGGCAGGAGGTCAACGCCGACGTCGTGCGCAGCATGTGCACCAAGCAGGGCGACAGCGGCGGCGCCGTGGTGTCGGGCGGGTACGCGGTGGGTCTCATCTCCGGCGGGCAGGAGGGCTCGTGCGACTCGGGCAGCACCGCGATCACCGCGATCTTCCCCATGATCGGCGGCTCGGAGCCCGGCTTCCAGTACGGCTCGATCGTCACCCTCGAAGAGAACTGGGGCCTCTCGGTGAGTGCCCCGGCGCCGGTGGTGAACACGACGGTCGTCACCTCGGGCACCGTGTCGGGAACCCTCCCGAACGGCACCGGCAACTACGCCGTGGCCATCAGCATCGATGGCGACGAGGTGCAGTTCGCCGATGTCGCGAGCGACCGCAGCTGGAAGCTGTCGCCCACGGGGCTCACCCCGGGCCTGCACAGCTACACCGCCTACTCCGTGTTCGGCTTCGGCGAGGCGATCTCGCGCTCCTCGACGGTCAGCGGTTCGCTGTTCGTCGGCACGGTGGACCGTATCGCGGGGGCCGACCGGTACGAAGGGGCGGTGAAGATCTCGCAGGCGGGCTTCCCGGGCACGGCTCCGGTGGTCTACATCGCGACCGGGCAGAACTATCCGGATGCGCTGAGCGCGGGCCCCGCGGCCGTGGCCGAGGACGGGCCGCTGCTGCTGGTGACGCAGGGGTCGATCCCCACCTCGGTGTCAGACGAGATCAAGCGACTCGCTCCGGAGCGGATCGTGATCGTGGGCGGGCCGAACTCGGTGTCGTCGGGTGTGCAGACCGCTCTCGGCAAGCTCGTGAAGGGCGTGAAGGTGACGCGTCTGTCGGGCGCCGACCGGTACGTGGCGAGTCAGAACGTGGTCGAGTCGGTCTTCGGCGGCCAGGTGATCGGGCACGCCTATGCGGCCACGGGCACCAACTTCCCCGATGCGCTGTCGGCCGGGGGCGCCGCGGGTGCGGCGGGTGAACCCGTGGTGCTGGTGAACGGGCCGGCGTCGTCGGCCGACCATGCCACGCTCGACGTGCTCCGCGCCATGAGCACCACCGACATCACGGTCGTGGGCGGGCTGAACTCGGTCTCGAGGGGTGTTGCCGACTCGCTGAAGGCGGTGCCCGCATCCGTCGACCGGGTCGCGGCGGCCGACCGCTATCTCACCTCGATCGCGCTGAACGACGACGCCTTCACCGAGAGCGACACCGTCTACCTCGCCACGGGCACCAACTTCCCCGACGCACTCGCCGGCGGTGTGCTCGCGGGCGCGAACGGTGCGCCGCTCTACGTGGTGCCCGGCGACTGCGTGCCTCAGGGCGTGCTCGACGGCATCCGCTCGCTCGGCGCGACCACGGTCGTGCTGCTCGGTGGCCAGAACTCGCTCGGTGCGGGGGTGGCGTCGCTGACCGCCTGCCGGTGAGCGCGGTGAGCGCATGAGCGCGGAGTGCCCGGCGGGGCACTCATAGCCTCGTCCAAGGTTCGCGCAATGGTCCTGATAACCGGCGTTCCTAGCGTCGGGGATCATGAAGCTCGCCTCGCGCCTCAGGCGCATCCGAACCCGCACCTGGATCATCGCCGGGGTCGCCGCCGTCGTGGTCGTGGGGGGTGGCTCCACCTGGGCCGTCCTCGCGGCCACCGCGTCGTCTGCCCAGGCCAGCGCCCCCACCGTGAGCACCTCGGTGGCGGCCGCGCTCGAGACGCTCGAGAAGACCATAGACACCTCGGGCACGCTCGCGCCCACGGTGCAGGAGAACGTCGACTTCGCGGTGTCGGGCACCGTCACGGGTGTGAACGTGGTGGCGGGCACCACGGTCGCCGCGGGCGACGTGCTGGCGACCGTCGACACGCTCACCGTGAACGCCGAGGCGCTCTCGGCTCAGGCGACCCTCGCCAAGGCTCAGGCCACCCTCGCCGCCGCCGAGGAGGACGACGACGGCAGTGACGAGTCGGCCGCGCAGATCGCCGCCGACGAGGCGGCCGTGGCGGTGGCCCAGGCAGACGCCGACGAGGCCACCGCGGCGATCGCCGACGCGACCCTGGTGGCTCCTGTCGCCGGGCTCGTCACCGCGGTGAACCTCGAGGTGGGCGACGTGGTGTCGGGGTCGTCGTCTTCGGGCAGCGGATCGTCGGGCGCGACCGGATCGACGGGCGGGTCGACCTCGAGCACCACCACGAGCACCTCGCAGTTCACCATCGTCTCCACCGACTCCTGGCAGGTCTCCCTCTCGGTCGGTGAGACCGACGTGGCGAACGTCGCCGTGGGCGACCAGGTCGAGCTCTCCACCGACGACGGCACCGCCTTCTTCGGCACCGTCTCGGAGGTCGGTCTGCTTCCGTCGACCACCTCGGGTGCGGCGACCTACCCCGTGACCGTCGCGGTCACCGGCTCGCCGGAGGGCCTCTACGACGGCATCTCGGTGACCGCCTCGATCGTCTACGAGCGCCGCACCGACGTGCTCACCGTGCCGAGCGCGGCGGTGACGACGGATGCGGACGGCGCCTCGACCGTGACGGTGGTCGCCGACGACGGCACCGAGACCGTCACCACCGTGACCGTGGGTGAGACCAGCGGCACTCTCGTCGAGATCACCGAGGGACTCGCCGAGGGCGACCTCGTGAAGGTGGAGACCTTCACTCCCGGTTCGGGCAACAGCGGCACCGACGGCTCGACCGAGCAGGGCGGCACCGGCCAGTTCCCGGGCGGCGGCGAGCTGCCGGAGGGCTTCGACCCGAGTCAGATGGGCGGCGGCCAGGGCGGCTTCCCGGGCGGCACCGGCGGCACCACGGGAGGCAACTGATGCGCCCCGTCATCGAGCTGACCGGCGCGCGCAAGGTCTACCGCTCCGGCACGATCGAGTTCGAGGCGCTGAAAGGCGTCGACCTCTCCATCGAGCGCGGTGAGTACGTCGCCATCATGGGCCCTTCGGGCTCGGGCAAGTCGACCCTCATGAACATCCTGGGCTGCCTCGACACCCTCACCACCGGTCACTACCGGCTGGCCGGCCACGACGTCGACGACCTCGACGAGGTCGACCTGGCCGAGATCCGCAACCGCGAGATCGGCTTCGTGTTCCAGCAGTTCAACCTGCTGCCCTCGCTCGAGGCGTGGCGCAACGTGGAGCTGCCGCTGATGTACGCGCGGGTGCCCGCCGCCGAACGGCGGAAGCGGGCGGAGCGGGCGCTGGAGAGAGTGGGCCTCGGGTCGCGGCTGGCGAACAAGCCGGGCGAGCTCTCGGGTGGCCAGCAGCAGCGCGTGGCCGTGGCCCGAGCGCTCGTGGGCGAGCCCACCATGATCCTCGCCGACGAGCCCACGGGAAACCTCGACTCCGTCTCGACCGCCGACGTGCTCGGGCTGTTCGACGAACTGCACGAGCTCGGCCGCACGATCGTGCTCATCACGCACGAGCAGGAGGTCGCCGAGCGCGCCCGCCGCATCGTGTGGGTGCGCGACGGCGCGATCAAGCACGACGGCCCCTCCGGCGACGCCAAGCACCTGGTCGGATCGGCGGGTGCCGCGTGAATTGGACCGAGACGCTCGGCACCAGCTGGGCGGCGGTGCGCTCGCATGGCCTGCGCTCGCTGCTCACGGTGCTCGGCATCCTCATCGGGATCGCCGCCGTCATCATGACCGTGGGCCTCGGCCTCGGCACGCAGAAAGACGTCAGCGAGCAGATCAGCTCGCTCGGCAGCAACCTGCTCATCGTCTCGCCGGGGTCGAGTACCGACAGCTCCGGTGTGCGGGGCGGGTTCGGCACCGGATCGACGCTCACCGCGGCCGACGCTGCGGCGCTCGCCTCCACCGTGAACGCCCCCGACGTGGCCGGTGTCGCCGCCGAGAAGACCACCTCGCTCTCGCTCGAGGCGAACGACACCAACTGGACCACCAGCGTGACCGGCACCACCCAGTCGTGGCTCGACGTGCGCTCGCGCGAGCTGTCGGCGGGATCGTTCATCACCGAGGACGACGAGCTGTCGTCGGCCGCCGTGACCGTGCTCGGCTCGGAGACGGCGACGGAGCTCTTCGGCACCACCAACGTGGTGGGGCAGTCGGTCACCATCGACGGGCGCACCTTCGAGATCGTGGGTGTGCTCGCCTCGGCGGGCTCGGACTCGTCGTCGAACCTCGACGACATCGCCATCGTGCCGCTCTCCACAGCGGCGAACCAGCTCATCGGCGGCACGGACTCCAGCTCGGTCTCCACCATCTACGTGAAGGCCGCGTCCGACACCCAGCTCGCCGCGGCCTACCAAGAGGTCGAGTCGGTTCTGCTCAACCTCCACGCCATCACCGACGCCGACTCGGCCGACTTCACCATCAGTTCGCAGAATGCGCTGGTCGACACGGCCACCTCGATCTACCAGACGCTGACTGTGCTGCTCACCGGCATCGCCGGGCTGTCGCTGCTCGTCGGCGGCATCGGCGTGATGAACATCATGCTGGTGTCGGTCACCGAGCGCACTCGCGAGATCGGCCTGCGCAAGGCCCTCGGCGCACCGCCCTGGGCCATCCGGAGGCAGTTCCTCGCGGAGGCCGCCATCCTGGGCCTCACCGGCGGCGTGCTCGGAGCCCTGCTCGGGATCGGTGCGGCCCTGGTGCTGCCCGGCGTCATCGGCTCCTCCATCGTCATCTCGCCCGCTGCGGTCGGCGTCTCCATCGGCGTCGCCATCGCGATCGGGCTCGTCTTCGGGGTCTACCCCGCCACCCGGGCCGCACGACTCGCCCCCATCGACGCGCTCCGCAGCGAGTGACCTCCTCCGTCCCCACTCAGAAAGACCACACCATGAAGCTCAACCGCACCCTGTCCATCCGAACGGGATTCGTGCTCGCCGCGGCCGGCGTACTCGCCCTCTCGGCCTGCTCCTCCTCCACGACGGCCTCGTCGACCTCCACCCCGGCGGCCACCGCCGCACCCCAGATGCAGGAGTCGGGCGGTGGCGGGGTCTCGGGAGAGATCGCCGCGATCACGGGCACCACCCTCCAGGTGCAGGACACCGACTCGCAGACGGCGGTCAGCTACACCGACAGCACCACCATCACCTCGACCGTGGCGGCGGCGCTCAGCGATGTCACGGCGGGGGTGTGCGTGACGACGCTGTCGTTCTCGGGGATGCCGGGCGACTCGTCGGACTCCGACTCGGGCACGGACTCCAGCACCGACACCGATTCCGCCGCCGCGACGTCGGTGGTCATCTCGGATGCGGTCGACGGCGCGTGCGACTCGGCCGGCTTCGGCGGCATGGGCGGCGCGATGGGCGGCGGCAGCCCGCCGAGCGACATGGCCGACGGGGGCTCGGGCGATTCCGACGCGACCCCGCCGAGCGGCGCACCGGAGGGCGGGATGCCCACGGACGCCCCCGACGGGGCTGACGCCGGCTCGGGCGGCGGCATGCAGGGCGGCGGCTTCGGCGGTGCCACGAGCGGCCTGGTGACCGCGGTCTCCGGGTCGACCATCACCGTGCAGACCACCGACGCCGACGGCGCCACCAGCACCGCCGATGTGACGGTCGACGACAGCACGAGCTACACCCGCACCACCACCGCGGACTCCTCCGCGCTCGTCGTGGGCGCCTGTGTCACCGCTCGCGGTGAGTCCGACGACAGCGGTGCCGTGACGGCCACCACGATCGCGGTCTCCGAGGCCGGCGACGAGGGATGCTCCACCGGGTTCGGTGGAGGGTCGGGCGGCCCCGGCGGTGGCGGCTTCGGCGGGGAGGGCGGCCAGGGCGGCCCCGGTCGCTCCGGAGACTCGACCGGCACCGACGGCACCACGAGCGGGAGCTGACCGTGGCGGAGCGCGACGACGACGCCCGGTCGAAAGCCATCGACGACGCGATCGGGGGGCTGTTCGCGAGGCAGGATGCGACGGGTGAGGTCGCGAAGGCCACCGGCGGCGGCGTGCTCGCCCGAGCGGCCGACAATGCCGACGAGGACGGTGAGACCGCACTGGCCAAGCCCGGCGGCGTCGCGAAGGCGAAGGCCAGGCGGCGGCGCAACCGACGCATCCTGGCCGCCGTGACCGCCACGGTCGTGCTGGTCGCGGCCGGTGGCGGAGCGGCGTTCGCGCTCACCCGGGGTTCGGGCGGCGAGTACCGGACCGCGGTGGCCGAGCTCGGCGGCGTCGACGAGACGCTCGCGCTGAGCGGCACCGTGGCGGCGGCGAGCCGCAGCGACTCCGCGTTCCAGGTGGGCGGCACCGTGTCGTCGGTCTCGGTCGCCGTGGGCGACACCGTGTCGGCGGGGCAGCAGCTGGCCGCACTCGACACCACCGATCTGCAAGACGCGGTCGACGCCGCGCAGGAGGCGGTGACCGAGGCCGAGGAGCAGCTGGAGAGCGACCTGGAGGCCCAGTCGTCGACGTCGAGCACCAGCACGACGGATTCGTCGTCGAGCTCGGGCGGGTCGGCCGGCGGCGCGGCCTCGGGCGGATCCGCCGGAGGCTCGGGGTCGGGCGGGTCGTCGGGGTCGGGCGGCTCGGGGTCGGGCGGATCGAGCGGCTCCGGGTCGGGCTCGGGCGGATCGAGCGACTCAGGGTCGGACATCGACACCGAGGCCGTCGAGGCGGCCGTCGCGGCCGTGACCGCGGCGCAGGAGGCGCTCCTCGCCCAGTACGACACCGCGTCCGCGGCCGTCGCGGCCACGCAGGAGACCATCGCCACGAGCGACGCCGCGTGCCAGCCGTTCCTCGAGGCGACCCTCGACGAGATCACCGCGGGCGACGACTCGGGTGACGCCACCGGCGACGCGACCGCTGCGACGGACGCGACCGCCGAGGGCGACGCGACCGACGAGGGTGCCGGTGACGGCTCCTCGGACGGGTCGGTCTCCGACGGCACGTCCACGCTCGACGCCATCAAGGCGGACCTCGCGGCCTGCCAGGCGGCCATCACCGAGGTGCAGACCGAGCAGGTCGCGGCGAACGACGCCCAGAGCACCCTGCTCGACCTCATGAGCCAGCTCGACGACGCCGTCGCCGCGCTGCAGGCGGCCGTCGCCGGAGAGTCCGGCGACACCACGTCGGAGGACACCACGACCGACGACTCCACGACCGACGACACCACCACCGACGACTCGGGCACGGAGGACTCCGGCACCGAGGACTCGGACTCCGACTCGGACGACAGCGACACCGTGGCCACCACCACCTCGGCGACCGCCTCGCGGACGTCGAGCGCGACGACCATCGTGCTGGCCGCATCCGTCACCGCGGTCGACACGAGCAGCGGCTCGGGAACCTCCGGAACCGGCGGCTCGTCGTCGGGCGGCACGAGCAGCACCATCACGGCCGAGACCATCGTCGCCGACCAGGCCGCGATCGACCTCGCCGAGGCGGAGCTCGCCATCGCCCAGCAGGAGCTGACCCTCGCCACCCTCACCAGCCCGATCGCCGGAACCGTCGCGGCCGTCTCGATCGCGGCGGGCGACACCGTCTCGGCGGGCTCGACCTCGGCCGTCGTCACCGTCCTCGGTGAGGACGGGTACATCGTGACCTCGACGGTCACCCTCGCCAACGTGTCCAAGCTCGCGGTCGGCCAGACCGCGACGGTGTCCCTCGCCTCGAGCGACGCCGAGCTGACCGGCGTGGTGAGCTCGATCGGCGTGCTGAACGTGTCGACCGACTCCTCGACGCCCTCCTACGACGTGACCGTCGCGATCGACGACACCGGTGACCAGACCCTCCTCATCGGTGCCTCGGCGCAGGTGGAGGTGGCGGTGGCCTCGCAGGTGGCGGTGCTCACCGTTCCCACCTCGGCGGTGCACCGGTCGGGCGCGGACTACACGGTCGACGTGCTCTCCGGCGGCGAGGTGCAGTCCACGCCGGTGGAGATCGGCGCCATGGGCGACGAGCGCACGGAGATCGCGTCGGGCCTCGACGAGGGCGCCGTGGTGGTGCTCGCCGACCTCAACGCCGACGTGCTCGGCGACGACTCCGAGACCGAGAGCACCGGGCTCAGCGGACTCGGCGGCGACTCGTCCACCATGGGCGGCTCGGGTATGACGTTCCAGGGCGGCCCGGGTGGCGGCTCCGGCTTCTCCGGGGGCCCGCCCTCGCAGTAGGAGCCTCAGTTCTGCATAAGAATCCGGGGTGGCGTCTCCATAGTGTGGATGCCACCCCGGATTCTTATGCAGAACCGTGCGGCACCCCCACGCGGCCGGTATCCCTCCCGAGGGGGAGGCGGTTCCGACCCGAGCGGGATGCCCGCTGCTCGCCTCGCCGCTTGGCTGGAGGCATGACCCAAGACACCGTGCCTGTCGCCCCATCCGCCCGGCCGAGGCCGGTGGCACCGCGACGGATGCGCGCAGCGCTCGCCGGAGCCGCCACCGCGCTCGCGCTCGTGCTGGCCGGATGCACCTCGACCGGAGGGGTGGGGCAGACGACCGCGACGGCGGTGCTCGACCCGGTCGCCCTCCCCGACACCCCGGTCGGCGAGCACGCCGCCTGGGTCGTGGCCGCTCTCAACGGCGAGCTCGACGCCGACCAGGTGCGCATCGCCGCTCCCGACCGGCTGGCCCGCGTCGCGCTCGACGAGATCTCGCCGCAGGAGCTCGCCGACGTCTTCGAGCAGCTCGCCGCGCAGGGACCCTGGACGCCCACGGCCGTGCAGGCGGTGGGGTCGCAGGCGGTCGTCACCCTCCACTCGCCCACCGCCGACGCCCTCGACCTGCAGCTCGTGCTCGACGCCGACGACCGCATCACGGGGCTGCTCTTCGTGCCGTCCGCCGCCGAGCGCGTCGCCGCCACGAGCTGGGGCGAGCTCGAGTCCGCCGTCGAGGCGCTCGCCGCGCCCACGCGGCTGGTGGTGACCGAGGTGGCCGCCGCAGGCGCTGCAGATGCCGCATCGGGGCCGGTGTTCTCCGCCGGTACCGATCCGGGCGACCCACTCCCCTCCGGCTCGGTCTTCAAGCTCTACGTGCTCGGGGCCGTCGCCGACGCCGTCGCGGCGGGCGAGCTCGCCTGGAACCAGGAGCTCACGCTCACCGACGACGTGAAGAGCCTCCCCTCTGGCGAGCTGCAGAACGAGCCCGCCGGCACCGTCGTGACGGTGCGCGACGCGGCCGAGGCCATGATCTCGATCAGCGACAACACCGCCACAGACCTGCTCGTGCAGGCGGTGGGCCCGGATGCGGTGGAGCGCGCCTTCGCCGACTTCGGTCAGGCCGACCCGTCGGCGAACGTGCCCCTGCTCACCACACGGGCGCTGTTCCAGCTCGGCTGGGGAGCCTCCGAGGAGGAGACCGCAGCGCGTGAGGCTTGGAACCACGCCGACGAGACGCAGCGGCGCGCACTGCTGGCCGCCCTTCCCACGGGCCCGATCGACGTGGAGGCCTCGGCTGTCACCACCCTCGTGTGGCAGGAGGGCCTCGACTGGTTCACGACCGCCGACGACCTCACCGCCGTCCACCGCGGTCTGCAGGAGCGGGCTGCGGCGGGCGAGGTGGGCGCCCCGGTGCGGGAGATCCTCGCCGTGAACGACGGGCTCGGCGACGCGGTGTTCGGTGAGAGGTGGCCGTACGTCGCCTTCAAGGGCGGCAGCTCCGTGGGGGTGCTGGCGGGCAGCTGGTACCTCGAGCGAGACGACGGTCGCGCGTTCACCGTGTCGATCCAGAGTGCGAGCGACGACCCGGCGGCGCTCGCCGATCAGACGGGGTTCTTCGGCCAGGTGGCCGACGCGGTGGCTCTGCTCGAGTCGGAGTGACCGGAAGGGCCGGGCGGGCTTCCGGCTCGACGTAGGGAATGGCTGTGCTCGCCGCGCGCGTCCGCGAGAATGGTGGCATGAGCAACAGCTACGCCGAGGCCGGGGTCGACACGGAAGCGGGCGACCGCGCCGTCGAACTGATGAAGGCCGCGGTGCAGCGCACCCAGGGCCCCGAGGTGCTCGGCGGGGTCGGCGGCTTCGCGGGACTCTTCGACGTGTCGGCGCTGCGCTCGTTCGCGCATCCGCTCCTCGCCACCTCGACCGACGGCGTGGGCACCAAGATCGCCATCGCACAGGCGCTCGACAAGCACGACACCATCGGGCAAGACCTCGTGGGCATGGTCGTCGACGACATCGTCGTGGTGGGCGCCCGCCCCCTCTTCATGACCGACTACATCGCCTGCGGCCGGGTGGTGCCCGAGCGCATCGCCACGATCGTCGCCGGCATCGCCAGAGCGTGCGCCGAGACCGGTACCGCGCTGGTCGGCGGCGAGACCGCCGAGCACCCCGGCCTCATGGGCCCCGACGACTACGACGTGGCGGGCGCCGCCGTCGGCGCGGTGGAGGCGGACGCGGTGCTCGGGGCCGACCGCGTGCGGCACGGCGACGTGGTGCTGGCTCTGGAGTCGTCGGGCCTGCACTCGAACGGGTTCTCGCTGGTGCGGCACATCCTCGCGGGCGCCGGCCTGTCGTACACCGATCGTTCCGACGACTTCGGCGGCGTGATCGGCGAGGTGCTGCTCGAGCCGACGAGGCTCTACACGGGCCCGCTGGTGCGCGTGCTCGCCCGCCTCGAGCTCGCCGGGGCGGTGCACTCGCTCTCGCACGTGACCGGCGGTGGCATCGCCGCCAACCTCGCTCGCGTGCTGCCGCGCGGGTCGTGGGTGGAGGTCGACCGGTCGAGCTGGTCGCCGGCGCCGGTGTTCCGTGTGCTGTCGTCGATCGCGGGCACCTCGCTCGAGAGCGCGGAAGGCACCTGGAACCTCGGTATCGGGTTCTTCGCGGTCGTGGCGGCCGAGGCGGCGGATGCGGTGACGGCGGCGATCGAGGCCGAGGGCATCCGCACCTGGCCGGTGGGCACGGTGTCGACGACGGCGCTCCCGGATGCGGGCGACGTGGCGTTCGAGCAGGGCGCCAAGGGTGTCGACGGCGGTGCGGTGCGGCTCGTGGGGAGCTACGCGGGCTGACCGGCCCGCGTGAGGAGCGACCATGGCGGCACCCGTCCCCTCCGAGCAGGCGCTCGCGCTGTTCGACCGGGTGGCGGCCGAACTCGGCGACCCCGCCATCACCCGCGGGCGCATGATGGGGCGGCCGATCCTCAGCCGGGCCGGCACCATGTTCGCGTGCCTGAACGGCGAGTCGATCGGGCTCAAGCTGGGCGCCGGAACCCCCGAGCACAGCGGTGCCCTCGCCGTGCCCGGTGCCGAACTGTTCGACCCGGGCGGGGCCAAGCGCCCTTTCAAGGACTGGGTGAGCCTCCCGGTCGACTCCGGAGACGAGTGGGTTCCCTTCGCAGTGTTCGCGCTCGCCTACGTGGCCTCGGCCTGACCGCGGACGCCCTGCCCGCGACGCGCCACACCTCGAAGCGCCTCACCGCGCATCCGCCACCCGCTTCTGGTGCGCATCGAACTCCACCCGCAGCAGCAGCGTGACCCACGTGCGGTACGGCGCCCACGACTCGGAGAGGTCGGTGAGCTCCTCGGCCCCCGGCCGGTGCGGGAGACGGTAGGCGAACTCGACCGCCTCGGCGAAGCGCTGCATGCCCACCGGGGCGTGATCGGGGTCGCCCGCGCCGCGCAGCAGGATCAGCTCGGCCGAGAAGGGACCGATGCCGGGCAGTTCCTGCAGCAGGGCGAAGGCCTCGTCGCGGGGCATGCCGCGGAGGGAGGCGCTGTCGAACGCGCCGCGCCGCGCCGCCTCGCCGAGCGAGCGCAGCCGCTCGACCTTCGCCCCGGTCAGCCCCGGGAACCCGCTGAGGCCGCTGAGCACCGACGGCGACGGGAACGCCCAGTGCGTGACCCCGTTGATCTCCACCCCGACGCCGAGCTCCTCAGCCATGCGCCGTTTCACCTCGGCGGCCTGCGTCATGCGCGTGCGCTGGCCGATGATCGACCAGGCCGCTGCCTCGTACCACGACCAGAAGCACACCGGCCGGAGCCCCGGATAGCGCAGCTGCAGCTCGCCGACCACGGGATCGAGCTCGCCGACCGCTTCGAACCCGGAGCCGTCGACGTCGAGCGACAGGATGCGCTCCACCTGGGCCCGGGCGGCCGACAGCTCCGGACGCGTGAGCGGCTTGCCGGCGAAGAGCCGCCCGCGCACCGTGCCGTCGGGAGACTGGTCGAGGCTGGCGCCGATCGTGCGCCACGACCCCTCCAGGGCGAACGCCAGGTCGAGCCGCCCCGTGTCGTCGTCGGCCCCGCCGAACGACGCCGGGCCGAAGCCCTCGAGAAAGCGGATGCTCGACCGCAACGAGAACGGACCTCGCGGTTCGATGGTGAACGACCCGCGGGGCGCCGCTGCGGCGAGCTCGCGGGTGTCTGTCATGGGGCCTCCTTCGTTCATCCTGGAGCATGCCCCCGACATCGGCAACGGCCGTCGACGCGAGTACCCTGGGGGCATGACTACACCCGCGCTCGCGCACCTGTCCGGCGGCCCCCTCGACGGGCAGACCATCCCCCTCGACGACGGAGCGCCCGAAGAACTGGTGTTGCCCTACAGCGAGGGCCAGCTGGTGTACCACTTCGTGTCGGCCACCGACGGCGCCGAGGGTCCGGCCACGGCGACCTACCGGTTCAACGAGGTCTCCGAGATCCTCTTCGAGGGCAAGTACGACGAGCACTGAGCCCGATGCCGCCCGTCAGGCCGGGCGGGCGTGCGCGTGCAGGGTCGTGCGCGTCGGCGGCTCGCCGACGAAGCGGATGTAGCGCCGCGAGAAGTGCGGGTAATCGGCGTAGCCGAGTTCGGCCGCCAGCGCGCTGAGGTCGGTCTCCGGATGCGCGTGCAGCGTCGTCGCCGCCTCCTGCAGTCTGCGGCACTCGATCAGCCACTTCGGTGTCACGCCGATCTGCTCGCGCACGAGTCGCTCGAGCGACCGCACCGAGAGAGAGCAGCGGTCGGCGAGCTCTGAGCTGCGCAGAATGCCCGGGTCGGTCTCGGCGAGGCGGCTCACCTCGTTGGCGAGGAGCCCGCGCTCTCCCATCCGCGCGGCGATCGGGGCGAGCCATCGCCGCAGCGCCGCCACGAGGGCGAGGCGCCGGGTGCTCGGATCGGTGCCGTGCATGGCCGACGCCACCGCCGCATCCGTGCCGGGGACCGGGAACGGGATGATCGCGCCGAGGAGCTCTTTCGCCTCCTGCTGCTGCAGCAGAAGGGTGGCCGCAGGGCGGAACAGCACGCCCACGCCCCAGGAGGTGCCGCGGAGCGTCGTGATGGAGACGCGTGGGTCGGGGCCTGCGAGCACGGTGCCGGTGGGCTGGAAGACCACGTTCACCGCGGGGTAGCTGAGCACGCGCTGGGGGCGTTCCGTGCCGACCGGCAGGGCCCAGCTCACGACCCAGACGTGGCGCACTAGGTGCTCAAGACCGGCGCCGAGCTCGAAGCGGTCGAACACGACCGAGGGGTCGCCCGGGTTGAGGTGGCCTCGCGACTGCGGCTGCGTCACGGCGACTCCTCCTCCACCGAACCCGATCCCCGACGACTTCTCCACAGTGTCGCACTTGTTCAAGACCCCCGCCCGTGCCACCGCCTAACGTGGCCGCCATGACCACAGAACGCACGACCGGTGTCACCGGCGACCACACCACCGACGGGCTCCCGCACGGCTCGACCTCACTCACCCCGCACATCGTCGTCTCGCCCGCGGCCGAGGCGATCGAGTTCTACCGCTCCGTGTTCGGGGCCTCCGTCGTCGACGTCACGCGCTTCCCCTCCGAGGGCGGCGGCGAGGTCGTCGCACACGCGGTGCTCGACTTCGGTCACGGCATGCTCACGCTGAGCGACCCGCTGGAGGAGTATGGCCTCGTCGCCCTCGATCCCGCGGTGGGTCATCCCTACTCGCTGGCGCTCTACGTGCCCGAGGTCGACGCGGTCACGGCCGCGGCGGAGGCGGCCGGCGCCACCGTGCGCGAGCAGCCCGCCACCTTCGTCTCAGGCGACCGCTTCGCCTCGGTGCTCGACCCCTTCGGCATCCGCTGGTCCATCATGACCCGCGTCGAAGACCTCTCCGCCGCCGAGAGCGCCAGCCGCGTCGCCGCCTGGGCCACCACCCAGGGCTGACCCCCGCCGCGCCACCCCGCTTTCCCACCCCACCTCGCCATCCTGCCCGCGTTGAGCTGACCTCCTCCGGCGCTGAGCTGACCTTTGCTCCGTCCCACCTCGTCGGGCACCGCCAGGCCCCGCCTCCGCCCTGCCTCGTCGGGCACCGTTCGGCACCGCCCTGCCCCGTCGGGCACCGCGCCCTGCCCCGTACGGCTCCGCTCACCCCGAGTCCACCTCCGACACCCACCCCTCCGCCGCCCGCTGCGGCGCGCAACGCCACGCAAGACGCGAGTCGGCGCACGGAGCGGGGGCGGAGGCCGTCTGGCGTGGCGAACTGCACGCACCACGGGCGTGGCGGCCCGTCCTCCGAATCGTGGGCGAGGTTCGCCACTCCTGGCTGACATCACCGTTTCTGGCGGGCCGAAGACCGTCACGCGTGGCAAACCGCCGGGGGCGGGTGAGGTGGGCCGGTGCCTGGTGCGGGGTGGGCCCAGCTGCGCGGATGGAAATCAGCTGCGCGGATGGATAATCAGCTGTGCGGGAGGGGTCAGCCGCGCGGGTGAGGGGTGCGGAGGGCCTTGGTGAGGGTGTGGGCGTGGTCGAGGAGGAGGCGGCCGAGCTCGGGGCGGCGGTCGGGGCGGAAGCGGGACTCGACGCCGGTGAGGCTGAGGGCCCAGGCGGGTCGGCCGGTGGCGTCGAAGACGGCGGCGCCCATGCCCCAGCTGCCCTCGAGGATGAGCGCCGGGTTCACCGCGTAGCCCGCTTCGCGCGTGAGGGCGATGCGGTCGCGCAGTTCCGCCCTCGAGTGCGACGCACCCCACTCGCGCTCGAGGTGTGCGCGGTCGAGGTACGCGTCGACCTCCGCCTCGTCGAGGTGCGACAGGATCGCGAGACCGGCCGACGCGACCCCGAGCGGGAACCGCTTGCCCTCGTAGAGCACGAACGAGCGAATCGGGAAGCTCCCCTCCTCCCGCAGCAGGCACACCGTCTGATCGCCCCTCCGCACCGAGAAGAAGGCGCTCTCACCGGTCTCCCGGGCGAGCGCGCGCACGCTCGACCTCGCCGCCTCCGACACGTCATAGCGGTCGGCCGCCTGCGCCCCGAGGAGGTAGAGCTCGGGCCCGAGGAACCAGAGGCCCCGGGCGCTGTCGTGATCGGTGAACCCCTCCCGCGCGAGCGACGCCAGCAGCCGATGGGCCGTGGGCCGGGTGAGCCCCGCGGCGTGCGAGACGGCCAGCGTGGTGGCGCCGTCCGGATGCTGGGCGACCGCTCTCAGAACGCTCGCGACCCGGAAGACCACCTGGGTCCCCGGTGCACCCTCGCCACGACCCGATGTCGACTTGTCCATATTGTGAGCATATCGGCGCGTGGCGTCCGCGCAGTGGTGGCTGTAGGTGCGCGATGGTTGACCGACGGCGAACGACCTGCCTACTGTCTCGGTGTCCACCTATTGGACACCACGACTCGTGACTCGAAGGAGCGTCCATGGGCAAGATCAGGCATGGCGCGATCGACGCGCTGGAGGGCAGCCTCCACGAC
Organism: Herbiconiux moechotypicola; assembly: GCF_024979255.1. Classification (GTDB taxonomy): domain Bacteria; phylum Actinomycetota; class Actinomycetes; order Actinomycetales; family Microbacteriaceae; genus Herbiconiux; species Herbiconiux moechotypicola. The sequence goes on from NZ_JANLCN010000005.1 coordinate 150,673, forward strand.
GGCGCCGTGATCGCGGTCGGCGGCTTCGGCCTGAGCGGCAACCCCACCGAGCTCATCGAGGCCGTGCGGGAGCTCGGTGCGATCGATCTCACCATCGTGTCGAACAACATGGGCGTCGACGGAAAGGGACTCGGCCTGCTGCTCGAGAGCCGCCAGGTGCGCAAGGTGATCGCGTCGTACGTGGGCGAGAACCGGCTGTTCGCCGAGCAGTATCTCCGTGGCGAGCTCGAGGTGGAGTTCGTGCCCCAGGGAACCCTGGCCGAACGCTTGCGAGCGGGCGGGGCCGGCATCGCGGGCTTCTACACCAAGACCGGGGTGGGCACACCGGTGGCCGACGGCAAGCCCGTCGAGGTGTTCGACGGCGAGCGCTACGTGCTGGAACGCGGGATCGTCGCCGATCTCGCCCTGGTGCACGCCTACCGGGCCGACCGCGAGGGCAACCTCGTCTACCGTCACACGGCCCGCAACTTCAACCCGCTCGTCGCCACCGCCGGGCGCATGACCGTGGCCGAGGCCGAGGAGGTGGTCGACGGCTGGCTCGACCCGAACGCGGTGGTCACTCCCGGAATCTACGTACAGCACCTCATCGCAGCCGCACCGCGCGTCAAAGACATCGAACAGCGCACCGTGCGACCGCGCACCATGGCGAACAGTTAAGGAGCCCCCATGCCCTGGACCCGAGACCAGATGGCGGCCATCGCCGCCGCCGAACTCCGAGACGGCGAGTACGTGAACCTCGGCATCGGCATCCCCACCCTCGTCGCCAACCACCTCCCGCCGGGCGTCGACGTGACCCTGCAGAGCGAGAACGGACTCCTCGGTATGGGCCCCTTCCCCGTCGAAGGGGAGGAGGACGCCGATCTCATCAACGCGGGCAAGCAGACCGTCACCCTCCGGGAGGGTGGCAGCTACTTCGACTCGGCGACGAGCTTCGGCATGATCCGGGGCGGCCACGTCGCGAAGGCGATCCTCGGCGCGCTCCAGGTGGCGGCCAACGGAGACCTCGCCAACTGGACCATCCCCGGCAAGCTCGTGAAGGGGATGGGTGGGGCCATGGATCTGGTGGCCGGCACGCCCCGAGTCATCGTCATCACCGACCACGTGGCTAAGGACGGCTCGCCCAAGATCGTCGCCGAGTGCGACCTCCCCCTCACCGGCGCGGGCGTGGTCGACCGCATCATCACCGACCTCGCCGTCTTCGACGTCGTCGCCGCGCACCTCGTGCTGCGCGCACTCGCCCCCGGCGTCACACTCGCCGAACTGGAGTCGAAGACGGATGCCGTCTTCACCGCCGAGATGGACGAGACTGGGGTGGGCGCGGCCACCGCCGCCCGGCCCGCCAGCGAAGGAGCACCGGCATGAGCGTCGTCATCGCGGGGTATGCCCGCACCCCGTTCGCGAAGTACTGCGGCCGGTTCGCGGCCGTCCCGGCGACCGAGCTGGGCGCGGCGGCGATCCGTGCCGCCCTCGACCGCGCCGGGGTCGAGCCGGGCGACGTCGACCGGGTGCTCGCCGGCCAGGTGCTGCAGGCCGCCGCGGGCCAGAACCCGGCCCGGCAGGCGGCCGTCGCCGCCGGCATCCCGCTCACGGTGCCCGCCCTCACCCTCAACGCCGTGTGCCTCTCCGGCACGGAGGCGATCATCTCCGGCGCCCGGCTCATCGAGGCCGGCGAGGCCGACATCGTCGTGGCTGCCGGCCAGGAGTCGATGTCGCTCGCGCCGCACGCCTGGCCAGGCTCCCGGGCCGGCATGCGCTACGGCGCGATCGAGTTCATCGACACCCTCGAGCACGACGGCCTCACCGACGCCTTCGAACGCAGGTCGATGGGCGTCTCCACCGAGGAGCGCAACGACGGTCTGTCGCTCTCCCGCCACGACCAGGATGCGTGGGCCGCCGCGTCGCACGCGCGCCTCGCCGCCTCGGCCGAGTTCCAGCGCGGCGAGATCGCGCCCTTCGAACTGGCCGGCAGACGGGGCGCCGTCACCACGATCGACACCGACGACGGGCTCCGGGCCGACACCACGATCGAGACGCTCGCCGCGTTGCGGCCGGCCTTCGGTTCTGGCGGCACCATCACGGCCGGCAACTCGTCCCAGATCACCGACGGCGCCGCCGCCGTGGTGCTGATGAGCGAGCGGATCGCGGCCGAGCGAACGGACCTCACACCCCTGGCCCGCATCGTGGCCACCGCCACCGTGGCCGGCCCCGACGTCACCCTGCACGCCCAGCCCGCGCAGGCCATCGCCGCGGCTCTCGCGAGGGCCGGCCGGAGCGCGGGCGAGCTGTCCGCGGTCGAGATCAACGAGGCCTTCGCCGCCGTGGCGGTGCACTCCACCCGGCTGCTCGGGGTCGACCCGGAGATCGTGAACCGCCACGGCGGCGCGATCGCCCTCGGGCACCCGATCGGCGCCTCGGGCACGCGCATCGTGGGCACTCTCGCCCGCATCCTGAACCAGACCGGGCCCCGTGCCCTCGGCGCCTCGGGTATCTGCGGCGGCGGTGGTCAGGGCGCCGCGGTGCTGCTCGAAGCCGTGTAGTCCTCTCCGGGGAGGGCACCCCGTGCTCCCGGTCCAGGGGTGGCGCAATAGCGGTCGGCGCGGCCCCGCGCATCCGTTCCCCACCCCGTGATTCCGGGGCGGTCGCGGTGTGACGAGTCGGCGTAATGGCTCTGTTACACCTCTCGCCCTCTCCGGTAACACGGCGCTGTGAGACTCGACGCATGCCCGCCACCCAGGCCTCCGTCGCCCCCGCCTCCGAGCTCGAGGTCGACTTCGCCCACGCCTCGACGGTGCTCGCCGTCGACGCGCTGAGCGTGACCTACGGCTCCGGGGAGTCGGCCCACCGGGCCGTCGACAGTGCCACCTTCCGCATCGCGCACGGCGAGCGGGTCGCCCTCGTCGGAGAGTCGGGAAGCGGGAAGACCACGCTCGCCCTGGCCATCGCCGGGTTCCTGCTCGGCGACGCCGTCACCATCGACTACGCCGGCCTCGAGCTCGGGGGTGAGCCGCTCCGCCGTGGCTCGGTGAAGGGTCTGCCGCAGAAGACCCCAGGCATCACGATGGTGTTCCAGGATGCGATGACCTCGCTCGACCCGGTATGGACCATCGGCAGTCAGCTCGCCGCCGTGCTGCGCGGCGCCGAGGGGCTGCGCCGGTCGCAGGTGAGAGAGCGCTCCGAGCACTGGCTGAGGATGGTGGGGCTGCACGACACCGAGCGCGTGCTCGGCGCCCGCCCCTACGAGCTGAGCGGCGGCATGCGCCAGCGCGCCATGCTCGCCATCGCCCTCTGCAGCCGCCCGCGCCTCCTCATCGCCGACGAGCCCACCAGCGCCCTCGACGCCTCCCTCGCCCGCGAGATCATGGACCTGATGGTCGACCTCACCGAGGACTTCGGCACCTCGGTGCTCGTCGTGAGCCACGACATCCACCTCTGCCAGGAGTACGCCGACCGCATCCTGGTGATGCTCGGCGGGGTGATCGTCGACGACGTGCCCGCCGCCGAGGCGGCTGCACGGGCCACCCACCCCTACACCAAGGGCCTCATCGAGTGCGTGCCCACCCTCGAGTCGGCCGGCCTCGACGAGCTGCCCACCCTCGCCGGGCTGCGCGAGGCGGGCGCCTGGTGACGGCGCTCGCCGCCGAGCGGCTCACCCGCCGCTTCGGGCACGGCCGCCGCGCGCACACCGCGGTCGACGCCGTCGACGTGGAGTTTCCGGCCGGATCGCGCACGGGCATCGTGGGGGAGTCGGGTTCGGGCAAGTCCACCCTCGGCCTCATGCTGGTGGGGCTCGACCGGCCCAATGGCGGGCGCGTGCTGGTCGACGGCGACGACCTGGCGCCCCGGATGCGCACCCAGGCCGGTCGCCGCGCGTTCCGCCGCGAGGTGCAGCTCATCGCCCAGGACACCTCCTCGTCGTTCGATCCGCTGCGCACCCTGCGCGACGCTCTCCGCACCCCCGCCCGACAGCTCGTCGGGCTGAGCATCGACGAGGCGGATGCCCGCATCGCCGAGACCCTCGGAATGCTCGGCATCGATCCGGCCTTCGCCGACCGGTACCCGCACGAGGTGTCGGGCGGACAGCGTCAGCGGTTCGCGATCGCCCGCGCGCTCGTGGTGCGACCGGGATTCGTGGTGTGCGACGAGGTGGTCTCGGCACTCGACGTATCGGTGCAGGGGCAGGTGCTCAACTCGCTCAAGCGCTACTGCGCCCAGACCGGGGCCGGCCTCGCCTTCATCTCGCACGGCCTCCCCGCGACCGCCTTCATCTCCGACCGCCTGGTGGTGATGTACCGCGGGGTCGTGGTGGAGCAGGGGCCGACCGAGCGCGTGATCGCCGAGCCCGAGCATCCGTACACCCGCCACCTGCTGAACGCCCACCGCGGACCGGGGTTCGAGGAGCACCGCGCCGAGGTTCTGGCGGGCAGCGAACCCCTCGTGCCCGCATCGGAGCCGTCCGCCGGCATCGCCCGGGAGGTGACCCGATGACGACCGCCGCCTTCTCCGGCAGCACCGCCGCCGAGCACGGCCGCAGCTCGGCCACGGTGCGCACGGCCGACTGGTTCCGCCGTCAGCGCTGGTGGCTGCTGCGGGTGATCGCGCTGCCCTTCCAGCTGCTGCTGTTCGCGCTCGTGGCCTTCCTGCTCGTGCGGCTCATCCCCGGCGACCCCGTTCTCACGGTTACCGGCAATCAGGCCACCGACGAGCAGTACGCGCGCATCCAGGAGCAGATGGGGCTCTCGGGCAGCCTCAGCGACCAGCTCGTCGCCTACTTCGCGCAACTGCTGCGCTTCGACCTCGGCACCTCTCTGCTCACCCAGCGCCCGCTGCTCGAGGAGTTCGGGCAGCGACTGCCCGCCACGCTCGAGCTCGCCACCATGGCCCTCGTGGTGTCGCTGCTGCTCGTGGGCGTGGCGGCCTACTTCGCGGTGATCCGTCCGGTACCGGTGCTGAGCGCGGCGATCCGCGGATATGCGCGGGCGGCGGGGGCGATCCCCGACTTCGCGGTGGGCGTGCTCGGCATCTTCCTCTTCTACGCCACCCTGCACCTCTCGCCGGCACCGCTCGGCAGGCTGTCGCCGCTGCTCTCCACCGCGCCGACGGTCACCGGCCTTCCGTTCGTCGACACCCTCCTCGCGGGCGACCCGGCACGCACCACCGACATGCTCTGGCACCTCGCCCTGCCCGTGGGGGTGCTCGTGATCGCCCACTCGGCCGTGGTGCTGAAGCTCCTCGTCGGTCAGCTCGACGACGAGTTGCAGAAGCCGTCCACCCTGTTCCGGGTCTCGACCGGCGCTTCCCACGCGACCGTCGCCCTCAGCGTCTTCCGGCGGTCCCTGCCGGCTGCCGTGACGATGGCGGGCACCATGTTCGGCTACCTCGTGGGCGGCGCGGTCATCGTGGAGGCCCTCTTCGCCTTCGGAGGGATGGGCCAATACCTCACCGAGGCGCTCGCCGGGGCCGACCTCACGGCCATGCAGGGCTTCCTCGTGGCGATCGCCGCGGTGTCGCTCGTCGTCTTCCTCGTCGTCGACATCGTCACCATGCTCCTCGACCCCAGGCGCCGACCCGGCGCGCAGACGGAGGCCTGAGATGACCGCCACGACCGAACCCACGGCCACGACCGCACCCACCACCACGCCGCAGGCGACCGTCACGACCAAGACCACGGATGCGCGCCCGCGCCGCCGCGTCATCTGGTGGCGCCTCGTCCCGGCCGCCGTGCTCGCCGTGCTCGCCCTCATCGGACCCTTCATCACCCCCTACCCGGCCACCCGCGTCTCCGGCACCTCGGGGACCGCGCCCGGGGCCGAGTACTGGTTCGGCACCGACTCCACGGGGCTCGACGTGTTCTCGCAGACCCTCGCCGCCACCCAGCTCAACGTGTTCATCGCGGTGAGCGTGGTGCTGCTCGCCACGCTCATCGGGGTGGTGCTCGGTCTCGCCATCGGGATGAACGAGTCACGCCCCGGCCCGGGTGGCCTCACGGCACGCGGCACCGGGCGCATCGTCGACTTCGTGCAGGCGGTGCCCTCGGTGATCGTGGGTCTCGTGCTGGTGTCGTTCTTCGGGGCCTCCATCGGCACGATCGTCGTGGCGATCGCCGTCATCCTCGCCCCCATCCAGGTGCGTCTCGTGCGCGCCGAGGTGCTGCGGGTGCGCGGCGAGGCCTACCTCGACGCCGCACGCATGGCGGGCACCAGCGAGCTGGTGCTCACCCTGCGGCACGTGCTGCCGAACTCCGTGCGCCCCGCGGTGGCGAACATGTCGGTGCTCTTCGGCGTCAGCGTCATCCTCACCGCGGCACTCGGATTCCTCGGCGCCGGCCTGCCGCCACCCACGGCCGAGTGGGGCGCGATGATCGCGCGAGGGGCGACGGATGCGGCGGTCGGCCGCTGGTGGCCCGGCGCCTTCCCCGCCCTGGCGCTCGTGCTCGCGGTCGCCGCCGTGTCGCTCGCCTTCAGTGCCTTTCCGCGGGCCGGTTCCCGGCGCTGAGCGGCGATCCGATCGATCCACCCCCTGCACCTTCACTCTCCTCCTCCCGTTCCACCTCCCTCGCTCCATGCCGTCATGCCCGCGCGGCCCCGTGCCGCGCCCTCACCGATAGGACAACGTCATGCCCGAACACAGCCCGACCACACCCCGCGCCCGGCGCGCACGGCGCACCCCGCGCATCCGGGCCCTCGCCGCCCTCGCCGCGACCTCGGCGGCCGCGCTCCTCCTGGCCTCCTGCTCAGCCTCGAGCGACGCCGCCACGCCGGCCACCGCCACCGTCATCGAGGCGGTGCCGTCGCTGCCCACCTCGTTCGCCTACGACGACGGCGACTTCACCTACGCGGGCTTCGAGTTCCAGGTGAACACCAACGCGCAGCTCATCCGCAACCCCTACGTCGAGAACGCCGACGGCGACCTGCAGCAGGACTACTTCAGCTTCGAGGGCGAGCTCGCCGAGAGCTACGACGTGAGCGACGACGGACTCACCTACACCTTCCACCTGCGCGAGGGAGTGCTCAGCCAGGCGGGCAACGAGCTCACCGCCGACGACGTGCTCTGGTCGTACGAGCGCAAGTGGAACACCGCCTCCGTCGCCCCGCTGCTCTCCTCGCCCGCGATCGTCGACCCTGCCCGGCAGTTCAGCAAGATCGACGACTACACCGTGCAGATCACGGTCGACCGCGCCGGCGACGGCTTCACCCTGCTGGCTCTGCTGGCCAACGTGAGCGCCGACATCTTCGACAGCACCCTGCTCAAGGAGCACGAGTCGGCCGACGACCCCTACGCCGTGGCCTGGTCGGCCGAGAACGGCAACTACGGCTTCGGCGCCTACATGCTCGAGAGCATGACCCCGGGCGAGGAGCTCGTGCTGGTGGCGAACCCGAACTACTACGACGGCGAGCCCGAGGTGAAGAAGGTCATCCAGCGCGTAGTGGCCGACGCCGGCACCCGCACCAACCTCGTGCGCAACGACGACGTGCAGGTGGCGGTGCAGCTGCGCCCCGCCGACCTCGTCGAGCTCGAGGAGTCTGGCGCGGCGCAGACCTTCCTGGCCGACTCCATCAACTACTCCACCGCCATCCTCAACACCACCTCGGGGCCCTTCGCCGACGAGGCCGTGCGCACCGCGTTCCGCTACGCCATGCCCTACGAGCAGATCATCGAAGAGGTCTACAAGGGCCGAGCCGAGGCCATGACCGGCTTCATCAACCCGAACTACCCGGGTGGCACGCTCGAGGGCCTGGAGCCCGGCAGCTACCAGCCCGAGAAGGCCAAGGAGGTGCTTGAAGCGGCCGGTTACACCGAGCCGGTGCCGATCACGATCCTCACCTCGAACGGGGTTCCGGATGCGCAGGAGGTCGCCGTGCAGATCCAGACCTACGCCGCCGACGCCGGGTTCGACGTGTCGATCGACGCCGTGCCCGTGGCCACCGCCAACGAGAAGTACTACTCGAAGAACTTCGACGCGTACATCCAGCGCGACCAGGCCATCAGCCAGTCCCCGCCCTACGAGCTGCTGCTGTCGTACACGAAGGACTCCCCGCTCAACAACTCCGGCTGGACCAGCGACGAGTACTACGCCGCCGTGGCCGAGGGTGTCGAGGCCGGAGACGCGCTCTCCGAGGCCGCCGGGGTCGCGTGGAACAAGGCGCAGCAGATCTGGCAGGCCGCGTCGCCGGCCGTGCCGATCGCGTTCATCGAACCGTCGCCCGCCTTCAGCAACACCATCACGGGCTACGCCAACCGGTCGGATGCGGTCATCGACTTCTCGAACGTCACCTTCGTCGAGTAGCCACAGCAGAAACGCAGAAAGAGAGAGCACCACATGTTCCACTTGGGATGGTTCGTCGGATCGGGCTTCAGCGTCCAGTCCTGGAACGACACCTGGTCGGGTGTCGGCCGCAAGGAATGGATGAAGGCCGACCTCTACATCGACATGGCCCGCTCGCTCGAGCGCGCCGGCTTCGACTACATGATGTTCGAGGACGGCCTGCTCGTGCCCGACACCTACCAGGGGTCGATGGAGCACTACCTGGGCAAGGCGATGGAGACCCCGCGCAACGACCCCACCGCGCTCATCGGCATCCTGGGGCGTGAGACCAAGCACATCGGTCTCATCCCCACCATGTCGACGTCGTTCTACCCGCCGTTCATGGCGGCCCGGATGATCGCCACGCTCGACCATCTCTGCGACGGTCGGGCGGGTGCCAACCTGGTCACCTCGTCGAACCACGGCGCCGCCATGAACTTCGGGCTCGACCAGCACTACGAGCACGACCTGCGCTACGACATGGCGGGCGAGTGGATCGAGCTGGTGAGTCAGCTGCTGGCGTCGTGGGAGCCCGACGCCGTGGTGTTCGACGACGAGAAGGGGGTGTTCGCCGACTACCGGAAGGTGCACCAGATCCACTTCGAGGGCAAGTACTACAAGTCGCGCGGGCCGCTCAACACGCCGCCCGGGCCCCAGGGCAAGCCCGTCATCTGCCAGGCGGGAGGCTCGGGGGCCGGGCGCAAGTTCGCCGCGGCGAACGCCGACACCATCGTGTGCGTGCCCCTCGGCCTCGAGGCCATGAAGGACTACCGCGACGACATCTCGCGCCAGATGGTCGAGGCCGGGCGCGACCCGAAGGACTGCAAGGTGATGTACCTGGTGAACCCCGTGGTCGCCGACACCGAGCGGGCGGCGCGCGAGATCTACGACGCGCGCCGTGCCGCCCGGCAGTCCGACGACTTCCTGCACCAGGCCTTCGCCACCATGTCGTACTTCTCGGGCATCGACTTCTCGCAGTTCGACCCCGACGAGCCGATGCCCGACCTCACCGGCAAGGTGAACGGCCACCAGAGCTCGATGGCCCGCTACGCGAAGGACGGCGAGGGCAAGACCCTGCGCGAGCTCGCCCTCGGGCAGGACGTCGTGGAGTCGATCGAGCTGGTCGGCACCCCCGAGCAGGTGGCGGAGAAGATGGGCGAGGCGATGGAGTACGTGGGCGGCGACGGGTTCCTGCTGGCCAACAGCATCGACCGGCGGAGCGTCGCCACCATCGCCGACGGCCTGGTGCCCGCGCTCCGGCGCCGGGGGCTGGTGCGCTCGGAGTACGAGTTCGAGCACTTCAAGGACAACCTGCTGGCGTTCTGAGCCGGTCGGGAATCGACCTCGTGATCGACTCGTGATCGACTCGCAGCAGCCCCGGGTGCGGGCCATCGGCCCGGGGCTGCTCGTCTTCCTCGGCGCCATCTCGGTGCTCGGCCCGCTCTCGATGAGCATCGTGCTGCCGGGCCTGCCCGAGATGGCGGTGTCGCTCGGTGCCACCGAGAGCGCCGTACAGGTGTCGCTGTCGGCCTGCGTCATCGGCCTCGCCGTGGGTCAGCTCGTGGCCGGGCCGCTCTCCGACTCGGTCGGGCGGCGGTTGCCGCTGCTCGTGGGCCTTGCGGTGTGGACCGTCGTGACCGCGCTCTGCGCCTTCGCCCCGACGGTCGAGGTGATGATCGCGCTGCGCCTCGTGCAGGGTCTGACCGGCGGAGTCGGCATGGCCATCGGGCGAGCTGTCGTGCGCGACCTCGCCGACGGCGACGAGCTGGTGCGGCAGTACTCCCGGCTCGCCCTCGTCTCCGGGGTGGCACCTGTGGTGTCGCCGTCGCTCGGCACCCTGGTGATGCTCGTGGCGCCCTGGCAGGGCATCTTCGTGGCGCTGGCGGTGGGCGGATGCGCGCTGCTGGTCTACCTGCTGGTGCGGTTTCGCGAGTCGTTGCCGGCGTCGCGCCGCCGGCCCCCGGGGCTCCGGCGGCTCGTGGCCGACTACCGGGCGTTGCTCGGGTCGTGGTCGTACGTGGCGCCGACGCTCGTGGTGGGGTTCGCTTACGCGGCGATGTTCTCGTACGTGCTGTCGTCGTCGTTCGTCTTCCGCGAGGCGTACGCGGTGCCGGCGGCCGTGTTCAGCATCCTGTTCGGGGTCAACGGTGCCGGGTTCGCGGTGGCGAGCCAGCTGGGCTCGCGGCTCGCGCTGCGGTTCGGGGTGGTGCGCGTGGTGGTGACCACGCTGCCGGTGACCTTCGCCGCGTGCGCGACCATGGGCATCCTGAGCCTTGCCGGGGTGGGGGAGTGGTGGGCGCTCGCGGCGCCGCTGTTCGTGATGGTGACCTCGCTCGGCGTGGTGATGCCGCTCGGCATGACCTGGGCGATGCGCTCGCAGCCCGAGCGGGCGGGGGCCGCCTCAGGGCTGCTCGGCCTCGGGCAGTTCGCCATCGGGGGTGCGATCGGGCCCGTGGTGGGGCTCTTCCCCGTCTCGAACCCGCTGGCGCTCGCCGCGGTCACTGCGTGCTGCGTGCTGCTGGCGTTGGGCATCACCTCGACCGCCCGCTCCCGCTGACGCCGATCGCGAGGTGCCCCTGCACCGCGGTCGTCATCCGGGCGAAGGCTCGTCCCAGCGATGGCTCCAGGCGACGAGGGGCTGGAGCGAGCGCATGAGGTCGGCACCGCGGGGAGTGAGGGCGTAGCGCACCTGCACGGGGGTGGTGGCGATCACCGTGCGCTCGACGAGGCCCGCGAGCTCGAGCTCCTTGAGGCGCTGCGACAGCAGGCGGTCGGAGAGGCCGGCCACCGAGGCGACGATCTCGCTGAACCTGTGGGCGCCTCGCGCGATGGCGAGGAGGATGCCCGAGCTCCAGCGGCGGCCCACCAGCTCGAGCGAGCCCTGGAAGGTGCGGCAGGCGTCGTCGTCGATGCGGTGCCAGGCGAGCTCGTCGTGGGGGGCGGGGCCGGGGGTGCGGCTGGGGGCAGGGCCGGCGGGCGCTGGAGCCATCGAGGGGGAAGTCACTTACCCATGATAAGCCACTCACGGAGGCGTTGCCTCCGCCTCCGGACCGCGACAGCATGGCTGTCATGCCCCACTACGGCCACGCTCTGCGCTTCGGCACCTTCGTCACGCCTCTCAACTCCCCGGTCGCGGCAGCGGTCGATCGTGCGATCCTCAGCGAGGAGCTGGGGTATGACCTCGTCACGCTGCAGGACCACCCCTACCAGCCGTCGTTCCACGACACCTGGACCCTGCTCACCTGGATCGCCGCGCGCACCGACCGCATCCATCTGGCCCCCAACGTGCTCAACCTCCCCCTGCGGCAGCCCGCCGTCCTGGCCCGTTCGGCGGCGAGCCTCGACCTGCTGAGCGGAGGCCGCCTCGATCTCGGTCTCGGTGCGGGAGCCTTCTGGGACGCGATCGTCGCCATGGGCGGCTCTCGCCTCACGCCGGGACAGGCCGTCGACGCCCTCGGGGAGGCGATCGACGTCATCCGGGGCATCTGGGACGTCTCCGACCGGGCGCCGCTCCACGCGGGCGGTGAGCATCATCGTGTCGACGGCGCCAAGCGCGGGCCGGCGCCGGCCCACGACATCCCGCTCTGGATCGGCGCCTACAAACCCCGGATGCTGCGGCTCACCGGGCGCAAGGGCGACGGGTGGCTCCCTTCCCTCAGCTATCTCCAGCCGGGCGATCTCACCCGCGGGAACGCGGCCATCGACGAGGCGGCCAGGGCGGCCGGACGCGACCCGCGCGAGATCAGGCGCCTGCTCAACATCGGCGGTCGTCTCACGGTCGGCGGCGGTGCCCCGACGGCTCCGTACTCGGGAGGGCCGCTCGAGGGTCCGAGCGGATTCTGGATCGACACCCTGGTCGAGCTCGTCGTGGAGGAGGGGATCGGCACCTTCATCCTGGGCTCCGACGACGAGGGTCAGCTGCGGCGCTTCGCCGACGAGGTGATGCCCGCGGTGCGGGAGCAGGCCGATCTCGCCCTCCGCGCATCCGGGATCGCGGTCGACGGGGTCGAGCGGCCGGTGCGCAACTCCATCTCCCTCGCGAAGCGGCGCGGAGGGATCGACTACGACTCCCTGCCCGACTCGCTCGTGGCGCGGGCCGTCGAGCCGGGGGACGCGGGTTTCGCCCGGGTGCGCAGCACCTATCTGCGAGGCGGGTCGCCGGGCATCGTGCTGAGGGTGCGGTCGGTGGAGGAGGTCGTCGACGCGCTCGGGTTCGCCCGCGCGCATCCGGAGGTCGCCTTCGCGGTGCGCAGCGGCGGGCACGGCATCAGCGGGCGGTCGACCAATGACGGCGGCATCGTGCTCGACCTGTCGGCGCTCGACACGATCGAGGTGCTCGACGAGAGCACGCGGCGGGTGCGCATCGGTCCGGGGGCGCGATGGATGGACGTGGCGGCCGAGCTCGCCGCGCACGGCTGGGCGCTGAGCTCGGGCGACTACGGCGGAGTCGGCGTGGGCGGGCTCGCCACCGCGGGCGGTGTGGGCTGGCTGGTGCGGGAGCACGGTCTGACGATCGATCACCTGAGGGCGGTGGAGATCGTGCTCGCCTCGGGTGAGGTGGTGCGCGCCTCCGACACCGAGAACAGCGAGCTGTTCTGGGCGGTGCGCGGAGCCGGCGCCAACTTCGGGGTCGTGGTGGCGTTCGAGTTCGAGGTCGACGAGGTGGGTGAGGTGGGCTGGGCGCAGCTCGCCTTCGACGCGAGCGACACGACCGGGTTCCTCGAGCGCTGGGGGCGCACTGTGGAGGGGGCGCCGCGCGACCTCACGAGCTTCCTGCTCATGGGCGGCTCCCGGCCGGGCCGTCCGCCGGTGGCGCAGGTGATGGCCGTGGTGGACTCGTCAGACCCCGCCGTCATCGTGGAGCGCCTGCAGCCGCTGGCCGAGACGGCGCCGCTCGTCGACCAGTCGGTGCAGCTCGTGCCCTACGCGGCGCTGATGGCCAACGCGCAGGGCGGCGACCACGACGCCCAGGGCGAGCCTGCGGCACGCTCGGGGCTCGTCGAGCACATCACCCCGGAGTTCGCGGCGGCGATCGCCCGCCTGCTGGAGAGCGGGGCGGTGTACTTCTTCCAGATCCGGTCGGTGGGAGGAGCTGTCTCCGACGTCGACCCCTCGGCCACGGCCTACGCGAACCGGTCGGCGAACTTCTCCGTGATCGCGTTCGGTTCCGACCGCTCGCGCCTCGATGCGCTCTGGGACGAGCTCGCCCCCCACTTCTCGGGCCTGTACCTCAGCTTCGAGACCGACCTCCGCCCAGAACGCGTCGCCGACGCCTTCCCGCCCGCCACCCTCGCGCGGCTCCGTACCCTCAAGGCGCGCTACGACCCGGCCAACCTCTTCCGCGACAACTTCAACCTCACTCCGCGCTGACCGCTGTCGGGGCGGCGGTCAGCCGAGTTCGGCGATCGCGTCGGTGATGAGCTTGACGACCTCGGCCGGGTGGGAGCGCATGACGAGGTGGGGGGCGTCGATCTCGACGACGGTGCGGAGGCCCGCCCGCTGATAGCCGAAACGCTCCACGTCGGGGTTGATGGTGTGGTCGGCCGACGACACGATGCCCCAGGCAGGCTTCGTCTTCCAGGCCGCGACCGGCGCCGCCTCGCCGAAGGCGAGGGCGGCCAGCGGGCGCTGAGACACCGCGAGCACCTCGGCATCGGCGATGTCGACCCCGGCGGCGAACACCGACGGGAAGGCGTCGATCTTCACCGACACGTCGGTGCCCGGCTCGCCGCCCTCGACCGGGAACGGCGTGTAGACGAGATTCGCCGCGAGGTCGGAGTCGGGGAACCCGCCCTGCAGCTGCCCGAGGCTCTCGCCCTTGTCGAGCGCGTAGCCCGAGAGGTACACCAGTCCGACGACGTTCTCCGCCACCCCGGCGACGGTGATGACCGCGCCGCCGTAGGAGTGGCCCACGAGCAGCACAGGGCCCTCGATCTGCTCGACGACCGAGCGGATGTACGCGGAGTCGCCCAGAAGACTGCGGTTGGGCACGGCGGGCACGCGCACGGTGTACCCCTGGTCGAGCAGCTGCCGTGTGACGGGCGCGAAGCTCGCCGAGTCGGCGAAGGCCCCGTGGACGAGGACGATGGTGGGAGCGGGCATGGCGTGGTTCCTTCCAATGGGAGGTGGCCTCCCCCACGCTATGCGCCCCGGCGGCCGGTGTCGTGATCCCCTCGGGGTCACCCCCGGCCGGAGCCGGCATGAGGTGTGTGGGCGCCGCCGCGTCAGCGCTCCCAGGCGCGTCGGCGGAGGAGACGGAGGCCGTTGAGGGCGACGATGACGGTGGAGCCCTCGTGCCCGGCGACGGCGAGGGGGAGTGGCAGGGTGCCGACGAGGTCCCATGCCACGAGCACCGTGATGAAGGTGGCAGCCACCACGAGGTTCGCGATCACGAATCGGCGGGCACGGCGCGAGAGCCGGATGACGTTCGGGATGGCCGTCAGCTCGTCGCGGATGACGACGGCGTCGGCGGTGTCGAGGGCGAGGTCGGAGCCGTGCCGGCCCATCGCGACCCCGGTGCTCGCGACCGCGAGGGCGGGGGCGTCGTTGACGCCGTCGCCGACCACCATGACGGCGGTGCCGTCGGCCTCGAGGCGGCGCACCGCATCCGCCTTGTCGGCCGGCAGCAGACGTGCGTGGACCTCGCGGATACCCGTCGCGTCGGCCACCGCGGCCGCGGTCGACTCGTTGTCGCCGGTGAGGAGATGCACGGGGTGGTCGGTGAGGGCGGCGATCGCCGAGACCGCCGCGGGGGCGTCGTGACGGAGGGCGTCGTGGAGGGTGATGGTGCCGGCGCGCATCCCGTCGACCGTCACCACCACGACGGTGCCGTCCTCCTCGTGTTCCATGGCCTCCTGAACGACCGACACCGCGCATCCGTCGACCACCCCCTCGACCCCGCGCCCCGGCAGGGCCGTGAAGCCCGTGGCGGCGGGGTGACCGTGGGGCGCGGCCGCGCGCACGATCGCCTTGGCCAGCGGATGCTCGCTCTCGGCTTCGAGGGCAGCCGCGAACCGCAGCACGGCGACCTCGTCGAACGGCGGCACCGCGTGCACCGAGCGCACCTCCGGGGCGCCGACGGTGAGGGTGCCGGTCTTGTCGAACGCGACGAGGCCGGTGCGTCCGAGGCGCTCCATCACGGTCGCCGACTTCACGAGCACGCCGTGCCGTCCGGCGTTCGCGATCGAGGCGAGCAGCGGAGGCATCGTCGACAGCACCACGGCGCAGGGCGACGCCACGATCATGAAGGTGATGGCGCGCAGGAGCGCCGCCTGGAACTCGTCGCCGAGGGCGAGCGGCACCCCGAACACGAGCAGGGTCGCCACCACGACCCCGATCGAGTACCGTTGCTCCACCTTCTCGATGAACAGTTGCGTGCGGGCCTTCGTGGCCGAGGCGCTCTCCACCAGCGCCACCACGCGGGCGATCACCGACTCCGAGGCCGGGCGGTCGACCCGGATGCGCAGCGAACCGGTTCCGTTCACGGTGCCCGAGAGCACGGTGTCGCCCGCGCGACGGCGCACGGGTGTCGACTCGCCGGTCATCGCGGCCTGGTCGACCTCCGACTCGCCGCGCACGACGGTGCCGTCGGCGCTGATGAGCTCGCCGGGACGCACGAGGATGAGGTCGCCTGGGGTGAGAGAGGACGAGAGGACGGACTCGGTGGTCTCGTCGCGTCCGCCCTCCGCGCTCACCTCGGTCTGGACGATCCGCTCGGCGCGTTCGGGCGCGAGGGTCAGCAGCGACGACACCGAGTCGGCCGTGCGCTGGGTGACGATCGCCTCGAGCGCGCCCGAGGTGGCGAAGATGACGATGAGCAGCGCCCCGTCGAACACCTGGCCGATGCTCGCGGCGGCGATCGCGGCGACGATCATGAGCAGGTCGACGTCGAGGGTCTTCTCGCGGATCGCCCGCAAGCCGGCGAGAGCGGGCTCCCATCCGCCCGCCGCGTAGCAGGCGAGGTACAGCGTCCACCACGTCCAGTCGGGTGCACCGGCGAGCTGCAGCGGCCAGGCCACGAGGAACAGCGCGAGCGCGAGGGCCGCCCAGCGCACCTCGGGCAGTCGCGAGCCCGTCCGCACGAGCGAGGGCGGCTTGGGGAGCACACGCCCGCCGTCGCGCACGGGGCTCGCGGGGGGCGCGTCGCTCGCGTCGGTCTGGACTCCGGATGCGCGACCCGCGGGCGCCGTCACGTCACCTCTCCCCGCCGGTGCTCCGCATCCGGTGCGCTGTCGGCCTCGCGGTGGTGGTGGGGCGTGCCGCCGAGCGAGTGCTCGGCCTGGAAGATGGCGTCGGCGACGAGCTGCTGGGCGTGCTCGTTGGCCAGCCGGTAGATGATGCGCGTGCCGTCCTGGCGAGTGCTCACCATGCGCGCGAGCCGCAGCTTCGCGAGGTGCTGCGAGACCGCCGCGGGGCTCTTGCCCACGATCTCGGCGAGCGCGTTCACGGGCAGCTCACCCGCATCCCGCAGCGCCATCACGATGCGCACCCGCGTCGCGTCGGCGAGCATCGAGAACACCTCGACCGCCAGTTCCACGTACTCGCTGTCGGGCAGCCGCCCGCACCGCCCCGCGCACCCGTCCTCACCTCTACCGCTATCTGCATTCATACGCAGATTAAAGCACAACCCGCGCATCCGGAGAACCTGGCCGCGATCGACCCGTCAGTAGGTGCCCCCTGATGCTGTTGACGGGGCACTTACTGACGGGCCGATCGAGATGAAACGGGCGGGCAGCGCGGGAGGGCGGGGCTCAGACCGCGTGGGGGAGGGAGCTGCTCATGGAGGAGATGGCGACGCGGTCGCTGCGGTAGTAGGTGTAGCTGAGCTCGCGGGCGACGCCGTCCACATCCCGCACCAGCACCTCGTTGAGCAGGATCGGCGCCCCCTCGTCCACCCCGAGGATGGCGGCGGTGCGCGCCTCGCAGCGGATCGCCTCGATGGTGGAGTGACTCGACCCGAACGGCGCGCCGTACAGCTGGCGGAACGCCTCCTCGTAGGGCGGCGGATTGACGGTGCCGAAGGCCCGCAACGCCTTCTGCACGAGGTCGGGGTCGCCGGCCACGTAACCGACCCGCAACGAGATCGGGGCGTCGTCGACGTGGAAGCGCGACTCCGAGAGCACCCCGATGCGCGCCTCGGTCTCGAGCCGCTTGCGCACCACCGGTGACAGGATGACCCGCTCGGTGCGCGTCTGCTCGATGCACAGCCGCCCCCGGTCGGCACCGAGCGCCATACCGCGCGGCACCACCTGCCCGCCGTCGACGTGGATCATCTCGTGCACCAGCCGCGTGCCGCTCTTGGTCTGCCGGATGAGCAGGCCTTCGTCGGCCAGCTGCTGCAGCGCCTTGCGCACGGCGTTGCGGCTCGCGCCGAGCGTCACGGCGAGCGAGTCCTCTGCCAGGGCGTCGCGCGTGGTGAGCTCGCCCGAGCGCAGGAGGGTGCGCAGCATCTCGTAGGCGCGCCGCGCCGAGGTCTCGCCCGGGGAGGAGACCGGGGTGACCTCGGCGCGATGGCCGTAGAACTCCTGACGGCGCACGCGTTCGCGCCGGGCGTGGAAGACGGAGGGGCGGTAGTGGTTCAGGTGCTCGCTCAAGGGTGGATCCTTCGGGAGAAGAGGTGCACGGATGACGGCTCTGCTCTTTCACGTTAACGAAAGGAAACGTTCAGGCAACGGCTCCCAGCGAATCGACTCGCAAACGTAACAGGTGGCGTAATCGGGGAGACACGGGGGAGGAATGCGGCTGAAACACGGCGCCTCCAGGGTGGTCTCACGACGAAGGTCCCCGCGGATGCGCGGTGGGCGATTCGCAAACGAGACGCGCAGATGAAGGGGGAGCGGGATGTTCCATCTCGGCTGGTTCGTGGGCAACGGCTACGGCCTCAACTCGTGGGGCTCCGACTGGGCGGGCAGCTTCGACCGCAGCTGGACCGACGCCTCCAACTACATCCAGCTGGCCCGCTCGCTCGAGCGCGCATCCTTCGACTACATGATCTTCGAAGACGGGCTGATGATCCCGAACGCCTACGAGGGCAGCATGCGCGCCTACCTCAAGCACGCGCTCGAGGGCCCGCGCAACGACCCGACCGCGCTCGTGGCCGTGCTCAGCCAGCACACCTCGCGCATCGGCCTCATCCCGACCCTCTCCACCTCGTTCTACCCGCCCTTCATGGCGGCCCGGATGCTCGCCACGCTCGACCACCTCACGCACGGGCGCGCGGGCGGCAACCTGGTGACCTCGTCGAGCCATCGCGCCGCCGAGAACTTCGGCCTCGACCAGCACTTCGAGCACGACCTGCGCTACCGCATGGCGGGCGAGTGGGTGGAGCTGGTGGAGGCGTTGCTGGCCTCGTGGGAGCCGGATGCGGTGGTGTTCGACGAGGCGAGCAACACCTACGCCGACCACACGAAGGTGCACGAGATCGACTTCGAGGGCGAGTTCTACCGCTCGCGCGGGCCGCTCAACACGCCGCCGGGGCCGCAGGGCCGGCCGGTCATCTGCCAGGCCGGCGGCTCGCCCGCGGGCCGCGACTTCGCCGCGCAGCACGCCGACACCATCATCGCGGTGCCGCTCGGAATCGACGGGATGCGCGAGTACCGCGACGACATCTCGGAGCGCATGCGGCGGTTCGGCCGCGACCCCCGCGACTGCAAGGTGATGTTCATGGTCAACCCCGTCATCGGCGAGACCGACGACGACGCCGAGGAGGAGTACTCCCGGCGCTGGGCGATGCGCGACAGCGAGGCCTATCTCGAGTCGAGCCTCGCGACCATGTCGTACTTCTCGGGCATCGACTTCTCGCAGTTCGACCTCGACGAGCCCATGCCCGACCTCGCGGGCCAGGTGAACGGGCACCAGAGCTCGATGACCCGCTACGCCAAGGACGGCGCCGACGGCCGCACGCTCCGGCAGCTCGTGATCGGGCACGACACCGTCGAGTCGCTGCGGCTCGTGGGCTCGCCCGCCACGGTGGCGGCGCAGATGACCGAGGCCATGGAGCACGTGGGCGGCGACGGCTACCTCTTCACGAGCGCCGGCTTCGACCGCCGGCACATCGCCGCGGTGACCGACGGGCTGGTGCCGCAGCTGAAGAAGGCGGGTGCCGTGCGGTCGGCCTACGAGCACGAGCACTTCCGCGACAACCTGCTCGCGTTCTGAGCGCGACACCCCTCTGACTCCCTCATTTCACGAAAGGCGGGCATCCGATGTTCCATCTCGGCTGGTTCTACGGCTTCCAGGTGCAGTCCTGGAACGGCACCTGGTCGGGCAGCGACGGCGCCACCGAGTGGATGACGCCCGACATGTTCGTCGAGGCCGCGCAGGCGATGGAGCGGGCGGGCTTCGACTGCATGGTCATCGAAGACGCGCTGTTCGTGCAGGACATCTACAAGGGCAGCGCCGAGTTCACCCTCTCGAACGCGTTCATGGCCCCCAAGCACGACCCCATGCCCTACGTGCCGGTGATGGCGGCGGGCACGAAGCACCTGGGCTTCATCCCGACCGTCACCACCTCGTTCTACCCGCCGTTCCTGGCGGCGCGCCTGCTCTCCACGCTCGACCACGTGACCGGGGGGCGGGTGGGCGCCAACCTCGTGATGAGCCACAACGACCGCACCGCGCAGAACTTCGGGCTCGACGGCCAGGCCGAGCACGACCACCGCTACGAGATGGGCGACGAGTGGGTGGAGCTGGTGAACCGGCTCTGGGGCTCCTGGGAGCCGGATGCGCTGGTGCTCGACGAGGAGGCGCACGTCTACGCCGACCACACGAAGGTGTCGCGCGTCGACTTCGAGGGGTCGTTCTACCGCTCGCGCGGGCCGCTCAACACGGCGCCGTCGCCGCAGGGGCGCCCGGTGCTCTGCCAGGCCGGAGGGTCGCCGCGGGGCCGTGACTTCGCGGCGCGCAACGCCGACATCCTGCTCAGCAACGTGCAGGGCATCGAGGCGATGAAGGAGTACCGCGACGACATCCGTGCCCGGGCAGCCGCCTTCGGCCGCGACCCCGACGACATCAAGATCGTCTTCCTGGTCTCGCCGGTGCTGGGGGCGACGGATGCGGAGGCCACTCGCCGCTGGGACCGCATGGTGGCCGCCACCGAGCAGAACCTCGAGGCGAACCTGGCGTTCCTCTCCTACTACTCGGGCATCGACTACTCCACGCTCGACCTCGACGCGCCCATCCCGCACCTGTCCACCAACGCCAGCCGCAGCACGATCGCGCACACCAAGGAGCAGAGTGCAGGGCAGACCCTGCGGGAGTACGCCTCGCATCCGGTGCGCTCGTGCGTGGAGCTGATCGGTTCGCCCGACACGGTGGCCGAGCGGATGGGGGAGGTGGCCGAGGAGGTGGGCGGCGACGGGTTCCTCATCAGCCTGCCGCTCACGCGCCGCACGATTGCGGAGGTCACCGACGGGCTGGCGCCGGCGCTGCGGGCGCGCGGTCTCATCCGCGACGGGTACCCGCACGCGACGCTGCGGGAGACGCTGAAGGAGTTCTGAGCGCCGGCGCGTCGGCGCGGCGCTTCGCTTTCGCCACGCGAGAGCGCGATCGGGGCGTGGAGCGGGTCGGTGCGCGGGAGGCGTGGCGTTGCGGCGTCAGTGGAGCTGCGCGACCCAGGCCGCGAGGGTCGTGCGGAGGGTCGCCAGGTCGTCGGCGGGGAGGGGCGAGCTCGTGAGGGTCACGACGAGGCGGTTGCGGCCCGCCCACTTCGCGCCGGCCGGGAGCGGGTCGACGACGATCTCGGGGTGATCGGGCTTGGCGGCCGCGCCGGTGTGCAGCACGAGCTGGACGGCGGTGGGGCGGCGCAGCTGCAGCGTGGCGAAGTCGTCGGCGAGCGCGTAGTTCGGGGAGTTCCACTTGACGTTCTCGACCACGCCGGGCAGGGCGAGCAGTTCACGACGGAGGACGTCGATGCTCTCGGCGAGGGGGTGGGCGCGCTCGGCGAGGAGGGCGTCGACCTCGGGCGATCGGGAGGGCGTGGCAGTCATGCGGTAGTGGTGGTGCGTTCGTCGGGCGAGGGCTCGGCGAAGGGCGGTGCGGCCTCTGTCGGCGGGTTCCAGGCCTTGAGGATGGCCCAGGCGACGGCGGCGATCGGCACCGAGATGACGGCGCCGATGATGCCGCCGAGGATGGTGCCCGCGGTGAGGGCGACCAGGATGACGAGCGGGTGCAGCTTGAGCGACTTCGCCTGCACCACGGGCTGGAGGAAGTTGCCCTCCAGCTGGTTCACCGCGATGACGATGGCCACCACGATCAATGCCACGACCGGCCCGTTCGCCACCAGGGCGACGAGGGCTGCCAGGATGCCCGCCACGGTGGCACCCACGATCGGGATGAACGCGCCGATGAACACGATGACCGCCAGCGGCAGCGCGAGCGGCACCTGAAGGATCGCGAGCCCGATGCCGATGCCCGCGGCGTCGACGAACGCGATGATCGCCGTGCCGCGCACATAGCCGCCGAGGGTGCGCACGGCGGTGGAGCCGATGCGCCGGCCCCGCTCGAGCCCGCGGCCGGTGAACGGGCGGAGGAAGAAGGCCCAGATGCGGTCGCCGTCTTTGAGGAAGAAGAACAGCACCACCACGGCCAGCAGCGCACCCGTGATGACCTCGGCCGCGGCCGACACCCCCGCGAGCGCCCCCGTGCCGAACTGGCTGCTCGTTACGAAGCCGAGCAGCGCATCCCGTGCCCCGTCGATCTGCTCCTGCGAGATCGGGAGCGAGCCCGACTGCAAGAAGTCGGCGATGTGGTCGATGCCCTCGACGGCCGAGCTCGACAGCTCCTCCCACTGGCCGCGCACGGCGAACACGATGAGGGTGACGACGCCGCCGAACACGACGATGCCGCCGATGAGCGTGATCCAGGTGGCGAGGATGGCCGAGAGGCCCCGGCGGCGCAGCCAGCCGATGACGGGCGAGAGCGCGGCGGCCAGGATGAGCGCGATGAGCACCGGGATGACGACCAGCTTGAGCTGCACGAGCCCGATCACGACCACGGAGACGAGGGCGAGCGTGAGCAGGATCTGCGCGCTGCGGATGCCGACCTCGCCGAGCCGGTCGGTGAGGAGGGACGCGAGCGTGGGACGCGGGCGGCGGGGATGCGCGGTGGGTGGTGTCGGCTCGGTGCTCATGCGACCACCCTCCCACGCGGAGGGTCGCGGCGCTCTCCCGACGTCGTCAGAACACGAGCACGGGTTTCACGACCTCGCCCGAGGCGGCGGCTGCCGCCGCGTCGGGAAGGGAGCGGAAGGGGAACCGCCGTTGCAGCCGCTCGAGCGGGAACCGCCCGTCGCGCCAGGCCGCCACGAGCTCGGGCAGGAAGCTCCGCGGATCGCTGTCGCCCTGCGCGACTCCGCGGATGACCCTGCCGGGCAGCAGCCGGTTGATGTCGAACGAGGCCCGGGTGCCCTCGGGCGGCGACCCGACCACGGCGCATTCACCGCGCGGGGCGAGCGTGGTGACGAGCTGCTCCAGCACCGCGCTGCTGCCGGTGGCCTCGATCGCGGCGTCGACCCCGCGGCCGTCCGTCGCCTCGAGGAGCGCCCGCGCGAAGTCGCCGTCCGCATCCGGGACCACCGTGACGTGCGCGCCCAGCTCGCGCGCGAGCTCGAGCCGGGCGGGCACCCTGTCGACCACGACGATCCGCACGCCGGCGACCCGGCCGTCCTGCGCGCCGGGCAGCAGCGCGCACGCCATGACGGCCGCGAGTCCCACGGCGCCGGCGCCGGTGACGGCGAGAGTCGACCCTGGCGTGGGGCGCAGCACGCGCAGCACCGCGCCCGCCCCGGTCTGCATGCCGCAGCCCAGCGGTGCGAGCACGGCGAGCTCGTCGTCAGTGGTGTCTGCCGGCAGCACCACCACCGAGCGGGCCGGCACGATCGCCTCGGTGGCGAACGACGACTGCCCGAAGAAGTGGGCGTTCAGTGCTCCGGATGCGCGGTGCACGGTGGCGGAACCGTCGGCCCGCCGCCCGCCGAACAGGTTGAGGCTCTGGTGCGACTCGCAGGCCGAGGGGTGTCCGGATGCGCAACCGCGGCACCGCCCGCACGACGCGAAGGAGAGCAGCACGCGGTCGCCCGGCCGCACGTCGGTGACGTCGTCGCCCACCTCCTCCACGACCCCGGCGCCCTCGTGCCCCAGCACCCCCGGCAGCGGGAACGGCAGCGCACCGCTCGCGGCTGAGAGGTCGGTGTGGCACACGCCGGTGGCCACGAGCCGCACGCGCACCTCGTCGGGCCGCACGGCGTCGAGCCGCACCTCCTCGAACCGGAACGGCTCTCCCGCCGCCTCCGTCACCGCCGCGACCGTCACTCTCCGACTCCTCCTGCACAGCGCTCCGTCATGGGGCCATCCTTCCCCATCCGCGCCTCACCCATTGCCCGGGGAGAGGACGGGCGGGCAGAGTGGGCGCATGTCCAGACTGAGCGACCTGTTCGAGGCGGCGCACGATCCCCGGGCGCCGCTGCTGCACGTGGCGTTCGACACCGGCGATCACGGGCAGCCCGGCCCGGTGGTGGTCATGATCCACGGCATCGCCTCGTCGGCCGCCACCTTCGTGTTCGTGCGGCCGCTGGTGGAGCCCGGGCACCGGGTGATCGCCATCGAGCTGCTGGGGTTCGGTGGCTCGCCGGCGCCCGAGAACGCCGAGTACACGCTCGAAGAGCACGTGGCGGCCATCGCCCGCACCATCCGCGAACTCGAGCTCGACCGCCCGTTCGTGCTCGTGGGCCACTCGCTCGGCACCCTCATCGCCGCCCGTTACGCCGCCACCCACGGCGACCGGGTGTCGAAACTCGTGCTCGTCAGTCCGCCGGTGTACCTCTCGCCCGACGAGATCGGCGACCCGCGGGTGCGGGGCGCCGTCGGCGGCTACCTGCAGGCCTACCGCTTCTTCCGCGCGAACAAAGACTTCACCATCGCCCACGCGGCCGTGGTGTCGAAGCTGCTCCCGGTGAAGCACGTGATGGAGATCACCGAGCAGAACTGGACGGCGTTCGTAAAGTCGCTCGAGCATTGCATCGAGTCGCAGACGGTCATCAGCGACCTCGCGCGGGTCGAGAGCCCCATCGAAGTGGTCTACGGCCGGTTCGACGAGTTCCTCGTGCCGGGCAACCTCGCCATCATCGAACGGATGCGCGGGGTCACCACGCACGTGGTGAACGCGAGCGATCACATGATCCGCAAGCCGATGGCGCGGGTGGTCGCGGCGGCCATCGGAGCATAGCTTCTGTCTCCGTGTCTCGCCCTCTGTAACGCCGTCATGGCAGCAGGAGGCCGTGGGTAAAAACCGTGTAACAGCAGCGTCGAGGCGCGCCGATCCGCTTGATCGGCCGCGCATCCGGCCCCTAGCGTCGAACCACGGCGAGCGACACGCCCCACCGTCTGCAGAGACAGAGCGGCGGCTGTGTCTCCGCTCGGTCCGCGCCCATCGGGCGTAGGTGCGCACGTTCCGACCTCCCCGTGGAGCCCCCGTGACCCTCGACACCCAGGTAGCCGCCCCGGCCGTCTCCTTCCGGCAGGTGACGAAGGAGTTCGACGGCGTGCCCGCGCTGGCTCCGGTCGATCTCGACATCCGCCCGGGTGAGTTCGTGTCGATCATCGGCCCCTCCGGATGCGGCAAGTCGACGATGCTCCGGCTCGGCTCCGATCTCGACGCCCCCTCCAGCGGCGACGTGGAGCGCTCGAGCGACAACGTCGGCTACGTGTTCCAAGACGCCACTCTCATGCCGTGGCGGACGGTGCGCCGCAACGTCGAGTTTCTCGGCGCGCTCGACGGCCTGCCGAAGGCCGAGTTGCGCGACCGGGTCGACCGGGCGCTCGCCACGGTCGGGCTCACCGATTACGCGCACCTGCTGCCGAAGCAGCTCTCGGGCGGCATGCGCATGCGCACGAGCCTCGCCCGCTCGCTCGTGCTCGAACCCGACCTCTTCTTCTTCGACGAACCGTTCGGGGCGCTCGACGAGATCACCCGCATGCGGCTGAACCAGGAGCTCATGTCGCTCTTCGCCGAGCGCCGCTTCGCCGCCCTGTTCATCACGCACTCGGTCGACGAGTCGGTGTTCCTGTCGACCCGGGTGCTCGTCATGTCGCCGCGCCCCGGTCACGTGGTGGCGGAGTTCGAGGTGCCGTTCGAGTACCCCCGCCCGGCGTCGCTGAAGTTCACGCCCGAGTTCGCCGAGCTCGAGCGCCAGGTCGCCACCGCTCTCGGGGAGGTGTCGTGATGCAGACCGTCGCCGAGAAGCGCGCTTCCGCCGGCGCGGCCGCCGCCGCGGCCCGCCGGGCGCGCAAGAAGACGCAGCCGTGGACCATCCGCATCCTGCCGCCCGTGCTGTTCTTCGTGGCGATCATCGGGGTCTGGTACCTCATCTCCTACGTGGTGCTCGACCCGGCGCGCCAGTTCCTGCTGCCGCCCCCGCAAGACGTCATCATCGAGGGCTTCCTCGCCGAGGAGGCCAGGGCCGACATCTTCTCGGCGGCGTGGGAGTCGCTCAAGGTCGCCGTGATCGGTCTCGCGATCGCCTTCGTGCTCGGCTCGGTGCAGGCCGTGCTGATGAGCCAGGCGAAATGGATCGAGAACATGCTCTACCCCTACGCGGTCTTTCTGCAGACCATCCCCACGCTCGCGATCGTGCCGGTGATCGGCTTCTGGTTCGGCTACGAGCTGGCGCCCCGCGTGATCGTGTGCGTCATCATCGCGATCTTCCCGCTCATCATCAACCCGCTGAAGGGACTGCTCGGAGCCGACCGGGGACTGCACGACCTCATGACGCTGAAGAAGGCGAGCCGGTGGAAGCGGCTCACGCAGCTGCAGATCCCCTCGGCCATGCCCGACGTGTTCACCGGCCTGCAGTCCGCCGCGGGGTTGGCCGTGGTCGGCGCGGTCGTGGGCGACTACTTCTTCGGCCGCGGCGCGATCGGTCTGGGGCTGCTCATCTCCCGCTACAGCGCCCGGCTGCAGGCGGCCGAGATGCTCGCGACGGTGCTGGTCGCGTGCGCGCTCGGCCTCGTCATGTTCTGGATCTTCGGCCTCCTCGGCCGCAGGATCGTCGGCCGCTGGTCGGATGCGTGGGCCTGAACCCGGCCACCGCCCCCCTCCGCACCACCCGCATCCGCCGCACCACGTCCATCCGCACCACTCCCGCACCACACATCCGCATCACTCCCGCACCACCACTCCCGCATCACCTCCCGCACAGCGAAAGGATCCGCACCATGGCCTCCGCCCCCCTCCGCACCCTCCGGGTCGCCGGCGCCCTCGGCGTCGCCGGCTCGATGGCCCTCGTGGCCGCCTGCTCCTCCGGTTCCTCCGGCGCCGAGACGAGCGCCACCCCAGCCGCCGAGGGCGTGCTCTCGGGCATCTGCCCCTCGACCGTCGTCATCCAGGCCGACTGGGAGCCCGAGTCGGAGCACGGCGGCATCTACGAGCTGCTCGGCGACGACTACACGGTCGACGTCGACAACAAGTCGGTGACCGGCTCGCTCGTGTCCGGCGGCGAGCCCACCGGCGTGAACGTCGAGATCCGCATCGGCGGCTCGTCGGTCGGCTACCAGCCGGTGCAGTCGCTGCTCTACCAGGACCCCGACATCCTCATGGGTTACGGTCGCGTCTCCGAGACCATCCCCTCGCTCGAGGAGACCCCCGTCGTGTCGGTGTTCTCGACCCTCGAGAAGAGCCCCTACGCCATCTACTGGGACCCGGCCACCTACCCTGACGCCGAGACCATCGCCGACCTCAAGGCCGACGACGTGAAGATCTTCATGGGCTCGGAGGCCACCGTCTGGCAGGACTTCCTGGTGGGCACGGGCGTCATCGACGCCAGCCAGATCGACCCCTCGGATGCGCCCAAGCCCGCGACCTTCGTGGCCGCCGGCGGTGCCGTGGCCGAGGCAGGCTTCGCCAGCGCCGAGCCCTACCTCTACGAGGTGGAGACGCCGGAGTGGGGCAAGCCGGTGAAGCTGCAGCTCATCCACGACACCGGGTTCCCCGAGTACTTCCAGTCGATGATCGTGCGTGCCGACGACGTGACGGCGCAGTCGGAGTGCCTGAGCGCCCTGGTGCCGATCCTGCAGCAGGCCGAGGTCGACTACATCACCGACCCGACCGCCACGAACGAGCTCATGGTCGGCCTGGTCGACGAGTACGCCACCGGCTGGATCTACACCCTCGACAACGCGAACTGGTCGATCGAGGAGCAGAAGGAGCTCGGCCTCGTGGGTAACGGCGCCGACGGCGCACTCGGCAGCTACGACGAAGAGCGCGTGCAGACGCTCATCGACCTCGTGGGTGAGTACACCGACTACGACACCTCCTCGCTCACCCCGGCCGACCTCGTGACGAACGAGTTCATCGACCCGAGCATCGCGCTGCCGTAAGGCGGCGCAGCAGACCAGGGTCGCGCTCCTCCTCGCGGCCCGCCCGATCCGCCCCGCCACCAACCCCCGGCGGGGCGGATCGCTTCTGGTTGTCTCTCTGTCTCTCTCTGTGTGACAGATGGTGGGACAGCGTGAACAGCATGTAAAACAAGCGCTCAACGAGGTCCTGGGGCCTCGTCGATGCGATGGGATAGCAGTGCGCGGGAGACAGACCGGGCACACGAGAGACAGCGAGGACCGATCGGTGGATACCGAGACCAGGGTTGCGCGAGGCAGCAGAATGCCCGACAGCTACCGGATCGCCGTGGCGCAGCCGCGCGCCCTCACCGAGCCCGACCACTCGGCCAACGTCGGCCGTGCCGTCGAGCTCGTGGCCGAGGCGGCCGCGGCCGGCGCGCGCCTCGTGCTCTTCCCCGAGCACAGCCCAGGGCCGTTCCGGGCCGGGCAGGATTACGACGCGGCGGGCCCGATCGCCGAGGCGGCGGCCGCCCACGGCATCGCGGTGTGCTGGAGCCGCATGGAGCTGTGCGCCGACGACCGCTGGCGCCTCGTGGTGTACGTCACCGGCTCCGACGGCGCGACCGTGTTCCGCTACGAGCGCAGCCACCCCGCCACAGTGCCCGCGGGCGACACCGGGGGACACGTGGCCCCGGGTCCCGTGCTCGGCTCGTTCGAACTCGACGGGGTGCCGATGGGCATCGCGGTGTGCTCGGAGCTCTGGATCCCCGAGACCACCCGGGTGCTCGCGCTCCGCGGCGCCGAGGTCATCCTCTCGCCCGCGGGCGGCCACTTCACGGCGCTCACCTCGAACTGGCAGCTGCTCGCGAGGGCCCGTGCCATCGAGAACCACTGCTACCTCGCCCTCACGAACAATCTCTACGGCGCCGAGCAGGGCGCGGCGATGATCACGGGACCCGAGCATGTGCTCGTGGAGGCCGGTCGGGCCGAGCTCGCGGTGGCGACGCTCGACCTCGCCCGGGCGCGCTGGCTCCGTGACCAGGACGACTCGCTGGCGGAGCCGAAGCCGTTCGACTCCATCCCGGGGCTGCTGCGCGCCCGGCGGCCCGAGCTCTACGCCGAGCTGGCGGCTCCGCGCGACGACCTGTTCGACTACGAGACGGGGCGGTGACCGCGATGACCGCAACCCTCATCCGCGGTGGGTGGGTGCTCACCGCCGCGACACCGCGCCCGGCCGCGTCCGGTGCCGGTACCGCCGACGGCGCCGCCACCCCCGCCGTCGTCCGCCACGGCGCGGTGCTGATCGCGGACGGTGTGGTGCAGGCGGTCGGCACGTTCGCCGAGCTCTCCGCCGCGCATCCCGAGGCCCGCGTGCACGGCGGGCCGAACGACATCGTCACACCCGGCTTCGTCAACACCCACGGTCACTTCTCCGAGGGCCTCATCACCGGCATCGCCTCGCAGTACACGCTGTGGGAGTGGATCTCGGCGCTCATCAACCCGGTCTCCCCCCACCTCGACCGCGAGATGGCCTACACGGGCACGCTGCTCGCGGGCATGCAGATGCTGCAGTCGGGCATCACCACCGCCAACGATATGTTCGTCACCGACCCGGGCATCCGTGAGCCGATCACGCCGGGCGTGGTGGAGGCGCTCGACGAGCTCAACCTGCGCGGCGTGGTGTCGTTCGGTGCAGGTGACATGGGGTCGACCCGGGGCATCGACGCCGAGTTCGACGAGCACGAGGCGTTGCGCGAGGCCGCGGCGGCGAGCCGGCTGAGCACCTTCCGGGTGGGCATCGGTGCGGTGGGCGGGCAGTCGGATGCGATGTTCGAGCGGTCGATCGAGCTGGCCGTGAACGGGGTGGGCGGCGGCGGGCACGGCACGGATGCGGGCCCCGCGGGCTTCGGGGTGCACATCCACCTGCAGGAGATCCGCGAGGAGGTCACCGCCACCATGCAGCGCAAGGGCCTCACCGCCATCGGCTACAGCGAGAAGGCGGGGCTCTTCGAGGCCCCCACGCTCGCTGCGCACTGCGTGTGGCTCGACCGGGCCGACCGCGACATCCTCGCCCGCAACCGCGTGGGCGTGGCGCACAACCCGGTGTCGAACATGATCCTCGCCTCGGGTGTGGCCCCCGTCGCCGAGCTGCGGCAGCTCGGGGTCGACGTGGGCATCGGCGTCGACGGGCCGGCCTCGAACGACTCGCAGGACATGATGCAGGCCGTGAAGTCGGCCGCGCTGCTCGCCCGCGTGCATCACCAGCAGGCCACCGCGATGAGCGCGGAGGAGGCGTTCGAGCTGGCCACCATCGGCGGCGCCCGGGCGCTCCGGATGCAGGACACCATCGGGTCGCTCGAGCCCGGCAAGGCCGCCGACCTCATCGTGTTCGACGGCGACGCGCCCGCTCTGGCCAACGTGCACGACCCGTTCCAGGCGATCGTGTTCGCCGCGGGCGCCCGCGACATCGCGAGCGTGTGGGTCGACGGCCGGCCGAGCGTGATGGCCGGCGAGGTCGTCACCGTCGACGCCCGCGACACCGTCGAGCGCTCCCGCCCCCTGGCCCGCCGGCTCGTGCGCGCCGCCGGGCTCGGGCACCTCTCGGAGCTGGCGCGATGAGCCGGTCCCGCGCATCCGTCACCGCCCGTGCCGCACTCGGCGCGTCGCGCATCCCGTCCGCCGCGCATGCGTCGGCCACCGCCCCGTCCACCACCGCCACCGAAAGCAGCCGATGAGCACCACAGCACCCGCGCCCACCTCGGCGCCGACCCCCGACCCCGCCTTGACCGGGCATCCGCTCTCGCGTGAGGCGCGGCTGGTGTCGTCGCAGCGCAAGATCCGCCTGCCGTTCCGGCTCGACGACAGCATGCGGTTCTACTCGCCGCAGGAGAACGTCGACTCGCTCGCGCATCCGCGGGTCGCCGCCTGGCTCGACTTCATCGAGAACACCTGGGCTCCGGATGCGGCGGCCGGCCCTGCGGGCGCCCCGCGCATCGCCCTGCTGGTGCCGTGCTGCAAGATGAAGCCCTACCTCGTGAGCCGTGAGCACCGGGCCATCAACCAGGCGCTGCTCGATGCGGGCTGGGTGTCGACCGGCACCGTGCCGGTGCCCGAGGGGCTCGCCGAGGCCGTCGACCGCGAGGCCGACCCTGCGCTGTTCGACGCGTCGCCGCTCGTGCGCGACGGGGTGGTGCTCGACCGCTTCGTGGTGTCGGAGCCGCTCGGCATGGTGCCCTACGAGAACGTGTACCACTGGAACGGCGAGCAGAGCCCGGCCACCTCGTACGACGACCCGGGGCTGTTCGAGGCGCGCGGCACCTCGGTGTCGCCCGAGCATCCGCTGTTCACCGCCACGCCGGTGGCGGGCGGCAAGTACAGCTGGGGGCCGGGCGAGCGGCAGGCCTACGTGGCGATGCACAACCGGATGGCCGAGGTGATCGCGGCGTCGCTGGTGCGGCTCGCGCCGTACTACGCGTCGACCGCGGCGTGGCTGAGCCCGGGGCTGACGCACCGCTCGTTCCTCGCGGGCACCGCGCGGCGGGCCGAGGACGGGCTGGCCTACTCGCGGCGCGGGGTCGACGGGGTGGAGCTGCCGCTCGTGGGCGTGGGCGACCTGGTGCCGGCGGAGGTGGGGGAGTCGATCACCATGATGCCGACGCAGACGCAGATCGCCGCCGCGAAGGAGGCGCTGACGGCCCGGCTCGCTGCCACCGGCCGCGCGGCCACCCCCGGCGCCATGCGCGCCGTGTTCGCGCGCGGCGACGGACACGACACCCCGCTCGGCCTGCCCGAGGCACTCGTGCACCTCACCGCCTGGCTCGACGAGGCCGCGGCCGCGGCCGGTGCTTCGGGAGGGGAATCGTGAGCACCCCGAGCGGCACCGGGACCGGCAGCCGCGCCCGCGCGGGGGTTCCGGCATGAGCGGCGCGATGCAGGAGGTGCGGGCGGTCGCGACGGGCGAGGTGCTCGGGGCGGTGCCGCTGACCGGTGCCGACGAAGTCGCGGCGGTGGTCGCGCGCGCCCGGGAGGCATTGCGGGGCTGGCGGCGGGCCGCGCCGCACGAGCGGGCCGACCTGCTGCGGGCCGGATCGGCCGCGCTCGGCACCCCCGAGACCGTGGAGCGCCTCGCCGCGCTGCACGCGCGCGAGTCGGGCAAGGTCATCGCGCAGGCGCGACACGAGATCCGCGGCGCAGCGCGCCTGCTCGAGGCCAACGCCGAGCTCGGCCGCATGTGGACCGGCACCATCGCCCCCACCGGCGCCCTGCCCGGCGGAGAGAACGACCTCACCCTCGTCGAACAGGTGCCGCTCGGGGTGGTCGTGACGGTCATCCCGTTCAACTTCCCGGTCGAGCTCATGCTCGAGAAGGCAGCCGCCGCGCTCGCCACCGGCAACGTCGTGATCGTGAAGCTGCCGCCGCAGAACCCGCTCGCCACGCTCGAGACCGTGCGCATCCTGCATGCGGCAGGTGTGCCGGAGGGCGTGTTGCAGGCCGTCGCGGGCGACACCGCGATGGCTGCCGCGCTCTGCTCCGTGCCGGGGGTCGACGCCGTGTCGCTCACCGGGTCGGTGGGAGCCGGTGTCGCGGTGGCCACGAGCACCGCCGCACTCCTGCGCCCGCTGCACCTCGAACTCGGCGGCAACGGCGCGGCGATCGTGCTGCCCGACGCCGACCTCGACCTCGTGGTGTCGGAGACGCTCCGCGGTCGCCTGCTCATGAACGGCCAGGCCTGCGCCGGCACCAAACGCGTGCTCGCCCACCGCTCCGTCGCCGCCGAACTCACCGCGCGGCTCGAAGCCGCCCTCCGCCCCATCGCAGCGGTCGATCCGGTGCTCGAGGACGCGCGCCTGGGCCCGCTCATCGACGCCGGCGCAGCCGCCCGGGTGCACACGCAGGTGGAGCGCGCCGTCTCCGAGGGCGCCACGCGGGTGCTGGGGGAGTCCCGCGAGACACCCGCCGGCCCGGATGCGCGACCCGGCTCCCCGTGGTTCGTGCCGACCCTGCTCGCCGGCGTGCCCGCATCCGCCGCCGTCGCGATCGACGACGAGATCTTCGGCCCGGTGTTCACCGTGGTGCCGGTCGACGACGCCGACCAGGCGATCGACGTGGCCAACGCCTCGAGCCTCCGGCTCACGGCGGCGGTGTTCTCGGCCGACCTGCCGCAGGCGATGGGCATCGCGCAGGAGCTCGACTTCGGCGGCGTCGTCGTGAACGGCACCAACAACTACCGCCCGCCCGTGGTGCCCTTCGGCGGGGTGGCGCTCGCCGGAGCCGGCCGCGAGGGCATCGGGTACACCATCGAAGAGCTCACCCGCTCCCGTTTCATCGCCCTCAAGGGCCTCCGCACCAGAAGGGCACAGCCATGACCGACCTGCTCGACGAGACCGAGCTCGACAGCTACCGCGACCGCTTCGCCGCGCACCTCTCGCAGACCGTGCCCGGCCGCAAGGAGTTCGTGGTGGGCTCGGCGAGCGGATGCACCCTCACGGATGCGGGCGGCCGCGACTACCTCGACATGACCTCCGGCATCGCCGTGGCCAACGTGGGCCACTCGCATCCGGAGGTCGTGGCCGCCATCCAGCGCCAGGCCGCCCGCTACACCCACGTGAACGTGTACGGCCGCTTCGTGGTGCCCGAGCAGGTGGAGATCGTGGAGCGCATCACGGGGGTGACCGGGCCCGGGATGGACGTGGCGTATCTCACCTCGTCCGGCGCCGAGTCGACCGAGTGCGCGCTCAAGCTCGCCCGCAAATACACCGGCCGCCCCAAGTTCGTGGCGATGGAGCGGGCGTACCACGGCCGCACCCTGGGCGCCCTCTCGGTGAGCTGGCGCGAGGAGTGGCGCAAGCCCTTCGAGCCGCTGCTGCCCGAGGTGGTGTTCGTGCCCTTCGACGACCTCGAGGCCGCGGCCGCCGCCATCGACGAGCGCACCGCTGCCGTGATCGTGGAGCCCATCCAGGGCGAGGGCGGCATCCGGGTGCCCTCCGACGACTACCTGCCCGGCCTCCGCCGCCTCACCCGCGAGAAGGGCGCGCTGCTCATCGTCGACGAGGTGCAGGGCGGCATGGGCCGCTCGGGCCGCTGGTTCGCGCACCAGAACTGGGACGTCGAGCCAGACATCATCACCATGGCGAAGGCCGTCGGCGGCGGGCTGCCGCTCGGCGCCGTCATCTCGACCCCCGAGATCTTCGCCACCTTCATCGACCCGCCGCTCTCGCACCTCACCACCATGGGCGGCAACCCGCTCTCCTGCGCCGCGGGCATCGCCGCCTTCGACGTGATGGTGCGCGAGAACCTGGTCGAGGCGTCGGCCACCAAGGGCGAATACCTGCGGGGACGGCTCGGCGAGCTGCGGGCCGAGTTCCCGGAGGCGATGGTCGACATCCGCGGCAAGGGCCTGTGGTGCGCGTTCGAGGTGGCGGGCGACGCCAACGTGGTGGCACGGGCCATGCAGGAGCGGGGTGTGCTCGTGGGCTCGGTGCTCAACTCCAGCGGTACCGTGCGCGTCACACCGCCGCTCGTGGTGACCGAGGCCGAGATCGACCGCTTCGTCGAGGTGCTCCGCACCGTGCTCGCCGACGGCATCGGAGTCGCCTCGTGACCGGGCTGACGGGGGTGGCGGTATGACGGATGCGCGGGACATCGCGCGCCGGGAGGTTCTGGTGCGCGGGGCGTGGGTGATCACCCAGGGGCCGCTCGGCACGATCGCCGACGCGGCGGTGCACCTGCGCGGCGGGGCGATCGTCGAGGTGGGCGACTGGACCGCGCTGCGGGCCGCGCATCCGGAGCTCGACGTGGTGGGCGACGGCACCGGAATCGTCGCGCCCGGGTTCGTCAACACCCACACGCACCTCTCCGAGGCGCTCGCCACCGGCATGGGCTCCGAGCTCACGCTGTTCGAGTGGGGCGAGCGCATTGTGGGCCCGCTCGGGGCGGTGCTCACCCAGGAGGACGCCGCCGAGGGCACCGCCCTCCGCGCCGTGGAGCTGCTGCTCTCGGGCGTCACGACCGTGAACGACATGTTCGTGCACTGCAACCCGGGCTCGCACGCGAGCGTGGGCGTGGTCGACGGCATCGAGCGATCCGGGTTGCGCGCCGTGGTGTCGTTCGGGGCGGAGGACGTGGCCGATCCGGCGCTGCCGCCGTGGGCCGGGGTCGACGAGGTGCTGGCCGAGCAGTTCGCGCTCGAGCGGGCGGCGGCCGAGGCATCCGCCCGCCAGGTGCAGGCCGCGGTCGAGGCCGCGGCGACGGGGGCTCCGGATGCGGGTGCGCCGGATGCGGGTGCGCCGGATGCGGCGGGCACCGGGCTGGTGTCGTTCCGCTACGGCGTCGGCACCCTGCTCGGGCAGAGCGACGCGCTGCTCGCGGCCGGGGTCGCCGCCACCCGCGAGCACGGCTGGGCGGTGCACACGCACCTCGCCGAGACACGCGAAGAGCTCGTGGTGGCCAGCCAGCGCTGGCGGGAGCGCACCATCGACCACGCCGACACGATCGGATTGCTCGACGGACCGCTCATCGCCGGCCATGCGGTGTGGGCGACGGATCGCGACGTGCAGCTGCTCGCCGAGCGCGGCACCGCGGTCGCGCACAACCCCGTGGCGAACATGATCCTCGGCTCGGGCGTCTGCCCCGTGCCCGTGCTGCGGCGGGCCGGCGTGCTCGTGGGCGTGGCCACCGACGGCGCCGCCTCGAACGACTCGCAGGACATGTTGCAGGCCGTGAAGATGGCCGCCCTGCTGCAGAAGGTGCACCACATCGACCCGTCGGTGATCGACGCCTCCACCGTGCTGCGCATGGCCACGATCGACGGTGCCCGCGCCCTCGGGCTCGACCACCTGGTGGGCAGCCTCGAGCCCGGCAAGCGCGCCGACGTGGTGCTCTACCAGGACACCGTCGACGTGTCGGTGCTGCACGACCCCGAGGGGCAGCTCGTGTACGGGGCGTCTCCGCGCTCGGTGGCGGCGGTGTTCGTCGACGGGCGGATGCTCGTGAGCGACCACCGGTGCGTGTCGGTGGACGAGGCGGCGCAGATCGAGCGGTGCCGGCCGCTGGTGCGGCGCATCGCGCGGGCGTCGGCGCTCGCCGCGGAGGGGTGGTCGCGGGCGTGAGCGGGGCGGGTGCAGGTGCGGACGCGCGAACCGGACCGCAGCCGCGGGCGGCCGAGTCGGTCGCGGTGATCGGCGCCGGCCACAACGGTCTCGTGTGCGCGCTGCTGCTCGCGCGCGCCGGCTTCGCCGTGACGCTCCTCGAGGCGGCAGACGAGGTGGGTGGTTGCGTGTGGACCGACACCGACTCGCGCGGCCTCCGCCGCGAACGCGGCGCGATCGACCACGGCGGGGTGCACGCCCTGGCGGAGGATCTCGGCCTCGCCGAGCACGGCCTCCGCTTTCGCGAGCGCGACACCCTGGCGGTGTTCCGCGTGGCGGGCGAGGACCGCCGCTTCGCCGTCTCCGCCGAGGAGACCGCGTCGGCGCTCGGCTCCGACGGACCCGCCTACCTCGACCTCGCCGAGCGCGCGGCGAGCCTGTTCGGCATGATCGACCGCTTCCCCGAGCCGCCCACCCTCACACAGCTCGCGACGGTGCTCGCGCGCCTGCGCGGGGGCGACGAGCTCTTCCGTTCGCTGCTCGCGCCCGCCCGCGCCGTGATCGAGCAGGCGGTCACCGATCCGCGCACGCGCGCGGCGCTCGAGCTCTACGCCTCGCACAGCCAGATCCCGTCGTGGGCGCCGGGCTCCGGAGCGATGGCGATGATGCTGCCCTCCGGGCACGGGCACGCGGCCGTGCGTCCCGAAGGCGGTTCGGCGGCGCTGACCGGGTCGTTGCGCCGCGCCTTCGAGGCGGCGGGCGGCACGGTGCGCACGGGCGCCGCCGTGCGTGAGGTGCGGATGGCGGGCGCGGGCGGCGGGACCGGCGCGCATCCGATCGTCGTGCTCGACTCGGGCGAGAGCCTCGAGGCCGGCCGGGTGGTGTCGACCATCGGGGTGCCGCGCACCGCGGCGCTGCTCGAACGGGCGGGGTCCGCCCCCGCCGCGCTGCGGCTCGACGCCGCCAGCCAGCGATCGGGGCAGTTCAACGTCTCTGAGCTCACCGTGTCGATCACGCGAGCGTCGTCGGCGCCGTTGCTCGACGACGACGCGATCCACTTCGTGCAGAGCGGTCTCGGCGACCTCCACCGCGGGTTCGGCGACCTCATCGCGGGCCGTCTGCCCGCGTCGCCGTGGGCGATGGTGGCCGACGTTCCGCAAGACGAGGGGGTCACCGGTTCGGCGGTCTGGCTGTCGTCGGTGGTGCCGATCGAGCGGGCCGACGGGCCGTGGACGAGCGAGCGCGAGCAGCAGGCGGGCGCCGCTGTGATCGAGGCGGTGTCGCGCCAGCTCGATCGCGATGTCGCGCCCGAGGGCTCCGAGGTGGTGGTGACCGGGCCGCTCGGCTGGGCCGAGCGCATCGGCGGCATCGGCAACCCGAACCACGTCGACCTCACGCTCGACCAGCTCTTCGGCTGGCGTCCGGCGAGCGGGCGCGGCGCCCGCACCGAGGCGCCGTGGCTCTATCTTGCGGGGGCGGGCGTGCATCCGGGCGGCGGACTGTCGGGGGCGTCGGGCCGGGCTGCGGCCGAGGCCGTGATCGCGGATGCGCGGGGCGGCGCGCGCGGGAACGGTGCGGGCGGGGTGCGGGGCGTTCTCGCCGGCGCGGCCGGCCGGGTGCGCTCGACGGTCTCCGGGGCGGCCGACGAAGCGGCGGGACTGGTGGCGGCGGCGCGCAGCTACCGCGCCATGAGGAAGGGGTCGAAGCGATGACCGAGGAACTCGGCGAGTACGACGTGCTCGACATCCTGACCGGGTATCAACCGGCGGCGGCGCTGGCCACTGCGGTGCGGCTCGGTGTCTTCGATGCGGTGCTCGCGGGTGCGGGTGTGGCGGACGCCGATCCAGACGGGCGTGCGGGTGCCGCGAGTGCAGTCGCGGGCGTGGATTCCGGTGCCGGGGTGAGCGCGAACGAGGTCGCGGAGCGCTGCGGCAGCGCGCCTGCGGCGACGCGCGCGCTGCTCGACGCGCTGGTGGGGCTCCGGCTCCTGGCCGCGGCCGACGGGCCGCCCGACGAGCGCAGCTACCTCCCCACGCCCATCGCCGCGCGACTGTCGCGGGGTGGCGACCTCGTCGATCTCGTGGGCAAGGAGTCCTACCTGGCGGGGGAGTGGCAGCAGCTCCACCGCGCAGTGCAGAGCGGAACCCCCACGATCGCGCCGTGGCGGGCCCGCGTGGCCGACGACCCGGAGACCGCCCGCAGCTTCCTTCGCGCGCTCGTGACGCTCGCCCGCCTCACCGGCCCCGACCTCGCGGCGCTGCCTGAACTCACGGCCACGATGCCGCCCGGCGCTCGGCCTCGGCACGTGGTCGACGTGGGGGGCGGCCTCGGCTCGTACGCCGTCCCGCTCGCAGGGGCCGGCGCCTCCGTCACACTCGTCGAGCTGCCCGCCGTCGCCGCCTGGGCCGCGGAGGACACCGCGGCCACGCCGGGCGTGACGGTGCTCGCGGCCGACGTGCTGGCCGACGGCGAACCCTCGCTCGGGGTGCCCGCCGGCACCGCCGACGCCGTGCTGGTCTCGCACCTGCTGCACGACCTCGACGACGCCGCAGCGGCACTGCTGCTCGCGCGGGCCCGGGCCGCGCTCGCCCCGAGCGGAGCGCTCGTGGTGCTCGAGATCCCGGGCGACGCCGCGGGCCTGCCCGGCGCCTTCGGTCCGCTGTTCGACCTCATGATGCAGATCGAGACCCCCGGCCGTGCCCGCCTGGCCCCCGAGCTCATCCGGATGCTCGAGGCCGCCGGCTTCGTCGCCGTGCGGTCGGCCGGGGTGCCCGCCCCGAACCTCGTGCTCGTCGGGGAGGCGCCGTGATCGACGAGGTGCTCACCGTCTCCGACGTCTACCGCAGCCTGCTCGAGCGGCTGAGCGCCGGCCGCTATGCCCCGGGCACGAAGCTGCCGTCGTGCCGGGCCCTCGCCGAGGAACTCGGTTCGAACCCGTCGACGGTCGACCGCGCTCTCAAACGTCTCGTCGAGGTGGGGCTGGTGCGCACCGTGCCGCGCCGCGGCAGCTTCGTGGTGCAGGCGGGCACCGCCGCGGTGCACTCCCGCGACGAGATCGCCGACGAGCTCGGGCGGGTGCTGGCGAAGGCCTGGCGCTCGGGCATCGTGCTCGACGACATCCGGCAGCTGGTGGCCCAGGCCGTCGGCCAGCTCGAGGAGTCGCCGAAGGTGGCCTTCGTGGAGTGCAACCGCCGCGACCTCGACCACATGCACGCGCTCGTGCGCGAAGCCACCGGCATCGAGGTGCAGCCCGTGCTCATCGACGACGCCTGGGGGCGACGGCTCGACGAGGAGTTCGACGTGGTGACCACGCCGATCTTCCACCTCGACGACCTCGGCGACATCGTCACCGGCTTCGACCGCGTGGTCGAGGTGAACTTCGTGGCCTCGCAGTCGGTCATGCGCCGACTCGTCGCCCTGCGGTCGGCCCCGCGGATGGTGGCTGCAGCTCCGACCGCGCGCGGGGTCTCGTGGATGACCGCGCTGGTGGGCCAGTACTACGCCGGCGCGATCGAGCCGTTCCACATCGGGGTCGACGACCCCTCGCGGCTGGTGGGCGCCGACGTGGTCGTGATGAACAACGCCGCCCGGCTGCCCGACGGATGGGAGACCCGGGTTCCCGAGATCGTCTCGGTGGAGTGGGAGCTCGACCCCCGCTTCGCCGGCACCTTCCGCGGGCGCATCGACGAGGTGCTCGCCGCCCGCGCGACGGCTGCCGCCGGCGCATCATCCGGGCCTGTACCCGCATCCGCTTCCCTCACCACCCTCGACCCTGGAGCACCATGATGAGACTCACCCTCGGCCTCTCCGACACCGACCGCGCCCGCCCGCTCGCCGACGGCTCGGTCGCGCTCGCCGCCGACGGCCTCGTGCTCGAGACCGAGGTCACGCTCATGCCCACGCAGGCCCTGTTCAACAAGCAGCTCGTGGAGCACACCTTCGACGTGTGCGAGTTCCCCGTCGGCACCTACGTGCGCACCCTCGAGCAGGAGGGGCAGCCCTACCTCGCGCTGCCCGTCTTCCCCTCGCGGCATTTCAGGCTCTCGTGCATCTTCGTGAACGCCGACGCGGGCATCCGCACGCCGGCCGATCTCGCCGGCCGCCGTGTGGGCATCCCGGTGTTCGACATGGCGGCCGCGGTGTGGCTGCGCGGCATCCTCGAGGAGCACTACGGACTGCCGCGCACCGCGCCCACCTACGTGTCGGGCGGGCTGGAGGCCGCGCGGTCGGGCGACGAGCATCCGCAGTTCTACCCGCCGCGCTTCACGGTGGAGCACCGCAGCGACAAGAGCCTCGCGCAGCTGCTCGCCGAGGGCGAGATCGACGCGCTCTACACGGCCCGGGCGCCCAGCACCTGGCCGTCGTCGCGGGTGGTGCGGCTGTTCGACGGCGACGCGTACTCGTCAGCACAGGCGGAGGAGCTCTCCTACTTCAAGGAGACCGGCATCTTTCCGCCCATGCACCTGGTGGCCATCAAGCGGTCGCTGGCCGACGCGCATCCGGAGCTCGTGCCCGCCGTGTACCGGGCGTTCACCGCGGCTCAGGATGCGGCACGGGCCGCGCTCTACGACTCGACGGCGCTGTCGACGCTGCTGCCGTGGCAGCTGGAGTCGCTGCTCGAGGCCGAGCGCCAGCTGGGTGACGACTACTGGGCCTCGGGGTTCGCGGCGAACCGGGGGATGCTCGAGGTGCTGCTGCGCTACCTGGCCGACGACGGGCTGGTGTCGGACGCCCACACGGCGGAGTCGCTGTTCGCGGGGCCCGGGTCGGAGTTCGTGCTCGGGACCTGAAGGGTGGGCCCGCTCTTCGCCACCCCGGCGGGGTCGGCCAGGAGCGGGGCGAAGGCGAGCTCGGCGGCTCCGACGAGGAGCAGCCTCGAACGCAGTTGCGCGCGGGTGATGGTGAGGTCGTCGGCCAGCGGGGCGAAGGCCCCGGCGCGCACGCGGTCGAGCAGGGTATCGGCGCCGCCCGCGATGAGGGAGCCGAGAAAGCCGCCGAGCACGATGCGTTCGGGCTCGAACACGCTCACGTAGTCGGAGAGTACCGAGCTCAACACGTCGAGCTGGCGCTCGACCTCGTGGCGGACGGACGGGTCGGTGGCGTGGCCAGTCAGTGCGGCGTCGAGCTCGTCGAGGTCGATCGAGGTGCGGCCGAGCACGGCGAGCAGGCGGTCGAGCGACACCTCGGTCTCGAGGCATCCGGTGCGGCCGCAGTGGCACACGATCGTGGCGCCGGGAGCCCGGGTGTGGCCGAGTTCGGCGCCGAAGCCGCGGGCGCCGCGGAGGGGGAGGCCGCCCACGAGCACGCCGCCGCCGATGCCGCCGCTGGAGCCGTTGAGATAGACGAGGTCGCGCACGCCGCGGGCGGCGCCGTAGAGGCTCTCGGCGATCGCGCCGGCGTGGGCGTCGTTGGTGACCGCGACGGGGAGGCCGAGCGCTGCTCCTAGGGGCGCGGCCACGGGCGCGTCGCGCCAGCCGAGGTGGGGGGCCATGGTCACGACGCCGCTCTCGGTGCGCACGAGGCCGGGCACCGCGACGCCGACGCCGACGATGCGCACCGGGGTGGTTGCGATGGCGGTCGCGGTCCAGTCGGCGATCACACGTTCGACGAGGGCGACCGTCTCCGCGACCGTGGGGACGGTCGCGGTCTCCACGCGCATCCGTCGGTGCACGGTGCCGCCGAGACCGACCAGGCCGATGGTGACGGCGTCGGTGTCGGGGTTGACGGCGATCACGCCGACCGAGGGGTCGGGGTGCACGTGTGGGCTGGGGCGGCCGACGCCCGCGTGGGCGGTGGCGGCGGTCTCGTAGGCCAGGCCGAGGTCGACGAGTTCGCCGACCAGGGCCGAGATGGTGGAGCGGTTGAGGCCGAGTCGGCGGG
Source organism: Herbiconiux moechotypicola (assembly GCF_024979255.1). Lineage (GTDB taxonomy): Bacteria > Actinomycetota > Actinomycetes > Actinomycetales > Microbacteriaceae > Herbiconiux > Herbiconiux moechotypicola. Next base: position 192,270 of record NZ_JANLCN010000005.1, read on the forward strand.
TGAGGTGGGCGCGGGTGTGGTCGCCGTCGTGGTGGAGCGTGGTGAGCACGGCGGAGAGGTTGTGGCGGCGCGTCTGGTCGTTGCCGGTGCCGAGGCCGTGCGGGGCTCGCGGAGCGGGGCCGGGGGTCATCGCCGCTCCTCTCGCGCCATTTGTCCATTCTACGAACAAATGTGGGCGCATCCGTTGACGCCCCGGGTCGCGGCGAATATGTTGTAGCCGACACCTTTTTCACCCGGACTCTCACCGACGACGTTGACTGGAGCACGACCATGGCGCCCATCCCCACCCGAGCCGACAAGTTCTCGTTCGGCCTCTGGACCATCGGCTACAACGGGGCCGACCCCTTCGGTGGCCCCACCCGTGCGCCGCTCGACGTGGTGCACGCGGTCGAGAAGCTCGCCGAGCTCGGCGCCTACGGCCTCACCTTCCACGACGACGACCTGTTCGCCTTCGGCTCCAGCGACGCCGAGCGGCAGACCCAGATCGACCGACTCAAGGGCGCACTCGCCGACACCGGCATCATCGTGCCGATGGTCACGACGAACCTGTTCTCGGCCCCCGTGTTCAAAGACGGCGGGTTCACCTCGAACGACCGCGCGGTGCGGCGGTTCGCGCTGCGGAAGGTGCTGCGCAACATCGATCTCGCCGCCGAGCTCGGCGCGAAGACCTTCGTGATGTGGGGCGGGCGCGAGGGGGCCGAGTACGACGCGGCGAAAGACATCCGGGCGGCGCTCGAGCGGTACCGCGAGGCGGTGAACCTGCTCGGGGACTACGTGACCGACAAGGGCTACGACATCCGCTTCGCGATCGAGCCGAAGCCGAACGAGCCACGGGGCGACATCCTGCTGCCGACCGTCGGGCACGCGCTGGCCTTCATCGAGTCGCTCGAGCGGCCGGAGCTCGTGGGCGTGAACCCCGAGGTCGGGCACGAGCAGATGGCCGGGCTCAACTTCGCCGCGGGCATCGCTCAGGCGCTCTACCAGGGCAAGCTCTACCACATCGATCTCAACGGGCAGCGGGGCATCAAGTACGACCAAGACCTCGTGTTCGGGCACGGCGACCTGCAGAACGCCTTCGCGCTGGTCGACCTGCTCGAGAACGGCGGCCCGGCCGGCGGGCCCGCCTACGACGGGCCGCGGCACTTCGACTACAAGCCGTCGCGCACCGAGGGCCCGGAGGGCGTGTGGGAGTCGGCGGCGGCGAACATGCGCACCTACCTGCTGCTCAAGGAGCGGGCGGCGGCGTTCCGCGCCGACCCCGAGGTGCAAGAGGCGCTGGCGGCGTCGCGCGTGCCCGAGCTGTCGGTGCCGACGCTCGGCTCCGGAGAGGGCTACGCCGAGCTGCTCGCCGACCCGACCGCGTTCGAGGAGTTCGACGCCGGCGCCTACTTCGACGGCAAGGGCTTCGGCTTCGTGCGCCTGCAGCAGCTCGCCCTCGAGCACCTCCTCGGCGCCCGGTAGGCGTCAGCCGCCCCGCCGCCCCGCGCAGTTCTGCATAAGAATCCGGGGGTGCAAGCGCTGAGAGAGGTTGCACCCCCGGATTCTTATGCAGAAGTGTGGCCGCCCCCGGAGGCGTCCGTCGTCAGGGCGGCGTCCATCGCGGCCAGGGTGTCGCGGAGCGCGGAAAGGTCTGCGTCGGCCGCGGTGGCCGCGGTGGCGGGCGGGGCGGCCTCGTAGAGGGCGAGGTCGGCGGAGAGGTTGGTGCGGGCGCCCGTCAGGGCGGCCCGCAGGGCGGCGTGTGCGACGGCGACGTCGGCGGCCACGGCGGGATTGCCCTCGCGGGAGAGCCAGTCGAGATCAGGCAGGAGCGCGAGTGCCGCCCCTCCAAGCGCGGCCGACGAGCGTGCGCCACCCAGGGCCGCCACCCTCACGGCGGCGTGGTGGTGGTCGGTTCCGGGCGGAAGCGCGAACGCCGAGCTGAACGCCCCCGATGCCTCCGCGTCGGAGTCGGCCAACTGCAACGCCTTCTCACGCAACGCCGCGACCCGCTCAGCGACTGCCCGCCTAGCGGCCTCCCATCCGCCGTGTCGGCCGCCCGCCCCCTGGTCGGCGCCGATGGTCGTGCTCTGCTCGCCGCCGCTGATCGCGCCGTCGCCGCAGCCGCTGGAGGCACCTTCGTCCCCGTCGGTGGCTGCACCGTCGTCCCCGCCGACGGGTGCGCCCTCGAACTTCGCGGGCGCACTGTATCCCGCCACCATTCCCGCGAGCGATGCCGCGAACGCCAGCATCACGGCGGACGCCGCACCTCCTCCGGGATCCCCGTGAGGCTCCGACAGCGTCCGAACCCACGCCGCCACGCTCGCGGTCTCCACCCGCGCCGCAGTGCTCACGCTCGCGGCGGGTCCTCCTTGGTGGGACCCTCCGGATCCGCCGCCCGCGCCTGCGTCCGCTCCCGGTCCACCGTCGCCACCAGCTCCCGGGCCGCCGACATCACCCACGGATTCACTCCCCACAGCCCGTCCTTGCCCTTCGAGTACAGCGCATCCTCGATGCCCTTGCGCACCGACCACCGCACCACGGCCCCGAGCACGAACGCCACGACGAGCACACCCACCGCGTAGATCACGACGGTGATGAGAATCCCCACGGTCTGCATCAGCGCCCCGCCAGCACGCGGGCGCGGGCCGTGCGGTACTCGTCCTCCGAGATCGCCTGGCGATCGTGCAACCGGTCGAGTTCACCCAGCCGCTCCTCGGTCGACCGGTCCTTGCTCAGCATCTCGCTGTCGAGCAGCTTCGTCGTGAGGTCGGCCTGCAGCGTCAGCGGGTTGTGCCCCGCCTGCCTGACCCGCCTCACATTGGCGACGATCTGCACGACGATGACCACGGCCACGACGGCGATGACCGCCAGGGCGATCACGAACAGAATCGGAAAGAGATCGTAGAGCTCGGGCATGACTGCCCCCTTCCTGTCGTTCGTTCCAGCCTTCAACGCCTCGTCGCCGAGGTGCCCGACGCTCAGGAACCTCGGAGGGTCGACCCCGAACCCGGGCCCGAACCCGAACCCGCGCCCGGCCCCGAGCCCGCGACCGGCACCGCCTCCACCTGCGCCGCCGCCCGCGCCACCGCCTCCGCCTGGTGCGGCCACAGCTCTTGCCCGTACCCCTCGATCGCCGGCAGGAACGGGTCGACCACCGGCGTGCGCACCCCGCTCAGCGCCTCCACGATCGCGAGCCCGCAGAACGGCACCACGAACGGCGAGTATCCGCCCTCGTGCGCCATCACGAGCCGCCCGTCGCAGAGCTCCTCGGCCAGCGCCTTGATGCGCCCCGCCATCATGCGGAACGACTCCGAGTGCAGCATCTGCCGCGCCAGCGGGTCCATCCCGTTGCCGTCGAGCCCGCTCGCCACCAGGATGAGCGACGGCGCGAACCGCCGCAGCGCCGGCTCGACCACCTCGGTGAAGACGGCGTCGTACGCTCCGTGACCCGACCCGGGCGGCAGCGGCACGTTGAGGTTGGTGCCCTCGGCCCCGGATGCGCCCAGCTCGCCGAGCGCACCCGAACCGGGTGGGTAGGCACCATCCTGGTGGATCGACAGCGTGAGCACCGACGGGTCGTTCCAGAACGCGTCCTGCGTGCCGTTGCCGTGGTGCACGTCCCAGTCCACGATCGCCACCCGTTCCGCCCCGCGCACCTCCCGCGCATAGCGCGCGGCGACGGCCACGTTGTTGAAGATGCAGAACCCCCACCCGGTCTCGGGCGAGGCGTGGTGGCCCGGGGGACGCACGAGCGCGTAGGCGTTGTCGGCCACCCCGTCGAACACGGCATCGACCCCCGCGATCACCCCGCCCGCAGCGAGCAGCGCGATGTCGTACGACTCCCGCCCGAACGGGCTCGAGTCGTCGCCCGCGTCACCGCGCCCGGTGGCGGCGTCGGCGGCGATCCGCTCTCGATGGGCCCGCGTGTGCACGCGCTCGATGTCCGTCTCCGTCGCCCGTCGCGCCGGCACCGGCACGAGCTGGGCGAGCAATCCGGATGCGGCGACCAGGTTCGCGAAGCGCCGCTTGGCCGAGGGCCCCTCGATGTGCTCCATCGGCTCGATCCACCCGCCGGCCGGCAGCGGCCCCGCCCCGGTGCCGGTGTCGTGCCACATGTACTTCTCATCCCAGATCCATGCCGTGCTCATGACACCAGATTGTCAACAAAACGGATGAGTCCATCCCGGTTCTGCGAGATCTCGGCTCCCGGAAACCCGGAATTTCCCGTCAGGAAACACCCCCGTAACACGACGGCCCTTCAATGAGATTGTCAACAATTCGAGGGAGCAGCATGCGCACCGGCCGGCAGTACATCGAGGCGCTCGACGACGGACGCGACGTGCGCGTCGACGGCGAGCGGGTGCAGAACGTGGCCACGCACCCGGCGTTCGCGGGCATCGTGGCGAGCGTGGCCGGCATCTACGATCACGCCAACACGGCGGGTAGCCGCATGCTCGATCCCGAGACCGGACGCCACCTCATCTACAGCATCCCGCGCACCACCGCGGAGAGCGACGCCCGCCGGGCAGCCCTCGAGGAGTGGTCGGAACTCGCCAACGGTTTCATCGGCCGTGGCCCCGACCACGTGGCCGGTCTGCTGGCCGGTTTCGTGAGCAACGCGGCCCTGTTCGACGAGCCCGCCGATCCCGTCACCGGCGCACCGGGAGCGCAACGCAGCCGCACCGTGCTCGACTACTACGAGTACGCCGCCTCTCGCGGGCTCTGGATCACCAACTCGATCGTGCCCCCGCAGTCCAACCCGGCCGACCCCACCTCCACCGCCCGCCAGCTCGAGGTGGTGGGTGAGACGGCCGAGGGCGTGATCGTGTCGGGTGCCCAGATGCTCGCCTCCGGCGGCGCGGTGGCCGACGAGATCTTCGTCACGTGCGTGCGCCCCCTCCGCGAGGGCGAAGAAGACCGCGCGCTCTCGTTCATCATCCCGGTGAACGCACCGGGACTCCGCATGATCAGCCGCCGCCCCTACGCCCAGTCGGGTTCGGTGTTCGACTACCCGCTCAGCACCCGCTTCGACGAGTCCGACTCGATGGTCACCTTCGACGACGTGCTCGTGCCGTGGGACAGGCTCTTCATCCTCCGCGACCGCGCCAAGCTGCAGCAGCAGTTCTTCGCCACCGCCGCGCACCAGCTGGGCAACATCCAGTCGGTCATCCGCCTCGCCGCCAAGCTGCGCTTCATCGCCGGGCTCGCCGCGCGGGTGGCCTCGGCGAACGGCCGCGAGAACGACCTTGCGGTGAAGCACATGGTCACCGACGTCTCGCTCATCGCCACCACGGTGGAGTCGTTCGTGGAGTCGGCCTACAGCCGCGCCTCGGTCGACGAGTTCGGAGTGGTGCGGCCGGACGGCCAGTTCTTGTATGCCGCTCTCGGCATGCAGACCGAGCTCTACCCGAACGCCGTGCGCATCCTGGCCGAGCTCTGCGGTGGCGGAGTGATCCAGCTGCCGGCCTCGGAGGCCGACCTCGCCGACCCCGAGGAGCGCGCCTCGATGGCCCTGCTCATGGGCTCAGAGCTGGTCACCCTCGACGAGCGGGTGAAGCTCTTCAAGCTGGTGTGGGATGTGGTGGGCTCCGAGTACGCCGGCCGGCACGTGCAGTACGAGCGCTTCTACTCGGGCGCCCAGCACGTGGTGAAGGGTTACGCCCACCGCAACTACCCGTTCGCCCGCGCCGATCGCCTTGTCGACGAATTCCTCTCCGGCTATGACCGGGGGAGCATGACCGGAGCGGCCGCGGCCGGAACAGCCGGGCCCACCGAGACGGAGCCGGTCGATGCCTGAGATCGGGTTCGAAGAGCTCGTCGCACTCCCGCCCGTCGCCGAGAACCGCTCGATGGCGGCGAGGCGTCAGATCGAGCGCCTCATCACCTCGGGCGAGCTCGCACCGGGCGACCGGCTCGCCGAGGTGCAGCTCTCGGCGCGGCTCGGGGTGAGCCGCGGCCCGATCCGCGAGGCCATCACGGCGCTCGAACGCGACGGGCTGATCGAGCAGATCCCCAATCGCGGCGCCTTCGTGCGCGTCGTGAGCGAGGTCGAGGCGCGTGGTCTCTACGAGATCCGCTCCGCCCTGTTCGGCCTCGCCTGCGAGCTCGCGGCCCGTCGCTCCGGAGGGGCCGCGGCCATCGAGTTCCGCGCCCTGCTCGCCTCCATGCGCACCGTCGCCGAGCGCGACGACGCCGCGGCCTACTACGAGCTCAACCGCGAGTTCCACCGGGCGCTGCTCACCGCATCCGGCAACCCACGCCTGGGCGAGGAGTACGAGAGCATCTCGCGCGAGATCAACCTGTTCCGGGCGAGGGCGCTCAGCATCCACGAGAACATCGAGTCGTCGCTCGGCGAGCACGAGGAGATCGCGGCCGCCGTAGTGGAGGGACGGGCGTCGGATGCGCGCGACCTGGCCACGAGGCACGTCGCCAACGGATTCGAGAGGCACCTGAAAGAGAGCGGGGGCGCACGATGACCGGCCCGACGACGGCGAAGGAGCCGGGCACGAGTGAGTCGACGAGCTACTTCGCCCCCGGCGGTCAGTTCACGCTCACGGAGCACGACGACGGCCCGCTCCGCGGCGTGACCGTGGCGGTGAAAGACCTCTACGACGTGGCCGGCCACGTGACCGGCGCCGGCAACCCGTCCTTGGCGCGCACCTCGGCCCCCGCCGCGCGGCACAGCACCGCCGTCGGGCTGTTGCTCGGCGCGGGCGCGACGGTGATCGGCAAGACGGCCACCGACGAGCTCGCCGCCGGCATGTTCGGCGTCAACTCGCACTACGGCACCCCGTGGAACCCGGCCGCGCTGGATCGCGTGCCCGGCGGCTCGTCGAGCGGGAGCGCCTCGGCGGTCGCCGCGGGCGACGCCCTGCTCGGTCTCGGCACCGACACCGGCGGCTCCATCCGCACCCCCGCGTCCTTCTGCGGCCTCTTCGGCTTGCGCACCACCCACGACCGCATCGACCGCGGCGGCGTGCGCCCGATGGCGCCGCGGTTCGACACCGTGTCGCTGCTGGCACGCCGCCCCGCCGTCCTCGACGCTGCCCTCGCGGTGCTGGCGGCCACCCCCGCTCGCCGTCGCCCCATCCGGCGCCTCGTGCTGCTCGACGACCTCGTGGCCCTCGCCGACCCCGCGACCCGCGCGCTGACCGAGCGCACGGCGGCGCGCTGGGCCTCGCAGTGGGGGCTCGAGCTCTCGAGCGCCGCGCTCGCCGACGCGGCGGGAGCCGCGCCCCTCACCTCGGTGTTCTGGCCGCTCATGAGCCGCCAGCTCTGGGAGAGCAACGGCGCCTGGGTGCTCGCCGACGACCCGGAGCTCGGCGCGGGCATCCGCGACCGCATCCTGGCCGCGGGCGAGGTGACCGACGATCAGGTCGCCGCCGCCGAGGCCGAGCGGCAGGAGTTCGTCGACGGGCTCGCCGAGCTGCTGGTCGACGCGATCGCCGTGCTGCCCACCGCGATCGGGCCCGCGCCCCTGCGTTCGTCGACGCACGACGAACTGATGGCCTTCCGCGACGCCAACCTCGCCCTGGTGGTGCCCGCCTCGCTCGCGGGGAGCCCGCAGTTGAGCATCCCGTCGGGCCTCGTCGACGGGGCCCCGATCGGCGTGTCGATCCTGGGCCTGCCGGGCGACGACGAGCTGCTGGTCGAGCTCGCCGAGCGGGCGGGTCAGGATGTGCCGGGGGAGCAGTCGTGAGCGGCACCGGCCGCCGCGCCCCGGCACCGTTCGCCTTCGCGCCCGACGCCCCGCCGCTCCAGCCGTTCGGCGGCGACGGAGGCGACGGCGGCGGCGCCCGCGTGCTCGTGCAGTTCGTGCTCAACCTCGAGCACTGGACGCTCGACCGCCCCATGCCCCGTGCCATCCTGCCCGCCCCGCACGGACTCAGCGTGGTGCCCGACGTGGCGAACCACTCCTGGGTGCTCTACGGACTACGCGCCGGCCTCCCGCGCGTCGCCGCCGCGCTCGCGCCGATCGGCGCCTCGGTGACGGTGGCGCTCAACTCCGACGTCGTGGAGCACTATCCCCAGGTCGCCGACCTCATCGCCGAGCGGGGCTGGGAGGTGGTGGGTCACGGCATCCGCCAGCAGAGCATCCAGGGTTTCGACGACGAGCGCGCGGTGGTGGAGGAGGCGATCGAGGTCATCACGCGCCGCTTCGGTGCGGCCCCGCGCGGCTGGCTCGGGCCCGGCATGAACCAGACCGACGAGACCCTCCGCATCCTGCGCGAGACCGGCCTCGAGTTCGACCACGACTGGATGATCGACGACCGCCCCGTGTGGCTCGACGCCGGAGCCGGCAGGAGCATCCTGGGCCTGCCCTACACGGTCGAACTCAACGACGTCACCACCTACCAGGTGCAGACCCAGCCCGCGGGATCGCTGCTCGCGCGCACCGCGGCCACCCTGCCGGTGCTCACTCGCGAGGCCGAGCTGAGCCCCGTGGTGATGCCGATCGGCCTGCACCCGCACATCATGGGGGTGCCGCACCGCATCGCCGAGCTGGAGGCGATGGTCGACCTGGTGCAGGGGGCAGCCGGATGCGCGGCCGTCACGTCGTCGCAGGTGCACGACTGGTTCGCGGCGCAGGTTCCCGCGCCCGCCGTGACCGCTCCCGCCGTGACCGCTCCCGCCGTGACCGCTCCCGCCGTAGCCCCTCGCCAAGGGGCGGAGTGACGGCGAACGGCGCGAGCGGCGCGCATCCCGTGGCCTGGAGCGAGCGCCCGGGCACGCCGTCGGAGTTCCTGGCCGGGGTCGCCGCCCGCCTCGCGCGGTGGGAGCCGGAGCTCCGGGCGTTCACGCACGTCGACCTCGACCGGGCGGCCGTCGCCGCGGCCGAGGCGGATGCCCGGTGGGCAGCGGGCACCCCGCTCAGCCCGATCGACGGGATGCCCGTGGCGGTGAAGGAGATCATCGACAGCGCGGAGTTCCCGACCGAGCTGGGCTCGTCGCTGTTCGCGGGCCGCCGGCCGGAGGCCGACGCCGAGGCCGTGGCGCGGTTGCGGGCGGCGGGCGCGATCGTGATCGGCATGACGACGAGCACCCCGTTCGCCTGCGGCACCACGACGGTCACCGCGAACCCGCACGATCTCGCGCGCACTCCGGGCGGCAGCTCGGCGGGATCGGGCGCCGCCGTCGGCGCGGGCATCGTGCCGGCGGCGTTGGCGTCGCAGACCGGGGCGTCCACCATCCGCCCGGCCTCGTACTGCGGCGCGGTCGGCTACAAGCCGAGCCACCGCCGCCTGCCGATGGGCGGAGTGCACCCAGTGGCGCCGTCGCTCGACGACGTGGGCGTCATCGCCGCCTCGGTCGACGACCTGGCGCTCGTGGCGGCGGTGCTCGCGGCCGGCACCCCCGATGCTCCTCCCGAACGACGGGTGCGCCCACGCCTCGGGCTCGTGCGACTCGATTCGGGCGACGAGCCCGACCCCGAGAGCTGGGCGGCCTTGGAAGTGCTGCTGGCCCGCCTGGATGAGACGGGCACGGCGACGGTGACCCGTTCCGAACACGACCCCGGCCTCGCCGCCTTCGACGCCGAGGTCGCCGGCTCGACCCCGCTCGTGTTCGACCTGTTCGCGGCCGAGGCGGCACCGATCCTCGCCCCCTACGTCGACGCCGCCCGTCCCGATCCGGAGCCCGACCCGCGCATCCGGGACCTCGTCGAGCGCGGGCCGGAGCAGAGTGCGAAACACCTGGCCACGATCCATGCGTTGCGAGCCCGGCTGCGACACCGGCTGCAGGCACTCTCCGAACGGTACGACGCGCTCGTCACTCTCTCGACGGCGAACGTCGCACCTCTCGGTCACACCACCACCGGCAGCCGCACCATGCCGGCCACCTGGAGCTTCCTCGGCGCCCCGGCCCTCAGCCTCCCCCTGCTCGAGGTGGACGGCCTGCCCCTCGGCCTGCAGCTGCTCGGCTTCCCCGACCGCGACGACGAGCTGATCGCCCTGGCCCGAATCCTCACTGCCCCTCCGGCCGCCGCCCCGCGTATCCCGCCCGCGCCCGCCCCGCTCGCGCCCGCACCGTCGGCGCCCGCCCCCTCAGCCACCACCCCTCAGCCCGAACCGCAGCACCACCCGCACCGACCGAACGGAACCCCATGAGCACCCCCGTCAACTTCACCCCCACCATCGACCCCGAGAAGGGCCGCGACCTCACCCGCGAGGTCGCCTCCTTCGTGCTCGACACCCCGCGCGAGGCCGTGCCCGAGAACGTCGTGGCGCTCGCGAAGTCGTCCATCCTCGACGGTCTGGGCCTCGCGCTCTCCGGTTCGGTCGCCGAGTCGGGCCAGATCGTGAAGGGCTACCTCGAGGCCACCGGGGTCGTCGGCTCGGGCACCACCACCGTCATCGGCACCGACCTCAAGGTCTCGCCCCGCTTCGCCGCCTTCGCCAACGGCGTCGCCATCCACGCCGACGACTACGACGACACCCAGCTCGCCGTGGCCGAGGACCGCGTCTACGGTCTGCTCACCCACCCCACCGCCCCGGCCCTGCCGGCGGCGCTCGCCGTCTCGGAGCAGCTCGGCGCAGGCGGCACCGAGCTGCTCATGGCCTACCTCGTGGGCGTCGACGTGGAGTGCAAGATCGCCGAGGCCATCTCGCCCCGCCACTACCAGCACGGCTTCCACGCCACGGCCACCTGCGGCCCCTTCGCCAGCGCCAGCGCGGCGAGCCGCCTGCGCGGCTCCGACCTCGAGACCACGCAGCGCGCCCTCTCCATCGCGGGCAGCCAGTCGGCGGGTCTGCGCGAGAACTTCGGCACCATGACGAAGCCGTTCCACGCCGGCCGCGCCGCCGAGGCCGGCGTGGTGGCCACCGACTTCGCGCGGGCCGGCTGGAGCGCGAGCCCCGAGATCCTCGAGGCACCGCGCGGCTTCTTCCAGGCGGCGGGCGGCGGCTATGACGAGGCCGCCATCCGCGGTCAGCTCGGCCACCCGTGGACCTTCGCCGACCCCGGCGTCTCCATCAAGCCGCACCCCTCCGGCTCGCTCACCCACCCCGCCATGACCGAGATGCTGCGTCTCATCAAAGCGAACGACCTCCACATCGACGACGTGAAGCACGTCAAGGTGGGCACCAACCACAACATGCCGAACGCCCTCATCCACCACCGGCCCGTGAACGAGCTGCAGGCCAAGTTCTCGATGGAGTTCTGCATGGCGATCCTGCTGCTCGAGCGCCGCGCGGGCCTGAACGAGTTCACCGACGAGGTGGTGAACCGGCCCGACGTGAAGGCCGCCATCGAGAAGGTCGAGTTCTGGGTGCACCCCGAGGCCGAGGCCGACGGTTACGCGAAGATGACGTCGATCATCGACATCGAGCTGAACGACGGCACCGTCATCTCGGGCCGCAGCGCCTTCGGCAAGGGCAGCCCGGCCGACCCGATGAGCTACGGCGAGGTGGCCGAGAAGTTCCGCGGCTGCGCCGAGTTCGCGGGGTGGGATGCGGGCAAGGCCGACGAGATCGTGGCGGTCGTCGCCGAGCTCGAGTCGCTCACCGACGTCGCGGCCCTCACCGCGCTCGTGAGCAGGTGAGCGCCGTGCACGACCCCGCCCGCGACACGGCGCGCGACCCGGCTCACGACTCCGAGGCCGCCCTCACGGCGCTCGAGGACGCGGTGCGGCGCGAGCTCGACATCACCGCCTACCCCCGCCCCGAGTGGCTCACCGCCCAGGAGTTCGCCGGCCGACCGGTGCGCGACGTGCTCATCGTGGGCGGCGGCCAGGGCGGCCTCACCGCCGCCTTCGCCCTGCGCCGCCGCGCCATCACCAACGTCGAGATCGTCGACACCGCGCCCGCCGGCAAGGAGGGCCCCTGGGTCACCTACGCCCGCATGCACACCCTCCGCACCCCGAAGGGCCTCACCGGCCCCGACCAGGGCCTGCCGAGCCTCACCCCCGAGAGCTGGTACCGCGCCCGCTTCGGCGACACGGCCTGGAACGACCTCGTGCACATCGACCGGCACCACTGGCAGGAGTACCTCGGCTGGTATCGACGGGTGACGGATGCGCGGGTGCGCAACGAGACCACGGTCACCTCGATCACGCCCGCGGCGCTCGAGCCCGGAGCCCCGCTCGCGGTGCAGCTCGACACCCCCGACGGCCCCGAGACGGTGTTCGCCCGCCGTGTGGTGCTCGCCACCGGCCTCGCCGGCAACGGCGCCTGGACGGCACCCGCCTTCATCCGCGAGGCGCTCCCCGAGGGGCGCTACAACCACACCGGCGAGGAGCTCGACTTCAGCGCCTTCGCCGGCAAGCGGCTGGGCGTGCTCGGCGGCGGCGCCTCGGCCTTCGACTACGCGGCCTCCGCGCTGGAGGCGGGAGCCGCCTCCGTCGACCTGTTCTACCGCCGCGCCGAGATCCCGCGCGTGAACCCGTTCCGCTGGATGGAGTTCTACGCCTTCGGCGCGCACTTCCCCGACCTGCCCGACGCCGACAAGTGGCGCTACACGGTGCGCTTCAACCAGACCAACCAGCCGCCGCCCCAGCCCACCTGGTACCGCTGCATGCGGCATGAGACGTTCACGCCGCACACGGGCTCCCCGTGGACCTCGATCGGGCTGGGGGCCGACGACCGCATCCGGGTCACCACCCCCGAGGCCTCGTTCGAGTTCGACCACGTGATCGCCGCGACCGGCCCCACCGTCGACCTCGCCGCGCGCCCCGAGCTGGCCGAGCTCGCACCCCGGGTGGCCCTCTGGCGGCACCGCTTCACCCCGCCGGCCGAGTGGCAGGATGCGTCGTTGCTCGACTACCCCTACCTCGGTTCGGGCTTCGAGTTCGTGGCCCGTGAGCCGGGTCGGGCATCCTGGGTCACCCGGGTGAGCGACTTCACCTACGGCGCCCGGCTCTCGATGGGCCTGAACGGCAACATGAACTCGGGGCTCGGAGCCGGCGGCAGACGGCTCGCCGACGCGCTCAGCCGCTCGCTCTTCCTCGAAGATAGAGAGGCGTTCTTCGACAGCTACCGTGCTTTCGACGTGCGCGAGCTGGTCGATCTCGGCCGGCCCGCCGACGCCGCCCTTCCCGAGGTCGACTGATCACCCGTCGGTCGACCGACCCGAGTACCGAGGAGTTCCGATGCGCGACCTGGTGGGCTACGGCCGCAACCGCCCCGATCCGCACTGGCCGGGTGATGCCCGCATCGCCGTCAACATCACCATCAACGTGGAGGAGGGCGCCGAGGACAACGTCGAGGACGGCTTCGACCACAGCGAGTCGCCACTGACGGACGGGGGCACCGCGGGTGCCGACGTGCCCGGCCGCGACCTGGCGGGGGAGTCGATGATGGCCTACGGCTCGCGCGTGGGGTTCTGGCGGCTGCAGCGTCTGCTCGAGGAGCGGGGCCTGCCCGCCACCATCTCGGCCTGCGCGGTGGCGCTGGAGTACAACCCGCAGATCGCGGTGCACTCCCGCTTCGCCGGCTACGACCTGCTCGGCCACGGCTACCGCTACACCAAGCACTACCTGCTCGACGAGGAGGAGGAGCGCGCTCACCTGAAGCTCGCCCTCGCCAGCTTCAAGAGCATCTGGGGCAGCGTGCCCGACGGCTGGTACTGCCGCTACGGGCCGAGCGAGTCGACACGCTCGCTGCTGGTGGAGAACGGCTTTCTCTACGACTCGGATGCGTACGACGACGAGCTGCCGTACTGGACGCCGGTGGGAGGCCGCAAGCACCTCGTGATTCCGCACACCTTCTCGAACAACGACAACAAGTTCGCGAAGGGCTGGTGGTCGACGAGCGACGACATGTTCACCTACCTCAAAGACGCCTTCGACGTGATGTATGCCGAGGGCGCGCGCTCGCCCGGCATGATGATGGTGAGCCTGCACCCGCGGGTGAGCGGGCATGCCGCCCGCGCGGCCGGGGTGGCGCGCTTTCTCGACTACGTGCAGGGGCACGAGTCGGTGTGGTGGGCGCGCCGGGCCGACATCGCGCGGCACTGGTACGAGAACTTTCCGCCGGAGATCGCACGATGAGGGGGCCGGCGCTGTGAGAGTCGTCGTCGCGGGCGGGCTCGTGCTCACGGCCGACCACGGGTCGACCGCCGAGCTCGACCTGCTCGTCGACGACGGCGTCATCGTGGCGACGGGCCCCTGGGGTTCGTTCGCCGCGGCCGACGGCTCGGTGCAGGCCGAGGTGATCGACGCATCCGGATGTCTCGTGACTCCCGGCTTCGTCAACGGCCACACCCATAGCCACTCCGGCATACTCAAGGGCATCGCCCGTGAGTGGACCCTCGAACACTCCCTCACCCACGGCGCCTGGATGGCCTCCGCCCGCTCCGACGAGCTCACCCGCCTCTCCGCCCTCCTCACCGCCACCGAACTCCTCTCCTCCGGCTGCACCGCCCTCTTCGACCTCCACTCCCGCACCCCCACCCCCACCCTCGAAGCCATCCACCTCACCGCCACCGCCTACGCCACCACCGGCATCCGCGCCACCCTCGCCCCCATGGTCTCCGACCGCCCCCTCCCCGCCTCCCTCCCCTTCCTCCACCAAGGCTGCGGCGATCCGGGCATCCCCTCGTCCCCCTCGCAGCCGGTTGATTCCGACCAAGCTGGGGAGTTGGGGGTTGGGGGTCCCGGTGTGGCGGGCGTCCTCGGGCAGGACCCCCAACCCCCAACTCCCCAGCGCCCCCCCGAACAACCAAACACGGCACACATCCTCGAAACCTGCACCGCCCTCATCGAATCCTGGCCCTACGACCCGACCTTCCTCACCCCCGCCCTAGCCCCCACGATCCCCGCCCACTGCACCCCCACCCTCACCCAAGGCCTCGCGACCCTGGCCCGCTCCCACGACCTCCGCCTCCACACCCACCTGGCCGAGTCCAAGCCCCAGGCCCTGGCCGGCGAACACTACTTCGGTCGCTCCATCACGGCCGAGCTCGACCGTCTCGGCGTGCTCGGCCCGTGGCTCACGGCCGCGCATTCCATCTGGACGAGCCCGGCCGACAACGAGCTGCTGGGCTCTGCCGGGGTGACCGCGGTGACGGTTCCGGCGAGCAACCTGCGCCTGGGTTCGGGGGTGCAGGACTCACGGGGGCTGCTCGACGCCGGTGTGGGGCTCGCGATCGGCACCGACGGGGCGAACTCCTCGGACGCGCTCGACATGGTGGACGGCATCCGGCTCACCGCTCTGCTCTCGCGGGTGTCGGAGCGACCGGCAGGGGAGTGGCTGACGGTGCAGGAGGTGCTGCGCGCGGCGACGGCCGGTGGCGCGGCGGCGCTCGGGCGCGCAGACGACCTCGGGGTGATCGCGCCGGGTTTCGCGGCCGACCTGGTGCTGCACGATCTCTCGGCGGTCACCTACGTTCCGCGCACCGATGTGCTCAACCAGCTCGTGACCGCCGGGCGTGCCGTCGACGTGCGCACGGTGCTCGTGGCGGGGCGCGTCGTCTACGACCGCGGCGCGTGGCCCGGGCTCGACGTGCCCGCGCTTCGCGCGCGGGCCACGGAGCTCGCCGCCGAGTACCTCGAGCGGGCCGCCCCCGCCCGCGCCGAGAGCACGACGCTCCTCGAGGCCTCCGCCGACTCGCTCGCCGCCGCCCGCCGGGCCCCGTGGCACACGCGACGACTTCTCCCCTAGCCGCACCACCCGCTCACCCCATCCGAGGACACCCATGCGCACCCACATCATCGACGTCATCCCCGGCGACGGCATCGGCCAGGAGGTGGTGCCGCCGGCGCTCGCCTGCGTCGACGCCCTCGCCGACCGCTTCGGCTTCGCGGTGGAGTGGCGGCACCGCGACTGGGGCTCCGAGCTCTACCGCTCCACCGGCGCCATGATGCCGGCCGACGCGCTCGACCTCATGGCCACCGCCGACGCCATCCTGCTCGGAGCCGTCGGGGCGCCCGACATCCCCGACGACGTCACCCTGTGGGGCCTGCTCATCCCCATCCGCCGCCGCTTCGAGCAGTACGTCAACCTGCGGCCCACCCGGCTGTTCGACGGGGTGCGCAGCCCGCTCGCGCATCCCGAGGGTCTCGACCTCGTGATCGTGCGCGAGAACGTGGAGGGCGAGTACTCGGAGGTGGGCGGCCGCTTCAACCGTGGCCTCGAAGGCGAGCTCGCCGTGCAGGAGGCGGTGTTCACCCGGGCCGGCATCGAGCGGGTCACCCGCTTCGCGGCCGACCTCGCCCGCCGTCGCAAAGGGAGGCTGACCTCGGCGACGAAGTCGAACGGCATCATCCACACGATGCCGTTCTGGGACCAGGTGGTGGCCGAGACCGTCGCCGCCGAGTTCCCCGAGGTGCAGCTGCGCAGCGTGCTCATCGACGCGCTCGCCGCCGAACTGGTGCTGAAGCCGGCCCGCAACGACGTGATCGTGGCATCGAACCTGTTCGGCGACATCCTCTCCGACATCGCCGCGGCCACGGGCGGCTCGATCGGAATCGCACCGAGCGGCAACCTCAACCCGGAGCGCCGCCACCCCTCGCTGTTCGAGCCGGTGCACGGCTCGGCACCCGACATCGCGGGGCAGGGCATCGCCAACCCGCTGGCCACCATCTGGGCCGCGGCGATGATGCTCGAGCACCTCGGAGAGACCGAGGCCGCCGCCGCGCTCGAGCAGGCGCTCGCCGACACTCTCGCCGCTGGCGTCGCCACGGGCGACATCGGCGGCACCGCCGGCACCACCGAGTTCGCCGGGGCCGTGCTCGCGCGGCTGTAGCCTGGGGCGCATGCAGAGAGATTCCTCGCACGTGTCTGACAAGGTGTCGCTGGATGACCGGCTCCGCGACGTGTGGCGGCGCGCGGCCGAGGAGGGCACCTCGATGCCGGGGGAGTCGACCCTCGCCCTCGACCTCGAGATGAGCCGGCCCGCCGTGCGGGAGGCGCTCGTGCGGCTGGAGGAGCGCGGCTACATCCGGCGCCGCAAGGGCGCCGACACGGTGGTGAACACGTCGCTCCTGAACATCCCGGCACGGTTCGACCGCCAGGTGGACAAGCTCGAGCTGATCCGGTCGACCGGGCGCGATCCGGGGGTGGAGGTGCTCTCTCACGAGATCACGCCGATCACCGTCGATGAGGCCGTCGAGTTCGAGGTCGCACCCGGCACCCCGGTGCTCCGCCTCACCAAGCTCTGGACGGCCGACGGGAGGCCCGTCATGCTGGCCCGGGACTGCGTGCCGCTCGCCGGTCGGCGAGCCGTCGGCTACGACCCCTCCGAGTCGATCTTCAGCCTCGCCCTGTCGCTCGGTCACGAGCACATCGAGTGGGAGGTGGTCTGGCCGGGCGCCGACGTGCTGAGCGAGGCCGATGCCCGGGCGCTCGGCCGTCCCGAAGGCGAGGCGGTGCTCACGGTCGAGCTCACGGGGGTGGGCCGCTCCGGTCGCACGGGCTACTGGTCGTCGGAACTGCACGTGAAGGGCGCCCTGCGCTACGCCATGGTGCGCTCGGTGAAGGTCGACCGCGGCGAGCGCTGACCGGCTGCACTTCCGTGTGCAACCTGTCTTACATGTGATACTCTCTTTGTAAGACATGAGGGGAGCGCGATGAGCGACAGGATCGACCACGGCATCCTCGACCAGCAGTGGGGCGTGCGCGGCCAGAGCGACGCAGAACAACTGCGTAAGACACTCGACGACGCCCTGCTCGCCGAGGAGCTGGGCTACGACTCCTACCTCCTCGGGGAGCACCACCTGGCGAAGCCCGCCGAGGCGTTCTCCTCGCGCATCCCGTGGCCCGAGCTGGTGGTGTCGCACCTGGCCGCCCTCACCGACTCGCTGCGCATCGGCACCGGGGTGAAGGTGCTCTCGCTCGACGCCGCCTGGCGCACGGCGGAGATGATGCTCACGCTCGACCTGGTGACAGGAGGCCGAGCTCTCTTCGGTCTCGGTGCGGGCGGCGACGAGCCCGAGATCTTCCGCGACGCGGCGGTGGGGGCGGATGCGCGGCGGTGGCTCTTCCGCGACCGCCTCGGCGAGCTCCTCGAGCTGCTGCGCAGTGACGGGCGGTCGGCCTTCTCGCGTGAGCTCTCCCCGGTCGGAGACGCCGCTTCGCTCGTGTCGCGCATCCTGGTGGCGGCCCGCGACGACGAGACGATCGCGCTGGCCGCCCGCGAGCAGCTCGGCTTCGTGATGGGTCAGGCCGAACCCGCCGCCACCTCGCTGCAGTACGCCGACCGCTATCGCGCCCACGGCGGAACCGGCGAGGTGCGGCTGGTGCGCATCGTGCACGTCGCCGCGACCGACGCGCTCGCGCTCGAGTCGGTCACCCCGGCGTACCGGCTCTACTCCTCGTACTTCCTCGGCCTCCGCTACTACCAGGAGGCGGTGGCGCGGCTGTACCCCACCCCGATGCCGGTCGACCTCGCCGACGGACTCGACCGGATGTGCTTCGTCGTCGGCGGCCCCGAGCGGGTGGCGCGCCGCCTCGCCGAGGAGGGTCGGGCCTCGGGTGCGTCGCGCATAGACATACTCGTCGACATCCCCGGGCTGAGCACCGCCCAGCGCCACGAGTCCCTGCGTCTGTTCGCCCGCGAGGTCGCCCCGGCCCTGCGGCCCGCTCTCGAAAGGATCCCCTGATGTCCGGTACCACGCATCCCTTCATCGCCCGCCCGGTGACCGCCGAGGGCTTCGCGCGGTTCGGCGAACTGCTCGCCCCGGGGGAGGATGGAGCGCCGCCGAGCGCCGCCGAGAGCGCGCTCGACCTGTCGCAGGGGGCTCCTCGCTTCTATCTCATGGAGCTCGAGGACAAGCCGGCGCGATTCCGGTCGCTCACCAGGCACCGTCGTGTGACGCAGGTTCTCGCGTCGGTGGGTGGGGGCGAGTGGCTCCTCGCCGTGGCCGCTCCCACGGGAGAGGGAGACGACGACCCGCGACCGGGGCTCGCCGACGTCGCGGCGTTCCGCATCCCGGGCGACGTGGCCGTGCTGCTGCACCGCGGCACCTGGCACGCGGGCCCCTACTTCGACGGCGAACGGATGTCGTTCTTCAACCTCGAGCTCGCCGACACCAACGTGGTCGACCACCAGTCCCATCCGGTGGCCGGTGACGGGATCTGCACGATCGAGGCGTCGTGAACGCATGATCGCCGTGAACGTCATGCCGGTCGACGCGCTCCAGGTCGTGCGCGCGGCGCAGAGCGCCGAGGCGGCCGGCGTGCCCACCCTCGTGCTGCCCGACAACGGCGCGCGCACGCGCGACGGGTGGGTGGCACTCGGTGCGGCGGCGATGTGCACCGACCGGATGCGGCTGGGCCTCATCACGAACCCGTTCACGCGCCGGCCCGAGGTCACCGCGGGGGCACTGGCCACGCTCGACGAGGTCAGCGGTGGCCGAGGGCTGCTGATACTCTCCGCCGGTGGCGCCTACCAGCTGGCGAGCATGGGGGCGCAGCGCTCGCAACCGCTCGACGCGCTGGCCGAGTCG
The DNA here is from genome assembly GCF_024979255.1 of Herbiconiux moechotypicola. Taxonomy (GTDB): domain Bacteria; phylum Actinomycetota; class Actinomycetes; order Actinomycetales; family Microbacteriaceae; genus Herbiconiux; species Herbiconiux moechotypicola. The sequence goes on from NZ_JANLCN010000005.1 coordinate 211,630, forward strand.
ATCGCGATCGTACGCGACCGTCACCCCGCCGGCCGGCTGTGGCTGGCCACGAAGGGACCGAAGACACTCGAGCTGGCCGCCGCGCGAGCCGATGGCGTGCTGCTGTCGGGCATCCCGTTCTCGTTGCTCGGTGGGCTCGTGCTGGCGCTGCGCGAGCAGGCACCCGCCCTCACCGTGGCGCTGACGCTGCACCATCGATTCGACGAGGCGAGCGATCTGGCCTCTCGCGAGAGGGTGGTCTACGAGCTGCTGAACATGAGGCCCGAGTATCGCGAGGCGGCCGGGGTGCCGGGAGCGCTCGTGAGCGAGGTGTCCGCCGCGGTCGCCGAGGCGGGGCCTGTCGCTGCGGCCGCCCTGGTGCCGGAACGGGTGATCGCCGAGTTCTGCCTCGACGGACCGCGCAACGAGGTGGTCGCCCGGGCCGAGGCCCTCGCGCGCGACACCGGCCTCGACGAAGTCGTGCTGCCCGAACGCTCGCTGCTACCGTGACCGCGACCGTGACCGCTTCCGCCCCCGCCTCGCCGCTCCGGGTCGGCTGGATGCACGCCAACTCCGTGCGCGACTGGTGGGGCCACGGTCACGATCGCGCCCGGCGGGCGGCCGAACGCCGGTTCGGCGCCCGCATCCGCACCGAGGTGCTCGACGAGCTGGGCGACGGCGACGGCTGGAGCGCGGCCGCCGACTCCCTGGCGTCGCGCGCATCCCTGGTCTTCGTCTGCGACGTCACCGTCACCGATCGCCTGGAGCGAGTGGCGGCCTCTCACCCGACCACCCGATTCGTGCACTGTCAGGGCCGTCGTCCCTCGGCCAACGTGGCGACATATCGGGCAGCGCGCGACGAGCACGCTTTCGTCTCGGGGATGCTCGCCGGCGCCGCCACCCGCACAGGTCGGCTGGGCCTCGTGGAAGGTGCGCGTTCGGCGCACGATCTGCTCTATACGAACGCGTGGATCCTGGGGGCGCTGCGCAGCGCACCGGATGCACGGATCGAGCTGCGGTGGCTCGGCACCTACCATGCGCCCGACCAGGCGGAGAGGGAGCGTGCTGCGGTGGCGGAGTTGATCGCCGCCGGCGTGGACGTGATCGGGGGGAACCTGGCCGAGAATCCGGCGGTCGTCGCAGCGGCGGGTGAGGGTGGGGCGTTGGTGACCGCGCACGACGATCGCCTCAGTCACCTTCCGCAGGTGCTCGACGCCTCGTATCTCGAGTGGAGCCCGTACGTGATCCGCTCGATCGCGGCGGTGCTCGACGGCACGTGGAGCGCGCGTGACGACTATCTGCGGGCCTCCGACGGTGTGGTGCTCAACACGCCGCCCGCGCCGTGGCTGCCTGAGCGGGCGCGGACGCGGGCGAACGACGTCGCTTCCGCGATCCGTGCCGGCCGTTTCGACATCTGGGCGGGGCCGATCCGTGATCAGGCGGGTGAACTCGTGGTACCTGCCGGATCGAGGCTCACCGAGGAATATCTCGACTCCGACCGCCTCGACTGGATCGCCGGCTCCGTCACCGACTGAGTCGCCGGCTCCGTCGTCGTTCGGCTCACGCCACGCGATCGAGCTTGCCGGGGTTCAGCAGTCCCGCGGGGTCGGTGCGGAGTGCGAGGTCGATCGTGCGCCGCACCTCGAAGTCGACTTTCGACTGGTGGGGGCTGTGCGAGCGCACCCCCAGGGCGGCCAGGCGGTCATAGCCCTCGAGCACTGTCCGTTCATCGCGGTACGGGGCCACGAGCATCCCGAGCGGCGCGGGGTTCATGGCCTCGAGGTGCAGCGATGCGCCCGGGTAGACCGCGAGCACCTCGTCGAGGCGGTCGACGATCGCGTGACCGTTGACCTCGACATGGAACAGCCGCGAGGGCGACGACTTCTGCAACCACTCGATCGGGTGGTTGTAGGAGATCATGCTGAGGCGCACCGTGTCCTGCGGGCTGTCGCGCACCGCCTCGACCGTGCCGCCGTGCTCGCGGATGAGCTCCTCGGCCTCGGCGAGGGCGGCGGCGTCGACGATCGCCCTGAAGGAGGCGCGGTCGGACGGGATCGCGGGGTCGGAGGGCAGCGCGCCGGCGATCTCGGCGGGGTCGGCCGACACGAGACGCGGTGTGGGGTGCAGCGCCGCCAGGGGTCGCAGCGCTGCGGCCGCCCGGGGGAGGTCGTCGAAGGAGGCGTAGAGCGCGCACCACGGCTGCAGCGGCTCGAGGGCGATCGTGGCGCGCAGGATGACTCCGGCCGTGCCGTAGTTGTGGAGATACGCCTGGGCGGCTTCACCCTCCACGTGGTGCACGCCCTCACCGCTCGCGTGCACCACGTCGAGCGCGAGCACGAAGTGCCCCGAGGTCGTGAGACCGTGGGCGATCGACCCGGTGCCCCCCGAGCCGCCGGAGAGGAAGCCCCCGACGGTCGACTGCGCCGTGGAGGGGTACATCAGCACCTGCTGCCCTGCGGCTCGGGCAGCCTGCTCGAGGGTGATCATCGTCACGCCCGCCTCCACCGTCATCCGGCCCTCGCCCACCTCGAGGATGCGACGGCAGCGCGAGAGGTCGAGCACGAGGCCGCCGTGCGTGGGGATGGCCTGGCCGTAGTTGCCGGTGCCCTTCCCCCGCGGTGTCACGGCGACCCCGTGCCGCACGCAGGCGGTCACCACGGCGGCGGCGTCATCGGCCGTTGCCGGGGTGACCACCACGTCGGCGGCACCGAGGGGGAGCTTGTCGGAGAGGATCGGCGACAGTCGCGCGCCGTCGACCGAGGCCTTGGCGAGAGCCGCGGGCTCGGTCGACACGGCCCGGTCGCCGAGGAGTGCGCGCAGCTCGAGCTCGAGGGCGCGGAGACGGGTGGACTCGAACGGCATGCGGCATTCCTTCGCTCGGTGCGGGGAGGGGAGGGAGCTGGGAGGGTCGGCGCGGTCAGTCGACCGGCAGGCCGATCGAGGGGTCGATGAACTCGTTGGTGACGAGGTCGTCGGCGGTCAGGCCGTCCGCGGGTGCCGTTCCCAGGGTCGCGAACACGGGCGTCACCTTCTCGAGCAGGTCGTTCACGCGGTCGAGGTCGAAGTCGCCCAGGGTCTCGTCGTCGCCGTTGCCCGCGAGACCGAGCTCGAGCTGGGTGGCCACCGAGTAGTCGGCGACGTCGTGGCTGTAGACCCAGCCGGTGTCGTACTGCTCCACGAGGTCGATGATGAGCGCGTTCGTCGCATCCGGGTCGGCGTAGTAGTCGACCGAGGCCTGTTGCAGAACCGGCACGAGCGCCGAGAGGCAGGCGCTGTCCTCCTCGAGCGCGTCGGCCCGCACCGACACGGTCTGCATGTAGTTCGTGTACCCGCTGTCGTTCACGAGCGAGTACGCGACGGGCTTCATCCAGTCGGCGATCTCGTGCTCGTAGATGTAGGGCTCGGCGGAGGCGAAGCCCTGTTGGGCGCTCGCCCCCTGGGCCGCGACGAAGCTCGCCGGCGTTCCGTCGTAGGAGCCGTCGGCCTGGTTCTCCGGCACGATGCCCGCGGCCTTGAGGTACTCCATGTAGGCAGAACCCTCGAAGTAGCGGATGGTCGCGCCGTCGGCGACGATGTCGGCGATCGTCTCGGCTCCGGGGTAGCTCTCCGGATCCCACATGATCATCTGAGGGCTGATGTCGAGCGGGGCGAAGACGGCGACGGTCGGCATCTCGGTGGACTGCTGGATCGACTCGTCGGTCGAGACGTACCCCAGCATGATGTCGGGGTCGGTGTAGAGCTGACTCGAGACCGACTGGAATCCGATCGCCGGGCCGCCCGCCCTGATCTCGATGTCGACGCCGGTGAACTCACCCCCGGAGTAGAGCGGGCCCGACACCGCCTTCTTCGAGGCGTCGATCGCGGGGTTCGGGCCGAGCAGCTGGTAGAGGTGGCCGTGCTCGGCCTCGGGATTCCAGTCGGTCTGCACGATGACGGTCGAGGGGCAGACCCCGGAGAGGTCGACCGCGCCGACGGCCGCGGTGGCAGAGGGCTGCGACGCCGTGCCGGAGCTGCTGCAGCCGGAGAGAGCGATCGCGGCGACGGTGACAGGGGCGAGGGCGAGGAGACGAGCGTGACGCATGAGGAGCTCCAGACGGGAAGGATCGACAGATATATGACACTTGCTGGTGGAGATGTATGACAGGTAAGCATACAGATATCTCCACGGCGTGCGAAATCGATCCTTCGAGCCGGCCTCAGGCGGCTCCCGATGCCCCGACGGCGTCGACCAGGATGCGGCCGAGCTCGGCCGGCCGGGTGAGCTGCGGCCAGTGGCTGGTGGGCAGCTCGACCACCGTCACCGACCGCATCGGCGGGAACTCCGCGAACAGCGGATGACCCGACGCGATGTACCCGTCGAGCTCTTCGCCGGTGAAGGTGGTCGCCACCACCGTGACGGGCACCTCGAAGCGGGCCTGGTCGCCCAGCACCTGCGGGTCGCGCGCGACGCGCACCGGCTGGGGGACCGACTCGGTGCGCAGCCGTTCGCGCAGCTCGTCGGACAGATGCAGCAGGTCGGCCTCCCCGAAGGCGTCCCAGGCGGGGAGCGGGATGTCGTCACCCACGGCGGGGATGTCCTCGTTGATGGACTGCCCGTCCGCCGTCGGCCAGGTGTCGACGTAGACGGCGCGGGCGATCGCCTCGGGCCGCTGATCGACGACGGCATGGATGATCGCGCCGCCGCCGGAGTGCCCCACGAGCACGACCTGGGAGCCGGACTCGTCGCCCACGACGAGATCGTCCACCAGCGACACGACTTCCGCCACCTGCGACGCCAGTGTCACCTGCGAGCGGTCCTCCTCCACCGCGTGCAGCCCGCCGAGCGTCGGCGTGTGCACGGTGTGCCCCGCGGCACGCAGCGGGCCCACCGCCTCCTCCCACGACGAGTCTTGCAGCCAGAACCCGGGAATCATCACGACGTCCATGCTGCGACCCTACGGCGCAGCCGCGACGGGCGCCACGATCCCTCGGGCCCCGGGGTCACCCCTCGGCGGTCAGCCGCTCCAGCAGCTCGCGGTACCGCAGTGCCGTCTGCTCCACGATCTCGGCCGGCAGCGTGGGCGGCACGCCCTCGCCGTCCCAGTTCGCGGCGAGCCAGTTGCGCACGATCTGCTTGTCGAAGCTGGCCGTACGCTCGCCTGAATCGTAGGCCGCCGCATCCCAGTACCGGCTCGAGTCGCTCGTGAGCACCTCGTCGGCGAGCGTGATGGCACCGGAGGCCGCGTCGCGCCCGAACTCGAACTTGGTGTCGGCGAGAATGACGCCGCGCGACTCGGCGATGGCCGCCGCCCGCGCGTAGACCGCGAGCGAGAGCTCCCGCAGCTCGGTCGCATCCGAGAATCCCACCAGCTCCACGGTGCGCTCGAAGCTGATGTTCTCGTCGTGCTCGCCCATCGGCGCCTTGTAGGCGGGGGTGTAGATGGGCTCGGGCAGGCGGTCGCCGTCGGCCAGGCCGGCGGGCAGGGGCACGCCGCACACGCTCTGCGTGGCCTGGTACTCCTTCCATCCGCTCCCCGAGAGGTAGCCGCGCACGACGCACTCGATCGGGAACATGTCCAGCGACTTCACCACCATCGACCGCGCAGCAATCGCGTCGGGAACGGGCGGGATGCTTCCCGCTTCCGCCCCGGTCACCAGATGGTTCGGCACCTCGCCGAGTCGCTCGAACCACCACCGGCTGAGCGTGGTGAGCAGCTCGCCCTTGCCCGGGATGCCCGGCTCCAGCACGTGGTCGAAAGCGCTCACGCGATCGCTCGCCACCACGAGCAGGGCGTCGCCGTCGCCCGTGGCGTCACCGGCCGGACGGTAGAGGTCGCGCACCTTGCCGCTGTAGACGTGCGTCCACCCGGCCACGGCGGCGGGCTGGGCGCTCATGCCGTCACCACCTTCGCGGCGATGTCGCCGCGGTGCTGCGCACCCTCCAACCGGATGCCTGCCAGCGCCCCGTAGGCGCGGTCGCGAGCGAGCGCGAAGTTGGGAGCCGTGGCCACCACGTTGAGCACCCGCCCGCCGGTGGCGCGCACCACGTCTCCGTCGCGATCGGTCGCGGCGTGCATGACCGACACCCCCTCCACGCCCTCGGCGGAGTCGAGCCCCTCGATCACGCGCCCGATCACCGGCGAACCCGGGTAGTTCTCGCTGGCCAGCACCACGGTCACGGCCACCTCGTCGCCGAACTCCGGCCGCGTCACCTGCGACAGGGTGCCGGTGGCCGCGGCCAGCAGCAGTCCCGACAGCGGAGTGCGCAGCCGCGGCAGCACCACCTGGGTCTCCGGGTCGCCGAAGCGGGCGTTGAACTCGATCACCCTGATGCCCTTCGGGGTGAGGATGAGTCCGCAGTAGAGCAGCCCGATGAACGGGGTGTCCTCAGCGGCGAGCCGGCGCACGGTGGGCAGTGCGATGGTCTCGATCACCTCGTCGACGAAGACCTTCTCGCTGCCGAAGCGCTCGTCGAGCCAGGGGAGGGGCGAGTAGGCGCCCATGCCGCCGGTGTTGGGGCCGAGGTCGCCGTCGAGCAGCCGCTTGTAGTCCTGCGCCGGCGAGAGCGGCGCCACGGAGTGCCCGTCGGAGAGCAGGAACAGCGAGACCTCCTCACCGTCGAGGAACTCCTCGACGAGCACGTCGCCGTGCTGCAGCCAGTGCGTCGCGTGTGCGGTGGCCTCGGCCAGGTCGGAGGTGACGAGCACCCCCTTGCCGGCGGCGAGGCCGTCGGCCTTCACCACGTAGGGGGCTCCGAACTCGGCAAGCGCGGCCTCGGCCTCGGCGAGCGTGCCGGCGTTGACGGCACGACCCGTGGGCACTCCGGACTCGTCCATGATGCGCTTCGCGAAGGCCTTGCTGCCCTCGAGGGCGGCCGCCTCCTTGCCCGGGCCGAACACCGGTATGCCGCGGGTGCGGAGGGCGTCGGCGACCCCGGCCACGAGCGGCGCCTCAGGGCCGATCACGACGAACTGCACGTCTTCGGAGAGGGCGTAGTTGGTCACGGCCTGCGGGTCGTCGGCGTCGAGATCGATCACCGGCACGTCGGCGGCGATGCCGGCGTTGCCCGGGGCGGCCACGATCTCGTGCGCGTCGCCCTCACGGAGCAGAGCGGTGATGATGGCGTGCTCACGCGCGCCGGAGCCGAGAACCAGGATCTTCACGGAGCCCAGCCTACCGAGAGCCCCGGTCGCGCGACGGTACCGTGGGGTCATGGCAAAGGCGAGGATCGACGACACCTCCGGCATCGCGGCGGTGCACGCGGCGACGGCGGATTTCGACTCCGCGAGCCGCGACGCGAGGGCGACCGCCGTGCGGTACCTCCTGCAGCTGCTGGCGGATGCCGCCCCCGGCAACTCCGTCGAGGTGAGGGTTCCGCCGTTCGGGGCGGTGCAGTGCATCGAGGGGCCGGGGCACACCCGGGGCACACCCCCCAATGTGGTGGAGACGGATGCGCACACCTGGGTCGAGCTCGCCACGGGCGCCCTCTCGTGGGCCGACGGGGTGGCAGCGGCGCGCATCCGGGCCTCGGGCAGTCGCGCCGATCTCACGACGCACCTCCCGGTACTGGACAGGATTCCGACGATCAGAGGAAAATGAGGCCCACCCGACCTGACGATGGAGCCGGATCGAGAGCGTGCCCACCGACCCTGGAGCTGAATGCCAACCAAACTCGGCGACTTCCTGCGAGCCAGGCGGGCGCGTCTTCGGGCTGAAGACGTAGGCCTTCCGTTCGATGCGCGGCGGAGGGTTCCCGGTCTCCGCCGCTCCGAGGTGGCCGCGCTCGCGGGCATCAGCACCGAGTACTATCTGCGGCTCGAGCAGGGCCGCGAGCATCAGCCCTCCGACCAGGTGATGATCGCCCTGGGCCGCGCGCTCAGGCTCGACGACGACGGCGTGCACCACCTCACCCGCCTGGTGCGCCGCGGCACCCCGGTGCGCGGTCAGCAGCGCCCGTCCGCGCCGCAGGAGGTCGACGACTCGGTGCTCGCCCTGCTGGAGCAGTGGGAGAACACTCCAGCCGTGGTGCTCGACGCGTGTCTCGACGTGCTCGCGGCCAACGCCCTGGCGTCGGCGCTGGTGCCCGGCATGTTCAGGCAGGGCGCCAACCTCCTGGTGAGCGTGGTCGAGGGGGCTCCGCACGCCGGAGACCTCGAGTCGCTGTGGTACGACCAGGCGGCGCTCATCGCCGCGGCGCTCCGCTTCCACGGCAACCCCGACGACCCGCGCTACATCGAGATCGTCTCCCGACTGTGCGAGCGGGATGCGCGCTTCGCCGTGATCTGGGAGCTGCACGACGTGAAGGCGCTCGTGTCGGGCGTCGTGCACATCGACGTGCCCGCCATCGGCTGGACGGAGATCCCGTGGCGGATCCTCAACGTTCCGCGGAGCCCGGGGCAGCTGCTGCTGGTGTTCTGGGGCGACGCCGGCTCGCCGGCCAGGGTGGTGTTCGACACGCTCGCCCTCCGAGTGGCGATCGCGCGCGACGACGCCGTCGTGGAGAGCGGGCTCACGGGGGTAGCACCGGGGGCACGCGACCTCGACGAGGCCGGCTCTATCGTCTGAGGGCATGGGGCTCCAAGAGGTCGTCGACCAGCTGGCCGTCGCACTCTGCCGTCCCGTGGTGCTCGACGACCTCGATCGCCGTCAGCTCGCGGCCTCCGATCCCGCCGCGCCGGTTCCGTCGCCCCGGGCGCCCCGCTCGGCACCGTTCGCCGGACAGGAGCGGATCGCCGTCGCGGTTCGCGACGACCGCGTACCGCTCGCCCTGCTCTGGGTGTCGACCGGCGGCCTTCCTCCGCTCACGGCGCTCGACAGGGCGGCGATCGACTCGTCGGTCGAGCTGGTGCGGGAGACGCTTCTGGCCGGTCCCTTGTCGGGGGAACCGGCCCCGGGTGAGCCGCTCGTTCGACGGCTGCTCGACACCGACCTCGAGGTGCGGCGCCACGCGTTCACCGAGGCCGTCGCCGAACGCTGGATCGACCGCACCGGTGGCACCACCGTCTACTCCGTCGCGTTCGACGGTCCCGGGCCGGGCATCGATCGGGTGGCCTTCGGGCGACACGTCGCCGCCACGAAGGGTTCGGGGCTGATGTACCTCGCCGAGTCCGCCGGCACCGTGCTGCTGGTGGGTCGCGGGGTGCGCGAGCAGGCGATCTCGCTCACCCGGGCCGAGGCCCTTCGTCACCGTGTGACGGTCGACGGCATCGGGATGGCCGCCGTCGATCCCGAGGCGAACGAGCTCCGCTCCGCCGCCCGGGCGGCCGTCTCCGCTGCCCGGATCGTCTCGCAGCTGCCGGAGACCGGAGAGGCGGCGGATGCCAGCGAGCTCGGTCCCTGGCTGATGCTCGCCGAGATCAGGCGCGACCCGACGAGCCTCGCACGGTTCTCACCGGCCGCCGAAGCCCTGGTCACGGCAGCCGACGACGTCGAGCGGGTGACGGTCGAGCACTACCTCGATGCGGGTGCGAGTGTGAGGCTCGCGTGCGAAGCCCTGCACATCCACCGCACCACGCTCTACTACCGGCTCGAGAACCTCCCCCCGGTGGTGCGCGAGGCGCTCGACGACGGCCTCGCGCGCAGCACCCTGCACCTCGCGCTCAAGCTCGCGCGCCTGTGGGAAGCCGGCGGCCGTCGCTGACGGCACGGGGCACCCAGGCTGGTGCGCGACAATAGAGGGGTGAGTGAGCAGCACGACCCCGTCGAACCCGAGGCGAAGGTCACCGAGTCGCAGAGCACGGTGACCGTGAGGCGGGCGCCGCGGTACTACCGCTTCATGGCGCTCGGTGTGGCGGTGGGGCTCGTGGTCACGCTGGTGCTCACCTTCGCCTTCCCCGAGCAGGACGACTTCAGCCGCCTGCAGGTGTTCGGCTTCACCGGTCTGTTCATCGTGGCGATCTGCGCGGCGCTCGGAGCACTGGTCGCGATCATCCTCGACCGGGTGAGCCGTCGGCGTGCGCGCACCGTGGTGATGGACGTGGAGCACGTCGATGCGGTGCCCGCGCCGGAGGACGACGCTCAGGGCTGACCGGTCAAGCGCGGCACGGCTTGGCGCAGCAGCTCAGATCAGCCGAGTGGTTCGTGCGTCAGGCGCGCTTCTGCTCGTCGCTCGGCTCGTACGCGTCGTCGGAGTCGTCGTCGTCTTCGATCCACTTCGAGTAGTCGGGCTCGCCCGACTTGCCGCCGAGCTCGCGTTCGAGCGCGGAGTAGTTCGTGTCGGGGCTGAAGTACTTCAGCTCGCGAGCGACCTTCGTGTGCTTGGCTTTCTGACGGCCACGCCCCATGCGAGACCCCCTCACGAATCTGGCCGGGGGATGAAGACCACCCGGATGAAGACGAACAAACGACGAAAACGAGGGTCAGTTTAGCACGCGGGTCTTCAGCGTCGCCGGTGACCGGACGCGCCTGTCTGATGCGGCTTCCTCGCGATCGGGCGCACCGGCTCGCCGCGGCGCTCCTGGCCCGGGAGCGGGCGGGATCGCTTGCCGTAGAGGATCTCCGAGGAGTCCAGGAGCCACGGCACGAGCGCGATCGTGACGCCGTGCACGAGCATGAGCTTCTTGCGGATGCGCCGCGCCTTGTGGTTGTGCAGGATGGTCTCCCACCAGTGCCCCACGATGTAGATCGGGGTGTACACGGTGACCACCTCGGAGCCGTGCTCCGCCCGGTGTTTCAGGATGTACTGGCAGAGCGGCTCCGCCACGTCGCGGTAAGGCGACTCGATGATGTTGAGCGGCACCTCGATGTTCATCGCCTGCCAGTCGCTCTCGAGCTGAGCGGTCTGCTCGTCGTCGATGGAGAGGTGCACCGCCTCGATGGAGTCGTGGCGCGCCGCGATCGCGTAGTCGAGGGCCTTCAGCACCGGCTTCTGCATGCGGCCCACCAGCACGATGGCGTGGTCGCCCGTGGCGCCGAAGGTGGTGTGGGGGTCGACCTCGACCTCCTTGTTCACGTCGCGGTAGTAGCGGTTCACGCCCATCATGAGCAGGAACAGCACGGGCATGATGGCGAACACGAGCCAGGCGCCGTGGGTGAACTTCGTGATGGTCACCACGATGAGCACGACGGCCGTGAACACAGCGCCCACCGCGTTGATGGCGAGGGAGCGGATGACTGCGGGGCGCTCCGCGCATCCGTTCTTCAGCATCGTGAGCCAGTGCTTCACCATGCCCGTCTGGCCGAGGGTGAAGGAGACGAACACCCCGATGATGTAGAGCTGGATGAGCTGGGTGAGGTTGGCCTGGTAGACGATGAGGATGGCCGTGGCGGCGAGGGCCAGCACGATCATGCCGTTGGAGAACACGAGGCGGTCGCCGCGGGTGAGCATGGCCTTGGGGGCGTAGGAGTCCTTCGCCAGCACCGAGCCGAGCAGAGGGAAGCCGTTGAACGCGGTGTTGGCCGCGAGCAGCAGCACCGCGGCCGTGGCGGCCTGGATGACGAAGAACATGATCGAGTTGTTGCCGAAGGTGGCGGCGGCCACCTGGGCCATGAGACTGCGCTGCGGGGTGGTCTCGCAGTTCGCGAAGCCCACGAGGTGGCAGGCGTTCTCGGCGTAGTGCACGTTCGAGATCAGCGCGACCGCCGTGAGCCCGGCGAACAGGCAGATGGCGATGCCGCCCATGAGCACGAGGGTGCGCTGCGCGTTGCGGATCTTCGGGGTGCGGAACGCGGGCACGCCGTTCGAGATGGCCTCGACGCCGGTGAGCGCCGAACACCCGCTCGAGAACGCGCGCAGCAGGAGCAGGATCATGGCCGCCTGGGTGAGCTGCTCGGCCTCCACGTCGAAGCCGGCGGACTCGGCCACCGGGGCGTCGCCGAGAGCGGTGCGCACGAGGCCCACCACGATCATGACGGCCACGCTCACCACGAACAGGTAGGTGGGGATGGCGAAGGCCTTGCTCGACTCACGCACGCCCCGGAGGTTGACCGCCATGAGGATGACGACGAAGCCCACCGCGATCTCGACCCGCCACGGATTCAGCTCGGGGATGGCCGAGATGATGTTGTCGACGCCCGAGGCCACCGACACGGCGACGGTGAGCACGTAGTCGACGAGAAGAGCGGATGCGACGACGAGACCCGCCTTCTCGCCCAGGTTCTTGTGGGCGACCTCGTAGTCGCCGCCGCCCGAGGGGTAGGCCTTCACCAGCTGCCGGTAGCTGGCCACCACCACCACGAGCAGCAGCACCACGGCGGCCGCCACCCAGGGGGCGAAGGTGAGGAAGGAGAGCCCGCCGATGAGCAGGATCATGAGCAGCTCCTGTGGCGCGTAGGCCACCGAGGAGAGCGGATCGCTCGCGAAGATCGGGAGGGCCAGACGCTTCGGGAGGAGCTGCCCTTCGAGCTTGTCGCTCGGCAGCGGATCGCCGATCAGCCAGCGCTTCGGCGAACGGGTTTCGTTGACCACGAGCGAGAACACTACTCGCGCCCAACCCAAAGTCAAGTCGGCCCGGCGGTCGTGTATTCCCGATCTCACCCCGCCTGGCCGAGCAGCGCCCTCAGGCGGGTGAGAACCGCCGGTGAGACGGTGTTCGTGCCGCCGAGCACGACGATGCGCCTGGCCCCGAGTCGGGTGATCTCGTCAGCGACCGAGGTGGGCACCGAGTCGGGCGCGACGAGGAGGATCGGCGCTCCGTTGGCCGCGGCGGCACTACCCCCGGCGAGCGCATCGGGGAAGACCGCTCCCGAGGCCACGAACACCGCCGGGGCGCCCGAGGGATACGCCGCCCGGGAGACGGCCGCTGAGCCCGCGTAGCGGTCCGGGCCCGCGATGCGGCTGGTGGGTGCGATCGCGCCGAGTTCCGTGGCCACCCGGGCGCTCACGGTGCTCTCGCCGCCCAGCACGACGATCTTTCCAGGGGCGAGGCGCCTCAACTCGGCCGCGACGACGGCGGGGACGCTGTCGCGGGTGACGAGCAGGAGTGACGCCCCACCGCCTCCGGCGGCGCTCGCCGCTCCTCCCGCGAGGGCGTCGGGGAACACCTCCCCCGACGCCACGTAGGCCACGGGCGTTGCGGCGGGGAAGGCGTCTTGCGAGATGCGTGCGGAGACTTCGTAGCGGTCGGCGCCACCGAGTCTCGTGACGGGGGCGTAAGAGCGCAGAGCGCGTTCGACGGCGTCGCCCACCGACGCGGTTCCGCCCAGCACCACTATCCGCTTCGGCCGGAGCCGTGCCAGCTCGGCGCCCACGGCGGTCGGGACAGTGTCGCGCGCGACGAGGAGCACGGGTGCCTTCTTCGCCGCCGCGGCGGCCGACCCTGACAGGGCGTCGGGGAAGGTCGCGCCCGACGCCACGTAGACGACGTCGCCCCCGCTCGCGAACTCCCTCCGCGACACCGCGGCCGAACCGTCGAATCGATCGACACCGCTCAGTCGCGACAACGCAGCAGTGGTATCTATATCGATCACGGCGACGGTGTTCGTCACCGACGCCGTGACGAGCAGCTCGCGACGACCAGGATCGACAACCATGCCACCTGCGCCATAGCCGAAGTCGGCCGAGGTGCTTCGTTCGATCGTGCGTGTGATCTTCAGCGACGAGGTATCGATGGCAACGATCCGGTCTTTTGACGCGACCAAGACCTGGCCTCCGACGGAATCTGCGGTGACCCACCAGGCTCCTGACGGGATGCCGGCCGATTCGTCGTGGGGGAGCACGGCCACAACGGAGTTCGACCGTGTGTCGATGACCGAGATCGTGTTGTCGCCGCTGTTCGTGACGAACGCTCGATGAGTACCTGTGTCGACCGCGATCTCACGGGGCGCGTCTCCGATACCGCGGCCTGCATCGTGCGGGATGACCGCGATCACGTTGTTGCGCCGCGTGTCGATGACGGAGACGGTGTCGTCGCTGTTGTTGGTGACGTACGCGCGGTGCAACTCCTGATCGATCGCGATCCCGATCAGGAAGGTGCCGATCCCCGCGACCGGATCGTGCGCGATCACGTCGATCACCGTGTCGCTGACGGTGTCGATGACCGAGACCGTGCCGTCGACGAGGTTCGTCACGTACGCCCGGCGCAGAGTGGTGTCGATCTCGATCGCGCTGGGGTGCGCTCCGATGCCTCTGGTCGAGTCGTGCGGCAGTACCTTCAGCACTCGATTGGTGGGGATGTCGATCACGGACACGGTATCGGAGTTGTAGTTGACGACGTAGGCCTTGCGGCCGGCCTCATCGATCGCGACGGACGACGGGCCGTCGCCGATGCTGGTGGCACCGTGGGGGATGGTGGCCGTGACCTCGCGCGACACGGTGTCGATCACGGACACCGTTCCCTCGAAGGTGTTCGCGACGTAAGCCTGGTGCGAGCGCGGATCGACGGCCACATCGACGGGTGCCGGGTCGGGTCGCGTCTCCGAGACGATGCGGATCTTCGCGAGCACGAAGTTGGTCGCTGATGCCGGCTGGCCCACGGTGATGAGCCCGACGACCACTCCGACGGCGGCCGTCGACGCCAGAATCCACCGCAATGATGATCGAGCCATCCTCACATACTAAGTGAGGATGACTCTATCTGAAACCCTGCTACTCCTCGCCGGGGATGTCGCTGTCGGTGTACTCGCCCTCGTCGGGCTCGGGGGTGAAGACGTCTTCGTCTTCGGTGTCGGTGTACTCGCCGTCGCGTTCGCCGCGCTTCTCGGTCATGAGATCCTCCTCGATGTCGTGATGCCGAACGGCCTCTGTCGCGAAGCTACCACTCGCCGCCATCCGCCGACAGAGTTCGCACGGATGTGCAGCGGGCGCGCCCGATCAGCTCTCCCGCACCACCTCGGAGGGCGACTTGTCGGGGCGCCAGCCGCGCCACACGGCGTGCCGGATGCGCCCCGACGAGGTCCACTCCGCGAACTCGACCTCGGCCACGAGCAGCGGCTCCACCCATCGGGCGTCGCGGGCGTCGAGAGCGGGTACGTCGTCGACCGGAGGGAGGGGGCGCGCTGTCCCCGACGTCAGCTCCAGGGGCGCCAGGCGGGCGGTGATCTCGTCGAGCTGCCGCTCGGTGAACCCGCTGCCGACCCGGCCCGCGTAGACCAGCCGGCCGCGCGCATCCGGAACCCGCGCATCCGGAACCCCCATGAGCAGCGAGCCCACGCGCGACGACCGTGTGCCCTGACCAGGCCGCCAGCCCACGATCACCACCTCCTGGGTCAGCCGGTGCTTGATCTTCAGCCAGTCACGGGTGCGGGTGGAGCGGTAGGGACTGTCGCGGCGCTTGGCCATCACGCCCTCGAGGCCGAGCTGGCGGCTCGCCGCGACGGCGTGTGCGAGGTCACCGTCGAACGCGGGTGGCAGGTGCAGCGGGCCGTCATCGGCGGGTACCTGCCCGGTGAGGGCCTCGCGGCGGGCCTCGTACGATTCGTCGGTGAGCGGGCGGCCGTCGAGCTCGAGCAGGTCGAACACGAAGTAGTCCACCGTCACCTTGCGCCGGGCGGCCTCCACCTCGGCGGGCTTCGTGAGCCCCATGCGCTGCTGCAGCCGACCGAAGCTCGGGCGGCCCGAAGAGTCGAGGGCGACGAGCTCCCCGTCGAGCACGAGCGACCGGTCGGGGTGCAGCGCGGCCAGGGCGTCGACCACCTCCGGGTAGCCGGCGGTCACGTCGTTGCCGTTGCGGGTGCGGAGGGTGACGGTACCGTGGTCGGCGCGGGCGATCGCGCGGATGCCGTCCCACTTCATCTCGAAGGCGTACTCCGAGTCGTCGGAGATGTCGGCGGCGCTCGCCGCGGTGGCGAGCATCGGCGTCAGTCCTGCCGGCGTCGGACCGCCTCGGGGAGTTCGGGAGGACGATGCGGCAACCGCCGGCCGGCCTGGGCGTCGGTTGCCGGCTCCTTCTCCCGAACGTCGCTCACCGTTCATCAGGTGGATCAGCCACTGATCGGCGCCCCGCCCCGCACCGCCCGTGTGGATGAGTGCCAGCCGCCGCGCCTCGCCCAAGCCGCCGCTGGGCTGCCCGTGCAGCGTCGCGATCACCTCTTCCCCCTCGCGCCACTTCTCGAGCTCGTAGGTGCCGAAGTCCCAGATGGTGACCGTGCCGGCACCATATTCCCCTTTCGGAATGGACCCCTCGAAGGTGCCGTACTCCAGCGGGTGGTCCTCGGTCTGCACGGCGAGATGGTTCTGGCCGGGGTCGGTGGGGACACCCTTCGGCAGCGCCCACGACACGAGCACGCCGTCGTGCTCGAGTCGGAAGTCCCAGTGCAGCCGGGAGGCATGGTGCTCCTGGATCACGAAGGAACGGCCATCGGATGCGCGGGGCGGCGCCGCCGGCACGGGCTCGGGCGTCTTCGAGCCGTCGCGCTTCGAGCGGTAGACGGTGAGGCGGTCGCGCGCGGTGCCGTGCGCATCCTTCCCGCCAGCCGCCTCGCGACCGCGGGCGGACTTCGGCGGCCGGTCGGAGTGCCACTCGCCCCCGGGCACCTCCACCGACCCTGGCGCGTCCGCCGCCTCGGCCAGCGGGTCGGCACGGTGCCGCATCCGCTCGAGCACCTCGCCGAGTTCGAGCTGCCGCAGGCCGGGCGACGAGATCTCGCGCCAGCTCCGCGGCACGGCGACGGTCGGATGCGCGCGGCCGCGCAACGAGTACGGGCAGATGGTGGTCTTGTTGCGGTTGTTCTGACTCCAGTCGACGAGCACCTTGCCGCCGCGCAGTGACTTCTTCATGTCGGAGACCACGAGGTCGGGGTGGTCGGCCTCCAGCACCCGGGCGAGCTCGTGCGCTACCGCCGACACCTCGTCGGAGCTCTGCCGCCCGTCGAGCGCCGCGTAGAGGTGGATGCCCTTCGAGCCGCTGGTCACCGGCACCGGCTCCAGCCCCATGCCGATCAGGAGCGTGCGCGCCAGCTTCGCCACCTCGGCG
Organism: Herbiconiux moechotypicola; assembly: GCF_024979255.1. GTDB lineage: Bacteria > Actinomycetota > Actinomycetes > Actinomycetales > Microbacteriaceae > Herbiconiux > Herbiconiux moechotypicola. The sequence goes on from NZ_JANLCN010000005.1 coordinate 228,438, forward strand.
CACTCGGCGAGGCCCGCGCCCTCGCCCGGGTCGAGGTCGATCACCAGCCGGTCGGGGTTCTTGGGGCGGCCGTGCGCATCCACCCGCCACTGCGGCACGTGGATCTCGAGCGCCGCGATCTGCGCCAGCCAGGCGAGCGTGGCCTGGTTGTTGACCAGGGGATAGACGTTCACGTGGTCGGAGTGTTCGATGCTCACCCGCCGCACCCACTCGGGGGTGCCGTCGGCGAGGTTCTTCTGAAAGAACACCTCGCCCGGCTGTTCGTCGGTGCCTACGCCGTGCACCCAGCGCTTGCGCGTGGCCGGGCGGTTGCGGGCGTGCGGGATGAGGACGGACGCGATCTCCGCGTAGTAGTGCATCACCTCGCCCTTGGTGGTACCCGTGGCGGGATAGAGCACCTTGTCGAGATTGGTGATGCGCAGGCGGTGACCGCCGACGCTCACGGTCTGCCCGGCGTCGTTCGATCCTCTCGCTTTCGCGGCCATGCTTTCATCCTGGTGCCTGATCGCGGTTGAATGGCATATGCGATCCATCTGGAAGGGCGCGATCACCTTCGGCCTGGTGAACGTGCCGGTCAAGGTCTACGGCGCCACCGAAGACCACGACATCTCCCTGCACCAGGTGCACGAGGCCGACGGCGGCCGCATCCGGTACCAGCGCCGGTGCGAGATCGACGGCAAGGTCATCGACTACGCCGACATCGCGCGGGCCTACGACGACGGCGAGCGCACCGTCATCCTCACCAAGGACGACCTCGCCTCGCTGCCCGAGGAGCGCAGCCGCGAGATCGAGGTGGTGGAGTTCGTGCCGAGCGAACAGATCGACCCGATCATGCTCGACAAGAGCTACTACCTCGAGCCCGACTCGAAGTCGCCGAAGGCCTACGCGCTGCTGCGCAAGACGCTCGAGACCACCGACCGCACGGCGATCGTGCACTTCGCCCTGCGGCAGAAGACCAGGCTCGGAGCCCTGCGGGTGCGGGGTGACGTGCTCGTGCTGCAGGGGCTGCTGTGGGGCGACGAGGTGCGCGAGGCAGCGTTCCCCGCGCTCGACGAGCCCACGCGGGTGTCGTCGCAGGAGCTCGAGATGGCGATGTCGCTGGTGGACCAGTTCTCGTCGGACTTCGCGCCCGAGAAGTTCTCCGACGACTATCAGCAGCAGTTGCGCACGCTCATCGAGGCGAAGCTCGAGGCGGGAGACTCGGTCGACACGGATGCGACGTTCGGCCGCGATGCCTCCTCGGGCGACGGCGGGGGCGAGGTGCTCGACCTCATGGAGGCGCTGCGACGGTCGGTGGAGAAGAGCCGCGGCGGCGGCGACGCGCCGGCGGAGAAGGCCCCTGCGAAGAAGACGTCCGGCGCTGCACCCGCGAAGAAGGCGGCGTCGAAGAAGTCGACCAAGGCCTCCTGACCGGGTGCACTGACGGTTCGGGTGGTCAGGCTCGGGCGGCGAGGGCTGACCAGCGGTCGATGACCACGGTGCCGAGGGTGCCGGCGACGAGCCAGGTGACGATCGAGGCGGGTGCGCCGGTCACGAAGAGGCCGAACAGCAGCGCGGCGACCCAGCCCAGCACGACGGCGAGCGCGGTGGCGAGCGCGAGGGCTACGACCCTCCAGGGATGGCGCCGCACGAGTGACCCGGCACCGCGAGGACCGGCACCGGCGATCAGGAGGCACCCGATCGGCACCACGAGCAGGACGAGGTAGGGGGAGGCCACTGCCACGGCCGCCGCTGCGACGCCGGTCGCGGCGGTGAGCGCCAGGATCCGGCGCGGGGAGGCCGCTGCGGTGGCGGCTGGTGCGGCGATGAGCCACGCGGCGGTGGTGGCGGCGAAGAGGGCGACACCGGATGCGGCGGCGAGCGCGAGGGCTGCCGTGCTGAGGGGCAGGGGCGGTGCGATCCACACCAGGAGGCCCTGCACGAGGGCGCCGAGCACGACGACGACGGCGAGCCACGCGGCGGTACGCAGGCCGCTGCGGCGAAGGGGCAGCGACGGTTCGTGGCTCACGGGCGGGCCGCCTCGTCGAGCACCTGCTGGAGGTCGCCGGTGAAGAGGGTGTCGCCGTCGACGGTGACGGTGAGCACGGCGTCGGCGGCGGTGCTGGACACCACCTCGATCGCTTGGCCCGAGGTGGTGCTGCCTGTGCACGTCACGATCGTGCCGCCGGTGCCGGCCGGTGTGGCCGGGGTGGCGGCAGGGGATGACGTGTCGTCGTCAGCCGCGGCGCAGGTGGGGACCTCGAGCAGGTCGACGCCGTGGGCGAGCAGCACGTCGATCGCGCCGTAGCGCACCTCGGCCACGGCGTTGCCGCCCACCGGCGCGAGGGCCGCCACCTGGGTGCACCCGGCGAGCGCGACCGCGGCGCCCGCGGCGACGACCACGGCGACCCCGAGGCGAGGGCCGCGCCCGCGGCGAGCGCCACGCCCGCGACCCGTTGCGCGCGAGCCACCCGTTCCGCGCCCGCGACCAACCCCGCTCACGCCACCCGCCCCGATCACGAGAGCCCCGCCTCGTGCTGCAGCAGGCGGGCGCGCTCGACGAGGTGCTGGGCTTCGAGCGCCGCATCCGTCACCCGCGAGAGGTCGAACGGCGCGGGCAGCAGCAGCTCGGTGTTGCGGTCGAGCGCCGAGCCGCGGCGCATGAGCGGGGTCTCGGCCCAGTCGTTGGAGGCGAGTTCGCGGCTGCGGGAGGCCAGGGTGAGGTAGTCGCCGCCCGAGCCGGGCTGCGCATCCGCCGCGTGGTCGACCACGGTGGTGAAGATCGAGAGGGTGCCGTCGCGGTTGTCGACGAGCTCCACCATCTGCTGCTGCTGCGGAAAGTCGATGCACGAGGCGGTCGTGATCTCCCAGAACCCGCCACCCCCGCCGGGCCGCTGGTGCGCCAGGATCTGGTTGAGATGCGTGTGCCGGTTGAGCCACCCCACCATCACCGGGTAGTGCAGCAGCATCGCCACGAACTCCTCGGCCCCGTAGAGCTTCTCGTTCTGCCCGGGTCGCTGTGCGCGGTTCTCGAGCGTGACGCTGTTGTGGTGGCTGAGCACCAGCGCGAGCACCCCGTCGGCGGTGGCCTGCTCGAGCTGTGCCCGCAGCCACACGAACTGCGACTCGGGCACGGCGCCGTCGGGCCCCGCCACCTGGTTGCAGGTGTCGAGGCCGAACACGCGCACCCAGGGGGTGAGGTCGGCGCTCCACCAGGTGCGGCCGGTCTCGAGGTTGTCGCGGGTGAAGCCGTGGCCCACGGGCCCAGGGGACTGCGTCGTCTCGAAGTGCTGGGCCATGAAGTCGGCCTGGTCGAAGAGGGCGCGGGCGGGATCGGCCGGCACCGACCGGAAACCGGGCCGGAGCCCCAGGGCGAGACCCAGCGCATCCAGCCCCTGTTGCAGCACGCCCGTGCTCGACGCGTAGCCGCCGAGCGCCAGCGACGCGGTGCCCTCGAGCGTGTACGACTTCTGTCCGCCGACCGCGAGGGCGCGCAGCTGCGAGTCGAGCCCGAAGGTGCCGAGCAGCAGGGTCTCGTGGTTGCCGTACACCGTGTACCAGGGTGCGGGCAGGCCCACCGAGGGCACGGGCTGCGCGATGGCCTGGTCGAGCAGCTCGGGCAGGGTGGGGAACCCGTAGTCGCCGAAGGATCCTCCCGCGGGGTCGCCCGGGCGGTAGGCCCACACGGCCTCGGCCCAGGCTTGCACGCCCTCGAAGGTGTCGCTCGTCTTCGGGTCGACTTCGAGGCCGTCGAGCAGGTCGATGTACCAGCGCAGCTCGCGCATCGAGTGCATGTCGGCGCGGTCGCCCGTGACCACCGCGGCGCTCATCGGCGCGCCCGTGAGCGGGCTGTAGCGCAGGTCGGACATCGATTTCACCATCGAGGCGATCACGTGCGGGCTGAGCGGGTCTTGCGGGTGGAAGGCCGAACCCCAGGCGGAGTGGTTCTGCTCGATCATGGGCTCGATGCGTCCGGGCGACTGGGCGTCGATCACGTGCATGTCGGAGAGGTGGCCGAGGTAGAGCAGTGAGCGCCGGGCGGCGGCGCGGTCGGGGTTCGCGGCGTGGCCGAGCACGTCGAGACGGGGCAGGTAGGGCTCGCCGGGGCCCGTCACGAGGGTGCGGTAGGAGCCCTTCTGCACGGCGCCCTGCAGCACGGTCTGCTCGAGGGTGCTGGGGGCGGGGCCTGCGGCTGCGGCGGCCGCGCGGCCCTGGGTTCCGGATGCGCCACCGCCGGGCAGGGCGGGCTCGGCCGCGAGTGCCGGGCCGAGGGTCTCGACGGGGACGGCGTGCGCGGCCGCGAGGGCGGTGACGGCCGCGATGAACTGGCGGCGCGAGAGTCCGGGCACGGTACCTCGGTGGTGATGGGGAAGCGGGTCGGGTGCTTCCGACAGTAGCGGTCGCCGGATGCGCGCGGCCACACCCGGAATGGGGGTCAGGTGGGGCTGGGCGGCGTCGCGGGTGGGGCGTGGCGGGAGGGACCGGCCGAGGTAGGTCGCGCCGGGGGACGGCCGGTGCGGACGGGTCAGCCGGCGGAGCCCGGCCCGGGTTCGATCATGGGCAGCTCGGAGTCGGTGTCGGAGTCGTGGTCGTGGCGCGCAGCCGAGGACGCCGCCGGGTGCGAGCGGGCCGCAGCGTCTGCGTCTGCGCGCGCCAGCGCATCCGCCACCGCTCCCTCGGACGCCGGAGCCGCGCCCGCGCGGCGGCGGCGGTACGCCCCGCGCACCGCGAGCGCCGAGCGCGCCCCGTCGATCAGCGGGTGGAAGAACGCCGTGCGGTACCCCGCGTTCGTCACCACCGACACGAGGAAGTTGAGCGACGACACGCAGCTGAGGAACACGGCCGTCTTCACCAGCGCCCAGGTGAACGGCACCTCCACGCCGAACAGCTCGATCTCGGTGAGCCGTCCGCCCACCCACTCCTCGAGCACCTCGCGTGAGAACGCCAGGCCGCCGAGCAGCATGAGCACCACCCACACGATCACGGCGAACACGAGCGTCTGCAGGGCCAGCGACACCACGAGCACCGCCCAGAGGTTGGCGCGCTCGAGCCGCCGCAGCGGCGGGCCGGGCTCGGTGGCGTAGGCGCTCAGCGCCTCGAGTCCCGCGCTGCGCACCGAACGGATGCGGTCGCCCGGCGCGATGGTCTCGTCGAGCTCGCGCATCTCGGTGCGGCCGATCGGCAGCACGAACAGCAGCCCGAGCACCGCGAAGAACACCGCCACGGCGAACAGGCGCGCCACGGACATGGTGCTCGTCACCTCCCACACCGGCCGGGAGAAGAACGCGAACACGATGACGAGCATGAGGATGGGGAGGGCACGGGTGACGAGGGCGCCCACGGCGGAGAGCTGCTGCACGGCGGCCCGGCCCGTCCAGGCGAGCAGCGAGCCGACGCCGAGCCAGGTGAGGGCGACGGCCACGAGCACGATCGCCAGGTGGAGCGCTGCCCGCCAGAGCGCGGTGGCCGAGTCGTCGACGATCGCGCCCACCACTGGCAGCACGACGAGGTAGAGGGCCAGGGCGACGATGCCGGTCGGCAGCGCGGCGGGCGGGCGGCGGCGCAGGATGCGCGCGGAGGCCACCGCGAGCAGGATCGGCAGCGCGATGGTCGCGGCCGCGCCGAGCACGAGGGCGGCGAGGAAGAGCAGGGCCAGTGCGTCGGAGTCGGTGTCGAAGTCGAGGTCGATCAGCGGGGTGAGGAGGGCCAGCACCGCGGCGGCGACGAGATAGACCACGAAGGGGGTCACGCGCGAGACGAGCTGCTCGCCCGCCGCGCCCGCCCGCACGAACGACGGAAGGCCGACGCCGCGCAGCCAGCGCTCGACCTCGCGGTCGTCGCCTGCAGGAGGCGGCACGCTCACGCCGGCACCGCTCGCGCCCGGCTCGGTCTCACCGACCCCGTTCATCCGGCCGCCCCGCGCATCCCGGCCCCGTTCATCCCGCCCATCTCTCCATCGTGGCATGGTCGCTCAGCAGGGGCGCTCAGCCCAGGCCCCACTCGGGGTAGAGCACCGCGAACGCCCGCTCGAAGCCGTACTCGATGGTGGCCGACTCGTGCCCGGTGCCCGGCGAGATGACGAGGTGGGTGCGCATGCCGGCCTCGGTCGCCGCGGCGAACAGGGTCCTCGTGGCGGTGAGGTAGGGCTCGTCGTCGGAGCCGTCGGCGAACACGGCCGTGGTCTCGGCGTAGAGCGCCGCCGTGGCGGGGTCGGCGGCGCCCGCCCGCAGCAGGTTGAGCGGTTTCGCCGCGTCGTAGGCTGCCTGGTCGCCGCCGAAGCCTATGTCGAGGGTCTCCTCGTCGGTGCCGAGGTCGGGTTCGAGCTCGCCCGAGATGTCGATGATCGACCCCCAGCGCTCGGGGTTCGCGGCGCCCGAGGCGATGGCGCACTCGCCGCCGTTGGAGAAGCCGGCGATGGTCCAGTACTCGCGACCGGGCAGCACGTTGAAGGTGTCGGCGATGAAGGCGGGCGCATCCGTGTTCACGTAGCGGAAGGCGTCGCCCTGGTAGCCGTCGACGCAGAGCGGGTTGTTGGCCGACGAGCCGCCGAGGTGGTCGATCGACACGACGATGGGGGCGAGCCCGTCGTGCGCGGCGGCGTACCCGTCGAGCACGGTGCCGATGTCGGCGACGTCGGGAGCACCCGGCTGCCCGCTCAGGAAGACGACCACGGGCAGAGCGGGCGCATCCGGCAGCTGCGCGGCGGGCGGCAGGTAGACGACCGCGTCACGTGGGGTGAACGAGGGATCGCTCGCGGGGATGGTGACGGTGCCGTGGATGCTCGTGGTGGGCATGTCGACCGGGGCCTGCCACGAGTCGGCGAGCGGGCCTTCGGGGTTCACCGAATGCGGGGCGAGGGAGGCGAGGTCGAGCGGCTTCTCGGTGGAGACGTCGAGCAGGTCGCCGAGGTTCTTGAGGATGCCGAAGTCGGCCGAGATGCCGAGCGTGGCGGTCCAGGCGAAGAGCGCGATCGCCCACACCGCCACGAGCTTGCGCCACCAGCGCGAGCGCCAGAGGTTCACGACGGCGAGGGCCACGGATGCGCCGGCCAGCACGATCCAGGCGCGCGCCGTGATGGTCATGGGCGAGTTGAAGACGTTCAGCACGTCTTGCACCACGAAGGTGGCCAGGAGCGCGGCGAGGGTTCCGCCGACGAGAGCGCTCGCCGCGGTCACGACCCAGCGCCGGGTGGGGCGGCGCAGCAGGAGGAAGAGGAACACCGCGGCGGCGAGGGCGTAGGTGCCCCAGAGGAACGGGCCGTCCACGATGCGGATCTCGAGGATCAGCTCCACCGGGCCCTCCTCCGTCATCGGGCCTCCTGTCGCCTCACACTAGAATTGTCGCTGATCCAGCGCGAGCAGCCGGCCGCGCGGAGATAACCGGAGCCTCACCCATGCCTGCATCCCGTCTCGATTCTGTCATCGCCCTCGCCAAGCGCCGGGGCTTCGTGTTCCCGACGGGTGAGATCTACGGCGGCACGCGCTCCGCGTGGGACTACGGGCCCCTCGGTGTGGAGCTCAAGGAGAACATCAAGCGCCAGTGGTGGAAGTTCATGGTGCAGGGCCGCGACAACGTCGTGGGCCTCGACTCCGCCGTCATCCTGCCGAAGGCCGTGTGGGAGGCCTCCGGCCACGTGGAGGTGTTCACCGACCCCCTGGTGGAGTCGCTGCACACGCACAAGCGCTACCGCGCCGACCACCTGCTCGAGGCCTACGAGGAGAAGCACGGCCATCCGCCCGTGAACGGGCTCGCCGACATCCGCGACCCCGACACCGGGCAGCCCGGCTCGTGGACCGAGCCGAAGAACTTCTCGGGCCTCATGAAGACCTACCTCGGCGCCGTCGACGACGAGTCGGGCCTGCACTATCTGCGCCCCGAGACGGCGCAGGGCATCTTCGTCGACTTCAACGCGGTGCTGAACTCCTCGCGCCAGAAGCCGCCGTTCGGAATCGGCCAGATCGGCAAGAGCTTCCGCAACGAGATCACCCCCGGCAACTTCATCTTCCGCACCCGCGAGTTCGAGCAGATGGAGATGGAGTTCTTCGTCAAGCCCGGAGAAGACGAAGAGTGGCACCAGTACTGGATCGACCAGCGGTTCCAGTGGTACGTCGACCTCGGCATCGACCCGTCGAATCTCCGTCTGTTCGAGCACCCCGCCGAGAAGCTGTCGCACTACTCCAAGCGCACGGTCGACATCGAGTACAAGTTCGGCTTCGTGGGCTCGGCGTTCGGCGAGCTCGAGGGTGTGGCCAACCGCACCGACTTCGACCTGTCGACGCACTCGAAGGCCTCCGGCACCGACCTGTCGTACTTCGACCAGACCACCGGCGAGCGCTGGACCCCCTACGTCATCGAGCCCGCAGCGGGCCTCACCCGCTCGCTCATGGCCTTCCTGGTCGACGCCTTCCACGAAGACGAGGCGCCCAACACCAAGGGCGGGGTCGACAAGCGCACCGTGCTGAAGCTCGACCCGCGCCTCGCGCCCGTGAAGGCGGCCGTGCTGCCGCTCTCGCGCAACGAGGCCCTGTCGCCGCTCGCGCGCACCCTCGCGGCCGACCTGCGCAAGAACTGGAACGTCGACTTCGACGACGCCGGGGCCATCGGCCGCCGCTACCGCCGTCAAGACGAGGTGGGCACGCCGTTCTGCATCACGGTCGACTTCGACTCGCTGGACGACAACGCGGTGACCGTGCGCGAGCGCGACACCATGGGCCAGGAGCGCATCTCGCTCGACCGGCTCACCGGCTACCTGGCCGAGAGGCTCGTCGGCGCGTAGGAGCTGCCCACCACCATCAGGAGCTCCAGTTTCTCGGCGCTCTCGGTGCCGGGGGTGGCGGTGAACACGAGCAGCGACTGCAGCTGGTCGGGGTCCATCACGACCTGGCAGAACAGGTCGAGTTCGCCGACGTGCTCGTTGACGAAGCGCTTCTCGTCGGAGTAGCGGAGGGCGACCTCGCCGCGGTTCCAGATCTCGGCGAACTCGGGGCTCTCGGTCTTGAGGCGCTCCACGAGGGCGGCGGCGTCCGATCCGGGGCCGGCCGCGGCGGCGGAGGCGCGGAGCTGGGCGACGCGCACCTCGCTGTGGTGGGGGTGGTGCTCGGCGGGGTAGATGCGACGGGCGTGGTCGGGATCGAGGAACCAGCGGTAGACGGCGCTGCGGCGGTGGTCTGAGGTTCCGCCGCTTGCGCTCGTCTGGTCGCCCAGGAGTGCGATGGCTCCGGCGTTCTGCACGAGCACCTCGTGCATCGAGCCGATGATCTGGGCGGGGGTGTCGGCGAGGCGGTCGAGGATGCGCATGAGGCCGGGGCTGACGTGCTGCTCGCTCGACGAGGTGCGGGCGGGCGGGCGGTGGCCGGCGAGCAGGAAGAGGTGGTCGCGCTCGGCGAGGCTGAGGCGCAGGGCGCGTGCGAGGGCCGCGGTGATCTGCTCGGAGGGCTGGATGCCGTCGCCGCGTTCGAGCCGCGCGAGGTAGTCGGTGGACATGCCGGCGAGTTCGGCGACCTCTTCGCGCCGGAGGCCGCTGGTGCGGCGCCGGGTTCCGCGCCGCAATCCCACGTCTTCGGGTTGGAGCGCCTCGCGTCGCGCTCGCACGAATTCGCCGAATGCCGTCACGTCCATTCCTCCACTGTCGCGCGTCTTCGCGAAGTTATCCACTGATCGGCGGTCAGCGGATGCGGCTGTCCTGGATGCGGGCGGGATTCGGGTCTGGAATGGTCACCATGGACATCACAGGGAACACCGTCTTCATCCCCGGCGCGACCTCGGGCATCGGCCTGGGGCTCGCCCTCCGCCTGCACGCGGCCGGCAACACGGTCATCATCGGCGGCCGTCGGGCCGAGCTGCTCGAGTCGATCGCCGCCGAGCATCCGGGCATCCACACCGTGGTGATCGACACCACCGACCCCTCGTCGATCGCTTCGGCGGCGTCGAGCGTGCTCGCTTCGCATCCCTCGCTCAACGTGCTCGTGGCGATGGCGGGCATCATGCTGCCCGAGAACCTGCGCGACCCCGCCTTCCTCGAGGTCGCCGAGCGCACCGTCGTCACGAACCTGCTGGGGCCGATCAGGCTCGTGGCGGCGTTCGAGCCTGCGCTCGAGCGGCAGCCTTCGGCGGCCATCATCACGGTGACGTCGGGGCTGGCTTATGTGCCGCTGCCGGCCACGCCCACCTACAGTGCGACGAAGGCCGCCATCCACTCGTTCAGCGACGCGATGCGGGTGCAGCTCGCCGACACCTCGGTGCAGGTGATCGAGCTCGCGCCGCCCGCCACGCAGACCACGCTCATGAACCTCGACCAGAACCCGCACGCGCTGCCCCTTGACGACTTTCTCGACGAGGTGATGCAGCTGCTCGCCAGCCAGCCCGACGCCGAGCAGATCCTCGTTGAGCGGGTGAAGAACCAGCGCTTCGCCGAGGCCGAGGGCCGGTACGCCAGCGTGCTCGCCGCCCAGTCGGGCCGGGCCAACTAGCGTCGGTGCGGGCGCACGCTCGTGTCGCGGGGGCGGCGTGCGCCTGCGCCCGGTCTGGGCGCGTTCGGGAGGATGAGCCGCGATGTGCTGAGGCGGGTCAGTAGCGGATGGCGTCGATGACCTTGACGCGCACGGCGACGAGGGCGGGGAGGAGGCCGGCGAGGGCGCCGACGAGGGTGGCGGAGGCCAGGCCGAGGAGGGCGGCGTCGACCGGGAAGGGCGGGAAGTCGCTCACCATGCCCTGGCCCACGAACTCCTGCACCATCGGCGACTGCACCAGCAGCACCGCCGCCATCACGCCCACCGCGCCCGCGGCGACGGTGGCCACCACGCTCTCCATCATCACGGCGAAGAACACCCGCCCCGCCGTCGCCCCGAAGCTGCGGCGGATGCCGATCTCGCGCACCCGCTGCTTCACCGTGACGAGGGCGATGTTCACCAGCCCGAGCGCGCCGAGCAGCAGCACGAGCACCGCGATCCCTCCCACCACGAGCTTGGTGACGAGGAACGGGTCGTCGCCGTACTGCGCGTAGTCCTGCCGGTTCACGTCGACCTGCACGCCGTCGCCGAGCGCGGCGCCGATGTCGCGCCGCACCAGCTCGGTGAGTTCGGTGGAGATGGCCGGCGGCACCCACATCTCGTACTGAGTGCCGCCGCCGTAGGGGTCGGACTCCGTGCCGCCCGACGGGTCGGCCGCACGCACCGCGGCGAGCTGGTCGGCGAGGAGGTACATCGACGGTTCGGTCTCCCACGACGCCGCCGGGTAGACGCCCACCACGATCGCGGTGGCGCCGTGATCGCCACCGAGCCTCACCGTGGGGTGGGTGGCGAGGTCGGGGCGCCCGATCCTGTCCCAGAACACCTCGTTCACCACGAGCGCCGGAGCGAGGCGTGCGGCATCGGCCTCGGTGAACCACGACCCCTCCGTGATGCGGAGGCGGTGCATCTCGCCGTAGGGCAGGTCGACGGCCTGCGCACCCACCTGCAAGCCTCCGGTGACGAAGGGCACGAGCAGCATGGTCTGCGCCACGCGGCTGGCGTAGTCGACGTGGTAGCGGTCGAGGGTCTCCTGCCACGCCGCGTCCATGGCCTCGGCGTCGAGCGTGCCGCCGTCATTGGTGTAGGCCGAGACGTACAGCGTGGCGGGCCGCCCGCTGGAGCGCTCGCTGAGCTCTTCGTTGGCCTGCTGCACGATCGCGCCGAGCGCGACCACCGTCGTGAGCGAGCACACCGCCACCGCGACCCCGATGAGCGAGAGCAGCACCCGGGTGCGGTGCACCCGCAGCTCCTGCCAGGCCTCGAGCACCGCACCCACGAAGCCGGTGAGCGCCCGCCTCACGAGTCGGCCCCGGGGGTGGGGGAGGTGGAGGGGCCAGGACCGGTGGAGCCGCCGGCGGGGATCTTGCCAGCGAGGATCTCGCCGGTTCGGTATGGCGAAGTGGTGTCGCAAGCGGGCGGGGCGTCGCCGGCGATCGTGGCGGCAGCCGGCGGGGCGTCGCCGTGGAGGTCGGCGGGGTCGTCGACGCGGGTGAGCACGCCGCGGTCGAGGCGGTAGTGGTCGTGGGCGCGGCGGGCGATCGCCGGGTCGTGGGTGATGGTGACGAGCGCGGCGCCGGTGCGGGTGGCCACCTCGTCGATCAGCTCCATCACGCTCTGCCCGGTGTCGAGGTCGAGAGCGCCGGTGGGCTCGTCGGCGAGGATGAGCTCGGGTCCGCGCACGAGCGACCGCGCGATGGCCACCCGCTGCTGCTCCCCGCCCGACAGTCGGTCGGGCATGCTGTCGAGGCGGTGGCCGAGCCCCACCTGCTCCAGCATCTCGGCGGCCAGCGTGCGCCGTCGCCAGAACTGGCGCCCCTCGGCGTAGTGCAGCGGCATGGTGACGTTCTCGAGCGCCGTGCGCCCGGGCAGCAGGTTGAACTGCTGGAACACGAAGCCGATCCTGGCCCCGCGCATCCGGTCGCGTGCCGCCCCCGAGATCGACTTCGCCGGCCGGCCGTCGAACTCGAGCACGCCGCTGGTGGGCAGGTCGAGCAGCCCCATGAGGTTGAGCAGCGTCGACTTGCCCGAGCCCGACCGCCCCACGATCGACACCCGGTCGCCGGGCGACACCGTCAGGCTGACGCCGTTCAGGATGGTGAGCGCCGGCTGATCGGGCGGCAGCACCGTGCGCGTGACGTCTTCGAGCCGCAGCAGGGTCACGACACCGAACCGCACATCATGCTGCCGTCGGGCATGGCGGTGCAGTCTCCGCCGAAGCCGTCGACCATGCCGCCGCCGGGCACGGCCATCGCTCCCGGCGCGAACTGCAGGATCTCCTCGCCCTCGGTGAGCCCGCCGGTGATCTCGACCATGCTGCCGTCGCTGAGCCCGAGCCCCACCGGGCGCTCCTCGGTCGACCCATCGGCGGCCGACACCCACACCGTTCCGCTCTGCGCGGCACCCCGCACCGCGGTGGTGGGCACCACGAGCACGTTCTCGGCCTTGCCGCCCGCGATCGTCATGTCGGCCGCCAGCCCCGAGAACACCGTCACGCCGTCGGGCACCGGACAGCTCACAGTCGTTCCCGAACCGCTCCCGCCCGAGACGCCCCCGCCACCGCCCGCGCCCACGTCGCCACCCTCGTCGCCGGTGCTGCCCGGCAGGGGCGTGACGATGCGCAACCCCGTGCACGTGAACGGCTCGGGCCCCCCGGTGATGGCGATCGACGCCTCGGTGGGCTGGGTGAGGAGCCGGTACTGCTGCGCCGGCTCGAGCGAGCCCGACACCGAGAAGGTGGGCGGGGCGATCTGGCCGGCCACCATGCCGACCGTCACGTCTTGGCCCGGGATGACGCCGAGCGAGCTGAGGGTTCCGGAGGCGGGCGCCGTCACCTGCTCGTAACGGAAGAGGGGCGGCAGTGGCTTCCCCTCCGCATCCACCGACTCCGACGGGTCGCGCTCGATGGTGACCTTCACGTCGAAGATCACGTCGCCGGCCGCGACCGCCGCGCCCTGCGCCGCGAACAGCTCGTCGACCGTGCCCGCCGCCGTGGACTTCACCGGCACGGCGGCGTCGGCCGAGACGGTCGCCTTCACCACCACGTCGTTCGTGATGCTGCCGAGGGCGACCGGGATGCGCGGCTCGACGATCTCGCCCGTCGGAACCGCAGGATCGGCCTCCTCGGCCTGATCGGGGAAGAACGCGAGCCTGCCGAGCGCCACGGCGATCACCGCGATGAGGACGATCCGGATGATGGGGAAGACCCATCGGCGTGCGATGCCCAAACAGTGCTCCTCGGTCGGTCGGCGCCGTCACCCGGGTTGCCCCCGGGCGCACGAGCCCCCATCCTAACCATGCGGGGTGACCGGCAAGCCAGGGAGATGAGCAATGTTCGTGGAAGACTTCGAGGTGCGCCGCACGGTGGAGGAGGACTGGGAGAGGGTGCGCGACCTGCGCCTGGAGATGCTCGCCGACACCCCCTTGGCGTACCTGGAGACCCTCGAGCAGGCTGGGCGGAGGCCGGAGAGCCACTGGAGGGGCTGGGCCCGCGACGGATCCTCGGAGGGGTCGATCACGGTCGTAGCGGTCACCGCCTCCGGCCGCTGGGTGGGCACCATGATGTCGAAGGTGCCGCGTGGCGCATCCGGAGCCTTCCTCTATGGCGTCTACGTGGCGCCCGACGCGCGCGGAAGGGCCGCGGGGGTGACGGATGCGCTGCTGGAGCGGGTGGAGAGCTGGGCGTCGGAGCGCGGCGACACCCTCACGCTCGAGGTGCACGAGCGTAACCTGCGCGCCCGGGCGGCGTACACCTCCCGTGGATTCGTGGAGACCGGCGCCACCACGCCGTACCCGCTGGCCGCCGGCGGGCTCGAGGTTGTGATGGTCAAGCGCCTCTCGACCTGAGCCGTAGGCTGAGCCTGTGGGAGCAGGGCGCCGGAGGGCGGTGACGGCGACGGTCTCCCTCGTCGCGGCCACGCTGTTCTGGGCCGGCAATTACGTGGTGGGCGAGACCGCGGTGACCGCGCTCGACCCGGTGAGCCTGGTGCTGCTGCGCTGGGCGTTCGCCGCCGTGCCCCTGCTCGTGATCGCGCAGCTCGTGGAGCGCCCGCGCTGGCGCGAGGTACTGCGGGCGTGGCGGTGGATCGTGGTGCTGGGCCTGCTCGGCGTGCTCGGCTACACCCTCATCCTCTACGAGGCGCTGCGGTTCACGGATGCGTTCAGTGCGTCGGTCATCAACGCCTTCAACCCGGCGATGATCAGCATCGCCGCCGTGCTCTTCTTGCGCCAGCGACTGGGTCTGCGTGCGATCGCGGGGATCGTCATCGCGCTCGTCGGCGTCTTGATCGTGCTCAGTCGCGGGTCGGTCGAGGTGCTGCTCGAGGGCGGATTCGGTCTCGGCGACCTGCTCATGGTGGGTGCGGGAGTGGCCTGGACCGCCTACACGATCGTCGGTCGTCGCGCTCCCGCCGTGCCGCCGATCACCTCGACCGCGCTTCAGGCGGTCGTCGCGGTCATCGCCATCGCGCCGGTCTCGCTCGCCCTCGGTGGCCCGGCGATGCCGCCCGACGCCTCCGTCTGGGGCGCGCTGGCGTTCATCGTGGTGTTCCCGTCGGTGCTGTCGTACCTGCTCTGGAACCGGGCGCTCGAGGTCGTTCCGCCGGCCCGTGCGGGCGTGTTCCTCAACCTCATCACCGTGTTCACGGCGCTGCTCACCCTGCTCACCGGCCACCCGCTGGGTGCGGCGCAGATCATCGGCGGGGTGGTGGTGATCGCGGGCATCGTGCTCACCAACCTCTCCCCGTCGCGCCGCGCCCGCGGGCCCGCCGCCGGCGGCGGAGCCGGCTGAGCCTGCCGACCCGGTCGGGAGTCACTCGAGCGACAGCGCGAAGTGGGCGAGCGCGTCGCGCACGAAGCGTGCGCCGTCCAGGCCGCCGTAGTTCGCGGCGAAGCGCTCGTCGGTCAGGTAGAGCTCGCCGAGGCCGGTGAGGTAGTCGGCCGCGAGGGCACCGGATGCGGAACGCGGCACCCCGGGAATGCCGGCGAGCCAGTCGTGGTGGCGCGCCGCGAGGGCCTGTGCCTCGGCGCCGGCGGGGTCGAGACCGCGTTCGGCCGCATCCTGCCAGTCGGCGTTGAGCGCGGAGAGCGCGCCCTGCCACTGCGCCTTCTGTTCGTCGGACTGCGACGACCACCAGGCGTCGCCCGCGGCGTAGGCGTCGGCGCCCCAGCGCTGTTCCACCTCCTCGCGGTGCCGCGTGTGGTCGAAGCCGTCGAACATCGTCTCGGCCATGAGTGCTTCCTTTCTCTCGAGGGATGTGAGTGTCGAACGCACCGACGCGATCTGCCGGTCGAGCCGCGAGCGCTCCGAGTCGAGCCACCCCAGGTGGCTGCGCAGTGCATCCGTCTCGGTCGTCGCGTGACCCAGCACCTCGGCCACGGCGGGCAGGCCGAGCCCGAGTTCGCGCAGCAGCAGCACGCGCTGCAGCCGCAGCAGGGCCGCCTCGTCGTAGTAGCGGTAGCCGTTGGCGCCCACGCGCGCGGGGCGCACGAGCCCGAGGGAGTCGTAGTGCCGAAGGGTGCGGCTGGTCGTTCCGGCGAGGCGGGCGACCTCCTGGATCGACCACTCTCCGGGGGTGGCGTTCGTCATGAGAGTCAGCGTAGAACTTGACGCTGCGTCAAGGTCAAGGGCGAAGTCGGTGCCGCGTAGTAACGTCGGGAGCATGGTCAGAATCGGTACGAGCGAACTCGACGTCTTCCCCCTCTGCCTCGGTGGCAATGTGTTCGGGTGGACGGCCGATCGGGCCGCGTCGCTGGCCATCCTCGACGGCTTCGCGGCCGGCGGAGGCGACTTCGTCGACACCGCCGACGTGTACATGGCGGCGGCGCCCGGCAACTCGGGCGGCGAGTCGGAGACCCTCATCGGCGAGTGGTTCACCACCTCCGGCCGGCGCGACGAGACGGTCGTCGCCACCAAGGTGGCCAAGCATCCCGAGTTCCGGGGCCTCGCGCCCGCGAACATCCGGGCCGCCGCCGACGCCTCGCTGACGCGCCTGCAGACCGACCGCATCGACCTCTACTACGCCCACGAAGACGACCCCGAGACTCCCCTCACCGAGATCGTGAGTGCCTTCGACGAGCTCGTGCGGGTCGGCAAGGTGCGCTACCTCGGGCTTTCGAACTGGTCGCCCGAGCGGGTGCAGCAGTACCTCGACGTGGCCGACGCGGGCGGCTTCGCCCGCCCCGTCGCGCTCCAGCCGCACTACAACCTCGTGCACCGCAACGACGTCGAAGACCACCTCGCCCCGCTGGCGCTGCGCGAGAACCTCTCGGTCATGCCCTACTTCGCACTCGCGAGCGGCTTCCTCACCGGCAAGTACCGGTCGAAGGATGCGCTGGCCGGCACGACACGGGCGGGCGCGGCCTCGCGGTACGCGACCGAGCAGGGGCTCGCCATCGTCGACACGCTGGTCGAGATCGGGGACGCGCGCGGGGTGTCGGCCACGACCGTGGCGCTCGCGTGGCTGGTGGCCAAGCCGTTCGTCGCCGCTCCGATCGCGAGTGCGAGCAAGCTCTCCCAGCTGCCCGACCTGCTGGCCGTCGGGAACGTGGCGCTCACTCCCGAGGAGGAGTCGGCGCTCGACGCCGTGTCGGCGTGGAGCCCGGGGGCCGCTGCGTGACGCCGCCTTTCGGCCGACGCGGGCGCAAGGGCGCCGGGGAGCCCGACGAGTCCACCGGCCCCGCGACCACCCCCGTGCATCCGACCCCCGCGGCACCGGATGCGCAGGGTGCGGTCGCCTCTCGTCGCGCGTTCCTGAAAGCGGCGGCCGTGGGTGCCGCGGGCGCGGCCGTCGGCGGCGGGGTGGGCGCGGCCGTCGGCGCGGGCGTCTACCTGCAGGAGACCTCGCTCGACTTCGGCGCCGAACCGGTGGAGAAGGAGCCCGGGTTCGATCACCTCGTCGTGGTCATGTACGAGAACCGCTCCTTCGACAACGTGCTCGGCTGGCTCTACCGCAACGACGAGCTGAAAGACGGGCAGAGCTTCGAGGGCCTGCACCAGGGTGACCACTCCAATCCGGTGCCGGGCAGCGACGAGGTCATCAAGGCGCATCCGTACACGGGCACCACCGACGAGATCATGTCGAGCCCCGACCCCGATCCGGGCGAGGAGTACTCACACGTGAACACGCAGCTGTTCCAGAAGGTCGATCCGCCCGAGAACGCGAATCTGCACGAACACGGCCTCAAGTACCCCTACAACGCGCCGGGGCCGAACGAGCAGCCCACGATGAAGGGATTCATCGAGGACTACGTCATCAACTACCGCCACATCACGAAGGGCAAGAAGGAGGCCGGCCGCGCCGAGCAGGAGCTCGCGATGGGCTCGTTCACGCCCGAGATGCTGCCGGTGTTCTCCACCCTGGCCAAGAACTTCGCGGTCTACGACCACTGGTTCAGCGCGGTGCCCTCACAGACGTTCTGCAACCGCGTGTTCTTCCACGCCAGCACCTCGCACGGCTTCGTCACCAACCAGGGCGACGGCGGCTACAAGAAGTGGCTCGACGTGCCTGCCGACGAGTCGACGACCGTGTTCAACCGGCTCGAGGAGGCCGGCCTCAGCTGGCGCGTCTACTACGACGCCGCGCAGCTGGTGTCGATGACCGGCGTGCTGCACTCGCCGGCGCTCGAGCCGTACTGGAAGACGAACTTCCGCGTGATGGAGCAGTTCTACGACGACGTGGCGAACGGCGACCTGCCCGACTACACCTTCATCGAGCCGCGCATGATCTACAACCACAACGACATGCACCCGCCGCACGGTGTGCTGCGCGAGACCGACGACACCGGCACCGACGGCACGGCCGGGCCGGGTGTGGTGGTCGATGGGGCGGTGTCGGATGCGCGGGCGGCCGACGCGCTGCTGCACGCGATCTACTCGGCGGTGCGCGCTTCGGACTCTCCCACCGGGTCGAACGCCCTCAACACGATGCTGCTGGTCACCTTCGACGAGCACGGAGGCACCTACGACCACGTGCCGCCACCGTCGGCGGTGCCGCCGCGCGTGGGAGACCCGGGCGAGATGGGGTTCACCTTCGACCGGCTCGGCTGCCGGGTGCCCGCCATCGCGATCTCGGCATACACGGCCAAGAACACCGTGATCACCGAGCAGATGGACCACGGTTCGGTGATCGCGACCCTCAGCCGGCGGCACGGGCTGAAGCCGCTCACGAGACGCGACAAGAACTCGAACGACATGTTCAACGCGGTGAACCTCACCAAGCCCCGGCCGGCGAGCGAGTGGCCGCAGACCCTGCCGCAGTACACACCGCCGAACCCGGAGGTGAGCTTCGACGCCACCTCGGAGTCGCAGCGGGCGAAGCCCATCAGCAACCCCGCCAAGGGTCTGCTGGGGCTGCTCATCGCGAAGTACGGCGTGAAGGGTGAGACCGACCCCACCACCTACGGCGAGGCCTACGCCACCCTCATGGAGACGCAGCAGCAGACCGGCCAGCTCTTCGGCACCCTCGACTCCGTCGACGGCACCCCCACCCCGCGGGCCAGCGCCGCGCCGAGCCCCACGCCGCGCTGACGCTCGCGCTCCGCCGGCCGGCGTCACTTCCTGTCGATCGAGCCGTCGCAAAGTGCCGTCTGGAACGCGTCAAGGGGCACTTCGGGACCGGTCGATCGTCGTGTGTGGGGCGTCGGCGGTGCCGGTGCCACGCGGTGGGGAGCCTCGGCGGCGGGACCGAGCGCGTCCTCACCCCCCCCCCCGCGCGTCCGCACCCCACCCTCGCGATCCGCCAAGAAGTCGTGCATCTCGCGCAAGTCAGGAGGATTTTTGGCGGGTCGCGAGGGGCGGGGTCGTGGGGCGAGGCGTGGGGCTTCGCGTCAGTGGTGGCGGGTGCCTGCGATCCAGGTCTGGGTGACGCGGGTGTCGCCGATCTCGTCGGGGGCGCCGCGGAAGGGGTCGCGGTCGAGCACCACGATGTCGGCCAGGTAGCCCGCCCTGAGCCGGCCCGTGGTGCTGCCGCGCCCGTTGGCGTGGGCGCTGCCGGCGGTGTAGCCGCCGAGTGCGGTGGCGAGGTCGAGCTTGTCGCGGTCGCCGCCGAGGGGTTCCGGTTCCGCCCCGTAGCCCGTGCGGTTGACGGCCACGTGCACCGCGGCCAGTGGATCGGCCGTCGACACCGGCCAGTCGCTGCCGAACGCGAGTGCGGCACCCGCCCGCGCGAGCCGGCCGAACGGGTAGGTGCGCTCCCTCGCGCCGGGAGGCAGGATCGGCAGACACAGGTCACGGAGCTGGTCGTCGGTGCGGGCCCAGAATGCCTGCAGGTTGGCGATGGCGCCGACGGATGCGAAACGCGGCAGGTCCGCATCCGCCACCATCTGCAGGTGGGCGAGCTGGTGCCGCCGTGCGCTCCCGCCGAGTGCCTCGACGGCGTCGAGGGCCTGGGTGACCGCGCGATCGCCCAGGGCGTGGAAGTGCACCGAGAATCCGTCGGAGTCGAGCGCGGCCAAGTGTGCGCCGAGCCGCTCGGGGTCGATGAAGTCGAGGCCCGAGCCGGCGTCGCCTCCGGGCAGGCGGTAGTGCCCGTGGATCGAGGCCGTGTGGTTCTCGACGATGCCGTCGAGCATCATCTTGACGGTGTCGGCCATGAAGAGGTCGGGGCGGGCGAGGGCCGCGGCCCTGGACCGGCGGTCGAGGAGTTCGGGCAGCTGCTCGATGCCGCGTTCGCGGTGCCACCAGAGTGCCCCGGTGACCCGCGCCACCAGCGTCTCCTCCTGAACGGCCCGGAGGTAGAGCGGGAGGGAGTCGCCGAAGCCCAGTCCCTCGCCGACCAGGGCGTCCTGCCAGCCGGTGATGCCGAGCGCGATCAGGTGGCTCTGGGCGGCGAGCAGTCCGCGGTAGGCGAGCTCCTCGTCCGCGACCGGCTTCACGCCGTCGAGCAGTGAGAGAGCGCCCTCGTGCAGGGTGCCCGAGGGTGTGCCGTCGGCGTCGCGCTCGATCACGCCGTCGGCCGGATCGGGCGTGGACGCGGTGATGCCGGCGCGGGCGAGCGCGACGGAGTTGACCCAGGCGCTGTGGTGGTCGCGGCTGACGAGGAACGCGGGCCGGTCGCCCGTGACCCCGTCGAGCCCAGTGCGGTGGGGGGATCCGCCGGCGAAGTGATCCATGGTCCAGCCGCCGCCCTGCAGCCAGTCGTCGTCCGACGCGGCGGCGTAGCGGGCGATCAGCGCGAGGGTCTCTTCGGCGGAGTCGGCGCCGGAGAGGTCGCACTGCAGCATCTCGACGCCGGCCGGGGCGGGATGCACGTGGGCGTCTTGGAAGCCGGGGAGGAGCAGCCCACCCGCGAGGTCGACCTGCGTCGCGGCGCGCGGGTCGACGGATGCGGCGCTCACCTCGTCGAGGGAGCCGACCGCCGCGATCCTCCCGTCGCGCACCAGCACCGCGCCGCCGGTGCGGCTCTCGGTCATGCCCGCTGTGAAGTACCCGCCGCCGCTGAAGAGGATCTCGTCGCTCACGCCACCATTCTCTCCTGGCTCCGTCGTGACGAGAGTGATCGGCCCGCCCCGTGGTGGGTGGGGCGGGCCGATCGGAGGGATTCAGAGGTGAGGAGGCCGGCGCCGCCCCGCCTGAGCCGGGGGGAGGAGGAGCGGGGCGGAGCCGGGGTCGGTGGATCAGGCCGAGAGGATGGCGCCCGTGATGCCGGAGACCACGAGGTCGGCGCGGGGAGCGGTCGACTCGATGAGGAGGGCGTTGCGGCCGTCGACGGTCTCGGCCCAGGCCAGGGCCGCCTCGGGGGTGCGGCCGCCGATCCCGTGGCGCACGACGAGGCGGGAGACCCGCACCTCGTCGGGCGTCTCGCAGAACCACGACTCGGTGAGCAGCGGTTTCACCTGAGCCCACGGACCGTCGCCGTCGTCGACCAGGAGGTAGTTGCCCTCCAGCACGACGAGGCGGGTCTCGGGCTCGATCGCGTGCTCACCCGCGATCGGCTCCTCGATGGAGCGGTCGAAGCTCGGGGCGTACACCGTGTGGTCGGTCTCCGAGGTGAGGCGGCGCACCAGGGCGAGGAACCCCCAGCCGTCGAAGGTGTCGAGGGCGCCCTTGCGGTCGGAGCGGCCCAGGCGGGCCAGCGTGGACTCGGCCAGGTGGTAGCCGTCCATCGGCACGTGGGCGGCGAACGGAGCACCGGGGCCGCCCGACTCGAGGCTCAGCTCGTTCACCCGGGCGGCGAGGAGGCCCGCGAGCGTGGTCTTGCCCGCCCCCGGGCTGCCCGCGATGCCCAGCACGGCCCGCGAGCCGGGCTGCACGAGCGCGAGCGCGCGCCGCGCGAGCTCGTCGAGGCCGGCGACGACGGGTGCCGAGGTGCTGTCCGCGGGCGCGGAGGTGCTCACGGCAGACGCGTCGGACGAGACCTCAGAGTGCGGCACGGGTTCCCTCGATGATGTTCGTGAGGTAGCGGTGCGAGTGCGCCGCCAGGGCCGGACCATCGTTCCACAGGTTGCGCCAGATCGCGAGATCGTTGGAGAGGGTGGGCGAGACCACCGCCGACGAGAACGACTCGAAGGTGATGGGGCCGTCGTAGGAGACGTCGGCGAGCGCGTGGAAGAACGCGCCGAAGTCGAGATGGCCCGAACCGAGGTAGCCGCGGTGGTTCTCGCCGATGTGCACGTAGCCGAGACGGTCGCCGACGAGGTGCACCGGGCGCACGAGGTCGTCCTCCTCGATGTTCATGTGGTACGTGTCGAGGTGGATGAGCACGTTGTCGTGACCGATGTCGTCGGCCAGCCGCAGCGCATCCGCCGCCGTGTTGATGACGTTGGTCTCGTAGCGGTTGCAGATCTCGAGACCGAGGGTCATGCCGAGGCCCTGCGCCTCGACCGCGAGGTCGGTGAGGGTCGACACCACGTTGGCGCGGCCGGCGGCGGTGAGGGCGTGCCCGTACTTGCCGAGGGCGCTGTAGAGCGCGCCCGTGAAGTGGGTGCCGCCGAGCTGGTGGGTGATGTGGAGGGAGTCGTGCAGCAGCTTCGCGCCACGGGCCACCACCTCGGGGTCGTCGCTGGAGACGTCGGCCTCGAAGGCGAGCCCTCGTGAGGTGACGATGCCGAGGCCGGCGGCATCGAGCGCGGCACGGGCGGCGGCGACGTCGAGGTTCTTCGCGTCGTGCAGCGACATCTCGAGGATGTCGTAGCCGGCCGCCTTGGTCTGGGCGACGATGTACTCCACCTCGGAGGGGGTGGTTCCGCCGGAGAAGACGAGGGCGTGCACGCCGAGCTTGTTGGTCATGAGTGGATCCTTTGAGGTCGTGAGGGATGCGAGGTCGCGAGGGTCAGTGGGTGGTGGAGAGGAGCCGGTCGGATGCGGCCAGCTGGCGTCTGAGGAAGCGGGCGCCGGCCGCGGCGACGGCGGTGGGGTCGTGCCAGAGGGTTCGCCACAGCCCGATGTCGTCGCGCGAGGCCGCAGAGACCACGGCGGGCGAGAACGACTCGAAGGTGATGGGTCCGATGTACCCCGTGTCGGCGAGGGCGGAGAAGAGTCCCGGCCAGTCGTTCGACCCCGTGCCCAGCTGGCCACGGTGGTTCTCGCTCGCGTGGATGTAACCGAGCGCCGAACCCGCATCGTGCACGGCGGCCGCCTGGGAGAGCTCTTCGCCATTGACGTGGAAGGTGTCGATGTGCAGCAGCACGTTCTGCGCACCGCGTGCCTCCAGCTCGCCGATGAACTCCCGGGTCTGGGCGGCGGTGTTGAGGAGGTTGCTCTCGTAGCGGTTGACGTACTCGAGACCGATCAGGATGCCTGCCTCGGCCGCGACCGCGGCCACCCGGCTCAGCACGGCGAGCGAGTTGGCCCGCCCGGCCTCGGTGGCCGGATGCCCGTACCTGGTCATGGCCGAAAAGGTGACCCCGCCGACGTAGCCGGCCCCGATCGAGCGGGCGAATTCGACGGCGTCGAGCAGCAGCTGCTCACCCCGGGCCGAGCTCGCTGCTCCCTGCGGCGTCGACACGTCGGTGTTGATGTCGCTGTCGACGCCGAGGGCGAGCGAGACCACCGCGTCGAGGCCGTTGGCCTCGAGCAGCGCCTCGGTGAGCAGCAGGTCGGAGCTGCGCGGGTCGATCAGGGGGATCTCGATGAGGTCGAACCCGGCAGCGGCGCTCCCCTCGATCGCGAAGCGCGCCTCGTCGTGCGACCAGCCCGCGGTCCAGAGCCCGGCGTGCACCCCGAGGGGGTTCACCGTGCCCGCAGCGGCCCGGTGGAACGGGATGCGGGTGGAGGCGGGCACGATCACGCCGCCTTGGCGCCGGTGATGAGCGCGACGAGCTCGTCGCCCGAGGTCTCCTCGGTGCGGCGCTCGGCGACGGCCATGCCGGCCCGCATCACCCACACGTGGTCGGAGAGCCGCATCACCTGGTCGAAGTTGTGGCTGATGAGCAGCACCGCCACGCCCGAGTCGCGCAGGGTGTTGATGACGCCCTCGACACGGGCGGTCTCCTGCACGCCGAGCGCCGCGGTCGGCTCGTCCATGATGACGATCTTCGAACCCCAGCCGGCGGCGCGGGCGATGGCCACGGCCTGGCGCTGGCCGCCCGAGAGGCGGCGCACTTTACTCGTGACAGGAGGAACGTTCACGGCAAGGTTCTTCAGCAGCTCACCCGCGGTGGCCTTCATGACCTTGCGGTCGAGGGTGCGGAACGGGCCGAAGCCGTGGGTCTTCTCCCGGCCGAGGAAGAAGTTCTGCCACACCGACAGGTCTTCGACCAGCGCCAGCGTCTGGTGCACCGTCTCGATGCCGCGCTCGCGGGCGGCGTTCGGCGACTCGAAGGTGACGTCTTCGCCGTCGAGCACGATGCTGCCGGAGTCGGGGCGGTGGATGCCGGAGAGGCATCGCACCATGGTCGACTTGCCGGCGCCGTTGTCGCCGATCAGTGCGGTGATCTCGCCGCGGCGCATGGTCATGGAGGCGCCCTTGAGCGCGTGCACCCCGCCGAAGGACTTCTTGATGTCGGTGGCCCTGAGGATGAAGTCGCGGGCCTGGGTGGTGCCGGTGTGCGGCGAGACGTCGGGCACGGAGTTGTACTTGTCGGTCATTTCTTCTGGAACCTCGTGAGTAGGGCGGCCAGGACCACGACGAGTCCGACTGCGAGGGGCTGGTAGAACTGCGAGACCCCGAGGAGGGTGAGGCCGTTGGTGAGAGCGGTGAGCAGCAGAGCGCCGATGACCGGACCGACGATCTTGGCTTTGCCACCCGTGAGGCTCACACCGCCGAGCACGACCGCCGCGATCGAGTTGAGCAGGAACTGGGTGTTGATGGCCGGCTCGGCCGCGCCGACGCGGGCGACCAGCAGCAACGCGGCCACCCCGGCGAGACCGCCCGAGATGAGGTAGACCGCCATCCGGATGCGCGTGGCCGAGATGCCGTTCGCCACGGCGCTCTCCTCGTTGCCACCGACCGCCTGCACGTGCAGACCGAACCGGGTGCGGAACATGAAGAACCACGCCAGCACCGCGATCACCGCGGCGAGGATGATGGGGTAGCCGAAGATGCCGAGCGAGCCCGAGGTGAGGATGAGCAGCTCGTCGCTGGTGACCGTGATGGGCTTGCCGTTCGAGACGATCAGGGCGAGACCGGTGGCCACCGAGAGCGTGCCGAGCGTCGCGATGAAGTCGGTGACCTTGCCCTTGGCGATGAGCAACCCGTTGATGAGGCCGATGAGCAGGCCCGCCACGATCGCCACCAGCGCCGAGAGCCAGAACCCGGCGCCCGCCTGGAAGGCGAGGCCGAAGCCGATGGCCCCGAAGGTCATCGTGGCCGAGATCGACAGGTCGATGCCGCCCGTGGTGATGACGAAGGACTGGCCGATGGCGAGGATGACCAGGATCGCGGCCGCGACGAGCATGGCCCGGATGTTGCCCAGCGTGAGGAACGTGGGGGAGAGGATCGCGAACACGATCACGAGGGCGACGAGGCCGATCGGGGCGGCGTTCTCGGCCCAGAACGAGATCTGGCGCACGTTCTGGCCGATCGCCTGCATCCTCCCCGGTCGGAGTTGCTCAGTGGATGTCATGGAGGTCACGTTTTCTGCCTAGAGGGAGTGTGGTGGGTTCCGGTGCCGCCCGACTTTCTCAGCCGAGCGGCACCAGGAATGGGACGCCTGCGGCTCTACTCGGTGGGGAGGAGGTCTTCGAGGGGGTTGTCGAAGGGGGCGAAGGGCTGGGGGAAGGCAGCGATGGCGTCGGGGGCCTCAGCGCTCGTGACGAGGGCGGTGGGCGACTCGATGTTCGCGGGGAGCTCGCCGCCCGAGGTGGCGACCTCGCAGGCCTGCAGGCCGAGCGAGCCGATCGCGTAGGGGTACTGCGCGACGGTGGCGGAGAGGCCGCCGGCCTCGACCGACTCCAGGGCGTCCTTGTTGCCATCGACGCTCACCACGGTGATCTGTCCCGTGAGACCGGCGTTCTCGACCGCCTTGACGATGCCGAGACCCATGTCGTCGTTCGCGGCGAAGAAGGCCTTCACGTTCGGGTTCGCGGCGAGGATGTCGGTGGCCGTCGTGAGGGCGACCTCGCGCTTCCAGTCGGCGGCCGACTCCTGGATGATGTCCAGGTCGCTGCCCACCGCCGCCTTGAAGCCGTCGATGCGTGCGGCGCTCGTGACGTCTCCGGCGATGCCGCCGATGATCGCGACCTCCGAGCCCGCGTCGACCTGCGAGAGCACGAAGTCGCCGGCCTTGCCGCCCGCGGCCTCGTTGTCGGTGCCGATGTAGGTGGCCACGTCGATGTTGGCCGTCTTCGCCGCGTCGGCGTCGATGGGCTGGTCGATGTTGACGATCGGCTTGCCCGCGGTGGCGACCTGGCTGAGCGCTTGCACGAGGTTGGTGCCCGAGATGGGGTTCACGATGAAGCAGCCGAAGTCCTGCCCGGCGAGGGTGGTGAGCTTGTCGGCCTGGCCCGTGGTGTCGCCGATGTCGGCGGCGGCCTGGATGGTGACGTCGACGCCGTCGGTGTCCGCGGTGTCCTGGATGCCGGACTCCATCGCCTGGAAGAAGGGGTTGTCGAGGCCTTTGATGACGGCCGCGACCTTGCTCGACGAGCCACCGTCGGTGCCGCTGCCGCCGGCGCAGCCGGCGAGGGCGAAGGCTGCGACTCCGAGGGGGAGCGCGATGCGCACGGTGCGCATCCATGTTGCGTCTTTGCTGAACATACTGATCCTTGGCGGGTTGGGGCACCACTACGTGCCTGCGAAACAGAAACTACGCGCACTTTTGGTTTATTGCAACTCAAAAGTGTGGCTACTTTGAATCGACGTATGTATACAATGGGCTCACGTCGGCCACGGGGTCGATTCGGGACAGCGATGGAGCTCTGCGTAAAGTGAAGGATGTGCGAACCCACGTCGGCGAAGTGCTCGCGCTCTTCCGTGAGCACGGCGAGCTCTCGCGCACCGACGTGATCGACCTCTCCGGTCTCTCGCGCTCCACGGTCAACCAGCGCCTCGCCGCTCTGCACTCCGCGGGGCTGATCGAGGAGATCGGCGGCGGCGAGTCGACCGGGGGCCGCCCCTCGAGCCGCTTCGCCCTCAACCGCTCCCGTGCCGTCATCCTCACCGCCGACATCGGCGCCACGGGCTTCGTGGCCGCCGTGTGCGACCTCGCGGGCACGCCGCTGCGGCACACCTCGGTGTCGGTGAACGTGTGGGACGGCCCGCATCCCGTGCTGACCGCGGTGGACGCCGCCTTCGACGAGCTCCTCGCGGGCGGCGGGGCCACCGGCGCCGACGAGGTCTGGGGCATCGGCATCGGCGTGCCCGGCCCGGTGGAGTTCGCGGCGGGCCGTGTGGTGAACCCGCCCATCATGACCGGCTGGGACCGCTTCGACATCGCGGGCTGGTTCGCCGCCCGCCGGGCACCGGTGGTGGTGGAGAACGACGCCAATTCCCGCGCCGTCGCCGAGGCGCGCCTCCGTCGCCACGACAACCTCATCAGCCTCAAGGTGGGCACCGGCATCGGCTCAGGGCTCGTGTTCAACAGCGCCATCATCCGCGGCGGCGAGGGTGCGGCCGGCGACATCGGCCACACCCGCGCCGCGGTGGCCGACGGGGCGGAGGGGCTGCCGTGCCGCTGCGGCAACGTCGGCTGTGTCGAGGCCTACGCCAGTGGCTGGGCGATCATCCGCGATCTGGATGCGCTGGGCGCGCACGCGGGCGACGTGGCCGCGGTCGTCGGCCTGGTGCGGCAGGGTGACCTCGATGCGGTGCGTCTGGTCAGGCAGGCCGGTCGGGTGCTCGGTGACGCGGTCGCCGACCTCGTGAGCATCCTCAACCCCGAGACCATCGTGCTCTCCGGCCAGCTCGCGGAGTGCGGCGAGGTGCTGCTGAGCGGCGTGCGCGAGCGGGTGTACCAGCGCTCGCAGCCCCTGGCCACCCGCAACCTCGTGATCGGCGTCTCCGAGCTCGGCGAGGTGGCGGGCGTCACCGGCCTCGCCCTCATCACCGCCGACCGCATCCTGGGCACCGACCAGATCGACGAGCTGCTGGAGCGCATCGACACGGTATGATAGCGCTGCCATAACACGGCGACGACACGAGGACGAAGGAGTTCACAGTGCTGGCAGCGCGGTACCACGACACGCAGGACGTGCGGATCGACGAGATCCCCGAACCCGAACCGGGACCGGGCGAGGTAAAGATCCGCGTGGCGTACAACGGCATCTGCGGCACCGACGTGCACGAGTACTACTCCGGCCCCGCCTGGATCCCGCAGGGCACGCACCCGCGCACGGGGGCATCCCGGCCGATCGTCATCGGTCACGAGTTCTCGGGCACCGTCGTCGCCACAGGCGCCGGAGTGGCCACCGTAGCGCCCGGCGACCGCGTGTGCGTCGAAGGTCTCTACCCGTGCGACGAGTGCCCGCGCTGCCTGGAGGGCATGCCCAACCTCTGCACCAGCTTCGCCCTGCACGGGCTCTCGGGCACCGGTGGCGGGCTCTCGCAGTTCACGGTGGTGAAGGACTTCATGGTGCACCGGCTGCCTGACACGGTGTCGCTCGAACTCGGGGCCCTGGTGGAGCCGATGGCGGTGACCACGCACGCCATCAACCGCGCGCGGCTCAGCCCCGAATCGAAGGTGCTCGTGTTCGGCGCCGGGCCCATCGGCATCGGCACCTTCCTCGGGCTGCGGGCGCGCGGCGTGACCTCGGTGCTCGTGGTCGAACCCTCGGCTGAACGCCGGGCCGGCATCCAAGCGCTGGGGGCGACGGATGTGGTCGACCCCACCGCGGTCGACCTGGCCTCGGCGGTGAGCGGGTTCACCGGCGGAGCGGGTGCCGACGTGGCCTTCGACTGCGCGGGGGTAGCGGCCAGCTTCCGCAGCGCCTGCGAGTCGGTGCGGGCGCGCGGGCAGGTCGTGGTGGTGGCGACCTACGAGAAGGAGCCGCCGTTCCCGGGCAACACCGTGCTCCTCGGAGAGGTGGAGATCCTCGGCTGCCTGGCCTACTCGGGCCCCGACTTCGACGACACGATCGCCATCATGGCGGCCGGCGGCTACGACATCACGGGCTGGGTGGCGCACATCCCGCTCGACGGTCTGCTCGACGACGGCATCCGCACCTTGCGCGAGGGAAGGGGGCTGAAGATCCTGGTCGACCTGCCGGGTGGAGACCCAGACCGGGCCTGAAACGCAGCGCCGCGGCGGCGTGGCCGCTCAGAACAGCGGCCACGGCACGGGCGGCATGTCACCCGCCGGGGCCGGGAAGACCGCATCGGCGATCAGGCTCTCGCAGCGGAGCGCGAAGGCGTCGAGCTCTTCGGCGGTGAGCAGGGGTTCGAGTGCGGAGGCGAGAGCCCCGCGCTCGAGCGACTCCTGCACCCGCATCACACCGTCGAGCTCGCCGTCGTTCAACGGCTCGCCGATCCACCCCCACAGCACCGTGCGGAGCTTGTGCTCGGCGTGGAAGGTGAGTCCGTGGTCGACGCCGAAACGGTGCCCGTCGGGCATGCCGAGCACATGCCCGCCCTTGCGGTCGGCGTTGTTGGTGAGCACGTCGAACACCGCCATACGCCGCAGCGCCGCCGAGTCCTCGTGCACGAGCGCCACGGGTCGGTCGTCGGGATCGCTGCCCTCGAACACGACGCACCACCCCGCATCCGGAACCGCCTCGAGCGGGAGGAGGTCGACCGCCTCCTGCTCGGGGTCGGACTGCTGCCACAGCTGCAGCATCCCCGGGCCGAACGGGCCGTCGCCGAGCCAGGTGCGGGGCACCACGTTCCAGCCCAGCTGCTCCGAGACGAGGTAGGCCGCCACCTCGCGGTGCGCGAGCAGGCCGGAGGGGAAATCCCAGAGCGGCTTCTCGCCCTCGATCGGCTTGTAGACCACGCGCGCGTCGTCGAGCCGGGCGAGGAAGGTGGCGTTGGAGGCGGTCGTGATGCGACCCTCGAGCTCGAGCCCGGTCGAGCCGTCGCCCCCGGATGCGGCGAGGCCGTCGCCGGTCACAGGCCGCCCGGGAAGACGCAGTCGTGGCCGTCGGGGTCGATCGGCAGGCCGCACAGCGGGCACAGATCGCGGCCCGCACCCACGATCTCGCGGGTGCGCTTGGCGAAAGCGCGGGCCGTGCCCACGGGCATGCGCACGAGGAGCACCTCCTCGGGCTCGATCGTCTCGCGCTCGATGAGCTCGTCGATGCCGGCGGCGTCGGCGAGGGCCGCCTCGAGCGCCTGCTCGGCCTCGTCGAGGCTGTAGACGCCGGCGGGGATGCCCGGGCCGTCGTCATCGTCCTCGTCGTCGTCGGGGACGACCAGCGGGAAGGCCTCGAGCACGATCTGCGCGGTCGACGGATCCCAGCCCAGGCTCATCGTCCCGGTGCGGAACTCCTCTTGCACGGGCTGGTCGAGCGGCTCGTTGTCGACGAGCTCGACGGGGGTGACCGCCGGAACGCTGAACGGGTTGCCCTCGCCGGCCATGAGCTGGTCGAGGATCTCGTCGATCTTCTCCGCCAGCAGCGCCGACTGCTCCTTCTCGAGCGACGCGCTCACGATGCGGGAGCCGGTGCGGGCCTGCAGATAGAAGGTGCGCTCACCCGGCCGGCCGATCGTGCCGATGACGACACGGTCGGGCCAGTCGAACTCGTGCACGATCGTAGGCATGACTCCAGCCTAGGGGCGTGCGGCCGTCTGCGGGCGGGCGATGTCGCCGCCGCCGACGACCTCTTCGGGCCCGGGCGAGGATGCGGTGAGCCAGTCGAGGGGACCGGCCTCGGTGTTCATCGCCACCACATCGGGGCGCTTCGGCCCGTAGCGCACGACGGAGACGGATGCGGGTCCCACCGAGATGCGCTGGAAGAGATCGAGATGCATGCCGAGCGCATCCGCCAGCACCGCCTTGATGATGTCACCGTGACTCACCGCCGCCCAGACCGCCTCGTGGCCGTGAGCGGCCTCGACCGCCGCGTCGTGCTCGCGCACGGCGGCGACGGCCCTGGCCTGCATGCCCGCCATCGACTCGCCGCCGGGGAACACGACGGCGGAGGGCTGGGCCTGCACCGTGGCCCAGAGCGGATCGGCGGAGAGGGTCTTCAGCGCGTTGCCCTGCCAGTCTCCGTAGTCGCACTCGAGGAGGCGGTCGTCGAACTCGAGGCCGAGCTCGAGTCCGTCGGCGCCGTCGACGGGCTGCTGGGCGAGGATCGCCTGCGCGGTCTGCACGCACCGTTCGAGCGGACTGGTCACGATTCCCGCGAGCCGCACTCCCGCGAGCCGCTCACCGGTGGCGCGCACCTGACGACGGCCGATCTCGTCGAGCTCCACGCCGGGCGTGCGGCCCGCGAGCAGACCGCCGGCGTTCGCGGTGGTGCGCCCGTGCCTGATGAGCAGCAGAGTGGCCATGCCACCAGCCTACGTGGGGTGCGAGCGCCGACGGTCGCGAGCCGGTCAGTCGCGAGGCGCCGCGGGCTCGCGCACGAGTGCCGGGAGGTGCTTGTCGAGCAGGGTCAGCAGTGCCGCGATCGCGATGGCCACGAGCAGGATGACCGCCGAGTTGCGGATCGAGTCGGCGAACCCGATGAGATCGACGTCGAGGAAGGGGTAGGGGTACCAGCCGGTGATCGCGCCCCGCACGAAGGTGTAGACGAGCCAGAGCAGCGGCCAGATGAACGCGAACGCCATGGTGCGCCAGCCCATCCGGGGCCGCGGGCCGAACAGCAGCCAGCCGAGCAGCGTGGCCCACGGGGAGATGTAGTGGAAGCCGATCGTGGCGGCCAGCGCCCATCCGGTGGGGTGCACCAGGGAGGCCAGCACGAAGTCGTAAACGATGCCGGTGATGATGATGCCGAGCATCGCGTCCATCCGCAGCACCCGCCACAGGCGGCCGTCGCGATGGATGCTCGCGGCCAGCGCGATCGAGGTGCCGAGCACGAACAGGTTGCTCTGGATGGTGAAGTAGCTGAACAGGTTGATCAGCTTCTCGCCGAGGCTCTGGTTCGTGGTCGGCTGGAACGAGTTGACGTCCTGCCCGCCGGTGAACACGAGAACCAGTTGGATGACCAGGGCCGCGCCCACGATCACCGCGATGCCCCCGAACCAGAACCGCGCCGCCGTCACCCGTGCCCCGTGCATCCCCACCCCCGTGCCGCGGCCACCGTGACCGCGGCACCAGAGTAGCGTGATCGGATGATTGCGGCACGGGACTGGGACGAGGTCGGTGCCGGCGTGTTCCATCGGCGCTATCAGCCGGTCGACGTGTCGGTGGTGGCCGTGGTCGGGCCCTCGGGCGTCACCGTGGTGGACACGCGCAAAAATCCGGCGGAGGCGCGCGAGATCGTCGACGACGTGGACGCTGCCTTCGGCCTGCCGGTCGTCGCCGCGGTCAACACCCACGCGCACTACGACCACACCTTCGGCAACCAGGTGTTCGTCGGGCTCGGGGTGCCCGTCTACGGCCACGCGGGGATCGCCGCGCACTTCGAGCGGTTCGAGGGGCCGCGACTGGCGGCCGTGCAGGCGGATGCGCAGCGTGAGCCCGACAAGGACTGGGGCGAGGTGGTGCTCACGGTGCCGACGGTGGTGGTGCCGGGGGTGGCGGGCGGCGCGATGCGCATCGCGCCCGGCGGGCGGCCGATCGATCTGGTTCCGCTCCCGCCGGGGCACACCGACACCGACCTCGCCGTGCACGTGCCCGACGCCGGCGTGTGGGCGCTCGGAGACGTGATCGAGCAGTCCGGGCCGCCGATGTTCGGCTCCGGATCGTACCCGCTCGGCTGGGGCGGGGCGTTGCGGGCGCTCGCACCGCGCATCCGGAGCGATGAGGTGATCGTGCCCGGGCACGGAGAGCCGGTCGATCTCGGGTTCCTGATGCGGCAGGCCGAGCGGTTCGACGAGGTGGCGCGGATGATTGTGCGGGCGTGGGAGACCCGCACCGCGGTCGACGAGGTGCAGCTGCCGGGAGGACTGCTGGAGGTCTGGCCCGACTGGATGCTGCGCTCCGCGCTCCGGGCGGGGTTCGCTCAGCTCTTGTCGCCGGAACGATCGGGCAGGTAGGGCTCGATCGCGGCGGCCAGCTTCGCCGGGGTCATCGACTGCAGCCACACGTGGCCCGGACCGTGCAGCTCCGCGAGGAAGAGGGAGTCGCCGAAGAACTTGTTCTTGATGCCCTTGACCGTCGCGAACTCCAGCGGCATCTCGGCCCGGAACATGGCGAGGTGCCCGGGGTGGATGAGGAGCGACTCGCCCGCCTTCAACTCGTACTCGGTGAGCTCGCCCGCCAGTTGCACCCACGCGGTGCCGGAGCCTGCCAGCTTCTGGAACACCACTCCCGCGCCGCCGAAGACGCCCGCGCCGAGCTTCTTCTGCAGGCCCACCGACACCTCGACGCCCGGAGTGCTCGCGGTGTAGGAGCCCTGCTGGATCATGAACGTGTCGCTGGGGTCAATGCGCATCTCGCGGATGGTGCCCGGCAGCTGGGCGGCGAACGCCACCAGTCCGCCCTGCGGCGGTGCCGTGTACTGCGTGAGGAAGAGCTGCGCGCCGCCGAGCACGCGCTTGAGGCCGCTCATGAACCCGCCCTGGCCGCCGCTGCCGTGCGCGGTCGAGGTGTCGAGGTGCATGCCGGGCGTGAGCCAGGCCACGTCGCCACCCTCGGCGACGACGGCCTCGCCGGCGTCGAGGGTGATCTCGAGGATGGGCATGGTGGTTCCGGTGATGACGGGGTTCATGAGCGTCACCGTAGCGCGGTCGAGGGGGAGGCGCTCGCGCGGGGGCACGGCGTGGTTGGCTGGAGGTATGGCTGAGGCGCGGGAGCGGGTGTCGTACGTGGTGACGGGCGGTGCGCAGGGGGTCGGGCGGGCGATCGCCGAGCGGTTGTCGGCCGAGGCGCGGGTGGTGGTGATCGATCGGCACGACGGGGCGGAGGCGGCACCGGAGGTGCGGGTGCCGGGAGCCTTGGTGCCGGGAGCCCGGGTGCCGGAGGCCCGGGTGCCGCCTGCGCCCGCGGTCGCCCGGCCCGGACCGGTGTTCGTGATCGGTGATGCCGGGGATCCGGCCGTCGCCGCCCGGGCGGCGACGCTGGCCGAGGAGCTCGCTCCCTTGCGGGGCTGGGTGAACAACGCGGCCACGCTCGAGACCGCGGGGATCGCGGACGACACGGCCGCGCGCATCCTCGAGCTCGTCACGGCGAACCTGCGCCTCGCGGTGACGGGCACCCACACCGCGGTGACCCACCTGCTCGCCCACGGGCGTGGCGGCTCGATCGTCAACGTGTCCTCGCACCAGGCGCAACGCCCGGTGCGAGGAGCCCTGCCGTACGCGACGGCGAAGGCCGCCGTGGAGGGGATGACCAGGGCGGCGGCGGTCGACCACGGGCCGGACGGCATCCGGGTCAACGCGGTCGCGCTGGGCTCGGTGCGCACCGACCGGTACGACGAGTACCGGCTGGCGCATCCGGATGCCGACGCGCAGATGGCGCAGCTGCACCCGCTCGGGCGGGTCGGCGAGGCGGCGGAGGTCGCCGAGGTCGTGGCCTTCCTGCTCTCGCCCGCGTCGTCGTTCGTGTCGGGTGCCGTGCTGCCGGTCGACGGCGGCCGGGCCGCGAACGGGCCCGACCCCGAGGCGCGGACCGCCCGGGCCGCATCGCGATGACCGAGACCGCGGAGGGCACCGCGTTCGGGCGCCTTCGGGCCGAGGTGGCCGCGCACCGGTCGAACGCGTGGGCGACCGAGCTCGGGTGGGAGCCGCTGGTGGTGGGCTCGGAGCGGTCGCGGATGCTCATCGTGAGCCAGGCGCCTGGACGGCGGGCTCAGGCGAGCGGTGTTCCGTTCGACGACGCGAGCGGAGCGCTGCTGCGGCAGTGGCTGGGCGTCAGCGACGAGGAGTTCTACGATGCCGATCGCGTGGCCATCGTGCCCATGGACTTCTACTACCCGGGCAAGGCGGCCAGCGGCGATGCACCGCCGCGGCCGGGGTTCGCCGAGCTGTGGCACCCGCAGGTGCTCGAGTTGCTCGGCGACGTGCGGCTCACGGTGCTCGTCGGCGCGTACGCCCAGCGGCGGTACCTGGGAGCGGAGCGCGGGCGCACGCTCACCGACACCGTGCGGGAGGCGGGCACGCGGCTGCCGCTGTTCCCGATCGTGCATCCCTCGCCGCTCACGCGGGGGTGGCGGGTGCGCAATCCGTGGTTCGAGGGGGAGACGGTGCCGCGGTTGAGGGGGTTGGTGCGCGACGCGCTCGAAGGCGCGCACGGTTCTGCATAAGAATCCGGGGTGGCGTGTGCATAGTGTCGATGCCACCCCGGATTCTTATGCAGAACTGAGGGCTCCGGCGATGCTGCGGACGATCTCGGCCCGCGCCGCCCGCCCCGACGCCGTCGGCAGCAGCGGATAGACGTGCACCTTGCCCACGCCCTCGTGCAGCTCGAGCGGCACGCCGGCCTCCGCGGCACGGCGGGCGAGCAGGTGGGCGTCGGGGTTCAGCACGTCGCGCGTGCCGGTGAAGAGCGTGAGCGGGCCGAGGCCCTCGAGGCGTCCGGCGAGGGGGCTCACCACCGGGTCTCGCAGGTCGAGGTCGCCCCGCCAGTGCTCGGCCAGAACCCGGCCGCCGGGAGTGGCGAGCCAGGGGTCGGAGGGCTGCACGAGCGGGATGCGCGGGTTGCTCCAGGTGAGGTCGAGGGCGGGCGAGATGAGCACGGTGCGCGGCAGCACGAGCGGCTCCGGCTTCGTGCCGTCGCGGAGCGCCATCGCTGCGGATAGCGCGATCTGCCCGCCCGCCGAGTCGCCCGCGAGCACCGTGGGCCCGAAGCGCTCGCCGCATTCGCGCACCAGCTGCACCACCCCGGCCACCACTTCGGCGGCCGTGCCGAACGGCACGAGCGGGTAGATCGGCAGCACCACCGCGGTGCGGGCCTCCACGGCGAGCTGCGCCACCAGCCGCCAGTGCTGCCGCGCCACCTCGCCCACCCAGCCGCCGCCGTGCACGTACACCACGGCGCCCCACGCATCCGGTGCCGCCTCGCCGGCGCGCGGCGCGATCGTGTAGACCGGCCAGGGCCGATGCGACACCGACACCTCGAGGTCGCCCGCGAGTCGCGTGGGCGGCCCGTAGCTCACGGGGCGCAACTCACGCTCGCGCACCCGCCGCCGTGCACCCTCCTCGGTCACGAACACCCGATTCGCCCGCAGCGCCCGCAGCAGCGGCACCACCGCCCACTCCGGAATCTCCATCCCCTCATCCTGCCGCGCCCGGCCGCCGCGCGGCGGGATGAGGCGCGAATCAGGGCGCTGACGCGGGGGTGCCGGGGGCGTCGGCCGGGGCCGGGGTGGGGGTGCGCAGGCGGAGGCGGCCGCGGCGCAGGAGGACGGCGGCGATGACGACGAGTGCCACCGCGATGACGGCGGGCGGGATGACATTGGCCGGTGAGGTGAGGCCCCACTCGGCGTCCCACAGCAGGTGCGCGGCGAGGGTGGTCGTGAGGGCCGCAGCGAACACAGCGATGCCACGACCGGTGCGACCGCGACCGTGCAGCACGATGAGCGCCGCCAGGCCGAAACCGGCGATGCCCGCGTAGAGCGAGTGCGACCCCACCGCGAGGGCACTGCGCACGAGCAGCGACTGCGTCACGGCCTCGGTCACCGGCACCGCGGCGTCGCGCGCCTCGGCTGCGGCCGACAGGGCGTAGGTCACGTTCTCGACGGTGAGGAACCCGATGCCCACTGCGGCGCCCAGCACGAATCCATCGAGCGGGTCACGCACCCAGCGGCGGCCGACGCCGATGAGCGCCAGCACGCCGAGGAGCTTCACGGCCTCCTCGATCACAGGCGCCGACAGCACGAGGTCGGGGTCGAGACTGAGCTTCGCCGCGACCGCGTCGATCTGCTCGTTGAGGAAGCCCGACAGGAAGACGCACATGCCCCCACCCCACACGACCGCCGTGGCGACGATGATCCACGGACGGCCGAGCGGTCGAAGCGGGTCGATCGCCCACAGCAGCAGAAGCAGCAGCGCCCCGAGCACCGCCTGCGCGCCCACGGCCACGACGGCCACCACGGGGTCGGCGACGACCGTCGGCAGCCGGTACCACACCACCGCCACGGCTCCCGCGAGCGTCAGCGGCACGAGCAGCCAGCTCATCGGCTGGGCGAGCCTCCACACGGGTGACCACCGCGGATGCGCGAGGGGCGGCGAAGGCGGCTGCGGGATGTGGGGAACGCTCACGAGGCGCCGTCCGTGGTGTCTGTCGTGTGGGACTCGGCCTCGGTGGTGGTGACCGAGGCGAGGAGATCGGGGACGATCGTCCAGGCTCCGCCGGGGGCGGTGCCACTCGCGGTCACGACGACCGCCCAGCCGGAGACGTCGATCTGCGCGACGCCCACGGCACCGCCGTCGGGCAGCATCGCCCACAGCCGCTCGCCGCGCGACGCCGACGGCCCGGCCGCCACCGTCTGCAGGTCGAGCCCGCCCGCATCCTGACCCCGTGCATCCTCGAGCGTCGCCCGTGCCGTCGTGCGCGCCGGCACGAACCGCACCTCGATGCTCGCCGACTCGCCGGGCGCGCTGAAGCGCTGGCTGTCGCTGCCCACCTCCGACTCGCGGTAGAACCAGCCGCCGGGGGCTCGATAGGCCACGCCCGCACTGCCGTCGACGGGCTGGTAGCTGATGGAGGCGCCGGTGGCCGGGAGGTCGTGCACCCGGGGATCGACGATGGCAGCGTTCACGGCGAACGGGATCGCGACCGTGAGCGCGAAACCCAGCGCGAAGACGAGCGCGAGCAGGGGCCCGGGGCGTTCGAGGCGGCGGGTCACGGGGCTTCCGCCGGATGGGGAGAGGCCGAGTGCGGCGACAGCGAGCGTGCCGCAGTCGCACGCCGCCACGCCCAGGCGGCGCAGGCCGCCAGCACCAGCAGCACGACGATGTCGACCAGCGACCCCTCCGCCCCGTAGTCGCCGCCGCTCAGCACCGGATCGGCGCCCGAGGTGACGTTCACCACGAAGAGCGAGTTCGGCGGCTCCTGGCCCGACACCGAGATGCCGAAGAGGCTGCCCTGCGCCCAGTTCCAGGTGGCGTGGTACGCGATGAGGCCCCACAGCCCTCCCTCGGCCAGCACCCAGAACACGGCCACCACCGAGTACAGCGTCATGTCGATGATCGGCAGCAGGCTGAACTCCTCGGAGAAGGAGTGACCCACGGTGAAGTAGACCGCCGAGACGATCAGGGCCCCCAGCACGCCGGTCTTCGGGTACCACACCTGCACCAGGTAACCGCGCGCGACGATCTCCTCGGCCCCGCTCTGCACGGCGAAGGCGACGAGGGCGACGAACACCCAGCCGAGCGCCTGCGTGTGCACCAGCTCGCCGGATGCGGTGGTCGCGAACACGAGAGACCCCGTCGCGAGCCCGACCACGAGGTAGACGGCGAGCTGGGCCAGGGCGATGCCGGCACCGCGGGCCACCCGGAATCCCGCTCGCGACGGCTCGCGGAAGCCGATGCTCGCGAACGGCCGGCGCTCCTTGAATCGCAGCCACAGCCAGAGCAGCAGCCACACCACGAGGAACGCGGGCGTGATGGCCGCGACGCCGCCCTGCTCGAACAGCTCGGCCGGGAGCAGCGCCCGCAGCACCGGACCCGTCTGGAAGAGGGCCACCGTGATGAGCACCGCGACGAGAGTCCCGACGACAAGTCCGCTCGGTCGTCCGGATTCGGCCATCGCCAGCGGGAATCGGCCGCCTGCCGACCGCGTCCCGCCACCACTGATCCCCATCGTGATGAGCCTACCCGGGTCGTGACGGCTCGGTCGCCGACGGCTCGCGCCCTGTGCCATCGGCGGGGTGGCGGATGTGCGGGGCCGAGTGGGCAGGGATGCGCGGCGTGGTGGGCGGCGATCGTTCCCGACCCGTCAGGGCGACAGCGTGGCGCTCTGCAGCCGGGTGAATGCGGCGAGGGTGGCGGTGGCGAGGTCGGCGATGCCGGGCAGGGCCGTGGGGTCGGTGCTGAATCCGATGCCCAGCGTGTCGGCGTCGGAGATCGCGGCGATGCGAAGAGCGTGGTGGGCACCCGGCTCCGACGACGAGTACAGCTGCGTCACCCGCCGGCCCGCCACCGACACGGCCACGCGGGGACCGGGCACGTTCGAGACCGCGACGGCGAACTCCCGCGCGCTGCCGGTGAGCAGATCGGCCGTGGTGGCCCCCACGCTGCCGAGCCGCCCGAGCGCGTGCATGAGGTCGTAGAGCACGGCGGCGTCGTCGCTCTGCTTCGCCGTGCGCGTCTGGGCGCTGATCGCGTCGAGCCGCTCTGCCGGATGCATCGGGCCCAGTGGCAGGTCGACGTCGAGGAACGAATCGTGGTTGCCGAGCGACCCGCCCTCCTCGGCGCGATGGTGCAGACTCACCGGCACCTGCGCGCGCAGCCGTCCCGGCGTTCGCCCCACGCCGCTCGCCGTCGTCGTCGGCCACGTCGCGAGTCCGCCTGCCACGCTGGCCAGCAGCACGTCGTTGACCGTGGCGTGACTCGGCCTCG
Source organism: Herbiconiux moechotypicola (assembly GCF_024979255.1). Lineage (GTDB taxonomy): Bacteria > Actinomycetota > Actinomycetes > Actinomycetales > Microbacteriaceae > Herbiconiux > Herbiconiux moechotypicola. Next base: position 267,844 of record NZ_JANLCN010000005.1, read on the forward strand.
ACGCACCGATCGCCCGCATGCCCGCCAAGGGCAGGGCGCAGAAGGCGAGCTCCCGTGCGCTCGTCACCGGCCGGTCGAAGGGAGAACGCCCACCAGGGTGGCCGAGCTCGCGTGCGACGACGGCGGGGAGTCTCCGCACCTCGTCGAGCGGGGTGAGCGGATGCGCGGCCGCTGCGCTCGCGGGACGTGCCGGCCGCATCCCGCTCTCGTGCACCGGCGCATCGTGCGGGTCGAGCAGCACCGCTTCGAGAAAGCGGACCGCGGCGATGCCGTCGGCCATGGCGTGGTGGATGCGCGCCGCGATCGCCTGCCGGCCGTCGGGAAGGGGACCGATCACGTCGAACGTCCAGAGCGGGTGGGAGCGGTCGAGGTGCTCCGACATGAGCTCGCTCACGAGGAGGCGCACCTGGTCGTCGTCGGCGCACTCTCCCGCACGCGCGCGCACGTGGTAGTCGAGGTCGACCGTGTCGGCCCGTACCCAGCGGGGTGGGCCGGAGGTGGTGTCGATCCGCTCCTGCGCCCTGGGCACCCGTGGCAGGCGCTCCGCCACGGAGCGGCGCAGCTGGTCGACGGAGAGCGGAGCGCCCGGCTCGACCACGATCAGCTTGAGGGTGTGGCCGAGCAGCGACTCCGATTCGAGGGAGAGGATGCGGGCGTCGTCGGCGGACAGCTGATCGCCCATCGGCGCTCCGTTCTCAGCCGGCGTTGATGGCCGTGACGGCCGCGGCGCCGAGCATTCCGGGCAGTGCGGCGTTCGCGCCGACACCCTCGGCGTGGAACGTGCCGTCGGGAGTGAACCAGGCCTCGAGACCGTCGGGGTTGAACGGCTGGTTGAGCTTCGCCAGGTGCGCCCCGACGTCTTTGAGGTAGTAGCGGAGCTCGCCGCCCACGGTGCGCTTGTCGGTGTGCTGTGAGGCTTCGAGCTGCTCCTCGGTGGGTTCGGTCATGCTCCCGAGCCTATTCGTGCTGCCCTACTCGTGCAGGAGGGTGCGCAGCTCGACGATGCGGCTGTCGGCCACCGTCACGATGTCGATGCCCCGCGCCACGGGAGTGCCCTCGGGCCCGAAGGTCCAGGCCAGCGCGCCGACGCCGTCGCCGGTGTAGAGCACGCCGTCCTCACGGAATTCGAAGCTGTCGGGGGCCGTGGCCAGAAGACCGGCGGCTTTCGCTTCGAGGGCGTCCCATCCGGTGACGGTCTCTTCGGGGTCGATGAACACGACCTCGGGTGAGAAGCTCGCCTCGATGGCGGCGCGGCGCGACGCGGCGTCGCGGTTGCCGAAGACGTCGTGCAGATTGGTGGCGAGGAGCTCGGGGATGGTGGGCATGATCGCTCCGTTCAGTTTTCGTCGGGACGGCGGGTGAGCACGAAGACCGGGATCTCGCGGTCGGTCTTCTTCTGGTAGTCGGCGTAGGGCGGGTAGGCCGCGACCGCGCGCTCCCACCAGAGGGCCTTCTCGTCGCCGAACACCTCGCGGGCGGTGTAGTCGTGCTTCTCGGTGCGGTCTTGCAGCTCGACGTGCGGCTCTTTGACGATGTTGTAGTACCACACGGGGTGCTTCGGGGCGCCGCCGAGCGAGGCGACCACGGCGTAGTCGCCGTCGTGCTCGACCCGCATCAGGGGCGTCTTGCGGATCTTGCCGGTCTTCGCGCCGACGCTGGTGAGGATGATGACACCCATCCCGTGGAGTTCGGTGGCCTCCGTGCCGCCGGAGGCCTCGTAGACGTCGAGCTGCTTGCGTGCCCAGTCGCTCGTTCCTGGTTCGTACTCACCGATCAATGGCATGGCTCGATGCTAGGCCCTGCCGCCGACAGCGGGGCCGATGTGTCGGAATCGGTCGCCGATCGTTCAGGCGGCCTTCGCCTCGACCGGGCGGCGGGCGAGCAGCGGATGCGGCACCGCGCGGTAGGCGGCGACGCTGATGAGGGCCAGCCACGCCCATCCGGCCAGCACCGCCAGCCAGAGGAGGGCCACGCCGGCGGGGCCGCCGGAGAGTGCGCCACCGGCGGCGAACGCGACGATCACGACGATGCCGGCGATCCGGGAGAGGATGCCGGCGGTGGGCGAGACATGCCGCTTCGCCCACGAGCCCGCCACGATCGCGGCGGCGCCTAGGCACACGAAGCCGAGTCCGCCGAACACGAGGTGCAGCATGCCGCTCGTGGTGAAGACTCCGCCGGAGGTGCCGGGAGGGAAGGCGCCCGTGGCATCGGGCGGGAAGAACGCGCTCAGCACGAGGCAGACCCCGTAGACACCGACGAGGACGGCGGCTACCCGTGACCATGCCGGGGTGCGGGCGAGGCCGATCGCGGCCACCAGGGTCATGACGCCGGCGAGACCCAGGTTGAGCAGCTGCAGCCAGCCGAGGTCGCCGAGCAGAAGGAGGCTGAGCGCGTCGCGGGAGAGGTCGAAGCCGGGGCGGGTGAGGGCGAGCACGAGACCGAAAACCAGGTAGAAGGGCCCGGCCACGACGCCCCAGCCGAGCATCGACCGCGTGACGGCGGCGGCGCCGTCGAATTCGTTCTTCGTGGGGGTGTCGGCGGTCGGCATGGCGGGCTCCCTCGGCTTTCGGGGTTTCAGGATGCATGTTCTGCACCAGTGCGTGCATTAGTGCACTGATGAGTGCATGATGGCAGGGTGCCGAACGTCACCGCAACCGATCCCCGCCAGATCCGCTCACGGGCGCTCATCCTCGACGCCGCCGTCGGGCATTTTCTCGAGCACGGGTACCTCGGCGGCAACGTCGACGCGCTCGCCTCGGAGGCCGGTGTGGCCAAACGCACGGTCTACAACCTGTTCGAGAGCAAGGCTGTGCTGTTCCGGGCAGCGATCGAGCACGCCACGGAGACCGCCGAGGCGTTCATCGCCGAATGGGTCGATCGGCCGGACGGCGAGGTCTCGGCGACGGCGCTCGACGACGAATTCACCACGTTCGCCCTCGCCCACGCGCGTGCGGTGCTGCAGCCCCGCGTGCTGGCCACCCGGCGGCTTCTCATCGGCGAGGTCGCCCGCTTTCCCGAACTCGCTGCCGACTACTACGAGCGCGTCCCGGCCCGGGTGATGCGCGCCCTGGCTCAGCGCCTCGGGAGATATGCCTCCAGCGGCATGCTGCGGGTCGACGATCCCGAGGCGGCGGCGCAGCACTTCTCCTACCTGGTGTTGGGCGCGACTCTCGACCAGGCCCTCTTCGCACCCGGCATCCTCGACGACACCGACCTCATCGCCTCCCGTGCCCGATCAGGCGCCCGCGCCTTTCTCGCCCTCTCCGCCCCACACTGAGGCGCCTCAGAGCCCCAATCCGTCGGAGGACGTGCTGTCCCAGAGTCGTACCTCGGTGTCGTCGAACTCGGCGAACGTCTCCTCGTAGGCGAGGGAAAGGTGATCAATCATCGGATTCACGAATCCATGATGCCACGTGTCGTCGTCAGGCGCGGTGGAGGCGGATGAGGCGTTGGGAGCCGTCTTCTTGGAGGTCGGCGATGTCGGCGCGGGAGGCCAGGAAGTCGGAGAAGGAGCGGAAGCCCAGGGGCTTCTCGTTGAACGAGGGGTCCATGCGGCGCATCTGGTTCTTCACGTTGCCGGTGTTGAGCCACTCGTCGCCGTCGCCCTTGGCGTGACCGATCTGAAGCGCGCGGCGGAGCAGTTCGGTGGCGACCGCTTGCGGGTCGGGGAGCTCGACCGTGTCGTCGTCGGTGTCGTCGAAGGAGGGTTCGGGGGCGTGCGAGAACACGGGCACCGTCACGCGTCGGGAGGTGGATGCGGGAGTGCCGCTGCCGGCCTCGGCGGGGTCGGCTGCGGGCGCATCCTGCGGCTTGGCGCGGCGACCGCGGGTGGGTGCCGGAGCGGCGGTGCCGGCCGTTCCGGAGGGTGCGGCGGGGTCGGCTGCGGACGTACTCGACGCCGAGTCTGTGGACGTGGCGGCCGCCTTCTTGCGACCGCCGCCCTGCTTCGTCTGGCTCGCGGACGCATCCGTCTCTGTGCGGGTGGCACGCGCATCCGGAACCCGCTCTACCCCGGGCAGGGAGTCGTAGTGCTCGAACTCGTCGCAGGCCGCGGCGAGCGACGTGCTCGACGAGCCGGCCACGCCGATACCCACCACGAAGCGGCCGAGGCGCTTCGACTTCTGGGCGAGCGCGATGTAGTCGGAGTCGCCGGCCACGATGATGACGTGGGTGAGGTCGGCCAGGCGGAAGAGGTCTTCGACCACGTCGACGGCGAGGCGGATGTCGGCCCCGTTCTTGGTGCCGCGCGTGGTGGTGGTGAACAGCTGGGTGAGGTCGACCGCGCGCGACATGAGCTGGCGCTGGTAGCTCGCGTTGACGGGCACCGACCAGTCGGCGTAGGCGCGGTTGACCACGATGGTGCCGAAGCTGGCGGCGAAGTCGACGATCGCGTCGAAGTCGACGGTAGCGGCGGTGAGGCGGGCGGCGATCTCGGTGTCGGCGCCGGGGGCGGTGCGGTCGAAGTCGCGGATGCCGTCGCGCTGGAACGCCTGGCGGCCGTGCAGCTGCTGGTAGCGCGAGATGACGATGTTGTCGAAGTCGATGTAGAGGCCGACGCGAGCGTCGTCGGTTTCGGTCATCCCCTCACCCTACGCGCCTCGCCATGGCGCTGCAGAGCGGGTGCTCCCGCCCGCCTGCCTGGTGGCTCTCCGACTTGGGTCGCCCCGAAGCGTTAGTACCGTGCTCGATTACTAACACTTTCGGTTAGAAGTGTTAGTAAAATGAGAGCGTGGTAACACATGTCGAGATCGATCGGGTGCCGATCGCACCCCTCGGATTCGAGGTGCGCACCTGGCGCCCGCGTTCTGTGGAGCACTACTCCAACGCCGAGGTGGCACGCCAGACGGGTGAGTACCAGTCCGCCGTCGCTCCGCCGATTGCCGCATGGAGTGCTCATCTGTCAGGTGCTCTCGCCGCCGAGGTCGCCGACGCCACCCGGTTCCTCATCGAATTCGACTTCCACGCCGTGGCCCAGTTGGGTAAACAGAACCCCGCGCTCGGCCCGATGTCAGCGATCCTCCTGCGCACGGAGAGCTCGTCGAGCTCCCAGATCGAACAGCTGACGGCCTCGGCGAAGCAGCTCGCGCTCGCCGAATTGGGAGAGGAGTCGCGAGCGAACGCCGCGACCGTCGTGGGCAATGTGCGTGCGATGGAGGCGGCGCTGAGGCTCTCGGCAGATCTCGACCTCGTCAGCATCCTCGCGATGCATCGGGAGCTCCTGACCCGTCAGCCAGGGCTCGAGCGCGAGGCGGGTCGGCTGCGAGGCGAGCTCGTCTGGATCGGGAACCGGGATACTGCAGGCCCGCGCGGGGCGACGTTCATCGCACCGCAGCACGAGCTGGTGCAGGGCGCGCTCGACGACCTCGTCGGTTTCATGCGTCGTGACGATCTGCCGGTGCTGGTGCAGATCGCCGTCGCGCATGCCCAGTTCGAGACGATCCACCCCTTCGTCGATGGGAACGGGCGCACCGGTCGTGCGCTCGCCCAGGCACTTCTCCGGGGCAAGGGACTCGCAACGCACACCACCGTGCCGCTCTCGGCGGGGTTGCTGACCGGCACGGAGCAGTACTTCGACGCCTTGGAGCAGTACCGCCGTGGCGATGCTGCTCCGATCATCCAACGCTTCTGTCAGGCCTCCAGGTATGCCGCGGTGACGGGGCGATCTCTCGTCGACCAGCTCGCGCAGCAGTTGGATGCGTCTCGCGGTCGACTGGAGGGGGTGCGGCCGCAGGCGGCGGCTTGGCGGATTCTGCCCGTGCTGATTCAGCAGCCCGTCGTGAACACGTCATATCTGATGAACTCACTCGGGCTGAGTGCGATGACGGTAGGACGAGCGCTCGACACGCTGGTCGAACGCGGGGTAGTGCGAGAGGGCACCGGGGCAGCGCGCCGCCGGGTGTGGCGGCATCCGGGAATTCTCGACGTGCTCGACACCTATGCGGCCGAGGTGCGCCGCGCGCCACGGCGGCGCTGAGCGCGCGCGAACCCGACGGGCTCGCCGGCCCGCCTCATGCCGTGGGTGCGATGCGGAAGCGGGCCTGAGCCGCCTGGCGGGTGGTGCCGAGGGTCATGCCGATGTCGGTCCAGCTGTAGCCCGCCGCGCGCGCGGCGTGAACCGCGGTGCGGAGTTCGGTTTCGGCGGCGTCGATCTCGCGGAGAGCGAGGCCGATGCGTCGGAGTTCTCGAGGGTTGTCGATCTCGACCGAGTCGAGGTCGAGGTTGCCGAGCAGCGCCTCGACCGCGGTCTCGGCCTCAGCCGCTGCGGCCTGTCGTGCGTTCATGTGGAGCACCGTCCTTTCTGAGGTTCGCATGGCTCGAATGCGCCCGCGGCGATCCCTCAAATGTCAAGGTAGTCTTGACGCGTGCGGGTGTCAAGACTACCTTGACGGCACGCTACAGCGGTCAACGGGCGGTGACGACTGCCTCGCTGCGGGAGCCGCCGGTGCGGATGGTGTCGCTCCAGGCCAGGGCGATGCCGAGGCGGTCGCTCAGCAGGCGCTGGAAGTCGGCGCGCAGGGCGGGGTCGCCGTGCACCTCCGCCGGCGTGCGGGTGCCGACGTCCGCACCTGCACCCGCGCCCGCACCGCAGAACGCCGCGAGCGCCCCCGCCGCCTCCCCGATCGACCACTCCACCGGGTGCAGCCGGTACGCCCCGTTGGTGATGTGCGTGCTGCCGATGTTCTTGTTCGCCGCGAGCAGGTTGGCCGTGTCGGCCGGGATGAGCGCCCCGAGCGGAATCTGGAACGGGAAGCAGTCGATGTCGACATAGCTCCGCCCCGCCGTCGACGGGTGCAGATCGATGCGGTAGAAGCCGATGCCGACGCTGTCGTCGAACAACGCCGACCCGGCCCCCTCGCCCCGCATCTCACGCCCGATGTGCCCCTCCGTCACCGTGAACAGCGCCCGGATGCGCCGGGACTCCCGCACGTAGACCGCCTTCGCCAGTCCGTCGGCGGTGCCCAGCACGTCTCCGCGCGGCGCGAGCTCGGGGTAGCCGGTGCCGCCGTCGCTGCGCGGCGCCTCGGTCTGGATCCAGTGGATGAACGACAGCGTCAGCTCCCGCGCCTCCCGCAGCGCCAGCGAGCGAGCGGCGCCGGCATCGGCAGCACCGGCGCCGGCACCAGCAGCATCCGGGTCACCCACCCCCACCAGCGGCCGGTCCCAGTAGTCCACCTGCGGCCAGTTCACGAGCGTCACGTCATGTCCCGCCCACCCGTCCCGCATCATCCGCCGGGCCAGGATGCGCCGGTAGTGCCACAGATCGAGGTCGTCGTTCTCGACGGCGTCTTCGGGCCGACCCGTGAACATCGGCCGTTCGCGCCGTTCGAGCGAGATCGGCTCGATGTCGACCCACGACAGCTGCGGCCCCGGCCAGAACGACGGCACCGTGTCGCGCCACCGGGCGTACCCGGCGGGCCGGTCGATCACGTGCGACTCCCCGGGTCGCAGCTCCAGCGCCGCGCACCAGGTGACCGCCTGCTGGTCGAGCGGGTCGGCCACCTCGGGCGCGTGCAGCTCGCCCGTCTCGGCCGCACTCTCCGCACCGACCACGTGCGCGACCCCTCCGAGCGCGAGCAGGTCGCCGAGCTCGGTCGCGTCGGCGACCATCCCGGCGTGCACGACCACCTCGTCTCCGGTGCGGCGATCGAGCAGCCGCACGGCCGTGATGCGGTCTCCCGAGCGCTCCACCCCGACGGGCTCGTGCTCGGTGAGCACCGTCAGCAGCCCCGACGCCTCGAGCGGCGACGTCATCTCGCGCACGGCGAGGTGCGCCACCCGCGGCTCCATGCACAGCCTCGACACGAACCCGGCCCCGGGGTTCAGCGCCACGGCCGTCCGCGCGCTCTCCACGAGCGGGTACTCGCGCCGGTAGTGGTCGCGGATGCGCTCCCGCAGCTCGCTGTAGCTCGGTGAGATCGGCTGCCGGTCGATCCACTCGTGCTCGTCGGGAGGCACGCCCTGGCTGGTGAGCTGGCCGCCCAGCCAGTCGGTCTCCTCGGTGAGCACGACGCGCATCCCGAGCCGGGCGGCCGTGACGGCGGCGGCTGTTCCGCCGAGCCCCCCGCCGATGACGGCGAACGGGACGTGCAGGTGGCGTGTGGCCATGGATGGAGGCCTTTCTGAGAAGGAGACGACGAAGGGAATGACGAAGGGAAGGCAGAGCGAGCGGATCAAGGGGCTGACGGATGCGCGACGCCGGGCCGCGCATCCGTCACCCCTTCACGCCGCCGTCGGAGAGCCCCGAGATGAAGCTGCGCTGGTTGAACAGGAATACGATCAGCACCGGCACCGTCGCGATGACCGTGCCCGCCATGAGCGGCCCGTACTGCACGTTGCCGCTGCCGAGGAACCGGGCGAGCGCCAACTGCACGGTCTGCACCTCCTGCGAGCTGGTCACGACGAGGGGCCAGAGGAAGTCGTCCCACACCCCGGTGAACGAGAAGATCGCCACCACCGCGATGAGCGGCTTCGCCAGCGGCAGGTAGACGCTGAAGAAGATGCGCAGCTCGCCGGCCCCGTCCATCCGGGCTGCCTCGCCGAGTTCGAGCGGCGCCGAGGTGAAGAACTGCCGGGCGAGGAAGATGTTCATCGGCATGACGATGTAGGGCAGGATGACGCCCGCGAGCGTGTCGAGCAGGCCGCTGCCGCCCTGGCCCAGGATGTCGTTGCCGCCCACGAGCGGGATGCCCCGCGCCATGAGGAAGAGCGGGATGAGCGTGACCGAGATGGGGATCGCGGCCGTGGAGATGAGCGTGTAGAACAGCGCCTTGTTGCCGGGGAACGGCAGCATCGCGAAGGCGTAGCCCGCGAGCACGGCCAGGATGCAGTTGGTCGCGACGGTCACCACCCCCACGACGGCGGAGTTGAGCAGCGCCCGCGCGAGGTCGGCGTCGAAGAACGCCGTGGCGTAGTTCTCGAGCGTCGGATGCGCGGGGAAGAGTGACACCGAGCCGAAGGCCTCCGACTGCGGGGTGAACGACAGCGACACCACCCAGGCGAACGGCACCATCACGAGCACGGTCACGATGACGAGCACGACGATCGAGCCGACGCGGCCCTCGCCGGGGGCGTGGCCCCGGCGCATCCGCCTCAGGGCGCTGGCCCGGCGGGTGTCGACGGACGCGGTCATTTCTGCCTCCCCATGACTCCTCGCACCGCGAGCACGGAGAAGCCGATGATGAGGGCGAAGAGCACGAAGGCCATGGCCGACGCCGACCCCATCTGGTTGTACTGGAACGCCTCGGTGTAGATGAGGTAGTTCACGGTGGTGGTGCTGCCGAGCGGGCCGCCCTGCGTGAGCACGTAGATCTCGGCGAAGCCCTGAGCGAGGTAGATGATGTCCATCGCCACCACGTAGACGAGCATGGGGCGAAGGCCGGGCAGCGTGACGTAACGGAAGCTCGCCCAGCGGCCGGCGCCGTCGACCCTGGCCGCTTCGTAGAGGTCGCGCGGGATGGACTGCAGGCCCGCGAGCAGCAGCACCATGTTGCTGCCGAGCGCCTTCCAGATGCGCATGGCCGAGACGGCGTTGAGCGCGGAGTCGGAGTCGAGCAGCCAGTTCTGCGGTGCAGCGCCGAAGAAGCCGAGCACCTCGTTGAACAGGCCGGTCTGCGAGTACATCCAGAGCCAGACCATGCTCACCGCGGTGAGCGAGACGATGTGCGGCACGTAGAGGGCGGAGCGGAACAGGCCCACGCCCTTGAACGGCCGGTTCACGAGCAGCGCCAGCGCGAGCGCGAGCACCACCGTGATGGGCAGCACCTGCAGCACGTAGCGCCCGGTCACGAGCAGGGCGTTGCCGAAGTCGGCGTCGCCCAGCAGTTCGGCGTAGTTGTCGACGCCCGTGAACTCGGGGCCCGAGCGGCTGAGCGGGCTGTAGGTGGTGAACGAGAGCACGAGCCCGTAGAGCACGGGCACGAGCTGGAAGATGACGATGTAGAGCGCCGCCGGCAGCACGAACACGAGTCCGAAGATCGCGGTGCGGCTCCAGCGCCGGCGGCGGCGGGGGGCGGATGCGGTGGGCTGCGTCGCGTCGTCGCCGGCCGGTGGTGGGGTCGCCCCGGCAGACGCGGCGAGGGCGTCTGCCGGGGCGAGGGTGGGGGAGGTCATGCGTTCTGCCGCTCTCAGCCGTTCGCGCCGAGGATCTTGTCGGCTTCCGCGGCGGCCTCGTCGAGAGCCTCCTGCGAGGTGGCGACGCCGTTGAGCGCGCGTTCGAGCTGCTTGTCGAGCGCGTCGCGCACCTGCACCCAGCCCACCACGTTGGGGTTGGTCTGGAAGTCGGGCGAGGCGGCGAGGAAGGCCGTGATGATGGGGCTGTTCTTCGCGTAGTCGCTCTCGGCGGCGGAGGCGCGCACCGGGATGGTGCCGGTGCCCTGGGTGTACTCGGTGCTCACCTCGGGCGAGAGCATGTACTCGATGAAGCTCCAGGCCAGGTCGGGGTCTTTCGAGTCCGCGTTGATCATGAGGCCGGGGCCCGCACCGCCGAAGGCTGCGGGGTCGCCGCCCTCGAAGGAGAGCGGGGGCATCACGCGCAGGTCGCGGTCGGGGGCGGCGTCGACGATCTGCTGCATCATCGACGGGGCCTGGATGGTCATGGCCGCGGTCTGCTGCACGAGCGGCTGCTGCGCGGCGGGGGCGTTGAGGTAGTCCTCGCCGAGGTTGGCCGAGACCGCGTCGTCGCCGGTGTAGAGGCTGGTGAAGAAGTCGAGCGCGTCGGCGCCCTCGGCCGAGGCGAACTCGGCCTCGGTGCCCGCCTCGTTCACCAGGGTGCCGCCCTCGCCGAAGAGGAAGGTGGCGAAGGTCTGCTGGCGGGCGATCGCCTGGCTGGGGGCCAGGAAACCGGAGCGGGTGATGGTCGAACCGTTGCGCTCGGTGAGCGTCTCGGCGGCGTCCTTCAGCTCCTCCCAGGTGGTGGGCGGCGAGTCGGGGTCGAGGCCGGCCGCGGTGAAGGCGTCGGCGTCGTACATGACGAGGTAGCCCTGCAGCGAGAGCGGCATGAGGTACTGCACCCCGTCGACCTGGCCGCCGGGGAGGGCGGTGGCGAGGTCGTCGCGGTCGGCCTGGCTGAGCTCGGCGACGCGGTCGTCGAGGTCGAGGATGCGGTCGTTGGCCACGAAGTCGGCGGTGGCGGCGGGGCCGTGGCCGAAGATGTCGGGGGCGGTGCCCGCGGCGAAGGCCGAGTTGAGCTTGGTGGAGATGTCGCCCCAGTCGACGTAGGTGACCTCGACTTCGGCGCCGGTCTCTTCCTCGAAGGCGGGGACGATGGTGTCGGTGACCAGGTCGATCTCGGCCTGGTTGGTGCCGGGCAGCCAGACGCTGAGGGTCTTGTCTCCGCCGTCGTCGCTGTCGCCGGAGCCGCCGCCGGCGGCGCAGCCGCTGATGGCGAGGGCCGTGGCGGCGCCGAGGGCGAGCAGCGCGGTGGCGCGGCGGGCGTGCCGCCGCCCGCGTGGGGTGCGTGGGGTGCATGCGTGAGTGGAGTGAACGTCCATGTTGTCTCCTTATTCGTATTAGCAGGGTGTGGTGCAGGGAAGTGGAAAAGGTTCGGGGGTCACACCGCGGAGGGTGCGGGTGTGGGTGCGGTGGTGGCCGAGGCGGGTGGCGCGGCGGTCGCGGGTGCCGCGATGGTCGCCGCGGGCGCGGGCGCGGGCGCGGGCGTGGTGGTGGTGGCCGGGGTGGCCGACGCCGTGGCCGCGGCGGTCGCGACGATGGAGGTGCCGAGCGAGGGGGTGCCGACGGTGTCGTGGGTGGGCGGGTCGCAGTGCACGGGGAGCGTGAGCGGCGCGGGCGCGGAGCCGTCGATGACGGCGAGCAGCAGCTCGACGGCGCGTCGGCCCATGGCGCGGCGGGGCACGCGCACGTGGCTGAAGGCGCCCTCGCTGCGGGGGTCGGAGTCGAGGCCGATCACGGAGACGTCGGCGGGTGCGGAGAGGCCGGCGGAGGCGAGGGCATCGGCGAGCGCCCGCGCGAGGTCGTAGGTCTCCACCACGATCGCCGTCGCTCCGCCGGCGAGGGTGGCCCGAACCCAGGCGGCGGTCACCTCGGCGGGCTCCCGCACGTCGACCTCGAACGCGAGTCCGGCCGCGCCGGCGGAGCCGGCCTGGGCGGGTGCCGCGGCCGCGGTGAACCCCTCGAGGCGCTCCTGCTGGGCGAAGCCGCGCAGTGGGGCCGCCAGGTAGGCGACCTTGCGGTGCTCGGCGTCGGCGAGCATCCGCACCACCGGTGCCATCGCGGAGGAGTAATCGGCGGTGACGAACGGCACGTCGACCCCCTCCACTTCGCGGTGGCCGATGAACACGAAGGGGAAGCCCTCGTCGGCCAGGCGGCGGATCTCGTCGTCGTTCTTCTCGAAACCGAGGATGACGGCGCCGTCGGCCAGGCGCATCCGGTTGCTGCCGCTGCCGTAGATGCTGCGCGTGCCGTCGGGCTTCTGGGTGGAGGCGAAGAGCACCAGGTCGAGGCCGGCGGCGACCGCCTGCTCCTCGATGCCGTTGAGGAACTCGCGGTAGTAGTCGTCGGGCGCGGTGGGGAACACGCGCTCGAAGGTGTGCACGCCGATGAGGCCGCTGCGGCCGCCGCGGAGCGACTGGGCGGCGATGTTGGGCACGTAGCCGAGCTCGGCCATCGCCTCGCGGATGCGCTTCTGTGTGGCCTCGGGGATGCGGTTGGCCCCGGCGCGGTCGTTGAGCACCATCGACACCGTCGCCTGCGACACGCCGGCGAGGCGGGCGATGTCGCTCTGGCGGGGGATGCGGGGGCGGTTCACGGAACGGGTCTCCTTCGACGGGTACTGCGCCGAGCATAGGCGCTTATACGTAATACCTGCAAGTCCCGGTTCCGGCGACCCAATCGTCGTCAGCCGCTTGTAGTTATACGAATAAGCAGCTAGGAACGAGAAAGCCCCAACCGGTTCAAGGAGGAACTCGTGAGAATGAAGAGGCTCGTCATCGCCGCCACCGCGGCCGTCGCCCTGCTGGGCGGACTGCTCGCCGCGGCCCCCGCCGCGCCGGCCCAGGCCGTCGGCACCACCTACTACGTCGACGCCGCCGCGGGTGCCGATACCAACAGCGGCACCAGCGAGAGCGCGCCGTGGAAGACCCTCGGCAAGGTGAACACGCTCACCCCGGGCCCCGGCACGCGCATCCTGCTCAAGGCCGGCTCGACCTTCACCAACCAGTACCTCGACCTCACCGGGTCGGGTACAGCATCCGACCCCATCGTCATCGGCCGCTACGGAACCGGGGCGAAGCCGAAGATCGACTTCGGCAACACCGCGGTCGGCGGCGAGGGCTTCGGGGTGCGGGTGACCAACGGCTCGCACTGGACCATCTCCGACCTCGAGATCACGAGCGGCCAGCACGCCACCTCGATGCGGCGCAACGGCATCCTCATCCTCGGGGCGGGCGCCGGGGGCGGCGCGTTCACGGGCATCCGCATCCTCAACAACGACATCCACGACGTGTTCGGGCGCGACCGGCGCACCGGGGGCATCAACCTCCACGCGCGGCAGGCCTCCGCCACCGACCCGGAGAGCACCTGGGACGACGTGCTCATCCAGGGCAACACGGTCGACAACGTCGCCGACACGGGCATCCAGACCATGACCGACGCCTTCCTCGCCGGATCGAGCTGGACCCACATGCACGACGCCTTCACGAACGTGGTCATCCGGCGCAACACCGTCACGCGCATCCACCGCGACGGCATCCTCGTGCGAGCCGGTGTCGGGCCGCTCGTGGAGTACAACGTGACCGACCGCATCGGGAAGTACACGGATGCGAACACCGCGGTCGTGACGTACCTGCCGGCCGTGAGCGTGGTCGCCGCGCAGTGGGCGTACTACACCTCGGGTGCGGTGTTCCAGTACAACGAGGCCTCGCGCACCAAGCGCATCGACGGCGACGGGCAGCCGTGGGACTTCGACGTGGAGGTGACCGACAGCGTCTACCAGTACAACTACAGCCACGACAACGAGGGCGGCACGCTGCTCATGATGGACGACACGGCGAACAACGTGTTCCGCTACAACATCTCGCAGAACGACCTCGACCGCTCGGGGGCCGCGTTCAGCATCCCGTTCGGCGGTGGCGCTCTCGCCGTCTACAACAACACGTTCTACCGATCGGCCGGTCAGACCGGGCTGCTCACCACGTCGAACTCGGCGGGGGTGGTGACGTACACGAACAACGTGTTCCACAACGCGGCGTCGGGCGCGTACGCGATCGGGGGCGGGGCGGTGTATTCGAACAACACGTTCTACGGCACGAACTCGTCGGCGGCGCCGCACACGGGCAAGCTCACGAGCGATCCGCTGCTGGAGGCGCCGGGCGGGGCGACGTCGATCGCCGATGCGGCGGCGGCGTACGCGCTGGGGGCGGGGTCGCCGTCGAGGGACTCGGGGACGGCTCTGGGGGCGTCGGGCGCGGCGGTCGCGTCGTCGTCGAACGGGGGTGTCGACTTCGCGGGGCGGCTGCTGTACCAGGGGTCGGGGGCCGACCGGGGGGCTGTGGAGGCTGCGGGTGCGGGGGCCGGTGCCGGTGCGGCTTCGGTGCTCGCGAGCGAGACCTTCGAGGCGGGCGGGTTCGGCGGCTGGGCCGCGGTGAGCGGTTCGTGGACCGTCGGCGGAGCGCCCGGAGCCTTGCGGCAGAGCTCGCTCTCGGGCGAGGCGATCGCGTCGGCCGGGTCGGCGTCGTGGACGGACTACTCGGTGTCGGCCCGGCTCGCGGTGGCGACGCCCGACGGGAACGCCGGGGTGCTGATGCGGTACGCCGACGCGTCGAACTTCCTCATGCTGCGACTGAACCTCGACACCTCGGCACTGGAGCTCTACAAGCGGGTGGCGGGCACGCTGACGCTGGTGGCGTCGCAGCCCGTGACGGTGGCACCGGGCCAGCTCGTGTCGCTGCGCGCCGACGTGCGCGGCAGCACCGTGGACGGCTGGGTCGACGGGGTGCGGCTCATCAGCTGGACGAACCCGGTGACGCAACTGATGGCCGGCAAGGTGGGCGTCCGCTCGGCGGCGTCGGCCGCCGTCGTCGACGAGGTCATCGTGCGGGGGTGAGGTGTGCCGCCGGGCGGTGGGGGTGTACTCGCAGTGCCTCCCGCCGCCCGGCCGTGCGACGTAGCCTCGGCGCATGGACACACCACAACCCCTCCAGGTCGGCGGCGGCCGCGCCTCCATCGGAGACGTCGCCCCGAAGCTCGCCGAACTCACCGACGACGTGCTCTTCGCCGACGTCTGGAACCGCCCGGGCCTCGCCGCGCGCGACCGTAGCCTCATCACCGTCGCCGCCCTGGTGGCGGGCGGCGACGCCGCACAGCTGCGTTTCCACCTCGGTCGCGCCGTCGAGAACGGCGTCACGAAGACCGAGCTCATCGAGGCGATCACCCACCTCGCCTTCTACGCGGGCTGGCCCAAGGCCATGACCGCCATCGCCGTCGCGAAGGAGGTGCTCGCGTGATCGTCGACCCGAAGAAGCCGACCGTGAAGAACCCGCCCGAGCAGTTCACGGGAGACGTGTACCTCGACGCCATCGCCGCTCCCCGCGAGTCAGGGCAGACCATGGTGGTGGCGAAGGTGCGCTTCCTGCCGGGTGCGCGCACGGCGTGGCACTCGCACGCCCTCGGGCAGACTCTCCACATCACCGAGGGCGTCGGCCTCGTCGGCACCCGCGACGGCCGCATCGTGGAGGTGACCGCCGGCCAGACCGTCTACACCCCACCCGGCGAGGAACACTGGCACGGCGCCACCCCCGGCGACTACATGGAGCACCTCGCCATGCTCGACAGCGCCTCCGACCCCGCCACCACCACGACCTGGCTCGAACACGTCACCGACGCCGACTACCACCGCCCCTGACCTGCCCTCCCGCCCACCCCCACTCGTCCACATCCGCAAGAATCCCGCCCTCCGCCCCGGAGGCCACCCGCTCCCCGCGCCCGCGGCAGCGAACGCCGACGGGGCCGGGCGGTGGGGTGCGCGGGGTGGGGCGGATGCGCGGGGTGGTGGGGTGCGTGGCGGCCGGGTGTGCGGATGTGGGCTTGGATGCGCACAGGGTGCGGTGTGCGGATGTTGCCGCTCGCAGCCGCAAGAATCGCGCCATCCAACCTCGCATTCCGCCCGGCTGCCGTGAATCTTGCGGCAGCGAACGGTGGGTGACGGATGCGCAGGCTTGTGCGGATGCGCGGGGTGCGTCAGAAGAGGGTGGCGCTGGTGTCGGGGGTGGAGGCCGGGGGGTTCGCCGCGAGGGGGGCGCTCGACGATGCGGCGGGAGGTGCGATCGGGGAAGCGGGCGCCGTGGCGGCCGGCGCCGCGGCGGCCGGGGCCGGGGTGGCGGGCGTCGCCGGAGGCGCCGCAGGCGCGCCCGGGAAGCCGGGGCCCGCATCCGGGGTGGTGCCGCGCTGGTAGGCGGTGGCGGCGGCGCGGGCGCGGGCGTCGGCGGCCTCGTTGAGCTCGTGGCCCACGTGACCCTTCACCCACTCGAAGCGGTAGCGGCGCCCGACGATCGCGGCGTCGATCTCCTGGATGAGCTCGAGGTTCATCACCGGCTTGCCGTCGCCCTTGCGCCAGCCCTTGCGCTTCCAGCCGGGCATCCACTTCGTCACCGTGTTGATGACGTACTGGCTGTCGCAGAGGATGTGCAGGTCATCGTCGACGTGCGCCGTCGCCCGGAACAGCTCGAGCACCGCGCGCAACTCGCCCATGTTGTTCGTGCCGTGCGGCCAGCCGCCGGCGGCCCAGGTGTCGTCGTCGATGTACCAGGCCCAGCCGGCCGGGCCGGGGTTGCCGAGTGCGGAGCCGTCGGCGGAAGCGGTGATCGTCATCACCTCCCAGGGTACCCGCCGCATCCTGCTAGAACGGAACCATGACCGTCTGGACCTGCGCCACCTGCGCCATCGAGCATCCCGACACCCCCGCCCCGCCCGACATCTGCGAGATCTGCACCGACGAACGCCAGTACGTGCCCGCCACGGGCCAGCGCTGGACCACCCGCGACGAGCTCGCCGCCGAGGGCCACCGCATCGTCGTCACCGAGCTCGAGCCGGGTCTGCACGCGGTCGAGGCCGTGCGCTCCGTCGGCATCGGGCAGCGGGGCCTGCTGCTGCAGACGGAGGCGGGCAACCTGCTCTGGGAGCCGCCCGGCTTCCTCGACGAGGTGGGTGTCGCCTCCGTCGCCGCGCTCGGCGGGGTGGCGGCCGTGGCGTCGAGCCACCCGCACCTCACGGGCTCGTCGATCCAGTGGAGTCAGGCGTTCGGCGGGGCGACGGTGTGGGTGGCCGAGGCGGATGCGCGCTGGATCCGCCGACCCGACCCGGCCATCGCGCTGTGGAGCGATGAGCAGCAGGTGCTGCCGGGGGTGCGGCTGATCGGATGCGGCGGGCACTTTCCCGGGAGTGCCGTCGCGCACTGGGCGGCGGGGGCCGAGGGGAAGGGCGTGCTGCTCACGGGCGACACCGTCACGATCGGCGCCGACCGCGCGTCGGTCGCCGTGATGCGGAGCTACCCGAACTACATCCCGATGCCGGGGCGCGTGGTGCGCCGTATCCGCGACACCCTGCTGCCGCTGGAGTTCGATCGGCTCTACAGCCTGTTCCACTGCATCCCCGACGGTGCCCACGGCATCGTCGACCGGAGCCTCCTCCGCTCCGCGCGCTGGGCCGAAGACGATCCGGCCGTCACAATGGACACATGACCCCGAGCCTTCACATCACCGGAGACACCGCCGCCGACGAGCTGCTCTCGACCGACCCGCTCGCGCTGCTGATCGGCATGCTGCTCGATCAGCAGGTGGCGATGGAGACAGCGTTCGAGGGCCCGGCGAAGATCGCCGCCCGCATCGATGGGCCGTTCGACGCCTCGAACCTCGCGGGGTACGACCCCGAGGCGCTGGTCGAGGTGTTCCGGCAGACGCCCGCGGTGCACCGGTACCCCGGGTCGATGGCCGGCCGGGTGCAGGCGCTGTGCGCAGCCCTCGTCGACGACTGGGGCGGGAGCGCCTCCGCGCTGTGGACGGTGGGCGACCCCGACGGCGCGACCCTGCTCAAGCGGCTCAAGGCTCTGCCCGGATTCGGCGACCAGAAGGCCCGCATCTTCGTGGCGCTGCTCGGCAAGCAGTACGGCGTGCAGCCCGAGGGCTGGCGCGCGGCCGCGGGTGCCTACGGCGAGGAGGGGTCCCACCGCTCGGTGGCCGACATCGTCGACGCCGGCTCGCTCGCCCTCGTGCGCGAGACCAAGCGCGCCGCCAAGGCCGCCGCGAAAGCCGGCACCGCGAAGTAGCGCCCGGCTCCGCCACGCTCCGGATGCGCGGGGCGTCGGCGGGCGGTCACGCCGAAGAGCCGCAGCGTCACACCGCAGAGCGGGCCGATGAGCACCGCGAACAGCACCGTGCCCACCCCCACGTTCCCCCCGAGCAGCCACCCCACCGCGAGCACGGTGCCCTCCACGAGCCCTCGCCCGAGCCAGATCGGCCAGCCGAGCCGCGTGTGAATGCCCGTCATGAGCCCGTCTCGTGGCCCCGGCCCGAGTCGCGCGCCGATGTAGACGCCGCTCGCCACCGCGAGCAGCAGCAGCCCACCCGCGAACAGCAGCGCCTGCTGCCACACCGCTCCGGGCACCGGCAGCAACCACAGCCCCAGTTCGATGAACGGCCCGAGCAGCAGCACGTTGAGCACCGTGCCGAGCCCCGGACGCTGCCGCAGCGGGATCCACAGCGCCAGCACCCCGAGCCCGATCACGTTGGTGAGCACCCCGATGCCGAGTCCGGTCGCGTGCGACATCCCCTGCGCGAACACCGTCCACGGGTCGACACCGATCGCCGCGCGGATGATGAGCGCCTCGGCGAGTCCGTAGAGCGCCAGGCCCACCACGAGCTGCGGGATGCGGAATGCGAGCGATCGAGACATGTGGCTATTTCAGAGCATGATTGGCTTTCTCTCAAGCGGCCAATATCGCTAGAGTGGCGTCATGAGCGACGCGAAGATCGGAACCAGAGCCTTTGTGGCACTTCTCGGAGACTGGCGCGGGCGCGCATCCGGCCCCTCCTATCTCGCGCTGTTCGACCGCATCCGGCTGCTCGTGCTCGACGGGCGCATCCCCACCGACACGCGGTTGCCCGCCGAACGTGACCTCGCGCAGGCGCTCGGGGTGAGCCGCACGATGGTCTCCGCCGCCTATCGTGAGCTGAGGGATGCGGGATACACGCGCAGCATCCGGGGCTCGGGGAGCGTGGCGCGGCTCCCGGGGCGCGCCCCCGTGACCGGCCAGGAGGCGCCAGGCGACTTCATCGACTTCTCGAAGGCCACCATGCCCGCCTACCCGGGTCTGTTCGACGCCACCCAGGCGGCGATGGCGGGCTACGCGGTCGAGCTCGGCGGTACCGGCATCGACCCCTTCGGCTCCCGCATCCTGCGCGAAGCCGTCGCCGAGCGATACACCGCCCGAGGGTTGCCGACGAGCGTCGACCAGGTGATGATCACCATCGGCGCCCAGCACGCGATCTTCTTGCTGGCGCGCACGCTCATGTCGCGCGGCGACCGCGCCGTCGTCGAGCTGCCGAGCTACCCGCACGCCTACGAGGCGCTGCGCATGGCGGGCGCCCGTCTCGTGCCCGTCACGGTCTCGGCGCGCGGCAGCGGGGCGGCTCCCGAGGGCCTGCACGGCTGGGACGCCGCGGGTCTCGCGCAGGCCTTCGCCCGCACGAGCCCGGCGCTGGCCTACCTCATGCCCGACTTCCACAACCCCACCGGCGAGTCGATGCCCGAAGAGCTGCGTGCGCGCCTGCTGCACGACGCCGCACGGCAGGGCTCTCTCGTGGTGGCCGACGAGACCACCGCCGAGCTCGACATCGACCGCGCGGGCTCGTTCCTGCCGCTCGCCGCCTACGGCGACGCGGCCACGGCCGACTCCGCGGTGCTCATCGGTTCGGTGGGCAAGACGGTGTGGGCGGGCCTGCGGGTGGGGTGGATCCGGGCGACGCCCGCGATCATCCGCAAGCTCGCGGCCGCCCGGTTCGCCGGCGATCTCGGCACGCCCGTGCTCGAGCAGCTCGTGGTGGCGGAGCTGCTGCGCGACTTCGACCCTGTGCTCCGGCTGCGGTCGGCTCAGCTGCGGGCCGGGCGCGACGAGCTGCGGGGTTTGCTCGCGGAGGCGTTCCCGGAGTGGCAGGTGCCGGCGGTCGACGGCGGGCTCGCGGTGTGGGCGAACATCGGTGCGCCGGTGAGCTCGCAGCTCGCGCTCGCGGCCCGCAGCCACGGCCTGCTCATCACCGCGGGGCCGCGCTTCGGCATCGACGGCGCGTTCGAGCGTTCCCTGCGCGTGCCCATCGGCTACGAGAACCCCGACCTGGTGCGCGGCGTGCAGGCGCTCGCCGCCGCCTGGCGCACGGTCTCGGCCGGCCCGGTGCCGCACTCCGAGCTCTACGCCGACGTCGTCTGATCCGCGGGATCGGGGATCTCGTGGGGCCGGTACTTCGGCAGACGACTGGCGGGCAGGATGGCCAGCGCGCTCACGGCGGCCATGATCAGCAGCCCCAGTTTCAGGGCCGACAGCCGGGCCTCCGTGTTGACCGCCACGGCCGCGTCGATCTGCGCGTCGGTGGCGTCGGTGGTGGTGCTCAGCACCTCGCGCAGGTGGTCGTTGCTGACGAAGTTGACGCTGTCGAGATCGACCTGCGACACCAGCGCCGGCGGCAATTCGATGTCGTTCACCACGGCCTGGCCCACGTTGAACCCGAGGATCGTCACCAGCAGGGCACCGGAGACGGCGGTGCCGACTGCCGAGGCGAGGTTTTGCGTGGTTCCGCGCACCGATCCCACGTCGCCGGCCAGCTCCTTCGGTGACGCCGTCACGAGCACGTTGAACACCAGCGTCACGAGCGCGCCCTGGCCCACCCCGAACACGAACAGGCCGAGGATCGTCGGCAGGGTCTCCCAGTTGTTCGTGACGACCAGCGACAGCCAGGCCAGCGCGACCGTGGTGAGGACGAATCCGACCATGCCGATGGTGCGCGGCGGGAACCGCTTGTAGAGCCGCACCACCAAGGTGGCCGTGACGAACACGGTGAGGTTGAACGGCATCATCGCCAGCGAGGTGTCGAACGGGGTGCGGCCCTGCACGATCTGGATGTACAGCGGAACGGTGAAGTTGAGCGCCGCCTCGAGCGAGACCACGATGAACATCGCGTACACGGCGGCGCGCTCGCGCCCCGAGCCCAGCACCGCGAGGCTGACCAGCGGTACCTTGCCGGCCTTCGTGCGACGCCTGGTCCAGACGAAGAAGGCCTGGCCGAGAATGACGCCGAGCACGATCAGGATCGGGGCGGGAGAGAGCCCCACGACACTGAACGGCGCCGAGGAGGTGGCTTCGAGCACACCCCACGCGTTGAGGTTGTTGAACCCGAGGGTGAGCGCCACGATGCCGGTGCCGATGAGCACCGCGGCGACGAGGTCGATCTTCACGGCGCTGTCGCCCTTGTCCGAGCGCAGCCGGAAGCTGAACACGAACACCGCGACCGCGAGGGCCAGCACGATGCCGAAGACGGGCCGCCAGCCCACGAAGGTGGCCAGGGTGCCGCCGATCAGGAACGCGCTCACGCCGGCGAGCGCGCGGGCCGATCCGAGCGATCCGATCGCCGTGGCCTGCTGCGCACCGCGGTAGTTCTCGGCGATGAGGGCCACCAGGGAGGGGACGATGATGGCGGCGGATGCCCCGGCGAAGGCCTGCGCGACGATCACCCAGGTGACGGTGGGGGAGAGGATCATCATCAGCGCGGAGACCGCGAACAGGGCCACCACGATGCGGAACATGATGATCCAGCCCACACGCTGGCCGAGCTTGGCGCCCACCATCACCAGGGCGGCGACGACGAGGCCGTAGGTGACGATCGCGGTGCTGACCGCCGTCGGCGGCACGCCGAAGTCGCTCACCATCCCGCCGAGCGAGACCGGGAGGGACGAGACGTTGAACGACATCAGGATCTGGGCCAGGAACAGCCCGACCAGCGGGACCCAGGAGGTGCGGACCTCGGCGTTCGACGCGGTCGCGCCGGTATCTGTGGTGCTCATCGTGCCTCCTCGGACGTACTCCGACGTGGGTGCGGGCCCGACGCGAAGACGTTCAGGCCCAGCGCTCGGGACAGGTAGGCGGTCGCGCGCTGCCCGCGCACGCTGTTGCCGGCCGAATCGAGGCGGGGGGAGAAGACACCGATTCCCGCCTTGCCCGGCGCGATGGTGACGATGCCACCCGCGACCCCGCTCTTGCCCGGCAGCCCGATCTCGAACAGCCACTCGCCGGATCGCTCGTACAGGCCGGTCGAGGCCATCACGGCCAGGGTGTCGCGGCACACCTCCGCAGAGACGACCTGCTCGCCGGTGACCGGGTTGACGCCGCCGTCGGCGAGGGTGGCGCCCATCACGGCGAGGTCCCGAGCCGTGACGAGCAGGGCGCACTGCCGCGTGTAGACGTCGACGATCTCGAGCGGATCGACGTCGATGCGGCCGTAGCTCTCGAGCAGGCCGGCGATGGCACGGTTGCGGTGGTTGGTGGCGGTCTCGGAGCGGTAGACGACGTCGTCGAGCTCGAGCGGGCGGCCGGCGAAGCGGGACAGGCCGGTGATGACGGCGGCCCACCGGTCGTCGGCGGTGCGCCCGGGCATCAGCGCGGTCGTGGCGATGGCGCCCGCGTTCACCATCGGGTTCATCGGATGCCCTTCGTTCAGCTCGAGGGCGACGACGGAGTTGAAGGCGAGCCCGGTGTTGTTCACGCCGACCCGGTCGCGCACGACCTCGTGGCCGAACTCCTCGCAGACCAGCGCGTAGACGAACGCCTTCGAGATCGACTGGATGGAGAACTCGACGTCGGCGTCGCCGGCGGAGTGCACGGCTCCGTCGACCTCGGCGACGCACACCCCGAACAGCTCGGGGTCGGCCTCGGCGAGGATCGGGATGTAGTCGGCGACCTCTCCCGACCCGGCCGACCGATTGCGGGAATGAGCCGCGGCGACGTGCTCCTCGACCGCATCCCAGCCCGGGAGCAGCCCCGTCGACACTCGCTGTGCAACGCCCTCGAAATCCAGTTCCACGCGGTTCTCGCTTCCCGTTCACGGAGTCTCCGGTGTGCCTCCATCATGGCAGGGACGGGCGTAGCCTGAGCGGATGGCCCTCGAAGCTGACGACCTCGCCGCGAACCCGCCCGCGCATCCCGACCGCTCGCGGCTGGTGGAGTGGAACGACCCGCACCTGAACGCCCGCCAGGCCGCCACCATGCCGGGCCGCGACTACCTCGAAGGGCTCGTCGACGGCAGCATCCCGCGCCCGCCGATGGGCGCCCTCATGGGCATGCGGCTCACGGCCGTCGGCGACGGCACGGCCACCTTCGTGTGCACCCCCGACGAGTCGCACTACAACACCATCGGCATCGTGCACGGCGGGCTCGTGTGCACCCTGCTCGACTCGGCGGTCGGATGCGCGGTGCAGTCCACCCTGCCCGCGGGCGTCGGCTACACCTCCATCGAGCTGAAGGTGAGCTACCTGCGCCCGCTGCACCACGACTCGGGCGAGATCACCTGCGTCGGCACGGTCGTGAAGCCGGGCCGCCGGGTCGCCTTCGCCGAGGGCGTGGTGACGGATGCGCAGGGCAAGACGATCGCGACGGCGACGTCGTCGCTGCTCGTCTTCCCCCTCTGAGCCGCGCCCCGCGCATCCCGCACCCCCTAAGACGAAGAGCCGCTCCGACGCCCATCACACGAGGTGAGGGCGCCGAAACGGCTCTTCGGGCGAGAGAAGCTACTCGACGACGGGGATGCTCTGCGCCTTCAGCGCCGCGATCGTCTTCTCCTGCCCGGTGGTGAGCGCGTCGCCCAGGGTGCCGGTGCCGCCCAGCACCTGGCCGAAGCCGTCGGCCACGTCGGCGTAGGTCTGCGTCATGGTCGGACCCCAGGTGAAGTCGGCGTTCACCTCACCGGAGGCGGCGGCGAACACGTCGTAGATGGGCTGGTCGCCGTAGAACTCGACCCCGTCGGCGAACACCGGCAGCGAGAGGCCCGCGGTGGTGGCCGGGTAGAGGTTGGCGGCCTCGGCGAGGGCGGTGAGCGCCTCGTCGGAGGTGTTCAGCCAGAGGGCGAACTGCGCGGCCTCGTAGGGGTGCTCCGAGCCCTTCAGCACGGCGGTGGAGGAGCCGCCCCAGTTGCCCGCGGCGGTGCCACCCTCGGTCCACTGCGGCATCGGCGCCACGGCCCAGTCACCCGCGGTGTCGGGGGCGCCCGACGAGATGGAGTTCGCGCCCCAGACGGCCGAGATCCAGGTCCAGTCGCTGCCGGTGTTGTAGGCGTTGTTCCACTCGTCGGTCCAGGCCGGCACCTTCGACACGAGGTCGTCGGCGATGAGGCCCTGCCAGTAGTCGGCCACCTGCAGTGAGGCGTCGGAGGTGAGGGTGACGTCCCACGCGCCGGTGGAGCTGTCGAACCACTGGCCGTCGTTCTGCCACACCAGGCCCGCGAACCAGTTCACGTCGTTCTGCGGGAAGTTCGTGATGTAACCGCCGAGCGCACGGATCTGCACGGCCGCCGCCTGGTACTCCTCCCAGGTGGTGGGCACGGCGATGCCGGCCTGCTCGAACAGGTCCTTGCGGTAGAACATGGCCATGGGGCCGGTGTCCTGGGGGATGCCGTAGACCGCGTCCTCTTCGCCGAAGGTCACCTGGTTCCAGGTCCAGTCGATGAACTGGTCCTGGCTCTCGAGCACGTTGGCGCAGCCCGCGATGTTTTCGAGGCCGTCCTGCACGCGGAAGTTCGGCAGCGCGTCGTACTCGATCTGGCCGAGGTCGGGCGCGTTGCCCGCGGTGATCTGGTTGAAGAAGTTCTTGTAGGTGCCGCCGTTGCCGTTCGGGCCGGTCTGCACGGTCACCTGGATGTCGGGGTTCTCGGCGTTCCAGAGGTCGACGACACCGTCGATGCCGGGGATCCACGAGGTGAAGGTGAGCTCCACCGGGCCGTCGGCGGGGGTGCAGTCGGCGGCGGCGTCGCTTCCGCTGCCGGAGGACGCGCATCCGGTGAGGGCGATGGCCGAGGCCATCCCCAGGGCCAGGATGCTCAGGCTGCGTCTGGTGTTCATGGTGTTCCGTTCTCTTCGGTGAGGGGTGGTGGGTGTGATGCGGGTGGTGCGGTCGAGGGGCCGGATGCGGGGCCGGCGGGCTACTTGAGGCTTCCGTTGCCGAGGCCCGACTGCCAGAAACGCTGCAGGCTGAGGAAGGCGATGATGAGCGGGATGATCGACACGAACGCGCCGACGATCACGTAGGTGCGGATCTCGGGGATCTGGTTCACCTGCGAGTTCCAGGTGTAGAGACCGAGCGTGACAGGGAAGAGCGACTCGTCGCGCAGCATGATGAGCGGCAGGAAGAAGTTGTTCCAGATGGCCACGAACTGGAACAGGAAGATGGTCACGAGCGCCGGAGTCATGAGCTTGCGCGCCACCGTGAAGAAGGTGCGCACCTCGCTCGCGCCGTCGAGGCGGGCGGCCTCGAGAAGTTCGTCGGGCACGCTCGCCGTGGCGTAGATGCGGGCGAGGTAGACGCCGAACGGGTTCACGAGGCTCGGCAGGAACACCGACCAGAAGGTGTTGGTGGCCCCCACCTGGCTGAAGATGAGGAACAGCGGCAGGGCGAGCGCGGTGGCCGGCACGAGAACGCCGCCGAGCACCACGTTGAACACCACCTCGCGGCCGGGGAAGACGTACTTGGCCAGCGCATACCCGCACATCGCCGAGATGAGGGTGCCCACCAGTGCTCCGGCGCCGGCGTAGAGCACGCTGTTGAGCATCCAGCGCAGGTAGATGCCGTCGTTGTAGGTGAAGAGGTTGCCGAGGTTCGTGACGA
Source organism: Herbiconiux moechotypicola (assembly GCF_024979255.1). GTDB lineage: Bacteria > Actinomycetota > Actinomycetes > Actinomycetales > Microbacteriaceae > Herbiconiux > Herbiconiux moechotypicola. Next base: position 293,711 of record NZ_JANLCN010000005.1, read on the forward strand.
GGTCGAAGTCGGCGAAGACGAGGCCGTTGCTGCTGCCGAAGTCCTCGCGGCTCTTCGTGGCCGAGGTGAACAGCCACCACACGGGCAGGAGGAAGTAGACCGTCGAGACGAGCATCACGATCATCGCGGCGGTGCGCGACATGACGCGCTCGCGGGGTGCGCGGCCGCGGCGCGGGGAGGAGGGGGTGGATGCGGGTGCGGCAGCGCCGGATGCGGCGGTGGCCTCGGCGGCCGGCGTGCTGGTGACGGCGCTCATGCGTTGGCCTTCCGCTGGGTGAACTTGAGGAACGCGAACGACATGACGAAGGTGGCCAGGGCGAGCACCACCGACATCGCCGCGGCGAGGTTGACGTTGGGCACCGCCGAGGTGGCGTAGACCGCCATGTTCGGGGTGAACGAGCTCGACACCGAGGCGGTGAAGCTGCGGAACACCTGCGGCTCGGCGATCAGCTGCAGCGTGCCGATGATCGAGAAGATCGCCGTGAGCACGATCGCCGGCACCACGAGGGGGATCTTGATGCGCAGGGCGATCTGCAGCTGGCTGGCGCCGTCGAGCTTCGCGGCCTCGTAGATCTCGGCGGGGATCGACAGCAGCGAGGAGTAGATGATGAGCATGTTGTAGCCCACGTAGACCCAGGTCACGACGTTCGCGATCGACCACAGCACGAACTGCGGCGAGAGGAAGTCGACGTTCGAGGTGAGCGCCGTGAACGGCGACAGATTGGGCGAGTAGAGGTAGCCCCACATGATGGCCGCGATCACGCCGGGCACGGCGTAGGGCACGAAGAAGGCGAGGCGGAAGAACTTCTTGCCCTTCACCAGCGGCGAGTCGAGCAGCAGCGCGAGCACCAGTGCGACGCCGAGCATCACGGGCACCTGCACCACGCCGAACAGCAGCACGCGGCCGACCGAGGCCCAGAAGGTCTCGTTCTGGAACACCTGCACGTACTGGGTGAGCCCGCCGAACACCTCCACCGGCGGCCCGAAGGTGCCGTCGCGCTCCACCACGAGCAGCGACTGGTAGATCGCGTAGCCGATGGGCAGCAGGTAGAATAAGGCGAAGAGCACGCCGAACGGCAGCAGGAAGAACAGGATGGCGCGCTTGTGCTTCACCACGGCGCGGCGCACGCGGGCGGGTGCCGACGCGGGGCCTGCGGGTGCGGGGCCTGCGGGCACTGCGGTCAGTTCTGTCGTGGTCACGAGGTCACCTTCGTCTCGTTCGTCTCGTCGGGTCGGGGTGCGGATGCGGATGTGTGGGCGGCTTCGGGCTCCAGGCGAACGACGCGCACGCCGCCCGCCGCGATCTCGAGCACGCCGTCGACCTCGGCCTGCTCGATCAGGTCGTACCCGCGGGCCGCGTGGCGAGCATCCGTCGCCCCGTGGTTGATGACGAAGAGGTAGTCGCCCTGCGGGCCGCTGCGGCGCACCACTTCGAGCTCGGTGTCGAACAGGGCCGGGTTCAGCGCCACGCCTGCCCGCGCCGTCGCCTCGCGGAGGGTGCGCGTGAGCGCGGCGGAGTCGAGGTTGGTGGCCAGGTACCAGGCGGTGCCGTCGCCGAAGGCGTTGCGCGTGACGGCGGGGGTGCCGGGGAGGGGGCCGTCGAGGTAGCTCGCGAGCACCTCGGCGCCGCGGGGGTGCAGGCGCTCGGTCCAGATGTCCGCGGTGGAGCCGTCGTCGAGGCGCACGGTCTCGCCGGCGTGCAGCGGGAAGAACTCCTCGGTGCTCACGCCGAGCAGCTCGCGGAAGGCGCCGGGGTAGCCGCCCGTGCGCACCCGGTCGACCTCGTCGGTGACGCCGGAGAAGAAGGTGATCACGGCGTGGCCGCCCTCCGCCACGAAGCGCTCGAGGCGCTCGGCGACGGTATCGGAGACGCTGTGCAGGGCGGGCACCACCACGAGACGGTAGTCGTCGAGCGGCGCGCCGGGGGCGACGACGTCGACCGTGACACCGGATGCGCGGAGCGCCTCGTAGGCGCGGTGCACCTGCTCGAGGTACCGCAGCTCGGCCGTCGGGTGGGAGTCGAGGTCGGTGATCCACCAGGCCTCCCAGCCGAAGACGAGCGCGACCTCGGCCACCACGCGGGTACCGGTGACCTCGGCGAGGCGTTCGAGCATCCCGCCCAGGTCGACCACGTCGCGCCACACCCGGGTGTCGGTGCCGCCGTGCGGCAGCATCGCCGAGTGGAAGCGCTCGCTGCCCTGCACCGAGGCGCGCCACTGGAAGAAGCTGATGCCGTCGGCACCGCGCGCCACGTGGGTGAGGGTGTTGCGCAGCATCTCGCCGGGACCCTTGGCGATGTTGCGGGGCTGCCAGTTGACGGCGCTCGAGGCCTGCTCCATGAGCAGGTAGGGCTCGCCCTGGGCGAGGCCGCGGGTGGCGTCGGCGGCGAAGGCGAGCTCGGCGGTGGGGTGCGGCAGGCGGTGGTCGAGGTAGTGGTCGTTGGCCACCAGGTCCATCTCGGGGGCCCAGGTCCAGTAGTCGAGGGCCTGGATGTGGGCGGTCACCATGAAGTTGGTCGTCACCGGCACGCTGCTGTGGGTGCGGATGAGGTCGCGCTCGGCGACGTAGTGCTCGAGCAGCTCGGCACTGGAGAAGCGGCGGAAGTCGATGGCCTGCGCCGGGTTGCCGGTGGCGAGGGTGAGGGCGGGGGTCTGGATGTGCTCCCACGCCGCGTAGCGCTGGCTCCAGAAAGCGGTGCCCCAGGCCTCGTTGAGGGCGTCGAGGGTTCCGTAGCGTTTCTCGAGCCAGCGGCGGAAGGCGGCGGCGGAGACCTCGCAGTAGCAGTGGGCGTTGTGGCAGCCGATCTCGTTCGACACGTGCCAGAGCTTCACGGCGGGGTGGGTGCCGTAGCGGCGGGCGACCTGCTCCACGAGGGCCAGGGCGTGCTCGCGGTAGACGGGGGAGCTGGGACAGAAGCCCTGACGGCCGCCGAACGCGCGGCGGGTGCCGTCGGCGGTCACGGGCAGGGCCTCGGGATGCTCGGCCGTCAGCCACGGGGGAGGGGAGGCGGTGCCGGTGCCGAGGTCGACGGCGATGCCGTTCTCGTGCAGGAGCTCGATGACGGCGTCTAGGCGGCTGAAGTCGTACTGCCCGGGGAGCGGCTCGAGCTGGGCCCAGCCGAAGATGTTGATCGCGACGAGGTTCACGCGGGCTTCGCGCATGAGGCGCACGTCGTCGGCCCAGGTCTCGGGGGTCCACTGCTCGGGGTTGTAGTCGGCGCCGAAGGTGATGCGGGGCGCGTCTGCGTCGAGCAGCCGGGAGACGGGGGTGCGGGGCACGGGCGGGAGTCCTCTTCTGTGAACGCTCCCAGAGTCGGCGATGACAACTCCACGCCGAGATTCTGTGAACGCTCCCAGATTATGCACGGCGGCGTCGGGGTGTCAACTCGGGCTGGTCGGCGACCGCCGTCCGCGGGCTCGCGCGGCCACGCGCATCCGGTCGCTAGGGTGGGGACATGCCTGCTGCACGCCCGTCGAATTCACGGGCGACGATCAACGACGTCGCCGCCCGGGCCGGCGTGTCACGCGGCACCGTGTCGCGGGTGCTCAACGCCGAGGCCTACGTCTCCGACTCGGCGAGGGCCGCCGTCGAGGCGGCCATCCTCGAGGTGGGCTACGTGCGCAACGAGGCGGCGCGGGGGCTCGTGACCCGCCGGTCGCAGGCGGTGGGGCTGATCGTGCACGAGCCGCACTCGCTCTTTCTCGAAGACCCGAACATCGGCAGCATCCTTCTCGGCATCAACTCGGCGCTCTCCGAGGCCGACTACCAGCTGGTGTCGCTCGTCGTCGACTCCGACCGCGACAGCGACCGGGTGGCCGGCTACATCACGGGCGGCTTCGTCGACGGCGTCGTCATCATCTCGGCGCGGGCGCACGACCCCATCGGGCGGGCCGTCGCGGCCGCGGGCATCCCCGCCGCCTACGTCGGTCATCCGATCGACGTCGAGGGCGTGCCCTACGCGGGCATCGACAACTACTCCGCCGCGCTCGCCATCACCCGGCGGCTCGTGGCCACGGGGCGGCGGCGCATCGGCATGATCGCGGCCGGACTCGACCGAGACTCGGGTCAGGACCGGCTGGCCGGCTTCACCGAGGCGCTCGGGCCGTCGTTCCGAAAAGAGCTCGTCGTCGAGGTGCCGCTGTACTCACACGGGTGCGGCCTCGACGGCATGCGGCTGCTGCTCGACACCGACCCCGAGATCGACGGGGTGTTCGCGTCGTCCGACGCCATCGCCGCGGGCGCACTCGACGTGCTGCGCGAGGCGGGGCGCTCGGTGCCGGGCGACGTGGGCGTCGTCGGCTTCGACGACAGCGCCTGGGCGCTGCGCACCCAGCCCCCGCTCTCCACCGTGCACCAGCCGGCCGGCGAGCTCGGCCGCCGGGCCGCCGAGCTCGTGCTGGCCCAGCTCCGGGGCGAAGACGTAGGGCTCGGCGGCAGCTTCCTCGACACCTCGATCGTCTGGCGCACCTCCGCCTGAGCCGGGCCGCGCACGGTCGTCAGAGGTCGACGACGCGGTTCTCGCCCACGTCGGGCTGGCCGCCCGTGACCGCGGCCTTCGCGACCTTGAACAGCGTCACCACCCCGGGCTCGTCGGTCGACCAGTACTCGGCCGAATCCGCCGTCACCCGCAGCAGGGCCACGCTCGGGTCGTCGCGGCCCTCGGGGAACCAGGCTTCCGCGCTGGTCGACCACAGCTCGTCGATCTTCTCGGCATCCTGTACCACCGTCGCGGTGCCCGCGATCGACAGGTATCCCTTGCCCGACTCGAACGCCGCGTTCACGTGCGGATCGGAGGCGATGTCGTCGGTCTTGGGGCTCGGATGCTGGGTGAAGAACCAGAGCTCGCCGTCGAACTCCGCCTCCTGCACCCCGAGCGGCCGGCTGTGCAGCGCCCCGCCGGCGCTCCGGGTGGTGACGAGCGCGATCTTCGAGGCGGAGATGAGCTTGGCGATGGTGGACAGGTCGTCGTCGTGTTCGGTCATCTGCGCGACGCTACGCCCGCCGGCGCAGGCGGGCGTGGGCCTTGCCAAACGCACTACGGGGGCGTATCCGCACGCCGTCCCAGATCCCCGGCGTCAGGCTGTGACGACGCGACGGCGCGTCAGACCTTCGCGTCCTGCTTCGGGAAGACGACCTTCTGCACGATGATGATCGCCGACGCCGCGATCGGGATCGCGACGAGCGCCCCGAGCACCGACCCGAGCGTGCCGCCGGCCACCGCCGCGATCACCACGATCGCGCCCGGCACCGCCACGGCCCGGTTCATGATGCGCGGGCTCAGGAAGTATGCCTCCACCTGCATGTACACGATGTAGTAGATGCCCGCCACCAGCGCCGTGAGCGGCGACGCGAACAGGCACACCACCGTGATGATGATCGCGCCGCTCAGCGTGCCGACGAGCGGGATGAGTGACGCCAGGAACGCGATGAACGCGAACAGCGCCGGCAGCGGCGCCCCGATGATGCTGAGGAAGATGAGGCTCAGGATGCCGTTGATGGCCGCGAGCGAGATCTGCCCCACCACGTAGCGGCCGACGGCCCCGGTCACATCGTCGGTGAGCGAAGCGAAGGAGGCGCGCTTGTTGGCGGGCACGAAACGGTAGGTGATCTTCTTCATGCTGCGCAGCGACGCGAGGAAGTAGAGGGTGAGGATGAGCACGATGACCGCACCCGTCGCCCCGCTCGCGATTCCGGTGCCGACCGCGAGCAGCCCGCCGCCGAGCGCCAGCAGGTTGTTCGGGTCTTGGAAGTAGGCGGTCGCATCCTGCACCGCCTTGTCGATGTCGACGAAGTTGCCGATCTGGCTCTGCAGTCCGGTCACGAAGTCGCTCTTGGTGAAATCGTCGACGATCTGCGGGAACTGGTTGATGAAGTTCGTGGCCTGGTCGACGATGAGCGGGATGACCGCGAACAGCAGCCCCGCGAACACGAGGATGACAGCGGCGAACACGATCACGATGGCCAGCGCCCGGGCCATGCGGCGTTCGAGCCACGACACCAGCGGGTCGAGCCCGAGCGCGAGGAAGAGCGCCACGCCGATGTAGATGAGCACCGTGCTCAGCTGCGACACCAGACCGCCGATGAGCAGCGACAGCAGCACGCCGAGCCCGCCCACGAGGCCGATGCGGAAGGCGTTGATGCGCACGGCCGGAAGGCTGGGGGCTCCGGCCACCTGCACGTCAGACCCCGGCTTCTCGACCGCGGTCGAGGCCGTGTCGCCAGATGCTCTGCTCGGCTTCTTCCGGAACATCCGGCCACCTCCCTCTCGTTCTGCGCCCACCATAGTCCTCCCGGCCGACGCCGCCCCGGAGCCCGGGCAGACGATCATGTGAGCCGGATATGATGCACCCACACAGCCACCGCCCGGCCCAGGAGACGATCGCGTGCATTTTCTCGCCGTAGTGAGCATGAAGAACCGGGCGTTGATCGCCCTCGTCACGATCGTGGTGGCGGTGTTCGGCGGGCTGGCGCTCACGAACCTCAAGCAGGAGCTCATCCCCTCGATCGAGTTCCCCCAGCTCGCGGTGCTCACCACCTACCCCGGTGCGAGCCCCGAGGTGGTGAACGAAGACGTCTCCACGCCCATCGAGGCCGCCATCCAGGGCGTCGAGGGCATCGAGACCACGAGCGCCACCAGCAGCACGAACCTCTCCATCATCAGCGCCACCTTCACCTACGGCACCAACCTCGCCACGGCCGAGCAGAAGATGACGCAGGCGATCAACCGCATCTCGTCGACCCTGCCCGACGACCTCGACCCGCAGGTGCTGAGCGGCAGCCTCAACGACCTGCCCATCATCTCGATCGCCGTCTCCAACCCCGACGTCGACACCAAGGCGCTCGCGCAGCAGCTCGAGACCATCGCGGTGCCCGAGATCGAAGACGTCGACGGCGTGCGCGCCGCCGAGGTGCTCGGCCAGATCGGCCAGCGGGTCACCATCACGCCCCGGCCCGCCGACCTGGCCTTCGCCGGCGTCACGGCCTCCGACATCACCGACGTGGTCGAGAACAGCGGCCTGCTCATCCCGGCCGGCACCCTCGTCGAGAACGGGCAGAGCTACGCGGTGCAGGCCGGTCAGCGCCTCGCCTCGGTCGACGACCTCGCCGCCCTGCCCCTGCCGGCGGTCAAGGCCGACGGCACTCCCGTCACCGTCGGCGAGGTCGCCACCGTGGCCCTCACCGACGACCCGGTCACCTCCATCTCCCGGGTGAACGGGCAGGATGCGCTCACCCTGTCGATCACCAAGCTCCCGGCCGCGAACACGGTCGAGGTCTCGGAGGGCGTGCAGGCGCTGCTGCCCGACCTCGAAGACGCCCTGCCGGGCGCCACCTTCACCGTCGTGTTCGACCAGGCCCCGTTCATCCAGCAGTCCATCGAGTCGCTCGCGACGGAGGGCCTGCTCGGCCTGCTGTTCGCCGTGATCGTGGTGTTCGTCTTCCTGCTCTCGATCCGGTCGACGATCGTGACGGCCATCAGCATCCCGACCTCGGTGCTCATCACCTTCATCGGTCTGCAGACCGCCGGGTACACGCTCAACATCATCACGCTCGGCGCTCTCACCATCGCCATCGGGCGCGTGGTCGACGACTCGATCGTCGTGATCGAGAACATCAAGCGGCACCTCGGCGCCCTCACCGGCACCACCCTGTCGCCGAAAGAGGCGGCGGCGGCCCGGGCGTCGCTCATCGTCGACGCGGTGCGCGAGGTGGGCGGCGCCATCACGGCCTCGACCATCACGACGGTGGCGGTCTTCCTGCCCCTCGCCTTCGTGGGCGACACGACGGGCGAACTGTTTCGTCCATTCGCGCTCACCGTCACCATCGCCCTGCTCGCCTCGCTGCTCGTGGCGCTCACCATCGTGCCGGTGCTCGCCTACTGGTTCGTGCGCCCGGCCAAGCCGAAGAAGCCGACGACCGACAGCTCTTCGGCTGAGGGTGCTCCGGATGCACGGGGCGCCGACGGTGCGCTGGTCACGCCCCACGCGCACGCGCTCCCCGCCGTGGCCGGTGCTCCGGCCGAGGCGGAGGCGGAGGCTGCTGCGCTGACGCCGGCGGGCTCCGCTCCGCTCCCGTCGCGGCGGGCCCGTCCGCACGCGCACCGCGCCGATCTCGAGGAGGAGCCGCCCACCGTGCTGCAGCGCGGCTACCTGCCGATCATCCGCTGGACCCTCCGCCACTCCGTCGTCACCATCTCCATCGCGATCGTCGTGCTGCTCGGCACGGTGCCCCTCCTCGGGCTGATGAAGACGAACTTCCTCGGTTCGAGCGGGCAGAACACCCTCACCGTCACGCAGACCGTGCCCGTGGGCTCGAGCCTCGACGCGCAGTCGGCCATCGCCGCCGACGCCGAGGGCGTGCTCACCGGCATCGACGGCGTCGACACCGTGCAGCTCACCATCGGATCGAGCGGATCGAGCCTGCGCGACGCATTCGTGGGCGGCGGCGACAGCGCCATCACCTACAACATCACCACCGACCCCGACGTCGACCAGGAGGCCCTGCAAGACGAGGTGCGCACCCAGCTCGAGGCGCTCCCCGACGCGGGTGAGATCTCGATCTCGGCGTCGTCGGGCTTCGGAGCCTCCTCCGACATCGCCATCGACGTCACCGCCCCGAACCAGACCGACCTCGCGACGGCGGCGGATGCGGTGGTCACCGCGATGCAGGGCCTCGACGCTGTGTCGCAGGTGAGCAGCAACCTCAGCGAGTCGCGCCCCTACGTGCAGGTCGCGGTCGACCGTGCCGCCGCCGCCGAGGCGGGGCTCAGTGAGGTGGTCGTGGGCGGAATCGTGTCGCAGGCGATGCAGCCCACCTCGATCGGAAGCATCGTCATCGACGACACGAACTACACCATCTACCTGGCGGCGGAAGACCCGCCGACGACCCAGGAGGAACTCGCGGCCCTGAGCATCCCGACCGCCACCGGGCCCGTGCGGCTCGACTCGCTCGCCACCGTGAGCGTGGTCGACGGCCCCGCCGCCATCACCACCGTGCAGGGCGTGCGCACGGCGACGGTGTCGGTCACCCCGAACAGCGACGACCTCACCACGGCCAGCGCCGAGGTGCAGGCGGCGCTCGCCGACGTCTCACTGCCGGCGGGCGCGCAGGCCGAGATCGGCGGTGTCGTCACCGACCAGTCCGACGCGTTCTCGCAGCTCGGCATCGCCTTGCTCGTCGCCATCCTCATCGTCTACGTGGTGATGGTCGCCACCTTCAAGAGCCTGCTGCAGCCCGTCCTGCTGCTGGTCTCCATCCCGTTCGCGGCCACCGGGGCGATCGCGCTGCAGGTGATCTCGGGCATCCCGCTCGGGGTGCCGTCGATCATCGGCGTGCTCATGCTCATCGGCATCGTGGTGACGAACGCGATCGTGCTCGTCGACCTCGTGAACCAGTACCGCGAGCGCGGGCTGAAGGTGGGGGAGGCGCTCGTGGAGGGGGCCTCGCGCAGGCTCAGGCCTATTCTCATGACGGCGCTCGCCACCATCTTCGCGCTGCTGCCGATGGCGGTGGGGCTCACCGGGCACGGCGGGTTCATCTCGCAGCCGCTAGCCATCATCGTGATCGGCGGGCTGGTGTCGTCGACGCTGCTCACGCTCATCGTGCTGCCGGTGCTCTACAACCTCGTCGAGGGCGCTCGCGAGCGGGCACGCGACCGGCGCGAGCAGCGGGCGATCGAGCGGATGACCCCCCGAACAGGGGTGGATGTTAACAGCTAGGAACGAATTTCGGAAGACTGTCGGAACGGTCGGATTCTCCGCATAATCGGAGGACACTCTCACCGGATTCCTACCTGGGTCTGGTTCACCGCGAGAAAGCAGCCCTACGTGCGCCGTACCCCTGCGAGACCGTCGTCCATCCAGCCCTTCGGAGCGTCACACGGTCGCAGAGGCAGAGCCGCCGCCGCGCTCGCCGTGGCGGCGGGTGTCGTCGCCGCAGGAACCTTCGCGTTCCTGCCCGCCTCAGCTGCGCCCGGCGGTTCGGTGACCAAGCCACCCGCGGGCCCCTCGACACCGGTCGCCTACTCCGACGGCACCTACATCGTCACCCTGGTCGATGCGCCTGCCGCCACCTTCACCGGTGACTCCGCCCACGCCTCCACGGCCCCCGAGAGCGGCCGGCAGCTCGACGCCTCCGCCCCGGCCGTCGAGTCGTACTCGGCGCGGCTCGAGAGCAGCCAGGATGCGGTGGCCGCGTCGGTCGGCGCCTCCGTCGGCTACAGCTACACGCTCACCCTCAACGGGTTCTCGGCGAACCTCACGGCGGCGCAGGCCGCCGAGCTCGCGGCGCGCAAAGACGTGGCGGCGGTGACGAAGTCGGAGGTGCTGCACCTCGACCGTGTGGCGGCCACGACCGAGGAGCCGGCCGCCGAGGAGCCGGCGGCTGCCGCCGACCTCACCCCCTTCCCCGACACCGGGCAGGTCTCGTCGACCGACTTCCTCGGCCTCTCCGGTGCCGACGGCCTCTGGGCCGACCTCGGCGGCGTCGAGGCGGCGGGTGCCGGCATCGTCGTGGGCGACCTCGACACCGGCATCGCCCCCGAGAACCCGTCCTTCGCGGGCGACCCGCTCGGAACCGCCGCCGGGGCCGACCCCTACCTCTCCGACGGCAGGATCGTGTTCGAGAAGTCCGACGGCCAGACCTACTCGGGCGTCTGCCAGGCCGGCCTCGACGCCGACCAGCAGTGGACCGGCGACGAGTGCAACACCAAGCTGGTCGGCGCGAGCTGGTTCCTGCCCACCGCGCTCTACGACCTCGTCGGCTCGGCCGAGCATCCCGAGTACCTCTCGCCGCGCGACGGCGACGGGCACGGCTCGCACACCACCTCGACCGCCGCGGGCAATGCCGACGTCGACGCGACCATCGGCGACTACGACTTCGGCGACATCTCGGGCGTCGCGCCCGCGGCCAAGGTGGCCCAGTACAAGGTGTGCTGGAACGGCAACGGCGTCGAGACCGACGACGGCTGCTACACGGAGTCGATCCTCGCCGCCATCGACCAGGCGGTCGCCGACGGCGTCGACGTCATCAACTTCTCGATCGGCGGCGGCTCGGCCACCTCCACCTTCGCGCTCGAAGACCAGGCGTTCTTCGGCGCGGCGGCGGCCGGTGTGTTCGTCGCCGCCTCGGCGGGCAACTCGGGCCCCGGCGTCTCGACGCTCGACCACGCCTCGCCCTGGTACGCCACGGTGGCCGCGTCGTCCATCCCGACCTACATGGCCACGGCCGAGCTCGGCGACGGGCAGAGCTTCGCGGGTTCGTCGATCACCGTGCACGACGACGTGACCGCGCCCCTGGTGCTTTCCGCCGATGTGGCGAGCGACGACGCCGATGCCGACGACGCCACCGTCTGCGCCGAGGGCAGCCTCTCGCCCTCGAAGACGACCGGCAAGGTCGTCGTGTGCGAGGCGGGCGTCACGGCCCGGGTCGACAAGTCGGCCGAGGTGGCGCGCGCCGGCGGTGTGGGCATGCTGCTGCTCAACCCGTTCCCCAATGCGATCCACGCCGACGACCACTCCGTGCCGTCGATCCAGATCGACTCCGACGCCTTCGACGCGATCGAGGAGTACGCCGCCACCGACGGCGCCACGGTCACGCTCGTGCAGGGCAATACCTCGGGCGTGGAGCGGCCGACGCCCCAGGTCGCCGGCTTCTCGTCGCGCGGTCCGGCCGAGGCCGACGGCGCCGACGTGCTGAAGCCCGACATCACGGCCCCCGGCGTCTCCATCCTCGCCGACGGCCCGAACGACGAGGGGGCCGATCCCACCTACCAGTTCGAGTCGGGCACCTCGATGTCGGCGCCGCACGTGGCCGGCCTCGCGGCGCTGTACCTCACGAAGTACCCCACCGCATCCGTGTCGACCATCCGGTCGTCGATGATGACCACGGCCTACGACTCGGTGCTGCAAGACGGCAGCGCCTCGCAGGACGTGTTCGCGCAGGGCGCCGGCCATGTCGACCCCAACCGGATGCTCGAGCCGGGCCTGGTGTACGACAGCGGGGTCTCCGACTGGATCGCCTTCCTGCAGGGCGAGGGCTACGTGTTCGCCGAGCCGACCGGCATCGACCCCATCGACCCGTCCGACCTCAACCAGGCGTCGATCGCCATCGGCTCTCTCGCCGGCGTGCAGACGATCACCCGCACGGTCACCTCGACCGCCGCAGGCAGCTACACCGCCGACATCGCGATCGACGGCGTCGACGCCACGGTCACCCCGTCGACCCTGTCGTTCGGCGGTGCCGGGGAGACCGCGAGCTACACGGTGACCTTCGCGGTGACGGATGCGCCGCTCGACGAGTTCGCCTCCGGCTACCTCACCTGGACCAGCGACGGCGGCGACGAGGTGCGCAGCCCCGTGGCCGTGCGCCCCGTCGCCATCGCCGCTCCGTACGAGGTGTCGGGCACGGGCAACACGGGCAGCGTCGCGGTTCCGGTCACGCCCGGTGTCGACGGCGAGGTGCCGCTCACGGTGACCGATCTGGCCGAGGGTGAGCTGGTGGAGGACGACAGCGCCTCCGACGGCCACTCAGGAACCCTGCCGACCGGGGAGCAGTTCGTGTCGACCACCACGATCGCCGAGGGCACGAGCTTCGCCCGCTTCGACCTCGACTCGCTCGACGACACCGCCGACCTCGACCTCTATGTCGACCTCGTCGACGAGGCGGGCGACACGGTGGAGGAGTACCTGTCGGCCACCGGTTCCGCCGACGAGCGGGTGGACCTCCTCGATCCGACTCCCGGCACCTACGTCGTGACGGTCGACATCTACGCGGCGGGCTCCGGCGAGTCGGAGGCCACCTTCGACCTCGTGGAGTATGCGCTCGGCGTGGGTGCGACGAGCGCGCTGACCGTGGCTCCGGATGCGCTCAGCGCGGTCTCGGGTCAGGCCACCAGCTACGAGGCGTCGTGGGCCGAGCTCGACGGGCCGGCGCGGTTCCTCGGCGCCGTCGCCTACGGCGACTCGGGCCTCTCCACGCTCGTGAGCGTCACCACGACGCAGGCGGCGCCGACTCCCACGCCGACGCCGACCGACTCGCCGACCCCGACCGACAGCCCCACGCCGTCGCCCACGGGTTCGGCGACGCCGACCGACCCCGGCAGCACAGCCACGCCCGGTGCGGGTAGCAACACGCCCTCGCTCGCCTCGACCGGTTTCACCGGCCTCGGCCTCGGCATCATCGCCGTGCTCGTGCTAGCCGCCGGAATCGCCGTGGTGCTCGTGCTCAGACGCCGCACCTCGAAGGGCTGACCCTCCGCGAACCGCCCCCGGTTCGCTCCCCGGTCCGCTCCCGCAAGAATCGCCGCATCCGCCCCGCTCAGGCCCCCGGATGCGGCGATTCCTGCGTCACGGCACTCCCGCGGCCGCTCCGCCCGCCGCCACTCCGCCCACCGGCGCCCCTCGGATCCCCCCGCACCCGCGCCCCGCGCACCCCACCCGCACGGCATGCTTCGCCACGTGAGCTGTACATCGACCCCGTATGGGGTGCGGTTCGTGTCTCGAGTGGCGAAGTGGGCGGGACCAGGGGAGGGAGTCGCGCATCCCGCACCCGCGCACCCCGCCCGCACTGTGTGCTTCGCCACGCGAGCTACCCATTGACTCCGCGGGGGGCGCGATTCGTGGGTCGCGTGGCGAACGGGGGCGCGCTCATCCCGCCCCACCCGCGCGTAAGCGTGGGACGCGGGGTCAGAGGAGGGAGAGGAGGAGGAACGCGACGCCGAGGAGGGGGAGGGTGCCCTGGATGGCGGCGGAGCGGAGGCGGCTGATGCCGGTGCTGAGGAGGACGAGGGCGGCGAGCAGCATCGAGGCGGCCGAGAACAGCGCCAGGGTGAAGCCGACCGTGTGCACGGTGGTGCCGAACGGGGACACGAAGAGGAGCACCGCGCCCAGCACGGCGCCGATCGCGAGGAAGAGGTTGTAGAAGCCCTGGTTATAGGCCAGCGGCGCGGTGGTGTCGGCGTCCTCCTGTGAGGTGAGACCGAAGATGCGCCAGGTGGCGGGCGCGCGCCAGCGCACGCTCTCCAGCACGAAGATGTACACGTGCAGCAGCCCGGCCAGCGCGACGAGAACGGATGCGATGATGCCCATGCCGTGAGCATAGGGCCCCGGCGGTGTCCTCAGGGCCCCGGCAGTGCCTACAGTGGACCCGGGTACCGACCCGGACACCCCCACCCAGCGAAGGAGCACCCCCATGACCCGTGTCGCCGTCACCGGAGGCAGCGGCAAGCTCGGACGCGCCGTCGTCGCCGAGCTTCTCGACAACGGCTACGACGTCGTGAACCTCGACCGCGTCGCGGGCCCGGATGCGCGCGCCGCCTTCCTGCGCATCGACCTCACCGACTACGGCCAGGTGGCCGAGGCCCTCACCGCCGTCGACGACCGCTACTCGCGCATCGACGCCGTGGTGCACCTCGCCGCCGTCCCGGCCCCCGGCATCGTCACCAACTCGGCCACCTTCGCCAACAACGTCCCCTCGAGCTACAACGTGTTCGCGGCGGCCCAGGCGGCCGGCATCGACAACATCGTCTGGGCGTCGAGCGAGACCGTGCTCGGCCTGCCCTTCCTCGACACCCCGCCGCCTTCGTTCCCGGTCGACGAGCTCTACCCGGTGCGCCCGAACAGCACCTACTCGCTCGGCAAGGCCGTCGAGGAGGAGATGGGACGCCACTTCACCCGGTGGAACCCCGACCTCAAGCTCATCGGCCTGCGCTTCTCCAACGTCATGGAGCCCGCCGACTACGCCGCCTTCCCCGGTTTCGAGAGCGACCCCACGAGCCGCGCCTGGAACGCCTGGGGCTACATCGACGCCCGCGACGGCGCCCAGGCCGTGCGGCTGGCGCTCGAGAGCACCCTCACCGGCTTCGAGGCCTTCATCATCGCCGCGGCCGACACGGTCATGTCGACCCCGTCGGCCGAGCTGGCCGCGCGCCACTTTCCGGCCGTGCCGTTCCGCCACCCCGTCGAGGGCACCGACACCCTGCTCGACATCGAGAAGGCCAAGCGGATGCTCTGGTTCTCACCCCGCCACAGCTGGCGCGATCACGCCTGAGGCGAGCCGTTCATCCCGCTCGACCCGTCGGCGCCCTCAGGAGCGCCCTCGGCGGCCCCCTCGATCGGCGACGGGTTCGCCACCGTCGGGTACGCCCCGGTGAACCCCGACCGCCGCGCCGCGACCTCCGCGATACGGTCGCGGTACACGTACCACCCCACGATGAGCAGCGGGATGATGATGACCAGCGACGCGATCGTGAAGGTGCCCGCCGGGTAGTCGAACGCCATCAGCACCAGCACCGTCACGAGGAACACCAGCGTGAGGTACGAGGTGAACGGCGCCCCGAACAGCCTGAACTTCGGCCGCGTGTAGAGCCCCTGATCGGCGAGCTTCTTGAACTTCAGCTGGCAGAGCACGATCGTGGCCCAGCTCGAGATGATGCCGAGCGCCGACACGTTGAGCACGATCTCGAATGCCTGCGCCGGCACCACGAAGTTGAGGCCGACGCCCAGCAGCGCCACCGCCGAGGTGAGCAGGATGCCGCCGAACGGCACACCGCGCTTGTTGATCTTGCCCGTGAACCTCGGCGCCGCCCCGGCCGCCGAGAGCGAGTGCAGGATGCGGCCGGTGGAGTAGAGCCCCGCGTTGAGGCTCGAGAGGGCGGCGGTGAGCACCACGAAGTTCATGGCCGAGCCCGCGATGGCGGCGACCGTGGGGTTGCCGATGTGCGAGAAGAAGGTGACGAACGGGCTCTCCGTGGCCGAGTAGGTGGAGGCCGGCAGCAGCAGCGCGAGCAGCGCGATCGAGCCGCAGTAGAACACCGCGATGCGGAACACCACGCTGTTGATGGCCTTCGGCATGATCTTCTCGGGATTCGCGGTCTCGCCCGCGGCGGTGCCGACGAGCTCCACGCCCGCGTAGGCGAACACGACGCCCTGGATCATGACGACCGCCACCACGAGGGTGTTGATGCCGTCGGGGAAGAGCCCGCCCTCGGCCACGATCATCGGGATGCCGGTGACGCCCGCATCCGTCGGGAACGCGAAGGCGAGGAACACCACACCGATGAGGAGGAACGAGACCAGCGCCACCACCTTGATGAGGGCGAACCAGAACTCCATCTCGCCGAACACCTTCACCGAGATCATGTTCGCGCCGAGCACCACCGCGAGTGCGATGAGCGCCAGCAGCCACTGTGGCACGTCGGTGAACAGGCTCCAGTACTGCACGTAGACGGCCACCGCGGTGGAGTCGACGATGGCCGTCATGGCCCAGTTGAGAAAGTAGAGCCAGCCCGAGACGTAGGCGGCCTTCTCGCCGTAGAACTCGCGCGCGTAGGAGACGAACGATCCGGATGAGGGCCGGTGCAGCACGAGCTCGCCGAGCGCGCGCAGGATGAGGAAGGCGAAGAACCCGCAGATGGCGTAGTCGAACACCAGCAGCGGCCCGGCCTCGTGCAGGCGCCCGCCCGCGCCGAGGAAGAGGCCTGTGCCGATGGCGCCGCCGATGGCGATCATCTGCAGCTGCCGCGGCTTCAGCGACTTGTGATAGCCGGCCTGCTCGTCGGAGAAGTCCTCCACGGCCTCGAGCCGGTCGCCCACGGTCTCGCGGGGGTTCTCTTCGGCGTCGGCGATGTCTTCTTTCCCCATGGCACGACGCTAATGCACACGTGTTTCATCGGCGTTTCCCGGCAGGCACAGAGTCGAAGCTGGCAGACCGCCGCGAATCTGACCGATCGGTCAGCGCCTGAACGATCGGTCAGGCTACGGTCGATCCGTGCCCGTCATCCAGCCCATCAGCCGCGAGCAGCACGACGTCGCCGCCGAGCTGCGGCAGATCGCGCTCACCATGTTCGCCGAGCACGGCTACGCGGGCACGAGCCTCCAGCAGATCGCCGACGCGGCGGGCTACTCGAAGTCGAGCGTGCTCTACCACTTCCGGTCGAAAGAGGCCCTGCTCGAAGAGGCACTGGCCCCCGCGGTGGGCATGCTGGGCGACTTCCTCGACACGACGGTGCCGCGGGCGAAGTCCGACGAGCACCGGGCCGCCTTCGTCGAGGAGTTCGTCGACCTGCTGCTCACCTACCGTCTGGCCGCGCACATCATCATCAACCAGGGCCAGACCCTCATCGACATCCCCACCATGGCCGAGGCCCGCAGCTACATCGACCGCATCGGCGAGTCGTTCATGACCGGCCTCCCCACCACCACCCAGCGCATCCGCCTGGGTGTCGCGCTCGCGGGCGCGGCCTACGTGCTCGTGGCCTCGCGGCCGAGCGCGCCCGAGATCGACAACATCGACGAGGTCAGGGAAGCCCTCATCGAGGTCGTCGGCGAACTCGTCACCGGACTGTAGTACCCACCCCCCCCACCTCTCGAGGAGCTTCCCCGTGGCAACTCTGCTCTACCGCATCGGCCGGTTCGCCTACCGCCGCGCCTGGTACGTCATCATCGGCTGGGTGCTCGCCCTCGCGGCGCTGCTCGGGGGCGGGCTGGCCCTCGGCGGGCAGTTCCAGGAGAGCTTCACCATCCCGGGCACCGAGTCGCAGCAGACCATCGACAAGCTCGAGAACCTCTTCCCGGCCGCCGCCGGCGCGGGGGCGACCGTGGTGGTGGTCGCTCCGGATGGCAGCTCGGTGAACGACGACGACGTCACGCAGGAGATCACCGACGTCTCCGACGAGATCGCCGACCTGGGGCAGGTGGCCAGCGTCATCTCGCCCTACTCGGAGTACGCCACGAACCAGATCTCCGAAGACGGCACCACCGCCCTCATCAAGGTGCAGTTCGACGGCCCCGCCACCGACATCACCGAGGCGACGCTCGACGCCCTGCAGGAGACCGGGAACACCCTCACCGAGGAGGGCATGCAGGTCTCTTACGGCGGCGAGGCGTTCCAGAGCCAGGAGTTCGGGCTCACCATCACCGAGGCCATCGGCGTGCTGTTCGCCGGCGTGGTGCTCTTCATCACCTTCGGCTCGCTGCTCGCGGCGGGCCTGCCGCTGCTCACCGCGCTCATCGGCGTCGGCCTCTCCACCGGCGGCATCATGGCCGTGGCGTTCTTCACCCCGGTGTCGAGCACCGCGCCGATGCTCGCGGTGATGATCGGGCTCGCGGTCGGCATCGACTACGCCCTGTTCATCCTCTCCCGCCATCGAAGCCAGCTCGCCCAGGGGCTCGACCCCGAAGAATCGGCCGCGCAATCGGTGGCCACGGCCGGCGCAGCGGTGCTCTTCGCGGGCATCACGGTCATCATCGCGCTGCTGGGCCTGCTCGTGGTGGGCATCCCCTTCCTCTCGGTCATGGGCGTCGGGGCTGCGTTCGCGGTGCTCGTCGCTGTGCTCATCGCGGTCACGCTGCTCCCGGCGATCATGGGCCTGGCGAAGGGGCGGTTGCGCGCCAAGCCCGGGTCGAGGGCGGCTCGCCGCGCGCTCGCCGCCGCGTCGCACGGTGAGACGGATGCGGAGGGCGGCACCCACAAGCCCTCGCTCGGCGGCCGCTGGGTGGCGCTCGTGATGAAGGCGCCCGTCGTCTTCCTCATCGCCGTCATCGGCCTGCTCGGTGTGGCGAGCATCCCGGCCTTCAGCCTCGACCTCAACCTGCCCACCGCCGCCTCGCAGCCCGAGGGCAGCACCACCCGCACGGCCTACGACACCGTGGCCGAGAAGTTCGGGCCTGGCTACAACGGCACCGTCGTCGTGGTGGCCGACATCACGCAGACGACCGACATCCTGAACGTGCTCGACGAGGTGCGCACCGAGCTCGAGACCGTGCCCGGTGTGGCGACGGTCGGCCCGGGCCTGCCCGACGAGACGCTCGACACCGCCATCTTCCAGGTCATCCCCACCACCGCCCCCGACTCGCCCGAGACCAAGGCCCTCGTGGAGCGGCTGCGCGAGATGAGCGCCGAGATCGACGACGAGTACGGCACGCCCTACACCGTGAGCGGTCAGACCGCCGTGGCCATCGACGTCTCGAACCAGCTCACCGCGGCGCTGCTGCCCTTCGGCATCCTCGTCGTGGGGCTCTCGATCGTGCTGCTGGCGATGGTGTTCCGCTCCCTCGCGGTGCCGATCAAGGCGGCGCTCGGCTTCGTGCTCACCATCGGGGCCTCGTTCGGCGTGACCGTGGCCGTGTTCCAGTGGGGCTGGGCGGCCGACCTGCTCAACGTGCACGCGACCGGGCCCATCATCAGCTTCCTCCCCATCCTGCTCATGGCCATCCTGTTCGGGCTGGCCATGGACTACGAGGTGTTCCTCGTGTCGGGCATGAGGGAGGAGTACGTCAAGACGAAGGATGCCGGCCGCGCCGTGCGCATCGGCTTCCAGCACGGCGCCCGGGTGGTGACGGCGGCGGCGCTCATCATGTTCTTCGTGTTCTTCGCCTTCGTGCCCGAGGGCGAGGGCCCGATCAAGGCGATCGCGCTGGCGCTCGCCGTGGGTGTGGCCGTCGACGCCTTCCTCGTGCGCATGACGCTCGTGCCCGCGGTGATGGCGCTGCTCGGCCGGCGAGCCTGGTACCTGCCGCGCTGGCTCGACCGGGTGCTGCCGAACGTCGACGTGGAGGGCGAAAGCCTGCGCGGGCACATCGAGGAGCGCGAATGGGCGGCCGTGCAGGCCGGGCACGTGGTCGCGGCCGAGGAGCTCGAGCTCGACGGGCTCGCGGCGTCGGTCGGCTTCACGGTGCCGCGCGGATCGGTGGCGGTGATGACGGGCGAGACCGTCTCGCGGCGCCTCCTCGGCGCGGCGATCGCCGGGCGCATCGCGCCGGCCGCCGGGCACCTGCAGGTGCTCGACCGCGCGCTGCCCTCGGAGTCGGCCTCGGTGGTCACCCGCGTCAGCCTCGTCGACCTGGAGTCGCGGCGGCTCGACGAGTACACCGCCGTGGGCGACGCGCTCGCCGAGCGGCTGCGGCTCGACCGGCCGTGGTTCAAGCGGGTGCCGCGCGGAACGGTCGAAGCCCTCGTCGACCGGCTCGACCGGGCGCTCGACGGGCTCGAGGGCGAGGAGCGGGTCGACCTGCACACCACGCTCGGCGAGCTCTCGCCCACGGCCTCGGCGCTGCTCGCCGTGACGCTCGGCGTGGCGGACGGGGCGCGCGTCGTGGTGGTCGACACCGGCGACGGCGAGTTCTCGCGGCCCGGCACGCTCGGGTTCGCGGATGCGGTGGCGGGCGTCGTCGGGTCGGACGCGACGCTCGTGCTCGGGCTCGCGACGGCGCCCGCGTCGCTCGGTGACGGATCGAGCGTCGGGGGGAGGCCCGTCGCGCGGATCGATCTCGCCGGGGTCGCGCATCCGTCGGCCGTGTCGTCGGTACCGTCTTCATCCTCTTCACCGCCTTCATCGTCGGCTTCGCTACCGCCCTTGTCGCCGGCTTCGCCGCCGTCCACCGGCGCCACCGACTCTGATTCCCGCCACGACGCGAAGGGAGTGCTCCGATGAGCGCCTCGTCATCCGCACCGGCCCCGCGCATCCGGCGCCGCACCAAGATCGCGCTGTTCGTGCTCGCCACCCTCGCGGTGGTGCTCACACCGCTCGCCGTGAACGGGCTGTTCGCGGGAGCGCTCGCGAACGTCGACACGAACATCACCACCATCCCGGCGGCGATCGTGAACAACGACGAGATGACCACGACGACCGCGGCCGACGGCACCGAGAGCACGAACTTCGCGGGCCGCGCCGTGGTGACCGAGCTCACCGGCGGCGACTCCGGGTTCGACTGGACCGTCACGAACTCCGAAGACGCCGCCGCCGGGCTGGCCGAGGGGCGGTACTACGCGGTCATGACGATCCCCGAGAACTTCTCCGCCTCGATAGACACGCTCGGCAGCACCGAGCCCGTGCAGGCGCCGATCGACATCCGCACCGACGCCGCGCACGGCTACCTCTCGGGCATCGTCGCGTCGACCGTCGGCAGCGCCGTGCAGGCCGAGTTCGGGCAGTTCGTCACCGCGCAGGTGGTGAACGGCATCTACACGAGCTTCGGCACGGTGGGCACGAGCCTCACCGACGCGGCCGACGGCGCCGCGCAGCTCGCCGACGGTGCCGACGGGATCGCCTCGGGGAACGCACAGCTCGCCGACGGCCTCGGGCAGCTCAGCTCCGGTGCCGCCGAGGCCGCGAGCGGCGGTGCGACCCTCGCCGACGGCCTCGGCCAGCTCTCCACCGGTGCGGCCTCCGCCGGCACCGGCGCCACTCAGCTCGCCGACGGCCTAGGCCAGCTCTCCGGCGGTGCCGCTTCGGCCGCGTCGGGTGCGACGGCGCTCGCCGGAGGCGTCGGGCAGCTCTCGACCGGGGCCTCCGACCTGGCCGGCGGGCTCGATGAGTTCAGGGTCGGAGTGCGTGCGTACACCGACGGGGTCTCCCAGCTCGCAGGCGGTCTCGACGCGCTCGCCGAGCAGACGACCGGGCTCGGTGACCTGTCGGCGGGCGTCGCGGCCTACACGACGGGTGTCACGGCCTCGGCGCAGGGGGCGCAGCAGCTTGCCGCCGCCGCAGCCGCCGACCCGACGGTGCCGGCCTACCTGGTGGACGGGCTGGCGCAGCTTTCGGGAGGTCTCACCCAGCTCGACGCGGGAAGTGCGCAGCTCGCTGAAGGCGCGTCAGGGCTGCCGTTGCTCGAGCAGGGGATTGCCCAGACGGCGTCTGGTGCCGATCAGCTCGCCGACGGAGGCTCGCAGATCGCCGACGGAGCCGATCAGCTCGCTACCGGCGCCTCCGCTCTCGCAAGCGGGGTTGCGCAGACGGCGACCGGAGCCGACCAGCTCGCGGGCGGCGTGGGGCAGCTCGCGGGTGGGCTGGCGGAAACGGCGCCCGGGGCGTCGCAGCTGGCGGACGGGGTGAACCAGATTGCAGGTGGGCTCGCGCAGAGTGCGCCGGGGGCCGCGACGCTGGCCGACGGGGTGAGTCAGCTCGCGACCGGGGTGGCGCAGACCGTGCCCGGGGCGCAGCAGCTCGCCGACGGCGCGACGCAGCTCGGAGACGGGGCGCGTGAGCTCTCCGACGGGCTGACCAGCGGGGCCGAGCAGCTCACCGCCAACACGCCCACCGACACCGAGCAGGCCGCCGACGTGGTGGCGCAGCCGGTGGCGGTCGACTCGGTCACCACGAACCAGGTGTCGAACGTGGGCCAGGTGGTGTCGACCATCATGCTGCCCGTCGCCCTGTGGCTGGGCGCCCTCGCCGTGTTCCTGTGGCTGCGGCCGCTATCGCGGGCCGTGCTCGCTTCGGCGGCCTCCACCGGCCGCCTCACGGCGCGCGTGTTCGTGCGGGCCGCCGCCATCGTGGCGGTGCAGGTGGCGCTGCTCGTGGCGTTCCTGCACATCGTGCTCGGCGCATCCTGGAGCAGCCTGCCGGCCACGCTCGGGTTCTCCCTCCTCGTGGCGCTCGCCTTCACGGCGCTGCAGCAACTGCTGCGCACCGCGTTCGGGCGCCTGGGATCGGTGATCTCCCTCGTGCTGCTCGCCCTGCAGCTCGCCGCCACCGGCGGGCTCTACCCGGTGGAACTGCTGTCGGGGCCGTTCCAGGTGATCAACACGATCAGTCCGCTGAGCTACGCGGTGAACGGCATCCAGACCATCCTCACCGGCGGTGACGCGGCCGTGGTGGTGCAGGCGTCGCTCGTCATGGTCGGCATCCTCCTGGTGAGCCTCGTGCTCTCGGGTGTCGCGCTAGCACGCCGACGGCGACCCGCCGAGATCGGGTGGCTCGTGCCGGCGCGTACGATGGAGGCATGAGTCGGAGCCTGCGATCCGGGTTCCCGTGGACCCTCGTCGTGGGCATCGTCTTCATCGGCTTCATCCTGCGCGGCCCCATCGTGGCCGTCGCCCCGGTCACCGGCGAGATCAGCGGTGACCTGGGGCTGACGGCCGCTCAGGCGGGCCTCCTCACGAGCCTGCCGGTGCTCTGCTTCGCCGTCATGACGCCGTTCGCGTCGCTGTTCATCGGCAAGGCCGGGGCCAACCTCGCCACCACGATCGCGATCGTGGGCGTGGGCATCGGCTCCATCGTGCGGTCGGCCGGCGGCGTGGAGGCCACCTTCGTCGGCACCATCATCATGGGCGCCTTCATCACCATCGGAAACGTGGTGATCCCGGTCATCATCCGGCGCGACGTGCCCGAGCAGCGGGTGGGCATCGTCACGGGCGCCTACACGGCGGCCATGAACGTGAGCTCCATGATCACCTCGCTCGCCACCGTGCCGCTCGCGGCGGTGTTCGGCTGGCGCGGCGCGCTCGCGGCGTGGCTCGGGTTCGTGCTGCTCGCGATCGTCGCGTGGTTCGTGGCGGTGGGGCGGCGCGCGTTCCACTGGGGTCCCGTGCGGCCCGCGCTCGAGACCGGCGCCGTCGACACCATCGCCATCGACACCCGCGGCATCCCGCTCGCCGCCCCCGAGCCGCGCACCTGGCGCAACCTCTCCGCGGTGCTGCTCGCCTTCGCGTTCGCGGGTCAGGCCTTCTCGTACTACGGGCTCACCGCCTGGTTCCCGACGGTGCTCGAAGACGAGCTGGGCTACTCGGCGACGGATGCGGGCACGAGCTCGTCGATCTTCCAGATCGCCGCGGTGGTGGGGGCACTGGGGGTGCCGCTTCTGTCGCAGCGCATCGGCATCCCGCGCACCTTCCTCATCGTGGCCCTGCTCTGGATCACGTTCCCGCTCGGCATGATGCTCGCCCCCGGCGGCTGGCTGGCCTGGGGATTCCTCGGCGGGGTCGCCCAGGGCGGCGGCATCACCGTGGTGTTCATGCTGGTGGTGCAGCTCTCGCTCACCGGAACCCACGCCAGGCGGCTCTCGGCGATGGTGCAGGGCGTCGGGTACGCGCTCGGGGCGACCGCTCCCACGCTGGTCGGCGCCGTGCACGACGCCACCGCATCCTGGACCCTCTCCATCGGCGTGGTGCTCATCGCCACGCTCGTGTTCGCCGTCGCCGGCCTCGCGGGCGCGCTCCGCGCCACGCGGAGAACCTTCTGACCCTGCTTCACCCTCGCACGGCGCGCGTGCTGTCGGTGGCCGGGGATAGGCTCGGAGCATGGACTTCAGGATCTTCACCGAGCCCCAGCAGGGCGCCAGTTACGACGAGTTGTTGGCCGTGGCGAAGGCCACCGAAGACCTGGGGTTCGACGCGTTCTTCCGCTCCGACCACTACCTGCGCATGGGCGACGGCGACCCGGGTTACGGGCCGACGGATGCGTGGACGACGCTGGCCGGGCTCGCTCGCGACACCTCGCGCATCCGGCTGGGCACCCTCGTGTCGTCGGTCACGTACCGGTACCCGGGCATCCTGGCGATCCAGGTGGCGCAGGTCGACGCGATGTCGGGCGGACGTGTGGAGCTCGGGCTCGGCACCGGCTGGTTCGAGGCCGAGCACAAGGCGTACGGCATCCCGTTCCCGCCGAAGCGGTTCGGGCTGCTCGAGGAGCAGCTCGAGATCGTCACCGGGCTGTGGAGCACGGAGCGTGGGGAGACCTACTCGTTCTCGGGCGAGCACTACACGCTCGAGAACTCGCCGGCGCTGCCGAAGCCCGTGCAGTCGCCCATCCCCGTGCTCGTCGGCGGCAAGGGCGCCTCGCGCACGCCAGCTCTCGCGGCGCGGTTCGCGACCGAGTTCAACGCCCCGTTCCCCGACCCGGGCACCATCCCCGGGCTGTTCGAGAACGTGCGGCGGGCCTGTGTGGAGTTCGGGCGCGACCCCGACGAGATCGTGTACTCGGCGGCGCAGGTGCTGGCGGTGGGCAGTGACGAGGCGTCGTTCGTGAAGCGGGCGGCGGCCATCGGGCGCGAGCCCGCCGAGCTGCGGGTCAACGGGCTGGCGGGCACGGTGTCCGAGGTGGTCGACAAGCTGGGGGCGCTGCGCGAGCAGGGTGTGGAGCGGGTGTACCTGCAGGTGCTCGATCTGCACGACCTCGATCACCTCGACCTGGTGGCGCGCGAGGTCGTGCCGCAGCTGGGGGAGTGAGCGCGGTGGCGACCGTGGGCGACGAGGTGCTGTCGGTGTTCGAGTTCCGGGTGTCGGCGGATGCGGTCGAGTCGGCCCCGGCGATCGTGCGGGAGACCCTCAAGGCCACGCGGTCGCGTCCGGGGTGCCTGGGCGTGGAGGTGACGGTCGACGTCGACGACCCCGCGCACTACGTGGTCGCCGAGCGCTGGGAGTCGCTGGCCGCCGACGACGCGTACCGCGCCTGGCGGCAGTCGCCCGAGGGGGTGTCGCCGCTGCGCCCGATCCTCGCCGGGCCGCCGTCGCTCACCCGGGCGTGGGTGCGCGAGCAGCTCTGATCGTGTAACGTTGGTCGGTCGGCTCTGGACACCGCGGCATTCTGCGCGGCTGAACTCGTAGGTCTGGTGGGCCGGTTTCCCAGTCAGTGCGCAGAAGCGCTGGTCACTGGCGAACGTCGCTAACCTCACCGTCTTGGAGACAGTCATGCCCAAATCGCCCAAGTCGGGCGGGTACAAGCCCGTCAAGAACTACGAACCCCGCACCCCCGGCAAGGGCGGAGCGAAGGGTGGCGCCGCCAAGCCCGGCAGCCGCAGCCCGAAGCACCGCGGGTTCCGCCCCGAGGAGGAGCAGGAGGCTCCGCGCAAGCAGCGCTGGAACGCCGACGACCGCGCCGCCCGCGGGGGCGACCCTGTGCGCCGGGGCGGCGCTCGCCGCGACGACGACGCGCGAGGTGACTCGCGCAGGGGCGGCGAGCGGGATGCGCGAGGTGAGCGCGCGGGCGGCGGTGGCCGCTACGGTTCCGGCTCGGGTGAGCGTGATGCGCGTGGCGGCTCTGCCGGTGGGTACGGTCGCGATGCCCGTGGATCGCGTGGGGGCTCTGCCGGTGGTTACGGTCGTGATGACCGTGGATCGCGTGGGGGCTCTGCCGGTGGTTACGGTCGTGATGACCGTGGATCGCAGGGCGGCTCGACCGGCGGGTATGGTCGCGATGACCGCGGCTCGCGTGGGGGTTACGAGCGGCCGAGCCGCGAGAACGGCTTCAACCGCAGCGGCCCCGGAGCGGGACGCACCCGTGACCGCGACGGCTTCGATCGCGACGATCGTCCTGCACGTGACGATCGCGGCGCGGGCGACCGCAGTGGCTACGATCGCGGCGGTGTCGGGCGCGGCGGCTACGGCGACCGCGACACCCGTGGTGGCCGCGACGATCGTGGTGGGCGTGCCGGATCGGCCGATCGCACCGACCGCGGTGGCTACGGTGACCGCGGCGACCGCGCGAGCCGTGGCGGCTTCGGGGGTCGGTCGGACGACGACCGTGGTGGACGTGCCGGATCGGCCGGTCGCGGCGACTACGGCGACCGCGCCGACCGCGGTGGGTACGCCGAGCGCGCAGATCGCGGGAGCCGCAGCGGCTGGGACCGCGACGGCGGGCGCGCATCCGGCGGGTACGGTCGCGACGACCGCGCCGCCGCCCGTGGCCAGCGCGACGACCGCCGGGGCGACCGCGGGTTCGAGCGGGGCGGGTTCGACCGCGGGCGCCCGGAGGGGCGTGAGAAGCCACGCGGCTACGAGGTCGACGACGTGGTGCTCGAGCGTCTCGAGGCCACGGCCACGCTCGCGGCCGACGTGGAGGGCGTGACCTTCGCCGACCTCGGGCTCGGCGGCAACATCGTGAAGGCGCTCGCCGAACTGGGTGCGGAGCAGCCGTTCCCCATCCAGGCCGCGACGATCCCCGAGGTGCTCGCCGCGAAGGACGTGCTCGGCCGCGGCCGCACAGGTTCGGGCAAGACGATCGCCTTCGGCGCCCCCCTCGTGGAGCGCCTCATGGAGAACGGCGGCGGCAAGAACCGCAAGCCGGGCCGCAAGCCCCGTGCCCTCATCCTTGCCCCGACCCGAGAGCTCGCCCTGCAGATCGACCGCACGGTGCAGCCGATCGCGCGCTCGGTGGGGCTGTTCACCACGCAGATCTACGGCGGTGTCTCGCAGCACCGTCAGGTGGGCGCCCTGCAGCGCGGTGTCGACATCGTGATCGGCACGCCGGGCCGCATCGAAGACCTCATCGAGCAGCGCAGGCTCGACCTCTCCGAGGTCACCGTCACCGTGCTCGACGAGGCCGACCACATGTGCGACCTCGGGTTCCTCGAGCCGGTGCAGCGCATCCTGCGTCGCACCGCGCCGAAGGGGCAGAAGCTGCTGTTCTCGGCCACCCTCGACAAGGGTGTGGCGACACTCGTCGACGAGTTCCTCGTCGACCCCGTCGTGCACGAAGTGGCGGGCGAAGACCAGGCGTCGTCGACCATCGACCACCACGTGCTCGTCGTCGACCACCGCGACAAGGACGCCGTCATCGAGCAGCTCGCCGACCGCCACGGCAAGACCCTCGTGTTCACCCGCACTCGCGCCTACGCCGAGCGCCTCGCCGACCAGCTCGACGAGGCCGGTCTCGCCTCCACGAGTCTCCACGGCGACCTCAATCAGGCGCGGCGCACGCGCAACCTGCAGCAGCTCACGAGCGGGCGGGTCGACATCCTGGTGGCGACCGACGTGGCGGCGCGCGGCATCCACGTCGACGACATCGACCTCGTCATCCAGGCCGACGCTCCGGATGAGTACAAGACGTACCTGCACCGGGCCGGCCGCACAGGGCGCGCGGGCAAGCAGGGCACCGTGGTGACGATCGTGCCGCGCTCGCGGCGTCGGCGCATGGAGGAGCTGCTCGACCGGGCCGAGATCGAGGCGGAGTTCGTGCAGGTGGTGCCGGGCGACCCGTTCGTGAGCGAGCTGGCGGCGGCCGCGGCGGCGGGCGTGGGCGCCGCGGATGCTGCTGCTTCCGACGCTTCCGTCTCCGTCGACGCTTCCGCCGGCTCCGACGCTTCCGCTTCCGACGCTTCCGCTGCGGAGTAGGTGCAGCCACCGGTGACCGTCCTCCCTCCCGCGCATCCGCCGCACGTGACCAGCGCATCCGCTCGGTTGCCGCTGTGGGCGGGGATTGTGATCGCGGTGGGCTGCGGCGTGCTCATGGCCACGCAGTCGCGCGTGAACGGGGAGTTCGGGCGGCGCATCGACGACGGGTTCACCGCGGCGGCGATCAGCTTCGTGGTGGGGCTCGCGATCGTGAGCGTGATCGTGGCGATCATGCCGACCGCGCGGCACGGGGCGCGCACGGCGCTGCGGGCGGTGCGCGCGGGCGGCCTGCCGGCGTGGATGCTGTTCGCCGGGTTCGGCGGCGCGATCTTCGTGCTCTCGCAGGGGCTCGCCTCGGCGCTCGTGGGGGTGTCGCTGTTCACGGTGGCGTTCATCGGCGGGCAGACGGTGTCGGGGCTCGTGGTCGACCGCATCGGGATCGGTCCGGGCGGGCGGCGGTACCTCACGCCGCGGCGGGTGCTGGGGGCGCTGATCGCGTTCGGCACCGTGGTGTGGTCGGTGTCGTCGCACCTCGACCCGGGCATCCCGCTGTGGTTGCTGCTGCTCCCCGTGATCGCGGGCGTCGCTCAGGCGGTGCAGCAGGCCGCCAACGGGCGGGTGGCCGCAGCGGCCGGGTCGGCGGTCAGTTCGACGTTCTTCAACTTCATCGCGGGATCGGCGGCGCTCGTGGTGGTGGCGCTCGTGCACGCGGGCGTCACGGGCGGATTCCCGGCGTCGCTGCCGTCGCTCACAGGGGAGTGGTGGTTGTATCTCGGCGGGCCGCTCGGGGTGGCGTTCATCTTCGGGCTCGCGACCGCCGTGCGGGTGACGGGGGTGCTGCTGCTCGGGCTGTGCTCCATCACGGGGCAGCTGCTCGGCTCGATCGCGATCGACCTCGTGGCGCCGGGCTCGGGCCACACCGTCGACTGGACGACCCCGATCGCCGCCGCGCTCGTCGTGATCGCGGTGCTCGTGGTGTCGCTCCCCGCGCGCCGGCGGCGCTGAGCCCGCGTCGAACCGAGGCGCTCCCGGCGGGATGACGCTCAGCGGGGGAGGACGGCCCCCGCGACGAGGATCGCCGCCGTCGCGGCCCAGAACGCGAGCATGAACACCCAGTCGCGTGCCCGGAACGGCACGAGGTGCCGCTCGGTGCGCGTCGGATGCGCCCCGAAGGCGCGGGAGTCCATCGCGAGCGCCACCCGTTCGGCGTGCCGGAGCGCGCCCGCGAGCAGCGGCACCACATAGCCCAGCCAGCGTCGCACGGCCGCGACAGGTCCGCGGCCCGTCGACACGCCGCGCACCCGGTGCGCCTGCCGGATGACATCGAGCTCGTGCCCGAACCGCGGCACGAAACGGTACGCGGCGAGCGCCGTGTACCCGAGCCGGTAGGGCACCCGCAGCTGCTGCACCATCGCCCGCACGAGATCGGGGCCCGTCGACGTGAGCCCCGCGAGCAGCGAGAGCACGAGGATGCCCCCCAGCCGCAGAGCGGTCGCCGCCCCGGCCGTGAGTGCCCCGAGCGTGTAGTCGAAAGAGCCGATCGCGAACAGCACGGGCGTGCCCTCTGTTCGGGAGGGCGCGGTCCAGAGACCGATGCTGAAGGCGAGCACTGCCGAGAGCGCCGGCAGCACCACGAACAGGCCGAGCGCCGCCCGCCCGCTCAGCTTTGCACCGACGAGCAGCAGCAGATAGGCGAGCGCGATGAACGCGAGCGGCACCGCGAGATCGCGGGTGAAGACAAGCGCGATCATCGCGGGCAGCGGCGCGGCGATCTTCGCGAGCGGGTTGAGGCGGTGCAGGAAGCGGAGGGCCCCGTGGTCGACACGATCCGCATACGGGTCGACTCGGGCCGCCCGCGCCGCGAGGCTCACGATCCCGCTCCGGATGCGCGTAGTGCGGTGGGGATGTCGCCGAGGCGGGTCACGCCGTGCCAGGCCGGGTGCGCGGCGGCCCGGAAGGCGCGCGCGAGCGGCGGCGGCTGCAACCCCGAGGCGACGAGCGCGTCAGACGCGAGCACCGCAGCCGTCTCCCCGAAGGCCGCGATGCGGCCGCCGTCGAGCACGGCCACGTGGGTCGCGTGGTCGGCCACGAGCTGCAGGTCGTGCGTCACCACGAGCACCGTCGTGCCTTCGGAGTGCAAGCCGCTGAGGATATCGAGCAGCTCGGCGGCACGCTCCCTGTCCTGCCCGAAGGTGGGTTCGTCGAGGGCGAGCACCGGTGCGCCCGCGATGAGTGCGGTACCCACCGAGAGCCGCCGCTTCTGTCCGCCCGAGAGGAGGAACGGATGCACGTCGCGCGCGGCCTCGAGGCCGAAGCGTTCGAGCATCCGGTCGACCCGGTCGGCCACCTCGTCGGGGGAGAGTCGCTGCCGCTCGAGACTCTGCGCCAGCTCGTCGGCGACGGTGCCCCGCACGAACTGGTGCTCGGGGTTCTGGAAGACGAACCCGACTGCGCGGGCGAGGGTGCCCACGTCGGCGCGTGCGGGGTCGAGACCGAGGAGGTCGACGCGGCCGCGCGGCGGTGCGATCACTCCCGCGATCGACTGCAGCAGCGTCGTCTTCCCCGCTCCGTTAGTGCCGACCAGGGCGACGAACGCCCCGCGCGGAACATCGAGGTCGACGCCGTGGAGCACCTCGGTGCGCCCACGGTGCACGGTGAGGTCGCGCACGCGCACGGCGAGCTCGTGCCCCGGTGCGAACTGAGGTGGGGTGGTCGATGCGCCGGAGCGGACGGTGCCCTCGGGCGCCGGCACCGGGGCGGTGGGCGCGGGGAGGGAGTCGACGAGGGCGGTGAGCTCGACCGGGGTGAGCGGCAGTTCGGCGACGGGGTGGCCGGCGTCGCGCATCCGGAGCCCTGCCAGGGTGGCGGCGGGCAGCCACACCCCGAGGGCGAGCAGCTCGCCCACGTGGTCGCGCAGGACGGTGCGGGCGGGGCCGTCGAAGCGGAGGCGCCCGGAGCGGTCGAGCACGACGACGCGGTCGACCAGGGTCATCGCGGCGTCGAGGTTGTGCTCGATCAGCACGAGCGCGTGCCCACCGCGTGCCACCAGGTCGGCGAGAGTGGTGTACACCTCGTCGATGCCGCGCGGGTCGAGGTTGGCGGTGGGCTCGTCGAGCACGATGAGCGGAGTGCGCAGGGCCAGCGCGCAGGCCAGCGCGAGTCGCTGGCGGCCCCCGCCCGAGAGGCGATCGGGGTTCTCGTCGCGGCGCTGCCACAGGCCGACCTGCGTGAGGGCCGCCTCGGCGCGGGCGAGCACCTCGGCCACGGGGAGCCCCAGGTTCTCGGGGCCGAAGCACACCTCGTCGAGGACGGTGCCCGTCACGATCTGCGCGTCGGGGTCTTGGAACACCATCGACACGCTCTCGCTGAGTCGCGCCACGGTGGTGTCGGTCGTGGCGATGCCGTCGACCCTCACGGTGCCCTCCAGCTCGGCGGGCACCGCGTGCGGCACCAGGCCGTTCAGTGCCAGTGCGAGAGTCGATTTGCCGCTGCCCGACGGGCCGAGCACGAGCACGACCTCGCCCGAGTGCACCGCGAAGCCCACCTCATCCGGGGTGAACGCCGTCGCGCCCTCGTGGCGGATGCGCACCGACTCCAGCTGCAGCAGCGGCGAGTCGGTCATGGCACCAGCTTAGGTAAGGCTCGCCATGCATCGCTCCGCGGATCATGCACTCTCATGGAGATGTCGACACGGCACTGGCATCTCCCAGGTGCCGCTTGTTATGGTTTTGTGATTGAAACGGTTCGCCCGACCCTAGGGGCCGCCGTCCAGCTCGACCCGGAAGCCCGAACGCTTGACTCACCCCGACTCGCCCTCCGACGCCTCGTCGTCGACCCCGGCGAATCGCGAAGGCGCTCCGGCTCCCGTCACCCGCCGGCGTCTCCGCGACGAGCGCGCGGCCGCCGAACTGCTGGCCCAGGCAGGAGCCGCGGGTGGAGAACCGGTGTCGCAGGCGCAGTCGCCGGCTCCGGATGCGCGACCGCTCACCCGCCGCGAGCTCCGCGAACAGCAGCTGCGCCGCGAACTCGAGCTGCGCGCCGAGGAGATCGCGACTCTCGAGATCGCGCCCCTCGACTCAGCCGCCCTCGAACCGCAGCTCGAGCTCCCGCTGATCGAGGCGGAGCCCGCCTCCGACCCGCTCGCCCCGCCTCCTCCGCTCCAGGTGCTCCCCTCGCGCCGCACCCTCCGCGCGGCGCCCGCCCCTGACACTGTGGGCGAGGCCGTCGTCGAGGTCGAGGCCGGTGCCACCGTCTCCCCGTCACTTGCGACGGAGACCGAGACGGTCGCCTCGCGCCGGGATGCCGGTACCGACTCTGCTGCTGCAGGTGGACGTCGCGCGCGGCGAGCCCCCCAAGCCCCGACCGGCGCCGAGCGCACGGTCGCGGAGCACGAGGTGCCGCCCCGAGCCGAGGCCGAAGCCGAGGTCATCCGCGCCGATCTCGCCGCTGCCGCGGGCTTCTCGATCGGCCTCTCGCCGGCCGTCGCCCCCTCCACCCAGGCGGCCGCGGCCATCGCGCCCCCCTCCGCACCCGCAGCCATCGCGTCCACCTCCGCACCCGCATCCTCTGCAACCGACGTGGTCGTCGATTCCCGCGCCTCGGCCGCCGACGTCGTCGTGCGCGACGCCACCGCAGTCCCCAGCCGCCGCAGCCGCACCTCGGTTCGTCGTTCGCCGGCACGCCGGGGCTGGCGCGGTCTCGTGGCGCGCGGGCCCGCGTCGACCGGTCCCGATTCCGCACGGGGATCCGCCGAGAACGGCGGCAAAGGCGGCACCCGCCGCGGCTGGGCGAAGGCCGGCGTGAGCGCCGTGGCGATGGCCTTCGTGCTCGGCATCACCGCCGTCACGGCCCTGCCCAGCACGGTCTCGGCGAGCCCGATGGACTCGAACCTGGTGAACCTCAGCCTCACGGCCAACGCCGGCGGCGACACGCAGCAGCTCATCACCTCCGACGCCGCGGCCAGCACCGCCATCGACCGCGACGGCTACGCGGTCGCCGACGTGGGCGAGCTGCAGGCGGCCGGCTACTCCACCGCCCAGCTGCTCGTTGGCCGCTCGCTCGCCCAGGAGCTCGTGAACGCGATGGACGCCGGCAAGCTGGTCGGGTCGCAGCCCGACCACATGAAGGAGATCCGCTGGATCGCCGAGGGCGTCACCGTGCCCGACTGCGGTGTCGACTACCGCATCCTCGAGATCATCGCGATCGCCGTGCGCAACTTCGACCAGGTGGGCGTGAGTGACATCAACCGCAAATGCACCGGGCAGCTCGAGGGTGCCGGCACGAGCTCGTCGCACTACATCGACGGCGGCGGCCACGCGGTCGACTTCTACCTGCTCGACAACAAGAGCCTCAACGGCTACGACTCCGGCACGCTCAAGCTCATCAGCCTGCTCGACCCGGTCATGCCGGTGGGCTCCCGAGTGGGTCAGGCGGGCTGCCGCGCCTCGGCCGGCGTCTCGGTGCAGCTCACCAACTGGACCGAGTTCGACGATAGCTGCACCCACATGCACGTCGACGTGCCGGTGACGGATGCGCCCCTGCTGCTCGCCGACTCGTCACTGCTCAGCTCGCAGTAGTCACCGCAGCCCGCGCATCCGGCCCCCGTCAGCGCCGCGCGAGCCCCCGCCCGACCCCCGCGGCCGCCAGCGCCCGGGCGAGCGCGAGACCGAGCAGCGTGAACACGATCGGCGACACGAACGACCCCGCCAGTAGGATCACCGCCCCCATCACGTCGAGGTCGTGCGACCCCACGAGCCGGTACATGCCGAAGGCGAGGATCACGCCCGACACCGCGGCCCCCACGAGGAACAACCACGTGCGCCACACCCGGTAGCGCGCGATGAGGAACGGGATCTCCTGCACCGCACCGATCGCGGCCGCGATGAGGGCGGCCCCGAACCCGAGCGGCTGGAACGCCGCCGACACGAGCCCCGACAGCACCGCCACGAGCAACGCCACCCCACCGCGCCGGAACAGCGCCTGCGCGATGACCCCCGGCACGAAGTACACCCCGAGGGTGAGCCCGTAGAGCATCGGCACCACCGCGTTCACCGTGCCCCCGACGTAGGAATTCACGATGAACAGCAGCCCTCCGGCCACCCCGATCGCCGCGCAGCTGAGCAGTAGCCGAGTGCTCGTGTTCTTCATCAGCCCTCCGGCCCCAGTCTACGCGCGCCGATCGGGGGTCACGGATCGTCGCGGGTTCCCCGTAGGGTCGGTGGCATGGCCTGGCTCACCGACCTCCACGTGCTGTTCCCCCTCATGCGTGGTGGCGGGGCGTTCCTCGTGCTCATCGGGCTCGGCATCGTGGTGGGCGCCTTCGGCGGGCGTCGCTGGCGCACGGTGTGCCTGATCGTGGGGGCCGGGCTCGGCGTGGCGGCGATGGCGGTGGGAGGGGCGACGAAGCTCATCTTCGCGGGCCTGCCCTACCCGCCGGTGTGGCAGTGGGTCGTGCTCGGGATCGCCTTCGCCGTGGAGTTCTGGCTGGTGAGCGTGGTGGTGCGCCGGTACCCCGATGTGGAGTCGCGGCAATTCTGGATGGGCATCCTGTTCATCGTGGGCGCCCACTTCCTCCTGCTCACCCCGTCGCATGGACCCGTGTGCGGCGTGCTGGCGGTCGCCTGCATGGTGAACGCGGTCATCGGCTTCCGGTCGAGGGCAGATCTCCGGGTGTTCTGGGGCGTCGACGGTGCCCTGAAGGTGGCCGCGGGCAGCGGGATGATCGTGCTCAGTTACGCCTGAGCGACCCGGCGCGAGCGGGATGCGCGTGCCCGGCTCAGAACAGGAAGAGCAGGGCGAGGGTGGCGCCCACGACCGCGGTGACGATGAGCAGCACGGCCATGCGGGTGAGCGGCGTCCACGGCGGCACCTTCTGGCCGCGGGCCGCGCGGCGGCGCACGGCGAAGAGCGATGCCCCCGCACCGACCGCGACCAGCCCGGCGATCGCGGTGCCGATGAGGAACCCGCCGCGCAGGCACGCGAACGCGAGCAGCAGTGCGATGAGCGCGGTCGAGAGTGCGGTGCGCTGCCAGGCGAGCGCCGTGCGTTCGGGCTGCAGCCCCGGGTCGCGCCTCACCGCAGGTCGCCCACGAGCTCGAACACCGCGTACGAGGCCAGCACGAGCCCCAGCACCACGACTCCGCCCACCACCCACGGCAGGGCGGCGGGGGCCGGCAGCGGGCGGTTCTCCCTCAGCGCCCGCTCGGCACGCCGCCAGGAGTACAGGGCGGATGCGGCGAGCGCGCCCCCGGAGAGGCAGGCGACGACCGCGATGACGTCGAGCAGCCACGGCAGGTCGGCGATCGCCGCGAGGGTCGTGAGTGCGACTCCGCCCGCCACGAGCGACAGCCCGGTGCGCACCCACGCGAGTGCGGTGCGCTCGTTGGCGAGGCTGAATCGCACGTCGGGATCGGTGCCGACGCCGTACACCGAGCGCGGGCGCCGCGCGTCGGCATCCGCCTGGTCGTCGCCGCCGTCACGCGAGTCGGTCATACCCGCACTCTAGCCGCAGGCGAAGGGCCGGCGGATGCGGGCGGGGCTCAGCCGAAGGCCTCGACGATCG
The DNA here is from genome assembly GCF_024979255.1 of Herbiconiux moechotypicola. Taxonomy (GTDB): domain Bacteria; phylum Actinomycetota; class Actinomycetes; order Actinomycetales; family Microbacteriaceae; genus Herbiconiux; species Herbiconiux moechotypicola. The sequence goes on from NZ_JANLCN010000005.1 coordinate 329,097, forward strand.
GCCGGAACTTCATCTTCGTCTCCAGGTACTCGCGCTCCGCATCCGAGTCGGCCACGATCCCGCAGCCGGCGTAGGCGGTGATGTCGCCCTCGTCGTCGACCTGGGCGGAGCGCAGCGCCACGGCCCACTCGCCGTCGCCGTCGGCGCCCACCCAGCCCACGGGCCCGGCGTAGCGGCCGCGGTCGAACGGCTCGAGTTCGGCGATGAGGGCGAGGGCCTCAGGGGTGGGTGTGCCCGCGACGGCGGCGGTCGGATGCAGCGCTCCGATGAGGTCGAGCGACGTCGACCCGTCGGAGAGGGTGCCGACCACGTCGCTGGCGAGGTGCCAGAGGTTCGGAAGCTTGAGGGTGAAGGGCAGATCGCTCGCGACGAGGTTCCGGCTGTGCGGGGCGAGCGCGGTGACGACGCTGGTGACCGCGTAACCGTGTTCGTCGAGGTCTTTGGGCGAGGTGGCGAGGGCGACGGCGCGGTCGTGGTCGCTCTCCGCATCCGGACCCCTCGAGGCGGTGCCGGCCAGCACCCGTGCGCGCACCGTGCCGTGCGAGACGCTCACCAGGGTCTCCGGGCTCGAGCCCACGAAGCCGTCGACGGCGTAGGTCCAGCAGTCGGGGTAGCCGAGCGCGAGGTCCATGAGGGGGCGGCGCAGGTCGGAGCCGGCCGGGAGGTGCCCCACGAGGTCGCGGGCGAGCACGACCTTGCTGAGCTGCTGCGCCGCGATGCGCTCGACGGCGGTGCCGACGGCGTCGCGGAAGGCCTCGGGCGTGAGGGAACCGGGGAAGAGGGTGATGCGGAACTCGGGGCCGAGAGGGCGCGGCGACGGGAGCGCGGGGCCGGCGCCCGTGGCCTGGCTCTGCCCCTGCCTCTGTCCCTGCTCCGGCGACGCGGCCGCCGCATCCGTCACCCGCGTCACCCAGTAGCGGCCATCGCGCTTGCCGATGACGAGCTGCGGAACGATGAGCACGCTCTTCGCGGCGGACTCGTCGGCGAAAGCGAAGCTGCCGAACGCCACCAGACCCGAGCCGGGGAGGGCGACCGGGTCGGTCACGGTCGCACCGGTCACGACGGCCCGCCAGGCCTCGCACGCGTCGGCGATGCGGGTGGGGCCCGAGAACTCCAGTCGCAGTGCCTCGCCGATGCCGGCGATGCCCTGTCCCTTCCTGATCCAGACCAGCGGATGCTGCGGGTCGAGCAGCGGGAGCAGCAGCTTCAGATCGTCGACCGGCGTCGTCTCCACCTGGAGCCGGGCGGCCGGATGCGGTGCGGCGTTCACCCGGCAAGCCTACGCCTCCGCCCGGTGGCCTCGGCCTGGTCCTTCGAAGAGTGCTCTCAGCGCGCGATCACAGGGATCTGAACGTAAACTATCGGGGTGACTAAGGCAGACCTCACCAAACGGCCCGAGCAGGTGTCTGCCATGTTCGACCAGGTGGCGGCCGGATACGACCGCACCAACGCCGTGCTCTCGGTGGGCAACGCCGCGCTCTGGCGGGTGGCCACCACCCGCGCGGTCGATCCGCGGCCCGGCCAGCGCATCCTCGACCTCGCGGCCGGCACCGGCACCTCGAGCGCCTCGCTCGCGGCCAGCGGCGCCCACGTGGTGGCGGCCGACTTCTCGCCCGGCATGATCGAGGTGGGGCGGCGCCAGCGCGCGGGCGTGCCGAACATCGAGTTCGTCGTGGCCGACGGCATGAACCTGCCCTTCGACGACGAGTCGTTCGACGCGGTCACCATCTCGTTCGGCCTGCGCAACATCAGCGACCCCAAGGTGGCCCTGCGTGAGCTGCTGCGGGTCACGAAGCCGGGCGGCCGCATCGTCATCTGTGAGTTCTCCACCCCGGTGAAGCCGCTGCGCGCCGCCTACCGCTGGTACCTGCGCTCGGTGATGCCCGCGCTCGCGAAGGCGGTGTCGTCGAACGACGCGGCCTACGACTACCTGTTCGAGTCGATCGACTCCTGGCCCGATCAGCGCACGCTCGCGGGCTGGCTGCGTGAGGCCGGGTTCGTGAACGTGGGGTACCGCGACCTGACCGCCGGCATCGTGGCGCTGCACCGGGGCACGAAGCCTGCCGCTCCGGCCGTGGCCGAGTCCGCCGCAGCCGAGCCCGCCGTGACTCCGACGGCCGAGAAAAAGTAGTCTGATGACCGTGCCCACCCCCGTTCGCCGCGCCTCCGTGCGCAAGGCGCCGCTCTCGCTCGCCGACAGGCTGTTCTCCACCGGCGACGACCGCCGCACCGCGCGGCTCATCGAAGACGCCATCGACGGACTCGAGGCCCGGCTCGTGGTGGAGACCCGCTTCTCCGCCGGACTCGTCGATGCCGTCGCCCGCTACCTGCTCGACGCGGGCGGCAAGCGGGTGCGCCCCATCCTCGCCTTCCTCACCGCGCAGCTCGGCCAGGGCATCACCGACGAGGTGGTCACCGCGGCCGCGTCGATCGAGCTCACCCACCTCGCCTCGCTCTACCACGACGACGTGATGGACGACGCCGACCAGCGCCGCGGCGTGCCGAGCGCCCAGTACAAATGGGGCAACTCGGTGGCCATCCTCACCGGCGACCTGCTCTTCGCGCGGGCCAGCGCCCTGCTCGCGCAGCTCGGGGAGCGGGCCATCCGCCTGCAGGCCGACACCTTCGAGCGCCTCTGCCTCGGCCAGCTGCAGGAGACCATCGGCCCCGGCCCCGACGACGATCAGGTGGAGCACTACCTGCGCGTGCTCTCCGACAAGACCGGCTCGCTCATCGCCGCCTCGGCCCAGCTCGGAGTAATCTTCTCGGGAGCCGACAGCCGCTACGAGCAGCCGGTGCGCGAGTTCGGCGAGAAGGTGGGCATCGCCTTCCAGCTCGTCGACGACGTGATCGATATCGCGCCGAGCGACGACGACTCGGGCAAGACGCCCGGCACCGACATCCGCGCCGGCGTGGCCACGCTGCCCGTGCTCTACCTGCGCACCGAGGCCGAGACGGATGCGGAGGCCGCGTCGCTGCTCGCCCGCCTCACCCCCGAGGCGCTCGCCGCCGCGGGGGAGGAGGGGTCGAACGAGACGATCCGGCTGCTCCGCGAGCACGCCGTGACCCGGCGCACGAACGACGAGGCCCGCCGCTACGCGCGTGAGGCGATCGCCGCTCTCGACCCGCTGCCGTCGGGCACCGTGAAGAAGACCCTTGTCCGCTTCGCCGAGACGGTGGTCGACCGCACGAACTGACGGCGCGCTGCCACCCGCATCCTCGCCTGCCACCGCCCGCATTCCCACCGCCTGCATCCCGCCCGCCCCTGACCGCCCGGCCGCGCTCGACCGGCCACCCCCATCCGAAGGAACCACACCGTGACCAAGCTCCGCCTGGCCATCGTCGGAGCCGGCCCCGCCGGCATCTACGCCGCAGACCTGCTCGTGAAGGCCGAACGCCACTTCGACGTGTCGATCGACCTGTTCGAGCAGCTGCCCGCCCCCTACGGACTCGTGCGCTACGGCGTGGCCCCCGACCACCCGCGCATCAAGGGCATCATCACGGCGCTCCGCGAGGTGCTCGACTCGGGCGTCATCCGCTTCTTCGGCAACGTGCGCTACGGCGTCGACATCACGCTCGACGACCTCAAGAAGCACTACAACGCCGTCATCTTCGCCACCGGCGCCATCGGCGACGCCTCGCTCGATATCCCCGGCATCGACGCGGAGGGCTCGTATGGCGCGGCCGACTTCGTGAGCTGGTTCGACGGCCACCCCGACGTGCCGCGCACCTGGCCGCTCGAGGCCGAGTCGGTGGCCGTGATCGGCAACGGCAACGTGGCGCTCGACATCTCGCGCATCCTGGCCAAGCACGCCGACGACCTGCTGGTCACCGAGATCCCACAGAACGTCTACGAGGGGCTCAAGGCCTCGCCGGTCACCGACGTGCACGTGTTCGGCCGCCGCGGGCCCGCGCAGGTGAAGTTCACCCCGCTCGAGCTGCGCGAGCTCGGCGAGATGAACGACGTCGACATGATCGTCTACGACGAGGACTTCGAGCTCGACGAGGCCTCGAAGTCCGCGATCGAGTCGAACAAGCAGGTGTTCGTCATCAATAAGGTGCTCAACCAGTGGCGCGAGCGGGAGGTGGGGGCGGCGTCGCGGAGGTTGCACCTGCACTTCTACGCCAAGCCGCTCGAGCTGGTGGCGGATGAGTCGGGTCACGTCTCCGAGTTCCGCTGGGAGCGCACGCGGCCCGATGGCGCGGGCGGCGTGGTGGGCACGGGTGAGATCCGCTCGGTTCCCGTGCAGGCGCTCTACCGCGCCATCGGGTACTTCGGGTCGCCGCTGGACGGCATTCCGTTCGACGAGCGGCACGGCGTCATCCCGAACCACGAGGGGCAGGCGCTCGACGACCACAACGAGGTCATCCCCGGCGTGTACGCCACGGGCTGGATCAAGCGCGGCCCTGTCGGCCTCATCGGGCACACCAAGTCCGACGCCATGGAGACCATCTCGCACCTGGTGCGCGACCAGGCGAGCTGGTGGAGCCCCGCCGAGCCCGCCGAGGAGTCGGTGCCGGCGCTGCTCGACTCGCGCGGCGTGCAGTTCACCGACATCGAGGGCTGGCACAAGCTCGACGCCCACGAGCTCGCCCTCGGCGAGGCGGATGCGCACCCCCGCACCCGCGTGAAGGTCGTGCCCCGCGACGAGATGATCGCCATCTCCCGCGCCTGACCCTGAGCCGCGTCCCTTCACCACCGGGCGTCGAGTAGGCGCAATTAGTCGCTTCCTGCGCTGGAAGCGACTGATTGCGCCCACTCGTGCGAGACGGGGGCAGGGTCAGCGGCGCACGCGGGCGCGCACGGCGAGGGTGGCGCAGGCGACGACGGCGAGGGCGCCCACGAGGGTGGCTGGGGTGAGCTGCTCGCCGAGCAGCAGGGCGGCCCACAGGATGCTCAGCACGGGCTGCACGAGCTGGATCTGGCTGATCGAGGCGATCGGCCCGATGGCGAGGCCCCGGTACCAGGCGAAGAAGCCGAGGAACATGCTCACGCCGGCGAGATAGGCGAACGCGAGCCAGCCGTCCACCCCGGCGGTCGGCGGATGCGCGGCGACTCCCACCGCGGTGAGCGCCAGCATGAGCGGCGAGGCCGCCACGAGCGCCCAGCAGATCACCTGCCAGGAGCCGATCTCGCGAGCGAGCAGCGCGCCCTCCGCGTAGCCGACCGCGGCGGCGACCACGGCGCCGAGCAGCAGCAGGTCGGAGAGGTGCACGCCGCCGAACCCTCCCGAGGTCACGACGGTGAAGCCGATCACCGCGGCGGCGCCCGCCGCCGAGGCCACCCAGAACAGCAGGCCCGGCCGCTCGCGCCCGCGCAGCACCGCCACGACGGCGGTGGCCGCGGGGAGCAGGCCGATGACCACGGCTCCGTGCGAGGCTGGCGCGGTCTGCAGCGCGAACGAGGTGAGGAACGGGAACCCGACCACCACACCGGCCGCCACCACGAGCAGTCGCAGCCAGAGGCGCCGTGACGGGATGCGGCTGCGCGTCACCGCGAGAACGACGGCGCCCAGCGCGGCGGCGACCACGGCACGGCCCGCGCCGACCACGAGCGGGTCGATGCCGGTGACCGCGATACGCGTGAAGGGGAGGGTGAACGAGAAGGCCAGCACCCCGAGAAAGCCCCAGAGAGCTCCGTCGAGTCTGCGTGGCGACGCTGCTCTCTCGCCAAGCTGCGAACCGGGTAGCGCAGGCACGGAGATCGCAGTAGCGCTATCGTTGTCTCTCATGACCGATAGTAGCAGTTCGGCTCATCGCATCGTGGAAGCCCTGCGCGCCGACATCGCCGGTCTGCGTGGCGGAGCACGCCTCGCGCCCACGCGCGCCCTCGTCGAACGCTTCTCGGCGAGCCCCGTCACCGTGCAGCAGGCGCTCCGGATGCTCGTGCGCGAGGGCCTGGTGGAGTCACGACCCGGGGCGGGCACCTTCGTGCGCCCCGCCCGCCCGGCCCCACGCGTCGACTACGGCTGGCAGACCGCGGCCCTCGGCCCTCGCCGGCCGGGCGGCGGCGAGGTGGGATCGACCCTGCAGACGCCCCCGGCCGACGCCATCGCGTTGCACAGCGGCTATCCCGTCGACGACCTGCTGCCCGTGCGCCAGGTGCAGTCGGCGCTCGCGAGGGCCGCCCGCACCCGGGCCGCCCTCGATCGCCCGCCCGCCGCCGGGCTGCCCGAGCTGCGATCGTGGTTCGCCGAGGAGGCGGCGGGTCTCGCCCCGGCCGGCGGAGTCGCCCCCACCGCCGCCGACGTCACGATCATGCCGGGTGGCCAGAGCGCCCTGTCGTCGGTGTTCCGCGCGCTGGCCTGGCCCGGCGAGGCCGTCGTGATGGAGTCTCCCGGCTACTGGGGTGCGATCGCCGCCGCCCGCCAGGCGGGGCTCGTCGTGGTGCCGGTGCCCCGCGTCGACGGTGCGGTCGACCCGCTCGTGCTCTCCGAGGCCCTCGAGCGCTCGCGGGCGCGCCTGTTCTACGCCATGCCGCACTTCGCCAACCCCACGGGCACGAGCTGGTCGCCGGCCGTGGCCGCCGAATTGCTCGAGGTGGTGAGGCTCCACGGGGCCTTCCTGGTGGAGGACGACTGGGCGCACGACTTCGCGCTAGACGCCCCCGTGCATCCGGTCGTCGCCCGCGACGTGGACGGCCACGTGGTCTCGGTGCGATCGCTCACCAAGAGCGTGTCGCCGGCCGTGCGCATCGCCGGCGTGATTGCGCGAGGGCCCGCGCGGGAGCGCATCGCGACCGATCGGGTGCTGGAGGGCCTCTACGTGAGCGGGGTGCTGCAGGCGGCCGCGCTCGACGTGGTGTCGGCGCCGGCCTGGACGGTGCACCTGCGGCGCATGCAGGAGCAGTTACGCGCGCGACGCGACGCGCTGGCCGGGTTCGTCGACGAGCTGCTGCCGCCCGGCACCCTCACGGCGCTGCCACGCGGTGGCTTGAACCTGTGGCTGCGGCTGCCCGCGGCGACGGATGCGGAGGAGTACACCGCCGCGTGCGCCCGGGCCGGCGTGATGGTGTCGCCCGGCGCGGAGTGGTTCCCGGCGGAGCCGCCCGCCCCGCACGTGCGCCTCAACTACTCGGGCCCCGACCCCTCGCGCTTTGGCGAGGCGGTCGCGACGATGGCGGCCGTGCTCGCCGCCCGCGGCACGGCGGGATTGCGCGAAGATTGACGGCCGCGCCGCTCTCTTCCGGCCGTCGGAGGCCCTCGCTACTGTTCCAGGCATGACCTTCTCCGATGACACCCTCCGCTCCCTCGCCGCCGCGGTCGAGGGCCCCGTCTTCGTGCGCGGCGACGCCGGACTGGTCGCCGAGGTGGCGGCGCACAACACCGCCGTGGCCCACGACCCCGAGATCGCGGTCGGTGCCGCCTCCGAGGCCGACGTCGAGGCCGCGGTGCGCTTCGCAGCCGCGGCCGGGCTGCCGGTGCGGGTGCTCGCCACCGGCCACGGCTCCTTCGCGCCGGTGACCGACGGACTGCTCGTCACGACGCGGCGGCTCGACACCCTCGAGCTCGATCCGGCGGCCCGCGTCGCCCGGGTCGGCGCCGGCCTCCGCTGGAAGCCCGTGGTGGCGGCTGCTGCCGAGCACGGCCTGGCGCCCATCACGGGGTCCAGCGACAGCGTGGGCGTGGTGGGCTACCTCACCGGCGGTGGGCTGGGCCCGCTCGCGCGCACCTTCGGGTTCTCGTCCGACTTCGTGCGTTCGCTGCGGGTGGTGACCGCCTCGGGCGAGGCCGTGACCGCGAGCGCGTCATCGCATCCCGAGCTGTTCTGGGCGCTGCGCGGGGGCAAGGCGGGGTTCGGCGTGGTGACCTCCGTCGAGCTCGAGCTCGTGCCGCTCGAGACCTTCTTCGGGGGCTCGCTGTTCTTCGACGCCGAGCACATCGAGTCGGTGCTGCGCGCCTGGGCGGCATTCACGACGGATGCGCCGGAGGAGGCCACGAGCTCGGTGGCCGTGCTGCGGTTTCCGCCGTTCGAGTTCATCCCCGAGCCCCTGCGCGGCAAGACGGTCGTGTCGCTGCGCTTCGCCTACGTCGGCGACCCGGAGGAGGGCGAACGGGTGTTCGCGCCTCTGCGCGCCGCTGCGCCCGCGTTGCTCGGCCGGGTCGGCGTGATGCCGGCCGCCGACATCGCCCTGGTGCACAGCGACCCGACCGGCCCCGGCCCCATCTGGGATCGAGGGATGCTGCTTTCGTCGATCGACTCCGCGTTCGTCGACACGTTCCTCGACGTGTTCGGTGCCGACCGCGAGGTGCCGTTCGTGGCGGCGGAGCTCCGCCACCTGGGCGGCGCCACCTCCCGCGATGTGCCCGAGGGCAGCGCCGTCGGCGGGCGCGACGGCGCCTTCACCCTGGTGATGATCGGTGCCCCCGACCCCTCGCTGTTCACCACGGTGCTCCCGCACGTGGCCGACGGCATCACCGCCCGTCTGGCCCCCTGGGTCTCGCCGTCCACCACCATCAACTTCGCAGGCGACCTCTCCGTGCCCGGCTCGTTCGAAGCCGCCTGGCCAGCGGAGGTGTTCGAGCGTCTGGCGCGCATCCGTCGCCAGTACGACCCGGCGGTGCTCTTCCCGTATCCGCCGGCCCGCTGAGCGGCGAGCGGCTGTGCGGCGAGGGGCCCGAGCACCGTGGACTATCGCGCGAACGGGCCCCGCAGCACCGCCCACTGCAGCAGCATGATGGTCTTCGCGTCGATGATGTCGTCGCCGATGCGGGCGATCGCGTCGTCGATGCCGAGCTCCACCACCTCGGTGTCCTCACCCTCGTGAGCGAGACCGGCGCGCGCGGAGACGCCGGTGCCTCCGTCGTAGGGCGCGGCATAGAAGTAGAGCTTCTCGGTGACCGATCCGGGGCTCATGTAGGCGTCGAAGAGGTGCTGCACCTCACCCACCTCGTACCCGGTCTCCTCGTGGGCCTCGCGACGGATGGCGGCCTCGGGGGCGTCGTCGTCGAGCAGGCCGCCCGGCACCTCGAGCAGCATGCCGTCGGGATGCTCGTTGACGTAGGCGGGGTAGCGGAACTGGCGGATGAGCAGCACGGTGCGCCGGGCCGGGTCGTAGAGCAGCACGGTGGCGCCGTTGCCGCGGTCGTGGGTCTCGCGCTCCTCGGTCGACCAGTGGCCGTCGCTGTGCTGGAACTCGAACACGGTGCGCCGGTTGACGTACCAGCTCGACGACAGCAGCTGCACCTCGGTGATGAGCACCCGGGGGTTGCCGGCAAGGTCGAGGCCGGTGCGGTGGAGGCCCGTGCGGCCGCGGCGGTCGGGCACCTCCGCGCCCGGGCGGCCTTCGGGGGCGTCGCTCACCGGAAGTTGATGAACTGCAGTGCCACGTCGAGGTCGGCGCCCTTGAGCAGCGCCATGGTGGACTGCAGGTCGTCGCGGCTCTTCGACGACACCCGCAGCTCGTCGCCCTGGATCTGCGACTTCACGCTCTTGGGCGCCTCGTCGCGGATGAGCTTGTTGATCTTCTTCGCGTCGTCCTGCGCGATGCCGTTCTTCATCGACGCCTCGATGCGGAACTCCTTGCCGCTCGGGAACGGCTCGCCCGCATCCAGCGACCGCAGTGAGATGCCGCGCTTGATGAGCTTCGACTCGAACACCTCGAGGATGGCCTTCACGCGCTCCTCGGAGGAGGCCTTCATGAGGACCTTCTCGCCGCTCCACTCGATGGAGGCGCCGACGTTCTTGAAGTCGTAGCGCTGCGCGACCTCTTTCTGGGCCTGGTTGAGGGCGTTGTCGGCCTCCATCTTGTCGACCTTGCTGACCACGTCAAACGATGAATCTGCCATCCCTCCACAGTACCCGTTCACCCACTGGTGAGGCGGGCTCATGATGGCTATCATGCTGGCTAGATCGCGGGGGAGAAACGCTATGGAGAGATACGACGTGCTGTACACGCGCAACCACCTGTCGAAGCTGCTCGCCCGGGCCGAGGCCGGCGAGACCATCGAGATCACGCGGCGGGGCAAGCCCATCGCGCGGCTCGGCCCCATTCCTGAACCCGAGAAGAAGTGGACAGCGAAGGAGGCGCTCGAGTGGCTCGAGGCCCATCCCATCCCGCCCCATCTGCGCAAGACGCCCGAAGAATTCGACGCCATGCTGCGCGATCTCCGTGACCTCCGCGAGGAGGAGCGGTGATCTACGCCGACACGAACACGCTCGTCTACCTCGTCGAGAACTTCACGCCCACGGGCGATGCGGTGCGACGCCGCTTCGCGGAGTGGTCGGCAGACGTGGCCGTGAGTCCGCTCGTGGAGCTCGAGTGCAAGATCCTGCCGCTCCGCCGTGGCGACGACCTGCTCGTGCGCCGTTACGAGCGGCTGATCGAAGGGCTCCACATGCTCGACATTCCGGCGGAGGCCTTCGAACAAGCGACCCGCCTGCGAGCGCATCACCGGCTGTCGACCCTCGACGCGATCCATCTCGCCACCGCGCAGCACCACGTGTGCGACGCGTTCTGGACGCATGACGACCGATTACGCGCCGCCGCAGGGGGGATGGCGATCGAGACGCTCTGACGGTCGGCGGGAGGCACCGCCGGGCGGGCTGTCAGGGGCGCGTGGTTGGCTGGGGGCATGGGAGCGATGGCCGGGAAGCGGCACCGGCGGGGTGCGGCGCTCGCCGCGGGGGCGGGTGTCGTCGCTCTGGCGGCAGGGCTGAGCGGATGCACGGGGCCGGGTGGTGAAGACGGCGGGCCCGACGCCACGTTCGCGGTCTTCGCAGAGGCGCCCCGCGCATCCGGAGTCGCGGAAGGCGCCTTCGACGGCGACGAACCTGGGGGCAGCGCACCCCTGGCGGCGCTCGCCGACCCCGGCTGGCTCGACCGCACCGCCGAGGCCACCGGCATCCCGCGCCGCGCGCTGCAGGGCTACGCGGGGGCTGCCCTGGTGCTCGCCGAGCAGCAGCCGGACTGCCGCGTGGGCTGGAACACGCTCGCCGGCATCGGCTGGGTGGAGTCGCACCACGGCACGATCTTCGGCGGCAGCATCCAGCCCGACGGCCGGACCAGCGACCTCATCATAGGGGTGGCGCTCGACGGCCAGGGCTTCCAGGAGATCGCCGACACCGACGGGGGAGCCGTCGACGGCGACACCGAGTGGGACCGCGCCGTGGGTCCGATGCAGTTCGTGCCCGCCACCTGGGCCGCGTGGGCGACGGAGGGCAACGGCGACGGTGTGCCCGACATCCACAACATCGACGACGCCTCGCTGTCGGCGGCCGAGTACCTCTGCTACTCGGGTCGCGACGACGGCGGACTCGGCACGGAGGCCGGCTGGCGGGCCGCGATCGCGGCCTACAACGAATCGCCCGCCTACCTCGACGAGGTGCTCGAGTATGCGAACCGCTACGCCGAGGAGTCCGCCGCCGCCTCGGCCGATCCCACGCCCGCGGCGGGCTGACGAGGCGATTTCGCGGAGCGGGCTCGCGCGGGTATCCTTGTCCAGCGCCTTCGGTTGTGTTGTCGAACGTGGTCGGGTGCGCCTCGGCGGGTTACCCAAGTGGCCAAAGGGATCTGACTGTAAATCAGACTGCTTCGCATTCGGGGGTTCGAATCCCTCACCCGCCACCAGTGTCTTGAGTCGCGTCATAGGCGACATGTGAGTCGCGTGATAGGCGACTTCAGGAGAAGGAGCCCGGCCATCGGCCGGGCTCTTTTTGTGTGTTGCGCCAGTAGGTCTTGTGGGGGTCGATCTGGTTGGTGGCGATGATCTCGCCGGTGTGTTGGTGGATGACGGTGATGGTGGTGTTGTCGGCGATCAGGAGGACGGGTGCGCCGTGGTGGGCGGCGCCGACGCCGAGGTGGTGCATGCGGCCGGCGCGGCGGAAGCTGATCTTGCCGTTGGTGCCGACGTGGTCGTAGCGGATGCGGTAGTGGGTGGTGTCGGGTTCGGTGCCGGCGGGTGATGCTTTGGGTGTTTTGGTGTAGGCGGTGGCGGGTGTGGTTCCTCGGGCGCGGTGTGGTCGGCGGGTGTTGTAGTAGTCGTGGAATGTGTCGAGTTGGTGTTGCAGCTCGGTGAGGGTTTCTGCTCGGGGGTGGGCGTTGAGCCACTGTTTCAGGGTTTGGTGGAATCGTTCGATTTTTCCTTGGGTCTGGGGGTGGTTGGGGGCGCCGTTCTTCTGGTGGATGCCTCGTGCGGCGAGGACGTATTCGAATTCGTTCCGGGCGCCTGAGTGGCGGGCGGTATAGACGCGGCCGTTATCGGTGAGTGTCGACGCGGGCGCCCCGAACGTGTCGATGCAGGCGAGGAAGGTGGTGACGACGTGGCGGCCGGTCACCGGTTGGTGGGCGGTGCAGGACAACAGGAATCGGGAGTGATCGTCGAGCCAGTTCAGGATCTCGACGTCGGAGCCGTCTGCGAGTCGCCAGTGGGTGAAGTCGGACTGCCAGGTCTCGTTGGGTTGAGCGGCTTCGAACCGGACGTAGGAGCTCCGGGGTCGTTTCCGGGGTTCGGGGGTGATCAGCCCGGCGTGGTGGAGGATGCGGCGGATCGTGGATGTCGATGGTGGGGTGAGTCCCTCGTCACGGAGGTGCCAGGCGATGGTGACTGGTCCGGCATCCGCGCCCGCGGCGGTCAGGGTGCGGCGTAGGTGCACGATGCGGTCGCGGATCCGGTCGGTGACCTTGTGGGGGCTGGTGTGTGGGGCTCTGGAGCGGGGGTCGAGTGCGTCGAGGCCCTCGTCGCGGTAGCGGGCGAGGAGTTTGTGGAGGTATTGGCGGCTGATCCCGTGCTCGGCTGCTGCCGCGGTCACGGAGAGTTCCCCGGCTACGATCTTCAACACCACGACTTTGTGCTTCGACGACATGCACCACTGTCGCCTATGACCCGACTCAGGTGACGCCTATCACCTGTCGCCTATGTCCTGAACCCAGACACCTCACCCGCCACCAGAGAACGGATCCCCGCTCATGACCGACGCCCCGGCCGACCTGCTCGCCATCGCCCGCACGATCGCCGTCGAAGCCGGTGAGCTCATCGCCCGCCGTCGCGCCGAGGGCGTGACCGTCGCGGCGTCGAAGTCCTCGCCCGAAGACGTCGTGACCTTCGCCGACCGCGAGTCGGAGGACTTCATCCGCGCCCGCCTGGCCGAGTTGCGGCACGGCGACGGCTTCCTCGGCGAGGAGTCCGCGGGCATAACGCCGAGCAGCACCGGCATCACCTGGGTTGTCGACCCCATCGACGGCACGGTCAACTACCTCTACAACATCCCCGCTTATGCGGTCAGCATCGCCGCCGTGCAGGGCGACCCCGACCCCGAGCGCTGGACCACGCTCGCCGGCGTCGTGGTCAACCCCGTGCTCGGCGAGGTGTTCACGGCGAGCCTCGGCGGCGGCGCGTTCCTCGGCGAGCGCAAGCTGGCCGTGAATGCAGACGTGCCGCTGGCCTCGGCCCTGGTCGGCACCGGCTTCGCCTACAGCGCCGAGCTGCGCGTGAAGCAGGGCCGGTTCGTCACCGGTCTGGTGGAGAAGGTCCGCGACATCCGGCGGGCGGGCTCTGCGGCGCTCGACCTGTGCTCCGTCGCCGCGGGCCGGCTCGACGCCTACGCCGAGCGGGGCCTCAACCCGTGGGACCACGCGGCCGGCGCCCTCATCGCCAGGGAGGCGGGCGCGCAGGTCGGCGGTCTCGACGGCGGCGCGGAGGGGCTTACGCTCACCTTCGCCGCGCATCCGTCGCTCGCGGCCGAGCTCGCACCGCTCGTGTGGGCCCTCCACCGCGAGGCGGGCCTCCCGCTCTGATCTCTCGCGACACTCCGCGCTCGCGCAGGATTGTTGCGTCGGGTGGCTTTTGGATGAGGCCGTCGGTACCCTTGACGGAGCCGCCGACTCGCTTACCCCGAGTCAACCCGACGCACGGAGACACCCGAACACTTGGCACGAACGACCCCACGCCCGGATGACGAGTCATCCCCCCGCGAGGTCGCTGGTTCGACGACGCACCACGATCCCTCCACACTGCCTTCCCGGCGCAGCCTGCGCGTGACCTCGCAGGCGAGCCCGGATGTGCGGGGTGCGGATGCGGGTGCAGCCGCGGATGCGCCGGTCACGCCGCCTGAGGCGGTCATGCCGCCGAAGCGCGGTCGTCGTGCAGGGGTCGCTGAATCCGCCGAAGCCCCTGTCGCGGAGGGCGCCCCGATCGCCGAGGGCAAGCCCGCTCCCGTTCAGCGGGGGAGGCGTGCCGGCGCGCCCGAGCCGGTGCGGAGCGGCCGCCGGGCGGGTGCGGCCGAGCCGGAGACCGTCGTGGTGGCCGAGGCGCCCGCAAAGCGTCCTGGGCGCAGGTCTGCCGTGGTGGAGGGCGCGACCGCCGCTGCCGTGGAGGCGTCTGCGCCGAGCCGCCCCGCCACCGTCGTGGCCGCGAGCTCGGTCGTGGCACCGCGCCCGCACGCGCAGCGTTCTCCGCGGCGCGGTGCGGCTGCCGGCAACGACGACACGCCCCGTGAGTCGGCGGGGCGTGTGGCGCGCTCCGAAAGCACGTCCCCGGTCGCGATGACCCCGGTCGAGATCGCCTCGGTCGCGATCACCTCCGTACCGGTGCCCCCCACCGCCCCCGAGAAGCCGGTCTCCCGGCGCACCCTCCGCGCCGCGCTCGATCCGATGGTCGACGTTGCCGAGCCGACGTCGTCCGCGGCTCACAGCTCCGCGCCCGCCACCACTCGCGCCGCGACTCGCGCATCCGCCCGCGCCGCCGCGACCCGCACCAGTGACCCCGCCGCCTCGGCCGACGCGCCGACCCGCAGCGCCTCGTCGGGGCGCCGTTCGCGCCGCGGCGACATCGCCAAGGGCGCGTTCAGCGTCGTGGCCATGCTCTTCGCCACCGGTATCGCGGTCGCCACCACCATGCCGGCGACGGCGTTCCACGCGGCGAGCGCCGCCTCGAGCGTGAGCCTCGCCTCCGAGGTCACCACCGTCGACGCCCCCGGCACCGGCCAGGAGCTCACCACAAGCGCCGACTCCGCGACCTCGAGCGTCGTGCGCGACGGCTACGGCGTGCGCGACGTGGCCGCACTGCGCGCCGCCGGCTACCGCATCGCCGACACCTTCACCAACAACCCGAACGGGGCCATCCAGTGGCCCTTCCCGGTGGGTGTGCCGATCAGCGACTACTTCGGCGCCCGCGAGTCGCCCGGCGGCATCGGCAGCACCGACCACAAGGGGGTCGACTTCACCCCGGGTCAGGGCACGCCCATCCAGGCGGTCGCCGACGGCGTCGTGAGCCTCGTGCAGCGCTCCGACAACGGCGGACTCGGCGTCTACGTGACGGTCGACCACGTGGTGAACGGGCAGCCGGTCACGAGCGTCTACGGCCACATGCTCACGGGCTCGATCGAGGTCGAGGTCGGTCAGGTCGTGAAGGTCGCCCAGACCCTCGGCCGGGTCGGCAACACGGGAACCTCGACGGGTGCGCACCTGCACCTCGAGATCCACCTCGACGGCACCCCCGTCGACCCCTACGCCTGGCTCCAGGCGAACGCGGTCTGACACCCGCTCACACGGCAGCGGTGGGGCTGCGGGATGCGCACCGCGCGCATCCCGCAGCCGTCACGCCAGCCAGATGGCGGTGTCGGCGGGGAGGGCGGCCTCGTGCAGGGGCGCCGAGGTGAGCAACACCTCGCCCGGGCCTTCGGCCGGCAGTTCCACGGGGGTCGAACCGAGGTTCGCGATGACGGTGACGCCGTTGGTGCGGAACGCGATGACGTCGTCGCCGTATCCCGGCAGCCACTCGAGCTCGCCGGTGCCGAGCGAGTGGCCGGCGCGCAGGGCGAGCGCGCGCTTGTAGAGCTCGAGCGTCGAGTCGGCGTCGCCCTCCTGCGAGGCGCGGGCGTAGCCGTCCCAATCGGCGGGCTGCGGCAGCCACGAGGCGGTCGAGCCGACGGGGCCGAACCCGTAGGTGCTCACGCCGGGCTCCCACGGGATGGGCACGCGGCAGCCGTCACGCCCGTAGCGCTCGCCGTTGGTGCGGAACCAGGTCGGGTCTTGCCGGGCGGAGTCGGGCAGGTCGATGGCCTCGGGCAGGCCGAGCTCCTCGCCCTGGTAGATGTAGGCGCCGCCGGGAAGGGCGAGCATGACGGCGGTCGCCGCGCGGGCGCGCCGCAGCCCCACCACCGGGTCGGGCAGTCCGGGCGACTTCGGGCCGATGCCGTCGCCCTGCAGGTTCTCGGCCGTGAGCGCCAGGCGCGAGGCGTGCCGCACCACGTCGTGGTTGGAGAGCACCCAGGTGGAGGGCGCACCGACCGTCGCGAACGCGGCGATCGAGGTGTCGATCACGGTGCGCAGCTCGCCGGCGTGCCAGCCCGCCGAGAGGTAGGTGAAGTTGAAGGCCTGCTGCATCTCGTCGGGGCGCACCCAGCGGGCGAGCTTCGTGAGCGGCTCCACCCAGGCCTCGGCGCAGAGCACGCGGTCGCCCTCGTACTGCTCGAGCACCTCGTGCCAGCTGCGGTAGATCTCGTGCACGCCGTCCTGCGCCCAGTAGGGAGGAGTGGGCGGGTCGGCGCTCGCGTCGGCGTCGATCTCGGGCTCGAGGCCCACCACGCCGCCGCCCATGCTGCCGGAGCCCTCCGGAGGCGTGTAGTCGGGTAGCCCGGCCTCCTTGATGAGGCCGTGGGCCACATCCACGCGGAACCCGTCGACGCCACGGTCGAGCCAGAAGCGCAGCACGCCGATGAACTGCTCGCGCACCCACGGGTTCTCCCAATCGAGATCGGGCTGGCTGCGGTCGAAAAGGTGCAGGTACCACTGGCCGGGGGTGCCGTCGGGGTTCGTGACGCGCTCCCAGGCGGGGCCGCCGAACACCGACTCCCAGTTGTTGGGCGCCTCGTCACCGTTCGGGCCCTTGCCGTCGCGGAAGATGTAGCGGGCGCGCTCGGGGCTGCCGGGGGCGGCGGCGAGGGCCTCCTTGAACCAGACGTGGTCCCAGCTGGTGTGGTTCGGAACCAGGTCGACGATCACGCGGATGCCGAGGGCGTGGGACTTGTCGAGCATCGCGTCGAAGTCGGCGAGGGTGCCGAACAGCGGATCGACGTCGCAGTAGTCGGCCACGTCGTAGCCGGCGTCATGCTGCGGGCTCGTCATGAAGGGCGACAGCCAGATGGCGTCGACGCCGAGTTCGGACAGCGACTCGAGGCGAGCGGTGATGCCCGGCAGGTCGCCGATGCCGTCGCCGTTCGAGTCGGAGAAGGAGCGCGGGTAGATCTGGTAGATGACGGCGGAACGCCACCACTCGCCGCCGGTGGCGACGAGCGTCTCGGCGGGCTGGGTCTCGATAGTCATGACGAGAACTCTAACGAACACAGGGGTGGCGAATCTCGCCCCCGGAGGGTGCTATCCTCGACTGGTGCCAAAAGCCGCCCAGCGGCCGAACGCGCCCCCTTAGCTCATTGGTAGAGCACTTCCTTGGTAAGGAAGAGGTAGTGGGTCCGATTCCCACAGGGGGCTCCGACTCCGGAGGAGCTCTGCTCCACCCGGAGCCTGCGCCCCTAGCAGGGGCACGTGGCGGGATAGCTCAGTTGGTTAGAGCACACGGCTCATAATCGTGGGGTCGCGGG
Organism: Herbiconiux moechotypicola; assembly: GCF_024979255.1. Classification (GTDB taxonomy): domain Bacteria; phylum Actinomycetota; class Actinomycetes; order Actinomycetales; family Microbacteriaceae; genus Herbiconiux; species Herbiconiux moechotypicola. Next base: position 346,635 of record NZ_JANLCN010000005.1, read on the forward strand.
TTCAAGTCCCGCTCCCGCTACGAAAACCCCCGAGATCTCGCCATCTCGGGGGTTTTTGCGTGGGGCAATTTCGCCGTACCCCGCATTAACCCCGCACTTTGAAATCACTTGACGATCGATTCCAAGGCGCGCGCTGCACGAACTCCGCCTGTGTTCTTCGCCATATAAACGTCCTGTGTCAGGGACGGATTGGCGTGCCCGAGGTACTCAGCGATCTCGCGGGCGGAGAGGCCCGCGCTATCGAGTGCAGTTGCGACCGTCTTCCGGAAGCTGTGTGTTGTGACCGTCGGATACCCAAGTCGTTCGCGGGCATCCCTCCAGTCTCTTGATGTGTTCCGAGGGTCGCGAATGTTTCCTCGGATCGTGGGGAACACCAAGTCGAATTCGTTATGGATCTTGAAATTGACTCGCCGGTCTCGAAGACGGTCGACGAGCGACTCTGGGATGCTGATGGTTCGCATCCCCGCTCGTGTCTTAACGTGATCCTGAATCAGGACGCCGTGCCCATTCGCTCTGACGACGTTGGCGCTGATCGTTACAGTTCCTGCGCTGAAGTCGATCGCCGACCATTTTACGGCGAGCACCTCACCTAGTCGGCATCCGGTCGCAGCGAGAAACTCAATGACGTCGATCTCGTCGAGTTCCGCGAGACGCTGGTCGCCACGTACCGCGGAGAGCAAGCCAGCAAGATCGTCAATGGGAATCGCTTCGGCACCCTTTCGGTGACGCTCGATGTTCCCGATCTCGCGAACTGGATTCACCCGAACTGCATCGGCCCGAGCGGCCATACCCATCATGCCCGAAAGCACTGCTCGGCAAGCCTTGGCTGCACCCGGGCCGTTCTTCACAGACACCGATCGAACGAACTGGTCGAGGCGCTCGGTGGTCGCATCGGTGACCGACAGAGACCCAATTTTCGGCTTGATGTGGTGCGCGATGGTCTGACGATAAGTGTCGATCGTGCGTGGTGCTCGATTCGCCTTCGATGCAAGGAATCGGTCTGCCAGTTCGCTGAGTCTCGTCTCGCGGCTCACAGAGGTTGTCGTGGCGACTTGCGCGGATACCAGTGCAAGCTTGAGGGCCGTCATGGCCTTGGGCCTCGATGGCGCGAATCGCTCGATCTGTCGCAGCTGCCCATCTTCGAATCGGTATCGCGTTCGTGCACGCCACAGGCCCGGACGAACCTGTGCGTATGAAAATACGCCGCTACTGCCAATTGGTATCCGCGGGCGAACCATCACTCACCTTCCCATCCGAACAAACTTCCGCGTTGTGCTCGACTCACGTCCCAAGTGTCCATTGGGCGGATCCAAGCAGGGTCTCTATCCGCTTGGCCTCGCGTCGAGCCTCCTCAAGTCGTGCATGAGTAGAACGCGCGAATCGTTCATCATCATCACCTTGCAGTTCGAGCATTGCTTCATACCTCGTGATCTCGGAGCGCAGTGCATGCAAGGTACGAAGCGCCTGTAGTTCGGCGGTTGCGTTGCGTTCCTCGATCGACAGAGAGTGGTAAGCGCCGGCTTCGATTCCACTCAGCCAGGCATCAAACTCGACCGCGGTCATGCCTTCGAAGGACTCGCTGAGGTTAGGCAGATCAATTTCCGCGCTTGGAGTGCGGATGGGGGCTAGTAGATAGATCGGGGGCACCCGCAATGCCCTCGCGATATTGAGCAGCTGGCTGACATCAACGTTCGTCTTTCGGCCGGATTCGATGTTCTCGATCGTTGCCAATGAGACGTTGCCGCCCGGGATGGCTTCAGCGAGATCCCTCTGAGTCCGAAAGCCACGCTCTCGCCGAAGCGCCCTGATCCGTTCTCCAAGCGAAGACATCGGCGAAGTGTCTGTCATTTCGACAGACTATCGCATTCGAGGTTGTCAAAACGACTGCTAATAGTTACTGTCATTGAGATCCGGTGGATCGCCCAAGGCCAGGCCGTGCCCGACTGCGGCGTCGATGTCCGCATCCTCCAGGTGCTTGTCCTCGCCCTGCAGGTCTTCGACCAAGTCGGGGTGTCCGACATCAACAGGAAATGCACCGGCCAGATCGAAGGCGCTGGCACCGCCTCCTCCCACTACTTCAACGGCGGTGGGCTCGCCGTCGACTTCTACCGCCTCAACGGACAAGGCGTCACCGGCGCCGACGGAAACTCCATCCGACTCATCACCGCCCTCGACCCCGTCATGCCCGCAGGTGCCCGCGTCGGCCAAGTCGCCTGTCGTGCCGAAGCCGGAATCACGATCAGCACCAGCCACTTCACCCAATTCGACGACACCTGCAACCACCTCCACATCGACGTCGGATTCACCGACGGCCAACTCTCCGCCCGATGACCAGATCCAGAAGCAGAGCGCCGTTGTTCGTCGCAGGCACCGCTCAGCTCGCTTATGACCAGCATTGCCGCCAGCCTCGTTACGACAGTAGCCAGCACCTGCCGCGTTGGGTGGTCCTGTGAGGAGCACGCCGCCTCTCGCGCGTGACCGTAGCGTCTGCACAGTGAGCACCTTTCAGCACGATGAGAGCCGACGAAGTGAGCTGAAATCGCTCGTGGAGTCCCTGACTTCTCATCCCGCTTTTGTCTACGACAAGCACATGAATGTGGTTGAGTCCAATCAGTTGGCCAGGGAGGTGGCAGCAGGCTTCACGGCGGGCAGCAATCTCGTGAGGACTGCGTTTTTCTCAGCTGCTGCCCATGCGAGCCCTGAAGATCTTGCGATCGGGCGCGCCCAGCTTGTGGCGCTCCTGAGGAAGTCACTGCTGCGGAATGCTGAAGACGGGCGCTACCTAGACCTTATTGGGGAGCTAGCGCGTGTCTGACAAAGTTCGAGTCCAGGCGATGACGGCGTTGAGGACGACCGCAGCGCG
>NZ_JANLCN010000041.1 GCF_024979255.1 Herbiconiux moechotypicola
CATCTTCTTCCATTTCAACCCCTTGCTCGCCGTGGGATGTCCAACAATTATAGCTTGGCATGAACCCCGACTCAAACAAGTGGAAATGAATAGTCCTGGATGCAGAATACTCCTTCTGATTCTTACACTTATTGCATGGACAACAAATAAAACCCCTTTTCCTGTTTACTTCTGCCACTCTCAAAAAATAGTGCACACCGTCAATAAACTCTTTGGACCGCCGGTCAGCGTACATCCATTGCCGATCCATCTACATGAGTCAAAAAAACCGCACACAAATAATTATTCTTACAATAATGACAGTCATACAATAATTATAAGATATCTTTATTCATACAAAAATCATAAAATATTACACCAAATAATTCTTAAAAACTATTTGTAAAGTTTTAAACTAATTTTAATGTGTTTTACTTCTTTTAATTTTCATTTTAGTTTGTTTTCTATTATTGAAGATTAACTTTCACTAGAGTTTTCCTTCTCAACTATTTTCTAAAACCTTGTTTAGCAAATGAACTAAATTTCTATATATTCTTTCTTCCCCACACACATTTTCTCTCTCATCAACTTACAACTAAATTTTGGAGACAAAAAAAGTGTGCAAAACATAGGTGCAAATGTAGTATGACAAAAAAAAACATTGGAGGATGA
>NZ_JANLCN010000042.1 GCF_024979255.1 Herbiconiux moechotypicola
GTGGGACGGGAAGCAGCGCGCAAGCATCACTTGAAGCCTGGGGCGGCACGGCGCGTGGACGGCCGTGGAGAGTGACGGGGCCCGGGAGCCGGCAGTCGGCCGCACGAGGGCGGGGGTCCTGCGAGCATACACCGGTCCAAAGCAGCTCATACGCTACGCAGCCACGGCGGCAAGGCCGCCCAAGCATCCTGCCGCGCGGAGCACGGCTGGTCTGCTGGGAGGACGGCCTACCGGAGGGCCACCACGCGTGGGAGAGGTGTCGGGAGCGAGTCCCGTTCTTTCGGCGGCACGGGTGCCTCAAAAACCGTGCGGAACGGGCCCGTGGCGAGACTCGCCATGGCGCCGTGCCAGCAGGCTAGGAGGCGGTGGGAAGGATCTCACGTGCGACGCCCCGCAGCGGCCGGGGTTCGGCTAGTGCCGTGAGTCGTTTTCCCATAGGTGTTTTGGGCACCTAGCCCCCCTCAGGTCCCTCCGCGCCTGGCCCTTCACAGGGTGCACACAGCTTTCTCGTTCTCTCCCGTCCCCCTCAGACCGGCTCGGGGCTTGCCTTTTACTCGCGGGCATGGCCGTTCTAGTGCCCCGGTCGGCCGGATCCGGGTCCAGGGCACCGTGAGCCCTCC
>NZ_JANLCN010000043.1 GCF_024979255.1 Herbiconiux moechotypicola
TAGGCTCGTCAGGCCCTCTGCCCTTCTTTCCTTTGCTAGACATGTCCTTCACGAAAAAGACTTGCGTTACATCATTGGCAAGGACAAAAGGTTCGTCCGAGTATCCAACCTTGTTAAGGTCAACAGTTGTCATCCCACTGTCATCAATCATTACGCCTCCACCAGTCAACCTAACCCATTGGCACCGGAACAGAGGAACCTTGAGAGGACCATAGTCAAGTTCCCATATGTCCTCGATGGCACCGTAATACGTGGCAGTTGTTCCATCGTGTCCCATGGCATCGACACGAACAGCGCTGTTTTGGTTCGTGCTCTTCATGTCTTGGGCTCTCGTGTAGAATGTGTACCCATTGATCTCATATCCCTGGAATGTCGTGATCGACCCAGACGGTCCCCTCGCCAGGAAGGCAAGTTGTTGGTTGATCGACTCGTTACCCATGAGATGTTGTCGTAGCCACGCGGGGAAAGTATCAATGTGATGCCGTGTAATCCATGCATCGGACTTACCGATGTTCCTGGCGCGAACTAGAGCCAAGTGCTCCTCGATCTAAGGAGCTAACAATGAAGATTGTTGCAGAACCGTGGAATGGGCTTTAGGGAATAAATTGT
>NZ_JANLCN010000044.1 GCF_024979255.1 Herbiconiux moechotypicola
CCGGCGCATTACGCGTTGGAGGGGTCGATCGCGGTGACGGGGTCGTTGATCCAGTGGTTGCGCGACAACCTGGGCATCATCAGCTCGGCTCCTGAGGTGGAGACGTTGGCGGCGTCGGTGGAGGACAACGGTGGCGCGTACTTCGTGCCCGCGTTCAGTGGGTTGTTCGCGCCGTATTGGCGGCCGGATGCGCGTGGTGCGCTGGTGGGGTTGACCCGGTATGTGAACAAGGCCCACATCGCCCGTGCGGCGTTGGAGGCGACCGCGTTCCAGACCCGTGAGGTTCTCGACGCGGTCAACGCCGACAGTGGGGTGGAGTTGACGGAGTTGAAGGTCGATGGGGGGATGATCGCGAACAACCTGCTGATGCAGTTCCAGGCCGACATCCTGGGTGTTCCGGTGGTGCGTCCCGTAGTCGCGGAGACCACCGCGCTCGGGGCGGCGTATGCGGCGGGTCTCGCGGTCGGGTACTGGGGATCGCTGGACGAGCTCCGCGCGAACTGGCAGGAAGACTCCCGCTGGACCCCCCAGATGGATGCCTCCGAACGCGACCGCCAACTCCGCAACTGGAAGAAAGCCGTCACCAA
>NZ_JANLCN010000045.1 GCF_024979255.1 Herbiconiux moechotypicola
ACCCTAGGGCTGACGTCATCAGGGCCAGGGCTGACGTCATCTCTCTCTCTCTTTCCTTTTTCTCGATTTTCTAATAGATTAAAACTTCGGAAAATCATAACTAAATAACCGTAGATCCGTTTTAGGTGGTTCAAGTTTCTAAATTTTTCTAAAATCAAGATCTACATGTTAAAAATATCCACATGTACTGTTTATGCTTGTTTTTGTACTGTTTTGTTGATTTTGTTTATTTGCTTTAGTTTCCGACGTTCCGGAGGAGAGCGTTTCCGTTGAGGAAGGTTCCGAAGCGTTTGTGGAAGCCCAAGGCAAGTCACACAGATCCCAAACAACCCTTTGAGCATGTTGATCCCGTTTAAAGCTATTATTTTATTTCAACTATGCATTGTTTTCGAATGTCATCGGGTGGTGAACCTTTCCCAGTTAATTAATGGCCGAAGATGACTTTATTTTCCTATGGGTTATAATTTGATTAGCATGAACCTTATATATTGGATTGGTTCAGCTAAATGCTATATTTAGGTTTGCTTAGCCATGCATACCAACATTAGCTAACTAAAAGGGTTAATTATAAACTATAATTCATCA
>NZ_JANLCN010000046.1 GCF_024979255.1 Herbiconiux moechotypicola
GATCTCAGGATCTTACACAACGCTGAGTGCCCAAGTTTTTTATATTCCAGATCCATCTAAGTTAAGGGTGAAAAAGGGTCGACGCCAAACTAGACGCATCAGAAATGATATGGATGAGTCAGAAGCAGGTGGGAGGACTTTACGCTGCAGCAAGTGTGATCTGCGCGGCCATACTTACAAGAAATGCCCGAAGAATGCAGAAGTTCCAAGCGGCGCAGATGCTAGTCCATCTGGACAGGCAAGTGATGGTAGGCGACCACCTGGTGAAGGAACAACAAGCAGGCGCGCAAGGCCAAGGCGTCGTCGCGCAGCAGGCGATTCCATGGTGTAACAATGCTTTCGATTTAGGAAATAAAATGCTGTTGTGATGTAATGAGTGTTCGGACTAAATACTTCTATCGTGTAATTTCAATTCAATGTTGTTGTAATGAGTACCTCCGACTATTGTTGTACTAGTAGTATTGTGAACTATTCGGTGTTGTATCATAATGTTATCGTGATGAGTGTTCGGACTAAGTACTCATATCGTGTAACTGCAGTTATTGTTGTAATCAGAAATATTGCG
>NZ_JANLCN010000006.1 GCF_024979255.1 Herbiconiux moechotypicola
GCATAATCAGAACAGCTGACCCGCACGGTGTCGAGAAACTCCACCACACAGCGGGACGTCACCCTCGCGTCTAGACCAGTAGGCGGCGGCCGCCGCAGCTAAGGACCTCTCCGTGGTCACGTAGACCAGCCTGTCCGAGGTGGTGATGCGCCGAAATCCTGCTCTTTCTGAATCGCCCTTCATGCTCCTGACACCCGACTCGGCTGGTGGAAGGAGCATGTCTCCCACAGCCAGGCCGGGAATTCCGCCGTGGTAGAGGCGTGTCTTTGCGGCGCGAACGTTCTCGTTCAAGGTGCGTAGGGCTTCGGAGTCCACGCATTCACGCTATCGGTCGCGCGGCGATGACTGCCGATGTCGGATGCCACCGGTATGGTCCGATCACGATCGAGTGAGAGACGGTATTCATGTTTGCTGACGAGTATGCGTATCCTGTGGCCGTTTCGCAGGTGGGGGCGTCGGATTCGAGAGAAGCGCAGAGTGCCCGCGCGATCACCTGGCTGCTGGAACAGCCAGGTGGCCCTGTGGTGGTTGTGACGCCGCAGAAGCAATTCGATTGCGACTCGCTTCGTCGCTTAGTCATGCTGCCGGGCACGCGTCATCTCACCTGGAAGGGCTTGTCGGTCGGATCTTTCGCTGGCCGTCGCGTGATTCACGCGTGGCCGAGCCGGAAGCACTTGAATGAAATGTGGGGTGTACAGGCTGATGCTGTCGTGGTGATCGAGTGGGGTTTTGAGGAGAGCGCCGAGTGGGTGGAGGATGCCAGACCGGTACGGCTGCTTCCGGGGCAGACCATCGCGCGTGCAACTGCTCCGGTCGAGACTGCTCTTGTGGATTCGCTGCCGGCAGACGTGGAGCAGATCCTGGAAAGCATCGCCCGATGGGCGGCGGGCTATGACTCGGGACTGAAATGGAACGAGGAGGACAAACTCAAGGCCGACATGATGAATTGCCCCGAGCGATGGGTGCCGGTGACAGTGGAGCAGGTGCGAACGAAGTGTCGGGAGCTCAAGATGCGTCCTGACGATGTCGACACGGTTGCAGGGTTCTTGGAGCGTCGAAAGCAAGGGCGCCGCTTCAACGTGCGTGGTAGCTATCGCGACTTCCGGTTCTCCTGAGAAACGGTAGATCTGTGGGCGTAACTATCCCCGCCATCACGACGATCCAGGTCATAGGGGGAGTGGGCGGTCGTCGACGATGCTCTTCATCACGAGGGTGGAGGTGAGGCGCTGTACGCCGGGTAGGGCGGAGAGTGAGTCGTCGTAGAGGCGCTGGAACGCGTCTAGGTCGCGGGTGATCACCCGCAGGAGATAGTCGGGGTCGCCGAACAGTCGCTGGGCGTGGATGACGTGCGGGATGTCGGTCACAGCGGCCTCGAAGTGGTTGAGCACCTCGCGGCCGCCCTCGCGCATCGTGACGAAGAGGAGGGCTTCGAAGCCCAGACCGAGGGCCTCGGCGTCGAGGTGGGCGCGGTACCCGGCGATGACGCCGGAGCGTTCGAGTTCGCGGAGTCGGCGGTGAGCGGGCGAGAGGCTGAGGTTGACACGATCCGCCAGTTCGGTGATGGTCAGGCGAGCATCCTGCTGCAGCTCAGTGAGGATCTTGCGGTCAATCGCGTCCATGAGGTGGATTCTCCCTCAATGACCGCCCAGGCCGCAAAAATCAGCAAGCGTCTTCCGGGCCGGCCCGCCTAATCTCCTAGGCGGAGGTGGTGAGCGTGGCATTCGGGTCGGTCGTGGCGTTCTGGGGGATCTCGCTCCTCTTCGTCATCACTCCGGGCGCGGACTGGGCCTACGAGATCACGGCGGGGCTGCGGAACCGGGTGCTTCCGGCGACGGCCGGCCTACTGCTCGGGCACGTCGTGGCGACGCTCGTCGTCGCGGCCGGGGTCGGGACGCTCGTCGCCGGCTTGCCCGTGGTGCTGACGGTGCTCACGGTGGCGGGGGCCCTCTACCTGGTGTGGTTGGGAGTGACGACGTTCGTTCGGCCCGCGGTGCCGCACGTGGCATCCGGACAGGTCGATGGGGCGTGGTGGCGGTGGATGCTGAAGGGGTTCGGGGTGAGCGGGCTGAACCCGAAGGTGTTCCTTCTGTTCCTCGCTCTGTTGCCGCAGTTCACCCAGTCGGGCGCGGACTGGCCGCTGGCGGCTCAGATCGTCGTGCTCGGTTTCGTGCATGTGGCGAGCTGCGCCGTCGTCTACACGGCCGTCGGGCTCGGGGCGCGCGCCGTGCTCGGCACGAGACCTGCCGCAGCTCGGATCGTGAGTCGCGTGTCGGGGGCGGCGATGGTGGCGATCGGTGTGTTCCTGATCGTCGAACGCCTGCTGCTGTGATCGTCCTATGGTGGAGCGCGGTCACGCGCCCGACAGCGAAGAGAGAGTTCCATGAGTGAGCAACCCGCCCCCTACGGCGGCACCCCCGCAGTCGAAGCCGATGAGTCCCGTGAGCGGGTGCGGATCGGCCACCTGCGCGAGATGAAGCAGCGGGGCGAGAAGTGGGCGATGCTGACCGCCTACGACATGTACACCGCGGCCACCTTCGACCAGGCGGGCATCCCGGTGCTGCTGATCGGAGACTCCGCGTCGAACAACGTCTACGGCAACGAGACCTCCCTGCCGGTCACGGTCGACGAGCTGATCCCGCTCGTGCGCGCGGTCTCGCGGTCGGCCCGGCGCGCACTGATCCTCGCCGATCTGCCGTTCGGCTCGTATCAGACCTCAGCCGAGCAGGCTTTCACCACCGCGGCGCGGTTCATGAAGGAGGGCGGGGCGCACGCGGTGAAGCTCGAGGGCGGTCTCGAGATGCTGCCCCAGGTGGAGACGCTGACCCGGAGCGGCATCCCCGTCATGGCACACATCGGCTTCACCCCGCAGGCCGAGCACGCCCTCGGCGGGTACCGGGTGCAAGGCCGCGGCGAGGAGGCGCAGCGCCTTGTCGACACCGCGATCGCGTTCGAGCGGGCCGGGGCGTTCGGCATCCTGATCGAGATGGTGCCGGGGGAGGTCGCCGCCCGAATCACCGAAGCGGTCGGCATCCCCACGGTGGGGATCGGCGCCGGGAATGGCTGCGACGCTCAGGTGCTCGTGTGGCAGGACATGGCAGGCCTCCGCACCGGTAGGCTGCCCCGCTTCGTGAAGCAGTACGCCGACGTTCACGGGGTACTGCACCGAGCGGCCCTCGACTTCGCCGCCGACGTCGAAGCCGGCACTTTCCCCGGCCCCGAGCACACCTTCTGATGGCCAACAATGCTCGGCCCGTCGGGTTCACCTGGCTCGGGGTTATAGGGCAGAAGATGGCCGTAGGCAGTTCTCCCGGACGCGTGTCGCACCCACCGTTTACCCACAAGTGGAGCGATTGAGACATGATCGAGCAGGGTCGCCATGATCCAAGAAGCGCTAGATTCCGGGCTTCCTAGGCCTATTCCCACACCTCGCAGGCGAGGCATTCGGCTTCGAGTCCCAGTGGGGGTACGCCGTCGGCGGCCGCTGGAGCCTGCCTGACGCGCGGCCGCCGCTCAGACGTCGAAGAAGTCGTCGAACGAATCGTCCAACGCGGTGGGGCGCACGACCCGGTCGGCGGTGTGCGCCTCCATCTGCGATCGGAGACGGTCTGCGGCGACGCTGAAGTCCGGACCGTCGCCATCGAAGTCGATCGGAATCGAGAGCACGTCGTTTCCGACACCGATGACGAGCTCTGCGTCGCGCACCTCGCCCTCGAGGAGGATCGGGATGGACACTGCCTCCGCCAGCCCTTTCCTCGCCAGACACGCGGTCAACTCCACGAGAGCCGACCCGACATCGTCCGTGGTCAGCACGGAGTCACCGGCGTACGTGATCTGCTTCATGATCCACCCGGCACTCAGACGTTGCGCCGGATGAAGCGGAGCAACGCCAGGATGATCGCCACGACGACGATGACGATTCCGATCCACAGAAGGAACTTGGCGGCCTCGACGAAGAATCCGACGAACAGGAGCACGAGGCCGATGACGAACACGAGGACAGCTGCAGCGATCATGACCCCACCCTCCTCCCGTGCACCGATCCGCGCTGGGGGGTTGGACAATCGGGCGAGGCGCGGTAGGGAGTGGATGAGGAGGTCATCATGCCCAGACGAGGAACGAACAGCCTGAAAGACCCCGAACTCTACGAGCGCCTGCGAGACGAGGGCGACTCGAAGGAGAAGGCGGCACGCATCTCGAACGCCGCGGCCGCGCAGGGTCGCGAGTCCGTCGGCCGGCGAGGGGGAGAGTCGGGTTCGTACGACGACTGGACGGTCGCCGAGCTGCGGGCCCGGGCGAAGGAACTCGGTCTGTCGGGATACTCGGGCAAGCGCAAGAGCGAGCTGATCTCGATGCTGCGGAATCACTGAACCGGCGACCGCCGTCACTCCAGGGCGACGGCGGCGTTGATGAGTGCGAGGTGGCTGAGGCCCTGCGGGAGGTTGCCGAAGAAGCGGTGGGTGCCGGGGTCGATCATTTCGGCGAACAGCCCCACGTCGTTGGCTTCTGCGACCAGCGCCGACATGCGGGCGGTGGCGTCGTCGCGTTCGCCGAGCGTGGCGAGTGCCTGGACGAGCCAGAACCCGCACGCCACGAAAGCGGCCTCCTCACGATCGACGCCGGTGTAGCGGTAGAGGTGCGGGCCGGTGCCGAGTTCGGAGCGGATGCGCTCCACTGTCCCGCGCATCCGCTCGGGCGGTCCGAACGGTGCGGAGGCGTGCAACAGGATCGATGCGTCGAGCGCCGTGGACCCCTTCGACATCACGTAGGCCTGCCGCTTCTCCGACCACCCGTGTTTCGCGATCCAGTCGGCCAGCAGGCCGCGGTTCTTCTTCCACAGCGCCAGTGAGTCGGGATGCGGGCGCAGCTCACCGAGGTCGACGAGGCGCAGAGCGTCGTCGAGCGCTCGCCAGCAGCCGATCTTGCTGGAGACGTAGTGGCGCTTCTTCGGGAGCTCCCACATCCCGGAGTCCTTCTCCGGCCACCGTCGGCAGGCGCTGTTCGCGAACTCTTCGAGCAGATCGGCGGTGCTGCCGTCGAGGATGTTCCCCGCCTCGACGTAGAGCCGCATGATGCCGACGACGTCGGCGTAGACACCGAGCTGGAGTTGGCCGGCAGCCTGATTGCCGCTGTCGACCGGGCCGATCCCGTTCCACCCCTCTGCGGCGGTGCGACGCACCGGATCGGGGGTCGCGCCGTCGAGGGTGTAGAAGATGCCGAGCTCGCCGTCGTGCCGCTTGAGGGTCTTCAGCGCCCAGGACACGGCGGCGTGGGTCTCTTCGCGCAGCCCGAAGCGGGTGAGTGCGCCGACGGTGTAGGCGAGGTCGCGCACCCAGGCATAGCGGTAGTCGTAGTTCTTGGTACCCCGCTCGTTCTCGGGCAGCCCGGTGGTGGCGGCCGCCGCGATGGCGCCGGTCGGGGAGTGGATGAGGAGCTTGAGCGCGAGCGCGCTGCGCTGCACGGCCTCCGGCCAGGGGCCGTCGTACGAGAACTCGCGCGACCATGTCGCCCAGTTCTCGATCGACCGGTCGACCCCCTGATCGACGATGCGGGGATCGGGCAGGTGGATGGGCTCGTCGTCGGTGCCGCAGAGCGCGATCAGGTGGCGGGAGCCGGGAGAGGTGCGGAAGGCGCCCTCGAAGCGGGCCGGGGCACCGCTCGCGCCGGGCAGGCCGCGCGAGGCGGCGGAGGCGGATGCGGGGTCGTGCGGATCGGTGCGGCCGTGCTCGAAGCCGACCAGCACGAGGTCGACCGTGCCGGCGCGCAGCAGCGGGCCGTGCACGGTATCGATCCGCTGCACCGGATCGCCGGTGAACGCCGACCCGGGCTCGACGCTCCAGGTGAACTCGATCGAGCCGGCGACCCCGTCGATGCGGCGGGCGAGTTCGGCCCAGGGCAGGCGGCCGGCGACGCCGGTGACCAGCGCATCCGTCACCACCGCCTCCGCCCCGTCGAGGGTGCGGAAGGTGGTGCGCAGCACGTTCGTGCCCGGAACGTACTCGCGGCGCGACTCGAACTCGCCGACCGGTCGCAGCGCGAAGTGGCCGCCGTGTCGGGAGTCGATGAGCGCCGCGATCACCGGCGGGGTGTCGAGCGCGGGCAGCGGCAGCCAGTCGATCCGCCCGTCGGGCGCGATCGCGGCGACCGTGCGACCGTCGCCGATCACCGCGTAGTCGCGCAGCTCGGCGTAGCCGCCCGGGGTGCGGATGCGCTCAGATGGTCGCAACGGAACCGGAGTCGACGCGATAGTTGGACCCGTTGACGAACGAGGCCGCGTCGGAGCAGAGGAAGGCCACGACGTTCGCGACCTCGTCGGGCTCGCCGCGGCGTTTCAGCTCCATGTAGGGGCGTTCCTCGTCGAGGAACGACTCGATCGCCTCCTTCACCGGCACCCCGAGCTCGTCGCCGCGCTTGGCCATCATGGCATCGGTCATCGGGGTGTGGATGAAGGCGGGCGAGACCGCGTTCACCAGCAGACCCTCGAGCGCGTATGAGCGCGACAGCCCCTTGGCCAGCGCCAGGATGCCCGCCTTCGCAGCGCAGTACGGCAGCTCGTCGTCATAGGGTTGCACCGCATCCTCCGAAGCCAGATAGACCAGTCGGCCCCAGCCGCCTTTCCGGAGGTCGGGGAGGAACTCGCGGGTGAGCCGCACCGGGCCGATGAGGTCGGTCTCGATGGTCTTCGTCCACCCCTCGTCGCTGATCTCGTGGAACAGCCCCTGCGCGCCGGTGACGCCGGCGGCCTGCACCAGGATGTCGATCTCGCCCACCGCCTCGGCGACGCTCGCGTGCAGCGCGGCGAGCGAGTCGACGCTCGTGATGTCGGCGGCGAAGGCGTGCAGCCTGTTCTTCGGGGCGTCGAGCTCGGCCGCCGCCTTGTCGAGCTCGTCCTGGGCGCGGTCGGAGAGCACGACGGTCGCGCCCTCGGCGAGCAGCAGCCGGGCGGTGTGCCAGCCGATGCCGGAGTCTCCGCCGGTGATGAGGGCCTTCTTGCCGGTGATGCCGAGGTCCATGGTGATCCTTTCGAGAGGGAAGGGTGGGCGGGTTCGAATCGTCAGCCGAAGAGGTGCACGGGGTATCCGTGCACGCCCAGGCCGTCGAGGGCGAAGATGCCGCCGCTGTGCGGGTGCGCGACCAGGTCGGCTTCGGCGAGTTGTTCGCGAGCCGATCCGACGAACAGCGTGCCGAGGTCGTCGCCGCCGAAGGCGACGGAGGTGATGTTCGGGGCGGGCAGCTCGATCCGGTGCGTGACCGTTCCGTCGGCCGTGCGCCGCACGACCGCCCCGTCGCCGTAGAGGCCGCTCCAGAAGCCGCGGTCGGTGTCACGGGCCAGGCCGTCGGACGGGAGGCCGGTGAGGCACGGCTCGGGTGCACCCAGGGGCCCGTCCGGGTCGTATGCCGCGCGGTAGACGCATCCCACGGGTGTGTCGGTGAAGTAGAACCAGGCGCCGTCGTCGCTCCACTCGAAGCCGTTGGCGACGGAAAGACCGCCGAGCAGCGTCTCCAGACGCCCGTCGGGACGTACCCGGTAGAGGGCGCCATCCGGTGACTCGTCGCGGAGGTTCATCGAACCCACGACGAACGATCCGAAGGGGTCGCACTTGCCTTCGTTCAGCCGCAGCTCGCCGTGCCGGTGCGCGATCTCGGCGAGCGTGCGCGTGATGCGGCATTCGCCGTCGAGCAGCACCACCCGGTCGCCGAACGCGGCGACGAAGCCTCCGTCGCGCGTGGGCTGGAAGGAGGCCAGTGGCGGGCGCAGCTGCGCGCGGGCGTCGGCCGAACCGTCCGCCGGCCCATCGAGCGGGCCGGAGGTGAGCGTACCGGTCGAGATGTCGGTCCAGCGCATGCTGCGCCGGGCGGCGTCCCACCAGAGGCTCTCGACGAGGATGGCCTTCGCGTCGCGCCAGAGGGCGGGCGAGTGGTGTTCAGTGATCGTCGTCCGTCCCTCAGTGCGTGGGCATGCCGCCGGTGACCGCGATGGTCTCGCCGCTGATGTAACTGGCCTCCTGCGAGGCGAGCAGCACGAACGGCGGGGCGAGCTCGGCGGGCTGGCCGGGTCGGCCGAGCGGCGTCTGCTCGCCGAACGACTCGATCTTCTCGTTGGGGACGAAGGCGGGCTGCAACGGCGTCCAGACCGGGCCGGGCGCGACCCCGTTCACCCGGATGCCGCGCTCGGCGAGCTGCTGCGCCATCGCCCGGGTCCAGTTCGCGATCCCCGCCTTCGACACCGCGTACTCCGCCAGCTGAGGCGAGGGCAGGAATCCCTGGATGCTCGAGCAGGTGATGATGGAAGCCCCCGGCTTCAGATGCGGCGAGGCTGCCCTGGTGAGCCAGAACAGCGGGTAGATGTTCGCCTTCAGCACGTGGTCGAGCGACTCGGTCTCGAAGTCGTCGATGCTGTCGACGGTCGGCATGGTGCCGGCCACGATCGCGAGGATGTCGAGCCCGCCGAACGCGCCCACGGCGGCCTCGATCAGTTCGGCATTCGTCGACTCGTCTTGCAGGTCGCCCGGGAACAGGAGCGACTTCTGGCCCGCCTGCTCGACGAGCGCGGCGACCTCCTCGGCCTGCGCCTGCTCCTCCGGAAGATAGGAGAGCGCGACGTCGGCGCCCTCGCGCGCGTAGGCGATGGCCACGGCGCGACCGATGCCGGAGTCGGCTCCGGTGACGACGGCCTTGCGCCCGGCTAGGCGTCCGCTGCCGAGGTAGCTCTCCTCGCCGTGGTCGGGAGCAGGGTCCATCTCATGGATGTCGCCGGGGCCGTCCTGCTGCTGGGGCGGAAACGGCGGGCGCGGGTACTGGGTGGTCGGGTCCTGGGGGGTGTACATGGTCGACATGCCCAACACGGTAGGACGGCCCCGGATCTGCGGCACCCCCCTTCCCACACGCCGACAGGGGGCGTACTGTCCCCCGTGAATTCCGATCTCGACGAGAGGACACCTCATGACCACCACGCTCGATCGCCACGTCGAAGCCCCCGCCGACGCCGGCGCCCGCAAGACGCGCCGCCAGAACGCCGAGCGCGGCTTCGTCGCCCCCAAGGAGCTCACCGACGCGATGCAGCGCGTGCTCGTCGACCTGATCGAGCTGCACCTGCAGGGCAAGCAGGCGCACTGGAACGTCGTCGGCAAGAACTTCCGCGACCTGCACCTCCAGCTCGACGAGATCATCGACGCGGCCCGCGAGTTCAGCGATGTGGTCGCCGAACGTCTGCGCGCCCTGCACGCCACCGCCGACGGCCGCAGCGACACCGTCGCCGCCACGACCACCCTGCCCGAGTACCCGGGCGGCGAGATCGACACCGCCGAGACCGTCGACCTCATCACCGCGCGCCTCGAAGCCACCGTCGCGACCATGCGCGACGTGCACGACACCGTCGACGACGCCGACCCCACCAGCGCCGACATCCTCCACGGCATCATCGAGAAGCTGGAACAGTTCGCCTGGATGGTCTCCGCGGAGAACCGCACCCCCGCGAAGAAGTAGCTCGTTCAGGGGAGTGCACGGAGGTAGGCGGCGAACCCGTCGGGAGCGCGGCCGACACGGCGGGCCGAGGTCTCGACGACTCCGCTCTGGAGGTCGACGATGTGACCCGCCGCATCCGGCAGGAGATCGCCGAGGGCGAGAACCGCTCGGTAGAGACCGACGTCTTCGCTGGTGCGCAGGCGCGGGAACCCACCCGCCGAGAGGTAGGCGTCGGCGCGCACGCCCAGGTTGGCGCCGAACACGTGGCGCGCGTGGGGGTCGGCGTGGGCGCGGTGCCAGGCCTCGTGCGTCCCCGATCCGGGTGACGACTCATCCGCTGCGGGATGCACTCGGCCGAGGGCCAGCCAGGCACCGGATCGTGCGGCGGCGAGGTGCGTGAGGAGCCAGTCGCGCGGAACCCGGGAATCGGCGTCGGTGGTGCACAGCCAGTGTCGGTCGTGGCGCACGCCGCCGATGGTGGCCCCGGTGGCGCGACCGGGGGACGGAGAGGGCGGATCCCCCGGATCGAGCAGGCGCTCGACCCCGGCGCCACGGGCCATGCCCACGTTGCCGAAGGGCACCTCGATCCACTCGATCCCCGCGTCTCTGGCCGAGGCCGCGCGCGCGATGTCCGCTGATCCGTCGGAGCACCCGTCGAGAACGACCAGGACACGGCAGCCGACCGAGGGATGAGCGCTCAGCAGCTCGTCGCGCGCGGCGACGAGTGCGTCGATGCAGCCGGCCAGCAGATCCTCTTCGTCGCGTGCCGGCACGACGACGTCGATCCGCTCGATCACAGGATGCCCTCCCTGCGCGCGATCGAGACCGGCGCAGGGTGCACCCCGTCGCATCCGGGTGACGTGCGCGCGAACACCTCGAGCACGAAATCCTCTTCGAGGTGGTGCACGAGTGTCTGCAGGCCGGGACACGCGCGGAACGCCTCGTGCACGTGATCGCCGCTGAACGGGCGGCCGTCGACGGGGTGCCGCCAGTGGCAGCACACCACCGTGCTGCCCGGAGCCGACTCCAGGACGCGGTCGGCCAGGCGCTCGAGCTCGTGATCGTCGAGGTAATAGCCGACCTCCGAGACGACGATGAGGTCGAACGCGCCCTCCGGCCACTCCTCGGGCACGAACAGCCGATCGAAGGTGGCGTGCGAGAGATCCTTCAGGCGGTCACGGGCACGTTCCAGGGCGAGAGACGAGACATCGATCCCGACGAAGTCGTCGCAGCGCTCGGCCAGCGCGCGCGAGAGCACGCCCGTCGAGCACCCCACCTCGAGAACGCGCCCGAACCGGCGATCCGGCAGCGAAGCGAGCAGGATGTCACGCTTGCGCTGCTCGTACCAGCGCGTCTCGAAGCCCCAAGGGTCGTCACCGGTGTGCACGAGGTCGAATCGCTCGGCGGCCTCCTGCGCCCGCGATCGAGACGGCGGGAGCGCCGACGCGTCGACGAACAGCTCGTGATCGCGCTCGAAGTGCCGCAGCATCTCCGAGTTCAGCAGCACCTCGTCGCCTGCGGCGTCGCTGAGCGGCGCGATCTGGCTGAGGTGCATCCGGAGCGCCTTGACCTTCGCCTCGTGGGTGTCCGCATCCAGCACGAGGCTGGTCATCCCCTCCCACGGAACCCTCGGATCATCGGGATCGGCCCAGTGCCAGAGCCAGATCGGGTAGGCCAGGTGCCGCACACCACGGCCGGTCGCCACGCGAGCGGCGGCCTCCGCGGCGGCGGCGTGGTCGGGGTGGCCGTCGCCGGCCCAGGGCGACACGATCACGGCGTTCTCGTCGCCGGCCGACGCCGATGCGAGACGTGCATCGATCCGATCGACCAGCACGGCGAGCTGCGCGGGCTCCTTGAGACGGCCGTCGGGAACCCGGCAGAACTCGACCGAGGCCTCCGGAGCCAGTTCGGCCAGCGCCGCCACCGTCTCGATCTCGCGCAGCCGGGCGAGCTGCGCCGGGGTGTGGGTGGGGGAGTGCGGATGCGACGCCTCTCCGGAGGTGGCGACCACCACCGTCACGTCGTGCCCGGCTCGCGCGGCGTGCGCGATCAGCCCGCCCGCTCCCAGGGTCTCGTCGTCGGGATGTGCCGCGACCACCACCAGCCGCCCTCCGCCGGACAGCAGCCCATCGATGTCGAGGCGCGGCACAGCAGGCACGTGATCCGACAGGGCGCGCTCCCACGAGGCTTCCGGCGACCCTGCGTCGAGATGGGAGAACGTCACCACGTCGAGATCCGTTCGGCGAACCAGCCGTCGTCGAATCGCTCGTCCGCGAGGAGGCGGCCGGCGCGGGCCTCGTCGCGCTCGCCGTGGTCCTGCCTCAGGTAGAGGTCGAGATCGGCGACCCGGGCGGCGAATGCACGGTCGCGGGTGAGTGGCCCGGGGCCGAGCCCGTGCGCGGTTTCTCGCAGGACGGTCTCGCAGCTGCCGCGAACGACGCTTCGGGTGAGCTGCGCGAGCAGCGCCGCTCTCGCGGGGGTGAACGCGGCGGCGGTGCCGGCGCCATCGATCGCTCGGGCGGCCTCCGCCAGCGCGGAGCGCGCGGCGTGCAATGCGATCCCCGCGCGCCCCAGGTGCAGATCGGAGAGCGGATCGACGCTCGCGCCGTTCGACGCGGCGTGCAGGTGCCGAACGAGACCGACCGCTCCGCCGAACCAGCAGGCCGCCACACCGATGCCACCCGCGGCGAACCCCGGCCGGCGCAGGTACCACCCCGGCTCCCCGACGGGCACGGCAGGGCAGTCGTCGAACTCGGCCGGGCCGCTGGGAACGGTCGGGAATCCGCGCGCCACCCACAGGGAGGTGTCGACAGAGACTCCGGGATGCCGAAGGCTCACCGCGAACAGCCGCCGGCCGTCTTCGGTGTGCGCCGTGATTAGTGCGTGGGTGAGGGTGCCGGCGAGCGAGCACCACGGCTTCGTGCCGGAGAGAAGCCACGCGCCGTCCACCCACCCGGCGTCGAGACGTACGTCGGAGGACTCCGCCGCGAACACGCCCCAGGTGCTCCGTGGCGTCACACCGAGCGGCCCCAGATCGAGCGGTTCGCCGAGCTCCGCCAGGATGGCGAGGGCGTCCAGATGCGGTTCGGCGATCCTCGCGACCGTGACGTCGGCCGCCGCCAGGGTGGCGAGCACGTCCAGCCGTCGAGCGAAGGTCGCCGGTGCGAGCGCATCGCCGCGGTCCGCTCCGTCGGCGAGCCGCTCGGCCACATCGACCGCCAGGAGCAGCGCTGCGTCCACCGAGCCGCCCGCCTCTCCGGCGCGGTGCGCGAGGTCGACGACCCCGCCGTCTATGCGCCGCCTCCGGTCTCGGCGGGAGTCCGGTGTGCGCCGATCACCTCGTCTCGGTCTGAGTCGTTCGCCATCGGATTCCAATCCGTCGTTCCTGCACTGACCTCACTGTGCACCCGACCCCGACACGACGCCGTGGGGGTTGACATGCCGCGCTCTGCCAGGGAAGCACCCCGGCTTGCGTCTCAGTGCACCAGCGCCTTGAGGATGACGAAGACCAGACCGAAGGATGCGGTGGCGAGAGTGCCCAGGATCCGGATCACGAGAGGGCTTCGCCGACGGAGGAAGGCGACGTAGCCGAGGAACCCCAGAATGACGACACCCGACCAGAGAGCGACGTAGTTGGCGATCCCATCGGGAATGATTCGCGTGGTGCCGGCCAGGAGAATCAGCGCGGGCACCGCCGACGACGTGAGCAAGCCGAGCGACTCTCTCAGCGAGGCCCGGAATGCGGCCCGCAGGCCCATCCCCGACTCGCGGTGCTCATGATCTCCGAAACGTGCGAGGACTCCGGCGAAGACGTGGGCGCCCCAGAACACCACCACGGTGACGGCGACCGTGATCAGCACGGCGACCGAGGTCTCATCCTTGGTGGAGGCCACCGCGATGAGGCCGCTGACCAGGATGGTGCCGTACACGGCGGATTCGGTGCCGAAGCCGGGGCGCAGGGCGCGGTGGAATCGGAGGATGCCCTCCTGGGCGGGTGACGTCTCGCTCATCGCCTTCAGCATAGGAGCCGCGTGGGCGAGAACGCACCCTCGGTAGTCTTGTCGGCGTCGGCGCAGCCGATAGGAGACGAGGAGGTCAGAATGACCGGTGACGAGCCGAGCGCGTTCTCGCTCGACGGACGGCTGTTCCAGTTCGAGGCGCCGGTGCAGGCCGGTCTCGGGGCAGGCGCCCTGGTGCACCTGGTCGATCCGGAGCGCACCCAGGTGGCTCAGATCGAGGCCCTGAGCACCGTCGCGGGTGACCGCGTGTCCGGATCGGGGACGATCCTCGGGGTGCTCGTCACGTCGCACGAGCTCGACACCCGTCGCAGCCACCCCTTCTCCTGGGCTGCCGTCGCCGGCGCAACGCCGGACACCAGCGCTCTCGTGTACGGCGATTCCTCGACCGGCCTGCGGATGGGAACCCTCCTGGGCAACCCGTCGAGCGAAGCGCGCGTGCTCGCGCACCGCTTCAACCGGCACACCTTCTGGTGCGGCCAGAGCGGTTCCGGCAAGACCTACGCGCTCGGGGTGCTCCTAGAGCAGCTGCTCGTGCACACAGCGCTGCCCCTGCTGATCCTCGACCCGAACTCCGACTTCGTGCGCCTGCGCGAGCACCGCCCCGGCCAGGTCGACGAGGTGTCGGCGGCCGATCGGAACGCTCTGGCCGGCCGCGACATCCGGGTGCTGCGGCCGACCTCCGACGACGGCCCCGACGCGCTGCGGGTGCGGTTCGTGACGTTGCCGCTGACCGCGAAAGCCGCGGTGCTCCGGCTCGACCCGGTGGTCGACCGTGAAGAATACGGCGAGTTGATCAGAACCGACGTCAGCTCCGTGAGCCGCGAGTCCGCGAACATCCTCGAGCGTCTGCGCGAGCGCGGCACGTCAGCGGCGCACGCTCTCGCCGACCGCATCGAGAACCTCGGTGTGCTGGACTGGAGCGTCTGGTCGTACGGCCACGGGACGGTGACGGACATCGTCGACGAGCGCCCCGACGCCACCGTGCTCGACCTCGGCGGCTTCGACCACCCCGACGAGCACCTCGTGGTCGCCCTCGCCGTGCTCGACGACCTCTGGGCGAAGCGGGAACAGCGCCGGCCCCTCCTGATCGTCATCGACGAGGCCCACAACCTGTGCTCACCCGACACCCGCTCGCCGCTGCACGACGCGGTGCGTGAGCGCATCATCCAGATCGCCGCCGAGGGCCGCAAGTTCGGCCTCTGGCTGCTCCTGTCGACGCAGCGGCCCTCCAAGATCCACCCGAACGTCCTGAGCCAGTGCGACAATCTCGCCCTCCTGCGGATGAGCTCGCCCTCCGACCTCGCCGAGATCGGCGACGTCTTCGGCTTCGCGCCCGCGGCGATGCTCGCCCGCTCGCCCCGCTTCCGCCAGGGCGAGGCACTCTTCGCCGGCGGCTTCGTCGCCGCCCCGACACTGCTGCAGGTCGGCGACCGCCTCACGGTCGAGGGCGGCATCGACGTCCCCGTCCCCCGGCGCCCCACCTGACTCGATCCGCGACGGGATGCGCGCTATCCGCGCATCCCGGGTGCCGGATCGGCCGCGGCTGTGTAGGGTCTGTGTCACACCGGCGCGTGACGGGGCGCGCCGGCGGAAGGGCGTACCACTCCCATGACCACTTCACACACCACCACGGTCGGCCTCTTCGACGCCGACCCGGGGTCGCTCGCGGCCAAGTCGCGGGTGCTGCGGCAGGTGCCGGGAGTGGACCTGCGGATGGCGGCGGAGTCGCTGGGGCAGATGCTCACCGACCCGGCGTTCCCGCCGGAGGTCGTCATCCTCGAGCAGAGAGCGGGCGAGCGGGTCTCGATCAACTACAAGATCAGGGTCTGCCGACTCGCCGACTCGCGGGTGATCGTGGTCGACAGCGGGCGGGCGAACTCGCCGCTGGCCGCCGATGTGGGCTCGATGATGACCCCCGTGCACAGCTTCGACGAGGCGATCGAACTGCTCGCCGCCGGGTGAGTTCCGGATGCGCGCCGACAGCCCCGGCAGCCGGCACTGCGCCGGCCCCGCTCAGTCGATCTTCGAGTGGTCGCCCAACCGGTGCCAGGTGCGGTTGTGGTAGACCAGCGGCTCCGCGCTCGACGCGTCGGCCGAGGGGTCTCCCGCGGGCGGGGCGTGCGTCTCGAGGGCCTGCACCGCGACCACGGTTGAGCCGCCCGCCTCCATCTTGTTCACGACCCGTCCGCGGATCCACGCGTGCGCCGCCGGGAAGTACGGCTCGCCGGTGGGCAGCCGCCGCCAGATCGAGGTGTCGGCGAAGCGGTCGATCCCGCTGGTGGCACCGAGCTTCGCGATGGAGAGCTGGTCGGCGCCGAGCAGGTGCACCACCACGGTGTCGGCCTTGCGGATGGTGGGGGTGCTCGACGAGAGCTCCGACACCGAGAACACCAGCAGCGGCGGCGCGACGCTCACCGAGAACACCGAGGTCGCGGTGAGGGCCACGGGCCCGTCGCCGGCGTCGGCGGTGATGACGGCGACCCCCGCCGGGTGGTTGCGGAAGGCGGCCTTGAACTCGTCGGGCGTCACGGTGGGTGACGCCGTGTGGGCGAGCAGCTCGCCCGAGGGCTGGTCGTCGGAACGGTCGTCGGGTCGGGCGTTCGCGGTCATGTCTCCACCCTAACCGCGGCCCGAGCACCCCTGGCCGCTGCCGTAACAGAGACGTAACAGCGTCTCAGCCGGCCGACGGATCAGGGTCGTGCGGCCGGATGAACCTGCTCCACAGCCAGGTCGACACCGCCACCGCCGCGAAGCCGCCGGCGGTCACGAGCAACGGCAGCAGCACTCCCGACCCGGCCGCCTGCAGCAGGGCGGGAACGTAGAGCAACCCGAGCGCGGTGAACGCCGCGGATGCGGTGAGCAGCCAGGTGGCGGGCGACCAGTCGAGCAGGCGCCGGCCCGGCGAGTGGCCGATGGGCACGATGAGGAAGGCCGCCGCGCCGAGCGACCCGAGGGCCGCCACTGTGGCGAACTCGGTGAGCGCCGACAGCACGAGGCCACCGCCGTCCATCGACCCGAGACCGAGCGCCAGCAGCCAGGCGAGTGCCCCTGTCACCAGTAAGCAGAGCGACTGCACGACGGCGAGCAGCCCTCGCGCGGCACGGCCGGCCGTCTCGGCGAGGCCGAGCGCCGTGACCAGCCCGAACACGAGGGCCGGGTCGAGCTCGGCGAGCCGGGAGACGACGGCGCACACGGCGGTGACCACGAGCAGCCATGGCCGGATGCGCACCTCGGCGACGATGCCGAACACCCTCCGGGCCAGCAGCGCCGGCACGACCGCGCCCGCAACCCCCACGAGGGCGAGCGCGGCGAAGGCGGCGACCGCGAGCCGCAGGTAGGCGGGCTGACCGAACACCGGCCCGGAGAGCGTGACGATGGCGGCGGCTGCGGCCGTCGCGAGCGCCGCCCGGGCGAGGGGCCCGACGGTCACCTGCGGTGCCTGCTCGAACTCCACGGCGCTCCGGTTGCGCCCGGTGACTCGGGCGCCCCAGTGGCGCAGCGCGGTTCCGGATGCGGAGCCGCCGAAGGCCCCGACGGCGGCGGTGAGCAGGCGGCCGGGCAGTGCCACCAGCACGATGACGAGCGCGGCGACGGCCACCGCGGCGATCCAGAGCCCGTTGCCGGTGACCGAGAACACGGGTTCGAGCGCACCGGTGAAACGGGTGGCGTCGACCCACCCTCCCCCGGAGGAGCTGCCGCCATCACCGGAGCCCGATTCGGTGCCCGGCGTGGGCGAACCCGACCCGTCACCGGGTGTCGCCGGCGACGGGCCCGGCGCATCCGGGGCCGGGGCGGCCGGTGCTGAACCGTCGGCGGGACTGGTCGCCGAGGGATCGGGGCCTCGGGTCGCCGTGGGCGTGGGGGTGGGGGAGAGCGTGCCGCTCTGGAACTGCACCATGGTGGCCGCGGACTGCACGCTCACGTTGCCCGCCGCATCCTGTTGCAGCACCGCCAGCCGGTACCGCCCCGCGGTGACCGTGCCCGCCGTGCAGGCCCACGATCCGTCACCGGCCACGACGACGTCGCAGAGCACCTGCGCCCCGGCGAACACCGACACGGTCGCGCCGCTCTCGCCCGTGCCGGCGAACCGAGCGCCGCTCAACGGGAGGCGCGCCCCGCCCACGGGCGAACTGAGCCCGGGGGCCGCCGGCACCGTGGCGTCGACGGTGACGATCAGCGGCGCGCTCGAGGGCGAGGAGGCGCCGTCGCTGAACGAGGTGGACTGCGTGGCGGTCACGGCGTGCTCGCCGTCGGTGATGCCCTCGAGCGGGCAGGTCCAGGCACCGGTGGCGTCGGCGGTGGCGGTGCAGTCCGAGCCGGCGGTCGCGGCCGACACGGTGGCTCCGGGGTAGGCGGTGCCGCGCACCACGCCGTTCGTGAGCAGGCCGCGGGGCCCGCCGGTGACGACCGGGGCGGTGAGCACCCGTACGACCACCGTCGTCTCGATCGTGGAGTCGTCCGCCTGCTGCACGGCGCGGATCTGGGTGGACGGCGAGCTGGGGAGCCCGTCGATCGAGCAGCTCCACGTGCCCGACTCGCCGACCTCGACGATGCAGAACGGCTCGTCGCTGCCCTCGACGAGCACCTGCAGCGTGCTGCCGGGCTCGGCGCTGCCCTCCGCGATGACGGTGCCGGCGGTGAGCTCGCCGCCGGCGGGTGCGGTGATCACCGGTGGATCGGGGTCGGGTGCCGGCGGTTCGGTGGGGTCGGGGGTCGGCGACGGGTCGGGGGTCGGGGTCGCGGGCTCCGTCGGCGTGGGACTCGGCGCGAGGGTGGGGTCGCCCGGGCCGCCGGGCTCGCCGGGCTCGACCGGGTCGGCGGAGGGCTCCGGTGTAGGCGTGGCAGTGGGGGTGGTGGTGGGAGTGGGGGTGGCCTCGGTCGCCGCCACGGCGACGGATGCGCGCGCGGGCGCGAGCTGCGTCGCCAGCGGAGAGAGCGCCACGGCCAGCACCGCCAGCGCGACGGCCGCCGCTCGGGTCGTTCGCGCCACGCGGCCGTTCGGGGTCGTGGCGGGGGTGCGGGATCGGCTGTCCGCGCCGTCGCGTCTCCGCGACGACGCCCCATTCCACCCGTTGCGTAGACCCGTCACCTCACTCCATTCAGCACGAGGTCGGCCCGGATTCCAAGCCCGGAGCCGGTGTTTCGGGCGAATTCAGACCTTCGTGCTGGACGCGCGAGCGCCGGATCGGGCATACTGACGCAACTGGGTCATCTGACCCACTTCTGTCCACTCCGACGGAGAGCCGGGGGAGCGATGCCCAGGATGCCGGTCGCGGAGCGCCGCGCACAGCTGCTCCACGCCGCCTTCGTCGTGATCGCCCGCTCGGGGGTGGGCGGAGCGACCACGCGGGCCGTGGTCGACGAGGCGGGGATGAAGCTGGCGAGCTTCCACTACGCCTTCACCTCGCGCGAAGAGCTGCTCTCAGAGCTCGTCGAGGACGTGCTGCACGGCCAGGAGACCCTCCTCGACCTGCCGGCGCTCGACGCCCTCGACGGTCCCGACGATCTGGAGACGCTGCTCGCGGTCGGCCTCCTGGGGTACTTCGAGGGAGTGCGTGCCGATCCGCTGCGCGAGCGGGCGATGTTCGAGCTCACCCAGTACGCCATGCGCACGCCGGGACTCGAGCCGCTCGCCGCCCGCCAGTACGAGCGCTACCGCGCCCTGGCGAGGGCGGCGCTGGAGGAAGCGGCCCGCCGCGCCGGCCGTCGGTGGAGCCGCCCGGTCGACGAGATCGCCGGTCACCTCGTCGCCCTCACCGACGGCGCCACCCTCGCCTGGCTCGCCGACCCCGACGACACCCGCGCTCGCGCCACCCTCACCTTCGCCGCCCGATCGCTGGCCGCGCTCGCCGCTCCGTACTCTCCCTCCACCCCGGCCGCTCTCCCCGATGCCTCCGCCACCTTCACCTCCGCCGCCCTACCCTCCGCCGCCCCACCCACCCGATCCGGATCCACCGAGCAGAGGAGCCGCGCATGACCGCCGCCCCCGATCCGCACCACCCGAACTCCGCAGTCCCCGCACCGGCGGCACCCGCCGCCCTCGCCGAACCCCTCCGCCGGGTCGGCGGCGCCTGGATCGCCCTGTTCGGCACCGCCTGGCTCGGCATCTGGATGGCGCAGCTCACACCGGTGCAGCTCCTGCTTCCCCTGCAGATCGAGCAGCGTCTCACCTCCTCGCACTGGACCGACTCCGTCGTCGCCTTCGGCGTCATCTCCGCCATCTCGGGCGTCTTCGCCCTCATCGCGTTCCCCGTCACCGGCGCCCTCTCCGACCGCACCACCTCCCGCTTCGGCCGCCGCCGCCCCTGGATCGCCGCCGGCGCCCTCCTCTTCGCCGTCTCGCTGTTCGTGCTCGGGCTCCAGTCCGAACTCGTCGGCGTCGGCGTCTGGTGGACGCTCGCCATCCTCGGCTTCTGCGTGCTCTCCTCGGCGCTCACCGCCGCCATCTCCGACCAGGTGCCGGTCAACCAGCGCGGTCTCGCGTCGAGCTTCATCTCGGCCCCGCAGGCCGTGGGTCTCATCCTGGGCGTCCTGCTGGCCACCACGCTCTTCACCGGCCAGTTCCTCGGCTACACCTCCATGGCGGTGCTGCTGGTGGTGCTCGTCGCGCCGTTCTGCCTCTGGATGCCCGACGCCCGCCTCGATCCCGCCGACCGGCCGCCGCTCACCCTGCGCGCGCTCGTCGAGAGCATGTGGGTGAGCCCCCGCGAGCATCCGGACTTCGGCTTCACCCTCACCAGCCGCATCCTGGTGAACATCGGCAACGCCCTCGGCACCACGCTGCTGCTCTACTTCCTCATGTTCGGCCTGCACGACCCGAACGCCGAAGACGACCTGCTGCTGCTCATCGTCATCTACACCGTCTTCGTCGTGCTCTCCTCCATCGGCGCGGGCGCTCTCAGCGACCGGCTGGGGCGCCGCAAGCTGTTCGTGCTGCTCGCCTCGGTGCTCCAGGCGCTCGCGGCCCTGCTACTGGCCTTCGTGCCCGACCTCGGGGTCACCATGGTCGCCGCGGCACTCCTCGGCACCGGCTACGGGTGCTTCCTCTCGGTCGACCAGGCGCTCGCCACCCAGGTGCTGCCCGACCCGGCCTCCCGGGGCAAAGACCTCGGCATCATGAACATCGCCACCGCCGTGCCCCAGGCCATCGCGCCGCTGCTGGGCGCCGCGGTGGTCACCTGGCTGGGCGGCTTCCCCGCCCTGTTCCTGCTCTCGGCCCTGTTCGGCTTCGCCGGCGCGGCGGCCGTCTCGCGCGTGAGGAGTGTGCGGTGACCATCACGATCGGCCTCGAAGCGGCGGCCGGGGCGCCCGCCGTCTGGCGCGACGAGCAGCGCTACTGGCGCGGTCTCACCGCCGCCACCGCGCACCTCGACCCGCCCGTGGCCGTCATCGGTCTCGAGGCGCTCGCCCACAACGCCCGCTCCATGCTCGACCGGGCGCACGGCCGACCCATCCGGGTGGCGTCGAAGTCGATCCGGGTGCGGGCGGTCCAGGATGCGGTGCTGGCGCTCCCGGGGTACGCGGGTGTGCTCGCCTACACGCTGGCGGAGGCGCTCTGGCTCGCCGAGACGGTCGACGACGTGGTGGTGGGCTACCCGACCGCCGACCGCGAGGCGCTCCGCCGCCTCGTCGCCGACGAGCGGCTGCTCGTGCGGGTCACGCTCATGGTCGACTCCACCGCGCACCTCGACCTGCTCGACGCCACCGCGCCCGTCGCCTCGAGGGCGGGCGAGGTGCGGGTCGCGCTCGAGCTCGACGCCTCCTACCAGGCGCCCGCGCTCGGCCGACTGGGCGTGTGGCGCTCGCCCGTGCACACCCCGGCCGAGGCGCACTCGCTCGCCGTGGCGATCGCCCGGCGGCCGGGCGTGCGACTGGTGGGCATGATGGCCTACGAGTCGCAGATCGCCGGCGTCGGCGACCGCCCGTCGGGCTCGCGCCTCCGTTCGGCCGTGATGGGCCGCGTCATCGGTCGGATGCAGACGGCCTCCTCCGCCGAACTCGCCGAGCGACGCGGCGCCGCGGTCGAGGCGGTGCGCACGGTCGCGCCGCTCGAGTTCGTCAACGGAGGCGGCACCGGATCGCTCGAGTCGACCTCGGCCGACCCCTCCGTCACCGAGATCGCCGCCGGCAGCGGCCTGTTCGGCGGTCACCTCTTCGACACGTACTCCCGCTTCCAGCCCGCACCGGCCGCCGTCTTCGCGCTGCCCGTCGTGCGCAAGCCCACCCCGCGCATGGCGACCCTCCTCGGCGGCGGCTGGGTCGCATCCGGACCTCCCGCCCTCGACCGGCTGCCCGAAATCGTGTGGCCGCTCGGCACCCGGATGCAGGCGCGCGAGATGGCGGGCGAGGTGCAGACACCGCTGTCGGGGCGAGGGGCGGCGGCGCTCGCCGTGGGCGATCGGGCGTGGCTGCGGCACACCAAGTCGGGCGAGCTGTCCGAGCACGTGAACGAGTTCCAGGTGGTCTCGGGCGGAGACGTCGTCGACGTCGTGCCGAGCTACCGCGGAGAGGGGAAGGCCTTCCTGTGACGGCGTTGAACGGAACCTGGCGCAACTGGGCGCGCACCGAGAGCGTGAAACCGGTGCGGGTCGAGCGGCCCGCCACCATCGGCGCCGTGCAGCGGGCCGTGCTCGGGGCCACGCGGGCCGGTCTCCGCGTGAAGGCGGTCGGCGCGGGTCACAGCTTCACCGGGATCGCGGTGGCCGACGGCGTTCTGCTCGAGCTCGACGAGCTCTCGGGCATCGTGCGCGTCGACCGGGAGCGGCAGCGGGTGACCCTCCTCGGCGGCACCCGGCTGTTTCAGCTGCCGGCGCTGCTGCGGCCGCACGGGCTCGCGCTCGAGAACATGGGCGACATCGACCGGCAGTCGATCTCGGGCGCGATCTCCACCGGGACGCACGGCACCGGCGCGCGCTACGGCGGCATCGCCACCCAGGTCGTGGGCGTCACCCTGGTGACCGCCGACGGCGAGCTGCTCACGGTCGACGAGGAGTCGAACCCCGAGCTGCTGCCGGCCGTCGCGCTCGGGCTCGGGGCGCTCGGCGTGATCGTCGAGGTCACGCTGCAGTGCGTGCCCGCCTTCGTGCTCGAGGCCGTCGAGCGCCCGCTGCCGCTCGACGACGTGCTCGAGCACCTCGACCAGCACAACGAGGCCGACCACTTCGAGTTCTACTGGTTCCCGCACACGAGCACCGCGGCGACCAAGACGAACACCCGTCGCGTGACGGGATCACCCACCCGCCCCCTGCATCCGGTGCGCGCGTTCGTCGACGACACCGTCATGGCCAACGGGGTCTACCGCGTCACCTGCGCGGCCGGCCGCATGGCGCCCGCCATCGTGCCGCGGGTCAACGCGCTCGCCGAGAAGCTATGGTCGAACCGCAGCTTCTCCGACCAGTCGCACCGGGTGTTCGTCACCAGCCGCACCGTGCGCTTCCGCGAGATGGAGTACGCGGTGCCTGCGGCCGACGTTCCCACGGTGCTGCGCGAGCTCGACGCGCTCGTCGAGAGCAACGGCTGGCGCATCTCCTTCCCCGTCGAGGTGCGCTTCGCGGCCCCGGATGCGCTGTGGCTGTCGACCGCATCCGGCCGGCAGAGCGGCTACATCGCCGTGCACCGCTACTTCAGAGAGAATCATCGGGAGTACTTCGAAGCCGCCGAGGAGATCATGACCCGCCACTCCGGCCGACCGCACTGGGGCAAGCTGCACACCCGCACGGCGGCGCACCTCGCCGAGGTGTATCCGCACCACGCCGACTTCGTCGCCCTGCGCGACCGGCTCGACCCGTCGCGGGCGTTCACGAACGCCTACCTCGATCGCGTGCTGGGGGAGTGATGGCCGCCGCATCCGGCTCGTCCCGCGGCCCGTCGCGCGCCTCCCTTCCCGAGGAGCGCCGCGAGCGCGCCCGTGACCTCGCCTCCCGCCTGCCCGCCGGGTTCGAGCTCGGCGTCGCCACGAGCGCGTTCCAGATCGAGGGCGCCACCCATGAGGGCGGCCGGGGTGAGTCGGCCTGGGACGCGTTCACCGCGGTGCCCGGGCGCGTGATCGACGGCTCGACCGCCGACGTCGCCGCCGATCACTGGCACCGCATGCCGGAGGACGTGGAGCTGATGCGTCAACTCGGCGTCGACTCCTACCGCTTCTCGTTCGCCTGGCCGCGCCTGCAGCCCGAGGGCAAGGGGGCGCTGCGGCGCGAGGGGGTCGACTTCTACGAGCGGCTGCTCGACCGGCTCGAGGCCGCGGGCATCCGGTCGTACGCCACGATCTACCACTGGGACACCCCGTCGGCGCTCACGGGCGGCTGGTTCTCGCGCGACACCGCGCTGCGGTTCGGTGACCTCGCCCACGCGCTGGGGGAGCGGTTCGGCGAGCGCATCGACCGCTGGGCCACCATCAACGAGCCCGCGACCGTCACGCTGAACGGCTACGCGCTCGGGCTGCACGCCCCGGGTGCGACGCGCCTGTTCAACGCCCTGCCCGCGGCGCACCACCAGCTGCTGGCCCACGGCATCGGGGTGCAAGCGCTCCGGGCCGCGGATGTGCGGGGCGAGGTGGGCATCGTCAACGTGCACTCGCCCGTGGTTCCGGCCACCGAGTCGGAGCCCGACACGGCGTTCGCGGCGCTGTTTGACGTGCTGCACAACCGCATCTTCGAAGACCCGGTGCTGCTCGGCCGCTACCCGACGGCACCGGAGGGCTTCGAACCGCTGTTCTCCGCGCTCACCGAGGCCGATCCCGCCGATCTCGCGCTGATCGGCCAGCCACTCGACTTCTACGGGCTCAACTACTACATGCCCACGCGCATCGCCGCGGGCTCGGGCGGTGACGAGACGCCCGACGGATCGTCGGCCGCCATGGCCTCGCTGCCGTTCCACCTCGCGGAGTGGCCCGAGTTCCCCCGTACGGGCTTCGGCTGGCCGGTGGCCCCGGAGTTCTTCGGCGTCGCGCTCGCCGAACTGGCCTCGCGCTACGGCGACGCGCTGCCACCGGTGGTGGTGAGCGAGAGCGGGGCGAGCTTTCCGGATGCGGTGGAGCCCGATGGCGAGACGGGGGAGCGCCGGGTGCACGACGGGCGCCGCATCGACTACCTCGCCGCGCACCTGGAGGCCGTGCTGGCGTCGCCGGTCGACGTGCGCGGGTACCACGTGTGGTCGCTGCTCGACAACTTCGAGTGGGCGGCGGGCTACACGCAGCGGTTCGGGCTCGTGCACGTCGATTTCGCCGAGCCCACGCGCACGCGCACACCGAAGGACTCCTACCGCTGGCTGCAGCTGGTGGCCGACTCGCGCTGAGCCGGGTGCGGGAGCCGGCGCCGCGCATCCGTCGCCCTCTTGCTGTGAGCATGCCTCGGCAGCCGTGACCCCGCGCGGCGCAGCCGATAGAGTGGCCTCATGGAATGGCTGATCCCGGTTATCATCGTCGTCGCTGTCGTCGTCGTCATCGGCATCTACCTGTGGGCGACCTACAACTCCCTCGTCACGCTCAACGTGCGGGTCGACGAGGCCTGGAGCGACATCACGGTGCAGCTGAAGCGCCGTGCCGACCTGCTGCCCAACCTCATCGAGTCGGTGAAGGGCTATGCCGCGCACGAGAAGGCGGTGTTCGAGAACGTCACGAAGGCGCGCGCCGAGACGCTCTCGGCGCAGGGCCCGGCCGAGGCGTCGGTGGCCGAGAACCACATGCAGACCGCGCTGAAGTCGATCTTCGCGGTCGCCGAGGCCTACCCCCAACTGCAGGCCAGCCAGAACTTCCTGCAGCTGCAGGCCGAGATCGTCGACACCGAAGACAAGGTGCAGGCCTCGCGCCGCTTCTACAACGGCGGGGTGCGCGAGCTCAACACCAAGATCAAGGTCTTCCCGAATAACATCTTCGCCCGCCAGCTGGGCTTCAGCGAGCGCGAGTTCTTCGAGGTGTCCGACGTCGCGGCCATCGCCGAGCCGCCTCGCGTGCAGTTCTGACGCTGCGCGGCGACCCGTTCTAGTCGACCTCCATGTACTCTGCGATAGCCAAGAACAAGCGCAACACCGTCGTCATCATCGCCCTGTTCCTGCTCATCATCGGCGGGCTCGGGTGGCTGGCCAGCTACATCTACGGCAACCTGTCGATCGTCATCATCACCGTCGTGGTGTCGATCGCCTACGCGCTCATCCAGTACTTCGCGGCCTCGGGGCAGGCGCTGGCGATGAGCGGGGCCCGGCAGATCGAGAAGCGCGACAATCCCAGGCTCTACCGCATCGTCGAGAACCTCTCCATCACCACCGGCACGCCGATGCCGAAGGTGTACATCATCGACGACCCGGCGCCGAACGCGTTCGCGACGGGTCGTGACCCGCAGCACGCGATCGTCGCCGCCACGACGGGGCTGCTCGACATCATGGACGATGCCGAGCTCGAGGGCGTGATGGCCCACGAGATCGGGCACGTGCGCAACTACGACATCCGGGTGTCGATGATCGTGTTCGGGCTGGTCGTGGCGGTCGGTTTCATCGCCGACATGTTCTTGCGCATGGCCTTCTTCGGGCGCAACAACAACAACCAGAACCCGGTCGTCATGATCTTCGGTCTGGTCGCCATCCTCATCGCCCCGCTCGTGGCCACCGTGGTGCAGCTGGCCGTGTCGCGCCAGCGCGAGTACCTCGCCGACGCCACGGGCGCGCTGACCACCCGCCACCCCGACGCCCTCGCCAGCGCCCTCGAGAAGCTCGCTGCCTACGGTCGCCCCATGAAGCGGCAGAACACGTCGATGGCCCACATGTGGATCGCCGATCCCAACAAGCCGGGCGTTATCGACCGCCTCTTCGCCACCCACCCGCCCATCCCCGAGCGCGTCGCCCGCCTCCACAAGATGGGCGGCAGCTTCTAGCCCGTCCAGGGGTGCTCTCGGGCAGCACCGGCTTAGAGTGGTGAAATGAATACTGCTCGTGTTTTTTGCGAACGGTGGCAGTTGGATTGCTGCGGCAACGACTTCGCGGTCGGAGAGGCAGTCCAGTGGTCCGTGGTCCGCGCAGACCGCCTCACTGTGGTCGAAACGTTTTCGCGCACTGTCTTCGCAGTCGACACGTTCTACGAGAACCACTGGGCTCCGTCGGACCTGATCGATATGACGGCTCTCGTAGAACGGATCTGGGCGGTCGAACGGCCAAGGGATGCACCTTTCGGTCCCGGCGGATGGGGGCCGCTGAGGGCAGTGGAGCACACGGACAAGGCGTCCTTCGATGACCCAAAGGCAGAGTACGACTGTGATGGTTTCATCGTCGAAGTGAGGCTGACGGACATTCGATGACAAAGCCACCAGCGCGGAGTTGTTCTGTTCCCACCTTGGCATGATCCGTTGTCTCCCAAGCGGGCGTATTCCAGCTCGAGTCGTGTGTTCCAGGGCGGCATCGAATGGCGGAGCGGTCAGGCTGTCGCGAGGGCCGTGCGGAGGGCGGGGGCGAGGGTGCCGCGGTCGGCGACGGCGATGTCGGTGAGGCCCTGCCAGGTGGCGGCGGAGCGGAGCAGCGCGGCGATGCGGGGCACGTCGTCGGGCACGAGCGACGGCTCGGCCCAGGCAGCCTGCACGCGCAGCACGCCTGACTGGCGGTCGTTCTTGAGGTCGAGGCGGGCGGGGATGCGGTCGTCGAGGAGCACCGGCAGCACGTAGTAGCCGTATACCCGCTTCGGCGCGGGGGTGTAGATCTCGATGCGGTAGTGGAAGTCGTACAGGCGCAGCGCCCGCGCCCGCTCCCACACCACAGGGTCGAACGGAGACAGCAGCGCCGCGGTCTCCAAGCGCCGCGGCAGCCGTGCATCCCGGTGCAGCCAGGCCGGCTTGCCCCAGCCGGACACGGTCACGGGCAGTAGTTCGCCCTCGTCGACCAGCCGTGAGATCGCCGGTGCGACCTGCGCGCTCTTGAGCCTGAAGTAGTCGGCGATGTCGCTCAGCGTGCCCACCCCGAGCGCCCTCGCCGAGTGCGCCACCAGCTGTGCCACGGCCTCCTCCTCGGGCACCACGGTCTCGAGCACCGACGCGGGCAGCACCTGCTCGGGCAGCGCGTACACCCGCTCGAACCGCGTGCGCCCGGCCGACACCACGTCGCCCTGCCGGAACATGGTCTCGAGCCCTCGCTTGACGTCGCTCCACCCCCACCAGGGCCCCTGCCGCCGGTTGGACTCGTGCTCGATCTCGCTCGCCCGCATCGGGCCCTTCGCGGCCAGTTCGGCCTTCAGCCACTCGATCGTGCCGTGAGCGGAGGCGCCCCACGAGTCGGGATGGGTGCGGTACCACTCGCGGTAGTACTCCTTGCGCCACGCGAACAACGGCAGCGACTCGAGCGGGAGGAACGACGCCTCGTGCGCCCAGAACTCGGTGACCCCCTTGCCGTAGGTGACACGGTCGAGCGCCGACTTGTCGTACGCGCCGAGGCGCGCGAACACCGGGAGGTAGTGGCTGCGCTCGAACACGTTCACCGAGTCGATCTGCAGCAGGCCCAGTCGCCGCAGCAGCAGGTTGAACTGGCGTGTACCCGGCACGCCCACGCCCGAACCAGCTCCACCGGTGCCGAACCCTTGCGCGGCGAGCGCGACACGACGGGCCAGGGCGGGGGAGAGAGTATCGACCACGTCGCCAGCGTACCCACCACCCCCGACGCCCCGACCGCCCCGCGCATCCCGACCGCCCCCACACCCCGACACCGACCGTTCATCGCCGGTTCACAGCCACGTCGAAGACCCGCCGCCCGAGCCGCCTACCGTGCAGGAGTCGGACGGCCGGGCACCAGAACTGCCCGCACACAGCGCGGGCGGCCCCCGCCGACGCACCAGGAGGACATCCCTTGCTCACCAAGCGCATCGCGATCGCCGGCACCGCCGTCGCCGCCGCCCTTGCCCTCGGCCTCGCCGGCTGCTCGGCCGACGCCACCGCCTCGTCGGCGACCGGCGCGGCCGCCGTCGTCGCCGCCACCGCCACCAGCCTCAACGCCTTCGGCGGCCTCTCGGGCCTCGAGGAGGCCGCGAAGGCCGAGGGCGCGCTCAACGTCATCGCCCTGCCCCGCGATTGGGCCAACTACGGCGCCGTGCTCGACGCCTTCGCCGAGAAGTACCCCGAGATCACTATCAACGAGGCGAGCCCCGACGCCTCCAGCGCCGAGGAGATCCAGGCCGCGCAGAACCTCGCCGGTCAGGACACCGCCCCCGACGTGTTCGACGTGGGTGCCGCGGTCGCGCTCGCCAACACCGACCAGTTCGCCCCCTACCAGGTGGCCACCTGGGACGACATCCCGGATGCGCTCAAGGAGCAGACCGGCCTCTGGGTGGGCGACTACGGCGGTTACATGGCCATCGGCTACGACCCCGACGCCGTACCCGAGCCCACCAGCCTCGACGACCTGCTGGGTGCCGACTACAAGGGCAAGGTCGCCATCAACGGCGACCCGACCCAGGCCGGCGCCGCGTTCGCCGCCGTCGGCCTCGCCGCGGTGCAGAACGGCGGCTCGGTGGCCGACTTCCAGCCCGGCATCGACTTCTTCGCCGAGCTGCAGAAGGCCGGCAACTTCGTGAAGATCGACCCGACCCCCGCCACCATCGCCTCCGGCGAGACTCCCGTCGTCTTCGACTGGGATTACCTCAACGTGGGCTACGGCGCCGACCTCGAGGGCCAGCGCAACTGGGAGGTCACCATCCTCCCCGGCACCGCCTACGCCGGCTACTACAACCAGGCCGTGAACGTCGACGCGCCGCACCCGGCCGCAGCTCGCCTCTGGCAGGAGTTCCTCTACAGCGACGAGGCGCAGAACCTGTGGCTCGCCGGCGGTGCCCGCCCGGTGCGCGCCGACGCCATGGCCGAGGCCGGCACGATCGACGAGGAGCTCTTCGCGGCGCTCCCCACGATCGACGGCGAGACCGTGGTGCCCGACGCCGAGCAGGCCGAGGCCGCCTCGACCCTCCTCGGCCAGAACTGGGCCGCCGCCGTCCAGTGAGCGACGAAGCCCTCCTGAGCCCCGCAGCGAACACCTCGCTGCGGGGCTCGGGGGCGCCTCGCGCGGCAGACCGCCCGCGAAGCCCCCGCCCGGTCCGACGCTCCCGCACCCTGCTCTCGGGCAGCGTGCTCGGCCTCGTGCCGTTCACCGCCTACATCATCCTGTTCCTCGCGCTGCCGACCGTCATCGCCCTGGTCACCGGTTTCCTCGACGGCGACGGCGCGTTCACGCTCGACAACCTGGTCGCCCTCGGCGACCCCGTCGTGCTCTCCACCTTCGGCAACTCGCTCTGGCTCTCCGCCCTCACCGCCGCCGTCGGCGCCGTCGTGGGCGCCCTGTTCTGCTACGCCCTCATCGGCACGAAGCCCACGGGCGTGCTGCGCTCCGTGGTCGACGCCGCGAGCGGCGTGCTCGCCCAGTTCGGCGGCGTGATGCTCGCCTTCGCCTTCGTCGCCACCATCGGCATCCAGGGCATGGTGACCGTGTTCCTTCGCGACAGCCTGGGCTACGACATCTTCGCGAACGGGGTGTGGCTCTACGACACGCCAGGCCTCATCCTGCCCTACATCTACTTTCAGGTGCCCCTCATGATCATCACGTTCCTCCCGGCCCTCGAGGGGCTGAAGCCCCAGTGGGCCGAGGCCAACGCGATGCTCGGCGGCAGCGGTCTCGGCTACTGGCGTCACGTGGGCGTTCCGGTGCTGCTGCCCTCGTTCGTCGGCTGCCTGCTGCTGTTGTTCGCCAACGCGTTCTCGTCGTTCGCCACGGCGGCGGCGCTCACCAGCCAGGGCTCGCAGATCGTGCCGCTGCAGATCCGCGGCGCGCTCACCAGCGAGACCGTGCTCGGCCGTGAGAACCTCGCCGGCTCCCTCGCCCTCGGCATGATCGTGGTGATGGTGATCGTCATGGCGATCTACTCGGTGCTCATGCGCCGCGCCGCCAGGTGGCAGCGATGAGCGCCCCGGTGCGGATGCGCGGGGTGCACCCCGGCCCGGGCCCGGTCGCCCGATGGGTCATCGTCGGCGTCATCGGCCTCCTCTTCCTCGTGCCGATCGCCGCGATGGTCGAGTTCACCCTCCGTCGCGGACTCGACGGCGGCTACGACCTCAGCCGCTGGGCCGCCGTGTTCGGGGGTGGCCTGACCGGCGACTACAAGCCCATCCTCACCGGCCTCACGAACTCGCTCGTGCTCGCCGTGGTGACGGTGATCGTCATGCTGGTGCTACTCGTGCCCACGATGGTGCTGGTGCGCATCCGGTTCCCCTCGTTGCAGCGGGCACTCGAGTTCGTGTGCCTGCTGCCCATCACCATCCCCGCGATCGTGCTCGTGGTGGGCCTCGCCCCGGTGTACTCGGTGGTGGCGCGCATCTTCGGCTCGGGGGTGTGGCCGCTCGCCTTCGCCTACGGGGTGATCGTGCTGCCCTACGCCTACCGCGCCATCCAGGCCAACCTGCAGGCGGTCGACGTGGTCACGCTCAGCGAGGCGGCGCGGTCGCTCGGGGCGGGCTGGCTCACCATCCTGCTGCGGGTGGTGGTGCCGAACATCCGCCGGGGTCTGCTCGCCGCCGCGTTCATCTCGGTGGCCGTGGTGCTCGGCGAGTACACCATCGCCGCGCTGCTCAACCGGGTCAACCTGCAGACGGCCCTCGTGGTCGTGAGCAAGGCCGACCCGTTCGTCTCCATCATCTTCGCCCTGCTCGCCCTCGCCTTCGCCTTCGTGCTGCTCCTGGTCATCGGGGTGGTCGGCGGCCGCAGGCCCGCTCAGAAAGCCTCCTCATGACGATCTCGCTCGACCGCACCACCCGGCAGCAGCCCGCCGCCGACACCGCGCGCGAGGGCGCGCGGGTCGAGCTCCGCGGCATCGAGAAGGAGTTCCCCGGCGGCGCCCGCGGACTCGACGGCATCGACCTCGTCATCGAACCCGGCGAATTCGTGGCCCTCCTCGGCCCCTCGGGCTGCGGCAAGACCACGGCGCTGCGGGTGCTCGCGGGCCTGGAGACCTCGACCGGCGGTCAGGTGCTGGTCGACGGCGCCGACGTCTCGGGCGTGGCCGCGCGGCACCGCGACATCGGCATGGTCTTCCAGTCGTACTCGCTCTTCCCCCACATGACGGCGCAGGCCAACGTCGAGTTCGGGCTCCGGATGCGCAAGGTCGCCGCGGCGGAGCGCCGCTCCAAGGCGGCCGACGCGCTCGAGATGGTGGGTCTCGGCGGCTTCGGGGGCCGTTTCGCCCACGAGCTCTCGGGTGGCCAGCAGCAGCGCGTGGCGCTGGCGCGTGCGCTCGTCACCGAGCCGCGCGTGCTGCTGCTCGACGAGCCGCTCTCCGCCCTCGACGCCCGCGTGCGGGTGCAGCTGCGCGACGAGATCCGGCGCATCCAGCGTGAGTTCGGCATCACGACCGTGTTCGTCACGCACGACCAGGAGGAGGCGCTCGCCGTCGCCGACCGGGTGGCGGTCATGCGGGCGGGACGGATCGAGCAGATCGGTGCGCCCGAGGAGCTCTATGGGCGGGCGGCGACGCCGTTCGTGGCCGAGTTCGTGGGGCAGAGCAACCGCCTGCCCGGAGTGGTGGCGGGCGGCGTCGTGACGGTGCAGGGGGTGCGCCTGCCGCTCATCGACGCGCAGACCGCCGACGGCGAGGTGGTCGCGTTCGTGCGGCCCGAAGACCTGCGGTTCGGGCCGTCGGGGCTGCCGGCCGAGGTGGTGTCGACGAGCTTCCTCGGCTCGTACCGGCGCACGGCGGTGGCGCTCGACGACGGCACCGTGGTCTCGGTGCAGCACGGGGCCGGGTTCGCCCCGGCGGTCGACGACCGCCTGCTGCTCGAGTTCGCCGGGGCACCGGTGGCGGTGGAGCGGCGCTCGCTGTGATCTGCATGCGAGCGGGCGCATACACCCGCTCCTAGACTTGGCACATGTCTCCGAGCGAGAGTCCGCGCCGCAAGCTGTTCTCCCGGCGTTCCGGCGCGCCCGCCGACGCAGCCGCAGCCGTCTCGGAGACGAGGCACGGCGCATCCGTCGCCGGCGTGCCCTTCACGGATGCGCCCACCACCGACGCCCTCGACTCGGTGCCGCTCGGTATGCGCATCGCGGGTGCCTGGTCGTGGCGCATCCTCGTGGTGCTGGCCGTGCTCGCCGTGCTCGGTTTCCTCATCGTGCAGCTACGGCTGCTCGTCATCCCGCTCATGGTGGCGGTGGTGCTCTCGGCGCTGCTGGTGCCGTTCAAGAACTTCCTGGTCAAGCACCGCTGGCCGCGGTGGCTGGCCATCACGGTGGCCGAGGTGGGCACCCTCGTGGTGGTGGCGGGCCTGCTCTTCCTCGTCGCGACGCAGGTCTATTCCGGCTTCGACGACCTGAGGGCCCAGACCGTCACCTCCTACAACGACCTCAAGGCCTTCCTCGCCCAGTCGCCGCTGCAGATCTCCGAAGACGACTTCAACGCCTACGTGGCGCAGCTCTGGGCGGCAGTGCAGCAAGACAGCCAGGTGCTCATCTCGGGTGCGGCGGCCGTGGGGTCGAGCATCGGACACGTGCTCGCGGGCGTGCTGCTGACGCTGTTCTCGACCCTGTTCATCCTCATCGACGGCGAGCGCATCTGGTCGTGGATCGTGCGCATCTTCCCGCGCAAGGCGCGGGCCGCCACCGACGGGGCGGGCAAGGCGGGCTGGCGCACGCTGCAGAACTTCGTGAAGGTGCAGATCCTGGTGGCGTCGATCGATGCCGTCGGCATCGCGGTCGGCGCGGCGATCCTCGGGGTGCCTCTGGCCATCCCGATCGGCGTGCTCGTGTTCCTCGGTTCGTTCATCCCGATCATCGGAGCCGTGGTCACCGGTGCCGTGGCCGTGTTCATCGCGCTGGTCTACAACGGCTGGGTGATCGCGCTCATCATGCTCGGCGTGGTGCTGCTCGTGCAGCAGATCGAGGGGCACGTGCTGCAGCCGCTCGTGATGGGCACCGCGGTGCGCGTGCATCCGCTCGCCGTCGTGCTGGCCGTGGCCGGCGGATCGATGGTGGCGGGGATCGCCGGGGCCTTCTTCGCCGTGCCGGTGGTCGCCACCCTCAACGTCATGATCAACTACGTCGCCGGGGGAACCTGGCGCACATCCGTCTCCACCCCTGCCCTGAAGGAGTCCTTGCCCGATGCCTGACACCGGAACCACGTTCGCGGGCCCTGCGCTCGCCGACATCGAGGCGGCCCGCACCCGCGTCTCGGCGGTCGCGCAGGTGACGCCGATGGAGAGCTCGCGCTTCCTCGCCGAGATCATCGAGTCGCCGGTGTACCTCAAGTGCGAGAACCTGCAGCGCACCGGCTCGTACAAGATCCGCGGCGCGTACAACCGCATCTCGAGCCTCTCCGACGAGGAGAAGGCGCGCGGGGTCGTGGCGGCCTCCGCCGGAAACCACGCCCAGGGCGTGGCGTTCGCAGCGCGCGAGCTCGGCATCAAGGCCACCATCTTCATGCCGATCGGCGTGCCGCTGCCGAAGCTGCAGGCCACCCGCAACTACGGCGCCGACGTGGTGCTGCGCGGGCACTCGGTGGAGGAGGCGCTGCGGGCCGCCGCCGAGTTCTCGCAGGCGACCGGGGCCGTCGTCATCCCGCCCTTCGACCACCTCGACGTGGTGACGGGGCAGGCGACGCTCGGTCTCGAGATCCTCGACCAGGTTCCGGATGTGGACACCGTCGTCGTGTCGATCGGCGGCGGCGGGCTCATCTCGGGCATCGCGAGCGCGGTGAAGCAGCGGGCCGCGGCGGAGGGGCGCAGCATCCGGGTGATCGGCGTGCAGGCCGCGAACGCGGCCGCCTACCCGCCCTCGCTGGTGGCGGGGGAGCCGGTCGAGATCACGACCGCGCCCACCATCGCCGACGGCATCCACGTGTCGAAGCCGGGCATCCTCAACTTCGAGATCATCAGCGAGCTGGTCGACGAGGTCGTGACGGTCTCCGAGGCCGACATCGCCCGGGCCCTGCTGCTGCTGCTCGAGCGGGCGAAGCAGGTCGTGGAGCCGGCCGGTGCGGCAGGGGTCGCGGCGATCCTGGCGGGCAAGATCGTCGACGCGGGAACGACCGTGGTGGTGCTCTCGGGCGGCAACATCGACCCGCTGCTCATGCAGCGCGTCATCAGCCACGGGCTCGCGGCGTCTGACCGCTACCTGAAGCTGCGCATCATGCTGCCCGACCGTCCCGGCCAGCTGGCGCGCACCGCCGAGCTCGTGGCCGAGGCGAACGCGAACGTGGTGGAGGTGCAGCACACGCGCCACGGCAAGGGGCTGCAGATCAGCCAGGTCGAGCTCGAGCTGCACATCGAGACGCGGGGCCCCGAGCACCGCGACCAGGTCGTCACCAAGCTCCGCGACGCCGGCTTCGAACTCCGCGTGGAGCAGTAGCCCGTCCGGGCGTCCGGGCCCGGATGCGCGGTGTACCCGGACGCGCGGTGCACCCGGGTCGGCGGGGTGCCTCAGCCGGTGAAGGTCTCGACGTCGGTGATCTCGACGGAGATGTCGCGGCCGTTGGGGGCCGTGTAGGTGGTCTTCTCTCCGATCTTGAGGCCGATGATGGCGGCGCCGAGCGGGCTCTGCTCGCTGTAGACGTCGAGATCGGTGTTTCCGGCGATCTCGCGCGAGCCGAGCAGGAACTTCTCTTCGCCGCCGGCGACGAGCGCGGTCACGACCACGCCGGGCTCCACGACACCGTGGCTCTCGGGCGTCTCGCCCACCTGGGCGGTGCGCAGCAGCTGCGTGAGCTGACGGATGCGGGCCTCGATCTTGCCCTGCTCGTCTTTCGCGGCGTGGTACCCGCCGTTCTCCTTGAGGTCGCCCTCCTCGCGCGCGGCCTCGATGCGCTTGGCGATCTCGATGCGCGCCGGACCGCTCAGCTCCTCGAGCTCGCCGGCGAGGCGGTCGTAAGCCTCCTGCGTGAGCCAGGTGATCTGCGTGTCTTCAGCCATCCGACAAGATTAGGTGAGCCAGCAGTCGTAGATCAAACCCGTGGTCGCCAGCTCGCTCGTGCGCACGATCTCCGAGAACGAACGGGTCGCGGCCTCGGAGGCGGGCAGGTCGATGACCTTCCAGCCCACCACCGCGAACTTCTCACTGAGCGCCTGCACCACGCAGCTGGCGGTCGACCCGCGCGGCACCGTGACGTCGAAGTCGACCCGAACGCTGCGCGCGTCGATCACCTGGTGCGCCGTGTCCTGCGTGTCGACGGTGGCGTTCACGCCGTCGAGGCCGGCCCACACCACCCACACCACCATCACGACGGCCACCGCGATGCCGGCGACCCACGCCACGACCTTCCCGCGCAGGCGCCGCGAAGGGGTGCGCCCGTACCGCTCGGCGAGCACCTCGGCGGCGCTGTCGTCGCTCACGGCGTGCACCTCACTGCAGAATTCTCCCGGGATCGAACGATTAGGCTTGGAAGGCCTTGAGATCAAGGCTAGCTGCACAACCTGAGGAGTTGAGACCGGTGACGCTGCGCCTCATGGCCGTCCACGCGCATCCTGACGACGAGTCGAGCAAGGGCGCCGCCACCTACGCCTACTACCTCGACCGCGGAGTCGAGGTGATGGTCGTCAGCTGCACCGGAGGTGAGCGCGGCTCCATCCTCAACGAGGCCCTCGAGCCCCGGGCCTGGGCCGAGCGCGACATGGCGGGGCTCCGCCGGGTCGAGATGGCCGCTGCGCAGTCGGTCGTCGGCTTCGAGCACCGCTGGCTGGGCTACGCCGACTCGGGCTACCAGGAGCCGGGTTCGGGTGATCCCGTGCCCGCCAACTCCTTCGGCGACATCCCGGTCGAGATCTCGGCTGCCCCGCTGGTGAAGCTGGTGCGCGAGTTCAAGCCCCAGGTGCTGGTCACCTACGACGAGAACGGCGGCTACCCGCACGCCGACCACATCCGCTGCCACGAGGTGTCGGCACTCGCCTTCGAGGCCGCGGCCGACCCCGAGGCCTACCCCGGGCTGGGCGAGCCGTGGGAGGTGTCGAAGCTCTACTACGACGCCATCATGAACCCGGCCCGCTTCGAGGCCATCTTCGAGCTGTTCTCGGTCGAGGAGCCCGACAACCCCTTCCTCGCCGATCTCACCCAGATGCGCGAGCGGATGCGCGACCGCGAGAACCCGACGACCGTGAGCATCCCCTCGGGCGAGTTCTTCGCCGTGCGCGACGCCGCTCTGCGCTCGCACGCCAGCCAGGTCGCGCCCGAGCATCCGTTCTTCTTCGGCCCCAACGACCTGCACCGCCGCGCCTGGCCCTACGAGGACTTCCAGCTGGCCCGGACGCGCATCCCGGTGCCCGACACCGAGCACGACCTGTTCGACGGGGTGACCGCGTGATCGCGCTGCTCGCCGACGTCACCACGCCCGACCCCGACAGCGTCACCCCGGGGGTCATCGGCTTCATCGCCACCTTCTTCGTCGCGGTGGCCACACTGCTTCTCATCCTCGACATGGTGCGCCGGGTGCGGCGGGTGAACCTGCGGGCGCAGGTGCGCGCCGAGCTGGCCGAGGAGGTCGCGGCCAAGGAGGCCGCCGGGCAGGGCCAGGATGCGGAGGCCGGCACGAGCACGGGTGCCGCCTCGGACTCGGGCGAGCGGCCCGCGTCTCCTCGCGACTGAGTTCAGCCGTTGAACGGCGGGTCGATCGCCAGCAGCAGGATCGCCGTCCAGTGGCAGAGGAACGCGATGACGGTGAAGGTGTGGAACACCTCGTGGAAGCCGAACCGGCCGGGGAAGAAGTTGGGCCGCTTGAACGCGTACGCCAGAGCGCCCACCGTGTAGGCCACCCCACCGACCAGCACGAGGATCATCGACGCCGCGTTGGCGTTGAGGATGTCGACGATGTACATCACCGCCGCCCAGCCGAGCGCGAGGTAGAGGATGACGTACAGCCAGCGCGGCGCCCCGATCCAGAACACGCGGAAGCCGATGCCGAGCAGCGCCCCCGCCCACACGATCGCGAGCAGCAGGATGCCCTTCTCGGGCGGCAGCGCCAGCACCGCGATGGGGGTGTAGGTGCCCGCGATGAGCAGGAAGATGTTGGAGTGGTCGATGCGCTTGAGCAGCAGCTTCGTCTTCGGCTTCCAGTTGAAGCGGTGGTAGAGCGCCGAGTTGCCGAACAGCATCATCGAGGTGAGCATGAACACCGCGCTCGACCATTTGGCCGCGGCCCCGTCGCCGAGGCAGATCAGCACGATGCCGGCGGCGATCGTGAACGGGAACATGCCCGCGTGGATCCAGCCGCGCCAGGTGGGTTTCGTCTCCACCGGCGGGTGGTCGAGCGCATCTTCGAGCAGCGGGAGCTTGGGCAGCTCGGGGCCCTCGTCGGAGACGCGGGCGAGCTCGGTTTCGGCCATGAGGCCAGAGTAGACCTCCGCCCATGCGTGCTCGCTGAAAGCGGGTAACGTATGCGTGTGCCGAATGGACAGAAGCGTGCCGCCAAGGGGCTGCTCTACCGCCTCTACCAGAGACGCATCCGCCAGCACCTCGACGGTGCGGTGCTGCCCAAGCACGTCGCGATGATCCTCGACGGCAACCGCCGCTGGGCCAAACAGCGTCTCCTCGGCACGGCGGCGCACGGACACCGGGCCGGGGCGGCGAAGATCCGCGAGTTCCTGGAGTGGTGCGACGATCTCGGCATCGAGGTGGTCACCCTGTACCTCCTCTCCACCGACAACCTCACCAACCGCGACGGCGAGGAGCTCACCGAGCTGATCGAGATCATCGCCGACCTCGCCGACGACCTCTCGCGCTTCCGTGACTGGCGGGTGAAGCACGTCGGTTCCACGGTCGGGCTGCCCGAGCCGCTCGTGGCGGCGCTCGACGGCGCCGAGGCGCGCACGGCGTCGAACACCGGGCTGCACGTGAACCTCGCGGTGGGCTACGGCGGCCG
The DNA here is from genome assembly GCF_024979255.1 of Herbiconiux moechotypicola. Classification (GTDB taxonomy): domain Bacteria; phylum Actinomycetota; class Actinomycetes; order Actinomycetales; family Microbacteriaceae; genus Herbiconiux; species Herbiconiux moechotypicola. The sequence goes on from NZ_JANLCN010000006.1 coordinate 38,320, forward strand.
GTCGGAGATCGCGGATGCGGTACGCAGCATCATCCAGAAGCACCGCGGTCTCGGTCACGGGCTCGACGAGCTCGAGGCGGCCATCGACCAGGAGCTCATCGCCGAGCACCTCTACACCGGCGGTCAGCCCGATCCCGACCTGGTCATCCGCACCTCGGGCGAGCAGAGGCTCTCCGACTTCATGCTGTGGCAGTCGGCGCACTCGGAGTTCTACTTCATGGAGGCGCTGGGGCCGGATGTGCGCGAGGTGGACTTCCTGCGCGCGCTGCGCGACTTCTCGCGGCGGCAGCGGCGCTTCGGCGGGTGAATTACACGCGTGTAACACAGCGTTAATCTGATGGGTCGCGTGTCGTAACCCACGCATCCTGGTTCAGACGTAGGTTCAGTTGCATCAGGCATGGCGCCTGATCGAGACGGCCACACAAGTACGTTTCGACCGACCTCACCGTGGCCCGATCGCCTACTGATCCGAGCGCCGCGCGCTCGGGGTTGGAGTGGATGTGGCCGAGCCCATGACTCAGAAGACCAGTCAGAACAGCACCGGAGAGGATGCACGAAGCACCACCCAGACAGCGCACGCGAATTCGACGGCCGAGGTGACCTACGTACTGGACACCTCGGTTCTTCTGTCTGATCCGAAGGCCATCTTCCGTTTCGCCGAGCACGCCGTGGTTCTCCCGGTGGTGGTCATCAGCGAGCTGGAGGCCAAGCGCAACGACCCCGAGATCGGGTACTTCGCTCGGCAGGCCCTGCGCAACCTCGACGAGCTGCGCATCCAGCACGAGCGACTCGACTTCCCGATCGCGGTCGGCACGGAGGGGGGAAGCCTCCGTGTCGAGCTCAACCACTCCAACACCTCGGTGCTGCCGTCGGGGCTTCAGCTGAGCGGCAACGACACGCGCATCCTGGCCGTGGCCCAGAACCTCGCCAACGACGGTCTGTCGGTGACCGTCGTGTCGAAAGACCTGCCGCTGCGCGTCAAGGCGGCCTCGATCGGCCTGGCCGCCGAGGAGTACCGCGCCGAGCTCGCCCCCGACTCCGGATGGACGGGGCTGGCCGACATCACCCTCGGCTCCGACGAGATGGCCGACCTCTACGACCAGGAGCAGCTGACGACCCCGCTGGTGGCCTCGCTGCCGGTGAACACGGGGCTCGTGGTGCACTCCGACCGCGGGTCGGCCCTCGGCCGGGTGACCGGGCGCGATACCTTCCGGCTGGTGCGCGGCGACCGCGACGTGTTCGGGCTGCACGGGCGTTCGGCCGAGCAGCGGGTGGCGATCGACATGCTTCTCGACCCCGAGGTGGGGATCGTGTCGCTGGGTGGGCGAGCGGGGACGGGGAAGTCCGCTCTCGCCCTCTGCGCCGGTCTCGAGGCGGTGCTCGAGAAGCAGCAGCACAAGAAGATCATGGTGTTCCGTCCGCTGTACGCGGTGGGCGGCCAGGAGCTCGGCTTCCTGCCGGGCGACGCGGCCGAGAAGATGAACCCGTGGGCGCAGGCGGTGTTCGACACGCTCGGGTCGCTGGTGTCGCAGAACGTGCTCGACGAGGTGATCGACCGCGGGATGCTCGAGGTGCTGCCGCTCACGCACATCCGCGGGCGCTCGCTGCACGATGCGTTCGTGATCGTCGATGAGGCGCAGTCGCTGGAGCGCAACGTGCTGCTCACGGTGCTCTCGCGCATCGGCCAGAACTCGCGGGTGGTGCTCACGCACGACGTCGCGCAGCGTGACAACCTGCGGGTGGGCCGGCATGACGGGGTCGCGTCGGTGATCGAGACGCTCAAGGGGCACGCGCTGTTCGGGCACATCACGCTCACCCGGTCGGAGCGGTCGGCGATCGCCGCCCTCGTCACCGAGATGCTGGAGTCGAACGAGCTGGCGTAGCCGGTCTGCTCGACTCGTCCTGCACACGCTCAGGACGGGCCGTCTTCCTCCCCAACGGGGCGGGATGCGGCCCGTCCGTGTCCGGGGCATCCTACGGTTGCCGGGTGCTCACGCTGGTGCCGCTCCTCCACCTCGCCGCCGCGACGGCTCCGTTGATCGTGGCCGACCTCCGCACGCTGCGGCTTCCCGATCGGATCGTGCTGCCGGGCCTCGCCGTGCTGGCGTGGGCGATCGTGTCGCTGGCGGTGTGTGGCGCGCCGGAGACCGCTCTGCGCGGCCTCGGCGGGGCCGCGTGCGGGGGAGTGGCCCTGGGTGTGGCGTGGGCGCTCGGCGCGGTCGGCCTGGGCGACGTGAAGCTCGCCCTCTGGCTCGGCGGCCTCGCCGGACTGTTCAGCTCGCCCGCGGGGGCGACGGGGACGCCGGCGCTCGGAGCAGCGGTGGCCGTGGGGATGACGGGGACACCGGCGATTGCGGCGGCGGTGGTCGCGGGAGTGATCGCGGTGGCGGCCACGGCCGTCCTGTGGCGGCCACTCCCGCGCCTCTCCGCGCTCCAGGGGTGCCACCTGCATCCCTCGTCCTCCCCGCTGCTGGCCCACCTGCCGGGTGGTGGCGTGCCCTTCGGCCCCGCGCTTCTGGCCGCGTTCTGGGCCTGGGTTCTCGTGGGTGCTCTCTCGTGAGGGAGTCGCCACTGCGAGACGCAAAAAGTCGTCCATCCGAGGGGAATGGACGACTTTCTGGCGGATCGTGCGCAGCAGGCGCGCAGCGGGCGCGTGGGCCGAAGGGCGCGCTACTTCGCGGCGGGCGGGCGGGTCATCGAGAGCACGTCGAGGGCCGAGTCGAGCTGTTCGAGGGTGACCTCGCCGCGCTCGACGAAGCCGAGGTCGATGACGGCGTCGCGCACGGTGATGCCCTTGGCCACGGAGTGCTTGGCGATCTTCGCGGCCGCCTCGTAGCCGATGACCCGGTTGAGCGGGGTGACGATCGAGGGCGACGACTCGGCCAGCGCGCGGGCCCGGTCGAGGTTGGCCTCGAGCCCGGCGACCGTCTTGTCGGCGAGCAGCACCGCGGAGTTCGAGAGCAGACGGATCGACTCGAGCAGCGCCGTGCCCATGACCGGGATCGCCACGTTGAGCTCGAACGCTCCCGACGCACCCGACCAGGCGATCGACGCGTCATTGCCGATGACCCGTGAGCACACCATGAGCACGGCTTCGGGGATGACCGGGTTGACCTTGCCGGGCATGATCGACGACCCGGGCTGCAGGTCGGGGATGTGCAGCTCGCCGATGCCCGTGTTCGGGCCCGAGCCCATCCAGCGCAGGTCGTTGCAGATCTTCGTGAGCGACACCGCGAGCACGCGCAGCGCACCCGAGGCCTCGACGAGGGAGTCGCGGGCGCCCTGCGCCTCGAAGTGGTCGCGCGCCTCGGTGATGGGGAGGCCCGTCTCCTCGGCGAGGAGCGAGATGACGAGCTGGGGGAAGCCTGCCGGGGTGTTGATGCCGGTGCCGACGGCCGTGCCACCGAGCGGTACCTCGGCCACGCGGGGGAGCGCCGACTGCACGCGCTCGATGCCGAGGCGGATCTGCATGGCGTAGCCGCCGAACTCCTGGCCGAGCGTGACCGGCGTGGCGTCCATGAGGTGGGTGCGGCCCGACTTCACCGCCGTGGCCCACAGTGCGGCCTTCGCCTCGAGCGCCTCGGCGAGGTGCTCGAGCGAGGGGATGAGGTCGTGGATGAGCGCACTCGTGACGGCGACGTGAACCGAGGTGGGGAACACGTCGTTCGACGACTGCGAGGCGTTGACGTGGTCGTTGGGGTGCACCTTCGAACCGAGCGACTCGGAGGCCAGCGAGGCGAGCACCTCGTTCATGTTCATGTTCGACGAGGTGCCCGACCCGGTCTGGTAGACGTCGATCGGGAAGTGCTCGTCGAGCTCGCCCGTCACCACCCGGTCGGCCGCCGAGGAGATGGCGTCGGCGATGGCCTGGTCGAGCACGCCGAGGCGTGCATTCGCGATCGCCGCGGCCTTCTTGATGCGCGCGAGCGCCGCGATCTGGGCCGACTCGAGTCCGTCACCCGACACGGGGAAGTTCTCGACCGCCCGCTGCGTCTGGGCGCCGTAGAGCGCGGAGGCGGGAACCCGCACCTCGCCCATGGTGTCGTGCTCGATGCGGAACTCGGTCTCGGAGGCGTTGTCCACCACTGTGTGGTCGTCCTTTCGTCGTGCCGCGCGGGTGCGCGGTGGGAGGGGGTGTGAAGTCGGTTCGGGCGGCGGTCAGATCTCGCCGACGACCATGTCGGGAACGGCGCGGCCCTCGGCGAGACGGTAGTTCGCCCCCACGATGGCCAATCTACCGTCGGCGACGGCCGCGGAGATGATCTCGGAGGACTCGAGGAGCTTCGACACCGTCGAGCGCAGGTGCACCCTGCCCACCTCGCCGGCGTCGGGCGCGCTGAGGAGGCTGCCGTCGTCGGCGCGCTCGGCGTGCACATGGTCGAGCGCGGGCACGATCTGCTCGACGAGGCCGCGGATGTGGCCGGGCAGCGGCGGGGCGTCGGGCAGCTGCGAGTCGATCGCCGCGCGCACCGCACCGCAGGCGTCGTGACCGAGCACGACGATGAGCGAGACGCCGAGCACCTCGACCGCGTACTCCAGGCTGCCGAGCACCGAGTCGGAGACCACCTGGCCGGCGTTGCGCACCACGAACAGGTCGCCGAGGCCGAGGTCGAAGATGATCTCGGCGGCGAGGCGGGAGTCGCTGCAGCCGAAAAGGGCGGCCCGAGGAGTCTGCAGCTCGGCGAGGCCGGCCCTCGTCTCGACGTCTTGCCGGGGGTGCTTCGGGGTGCCCTCCACGAACCGCGTGTTGCCGCGCGTCATCGTGGCCCACACCCGCTGGGGCGTGGTGGCCTCTGGCTCGTCGATCTCGGTGCTCATGCTCCCTGTTCCGTCTTACTCGGTTCCGTCGTGCTCGTCGGTGGTCTGGTCGGTCACGCCCTGGTCAGTGACGCGCCGGGCGGTCGTGCCCTACTCGGTCGTGCCGTCTGTCGACGTGCCGCTCGTGCTGCCGAGCGGCACCTCGGCGACCGCCGGCTGCTCGAGCACGTTGCCGGCGATCGCGGTGGCGACCTCGGCGATCTCGGCCTCGCTGGCCGTGCCGAACACGATGTAGGTGGTGGCACCCGACTCGGCGGTGAGCGCGTACTCCACGTTGCCCAGGTCGGTGCCGCCGGTCGCCCGGTTGTCGTAGACGGTCCACTCGACGCCGTCGAGCTCGACCGTGCCGCTCGCGAGCCCCCGCCCCACCTGCTCCGAGAGCCAGCTCGGGTTCGACCCGATCGCCTGGGTGAGGCCCACGTACTCGTTCGACGGCGTGATGAGCCCGACGTACCACGACACCACCTGGTCGGCGCTCGAGGTGCGGAGCTCGGCCGCGTTGGACTCCCAGGTGTCGGGAAGATCGGGCACGGCCAACGGGATCGGCATGGAGCTCTGGGCGCTCACCGCCACCGACCGGTAGTCGATCGGCTCGAGCAGCGACTGCTCGGGCCGCGGCACGGCGAAGACGATCACCCCCACGAGGGCCACGGAGACCAGCAGAGCGTAGAGCAGATTGCGCAACGTCTTGCGGTCGCGGTATAGCCGCGACTGCTCGGCCTTGCGGGCCGCGGTCTCAGAGGGGGTCTCCGGCCGGCCGAGTTCGGCGACGATCGGCTTCTCGGTGGTCTTGGCCACGGCTACTCGCCCTCCTCGACCGTGACGCCACCGGTGACGCCGCCCGTGCCTCCGGTGCGCGCCGCCTCGAGCCGCGCCTTCGCGCCGAGCAGCCACTCCTCACAGCGCGAGGCCAGCGCTTCACCGCGCTCCCAGAGGGCGAGCGACTGCTCGAGCGTGGCCGACCCCTGCTCCAGCTCGCCGACGACCCTGATCAGCTCGTCGCGGGCTTCTTCATAGCTCAGCGCCTGGATGTCGGTGGTGGACGTCGAAGGCATGCCCCAATCCTACCGAGGCACCGCCCGGCTCGCGGCCGGGGGAGCAGTCTGTGGACAACTCCTCAGCGCGCCGCGTCGGTGCAGGAGAAGACCCTCACCCGTCGCGATGGGTCTCGCCCGCCACCGCGTCGAACGCCCCCTCGGCGACCGTCACCGTGAGCGCGCTTCCCGGCCGCGCATCCGCCGCCGCCCGCACGATGTGCCCGTCGGCGCCCTGCACGATCGCGTACCCGCGATCGAGGGTGCGCTGCGGCGACAGCGCTCGAAGGTGCCCGGCGAGCTCGCGCACGCGGTCTCCCTCGCGCTCGACGGCGCGCGTGACGAGCTCGTCGCCGCGCGCCACGAAACGCGTCAGCTCCTCCGACCGCGACGAGACGATCCAGCGGGGATCGGCCAGCGCGGGCCGCGAACGGATCTGCGCCACGCGATCGCTCTGCACCGTCACCAGGTGCGCGATGCGGCTGCGGATGCGGAGACGAGCCTGATCGGCCCTGGCCAACTCCTCGGTGACGTCGGGCACCACCCGCTTCGCCGCATCCGTCGGCGTCGACGCCCGCAGGTCGGCCACCAGATCGAGCAACGGCCGGTCGGCCTCGTGACCGATGGCGCTCACGATCGGCGTGCTCGCGGCGGCCGCGGCGCGCAGCACCCGTTCGTCGCTGAAGCCCAGCAGGTTCTGGAAGTCGCCGCCGCCGCGCGCCACGATGATGACGTCGACCGCCGGGTCGGCGTCGAGCCGCTCGATGGCCCGCGCCACCTCGCGCGCCGTGCGGTCGCCCTGCACCGCCGTGTGCACCACGTGGAACGACACCGACGGCCAGCGCAGATGGGCGTTGCGCAGCACGTCTTTCTCGGCATCGCTGTCTTTGCCCGTGATGAGACCGACGCCGGTCGGCAGAAAAGGCAGCGGCTTCTTGCGGGCCGGGTCGAACAGCCCCTCCGCAGCCAGCTGGGCGCGCAGCCGCTCGAGCCGCTCGAGCAGGTCGCCGAGGCCGACGTGCCGCATGTCGAACACCTGCATGGTGAGGGTGCCGCCACGCACCCAGTAGTTCGGCTTGATGAGCGCGAGCACGCGGTCGCCCTGCTTGAGGTCGGCCGGGATCTTCGCCTTGACCGACGACCAGATGGTGAAACCGATGGTGGCGTCGACCGCGAGGTCTTTCAGCTTGCCGTAGACGTTGCCGCCCGACACGCCCCACTGCGTGATCTCGCCCTCGACCCACGCGGTGCCGAGACGCTCGATGTAGCCGCGCACCTTCTGGGCCAGCTCGGCCACGGGCCACGGGTTCTCGAGGGTGGGCGGGCCGCTCGAGAACGACGGCGTCTCGCTCATCCTGACCTCCTCGGTGCGGGCGACGCGTGCCCGGTGCGGGCGACGCCCGCGGGATGCGGCCGCCTTCGGCCCTCACCCAGCCCGCCCGACGTAGACTCGTGGGGTGAGCAATGCGACGACCATCAGCCTGCCGATGCCGAGAATGCCCGGCACGCGCTCCAGGCTAGAGGACAAACCGGTGACCGGTCGCAAACGTGTGCTGCTCGCCGCCCCCCGGGGCTACTGTGCAGGAGTAGACAGGGCCGTGGTCGCGGTCGAGAAGGCCCTCGAGAATTACGGCGCCCCCGTCTATGTGCGCAAGCAGATCGTGCACAACGTGCATGTGGTCTCCACGCTGGAGAAGCGCGGCGCCATCTTCGTCGACGAGGTCGACGAGGTGCCCGAGGGCGCCCACGTCGTCTTCTCCGCCCACGGCGTGTCTCCCGCCGTCGTGCAGGGCGCCGCCGATCGCGGACTCCAGGCCATCGACGCCACCTGCCCGCTCGTCACCAAGGTGCACCGCGAGGCCGTGCGCTTCGCCAAGAGCGACTACGAGATCCTGCTCATCGGCCACGAGGGCCACGAAGAGGTCGAGGGCACCGCGGGCGAGGCGCCCGAGCACATCACGCTCGTGAACAGTCCGGATGCGGTGGCCGACATCGAGGTGAAAGACCCCGAGAAGGTGGTGTGGCTCTCGCAGACCACGCTCTCCGTCGACGAGACGATGGAGACCGTGCGGCGCCTGCGCGCCAAGTTCCCGAAGCTGCAAGACCCGCCGAGCGACGACATCTGCTACGCCACGCAGAACCGCCAGGTGGCCATCAAGAAGGTGGCCCAGGATGCAGACCTCGTCATCGTCGTCGGCTCCGCGAACTCGTCGAACTCCGTGCGCCTGGTGGAGGTGGCGCTGGAGTACGGCGCGAAGGCCGCCTACCGCGTCGACTACGCCCACGAGGTGAAGCAGGAGTGGCTCGACGGCGTGGAGACGATCGGCGTCACCTCGGGCGCATCCGTTCCCGAGGTGCTCGTGCAGGAGCTTCTCGACGACCTCGCGGGCGCCGGCTACGACGACATCGAGACCGTGCAGACTGCCGAGGAAGACCTCGTGTTCTCGCTTCCGAAGGAACTGCGCCGCGACACCTCGGGCAAGAAGGACGCCCGCGCGCTCGGAGGCCGCCACCGCGCCTGACGTCGCGCCCGGCCGCGAGTGCGGCAGGGCTGCTACCGCACTCGCAGCGACCGTACTCGCTACGGCTGCACCGACCCCAGGATGCTCGGGTCGGCCAGCAGCGCGACGAGCACCACCACCAGGTTGGTGGCGAAGCTCAGCGCCGCGCCGATGAGCGGCACGAAGAAGCTGAGCTTCTGCGCCCGCATCCGCTGGATCGACCACACCAGCGTGAGGGCGAAGATCACCACGAGCACGGTCGCGCCGACGGCTCCCGCCGACGAAGCCTGGGCATCGGCGCCGTAGGTGCCCGAGATGCCCTGCATCTGCATGAACTCGTTCATCACGTCGGGCAGCACGAGGAAGCTCGACACCATGTTGACCGTCGCGAGCAGGCCCGCGGCGAGCAGGAGGATCGTGGCGATGCGGTCGCCCGAGCGGTTCTTCGGGGTGGCGGGGCCGGGCGCGCCGGGATCGGGCGTCCCGGCGATCGGAGCCGCCGGGGAGGCGGGAGGTGCGGGATTCGCGACAGCGGCCGCGCTCGCGGGCGTCGCCTCGGACTCGGGCTCCTCCTGCTGCGGAGGCTTCCAGCTCCAGCCCTCGGGAGCGAGCTCCCCGTACTTCGGCTTCGGTCGTTCGTCGCTCATGGCTGGTCGCGCATCCTAGATTCTGGAGGTGGGTGACGGTGCGGGGCCGTCGATGACGTGCCCCGCACCCCGTGGTTCCTGCGGTGGTGCCGGCGTTACTTGCCGGAGTGCCCGGCTGAGCCCAGCTGCTGGGTGGCCTCGACCACGCGGGCGGCCATCGCCGACTCGGCGATCTTGCCCCAGGCGCGGGGGTCGTAGACCTTCTTGTTGCCCACCTCGCCGTCGACCTTCAGCACGCCGTCGTAGTTGGTGAACATGGTGCCGGCCACCGAGCGGGTGAAGGCGTACTGGGTGTCGGTGTCGATGTTCATCTTCACCACGCCGTTCGCGACCGCCTCGGCGATCTCCGCATCCGTCGACCCCGATCCGCCGTGGAAGACGAGGTCGAGGGGCTTGGGGTCGTGGCCGTTCGCGCCCTTGAACCCATACCGTGCAGCGAGTCCGTCCTGGATCTCCTTCAGCAGCTCGGGCTTCAGCTTCACGTTGCCCGGCTTGTAGACGCCGTGCACGTTGCCGAAGGTGAGCGCGGCCATGTAGCGGCCGTTCTCGCCGAAGCCGAGGGCCTCGACGGTCTGCACCGCGTCGTCGAGGGTGGTGTACAGGTGCTCGTTGATGTCGTGGCTGACACCGTCCTCCTCGCCGCCGACGACGCCGATCTCCACCTCGAGGATGGCGTTGATCGCCTTCGTCTTCGCGAGCACCTGCTCGGCGATGCGGAGGTTGTCGGCGAGCGGGATGGCCGAGCCGTCCCACATGTGCGACTGGAAGATGGGCTCGCGGCCGGCCTTCACCTCGGCCTCGGAGGCCTCGATGAGAGGGAACACGAAGTCGGCGAGCGCGGGCTCTGGGCAGTGGTCGGTGTGCAGGGCCACCGTGACGGGGTAGCTCTTGGCCACCTGGTGGGCGAACGCCGCGAAGGCGAGGGCACCGGTGGCGCGGGCCTTCACGGTGTGGCCGGCGAAGTAGTCGGCGCCGCCGGTGGTCACCTGGATGATGCCGTCGGAGCCGGCCTCGGTGAGCCCCTGCAGCACGGCGTTCAGGGTCTGCGACGAGGAGACGTTGATGGCGGGGTAGGCGAAGCCGCCGGCCTTCGCCTTGTCGAGCATCTCCGCGTACTGGTCAGGGGTTGCAATGGGCATGTCATCTCCTTTGGTGGGCGCGCCTCGCGGGCGCGGCAGCGCGCCGGCCGGTGCCGTTCGCCCCCGAGTCTAGCGAGACCGACTTGACAGACCGTGAACATCCGCACATGATGATGAAAGACAGATGGTCTGACCATCAGTCCTCATGTCAACGAGTGGCGGCACGGCCGTCTACAAAGGAGTAGTCCTCGATGAACCTCTACCCGCTTCTCCAGAAGCGCACGGCGGCCGCAGGCCCCATCCGAGTCGGCGTCATCGGCGCCGGCAAGTTCTCGTCGATGTTCCTCACCCAGGCGGTGGGCAGCGACAACATCCACGTCGTCGGCGTCGCCGACATCAACGTGCCGAAGGCGAAGGATGCGCTGGCCCGCACCGGCTGGCCGGCCGAGCGCTACGCCGCCGGCAGCCTCGACGAGGCGCTGCGCACAGGCGGCACGCACGTGCTGGAGAGCGCCGACCGTCTGCTCGAGCACCCCGCCATCGAGGTCGTGCTCGAGATCACCGGCAACCCGATCATCGGCACCTACCACGCGGTGAAGGCCATCGACAACGGCAAGCACATCATCATGGTGAACGTCGAGGCCGACTGCATGGTGGGCCCCATCCTGCAGCGCCGCGCCGAGGCGGCCGGGGTCGTCTACTCGATGGCCTACGGCGACCAGCCCGCGCTCATCTCCGAGCTCGTCGACTGGTGCCGCACCGTCGGCTTCGACGTGGTCGCCGCCGGCAAGGGCACCAAGTACCTGCCGGAGTACAACTACTCCACGCCCGACACGGTCTGGAACTACTACGGCTTCACCGACGAGCAGCTGGCCACGGGCGACTTCAACCCGAAGATGTTCAACTCCTTCCTCGACGGCACGAAGTCGGCGATCGAGATGGCCGCCGTCGCCAACGGCACCGGCCTCATTCCGCAGACCGAAGGCCTCAACTTCACGCCCGTCGGCGTCGACGACCTGCCCCAGATGCTCAAGGAGCGCGAGAAGGGCGGCACGCTCTCGCGCCGCGGCACCGTGGAGATCATCTCGAGCCTCAACCGCGACGGCAGCGAGGTCTACCGCGACCTGCGCTGGGGTGTCTACGTGACCTTCGAGGCCACCACCGATTACGCCGCGCAGTGCTTCGCCGAGTACGGCGTGAAGACCGACGACTCGGGCCGGTACGGCTCGCTCTACCGGCCGTATCACATGATCGGTCTCGAGCTCGGGGTGTCGATCGCCTCCGCCGTGCTGCGGGGCGAGGCCACCGGCGCGCCGACCGGCTTCCGTGGCGACGTGGTGACCACCGCCAAGAAAGACCTCAAGGCCGGCGAGACGCTCGACGGCGAGGGCGGCTACACCGTCTTCGGCAAGCTCGCCCCCGCCGAGCTCTCGCTCGAGCGCCGGGCGCTCCCGCTCGGTCTCGCCCACGGCATGAAGCTCGTCCGCGACGTGCCGAAAGACCAGACCGTGTCGTGGGACGACGTGGACGCCGACGAGACCCTGCACGCGGTGCGCATCCGTCGCGAGCTCGAGAACGAGTTCCGCGCGGAGCACCTCGCGGTGGGCGTCTGAGACGCGATTCACAGGTACGACGGTCAGACCATCACGCCCATGAAAACTACACTGGAGAGAGGCGGCGCGGGCGATGTCCGGCGGCCGTTCTCGACGAAGTGGGGGCACGATGACGATCGGCAACGGCTGGGAGCCCGTGCAGCGGGTTCGCACCTACGAGCAGGTGATGGCCCAGATCGAGGAGCGGATCCTCGACGGCAGCCTGAAGGCGGGAGACCATCTCCCCTCGGAGCGCGACCTGTCGGCGATGCTCGGGGTGTCCCGGCCGTCGCTGCGGGAGTCGCTCCGGGTGCTCGAGGCGCTCGGCGTGGTGGACATCCGGCGCGGGGGAGGTGCCGACGGGGGAGCCGTCCTCCTCGGCACCCCCGGCCCCGGCTTCGTCAACCTCCTCAAACTGCAGGTGGCCCTCGGCCACTTCAGCCACAACGACGTGCTCGAGACGCGAATCGCGCTGGAGAGCTGGTCGGTCGCGGAGGCCGCCTATCGATCGACTGACGACGACATCCGCGATCTGCACGAGATCCTCGACCAGATGGACGACGAGCAGATCGACGCCCCCGAGTTCAACCGGCTCGACGCCGCGTTCCACGTGAGGATCGCGTCCTCGACCGGGAACGCCCTCACCGCGCACCTCATGGGTTCGCTCCGGGTGGCGATCAACCGCCAGATGCACGAGGCCTACGAACGGCTCGAGAACTGGCGCGAGACCGCCAAGACCGTCCGGGCCGAGCACCATCGCATCCTCGATGCCATCGAGGCCCGCGACGCCGACGCGGCCGTGCGCCTCGTGCGCGACCACATCAATGACTTCTACACGATCGGAAACGTCGGAGGGGTCGTCCCCACCACGCGATAGCGCTCGGAGCCCGGGCGCCGTCGCCGGACGGCACCCACGGCATATCAAAGGAGATACGAGCTTCAGATGACTGCAGTAGCCAGCACCCCCACCGCCCGGCAGGCCGCGGAGGGTTCCCCCGACAAACTCAAGGTCGCCATCGGCTCCGCCGTCGGCACGACTGTCGAGAACTACGACTTCCTCGCCTACGGCACCGCCGCCGCCCTCTACTTCGGGCCGCTCTTCTTTCCCGGGGACGACCCCGTGGTCGGAGTGCTCCTCGGCTTCCTCACCTTCGGCATCGGCTTCGCCATGCGGCCCCTCGGCGGCATCATCGGCGGATACCTCGGCGACAAGTACGGCCGCAAGCCCGTGCTCGTCGGTGCGCTGTTCGTGATGGGCATCTCGACGGTGCTCATCGGCTTCCTGCCGGCCTACGCGCAGGTGGGCATCTTCGCCCCGCTGCTGCTCACCCTCATCCGCATCGTGCAGGGCCTCGCCTTCGGAGCGGAGTGGGGCGGCGCCATCCTGATGACCTTCGAGCACGCGCCGTGGAAGAAGCGGGGCAAGTACTCCGCCATCCCGCAGGTCGGCGTGCCGCTCGGCGTGTTCCTGGCGAACATCGCGTTCCTCGCGACCGCGGGCCTCGACAACGACTGGGCCTGGCGCCTGCCGTTCGTGTTCAGCGCGGTGCTCATCTTCGCGGGCATGATCATCCGGCTCAAGGTGTCGGAGTCGCCGGAGTTCGAAGAGACCAAGGCCAAGGGCGAGCTCGTCAAGAACCCCATCCTCACGGTCATCAAGAACGACTGGCGCACCGTGCTGCGCGTCATCGCGCTCCGCCTGGCCGAGACTGGTGGTTTCTACGTGATCGTCACCTACATGATCAGCTACATCACCTCGAACGAGATCGCCTCCCGTGAGACCGCCCTCACCGGCCTCATCATCGCCACCGCGATCGGCGTGGGCACCACCATCATGTGGGGTGCGCTGAGCGATCGGTTCGGGCGGCGGCGGATGTACCTCATCGGATCGATCCTCACCGTGCTGTTCGGGTTCCCGATGTTCCTGCTCATCAACACCGGGTCGCCGTTCCTCATCGTGACGGTCTACATCATCGGTCTTGCGGTCATCCACGACATGCTCGCCGGCACCCAGGGCGCCTACTTCAGCGAGCTGTTCGCCACGAACACCCGCACCTCGGGTGCCTCGCTCGGCTACCAGTTCTCGGCGGCCATCTCCGGCTTCATCCCGTTCATCGCCACCGCGGCGGCGATCGGAATGGGCTGGGGCGGCGTGGCCTGGATCTACGTGGCCGTCGGTGTGATCGGCTTGATCGGTGTCGCGGTCACCCGCGAGACCTGGGGGCGCAAGGAGCGTGCCGAGGTCGACGCGCTGATCGCAGGGTCGTGACCCGCACCGGCCGCCCCGCTTCCGTGCAGACCGGTCCTGTCCGGCCGGTCTGCACGGCCTGGCGGGCGCGGCCGGGCCCCGTCCTCCCGGGTGGGCGGTGCCAGGTGCCGCCCACCCGATCCCGTCCAGTCCCGTCCCCTCCAGTCCCGTCCAGTCCTCTCCAGGAGAGCACCCATGAAGACCGTCATCCTCGACGACGACCCCACCGGCACGCAGTCGGCCTCGAACGTGCCCGTGCTGCTCGCCACGAGCGCCGAGCTGCTCACGGCGGCGTTGCGCGAGCACGACAGCGTGTACGTGCTCACCAACTCGCGCGCGATCACGGAGCCGAACGCGGTCGAGCTGGTCGCGCGCATCCGGCGGGAGAGCCTCGAGGCAGGACGGGCGCTCGGTGAAGCGGTGCAGTTCGTGCTCCGCGGTGACTCCACTCTGCGCGGCCACGTCTTCGCCGAGACCGAGGCGTTTCTCGACGACGACGGTGTGATGATCTTCGTGCCCGCCTTCCCCGACGGAGGCCGCACCACCCTCGGTGGCGTGCACTACGTGACCGTCGCCGGGGTCACCTACCCCGCCGACGAGACCGAGTTCGCCGACGACCCCGTGTTCCCGTTCAGCACCGCCCGGCTGATCGACTACGTCGCCGAGAAGTCGGGCAGGGCCGGGGTCGGGTTCGCGCTCGAGTCACTTCGTGCCGACGGGGGAGTGGCCGCTCTCGCCGAGGTGCTGTCGCAGGCCCCCGCGGGGGCGGTGGTGGTTCCGGATGCGGAGACCAACGACGACATCCGGCTCATCGCCCGGGCGATCGTGGCTGCCCGGGGTTCCGGCCGGGCTGTCGTGGTGCGGAGCGCGGCCCCGCTGGCGGCGGCGCTCGCCGGAGTGGAGTCGGTGGGACTGTTGCCCGTGCCGCTGCTGCCCGAGCCGGTCGACACCCTGCTCGTGTGCGGATCGCACACGGCGGGGGCGACCGCTCAGCTCGCCGAGGTGGAGAGCCGGTGGGGCGGGTTCAGCGTGATCGACACCGAGCGCGCGCTCGTGTCGCCCGCTGAGGAGGGGGTACGTGCGGCCGAGGCGGCGCGGCCGCAGCTCGCGGCGCGCTCGCTCGCCGTCGTGACGACGGAGCGGGCGCGCTCGGCCGCGCACAACACACTGGGGCACGGCGAGCGGGTGATGGACGCGCTCACCACGAGTGTGCGCGCGCTGCTGCCGTCTGTGGGGGTCGTGGTCTCCAAGGGCGGCATCACCTCGGCCGACGTGGCGCGCATCGGGCTGGGGGCCTCGTCGGCGACGGTGCTGGGCCAGGTGCTGCCCGGGGTGTCGGTGTGGCGGGTGACCGCGATCGACGGGCGGGAGCTGCTGTACGTGGTGGTGCCGGGCAACGTGGGGTCGGCGTCGACGCTGGTGCAGGTGCTGGAGGCGCTGGGGCTGCAGGCGCCGGCGGCAGTGTCGGCGTGAATCGGCTGCTGCCCGCCTGAGCCGGCTGCCCGCGTGTCTGGCTGCCTACGTGTGCCGGCTGCAGCCCGCGTGAGCCGGGTGCTGCCCGCGTGAGCCGGCTGCCCGCGTGAGCGCTGGGGATAGGCTGAATACATCACTCCCGGAAGGATCTCCCTCGCCATGACCTCTGACAGCGCCGTCCTCTACGAGCACCCCGACCGCAACCTCGCGATGGAGCTGGTGCGTGCCACCGAGGCGGCCGCGATCCGTGCTCAGCCGTGGATCGGCAAGGGCGACAAGAACGCCGCCGACGGCGCGGCCGTCGACGCCATGCGCAAGTTCCTCGGCACGGTCGACTTCGACGGCGTGATCGTGATCGGCGAGGGCGAGAAAGACCAGGCGCCGATGCTCTTCAACGGCGAGCACGTGGGCACCGGGCTCGGGCCCTCGTGCGACATCGCCGTCGACCCCATCGACGGCACGTCGCTCACCGCAGCGGGGCGGCAGAACGCCATCTCGATGCTCGCGGCCTCCGACCGGGGCACCATGCTCGACGCGTCGTCGGTGTTCTACATGAACAAGATCGTGACGGATGCGGACGGCATCGGCGTGATCGACATCGATCGGCCGATCGGCGACAACATCCGTGCCCTCGCGAAGGCGAAGGGCAAAGAGGTCGGCGACGTCCGGGTCGCCGTGCTCGACCGGCCGCGGCACGCGCAGCTCATCGAGGAGATCCGGGCCGCCGGGGCCGGCACCCGGCTCATGCTCGACGGCGACGTGGCGGGCGGCATCAACGCGGCGCGGTACGGCACCCGCATCGACATGTGCGTGGGCACCGGCGGCAGCCCCGAGGGTGTGGCGACGGCCTGCGCGATCAAGGCGCTGGGCGGATTCATCCAGACCAGGCTCGCGCCGAAAGACGACGAGGAGCGCCAGAAGGGCATCGACGCCGGACTCGACGTCGACAAGCTGTTCGAGGCCGACGACCTGGTGTCGGGCGACAACACCTTCTTCGTGGCGACCGGCGTGACCGACGGCGGACTCGTGGCCGGCGTGAAGCGGCTCGGGCCCGTCATCCGCACCGAGTCGATCGTGCTGCGGTCACACTCGGGCACCATCCGCCGCATCGAGGCCGACCACCTCATCGAGAAGTGGCTCTGACCGCCGCGACTCGGCCCCGTCCGGCGCCGAGTCGGCCCGGACCGGCGGTGAAGCGGCTCTGACCGGCGCCGAAGCGGCCCTGTCCGGCGCCTCGCCTTCCCACGGGCGCTGAGCCCGTCCTCAGGTTCACCCACGCAAGAATCCGCCCCACCGCCCCGTCCTGTGGGCTGCTCGGATTCATTCTTGCGCGAGCGAACCGCTGCGACGCACCGGATGCGCGAACCGCGGCCTACGCGGCGTGATGCGTCGGCCGCGGCCGCGCTGTGGGCGCGGCGGATGGCCGGTGGGCCGGCCGCGTGGATGCGGGAGTGGGCGTGGCGCGCCGCGACCCCGAGTCGGTGCGCGTCGGGCCTTGATTGGCGCTGCGAGTAGCGGTGCGGGTTGCTGGTGTGCTGCCTGCGCGGACCCGTGGGGCCTCTGTCACATAGCGCGCCGCGACCACGAGCCGAGCGTGGAGTGGCGCGGACATCAGCGGTCACGCGCCGGGCATGGTGGCCACGAGCCGGCGGTGTGTCGGGCCGGGCGCTGCGAGTGGGCGCCGCCCCGTGGAAGGTCGCGCGGGGCCGCCTCGCCCGGTGGGTGGGGGCTGTGGGGTGGGGTCAGCGGGTGGTGCCGGTGTCGAGATCGTCGTCGAGGGTGATCTCGAGTTCGATGACGCGGGAGTGCTCGTGGTCGAGGTAAGCGTCGTCGCGGCGCGCGGAGCCGCCGCCCAGGGCGTCGAACTCGGCGATGGTGCGCTCGACCTCGGCCTCGCGGGCCGCGTCTTCGGCGGCGTCGAAGTCGGCGTCTGGCTCGCCGTCGGAGCGGGTGACCGAGGCGCCGGCACGGCCCGCAGCCGCCCCCGCGAGCGCTCCGTCACCGGCGCGACGCTCCGCGAGTTCGTCGGCTCCGACGGGGGCCGCCTCGAGCTCGGCGAGCAGCTCGTGGCTCGAGAGCTCGCGAGGCGACTCCTCGAGTGTTCCCAGCTCGGGGAAGAGGCTGTCGCTCGACAGCGCGCCGAGCTTGCGGGCGGTGGGGAACACCTGCCGCTCGAACGAGCCGATGAAGGCGTTGTAGTCCTTCACGGTGCGGTCGATGGTGCGACCGAGCTTCTCGATGTGCGTCGCCGTCTTGCCGAGCCGCGTGTAGAGCTGCTGGCTCAGGTCGAACAGCTGGCGCGCCTCCTGGGTGAGCACGTCCTGCTGCCACGAGAACGCCACCGTCTTCAGCACCGACCACAGCGTGACCGGCGAGGCCAGCGCCACCTTGCGGCCGAAGGCGAACTCCATGATGGCCGGGTCGGCCTCGAGCGCGCTCGAGACCAGCGACTCGCTCGGGATGAACGCGATCACGAGTTCGGGTGAGGCCTCGAGTCCGTTCCAGTACCCCTTGGTGCCGAGCGCCGTGATGTGGTCGCGCAGCGCTTTCACGTGCCGCTTCATCAGCTGTGCGCGACGCTCGCCCTCGGCACCCGTGGCCGAGGCGGGGATGGCCGACGCTTCGAGGTAGGCGTCGAACGGCACCTTGGCGTCGACCGCGATGTTCTTGCCACCGGGCAGGTGCACGACCATGTCGGGTCGGCCTGCGCCCGAGTCGCTCACGATCGAGGTCTGCACGTCGAAGTCGACCCGCTCGATGAGCCCGGCCGCCTCGACGACGCTGCGCAACTGGGTCTCACCCCACACCCCGCGGGTGCTGTTGGAGCGCAGCGCCGAGGCGAGCGACTCCGCCGTGGAGCGCAGCCGCTCCTCCGACTCCGTGGCCGACTTCAGCTGCTGGGAGAGTTCGCCGTACTGCTGCTGCCGCTGGGTCTCCAGCTCCACGACCTTCGCCTGCACCGCCTTGAGGCTCTCCTGCACGGGGCTCAGCGCCACGAGCACCTTGCCGTCCTCCTCGATGCGGGCGGCCTCCGCCTCCTTCAGAGCGCGCAGTCGCTCTTGGAACTCGGCGAGCCGATCCTCCTGCGCCGCGATCTGCGCCCGGTACTGCTCGTCTTGGGCCGAGAGCCGCTCGCGCGCCTGCTCCGTGGCGAATTCCAGGCGCTCGCGAGAGACGGCCGCCGAGGCCTCGGCCTGCTCGCGCAGGGCCGTGGCGGTCGCCTCGACCCCGGCCAGCCGCGACTGCAGCTGTGCCCGCTCCTCGACCAGCTGCTCGACGCGCCCGCGCACCTGCACCAGGTCGGCGGTTCGCTCAGCCAGCGCCGACTCGACGGCCGGATCGACCGTGCCACGCGCATCCGTCTTTCGTGCCCTGGCGACCAGCAGCCCGCCTGCCACACCGAGGGCGAGGCCGAGCACGAGGCCGATGACGAGGGGGAGCAGTGCGTCCATGCAGACAGTGTGTCATCGACCTCAGACATCGGAGGGCGCGGCACGTCGCGTCGGAGTTATCCACAGGCTTCGAACCACGACTCCCGCTGCCCGACACCACCCCCTAGGCTGGCAGGCAAGCACACGAACACGTCTCCCCACAACGAAGTCAGGAACCATGTCAGAGTCACTCCCCGTCGTGAACCACTGGATCGCGGGCGCCGAGCTCGCCAGCACGAGCGGCCGCACCGCCCCCGTCTTCGACCCGGCCCTCGGGGTGCAGACCAAGAGCGTCGCGCTCGCGAACGGCGCCGAGATCGACGCTGCCGTCGCCGCAGCGAAGGCTGCTTTCCCGGGGTGGCGCGACACGAGCATCACGAAGCGTCAGCAGGTGATGTTCGCGTTCCGCGAGCTGCTCAACGCGCGCAAGGGCGAGCTGGCCGAGATCCTCACGAGCGAACACGGCAAGGTACTCTCCGACGCGGCGGGCGAGATCACTCGCGGCCTCGAGGTGGTGGAGCTCGCGACCGGGTTCCCGCACCTGCTGAAGGGGGAGTACTCCGAGAACGTGTCGACGGGCGTCGACGTCTACTCGCTCAAGCAGCCGCTCGGTGTGGTGGGTATCATCTCGCCCTTCAACTTCCCGGCGATGGTGCCGATGTGGTTCTTCCCGATCGCGATCGCGGCTGGCAACACCGTGGTGCTGAAGCCGAGCGAGAAAGACCCGAGCGCCGCCAACTGGCTCGCCGCCCTGTTCAAGGAGGCCGGGCTGCCCGACGGTGTCTTCAACGTGCTGCATGGCGACAAGGAGGCCGTGGACGGCCTGCTCGAGCATCGCGACGTGAAGTCGATCTCGTTCGTGGGCTCCACCCCCATCGCCCACTACATCTACGAGACCGCGGCCCGCAACGGCAAGCGCGTGCAGGCGCTCGGTGGCGCGAAGAACCACATGCTCGTGCTGCCCGACGCCGACCTCGACCTCGCCGCCGATGCGGCGATCAACGCGGGCTTCGGCTCGGCGGGTGAGCGCTGCATGGCGATCTCGGTCCTCGTCGCCGTCGACACGATCGCCGACGAACTCGTCGCGAAGATCCAGCAGCGCATGGCCACCCTGAAGACCGGCGACGGCCGCCGCAACTGCGACATGGGCCCGCTGGTCACCGAGGTGCACCGCGACAAGGTCGCGTCGTACATCGACATCGCGGGCGCCGACGGCGCCGAGGTGGTGGTCGACGGCCGTGGCATCGAGGTCGACGGCGCCGCCGACGGCTTCTGGCTCGGCCCGACCCTCATCGACAAGGTGCCCACCACCTCGAAGGTCTACCTCGACGAGATCTTCGGCCCCGTGCTCTCGGTGGTGCGCGTGCACTCCTATGAGGAGGGCGTCGACCTCATCAACAACGGCGCCTACGGCAACGGCACGGCCATCTTCACCAACGACGGCGGGGCGGCCCGCCGCTTCCAGAACGAGGTGGAGGTGGGCATGATCGGCATCAACGTGCCCATCCCGGTCCCGGTGGCGTACCACTCCTTCGGTGGTGTGAAGGACTCCATCTTCGGTGACACGAAGGCCTACGGTCTCGCGGGCTTCCGGTTCTTCACGCAGGAGAAGGCGGTCACCAGCCGCTGGCTCGACCCCTCGCACGGCGGCATCAACCTGGGCTTCCCGCAGAACTAGCCTCCTCGCTGGAAGCTAGGATGGACGACCGTGGCTCTGACTATCGCGATCGTAGGACTCCCCAACGTGGGCAAGTCCACCCTCTTCAACGCCCTCACGAAGAACCAGGTGCTGGCGGCGAACTACCCGTTCGCGACCATCGAGCCCAACGTCGGTGTGGTGAACCTGCCCGACCCACGGCTCGACAAGCTGGCCGAGATCTTCGGGAGCGAGCGCATCCTGCCCGCCCCGGTGTCGTTCGTCGACATCGCCGGCATCGTGCGTGGTGCGAGCGAAGGTGAAGGCCTGGGCAACAAGTTCCTCGCCAACATCCGTGAGGCGGATGCGATCGCGCAGGTCATCCGCGGCTTCACCGACTCCGACGTGGTGCACGTCGACGGCCGGGTCGACGCCGCGAGCGACATGGAGACCATCAACACCGAGCTGATCCTCGCCGACCTGCAGACCCTCGAGAAGGCCGAGGCCCGCTACGAGAAGGAGGTTCGGGGCAAGAAGCTCGAGCCGGTCGTGCTCGAGACCGCGAAAGCCGCCCGCGAGTTCCTCGACTCGGGCAAGCCCCTGTCGGTCTCGTCGATCGACCTCGAGCCCATCAAGGAGCTCGGCCTCCTCACCGCGAAGCCGTTCATCTACGTCTTCAACGTCGACGAGGAGATCCTCACCGACCAGGCCCGCAAAGACGCGCTCGCGGCCCTCGTCGCCCCGGCGCAGGCCGTCTTCCTCGACGCCAAGCTCGAATCCGAGCTCATCGACCTCGAGCCCGAAGACGCCGCCGAGTTGCTGGCCTCGACCGGCCAGGAGGAGAGCGGGCTCGACCAGCTCGCCCGCATCGGCTTCGACACCCTGGGACTGCAGACCTACCTCACGGCCGGCCCCAAGGAGTCCCGCGCCTGGACGATCGGCAAGGGCTGGACGGCACCGATGGCCGCCGGCGTCATCCACACCGACTTCCAGAAGGGCTTCATCAAGGCCGAGATCATCTCCTTCGACGATCTCGTCGAGACCGGTTCGATCACCGAGGCCCGCGCCAAAGGCAAGGCCCGCATCGAGGGCAAGGACTACGTCATGCACGACGGCGACGTCGTCGAGTTCCGCTTCAACAACTGACCATTGTGTCTAGTCGATTGACTAGCGTACGACTATTCCTGCCGAGAACCACTGCACGAGTGCTGAGGCCAACTGCACGTGTCCCTGAGCTTCGACCACTGTCGGTGCAGCACCGCCATGCCTATCGGCCTGCGCGATGATAAGTGTTTCTAACATTCCGACTAGTACCGCTTTGTGGTCTGGGTGGCCGTCGTCTCGTGTTGGAAACGCAAGAGTCCACCCAGACTGATCCTTGATGGTCTGAGTAATCATGCCGAGGCGGACCTTTCGCGCGGTGGGACTCACAACGGGATGCGCCGCTGCCTCGACAGCTTTGATTGCCTCGGTCATGACGAGACTAGTGTTCGGTGTCAATGCATATGCTTCCGTCCATGCCTTCCCCAGATGTTGACCGGCGAGCGTGGGCGCGGATTGCCTGCTTGCCTCCGCGAGTTCGTCCACGCCCTCAGGAACTCGTCGCTGCAGCCGGTACACACCGTCTCGAAGTGCGATGACAGCCGCGGAAGGAGCGTTATCGAAGTGCCACATCAACGACTTCACATTGCTTGGTGTATTGCCCGAGTCGTCCTCCTCGTACGCAGACAGGAAGAAGTCGATCACGCGTGCCACGAATTGATCACCCGCCTGCGTGATCGTGCGTACCATGTCGTCCGCCTCTACATATCGATTCTCCAGTCGGAAATCGACCTGGAGGCCGCTCTGAAGCTCATGCACACGGCTCATATCGACGTAGGCATAGGCGCCTCTCGGGCGAAGCTCTCTGCGTATCCACGCCAGGACGGGGGGATAAAGGGTAGATGGGAGCAACTCGCGGATCAGCGAGCGCTCTTCGTACTCGTCGTCATCAGCATCCCAAGGTCGCCAAACACTCATAGGGCGAGCATAGAAGGGCCCGTCTGACACTGGTGCGATTTGCGGCTGTGGTGTGCAGATGCTGCCAGGGTTGATTCCGCGGATCTACGCGATCCTCCCGACACAGGCCCGGTACTGAACGGACCATACTGTCGCCCGCAGTGACGAACTATGCGAATGGGTCATGTCGGGTGGTGTGTTGAACACGCCTTCTCTGAGTCTGATGAGAGAATCAACCATCCGAACGATGGAGGTTCGTCTGTTGGACGCAAATGAGGTCTTGTCGAAAGCATGGTCGGAAGTTCAAGCATCAGGCGTGCCTGAGAGCCTGTACGAGGTCGCGTTTCGTGAGGCCATCACCCTAGTTGTGGGCGCACGGCCAGTTTCGGTTCCTTCCGCCGTCCAAGGGCGAGCCACGGTGTCGTCCGACGCGCCAGACGAAGCCGCTGCTAACGGCGGCGAAATCGACACCGAGGCGTTGATAAGGACTTTCGCCGAGGAGTCCGGCGTCGACGTCGCTGAGCTTGTCGAGGTGTTTTACTTCGAGTCCGACGGGTCAGCTCACCTGAACGTGTCAGGCCGCAAGCTTGGCGAATCGACCGCCGCAAAGGCGAAAGCCGTCGCAACCGCTATCGCTGCGGCCTACCACTTCGCGGACGATGAGCCTACCGTTTCCGTTGAAGTCATCCGTGCGGAGTGCGTGCGGCTAAAATGCTTCGACAAGAAGAACTTCTTCACTCACATGGGAGCGGCCCCGGGCACAGTTCTGTCGGGCTCGGGCAGTAGCCGAGTGCTCAGAATCAAGTCCAATGAGATAAAGGCGGCGCTTCAAGGTGTCGTGACCGTGGCGCGCGGCACGAAGGAGTAGGCCAGCTTGGCGCAGCTTCTTGACGTTACAGCGCTCCGGCAAGAGTTCGTCAACGCAGGAGTGCCCGAGGAACTCGCTGGTGAAGCTCTAGGTGCCTTTGTCGGCGCGAAGCGTCGCTTCCATCTCGGCGACTTTCGACCCAACGCGGTGGAAGGAGGCCGATTCTCGGAGGCAGTGCTTCGAATTCTTGAGTGGCAGACTACTGGCACCTACACGCCTCTTTCCGACCCGAAGTTCAAGGCCGACGCCGTCATTACAAGACTTGGCCAACTCTCAGCGGGATCGCATCCAGAAAGTGTGAGGCTTCACCTGCCGCGTGCAGTGCGTGTGGTCTACGACATTCGGAACAAGCGAAACGCCGCACACTTGAGCGATGGTATCGACCCGAGCATGCAAGACGCGTCGATTGTGGTCGCGACGCTCGACTGGATCCTGGCGGAACTCGTCAGGCTGAACCATACCGTCTCTGCGACTGAGGCTCAGCGCGTCATCGAGGCGTTGGTCCGTCGCGAAGTTCCGATGATTCAGGAGTTCAACGGCAGACCGAGGATCCTCAAGACCCTCAGCCATGCTGATCACCTCCTGGTGCTGTTGTACTGGTGGGGCGATCGACCGATAGCGCGGTCCATTCTGAACTCCTGGCTCCCCGCGAACATGCGGAAGAATTCCACCCGGGTATTGCGCACGCTTCATGACGGATACTTGATCACTTTGTCGGATGACGAGGCACACATCACCCAACTTGGCCTACGGTCTGTGGAAGAACGTCAACTAATCGGTTCGCTTTAGGCGAAAATCGCTCGATCATACTGACATTGCTCGGGACCTTGGCGTGTGACGTCTTCGCCAGCCCAAATCCGGAACCGCCCCAGTTCGTGCCAATTCGACACGCGATATATTTCTCTGTCCTGCTGGAGAAGCACGCGTCGGTCGCTGGACAGTCTGTAAATTAGCTTCGTCGAGTTCCGCTTGAACAACTAGACACAAAGCCGACTGTACGTGGCGCACCGAGAACCAGAAGGACACCCGATGACCACGACCACCACCGCCCTCCGCCGCACCGGAACGCTCGCACTCGCCGCCGGCTCGCTGCTCGTGGCCGGGGGAGCGGGCGCCTGGGTGGCGGTCACGCAGCAGCTCCGCGCCGAGAAAATCACGGTGCCGGGCAACGCCCCCGCGCTGAAGGGCAAACTGGTGCAGGGCCCGGCCACGGCCTATGTGGAGGCCCTCGTCATCAAGGGCAACGCCGAGCGCGGTGCCGGCGGCCGCACCTTCGCCGACATCAGTGAGGCCCTCCGTCACGTGGAGCCGGGCTCCGACGAGGAGCGCGCCCTGCGCGGCCAGAGCATGTCGCTCTCGACCGCCGCGTCGCTGCGCACCTCGCTCATGACCTCGGTACTCGCCTTCGGCGTCAGCGCCCTCGTCACGGGCCTCGGCGCCCTCTTCGTCGTCACCGGGGCCCAGCTCCGCCGAGTCGACCCGAAGTAGTTTCTCTCAGCGAATCCCGGCGGCCCGGCGGGCGTTGATGGTCTTCGTCTGCGAGGGCAGCGTGAAGAGGTCGACGATGGTGCCGATGCCGAGCAGCCCGAAGGTGAGCAGCCACAGGATGCCGCGGCCGATCTTGCCGAGATAGAAGTGCTGCACCCCAGCCACGCCGATGAGTGTGAAGAGCATGAATGCGTACGCCGCAGCCACGTCCTTCGGCGGCAAAGCGGCGTTGTAGGCCGAAGCCGGAGCCCCGACACCCGGCGCGCCCGCGGGCGCCGCATAGTGCCCCCACGCCGCGCCGTCCCACCACCGCTGCCGGCCCGTGCCGTCGTCATACCACCCTGCGGGCTGTGCTGTCATGGCTGCCTCCGAGTCGCTCGATCGCCGTCGCGTCGAGCATAGCGGCGCGACCTGGACGCGCCACGCCCGTTCGGGGGTGAGCGCCCGCCCGCGCGCGAGCGGTACAGTCAGGCGCCGGCACACGAGGAGACCCCATGGACTGGATGCCCCGCACCGAAGACCTCCCGCTCGGCCTCTCGCGCGACGACGACGGATTCGCCCAGGTGATCACGGCCGGACTGTTCAACCCCCTCGACGCCGCTCTCGACACCGCGCCCGGCACCGACCCGGCCCTCCCCGAGGAGATCGTCTTCCCCCGATCCGAACGCGACGTGCTCGAGATCGTGCGCCTCGCCCGCGAGACCGGACGCCGCGTGGCGGTCCGCTCCGGCGGCCACAGCTGGGTGGCCTCCAGCGTGCGCGGAGACGGCATCCTCATCGATCTCGCCGCCCTCGACCACGTCCGGTTCGACCTCGCCGACCCCGCGCATCCCACCGCCACCGTCGGCCCCGGCGTGCGCGGCCAGAACCTCTCCCGCCTCCTCGAGCAGAACGGCGTGGCCTTCCCCGTCGGTCACTGCGGTACACCGGCGGTCGGCGGCTTCCTGCTCGGCGGCGGACTCGGCGTGAATTGGGGGCACTGGAAGCCCGCGTGCTTCTCGGTGCTCCGGATGCGCGTGGTGACGGCCGCGGGCGAGTCGGTGACGGCGTCGGCCACCGAGAACCCCGAGCTGTTCTGGCTGGCCCGCGGTGCGGGGCCGGGCTTTCCCGGCGTCGTGACCGAGTTCGAGCTCGCGCTGCAGCCGCTGCCCGGCGGCATCCGGGTCTCCACCTGGCTCTTCGACCTCGACGATCTCCCCGCGGTCACGGAGTGGGTGACGGAGGCTTCCCGCTCGCTCCCGCCGAACGTGGAGGTGTCGCTCGTGACCTCGGGTGCGAACCGCCCGGATGGAAGGGGCGCGAGTGACCCGCATCCGTTCGTCGTCGGGGTGGCCGCGACCGCCTTCGCCGACGACGTCGCCGAGGCCGAACGACTGCTCGCGCCCCTCAGTACAGCACCGACCGCGCTCGAGCACGCCGCTCTCCTCGACGTGCCCTTCTCGGCGCTGCACGAGCCCGTCGACGACACCTATCCGGTGGGAGCCCGCTTCCTCGCCGACACCTTCTGGTTCTCCGGCGACCTCCGCGAGGCGATGGCTCCCCTGCAACGACTCATGCGCCGGGCCCCCTCGGGTCACAGCTACGTGCTCGCCGGAATGCCTGCCAACGGCGCAGGTTCCCGCCTGCTCACGCCGGGCGAGGCGGCGTATGGGATGCACGACACCACGTGCTTCAACGTGTACACGATCTGGCACGACTCCGCCGACGACGCCGTCAACCGCGCCTGGCTCGACGAGGTGGCGGCGACCCTGCTGCCGATGAGCTCGGGGCACTTCCTCAACGAGGCCGACATCCGGCGCCGCCCCGAGCGGGTGCCCGCGTCGTTCCGGCCCGCGGACTGGGAGCGGCTGCAGCGGCTGCGGCGCGAGTGGGACCCGGAGGAGCTGTTCCACGGCTGGCCAGGGGGCGGGTGAGCGCGCGCCGGCTCGTGAGGTCGTCGAACGGTCGAACAAGGGAGGAGATTCGGGGGAGAGGGCAGTCAGAGGGGCAGGTTGCCGAATTCCCCTCCCGAACTCACGCGATACGCTCGGGAGCGGAGGGATATCGCGATGAACATGATCACCGTCGTCAAGAACGGCAGGCTCAACCCCGACGTGAGGCTCTGGACAGGCATGTCCGCGATCGCGGTCGGCGGCCTCACGCTGGCCGAGTTCCTGGTGCAGGCGCTCCTGGTGGGCGCGAGGCCCGCGCTCGACGACAGCGAGGCGCTCGCGGAGTTCATGACGCGCACCGCCAACCAGACCCTGTTCACGATCCTCATCGACACCTTCCTCATGGCCGCGCTGATCGTGTTCATCTCGGGGTTCCGGCAGCTCATCACGCACACCCGGCCCGATCTGCAGTGGGTGGCGAACATCATGTACGGCTCGGGGCTGCTGTTCATCGCCGTGACCCTCGTGGGCGACGGGATGGAGGGCGGCACGGCCCTCGACACCATGGGGCTGACCGCAGACGCGTCGTCGTTGCGGGCGCTCACCGTGGGTCACACCCTCATGTTCGGGTCGATCGGATGCACGCTGAACGCCCTGGTCGCCGGATCGGCGGGCTACCTCACGATCGCGTCGGGTGCACTGCCGCGCTGGACGGGCGTCATCGCCTATGCGGTGGCCGCTCTCAACCTGCTCTCGGTGCCCACCATGTTCGGCGGCACGAGCCCCGACTCGTTCTTCGCCGCCGGGGGAGCGGCCACCGCGATGCTCGCGACCTTCCCGTGGCTCGTGTGGGTGGTGTGCGTCGGCTTCGTCGCCATCCGCGACCGGCGACGCCTCGAGCACCTGCCCGCCGAGGTGCGCGCCCAGCTGGCGGACGGAGCTGCGGCCTGAGCCGACCCGCGGACTGAGCAGGCCCACGGCCCGAGCCGGCCGGCCCGTGGTCAGAGCCGGCCCGCGGCCTGAGGTGGTGTCGCCGCGTCAGTCCTTCGCGGGAGCGGCAGAGCCCGAAGCGGGAGCCGCCGCGGCGAGCTCCTCGTCGGTCCAGACTCCGGACTCCGACGAACCCTCGCCCTCGTCGGCGGTGACGGCGTCCTCGCCGCCCTTGCCCTTCTTCTTGCGGGGCTCCACCACACGCGGCCCGCGACCCGGCCGGTAGACCGAGTTCTCGAGGCCGGGGTGACGGCGCGACTGCACCGCGAAGAGAACGATGCCGAGGGCGATCGCGACGAACGAGGCCCACACGTTGGCGGGGATGCCGAGGAACCCGTCGCTCGTGGGGTCGATGCGGATGGCTTCGAGCCAGCTGCGGCCGAGCCCGTACCAGATGAGGTAGAGCGCGAACAGCTTGCCCCAGCGCAGCGCGAAGCGACGCTCGAGCAGCAGGAGCAGAGCGATGCCCACCACGTTCCAGATGATCTCGTAGAGGAACAGAGGGTGGAACAGCGTGCCGTCGGCCAGCCCGGCCGGGAACTTGGCGTTGTCGGACTCGATCTCGAGGCCCCACGGCAGCGTGGTCGGCAGGCCGAACAGCTCGTGGTTGACGTAGTTGCCGAGGCGGCCGATGGCCTGGGCGAGTAGCATCGCGGGTGCCAGCGCGTCGGCGAACGACCAGAGCCGGATGCCCGACATGCGGCAGCCGATCCAGGCACCGATCGCGCCCCCGATCAGCGACCCGTAGAGGGCGTTCCCGCCGTCCCAGATGGCGAACACGTCGAGGAGGTTCGCGCCCGGGTAGAAGTAGTCGCCCAGGTGCGTGAACACGTGGTAGAAACGTGCACCGATGATGCCGAGCGGCACCGCCCACAGCACGATGTCGACGACCACTCCGGGCTCGCCGCCGCGCTGGGTCAGCCTGCGGTTCACCCAGAACATCGCGACGATGATGCCGGCGAGGATGCAGAGCGCGTAGGTGTGGATCGTGAGCGGACCGATCGAGAACGACTGGAACACCGGATCGGGGCTCGGGATGCTGAGCGGGCTGATGAAGGGCACGCTGAATTCTAAGGCGTGAGGGCCCCACACGCCGAACCAGTAGCCTCCCGCGCACCCACCCGGCTATGATTCATAGCAGTTGTTGTGTTGGCTTGTTTTCGAATGCGGAAGAAAGTTTGACCGCGACGGTAGGCTCCGACTGGCGGGGCCGCTTACCTCGAAAGAGAAAACAATGGCCACTGGCACCGTTAAATGGTTCAACTCCGAGAAGGGCTTCGGCTTCATCTCTCCCGACGACGGGGGCGAGGACGTCTTCGCCCACCACTCCGGCATCGCCGGCTCGGGCTACAAGAACCTCGAAGAGAACCAGCGCGTCGAGTTCGACGTGACGCAGGGCCGCAAGGGCCTGCAGGCGGAGAACATCACGCCCATCCGCTGATCTCCCCAGCACTCGCCGAACGGCCCGTCCCGACATTCCGGGGCGGGCCGTTCGCCGTCTGCCGGGTAACGCGCAGCTTCACCCCGTAGTGTCACAGCATCTGAGGGCACCTGCTCGACATCGCGGCTGGGAAGTCGACCCGACACCAGTGAGCAGGCTCCATGAGCGTCACCAGCAGTCCTTCCCCGCGTGCCACCCGGCCCCGCCAGACCGGCTCCGCGCATCCGACCGCCGCCTACTCGGAGCTCCTCGCGACCGCCAAAGACATGGGGCTCATGCGCCGCCGGCGAGGGTTCTACCTCGGTCTCTTCGGCGTGCTGCTCCTGGCCCTGGGCGGAGCAGTGACCGGATTCGTGCTCCTCGGCGACAGCTGGTTCCAGCTTCTCATCGCGGGAGCGCTCGGCATCATCTTCACCCAGTTCGCCTTCCTGGCCCACGAGGCGTCGCACCGCCAGGTGTTCACCTCGGGCAAGGCCAACGACCGTGCCGGCCGTGCGCTCGCGACCGCCTTCGTGGGCATGAGCTACTCCTGGTGGATGAGCAAGCACACCCGCCACCACGGCAACCCCAACACGGTCGGCAAAGATCCCGACATCGCGCGCGACACCGTCTCCTTCCTCGAGGAGGACGCCGCGAAGACCCGGGGCGCGATGGCCTGGCTCACGCGCCGTCAGGGTTACGCGCTCTACCCGCTGCTGCTGCTCGAGGGCATCAACCTGCACTACCTCTCGTTCAAGACCCTGTTCGGTCGCCGGCCGGTGGAGGGCCGCGGTCTCGAGCTCTCGTTCATCGGTCTCCGGCTTGCGGCCTACCTCGCGGCGGTGTTCCTCGTGCTGCCGCTCGGCATGGCCTTCGCCTTCCTCGGCGTGCAGCTGGCCGTGTTCGGCTTCTACATGGGCGCCTCGTTCGCTCCGAACCACGTCGGCATGACCGTGTTCCCCGCCGGGTCCCGCCTCGACTTCCTCTCCAAGCAGGTGCTCTCCTCACGCAACATCACGGGCGGCTGGGCGATGACGACCCTCATGGGCGGTCTCGACCTGCAGGTCGAGCACCACCTCTTCCCGAGCATGCCGCGACCGGCTCTCGTGCGCGTGCGCCCGATGGTGGAGGAGTACTGCGCCACCCACAAGATCCCCTACACCCAGACCTCGCTCCTCGAGGCGCACAAGCAGGTCGTCGCGTACCTGAACCGGGTGGGGCTCGCCGCTCCCGACCCGTTCGACTGCCCGATGGTCAACCAGTTCCGCACGCGCCGGGCCTGAGTGCCCGCGCGCCGGGCCTGAGCGCCCGCTATCGTGGCGGGGTGAGCACCCCGTCGCGACTCCTGACCGCATCCCTCTCGGCCGCCGCCGCGATCGGCCTCGCGGTCGTGCCCGCGACCGCCGCGCTCGCGCACGACGACCTCGCCTCCTCCAGCCCCGCGGCCGACTCCTCGATCACCGCCGACCCCGGTGTCGTCACCCTCGACTTCACCGAGACGCTGCTCACCGTCGGCGGCACCCCTGACGGGGGCAGCCCCGACGGCTTCGCCATCCAGGTGGTCGACCCCGAGGGCATGCACTACGAGTCGGGGTGCGTGACGGTCCAGGATGCGCAGAGCAGCACCCCGGTCGCACTCGGCGACGCGGGCGGCTACGTGGTGCTGTGGCAGGTCGTCTCCTCCGACGGGCACCCCACCTCGGGCCAGTTCGAGTTCGACTACGAGCCGACGACGCTCGACGGAGCCGCCGACGGCCTCACGAACGCACCGGTCTGCGGCGACGCCTGGGCGGGCGACCCCGACGGCACGCCCACACCGACTGCGGCGCCTGCCACCCCGACCGAGACCGCGGCGGAGCCGGAGGCCACCGCGTCGCCGACGACGGACTCGGCCGCCGGAGACCCCACCGGCACCGCCGTGCCCCTGGTCGCCGGGGGCGCGCTGCCGTGGCCCGTCGTGGTGCTCGTCGCCCTCGTGGGGGCCGGCCTCATCGCCTCGATCATCGTGCTCGTGCTCCGGCGGCAGCGCGGCGGCTTCGGCCAGTAGCACCACCCGCGCTATGCTCGTGGCACAGCACCCCTCAGCAGCACCCCTCAACTGAACACCGACCGGCCATCAGTTCCCAGCGGGAGAGCCGCCACCGTCGTCACGACGCACGCGGCACCGAAGGAGCAATCCTCCCCGATAATCTCTCAGGTCCTCGTACCGCTTCGACCTGGCCACTCTGGAAAGCAGTCGCGGCATCGACAGCGGCTCGCCCACGGTGAAAGCACGCAGCCCCACCCGCACGGTGGAGGGCGTGTGAATCTCTCAGGCCCGATGACAGAGGGGGAGTTCTCGACAGCGCATCCGCGCAGATCGTTCGTGCCGGCCGGTCCGGCGCAGCAGAAGGAGAACTCATGCCCCCGTCCGCCGACCCCGCGGAGAGCACGCCTGCCTCGGAGACGCCGCCCGCGCATCCGCCGCAGGCCCTGCGCCCCTCGCCGCTCGACGCCGTGCACGAGGCCGCCGGTGCCTCGTTCACCGACTTCGCCGGCTGGCGCATGCCCGTGCGCTACTCCAGCGACCTCGCCGAGCACCGCGCCGTGCGCACCGCCGCCGGGCTGTTCGATCTCTCGCACATGGCCGAGTTCGAGGTCTCGGGCCCGGAGGGCGCCGCGTTCCTCGACCACGCGCTGGCCGGCAGGCTCTCGGCGATCGCCGAGGGGCAGGCGAAGTACTCGCTGCTGCTCGCCGACGACGGCGGGGTGATCGACGACGTCGTGGTCTACCGGCTGGGCGCCGAGGAATTCCTGGTGGTTGCCAACGCCTCCAACCGCGAACCGGTCGCCGAAGCGTTGGCCGACCGGGTGGCGGGGTTCCCGGATGCGCGGGTCGCCGACGTGAGCGACCAGACCGCGCTCGTGGCGGTGCAGGGGCCGGCCGCGCTGAGCATCCTGAGCGGCACCGAGGGTTTCGACGCACCGGGCTTCGGCGAGCTGCGCTACTACCGGGTGCTGCGCGGACGGTTCGAGGGCGGCCCGGTGCTGGTGGCCCGCACGGGCTACACCGGCGAGGACGGTTTCGAGCTGTACCTCGCGCCCGAAGCCGCTCCGGCGCTCTGGGCAGCCATCTCGGCGGCCGGTGCCGGCGAAGGCCTCGTGCCAGCGGGTCTCGCCAGCCGCGACACGCTCCGGCTCGAGGCCGGCATGCCGCTCTACGGCCACGAGCTCGACCGCGGCACGCTCCCCGTGCAGGCCGGCCTCGGCCGGGTGCCCGCCCTCGACAAGCCCGGGTTCGTGGGCCGCGACGCCCTCGTGGCCGGGCCCCGCGCATCCGCCCCGGTGCTCGTCGGCCTCGTGGCCGAGGGCAGACGCGCCGCCCGCGCCGGCTACGAAGTGTTCGCCGACGACGATTCGACCGAGCCGATCGGGCGCGTCACGAGCGGCGCGCTCTCGCCGACCCTCGGCCATCCCATCGCCCTCGCCTACGTCGACCCCGCCCACGCGGAGCCCGGACGGCGGCTCAGCGTCGACATCCGGGGCCGCCGCCTCGGCTACACCCTCACCACCCCTCCGTTCTACCGCCGGAAGAAGGACTGACATGACCGATCTCACCGCTCTCGGATACACCGCCGAACACGAATGGGTGAAGGTCGACGGCTCCGTCGCGACCATCGGCATCACCGCCTACGCCGCCGCCCAGCTCGGCGACATCGTCTACCTCGACCTGCCCGCCGAGGGCACCGAGCTCTCCGGCGGCACCGTCGTGGGCGAGATCGAGTCGACCAAGTCGGTGGGCGAGCTCTTCGCCCCCGTCGACGGCACCGTCGTGGAGACCAACCCGGCCGTGGCCGACTCGCCCGAGCTCGTGAACTCCGACCCCTTCGGCGAGGGCTGGCTCATCAAGGTGGAGTTCACCGCGCTGCCCACCCTGCTCACGGCCGCCGAGTACGCGGCGCTGACGGGGGAGTGACCCACCCGATGACCACACCCACCACTGTCTCCTCCCACGACGACTTCTCGCGCCGGCACATCGGCACCGACTCCGCGGCCCAGCGCCGCATGCTCGAGGCTCTCGGCTACGACGACCTCGACGCCCTCATGGTCGCCGCGGTGCCCTCCTCCATCCGCGTCGACCGCTCGCTCTCCGAGTCGCTGCTGCCGCCGGCCGCCACCGAGCGCGAGGCACTCGCCGAGCTGCGCGCCCTCGCCGGTCGCAACCGCGTCTCGGCGTCGTACCTCGGCCTCGGCTACTACGACACGGTCACGCCCGCCGTCATCACCCGCAACGTGCTCGAGAACCCGAGCTGGTACACCGCCTACACGCCCTACCAGCCCGAGATCTCGCAGGGCCGCTTGGAGGCGCTGCTCAACTTCCAGACCATGGTCACCGACCTCACCGGTCTCGCCACCGCGAACGCCTCGATGCTCGACGAGGGTACGGCGGCCGTGGAGGGGATGCTGCTGGCCAGGCGCGCGAGCAAGTCGGCCTCACACCGCTTCGTGGTCGACTCCGACGCCTTTCCGCAGACGAAGGCTCTGCTGCGCGCGCGGGCCGAGGCCGTCGGCATCGAGATCGTGGAACGCGACCTCGCGGTCGAGGGGATGGAGATCGACGGGGCCGACCCGGATGCGCGGGGCGCGTTCGGCGTGTTCGTGCAGTACCCGGGCGCCTCGGGCCGGGTGTGGGACCCCTCGCCCGTCGTGGCCGAGGTGCACTCCCGCCAGGGGCTCGCGGTGGTCGCGGCCGACCTGCTCGCCCTCGCCCTCCTCACCCCTCCGGGCGAGCACGGTGCCGACGTCGCGGTGGGCACCACGCAGCGCTTCGGCGTGCCGATGGGCTTCGGCGGCCCGCACGCCGGCTACCTCGCCGTGCGCGCCGGACTCGAACGCCAGCTGCCCGGCCGCCTCGTCGGCGTGAGCGTCGACGCCGACGGCCACCCCGCCTACCGGCTCAGCCTGCAGGCGCGCGAGCAGCACATCCGGCGCGAGAAGGCCACCTCGAACATCTGCACCGCGCAGGTGCTGCTCGCCGTGATGGCGTCGATGTACGCGGTGTACCACGGGCCGGAGGGGGTGCGGGCCATCGCGCAGCGGGTGGCCGACCAGACGGCGGCGCTCGCCGCCGCCCTCCGCGCCGCGGGGTACGAGCTCGAGCACGAGGCCTTCTTCGACACCCTCCAGCTGAGGGCGCCGGGCCGGGCCCACGGGCTCGTCGAGCACGCGCACGGCCGCGGCATCCTCCTGCGCGCGGTCGACGCAGACACGGTCGCCGTGTCGCTCGACGAGACCACCGACGACGTGCGGCTACTCGAGCTCGCCCGGGTGTTCGACGCCGTCGCGGGTACGGATGCGGGCACGGGCACGGATGCGCGGGAGACCGGCATCCCCTCGAAACTCGCCCGCACGAGCCCCTTCCTCACGCATCCCGTCTTCTCGGCGCACCACTCCGAGACGAGCATGATGCGCTACCTCAAGCGCCTCGCCGACGCCGACTACGCACTCGACCGCGGCATGATCCCGCTCGGTTCGTGCACCATGAAGCTCAACGCCGCCTCCGAGATGGAGGCCGTGTCGTGGCCCGAGTTCGCGGGACTGCACCCGTTCGCCCCGAAGGCCGACGTGGAGGGATCGCTCGAGCTCATCGCGCAGCTCGAGCGCTGGCTCGCCGAGGTGACCGGGTACGACTCGGTGTCGCTGCAGCCGAACGCGGGCAGCCAGGGCGAGCTGGCCGGGCTCCTGGCCATCCGCGCCTACCACCGCTCGCGGGGTGACGAGGCCCGCACGGTGTGCCTCATCCCGTCGAGCGCGCACGGCACCAACGCCGCCTCGGCCGTGCTGGCCGGGATGCGCGTGGTCGTGGTGGCCTGCGACGAGCTCGGCAACGTCGACCTCGGCGACCTGCGTGCGAAGATCGTCGCCCACGCCGCCGACCTCGCCGCGCTCATGATCACCTACCCCTCCACCCACGGGGTGTACGAGCACGAGGTGGCCGAGATCTGCCGGCTCGTGCACGAGGCGGGCGGCCAGGTCTACGTCGACGGGGCGAACCTCAATGCGCTGCTGGGGTTCGCGCGCTTCGGCGACTTCGGCGGAGACGTGTCGCACCTCAACCTGCACAAGACCTTCTGCATCCCGCACGGCGGAGGCGGACCAGGCGTCGGCCCGGTCGCCGCGAAGGCGCATCTCGCTCCATTCCTGCCGGGGCATATGTTCGCGCAGGAGGGCTCGCACCTGCTTGCCGACGGCACGCCGGTGCAGCACGACGGGGGGCCGATCTCGGCGGCGCCGTACGGCAGCCCCGGCATCCTTCCGATCAGCTGGGCCTACGTGCGCATGATGGGGCTCGAGGGCCTCACCCGGGCCACGGCGGCCGCCGTGCTGGCCGCGAACTACGTGGCTGCACGCCTGCGCGAGCACTACCCGGTGCTCTACACGGGCGACAACGGGCTGGTGGCGCACGAGTGCATCCTCGATCTCCGGGCGCTGACCCAGAGCACGGGCGTGACGGTCGACGACGTCGCGAAGCGCCTCGTCGACTACGGATTCCACGCCCCCACCATGAGCTTCCCGGTGGCGGGCACGCTCATGGTGGAACCGACCGAGAGCGAGGGCCTCGCCGAGATCGACCGCTTCGTCGACGCCATGATCGCCATCCGCGCCGAGATCGACGCGGTCGGTGCGGGGGAGTGGCCGGTGGCAGACAACCCCCTGCGCGGAGCGCCCCACACGGCGCGTGCCGTGATCGAGGGCGAGTGGGCGCATCCGTACTCGCGCGAGACGGCCGTGTACCCGCTGCGCTCACTCGTGCGCGGCAAGTACTGGCCGCCTGTGCGGCGTATCGACCAGGCGTACGGCGATCGCAACCTCGTGTGCGCCTGCCCGCCGCCCGAGGCGTTCGAGTAGGTGCTCGGGATCCGGGTCATCCGCCGCTGGTAGGGTCGGCCGCATGCCGCCCCGCACCGTGTTCCGTATTCCGCTCGCCGTCGCCGGGGCGGTCGTGGCGGCCTCGATCCTGGCCGTCGCCCCTGTCGCCGCAGCCTCGGCCGATCCGCTCTTCGAGGAGGGCGGATGCGTGGTGCTGCCCGTCTCCGACGGCGGCGCCGGAGGAGCGCAGTGCGCCGGGGTCGACCTCAGTGGCACCCGATTCGGCGAGGCCGACTTCACGGGCGCCGACCTCGCCGGGGCGTCGTTCGTCGACGGCGACGTGCAGGGAGCGGTGTTCACGGGCGCCGATCTCGCCGGGGCCGACTTCACGGGCACGCGGATCGTGGGGGCCGACTTCACGGGGTCGAGCATCCTGCCCGCCACGCTGACCGCTGAGGCCGACGAGACGGGCACCGCGCCGATCGAGATCGCGCCGGCCGTGCCGACCGGTCTGACGGTCGAAGGCTGCTCGATCGTGGGCACCCCGGTGGAGTCGGGCCAGAGCTTTCCGGTCGGCACCTCGTCGATGCTCTGCAGCATCTCGTCGTCGTTCGCGGGCACCGCGAGCGCCCTGGTGACGATCGAGGTGACGGCCTCGGTCTCGGCGCCCGCGACCCAGCAGCCGCTGTTCACCGAGGTGCCGGTCACCGGGGCGCCGGTCGCGGCTGAACAGGGTCCCGACGGTCTGCTGATCGGCCTCCTGATCGGGGGAGGGGCGCTCGTGGCCCTCGGCGTCGTGGCGTTCGTGTTGGCCAACCGGCGCCCGAGAGAGCGCTAGCCGTCAGCCGAACAGCGTGGGGAACCAGGCCAGGGCCACCGGGTACCCCACGAACGACACGATGTCGATGATCCAGTGCGCCACCACGAGCGGCATCACGCGGCCCCAGCGCCAGTAGCACCAGCCGAACACGATCCCCATCGCCACGTTGCCGACGAACGGCCCGGGCCCCTGGTAGAGGTGGTAGCTGCCCCGCAGCACGGCGGCACCCAGGATGATCGCCCACTTCGACAGGCCGAGCTGGCGCAGGCGGGTGAACAGGTAGCCCACCACGATCACCTCCTCCTGCAGGGCGGCCCGCAGCGCCGCCAGCACGAGGACCGGCACGGTGTACCAGTGGGTGTCGAGCGGCGAGGCCACCACGGCGGCGCTGTAGCCGAGCATCCGCCACACCGCGTAGAGCACGATGCCCGGCACGCCCACGACCAGCACGAGGAGCCAGCCGCGGCCGAGGTCGCGGGCCGGCTCGCGGAAGTCGAAGCCGATGCGGCGGAAGGGGTTGCCCCCCGAGATCGCGAGCAGGTAGAGCACCAGCGCGACCGGTACCAGGTCGAAGAAGATCGCGAGCAGCTGATACGTGAGGTCGAGCCAGGCCCGGTCGCTGAGCGCCCCGTTGAGGGTGGCCGTCTGGTCGGCGAGAGCGGTCTCCTGGGTGAGACGGGAGATCAGGCTCACGACGGAGTAGACGGCAGAGGCGCCGAGCGAGATACCGAGCACGAGCCCGATCTCCGTCCACAGCCGTCGGCGCCTCAGACGGGCCCATTCGAGCGCTCGAACCATCACTTCACTTTCTTGCGTAGAGCGCTACTTTTTCACACGAACTGTGGGATTCGCACAAGGATTCCTTGGAGATAGTTTCGGGTCTGTAACTTTTTTCTCCGTGGTTTGCAGCCAGCCTGGCCCCCACTTAGGGTACTTCCTTAGGTTGCGCCCCCCAGAAGGGGGCCGATCTCCTGCACCCATTTCTGCACAGGAGGAAAATTGAACAAGAGAAGGTACGGCATCGGCGCGCTCGCGCTGGTCGCCGCGAGCACCCTCGTGCTCGCCGGCT
Organism: Herbiconiux moechotypicola; assembly: GCF_024979255.1. GTDB lineage: Bacteria > Actinomycetota > Actinomycetes > Actinomycetales > Microbacteriaceae > Herbiconiux > Herbiconiux moechotypicola. The sequence goes on from NZ_JANLCN010000006.1 coordinate 76,152, forward strand.
GCGCCAGCGGCGGCGCGGAGAGCACCTCGGGCGCCGACACGTCGGCGGTCATCACGGCGAACGGCTCCGAGCCGCAGAACCCGCTGATCCCCACCAACACCAACGAGACCGGTGGCGGCAAGATCCTCGACTCCATCTTCGCGGGGCTCGAGTACTACGACGCCACGGGGGCGCCGCAGCTCGACATGGCCGAGTCGATCGAGACCGAGGACTCGCAGACCTTCACCATCACGATCAAGCCCGACCAGACTTTCACCAACGGTGAGCCGGTCGACGCCAACTCCTTCGTCGACGCCTGGCAGTACGGCGCGCTCCTGTCGAACGAGCAGCTCAACAGCTACTTCTTCGAGGACATCGAGGGCTTCAGCTACGACGAGGACAGCCCCCTCACGGGTCTGAACGTCGTCGACGACCTCACCTTCACGGTGACCCTGAAAGAGCCCCGCTCCGACTTCCCGCTGCGCCTCGGCTACTCGGCCTTCTACCCGCTGCCCGCGTCGGCGTTCGACGACATCGAGGCCTACGGCCAGAACCCGATCGGCAACGGCCCGTACAAGCTGGCCTCCGACACCGCGTGGCAGCACAACGAGAAGATCGACCTGGTCGTGAACGAGGACTACGACGGCGGCCGCAAGGCGGCCAACGGCGGCCTCACCATCGTCTTCTACGCCAGTGAAGACGCCGCCTACGCCGACCTGCTCGGTGGCAACCTCGACGTGCTCGACGCCGTTCCTGCCAGCGCCTTCGCGACCTACGAGTCCGACCTGGGCGACCGTGCGGTGAACCAGCCGGCCGCGATCTTCCAGTCGTTCACCATCCCGGAGCGCCTCGCGCACTTCGGCAACGACGAGGAGGGCAAGCTCCGCCGCGCCGCCCTGTCGATGGCGATCAACCGCGACGAGATCACCGACATCATCTTCCAGGGCACCCGCACCCCGGCCAGCGACTTCACCTCCCCGGTGATCGACGGCTGGAGCGACTCGCTCGAGGGTGCCGAGGTACTCGCCTACGACCCCGACCAGGCCAAGGAGCTGTGGGCCCAGGCCGACGCCATCTCCCCGTGGTCGGGCACCTTCCAGATCGCGTACAACGCCGACGGCGGTCACGCCGAGTGGGTCGACGCCGTGTCGAACAGCATCAAGAACACCCTCGGCATCGACGCGTCGGGCGCTCCGTACCCGACCTTCGCCGAGGCGCGCACCGCGATCACCGACCGCTCCATCCAGACCGCGTTCCGCACCGGATGGCAGGCCGACTACCCGGGTCTGTTCAACTTCCTCGGCCCGCTCTACGCGACCAACGCGTCCTCCAACGACGGCGACTACACGAACCCCGAGTTCGACGCGCTGCTGAACGAGGGCTCGTCGACCGCCGACAGCGCCGAGGCGAACGCCGACTTCCAGAAGGCTCAGGAGATCCTGCTGCAGGACCTCCCCGCCATCCCGCTGTGGTACTCGAACGTGACCGGCGGTTACGGCGAGGGCGTGCAGAACGTGGAGTTCGGCTGGAACTCGGTGCCGCTCTACTACGAGATCACCAAGGGCTAGCACCCGCGTCATCGGGGGCGGCGGCTTCGTGCCGCCGCCCCCGATCCATGTCCCTGATCCTCGCGCGGCTACCCGCCCCTAGTTCTCGATTGGTACGGTCTGATTCGTGGCCGGATACATCCTCAGGCGTCTCCTCCAGGCGATCCCCGTCCTGCTGGGCACGACGTTCCTCATCTACTTCATGGTCTTCGCCATGCCGGGCGACCCCCTGCTCGCCCTGTTCGGCGACAAGACGCCGAACCCGGCCCTGCTCGAGCGGCTCCGCGAGGAGTACCACCTCGATCAGCCGTTCATCGTGCAGTACTTCCTCTACCTCGGCGGCATCTTCCGGGGCGACTTCGGCACCTCGTTCAGCGGCGAACCGGTCTCCGAGATCCTCGCCCGCACCTTCCCGGTGACGATCCGCCTCGCGATCATGGCGCTCATCATCGAGTTCGTCGGCGGCGTGATCGTCGGCCTCGTCTCCGGCCTCCGCAAGGGCAAGCTGTTCGACGCATCGGCGCTCGTCATCAGCCTCATCTTCATCTCGCTGCCGATCTTCGTGATCGCCTTCGTGGCGCAGTTCATCTTCGGCATCCAACTGGGCTGGGCCAGGACGACGGTGTCCACCGGGGCCCCGATCCAAGACCTGATCCTCCCCGCGTTCGTGCTGGCGTCGATCACCTTCGCCCAGCTGGTGAGGCTCACCCGGGCCTCCGTCATCGAGACCGAGGGTCTCGACTTCGTGCGCACCGCCTACGGCAAGGGGCTCAGCCGCCGCCGCATCATCCCGGTGCACATCCTGCGCAACTCGCTCATCCCGGTGGTCACCTACGCGGCCACCGACTTCGGCGTGCTGCTCGTGGGCGCCACGGTCACGGAGGGCATCTTCAACGTGCCCGGCGTCGGCCGCACGCTCTACCAGGCGATCATCCGAGGCGAGGGCCCGACCGTCGTCTCCTTCGTGACCGTGATGGTGCTCATCTACCTGGTGGTCAACCTCGTCGTCGACCTCCTGTACGGCCTTCTCGACCCGAGGATCCGCTATGTCAAATAACACTCCCACCCGGGGGCCCGGGCACTTCGTCGCTCCGTTGGAGGAGACTCCTCTCGTCGCCGTCGACGCCATCAAACTCGACGAGCGCAAGAGCAACCTCTGGATCGACGCCTGGCGCGACATGCGCCGCCGCCCCATGTTCTGGATCTCCGCCGTCATCATCCTGCTGGTGATCTTCGTGGCGTTCTTCCCCACGCTGTTCACGCAGGTGCCGCCCAACGACGACTGCCAGCTCGCGAACAGCAATGGCGCGCCCACCGGAGAGCACATCCTGGGCTTCACCAAGCAGGGCTGCGACATCTTCTCGCGCATCGTGCACGGTACCGCCACCTCGCTCTCGGTCGGCATCATCGTGACGATCCTCACCACGGTGCTCGGCATCCTGTTCGGCGCCTTCGCCGGGTTCTACGGCGGCTGGCTCGACTCGGTGCTCTCGCGCGCCGGCGACATCTTCTTCTCGATCCCCTACATCCTGGCCGCCGTGGTCATCATGTCGGTGTTCTCGGCCTACCGGAACGTGTTCGTCATCTCGCTGGCCATCGGAATCTTCGCCTGGCCGGCGACGGCCCGAGTGCTGAGAGCCGAGATCCTGAGGGTCAAACAGTCCGACTACGTGATGGCGGCGCAGGCGGTCGGGGTGTCGAACTTCCGCATCCTGCTGCGGCACGTGCTGCCGAACTCGATCGCCCCGGTGATCGTGGTCACCACCATCTCGCTGGGCGCGGCGATCGTGGCCGAGGCCACGCTGTCGTTCCTCGGCGTGGGGCTGCCGAACTCCACCATGTCGTGGGGCAACGACATCAGCGCCGCGCAGGTCGACCTGCGCACCGCCCCGCAGACGCTCATCTACCCCTCACTCGCGCTCTCCATCACCGTCCTCGCCTTCATCATGATGGGCGAGGTCATCCGAGACGCGCTCGACCCGAAGGCGAGGGCCCAGCGATGAGCGACCCCACCACCACCCCGGGCGCGCGCCCGCTGCTCGAGATCAAGAACCTCGAGGTCGGCTTCCAGTCCTCCGACGGCATCATCCCGGCCGTGCGCGGGGTCGATCTCACCCTCATGGCCGGCCAGACCCTCGCCATCGTGGGGGAGTCCGGCTCGGGCAAGTCGACCACCGCCTCCGCCATCATCAACCTGCTCCCGGGGGCCGGACGCATCACCGGCGGGTCGATCCTCTTCGATGGCAAAGAGCTCACCAACTACTCCACGAAGCAGATGGAGGACATCCGGGGCCGCGAGATCGGCTACGTGCCGCAAGACCCCATGTCGAACCTCAACCCGGTGTGGAGCGTCGGCTTCCAGGTCGAGGAGACGATCCGCGCGAACGGCATCGCCACCGGCCGGAAGGCCGTGCGGGAGCACGCCATCCAGGTGCTCCGCGAGGCCGGGCTGCAGGATGCGGACAAGCGGCTCAAGCAGTTCCCGCACCAGTTCTCGGGCGGTATGCGGCAGCGCGTGCTCATCGGCATCGGCCTGTCGTCGCGCCCCAAGCTGCTCATCGCCGACGAGCCCACCTCGGCGCTCGACGTCACCGTGCAGCGGCGCATCCTCGACCACCTCGAGACCCTCACCCGCGACATCGGCACCGCGGTGCTCTTCATCACCCACGACCTGGGCCTCGCCGCCGAGCGCGCCGAGCAGCTCGTGGTGATGTACAAGGGGCGCATCGTCGAGGCGGGCCCCTCGCGGGAGATCCTCGAGAACCCCCTGCACCCCTACACGCAGCGCCTGGTGGCCGCAGCGCCCAGCCTGGCCTCGCGCCGCATCCTCTCGGCCACGCAAGAATCGGCGACGCACTCGCTCAGCGACCTCGACTACGCGCCCACGACGGTCACCGAGGGCATCGACCTCATCGCGGCCGCGGAGGAGCGGGTCGAGCGGGAGCGCGCCGGTGGAGCCGCGCCGACGCGCCGCCCCGACGCCATCGTGGTGAACGACCTCACGAAGGTCTACAAGATCCGCGGCCAGGGCAAGGGCTCGGCGGGCGAGATCACCGCCGCCGACCACGTGTCGTTCGCGGTGGAGAAGGGCACCACCACGGCGATCGTGGGGGAGTCGGGCTCGGGCAAGTCGACCGTGGCGAAGATGATCCTCAAGCTCGAGCAGCCCACCAGCGGCCAGATCCTGATCGACGGCGTCGACGTGGCGCCGCTGAAGGGTCGCTCGCTGCTCGACCTGCGCCGCCGCCTGCAGCCGGTGTTCCAAGACCCCTACGGTTCGCTCAACCCGCTGCGCAACATCGGCAACACCATCGCCGAGCCGTTGCTCGTGCACAAGGCGGGTGACCACGCGAGCCGCCGCGCCCGGGTGCTCGAGCTGCTCGACCAGGTGGCCTTGCCCCAATCGCTCATCACGCGCTACCCGAACGAACTCTCGGGCGGACAGCGTCAGCGCGTCGCCATCGCACGCGCTCTCGCGCTCAAGCCCGACATCGTCGTGCTCGACGAGGCGGTGTCGGCACTCGACGTGCTGGTGCAGGCGCAGATCCTGAAGCTCCTGGCCGAGCTGCAGTCCGAGCTCGAGCTCACTTACCTCTTCATCACGCACGATCTCGCGGTCGTGCGGGTCATCGCCGACAACGTGTGCGTGATGCAGAAGGGTCGCATCGTGGAGGCGGCTTCGACCGACGAGGTCTTCGACCACCCTCAGGAGCAGTACACTAAGGAGTTGCTGAACGCCATTCCGGGTGCCGGAATCGCCCTGGGCGTCTAGCTGTACGGGCCTCGTCGCCCACCTTCTCACGCACACCAAGAGGACTTCTCCCATGGCCCATGCCACCCGTTCCGACCTGCGCAACGTCGCGATCGTCGCCCACGTCGACCACGGCAAGACCACCCTGGTCGACGCCATGCTCACGCAGACGAACTCGTTCGACGCGCACTTCGACGCCGACGACCGCATGATGGACTCGAACGACCTCGAGCGCGAGAAGGGCATCACGATCCTCGCCAAGAACACGGCGATCTCGTACAACGGCGTGCACGCCACCGGCGCCCCCATCACCATCAACGTGATCGACACCCCGGGCCACGCCGACTTCGGCGGCGAGGTGGAGCGCGGCCTCTCGATGGTCGACGGCGTGGTGCTGCTCGTCGACGCCAGCGAGGGCCCGCTGCCGCAGACCCGCTTCGTGCTGCGCAAGGCCCTCGAGGCGAAGCTCCCCGTCATCCTCCTGGTCAACAAGACCGACCGGCCGGATGCGCGCATCGACGAGGTCGTCGGAGAGTCGCAAGACCTGCTGCTGGGTCTCGCCTCCGACCTGGCCGACGACGTGCCCGACCTCGACCTCGACGCCATCCTCGACGTGCCGGTGGTCTACGCCTCGGGCCGTAACGGCGCCGCGAGCCTGAACAAGCCGGCCAACGGCGAGCTGCCCGACAACGGCGACCTCGAGCCGCTCTTCGGCGCCATCCTCGAGCACATCCCGGCCCCCACCTACGACGACGAGGCGCCCCTCCAGGCCCACGTCACCAACCTCGACTCCTCGCCCTTCCTCGGCCGCCTCGCGCTCCTGCGCGTGTTCAATGGCGAGATCAAGAAGGGCCAGCAGGTCGCGTGGGTCAAGCACGACGGCACGGTGCAGAACCAGCGCATCACCGAGCTGCTCATGACCAAGGCGCTCACCCGCTACCCGACCGAGAAGGCCGGCCCCGGCGACATCGTGGCCATCGCGGGCATTGAGAACATCACCATCGGCGAGACCATCGCCGACCCGGAGGACGTGCGTCCCCTGCCCGCCATCGTGGTCGACGACCCCGCCATCTCGATGACCATCGGCACCAACACCTCGCCGCTCGTCGGCAAGGTGAAGGGCCACAAGCTCACCGCCCGCATGGTGAAGGACCGCCTCGACCGCGAGCTCATCGGCAACGTGTCGCTCCGGGTCGAAGACATCGGGCAGCCCGACGCCTGGGAGGTTCAGGGCCGTGGCGAGCTCGCCCTCGCCATCCTGGTCGAGAACATGCGCCGCGAGGGCTTCGAGCTCACCGTCGGCAAGCCCCAGGTGGTCACCCGCCAGATCGACGGCAAGACCCACGAGCCCTTCGAGCACCTCACCATCGACGCGCCCGAGGAACACCTCGGCGCCATCACCCAGCTGCTGGCCGCGCGTAAGGGCCGCATGGAGGGCATGTCGAACCACGGTACGGGCTGGGTACGCATGGAGTTCATCGTGCCCTCGCGCGGCCTCATCGGCTTCCGCACCGAGTTCCTCACCATCACCCGCGGCACCGGTATCGCCAACGCGATCTCGCACGGTTACGAGCCCTGGGCGGGGTCCATCGTCACCCGCAACAACGGCTCCATCGTGGCCGACCGCTCCGGCGTCGTCACCCCGTTCGCCATCATCGGCCTGCAGGAGCGCATGACCTTCTTCGTGAACCCCACCGAGGAGGTCTACGAGGGCATGGTCATCGGTGAGAACTCGCGCGCCGACGACATGGACGTGAACATCACGAAGGAGAAGAAGCTCACGAACATGCGTTCGTCGACGGCCGACTCCTTCGAGTCGATGACGCCGTCGCGCCAGCTCTCGCTCGAAGAGTGCCTGGAGTTCGCCCGCGAGGACGAGTGCGTCGAGGTCACGCCCGAGACGGTGCGCATCCGCAAGGTGGAGCTCGACCAGAACGCGCGCGCCCGACGCACCGCGAACCTCAAGCGCGCCAACCAGTAGCGCGGGGCCCCGGATGCGGCCATAATCGGGGGCATGAGGCTCACGAAGACGTCCGCCGCCCTCGCCCTAGCGCTGGGCGCCCTGCTCGCGCCGGCGCTCACCGGCTGCATCGGCAACCCGGTGGAGCAGATCGTCGAGGGCGCGGTGGAGCAGGCCGGCGGGGGAGACGTCGACCTCAATTCCGACGGCGGCCTTCCCGACGGCTTCCCCACCGAGGTGCCGCTCTACGACGGCGAGATCCAGGGCGGCGTGGCCGTCGACACCGCCGAGGGCGGGGGCTGGACGGTCGTGGTGGCGGTCTCCGACCCGCAGGCCTCCTTCACGAGCATCAACGACCAGCTCGTGGCCGCCGGCTTCGAGTCGCAGTTCTCGGGGTTCACCGACGGCTCCGGCACAGGGATGTACGTGGGGCCCACGTACTCGGTGCTCGTCACCGTCGCCGACGACGGGTCGGGCGCGGTCACGGCCACCTACATCGTCACGCAGTCGGCGTCGCAGTAGCCCCGTTCAGTCGCGCGGCATGCGGGCGCTGATCGCCCACGAGCAGGCCGTGAGAACGAGTCCGAGGGCGAACACGGCGGCGAACGATATCGCCGACGATGCGCCCGCGGACACACCCGCCCCGGCCACCGACTGGAACAGGATGCCGCCCAGCGCGATCGACATCGCGGGCCCCGCGGCGTCGGCGATGTTGAGCGCGGCGCTGTTGAACCCCTGCCGCTCGGGCTCCGAGTGCCCGAGCACGAGCACCGACAGCCGTGGGTAGGCCAGCCCCATCCCCGTGCCGGAGATCGCCCATCCGGCGATGGCCACCCAGACCGGGAGCTCGAAGGCGGCGGCGACCAGCACCACGGCCAGGGCGAGCAGCACGGCGGCCACCCCGATACGCACGCTCGACCGGCTCGACAGCCTCGACCCGAGGCGGCCCTGCAGCAGCGACGCGCCACCCCAGAACACACCGCTCACCGTCAGCGAGAGCCCGGCCGCGGCCGGTGAGAGCCCGTGCTCGGCGGTGAAGAGATAGGGCAGGTAGATCTCGGCCACGAAGTAGCCGCCCGCGAGCGCGAGCTTGGCCAGGATGACGCTCGGCAGTCCGCGGCCCGCCCGCAGCGTGCCCGGTGGCGTGAGCGGGCGCAGCGCCACGAGGGCGACGACGAAGCCGAGCGTGGCGGCCACGAACACGAAGGCCCCTTCGAGTTCGGTCGACGCACTCAGCACGAGCACCGCCAGGGCGAGTCCGGCCGCCCAGAGGATGCGAGCCACCGGGCGCCCGGGCGCCTCCGAACCCACGGCCTGACCACCATCGCGAAGGCCGCCGTCGCGAGGGCCGCCGTCGCCGTAGCCTCGCGCATCCGTCTCGGCGACCGCGTCCGCATCCGCCCGCGCATCCGCCCCCGCCGGCACGCCGCGCAGCACCCGCATGGCCGGTGCCACCATGAGCGCCGCCGGCACCACGAGCGCCGCCACGCCGAGAAAGACCCAGCGCCAGCCCACCGTGTCGCCGATCACGCCCGCCAGGAACGGCCCCACCAGGGCGGGCAGCACCCACGCCGCCGAGAACGCCCCGAACACCTTGGGCTGCAGCGCGCCCGGATACACTCGCGCCACGATCACGTAGAGCGCCACCGTCGTGCCGCCCGACCCGAGCCCCTGCACGAGGCGGCCGAGCACCACCAGCTCCATGACGGGCGCCGTGCCGGCGACCACCAGTCCCGCGAAGAACAGCCCCACCGCGAGCACCAGCGGCGTGCGCGGACCCGTGCGGTCGCACCAGATGCCGGCCGCGACCATCCCGAGCACCGAGGCGGCCAGCGGGGCCGCGAACGCGACGGCGTAGAGCTCGGCCCCGTCGAGCTCGGCGGCGATCACCGGCATCACCGTGGTGACCGCGAGGTTCTCGAACGCGGCCACGAACACCAGGACGATGGCGCCCAGCGTCACCAGCCGGAACCTCGAGGAGAACAGCCCATCCGTTACCGGAGCGAGATCGGGCGGTGAGGTCACACCACCGACCGTAGAACCTCGACCCCGGTGGAGGTCAAGTCGGCGCGCGTCACCCGAAAAGGGTCTCGCCCACGTAGCCGCCCTCGCTCGCCCCCGGGGGCACCGCGAAGATGCCCGAACCCACGTGCCGGATGTACTCGTTCATCGCGTCGTTCTTGGCGAGGTTGAGCTGGATCGGGATGAACTGGGTGCGGGGGTCGCGCTGGAACGCAATGAAGAACAGGCCCGCGTTCAGCCGCCCGAGCTCGTCGTTGCCGTCGACGAAGTTGTAGCCGCGGCGCAGCAGTTGGGCGCCGGCGTTCTGGTCGGGATGAGACAGCCGCACGTGTGCATCCGTCGCAATGAGCGGCTCGCCGCCCCGGCCCGTCGCGGCGAAGTCGGGCGGGGTGAACTCGGTGCCGCCCGAGAACGGCGCGCCCTCGCCCTTCGTGCGGCCCACGATCGCCTCCTGCTCGCGGAGCGAGGTGCGGTCCCAGGTCTCGATGGTCATGCGGATCTTGCGGGCCACGAGGTAGGAGCCGCCCGCCATCCAGGCCGCCCCGTCGTCGGCGGAGGCCCACACCTGCTCGTCGACCACCTCCGTTTCTTCGGCCTTGATGTTCGCGGTGCCGTCCTTGAACCCGAACAGGTTGCGCGGCGTCGCCTGCGCCGTGGTGGTGGAGCTGGTGCGGCCGAAGCCGAGCTGCGACCAGCGGATGGCCGCGCGGCCGAACGCGATGCGGGAGAGGTTGCGGATGGCGTGCACCGCGACCTGGGGGTCGTCGCTGCAGGCCTGGATGCAGAGGTCGCCGCCCGTGAGCGTGTCTTGCAGCATGTCGGCGGGGAAGTGCGGCAGGTCGACGAGGGCCGCCGGACGCTGCGCGGCGATGCCGAAGCGGTCGGTGCCGTCGGCCGCGGTGAAGAGGGTGGGGCCGAACCCGAAGGTGATGGTGAGACCGGATGCGGGCAGACCCAGGGCCTCGCCGGTGTCGTCGGGCGGTGCGTCGTAGGGGCCGTTGACGGCGCCGTACTGACCGACCGGCTGACCCGCTGTCATGAGGGCTGCGGCGGCGCTCCAGTCCTGCAGCAGCTCGATAAGGTCGTCGCGCGACAGGTCGGCGGCGACGTCGTAGCTGGCGAAGTGGAGCCGGTCTTGCGCGGGGCTGATGATGCCCGACTGGTGCGTGCCGTAGAACGGGTACACCGCCGCGTTCTCCTGCGCGGAGGCAGATGCTGTGGCGGGGGCGACGACGAAGCGGTCGAGCGAGAAGCCGACCCCGGCCCCCACGACGCCGGCGCCGGCCAGCCCGAGCAGTCCCCGTCGGGAGATGCCCGGGCGTGCCGGCGCCGGTTCGTCGTGGTGGTCGGTCATGCGATCAACTGTAGGTGCAGCGGATGGGCGCTCAGCCCACCAGCGTCGCGGTGAGCTGGCTGAGCGGTTCGCTGAGCGCGGAGACGCCGTCGGCGAGCTCCTTCACCTCGTCGGGGGTGAGGTCGGTGTAGTAGACGAACCCGTCGTCGAGGCTGCCGTAGCCGGCCAGCAGGGTCTCCAGCGACGCGAAGCGCTCGTCGATGGTGGTGACCAGCTCGGGGTCCTTCTCCTCGACGATGTCGCGCACGCCCTCGTAGGCCACACGGGCGCCCTCGAGGTTGGCCTGGAAGTCCCACAGGTCGGTGTGCGACCAGATCTCCTCCTCACCGGTGATCTTGCCGGAGGCGACCTCCTCGAGCAGGCCGATGGCGCCGTTGGAGATGGCGTCGATCGACACGGTGTAGTCGGCCGCGTTCACGGCGTCCGCGAGCAGCTGGGTGTCGGCCACGAGCTTCTCGGCGTAGTAGCTGCGCTCGTCCGAGGTGAGCGGCGTGTACTCCACCCCTCCGTTGTCGGCGGCCGCCGGCGGGAAGAGATCCTTCTCGATGCGGTGCCAGCCGGTCCACTCGTCGCCCTCGGCCACGTCGGCCTCGCGGAAGTCGATGGCCGGGTCGAGGTCGCCGAACGACTCCGCGACGGGCTCGATGCGCTCGTAGTTCGCGCGGGTGGTGGCGTAGAGGGCGCGGGCCTCGTCGTCGTTCCCGGCGAGGTAGGCGTCGACGAAGGTCTGGGTGCCCACCACGAGCTGGGCCACCTGGTCCTTGATGTAGGCGACGTAGTTCGCCGCCGCGGCGTCGACCTGGTCCTGCAGGTCGCCGGCGAGCTCGACGCGGTCGCCGGTCACCGAGAACGCGGCCTTGCCGATGCCGTCGCCCACCATGCCGGGCTTGCACACGGTGAAGTAGTCGCCGGGCTGGGCCTGCACCACGAGGTCGCGCGAGATGCCGGGGCCCACGTTCTCGACCTCGCCCACGATGCGCAGGCCGTCGTCGGCGAGCAGGTAGAACTCGGTCACCTGGTCGCCCGAGTTGGTGACCGAGAAGGTGAGCGTGCCGCTCGTGGCGGTGGAGGCGCTCACGACGCAGTCGTCGGCCGTGCTGTCGACCGTGATGGCTGCGGTGTCGCTCGACGACGACGCGTTCGGCACGCACCCCGAGAGGGCGAGCAGAGCCGCGGCCGCGGTGGCCGTGGCGAGGAGGGACTTGGTCTTCACGAATGCTCCTAGCTGTGTGCGGTGCGTGGGGTGGTGGCGGCCTCTGCTGGTGCGGCCGTCGTCTTCGGTCCTCGGCGCACGGCGCGGAGGAAGAGCAGCATCGTCGGCACGAAGTAGGCGAGCCAGACGACGAGTTCGAGCCACGTGGTGGCGGGGGAGAAGTTGATGGTGCCCTTCAGCAGGGTGCCGTACCAGCTGTCGGGCGGGATGACGGCGCTCACGTCGAAGGCGAGGTTGTTCAGCCCCGGGAGGATGCCGGCCTCCTGCAGGTCGTGCACGCCGTAGCTCAGCACTCCGGCGGCGACCAGGATGAGGAACCCGCCCGACCAGGCGAAGAACTTCGCGAGGTTGATGCGCACGAGCCCCCGGTAGATGAGGTAACCCAGCACGACCGCGGCGGCGATGCCGAGCGCCGCGCCGAGGATCGGCAGCGTGGTCTCGCCGGTCGCCTGCACGGCGGCCCAGATGAACAGCGCCGTCTCGATGCCCTCGCGGCCCACCGCGAGGAACGCGACGAGCACGAGCCCCCAGCCGGCGCCGACGAGCGCCTTGTCGATGTCGCTGTGCAGGGTTCCCCTGAGGTTCTGGCTGGTGCGCAGCATCCAGAACACCATCCAGGTGACGAACCCGGTGGCGATGATGGAGAGCGAGCCGCCGATGGCCTCCTGCGCCTCGAAGCTCAACCCGTAGGCCCCGAAGGTGAGCACCGCGCCGAGCGTGAGGGCCACCAGCACGGCGAGACCCACGCCCATCCAGAGCCGCACGAGCACGTCGGCCCGGCCGAGCTTCTTCACGTAGGCGATGAGGATGCCGACCACCAGGGCCGCCTCGAGGCCTTCACGCAGGCCGATCAGGAAGTTGGCGAGCACGCGAACCGATTCTTCATAGGAAAGCGGTAAGGGTTGCCTTACCGAATGTCGAGAGTAGACCCGCGGCGGTCTTTTGTCCATCGCGGGGGTCGACAGCGGTGTCGCGCACAGTTCAGGATGCTCGCGGCGGAGCCTCGTAGGCTGGTGGCGTGTCGTACCCGCCCGCCGTCGCATCCGCCCCGCCCGCCGCATCCGGAGCCCTCGTGCCCTCGACCGGTCTGCGTGTGCTCGCCGTCGTCGTGGCGCTCGCACTGGGGTTCCTGTTCGGGGTGCTCGGCACGATCGTGCACCAGATCACCGTCAGCGCGTTCGGGCTGTTCGACCTCCCGGTCGGCCTCATCATCGCCCTGCCCGCGTTCGCCCTGCTACTCGTCGGGCTGCGCATGGTGGCGCCGTCGCGGTGGGCGGCGCTCGCGGCCGCCGCGGGGGCCGTCGCGATCGTGGCGCTGCTGGCGCTGCCGGGCCCCGGAGGCTCCGTACTCATCCCCGACAGCGTGCTCGGCATGGTGTGGGTGGTGGGAGCGCCGCTGGTCGCCGTGGTGGTGCTGGCCTGGCCGCGGATGCGCGGAGCATCCCGGCCCGCGGCGTAGACTTGACTGCCTGGTGTTCGAAGGAGCCTGAACCACTGTGACCTATGTCATCGCCCTCCCGTGCGTCGACGTCAAAGACCGTGCGTGCATCGACGAATGCCCCGTCGACTGCATCTACGAGGGTGAACGCTCGCTCTACATCCACCCCGACGAGTGCGTCGACTGCGGTGCCTGCGAGCCGGTGTGCCCGGTCGAGGCCATCTACTACGAAGACGACCTGCCCGAGGAGTGGACCGACTACTACAAGGCCAACGTCGAATTCTTCGACGAGGTCGGCTCTCCGGGGGGCGCCGCCAAGGTGGGCGTGATCAAGCACGACCACCCGCTGGTGGCCGCGCTGCCGCCCCAGGGCGAGCACTGACCGGGCGGCCCGGCACGTGGCGCTAGGGGAGCTGCCCGACTATCCGTGGGATGCGATGGTGCCGTTCGCGGCCACCGCCCGCGCGCATCCGGACGGCATCGTCGACCTCTCGATCGGCTCGCCCGTCGACCCCACCCCGGCGGTGGTGCGCGAGGCGCTCGCCGCCGCCACCGATGCGCACTCCTACCCGGCGACCGCCGGGACGCCCGCCCTGCAGGAAGCCATCGCTTCGTGGTTCGATCGGCGCCGGGGCGTGCACGGGCTGACGGCGGCGAACGTGCTGCCGACCATCGGGTCGAAGGAGTTCGTGGCCTGGCTGCCGTTCATGCTCGGCCTCGGCGAGGGCGACGTGGTCGTGCATCCGTCGGTCGCGTACCCCACCTACGCCATGGGGGCGATCATCGCCGGCGCCACCCCGGTCGCCGCTGACGACCCCGACGACTGGCCCGCGGGCACGCGGCTGGTGTGGACGAACAGTCCCGGCAACCCCGACGGATCGGTGCTCGACGCGGAGCGGTTGCGCATCCTGGTGGCGGCGGCCCGGGAGCGCGGCGCGGTCATCGTGGGCGACGAGTGCTACGCCGAGCTGGGCTGGGACGGGGTGTGGGCGACCGAGCCCGTGCCGAGCATCCTCGACCCGCGCGTCACCGGGGGTGATCTCACGGGGGTGCTGGCCGCCTACTCGCTGAGCAAGCAGTCGAACCTCGCCGGGTACCGCGCCGCCTTCACAGCGGGTGATCCCGCGCTCATCGCGCGGCTGCTCACCGTGCGCAAGCAGGCCGGCATGATGCCGCCCGCGCCCGTGCAGGCGGCGATGCTCGCGGCGCTCGGCGACGACGCGCACGTGGCCGCGCAGAAGGAGCTGTACCGCGCTCGCCGCGCGGTGCTGCGCCCCGCGGTCGAGGCGGCCGGGTTTCGGATCGACCGCAGTGAGGCCGGGCTGTACCTCTGGGCCACCGAGGGGCGGGATGCTTGGGAGTCGATCGGCAGGCTCGCGGCGCTCGGCATCCTGGCGGGGCCGGGGCCGTTCTACGGCGACGCCTCGCCGTCGCACGTGCGGTTCTCCCTCACCGCGAGCGACGAGCGCGTCGCGGCGGCGGCCGCGCGGCTGCGCGGAGACGCCGGCGCTGTCGCCGGCGCGTTGTAGAGAGTTCCTCCAACAGACATCCGCCAGTGTGGGTGGATGCAACAGTGGGCTCGCGCCGCCAGTAGGCTGTATACGGGTCAACGCGGTCACGGTCTACGAGACGCTGTCCGCGTCCCGCCAGCACCACCTCAGGCAGGACATCTCAAGGAGGCTCCGTGACAGACGTCGAGCAGAAGGTCACTCTGACCCACCCGGGCGGAACCGCCGAATTCCCGTTGCTGCCGAGCGTCGACGGCGCCTCGTCGATCGACCTCTCCTCGCTCACGAAGCAGACCGGGCTCACCACGCTCGATTACGGCTTCGTCAACACGGCCGCCACCAAGTCGGCCATCACGTACATCGACGGCGACCAGGGCATCCTGCGCTACCGCGGGTACCCGATCGAGCAGGTCGCCACCTCGCTCACCTACCTCGAGACGGCGTGGCTGCTCATCTACGGCGAGCTGCCCAGCGCGAGCGAGCTCGAGGCGTTCGATGCACGCATCCGTCGCCACACGCTGTTGCACGAAGACCTCAAGCGCTTCTTCGACGCGCTGCCGCACAACGCGCATCCGATGTCGGTGCTCTCCTCGGGTGTGTCGGCGCTGTCGACCTACTACCAAGACTCGCTCAACCCGCACAAGCCCGAAGACGTGGAGATCTCCACCATCCGGCTGCTCGCGAAGCTGCCCGTCATGGCGGCGTATGCGCACAAGAAGAGCCTCGGGCAGGCCTTCCTCTACCCCGACAACTCGCTCTCGTTCGTCGACAACTTCCTGCGGCTGAACTTCGGCACCATGGCGGAGCCCTACGAGGTGAACCCGGTGCTGTCGAAGGCGCTGGAGCGCCTGCTCATCCTGCACGAAGACCACGAGCAGAACGCCTCCACCTCCACCGTGCGGCTCGTCGGCTCCACCGAGGCGAACATGTTCGCCTCGATCTCCGCGGGCATCAACGCGCTGTTCGGGCCGCTGCACGGCGGGGCGAACGAGGCGGTGCTCACGATGCTGGCGCAGATCCGCGACTCGGGCGAGGGTGTGGCGAAGTTCGTGGAGCGGGTGAAGAACAAGGAGGCGGGCATCCGTCTCATGGGCTTCGGGCACCGCGTCTACAAGAACTACGACCCGCGCGCGAAGCTCGTGAAGGAGAGCGCCGACGAGGTTCTTCTCGCCCTCGGTGTGCAAGACCCGCTGCTCGACATCGCCAAGGAACTCGAGCAGGTGGCGCTCTCGGACGAGTACTTCATCTCGCGTCGCCTCTACCCCAACGTCGACTTCTACACGGGCGTCATCTACAAGGCGATGGGCTTCCCCACGCGCATGTTCACGGTGCTGTTCGCCATCGGCCGCCTGCCGGGCTGGATCGCCCACTGGCGCGAGATGGCCGCCGACCCCCAGACTAAGATCGGCCGCCCCCAACAGCTCTACCTCGGCTCCCCCTCCCGCGACCTCCCCGCCCGCTGACGCGCGCGCGGGCGCGCGCCCCGCGCATCCTCACCTCTCCTTCATGACCCGCCAAGAATCCTCCTTCCCACGGGATTTTTGAAGGATTTTTGGCGGTTCGTGAGGGGAGATTTCCACAGGGCTCGAGGATGCGGTGCCAACGGTGGTGAGGTGCGGCACGATGGCGGGGTGGTCCGTTCAACACCTCTCCCTGAGTCGCTCCGTGAGGGTGCGTTCTCTGTGCGCGATGCGCGCCGACGTGGGGTCGGCAAGACGCGGCTCCAGGGACGAGACCTCGATCGCCCCTTTCACGGGGTGCGGATCGCGGAGGGTTCGCCGTCGAGTGTCCTCGACCGCTGCCGTGCGTACTCGGTGCGACTCGCTCCCGGGCAGGCCTTCAGTCACGCGACCGCTGCGCTGCTCTGGGGAATGCCTCTACCTCGTCACGAGGAGCGGAGCGGGGTGATGCACGTCTCGTCGTGCGACGGGAACAACAGGCCACGGCTCGGCGGGGTACGAGGGCACGAGCTGAGCGACCGTGCGATCCGAGTGGTGTCGCGACACGGGCTGCGCGTGGTGGACGCCGTGTCGACGTGGTTCCACCTGGCGGCGGTGCTCACACTCGACGAACTCGTCGCGGCGGCCGATCACCTCGTGCTGACGCCGCGGTTCGCCGATCCCCACGATCCGCGTCCGTACGTGCTGCCCGAGGAACTCACCCAGCGCGTGCTGGCATCGCGCAGTCGAGGGCGGCGCCGCGCTCTCGAGGCTCTGGAGTTCGTGCGTGACGGAGCGGAATCACCACGGGAGACCCAGCTGCGCCTTCGCCTCGTGCGCGCTGGACTTCCGGAACCCGCCTGCAACGTTGCCATCCTCGAGAACGACGGCACCCTGATCGGATACGGGGACCTCGTCTACCGGTCGGAGCGTGTCGTCGTCGAGTACGACGGGGAGCAGCACCGCACCGACGACCGGCAGCACCACCGCGATCTCGAGCGTCATGAGGCCCTGCTCGGCGCCGGCTGGTTGCACGTGCGGGAGACCAAGCGCACGCCCCACGCCGGACCGCGCTCGACCGTGTCCCGGGTTCGAGACGCTCTCACGACCCGCCAGCAGTGGTGATCCGCCAAAAAGTCGCCCATCGGCGCCTGGCGGGAAGGATTTTTGGCGGGTCGCGTGGAGGGCGGGCGGGACGCGTGCGGGCGCGTCAGGCGTGGAGGGCGGGCGGGACGCGTGCGGGCGCGTCAGGCGTGAAGGGCGGCGTTGAGGGTGATGCCGGTGCCGGTGCGGGAGACGGCCTCGACGGCGCCCGTGAGGGAGTTGCGGCGGAAGAGGAGGTTGGGGGCGCCGGAGAGCGTGACCGCCTTCACGATGCGGTTCTCCTCATCCGAGCCCGAACCGTCGATGAGCACCACCTTCGTGCCCGCGGTGACGTAGAGCCCCGCCTCGACGACACTGTCGTCGCCGATCGAGATGCCGATGCCCGAGTTCGCGCCGAGCAGCGAGCGGCGGCCGATCGACACGCGCTGCGTGCCGCCGCCCGAGAGGGTGCCCATGATCGAGGCGCCGCCGCCGACGTCGCTGCCGTCGCCCACGACCACGCCCTGCGAGATGCGGCCTTCCACCATCGAGGTTCCGACGGTGCCGGCGTTGAAGTTCACGAAGCCCTCGTGCATGACCGTGGTGCCGGGCGCGAGGTGCGCGCCGAGGCGCACGCGCGACGCGTCGGCGATGCGCACCTTCGGCGGGGCGACGTAGTCGAGCAGGCGCGGGAACTTGTCGATCGCGTAGGCCTGGATGCCCTCGCGCTGCAGCGAGGGCCGCAGCCGCGTGTAGTCGTCGGGATGCACGGGGCCGGCGTTCGTGAAGGCCACGATCGGCAGGTGCCCGAAGATGCCGTCGAGGTTGATCGTGTTGGGCTCCACGAGCAGGTGCGAGAGCAGGTGCAGCCGCAGGTAGGCGTCGGGCGTGGACTGCGGGGGAGCGGCCAGCTCGATCGAGACCGTCGTGACCTCCACCGTGACGTTCCGCCGCGCATCCGGCAGCGCGTGCGAGCGCAGCTCGTCGGGTGCCGCGGCACCGGCGGGCAGCTCTCCGAGCGCGGGCGCCGGGAACCAGGTGTCGAGCACCGCGCCGTCGCCCGCGACGGTCTGGAGACCGTGACCCCAGGCGTGGGTGGCGGATGCGGTGGAGAGTTCGTCTGCGGGCATACCCCCAGCGTATCGAGAAGCGGCCCGCCTCTAGACTTGACCAATGGCATTCGACCCCGCGCATCCGGTTCTCGACCTCGGCGAGTCGTCGACGGTGCTCACCCAGCAGATCTGCGACGTCGAGTCGGTCTCGGGTGACGAGACGCTGCTCGCCGACGCGATCGAGGCGGCGCTCGCCGCCCAGGCCCCGCACCTCGAGGTGGTGCGCGACGGCGACACCATCGTGGCGCGCACGCACCTCGGGCGTGAGCAGCGCGTGGTGATCGCGGGGCACATCGACACCGTGCCGCTCAACGCGAACCTGCCCACCCGATACGAGACCGTCGACGGCGAGGAGTACCTCTGGGGGCGCGGCACCGTCGACATGAAGGCGGGCGTGGCGGTGCAGCTGAAGCTCGCCGCCGAACTCACCGATCCCGTGGTCGACATCACCTGGATGTGGTACGACCACGAGGAGGTCTCCAACGACCTCAACGGCCTCACCCGGCTGGCCCGCAACCGGCCCGATCTCTTCGCGGGCGACTTCGCCATCCTGGGCGAGCCGAGCAACTCGCAGGTGGAGGGCGGCTGCAACGGCAACCTGCGCGCCGAGATCCGCGCCTACGGCCTGCGGGCGCACTCGGCGCGCAGCTGGGTGGGCGACAACGCCATCCACAAGGCCTCCGAGGTGCTCGGCGTGCTCGCCGCCTACGAACCGCGCCAGGTGGAGGTCGACGGCCTCGTCTACCGCGAGGGCCTCAACGCGGTCGGCATCTCGGGCGGGGTGGCGGGCAACGTCATCCCCGACGAGGTGATGGTGCACGTGAACTACCGCTTCGCGCCCAGCCGGTCGGGGGCGGAGGCCGAGGCGCACATCCGCCAGCTCTTCCCCGAGTTCGACGTGCGCATCGTCGACCTCGCCGAGGGCGCCCGCCCCGGGCTCGACGCCCCGCTCGCCCAGCGCTTCGTGGCCGCGGTCGGCGGCGAACCGAAGCCGAAGTACGGCTGGACAGACGTGGCCCGCTTCTCGGCGATGGGCGTGCCCGCCGTGAACTACGGCCCCGGCGACCCGCTCAAGGCCCACGCCGACGACGAGCGTGTTCGGCTCAGCCAGATCGAGTCGTGCGAGGCGGGCCTGCGCGCCTGGCTCACCGGCGCGGCCTGACCGGATGCGCGTGAGCCGGATGCGCGGATCGCGCCTGCTCCTGAACCGCCCGTGGTGGCTGCAGGTACTGATCGTGTTCGCGCTCTCGCGTATGGTCACCACCGTCATCGTTCTGCTCTTCGCGCGGGCGCAGGGCGAGAACCCATGGACCGGCGCGAACCCGCCGTACCTCTCCTACGCCGCCATCTGGGACGGCAACTGGTACAAGATCATCTCGTACTTCGGCTACCCGGCCGAGCTGCCCGTCACCGCAGACGGCCACATCGGCGAGAACGCCTGGGCCTTCATGCCGGTCTACCCCTTCGTGGTGCAGGCGCTCCGCTGGGCGACGGGTGCCGGCTGGGAGCTCATCGCGGTGCTCGTCTCGGTGGCGTGCTCGCTGGGCGCGGCCCTGGTGTTCCACCGCCTGATGAAGCACGTGCTGAAAGACGACGGCGCCGCCCTGTTCGCGGTGGTGCTGTTCTGCGTGGCCCCGCTCTCGCCCCTGCTGCAGTTCGCCTACGCCGAGGCCGCCGGGCTGCTGCTGCTCGTCTCGGCGCTCTACCTCGTGGTGCTGCGGCGGTACGGCTGGGTGTTCCCCGTCGTAGCGGTGATGGCGCTCACCCGGCCGAGCGGCCTGGCCTTCGCCCTCTTCGTCGGCCTCCACCTCGTGCATCGGTTCCTGGTGCGGCGCACCGACCCGTTCCCCGTGCGCGACCGTGTCGTCACCGTCGGTCTCGCCGCATTCAGCGGGGTGATGGGATTCGCGTGGCTCGTCATCGCGTGGATCGCGACGGGCACGATGAACGCCTACACCGACA
This sequence comes from Herbiconiux moechotypicola, assembly GCF_024979255.1. GTDB lineage: Bacteria > Actinomycetota > Actinomycetes > Actinomycetales > Microbacteriaceae > Herbiconiux > Herbiconiux moechotypicola. The sequence continues at coordinate 96,520 of NZ_JANLCN010000006.1, forward strand.
CCGAGCTGGCCTGGCGCGCCGCCTACATCGGCTACGGCGAACTGGTGCCCTTCACCGCCTGGTTCCAGGGCGGCAACTGGTGGCTGGGCGAACCGTGGGGCGCCATCGTGGTGGTGCTCCTCATCCTCGGCTTTGCAGCGTTCCTGTTCACCCCGATCGTGAAGAGGCTGGGCGTCGACCTCCGGCTGTGGCTCGCGAGCTACGCCACCTACCTCCTCGCGGTGTTCTTCCCGCAATCGAGCACCTTCCGGCTGCTCATGCCGATGTTCCCCGCCCTGGGGGCGCTCGCCGTGCCCCGATCGCCGGTGTACCGCATCCTGCTCGTCGTGGTGTGCATCGCGGGGCAGGTGGGGTGGATGGCGATCGGATGGGGCGTCGACGGGAGGGATTGGACCCCGCCGTGATCGCTTCGACGGGAAGCCCGTGGTTACGTCGGGTGTCCCGGATCGGGGATAATAGGGAGGGAGACCACGAAAGGGGAGCCGAATGGCCGCCATGAAACCGAGGACCGGCGACGGGCCGATGGAGGCAGTGAAGGAAGGGCGCCTCATCATCGTGCGTGTCCCGCTCGAAGGAGGGGGACGCCTGGTCGTGTCCGTCAACGACGAGGAGGCGAAGGAGCTGCACGACGCCCTCGCCGGAGTGGTCAGCCCCGCCTGACGTCCTGATTCGCGAACGACCCCGGTGCTTCGGCGCCGGGGTCGTCGTGATTCCGGCGGCCGCGCCCCAGCCGGCCGAAGCGCCTCAGCCGGGGCGCGCCTCAGCCGACGATCTTCGTGACCTGCAGCAGCCCGTCGCCGGCCGGCGAGACCGCCGTGAGCACCGCATCCGATGCCGACAGCTCGGCGATGAGGGTGCGGAAGTCGGTGACGGTCGCACCGCGCTGGGCCGGGTCGGCCACGCGGTCCTTCCAGAGCGCATGCGGCACGAGCACGGTGCCGCCGCGGCGCACCAGCCGCAGCGCGTGCTCGACGTACTCGATGACCGAGGCGGGATCGGCGTCGACCAGCACCAGGTCGTACGATCCCTCGTTGAGCCGGGGCAGCACGTCGGCGGCCTTGCCCGAGATGAGACGGATGCGGTTGGCCGGCACCTTGGCGTCGAGGAGCGCCGCACGCGCCACCTGCTGGTGGTCGGGCTCGGAGTCGATCGAGGTGAGCGTGGCCTCGGGGGCGCCGCGCAGCAGCCACAGGGCCGACACCCCGAGCCCGGTTCCGATCTCGACGATGGAGCGCGCCCCGGTCGCCGCCGCGATGATGCCGATCTGCGCCCCGAGGGCGGGCGCGATCGATTCCACGCCGAGCTCGGCCGCGTGAGCACGGGCCGCGATCATCTGCGGCGTCTCCACCACGGCGTCGTCGACGTACTTCCAGCTGGACTCTTTGCTTGACACGGTGACCCTCCGCTTGACAGCTTAGAGACAGGGCGACGGTCGGCCCGCTCGCCACGCGCGGGGGCCATCGGGCAGCGGAGGTATGATTTCAGAATGTTCGGACTCACCTTCGAGAAGCTGCTGCTGATCGGAGTGATCGCCGTGTTCGTGCTCGGCCCCGAACGGCTGCCGGGTTACACGCAGAAGTTCGCCCAGTTCATCCGCAACCTCCGGTCGATGGCGAACGGCGCCAAAGACCGCATGCGCGACGAGATGGGCCCCGATTTCGACGAGGTCGACTGGAAGAAGCTCGACCCCCGGCAGTACGACCCGCGCCGCATCATCCGCGAGGCCCTGCTCGAAGACGACACGCCTACGCCGGCCGTGCGCCCCGTCACCCGGTCGACGAACCGTCCCGCCCCCGCCTACCTGCAGCACAAGGCGAAGTCGGCGGGCGGGCCCGTGCCGGTGACGGATGCGGCGGGCGCGGCCGAGGGAGCGGGTGCGGCGGCGGCCGTAGCCGGGGTCGCCGGAGGCGTCGCGGGCGCCGCGGCGCTCTCAGGGGTGTCGGGGGGTTCCAGCGACTCCGCGAGCACCGCAGACGGCGACGCCGGACTCACGACCTTCGACGACACCCCGTTCCCGGGCGAGGTGCCGGTGACGAGCTACGACTCCGAGGCCACCTGAGCTCACCGGCCACCTGAGCTCACCGGCCACCTGAGCTCACTCCGCGGCGAACCCGCAGCGCTCCGCGATGAAGTCGTACAGCGTCTCGCGGGCCTCCACGCCCGGGTCGAGGTAGATCGTGCCCTCGGCACCGGAGGCGAGCGTGATGCCCACGGGCAGCACCGTGCCGCGCTTGTCCTCGGCCACCGCGTGCGGGTCGCACCGTGCGGGCACGGCGTTCAGCACGATCGTGCCGGGCTGGTCTCCGCCCACGACCGCGAGCCCGACCGGCCAGTCCTGCGAGGCCTCCCCGGTGGCGGAGACCCCGTCGGGAGCCAGCAGGATCGTGAAGCGCACCTCGTCGATCGTCAGTTCCCCCGCGCCCTCACGGGGGTCGATCCCGATCGTGATGCGCGCCACGGCGTCGGCCCCCGAGCCCTCGATCGAGACGCTCTCGATCGCGAGTGATGCGACCGCGGCCACGTCGTCGCCGAAGCAGTCCTCGGCTGCGATTCGCGGGAGCACGCCGAACGGGTCGGCGGGAGCGCCCGACACCTCGCGACGGGCACCGGATGCGTCGATCACCGTGACCGTGAGCGTCGCGTCGGCCGACATCCCGGCCGGTGCGGGGCACACCGCGCCCGCGAGGCTCACGGGCAGATGCCTCGTGAGGCCGGCGGGTACCTCGACGGGCCCGTTCGCGCCCGGAGTCCAGATGACCGGCGCGTCGAACTGGGGTGACTCGAACCGCGCCGACTCCACGCTGAACGCCTCGTCGCCGGGATTCGAGATCGACAGCTGCAGGCCGCGCACGGCGTAGTCGGTGCGGCTCTGCAGGATCTCGAGGCCGACGCCGTCGGCGATCGACGGTGACGGGGCCGGAGTCGCCGACGGCTCGCCGCCGCTGCCCGCACCCCCTGTGGTGCAGCCGGTCAGGATCGCGGCGGCCAGCATCAGCCCCAGCACCCCAGTGCCCGCGGCCATCGCACCGCGCCGGACGCGCATCATCACGCGGGGGCGAGCCCCAGCCGCCGCCCGGCGAGGTCGCGCCCGCGCCTGGCCATCCGCTCGGCCACCGAGTCGATCGCCACGCTGGCGGGGTCGGCGGGATCGGCCAGCACCACCGGCACCCCGTCGTCTCCGCCCCGGCGCAGCGCCACGCTGATCGGCACCGACGCCAGCAGCGGCACCGGAGCATCCGGAGACCGCTCGCTCAACCGCCTCGCCACCTCGGCCCCGCCGCCCGCGCCGAAGATCTCGACGATCTCGCCGTCGGGGCCTGCGAAGCCGGCCATGTTCTCGATCACGCCGTAGAGCCGCTGGCCGGTCTGGCGGGCGACGAGCCCAGAGCGCTCCGCGACCTCGGCGGCGGCGGCCTGCGGGGTGGTGAGCACGATCACGTCGGCGTTGGGCAGCAGCTGACCGATCGAGATGGCCACGTCTCCGGTGCCGGGCGGGAGGTCGAGCAACAGCACGTCGAGGTCGCCGAAGTACACGTCGGTGAGGAACTGCGTGATGGTGCGGTGCAGCATCGGCCCTCGCCAGGCGACGGCTCCACCGGTGGCCGAGGCCTGTGCCGGGTCGATGAACATGCCGATCGAGATGACCTTCACGCCGTACGCCACCGGGGGCAGGATCATGTCATCGACGCGGGTGGGCCGCGCGGCCAGCCCGTCCTCGCCCACGAGACCGAGGACGCCCGGGATCGAGAAACCGTGCACGTCGGCGTCGACGAGCCCCACCGAGAGGCCCTTCGCGGCGAGGCTCACGGCGAGGTTCGCGGTGAGCGTCGACTTGCCCACACCGCCCTTGCCGCTCGTGATCGCGTAGACCCTGGTGAGAGAGCCAGGGCCGAACGGCATGGTGCGGGCGCCGGGGCCGCGCAGCCGCTCGGTGAGGGCCGCCCGCTCCTCCTTGGTCATCACGTCGACGTCCACGTCGACCCGCTGCACCCCGGCCACGGTCGCGGCGGCCTCGCGCACGTCGCGCTCGATGGTGTGCGCGGCGGGGCAACCCACGATCGTGAGCTTGAGCGCGATCGAGGCGGTGCCCTGGTCGTCGACGGACACCTCCCCGAGCATCCCGAGCTCGGTGATGGGCTTGCGAATCTCGGGGTCGACGACGCGCGCGAGCGCCCCGCGCACCCCGTCGGCGAGGGAGCTCACCGCGTGGTGCCCCGCTGCACCGGCGTGGGGCGGGTGCGCGGCGAGGGGGCCGAGGCGGTGTCGCCGTCGCCGCGGTCGAGCTCCTCGAGCAGGGCGCGCAGCTCGGCGCGGATGAACTCCTTGCTCGCCATGTCTTGCAAGGCCAGGCGCAGGGCGACCACCTCGCGGGCGAGGTACTCGGTGTCGGCGAGGTTGCGCTCGGCACGCTGCCTGTCCTGCTCGAACTGCACGCGGTCGCGGTCGTCCTGCCGGTTCTGGGCGAGCAGGATGAGCGGGGCCGCGTAGGAGGCCTGGAGCGACAGGATGAGCGTGAGGGCCGTGAACCCGATCGCGGCCGAGTCGAAGCGCCAGGCCTCGGGGCCGTAGGTGTTGAAGATCATCCACACCACCACGAAGAGCGTGAGCCCCACCAGGAACCACGGCGTGCCCATGGCGCGCGCGATCGCCTCGGTGACTCGCCCGAACCGGTCGCGATTGGTGACCGGGCGACGGGGGATGACGCTGCTGCGCAGGCCCTTGGGGGCGTCGAGCCCGGAGCTGCTGGTGTTCGGTGTCTTACGAGCCATGACCGGTCCTCCTTCCGCGAGTGGGGGTGCGCAGCGCTCCGCTCAGAGCTCGCGCGGGGGTGCGCTCCGGCGCGGGGGCGCCGTCGTCGCTGTCGCTACTTCGCCAGTCGTCGGGCAGGAGGTAGTCGAGGACGTCGTCGATGGTCACCACCCCGACGAGACGGTGGTTGTCGTCGACCACGGGCACGGAGACGAGGTTGTAACTGGCCAGGATGCGCGCCACGACCGCCGCCGAGGTGGTGGCCGTCACGGGTTCGAGACCCTGGTCGAGGATGGTGCCGAGGCGCTCGTGCGGGGGGTAGCGCAGCATCCGCTGGAAATGCACCATGCCGAGGAAGCGGCCGGTGGGGGGCTCGTAGGGCGGCAGGGTGACGCAGATGGCTGCGCCGAGCGCCGGAGCGAGCTCGTGGCGGCGGATGAGGGCGAGGCCCTCGGCCACGGTGGCGTCGGCGCTCACGATGATGGGCTCGGTGGTCATGAGACCCCCGGCGGTGTCGGGCGCGTAGGCGAGCAGCATGCGCACGTCGTCGGCCTCTTCGGGTTGCATGAGCTCGAGCAGCTGCTCGCCGCGCTCCTCGGAGAGCTGGGCGATGAGGTCGGCGGCGTCGTCGGGCTGCATCTGGTCGAGCACGTCGGCGGCGCGGTCGTCGTCGAGCCGGGCGAGGATCTCGACCTGCTCGCTCTCGGGCATCTCCTCGAGCACGTCGGCGAGGCGGTCGTCGGGGAGCTCTTCGGCCACTTCGAGCCGGCGCTGCGCGGGGAGGTCGAGCAGCGTGGTGGCGAGGTCGGCGGGCTTCAGTTCGCTGAACGTGGCGATCAGCTGCTCGGCCGACTGCGCCTGGCCGGCCGCGGTGCGCTCGCGCACGTCGCCCCACGAGGCGAACACGGTCGCACCCTTGGCGAACGGCGACGAGCTCGTCTTCGGGCGGCGCACGAACAACTGGGCCACCGCCCACTCGCCCGGGCCGTGCTCCTCGATGGAGACGTCTTCGATGGTGGCCTCGCCCGAGCCGTCGGTGAAGTCGACGGTGCGGCCGAACAGCTCGGCCACCACGCGCACCTCGCCGCCGCGCTGCTCGAAGCGGCGCACGTTGATGAGGCCGGTGGTGATGATCTGCCCGCCCGAGATGCTCGTGACCCGGCCGATGGAGACGAACACCCGGCGCCGGCCGGGGATCTCGACGATGAGGCCCACGACCCGTGGCGGGTCGTTGCGGCGGTACACGACGAGCACGTCGCGCACCTTGCCCAGGCGGTCGCCGGCGGGGTCGAAGACGGTGCACCCCACCAATCGGGCGACGAAGACTCTGGTGGCACTCACAGCTCTTAACTGTAGACCTTCGGCTCTCGGTGACCGCGGAGGCGGGCGTGGGAGGATGGGGGAGTGACGGATCCTTCAGCCGCCCCTCGTCGAGCCCCCTCCCGCATCCCGGTGATTCCCCGGGGCGAGGTGGTGGCGAGTTTCGAGAACTACCAGGATGCGCAGCGCGCCGTGGAGAAGCTCGCACTGGCGGAGTTCCCGGTGAAGCAGGTGTCGATCGTGGGCAGCGACCTCAAGAGCGTCGAGCAGGTGACCGGCAAGATGAGCTACGGCCGGGCGGCGCTCGCCGGGGCTCTCTCGGGGCTCTGGGTGGGGCTGTTCTTCGGGTTGCTGCTCGTGCTGCTGTCGCCCACGTCGACCACGCCGGGGTTCATCGGTGCGGCCGCCCTCATCGGTGCCGGATTCGGCCTCTTCTTCAACATCGTGGTGTACAGCATCAGCCGCCGCCGTCGCGACTACACCTCGGTGATGCAGGTGGTCGCCTCCTCCTACGCCGTCATCGTCGCCCCCGAGCTCGCCAACCGCGCCCGCAACGCCCTCGACCGCCCCGCGGAGTAGTCTGCGAGCCCGGCCCGGCAGCGCGCGCCGGGCTCAGGGCCGGAGGCGGGCGATCCAGGCCTCGACGTCGTCGGCGGTGCGGGGGATGGCGATGGAGAGGTTCTCGGCGCCGTCGGCGGTGACGAGGATGTCGTCTTCGATGCGCACGCCGATGCCGCGGAACGCCTCGGGCACCGTGAGGTCGTCGGGCTGGAAATAGAGGCCGGGCTCGATGGTGAACACCATGCCGGGCTCGAGCACGCCGTCGAGGTAGAGCTCACGCCGGGCCTTGGCACAGTCGTGCACGTCGATGCCGAGGTGGTGGCTGGTGCCGTGCACCATGTAGCGGCGGTGCTGCTGGTTGTCGGCCTCGAGAGCCTCCTCGGCGCTCACAGGCAGCAGACCCCACTCGGCCGTGCGACGCGCGATCACGGCCATCGCCGCCTGATGGATCTCACGGAACCGGATGCCCGGCTTCACGATGGCGAAGGCCGCGTCGGCGGCCTCGCGCACCGCCTCGTACACCCGGCGCTGCACCGGCGAGAAGACGCCGTCGATCGGCAGGGTGCGGGTGATGTCGGCCGTGTAGAGGCTGTCGACCTCCACTCCGGCGTCGAGCAGGATGAGGTCGCCGGGCAGCACCGGCCCGTCGTTCCGCGTCCAGTGCAGGATGCACGCGTGCGGCCCCGAGGCCGCGATCGTGTCGTAGCCCACGGTGTTGCCGTCGAGCCGTGCGCGGGTGTTGAACACGCCCTCGACGAGCCGTTCGCCGCGGTGGTGCCCGCTGCTGCGGCCCAGGTCGGCGATCACGTCGTCGAACCCACGGGCGGTGGCCGCCACGGCCTCGCGCATCTCCGCGATCTCGAAGGAGTCCTTCACGAGCCGCATCTCGGAGAGCACCCGGGCGAGCTCGTCGTCGGCCGTCTCGCCGGCGCCGCCGGGCAGCGACCCGTCGGCCTCGCGCAGCACGAGCGTGTCGGTGTCGAACCCGACCGATGCGAACGCAGCGATGCCCTGGGTGGCCAGCGCCAGATCTCCGGCCACCTGGGCCAGCGACGGTCGCGCACCGATCCAGAACTCGCCGATCTCGGGGTTGGCGTAGAACTCGTCGGAGTCGCGCCCGGCCCGCTCACGGAAGTAGAGCGTGGCGTCGTGCCCGGCGTCGGAGGGCTCGAGCACGAGGAAGGCGCCGGGCTCCGCATCCGACGCCCACCCGGTGAGATAGGAGAACGCCGAGTGCGCGCGATAGGGGTAGTCGGTGTCGTTGGAGCGCTGCTTGAGTGCGCCCGCGGGGATGACGAGACGCTTGCCGGGGAAGGCCTCCGACAGGCGCGCCCGCCGCTCGGCGGCGAACCGCGCCTGCGGGCGGGCGGGCGGAACCACGTCGTGCCGCTCAGCCCAGCCGTGCCCGATGTAGTCGCGGAAGGCATCGGAACCCGGTGTGGTCGACCGGTTCGCCGTGGCCCGCGGCGCGGGCTCGGATGCGGTGGTGGTGCGTTCCGTCGTGTCTGCCATGCGTCCATTCTCCCACCGGCAGTCCGGGCGGGCCCTGGGTGACGGGTGATCTGTGGAGAACTCCCCGGCGGTTACGATTGTGGAATGTCTTCGGAGCGGTTGTTCAGGGAGCCGATCGACCTGCACACCCACAGCCGGGTCTCCGACGGCACCGAGTCGCCCGCCGAGCTCGTGCGGGCGGCGAAACGGGCCGGCCTCGGCACCGTGGCGCTGACCGACCACGATTCCACCGCGGGCTGGGCCGAGGCGGGGGCGGAGGCCCTCGTGCAGGGCGTCACGCTCATCCCCGGCATGGAGCTGTCGACCCGGGTGGGCTGGTCGAGCGTGCACCTCCTCGCCTATCTCTTCGACCCGCTCGACCCCGATCTGCTCGACGCCACCGCGCGCATCCGGGAGGCCCGGCTGCACCGGGCGGAGCAGATGGTCGAGCGCATCGCCCGCGACTACGACCTCAGCTGGGACGACGTGCTCGCGCAGACCGAGCCCGGCGCCACGGTCGGCCGGCCCCACATCGCCGACGCCCTCGTGGCACGAGGACTCGCGGCCGACCGCAGTGCGGCGTTCGCGGGCATCCTGCACTGGCGGGCCGGCTACTACCAGCCGCACGACGCCCCCGAGCCGCTCGAAGCCGTGCGTCTCGTGGCGGGTGCGGGCGGCGTGCCGGTGATCGCGCATCCGGCCACCCGCAGCCAGGCCGACCTGCAGCTGGAGGGGCAGTTCGGCGAGCTGGTCGACGCGGGGCTGTTCGGCCTCGAGATCGACCATCGCGAGAACACCGCCGAGGGCCGGGTGCGCCTGGAGCGGCTCGCCCGACGCTACGGACTCGCCCTCACCGGCTCGAGTGACTACCACGGCTCCGGCAAGCCCAACCGCCTCGGCGAGAACACCACCTCACCCGAGGTGCTCGACGCCCTCATCGCCCGCGCGACCGGCTCCGAGCCCGTCTACGGCTGATCCCCTCCACCCGCCGAGCCACGCCGACCGCGGGGCGGATGCGCACAACGCCACGCCACGCGCCAACCGGCCCCGTGACGGGCTAGGTGTGCGTGTGGCGTGGCGTGGGAGCCGGAACGCCCTACTCGGTGGGGCGGGGGGCGCGGCGGCGGGTGCGCGAGCGGCGGCGGGGGGCGCTGTTGCCGTCGTGGTGCTCGGAGCCCGCGCCCGCGGCGGTGGACTCGGTCGCGACCGACCCGGTGCCGGCGCCGGCGGCGGCCGACGAGCCGGTGTCACCCGACGCCGACGCCGAACCGGGTGCGCCCGACCCGCCTCGGCTGCGGTTGCGGCTCCGGCTGCGGCGCGGCTGGCCGTCCTCAGCCGAGCCCGAGCCCGACCCGGCACCAGCCCCGGAACGCCCGCCCGACCCCGACCCGCCGCCCGACCGCGACCCCGAGCCCTCGCCCGCCCGCGCCGGCGGCGCCGTCTTCAGCCGGCCCTTCGCCTCCGTCGGGATGTTCAGGTCGCTGTAGAGGTGCGGCGACGACGAGTAGGTCTCGGTGGGCTCGGGCTGGCCGAACTCCAGGGCGCGGTTGATGAGCGCCCACTTGTGCAGGTCGTCCCAGTCGACGAAGGTGATGGCCGTGCCCGTCTTGCCCGCACGGCCAGTGCGGCCGGCGCGGTGCAGGTAGGTCTTGTCGTCGTCGGGGATGGTGTGGTTGATGACGTGGGTGACGTCGTCGACGTCGATGCCGCGCGCGGCGACGTCGGTGGCGATGAGGATGTCCTTCTTGCCCGCCTTGAACGCGGCCATGGCGCGCTCGCGCTGCTCCTGGTTGAGGTCGCCGTGCACGGCGGCGGCGTTGAAGCCGCGGTCGTTGAGTTCTTCGACGAGCTTGGCGGCGGCGCGCTTGGTGCGGGTGAAGATGACGGTCTTGCCCCGGCCCTCGGCCTGCAGGATGCGGGCGATCACCTCGTCCTTGTCGAGGCTGTGCGCACGGTAGACGACGTGCTTGATGTTCGCCTGCGTGAGTCCCTCATCCGGGTCGGTGGCGCGGATGTGGATGGGCCGGTTCATGAAGCGGCGCGCGAGGGCGACGATCGGGCCGGGCATCGTGGCGGAGAACAGCATGGTGTGGCGGGTCGCCGGGGTCTGCGCGAACAGCTTCTCGATGTCGGCGAGGAAGCCGAGGTCGAGCATCTTGTCGGCCTCGTCGAGCACCATCTCCTGCACGGCGGCGAGGCTCAGCAGGCGCTGCCCGGCGAGGTCGAGGAGGCGGCCGGGGGTGCCGACCACGATCTGCGCGCCGGCCTTGATCTGCTCGATCTGGCCCTCGTAGGCCTTGCCGCCGTAGATCGACACCACGGTGGTGCCGCGGCCGGAGGCAGCGAGCTCGAGGTCTTCGGAGACCTGCACGCACAGCTCGCGCGTGGGCACCACGACGAGCGCCTTGACGCCCGGCTCGGGGTTCGGGCCGAGGCGCTGGATGAGCGGGAGGCCGAATCCGAAGGTCTTGCCCGTGCCGGTCTTGGCCTGGCCGATGATGTCCTGCCCGCCGAGGGCGAGCGGGATGGTCTGCTCCTGGATGGGGAAGGGGGAGAGGATGCCCTTGCCGGCGAGCGCGTCGACCATGTCCTGGTCGATGTTCAGGTCGGAGAAGGTGGAGGGGCTTGAAGTCACTGGGAAACCTGTCGTGAGTGCGGAGCCGCCGTGAAGGGAACGGTGCCGCGGCGCAGCGGCGCTGCAGCGGCGATGCCGGCGATGGCGCCGGACGGCGGCGAGTTGCCCTGAATGTTCGTCAGGGCCCGAGCCGAGTTTAGCCGACGGCGGCTGTGAGGCCTCCTCACGGCGTTCGACGGCGGGTCGGGATGCGCGAGGCGGCGCGCTGGGGCGCGGTCGGGATGCGCAGGGCGGCCCGGTTAGGATGGGCGTCGTGTTCGGATTCCTCCGCCGCCCGAAGGTGCGCATCGACATCCCGCGGCTGAAGCCCCGAGACGACTCGGTGAGCTACCCGAAGGTGAATCTCGCCGAACTCACGCCCGAGGTGCTGCCCTACCTGGGCCAGGCCGCCTACGTGCAGCTGGCGATCTTCGAGGAGATCAGCGACGCGATGAACGGCGCCCCGACGGTCGGCGCCAAGCAGGCGCTCGCACCCGCGGCCGGGCAGGCTCTCGACAAGCACGAGCGGCTGGTGGCCGAGATCCGCCGCCGCGTCGACACGCCGTCCGAGGTGATCGAACCGTTCGTGGCGGGCATCGACCGCTACCGCGTGCTCGTGAAGGGCTCCGACTGGTACGAGCAGCTGGCGAGCGTCTATCTCACCGCGGGCATCCTCGACGACTTCTTCACTCTGCTCGCCGCGGGACTGCCGGGCGACATCGGCCCGCGCTGCGTGGCGGTCCTCGATGCCGACACGGCGCGGCAGGCGGTCGCCGGGCTCCTCGGCGAGGCGATCACCGACGACCCGGTGCTCGGCTCGCGCCTGGCGATGTGGGGCAGGCGCGTGGTCGGCGACACCCTGCTCGTGTGCCGTTCGGCGATCCACCTCACGGGCAATCCGCAGTCCGACGAGCAGCGCATCGAGCCGGTGTTCACCGAGATGATCGCGGCCCACACCCGCCGCATGGACGGCCTCGGCCTCACCGCCTGATCAGCGCTCCAGGCGGCGGCCCGCCCGCGCATCCGGAAGGCCCGGAGTGCCCCGCCTCAGCCCGCGTGGGCGAGCGGGATGCGCCCGGAGAGCAGGCCCTCGAGTCGCGCCTCGTCGTGAGCGGCGCGCAGCCGCCCGAGCGCCAGGTCGGCGGCGACCACCACGAGGCCGGTGACCACCAGGCTCACCACCCAGATCCACCCGCCGTCCCAGGCCCAGCCGAGCCAGGTGAGGGCGACCCAGACCACAGCGGCGACACCCGCGCCGATCGCGGGCACGAGCACCACGCCGTGACGCTCACGGCCGGGCAGCAGGTACCGGGCGCCGAGCCCGAGGATCGCTCCGCCGAGGGTGATGAACAGCAGCTCCACGGCCGTGCCTCAGCCGACGAAGCCGATGCGCCGCGACTCCTCGCTGCCGATCTCGACGTAGCTGAGCGAGGCGACCGGAACGAGGTACAGCTTGCCCTTGTCGTCGCTGAGCGAGACGTGGGTGCCGCCGTCGGCGAGCGCGCCGGCGACGATCTTCTCGATCTCGGCAGGGGTCTGGCCCGACTCGAAGGCGAGTTCGCGGGGCGAGTTGGCGATTCCGATCCGGATGTCCATCAGCTGTGCCTTTCACGTCACGTGACCGCGTGGGCGGCCACCAGCCCAGAGTACGGCACCGCTCGCAGCCGCTCGGCCGGCGGGCGAGAGTCGGGCACCTGCCCAGAGCGAACAGGCGGCCGACCGCGGGGCGAGACCGTGGGGCGACGACGGGGAGCGGAACGTCTGAAGCCGAGGGCGGACACCCGGATGCGCGTCCCACGCGATGTCCGAGGGTGCGGCTAGCGTGGTGGCCGTGATGGACCACGGCACCCTCGAGCGCGACACGGCCCTCGGCCGTCCGGTCGAGCTCGATGCGAGCCAGACCGAGGTGCTCGGCCGGCCCGCCGGGGCGTCGTTCTCGGTGATCGGCGCCCCGGGCAGCGGCAAGACCACGGTGCTCGCCGAGCTCGCCGCACACCGCGTGCTCGGGCAGGGCCTACCCCTCGACCGCCTGCTGGTGCTCACCCCCACCCGCCGCGGGGCGACGGCGCTGCGCGACCGCCTCGCCCTGAGGCTCGGCCTGCCGAGCAGCGGCCCACTCGCCCGCACACCGGTGTCGGCGGCCTTCGCCCTGCTGCGCGGCAGCGCCCGAGAGCGCGAGGTGGCGCTGCTCACCGGAGCGGAGCAGGACTCCATCGTGGCCGACCTCCTCCAGGGCGAGCTCGACGACGAGGCCGCCGGCGGAGCGGGTCTCGGCTGGCCCGAGTCGCTGCCGCCCGAGGTGCGGCGGCTCCGCGCGTTCCGCACCGAGCTGCGCGAGCTCATGATGCGGGCGACCGAGAGCGGCGTCGGCGCCCGTCGGCTCGACGCCCTCGGCCGTCGGCACGGGGTGCCCGAGTGGTGCGCCGCGGCGAGGTTCCTCGCGGCCTACCAGGGCGTGGTCGACTCCTACGACGCCGAACGGCTCGATTCGGCCGAGCTGCTGGCCGAGGCGAGGGCGGTGCTGCGCCGGCGTCGGGAGAGCGGCGGCGCCGAGGGTTCCGCGCCGGCGCTCGTGCTCGTCGACGACGCGCACGACCTGCCCGTAGGCGCCTGGAACCTGCTCTCCGAGTTCGCCCGCTCGGGTTCGGCCGTGGTCGCCTTCGGCGATCCGGATGTCGCGACGACGGGGTTCCGGGGCTCCGACGTGCGTGCCCTCGGCCAGCTCGGCCGCGCGCTCGGCGTGGCGGTGCTGCCGCCGCTGGTACTGCAGACCAGTCACCGGCAGAGCGGTGCGCTGCGCGCCCTGACCCGCCGCATCACCGAGCGCACCGGGGCCGCGGCCGCCGGGACTCAGCGCACTGCGGGCTCCCAGCGCACCGAGAGCCCGGCGACGGCAGGAGACGCCCCCGGCGCCCGCCCGGCCGGCAGGGTGCTCACCATCCAGGCCGACACCCGCGCGGGCGAGATCGCCACCGTGGCGCGGGTGCTCCGCGAGCAGCACCTGCTGCACGGCGTCGACTGGCACCAGATGGCGGTGATCGTGCGCTCCGGGTCGCTCGTGCCGGGCCTCGCCCGCGGCCTGGCGCTCGCCGAGGTGCCCACCCGCACGCACTCCGCCGTGCAGGCGCTCCGCGAAGACTACGCTGCGCGCCATCTCATCGGGGCGCTGGCACTCGCCATCGGCGCGAGCGAGCCCACCCCCGACGCCGTCGACGACCTGCTGCTCGGGCCGCTGGGCGGCATCGACGGCATCGGTCTCCGCCGTCTGCGCCTGGCGCTGCGCCACGACGAGCTCGCGCAGGGCGGCTCCCGCCACGCCGACGAGCTGCTGCGGGAGGCACTCGCCACGCCGGGGGCGCTCGCCACCTTCGACTCCGCGCCGGCCCGCCGCGTCGCGGCGCTCGCCACCACGCTGGCCGCCGTCGCCGACCGCGCTCGGGCGGGGGAGTCGGTGGAATCGCTGCTCTGGGAGCTCTGGCAGCGTTCGGGGCTGGCGCGCCGCTGGGGCGATCTCGCCTCGGGGTCGGGTGTGCTCGCCGAGGAGGCCGACCGCAATCTCGACGGCGCCGTGGCGCTGTTCACCGCCGCCCGTCGCTCGGTCGAGCGCGACCCCTCCCGCGCCCCCGAGCTGTTCGTGGCCGAGGTGCTCGGGGCCGAGGTGCCCGAAGACACGCTCTCCCCGCACTCGCGCGCCGACTCGGTGCTCGTCACGACACCGACCGGGGCCGTCGGCCTCGAGGTGGAGGTCGTCGTGGTGGCCGGGCTGCAGGAGTCGGTGTGGCCCAACCTCCGGCTGCGCAACTCGCTGCTGCACGCGGAGCGGATGGTGGAGGTCGCCGATCACGAGCTGGCCGACAACGAGATGGGCGTGGGCCCGCATCCCGTGACCGCCGCCGTCACCCTGGCCGACTCGCGCGCCGAGGTGCTCTCCGGCGAACTGCGCATGCTCGCGCTCTCCACCTCCCGTGCCCGGAGCCTGGCGGTGCTCTCCTGCGTCGCCAACGACGAGGAGCAGCCCTCGGCGTTCTTCGGCTTCGCGCCCGACGCCGACCCGGTGCCCACCGCGCGTCAGCCGCTCACCCTGCGTGGCCTCACCGGGCAGCTGCGCCGTCGGCTGGTCGAGCGCGGCGACCGCCAGGCCGCGCCCGCGCTGGCGCGGCTCGCCGCCGAGGGGGTGCCCGGTGCCGCCGTCACCGACTGGTACGGGCTCGCCCCGGCCAGCACCGAGCATCCGCTCGTCGACCCGGCAGACCCCGAGGCGGTGGTGCGGGTGTCACCCTCCCGCATCGAGGCGTTCGAGCAGTCGCCGTTGGTGTGGTTCGTCGACCAGGTGGCGGGAGGCTCGAAGTCGCTCGCCGCGGGCATCGGCACGATCGTGCACGCGGTGATGGAGGGCGCATCGACCGACCCCGACGCCGATCTCTCACCCGAGGCGCTCGCCGAGTCGGCGGGGGAGCGCTGGACCGAGCTGCGCTTCGAGGCGCCCTGGCTCGAGCAGCGCGAACAGCGTGCCCTGCGGGTGAAGCTCGAGGGCCTCTCCGACTATCTGCGCGAGTTCAGAGCGGGTGAGCGGGAGCTCGCCGGGGCCGAGGCCACCTTCGCCCTGCGCCAGGGGCGGGCGCTCGTGTCGGGGTCGATCGACCGGGTGGAGCGGCTTCCCGACGGCCGCCTCGTGGTGATCGACCTCAAGACCGGCCGCACCCCGCCGCGCCGGGCCGACCTCCCCGGTCACGCGCAGCTCGCGAGCTACCAGCTCGCGCTGCACGTCGCGTCGATCGACGACCTGCCTCTCGACGATGCCGGCCCTCTCGACGATCCCGGCGCACCGGCGGTCGATCTGGGGGGTGCCGCGCTGCTCTACGTGTCGAAGGGCGGCCGGGGGTCGAGGTTCACCGTGCTCGATCAGGAGCCGCTCGACGAGGAGGCGCTCGCCCTCATCCGGAGCCGTATCGACGCGGTGGCCGACGGGATGAGCGGGGCCCGGTTCAGGGCCGTCGCCGAGCCCGAGGAGCGCGATCACCAGAACCGCTACGAGTACCGCATCCAGCTCGTGAAGGCGGTGTCGGAGTGAACGGCGACGCCCTGTTCGAGCTGGCCGAGCTCGACGATCCCGGGGCCTTCGAGGCCCGGCTCGACCGCGCCTCCGGGCGCGCGTCCGACGCCCGCATCCCGTCGGTGGACCGATCCGTCGCGCCCAGCCGATCCGGCTCCGCCTCCCAGGCCTCAGCGGCGCGCCACTCGGCCGCCGAGATCGCCGAGCGGCTCGGGCTGCCCACCCCCACGCGCCAGCAGCAGGCCGTCATCGAAGCGCCCCTCGAGCCGGCGATCGTGGTCGCCGGGGCGGGCAGCGGCAAGACCGAGACGATGGCGAACCGCGTGGTGTGGCTCGTGGCCAACGGACTCGTGCGGGAGTCGGAGGTGCTCGGCCTCACGTTCACGCGCAAGGCCGCCGGCGAGCTCGCCGAGCGCATCCGCCGCCGTCTCGCCGAGCTGGCGCTCTCGGGTCTCGTCGAGCGCGAGAGCGATCCGTTCCAGACACCCGTCATCTCCACCTACAACGCCTTCGCCAACGGCATCTACCGCGAGAACGCGACCGTCATCGGCCGCGAGAGCGAGGCCGCCGTCCTGAGCGAGGCCTCGGCCTGGCAGCTCACCCGGTCGGTCGTGGTGGGCAGCTCCGACGAGCGTCTGCTGAAGGTCGACCGGCAGGTCGACGCCGTCACGAGCGCGGTGCTCGCTCTCAGCCGCGCCCTCGCCGAGAACGTGGCCGACGCGGGTGCGGTCGGCCGGTACGCCGACCGCTTCGCGGCGCTGGCCGAGCTGCCCACGGGGTCGTCGCGGGTGCGCGACGTCTACGCACCCCTGCGCCGTTCCATCGAGGCGGTGGCGCCGCTCCCGCTCGTGCTCGCCCTCGCCGAGGAGTACGCGGCCGAGAAGGTGCGGCGCGGCTACGTGGAGTTCTCCGACCAGATCGCCCTCGCCCTCGCCGTCGCCGAGAGCTCCCCGGCCATCGTCGCCGATTACCGCGACCGCAGCCGGGTGGTGCTGCTCGACGAGTACCAAGACACCAGCGTGGTGCAGACCCGGCTGCTCGCACGCCTGTTCGCGGGGCATGCGGTGATGGCGGTGGGAGACCCGCACCAGTCCATCTACGGCTGGCGCGGGGCGAGCGCCGCCAACCTCGCCCGGTTCGCGACCGACTTCGGCGCCTCGGGCGAGCCGTTCGCGCTGTCGACGAGCTGGCGCAACCCGACCCGGGTGCTGGATGCGGCCAACGCGCTGGTGACGCCGCTCACGGCCGAGAGCGCGGTCGTGGTGGAGAGCCTGCAGCCGCGGCCGGGCGCGGGTGAGGGGTCGGTCGACACCGCGTTCGCCGAGACGGTCACCGAGGAGGCCGACGCGGTCGCCTCCTGGTTCCAGCGCAGGCTGGCCGCCGCCGAGCCACCGACAGCGGCGCTGCTGTGCCGCTCGGTGAAGAAGATCGAGCCGTTCACGGCCGCTCTGGAGCGCCGGGGAATCCCGTATCACGTGCTCGGGCTCGGCGGTCTGCTCATGCAGCCCGCGGTGGCCGACCTCGTGTCCACGCTGCGCGTGCTCTACCACCCCACCGCCGGGGCCGACCTCCTGCGGGTGCTGGGCGGTGCCCGCTGGCGCATCGGGGTGCGCGACCTCGCGGCCCTTCGCGCCCTCGCCTCGTGGATCGCCGAGCGCGACCATCGCTTCCAGAAGCTCGAACCGGCCGTGGCCGGGCGCATCCGGGGTTCGGTCGTGGCCGACGAAGACCGGTCGATCGTCGACGCGCTCGACTTCGTCGCCACCGCGCCCGAGGGTCACTCCGCCCTGGAAGGCTTCTCGCCGGTGGGACTCGACCGGCTGCGCCGAGCCGGTGCCCAGCTCGCCGAACTGCGCACCCGCGCCGGCCTCGGACTCGTCGACTTCGTCGACCTCGTGCAGCAGGAGCTGCTGCTCGACGTGGAGGTGCTCGCGAGCCCCCACGCCGCAGAGGGCCGCGCGGCACTCGACGCCTTCTCGGAGCAGCTCGTCTCCTTCCTCGCCCTCGACCCGTCGTCGGGGCTCGGCGACTTCCTCGCCTGGCTGGAGGAGGCGGAGAAACGCGAGCGGCTCGAACCGCGGAGCGATCCGGCCGAGCCCGGCACCGTGCAGATCCTCACCATCCACGGTGCCAAAGGTCTGGAATGGGACCTGGTCGCCGTGCCGCGGATGGTGGAGGGCGAGCTGCCGGGCGACCCGCGCAGCAAGCTCGGCTGGCTGGCGTTCGGCGAGCTGCCCTACGACTTCCGGGGCGACCGCGCCGAGCTGCCGATGCTCGACTGGCAGGGGATCGAGACCCAGACCGCGTTCGGGCCGGTTCTCGAGGAGTTCCGCGAGGCGAACGCCGAGCACTACGCGGCGGAGCAGCGCCGCCTCGCCTACGTGGCGGTGACGCGCGCGCGCGACGCGCTCCTGGTGTCGGGCTCGTTCTGGTCGACCGGTGTCACCGCGCGCCCGCCGAGCCGCTACCTGCACGAGCTGGCCGAGGCCGGCGTTGTCGAGGCGGAGGTGCTGCCCGACCGCTCCGAGCACGAGCAGAACCCGCTCGCCGAGACCGAGTCCTGGGTGAGCTGGCCCCGGGAGCCGCTCGGCACGCGGCGAGGCCGGATGGAGTCGGCTGCGGCGCTGGTGGAGGGGTCCGACCCCGCGGCTCCCACCCCGTGGGACTCCGAGATCGAGCTGTTGCTGGCCGAACGGGCCGACCGGATGCGCGCGGCGCGGCTCGACGTGCCGGTACGCATCCCGGCCTCGCGGTTCAAGGACTACGTCGCCGACCCGCAGGCGGTGCTGCGAACGCTGCGACGGCCGATGCCCGAGCGCCCGTTCCGCCAGACCCGTCTCGGCACCCGGTTCCACAGCTGGGTGGAGAACCGCTTCCGCGACCGCGGAGGCGAGCTGCTCGCGGCGGCGTCGCCCTCGTCGGGCGACCTCGACGCGTTCGCCGACGAGCTCGAGTTCGACGACGACGATCTCGGAGACGACGCCGGTGCCTCCGGTGCGTCCGCGCCCGGTGTCTCAGCTCTCGAGAGCGCAACCTGGCGCGCGGCGGACGAGCTCGACGACGACGAGCGCCGACTCGCGGAGCTCATCGCCACCTTCGAACGCTCGGAGTTCGCCGAGCGCGACGCCGTCGAGGTGGAGCGCGAACTCCACCTCGTGCTCGGCGGGCGCATCGTGGTGTGCAAGATCGACGCGATCTTCGCCGAGGGGGATGGCTTTCTCGTGGTCGACTGGAAGACGGGCAAGGCCCCCCGCGACGAGGAGGAGCTGCAACTGAAGCAGCTTCAGCTCGCTCTCTACCGACTCGCCTACGCGCGCTGGGCCGGCATCGATGTGGAGCGGGTCGACGCCTGCTTCTACTTCGTCTCCGACGACGCCGTCGTCAGGCCGACCATGCTCGACGACGAGGCCGAGCTCGAGCGGCTCGTGCGGAGCACGCTCGGCTGAGCATCCTCAGTCCTCGGCGATGCGGTTGGCGTGCGCGACGCGGTCGCCTTCGCCGAAGCGGTCGGCGAGGGGCGTGCGGTCGAGCATCGCCTCGACGTCTTCGACGGCCATGATCTGGCCGGTGTCGGTGGAGAGCGGGTTGAGCAGGTCGTTCTGCACGGTGCTGCTGAGGCCGGCCAGCATGGCCTCGGCGTCGGCCACGATCGCCTGGTCGCGCGTGTCGTGGCCGTGCAGCAGCCAACGGGCGATCTCGAGCTCGGCGTAGAGGCGCGCGCGTTTGCGCAGCTGACGGTCGGCAGGGCGGCCCAGGGCGCCCTCGTAGGCGGCGAACACCCGGTCGGCGCTCTCGGCGCGCGCGGCCGAGTTGAGCCAGAACAGGTCGAGGGCGGGATCGCCCACCTTGAGTTCGTGCCAGCCGAGCACACCGAACACCTGATCGCCCGAGACGAGGAACGACTCCGGCGCCAGCGAGCCGTGCACCACCGTGGGCTGGAACTGCCACAGTGCGCTGTCGTCGATCGCGAGAGCCCAGCGGGTGAGCAGCTCTTTCGGCACCTTGCCGGTGGCGCCCGCGCGCTCGGCGAGCTTCTTCGCCGTCGCGGCCGCCTGCGTGGCGGACTGCGACGACAGCCCGGCGTCGGAGACGACCGAGGTGGGCAGCGAGTGCACCGCCGCGATGGCCCGGCCGATCGAGTCGGAGGCGCTGTGCTCGCCGCCGACATCGGCGAGGGTGGCGGGCCTGCCCTGGATGTAGTCGTAGACGAGCGCGCGCGTGCCGCCGATCGGGGCCTGGCCGATGAGGGCCGGGATGTGGAACGGCAGTCGCGACCGCACCCCGGCGGTGAGGGCGTTGAGGGCGACGAGGTCGCGGGACTGCTCGGACTCGGCGTCGGGGCCGGTGGGCACCCGCACCGTGTACTCCTCGCCGGAGCGGAGCGTGACGACCGCGGAGTCGAAGCGCCCGGCGCCCGAGGAGGAGAGCGCACGCGACGCCACGATGTCGGCTCCGGCGACGGCGGAGGTCGCCAGCGCGGCTAGAGTGAGGTGGGATCTCGCCATGCCTTCCAGAGTAGGGCGGCGCGCTCCGGCCACGGTTTCCGCCACGCACGATTGGGCAACCATGTCTCGCGCTTTTCACGCCACGTTGCCGCTGTCGAGGGCCGCCGTCGATCGCGACCACGCCTCGCGCGGGGTGCCCGAGCGGCAGCGCGACCTGTGGCGCCACGAGCACGCCCGTGTGCTCGTACTGCATCGCGGCCTGGCCCTCGGCCGACCGGCCGGCGAGGAGGATGCGCGCCCGTCGTTGCGCCTGGTGGCTCCGGATGCGCTGGAGGGCCTGGTGGGCATCACAGGGCCCGACTCCCCACCGGCCACAGACGCGGCGACGCACACGAACGGGCCGGTGGTGCTCTACCTCGGCACGACCCTGGAGTCCTCGGCGGAGACGGTCGCCGGCGCACCGGTCTTCGCCGTCTCGCTCGACGACGAAGGGGCCGACGCACTGACGGCCGTCGACGGCGGAGCCTGGCTCGACCTGCGCCGGATCGCCGTGCTGCTCGACGACCTCGCCGCCGGCGTGTTCACCGAGGCGCTGGCCATGGCCAACTGGCACTCCAACCACGAGTTCTGCCCGCGTTGCGGTTCGCCCACCACGATCGAGAGCGCCGGCTGGGTGCGGCGCTGCGTGGCCGAGGACGTCGAACTCTTCCCGCGCACCGACTCCGCCGTCATCGTGGGGATCACCGACGCCGAGGACCGCATCCTGCTCGGCTCGAACGCACTGTGGGAGCACAACCGCTATTCGCTGCTCGCGGGCTTCGTGGAGCCGGGGGAGTCGTTCGAAGCCGCCGCCGTGCGCGAGGTCGCCGAGGAGTCGGGCGTGGTCATCCGCAACCCGGAGTACGTGGGCTCGCAGCCGTGGCCCTTTCCCGCCTCCCTCATGGTGGGGTTCCTCGCGAGGGCCGACGACGGCGCGGTGCTGCGGCCCGACGGCGACGAGATCCTCGAGCTGCGCTGGTTCAGCCGCGCCGAGGTCGCCGACCCCGCTGTCGACGTGCTTCTGCCCGGCCCCTCGTCGATCGCCCGGGCCATCATCGAGCGCTGGTACGGCGGCCCCCTTCCGGAGCATCACACCGCATGACGGGGATTCCCGACGGCCGACCCCCGGCGTCGAGCGCCACCGCGCTCGGGGGCGATCAGGCCGTTCCCGAGGCCGACGCGCTGCTCGCCGCGCTCGACCCTGAGCAGCGCGTGGCGGCGAGCAGCCTGCT
Organism: Herbiconiux moechotypicola; assembly: GCF_024979255.1. Lineage (GTDB taxonomy): Bacteria > Actinomycetota > Actinomycetes > Actinomycetales > Microbacteriaceae > Herbiconiux > Herbiconiux moechotypicola. Next base: position 118,024 of record NZ_JANLCN010000006.1, read on the forward strand.
CGGTCCGGTGTGCATCCTCGCCGGTGCGGGCACCGGCAAGACGCGCGCCATCACGCACCGCATCGCCTACGGCGTGGCCACGGGCGTCTACCCGCCGAACCGGGTCATGGCGCTCACGTTCACCAGTCGTGCGGCGGGCGAACTGCGCACCCGGCTCCGCCCGCTCGGCGCGGGTGCCGTGGCCGCGCGCACCTTCCACGCCGCAGCGCTCTCGCAGCTCAACTTCTTCTGGCCGCAGGTGGTGGGCGGTGAGGCCCCCCGCATCATCGACAACAAGGCCAGGGCGATCGCCCACGCGGCCGAGCAACTCAGGCTGCGACTCGACACCGCGGCGCTGCGCGACGTGGCGGCCGAGATCGAGTGGCGCAAGGTGTCGGAGCTGTCGATCGAGGAATACGGTCGGGCGGCCAGGTCGAGTCGTGCGGTGCCGGGCGGGCTGAGCGTGGAGCAGCTGCTCGAGCTGCAGGCGCGCTACGAGCAGCTGAAAGACGAGCGACGACAGCTCGACTTCGAGGACGTGCTGCTCGCCACGGCGGGCATGATCGAGCTCGAGCCCTCGGTGGCGATGCAGGTGCGCGAGCAGTACCGCTTCTTCGTGGTGGACGAGTACCAAGACGTGTCGCCGCTGCAGCAGCACCTGCTCGAGCTGTGGCTCGGTGAGCGGCGCGACCTGTGCGTGGTCGGCGACGCCAGCCAGACCATCTACTCCTTCGCGGGCGCGAGTGCGGACTTCCTGCTCGGATTCTCGCGGCGCTACCCGAGCGCCTCCATGGTGTCGCTCGACCGCAACTACCGCTCGACGGCGCCCATCGTGCACGCCGCCAACAGTCTCATGCGGGGCAGGCCCGGCGCCCTCACCCTGCGCGCGATCGAGCCGAGCGGCCCCGCTGAGCCGGTCACGACCGCCGAGCTCGCGCAGCCCGCCGAGCTCGCGCAGCCCGCCGAGCCCGCGCAGCCCGCCGAGCCCGCGCAGCCCGCCGTGACGGCCTATGCGAGCGACAGCGACGAGGCACGCGCCGTCGCCGCGCGGATCGCGCAGCTCATCGCGCAGGGAACGCCGCCGCAGGACATCGCGGTGCTGTACCGCGTGAACGCGCAGTCGGTCGTGCTCGAACAGGCGCTCGCCGACGCGGGCGTGCCCTCACAGGTGCGCGGCGCCGCGCGGTTCTTCGACCAGCCCGACGTGAAACGCGCCGTGATGGAACTGCGCGCGGCCTCGGTGACGATCGTCGACGAACCCCTGTTCAAGTCGGTGAGCGACGTGCTCCGCTCGCGCGGCTGGTCGCAGCACGCTCCGGAGGGCACCGGCGCCGAGCGCGACCGGTGGGAGTCGCTCAACGCCCTGATGGGCCTCGCTGAGGCGATGCCCGCCGGCTCCAGCTTCCGTCAGTTCACCGACGAACTCTTGGCGCGCCAGGCCACCCAGCACGAGCCGACGCTGCGCGCCGTCACTCTCGCCACCCTCCACTCCTCCAAGGGTCTCGAGTGGCCCGCCGTCTTCGTGGTGGGCGTCGCCGAGGGCCTCCTGCCGATCGCCCATGCCGTCGGCTTCGACGCCGTCGACGAGGAGCGCCGCCTGCTCTACGTGGGCATCACCCGGGCACGCCGTTACCTCGAGCTCTCGTGGGCAGCCCGCGGTCAGCGACGGGGCCAGGACCGGACGGCATCGCGATTCCTGTCGGAGATCGGCACCCGCACCACGGGTGCGACTCCAGCTCCTCGCGGCTGACCGACGGCCCGGCCCCCGCCGACCCACCGAGGAGCGGGTGGTGCCACCGGAGAGCGCGCGCGTGCCACGACGCAGCGCCCCGCGCCGTCAGATGCGCCACCGCCACCTCCACCGCGAGCGGTGCGGCCGCCGCGATGCCCAGCGCGTCGGCCGTGGGCGGCGCGCGGCGCACGAGCTGGGCGGCGATGGCCGGCCACGCCGGGTCGGCGTCGCGCCGATGGTGCTCGATGCACGTGGAGCAGGGCCCTTCACCGGCCACCACGACCGGACCCACGCGCACCGAGCGGTCGCCGAACTCCACGAGCAGGTGCGGCACATCGCGCCGCAACCACACCGCTGCGCGCCGCGGCGCCGTGGCGAACGCCGACACGAGCACCGCGAGATCGACCGGGCCCACGTCGCCGTCGCGCGCCGTGCCGTCGACCTCGACGAGCACGGCGCCGCACCGCTGCACGAGGGCCGCGATCCATTCGGCCGCTTGCCCGCGCCCGTCGACGCACACCCGCGAGCCGGCGAGCGGCGCATGCGCCGGTGCCGACTCCGTGGTCACCACCGCGGGGCCGAGACGCTCTACGATGCTCTCGGCACACGACGCAGGAGCGCCCTCGGCCGCCAGCAGCGAGCGCAGGCCCAACGGGGTGACCCCGCGGCGCAGCAGTTCGAGCGCCTGCTCGTCGTGCGCGCTCTCGAGCGCCACGACGGCGTGCGGGCGCTCGATGCCGAACTGCACGCTGGAGGGGGTGCGCCACACCACAGGCGCGGAGGGATCGAGTCGCAAGATCACCCCTGCAGCATGCACCACCGCCGAGCACCCTCAGGAGTTCTCCACAGGCACCGACCGAGAATCTCGTCAGAGCACATCCGTGCAGGAGCAGTCAGCAGCACGGCCGACGTCGGCGCCTCACGGTGCCGGCGGCTGCTCGCCCTCCCCGCGCGACTCCTCGCCGCGCAGCAGGTCTTCCAGCGCCTGATCCATCTCGTCGGGCTCGGGCGCGCCCGCCTGCAGCCGGGCCACGAACGCGGCCGGGTCGTCGAGGTCGGCCGAGGTGGGCACCAGGTCGGGATGCGACCAGAGCGCGTCGCGCTGCTCCGGGCCCACCGCATCCGTCACCGCCTGCCACAGGGCCGCGGCCTCGCGCAGCCGGCGCGGCCGGAGCTCGAGCCCGATCAGGGCACCGAACGCCGACTCGGCCGGGCCGCCCGTGGCGCGCCGGCGCCGCACGGTCTCGGCGATCGCGTTCCAGCGCGGCAGCCGGCTCGACGCCTGCGCCGTCACCGTGTCGACCCACCCCTCGATGAGGGCGAGCGTGGTCTCCAGTCGCCCGAGCGCGTGCAGCTGCTGCTCGGTCTTCGGGGGGATGAGGGCGCCACTGGCCATCGCCGCGCGGAGCTCTTCGGGGTTGGAGGGGTCGAAACTCTCGGCGAGCTCCTCGAGCCGCGAGGTGTCGATGGTGATGCCCTTGGCGAACTCCGTGATCGACGAGATGACGTGCAGGCGCAGCCAGCGCGCGTGCTTGAACAGGCGCGCGTGGGCGAGCTCGCGCACGGCGAGGTAGAGCTGCACCTCGTCGGCCGGGATGTCGAGGCCGTCGCCGAAGGCCGCGATGTTCTGGGGGAGCAGCGCCGCCTGGCCCTCCTCGAGCAGGGGGATGCCGATGTCGCCGCCCGACACCACCTCCTGGGAGAGCTGACCCACGATGTGGCCCAGCTGCATGGCGAACAGGGTTCCGCCCAGGTTGCGCATGAGCTGGCTCGCCCCGGCCAGCATGCCGGCCATCTCTTCGGGTGCCTGGTCTTTCAGCACGGTGGTGAGCGCATCCGAGATGCTCACGGCCACCGGCTCGGCCAGCTGCGACCACACCGGGATGGTCGTGGTGGCCCATTCGGTGCGCGTGAGAAGGCGGGGCGCGACGGCCGACTCCGAGAGGGAGGTGACTTCGTCGAGCCACATCGAGGAGATGTGGAGGGCCTGCTCGAGCTGCGAGCGCTGCTGATCGGTGACGGAGAGCGAGCCGGGGCCCGCGATCTCCTTCGCCTGCGTGAGTGCCGCATCCCAGTTCACGCCGTCGGCGCTGGACTGCATGGCGTTCTGGAGCTGCTGCATGAGCTGCGAGACGGCCGCGGGGTCGGAGGGCAGGCCCGCCGCGCTCGCGAGCTTGGCGGGGTCGATGTCGGACTCGCCGGAGAGGAACGCCCGCAGCATGTCGCGGAACTCGTCCTCCGGCCGATCTGGGGACTGGTCGCTCACAGCTCTTCCTTCCGCGTTCTCTGCACACTCCCTGCACGCTGTCAGAGAGTGCTTCTACGCTAACTCGTGGCCCGTCGCGGAGGCTGGGTTTTCCCATAAGCTTGACCGTCCGGCCGTGCGCCCGTGGCGAACACGGGCTCCCCACCTCCTCGTCCCGAAAGGACAGCGTGACCCTGTTCGAACCCGAGGGCGCACCGGCACGCCCCCGCTCCGGCGCGCGCCGGGTCACCGGCCCCGTCAATGCCGGGTGGACGGTGCTCATCGTCGCCCTGGTGCTGGGCCTGGTCATGAGCCTCCTGCCCGCGCCCTACGTGATCGAGCAGCCGGGCCCCGTCTACGACACCCTCGGCACCCAGGAGCAGGACGGCGAGGAGGTGCCGCTCATCTCGATCGAGGGCACCGAGACCTATCCCACGGCGGGCACCCTCGACATGCTCACGGTGTCGGTGCGCGGCACCCCGGAGTCGCGGCCGAGTTGGGCCGAGATCCTCAGCGCCTGGTTCGACCCCACCAAGGCCGTGCTCCCGATCGACCAGGTGTACCCGCCGAGCGTCACCACCGAGGAGCGCAACGAGCAGAACGCGACCCTCATGGTCGACAGCCAGCAGGCCGCGATCGCCGCCGCGCTCACCCAGCAGGACATCGCGTTCGGCACCGAGCTCGCGGTCGCCGCGGTCGACGACGAGGGGCCCTCGGCCGGCTCGCTCGTGGAGGGCGACCTCATCCTCAGCGTCAACGGCACGTCTGCCGACGACGTCGACGAGCTGCGTGCGGCGCTCGCCGCGAACGGCACCGAGCAGCCCGCGCAGGTCGTCGTGCAGCACGAGGACGGCACCGAGGAGACCGTCGGCATCGTGCCCCAGATCTCCGACACGACGGGAACGCCGGCCCTCGGCATCACCGTGATGCAGAGCTACGACTTCCCGTTCGACGTCGAGATCCAGCTCGACAACGTGGGCGGGCCGAGCGCCGGCATGATGTTCGCACTCGGCATCATCGACATGCTCACCCCCGGCGAGCTGAACGGCGGCCAGAACGTGGCCGGCACGGGCACCATCGACGCCGCGGGCGAGGTGGGCGCGATCGGCGGCATCCGCCAGAAGATGTACGGGGCGAAGGATGCGGGGGCCGGCTGGTTCCTCGCCCCCGCGTCGAACTGCGGCGAGGTCGTGGGCCATGTGCCCGACGGGCTCACGGTGTTCGCCGTGTCGACCCTCGACGACTCGATGGCGGCGCTCGACGCCATCGCGAGCGGAGGGGACACCTCGGCGCTGCCCACCTGCGACAGCGTGCTGAGCGCCGCCAGCTGACGCACGGCGGCCCGCCAGCGGGCTCCCAGCCGGTCGCTCCTAGTATTCGGAGTGTCTAGGATTGACAGACACCGGCACCAGACGCAGAGGCATACGTGACTTCCCAATCAGCAGAGAAGCCCGCACGACGTTCGAGAGTCACTCTCGCGATCGCGATCGCGATCGTGGTGGTGCTCGCCATCCTGTTCTTCGTCTTCTCGACGCTCTACACCGAGATCCTCTGGTACGACCAGCTCGGCTTCCTCAACGTGCTCACCACGCAGTGGCTCGCGGCCGGGGTGATGTTCGTCATCGGCTTCTTCGCCATGGCACTGCCCGTGTGGGCCTCCATCGAGATTGCCTTCCGCTGGCGGCCGGTGTACGCCAAGCTCAACTCGCAGCTCGACCGCTACCAGCAGGTCATCGAGCCGCTCCGCCGTCTCGCCACCTTCGGCGTGCCCGCGGTGCTCGGCCTGTTCGCGGGTGTCGCCACCGCCTCCCGGTGGCAGCTCACGCTGCAGTACCTCAACCGCACCGCGTTCGGCCAGACCGACCCGCAGTTCGGGCTCGACATCTCGTTCTACATCTACGACCTCCCGTTCTGGCGCGGGGTCGTGGGGTTCGCCTCCGCCGTCGTGATCGTGTCGGGGCTCGCGGCCATCGCCACGAGCTACCTCTACGGGGCCATCCGGTTCTCGCAGCGTGAGGTGCGCATCTCGAAGATCGCGCGCATCCAGATGGCCGTCACCGCCGCCGTCTACCTGCTGCTGCAGGCCGTGAGCATCTGGCTCGACCAGTACGCCACGCTCGCCAACAGCTCGGGGCTCATCACGGGAGCGAGCTACTCCGACGTCAACGCCACCATCCCGGGTCTTCAGATCCTGGCCGGCATCGCGGCCATCGTCGCCATCCTCTTCCTCGTCGCCGCCGTCATCGGCCGCTGGCGGCTGCCCATCATCGGCACGGCCCTGCTCGTGGTGAGCGCCCTCATCCTGGGCTCGCTCGCGCCGTGGGTGGTGCAGCGGTTCCAGGTCGACCCCTCGGAGCGCACGCTCGAGGCCGAGTACATCCAGCGCAACATCGACATGACGCGCGACGCCTACGGGGTCGCCGACGTGGAGGAGACGCCCTACGAGGCCACCACCACGGCCGAGGCGGGTGCGCTGCGCAACGACGCCGAGACCACGGCCAACATCCGCATCCTCGACCCCGCCCTCGTGTCGCGGTCGTTCCAGCAGCTGCAGCAGTTCAGGCAGTACTACCAGTTCCCCGAGCACCTCGACGTCGACCGCTACGACATCGACGGCCAGGTGCAGGATGCAGTGGTCACCGTGCGCGACATCGACATCGACGCCCTGGGCGCCTCGGCCACCTGGTACAACCAGACCGTCGTCTACACCCACGGCTACGGCGTGGTCGCTGCCTACGGCAACCAGCGCTCGGCCGACGGCCAGCCCGTGTTCCTGGAGTCGGGCATCCCGTCGGTGGGCGAGCTCGGCGACTTCGAGCCGCGCGTGTACTTCGGTGAGAACTCGCCCGCGTACTCCATCGTGGGCGGGCCCGAGGGCGGCTCGAACGTGGAGCTCGACTACCCGTCGGGCACCGACGGCGCCTCGCAGACCTACACCACCTTCCAGGGCGACGGCGGGCCGAAGCTCGACAACATCTTCAAGAGGCTCGTCTACGCGCTGAAGTTCCAGTCCGAGCAGATCGTGCTGTCGGATGCGGTGAACGACGACTCGCAGATCCTCTACGACCGCGACCCCGCGCAGCGCGTGTCGAAGGTGGCGCCCTACCTCACCATCGACTCCGACCCCTACCCCTCGGTGGTCGACGGGCGGATCGTGTGGATCGTCGACGGCTACACCACCTCGGCGAACTACCCGTACTCCAAAGTGCAGTCGCTCAGCGAGTCGATCGCCGACACCTACACGCCCACCCCGGCGTACCCGGTCGACGACATCAACTACATCCGCAACTCGGTCAAGGCCACGGTCGACGCCTACGACGGCTCGGTCACGCTCTACGCCTGGGACGAGAGCGACCCGCTGCTGCAGACCTGGGAGAAGATCTACCCGGCCACCATCAAGCCGATCAGCGAGATGTCGGGCGACCTCATGAGCCACGTGCGCTACCCGGCCGACCTGTTCAAGGTGCAGCGGTCGATCCTCGGCACCTACCACGTGACGGATGCGGGCTCCTTCTACTCGCAGGAGGACGCCTGGACGACGCCCAACGACCCGACCTCCTCGGCCACCAGCCCCACGCTGCAGCCGCCGTACTACCTCACCCTGCAGATGCCCACGCAGGACGACCCGTCGTACTCGCTGTACTCGACGTTCATCCCGCTCTCGCAGCAGGAGGCGGAGTCGTCGCGGAGCGTGCTCACGGGCTACCTGGCGGTGGATGCGAACGCCGGCTCGACCGACGGGGAGAAGTCCGACGACTACGGCAAGCTGAGGCTGCTCACGCTGCCGAAGGACGACACGATACCGGGGCCCGGCCAGGTGCAGAACAGCTTCTCGGCCGACCCGGCGGTCTCGGGCGCCCTCAACCTGCTGCGGCAGGGCGAGAGCAGCGTGATCAGCGGCAACCTGCTCACCCTGCCCGTGGGCGGCGGTCTGCTCTACGTGCAGCCGGTGTACGTGCAGTCGCGCGGTGAGACGAGCTTCCCGCTGCTGCAGAAGGTGCTCGTGTCGTTCGGTAACGAGATCGCGTTCGAGGACACCCTCGACGGAGCGCTCGACGTGCTGTTCGGGGGAGACTCGGGGGCGTCGGCGGGTGACGGCGACGTGGAGCCGGTCGATCCCGACACCGGGACGACCGATCCCGACACGGGGACCACCGATCCGGGCACCGGAACGACCGACCCCGGTACCGGCACCACCGACCCGGGCACCGGTTCGGGCGGCGCCACCGGCGACCCCGTGCTGATGGCCGCCCTAGCCGACGCCGAGCAGGCGCTCGCCGACCGCGACGCCGCCATGGCGGCCGGTGACTGGGCCGCCTACGGCGAGGCCGACCAGCGCCTGAAAGACGCGATCGACCGGGCCATCGCGGCCTCGGAGTAGCCGCCTGCACGGAGCCGAGTAGCCCGATTCGCTCCCACCTGAAACCTGTGCTAGAGTTTTCTCTTGTGCCGCGGGGTGGAGCAGTTCGGTAGCTCGCTGGGCTCATAACCCAGAGGTCGCAGGTTCAAATCCTGTCCCCGCAACGAAGAAGTCCAGGTCACCTGGCAGAAAAGATCCGGCGCAGCCCCCACGGGCTGCGCCGGATCTTTGTCGTTGAAGGCTTCCAGCGCGCCTGTGTCAGGGTCAGGGAGCGCCCCGGCGGAGCCGCTTGTCGGCGTAGAGCGCCTCGTCGGCCCGCGCCACCATCGCCTCGAAGGGCGTGAGCCCATCCCACGCCGCGATGCCGGCGGAGAACGACTGCGCGGTCAGCCCGCGCACACGGTCGAGAACGGCACGGGCCTGGTCGCCCATCGCGCGTTCCATCACGACCACGAACTCGTCGCCGCCCACCCGGGCGATCGCATCCGTGCCCCTGATGGCCGACGCCCAGAGCGCCGTGACCTCGCAGAGCAGTTCGTCGCCCGCGCCGTGGCCGTGCCGGTCGTTCACGAGTGTGAAGTCGTCGATGTCGATGACGATGATCGCCACGGGGCGCCGGGGCGCGACCGCCGGGCGACCGCGGCCCAGAACTGTGGAGCGCCAGGGTCACGCCCGGCGCCGGCACGACCCGCGGGTCACGCCCCCAGCACGGGGAAGCTCCAGCTGCCGTCGAGGATCTCGGGGTGGGGACGGTACAGGCGCACCAGGTAGTTCCAGCCCTCGGGCGTGGGGATCACGTTGGGTGTGCCCTCCGGGAAGTCGCCGAAACGCACCGTCACCGATCCGTCGTCGTTCTTGACGGCCGTGATGTCATTGATCGTGTAGGCACTCGAGGCGTTCGGCTCGAAGAATCCGGCCGCGTTGTAGACCGAGATCGACCAGAACCCGTCGACCGGCACATCCCGCACCGTCAGTTCGTAGCGGCCGGGGGCGAGCCGCGGGTTGGCCCCGACGTAGACGGCCTCGCTCGTGGGCAGGCCGCCCCAGCCCGCCGCCGTGCCGATGAGGTGCCGCACCGGGTCGACCTCGTCGGCCGACCCGAACATGCGGGTGTACCCCGTGAGGCGGCTCGCGAGCGTGAGCAGGGCGGATCGGGTCTCGTCGAAGGACTCCGTGTCGTAGTCGTCGAGCACGAACGGATCCGACGACACCGCCTCGATGAGCAGGCCGTCTTGCACGGCGTGCACCGCCGCGAGGTCGGCCGGGTCGTTCGGGTCGACGAGCACGCGGGCCGCGACGGTGACGTACCGCGTGCCGTGCTCGGCGGCCGAGAGCGGGTAGCTGCCGGCGTCGTGATAGGTGCGGTGGATGAGATGGTCTTCGTCGACGATCATCACCGAGAGGTAGCGGTCGCCGTGCTCGGGGACGGTGAGGGTCGCGCCCTCGGCGAGGTCGACCACCGCGAAGCTGTAGAGGGTGTCGCGGTTGAGACGGATGACCGTCTGCGCGTCGATCGCCGCGGGCGTGCGGTTGTGCGAGAAGAGGTTGACCCCGCCGGCGTCGCGCTGGAGGTCGTGGAACATGCGGGCGGTCTCGGCACGGACGAAATTGTCGGAGTTCACGGTGATGGCCATGTCTGACTCTGGCACGTCAGGCACTCCGCGCGCATCCCCGCCGGGCGTCACTCGTCAGCGGGTGCGTACCCGTGCCGGAGCGCGAGCTCCTCCAACGCCGCCTTCGACCCGACACCGAGCTTGCGGTAGGCCGACCGCAGCTGGCTCTTGATCGTGTTGCGCGACACGAACAGTTCGGTCGACACCTCGTCGACGCTCGAGCGTGCGACCATGCTGCGCACCACGGCGAGTTCACGAGGGGTGAGCCCGAGGAACGGATCGGGATCGGACACGACGGCCGCATCGTCGGTGAACAGGGCGCTCTCGACGTCGGCCGGCAGTGTGGCACCCGCCGCCACAACGAGATCGCGCAGTTCGGCCGGGGGAACGACGGTGAGCGGGGCGAACAGGCGGTGCTGCGCGGCGAGCGCGACGGCCATGTCGAGGTGGGTGGCAGCCGTCTCCTCGTCGCCGGATCGGCGAGCCGCGACCGCCGAGACCGCCAGCGCCCCGACCAGCACCCGCGGCGACGCGGTCGACTGACCGATGAGGGTGGAGCTGTTGCGTCTCGCGCGGGCCACGTCTCCGGTGACCAGCGCCGCCGCCGCCTTCCAGAGCCGGATGTGGAGGGCCCCGAACTCCGTGCCGCGCTCGTCGAGATGGATCGTGTCGAGGGCCTCACGTGCAGCCGCCCAGTTGCCGAGGCGCCCGAGCAGCACCGACCGTGCGATCGCCACGAAGGGCGACCAGGCCCCCTGGGAGACCGCGTCGGCGGGGAGTGTCGCCGCGGAGGAGTCGATCTGAGTGAGCAGGTCGAGACACACGGCGGGATCGTCCTCGATGAGGGCGAGGAGGTACTTCTGCGCCGGCCAGCGCTCCGGCACGCCGCGCAGACTGATGGTCGCGGCCTCGGCGCGTGCCTCCGAGAGACGGAACTCGTCGACCAGCAGCTGGGTGCGCGCGAAGCGGGCCGTCACCGCAGCGCGGTTGCCCCACCACTCCTCGCCCACGGGCGGCAGGCGGTCGAGCCACTGCCGTGCCTGGATGTTGCGGCCGGCGATGGCGTGCAGCCAGGCCAGCGCCCCCGCCGCCGACGCGGTGGCCAGACGGTGGTCGATCGCCACCGCGGAGTCGTAGCTCTCCGCGTACTCCTGCGCCGCGCGCTTGCTGTCGCCGGCGTACTCCCACGCCATGCCCCACTGGAATGCGATCTCGGGCAGCGCCTGCCTCAGCGAGGTGCGACTGGTGTCGTCGGCCTCGTCGAGCAGCGAGCGGGCCTCCGCGGCCGCCTCCACCGCATCCGAGTACCGTCCTCTGGCGCGGCGCTCGGCGATCTTGCTCGTGAGCCCTGCGAGCAGGTCGAGCAGGCTCACGGGCTCGGGAGTGGGCGAGGTGCCGCGGAAGATCGTGGTGGGGGTCTGCCCGTTCGAGACGAAGCGGTTCACGTAGTTCGCGGCGAGCGACCAGCGCGGATTCGCCTCGAGCACCGAGGCGGGCAGGGCATTGACCGCGCGCTTGACCGCCTCCGGATCTGCGGAGAGCACTTCTCCCCACCGATGGTCGAGGATCGCCACCACCGCATCCCAGCGGCCCTCGGTCACCAGGCGGTCGAGCTCGTGCCCCGGCTCTTCCGTGTCCACGCGAGACCCTCCCGTCGATGGTCCCTGTCGTTCGCCCCGGGACCACCCCTCACCCTAGCCGGGCTCGGCGAACGGATGTGCCGGGCCGACGAGTCCACACCGTGACGGTTCAGGCCTCCAGCTCGCGCCAGAACGCGATCCCGCGCTCGCCCGTGTCGGGATCGGTCTCCGAGAACCCGTGCCGGCGGTAGAACCGCTGCGCCGCCGTGTCGCCCTCGTCGACGTCGATCTGCACGGCCCCCGCGCCGGAGGCCGCGGCCTCGGCGACGACCCGTGCGAGGAGGGCTCCGCCGAGCCCACGGTCGCGATGCGCCGGTGCGACGTAGAGCTCGTCGAGCGAGACGACTGGCCCGTCGTACCAGACGGTGGGCCGCAGGGTCACGAGGGCGAATCCGACGGTGTCGGAGGGGCGGCCCGGATCGTGGGCCAGGTAGCACCGCACGGCTTCGGGCCGCAGCAACCCTTCGAGACGGTGCTCCAGCACGGTGACACCAGGGGTGGGCACCCCGAACTCGCGGTTGAAGGCGTCGAGCAGGCGCGCGATCAAGGCGGAATCCGCGGCGGCCGCGCGCCGCACCGGGGGAGGGGGCTGCGCATCCATGGCCCGACGCTATCGTGGGCACATGCTCATCGTCACGACCAACGACGTCCCCGGCCACCGCATCACCGCCGTGCAGGGCGAGGTGTTCGGCCTCACCGTGCGCTCGCGTCACATCGGCTCGAACATCGGCGCCTCGTTCAAGGCTCTCGCGGGTGGTGAGCTCAAGGGCATCACCGAGCTGCTGCACGAGACCCGCACCGAGGCGCTGAACCGCCTGGCGGCCGAGGCCCAGCAGAGGGGCGGCAACGCGGTCGTGGCGTTCCGTTTCGAGACCAACGACTACGGCGACACCGGCGGCGTTGAGGTGTGCGCCTACGGCACCTCGGTCACGGTCGAGCAGGCCTGAGCCGAGGCGTGAGGTCGCCCTCGTCGACCGTCGTCGTGCTCGCGGGCGCGGTGACGGATGCGGTGGTGGGCGAGCTGGGCCGGCTGCCCAACGTGCAGGCGCTGCGGCTCACCGGCGAGGGCGCGCCGCCCGTGCGCGAGGTGCTGGGAGCGGCGTCGCGCCCGTTCCTCGTGCACGACCTCGACCCGCTCGCCGCCGTGGCACGGGCGTGGTCGGGCTACTTCGACGATCCGTCGACGGCCGGCGTGCTGCGTGTGGAGGTCGCCTCGGCGCTCTCGGCGTTCGCCGCGGGGGAGTCGGTGCTGCCCGACTACTACCTCGTGCTCGGCGCGGAGACGCTCGAACCGCGGGCGGCGGCCTGGTGGCTCGGGGTGCTCGCGGCCACGGCGCCCGCGCGCGTCGTTCCCGTTGCGGCGACGACCGCCGCAGTGCGGCAGGCTCTCGCCACCCTCCCGGCCGGTCGCGGCTGGCCCGATCCCGCAGGGTGGCTGCCCGAGCTGCACCTGCGCGTTCCCGACCACGCCGGGCTGGTCGGGCCCGGCGGCGTCACGTCCCTGGCGCGCTGACCCTGGCACGCAGACCCTGACGCGGTGACCCGCGCACGCCGAACCCAGGCGCGCCGGCCCGCCCGCTCGCCCCGCGCATCCGGCATGATCGGAGCATGAGCTTCCAGGCGTACCTCGACACCATCCGCGAGAAGACCGGCAAGGGCCCCGACGACTTCCGCGCCCTGGCCGCCGAGCGCGGCCTCGTGGGCCCCGGGGTGAAAGCGGGCGACGTGGTCACGTGGCTCGCCACCGACTTCGGGCTCGGCCGGGGTCATGCCATGGCCATCTACTCGATCCTCAAAGCCGACGCGGCACCCCGCCCGACGGCCGCCGACCGCGTCGACGCCCAGTTCTCCGGGGCGAAGGCGCACTGGCGTCCTGCCTTCGACGCGATCGTCGCCCACGCCCGCACTCTCGGCGACGACGTCGAGCTCGCCCCCACCGACAGCTACGTGAGCCTCGTGCGCGGGGACCGCAAGTTCGCCATCGTGGCCGTCACGGCCAAGCGACTCGATCTGGGCGTCAAGCTCAAGGGTGCCGATCCGGGCGCGCGCTTCGAGCCCGCCGGCTCCTGGAACTCCATGGTCACCCACCGCGCCCGCATCGCCGACCCCGCCGAGATCGACGCCGATCTTCTCGCCCGGATCGACCAGGCCTACTCCGAGGCGTGATGCAATAGAGGGGTGACGATCGACACCTCCCCGCACCTCACCTCGGCCGGTACCCGCGGCCCCCTCGACGACGCCGAGGTGTCGCGGCTGCGCGCCGACTTCCCGATCCTCGCGCGCACCGTCAACGGCCACCCGTTGAACTACCTCGACTCCGGCGCCACCTCGCAGAAGCCGCGAAGCGTCATCGACGTCGAACGCCGCTACTACGAGGTGAGCAACGCCGCCGTGCACCGCGGCGCGCACACCCTCGCCGGCGAAGCCACCGAGCTCTTCGAAGAGGCCCGCGCCACGGTCGCCCGCTTCGTGGGCGCGCGCCCCGAGGAGATCGTCTGGACCTCCAACGCCACCGAGGGCCTCAACCTCGTGGCCTACGGCCTCTCGAACGCCTCGCTCGGCCGCGGCGGAGCCCCCGCCGAGCGCTTCCGCCTCGGTGCCGGCGACGAGATCGTGGTGACCGAGCTCGAGCACCACGCCAACCTCGTGCCCTGGCAGGAGCTCGCCTTCCGCACCGGGGCCACGCTCCGCGTGATCGGCCTCGACGACGAGGGGCGACTCCGGATGGACGAGGCGGCCGAGCTCATCGGCCCGCGCACGAAGGTGGTGGCCTTCGCCCACGTCTCCAACGTGCTCGGCGCGGTGAACCCCGTCGCCGAGCTGGTCGCCCTCTCGCACGCCGTGGGCGCCCTCGCCGTGCTCGACGCCTGCCAGTCGGCACCTCACCTGCCGCTCGACCTGGTGGCGCTCGACGTGGACTTCGCGGTGTTCTCGGGCCACAAGATGCTCGCCCCCACCGGCATCGGCGTGCTCTACGGCAAGCAGGAGCTGCTCGACGCGCTCCCGCCCTTCCTCACCGGTGGCTCCATGATCACCACGGTGGGCCTCACCGAGTCGGAGTTCCTGCCCGCCCCGATGCGCTTCGAGGCCGGCACCCAGCGGGTCTCCCAGGCCATCGCGCTCGCCACCGCGGTCGACTACCTCGAGGCGGTCGGTCTCGAGCGCATCGAGCGCTGGGAGGCCGAGCTCGGCCGCCGCCTCCACGAGGGTCTCGAGGCTCTCCCGGGCGTGCGCGTGCTCGGCCCGGGTCCCGCGACCCCAAGCGGCCACGGCGCCGAGCGCGTCGGCCTCGCGAGCTTCGTCGTCGACGGCGTGCACGCCCACGACGTGGGCCAGTACCTCGACGACCGCGGCATCGCGGTGCGCGTGGGCCATCACTGCGCCCAGCCGGTGCACCGCCGCTTCGGAGTGACCGCCACCACCCGCGCGAGCGCCTACCTCTACACCACCACGGCCGAGGTCGACGCCGCGATCGAGGCCGTCGCCGAGGTGCGCGGATTCTTCGGGGTGGCGTGATGGCCTCCGCCGAGCTGCAGAGCCTGTACCAGCAGGTCATCCTCGACCACGCCCGTGAGAAGCACGGCTACGGCCTCCGCGAGGGCGCCAGCGGCACCTCGCACCAGATCAATCCCACCTGCGGAGACGAGGTCACCCTCGCCGTGCACCGCGACGACTCCGGCCGGGTGGAGTCCCTCAGCTGGGAGGGCCAGGGCTGCTCCATCTCCACGGCGTCGGCGTCGGTGCTGAACGACCTCGTGCACGACCTCGACGACGAGGGCACCGCCGCCCGCATCGACGCGTTCCGCGAGCTCATGCAGTCCAAGGGCGCCCTCGAGGGCGACGAGGAGCTGCTCGGCGACGCGGTCGCGCTCGGGGGAGTGTCGCGCTACGTCACCCGCATCAAGTGCGCCATGCTGCCGTGGGTCGCACTCGAGCACGCCCTCCGCGCCTGACCGCGCTCCGCCGGAGCGGCGGCGGCGTCGCGCGCCGCAGCCCGAGCCGCTGCCCCGGCAATACAATCGCAGCATGACCGCCGAACGCCGCCGTCTCGCCGAGGCCGACGACCCCGACCGACCGGGCGGGCAGCGCACGGCGTGGCGCGACTGGGGTCCCTACCTCGCCGAGCGCGCCTGGGGCACGGTGCGCGAGGACTACAGCGCCGACGGCGACGCGTGGCGCTTCTTCCCCCACGACCACGCCCGCTCCCGCACCTACCGCTGGAACGAGGACGGCATGGCGGGCTTCTGCGACCTGCAGCAGAGCTGGTGCCTCGGTCTCGGCCTCTGGAACGGCGTCGACCCCATCCTCAAGGAGCGGATGTTCGGCCTCGCCGGGCCCGAGGGCAACCACGGCGAAGACGTCAAGGAGTACTGGTGGTACCTCGACGGCACACCCACCCACTCCTGGCAGCGCTGGCGGTACCACTACCCGCAGGCGGCGTTCCCCTACGAGCAGCTCGTGGAGGAGAACGCCCGGCGCGGTAAGGACGAACCCGAGTTCGAGCTCGCCGACACGGGCGTGTTCGACGACGAGCGGTATTGGGTGGTCACGGTCGACTACGCGAAGGCGAGCGCCCACGACCTGCTCATGCGCATCCGCGTCGAGAACGCCGGGCCCGACGAGGCGACCCTCCACGTGCTGCCCCAGCTGTGGCTGCGCGACACCTGGAGCTGGGACCTCGACACCGGGCCGCGCCCGCGCATCCACCGCGCATCCGACGGCCTTCTCGTGACGCGACCGGATGCGGCCGACCTGGTGCTGAGGATGGCGAGCGCTCCTGACGGAACGGCCACCGAGACGCTGTTCTGCGAGAACGAGACCAACCGGGCCCTCCTCTACGAGGAAGACCCCACCACGCCTTTCCCGAAAGACGGCATCGACGACCACGTCGTGAAGGGCACCGCCACGGTGAACCCGGCAGGGGAGGGCACGAAGGCGGCCTTCCACCGCATCCTCACCGTCCCGGCCGGCGGGGCCGAAGAGCTCTGGCTCCGCTTGACCCCGGCCGAGGGCCCGGAGGCGCTCGCCGACGGCGCCGCCGGCGACACCGCCGCCGCCTTCGACGGCTTCGCCGAGACGATGGCCGAGCGCGAGGTCGAGGCCGACGAGTTCTACGACTCGGTGCTGCCCGAGGCCGCAGACGCCGAGGAGCGCAGCATCGCCCGGCAGGCCTTCGCGGGCCTGACCTGGGCGAAGCAGTTCTACCACTTCGACGTGCTGCGCTGGCTGCACGGCGACCCCACCTCGCCCCCGCCGCCGCCCGGCCGGGGAGCGGTGCGCAACGGCGACTGGCGGCACCTCTCCAGCCACGACGTCATCCTCATGCCCGACCCCTGGGAGTACCCGTGGTTCGCCGCGTGGGACCTCGCCTTCCACTGCGTGACGATGGCGCACATCGACCCCGAGTTCGCCAAGGTGCAGCTCGTGCTCATGCTGCGCGAGTGGTACATGCATCCCAACGGTCAGCTGCCCGCCTACGAGTGGGACTTCGGCGACACCAACCCGCCCATCGAGGCCTGGGCGGCGCTCAGGGTGTTCGAGATCGACGGCAGCCGCGACCACCGCTTTCTCGGCCGCATCTTCCACAAGCTGCTCATGAACTTCACCTGGTGGACCAACAACAAGGACCACGGCGACAACAACCTCTTCGAGGGCGGCTTCATGGGGCTCGACAACATCGCGCCGCTCGACCGCTCCACGCTCCCGCCCGAGGTGGGCTGGCTCGAGCAGGCCGACGCCACGGCGTGGATGGCCACCTACGCCTTGCACCTGCTCGACATGTCGCTTCTGCTCACGGCGCACGACCCCGCCTACGAAGACGTGGCGACCAAGTTCTTCCAGCACTTCCTCACCATCGCGGGCGCGGCCAACGACAAGGGCCTGTGGGACGAGGAGGACGCGTTCTACTACGACCTTCTGCACCTGGCCGACGGCCGCGACGTGCCGCTCAAGGTGCGCTCGCTGGTGGGACTCGTGCCGCTCACGGCCTCGCTGGTGTTCGAGCCCGCGCAGATGGGGCGCCTCGACGAGTTCATCCTGCGCAGCACGCTTTTTCTCGACCGGTACCCGGGTTACCGTTCACTGGTGCACCGACGGGGCGGTCCGGATGCGGCGGCCAAGACCCTGCTGGCGTTCGTGGAGCCGGAGCGGCTGGAGCGCATCCTGCACGGCGTGGTCGACCCGGGACGTATGCTGTCGCCGTTCGGCATCCGCAGCATCTCGGCCTGGCACCGCGAGCATCCGTTCCGGGTGGAGGTGGACGGGGTGGAGGCCGTGGTCGACTACGAGCCAGCCGAGTCGACCTCGGGCCTGTTCGGCGGCAACTCGAACTGGCGCGGCCCGGTGTGGTTCCCGCTCAACGTGCTCATCGTGGAGTCGCTGCGGGGCTACGACGAGAGCATCGGCGAGACCCACCGCGTGGAGTACCCGGCCGGGTCGGGCGAGCAGCACAGCTTCGGCGAGATCGCCGACGACCTCGCGGGGCGGCTGGTGTCGCTGTTCCGCCGCGACGGCGACGCACCGCGACCCTCCGACGCGCGCTACCCGCTGCTCTCGCAGAACCCGCGCTGGCGCGACAACATCGCCTTCTACGAGTACTTCCACGGCGACACGGGCCAGGGCCTCGGCGCCTCGCACCAGACCGGCTGGACGGCGCTGGTCGCGCACGTCATCGTCACCCGGCGGAGGAACGCGTCCTGACGGGGCGGCTCGTGCCGGTGCCCTTGTGCGAGGCAGGCCAGGCGAGCACCACCAGCCCGGCTCCGAGCACCACGAGCCCGGCCAGGGCCAGGGGCGCGAGCTGCTCGCCGAGCAGCAGGGTGCCGAGCAGCGTGGCCGTGAGCGGTTCGGCCAGCGTGAGGGTGGAGACCGTCGCCGCGGGCAACCGGGCGAGCCCCCAGCCGAACAGCAGGTAGGCCCCCGCCGTGGTGACGAGCCCGAGCCACAGCGTCATGCCGATGCCCTCGGGGGTGAGCAGCCAGCCCGCACCGGCGACCAGGAGCAGCGGGATGCTCGCCACGGCGGCCACCCCGAACAGCGCACCCATCGCGGAGCTCGGCGTCCACCCCTGGTCGAGCAGCGCCTTGCTCGCGAGGGTGTAGACGGCGTACGAGCCGCCGGCGCCGACCGAGGCCAGGAGGCCGAGCGGCGAGGTCCCGCCCGCCGACCCCGCCGACGTCGGCCCGGCCGTGTCGAACACGCCGCTGATGAGCACCACACCCACCGTCGCGACCGCGGTGGCGGCGAACCACCGCGCGCTCGGCAGGCTCCGGCCGAGCACTCCGGCCAGCACCCCCGTGATGACGGGGGCGGAGCCCAGCGCCACGACGGTGCCGATGGCGACGCCGTTGGCCGCCGTGCCGGCGAAGAACAGCGGCTGGTAGGCCAGTACGCCCGCCGCGCCCACGAGCACCAGCACCACCTGACGGCCGCTCGGCCGCGGCAGCATGGGCCCATCCGTGGGGGGCCGCCGCCGCGCGGCGAGGGCGATGATCGCGAGCACGGCACCACCGACGAGGATGCGCGCGGCCCCGATCGCGAGCGGTGTCGCCCCCTCGGGTGCGAAGGCCTGCGCCGTGCCGGTGGTGCCGAAGCAGACGGCGGCGAGCAGCACGGCCAGGACAGGGAGCATCCTCGAATTGTTACACAATATCGCTACGAGTTATCGACCGCGCGATCACGGCACCTGCGCCATCCCCACCAGGAGCACCGCCACCAGTGCCACCGCCGCGATCGCCCCGAACCCGACGGCGAGCAGCAACAGCCGGGTGCGCAGGCGCCGCACGAGCAGGCGCACCTCGATCATCCCCACGTACAGCAGCACGATCACCGCGATGGCGGGCATCGCCACGGCCCCGGTGTCGATGCGCGCGAGGGCGAACAGCAGCACGATCGAGATGACCGCCATGATGCCGCCCACCACGAGCCACACCGTGCCCTGCGAGGTGGTGAGGGCCGGCTGCTCCGACATGCGCATCGGATCGTCGCTGGGCGTCGGATCGTCGCCGCGGTGCGGATCGTCGCCTCGGTGCGGATCGTCGTCGCGGTGCGGTTCGTCGCGGTGCGGGTCGTCCATGTGCGGCGAGTCTACGCCGCGCCGTTCACACCAGCGCGGGGGTGTTCGCCGGCACGAGCGGGAAGACCTGCTCGGCGATGCGCTCCAGTTCCTCGTGCAGCGGTGACGACTGGATGAGCAGCAGGGTGATGCCCGCATCCTGGTACGCCCGGATGCGCTCGGCCACCTGCTCCGCCGTGCCGACGAGGTTCGGCCGCAGGCCTCTCGTGCCCACCGAGTACTCCCGCTTGGAGAGCTCGATGTCCAGGCGCGAGTTGGCCCGGAACTCCTCGAACGAGGCGTAACCTGGCGACGCCGGATCGACCGTGGTGATGCGCTCGAGCTCCCGCTTCGCCTCGCGCTCGGTGTCGCGCACGATCACGTAGGCCGCCATGCCGAACTCGGCGAAGCCCTCTCCGTGGCGACGGAGCCGCCGTTCGTCGAGGTCGGCGACCTTGGCACGGACCTCGTCGACGGTGCCGCCGTGCAGCACGTACGAGTCGGCGAAGCCCGCGATGGCCTCGCGGCCGGCCTCGCTCTCGCCCCCGGCGAAGATCGGGGGAGCGGTGACGGGCTTGGGGGAGAGCACGGCGCCGTCGACGCTGTAGTACGAGCCGTCGTAGTCGAACGGGGTGCGGCTCCACAGCCCCTTCACCACCTCGACGAACTCCCGCGCCTGCTCGTAGCGGTCGTCGTGGGCGGCGAAGGCGCCTCCGTACTGCCTGGCCTCCTCAGCCCACCAGGCGGCCACCAGGTTGAGGGCGAAGCGGTCGGGCCCGGCGATGTCGGAGATGGTGGCCGAGGTCTTGGCGATCACCGTCGGCAGGTGGAAGCCCGGCCGCACCGCCGTCATCACGCGCAGGCGTTCGGTGACCGCGAGGATCGCCGACGACAGCGACCAGGCTTCGAGGCTCGGTGCCTCGACGCCCTTGCGGTCGTTGAGGTAGAGCTCGGGCACGAGGGTGGTGTGGTACCCCAGCCGGTCGGCCTCGACCGACACCCGCTTGATGTAGTCCCAGGTGGCCGGCATCCCCTCGTCGCCGATGTTGCGGAGGAATCCGCCGTAGACCGGTGTCCAGTATCCGAAGTGCATGAGGTCTCCTAGTCGGTGACGAGCGCCGGCTCGCGGGCGGGATCGTGGTCGCGCGCGGCATCGTCGGCGGGATCGAGCGCGCCTACGAGGTCGAGGGAGCGGGCCAGATCGGCCACGAGGTCGTCGACGTCTTCGAGGCCGATCGAGAGCCTGATGGTGGCGCGGGAGAAGCCCGCGAGCCGCAGCTGGTCGTCGTCGAGGTGGCTGTGGGTGGTGGTGGCGGGGTGGATGACGAGGCTGCGCGCGTCGCCGATGTTCGCCACGAGGGAGAACAGCCCGAGACTATCGACGAAGTTCTCCACGACCTCCTCGCCCCCCGCCAGGTCGAACGAGAACACCGAGCCGGCACCGCGCGGCAGGTATCGGCTCGCCGCCTCGTGCCCGGGGTCGCCAGGGAGGCCCGGATGCCGGACGACCGACACCTCGGGGCGCGAATCGAGGAAGGCGGCCACGGTCAGCGCACTCGCGCTCTGCCGCGCGACCCTCAGGTCGAGGGTCTCGATGCCCTGGATCAGCTGGAAGCTGTTGAACGGTGACAGCGAGGGGCCGAGGTCGTGCACCAGCTTGACCTTGGCGTAGACGAGGTAGGCGCTGCCGGCTTGCCCGAACCGCTCCCACAGCACGACGTCGCCGACCCGGGCGAAGGGCTGCGTGAACTGCGGCCAGCGGGCGGGCTCGGCCCCGAAGTCGAAGGTGCCGAGGTCGACGATCACGCCGCCGAGCGAACTGCCGTGCCCGCCGAGGAACTTCGTGGCGGAGTACACCACGATGTCGGCCCCGAACTCCTTTGGGCGCTGCAGCACCGGGGTCGCCACCGTGTTGTCGACCACGAGCGGAACCCCGGCCTCATGGGCGATGTCGGCGACCTCTTGCACCCGCAGTACCGAGGCAGTGGGGTTGCCGATCGACTCGGCGAAGAACGCCCGGGTGGTGGGGCGCACGGCGGCGCGCCAGGCCTCGAGGTCGTCCTGATCGACGAGGGTCACCTCGATGCCGAAGTCGGCGAAGGTGTCGGTGAGCAGGTCGACGGTGCCGCCGTAGAGCTGCCGGGCCGCCACGAGGTGCTCGCCGTTCTTGGCGAGGGCGAGCAGCGCCACCAGCACCGCCGACTGCCCCGAGGCCGTGGCCAGGGCGGCCACCCCGCCGTCGAGAGCGGCGACGCGCTCCTCGAGCACGGTCTGGGTGGGGTTGCCGGTGCGGCTGTAGAGATTGCCGCGACGGCGCAGGGCGAAGATGTCCCTCGCCGCCGCGAAGCTCTCGAACTCGTAGGCCGCGCTCTGGTAGATCGGCACCACCGCCGGGTTCTGGAACGTCGCCGAGGCGTACCCGCTCCTGATCTGACGGGTGGCGAACTGGGGATCGGTACTCACCCGACCAGTGTGGGCGCCGCTCGACACGAGCGGCAACCGTCTTACGTTTTGTGTCGGTACATATTGGCGGATGCGTTACTAATGTTCAGAACAAATCTCGCGCACAAGGAGAACCCGTGAATCAGCACTCGCCCGAATCGCCCCTGCCCGCCGGCACGCCCTGGACCGAGCCCTCGGCCGCCCTCCGAGGCTCGGTGGTGGTGCTCGCGGGGCGCGGCGAGTCGGCCGCGGTCTACCGCCGGTTCGCCGCCCGCCTGGCCTTCGACGGCTATCGCGTCGCCGTGGTGCCCGACGCCAGCCGCGACCTCGCCGAGTCCGCACGGCTCGCCGGCGCCCTGCTCGCCGACCGCGACGACGTGCCGCGTGTGATCGTGGGTTCCGACACCGGCGCCGCGGCGACCGTCACCCTCCTGGCCGAGGGGAGGCTGTTCTCCGAGGTGGCCGTGCTCGCGGGCCTGCCGGCAGCCGAGCCGGGCGGCTCGGACGCGCTCCCCGCGGGCGAGTGGGAGAGCGAACTGGAGCTGCGGAGCGCCTGCCCCGTGCACCGGGGAGCCCTGTCGGCCGAAGGAGCCGTCGAGCCGGGGGAGCTCGGACGGTTCGACGCCGTGGCCGAGGCCGTCACGCCCGAGCTGGCTTCGCGCATCCTGGTACCCGTGCTCACGGTGCACGGTTCCGCCGATGCCGTCAGCGACCCCCTGGCCGCTTCGGCGGTCTACTCCCGCATCCCCGACGTCGAGTCGTACCTGGTGGAGGGTGGCCGCCACGACATCCTCAACGACGTCTCCCATCGTTCGGTGGCCGCGACGATCGTGCTCTTCCTCGAGCGCCTGCGTGCCCCGGGCCGGCCTCGCGTCGTGGTTCCGGCCGACACCGCGATCCCCGTCCACGCCTGACGCCATCCACGCCTGAACCCATCCACGCCCGAAACAATTCACGCCCGAACCGAGAGCGAGACCCCCATGAGCACGCGACAGATCAAGCTCGGCGCCGTCCTCACCGGCACCGGAGGCCCCGGCCACTTCAACACCTGGCACGACCCGGAGGTGCCGGCCGACTCCTCGATCGACATCGCCTGGTACATCGACCAGGCCCGTCAGGCCGAGGAGGCCCTGTTCGACCTGGTGTTCATCGTGGACAGTCAGTTCATCACCGCCGACTCGCCGCCGCACTACCTCAACCGCCTGGAGCCCCTGACGCTGCTCTCGGCGCTCGCCGTGTCGACCCGTCGCATCGGCCTGGTCGCCACCCTCACCACGAGCTACAACGACCCGTTCAACACGGCACGCCGCTTCGCCTCGCTCGACCTCATCTCGGGCGGTCGCGCGGGCTGGAACGTGGTGACCAGCGGAGACGCCGGCACCGCGGCGAACTTCAGCCTCGACCAGCACTACGACTACGACACCCGCTACGGCCGCGCCCTCGAGCACGTGCGCACCGTGCAGGGCCTGTGGGACTCCTACGAGGACGACGCCTTCCCGCGCGACCGCGCCACGGGGGTCTTCCTCGACCCCGAGAAGCAGCACCGGCTCGACCACGAGGGCGAGTACTTCAGCGTGGCCGGACCGCTCAACATCTCGCGTTCGCGGCAAGGGCAGCCGGTCATCTTCCAGGCCGGCGACTCCGCCCAGGGCCGCGACCTCGGTGCCGAGATCGCGGAGGGCGTGTTCACCCACGCCGCCTCGCTCGAGGCCGGGCAAGCCTTCTACACCGACATCAAGGCGAGGGCCGCCGCTAAGGGGCGTGACCCCGAGCACGTGCTCGTGCTGCCGGGCGTCTCGGTGTTCGTGGGAGACACTGACGAGGAGGCCAGGGAGATCGAGCTCGCCACTCAGCGCGCCGACGGCGGCTTCGAACAGTCGCTCGCCGAGTTCGGGCGCGCCTTCGGTTGGCACGACTTCAGGCAGTACGAGCTCGATGCGCCGTTCCCCTCCGGCGTGCTGGCGTACTCCGAGCGCAGCTTCCACACCCAGGCGAAGCAGATCGTGGCGCTCGCCGAGTCGCGCGGCCTCACCCTGCGGCAGGTGGTCGAAGCCGTCTCGAGCCCCAGGCGCACCCCGTTCGTGGGCTCACCCGAGACGGTGGCCGACGAGCTCCAGCGCTGGTTCGAGCTGCGCGCGCTCGACGGCTACAACATCCACGTCGGCCACCCGGCGCAGTTCCGCCGGCTGGTCGAGGAGGTGCTGCCGATCCTGCGCGAGCGCGGGGTGCTGCGCACCGAGTACGAGGGGTCGACCCTGCGCGAGAACCTCGGCCTGCCGTTCGTCGAGAACCGCTACACGGCCGCCCGGAGGGTGCTCGAGCCCGCTCGGTGAGTCGCTTCCGCGCCCAGCGGCAAGCGGGGGTAGAGCTCCTCGGCGATGGCGCGGAGGCCGTCGCCGAACTCGGCCGACTCGTTCGGCAGCGGGATGCTGAACAGGTAGTCGGTCGAGCGCGCCACGGCCTCGTCGTCGCCGAGCCTCTCCGCGATCTCGTCGACCGTGCCGTAGTAGACGTTCGAGCGCTGCAGGTACTCCTCGGGCGAGGCCGCTCCGAATCCGGTGTACTGCACGGGGTTCTTCGCGAAGTCGGAGCGCACCAGGGCCAGCGCGTCGGCGCGGGAGGCTGCCGGCAGCACCGAGCGCGACACTCCGATGCGCGGTTCGGCTCCGGCGGGGAGGGCGTCGAGATAGCGGTCGACGAGCGCAGCCTGCACGGGCCCGGTCTCTCCCTCGAAGGCCAGGCGGTGCAGCAGCAGTCCGTCGCCGGCCCGCCCGATGGCGGCCGCGTTGGTGCCGGTGGCGGTCGCCTGCCACACCCGCGTGAGCAGGGCACCGGGTGGCGGATAGACGTGCAGGGCCTTCTCGCCCCCGTCGATCACGCCGTGGAGCGCTTCCTTGAGCGCGGCCAGCGTCGTGTCGTAGAGCGCGTCCTTGTCGCTCTCGTCGAGCCGGAAGGCCGCGAACGCCGAGGTCGAGAAGCCGCCCCCGTTGCTCTTGCCGACCCCGAACTCGATCCTCCCTCCGCTCAAGAAGTCGGCGACGGCGGCCGTCTCCGCCAGCCGGATGGGGTGGTCGAACACCAGCGGCACCACGGCGGTGCCGAGCCGGATGCGCGTGGTGCGCTGGGCGGCGGCGGAGAGGAACGCCAGCGCCGAGGGCAGGCCGATCGGCGCGAAGTGAGCCTCCGCGATCCAGGCCGTCTCGTAGCCGAGCCGCTCCGCGGACTCGATCGCCCCCAGCGCCTGGGCGTACGAACGGCCGGGATCGGCCTCGGGGGGAGTCTGCAAGAAGATCGACAACCCGGGCTGCGACGAGAGCTCTGTGCGTGTGTTCACGGCACCGACGATAGGGACCGACACATTGTTCAGCGCGGTCGGGGCAACAAAACGTAGCAAAGCCCGACTCCGTTCGTAACAAAAAACGACGCGGAGTTCCACCGTGTCAGCATCGGCACCACCGAACGCACGACCCCGACCCTTGGAGACCCATGAAGACCACAACGATCGCCTCGCGAGGCCTGGCCCTGGCGGCGACAGCCGCCCTCGCCGCGGTGGCGCTCACCGGCTGCTCGACCGAGAGCAGCTCGGCGGGGACGACGCCCGGCGCGACCGAGGGCGGCACGATCACCTGGGCCTACACCAGCGCACCCGTCAACTGGGACCCGCTGGTGATCGGCGGCACGGCCGGCACCTACCTCACCACCCCGATCTTCGCGTCGCTGTTCACCATCGACGAGAACAAGCAGATCGAGCCGGGGCTGGCCAGCGGCTACGAGTACAACGAGGCCGGCGACGCCATCACCATCACGCTGAAGCCCGACCTCACCTTCCAGGACGGCACGCCCGTGAACGCCGAGGCCGTGAAGTTCAACATCGACCGGGTCTTCTCGCAGACCAACTCGGCGCTCAAGGCCTCCTACGCCAACGTGGAGCAGGCCGTGGTGGTCGACGACCTCACGGTGCGGCTCGACCTCAAGCAGCCCGACTTCCAGATCCCCTACATCCTGGCCGAGAAGACCGGCGAGCTGCCGAGTCCGACCGCCGTGGCCGCCGACCCGACCGCGTTCAACGCCGCGAGCCCCGTGGGTGCGGGCCCGTTCATCGTGGAGGAGCTCGTGCCGAGCGACCACATCACGCTGAAGAAGTGGGACGGCTACTGGGATGCCGACAACATCCACATCGACACCATCCGCATCAACTTCGGCATCAGCCCCGACACGGTCATCTCGGCGCTGCAGTCGGGCGTGGCCAACTTCGCGGTCATCACCCCCGATCTCGTCGAGGCGGCGGAGGCGGCCGACCTCAAGGTGCTGAGCGGCACCGACCGGCTGTGGGGATCGAGCTTCTTCAGCGTGAACCGCAACCAGGCGCCGTTCGACGACCCCGCCGTGGTCGAGGCCATCCGGGCCGCGATCGACCCCGACCAGTTCATCCAGCAGCTGGCCTTCGGGCAGGGCGAGGCCAACAACCAGCCGTTCCCGCAGGGGCACCCCGACTTCGTGGAGTCGCTCGTGGGCGACACCGTCTTCGACCCGGAGAAGGCGCAGGAGATCCTCGCCGACGCCGGCTACCAGCCGGGTGACATCTCCTTCGAGGTGCAGGCGCTCAACACGAACGGCTTCGACAAGGTCGCCGAGATCCTGCAGTCGCAGCTGTCGCAGGTGGGGATCACCACCACCATCAACGTGGTCGACTTCACGACCTGGAGCAAGGGCTACTACGGCAAGACCTACCCGGCCTCGCTCTTCGGCTGGGTGGGCCGCGACTCGGCCGTGCAGGGGCTCTCCGACCAGTACGACAGCCTGGGCGTGCTGAACCTCAGCTCGCCCTACGTCTCCGACGAGTTCAGCGCGGCGCTGTCCACCGCGCGCTCGACGCCGCTCGACTCGCCCGACTACGAGAAGAACCTGCAGGCGGCGGCGGAGATCGGCTACCAGACCGGCAGCAACATCTCGCTCTACACCTACGCGACGCCGCTCGCGCTGGCGCAGAACATCTCCGACCTGCCCAAGATCGACGGGTTCATCGACTGGACCGGCGTCACCATCGGCGGGAACTGACCGTGACCGCCTCGACCATCACCACCCCTCGGGGGATCGCCCAGGCGGCGGTCCCCCGGGAGGGGATCGTCTGGCACCGGGTCAGGCGCGTGCTCGTGTCGATCGGGCGGCCGCTCAGCATCTTCGTGCCGGTCTTCTTCCTCGGCACCCTGTTCACCTTCCTCCTCGGAGCTCTCAGCGGCCGCAGCCCGGCCGCGCTCCAGCTGGGAGACGCGGCCACCCCGGAGGCCGTCGCCGTCATCAACCAGCAGTACGGACTCGACCGGCCGTTCTTCGTGCAGTACTTCGACTGGCTCGGCACCCTGTTCACCGGCAGCTTCGGCAACAGCTGGGCGAACGGGGTGCCGGTGGCCACCCTGCTCGGCGACCGGGCCGTCGTGAGTCTCTCGGTGGCGGGCCTCGCCCTCGTCATCGGCGTGGTGTTCGGATTCCTCTTCGGCGTGCTGGCGGCGAGGTTCCACACCACGTGGATCGACCGTGCCATCACCACCGGAACCACCGTGTTCTCGGTGCTGCCGCCCTTCGTGGTGGGGATCGCCCTCATCGCGGTCTTCGCGGTGGGACTGCGGTGGCTGCCGGCCGTCGGCTTCGTGCCCCTCCAGATGGGTTTCTGGCCCTGGTTCAGCCACCTCATCCTGCCCGCGGTCGCGCTCAGCTTCGACACCGTCTCCGACGTGGCCCGTCAGCTGCGCACCGGGCTCGTCGCGGCGTCGCGTGAGAACTACGTGATCGGTGCGCAGGTGCGCGGGCTCAGCCCCCGACGCATCTTCTTCGGTCACGTGCTGCGCAACGGCGTGGCTCCGGCGCTCTCGGTGCTCGGCCTGAAGTTCCCGGCGCTTCTCGGCGGGGCCGTGCTGATCGAGGCCATCTTCGGCCTTTCCGGCTACGGCACCTTCGCCGCCCAGTCCGCGGTCACCGGCGACGTGCCCTCGGTGCAGGCGGTGCTCGTCATCTCGATCGTGCTCGTGGTCGTGTTCAACCTGCTCGTGAACGTGGGCCTGAACCGCCTCATCCCGTCGGCCTCCAGGGGAGTGTGACCGTGGTCAAGACCGTCCTCAAGCTGCCGAGCGCACGCATCGCGCTCGCCATGCTCGCGTTCATCCTGTTCCTCACCCTGTTCGGGCCGCTGCTGGCCCCCTACGATCCGCTCGAGAACACCGCGCTCAACTTGGCACCCCCGTCGGCCGCGCACTGGCTCGGCACCGACTACCTGGGGCGCGACGTGCTGAGCCGCATCCTCGCGGGCGCCCCCCTGAGCGTGGCGAGCACGGGGCTGGTGGCGGCGATCGCCCTGGTGGTGGGCGCGATCCCCGGCATCCTCTCCGTCTACCTCACCTCGGTGTTCGAGTGGATCTCGCTGCGGGTGGTCGACACCTTCATCGCGCTGCCCTTCCTCGTGTTCGCGGTCGCGATGACCGCCCTGCTCGGCAACGGCATCACCCAGGCGATGATCGCGGTGGGCCTGCTGGTGTCGCCGCTGTTCTACCGGGTGGCCCGGTCGGCGACGCTGTCGGTCGCGAGGTCGCAGTACGTGGAGGCGGCCATCCTCGCGGGCGCCACGACGGGATGGATCGTGCGCCGGCACGTCTGGTCGAAGGTGCTGCCCCCGATCGCCATCTCGCTGGCCACGACCCTGGGCGTGGGCCTCGTGGTGATCTCGAGCCTGCAGTTCCTCGGCATCGGGGTGCAGCCGCCCACCCCGACCTGGGGCGGCATCCTCGCCTCCGACCTCGGCTACCTGCAGCAGCAGCCGTACGCCCCCGTCTTCCCGACCGCGCTCATCCTCATCACCGTGCTCGCCTTCAACCTGCTCGCCGACGCCATCCGCGACGCGGCGGGGGAGACGGGCCGCGCCCTGATCGGCTCGCGCGCGGCCAAGGCCTCGAAGGCCCGGCGCCTCGCGGCCGCCGCTCAGGCCGCCGTCTCACCGGTCTCGACCACCGCAGCACCCACCCCTCAGGAGCAGCCATGACCACCACCCACGACGACATCGTGCTCGAGCTCTCGGGCGTCACCCTGCACAACGACCTCGGCGACGAGGAGCTCGTGCACGGCGTGAGCTTCTCCCTCCGCCGCGGCGGGGTGATCGGCATCGTCGGGGAGTCCGGCAGCGGCAAGAGCCTCACCTGCCGGGCGATCCTCGGTCTCCTTCCTCAGTACCTCGAGGTGTCGGGAGGTCGCATCGAGCTGTTCGGGCGGGATGCGGCGAGCCTCACGCCGAAAGAGTGGACCCAGGTGCGCGGCACGCGCATCTCGGCCGTCTTCCAAGACCCGGCCTCGTACCTCAACCCGTCCATCCGGGTGGGCAAGCAGGTGCAGGAGGTGCTCCGTGTGAAGCGCGGCCTCGGCCGCCGCGAGGCCAAGGCGCGCACCCTGGAACTGTTCGACGCGGTGCAGCTGCGCGACCCCGCCTACGTCTATCAGCAGTACACGCACGAGCTGTCGGGCGGCATGCTGCAGCGGGTGCTCATCGCCTCCGCGATCGCGCTCGAGCCCGACATCCTCATCGCCGACGAGGCCACCACCGCGCTCGACGTGACCGTGCAGGCGGAGATCCTCGAGTTGCTGGCGAGCCTCAAGGAGAGCACGGGCCTCTCGCTGATCGTGGTGTCGCACGATCTCGCGGTTGTGGCCCAGCTCTGCGACGAGGTGCTCGTGATGAAGGACGGCTCGGTGGTGGAGCACGGGGTCACCCGCGACATCCTCGAGAACCCGCAGCACGAGTACTCGCGACTGCTCATCTCGGAGCACGAACAGTACGGCCTCGAGCGGTACCTCGTGGAACCGATCGGCGAGCGGGAGTTCGACTATGTCTGAGCTCACCACGCCCGGGCTCACCGTGCCCGACCTCGCCCCCGCGCTCGAGGTGCGATCGCTCGACGTGCACTACGGCCGTGGCCGCTCGCGCAAGAAGGTCATCGACCAGGTCTCGTTCACGGTGGCCGCCGGCGAGGCGGTCGGGGTGATCGGCGAGACCGGCTCGGGCAAGTCGACCATCGCGCGTTCCGTGCTCGGGCTCGTGCAGCCCGACGCCGGGTCGTCGGTGCGGGTGGCCGGGCGTGAGGTGACCGGGCTCTCGTCGCGAGCCCTCCGCGCCTTCCGCCGCAGCGGGGTCGTGCAGTACGTCTTCCAGGACCCGCAGCGCAGCCTCGACCCCGACGTCTCGGTCGGGCAGTCGGTCGCCGAGCCCCTGCTCATCCAGGGCGTGCTCGGCCGGGCGGCCGTGCGGGATGCGGTGCGTGCGCAGTTCGAGCAGGTGCAGCTCGATCCCGCGTTCGCCGACCGGTTCCCTGCGGAACTCTCCGGCGGTCAGCGCCAGAGGGTCGCCATCGCCCGTGCCCTGGTGACCAAGCCCCGCCTGCTCATCCTCGACGAGCCCGTCAGCGCTCTCGACTCGGCGAACCGCGTGCGCATCCTCGAGCTCCTGGGGCGCCTGCGCGGCGCCGACGTCGCCCTCCTGTTCATCTCGCACGACCTCGGTTCGGTGGCGGGGGTCACCGACCGCACCCTCGTGCTCTACCGCGGAGAGCTCGTCGAGGTGAACGCCACCTCGCGCATCGTCAACGAGCCCGCCCATCCCTACACCCGGGCCCTCATCGGTTCGGCTCCCACCATGCGCGCGAAAGGCACCACCCCATGACCGGCAAGCAGGTCCACCTCACCCTCAACCTCCAGTCCACAGGGCGGCACGACGCCGCCTGGAAGACCCTCGACCCCGCCGGCACGGGGTTCGCGAGTGACTGGATCGATGGCATCGACTACTTCACGCGCATCGCGCAGATCGCGGAGCGGGGCCGCTTCGACGCGATCTTCATCGCCGACCGCCTCGGCGGCCTCGACCGCACCGGGAGCGTGCGCCCGTGGCGGGGCCTCGACCCCACCGTGCTGCTGGCCGCCCTGGCCCGCGAGACCTCGCACATCGGGCTCGCCTCGACCAATCCGGCGATCCACGGCAATCCCTTCCTGCTCGCGCGGCAGATCGCCTCGCTCGACCACGTGAGCAAGGGGCGCGGCGCCTGGAACATCATCACCAGCCAGGAGCCGACCACCTTGCGCGCTCTCGGCAAGAGCGCCGTGCTCGACGCCGAGACCCGCTACCGGGCGGCCGACGAGTTCGTCTCGATCGTCGACGCCTTCTGGCGCTCGTTGCCGCCCGAGGCGATCGTGGCCGACGCCGAGGCCGATCTCTACATCGACGAGACACTCACCCGCCCCGTCGACATCGCGGGAGAGTTCTTCTCCGGGGCGGGTGTACTCCCGCTCACGGGCGGCTACCGCGGCAACCGTCCCGTGCTGTTCCAGGCCGGCACCTCCCGCGCGAGCAAGGAGTTCGGCGCCCGTTGGGCCGACGCCCTGTTCACCTCGCAGCGGCTGCCCGAGCTCGGACGCGCCTTCGCCGACGAGGTCAAGGGGCTCGCCGAGGCGAACGGGCGTTCCCGCGACGAACTTCTCGTGCTTCCCGGTCTCTACGTCGTGCTCGGTGACACGGAGCAGGCAGCCCAGCGGCGCAAGGCCGAGCTCGACGAGCTGCTGGCCCTCGAACCGCTCATCGGCGACCTCTCCGACTACCTCGAGTTCGACGTCTCGGGCTTCGACCTCGACCAGGAGCTGCCCTACGGCGAGCTGGCGGGCCGCGCGAGCAGCTCGCACCAGACCGTGCGGCGGCACCAGATCGTGGCCGACGCCAAGACGCGCGGCCTCACCATCCGCCAGCTGCTGTTCAACAACCTCTCCGGCGGCCAGCGCGTCATCGTCGGCACCCCCGAGCAGGTCGCCGACGACATCGAGACCTGGGTCGACCTCGGCGCCGCCGACGGCTTCACCATCAACATCGACGTGCAGACGGCGGGCTTCGAGGCCTTCGTCGACGGCGTCGTCACCGAGCTGCAGAACCGTGGCCGCTTCCGGCGCGAGTACGAGCACGACACCCTCCGCGGTCACCTCGGGCTCGCCGCCTCGGCTCCCACCGGGCAGCTCGTGGGCGCCTGAGAGCACACCCGCACCCACCCGCGCGCCCGCACCGCGCATCCGCACGTCACGAAAGAGAGACCATGACCACCTCCTCCGCCCGCTATTCCACCGGCCACCACGCCACCGACCGCACCTGGGTCGACCGCTTCGAGTTCCCCCGCAGCACACCTCCGCAGCAGATCGAGGTGCTCATCGTGGGCGCCGGACCCTCGGGGCTCGGCACCGCGCTCGAGCTCACCCGGCACGGCGTCTCGGTCGCCGTCGTCGACTCGGCCACCGAAGCCACACTGGTGCGCGCCGGCGCCGCGGGGGTGAGCGCCCGGAGCGTGGAGATCTTCCGCACCTGGGGCGTCGCCGAGCAGATCCGGGACAACTGGACCGTGCCGCCGGAGTGGAACAAGGGCAACGTGCTCGTCACGAGCGTGGTCGGTCACGTGCTCGGCGGCAAGGCGCCCGACGCGTTCTCCCGCTCAGCGGGCGGCCCGGTCTCGCGTGAGGACGGGGTGCGACGGCCGCAGACCGTGTTCCAGAAGGTGTTCCTCGACCGGCTCGCCGAGCTGGGGGTGCCCGTGGCGGGCGGCTGGCGGGTGGAGGCGGTCGATCAGGATGCGGACGGCGTGACCTCCGCGGTCGTGCACGTCGAGAGCGGGGAACGCCGTGAGATCCGCTCCGCCTACGTGGTCGGCGCCGACGGCTCGAAGAGCACGGTGCGCGGGCTCGCCGGCATCGGGCGCTCGGGGGAGTACGCCACCGAACGGCACTGGCGCTACGTCGTGCGCACCGTCGGCGGGGTGCCCGCCGAGCTGGGTCCGGCGCCGAGCGCGAGCAACATCGTGTTCAACGACCACTACTCGGGGTTCGTCTCGGCCCTCAACGAGACCGACTGGCGCGCCTATGCCGGCCCGTTCCCGGTCGACTACGTGCCCTCGGAGGAGGAGCTGATCGAGGGCGCACGCAAGGGGTTCGGCTTCGACGCCGACCTCGAGGTGGTGAGCCTCACGGGGTACTACAAGAGCACCCGGATCGCCGACCGGTTCGTGAGCGGCCGCATCGCGCTGGTGGGCGACGCGGCGCACGTGCGCACGCCGGGCGGCAACCTCTCGGAGGGCTTCGGCGACGTCGCCAACCTCGGCTGGAAGCTCGCGGCCGTGCTTCAGGGTGCCGGAGGCGCAGGCCTCCTCGACTCCTACGACCAGGAACGCCGGGTGCACAACGAGCGGGTCGCCGACCACGCCCTCGCCCGGGCCATCGCCAATGACGAGGCGCTCGCCGAGGTGCGTGCCGTCGGAGTGCCGGCCGACGACGACACGAGCGCCGAGGCGGCCGAGCGGCGCGCCGAGGTGGGCCGCATCCTCGCCCGGGACTTCGCGTTCGCGCTGGGGGTCGTGTTCGACGAGCGCTACGACGCCTCGTCGGCGATCGTCTACGACGAGGGGCAGCGCACGGCCGAGCGGCCGTGGACGCCCGACGTCTACGTCGACGACGCCCGCCCGGGTCACCGCGCCCCCAACGGCGCGATCGAGGCGTCGGGGGTCACGCTGTACGGCCGGCTCGGCAGTGCGCCGGCGCTGCTCGTGCTCACCGACGACACCACCGCCGTGGACGACTTCGCGCGGGCCTCGCGCGAGAACGGCCTCCCGCTCGACGTGCTGCACCTCACCGAGCCCGAGGTGCGCGCGCTGTACGGCGCCGACTACGCCCTCGTGCGGCCCGATCACCACGTGGCCTGGCACGGGGTCGGTCAGTCGTTCGACGCCGCCGAGGTGCTCGCGACGGTCTACGGCCACCGCGATGCCCTCGAGGCCGGCCACGAGCCCGAGGAGTCCGCACTCCAGAACGCCTGAGGCGGGGAGTTTGTTCTTCTGGACTATCGTTTGTGTACCGGCACATGTTCGTGCGCCGGCCCTGTGAGAGGGAGCACAAGCGATGTCAACGGTTCTCGGTGCGGGGAGTCCGGCTACGGCGGAGACCATCACCTCCGACTGGATCGTCGACCGTGTGCCGGGTCGCACCTCTCAGGAGCTCGGTGATGGACTCGAGGCGCTGATCCGCTCGGGAGAGCTGCCCATCGGCAGTCAGCTGCCCACGATCCGGCGCCTCGCGTCGGCAGCCGGGGTGAGCATCGGCACCGTGCTGGCAGCCTGGAACCACCTCCGCGAGCGCGGCCTCATCGAGACCCACCGCCGGGGCGGCACCCTCGTGACGGCTCCCGAAGAGCGCAGCACGGCGTCCGCGGCGGCCACGGTGTGGTCGGAGATCGACCTGCAGAGCGGCGCCCCCGACATCGCACTGCAGCCCGACCTGCGCGACGCCGTGCTCGACAGCCTCACCGCGAGCGACCTCAACGTGTTCGGCCGCGACTTCATGACCTCCCGGCTGCAGGAGGCCGTGCTCGGCACCTGGCCGTTCGCCGCCCGTTCTTGGGCCACCGCCGGCGGCGGCACCGAGGCGCTGCTGCTCGCCACGGCGGCCGCGGCCCCGCCCGGCTCGGTGGTGGCCGTCGACGAGCCCGTGAGCCCGGGCTACCTCGACACCCTGCGCGACCTCGACCTCTCGCCGATCGGCGTGCGGGGCGATGAGCACGGCCCGACCGTGGAGTCGCTGCGTTCGGCTCTGGAGCGCGGTGCCGTCGCCTTCATCGTGCAGCCGGGCGCACCGTTCGCCGTCGATCACGCGCTCTCCCCGGAACGCGCCGCCGACCTCGCGGCGCTCCTGGCCGCGCATCCCGGGGTCTGGGTCATCGAGGACGACTCGATCGGGCCGCTCGCCGAGGCGGAGCCGCCCACGCTCGGCACCGCGCTGCCCGACCGGGTGCTGCGCGTGCGCAGCTACTGCAAGGCCTACGGCATCGACGTGCGCACCTCGGTGCTCGGCGGCAGCGTGGAGCTGGTCGAGCGCAGTATCCGTCTGCGCAGCCACGGGGTGGGGTCGAACAGCCGCATCCTGCAGAACACACTCGCCCATCTCATCGCGAGCCCGGGTGCATCGGCGGTGGTGGGCCAGGCCAGGGCGGCGTACGGCACCCGGCGAGGAGCGCTCCGCGACGCGCTCGAGCGGCGGGGCGTGCGCGTGCACTCGGGGCCCCACGGCATCGTGCTGTGGGTCGAGGTGCGCAACGAGACGGATGCGCTGCTGGGCCTGGCCTCGAAGGGCGTGGTGGTGGGAGCGGGCAGCAAGGCCTTCGTGGTGCCGCCGGCTCAGCCGCTCATCCGCGTGTCGCCGCTGCAGCTGCCCGACGATCCCGCCGCGATCGAGCAGCTCGCCGGTTGGATCGCCGAGGCCTCCAGGGGCAGCGTGCGGGAGTTCTTCGACTGACCGGCGGCGACACCACCGGTCAGTCGTCGGCGGCCCGCGGGTCTCCGTGCGGGGTGCGCTCCCCGGCCTCGATCGCGACCGGCAGGCGGTTCTGCGCCGGTGCGAGCGGGCAGGGCGAGTACGGCGTGTAGGCGCACTGCAGATTGCTCGTGCGTGTGAAGTCGAGCACTACGCGTGAGTCGTCGCCCACCTCGAAGCCGTGCAGGGCCCGGCTCGCGGGGTAGGTGCTCACCCCGCTGGTGGCGTCGGTGAACACCGTGAACAGGCTGCCCGGCGTCGGCCCGCCCTCGAACACGACCAGCGAGAGCTCGACCCCGTCGATCGTGAACTCGACCACACCGGGCGAGGTGTGCGTGTGCACGATGCCGTCCACCGCCGCGTCGATGCTGAGGTCGCGCGGCTCGTCCCAGGGCACGAACAGGCCCTCCACCACCCAGCGCGGGTCGGGCTCGAACGTGGGGGTTCCGAGGTAGCCGGTGCGGCGGGGGCTCTCCGGATGCACGGGGCGCAGCAGGTCGTGACCGCCCCGTCGCGAGAGTTCGAGCACCGCGTCGCGCCAGGTCGCCCGCCGACGCTGCCGCTCCTCGAGCGGGCCGAAGCCGTGGGCACCCGTGATCGTGATGCCGTCGAGCTCGATCGTCTCACCCTCGGGCAGGTCGACGCGGGGGCCGTCCGGTCCGGTGCTCCAGAGGCCTGGCGCGCCGTCGATGGCGCGCGGCGTGCCGTCGAGCAGGGTGATGGACGAGTACGCGAGGAAACCGTGCGGGTCGCGCCGGGAGCGCTCGAGCTCGTCGTGCCAGGCCTGCCAGTCTGCGGTGAACGCGGTGGCGGGCTCGGTGGGGAGGGTGCTGAGCGGTGTGGTCATGGCCCGATCCTGCTGCGGGGCGCGTTCTGTTCGCCACTGTGCTGACACAAAGCGAGACAAAACTCCTTTGTGCTCACGTTTCCATCGTGTTTCCCCTTGCCGCCTGACCCCCGTTTGCGGGTATATTTCAGCCAACGTTCACGCGACCAGGGGAGATCCACGTGAAGAGACGTCATCGGAGACTTGCAGCGATCGGGTTGGGCACGGGGGTGGTGATCGCGGGCGCGGCCGGTTTCGGCAGCGCGGCCTACGCGGTCGATCCCGCCGACCTGGAGAGCCGCGTCACCGTCGCCGGGGTGATGGCCCACCTCGAGGCACTGCAGGCGATCGCGGAGGCCAACGACGGCAACCGCGCGCTCGGCACCTCGGGCTACGAGGCGAGCGGCGCCTACGTGGAGGAGGTGCTGACCGCGGCCGGGTACATCCCGGAGCGCCAGGAGTTCATCGCCACCACCCAGTCGATCGACGAGTACTCCATCACCCTGCTGGGCACGACGCAAGACCTCGAGACCGAGGAGCTCGACCGCATCCCGATGGAGGGCACCACGGCCACGCCACCCGAGGGTCTCACGGGACTCGAGCTGGTCGAGCCGGCCGTCCTGGTCGCCTGCACGCCTGAGGCCTGGGACGGCGTCGACGTGGCGGGCAAGGTCGCGCTGGTGAGCCGCGGGGAGTGCGCCTTCGCCGACAAGTCGCTCGCCGCCTCCGCCGCGGGCGCCGCCGCGCTGCTGGTCTACAACAACGAGCCGGGTCCGCTCGCGGGCACCCTGGGCGAGCAGGTGCCCGAGTACGTGCCGACCGTCGGCCTCTCCCAAGAGGAGGGAGCCGCCGCCGTGGCCGCGCTCGAGGACGGCCCCGTCACGATCGATCTGCAGCTGCAGGAGACCACGACGAGCGTGGAGACCTTCAACATCATCGCCCAGACGCCGTCGGGCGACCCCGGCAACGTGGTGATGCTCGGGGCGCACCTCGACTCGGTGCAGGAGGGCGCCGGCATCAACGACAACGGCAGCGGCTCGGCCGCCATCCTCGAGACGGCGGTGCAGCTGGCCGCCTCGGGCGAGCTCAACAACGCGGTGCGCTTCGCGTGGTGGGGCGCCGAGGAGGTGGGCCTGGTGGGTTCGACCCACTACGTGGAGCAGCTCGCGATCGCCGACGAGGAGCTCCCCGAGGGCGAGGTCGGCGAGCTCGACAAGATCGCCACCTACCTCAACTTCGACATGGTGGCCTCGCCCAACTACGTCATCAGCGTCTACGACGCCGACGAGTCGACGTTCCCGGCTCCGGTCGAGGTGCCCGAGGGCTCGATCGCGACGGAGAAGGCGCTGACCGACTACTTCGACGCGAACGGCCAGCCGTGGATCGACACCGCCTTCGACGCCCGGAGCGACTACGACGCGTTCATCGCCTACGGCGTGCCCGCATCCGGTCTGTTCACCGGCGCCGACGACGTGAAGACCGAGGAGCAGGTGGCGCTGTTCGGCGGCACCGCGGGCGTCACCCACGACCCGAACTACCACTCCGCAGCCGATGACATCACCAACGTCAACGAGGAGGCGCTCGGCATCATGGTGGGCGCCATCGCCTCGGTGACGGGCTCGCTGGCGAACGACACCTCGGCCATCAACGGCGTGGTGCCGCCGTCGCCCGAACCCACCGAGGCCCCGTCGCCCACGCCCGACCCCACTGCGAGCCCATCGCCCACCACCGCACCCGGGGCCGGCGACGATTCCCAGCTGGCCGCCACCGGCGCCGACCTCGGCGCGCTCGGCGGGGCGATCCCGGTGGCCGTGCTGCTCATCGGGGCGGGGGCCGTGCTCGCGGCGGTGCGGATGCGCGCGGCGGCCGCGGACCGGAGCAGGGCCGGATCCGACCGGTAGGCCAGATTCGACCAGTAGAAAGTACTCAGGCCGGGCGGCGGCTGCGGGAGCCTAGCGTGTGGGGATGAAATCCCAGATCCCCACGCGCGGCCTCGCGGCCGCCGCTCTGCTGTGCGGTGCGGCGCTCTCCGTGTCGCCCCTCGTCCCGCTCGCCTCGGCGTCGGCCGGCACCGGAGCCGCCCGCACCGTGAACCTCATGGCCCCCCTGTTCATCGACGACTGGGCGAGCTCCGGTCCGCAATGGCGCGCCTTCACCTCCTCGCTCGCCGTCGCCGACCGGCAGGGAGTCGACGCCGTCGCCGTCGACGTCTGGTGGGGCACCGCCGAGCCCGAGCGCGGCGTGTTCGACTGGAGCTACTACGACAAGGTCTTCGCCGCCATCACCTCGGCCGGGCTCGACCTGGTGCCGCTCATGTCGTTCCACGAGTGCAAGAGCAACGTCGGCGACGTGTGCGACATCTCGGTGCCCGACTGGGTGTGGGAGCCCTACCAGATCTGCGGCGTGACCGGCTGGTGCTCCGAGGTGCCGGTCGAGAACTACTACGTCAGCGAGTACGGCAACGTCAACAAGGAGGCACCGGCGCCCTGGGGCACGGGCAACGACCGCGCCCTGGCCGACATGCGCGGGTTCATGAACGCCTTCGAGGAGCACTACACCCAGGGCGCCACCGACTACCGCGGGCGGGTGCAGGAGCTCTCCATCAGCACCGGTCCCGCGGGTGAGCTGCGCTATCCGTCCTACAACGCGCACGACAAGTCGGTGCCGGGCAACCCGGCCGGGTACCCCAACAGGGGAACCTTCCAGAGCTCCAGCCCGGCGGCCGTGCGGTCGTTCGCCGACTGGGCCGTGGCCCGCTACGGGTCGGTCGCCGGCGTGGCCGCGGCCTGGAGCATCCCGGGGCTGAGCTACGCCGCCATCACGCCGCCCACCGACCACGAGCGGTTCATCACCTCGGGCTCGTACCACTCGCTGCGCTACGGCCGCGACTTCACCCGCTGGTACCACGAGAGCCTCCTGCAGCACGGCCGCGAGGTCATGCGCCAGGCGGTCGGGGCGTTCGACGAGGGGTTCGCCTCGGTGCCGCTCGGCTTCAAGATCCCCGGCGTGCACTGGCAGACGATGGCGACGAGCCCGATGCGGCGTGCGCCCGAGATCGCGGCGGGGATGCTCCACACCGACCAGGACTACAACGGCTCGTCGACCGACTTCGGGTACGACGGCATCGTCTCGCTCGCCCGCGAGCTGCGGTCGGAGACCGACGGCGGCAGGGCGCCCGCCCACGCCGTCACGCTGCACTTCACGGCCCTCGAGATGCCCGACGGCCGGGAGTGGGACGGAGCCGATCACGCCTACTCCGACGCCGCGTCGCTCGTGCGCTGGGTCGGGGCGGCCGCGGGCAAGTCGGGCGTGACGCTCAAGGGCGAGAACGCGCTCGCCGACAACCTGGGCTCCGCGGGCACCCCGTCGACGGTCGGCTGGTCGCACATCCGCGACGCCTTCTCGGGCACGCCGTCGGCCTACTCGGGTCTCACCGTGCTGAGGCTGCCGCAGGTGACGGGCAGCGCGACCTCGACCGGTCGGGTGGAATTCGAGCGGTTCCTGCGCGACTTCCATTGATTCGCGAGCTCGACAGCGGGCTCGGATCGCCGCGTCGACAGCGGGCTCACGCCCCAGAGGTGTCGCGCCTCAGAGGTGCGTGAGCCCGCTGCCGATGATGACCGTGGCGAGCACGAACACGACGATGGTCGTGACCATCGCGCTGTTGCCCTCGATCCACACCCTGGTCTCTTCGAGGGGGCGCTTCATGCGGGCGGGGTCGAGCAGCGTGAAGATGATGGGTGCCGCCAGGGTCGAGAGGCCGAGCACCACGTACACGGCGACCGCCACCGCCATCTCGCCGACCGACACCCCGCCGGTCGCGATGGCGACGCCCGCCGCGATGGTGAGCAGCAGGTTCTTGGGCCTCAGCATGAGCACGAAGCCCACACCGAACGAGGGCACCGGTCCGAGTCCGGTGAGCCGGGTCATCCACACCGGCGGGCCGTGCGAGACGTCGTCGTCGAGGATGCTCAGGGCCGGGTCGGGCCCGGCAGCGGTGTCGGCGGCCCGCATGCCGCCCACCACCCGGGCGGCACGCACTCTGTTGCGGTGCCGTGCCCGAACGAACCGCACCACGGCCAGGGCGAGCAGCGCCACGCCGAGCACGATCTCGATCGCCGCCACCTCGGGGCTCTCCTTCGAGGCCGGCAGCGGGGGCAGCAGACTGGCCGCGGCCGTGAACCCCACCGTGAGCGCCGAGAGACCGACGACGGTGCCCACGAGGTACGACAGGCTCGCCCACCGGCCGCGGGGCGAGAGCAGGATGAGCACCATCACGACGATCGGCACCGAGCTCAGGGCCACCCCCACGGCGAGCGGAAGGAGGTGCCCGATGATCCCCGCCATGCCGCCATTCTAGGAGCACGGCGCGGCGTGCGTATTCTGGGACTGTGAGCCGAGCCGTGGGGGACCGTGTGCGTTCGCTCCTGCTGCTCGCCCGCTTCGCCCGCGCGAGATGGGGGCTTCGATTCCGCTCACGCGCGCGGCTCGAGGCCTGGCAGTCGCGCCGGGTTCGACAACTCTTCCGCAGGGCTGGGCGCACGAGTTTCTACCGCCGTCTCCCGTCACGGCTCGAGTGGTTCCCCGTCATCGACAAGTCGGTGCTGCTGGCCGAGTTCGATGGGCTCAACACGCGCGGCCTGAGACTCGTCGACGCCCTCGCCGTCGCCCTCGAGGCCGAACGCAGCCGGGACTTCACACCCGTCGTCGACGGCGATGTCGTGGTGGGCCTCTCGAGCGGCACCTCGGGCACTCGCGGAGTCTTCCTCGTCGACCCCCGCGAGCGCGCGCTCTGGGCGGGTACCGTGCTCGGCCGACTGCTCGGCCGGCCAGCGCTCCGGCTCGCGCTCGACCGCCGCCGTGGCCCGCTGCGCATCGCGTTCTTCCTCCGCGCCGGCGGCGGTCTCTACGAAGCGGTCGGCAGCAACCGCGTGGACTTCTCCTGGTTCGACCTCACCCGCCCGATCGAAGACCACGTCACAGCCCTGCGCGATGCGGTCGCGGCAGGCCGGCCGCCCCACCTCCTCGTCGCGCCCGCCTCGGTGCTCGACGCCCTCGCGCGCGACGCCGTCGCCGACGAGTTCCGCCCGCTGCAGGTGATCTCGGTGGCCGAAGTGCTCGAGCCCGACATGGAGACCCGCATCGTGGCGGCGTGGGGCCGGCCGGTTCGCCAGGTGTACCAGGCCACCGAGGGCCTCCTCGCCCTCAGCTGCGAGCGCGGCTCCCTCCACCTCAACGAGGAGTCCGTCCTCGTGGAGCGCGAGTGGCTCGACGACGAGCACACCCGGTTCCGCCCCGTGGTCACCGACTTCGAGCGGCGCACCCAGCTCGTCATCCGCTACCGCCTCGACGACGTGCTCCGGATCGAACCCGCTGCCGAGGGCGAACGCTGCGCCTGCGGCCGGGTCACCGCCGTGATCGCCGCGATCGACGGGCGCGACGACGCCGTGCTCCACCTCCCCGCGGCCAACGGGCGGAGCGTGGTCGAGCTGTTCCCCGACGCCGTGCGCCAGGCGATCGCCGCCGCGCCCACCCCGCCGGGCGCCTACCGCGACTGGGCCCTCCGCCAGCACGGTCTCGAACTGCGGCTCTCCCTGCAGAACCCGGCGCCCGATGCGGAGCGCGTCGTGGCCGAGGCGCTCGCCGGCCTGCTGGACAGGTACGGATGCGCGGGCGACGTCGTGCCGACCGCCTGGGTCGAGCGCGACCCCGCGGCCAAGCTCCGCCGCATCGTGCGCGAGGCGGCCGCATGACCGCCTCGACCCCTCTGCGCGTTCTCGTCACCGGCGCCTCGGGGTTCGTCGGCGGGGTGCTCTTCGCCCGTCTGGACCATGACGCCGGGTTCGAGGTGAGCGGCATCGGCCGACGCCCGGGATTCCATCCCGCATACCGGAGTCTCGATCTCTCCGCGCCCGAGGCCGCAGCCGCACTCGACGACGTTCTCGCCGACCTCGCACCCGACGTCGTGGTGCACGCCGCCGCGCGCAGCGAGCCCTGGGGCACCGTTGAGCAGTTCACCGCGCAGAACGTCACGGCCACGACGCGGATCGTGAGGGCCGCGGCGCGGGCGGCGCGGAGGCCCCGGATCGTGCACATCTCCTCGGCCTCGGTGCTCTACGACGGTCACGACCGGATCGGGGTGGCCGGAGACGCCGCTCCGGCGCGTGGTCTGGGCATCTACGCCCGCACCAAAGCGGCCGCGGAGTCCGTGGTGCGCGAATATCCGGGGGAGTGGGTGGTGCTGAGGCCCCGCGCGGTGTTCGGAGCCGGAGACACGACCCTCGTGCCGCGCCTCCTCGACGCCGCCCGTCGTGGACGCCTGCCCCGCTTCGGACAGGGGCCCGCAGGCCCGGCGCTGAGCGACCTCGTGCCTGTCGACACCCTCGTCGAGTACATCGTGCGCGCCGCGACGGCTCCGGGCGCGCGAGGCCGCACCCTGGCGGTGACGGGCGGCGATCCTGTCCGTCTCGAGCACGAAGTGTTCCGGCTGCTCGAACGCGAGGGCATCCCCCTCCCGCGGCGTACGATTCCCCGATCCGCCGCCCTCGCCCTCGGCGCCGCGTCGGAGGCGGTCTGGCGGCTCGCACGCCGTTCGGGTGAACCCCCCGTCACGCGGTACACGGTCGCCGCCTATGCGTATTCGTTCACCTTCGACGCCCGCCCGACGGTCGACCTGCTCGGCCCGCCCCTCGTCACCACCCGCGACGGCCTCGACGCGCTGCAGCTCCGGGAGGCGGTCTCGTGAGCGCCGCGCGCATCCGGGCCAGGCTCGCCGACGTCGAGACCTTCCTGCCACCCGTCACCCGCTCGGCCGACGAGACCGAGCAGTGCCTGCGCGCCGAGAACCCCGATCTCAAGCTGCCCACCGGCCTCATCGCGCGGCTCACCGGCGTCGACCGGGTGCACCTGCGGCCCGAAGGCTGGCAGACCTCCGACCTCGCCGCAGCCGCGGCCCGGCCGGTGGCCGAGCGCGCCGGCGGTCCCGTCGACCTACTGCTGTTCGCCTCCGCGAGTCAAGACCTCATCGAGCCCGCCACCAGCCACATCGTCGCCTCGAAGCTGGGGCTCGACTGCCCCGTGATGGACGTGAAGAACGCCTGCAACAGCGTCATCAACGCGATGGAGGTGGCGACGGCCCTGATCGAGAGCGGGCGGTACCGCCGCGTGCTCGTGGCGTCGGGGGAGCAGCCCTCGCACGCGGTGCGGTGGCGCCTCGACGGCCGGGAGCAGTTCCTGCGCAGTTTCGCGGGCTACACCATGAGCGACGCCGGGGCGGCCGTGCTGCTCGAGGCCAGTGAGGCCAGTGAGGCGGCCGCGGCCCCCGCCGGCGTGCTCGGCAGCCGTTTCGTCGCCCGCTCCGAGCACTGGCAGGTGGGCACCCTGCCCACCGGCGGCTCGGTGAACCCGCACGCGGTCGGCGGCAGCTACTTCGACATGGACGGCGCCGCCCTCCAGCGGGCCTTCGCCCGGGTGGGCGTCGGTCTGGTGCAGGAGACGCTCGACCAGCTCGGCATCGACCGCTCCGAGCTCGACTTCGTGGCGATCCACCAGGTGGCCGCCGCCTACCACGGCACCATCGTCGAGGCGCTCGGCGTCGACGTGGAGCGCACCCTGCTCACCGTCGCGGAGCACGGCAACCTGGCGTCGGTGACGCTCCCGCTGCAGCTGAGGCTCGCCCTCGACCGCGGGCTGGTCGGCGAGGGCTCGCTCGTGGCCCTCATCGGCCTCGCCGGGGGCATCTCGCTCGGGGCGATGGTGGTGCGACTGTG
This sequence comes from Herbiconiux moechotypicola, assembly GCF_024979255.1. Classification (GTDB taxonomy): domain Bacteria; phylum Actinomycetota; class Actinomycetes; order Actinomycetales; family Microbacteriaceae; genus Herbiconiux; species Herbiconiux moechotypicola. Next base: position 162,045 of record NZ_JANLCN010000006.1, read on the forward strand.
ACCGGCTCGACTGCGACGGGGGCGACGCCGCCCGGCCCCGAGCGGCGCAGCCCCGTGCGGCGCAGCCTCGAGCCGCTCGGCCTCGAGCGACGCTGGGAGGAACGGGTGCAGCGCGCCGCGCATCCGCTCGTCTACCCGCTGCTCTCCCGTGCACGCCGCCCCGTGCTGCGGGTGCCGGGCGTGGGCGTACTCGTCACCGACGCCGAGGTGCTGCGCTCGGTGCTGCTGCGGCCGGCGGCGTTCACGAAGACCGGCCCGGGGTCGCCGAGCGACCTGTGGACCCCGGTGCTCGGGCCCTCGGTGCTGCTCAACATGGAGGGCGCCGATCACCTGGCCCTGCGCAGGCGGCTGTCGCCGCTCTTCTCGCCCGCCGTGGTGAGCGAGCTCACCCGGTCGACCCTGTCCGTCGAGGCCGACCGGATGCGCCGCGCGCTCGCCGCGGGAGAGCCGGTCGACCTCGTGGCGACGGTGCGCGAGTTCGCCGGGCGCATGATCAGCGGGCTGGTGGGCCTCGACCGCGAGGTGGTGGGCGAGGAGCTGTTCGCCAGGGTCTCGCGCATCACCGGCTACGTGCGGCTGTCGCGCCCGCGCCTCACCGACGCGCAGGTCGCCTCCGCGCGCGCGGTGCTCGACGAACTCACCCGAGGTGCCCGGGGCGCCTACCACGCCGAGGCCGACACGGTGCCGGCGAGGATGCGGGAGCTCGGCCTGAGCGAGGAGGAGGCGATGGGAGCGGTCGGCGCCTTCGTGCTCACCGGTACCGAGACGCTCGTGTCGTACCTGCCGCGGCTGATCGCCGTGCTGGCCGACACCGGCTGGCTGAGCCGTCTCGCGGCCGACCGCACGCTCGTGGCCGCCGCGGTCGCGGAGGGTCTCCGGGTGACCACGCCCTCGCCGGTCATGCTCCGCAGCGTCGTGGCCGAGGCCGACGTCGGCGGGGTCGTGGTGCGTCCGGGCGAGCGGCTCGTGCTGGCGACGTTCCTGGCCAACCGTGCCTCGGGCGCGTTCGACCCGGTGGGCAACCCGTCGGCCGACCTCAAACAGCTGTGGTTCGGTGCCGGTGCGCACTTCTGTCTCGGCGCGCCGCTGGCCATGGCGCAGATCTCGCTGGTGCTCGACGCGGTGCTCGACGCCGAGCTCGAGTCGGGCGGGGCGGGCCGGCCGCTCCGGCTGCTGAGGCGGTCTGCCCAGCGCGGTGTGCTCATCCCGGGCTACCGCCGGCTGGTGCTCGGCGCCGGCTGAGCGCCGAGCGGATTCGGGCGGGTGCCGGTGCGGGGCGAGCGCGGCCCGTGCCGCGGGGGTTCGGTAGAGTCGCAGCATGCGCGCTCTGCTCTTCCACGCCGCCGGTTCGGTCTCGGTCGACGACGTTCCCGACCCGGTGATCGAGGCGTCCACCGACGCCGTCGTGCGTGTGGTCTCCACCTGCGTGTGCGGTTCCGACCTCTGGTACTACCGCGGGGAGTCCGACCGCGCTCCCGGCAGCCGCATCGGCCACGAGTTCGTGGGCGTGGTGGAGGCGGTGGGCACCGACGTGGGCACGCTGCGGGTCGGCGACTTCGTGGTGGCCCCGTTCATGTACAGCGACGGCACCTGCCCGCACTGCGTGCACGGGGTGACGAGCGCCTGCCTGCACGGGGGCTACTTCGCCGCCAAGGGCGTCGACGGCGGCCAGGGTCAGTTCGTGCGGGTGCCCCAGGCCGACGGCACGCTCGTGGTGGTGCCCGGTGGGCGGCCCGACGACGCGCTGCTGCCGCACCTGCTCGCGCTCTCCGATGTGTACTGCACGGGCTACCACGCCGCGGTGAGTGCGGGGGTGGTTCCGGGATCCACCGTCGCCGTGGTGGGCGACGGGGCCGTGGGGCTGAGTGGGGTGCTCGCCGCGAAGCGCCTCGGCGCCGAGCGGGTGATCGCCTTGAGCCGCAACCCGGCCCGGCAGGCTGTCGCCCTCGAGTTCGGGGCCACCGACCTGGTGGAGGCTCGGGGCGCCGACGCCGTCGAGACCGTGATCGAGCTCACCGGGGGAGTGGGGGCGGATGCGACGCTCGAGTGCGTGGGCACCGCCGAGGCGTTCTCGACGGCCTTCGCGGTGGCCCGGCCGGGCTCGAGGGTGGGGTTCGTGGGCATGCCGCACGGCATCGAGTTCCCGATCGGCATCGCCTTCTTCAACAACGTGGGCCTGGCCGGCGGCCTCGCTCCTGCCCGGCACTACCTTCCCACCCTGCTCGAGGAGGTGCTCGACGGCGTGCTGCGGCCCGGGTCGGTCTTCGACCTCACGGTCGGCCTCGAGCAGCTGCCCGACGCCTACGCCGCGATGGATGAACGTCGCGCGATCAAAGCGATGGTGAGCGTCTCGTGAGCGCCCGGCTCGGTTGTGCACAGCGCGCGATCAAGGCGATGGTGAGCGTCTCGTGAGCGCCCGGCTCGGTTTCGGCGTCGCCGTGGCGCAGTTCGCCCCCGGCCCCGGCAAGACGGAGAACCTCGCCACGATCACCCGGCTCGCCGAGGAGGCCGTGCGGCGAGGGGCATCGCTCGTGGTGTTCCCCGAGTACTCCTCCTACTTCTCCGATCCACTCGGACCCGCCCTGGTCGAGAACGCGGAGCCGCTGGACGGCCCCTTCGTGACCGCCCTGTCGGCCCTCGCGAACCGTCTCGACGTGCACCTGGTCGCGGGAATGGTGGCCACGGCTGCCGACGCCGACCGCTTCGCGAACATCCTCGTGGCGATCTCGCCGGTCGACGGCATCGTGGCCCGCTACAGCAAGCTGCACCTCTACGACGCGTTCGGTTCGCGTGAGAGCGACTGGGTGGAGGCCGGCGCGATCGAGCAGCCGGAGACCTTCTCGATCGAGGGTGTGACCGTCGGACTGCAGACCTGTTACGACATCCGTTTCCCCGAGGTGTCCAGGCGACTCGTCGACGCCGGGGCCGACCTCGTGGTGGTGCCCGCCGAGTGGGTGCGCGGCCCCCTCAAGGAGCACCACTGGCGCACCCTGGTGACGGCCCGGGCGCTCGAGAACACGATCTATGTGGCCGCCGCCGACCAGACCCCGCCGATCGGGGTGGGCGCGAGCCTCGTGGTCGATCCCATGGGTGTCACGCTGGCGTCGCTCGGCGAGCGCGAAGACGTGGCCGTGGCCGAGATCGATCCCCGCCGTATCGACGAGGTGCGCCGGGTGAACCCCGCGCTCGCGCTCCGCCGTTTCGACGTCACGCCGCGCTGACAGCCGTCACGCGGCGCTGACCGCCAGCCCCGCGAGCTGCGCGGCGGCCCGCTCGAGCACCTCGGTCTTCTTGCAGAACGCGAAGCGCACGAGGCTCGAGTACTCCCCGGCCAGCCGCGGGTGGCAGAACGCGCTGATCGGCACCCCCACCACTCCGGCGAGCGAGGGGAGTTCGCGGCAGAACGCCGCCCCGTCGTCGTAGCCGAGCGCCGCCGCATCCGCCACCACGAAGTAGGTGCCCTTCGGCACGGTGACCTCGAAGCCCGCCGCCCGGAGCCCCTCCGAGAGCAGGTCGCGCTTGCCCTGCAGGGTGGCCGCGATGCCCGAGTAGAAGTCGTCGCCGAGGCCCAGGCCCAGCGCGACCGCGGGCTGGAACGGTGCGCCGTTGACGAAGGTGAGGAACTGCTTCACCGCGAGGATCGCCGTGACGAGCTCGGGCGTGCTCACGATCCAGCCGGTCTTCCAGCCCGTGGTGCTGAAGGTCTTGCCGGCAGACGAGATCGTGACGGTGCGCTCCCTGGCTCCCGGCAGCGTGGCGACCGGCACCACGGGCACCCCGTCGAACACGAGGTGCTCGTACACCTCGTCGGTCACGATAACGGCGTCGTGGCGCTCGGCCAGCTCGACGATCAGCTCGAGGGTCTCCTTCGGCAGCACGCTGCCGGTGGGGTTGTGGGGGTTGTTGACCAGGATGAGGCGGGTGCGGTCGGTGACGGCGGCGCGCAGCTCGTCGTGGTCGGGCACGAAGCCGGGCAGGCGCAGCGGCACCGTCTTGTGCACGCCGCGGGCGAGGGAGATCAGCCCGCCGTAGGCGTCGTAGAACGGTTCGAAGGTGAGCACCTCGTCGCCCTCGTCGACGAGGGCGAGGATGGTGGCGGCTAGCGCCTCGGTGGCCCCCGCAGTGACGAGCACCTCGCGGTCGGCGTCGACCTCGAGGCCGTAGAAACGGCGCTGGTGCTCGGCGACCGCCTGGCGCAGCACCGGCATGCCGATGGCCGGAGGGTACTGGTTGAGGCCGTCGGCGATGGCCTCGCGCGCCGCCTCGAGCACGACGGCCGGGCCGTCCTCGTCGGGGAAGCCCTGACCCAGGTTGATGGCTCCGGTGGAGACGGCGAGGGCGCTCATCTCGGCGAAGATGGTGGAGGCGATCCTGCCGTCGGTGCCGAGAAGTCCGGCGCCCCGGGCCGTGCGCTGCCAGGATCCTGTAATGGTCATGCGGGTCTCCGATTCGGGTCGTCGCCATTGTACGGGCGCGGAACGGTCGGGATGCTCGGGGCGAGAGCGCGCCCGCTCACGGCTCGGTCATAAGCACACGGCAGTCGGTGCTCAGCCTGGTCATAGAGAACGCTCAGCTTGGCTGGCGAGGCTAGCGAGTGCTTGGAAGGAGCACTCATGTCAGACAGCACCGGGAACTCGGGCAGCACGAACCCAGACCACATCTCGGATGACAGCACCGGCATTCCCGCCACCCCTGCCACCACCCCAGACACCACTCCGGCCGACACGGCCCCCACGGAGAACCTCGGCCCGGCACCTGTGCCGACCGAGACCCCCGTCCCCACCGAGAACCTCGGTCAGGCCCCGGCCCCGGTCGAGCCCACCGCTGCGGCCATCGTCTCGCCGATCCCCGCACCGGTCGCTCCGGTCAACCACACCCCCACGAACCCCACCACCCCCTACCCGGCTCAGGGCTACGGCGCCCCCCAGCAGCCGGCCCCCCAGCAGCCGGCCCCTCTGCAGCCCGCCCCCCAGCAGCCCTACTACGGCAACGGCGCCTTCGGCTCCCCGGTTCAGAGCTACACCGCTCCCGACCCCGCGTTCAACTCGGCGATGTACGCCGCATCAGGGGCTTACGTCAACCAGGCCACCGCCCCCAAGCCCCCGAAGAAGCGCCGCGGCGGAGTCGCCCTGGTCGCCGCCCTCGCGATCGGCGCCCTCATCGGAGGCGCCTCGGGCGCCGGGGTCACCGCCTGGGTCGTCACCCAGAACGACTCGGGAACCACGACCTCCGCCTCGAGCCCCACCAGCATCACCGTCAACAACCCCGACAGCGCGAACCTCATCACGGCGGTCGCCGCGAAGGCCTCGCCCTCGGTGGTCACGATCTCGGTGCAGAGCGACAGTGCCGCGGGCACCGGCTCCGGCGTCATCCTCTCCGAGGACGGCTACATCGTCACCAACACGCACGTGGTGACCCTCGACGGCGAGACCAACGACCCCTCGATCAAGGTCGAGACCAACGACGGCAAGATCTGGGACGCCACGATCATCGGCACCGACCCGGTCGCCGACCTCGCCGTCATCAAGCTCGACGACGCCTCCGGGCTCACCCCCATCGAGTTCGCCGACTCGTCCAAGCTCAACGTCGGCGACGTGACGATCGCCATCGGCGCCCCGCTGGGCCTGGCCGGCACCGTCACCAACGGCATCGTGAGCGCGCTCAACCGCAGCATCACGGTGGCCTCCTCGGCCGCCCCCGACGACACCGAGACGAACCCCACGCCCGACCAGGGCGACGGCGAGCAGGGCCCGTACGACTTCTGGAACTTCGACATCCCCGGCCAGGAGGAGCAGTCCACCCCGCAGCAGACCACGCAGCAGCAGTCGATCTCGCTCTCGGTCATCCAGACCGACGCCGCGATCAACCCGGGCAACTCCGGCGGCGCGCTGCTCGACTCCGAGGGCAAGCTCATCGGCATCAACGTGGCGATCGCGAGCGCCGGCTCGAGCTCGACCGAGGCCGGCAACATCGGTGTGGGCTTCTCCATCCCGGTCAACCTGGTCAAGCGCGTGACCGACGAGATCATCGAGAACGGCACCGCCACGCACGGCCTGCTCGGCGCCACCGTCGGCGACGCCGCCTCGGCCGAGGGCAGCACCACCGCCGGCGCCCTCATCCAGTCGGTCACCTCCGGGGGAGCGGCCGAGAAGGCCGGCCTCGCCGCCGGCGACGTGGTGACCGCCCTCGACGGGCTGCCCGTCACCGACTCGATCGACTTGACCGCGCTCGTGCGCACCCAGGCGGCGGGTTCCGAGGTGCAGCTCACCTACCTGCGCGACGGCGACTCGCACACCGTCGACGTGACCCTGGGGCAGCTCGCCGCCCAGTAGTCGAGCAACTCGGTAGCCGAGCACCCCAGTAGTCGAGCAGCACCCCACCCGCGCTGCGCCTCCACGAGGCGCCTCGCCACGAGGCTGGTAGGCTCGGCGTCGCTGTCCCGCGACGTCGGCCTGCCGGCCTCGACGCATGCCCGGCCGCTCTTCCGGCCGTGGTCGACGCCGCACCGACGACGACGCAGCAACGACGATGCACGAACGACGAACGGATGCGATGACCGACTCCCCGACGACCCGGTCGGCCCAGCCCGCCGGGGCTCTGCCCGGGGTCTCCTACGTGATGCCGGTGCTCAACGAGGTCACCCATGTGGAGGCGGCGATCGCGAGCCTCCTCGACCAGGACTACACGGGCCCGTTCGACGTGATCGTGGCGCTCGGCCCGTCGATCGACGGCACCACCGAACTCGTGGAGCGGCTCTCGAGGGTCGACCCGCGCATCCGGGTGATCGAGAACCCCACGGGTTCCACCCCGAGCGGTCTCAACGTGGCCATCGAGGCCTCGCAGCACCCGATCGTGGTGCGGGTCGACGCCCACTCCCTGCTGCCCCGCGACTACACCCGCATCGCGGTGGCGACGATGCTGCGCACCGACGCGGCGAACGTCGGCGGCATCATGAAGGCCGAGGGCACCACGCCGTTCGAGTCGGCGGTCGCTCTCGCCTACGGCTCCAAGGCGGGGCTCGGCGGGGGAGCGCACCACGTCGGCGGGTCGGAGGGACCGGCCGAGACGGTGTACCTCGGGGTCTTCCAGCGCGAGTGGCTCACCCGGGTGGGACTCTTCGACGAGGACATCCGCCGCGGGCAGGACTGGGAGCTCAACCGCCGCCTGCGCGACGCGGGGGGAACGGTCTGGTTCACTCCGGAGCTCGTCGTGGTCTACCGTCCTCGTCCCAGTCTGGAGCGGCTGGCGCGGCAGTTCTTCTCCACCGGCCTGTGGCGGGGGGAGCTGGCCCGGCGCTTCTTCTCGGCGAACGCGCTGAAGTACTTCGTGCCGCCCGTGATGGTGCTCGTGGCCGTGCTCGGCGCCGTCGTGGGCGTGGTGGGTGCGATCGTCACCGGGCTCGGCGGAGCGGCCGGGCCGTGGCTCCTGCTCGGCTTCGTGGTGCCGGGGGTGTACCTGCTGTTCGTCGCCGTGTCGGCGCTCGCCGCCGGTCTCAGGGCGGGCGCGCGAACCGGGGTATGGTTTCTCGTGGTGCTGCCGTGCATCCACTTCAGCTGGGGTCTGGGCTTTCTGCTCGGCTTCGGCAAGCTGACCTCGAACATCACGGCCCACAACGGACGGTGACTGTGGCGAGGAGGGCACCGGTGACGAACGACGGTGCGGGAAAGGTGACTGTGGCGAACGAGACCGGGGCGAACGACCAGACGATGCCGAACCACGGCGCGCCCCGCTCCATCGCCGAGTTGAAGGCCGTCGCGCAGCCGCCCGAGGTGCGCGGCCGCCGCAACGCCGAGCACTGGACCGCGTCGCTCTACCTGCGGCGCATCTCGCCCTACCTCACCTGGTTGCTGCTGAAGACCTCCATCTCGGCCAACGGTGTGACGGGCCTCATGATCCTCACCGGCTGGGCCACCGCCGCCGCGCTGCTCATCCCCGGCATCGCCGGTGCGGCGCTCGCCCTGGTGCTCGGGCAGCTGCAGATGCTCGTGGACTGCTGCGACGGCGAGGTGGCCCGCTGGCGCCGCACCTCGTCACCCGCCGGGGTGTTCCTCGACAAGGTGGGTCACTACACGACCGAGGCGCTCATCCCGATCGCCCTCGGCATCCGCGCGGCCGGCTACCCGTTCGAGGCCCCCGCCGACTTCCTCTGGACCACGCTCGGACTGCTGCTGGCCCTCGTGATCGTGCTCAACAAGGCCCTCAACGACATGGTGCACGTCGCCCGCGCGAACGCGGGGCTCGAGAAGCTCGCCGACCGCAAAGGCGAGTCGGAGCCCTCCCAGGCGCTCGTCGCCCGGCTGCGCCGCGCCGCCCGCTTCGTGCCGTTCCACCGGCTCTACCACTCGGTCGAGCTCACCATGCTCGTCTTCGTGTTCGCGGTGGTCGGGCTGTTCGTGGGCGGGGTACTCGCCGACCGCATCCTGCTCGGCGCGCTCGTGCCGCTGTCGCTGCTCGCTCTGGTGGGGCACTTCGTGGCCATCATGGCCTCGAAGCGGGTGCGCTCCTGAGCGCGACAGGCCGGGGCGGCAGCGGATGCGCGGAGCGGGTTCGATGAGCGCACCCACCGTCGGCGTGGTGCTGCTCACGCAGGGCACCCGGCCCGCCGATCTGCTGCGCGGCGCGGAGTCGCTGCTCGCCCAGACCGGCGTCACCCTCGACATCGTCTGCGTCGGCAACGGCTGGGCGCCCGCAGGCCTGCCGGAGGCGGTGCGCACACTGGAGCTCCCCGAGAACCTCGGCATCCCCGCCGGCCGCAACGCCGGAGCCGCCGTGGTGCAGGGCGACTACGTGTTCTTCCTCGACGACGACGCCAGCCTCCCCGACCCCCGCTTCCTCGCCGACGCGATCGCGCTGCTCGGCCGTGACGGCGGCATCGGCCTGCTGCAGCCCCGCGTGGTCGACCCCTCCGGCGCCGAGAACCCGCGCCGCTGGGTGCCGCGCATCCGCAAGGGCGAACCCGACGCCTCGGGGAACGTGTTCTCGGTGTGGGAGGGCGCCACCCTGCTGCCCCGCTCGGTGTTCGACCGCACCGGCGGCTGGGCAGCGCCGTTCTTCTATGCCCACGAGGGCATCGAGCTGGCCTGGCGGGTGTGGGACCAGGGACTGCGCACCTGGTACGCGGGCGGCCTCGTCGCGAACCATCCCGCCATCGAGCCCACCCGGCACGCCTACTACTACCGGCTCAACGCCCGCAACAGGGTGTGGCTGGCCAAGCGCAACCTGCCCTGGCCCCTGGTGCCCCTCTACGTGGGTTCGTGGACCGCGATCCAGGTGCTGCGCTGGGCGAGGCGCCCCGCAGCGTTGCGGGCCTGGTTCGGCGGCTGGGCCGACGGCTGGCGAACGGATGCGGGGGAGCGGCGCCCGATCTCGTGGCGCACCGTGCTGCGCATGACCGCCGCCGGGCGCCCTCCGATCGTCTGAGGCCCGCCCGCACGGCGTACCTCGCCCGGCAAGGTCACGATTGCCTAAAGAACCGCTGCACACCCGCTGATCCGGCCGGGTCGCGACGAGGGTCTGGCTAGCCTGGAAGCGTGGGATGGGTGAACGACGCGAAACTGGGCCTGGGTGCCGTGCGCGAGCTGCTCGCTGCCCGCGCGGTGCGCTCGAAGCTCGCGCGCCAGTTGGCGGCGCGGGGCGAGCTGCCCCGGCTGCGCTACGAGATCGGCGTGTACTTCGCCGACCCCGAGGTGAACCTGTACCAGATGCGACAGTGGTACGGCCCGCTCGCCGAACTCGACCGCACGCATCCGGTCGTGGTGCTCAGCCGCAACCCCGGCGGCAGCAGCGCGCTGCTCGAGGAGTCGCCGGTGCCGGTGGCGCACGTGCGCACGGTGCGCCAGCTCGAGGACTTCATCGACGCCCAAGAACTCAAGATCGTGCTCTACGTGAACCAGAACGCGCGCAACTTCCAGATGATGCGCTACGGCCGTCGCTGGCACGTGTTCGTCAATCACGGCGAGAGCGACAAGATGTACATGACCACCAACCAGTTCAAGGCGTACGACTACGCCCTGGTGGCCGGCGACGCGGCCCTCTCCCGGCTGAAGCGCGTGCTCTGGGACTACGACTTCGACAAGCGCGCCCTCCCGATCGGTCGTCCGCAGGCCGACCACCTGGCCGGTACGGTGCCCTTCCCGCGCGACGGCCGCACCGTCGTGCTCTACGCGCCCACCTGGGAGGGCGACCGTGCCGCCGCCCACTACGGCTCCATCGCCAGCCACGGCGTCGCGCTGGCGCGCGACGTGCTGAGTTCGCCGAACCACCGGCTGGTCTACCGCCCGCACCCGCGCAGCGGGGTGCTCGACCCGGCTTATGCGGCGGCGAACCGCGAGATCGTGGCCGCCATCGCCGAGGCGAACCGGGCAGACCCCGGTGCGCATCACGTGCACGACACGGGGGCCGAGCTCGGCTGGCAGCTCGCGGTGGCCGACGTCGCGATCGTCGACGTCTCCGCCATGGTCTACGACCGCCTCGCCACCGGCAAGCCCCTGCTCGTCACCCGGCCGGCCGACCCGGCCGCCGAGATCGACACCGGAGGCTACCTCTCCGATGCGGAGTGGCTCGACAGCACCGAGGCCTCCACCGTGCTCGAGAGACTCGACGAGCTCGACCACGACTCGGCCGCGGGGGTGCGCCTGCACCGCTGGGTGGAGCACTACTTCGGCGACACCTCGCCCGGTGTCGCCACGGCCCGCTTCCACGCCGCGATCGAGCACCTGCTCGCGGAGTGGAACCGCCACGCGGCCCTGCACGCCCACGACGGCCCGGTGGAGCTCCGCGAGTCGGCGCGCACCGCTCAGGGCGGCACCCACGACGAGGTCTGACGGCGCGAGCGCGGCCAGCACAGGAACGCGCGCTTGACACGCGGGGATCTGTGCCGCCCCGGGCCGGACTCGATCTCAGCTGTGGCGCGAGCGGGCCAGCGCGTACTTCGCCACCAGCACCGCCACACCGGCGATGACGAGAAAGACGGCGGCGGTGACGAGCATCGGCGTGAAGTCGTAGCCGGTCTGCGCCAGGGCGGGAGGCGCGGCCTCGTCGTGTGAACCGGCCCAGCTCGAGGCCTGAGCGGCGATCGCGGCGCCGAACACCACCGATGCCAGGGCGAGCATCGCCGAGAGCACGACTCCACCGACGGCCGGGAAGACACGGCCCGGGAAGACACGACCCGGGGCGACACGACCGGGGGCGAGGCGACGGATGCGCATTCTGCCCCCTTTCCTGGCTCGGCCAGCCGGCGGGTGGCTCCCGCTCGACACCACCAGGGTACCACCGGCCTGCCGCCGCGCCCTCGTGCCAGATGCGGATGTCGACTCAGATGCGGATGTCGTGCACGGGCGGCCCGCCCGCATCCCCGCCGTCGCCCGGCGAGCCGGCACGGCCCCGAACGCCCGGCGCCTCCACGATCTCGCGCCGGCGCCTCGGCAGCAGCTTCTTCACGCCCCGCCGCCCCGTCGCGTCGTCCGCTCCTCCCTCGCCCACGGACCGTGGCGCCTTGACGGTCACCGCGAGCACTGCGGGGAACGTGAACGGCGCCGGCCCGAACGCGCTGCGGGCGCTCTGGATGACGGTGCGCCCGAGCAGCAAGTTGCCCACACCGCCGATCGCGGCGCCGATGCCGAACGGCACCATGCGGCCGATGACGTTGGTGCCCTGGCCCACCGCGAAGTGCTTCACGAACTGCTTCTTGAGCTGATCGGCGATCGGCCCCACCACGAACGACGGGAGACTCGAGGTCACCACCTGACCCCAGTACGCGCTCCGCGGCATCCCTCCTGCGGCCTGCCCGGCGATCTGCTTGAGCAGGTCGCTGCCGGCCTTGCCCATGAGGAGCGTCATCACGAGGGCGCGGGCGCGATCGGGGTCGTCGATCGCGATGCCGTGCACCTCGGTGACCGACTGCGCGAACAGGGCGGTGGTCTCGAGGAAGCCCGCGGTCTCGACCGCGCTCAGCCCGAGCGAGATGCCGGTGCCCACGAACGGCAGCATCGAGCTCGCCCCCACCGCCGCACCACCGGTGGTGACCGCAGCGACGTAGCGCCTCTCGAGAATGACCAGCAGCTGCTCGGGCGAGGCGTCGGGGTGGAGCTTGCGGATGCCTCTGAGGTGCGCGAGCACGACGGGCCGGTGCACGCTCAGGAGGCGGTCGACGTTGCGTTCGAGTCGGGTGGGCATGGTTCCACTCTGGACCGTCAGGCTGGACGACGGGTGCAGACACGGTCAGCCGGCTGCGACGGGTGGGGAAGGATGGGGCAGAATCGCTGCATGAGCCAACACTCCTCCGACGGCGCAGCGGGATCGCGTGCCGAGAAGGCCGTCGAGCAGTTCTCGCTGGTCAACGCGCTCGTCGTGGGCCTGTTCGACGGGGTGTACTCGGTGCAGGAGGTCGCCCGCCGCGGCGACCTCGGGCTGGGGTGCGGCGACCACATGGACGGAGAGCTGGTGCTCGTCGACGGGGAGTTCCGACTCTTCCACGGCGACGGCACCGTGACGGTGCTGGGTGCCGACGATTCCCTGGCGTTCGCCGAGGTGGTGCGGTTCGAGCCCGAGATCGTGACCGACGTCTTCGGGGTGACCTCGTTCGGCGAGCTGGTGGAGCGCATCCGGGGTCTCGTGGTGAGCGACAACCTCTTCCATGCGGTGCGGATGCGCGGGGTGTTCGAGGGCGTGGGGCTGAGGGAGGCGAAGCGGCAGTCCAAGCCGTACCTTCCGCTGGCCGAGGCCGTGCGTGATCAGCGCGAGGTGACGGTGCCGCGGATGAGGGGTACCCTCGCCGGCTTTCTCGCACCGAGGGTGTTCCAGGGCATCAGTGTGGCGGGCCCGCACCTGCACGTGGTCGACGAGTCGGGCCTGGTGGGCGGGCACGTGCTCGGGCTGGCGTCGGCCGAGGGCGTGCTCGAGATCGAGAGCTACTCCGCGGTGACGGTGCGGCTGCCCTCCTCAGAGGACTACCTCGCCGCCGAGCTCGCACCCGAGGGCGCCGACGCCGCCATCCGCCACGCCGAGTCGGACCACCAGCGATGAGCCGCGGGTTACCCGCCGAGGCGCCGAGCGAGTTCGGCGAGCTGCGCTTCGCCACCGACGTGGAGATCGTACGGCTCGTGGTCTCGTCGATCCATCGCTACGAGGGCCGGCCTGCCGACGGTCCGCTGCCCCGCCCGCTCGACGCCGAGGGCGTCGCCGAGGCCGAAGCGCGCGACAGCGTCGAGATCCGCGCTCGCCTCGGCATCGTGGGCGACCGCTACTTCGGGCACGGCGCCCACCGCTCGGCCGCCGTCACGCTCCTCGCCGCCGAGTCGCTCGACGAGGTGGAGTTCGCGCTCGGCCTCGCGCATCCGCTCGACCCGGTCGCGGCCCGGCGCAACGTCGTGCTGCGGGGCGCCGACGTCGACGCCCTCGTGGGCCAGCCCTTCAGCCTCGACAGCGGCGAAGGGCCGGTGCCGTTCCAAGGGCACCGCGCCGCGAACCCGTGCGGCTGGATGAACGTGGTGCTCGCCGACGGGGCCCACCGTGCGCTGAGGGGCCGCGGCGGCGTGCGCTGCGAGCCCCTCGGCGACGGCCGGCTCTCCCTCGGCCGGGCGGTGCTGAGGACGGCCGTCCCCGTCACGCGCCCCGACTCCGGTCAGCTCTCGTTCGAGGCCAGCGTGCGGAAGTAGTCGACCAGCGGCTGGGTGGGGTGCCCGATGAGCTTCGACAGGGTGCCCGGGGTGTGGCCGAGCAGCCCGTCGCGGATGTTGCCGTCGAGCGCCACCACGAAGCCCGCGGTGCCCTCGTCGAGACCGGCGGCCGTGAGCAGGGCGAGGTGCTCCTCGGGCGTCACGCTCGAGAACACGATCTCGCGGCCGAGGGCCTCGCTCGCGGCGGCGGCGAAGCCCGCACCGTCCCAGGCGGTGTCGCCGGAGAGCTCGTACACGGCACCCTCGTGACCCTCGCTCGTGAGCACGGCGGCGATCGCCTCGGCGTAGTCGCTGCGCGCCGCGCTCGAGACCCGGCCCTCACCGGTGGAGGCGGTGTACACGCCCGAGGCGGAGGCTTGGGCGAACGAGCCGGCGTAGTTCTCGTGGTACCAGCCGTTGCGCAGCACGATGGCGGGCACGCCGCTCTCGGCCAGGGCGCGCTCGGTGAAGGCGTGGTCGGGGGCGAGGATGAGGGCGGTGTCGGTGGCGCTCGGTGCGCTGGTGTAGACCACGCGGGCCGCGCCGGAACGCTGCACGGCGGCGATCACGTTCGCGTGCTGCGCCTCGCGGCGGCCCACCTCGCTGCCCGACACGAACACGACCGAGTCGGCGCCCGCGAACGCCGCGTCGAGCGACGAGGGGTCGCCGAAGTCGGCGACCGCGGTGCGCACCCCGGTCTGCTCGGCGACGACGGCGAGCTTCTCGGCCGAGCGGCCGACCGCCACGATCCCGTCGGCGGGCACGCCGCGGGCGAGCAGGTGGTCGATGGCGAGGCGCCCGAGGTGGCCGGTGGCTCCGGTGACGGCGATGGTCATGATGCAGTCCTTTCGTGCCCGCCGGTGCGAGCTCTGTGAGGGGCAACCGGGGTCTCGCGGCTTTACTTCCCTGTCGAAGGTACCCACTTTTTGGTAAGTTAGGGGCATGAGCGACGACACGCCGGGGAATGACATCTGGACGAGCATCCGGAGCGACCGCCCCGCGACGCCCTTCGCCTCGGGGTGCGCGAGCCGCGTCGTGCTCGACCACGTCACGAGCAAGTGGGGCGTGCTCGTGCTGGCCTCGCTCGCCGAGCGCCCGCGGCGCTGGGGCGAGCTGCACCGGCACGTCGAGGGCATCAGCGAGAAGATGCTCGCGCAGACGCTGCGCGCCCTCGAGTCCGACGGCTTCGTGCTGCGCGACTCGCATGGCACCGTGCCCCCGCGCGTCGACTACAGCCTCACGGCCCTGGGCGAAGAGCTCGCCGAGCTGCTCATCCCGCTGGTGCGCTGGGTGGGCGAGAACGTCGGCCGCACCGGGGTCGTGCTGGGGGCCGCGAGCTGACGGTGCCGGGGCCCGGCGCTCAGCGGCCGGGTAGCTCAGCGCTCAGCGGCCCAGCTCGTCGTTGAGTTTCGCCGTGAGGTCGTGGTCGACCTCTCGTTCGGCCCTGTCGAGGCGCGTCACCGGGACGGCCCTCCGGATGCTCGAGAGCAGCCAGATGCCGTCGGCCTCGGTGAGTGCTGCGACGGGCAGCGCCTCGGATGCGGTGGTGTGTCCCAGCCGCTCGAGCACCTCGAACGCCCGGCGCACCGTGGTGCCCGCCACGATGCCCTGTGATGAGCCGCCGCCCTGGCCCGCATCCGGGGTCGTGAAGCGGTCGCCGTGACGCAGCAGCACGCTCGACGTGGTGGCCTCGAGCACGTAACCGTCGCTGCTCACGAAGACGGCGTCGTCGGCGCCCCGGCGGGCGGCTTCGCGAAGGGCGGCCGAGTTGACCTCGTAGGACAGCGTCTTCGCGGCCGCGGGGAGCCAGGGCGAGCGGCTCCCGAGGTCGTGCGGAACCCCACGGTCGAGCGTGATGACCCGCAGGCCGCGGCGGCGCAGCTCGGTGAAGTCGGGCGCCTCGCGTGCCGTCACCCACGCCGTCGGCCGCTCGGTGCCCTCGACGCCCCGGGTGAGTACGAGCTTCACGGCGAGCAGGCCGACCCGCGGATGCGCGGCGACGGCGGCGGCCACGGCGTCGCGCCACACCCCGAGATCGAGCGGGGGGAAGTCGAGCGCCGCCGCGGAGCGACTCAGGCGGGCCAGATGCGCCTCCAGGGCGGGCGCGTTTCTGTCGCTCACCATCACGGTCTCGAACACGCCGTCGGCGCGGGTGACCCCGAGGTCGAACACGCTGAGCTGAGGCGCCGAGGGATCGGCTGCGGCGAACCCCGGAGACGACCCGTCACCGTTCCGACGCCCGCCCGACATGCCGAGCAGCGGGCGGTCGACCAGAATGAGTACGGGAGCGGCCACGCCTCAGTGTAGGCACCGCCCCGCAGCGGCAGGGAACAGCAGGGAGCATGCATGGCGCAGAAATCCGACGGCAGTGCCGACACCAGCACGAACGAGTCCGGCACTGACCGCGCCAGCACGACCCGCGCCAGCGCACCCCACACCAGCACACCCCGCACCCGCACACCCCACACCAGCACCGTGGAGATCGAGCGCAAGTACGAGGTGGAGGCCGGAACCCCGCTGCCGACCCTCGACCTGAGCGCCCTTCCCGGACTCGCCTCCGCCGGCACCGGCGCGATCGCCGCGGGCGCGCCCACGCTCGAGCAGCTCGAGGCCGTGCAGCTCGAGGCCGTCTACTTCGACACGCCCGATGCGGCCCTCGCCCGCGCCCGCGTCGCGCTGCGACGGCGGGTGGGCGGCCACGACGAGGGCTGGCACCTCAAGCTGCCGGCCGTCGAGGGCCGCCGTGAGCTGCAGTGGCCGCTCGGCGACGGCGCACCCGGACTGGTCCCCGACGAGGTGCTCGACCAGGTGCGGGTGCACGTGCGCGACCGCCCCGTCACCCCGCTGGCGCGCATCTCGACCTCGCGCCGCGTGACCCTCGTCCGAGACGCCGACGGAGGCCTCGTGCTCGAGGTCGCCGACGACGCGGTGTCGACCGCCGACCTCCGGGGCGGCACGGAGCGCTCCTGGCGCGAGTGGGAGGCCGAGCTCGGTGCCGCGGCACCCGGAACCCGCGACCAGCGCGCGGAGCTTCTCGACGCCGTGGAGCGGCAGCTGCTCGCGGCAGGAGCTCGAGTGTCGCCGAGCGTGTCGAAGCTCGCCCAGGCCCTCGGCCGCACCGGACTCGGGCGCACCGAACCGGGCACCACCGCGCCCGGTCGCCCGGAGTCCTCGCCGGATGCCGTCACCCCGGCGGAGGCCGCACCCGCACCCCACACCTCCGATCCCGCCGCCGACATCGCCGCCCGCGCCGCCGATCCCGCCGCCGTACGGGTGCGCGCCGGGATCGCGGCGCTGGTGGCCCGCATGATCGAGCTCGATCCCGAGGCCCGTGCCGACCGGCCCGACGCGGTGCACGAGTACCGCGGCACCGTGCGGCGGTTGCGCACCGCTCTCGCCGTGCACCGGGGGCTCTTCGACGCCGACGAGGTGGACACCCAGCGCGACTCCCTCGCCCGGCTCGGGGCAGCGCTCGGCGAGGTGCGCGACCTCGAGGTGCGTGCGGCGTGGGCCGCGCACGCCCTCGACCAGCTCGAAAGCGATCGCGGCGTCGACGATCCGGATGCGCGACGCCGCCTGGTCGACCAGACCCGCGCCGAGCACGACGAGGCGCACCGCCGGCTCGTCGCCACACTCGGCCGGGTGCCCTACTTCCGCCTCCTCGACGGACTGGAGCGCTTCGTCGCGGACGCGGTGCCCGGAGAACCGCCGGTGAAGGGCGGGAAAGCGACTCGCCGCGCCGCCAAGAGAGAGGCCAGGCGCACCCTGGCGCGCGAGGGCCGCCGCGCACTCCGGCGGGCCGCGGCGGGTGCGCACGCCCGCAAACACCTCGACGGCGATGCCTCCGAGTCGGCGGTCGCCCTCGCCACGCTGCACGCCTCGCGCACCGGCGCCCGGCGACTGCGGCAGGCGGCCGAGTTCGACACCGAGGGCCCCGCGGCCGTTCTCGGCGGGTCGGCCGAGCGCACCGCCGCCGCGGCAGAGGCCTTGCAGGATGCGCTCGGCGAGCATCGCGACGCCGCGCTCTTCGCCGAGTTCGTGCTGCTCACCTCGCGCCGGGCCGACGCGGAGGGGGAGTCGAGCTTCACCTACGGCGTGCTCTACCAGCGGGCGATCGATCAGGCCGAACGAGCCCTCGACGTGGCCGACGAGGCTCGGGAGGCGCTGGCCCGCGCAGTCTGACTGCACCGGATGCGCGTCACGCCGTCGTGCAGTTCGCGACGGCTTTCGTCGCTCCCGCGACATCTGGCGGCGCTGGGACCGGTGGGGCGGGTGTGAATGCCGACACTCGAGTGACGACATTCACTCACGGCATTCCGCCGCACAGCAGCGCCGAGCAGATCGTGCGCGAAAGGATCACGCATGAACAAGCTCGCCAAGGGCGCCATCGCCGGCGCCGCCGGCCTCGTCCTCCTCCTCGGCGGCGCAGGTACCTTCGCCTACTGGAACTCGACCGCCGACATCGCCGGTGGCACCATCACCGCGGGCAACCTCCTGGTGGAGAACACCGGTGGCGCAGGAGTCTGGACCGACCAGAACGGCACCACCATCAACATCGCCACCTACCGCATCGTGCCGGGCGACACCCTCACCTACACCGACACCCTCACCGTCACCGCGGTCGGCAACAACCTGGTGGCCGAGCTCGCGCTGGGCCCCGAGTCGATCGCACCGGCCGACGGTGGTGTGCCGGCCGACGTCGCCCTGGCGGGCTTCCTCGAAGACGGCGCGGTGCTGACCGCGACCGGAACGGGCATCTCGGGCGCGAGCCCGACCTACACCGTCACCGCCGGAACGGCCGGTGTGAGCTCGGTGGTCACGGTGGCCGTGACCCTCGCGTTCCCCAACGCCAACACCGCCGGTGCCGAGAACACCGCCAAGCTCGGAGCGGTCGACCTCAGCGACATGACGCTGACGCTCACGCAGACCGCGCCCGCCGTCACTCCGTGACCCCCGGGAGGGGCCGCGTGACGGGCACTGCGGGGCGACACGCTCCCACGCGCCGGCACGCGGCCCCATCCCGCGCGCTCCGCCGCCTCGGGCTCGCCCTCGCCGCTGCCTCGGGCGCGGTGGTGCTCGCGGTCGTCGCGTCGGGCGGCACCTACGCGCTGCTCAACTCCAGCGCGACGGTGCCGGGTGCGGTCGTGCGGTCCGGCACGGCCACGCTCGCGGTCACGACGGCCCTGAGCCTGCCCACCACGGTGCTCTACCCGGGCATCTCCATCTCAGGATCGGCGATCGTGCAGAACACGGGGAACGTGCCGCTGTCACTTCGGATCGCCGGCCTCAGCCGCACGAGCTCCGCCACCGACTTCGCCTCGTCGCTCACCGTCGGGGTCTCCACGGTCGCCACCTCCGCATCCTGCCCCGCCGTCTCGACCGCGTGGACGGGCACCTTCGCCTCGGCCACCCCGACCGACCTCTCCGTCCGCCTCGCGCAGAACGGCTCCGTGCGCGTCTGCGTGAGCGTGAGCCTGCCGGTCGGTGCGCCCGCCACCGCCAACGCGAACGCGGCGACGACGTTCATCCTGAGCCTCGACGGCCGACAGGTCGCCTGACATGCGGCGCACCACCCGACCCGGCCTCTGGCACACCGCCGTGAAGTGGGCCGTGCTCGCCTTCGTCGCCGTCTTCGCGATCGGGGTCTCCGGGTGGGCCGCGCACGCCTCCTGGACCGCGGCCACCGTCAGCTCGGGCACGGCGACCGCGAACGCCGCGACCGCCTCGGTGAGCGCCACCGGCACCGCCGCCCTCACGACCACCTACCAGGTGCCCGTGGTGAGCCCCGGCACCAGTGCGACGCGCATCGCGCCGATCAGCTTCACTAACACCGGCACGGCGCCACTCACCCTCACGATGGCCATCGCCAACACGAACTCGACCCTCGCGGCCAACATCACGCTCACCCTGTGGAGCCAGGCGAGCTGCGGCACGACCATCCCGTCGAGCGGCACCGTGGCCGGCACCCTCAACGCCCCGCCGTCACTCCCCTCCGGGGCGGCGAGCGTCGCGGTGGGGGCCACGGCGACGCTCTGCGTGGCCACCACCCTCGCCACCACGACCGCGGCGTCGCAGGGGCAGACGGTGACCGCGACCCTCACGCTGACGGGCCGGGTCGGCACCAACTGGGTCGCCACGTCCACCGCGCCGACCCTCACGCAGAGCGTCTACCGGGTGGCCGATCCCACGCCGATCACCTGTGTCGACGGAACCGGACTCAACGTCGGCACCGTCACGCTCTCCTGGCCCCAGGTCACCAATGCGAGCCAGTACCGCGTGGTGAAACCGGGCCCCCCGGTCACGATCGTGAAGGCCGCCTTTACGCCCGCGAACCCGGCCGCCCCCTCGGTGACGGTGAACGGCACCGAGGCGGGCATCCTGAGTCTCGGCACCATCCCCGTGCTCGTGCAGTCGATCGACGCCACCTACGGCACCATGTCGGCCGGCACCCAGGTCAACCTGCGGGCGGTCGTCGTGTCGCTGCTCGGGCTGAGGTGCCCGCTGTGAGGCCCTCGGCCCGGATGCGCGCGGCCGGGATGCGCGCGGCCGGAACGCGCGCGGCTTGGACGCACGCGGCCGGGCTGGCGGCGGGCCTCGCCGTGATGGCGGTGGTGGGTGGAGTCGCCGTCCCTGCAGCGGCATCGGCTGAGATCGTGGGCTCTGTGGGCTCTGTGGGCTCTGCGGGCACGGTGGGGTCCGTGGGGTCTGCGGGGTCAGCCGGTTCCACCGGATCCGGAGGCGTCGAAGTCAGCGCCGACGGCCACACCTTCACGACCTCGATCGACAGCCCGCTCTTCGCCGATCTGCCGGTCGTCGTACCCGGCGACAGCGTGAGCGCCACGCTGTGGGTGCGCAACGGCGGCGTGCAGGCGGGAGCGGTGCGCTTCAGCGCGAGCGACGGATGGTCGACGAGCGCCGCCTTCGCCGACCACCTTCTGGTGTCGGCGTCGCCGAGCGACCCGGTGGTGGCCCCCGGCGCGGAAGTGCCGCTCGGCTCCGTCGACGAGTGCGCGCTGCTGTTCGCCGGACCGGTGCTGCAGCCCGGCGAGAGCATCCCTCTCCTCGTCACGCTGGCCTTCGCGCCGACCGTCGGCGGCCGGGACGGTGCCGGCGCGCGGGCCGGTCTCGACTTCGTCGCCGCCCTGCGCGATCCCGCCGACCCGGCCTCGCCGACCGCCGACTGCTCGGGTGGGACCGTCATCCCGGGCATCCCCGACTCGGGCGACGGGGGCAGCGTGCCGCGCGCGGATGCGATCGCCGCCACGGGTCTGGTGCCGATCGGCGCCGCGATGCTCGGGGCGATCGTGCTGGTGGCCGGGATCGCCCTGTTCGCCTCGGGCCGACGGCGCTCGCCGCGGGACGCGAGGGAATGGGAGCGCAGCGAGGTCGCCGAGACGGGCGGCAGTCACGACAGGGGCGCGACGTGACCACCACCGCCCTCCGCGAGGGGCGCCACCGTGCCGCGACCGGCCCGCACGCCCCGAAACCTCTGCAGCACGTGGGCCTCCCCGCCGCAGGAGCGAGTCTGCTGCACTACCTGGCCGTGAGCCTCAGCGCCGCCGCCCTCATCCTGGTTCTGCTGCTCGCGGTCGCCACCGTGCTCGTCCCCGCGGCCGTCGGCGGACGCCCGCTCACCGTGCTCACCCAGTCGATGGAACCGACCCTCCCGCCCGGCACCCTCGTGATCGTGCGGCCCGAGGCGGCAGCCGACATCCGCCTCGGCGACGTGCTCACCTACCAGCTGGTGTCGGGGGAGCCGGCCGTGGTGAGCCACCGCGTCGTGGGGAAGACGGTCTCCACCGACGGCTCCACCACCTTCGTCACGCGGGGCGACAACAACGACGTCGCCGACGAGAAGCCGGTCCAGGAGGTGCAGATCGTGGGCACGGTCTGGTACAGCGTGCCCCTGCTCGGGTGGGTGAACACCGCCGTGAACGGGGAGGCGCGCGGCGTCATCGTGCCCGTCGCCGTGGCGCTGCTGTTCGGCTACGCGGGCTGGACCGTGCTCTCGACGGTTCTCGAACGACGGCGGCGACGACGAGAGCGGCCCGTCACCCTGCCCGTCTGACCGACCTGGCGGCTTTCAGCCGGGCAGGTCGTTTCGGCTGGCTATGATGTCCAGGCCATGAAGTCGTCCCTCCGTCACGACGTGCAGGGACTCCGTGCCCTCGCCGTCGCCGCCGTCATCCTCTGTCACGTCACCGGCTGGCCGCGCGGCGGCTTCGCGGGGGTCGACGTGTTCTTCGTCGTCTCCGGGTTCCTCATCACCGGTCTCCTGCTGCGCGAGGCCGACGACACGGGCCGGGTGTCGCTCGGCGCCTTCGCCCTGCGCAGATTGAAGCGCATCGCTCCGGCATCGCTGCTCGTCATCGCCGCCACCCTCGCCGCGGCCTGGTTCCTGTTCAACCAGGCGCGCTTCGCGTCGACCCTCGCCGACGGCGTCTCGGCCGTGCTGCTCGTGTCGAACTGGCGCTTCGCCCTCGAGGGCACCGACTACTTCGCGTCGGAGGCGGCGGTGTCGCCGCTGCAGCACCTCTGGTCGCTCTCGGTCGAGGAGCAGTTCTACCTCGTGCTGCCCCTCGTGGTGCTGGCGGTGGTCGCGCTCACTGCGCCGGTGCGGGATGCTCGCGGCCGGCGGCGGGCACGGGGTGTGGCGCTCGGTGCGGTGGTCGGGATGCTCGTGGCCGCGTCGTTCGGGTTCGCCCTGTGGCAGAGCGCGTCGGCGCCCACGGTCGCCTACTTCTCCACCCTCACGCGCGTGTGGGAGCTCGGAGCGGGCGCGCTGCTCGCCGTCGTGGCCCCGGCGGTCGCCTGGGTGTTCGGTCGCGTCGGCACGGCGGGGCGAGCCGTCGTCGGCTGGGCGGGGTTCGCGGGCGTGGTCGCGTCGTTCGTGCTGCTCGACGAGACGGTGCCGTTCCCGGGCCCGTGGGCGCTCGCGCCCGTTCTCGCGACCCTGGCCGTGCTGGCGGCCGGCATCGGCGCATCCGCTCACCGCTACCTGCTGCCGATCGCCAACCCGGTCACGACGGCGGTCGGCACCCTGTCGTACTCGCTGTACCTGTGGCACTTTCCCGTGCTCGTGTTCCTTGTCATGCTGCTCCCGGCCGGCACGCAGACGACGCTCATCGTGCTGGGGGTGACCGTGGTGGTGTCGGTGCTCGGCTACCTGCTGGTCGAGCAGCCGCTGCACCGGATGCCCGTGGGGCCGTCGAGGGTGCGGCTCGACCGGGGCGACGCCGCGGAGCGATGGGTGGCGTGGCGCGAGCGCTTCGGTGCCCAGGTGATGCTCTCGGGCGCGGCGCTCGTGGTGGTGGTGATCGCCTCGACCGTCGTGGTGCAGCTGGCGCTCAAGGGGGAGGGACCGCTCCAGCTGGCCTCGCCCGCCCAGGCCGTGCCCGCATCCGGTGCGGGGTCGGGTGCGGGCGGCGCGGCGCCCGCTCCAGCCGAGAACCCCGAGGTCGCGCTGCAGGCGGAGCTCTGGGCGGCGGCCTCGGCGACGGCCTGGCCCACCGATCTCTCGCCCTCGCTCGATGCAGCGATCGCGGAGACCTCGAGCCGCAATCCGGCGGCGGGTTGCTTCGACGTGGGGTCGACTCCGGATGCGTCGGCCTGCACCTGGGGGAGCGGCGACGCCCCGCACCGGCTCGTGCTCGTGGGCGACTCGACGGCGCTCGCCTACGCTCCGGCGTTCCGGCGGATCGCCGACGACAGCGGTGGGCAGTGGCGGGTAACCGCCGTGGGGCTCTACGGCTGCCGGTTCACGACGGTCGACGTGCAGAACGACGGTGCCGGTGTGACCGAGGCCTGCCCGCAGCGGAAGGCCGATGTGGCGGCGATGGTGCGAGACCTGCAGCCCGATCTGGTGGTGGTCTCGAACGCCTTCGCGCTCGGTACGAGCACCGCCCGGCAGCCGCTCGGAGTGGGCGATCTCGTCTCGGCGACCCTGGCCGAGACCGCGCAGTACGGTCTGCCCGGCCGTGTCGTCTACCTCGCGCCTCCGCCGCTCGGGGCCGACCTCGGCACGTGCTACTCGCCCGTCAAGAGTCCGCAGGACTGCAACGCGGGTATCGACCAGACCTGGTACGACTTCGAGTCGGCCACGGAGGCGGCCGTCGCCGCGGCGGGCACCGGCGACCATGTTGTGGGATCGCTCGGCTTCAGTTGCGCGGAAGGCTATTGCCCGGCGTTCGCGGGCACGGTGCCCACCAAGTACGACAGCGTGCACATCACGCCGGAGTATGCGGAGCGGATCGCCTCCTCGATCCGGTGGGAGCTGGTGCAGCAGGGGTTGATGCAGTAACTTAGCCGTGTGGCTAAGTATGTGGCGGAAGCCGGGGAAGTCGATCGAGCAGTCGATCTCGACCGAGTCTTCGGCGCGCTCGCCGATCCCACTCGCCGGGCGGTGGTGCGGAGGCTCGGCCGTGGTTCGGCCAGCGTGACCGAGCTGGCGGAGCCGTTCGGCATGGCGCTGCCGTCGTTCCTCAAGCACGTGCAGGTGCTCGAGCGCAGCGGATGCATCGCCACGCGCAAGGTCGGGCGCACGCGTGTGTGCACCCTCGAGCCGAGGGTGGTGGTCGTCGCCGAGGACTGGCTCCGGCGCGAGCGGGCCGACTGGGAAGCCCGCACCGATCGTCTCGAGCACTTCGTGCTGGGCGAGCTGGCCGAGCTCGGGCAAGGTCAGGCTTCCGATGCATCCGCCGACCGAGAGGACACCCCATGACCAACCCCGCACCGCTGCACCCCGTCGACCCGGAGCGCGACCTCACGATCTCGCGCCTCATCCGCGCACCGCGTGCATCCGTGTGGCGGGCCTGGGCCGATCCACGTCGCCTGGAGCAGTGGTGGCTGCCGGCGCCGGCGACCTGCCGGGTGGAGGAGCTGGAGCTCTGGCCCGGCGGGGCGTTCGAGACGCGCATGAGCGACGACGGCCGGGAGTTCGGGCCGCACATCAGCGGCTGCATCCTCGTCGCCGAGCCCGAGGAGCGGCTCGTGTTCACGAATGCGCTGACGGGTGGCTGGCGGCCGGCGCAGGGGTTTATGACCGCGGTGATGACGTTCGAGGCGGTGCCCGAGGGAACGATCTACTCGGCGCGGGTTCTGCACGGCACGAGGGTCGACCGCGACCTGCACGCGGAGGCGGGATTCGCCGAGGGGTGGGGCACTGTGCTCGGGCAGTTGGCCGAACAGCTGGAGGGGCGGACGGACTAGCGGCCGGGCGGGCCGGTGAAGCGGGCGGCGGTGTGACGGTAGGCGGTGTTGGCGGTCGGCGGTCGGTCGACCTGCCCCGCGCGACGCGCCCATGCGCTAGCGGGTGGGGTCGGCGGCACCGGCGCGGCGAGCGGCGCGGCGTTCTCGTCGTGACATCCGCCGCCATCGTTCCTGTTCGGCGGCGAGCGCGTCGGCGGCTCGTCGTGAGCGCTCCGATCGGCGGTCGCGCCAGGCGGCCACCTCGGTCTCGACGTCGCGGGTGGGGGTGATGACCGGTGGGCCGCCGAGCAGCTGGCGGCGCGCCTCGATGACGCGGCGGTTGAAGTCGTGGAGGGTGTCTCGCACCTCGCGCTCGGTGTGGAGGCGGTCGAGCCGGTCGTCGAGTTCGGCGTGCTCGGTGCGGAGGGTGAGGGCGGGTGGTCCCAGGCCGGTGAGCTGCTCGCGTTCGATCTTGCGGCGGATCCACCAGTCGGGATCGTGGCTGGGCCCCAGCCCGGTGAGGGGTTTCCCGGCGCCGGGGAGGTCGTCGAAGTCGCCGCGGCGCATGGCCTGCCGGATCTGGATCTCCACGAAGTGGGCTCGCTGATCGGCGGTGGGGGAGCCTGCTTGGCTGCCGATCGGCTCGCGGGCGTCGGGTGCGGCCGCGTCGCCGGTCGCCTCTGTGCTGGAGCTCGACTCGTGGTCGAGTCGCGTCACCCGGTATCGCGCGGCGTGGAGGCGCGAGTCGCAGGGTTCGCGCGGTGCGGCCATGTCTCCAGCCTAGGTCGGCGGAGTGGGTCGTGGTCTCGGGTGGGTCAGGAATCACCGGATGCGGATGCGGATGCGGGGCCGGGGGTGGGGCGGGTCGGCTCCCGGGTGCGGGTCACGCCGGAGTGCCTCGCAGGTAGGCATCGACCAGGAGCGGCCCACGGATGTCGCGCACGGTGTCGATCAGCCGTTCGACGAGACGTTCGGACACCGTCGAGGCCGCGAGGTCGAACGGACCGAGCAGGGGGAGCCCACCGCAGCGGATGCGCACCACCTCCCAGCCGACCGCGCGCAGCAGGCGGTCCTTGCGTCGGTCGACAGGCAGCCGGGAGCCGAGATGCTCCAGCCCGTGCCGGCCGGGTGTGTCGTACTCGACGGCCACGCGGAACTCGTCGAACGCGAAGTCGGGCCACACCTCGAATCGATCGAAGAAGGGCTGGCGCACAGCGACGGCGTTCCAGCGCAGATCGACCTCGAGCCGCGCCCCGATCCGTTCGCGCAGCTCTGCCTCGGCCGCCGACGCAGGCCGCGGAGCGCGTGCGCTGTGGAAGGCCTCACCCGGCTTCCGGCGCACGGGCTCGTCCACTTCTGCGCGAGCTGTCTTCGTGCGCCTGTCGGCGACGAGCGCCCTCCGTCGTGATGCTTCAGCGGGACGGCCACGCCCTGCGGTGGGGAGTTGCGTGGCGGTGGGGCGCTCTGGCGTGCTGACGCCGGTGTGGTCGAGTGCACGTGCGGCGCTCGGGTTCTCGGCGTGGGTGAGGCCTGCAGCGTGGGTGGGGCCTCTTGGCGTGTCGGTTTCAGTGTCGGTGTTGGTGTCGGCGCCGCTGTTGGGGCCGGTGCCCGCGCCTGTGGGGTCAGGGTGACGGTTGGGGCGTTCGGATGCGATGGTGCCCCGGGAGTGGTCGATGTGGATGGGGTGGTCGATTTGGATGGGGTGTCCGCTGTGGGCGGAGAGTTCTGTGTGGGCAGGGAGTTCTGTGTGGGCGGGGAGTTCTGTGTGGGCGGGGAGCTGTGTGCCGGCGGGGAGTTCTGTGTGGGCGGAGCGGAGTGGCGGTGGGGGAGCCGCTGCGGCGAGGCGTGTGGTCGTGGCACCTCGGGTGCAGTCGGGGCACCAGATCGAACGGCGGCGGGTGTCACCGGGGCGGGAGCGCTGTTCGGTGGGGGTAGCGACGAAGACATGGCCTGACTCGCACTGCCATGTGAGGTACACATCGGCCGCCGGTGGGATCTGGGTGAGCGCGATGCCGCGATTGAGATCGGGATGGAACTGGCGCTTCAGTACCGGGTAGCTCGCCCAGTCGTCGCGGAACCGGCCCATGGGATAGGGCACGATCGCTTCTTTCGACCGCTGGCGCCTTCTCCACCAGGCGTCGATGCTCTCGGTCATGCCACCTCCGCGTTGCTCGAGCCCGACGCTAGGCCACACCACCGACAGCGTGAGACCTGCCGAAAGCGACAGGGTGCGAGATTCAGAACGGAGGCGGGTCGTCGCGAGCACCTTCCGTCTGCGGTGCACCTTCCGTCTGCGGTGTCGGGGGCGGCGGCAAGCCGGCGCGCGTGGATGGCATGGTCGGCACGCCGGGGCGAGGGGCAGCACCGAACTCCGGAGACGGCGGCACTGAGCGGGGCGTTGTGGTCTCGGGTGGCATGGGTCGTGGCGCGATGCGGGTTACCACGCCGGGTGGGGAGGTGGTGTAGCGGGAGCCGAGGGGGCTGCTCCAGCGGAGGCGGCGGGTGCCGTCGAGGGAGTGGGTGACGCGCCAGCCGCCCTCGTGTTTGAGGTGGTGGTGCTTGGTGCAGAGGTGGGCGAGGTTGTCGGCGGTGGTGGTGCCGCCGTGGGCCCAGGCGATCGTGTGGTCGAGCTCGCAGCGGGCAGCGCGGCGCCCGCAGCCGGGGAAACGGCAGGTCTCGTCGGCGACGGCGAGCACTGTCCGCACGGCAGGTGAGGCGCTGTATCGCTCGCGCCCTGCACTAGCGGGTATTGCACTGTCGGGCATCGCGCCGTCGGGCATTGCACTGTCGGGCATCGCGCCGTCGAGCAATGTGCCCTCGGGCATCACACTCCCGGGCATCTGGCCGGCGACGGGGCGGCCGCGGTGGCGGGTGACGAGGGTGGGCTCGCCCGTTTCGGGGTGGAGGAGTGCGCGGAGGAAGGTGGGCGCGGTTGCAGCGAGTATTCGGGCGGTGTCGGCGTCGAGGGGGCCGTAGCCGTGCAGCTCAGCGACGGCCTCGCGGGAGGAGCGCTCCGGCACCCCGGCGACGACGGCGGCCGGGACGGTGACGATGACCGAAGGGACGATCCGCGGGCGCTCGCCGCGACCGAGCACGAGATCGGTGAGGGCATCGCATCGGCGCTGGGCGTGGGTGGACTGCCCGGCGGCATTGGCGGCATCGGATGCGTCGCCACGGCCCGCGCGGGCGATGCGGTCGAGCAGGTCGTCGATCGCGATCGCCTCGGCTGCCGGCAGGTGGTGGTGCAGGGTGGCCATGCCGTCGGGCTCGGCCGTGAACGCCACGTGCCGTTCTTCACGCGCCTGACGCGCACGCACCTCGAGGGACTCCGGATGCGCGCGCTCCCGCAGGCGGCGCGCCCGCTCGTCGAAGCGGTGGGCCGGCAGCTCTCTCGCGAGCGGCAGGGCGAGCAGCTCGAACCCGTGCCGCGCCGACTCGGGCAGCGACCCGGCGTGCGACACGAGGGAGCGGGCGTGGGCGTAGGAGATGGCACCGGTGTCGAGGGCCGACAGGGTGGCGGGCAGCTGCTCGACGAGACGCTCCGCCTCGTCGAGCAGCCGGATGACCGCGCGCTCGGACCTGTGCAGCGCGCACGCGATCTCGGCCACCAGCGAGCGACGCACCAGCTCGCGCCGGGTGTCGCGAGCCAGGCCCGCTGCCGCCGGATCGGAGTCGACCAGCCCCACAGCCTCGGCGAGGTGCCGGGCGCGACGCGCTTCGAGGGCGGCGATCTGCCGTTCGTCGTCGGCGATCCGGCGCAGCAGGGCATCGAGAGGCCGTGTCGGCAGCGGCGCGGTCGAGCGCTCGATCGACGACCGCCCCGCGGGCGGCAGTGCGACGAAGACCGGTGTGCTCATGAGGACAACTCAACACCATGCCACCGACATCGGCCTGGCCGGCCGCCCAGCCCGACCGCCGCGGACCCCGGCCGCCGCCGAGCCCGCTCGCCCGCCCAGGCCTAACCCGCGACCCCGTCTCCGCCCTCGAGCCCCAGATTCTCCCGCAACGTCGCCCCCGCGTACCGCGGCGCCAACGCCCCTCGCCGCCGCAACTCCGGCACCAGCAGTTCAGCCAGATCGCCGAACCCCGACGGCGCCGCCAGCGGGCTGGCGAACATGTACCCGCCCCGCGACCCCGTCGCCTCGAAGTCGGCCTCCAGCGCATCCGCCACCGACGCCGCGGTGCCGCACAGCGTGTGGTCGAGCCCGGTGGCGTGCTGCCAGCCGTGCTCGAACAGCTCCTGCCGGCTGAGCGACGCCGAGGCGCCGAGCGACGCCGCGAGCGACCCCACGAACCCGCCCTGCGCGCCGTTCACCCGCTGCACCTCGGCCACCAGCTCGCCCACGGTGAACCGCGTCGGCAGCGTGGAGAAGTCGAACCCCACGTTGTGCGAGAGGAACGCCCCGACGGCCTCCGGGTTCCAGAACGCCGCCACCTCGTCGCGCCGCTCGGCCGCCTCGCGGGCGCTGCGCCCCACGAGCGCCTGCGTCGCCCACAGGATGCCGACCGTGTCGACCGCCGACGCCCGCCCGGCGGCGACGAGCGCCGCATCCAGAGCCGCTCGATGCCGCCGTTTGCCCTCGACGCTGCCGCCGAACCCGAACACGAGCTCCACGAACTCCGCCGAGGTGGCGATGCCCTTGGGCGAGTTGCCCGCCTGCACGAGCACCGGCTGCCCCTGCGGGCTCGGCATGCTCGCGAGCGGCCCCTTCACGCTGAAATAACGCCCGACGTGGTCGATCGGGTGCACCTGCGACGGATCGGCGAACCGTCCCGTCGAGCGGTCGGCCACGATCGCCGAGGCCGGAACCGACGCCCACAGCGCCCGGCACACCGCCATGAACTCGGCCATGCGGTCGTAGCGCTCGTCGTGGTCCATGCGCTCGTCGAAGCCGTAGTTGGCCGCATCCGCACCCCGCGCCGAGGCCACCACGTTGAACGCGATGCGCCCCCGCGACACGTGGTCGAGCGAGTTGAGCAGGCGGGCGACGGTGAATGGATGCTGGAACGTCGACGAGTAGGTGAGCCCGAACCCGATGTGCTCGGTGACGGCGGCCATCGAGGTGACGACGGGGCTCATGTCGTGGCGCGGCCACTGGATGCCCCACTCGACCGCGGCGTCCATCGATCCGCGCCAGGTGTCGGGGATGCCGCTGCCGTCGCCGAAGAACAGCAGGTCGACCCCGGCCCGCTCGGCGGTGCGGGCGATCTCCTGGTAGATGCGCACGTCGGGGAAGGATGCGCCCACCCACGACCCGGGGCGCGCCCAGCGGCCCTCGGTGTGCGCAAACGACAGGTCGAACGCGGTGTGCATGCCGCGCTGCTCGCGGGGCTCGCCCACGCCGCCCGCCCCGCTCACGAGCGCCACAGCCCCTCGATCTCGTCGCCCGTGCGCACGTCGGCCGTGTTGACCGCCATCGACGCCAGCGCCCCCGCGTGGAGCTCTGCGGTGTAGGCCGCCGTCGCGTCGGAGGCCACGACGACCGGGTAGTCGTTCTGGAACGCGTCGGTGACCGTGGCCTGGATGCAGCACTCCGTGGTGAGCCCGGCCACCGCGAGCCAGCCCGCACCGAGCTCCTCGAGCGAGGCGGCCAGCGCCGTGCCCGCGAACCCGCTGTAGAAGCGCTTCTGCACCCTCAGCTCCCCGGCCGCCGGCGCGAGGCCGCCCCACCACTCGGCCCCGGGCGAACCGGCCACGCACGGGAACGCATCGGTGGGGGAGTCGGGCGACCCCGTCTGCAGCCACGCGCTCGAGTGCCACGGGCGGGCGGGATCGTAGGCCAGCTCCACCCACACGACGGGAACGGATGCGGCACGCGCGGCGTCGACGAGCGCGACGGTGCGCTGCACGGCGGCCTCGACGGCGGCCAGCCCTGCCGCGTCGACCCCCCAGTCTGCGAGCACCTCGGGGTCGGCGAAGTCGCGCTGCACGTCGACCACCACGAGCGCGGGCGCACCGAGCGTGCGCAGTGCCTCGCCCCGCGCATCGGTGCCGGCCGGGGTGAGGGGCCCGCCTTGCGCATCCGTGCTCGTCGTGTTCAGAGACCCGCCGGGCACCTCCGCGCTGCTCGTGCTCGGGGACCCGCCCTGCGCTTCTGCGGCGCTCACGCGCCGGCCACCGCGGCGCCGGAGCCGGACGCAGAGCCGGACGCAGAGCCGGTCGCCGAACCCGTCGCGCCGCTGCCACCGCCCGCTCCGCCGGCCCGCACCGCCTCCCGCCGCCGCAGCTCCGGCAGCACCTTCTCACCGAACACCGCCATGTCGGTCAGGTAGTCCGGGAAGATGAGCATCAGCCCGTCGAGCTCCGCCGTCTCCACCACGGCCGTGATGTGGTCGACCACGGTCTCCGGCGACCCCGCCACGTACACGGTC
Source organism: Herbiconiux moechotypicola (assembly GCF_024979255.1). GTDB lineage: Bacteria > Actinomycetota > Actinomycetes > Actinomycetales > Microbacteriaceae > Herbiconiux > Herbiconiux moechotypicola. Next base: position 193,259 of record NZ_JANLCN010000006.1, read on the forward strand.
TGGAACGCCTGCTGCCCGTCGGCGCCCTCCGCCCAGGCGAGCGCCCGCTCCTCGGGCATGCCCCACGAGCGGCGCATGTTGGCCAGCGCGATGCGGTCGAGCCCCCGGCCGTACTCCTCGGCGCGGCGGGCCGCATCCGCGTCGTCGTCGCCGAGCACGACGGTGAGCATCGTGTACGTGCGCACCGAGCGCCCGAGCGCCGCAGCGCGATCGTGCACGTCGCGCGAGGAGGCCTGCATCTCCTCCAGGGTGTCGGCGCCGAGGAAGGCGCCGTCGACGTACTGCGCCTGGTAGGCCCGGCCGGTGGCCGAGGTGCCCGCGTTGATGACGGCGGGGCGCGGGGTCGGATGCGGGCGCGACTGGCAGTCGTCGAGGGTGAAGAACTCGCCCTTGTGGGTGACGGAGTCCTCCGACCAGAGACGGGAGACCAGCTCGGTCCACTCCGCCGTCATGCGGTAGCGCTCCTCCTTGGTCAGCGGCGTCCACAGGCCCATCTGCTGGAACTCGTCGGCGTACGAGCCGTTCACGATGTTCATACCGGCCCGGCCGTGGCTGATCTGCTGCAGCGTGGTGAACACCTTCGCCGCGAACGCGGGGTGCTGCATGTTGGCGTGGATGGTGGCCCAGATCTTCACGCGCTCGGTGGCTTCGGCGATGCCCGCCATCATGGTCATCGACTCGATGGTCTCGCCCCAGTGGTCGGTCTCGCCGCCGAATCCGCGCCACTTCGACATGGCCATCACGAAGTCGAGGCCGATCTCCTCGGCCAGGCGCGCGATCGCCTTGTTGTGGTCGTAGTCGGCGGGCGGGTAGGGCGCCGTGGTCGACACCAGCCAGCCGCCGGCGGCGTTGGGCAGGAAGACCCCGTACTCGCGGGGCCCGGATGCGCGGCGCGCGGCCGGCGCGGCGGGTGCGTGCGTGGTGATGGGTGATGGGGACATGGGTGTGCTCGAGCCTCTCCTCCGTGTGCGTGGCCCCGGCGTGCGCCGAGGCAGTGTGCGTGGCCCCGGCGTGCGCCGAAGCAGGAGGCGGAGAGCGTGCGATGCGAACCGTGGTTGCGTCGCGGAGTCCGACCTGGGTGAGAGTGTACCGGATGCGCGGGTGCCGCGGCCGGGTGAGCTCAGGGCGCGGGCAGCGGCTCGACCACCGGCCGGCCGGCGCCGTCGTCGAGAACCACGAAGACGGCGACGCCCAAGTCGCGAGCGGCGGCCGAGAGCCACCCCCGGCGCGCCAGGATGGCCGCGACCGTCGGGCTCACGCAGAGCACGGCCCGCGCATCCGGCACCAGGGCCTGCCGCACCCACACCAGCTTGAACAGGTCGGCGGCGACCTTGTTGCGCAGGGCCGAGCGCATCGCCCCGCCGTTCAGGACGAACTGGGCGATCACCGACCCTGCGACGTCCATCGCCTCCACCTCCACCGAGGTGCCGTCGGCGAGCGTGAGCCGCCGCCCGTGCAGCGAGACGCCGAGCCGGGTGCCGAGCGCGGAGGAGGCGACCGCCTCGGGCGTGTCCGGCCCGAAGCGGTCGCTGCCGCTCTCCTGCACCTCGGTCATGCGTGCATCCCGGTCATGCGCTCCATTGAAGCATCCGCACGTCAGCGCATGAACACACTCAGTGCATGAACACACTCAGTGCATGATCATGCCCCCGGTGATGTTCACCGCCTGCCCCGTGAGGTAGGAGCCGTCGTCGGAGGCCAGGAACAGCGCGAGCCCCGCCACGTCGTCGGGGGTGCCGAGCCGCCCGAGGGGGGAGTAGCTCGACCACAGCGCCACCTTCTCCTCGGTGCGCGTCGCCGCGCCCATCTCGGTGAGCACGTAGCCGGGGCAGAGCGCGTTGGCACGGATGCCGTGCTCCCCCAGCTCGAGCGCGGTCACCCGCGTGAGCGCGATCACCGCCGACTTCGACGCCGCATACGCCACCTGCCCGGCCCCGCCGCTCTTGCCCGCCATGGAGGCGAGGTTGACGATCGCCCCGCCGTGACCGGCCTCGATCATGGCGCGCGCCACCACCTGCGTGGTGAGCAGCATCGACCGGGTGTTGATGGAGAGCGAGCGGTCCCACACCTCGGGCGTGGTCTCCAGCACCGAGGCGAACTCGAGCACGCCGGCGTTGTTCACCAGCACGTCGACGCCGCCGAGCGCCGCGATCGCCGCTCCCGTCGCCGACTGCGTGCTCTCCACGTCGGCGAGGTCGACCTCGCCGAACCAGGCGCCGATCGACTCCGCCTTGGCGAGCCCGGGCTCGCTCAACCGGTCGAGGATGGCGACCGAGGCCCCCTCGGCGGCGAAGCGCTCCGCCGTGCGGGCGCCGATGCCGCGGGCGCCGCCGGTGACGAGAACGCGCTTGCCGACGAACCGGGGGCCGTGCGGGGGAAGGGGAGTGGAGGAAAGGGTCACCGGAATCTCCGATTCGTGGTTCATGGGTGCAGGGCTGGTGGAGGAGGGAGAGATGAAGTCGGCGCTCATGCCTGGATCGCGCCGTGCGTCCACGCGCCGTCGTGCCAGGCGTAGTGCAGCCGCCGGTTGAGCGCCTCGGGGTTGCCCTCCCAGAAGGTCACGGCATCGGGCACGATCCTGAACCAGCGCCAGTACTCCGGCCGCTCCACCGGCTCGTCGGAGGCCATGAGCGCCGAGAAGCGCCCGAGCTGCTCCGCCTCGTCGTCGAGCGGCAGCCCGTGGAACGACACCGTGCGCGACACCTGCACGCCACGGGCCTCCTCGGCGAAGCGCGCGTCGCACTCCGCGTCGTCGGCCTCCACCACGCGCCCGGTCACGTTCACCGACTGGGCGGTCTCGCGCCAGTACAGCGACACGGCCGCGCGTCCGGTAGCCCGCATCTCGACGCCCTTGCGGCTGCCGAAGTTGGTGGTGAACAGCAGGGCGTCCTCCTCCACGTCGAGCAGCTGCACCGTGCGGCTCGAGGGCACACCGTCGGCGGAGGCGGTGGCGAGCGTGACGTAGAACGGCTCGACGGCGTCGCGGGCCACGACGCCCTCGATCCAGTCGGAGAGAAGGGCGAGCGGATGCGCGGGGGCGGTGCCCGCATCCAGCCGCGCCGAGTCGGCGGGGGTGGCCGGGAACGCCACGCGAGGGTCGAGTGTCGAGGGTGGCACGAGGGTCTCCAATCGTGGGCACAGCGGTGCCCGGCACCAGGATGCCAGTCCGCCTCCTCGCCGGAAGGACGCTTTCTAAACGTTTTACATGCTCGTAATAAATCGATTTAGATTGCGACTCGGGCTGTTGCTAGTGTTCCGAACACGCGCTCCCTCACCGAGCACCATCACGGGCACGCAGGTTCCACACAACCCCACACATCAGTCAGCCCGGTCATCCCCGGCCGCCTCCTGGAAGGTCCCGAATGTCACCCGCACAGCTCCTCAAGACCAAACCGCTCGCCGCGCTCGCGGTGACCGCCGCATCCGCCCTCGTGCTCGCCGGCTGCTCCAGCGACTCCAGCGCCACCGAGTCGAGCACCCCCGCCGCCGGCAGCGACCTCATCAGCGCCGAGCGCTGCGCCGAGAACGAGGCCGCGGGCCCCATCACGTTCCTCACCTCGTTCGCGTACGCGGCCTCGGTCGGCATCCTCGACGTCGTCACCGCCAAGGAGCAGGGCCTCTTCGAGGATCTCTGCCTCGACGTCACCATCGAGCCCGGCTCCACCAACGCCCAGCTCGTGAGCGCCGGCACCGCGCAGTTCGCCGGTCTCGGCAGCCCCTCCGACGTGCTCGTCGCCCTCGACAACGGCGCCGACATCTCGGGCATCGCCACCTACGGCAACACCGTCGCCATCACCCTCATGACCAACACCGACGGCGGCCCCGCCTCGTTCGAGGACTTCGCGGGCCTCACCGCCGGGTACAAGGGCGCCATCCCGCCCCAGGTCTCGGCGATGTTCCTCGAGGAGGGCGTCGACCCCACCACCATCAACTGGGTCTCGGTGGGCTACGACCCGACCATCCTCCCCAACGGCCAGGTGCAGGCCCTCACCGGCTACAAGTCCAACGAACCGCTCGCGCTGGCCTCGATGGGCTACGACATCACGCAGTGGGACCCGGCGGAGTACGGCATCGAGTCGGCCTTCAACACCCAGATCGTGAACAACACCTTCGCCGAGGAGCACCCGACCGCGGTCGAGGACTTCCTGCGCGCGAGCTTCTACGCCTACAACTGGATCAACGAGTCCGACGCCAACCTCGACGAGGCGCTCGGCTACGCGGAGGCCCTCTCCGACGCCGGCTACGACCTCGAGGCGAGCAAGGCCCGCTGGCAGACCGAGGTGGGACTGGTCGAGGACAGCCGTCCCGCCGACATGCCGCTCGGCGGCGAGAGCGTCGCCCAGTGGACCCCCGAGGCCGACATGCTCGTGCAGTTCGAGCTGGTGACCGCGGAGCCCGACGTGGAGTCGGCCATCAACACCACGTTCGTCGACGCGATCTACGACGGCACCGAGCTCATCTGGCCTGCTCCGTGAGAGCTTGGCTCCAGACCGGCTTCGGCGGGCCGGAGGTGCGGCGACTCTCGGAGGTCGCCGCACCCTCCCCGGCCGCCGACGAGGTGATCGTGCGCGTGCTCGCGTTCGCGCTCAACCGCCTCGACGTGCTGCAGCGCCACGAGCCCGTGGTGCCCGGCATGGCCGTGCCCCACGTGGCGGGCATGGACTTCGTCGGCGAGATCGTGGCGGCCGGGGCGGATGCGCTCCGGCCGCTGGTCGGCAGCGTCGCGCTGATCGACCCGGTCGTCAGCTGCGGTCACTGCGAGTACTGCCTCGCCGAGACCCCCACCTACTGCGCCATCTTCCAGACCATCGGGTCGACGCGCGACGGAGGCATGGCCGAGTTCGTGGCCGTGCCGGCCCGCAACTGCTCCGTGGTCGAGGTCGCGGCCGACGACCGCGACACCCTCGCCCGCCTGGCCGCCGTGCCGGTGGCCGGCGCCACCGCCTGGCGCGGGCTCCTCAGCGCCGGCAAGCTGCAGGCGGGGGAGACCGTGGTCATTCCCGGTGCGGGCTCGGGCCTCGGTGCCGCGGGCATCCAGATCGCCCTCGCCCAGGGCGCCGAGGTGTTCACCCTGGTCTCCGGCGAGGCCAAGCGCCTGCTCGCCGAGACCTCGGGTGCCCAGCACGTGATCGACCGCTCGACCGGCGACTGGGTGGAGAAGGTGCGCGAGCTCACCGGCGGCAAGGGCGTCGACCTGGTCTGGGACCACGTCGGCGGCCGATTCGTGGGGCAGGCCCTCCGCGCCACCCGCACCGGCGGACGCGTGGTGCTCTCCGGCACCACCGACGGACTCGACACCGTGCTGCACCTGCCCGACCTCTACCAGCCGGGCCGCAGCATCATCGGCCACGGCAGCTACAGCCGCGCCGACATGGCCTCCGCGGTCGCCGCCTTCGCCGGCGGCTCGTTCGAGGTGGTCATCGACAGCGTGTGGCCGTTCGAGCAGCTGCCCGAGGCCGAGGCCAAGCTGGAGTCGAACGACTTCTACGGCAAGATCGTGGTGCTCGGGCCCTCGTTCTCCCTCGTTCCCGAGACCACCCCCTAGGAAGGGCAGCATGACCGACACCATCTCGCTCTCGGGCGTAGGCCGCACCTACACCCGTGGCAAGAAGGAGGTGCAGGCGCTCACGGGCGTCGACCTCACCATCCGCCAGGGGGAGTTCATCACCCTGTTCGGGCCCTCCGGATGCGGCAAGTCGACATTGCTGCGCCTCATCGCCGGGCTCGACACCCAGACCACGGGCGAGATCTCGGTGTTCGGCTCCACGCCCAAGAAGGCCTCGGCGAGCAAGGACATCGCCTGGATCCCGCAGTCGTCGGCCCTCCTGCCGTGGCTGGACATCAAGGCCAACGCCTCGCTCTCGAGCGTCATCAACAAGCGAGCCGACCGCTCGGGCAGCACCACGCGCAGCCCGGAGGACGCGGTCGGCGTGCTCTCCGAGGTCGGCCTGGCCGACTTCCTCGGCTCCCGCCCTGACCAGCTCTCCGGCGGCATGCGTCAGCGCGCCTCCATCGCCCGCGGCTTCGCCCAGGGCGCGCCGCTCATGCTCATGGACGAGCCGTTCTCGGCACTCGACGAGCTCACTCGCGACACCCTGCGCATCCGGTTGCTGGAGCTGTGGGAGCACCACAAGAAGACCATCGTGTTCGTCACCCACTCCGCGCAGGAGGCCGTGCTGCTCTCCGACCGCGTGGTGGTGATGAGCCCGCGGCCCGGGCGCATCAAAGAGGTCGTCGACGTCGACCTGCCCCGCCCGCGCACCTGGGAGCTCACCGAGACGCCGGAGTTCACGGCGAAGGTGGCCGAGGTCAAACAGATCCTCTGGAGCGCCTGGGAGGGTGACGAATGAGCACCGGAACACTCACACGCCCTCGTCGGGGCCTGCTCTCGTCGCGGGCCGGTGGCACCGCGCTCACGATCATCGCGCCCCTGGTGCTGTTCGTGCTGCTGGCACTCGCCTGGCAGTGGGCGGCGGCCACTTTCAAGAGCGTGCTGCCCCCGCTGCAGAACGTGTTCGAAGACATCGCCTCACGCCCCGACTTCTACCTCGAGAACCTGCTCGTCACGCTCGAGGCGGCGATGCTCGGTTTCGCGATCGGCGTCGTGGTGGCGCTGCTGCTCGCGGCGGCCATCGTGCACTTCCGCTTTCTGCGGGCCGCCATCATGCCGCTGGCGCTGCTGCTGAACGTCACTCCGATCGTGGCCATCGCGCCCGCCCTCGTGGTGGCGTTCGGGTTCAACGAGATCCCGCACATCATCGTGGCGGCGCTCTCGGCGTTCTTCCCCACGCTCATCAACTCGATCACCGGTCTCCGCGCGGTCGATCCGCAGGCGCTGGAGGTGTTCGACGCCATGTCGGCGTCGAAGCTCGAGATCTTCTTCCGGCTGCGGGTGCCCTCGAGCCTGCCCTACCTGTTCGCGGGCGCGAGACTCTCGGTCACGGCGGCCATGATCGGTGCCGTGGTGTCGGAGTTCACCGGCTCGAGCAAGGGCATCGGTGCCGTGATCGTCATGGCCACCACCTACCTCAACCTCTCGCAGATGTGGGCCGCGATCTTCTTCTCGGCCGTCACCACGCTCATCCTGCTCGGCATCGTCGGACTCGTGGAGCGACTCGTGGTGCGCTGGTAGGGTCATGACCATCAAGGGTCCCGTCACGCTCAAAGACGTCGCGGAGCACGCGAACGTCAGCGTGGCGACGGCGAGCAACGCGCTCACCGGGGCGCGCAAGGTGAGCGCGTCGTCGGTGGAGAAGGTGCTGCGCTCGGTGGCCGAGCTCGGCTACCGGCCCAACGAGGTCGCGCGATCGCTGCGCACGGGAGCGCGGCCCGGTCTGCCCGCGACGGTCGGGCTGCACAACGCCATCGGGCTGGTCATCCCCGACGTCACGAACCCGTTCTGGGCGGGCATGGTGAGCGTCATCGAGCGGCTCGCCGACGAGGCGGGTTTCCGGGTCTCGCTCGGCAACACCGGGTTCGATCCCGAGCGCGAGGTGGCGACGGTGGAGCGCATCGCGAAGTCGGTCGACGGCATCCTGCTGTTCTCCACCAATCCCGACGCCGACACGGTGCGGCCGCTGCTCGAACTGGGGATGCCCGTGGTGGCGGTCGACGAGGCGTTCGACCTGCCGGGACTCGCGGGCGTCTACTCCGACAACCGCGGGGGCGGCCGGCTCGCGGCCGAGCACCTGGTCGACTCGGGCGGCACCGTGTTCGGCGTGCTCGAAGGTCCGGGCACGCTCACCACGGCCGCCGAGCGCTCGAGCGGCTTCGTGGAGGGACTCGTGGCACGGGGGGTCGACCCCGCGAACATCCACCGCGTCATCGCGCCGTACTCCTTCGAGGGCGGCCGCGACGGCGTGCGGCGCATGCTAGCCCTGCATCCCGACGTCGACGCGCTCTTCGCCTGCACCGACAACCAGGCGATCGGCGCCGTGTTCGAGGCGCACGACCTCGGGCGCGTGGTGCCCGACGACCTGCTGGTGTGCGGTTTCGACGACATCAGCTGGTCGTCGCGCATCACGCCCACCGTCACCACGCTGCGGCAGGACGCGGCCGGCATGGCCAGGCACGCGTTCGAGATGCTCGTCGAACTGGTGGGGCAGGCCGGCGAGCCGCGGGTCTCGGTGTTCCCGGTGGAGCTCGTGGAACGGGACTCGACGCGCCGCGTTACGAGTATGTAAAACGATTTAGATTTGGCCGTCGCGGGCCCGGCCGGTCGGCCATGCTGGAGGTATGGCGAAACCTCTAGCTCTCGGTGTGTTCGAGATCCTCACTCCGTCCAACGGTGTTCCCACCTGGCGTCACCCGCACGGTCGCGGCGACCGCTACGGCAGCCCGGCGTACTGGGCGGGGCTCGCGAAGACCCTCGACGCGGCGGGGTTCGACTTCATCCTGTTCGCCGACAGCTACGGCTACCCGCAGATCGACGGCGAGGTGCCCGACGAGGTGCTGAGCCACGGCATCCTGTTCCCCGGCTACGACCCGATGCTGCTCGTGAGCGCCCTCTCGCAGGCCGCGCCGTCGCTCGGCGTGGTGGTCACCTCCTCCACCTCGCTCGAGCAGCCGCTGCCCACCGCGCGGCGCTTCGCCACCCTCGACGCCTTCACGAACGGCCACATCGGCTGGAACGTCGTCACCGGGAGCACCGCGCAGGTCACCGAGGGGCTCTTCGGCATCACGCACTTCGACCACGACACGCGCTACGACGTAGCCGACGAGTTCGTCGACCTCACCCGCTCGCTGCTCGAAGACGTGTGGGACGACGACGCGGTCGTGTTCGACAAGGAGTCGAACACCCTCGTCGACCCGTCCCGCGTGCATCCGCTCGCCTATCGGGGCGAGCACTTCTCCAGCCACGGCCTGTTCAAGGTGCCGCCGGGGCCGCAGCGCACGCCGGTGCTCTTCCAGGCCGGCATGTCCGGGCGCGGACGCGACTTCGGGGCGCGCAACGCCGAGGCCATGTTCATCCAGGGGCAGACCGCGGCGCAGGCGGCGGAGGCTTCCGCCGACATCCGGGCCCGGGTCGTGGCGGCGGGGCGCGACGCGCACGACCTGCGCATCATCAGCGGCGTGACCGTCACCGTGGCGCCCACCCGCGACGAGGCGCTCGCGAAGCGGCGTGAGCTCGAGGAGCTGTTCTCGATGGACGACGCCGCCGTGCTGTTCGCCGGCTTCACCGGCATCGACCTGCGCGCCCTCGACCGCTCGATGCGCATCGATGACATCGCCGACACCAACCAGGGCCACACCCCCCTCGACCGCTACCGCTCGGTGCCCGGCGTGGAGACGGTGCAGGACGTGCTCGACGCGTTCCGCGTGCAGGAGCGCGGCTTCGTCATCACCGGGTCGCCGCGCGAGGTGGCGGAGGAGATGATCGAGACGGCGTCGATCGCCGACCTCGACGGCTACCTGCTCGAGCCCACCTTCGGCGACACCACCGCCTACGAGGAGTTCATCGAGCTCGTGCTGCCCGAGCTGAAGGCGCTGGGAGCCTGGGAGGAGCCCGACCGGTCGCTCACGCTGCGCGAGCGGCTCGGATTCCCGGGGGCGCACGCCGGGTTCCGGCCCTCGTCGAAGAACCTCGAGGGGTAGAGCCGCGACGGTGCGCCGTCAGGAGGCCCGCGCGACGGCGGTCGCCAGCGTGAGCGGATGCCGTAGCACCGCGAAGTGCCCCGCGATCGGCAGACGCACGTTGACGGCGCCCGGCAGCTCGCTGCCCTCCGGCACGATCGGGTCGTCGCGGCCGTACACCGAGGTGATGCGCGAGTTCACCTCGCGCTCGGCGGCGAGCATCGCCGTCACCGGGTCGGCCGCCCTGAAGGCGCGCAGCGTGCGGTTCGGCGCCCAGTTCGCGTAGCGGCTGCCGGCGAAGGGTGTCGCGATGGCGACGAGATCCCGGATGCGCGCGGCCGGGTCGAGCCGCAGCATCGCGTACTTCGCGATGAGGCCGCCCTTGCTGTGCGCCACCACGGTCACGTCGTCGAGGCGGTAGCGGTCGAGCTGAGCGGCGAGGTGGTCTGCGCCGTCGGTCACCGGTCGGCGGTTGCGTCCGAGGCCCGCGAGCACGTGGACGGGGTGCCCGGCCTCCTGGAGGGCGTCGATCACGGGCCGCATGAAGTACCACGCCTCGTACACCCCGGGAATGACGACGCACGGCCGCCCCCGCCCCACGAGAAAGCGCCGCGTGTCGAGCCCCGACACCGTGCCGGCCATCCCCGCCACCTGCAGCTCGGCGGCGGCCCGCCAGTCCCTCGCCCACTCCCGCACACTCGTGCGTGGCCCGATCGCCTCGTCAGCCCGCCCCGCGCATCCCACCCCTCCAGCTTGCACCCTCGCCGGCTCACCTCGCCGTGGCTCCGGACGCACCGGCACCGCCGGGTCGGTTTCAGCTAGCTGTGCGAGAGCGTGGGCGCTGCAGCGAGCAGGGAGCGAGTGAGCGGATGCTCGGGATGCTCGAACACGGTCGCGGCGGGTCCCTCCTCCACGATGCGGCCGGAACCCATCACCGCGATGCGGTCGCTCATGTGGCGCACCACGCCGAGGTCGTGCGAGATGAAGAGGTACGCGATGCCGTGTTCCCGCTGCAGGCGGTCGAGCAGGTCGAGGATCTGCGCCTGCACCGACACGTCCAGCGCCGACACCGGCTCGTCGAGCACGAGCACCCGCGGCCGGCGGGCGAGCGCCCGTGCGATCGAGACCCGTTGACGCTGCCCGCCCGAGAGCTCGCGGGGCCGTCGGCGTGCGAGCTCGGGGGAGAGGTCGACCTCCCGCAGCAGTTCCGCCACGCCGTCGGCGCCGCCGAGCGCGTCGGTGAGGATCGACCCGACCGTGAGCCGCGGGTCGAACGACGACAGCGCGTCTTGGTAGACCGCCCCCAGCTGCGCACGCCGAGGTCGCCGAAGGCTCTCGCGGCCGGGCACCCACGGCAGGCCACCGAGCTCGACGACTCCCGCATCCGGGGCGTCGAGCCCCAGCACGATCCGGGCGAGCGTCGTCTTGCCCGACCCCGACTCGCCCACGAGCCCCAGCGTGGTGCCGGTCCGCAGCTCGAGCGACACCTCGTCGACCGCCACCCGATCCCCGAACCGCTTCGTCACACCCCGCACCACGAGCGCTGCGCTGGGTTCACCAGCGGCGCGCGCGGGGGGTGATGCGGTGCTGGGTGCGGGTGACGCGGCGACGGCGTGCGCGGGTGGTGCGCCGGGCGCGCGGTCCGGCAGGGGCGGCGCAGGAGGCGAGGTGCGGATTGCATCGACAGCGGGCGCAGCGGGCTCAGCAGACACCGACAGTCGCACGCCGCGGGGCACGCCGGCGGGCACGGCGCGCAGGAGCTGTTTCGTGTAGTCGTGCTGGGGGTCGCCGAGCACGCGTTCCACCGGGCCCGACTCCACCACGCGTCCGCTGCGCATGACGAGCACCTCGTCGGCCAGGCGCGACACCACCGCGAGATCGTGGCTGATGAACAGCAGCCCCGTACCCCGCGCCACCACCTCCTCGAACAGCGACAGAATCTGCGCCTGCACCGTCGTGTCGAGCGCCGTCGTGGGTTCGTCGGCGATGAGCAGCCCGGGCGACGCGGCCAGCGCCGAGGCGATGAGCGCGCGCTGGCGCAGACCTCCCGAGAGCTCGCCGGAGCGCTGGCCGATGCGCTCCGCCGGCGACGGCATCCCGACCGATTCGAGCAGCTCGAGCACGCGCTCGCGCCGGGCCCCCGCCGACAGCGGCGTGTGCAGCCGCAGCGCGTCGCCGATCTCGCGGCCGATGGGGCGCAGCGGGTCGAGCGACACGAGCGCGTCCTGCAGCACGAGCCCCACCTGAGCGCCCCGGATGCGCCGCCACTCCGGCGCGGGCAGCCCCCGCCGCGTTCCGTCGGCCCGGATCACCCCGAGCACGGATGCGCCGCTCACCTCGAGCGCCTCGGCCGCCACCCACGAGCCCCGCCCGGTGAGTCCCACCACGGTGCGGGCCGTGACCGACTTGCCCGAACCGGACTCCCCGACGAGCGCGACCGTGCGCCCGGCCCGCACCTCGAACGACACGCCTTCTACCACGGCACCCGCACGTGCCGCCGCTCGCCCGAATCCCACCGCGAGGTTCTCCACCCGCAGCAGCGGCGCATCCTGGGGTGAGCCGGCCGCCGCGACCCCACTCATCCCGCTCATCGCACCTCCCTCCGTTGCAGCAGCCGCCCGAGCACCGTCGTCGCCGCCGCGCTCAGCACGATCGCGAGGCCGGGGAAGAACGTCATCCACCACGCCGTCGCCAGGTAGTTCTTGCCCGCGAACAGCATCGCGCCCCACTCCGCGGCGGGCGGTTCGGCGCCGAGGCCCAGGTAGCTGAGCGCCGCCGCCCACACGATCGCCTGCCCCACCCCGAGGGTGACGAGCACGAACACCGGCACCACGGCGTTGGGCAGGATGTGCCGCCCCAGGATGCGTGCCCGCGACCGCCCGAGCACCACGGCGGCCTCGACGTAGGGTGCCCCCGCCACCGAGCGCGCCTGCGCGCGGATGATGCGCGCGTAGCCGGGTGCGGTCGCGAGCCCGACCGCGATCGTGCTGGTCACGACCCCGGGGCCGTAGACCGTGATGACGAGCAGCGCGAGCAACAGGCCGGGAAAGGCGAACAGCACCTCGAGCAGCCGGCTCACGGCGAAGTCGACCACGCGGCCGAGGAGGGCGGCGGCGAGTCCGAGCACGAGGGCCAGGCCGATGCCGATCGCGGTGGCGGCGACGCCGATGACGAGCGAGGGCGCCGCTCCGTGCACCACGCGGGTGTAGATGTCGCGGCCCGACTCGTCGGTACCGAACGGATGCCCCCAGCGTGGCGAGAGGAACGCCTCGGCCGGGGCGATGGCGAACGGGTCGCCCGGCGCGAGCACCGAGGGCGCCAGCGCGGCGACCAGCAGCAGCACCACGACGGCCAGCGCCACCCACTGCACCGGCCCGAGCAGCCGGGCACCCCGGCGTGGCGCCCGGGTGAGCATCACGGCCGTCACGACGCACCCCGAGTCACGAGGGCGCCCGCCCGCGCACCATGGGCAGCCCGCTCGGCCGTCACGACGCACCCCGCATCGGGAGCGTCCCCGCCAGCCCCGCCAGCCGCGCCATCACGACGCACTCCGCAACCGCGGATCGGCGATGCGGGAGACCGCATCCGTCAGCACCGTCACCACCACGTACCCGAGCGCCACCACGAGCACCACGCCCACCACGAGCGGCACGTCGCGCAGCTGTACCGCGTTCAGCAGGGTGCGCCCCAACCCGGGGCGGGCGAAGATCGTCTCCACCACCACCGCGCCCGAGATGAGCCAGCCGAACGCCCAGCCCGACAGCGCGATCCCGGGCAGCGCGCCGTGCCGCAGCACGTGCCGCCAGCGCACCCCGCCCTCGCTCTCGCCGCGAGCCCGCGCCGACAGCACGAACGGCGCCTCGAGCGCGTCGAGCACCGACTCGCGCATCACCTGCCCCAGAAAGCCGGCCAGCGGCAGGGCGAGCGTGAGCACGGGCAGCACCAGCCCGGCCGGCCCCGGCGTCGAGACCGCGGGCAGCCACCTGAGCGTGGTGCTGAACACGAGCACGAGCACCATGGCGAGCCAGAAGTGCGGCACCGCGGCCGCCACGATCTCGAGCGCCGACCCCACGGCGGCGGCCACGCGCCCTCCGCGGGTCGACCACACCGCGAGCCCGAGCGCTATCACCCACGCCACCGCGAGCGAGAGCGCCGCCAGCAGCAGTGTTCCGCCGATCTGCGCCCCGATGATCTCGGCCACCGGCTGCCGCAGCGAGTACGACGAGCCGAGGTCGCCCGTGCCGAGCCGCCCGAGGTAGCGCAGGTACTGCACCCACACCGGCTGATCGAGCCCGTACTCCGCCCGCACCGCGGCCAGCGCCTCGGCGCTCGCCTGCGATCCCGGCCCTCCGAGGACGGCCTGGGCGGGGTCGCCCGGAATGAGCCTCAGCCCGAAGAAGGTCAGCGTGGCGGCGGCCCACAGCACGAACACGCCGCCGGCCACCCCCCACGCCGCCTTCACGAGCATCCGTCTCACCGCGCGGCGACCCTGGTTCTCAGCGCGCCACCGAGCTCGCCGCTGCTCAGGCAGCTCACCCCGCGATCCACGCGTCGCCGAAGTACGGGATCTGCAGTGTCGGCAGCAGCGACAGCCCCTGCACCCGGTCGGAGTACCCGATCTTCGACAGGTGGTCGTACAGCGGCAGCACGTACGCCCCTTCGGCCAGGATGCGCTGCGCCTCCTCGTAGAGCGCCTCCCGCTCGGCGGGGTCTGACGTCTCGCCGGCCTCGGTGAGCGCCGCGTCGAGCTCGGGGATCGAGACGTGCGAGTGGTTCGGGTGGTACCCGCTCGGCGCCGGCTGGATGTTGTCGGAGTGGTACAGGATGCGCAGCACGTCGGGCGAGTTCTTGGTGTAGATGGCGCTCGTCACCCCGAAGTCCCACGCGGCCAGTGCCCCGTACCAGCTGGAGAGGTCGAGCGGGTGCAGCTCCACGTCGAAGCCCACCGCCTTGGTGGTCTCCTTGATCTGCTCGAACAGCGACACCTCGGCCGGGATGGACTGGTTGGTCGAGATGGGGAAGTCGACCGTGAGGCGCTCGCCGTCCTTGGTGCGGTAACCGTCGGCGTCCCGCGAGGTCCAGCCGGCCTCGTCGAGCAGCCGGTTCGCCTCGTCGGCGTCGATGGCGTACTCGCTCTCGAACGAGGCACCGTAGGGGGTGGAGCTCGACAGCACCGAGTACGAGCGGTCGACCGTGCCGAAGAACAGGCTCTGGATGCCCGGGTTCACGTCGGCCGACTTGATGAACGCCTTGCGCACCCGCTCGTCGTCGAACGGCGCGTACCCCGAGTTCAGCTCGAGGCGGATGGAGGCCCCGGGCAGTGCGCCCGTGAGCACCCCGAACCCGGAGCCCTCGGCCGAGGCGGCCACCACGTCGGCGGGCTGCATCTCGTCGATCACGTCGACCTCGCCCGACTGCAGCGCCGCGAAGCGGGTGGCGGGGTCGGGGATGAAGCGCCACACGATCTCGTCGAGGTAGGCCGGGCCCTCGTGAGCCGCTCCGGCGGGGGAGGAGGTGTAGTCGTCGTTGCGGGTGAGCAGCACGTGGTCCTGCTTCACCCACTCGCTGAACACGAACGGCCCGGTGCCGATCGGGCCGGCGCAGTTGGCGTCCATGCCCCGCGCGAGCCCCGCGGGCGACTCCATCGCCAGCCAGGTCTGCGCCAGCGACTCCTGCAGCGCGCTGTCGGGCTCCGAGAGGTGGAAGCGCGCGGTGAGCGGGTCGGCCGCCTCCACCGAGGCCACCTTGCCGAGCGCGAGGATGGCGGTCGACGACGCGGTGTCGGGGTCTTGCATGTGCTCGATGTTGGCCACCACGGCGTCGGCGTCGAACGGCGTGCCGTCGGTGAACGAGATGCCGTCGCGCAGCGCCACGTCGACCGTGAGCCCGTCGTCCGACACGGTGGCTCCGGATGCGAGCCACGGCACGATCGCGCCCGTCTCGTCTTGCGAGAACAGCGACTCGAGCACGTTCGTGCCCACGAGGGCCTGCGGCATGTTGCCGCCCACGTGCGGGTCGAGGCAGGTGGGCTCGCCGAACCCGGTGGCGTAGGTGAGGGTGCCGCCCGACACGGGGGTGGCGGGCGCGGAGGCCTCGGGGGCGGCGGCGGAGCAGCCCGCGAGCACGAGCGCCGAGGCGGTGACGAGGGAGGCGATCGCGGTGAGGCGGCGTGCGGGCACAGGGGTGGGCATGAGCGTCCTGTCTGCTGTGGGAGGGTGGTGATCGACGTCGATCGTGAAGAGTGCAATTCTTGTACTGCGTCTAACTATTCCGCATCCGAGTATTCCACATCCGCGAGCCCGCACTCGCGACCCGCATCGTCCCGCACCCGTGACCCCCAGGAGGTGACAGCTTGGCCGGACGGCCCCGCGCATCCTCGCAGCCCATGCTCGAGGAGGCGGCTTCCGAGCTCTTTCTCGAGCAGGGCTACGCGCGCACCACGGTGGAGCAGATCGCCCAGCGCGCGGGCGTGAGCCGTGCCACCTTCTTCAACTACTTCCCGGCGAAGAGCGACCTGCTCTGGGTGGAGCTCGACGCGAGCCTGCGCACGCTCACCGCGGCGCTCGCCTCCACCCCCGCATCCGTCGCCCCGCTCGACGGCGTCGCCGGGGCGCTCGCCGCCACCGCCGCGGCCTTCCGCGCTGCGCAGGCGCCGCTCGTGCTCACCCAGTGGCAGGCCATGGGCATCGACGAAGAGCTGCGCGCCGCGGGTCTGGCCCGCGCGCTCGCCCACGCCGACGCCATCGAGCTCTTCCTCGCGGTGCGTCTCGGTGGCGACCGGTCCGCTCTCGCCCGGGCCGTCGCGCTGGCCGTCGTCGGCGCGGCCGCGGCGGCCGTGGGGCAGTGGGCGGCGGACGGCCCTGGCCGCGGCGAGCTCGCCGGCTATCTCGAGCGCACCGCGGGGCCCGTGCTCGACGGATTCCGCCGCAGCCTCGCCGCGGCGTGACCCGGCTCCGGCCGCCCGGTCACGCCTTCTATCAGGTACACTTCTGAGCTACATGGCGTCGAACCGGCAATCACCGGTGAGCCTCCGGAAGAACAGCGGCCAGCACCACCGGCCGCCCAGTAGAACCGGGCGGGTGGGCCCGTCACAGCCCGTGAACGAGCGGCCAGTCGCTCCGGATGCGCGGTGAGCGCCCCGGGGCCGGCGGGCAAGCGAGGTGGTACCGCGGTGGCGGGGCGCGAGCCCGGCGGCCGTCCTCGTGGAACAGGCAGCAGCACATCCGCCGTCCAGGAGCATCATGACGTACCCCAAAGACTCAGACGACTTCTCCACTGTCGTCCCTTCGCCCAGCTTCCCCGAGGTCGAGCAGGGGGTGCTCGCGTTCTGGAAGGCCGACGACACCTTCCGCGAGTCGATCCGCCACCGCGAGGGCGCCCCGGAGTGGGTGTTCTACGACGGCCCGCCCTTCGCCAACGGCCTGCCGCACTACGGGCACCTGCTCACGGGCTACGCCAAAGACGTCTTCCCGCGCTTCCAGACCATGCGCGGCAAGAAGGTCGACCGTCGTTTCGGCTGGGACACCCACGGTCTCCCCGCCGAGCTCGAGGCGATGAAGCAGCTCGGCATCACCGAGAAGAGCCAGATCGAGGAGATGGGCGTCGAGGTCTTCAACGCCGCGAGCCGTCGGTCGGTGCTGCAGTACACGAAGGAGTGGCAGGAGTACGTCACCCGCCAGGCCCGCTGGGTGGACTTCGACAACGACTACAAGACGCTCGACATCACCTTCATGGAGAGCGTGCTGTGGGCCTTCAAGCAGCTGCACGGCAAGGGCCTCGCCTACGAGGGCTACCGCGTGCTGCCCTACTGCTGGAAAGACGAGACCCCGCTCTCCAACCACGAGCTGCGCATGGACGACGACGTCTACAAGATGCGGCAGGACCAGACCGTCACGGTCACCTTCCCCCTCGTCGGCTCCCGGGCCGAGGCCCTCGGCCTCACCGGTGTGCGGGCCCTGGCCTGGACGACCACGCCCTGGACCCTGCCGACCAACATGGCCCTCGCGGTCGGTCCCGACATCGTCTACGCCGTACTGCCCGGTCTCGGCGACGAGTTGCACGAGGCCGAGTTCTTGCTCGCCCGCGACCTCGTGGGCGGGTACGCGAAAGACCTCGGCTACGGTTCCGCCGAGGAGGCGGTCGCCGCGATCTCGCGCACCGTCACGGGCCGGCAGCTGGAGGGTGTCGCCTATGACCGCCTGTGGGACCACTACGCCGACACCGAGAAGTGGGGCACGCAGAACGCCTGGCAGATCCTCGTGGCCGACTACGTCTCCACCACCGACGGCACCGGCATCGTGCACCAGGCGCCCGCCTACGGTGAAGAAGACCAGAAGGTCTGCGAGGCGGCGGGCATCCCCGTCATCATCTCGGTCGACGACGGCGGCCGGTTCCTCTCCACCGTGCCCGAGGTCGAGGGCCTGCAGGTCTTCGACGCCAACAAGCCGCTCACCCAGCTGCTCAAGGCCCAGGGCCGGCTCATCCGCCAGGCCAGCTACGAGCACAGCTACCCGCACTGCTGGCGCTGCCGCAACCCGCTCATCTACAAGGCGGTCTCGAGCTGGTTCGTGCGCGTCACCACGATCCGCGACCGCATGGAGGAGCTCAACCAGCAGATCGACTGGGTGCCCGAGAACGTCAAGGACGGGCAGTTCGGCAAGTGGGTGGCCGGTGCCCGCGACTGGTCGATCTCGCGCAACCGCTACTGGGGCTCGCCCATCCCGATCTGGAAGAGCGACGACCCCGAGTACCCGCGGGTCGACGTGTACGGCTCGCTCGCCGAGCTCGAGGCCGACTTCGGCCGCCTGCCGCTGAACCGCGACGGCGAGCCCGACCTGCACCGCCCGTTCATCGACGAGCTCACCCGGCCCAACCCCGACGACCCCACGGGGAAGAGCACCATGCGCCGCATCCCCGACGTGTTCGATGTGTGGTTCGACTCGGGCTCGATGCCGTTCGCGCAGGTGCACTACCCGTTCGAGAACGAGGACTGGTTCGCCACCCACAGCCCCGCCGACTTCATCGTGGAGTACATCGGGCAGACCCGCGGCTGGTTCTACGTCATGCACGTGCTCTCCACCGCGCTGTTCGACCGGCCGGCGTTCACGAACGTCATCAGCCACGGCATCGTGCTGGGCTCCGACGGGCAGAAGATGTCGAAGTCGCTGCGCAACTACCCCGACGTCTCCGAGGTCTTCGACCGCGACGGCTCGGATGCGATGCGCTGGTTCCTCATGTCGTCGTCGGTGCTGCGGGGCGGCAACCTCGTGGTGACCGAGGAGGGCATCCGTCAGGGCGTGCGCGAGCTGCTGCTGCCGCTGTGGAGCACGTATTACTTCTTCACCCTGTACGCCAACAGCGCGGCACCCGGGGGGTATGACGCCACGTGGCGCACCGACTCCACCGACGTGCTCGACCGCTACCTGCTCGCCAAGACGCGCGAACTCGTGCAGTCGGTCACGGCCGACCTCGAGGGCCTGGATGCGACGCTCGCCTCGGCGAAGCTGCGCGACTTCGCCGATGTGCTCACGAACTGGTACGTGCGCCGCTCGCGCGACCGCTTCTGGTCGGGCGACGACCGCGACGCCTTCGACACCCTGTTCACCGTGCTCGAGACGGTCACCCGGGTGGCGGCCCCGCTCATCCCGCTCGTCTCCGACGCCATGTGGAAGGGGCTCACGGGCGGGCGCAGCGTGCACCTCACCGACTGGCCCGACCAGAACCGCTTCCCGGCCGATCCCGGCCTGGTGCACACGATGGACGCGGTGCGCTCCATCTCGTCGACCGTGCTGTCGCTCCGCAAGCTCAACGGACTGCGCGTGCGCCTGCCCCTGGCCGAGCTCACGGTGGTCGCCGACGGTGCGGACTCGCTGGCGCAGTTCGAGGGCATCCTGCGCGACGAGCTCAACGTGAAGCGCGTGCGCGTGGTGGAGCAGAACGCCACGAGCGCGGCCGAGTTCGGCATCACCTCGAAGCTCACCGTGAACGCGCGTGTGGCGGGGCCCCGCCTCGGCAAGGGCGTGCAGAAGGCGATCCAGGCGGCGCGTACCGGTGACTGGAACGAGGCGAACGGTGTCGTGACCGCCGGGGGTGTGGAGCTGCTGCAGGGCGAGTACGAGCTCGTGCTGGAGGCCTCGCTCGACGAGGCCGACGCCGCCGGGCGGTCCAGCGCGCTGGCGCTGCTGCCGGGTGGCGGTTTCGTGCTGCTCGACACCACCCTCACCCCGGCGCTCGAGGCCGAGGGTCTGGCGCGCGACGTCATCCGGGCGGTTCAGGATGCGCGTAAGTCGGCCGGTTTCGAGGTGTCGGACCGCATCGCGCTCGAGCTGGTGTTCTTCGACGACGCCGATGCGGAGGCCGTGCGGGCAGCGGGCCCTGGTGGCTTCGGCGCTTCGGGCGGAGCCGGCGCGGTCGACATCGCGGGGGAGACCCTCGCGACCGATTTCGCCGTGTTCTCGCCCGCCGCGACCCCGGCGCTCGAGGGCTACCGCGAGGTGCTGCCGTCGGAGTGGCTGGGTGCGGTGACCGGGCACACGCCCGACCACCTCGCGCGGGTGAAGGCCGGCAAGTACGCCAACGCGGGCGAGTTCGTCATCGCGGTGACCAAGAAGGCGGTGAGCCGCGATGTCTGACGGCTTCTTCGGCGGCGACTTCGGGCCGCCGGCAGACGACCCCGACGAGGAGCGCGCGCGCTCGGGCGAGTTCGGCGACGACGAGTTCGGTGCCGGTGAGTTCGGTGCGGGTGAATTCGGCGCCGTCGGTCTCGACGCCCCCGACGAGTTCGTCGAGGAGGGCGACGCGGTCTACGCGGCCCTGCTCGGGCGTCTCGGCGAGGCGGCCCCGCAGCCTCGACTCTCGGCCACACGGCGCGTCGTCGAGCTGCTGGGCGACCCCCACCGGGCCTACCCGATCATCCATGTCACGGGCACGAACGGCAAGACCTCCACGAGCCGCATCACCGAGAGCATCCTGCGGGCCTACGGCCTCCGCACCGGCCTGTTCACGAGCCCCCACCTCACGCGGCTGAACGAGCGCATCGTCATCGACGGCAGGCCCATCACCAACGAGGCGCTGGCGGCGAACTGGCGCGACATCGAGCCCTTCCTCGAGCTCGTCGACGCCGAGCTCACCGGGGCGGGCGAGCCTCGGCTGACCTTCTTCGAGGCGCTCACCGTGCTCGCGTTCGCGTCGTTCGCCGAGGCGCCGGTCGACGTGGCCGTGATCGAGGTCGGGATGGGCGGGGAGTGGGACTCCACGAACGTCGGCGACGGGCAGGTGGCGGTGTTCACGCCCATCTCGCTCGACCACACGGCACGGCTCGGCAACACCGTCGCCGAGATCGCGCGCACCAAGTCGGGAATCGTCAAGCCCGCCGCGCAGGTGGTGACCGCGGTGCAGCCGCCCGAGGCCCTGGCCGAGCTCGAGCGGGCCGCAGAGCTGACCGAGTCGACCATCGCGGTCGAGGGAGCGGCCTTCCGGCTGGAGTCGTCGGCGGTCGCCGTGGGCGGTCAGCTGGTCACGATCAAGGGGCTCGCGGGCCGCTACGAGGAGCTCTTCCTGCCGCTGTACGGCACCCACCAGGGCCACAACGCCGCGGTGGCCGTGGCGGCGGTGGAGTCGTTCCTCGGCGGCGGGTCGCAGGCGCTCTCCGAGGAGGTGCTCACGGAGGGGCTCGCCACCGTCACCTCGCCGGGCCGGCTGCAGCTCGTGGGCACGGAGCCGACCGTGCTGGTCGACGCCGCGCACAACCCCGGGGGCGCGCTCGTGCTGGCCGAGGCGATCGGCGAGTACTTCTCCTTCGGCAAGGTGATCGCCGTCGTGGCGGTGCTGGCCGACAAAGACGTGAGCGGCATCATCCGGGCGCTCGACCCCGTGGTCGACGAGTTCGTCGTGACCAGCTCGTCGTCCGACCGCGCCATCGACCCCGACGAGCTCGCCTCCGCCGTGGTGGCGGTGGCGGGTGCCGACCGGGTCGTGGTGGAGGTCGAGCTGCGCGACGCGCTGCAGACGGCGCGGGAGCTGGCGGCCGACGCGGAGCAGGGCGCGGTGCTCGTGACCGGGTCGATCACGCTGGTCGGCGAGGTGATCGCGCTGGCGGCCGAGGAGGGCTGGAAGCCCGAGGAGGGTTCGGGCGGCAACGGCGCGGGCGGCGACGGCTTCGGCGGCGGCGCGCCGGAGGACGAGCGATGAGGAGCGGCTCGGTGCGGCAGAGCCTCGCCGCGATCGTGCTCGGCTTCGAGTCGATCATGATGTTCTTCGCGGCGCTCGTCATCTTCGGGCTCAAGGCGCTGCCGGCGCCGTTCGCCCTGGGCGGGGGAGCGGCGCTCTGCATCCTCCTCATCGCGACCATCCCGCTGCTGCGCTTCCGCTGGGGATACTGGCTCGGCTGGGGCCTGCAGGCCGTCATCGTCGCGGCGTGCTTCCTGGTGCCGATGCTCGCGATCGTCGCCGTCATCTTCATCGGCCTGTGGGTGTACTCCATGGTGAAGGGCGCCCAGATCGACCGTGAGAAGGCGGCCCTCGCCGCCGCGGAGGCCGAGACCGAGGCCCCGAGCGAGGCCTGAGCCGGTGACTTCCCTCGCTCAGTCGCCCGCCGTGCCGAGATGCCGGGCGAAGAAGCGTACGGCGTCCTCGCCCGCGAACGGCGGCACGCCCGTGTGGCCACCCATGTTGGCGTAGAGCGTCTTCTCCGTCGAGGCGAAGGCGTCGAACAGGTCGAGGGCCATCTGCCGGTCGTTGCCCTCGTCGTCCCACTGCAGGAGCACGTGCAGCGGAATCGTCACCCGCCGCGCCTCCGCCATGGTCTCGCGCGGCACATAACTCCCGGCGAAGAGGCCGGCCGCGACGATCCGCGGGTCGACCGCGGCCAGGCGCACCCCGATTGCGATCACCCCGCCGGAGAACCCGACCCGCTCACCGATCTCGGGAAGCACCAGGAGTTCGTCGAGCGTGGACTGCCACTCCGGCACCGCCCGGTCGACGAGGGGGAGGATCAGTCGATCGACGACGTCCTCCCCGGGCCGCTCGCCCCGGGCGAGAGCGGTGCGGAGGTCCGCTCGCGCCTGCTCCGCGCCGGGCAGCGCGGCCCGCTCGCCCGCACCTGGCGGCTCGATGCAGACGGAGGCGAAGCCGTACGCCGCCGAGTTGCGGGCTCGCGCCACCAGGCGCGGGTACATCCGCCGCATCCCGAACCCTCCGGGTTGCCCCATCAGGATGAGGGGAACCGGCGCGGACGGAGACGCCGCCGCCGGCGTCCAGAGAATGCCGGAGGTCTCACCGAGGGTGAATCCGCGCTCGGTGACGCCCGCGTCGAGGCTCTTTTCAGAGGTGAAGTGCATGGTCATGCCTTTCGCCACCGTACCAGCGTCAGGTGGCGCAGAGGTGAGGTGGCGCAGACGTGGGCAGACGCGGGCCGGTAGGCTGGACGACCGTGACCACCTACGTCGAAGAAACCCTCGTCCTCGTCAAGCCCGACGGCGTCGCCCGCAACCTCACCGGCGAGATCCTCCGCCGCATCGAGGCGAAGGGGTACCAGCTCGTCGACATCAAGCTCATCGAGCCCGAGCGAGAGCTGCTCGCCGAGCACTACGCCGAGCACCAGGGCAAGCCCTTCTACGAGCCGCTGGTCGAGTTCATGGAGTCCGGACCCATCGTGGCGCTCCGCATCGCGGGCAACCGCGTCATCGAGGGCTTCCGCTCGCTGGCCGGCACCACCGACCCCACCACCGCGGCCCCCGGCACCATCCGCGGCGACCTCGCCCGCGACTGGGGCCTCGCCGTGCAGCAGAACCTCGTGCACGGCAGCGACTCGCCCGAGTCCGCCGCCCGCGAGCTCGCCCTCTGGTTCGCCTGACCCGCGCATCCCGCCTGGCTGACCCGGTGGGTGCACCGGGTCAGAGCGTGCGGAGGATGGTGGTGATGGCGTCGAGGCGGAGCTGGGCCATCACGACGACCGCGAGGTAGCTGAGGAGCACGAGGGTCCAGACCCAGGGGTAGACGGTGCGGGCGATCTCGCGGCTGGCACCCCGGTTGCCGAAGTGGCCCTCCTTGAGGTTGTACGCCGTGACGTACCAGAACAGCGGGATGACGACGCTCCACACGAGCATGCAGTAGGGGCACAGCGTGCCCAGCACGAAGATCGACTGGATCATCAGCCAGATCACGAACCACAGCGCCAGCGCGATGCCGAGGTTGAAGAGCACCCAGAACCACTTCGCGAAGCGGGCGCCCGCGAGCAGTGCCATGCCCACGACGATGGGGGCGACGAAGGCCGCCACGCCGATGACCGGGTTGGGGAAGCCGAACAGGGACCCCTGCGGGCTCGCCATGTTGGGCCCGCAGGTGACCAGCGGTGAGATGTTGCAGCTGGGCACGTAGCTCGGGTCGATGAGCGTCTGGATGCGCTCCAGAGTGAGGTCGAACGACGCCCACCAGCCGAGCGCGCCCGCCACGACGAGGAAGATCGCGAGCGCGAGGGGGCGCCTGGTGCGGGTCGGAGCGGGGGTCACGTTCGGATTATTGCACGGTGCCCTCACGAGCAATCTGAGAATGCGTGCGATAATCGGTCTCGAAGACTTGTCGGGCACCGACCCGATTCGAGCACCCCGTGTGCTCACAGACAGAGCGATCCGGGTGGGCATGACGCCCACGCGGCGCATGGAGCTAGAGATCGACGAGGTGGGCCGCGCAGCGTGAACCGCTGAGAGGCGCCTCGCTCTGAGAGTACCTGCCGGGTGGCGCGAGCCCCCGGCTGGCAAGGAGTGCACCAGAGATGGTGGAGAACAATTCACACAACGACCACGAGGCGACGAACACCGGGAATGCAGAGGGAGCGGGCAAGCGCAAGCGCTCGCTCTTCGGCGGGCGCCGCAGCACCAAGAAGACGGAGCCGCAGCCCGCGGTGACCGCCGAGGCCGCGCCGGCTGCCGACACTGCGCCCGCTGCTGTGACTGCGCCGGCTGCTGACACTGCGCCGGCTGCCGAGGAGGCCGTCGAGTCGCCCGCCGCATCCGGCAACCCCGTCGCCGAGGCACCCGACGTCGCGGCCGCGGCCGACGCATCCGGTCACCTCGCGCTCGACCACGACGAGCCCGGTCTCGCGCCCTTCAGCGCCGCGGCGCCGTGGAGCGCACCGGTGGAGAGCGCCGAGAAGAAGGCGCTCAGCACCACCTCGCTGTTCTTCCAGGCGCCCGACCTTCCCGACCTGCCCGAGCTCCCCGACCTGCCGCAGCGACCCGACCGCGAGTCCGCCGCCCCTGAGGAGGGGTCGGTGCGCCGCCGTTCGCGCCGCCGCTCCGGCGACGAGAACCGCGGCGGCGAGGGCGACCCGGCCAACACCGTCGTCAAGGTGCGCACCCCGCGCGAGCCCGAGCTCATCACCGAGCCGCAGCGGGTGAAGGGCTCCACCCGCCTCGAGGCCAAGAAGCAGCGCCGCCGCGACGGCCGCGACGCCGGCCGCCGCCGAGCGGTGGTCACCGAGGCCGAGTTCCTGGCCCGCCGCGAGGCCGTCGACCGCGTGATGGTCGTGCGCGCCAAGAGCGACCGCATCCAGATCGGCGTGCTCGAGGACGGCGTGCTCGTGGAGCACTACGTCGCCAAGGCGCAGGACGCCTCGCTCATCGGCAACGTGTACCTCGGCCGTGTGCAGAACGTTCTGCCCAGCATGGAGGCGGCCTTCGTCGACATCGGCCGCGGCCGCAACGCCGTGCTCTACTCGGGTGAGGTCGACTGGGAGGCCGCGGCGAGCAACTCCGACCAGAAGGGCTCGCAGCCGCGCCGCATCGAGCTCGCGCTCAAGTCGGGCGACACCGTGCTCGTGCAGGTCACGAAAGACCCGGTGGGTCACAAGGGCGCACGCCTCACCAGCCAGATCTCGCTGCCCGGCCGCTACCTCGTGTACGTGCCCAACGGCTCGATGAACGGCATCTCGCGCAAGCTCCCCGACACCGAGAGGGCGCGCCTCAAGCGCATCCTCAAGGAAGTGCTGCCCGAGAGCGCCGGCGTCATCGTGCGCACCGCCTCCGAGGGCGCCACCGAGGAGCAGCTGACGCTCGACGTCAACCGCCTCACCGCGCAGTGGGCGCACATCAGCGAGCAGGCCTCGAAGCAGCTCGCCCCGCACCTGCTGCACTCCGAGCCCGACCTGCTCATCAAGATCGTGCGCGACGTGTTCAACGAGGACTTCCACCGCATGGTCATCTCGGGCGACGACGCACGCGCCACGATCGAGAACTACCTCACCGCCGTGGCGCCCGACCTGCTCGACCGCGTGGAGCGCTACGAGGGCGAGCGCGACGCGTTCGACGAGTTCCGCATCACCGAGCAGATCGAGAAGGCCCTCGACCGCAAGGTGTGGCTGCCCTCGGGCGGTTCGCTCGTGATCGACCGCACCGAGGCCATGACGGTGGTCGACGTCAACACGGGTAAGTTCGTCGGCTCCGGAGGCAACCTCGAGGAGACCGTCACCAAGAACAACCTCGAGGCGGCCGAGGAGATCGTGCGGCAGCTGCGCCTGCGCGACATCGGCGGCATCATCGTGGTCGACTTCATCGACATGGTGCTCGAGTCCAACCGCGACCTCGTGCTGCGCCGCCTCATCGAGTGCCTCTCGCGCGACCGCACCAAGCACCAGGTGGCCGAGGTCACCTCGCTCGGTCTCGTGCAGATGACCCGCAAGAAGCTCGGTCTGGGCCTGCTCGAGTCGTTCAGCGAGCCGTGCGAGGTGTGCGCCGGGCGCGGCATCATCGTGCACCACGACCCGGTGATGAAGCACCGCTCCGGCAACGGCGGCAGTGGTTCGGCCGGTTCGAACCCGGGCGGTTCGGGCAACGGTCGCCGCGGGCGCGGCGGCAACGGCAACGGGAACGGCTCCGGGTCGTCGGCCGGCAACAGCTCCTCGGGCGGCCAGGGTGCGGCGTCGGCCTCGGGTTCCAACGGCACCCACTCCATCACCGCCGACGCCAAGAACGCTCTGGCGCAGATCGCCGCCAGCACGATCGCCGGGGCTCCGGCCCAGCGTCCGCAGGGCGAGCCGGGCACCGAGGTTCCGGCCGCCGTCTCCGAACCGAGTGCACCGGATGCGGGCGCCGAGACGGGCGCGCCCTCGGGTGAGCAGGCGGCCAGCCGGTCGGCCCGCCGCCGGAAGGCGCGCCAGTCGCGTGCGGCCGAGAACGCGGCGAACGCCGGAGGGCAGAGCACAGGGGAGACCACGGCGGAGCCCGCGGCCGCGACGGAGGCGGCTCCGGTCGCCGCGACGGAGCCGGAGGTGGCCCCGGAGCGCGCGACCAGCGCCGAGCCGCAGACCGCGGACGACACCAAGGCCAGCGCTCCCACCGCCACGGCCGAGCCCGCCGCCACCGAGCCGGCCGAGCCCGTGGTGCCGGTCGCCATCCTCGACATCCCGGTGGCGCGCACCCAGCGCGCCCCGCGCGTGAACTCGCGCGACGCCTCGCAGCTGCTCGACTCGGTGCTCGACGCCCTTCCCGAGCCCAAGCAGCCCGGCCAGGGCCGTTCGCGCAGCCGCCGGGTCAGCACGGCCGCGGTCTCCGCTCCCGTGGAGACCGGTTCGTCCGAGTCCTGAGCCTCTGGCCCCGCAACGCCTTCAGTGCTCAGGCCTTCAGTGCTCAGGCCTTCAGTGCTTGCGGGGCCTGTCCCGGCCGCGCACTCGCAGCCCGCTGTCGCGGAGCCGCTCCACCAGCTCTCGGTTGCTCACCGGATGCGCGCCCGCGGCGACCAGCTCGTCGTAGCGCTCGACAGGCACGTCGTAGTGGTCGAGGTCGAAGCCGCGCTCCGGCAGTCCCGCCTCGCGGGCAAACGAGTGCAGTTCCTCCAGCGAGTCATCGCTGACGAGGTGGCCCCAGATGGTACCGTGGGCGGGCCAGATGGGGACGTCGATCAGCACGGTCACCGTGCGAGTATCGCACCCCGGCCGCCGGTTTGACCGGCCACCAGTGATCGAGTAAGCTTGACCGCTGGTGTGCGTGGAGCTCTGCTCCCGTGAGCGCCAAGGCTTCCAAGCGGCGGAGATCCCGATGTTCCGAGATCGTCCTGGCGCTGTCGAACACCCCGAAGAGTTAGGTACGAAATTGGTCTACGCAGTTGTGCGCGCCGGCGGCCGTCAGGAGAAGGTCGAGGTGGGCTCCATCGTCACCCTCGACCGCGTCCAGGCGGGCGAAGACGGCAACATCGAGCTCGCTGCGGTGCTGCTCGTCGACGGTGACAAGATCACCTCCGACGCCGCGTCGCTGTCGAAGGTCACCGTGACCGCCGAGGTCCTCGAAGACCTCCGCGGCCCGAAGATCGTCATCCAGAAGTTCAAGAACAAGACCGGCTACAAGAAGCGCCAGGGCCACCGCCAGGAGCTCACCCGCGTCAAGGTCACCGGAATCAAGTAAGGAGCAGGGCAGATGGCACACAAGAAAGGTGCGAGCTCCACTCGCAACGGTCGCGACTCCAACGCGCAGCGCCTCGGCGTGAAGCGCTTCGGCGGCCAGGTCGTCAGCGCCGGTGAGATCCTCGTGCGTCAGCGCGGCACCCACTTCCACCCCGGTGTGAACGTAGGCCGTGGTGGCGACGACACGCTCTTCGCCCTCGCCGCCGGTTCGGTCGAGTTCGGCAACAAGGGCGGCCGCAAGGTCGTCAACATCGTCGCAGCCGCCGCGGAGTAATCGCGGTCCTGCAGTACTTCACGATGGGCGGGCTTCGGCCCGCCCATCGTCGTTCCACCCGGAGAGTCCCTCTCCGTGAACCCATCCGGACCCCCGGAACCAACCCAGAGAGATCGTGAGGCGACCGAGATGGTGACCTTCGTCGACCATGTCACCCTGCACCTCAAGGCGGGCGACGGTGGCAACGGATGCGTGTCGGTGCGCCGCGAGAAGTTCAAGCCCCTCGCGGGCCCCGACGGCGGCAACGGCGGCCACGGGGGCGACATCGTGCTCGTCAGCGACGCGCAGACCACGACCCTGCTCGGCTTCCACCGCCACCCGCACGTGTCGAGCGCGAACGGCGGCCCGGGCATGGGCGACAACCGCTCCGGCGGCAATGCCGACGAGCTCGTGCTCACCGTACCCGTCGGTACCGTGGTCAAAGACGCCGACGGTGAGCTGCTGGCCGACTTCACCGAACCCGGGATGCGCTTCCTCGCCGCCGAGGGCGGTCACGGCGGTCTCGGTAACGCGGCACTCGCGACCACCAAGCGCAAGGCCCCCGGGTTCGCGCTGCTCGGTACCGAGGGCTGGCAGGGCGACCTGCTGCTCGAGCTCAAGACCGTGGCCGACGTCGCCCTCGTGGGCTTCCCCTCCGCCGGCAAGTCGAGCCTCGTGGCGGCGCTGTCGGCGGCGAAGCCGAAGATCGCCGACTACCCGTTCACGACGCTCCATCCGAACCTCGGCGTCGTGCAGGCCGGTTCGGTGCGCTACACCGTGGCCGACGTGCCCGGCCTCATCGAGGGCGCGAGCGAGGGCAAGGGCCTGGGCCTGGAGTTCCTCCGTCACGTGGAGCGGTGCAGCGCCCTGCTGCACGTGCTCGACTGCGCCACCCTCGAGCCCGGCCGCGACCCCCTCAGCGACCTCGACGTCATCCTCGGCGAGCTGGGCGCCTATCCCGTGCCCGACGGTCAGCTGCCGCTGCTCGAGCGGCCGCAGCTCATCGCCCTCAACAAGATCGATGTGCCCGAGGCCCGCGAGCTGGCCGATTTCGTCAAGCCCGAGCTCGAGGAGCGCGGCTACCGCGTGTTCGAGATCTCGACCGCCAGCCACGAGGGCCTGCGCCCGCTCTCCTTCGCGCTCGCCGAGCTGGTCGAGAAGGCCAGGGTCGAGGCGGCGTCGCAGCCCGCGCCCAGCCGCATCGTGCTGCGCCCGAAGGCGGTCGACGAGGCGGGGTTCACCATCAAGGTCGAGGGTGGCAGCCACGGCAACGTGTACCGCATCCTCGGGGCCAAGCCCGAGCGCTGGGTGCAGCAGACCGACTTCACCAACGACGAGGCCGTCGGCTTCCTCGCCGACCGCCTGGCCAAGCTCGGTGTCGAAGACCGCCTCTTCGCCGTGGGCGCCGTGGCGGGGTCGACCGTCGTGATCGGTGCGGGCAACGGCATCGTCTTCGACTGGGAGCCCACGCTCACTTCCACGGCCGAGCTGGTCACGAGCCCGCGCGGCTCCGACCCGCGACTCGACCCCATCCGCCGCCGCACCACCGGCCAGCGGCGGGAGGAGTACCACGACCTCATGGACGCCAAGTCCGAGGCGCGTGCCGAGCTCGTGCGCGAGCGCGACGCGGGGCTCTGGGCCGACGACGAGAGCGATGGCGACGGGGAGAACGCGTGACCCGCATCCGGCTCACCTCCCGTGAGGGCATCGCCACGGCCAGGCGCGTGGTGGTGAAGGTCGGCTCCTCGTCGATCAGCGGCGACAACGCGGGCCAGATCGAGCCGCTCGTCGACGCCCTCTCGGCGGCCCACGCGCGCGGCACCGAGGTCATCCTCGTGTCGTCGGGCGCCATCGCGACGGGCATGCCCTATCTGCAGCTCGACGCCCGCCCGAACGACCTCGCCACGCAGCAGGCGGCGGCGGCCGTGGGCCAGAACGTGCTCATCTTCCGCTACCAGGACAGCCTGCGCCGCTACGGCATCGTGGCCGGCCAGGTGCTGCTCACGGCGGGCGACCTCGAGAACCCCACCCACCGTTCCAACGCGCAGCGCGCCATGGACCGGCTGCTCGGTCTCCGCATCCTGCCCATCGTCAACGAGAACGACACCGTGGCCACGCACGAGATCCGCTTCGGCGACAACGATCGGCTCGCGGCACTCGTGTCGCAGCTGGTGGGGGCGGATGCGCTGGTGCTGCTCAGCGACGTCGATGCGCTCTACACCCGCCCGCCGCTCGAGCCCGGAGCGGTGAAGATCACCGACGTGCCGCTCGGCGACGACCTCGCCGGCGTCACCTTCGGCGACATCGGCGCGGCGGGTGTGGGCACCGGGGGAGCGGGCACCAAGGTCTCGGCGGCCCGTCTCGCGGCCGCCTCGGGCACCGCGGTGCTCATCACCTCCACCGCGAACGTCTCCGCCGCGCTCTCGGGCGAGTCGATCGGCACCTGGTTCGAACCGGCCGACGTCTCGAGCCCGCCGACCGGCAGCATGTCGGCGGTGCGGCCGTAGAATCGGTGCATGCCTGAGGTTCTCGACGTCACGACCACCCTGCCCACCGGATTCGACGAGAAGCTCGAGGCCGCCCGGGCGGCGTCTATCGTGCTCGCCACCGTCACCACCGAGCAGAAGAACCGTGCTCTCGAGGCCATCGCCGCCGCGATCGAGACGGCTGCGCCCGAGGTGGTGCCGGCCAACGACCTCGACCTGGCGAACGGCCGCGAGAACGGCCTCTCCGCCGCCCTGCAAGACCGTCTCCGGCTCGACGCTGCCCGGGTGACGTCGCTGGCCGCCGCCGTGCGCGAGATCATCGGCCTCGTCGACCCCGTGGGGGAGAGCATCCGGGGCCGCAACCTCCCCAACGGCGTGCGCATCGATCAGGTGCGCGTGCCCTTCGGCGTCGTCGGCGCCATCTACGAGGCCCGCCCCAACGTCACGGTCGACATCGCCGCGCTCGCGCTGAAGAGTGGCAACGCGGTCGTGCTGCGTGGCGGGTCCGCGGCCGAGAACACCAATCGGGTGCTGGTGCGGGTGATCCAGGATGCGCTGGCCGCGTCGGGTCTGCCCGCCGCCTCGGTGCAGACCATCGACGAGTTCGGCCGCGATGGTGCGAGGCGGCTGATGCAGGCGCGCGGCGCGGTCGACGTGCTGGTGCCCCGAGGCAGCGCGCAGCTGATCGAGACCGTGGTCACCGAGTCGAAGGTGCCCGTCATCGAGACCGGTGCCGGGGTGGTGCACGTCTTCCTCGACGAGTCGGCGAACGAGCAGTGGGCGGTCGACATCGTCCACAACGCCAAGGTGCAGCGACCGAGCGTGTGCAACGCCCTCGAGACGCTGCTGGTGCACGAGGCGGCCGCGGAGCGCCTGCTGGGCCCGGTGCTGGAGCGGCTGGCCGCATCCGGGGTCACCGTGCACGGCGACGAGGCCACCAGGGCGCTCTTCCCCGCCGCGGTGCCCGCCACCGAGGACGACTGGGCGACCGAGTACATGAGCCTCGACCTCGCCGTGCGCGTGGTGAGCGACCTCGACCAGGCGATGGAGCACATCCGGCGCTGGTCGACGCACCACACGGAGTCGATCATCACGAACGACCTGGGCAACGCGGAGCGCTTCCTCAACGAGGTCGACTCGGCGGTGGTGATGGTGAACGCCTCCACGCGGTTCACCGACGGCGGCGAGTTCGGGTTCGGGGCCGAGGTGGGCATCTCCACGCAGAAGCTGCACGCCAGGGGGCCGATGGGGCTGCCCGAGCTCACCAGCACGAAGTGGCTGGTGCGGGGTTCGGGCCAGTACCGCGCCTAGTCCGGCGCCCCATCCACCGCCCGGCTCGGCGCGGCGGCGAGCTGAGGTCGAGTCAGTACCGTGCTTAGCGGTACTGTAGGAGGGTTCCACGAGTACGGGAGATGAGATGTCAGTTCTGGTGAGTGTCATGGAGGCCGTCGACGTGCCCATCGAGCTGCCGTTCCCGCCGATCGTGTTCGGCATCGTGGCCGCCGTGGTGTTCATCGCTCTCGCGCTCATCACCTGGAGCTACCGCAACGTGGCCAACCGGCACCCGCAGAAGTCGGCCAAGTACGCCGCCACGCACGACGTGCACGGGCACGCCGACCGAACCGGTGCGGATCACTAGCACCGGCGGATGAGGATCGATCCGCCCGAGACGGGCGAGGCGCACGGCGCCACGCCGCGCCGGCGGCGAATCGGTGTGATGGGTGGCACCTTCGACCCCATCCACCACGGCCACCTGGTGGCCGCGAGCGAGGCGGCCACGTCGTTCGAGCTCGACGAGGTGGTGTTCGTACCCACGGGGCGCCCCTGGCACAAGGAGCCGATCTCCTCGGCCGAGCACCGCTACCTCATGACGGTCATCGCCACCGCGTCGAACCCCCGCTTCACCGTGAGCCGGGTCGACATCGACCGCGGGGGCGTCACCTACACCATCGACACGCTGCGCGACCTGCAGGCCGCGCATCCGGATGCCGACCTGTTCTTCATCTCGGGGGCCGACGCGATCGCGCAGATCCTCAACTGGAAAGACGTCGACGACCTGTGGTCTCTCGCCCATTTCGTGGCGGTCTCACGGCCCGGTCACACTCTCGCCATTTCGTCTTTGCCCCGCCAGGACGTAAGCTATTTGGAAGTCCCAGCGCTCGCGATCTCGTCCACTGACTGTCGCGGCCGGGTCGGCCGGGGTTTTCCGGTGTGGTACTTGGTACCCGACGGTGTCGTTCAGTACATCACCAAGCACCATCTATATCGGAGTGTTGAATGAGTTTGTCGCACGATGAGCAGCCGCTGACACGGCGCCAGCTACGTGAAATGGAACGGCAGAAGCCGCGCAAGGAGCGCGAGGCCGATGCCAAGGCCGCCGAAGAGGCGGAGGCCGCGCGCAAGGCCGACGCCGAGCGCGAAGCGGCCGAGGCTGCGGCGGCAGGTGTCGCGGTGGCCGACACCGGTGTTCCCTCACGTCGGGCGCTACGTCATCAGCAGGCGGCACCGGTCGTCGACGACGCTCCGGATGCGGGCGAGACCGCGGAGGCGCCCTCCGTCGAGGAGCCCGCGGTCGAGGCAGTTCCCTCCAGCGAGACCGAGGCCCCAGTAGCGGAGCCCGTGCTGCTCGAGACCGTGGCGATGGAGACCATCATCGACGACGACGCGGTCGACGACTCCGAGCCGGCCCCATACACCGCACCGCTCATCGACGTGGTTCCGGTCGGCGCCGCGTCTCTGGCGGTCGATGAGACCGGTGAGCACCTCGAGGCGGTCACCGTCGCCGACGACGCCCCGGGCACCGAGGGCGCCGTGGTGGAGGAGATCGTGTTCGACGAGCCCGCTGCCGCCGCGGCGGCCGAGTCGACCCCGCCGCTCGCGCCTGTCTTCCAGGGTCCGTCGGCACCGGCCTCCGGTCAGCCGGCCTCGCCCGCATCGTCGTTCGACGACCTGCTGTCGCTGCGCAACACCGCCGCGGCGAACTCCATCTCCACGACGAGCGCGCTCGTGCTGCCGACCATCCCCGGATCGAACGACGTCGGCACGGCGCTCGACGAGACCGGCGAGGTCATCATCACCGGCTCGATCGACCTTCCCCCGAGCTTCGGCGCCCTCGGTGCCCCCGCATCCGGCCTCGAGTCGAACGACCTCGACGCCCTGCTCGACCGGTCTGAGGTCGAGACCCCGGGCTCCGATGTGGCGCCGGTGAGCGCTGCTCGTGCCATCAGCACGAACACCTCGTCGACCTCTCTCATCACCCCTCCCAAGCGTGCGCGTGCCAACGCGCCCGTCGTGCTCGCCATCACCGCGGGCGTCCTCGCCGTCGGCGTCGTCAGCCTGCTGCTCGCCGTGTTCGTCTTCCGGGTGTTCTGACCCGCGACCAGAGAGTCTTCGTGACTGCTTCCACCCACGCCCAAGAACTCGCCCAGATCGCCGCCCGCGCGGCCGACTCCAAGCAGGCCGAGAACCTCGTCGCCCTCGACGTGTCGGGCCCGCTGCCCCTCACCGACGTGTTCCTCCTCGCCTCCGGTCGCAACGAGCGCAACGTCGTCGCCATCGCCGAGGAGATCCAGGACCGCCTCGCCGAGGCCGGCGCCAAAGTCATCCGTCGCGAGGGTCTCGCGGAGGGTCGCTGGGTGCTGCTCGACTTCGGCGACATCGTCGTGCATGTCTTCCACGAGGAGGACCGCATGTACTACTCGCTCGAGCGCCTCTGGAAGGACTGCCCGGTCGTGCCCCTGGTGGTCGAAGCGGCCTCCGAGATGTAGTAGGCTAGACGAGTTGTTTCCGAGAGATCAGAAACAACACCCAGACTGAATCGGTCGCATTCTGTTCCACAGATCGGCCCGCTCAGCACCTGGGCCCGTGGCGCAGCTGGTAGCGCACCTGCATGGCATGCAGGGGGTCAGGGGTTCGAATCCCCTCGGGTCCACCAATCGATTTCATGAGAACCCCGACCGGAAGCACATCCGGTCGGGGTTCTTGTCTGCGGGGGCAGGATCGGTCGTGACGGTCATCCGTCCACGTCGGGCGATAGTCTCAGGGCATGTCGCGTGGGGTGCCCGAGAAGCGGACCGCCCAGAAGGTTGCCGCCACAGGCGTCCTCGCGGTGGTCCACGGGGTTCTGTTGTGGGTCGTGCTCCCTCTGGCCTTCGTGAGTTGGTTCGTGGTGGTGCCCTTCATCGTCCGGCGCTCCAGATCCTTGCCCCAGTACCTCGGTTGGGTCGACGTCAACGTCATCGCGGCGCTCCAGCGAATCATCCCGGCCGCGGGCACTAAGCGGATCGCGTTCGTCTCCCTCAGGGACATCTCCACCGTCGCCCACCGTGCGGAGCTCCCCTGGGATGTCGACCTGTGGTGACGACCCTTCCGCCTCCAGATCAAAGGTGTCGCGCGGGAACCCCACCCGCACCGCAGCCATCGTCGGGTTCGGCCTGATCGCCATCGGGGTGGCCCATCTGGTGATCACGCTGTCGATCATGCTCGGCGGGATCGTTCTCCTGTTCGGGATCGTGGTGCTGGTGCTCGCGCGCCGGATCGCCACCCGCATCGCGAAGCGGCGCTCCGGTCTCGCGGATCGGGATCTGCCGGTGCTCGCCAGGCGCATCCAGACGGGTGGGGCGACGGTGATGATGTTCGGCTTCGGGGCCGTCTCGTTCGGGCTGGTCGCCATCCTCAACGGCTAGACGCGGCCGGTGTCGGGTGGCTGGATCCGCCGCCCGGAATATCGATTCACTTTTGTGCTTGCGTTGGGTCGGGGTGTCGTGTCACTCTTACTTGTAACGTTTTATATAGAACGTTTTAGGTTCCAACGACGAGGTTGCCCGATGACTGCGAACACCCCGGCCGACGCCACGGCCGCCACTCCCGCCGGCCCCGAGATCGCTCTCGACGCGCGCCACATCACCCGCCGCTACGGTGCCGTCGTCGCGCTCGCCGACGCCTCGATGCAGCTGCGTCGGGGCGAGGTGATGGGCCTGGTCGGCGACAACGGCGCCGGCAAGTCCACGTTCCTCAAGATCCTCTCCGGGGCCGTGGTGGCCGACGGCGGCTCGATCGCGGTCGACGGCAAGCCCGTCACCTTCCGCCGGCCTTCCGACGCGCTCGAGGCCGGCATCGAGACCGTCTACCAAGACCTCGCGCTGGTCGACACCATGTCGGCCGTGCAGAACGTGTACCTCGGGCGCGAAGACCTCTCGAGCAACCCGTTCCTGCGCCTGCTCAACGTGGTCAACGACCGCGGCATGCGCAAGCGCTCGCGCGAGGTGCTCGCCGAACTCGGCGTGGGCATCCAGTCGGTGAACGTGTCGGTGAAGGGCATGTCCGGCGGTCAGCGCCAGTGCCTCGCCATCGCCCGCGCCCTGCTCTGGGGGCGCCGAATCGTCATCCTCGACGAGCCCACCGCCGCGCTCGGCGTGCGCGAGTCGGCCCAGGTGCTCGACCTCATCGGGCGCCTCCGCGACCACGGCGTGAGCGTCATCCTGGTGAGCCACAACATGCAGCAGCTCGTCACCGTCGCCGACCGCATCACGGTGATGCGCCTCGGCCGCACCATCGCCACCCGCAACGTGGCCGACGTCACCCCGGAGATCGTCGTGGGCCTCATCACCGGCGCCCTCCCGGCCGACGTCGACACCCCCGAGGACAGCGCCGCGGTCGTGGCCTGAGCGCCGCCCGCCCTGCATCCCGCCCGCCCGCATCCGGCCCCGCCCCGCCCCGCGCATCCGGCCCCACCCAGACCACCCACCGCACCACCACACCAACCCCTTCCCTGAGGAGAACACTGCAATGACGCACTCCATCCTGACGAGCCGCCCCGCCCTCGGCCGGCGCTTCGCCCGACTCGGCCTGGTCGGCCTCGCCGCCGCCAGCCTCACCCTCGCCGGCTGCAGCACCGTCGGCGACTCCACCGGCGGCAGCACCGACGCCGCCGACGACGGCACCTTCACCCTCGGCTTCGCCGTGGGCGGCCAGCCCGACGCCGACTGGCAGGAGCTGCAGGGCGACGTGGCCGCAGGCCTCGCCGAGCAGCGCGGCTGGGACTTCGTCGAGCTCTCGAACGACAACAGCGAGGCCACCGCCACGAAGAACGCCGACATCTTCATCCAGAAGGGCGTCGACCTGGTCATGATGTTCAACGGCCAGCCCTCGGCCAACCCGGTCATCGCCAAGAAGTACGCCGACGCGGGCATCCCGGTCATCACCTTCGACATCGCGCAGGAGGGCTGGTACTTCGTGGGCGTCGACAACGCCGCCGCCGGTACCGAGGGCGGCACCGCGCTCGGCGAGCTCGCGAAAGAGAAGTGGGACTGCCAGGTCGACCTGGTGATCGAGGCCGAGGGCACCGCCGCCGGCCAGATCAACACCTGGCGCACGGGCAACGCCGCGGATGCGATCGGCGAGGTCTGCCCCGACATCCCGGCCGAGAACTACGTGAAGTACGAGGCCGACGGCAACCTCACCACCTCGCTCGCCAACGCGCCCGGCGTGTTCGCGGCGCACCCGGATGCGAAGAACATCCTGGTGGTGGGCCTCAACGACCAGGCCGTGGTCGGCGCCCTGCAGGCGGCCACCCAGCTCGGCCGCGACGGCTCGATCATGGGCTGGGGCCAGGACGGTGGACTCATCACGGGCGCCAACGTCGACCCCAACCTCGTCGGCAGCGTCATGTACTTCCTCGAGGGCTACCCCTCGTTCGCCTTCGAGATCGCCGACGAGATCGCGGCGGGCAACCCGCCGGCGGTCAAGGACACCGGTGACGACGCCGCGGTCAGCGTGAAGCCGTGCCCCGTCACCCAGGAGCAGGCCGCGGCCATCCCCGGCATCGACGAGCGCGTCGCCGAACTGGCGGATGCGCCGGCCGGCACCACCGCATACGACCTCTTCTGCAAGTCCTGATCCCCGATCAGGCACCCCGTCGGATCAGCCACACCAGGTAGGTATCGGAACAACTCCATGACCACATCGCTCATCACCCCGGCCGATCCGGCCGCACCCGTGAGCCCGGGCGGCCGAAAGGGCCGCCCGGACTCCCGGGGCGCCACCGCCTGGCGCGACGCCCTCAGCATCGCCGGCGTCTGGCTCCTCCTCATCGTCGCCACCACGATCGTGCGGCCCGACTTCCTGTCGAGCCAGACGCTCCTCGCCGTCACCTTCACGATGGCCATCTCCGGCATCCTCGCGGTGTCGCAGGCGCTCATCGTCATCAGCGGCGGCCTGCTCGACCTGAGCCTCCCCGTGTCGCTCATCCTGAGCGCCTGGGCCACGGTGACCGCCCTCAACAACGGGCTGCCCACCTGGGTCGCCATCCCGATCGGCATCGTCACCGGCGCCGCGTGGGGCCTGCTGAACGGCCTCATCGTGGTGTTCGGCAAGCTCAACCCCATCATCGTCACCCTGGCCACCGGCTTCGGCGGCCTGGCGATCATGCTCATCTTCTTCAAGTCGGCGCAGATCCCGTCGACCTCCGAGCTGCGCCTCTACGGGCTCGGCCGGTTCCTCGGCCTGCCGAACGTGTTCTGGCCGATGGTGATCGTCATCGTGCTCGCCGGCCTCGCGCTCACCTTCACCCGCTGGGGCAGGCACCTGCGCGCCGTGGGCGGCAACGCCCAGGCCGCGAAGGCCCGCGGCATCGACCTGCGACGGATGCGCCTGGCCACCTTCGCGGGCGCCGGCGCGGTGGCGGGGCTGGCCGGCGTCATGTTCTCGGCCGTGAACCCGAGCTTCACCCCGGCCTCGGGCGCGGGCTTCCAGCTCATCGTCATCGGCGCCGTCATCCTCGGCGGCATCAGCCTCTCGGGCGGCAAGGGCAATCTGCTGGTGCTCCTGCTGAGCGTGGGCTTCCTCGCGACCATCCCCACCTCGATCGCGTTCTTCGGCCTGGCCCCCGCGTGGGCGCTGGTCTTCCAGGGGGCACTGCTCATCATCGCCGTCGGCATTGACGGCTACCGACTGAAGAGGACGGCGCGATGACCACCGCCACCACGACCCCCACCCCCACCCCGCCGAACCCCGGCCTGCTCTTCGACGAGCCCGCCCTGCCGCTGCACCGCCGCATCCTGAGCTCCTTCCGCGGCCCGGTCGGCAGCATCAGCTTCACCCTGGCGGTGACGCTGCTGGTCGGCCTGGTGTGGATCGGCCCCGAGTTCCTCAGCCCCTCGAACATCCAGATCGTCGGCGTGAGCGTCGCCATCCCGCTGATCGTGGGCGTGATGGCCTCGTTCGCGCTGCTCGCCGGCGTGGTCGACCTCTCCATCGGCTCGATGGTGGGTTTCGGCGCCGTGGTGTTCAACCAGCTCGTCGCCGCGGGGCTGAACCCCTGGCTGGTCGCCCTCATCACCATCCTCGTGGGCGCGGTGGTGGGTCTCACCAACGCCTTCGTCATCGTGCGCTTCGGCGCCGAACCGCTCGCCGTCACCCTCGGCATGCTGACGCTCCTGCGCGGCCTCTGCCAGGTGATCGTGGTGAACGCCCCGCCGAGCACCCTCATCGAACCGCTCTACAACGTGACCCAGGGGGCGCTACTCGGGTTCCCGACCCTGCTGCTCATCGGCATCGGCGTCACCCTCATCGCCGCCGGGATCGTGTCGAAGACGCGCATCGGCCGCAAGGTGCAGGCCGTCGGCGGCGACGACCGGGCGGCCGCCCGCGCCGGCATCTCGGTGTCGAAGGTGCGCGTGATCGCCCTCGTGGTGAGCTCCGTCGGTGCCGCGATCGGCGGCATCCTCTACGTGGGACAGCTGGGCTCGGCCTCGAACGTGCTCGGCACGGGGCTGGAGTTCCAGATCTACGCCGCCCTCATGATCGGCGGCTACTCCATCACCCGCGGCGGTGTGGGCAACCCGATCGGCGGCCTGCTGGGCCTGCTCGTGGTGGCGGGCATCACGAACATCCTCAACATCACCTTCATCGACCCCGACTACCTCGACCTCATCGTGGCGATCATCCTGCTCGTCGCCGTGCTCGTCGACCGCCTGCGCGGGGGAGACGCGTTCGAATGACCGTCTCCACCGCCCCGCTCCCCACCCGCGTGTTCGGCCGCACCGGGCTCACCGTGTCGTCGCTCTGCGTCGGCACGGGCGCCTGGGGCCTCGACTCCCCGGTGCACGGACTCACCGTCACCGAGGACGACGCGGTCGCGACCGCGCTGCACGCCTTCCGGGGGCCGGTCACGGTGCTCGACACCTCGAACAACTACGGCGACGGCGAGAGCGAGCGCCGGGTGGGCCTCGCACTGCGCCGGGAGACCCCGCCAGAGGGCTTCGTGGTGCAGACCAAGCTCGACCGCGACCCGGTAACCGGCTCGTTCGACGCCGAGCGGATGCGCGCCTCGCTGCACGAGAGCCTGGATCGTCTGGGTGTAACAAGGGTGCCGGTGCTCTACCTGCACGACCCCGAGAACATCGGCTTCGAGGCGGCGATGGCGCCCGGTGGCCCGGTGGAGTCGCTGCGGCGGTTCCGCGACGAGGGCTACGCCGACCACATCGGCGTGGCGGGTGGGCCGTCGAGCATGCTGCGCAGCTTCGTGGACAGCGGATACTTCGACGCGCTCATCACCCACAACCGCTTCACGCTGGTGGACCGCAGCTCCGACGCGCTGCTCGACGCGGCGGCGGAACAGGGCCTCGGCGTCATGAACGCCGCGGTCTACGGCGGCGGGCTGCTCGCCTCCTGGCCGCGCACGAGCGACCGCTACCACTACCGCACCGCCCCCGCCGAGCTGCTGGCCGCGGTCGATGCGATGGGAGCGGCCTGCGCGCGGCACGGGGTGCCGCTCATCGCGGCGGCCCTCCAGTTCTCCACGCGCGATCCGCGCATCCACTCGACCGTGTGCGGCGTGGTCAGCCCCGCGCAGCTCGACGCGGCGATCGAGGCGGTGTCGATCGAGATCCCCGACGAGCTCTGGGCCGAGCTGGAGAGCCTGGTGCCGAGCGAGACGACGTGGATCCGTGACTGAGCCGCGTCAGCGAGCGGCCGGTACGGTCTCGCGTGAGGCCGCGGCCCACTCGACGAGACCGCGCAGCAGGGCGCGGTGCTCCCCGGAGTCGTACGATTCGACGCCGTGGCCGAGCGCGTCGTACGCCACCCGGCCCCGGCCTTCGGGGAACTCGACCACCCAGACGAGCGGATGCGCGAACCCGTCGTCGGTGTGCTCGGCCAGCACCGAGGTGGAGGCGCCGGTCTCCAGCGCGGTGTACCGCTCGTCGTACAGCACGAAGTCGCCGAGGCCGGGGAGCGCTGCTCGCCCGGCCTCGGTGGGCTGCACGAGAGCCCGACCGATCTGCGGGTGCCCCGAGCGTCCGGGCACCCATCGCCCGCCGAGCAACTCCGCCCAGCGCGGATCGTCGCGGAAGGCCAACGCCGAGGAGTGGAGCGCCACGATCCCGCGGCCGGAGGCCACGTGGGCCTCGAGCAGGTCGACCAGCGGGCCCGAGACACCGGGCTCCACGCCCAGGTCACCGCTCACGTTGAGCACGAGCACGTCGGCCTCGCCGAGCACCTCGCTGCCCCGCTCCTCCAGCTGCGCGGTTCCCACGACGCTGGCGGTGAGCCCCTCGCCGGCCGAGAGCACCTCGGCCACGCGGGCGCTCGTCCCGGCGAGCGCGTGCCAGGGGTCGTCGTGGCCGGCCTCGCCCGAGATGACGACGATGGTTCGCATGCGGTGCACGTCCTTCGCTGGTCGGGGCCCGGCGTCGATGCGCGGGCGGTACCGAGGATGCACGTCGCGGCGCGATCGCGCAACCCCGGCGCACCGCGAGCGGCTCGGGGAGGTGGCGCGATGATGGTCGGCGACGGCACTCTGCGCTACGACGCCCTCGACTACGACATCGTGTGGGTGGGCACCGACCCCGTGCGGAAGCCGCTCGGATCGTTCGGTGACGTGCACCACGTCGCGACGCCGGTGTGGAGGCTCGTGAGCGGGTATCTGATGCTGCAGCACGAGAGGCCGGACGAGACTGCGGACGAGACCGGCACCGCTCCGGTCGTGGGCGTGCACAGCCACGGCCACCGGATCGCCGGCCTCGCCGCCTCCCACGACGCAGCCGCGGCCGAGCTCGCCTTCGAAGGTCCCCTGTCGCCGCGCGACGACGACGGCTCGGGCGTCGCGGCACGCCTCCGGAGCCCGCTCGGGGTGACGGTGCTGCCCGACCCCGGAACGCGGGCGACGGTCTCGCCCGACCGCGCATCCGTGGTGCTCGAAGGCCGACGCGCCTGGGGCGCCACACTGGTGCACGGGCCGGCCGTGGCCAAGATGGAGAACCGGGTGCGGCTGCTGCGCAGCCTCGAACGAGTGGGAGGCCGTCATGGCTGAGGTCGGGATCCGCGACGTCGCGGCTCGCGCGGGCGTGTCGGTGAGCACCGTGTCGAACGTGCTCAACCGCCCCGAGTTGGTGTCGCGCCAGGCGGCGAGCCGGGTGGCGGAGGCCATCGAGGCGCTGGGCTACGTGCCCAACGTGGCCGCCCGTCAGCTGCGAGCGGGCCGGAGCAATGCGATCGGCATGGCCGTGCTCAACATCACCAACCCCTTCTTCTCCGACGTGGTGCTCGGCGCCGAGCAGGTGGCCGAGGAGGCCGGCTACTCCGTGATCGTGGGCAACAGCTACGACTCGGTGGAGCGTGAGGCACGCTACCTCGAGCTGTTCGAACGCCAGCGCCTCGACGGGGTGCTCATCGCCCCCGTCGAGCAGTCGCTCGAGACGCTCGAGCGCTTCCGCCGCCGCGACGTGCCCGTCGTGCTCGTCGACCGCGTCGACCCGCGCGGCGTGCTGCCGTCGATCTCGCTCGACGACCGGCTCGGAGGCCGGATGGCGGCGACCCACCTGCTCGAGGGCGGATGCCGGCACATCGTCTTCATCGGGGGGCCGCACACCATGCCCCAGATGCATGATCGCCTCGAGGGCTGCCGCGGCGCCGTCGAGGCTGCCGGAGCCCGTTTCACGTTCATCGAGACCGCCACGCTCAACCCGCATCTCGGCCGCGAGATCGGTGACCGCATCGCCGCCCTCCCGCTGGCCGAGCGGCCCGACGGCATCTTCGCGGGCAACGACCACGTGGCCCTCGGCGTGCTGCAGAGCCTCATCGGCCACGGCATCTCGGTGCCGGGCGAGGTGTCGGTGGTGGGCTACGACGACATCGACTTCTCGGCCGCCGCGGTGGTGCCCCTCACCTCGGTACGGCAGCCGAGCCGCGAGATGGGCGGCAACGCGGCGAGACTGCTGCTCACCCAGCTCGGCGCCGGAGAGGCGGTGGGCGGGAC
This sequence comes from Herbiconiux moechotypicola, assembly GCF_024979255.1. Taxonomy (GTDB): domain Bacteria; phylum Actinomycetota; class Actinomycetes; order Actinomycetales; family Microbacteriaceae; genus Herbiconiux; species Herbiconiux moechotypicola. The sequence continues at coordinate 236,218 of NZ_JANLCN010000006.1, forward strand.
CGCCGGGGAGTCGACGCTCCGCACCCGGTTCGAACCGGTGCTGGTGCCCCGCCACTCGACGCGGCACTGAGCCGATCGAGCAGTCCCGCGCGGCCGCCCCGCGCATCCGACACCACGTCCCATCAACGACACACCCCCGAGAGGATTCCGCATCAGCATGCACTACGGCGGCGACTACAACCCCGAGCAATGGCCCGAGGAGGTCTGGCACGACGACGTGCGCCTGATGCGCGAGGCGGGGGTGAACCTCGTGAGCCTCGGCATCTTCGCCTGGGCGCGCATCCAGCCCGACGAGCACAGCTTCGACTTCGGCTGGCTCGACCGCGTGATCGACCTGCTGCACGAGAACGGCATCGCCGTCGACCTGGCCACCTCCACCGCCTCGCCGCCCGCGTGGGCCGTGGAGTCGTACCCCGGCATCCTGCCGGAGGACGAGAACGGGGCGCGCTACTGGCCGGGCAGCCGGCAGCACTACGCCCCCTCGTCGCCCGACTACCGGAGACTCGCCGCCCGGCTCGTGACGGCCCTCGCGGAGCGTTACCACGCGCATCCGGCGGTCGTCATGTGGCACGTGAACAACGAGTACGGATGCCACGTGCACTACGACTACTCCGACAACGCCGCGGTGGCCTTCCGGGTGTGGCTGCAGCGTCGCTACGGCACGATCGACGCGCTGAACACCGCCTGGGGAACGATGTTCTGGTCGCAGGCCTACGGCTCGTTCGAGCAGATCGTGCCACCGCGCAAGGCGCCGTACAGCCACAACCCGGGCGGTCTGCTCGACTTCAAGCGGTTCACCTCCGACACGCTGCTCGAGCTGTTCACGATGGAGCGCGACATCATCAAGGCCACCGGCGCCCGGCAGCCGGTGACCACGAACTTCATGGGCGCCTTCCCGCCGGCCGACTACTGGCGCTGGGCCCCCGAGCTCGACGTGATCAGCGACGACAACTACTTCGACCCGAACGACCCGCAGTCCTTCCGTGGGGCCGCCTTCACGCGCGACCTCATGCGGTCGCTCAAGCCGGGCACACCGTGGATTCTCATGGAGCAGTCGTCGAGCGCCGTGAACTGGCGGCCGACGAACGCCCCGAAGGCGCCGGGCCAGTTGGCGGCGCTGTCGATGCAGGCCGTGGGCCGTGGCGCCGACGGCATCCTGTTCTTCCAGTGGCGGCAGTCGCGGCGGGGGAGCGAGAAGTTTCACTCGGCGATGCTGCCGCAGGCCGGCACCGGCACCCGCACCTGGCGCGAGGTCGTCTCGCTCGGCGGGGAGCTCGCGGCACTGCCCGAGCTGCCCTCCGGGACCGATGGTGGCAGCGGGGCGCGGGTGGCTCTCGTGTTCGACTGGGAGAACTGGTGGGCCGTGTCGAGCCCCGACCACCCCGTGGCGCTCGACTACGCCTCGCTCGTGCAGCGCTGGCACGCGGCGTTCCACTGGCAGAACATCGCCGTCGACCTCGTGCAGGCCACGCACGACCTCGGCGGCTACGACCTCGTCGTGCTCGCCCACTCCTACCTGCTGACGGATGCGGGGGCCGCCACGCTGTCGGCTTACGTGCGGGCCGGCGGGCGGTTGTTGGTGACCGCGTTCAGCGACGTGGTCGACGGCTCGGACGCCTTCCGCGACGGCGGCTTCCAGGTGGGGCTGCGCGAGGTGCTCGGGGTGACGGTGGAGGAGTTCGGGGCGCTCGTGCCCCCGGTCGCGGCGGCCGTGAGCAACTCGGCCGGCGAGGTGCACTCGACCGGGGCGGCCGCAGCACAGCCCGGCCAGGACCACGCCGACCTCGACGCGCCGTTCGGCCGCATCCGGGGCGAGTACCTGGCCGAGGAGCTGGCCGTGCTCGACCCGGCGGTCGAGGTGATCGCCCGCTTCGCCGACGGCCGTACCGAGGGGATGCCGGCGCTCACCGCCTTGGCCTCGACGCCGGCCGGGCCACGCTCCACGCCGGCCAGGCCACGCTCCACGCCAGCAGGCGGAGAGGCCCTCTACCTCGCCACGGTGCCCGACGACGACGGGATGCTCGCCGTGACCCGCTGGGTCGCCGAGCGGTCGGGGGTCGAGCCCGTGCTGCACACCCCCAGCGAGTGGGTCGAGGTCGCCCGACGCGGCGACGTGCTCACACTCATCAACCACGGCCCGGAGACGGTCGTGGTGCCGGTGGAGGGCACCGATCTCCTCACCGGCGACCCCGTCGCCGGTGTCACCCTCGAGCGCTTCGGCTGGGCGCTCCTCAGAACAGACCACGCCGTCGCGCCGCCTCGGGCGGCTGCCGGCGCAGAAGGGAACCTCTCGTGAAGTACACCAGACTCGGCCACTCCGGCGTGGTCGTGAGCCGCATCGCCCTCGGCACGATGAACTTCGGTCCGGTCATCGGCCGCGAGGAGTCGTTCGGCATCCTCGACCTGGGCGTGGAGGCCGGCATCACCTTCCTCGACACCGCCGACGTCTACGGCGGTGCGCCCTGGGGCGATCACCCGGGTCAGAGCGAAGAGCTGCTGGGTGACTGGATGCGCGAACGCGGCAACCGCGACCAGCTGGTCGTGGCCACGAAGGCGCACGGGCCCATGGGTTCGGGGCCGAACGATCGCGGTCTGTCGGCCGTGCATATCCGCGCCGCCGTCGACGCCTCGCTGAAGCGGCTCGGCACCGACCGCATCGACCTGTACCAGATGCACCACATCGACCGGGAGGTGCCGCTCGACGAGGTGCTCGACGCGTTCACCCTGCTGCGCGACCAGGGCAAGATCCTCTACCTCGGCTCGTCGAACTTCGCCGGCTGGAACATCGCGCAGTACCGCGAGCACGCCGAGGCCCGCCGGCAGCTGCCGATCGTGACCGAGCAGTCGGTCTACAACCTCGCGCAGCGCACCCTCGAGCTCGAGGTGGTGCCGGCGGCGCAGCACTACGGGATGGGGCTGCTGCCGTGGTCGCCGCTCGCGAGCGGCCTGCTCGGGGGAGTGCTGAAGAAGACCGACCGCTCGCGCTCGAAGAACCTCGGCCTGCTCGACACCCGCCGCGAGAGCATCGAGCGGTACGAGGCGTTCGCCGAGTCGCACGGTCTCGACCCGGCCGAGCTCGCGCTGGCCTGGCTGCTGCACCAGCCGGTGGTCACGGCTCCGGTCGTCGGGCCTCGCACCGCGGCCCAGCTGCAGGGCGCGATCGACGCGCTCGAGATCGCGCTCGACCAGGCCCAGCTCGACGAGCTCGACCGCATCTGGCCGGGACCAGGGGGTCAGGCTCCGGAGGCCTATGCCTGGTAGCGCCGCTGAGCCGGAGGACGCCGCGGGCGCGGGCGGTGCGGGCGCGGGCGGTGCCCGGCTGCCCGCGATCTTCTTCGTGACCCTGGGGTTCATCCAGGCCCTGTGGCCGCTCACGATGGACCTCTACCTGCCCTCGTTCCCCCAGATCGAGAGCGACCTGGCCACCGGGCCCGCGCTCGTGCAGGCCACCCTCACGGGCGCGTTCGTGGGCATGGCCGCGGGGCAGCTCGTCGCGGGACCGCTCTCGGACAGGGTGGGGCGCATCCGCCCGCTCGTCGTGGCCCTCGTCGTGTACGTGGCCGCCACGCTGGGGTGTGCCGTGGTGCCCACCATCGAGCTCCTCGTCGCACTGCGCGTGCTGCAGGGTGTGGGCGCGGCGGCGACGTCGGTCGTCATCCTGGCAGTCGTGCGCGACCGCGCGGAGGGCGCGGTGATGGTGAGGCTGCTGGCGCGCCTGCAGCTCGTGAACGGGGTGTTCGTGGTGGCGTCGCCCGCGATCGGCGCTCAGCTGCTGCAGCTCACCGACTGGCGGGGTCTGTTCTGGGTGCTGGTGGCGTACGGAGCCGTGCTGCTCGCGGCGGCCATCGGTGTGCTGGCGCGGCACGAGACGAATCCGCCCGAGCGGCGGGCGGCGCTGAGGGTCGGGATGCGCGGGGTCGGGATGCGCGGGGCCGGGATGCGCGGCGCCGGAGTGCTGGCGGACTACCGCGTCCTGCTCCGCGACGCCCGCTATCGTGCCGCGCTCGGGGCCGGTGCGCTGCAGTGGGCGGCGATGATGAGCTACATGGCGTCCTCCGCGTTCCTGTTCCAGGGCGTGTTCGGGCTCGACGCCACCCAGTACGCGCTCGTGTTCGGCGGACACGGCGCGCTCATGATCGCCGGAGCACAGCTCAGCGCACGGCTCGCCACCCGCTTCGACGTGCCGAGGCTCGCCCGGAGCGGCTCGGTCGCACTGTTCGGGGTGGCGATCGTGCTGCTGCTCGGGCAGACGGCGCTTCCGGAGTGGGGGTTGCCCGGGTTCCTCATCCCGCTGTTCGCGTTCACCACCCTCTTCGGGGTGATCTCGCCCACCCTGCAGAGCACCGCGCTGCAGGACCACGGCGGCCGGGCCGGCGCGGCCGCCTCGCTCATCGGCGCCACGAACATGGTCGCGGGTGCCGTCGCCGCCCCTCTGGTCGGGCTCTTCGGCGTGGGCACCACCGTTCCCGCGGTCACCGTCATGGCCGTCTGCAGCGGCGGGTCGGCCCTCGTGCTGCTGATCGGATTCCGCCGTCGCTGACCCGCCCCGGGTCAGCGACGCCGGTTCACGGGAGCGCGGTTGCGCTCGTCTTGCGCGGCAGAACGCTGGGGGCCGGCTTCGGGACGGCGCTCATGTCGGGGCCCGGTGCGGGCGCGTCGCCCGTGGGCGGGGCGAAGGGCGCCGCGGCCGCGGTGCCGCGGGCGTTCGAGACAGTTGTGCCTTTCTCGGCCGCGGTCTTGTCCTGCTCCACCACGATGGGGTTCGCGGTGGCGTAGGAGTCCTGCCGGATGCCCGTGACCTGCCACGAGACCTTGACGCCCGGCTTGTCGGTGCTGATCTCGAACGATCCCTTCGCGATCTCGCGCGAGACGATGGCCTGGGCGAAGACCGCACCGAGCACCGTGAGCTGGTAGCGGAAGTCGCGGTTGAGGGCTTCGAAGTAGCCGGGGAGGGTGACGGTGGCTTTGCCCTTCGCATCAGTGGTGACGTTGCCGTTGTAGACGTTCATCATGTCGGGGGACTCGACGAAGGAGTGGGAGAGCCATTTGTTCTGCGGGTCTTGGGGGTGGTCGATCTTGAACGAGCCGGCGCTCTTGGAGAGGGTGCCGTTCACGTGCATCCGGCCAGCTGCATAGATCGCATAACCGTCTGGGCTGTTCGACTGACCGAAAACACCGTAGTTCTGCCCGGTCGTGCCCCGGGCGCGCCCGTACACCCCCCACTGGGTGCCTTCGCCCCAGACCCCGACGTAGTTCGACTCGCCCCTGACACCGGCCTGGCTCCCGTTGGTGCCGAGCACGGCGTTCTGACCGCCCTCGCCCTTCACACCGGTGCCGGAGTTCGAGTTCGAGGTGCCCTGCACCCCGATCTGGGCACTCCCGAACAGTCCGATGCTCGACGCATAGGCCAGCACCCCGTAGGTGCCGCTGCTGAAGTACCCGGCGTACCCTCCGGAGTCCGCCGTCGCCAGCACGCCGTACGTACCGCCCTCCGCGTGAACACCGGCGAACGAGCCCTTGCCGTGCACGCCCATGTTGTTGGTCGAGATGCCCTCGACGCCGTACCCTCCGGGGGCCCTGCCCACCACGCCGCGGCCCGAGCCGTCGCTCGCGCTGCAGGTGCCGAGAACGCCGGTGCTGCTGCTGACAGCGTCGACACGAGCGGCGGGCGCGGTGACGCCGAGGCCCAGGCGGCCCTGTGGGGAGATGCGCATCTTCTCGGAGACGGTGGCCGACGAGTTCGCCCGCGTCTTGAAGATGAGTGGCTGCCCCGAGGTCGTGGGGCCGAGGAAGTTGTTCGTGGTGGTGCCCGAGTTGCCGCCCATGAGCCAGGGCGAGGTGCCGGGGGCCGCCTCTGCAGCCGTGGGCGCTGAGGTCACCGCAACCGCGGTGGCGGCCGCGCCCGCGGCAGCGGTCGCGAACAGCAGGCGGCGCGGGATGCGGGGCTGGTCGTCGACGGCGGACGGGGCGGCGGGCTGGTGCGGGGTGGGGCGATCGGTCACGACGGTCTCCAGTTCGCTGAGGGATGCGGCGGTGCACGTGCTCTGGCGGAGAGTGTACTGAGCCGAGGCCCCTCGCGTCATCCGTTCGGGAACAGGTGTCGAAGGCGGCCTAGTGCGAGCCGCGGCCGGTAGTGACCGTGATCACCCGGAACGGGCGCCCGTCGGGCGAGCGCCAGCCGTGCGGGGTGCCGGCGGCGAGGGTCATCGAGTCGCCCGCGGCGAGCGGATGCACGGTGCCGTCGGCGAGGCCCACCTCCAGCAGCCCCGCGAGCACGTAGAGGAACTCGTCCTCGTCGTGCGTGGCGATCTCCGAGAACTCGGTGTCGGAGCCCGCGAACTCCGTGCCGAAGAGGCTCCCCGGCAGCTGGGCGAGCTGCCAGACCGTGCGCGACCCCGTCTGCACGCGCTCGGAGTCGGTGTGCACCACCTCGACCCCCGCCGCGGGGTCGGAGAGTCGCTGGGCCGACTCGCGTGCGAGCAACGAGCCCGACGGCACGCCGAGCGCTCGCGCGATCTTGGCCATCGACGCGAGACTCAGGCGCGCGTGGCCGCGCTCGGCCAGGCTGAGGAAGGGTTGCGACATCCCGGACCCCTTCGCCAGCTGTACCAGCGTCAAGCCGCGTTCGCGGCGCAGCGAACGGATGCGCGCCCCCATCCAGACCGCTTCGTCGTCGAGCGGCGCGGTCGAGCGGGGCCGATCGTTCATGCTCGCGAAACCTCCCGAAACCTGCCGGAAAAATATTTATGAGATAAATATGCCATGAATCCTCTCCTGTTCGGCATCTTCCAGTACATCGGCCCCAACGGCACGGTCGGCTCGGCGTGGCAGCACCCCGACGACGAGTCGGCCAACTTCACCAAGCTCAGCCACTGGGTCGCGCTGGCGAAGAAGTTCGACGAGGCCGGACTCGACTTCCTGTTCCTGGCCGACAGCTACGGGTTCCCCGCTCTCGACGGCGAACTGCTCGACGCCTCGGTGCGCGAAGGGCGGGGCATCCCGCAGGGCGACCCGATGCCCGTGGTCTCGGCGCTCGCCGCCGCCACCGAGCGGCTCGGCTTCGTGGTGACCACCTCGACCACCGTCGAACCGCCCGCGGCCAACGCCCGGCGCTTCACCACACTCGACCACCTCACCGACGGCCGGGTGGGCTGGAACATCGTCACCGGCTCGTCGGGTGCCACCGCGGCCGCCCTCATGGGCAAGGAGCTGATCTCGCACGACCTCCGCTACGACATGGCCGACGACTACGTCGACGTGAGCCTCACCCTCTGGGAGGGGTCGTGGGACGACGACGCCCTCGTGCTCGACAAGGAGGCCGGCGTCTACGCCGAGCCCGGCAAGGTGCGCATCGTGCACCACGACGGGCCCTACTTCAGCACCCACGGCATCATGAACCTGCCCCCGTCGCCTCAGCGCACGCCGCTGCTCGTGCAGGCGGGCGCCTCCGGCCGCGGTCGCGCCTTCGCCGGCCGCAATGCCGAGGCCGTGTTCGTGGGCGGCGGAGACCCCGCGGTCGTCGCGGCGAACGTGCGCGGTATCCGCGAGAGCGCTGTGGCGGCCGGACGACCGGCTGATTCGATCAAGGTGCTCGTCGGTGCCCTGTTCCTGACGGGCGCCACGAGCGAGGAGGCCTGGGCGACGCACGAGGAGATGCTCGCGATGTCGACGCCGGAGGGTGCCGCCGCGATCTATGCGGGAAACACGGGCGTCGACCTGCTGGCGCTCGATCCCGAGAAGCCGATCGCGCAGACCTCCACCGAGATGGGGCAGTCCAATCTCGAACGCTATCTGGGCAAGGACGGCAAGCCGGCGCCGCTCGTGAAGGACATCCTCGAGAACTTCCGCCGCACCGGCATCAACGGCAGCGTGTTCGTCGGAACCGCGGCCGAGGTCGTCGACCAGATCGAGGAGTTCGTGGCCGCCACGGGAGTCGACGGCTTCCTCATCCAGCCCCACGTGACCCCGGGCACCTACGACGACCTCATCGAGTACGTGCTGCCGGAGCTCCGGTCCCGTGGCCTCATGCTGCCCGAGCCCCAGGGCGCGACACTCCGCGAGCGGCTCTTCCCCGAGGGGGGACCGCACCTGCCTTCGACGCACCGCGGTGCGGCCTTCCGCCACGCCGCATCCGAATAGTTATCGATATATCGGAGAGGTTGACAAGGGGAATTTAACGATATATCTTTGGTGCATCGCGAACGATCGCGAGAATTCTTTGACAGAAAGGCAGCGCACCATGCGACGCATCGACAACGACACCCAGCACTCCCACATCCCCTTCCCCCACACCGACCCGCGTGACCGCGTGCGCGGCTGGGAGCGCGGCCCGCGCGGCCACGGTCACGGCGGCGGCTTCGGCCCGGGCTTCGGCGGCCCCGGCTTCGGCGGCTTCGGCCCCGGTTTCGGCCCCCGTGGTCCCCAGCGCGCGAGCCGCGGCGACGTACGGGCGGCGATCCTCTCGCTCCTGGCCGAGTCGCGCTCCAACGGCTACGGCCTCATCAAGGCCATCGCCGAGAAGACCGGCGGTGTGTGGCGCCCGAGCCCCGGCTCGGTCTACCCCACGCTCCAGCAGCTCGTCGACGAGGAGCTCATCTTCGCCGAGGGCGACGGCCGCCGCACCGAGTTCGACCTCACCGAGTCCGGCCGCGCCTACGTGGCCGAGCACGCCGAGGAGCTCGAGCAGGCCTGGCAGTCCGCCGCCGGCACCTCGCCGGTCGACGCCGAGTTCCACGCCAGCGTGGCGAAGCTGCTCGGCGTGGTGAAGCAGTTCCGAGTCGCGGCCACCGACGAGCAGCGCACCCAGGCCACCGCGAAGATCGACGAGGCCCGCCGGGCGCTCTACCTCATCCTCGCCGACTGATACCGATCGGGTGGTCGCGTACACCACCGCCGAACGCCGTCTGAACCCAGCCCCCAGAACACCGGGCCGAGTTCAGACGGCGTTCACGTGCGTGCCCCACCATGCGGAGCATGCCCGACACGATCGCGCGCCTCATCGACGACACCCGCTTCGGCCGCGCGCACCGCCGCGTGTGGCTGCTCTCCTCGCTCGGCATCATGCTCGACGGCTTCGACTTCTTCATCATGGGCGTCGCCATCCCCCTGATCGCCGCCGAGTGGTCGACCACGCCCCTCGAGACCGGACTCATCAGCTCGGCCGCGATCGTCGGGGCGATCGTGGGCGCCGCGGTGATGGGCCCGCTCTCCGACCGCATCGGCCGCAAGCTCGCCTTTCGCATCGACCTCGGCCTCTTCGTGGTGTTCGCGCTCGCCTCGGCGCTCGCGCCCGACGTGTGGTGGCTGATCGTCTTCCGCTTCCTGCTCGGCATCGGCATCGGTGCCGACTACCCGATCAGCGCGAGCTACGTCTCCGAGATCTCGCCCTCGCGCCTGCGCTCGCGGCTGCTCATCGGCGCCTTCAGCTTCCAGGCGGTGGGCCAGCTGCTGGGGGCGCTCGTCGGACTGCTCGTGCTGAGTCTGGATCCGGTTCCCGATGCGTGGCGCTGGATGCTCGCGGTCGGCGTGGTGCCCGCGATCGTGATCGTCATCCTGCGCCGGGGAGTGCCGGAGAGCCCGCTGTGGCTGGCCTCGACCCGCCGCTACGAGGAGGCCGCGCTGTCGCTGCAGACCTTCACCGGGCATCCGGTGGAGGTGGCCGAGCTCATCTCGCGCGGCGAGGTGGTCGCCGTGCCGATGCCCGCCCCTGTGGTGACCGGCGTGGTCAGACCCGCGGATGCGCATCCCGCGATTCCGCGCCTGTCGCTGTTCTCGAGGCGGCTGCGCGGGGCGACGGTGCTCACGAGCGTGCCCTGGTTCTTCATGGACATCGCCACCTACGGGGTCGGTGTGTTCACGCCGACCATCATCGCCGCCATCGCCCTCACCCCGGCCACGGGCGCCGGATCGAACCCGCTCTTCATCGCCGACGACATCACCTCGACCGAGGGTGCCGCGGTGCTCGACCTCTTCCTCGTGGCGGGCTTCCTGCTGGCACTGGTGCTCGTGCGCCGGCTCGGTCTCATCAGGCTGCAGACGATCGGCTTCGTGGTGATGGCCGCCGGGCTCCTCGTGCTCGCTGCGAGCGGAGCCCTCTCCGAAGGCTCGCCCTGGCAGTTCGCGCTCGTGTTCGCGGGCTTCGCGGCCTTCAACCTGTTCATGAACCTGGGCCCGAACGCCACCACCTTCGCGCTGCCGACGGTCGCCTTCGACACTCTCTCGCGCGGCGCGGGTGCCGGGTTCGCCGCGGCCAGCGGCAAGGCGGGGGCGGCGCTCGGCACCTTCCTCTTCCCGCTGCTGCAGGCCGGGCTCGGCCTCGGCGCGACGCTCACCATCATCGCCGGGGGTTGCCTCGTGGCGGCGACGGTGACGGTCGTGCTCCGCGGTCGCCTGCGTTCATCCGCCGTTCACCCGATGGTCTCCGTGCCCGGCGAGACTGCGCGCGAGCCCCGTGGCACGGCGCTCGAGAAGGAGGAGCGATGAGCTACGACCATGTGTCCGCCGTCGGCCTGAACGTCATGCAGGAGCAACCATGAGCTACGACCACACGACCGCCGTCGACCTGAACGACATGCTCGGCTACGTCGTCGTCGACACCGACGACGACGACCCGGTGCTGATCGACCGCCACGGCGAGATCGTCGACACCTGGCGCGAGGGTTACCCTTACGACGAACGCCTGGGCCGTGACGAGTACGAGATCACCAAGCGCCTCCTGCAGATCGAGCTGCTGAAGCTGCAGAACTGGATCAAGGCCGAGGGCCGCCGGCTCGTGATCGTGTTCGAGGGGCGCGACGCCGCGGGCAAGGGCGGCACCATCAAGCGCTTCACCGAGCACCTCAACCCGCGCGGTGCCCGGGTGGTGGCGCTCGAGAAGCCCACCGACCGTGAGAGCACCGAGTGGTACTTCCAGCGTTACGTGACCCACCTGCCGGCGGCGGGGGAGATGGTGCTGTTCGATCGCTCCTGGTACAACCGGTCGGGCGTGGAACGGGTGATGGGCTTCTGCACCGATGACCAGTACCAGCGGTTCCTGCTGCAGGCTCCGGCCTTCGAACGGATGCTCGTGCAGGACGGCGTCGACGTGGTGAAGTTCTGGTTCTCGGTCTCCAAGAGCGAGCAGCTCACCCGCTTCGCCATCCGCCAGGTCGACCCGGTGCGGCAGTGGAAGCTGTCGCCGATGGACATCGCCTCGCTCGACAAGTGGGACTCGTACACGGTGGCCAAGGAGGCCATGTTCGCCGCCACCGACACCCCGGAGGCGCCGTGGACCGTGGTGAAGTCCAACGACAAGAAGCGCGCGCGGCTCGAGGCGATGCGGCACGTGCTGCACCGGTTCCCCTACGCCGAGCGTGACGACGAGGTGGTGGGGCTGCCCGACCCGCTCGTCGTGGGGCCGGCGGAGTCGGTGTACGAGCGGGGCGAGAACGCGGCGGCATCCCGTATCGAGGCGGAGAGGCTAGCGTAGAGGGCGACTTCGCCCCGCCTCCTCGAGCGGGACGCCGAGGAGGAGACGATCGTTACCCGCGCGCGCCGTATCGTCGGTGTGCTGCGCCTGCTCGTGGCTACCGCGGCCGCGGTGGCGCTGGTGTTCGACTACGACTACGTGCTGGGGTTCAGCACCTTCTCCACCGAGAACTACTTCAGCTACTTCACCTTCCAGAGCAACCTCCTCAACGTGGTGGTGCTCGGCTCGTCGGGCATCCTCCTGCTCTCGGGTCACACGGTGGGCCGCATCCTCGTGAGCGTGCGGGCGATGGCCACCTGCTACGTCCTGGTATCCGGGATCGTGTTCGCGCTCATCGTCTCGCAGGCGGGGAGCCATCACTACCGCATCGAGGTGCCGTGGACGAGTCAGCTGCTGCACTTCTACCTGCCCGTCGTGGTGGTGGCCGACTGGCTGGTGGGCGTGGGGAGGGTGCCACTGCGCTGGCGGGTCGTGCCTCTCGTGCTCGTGTTCCCCGTGGTCTGGGGCGTCTTCACGCTCATCCGGGGCTCGATCGTGGGATGGTACCCCTACTTCTTTCTCGACCCCGCCCAGGTGAGCGGGCCGGGGGAGTTCGCCCTCTACTGCGGAATCGCGCTCGGGCTGTTCGCCTCCATCACGGCTGGACTGGTGTGGGCGTCGAGGTGGCGATCAGGGACTCGTCCACGAAGGGTTCGAGCGTCTGCAGCGCGGCGCTGACGAACTCCGCGTCGCCCTGGGTCGCGACCGTGCCCACCGCATCCGCCGCCGTGAGCCCCACGAGCACGGGCTGCCCGGTGGCGGGGAGCAGGTTGACCCACTCGCTCACCACGGAGGTGTCTCCGAGCACCGAGAGCACCGTCGCATCGGCCGACCAGAAGGGCGTGTCGAACCGCAGCCAGAGCTGCTCGAGGGTGCCCATGCCGAGCGATTCCAGCGCGCCGGTCGTCACCTCGGGCAGCGGGGGATCGAACTCGATGGTGCCGGCCTGCAGCACGCCGAGCGGCACCGTCACCACCACGCGGTCGACCGAGAGCGACTCGCCGGTGCCGAAGCGGAGGCTCACGCCCTCGTCGTCGTAGCCGACGCGCACGACCGTCGCGCCGAGCAGGACGTCGAGGCCGTCGAGCGCGTCCGACACGACGGTGCCGAGGCCTCCCACCACGAGGCGCTGCTCGGCGGGGTCGATGCCCGGCGCTCCGCGCTCGAGTCCGTAAGCGGCCGAGAGGCGGAAGGCGCCGGCCCCGTACGCGGTGGCGACGAAGGTGTCGAGGTAGTGCGTGAGGAGCTCGGCCTGGGTGGGCGCGGTGGGCGCGGTGTCGGATGTCGTCGTCGAGGTCGCGGATGCTGCGCGCGTGGCGGTCGCCGAGGCCGAGGCGGCACCCGACTCGGCGAGGGCGGCGGCCAGCGAGATGTCGGGCGAGCCGGTGCGCGCCCAGTCGGTGGCCGCGGTCACGGCGTCGGCCGGAGCATCCGAGCCGGGCACCACCGTGCCCCCCGCGGTGCGGATCTCGCTCGTGGAATCGAGACCGATGCTGTCCACCCCCGAGCTGCGCAGCGCCGAGAGCGCGTCGAGCCCGACCGTCGCCGCGCCCAGTTCGACCGGGAACGCCCAGCCGTCGGGCTGACGGGTGTCGATCCTTCCGCCGAGCCGATCGCGGGCTTCGATCACCACCACGTCGAAGCCCGCGTCGGTGAGCGCCCGGGCCGCGGTCGCACCGGCCAGACCCGCCCCCACCACCGCGATGCGCTCGCCCGGCGCCGCGACGGCCGCCACGCGGTCGGCCGCGCTCTCACCCGACTGTGCGGCACCCCGCAGGGTGCCGGGGAACTCGCTGGAGGTCGCCTCGCCGGCCAGAAGCACCCGGCCGCCCACCGTCTCCCGCAGCGTCGCCCGGTCGCCGGGGCCGCCTCCCGCCGGGATCATGCTGAACGAGCCCAGCGAGTACGGATCCGTCGACCAGGCGCTGCGCACGAACGCCGCCGGTGCGGGCACGCGCCCGGGCACCGTCGTGGGCGTGGGCGTGGGCGTGGGTGCGGGCGGCGTGGGAACGCACCCCGACAGAGTGCCGAGCGCGGCGAGTGACAGGGCGGAGAGCGCCCCGCTGAGAAAGACGCGTCGCTCGATGTCCACGTCTCCACGTTAGCGGGGCTGCCGTGACGTTGCCGGGAAGGGCTGGGATGATGGGCGGGTGATCGCGATCGAACTGGCCAGGGCTCTCCGCACCGCGGGGCTGCGCTGGCACCCGCGCTCGGGCGACGCCTTCGTCGTGGAGACCGCCGACGGGGGAGACGAGGTGTTCACCGTGAGCGAGATGACGGTCGACCTGCACGAGTTCCCCGGCGGCACCGTGATCGGCTTCAACGGCACCACCGAGTGGGCGCTCGACTCGGTGGCGTTCGCCGACGCCCTCTGGCTGCCCGCCGAGTCCCAACTGCGCGAGATCCTCCGCGACGGCTTCCACAGCCTCGTCGTCGAGCGCGCGGCGGGCGAGACCGTCTACCTCGTGACCGCCACGATCCGCGGCGAACGGTGCACCTTCGAGGCGCAGAGCGCCGAGAACGCCTACGGCGAAGCGGTGCTCGACCTCATCCTGCGCACCATCGTCGACGAGGGAGATGACCGGGGAATAGGCTGAGACGATGACCGACAGCCCTGTTCCCCTCATCACCCTCAACAACGGCGTCACCATCCCGCAGCTCGGGTTCGGCGTCTTCAAAGTCGATCCCGACAAGACCGGCCGCATCGTGCGCGACGCCCTCGACGTGGGCTACCGCCACCTCGACACCGCGGCGATCTACCACAACGAAGAGGGTGTCGGCCACGCCATCAAGGAGGCCGGCGTGCCGCGCGACGAGCTCTTCGTCACCACCAAGCTGTGGAACGACTCGCAGACCGACGCGCTCACGGCCTTCGACAAGTCGCTCGCGCGCCTGCAGCTCGACTACGTCGACCTCTACCTCATCCACTGGCCCACCCCCGAGCGCGACACCTACGTCGAGGCGTGGCGGTCGCTCGAGGCCATCCTCGAGTCCGGTCGCGCGAAGGCGATCGGCGTGTCGAACTTCACCGTCGACCACCTCGAGCGGCTCCTCGCCGAGACCGACGTCGTGCCGGCCGTCAACCAGGTCGAGCTGCACGTCGACTTCCAGCAGGCGGAGCTGCGCGCCTACGCGGCGGAGCACGGCATCGCCATCGAGGCGTGGGGTCCGCTCGGCCAGGGGCGCATCAACGAGTCGGAGGAGCTCGCCGCGATCGCGGCGGCGCACGGCAAGACGGTCGCGCAGACGATCCTGCGCTGGCACCTCGACGTGGGCAACATCGTCATCCCGAAGAGCAACAACAAAGACCGCATGGCCGAGAACTTCGACCTCTTCGACTTCTCGCTGAGCGCCGCCGAGATCGCCACCATCGCCACGCTCGACCGTGGTGAGGACGGCCGCAACGGGTCGCACCCGCTCAAGGTCAACTGAGCTCAGCTCGTCACGACCTCCGCCTTCCGGCGCCGGGGAAACCACGGCACGAGGGCGGAGGTCGTCTTCTTGTAGTCGGCGTACTCGGGGTACTTCGACAGCGTGATGCTCTCGGTGAACACGGTCGATCCGATGAACAGGGTGGTGAGCAGAACCGCACCCGCCACCGTCCAGCTCAGCACGGTGCCGGCCGACACCGCGCCGACGAAGAAGAACACCCACCACTGCGCCTGCTCGAAGAAGAAGTTCGGGTGGCGCGCGAACCGGAACAGGCCCGTGGTGAGGAATCGCGGATGCGGGTCGCGGCCCGCATCCGACTCGGCTCGCTTCCACGCATGGAAGTCCCACTGCTGCTGGTCGGCCACGGTCTCCCCGACGAGGAAGGCCAGGAAGAGCAGGAGCAGGACGGCATCGAGCCACCCGAACGGCGTGCTCTGGTTCTGGAACGCCAGGAAGGCCGGCATCGTGATGAGCAGCAGGATCACGTTCTGGTAGATCGTGATGAAGAAGACGTTGAAGAGCTGGAAGCGGGCGGGCGACATGCGCGCGCGCAGCACCGCCCAGCGGTAGTCCTCCCCGCCGCGGGCGTAGCCGCCCTTGCGCGAGAAGTTGAAGGTGAGCCGCGCGCCCCAGAGGGTCACCACGACCGCCATGAGGGTGAGCCGTGGATCGTCGAACCCCGCCGCGCCCGCGAAGATCCAGACGTAGACGACAGGCACCACCGACCAGATGCGGTCGACCCAGGAGTACTCCCGGGTGACGACGGAGAGCACCCACACCGCCACGCAGACGGCGGCGAACACCCAGAGACACGCGATCAACGGAGCCATGTCGAAAGTGTAGGCGGGTGCGTCGCCCGAGCGCCGGATTGGGGTGTTTCACGCCGAATTGGGAGTGGGCCTACGGCCGGAATCGACTACGCTGGTCGGAGCAAGGAGGGCAGCTGATGGCGAACGACGCACGCGACGACGATCACACGACGATCATCCCCGTCGCCCCCGCGACCGGCGACACGACGCTGTCGCTGACCGGCGAGTTCGCCGCTCAGCTGGCGGCGCTCGAGGCCGGTGTGACGGGCGAGGAGCTCGAGTCGATCGCGGCCCTCCCGTCCGGCTCCGCACTGCTCATCGTGCGGCGGGGCCCCAACGCCGGTGCCCGGTTCCTCCTCGACACGGCGGTCTCGACGGTCGGCAGGCACCCCAACGCCGACATCTTCCTCGACGACGTCACGGTCTCCCGCCGTCACGCGGAGTTCGCCCGCCACGGCCACAGCTTCGTGGTGCGCGACCTCGGCTCGCTCAACGGCACCTATGTGGGTGGCGTCCGAGTCGAGGAGGCCCTCCTCGACGACGGCACCGAGGTGCAGATCGGCAAGTTCCGTCTCACGTTCTACCCCTCACGCATCGACGTGGCGACTGCCGCGGGCCACTAGTGGCGGCCGCTCCGAACGCGCGACGCTCCTCCGAACCGATCGTCGCCGACGCCACCGCGCCGGTGCTGGGCATCGGCCAGGTTCTCGCGAAGCTCAGTACCGAGTTCCCCGAACTCACCCCGTCGAAGCTGCGCTTCCTCGAGGAGCGCGGGCTCGTGCATCCGGCCCGCACGCCGTCGGGCTACCGCAAGTTCTCGCAGAACGACCTCAGCCGCTTGAAGCTCATCCTGGGTCTTCAGCGAGACTGCTACCTGCCGCTCGCGGTCATCAAGGACTACCTCGCCGACGTCGACGCCGGCCTCAACCCGCCGATGCCCGGTGCCGCGCTTCCCGGCGGCCCCTCGCTGCTGCAGACGGGGCGGCGGCTCAGCCGCGACGAGCTCACCCGCGAGGCCGGTGCCACGCCCATGCTCGTGCAGGACGCCTTCTCGTCTCACGTGCTGGTGCCCGCCGACTCGTATGGCGAGGAGTCGCTGGTGGTGCTGAAAGCGCTCGTCGAACTGCAGCGCTCGGGCATCGAACCCCGTCATCTCCGGGGCTTCCGTCAGGCCACCGAGCGCGAGCTCGGGCTCATCGAGAGCGCGCTCATGCCCGTCGCCCGGCGGCGCGACCCGTCGAGCCGTGCGAAGGCCGCCGAGCTGGCGCGCGAGATCGCCGGGCAGCTCGAGGTCGTGCGGTCGAGCCTCATCCGTTCGGCTCTCGGGCGCATCGCGCCGTGATCGCGCACCCGCCCGCATCCGGCGCCGGCGGGGCAATCACCGCGACACGCCGAGCGTGAACACGCGATGTCGTTGCTCCGGGCTGCACGCCTCGCTACCGTGGGGTGAGCACGCGGTGCGCGACGAGCGCCGGGTGAGGAGCATGGAAGGCCCTGATGAGTGAGCTGAGCACCAACGACGAGTCTCGCTACGACCTCGGTCTGCTCTTCACCGACGGCATGCCCGACCTCGATGACGCCAGCGGCTACCGCGGCGCCGTCGCGGCGCGCGCGGCCGGCATCACCTACCGCCAGCTCGACTACTGGGCCCGCACCGCTCTCGTCGAGCCCACCGTGCGCGGCGCGGCCGGATCCGGCTCGCAACGCCTCTACGGCTTCCGCGACATCCTCGTGCTGAAGCTGGTGAAGCGTCTGCTCGACACCGGCATCTCGCTCCAGCAGATCCGCACCGCCATCAACCAGCTCCGCGAGGCGGGCATCAACGACCTAGCGCAGACCACGCTCATGAGCGACGGCGCGAGCGTCTACCTCTGCACCTCGAACGACGAGGTCATCGACCTCGTGAGCCGCGGGCAGGGCGTCTTCGGCATCGCGGTGGGCAAGGTGCTCCGCGAGGTGGAGCACACCCTCGTCGACATCGACTCCACCGTCGCCGACCCGGCCGACGAGCTCGCCGCCCGCCGCGCCGCTCGCAAAGCAGTGTGACTGCTCAGTTAGCTAGCTGGCTGGCTGGCCGGCCAAGCCGTGAGCTGGTAGCTACGCCTTGAGTTCGGCGTACTCGCCGACGCGGCCGGTGCGCATGACGCGCTCGAGCAGCAGGTCGAAGTTGCGCGCCATCTCCTGAGCACCCTCGCCGGGCCACACGTGCAGCGGCTTCGCCGCGCCCTGCGCCTGCTGCAGCGAGGTGCGCTCGGGCAGCTGGGGCGAGAGCACCAGTGGGCCGAACATGTCGCGCAGCTCCTTGATGCGGAACTGGTGCTCGAGCGACTGCGAGCGCACGCGGTTCACGATGATGCCGAGCGGCTGCAGCCGGGGCGACAGCCCGCGGCGGATCTCCTCGATCGCCCGCAGCGCGCGGTCGGCGGCGGCCACCGAGAACAACCCCGGCTCGGTCACGACCGAGACCCGGTCGGAGGCGGCCCAGGCGGTGCGCGTGAGCGCGTTGAGCGAGGGGGCGCAGTCGATGAGCACGAGGTCGTACTCGCTCTCCACGGTGGCGAGGGCCTCTTCGAGCTTCCAGATGTCGCGGATGCTCGGGTGCGGGCCGTCGAAGTTGAGGGCCGACGGGCTGCCGATGAGCACGTCGATCTTGCCGCCGCGGTCTTTCGTCCACCCCGAGGGCGCGATCGCCGCCCGGACGATCTTCTCCTTGGGCGAGGCGAGCACGTCGGCGACGTTGAGGTGACCCGCGGTGCGGATGTCCATGCCCGTCGACACGTCGGACTGGGGGTCGAGATCGACGACGAGGGTGCGCAGACCCTTGGCGAACGCGGCCGAGGCGAGCCCGAGCGTCACTGTGGTCTTGCCCACACCTCCCTTGAGGGACGAGACGCTGAGTACATGCACAATCGAATACGTTACCTTCACTAGGCTGGGAGAACCTAACCGTTCGCTGTGCGCGGGACTGTGTGAAAGGTCTGCATGTTCAAGAAGATCCTTGTGGCCAACCGCGGCGAGATCGCGATCCGGGCGTTCCGGGCCGCCTACGAGCTGGGTGCCCGCACCGTCGCGGTGTTCCCCTACGAGGACCGCAACTCGATGCACCGGCTGAAGGCCGACGAGGCCTACCAGATCGGTGAGGTCGGGCATCCGGTGCGTGCCTATCTCGATGTGTCGGAGATCATCCGGGTGGCTCTCGAGTCGGGTGCAGACGCCATCTACCCGGGTTACGGCTTCCTGTCGGAGAACCCCGAGCTCGCACGCGCCGCCGCCGAGAACGGCATCACCTTTATCGGGCCCGGCGAGCACGTGCTCGAGATGGCGGGCAACAAGGTCACGGCCAAGGAGCACGCGATCGCGGCTGGTGTGCCTGTGCTGGCGTCGTCGCCGGCCACGACCGACATCGAGGTGCTGCTCGCCGCCGCCGACGAGATCGGGTTCCCGGTGTTCGCGAAGGCGGTCGCGGGCGGCGGTGGGCGCGGGATGCGCCGGGTCGAGACCCGTGAAGAACTGCGGCCGGCGCTCGAGGCGGCGATGCGAGAGGCCGACAGCGCGTTCGGCGACCCGACGATGTTCTTGGAGCAAGCGGTGCTGAGGCCCCGGCACATCGAGGTGCAGATCCTCGCCGACGGTGCGGGGGAGACGCTGCACCTGTTCGAGCGCGACTGCTCCGTGCAGCGGCGCAACCAGAAGGTGGTGGAGATCGCTCCGGCGCCGAACATCTCCGACGAGCTCCGCGAGGCCCTGCACTCCGACGCGATCAAGTTCGCGCGCTCGATCTCGTACGTGAACGCGGGCACGGTCGAGTTCCTCGTCGACACAGTGGGGGAGCGGGCAGGCCGGCACGTGTTCATCGAGATGAACCCGCGCATCCAGGTGGAGCACACGGTCACCGAGGAGGTGACCGACGTCGACCTCGTGCAGTCGCAGATGCTCATCGCCTCGGGGGCGACCTTCGCCGAGCTGGGGCTCAGTCAGGAGTCGATCGTGCTGCACGGCGCCGCACTGCAGTGCCGCATCACGACGGAGGACCCGACGGCCGGCTTCCGCCCCGACACCGGCAAGATCGCCGCGTACCGGTCGCCCGGGGGTGCGGGCGTGCGCCTGGACGGCGGTACGGTCGATGTCGGTGCGCAGATCAGCCCGCACTTCGACAGCATGCTGGCGAAGATGACCTGCCGCGGCCGCGACTTCCCGGCGGCCGTGCGACGGGCCCGTCGTGCGCTGGCCGAGTTCCGCATCCGCGGTGTCTCGACGAACATCCCGTTCCTGCAGGGTGTGCTCGACGACCCGGACTTCATCGCGGGCGACCTCTCGACGAGCTTCATCGAGGAGCGGCCGCAGCTGCTCGCGGGGCACCGGTCGAAAGACCGCGGTACCAAGATCCTCAACTGGCTCGCCGACGTGACGGTGAACCAGCCCAATGGCGCCCGGGTCGGCGCGGCCGACCCGGTGCAGAAGCTGCCCGCGCTCGACCTCTCGGTGCCGGCTCCGGCGGGGTCGCGTCAGCGGCTGCTCGAGCTCGGCCCGGCGGGATTCGCGGCGGCGCTGCGCACGCAGACCGCTCTGGCCGTGACCGAGACGACGATGCGCGATGCGCACCAGTCCCTGCTCGCGACCCGCGTGCGCACGCGCGACCTGGTGGCCGTGGCACCGTACGTGGCCCGGCTCACCCCCGGGCTGCTGAGCGTGGAGGCCTGGGGTGGTGCCACCTACGACGTGGCCCTCCGCTTCCTCGGCGAAGACCCCTGGGAGCGCCTCGCCGCGCTGCGGGAGGCCCTGCCCAACGTGGCCGTGCAGATGCTGCTGCGTGGCCGCAACACGGTCGGCTACACGCCGTACCCGACCGAGGTGACAGATGCGTTCGTCGCCGAGGCGGCGGCCACCGGCGTCGACGTGTTCCGCATCTTCGACGCGCTCAACGACGTGTCGCAGATGCGCCCCGCGATCGACGCCGTGCTCGCGACGGGCAGCACGGTGGCCGAGGTGGCCGTCTGCTACACGGGCGACCTGCTCAACCCCGCCGAAGACCTCTACACCCTCGACTACTACCTGCGGCTCGCGGAGCAGATCGTCGAGGCCGGCGCCCACGTGCTCGCCGTGAAGGACATGGCGGGACTGCTGCGCCCCGCCGCCGGTGCGAAGCTCGTGAGCGCGCTGCGGGAGCGGTTCGACCTGCCGGTGCACGTGCACACGCACGACACCGCGGGCGGGCAGCTCGCGACTCTCCTGGCGGTCTCGGCCGCGGGAGCCGACGCGGTCGACGTCGCGGCGGCGCCCCTCTCGGGCACCACCTCGCAGCCGTCGCTCTCGGCCCTCGTCGCCGCGCTCGCCCACACCGACCGTGACACCGGGCTCTCGCTGCAGGCCGTCTCCGACCTGGAGCCCTACTGGGAGGCCGTGCGCCAGCTCTATCGCCCCTTCGAGTCGGGGCTGCCCGGTCCCACGGGCCGCGTCTACAACCACGAGATCCCGGGCGGGCAGCTCTCGAACCTGCGCCAACAGGCCATCGCCCTCGGACTCGCCGACGACTTCGAACTCATCGAAGACCTCTACGCGGCCGCGAACCGCATCCTGGGCCGCATCCCGAAGGTCACCCCGTCGTCGAAGGTCGTGGGCGACCTCGCCCTGCACCTCGCGGCGGTCAAGGCCGACCCGGCCGACTTCGAGCAGAACCCGGGTGCCTACGACATCCCCGACAGCGTGATCGGGTTCATGGCCGGCGAGCTCGGCGAACTGCCCGGCGGCTGGCCGGAGCCGTTCCGCAGCAAGGTGCTCGCGGGCCGCGACGTGAAGGTGGGCATCACCCCGCTCGAGGCAGACGACCGGGATGCGCTGGCCGGCGACCCCGCCACGCGGAAGGCCGCGCTCAACCGGCTGCTGTTCCCCGCCCCCACCCGCACCTTCGAGCAGCTGCGGGAGCTCTTCGGCGACCTCAGCGTGGTCGACACCGTCGACTACCTCTACGGGCTCACCCCGGGCACCGAGCACGTGGTGCAGATCGCCCCCGGCGTGCGCCTGTTCGTGGGGCTGGAGGCCATCGGCGAGGTCGACGACCAGGGGATGCGCACGGTGATGACCACGCTCAACGGCCAGTTGCGCCCGGTCAACGTGCGCGACCGCTCGGTGAAGGTGGAGAGCAAGACGGCCGAGAAGGCCGACGCAGCCCAGCCCGGCCAGGTCGCCGCCCCGTTCTCGGGCGTCGTGACGGTCAAGGTGGCCGTGGGCGACACGGTGGCCGCCGGAGACCCGGTCGCCACGATCGAGGCCATGAAGATGGAGGCCGCGATCACCACGCCGGTGGGCGGGGTGGTGCAGCGGCTCGCCATCCCGAGCACGCAGCAGGTGGAGGCGGGCGACCTCATCGTGGTGGTGGCGCCCGCGTGAGCGTTCGTGAGATCCGCCTGTTCGGCGACCCCGTGCTGAAGACCGTCTCCGACCCCGTGGTCGAGATCGACGACCGCGTGCGCGGACTCGTCGAAGACCTGCTCGACAGCGTGAAAGTGCCCGGGCGTGCCGGAGTGGCCGCGTCGCAGATCGGGGTGAACCTCCGGGTGTTCAGCTACAACGTCGACGGACAGGTGGGGTACATCATCAACCCCGTGCTCGTCGAGACCTCGGGCGAGCCCGAGCTGGTCGACGAGGGCTGCCTGTCGGTGCCGGAGCTGTGGTTCAAGACCAGTCGCTACCCGTTCGCACGCGCCACGGGCATCGATCTCGACGGCAACGCGATCGAGGTGTCGGGCACCGGTGTGCTCGCCCAGGCGCTGCAGCACGAGACCGACCACCTCGACGGGCTGCTGTACCTCGACCGGCTCGACAAGCCCACCCGCCGCGAGGCGATGCGGCGGGTGCGCGAGTCGAGCTGGTTCTGAGCGCCTACGCCGGCGACGACTCAGTGCGCCAGTGACACGCCCTCGGTGGCCGGCGCCGAGGAGTAGATGCCCGCGATGGTGTCGGCGTAGTCCTTCACGATCACGGCGCGCTTGATCGACAGCTTCGGTGTGAGGTGCCCGCTGGCCTCGGTGAAGTCGTCGGGCAGCACCACGAACTTGCGGATGGACTCGGCCCGCGACACCAGTGCGTTCGCGGCGTCGACCGCGCGCTGGATCTCGGCGAGCACCGCCGGGTTCAGCGCCGCCTGTGCGAGAGACAGGTCGGCGGGTTGCCCGTTGTTGCCCAGCCACACCGGCAGCATCTCGCTGTCGAGCGTGATGAGCGCCGAGATGAACGGCTTCTGGTCGCCCACGACCACCACCTGACCCACCAGCGGGTTCGACCGGATGGGGTCTTCGAGCGCCGCCGGGGCCACGTTCTTGCCGCCCGCCGTGACGATGATCTCCTTCTTGCGGCCCGTGATGGTGAGGAACCCGTCGGAGTCGAGGGCACCGATGTCGCCGGTGTGGAACCACTCGCCCTGCATCACCTCGGCCGTGGCCGCCTCGTTCTGCCAGTACCCGGCGAACACGTTGATGCCCTTCACCAGGATCTCCCCGTCGTCGGCGATCTTGAGGCCGACCCCGGGGAGGGCGGGGCCGACGGTACCGATCTTGAACTTGTCGGTGAGGTTGACCGTGGCCGGCGCGGTGGTCTCGGTGAGGCCGTAACCTTCGAGGATCTTCACGCCGAGGCTGCGGTAGAAGTGACCCAGCCGGTGGCCGAGCGGCGCCGATCCCGACACCGCGTACTTCACCCGGCCGCCGAGAGCGGCCCGCAGCTTCGAGTAGACCAGCCGGTCGAACAGAGCGAACCGCAGCTTGAGCCCGAGCGGCACGTGGCCGGCGTCGAGGGCTTCGGAGTGCTCGACCGCCACGGCGGCGGCACTGCGGAAGATCTTGCCCTTGCCGCCGGTCTCGGCCTTCTGCTCCGAGGAGTTGTAGACCTTCTCGAACACCCGCGGCACCGCGAGCAGGAACGTGGGCTTGAACGACCCCAGCGCCGGCAGCAGCTGCTTCGTGTCGGCCTGGTGGCCCACCTTCACACCGCCGTGCACGCAGAGGATGGAGATGAAGCGCGCGAACACGTGGGCCGTGGTGATGAACAGCAGGGTGGAGGCGCCCCCGGCCAGCACATCCTTCATCGCGACCGCGGCGTTGCGGGAGAGCTCGACGAAGTTCGAGTGGGTGAGGATGCAGCCCTTCGGCCGTCCCATCGTGCCGGAGGTGTAGATGAGGGTCGCGAGGTCGGACCCCTTGGCGAGGCGGCGTCGGCGCTCGATCTCCTCGTCGGGCACGCCGGCCCCCGAGGCCGCGAGCTTGTCGAGATCGCCCAGATCGACCTGCCACACCGTCGTGACCAGGGGGAGATCGGGGTGCACCTCGTCGAAGCGCGCGAAGTGGTCGGCCGTCTCGACGATCATCGCGATGGCTCCCGAGTCGCTGAGGTTCCACTGCACCTGCGCGGGGGAGGAGGTCTCGTACACCGGTACGAGCACCGCTCCGGCGAACCAGGTGGCGAAGTCGATGAGCGACCACTCGTAGCGGGTCTTGCACATGAGGCCGATCTTGTCGCCGGGCTGGATGCCCGCGGCCACGAGGCCCTTCGCGACCGCGCGCACCTGGGTGAGGAACTCCGCGGCGGTGATGTCGCGCCAGCCCGCGCCGTCCGGCACGGCGAACAGGGCGTCGTCGGGGGTGAGCCTGACGCGCTCGATGAGCAGGTCGGTGGTGTTCGCCTCTGGGTCGGCGGCCACGACGGGAGGAACGAAATACTGGTCCACGGCAACTCCTTCGGTACCGGTCGAGTGCAACTCATCTACACTCTACTTGGTGCATCCGGGCCTTCCCTGGACGGCCGCCCCCGCTTCGAAAGGAAACACGATCATGCGTGCCATCGGAATCGACATCGGTGGCACGAAGATCGCCGGCGCGGTGGTCGACGAGTTCGGCACCATCCTGGCCCACGACCGCCGGCCCACCAGCGCATCCGAGCCCCAGGTCATCGAAGACACCGTCGTCGACATGGTGCAAGACCTCGCCGTGGGTCACGACATCACGGCCGTGGGCGTGGCCGCCGCCGGGTTCATCGACGCCTCGCAGTCGATCGTCTACTACGCGCCCAACATCAGCTGGCGCAACGAGCCCTTTCGCGAGAAGCTCGAGAAGCGCTTGGGCCTGCACATCGTGGTGGAGAACGACGCGAACGCGGCCGGATGGGCGGAGTTCCGTTTCGGAGCCGGGCGGCTGGTGAGCGACATGGTCACGCTCACCATCGGTACAGGTGTGGGCGGGGCCATCGTGAGCCAAGACCGGCTGTTCCGCGGCGGCTTCGGTGCCGGGGCCGAGCTCGGGCACCTGCGCGTCGTGCCCAACGGGTTGCCCTGCGGATGCGGGGCCCACGGCTGCATCGAGCAGTACGGCTCGGGCCGGGCGCTGCTGCGGCTGGCCAACGAGCTGGCGGATGCGGGGGGCATCGGCCAGGCGCTCGCCTCGGTGCGCTCGCGCAAGGGTGTGCTCACCGGACAGGACGTGAGCGAGCTGGTGCAGATCGGCGACCCTGGAGCGCTCTCCGCGCTGCGCACGCTCGGCACCTCGCTCGGGCAGGCGTGCGCGAGCCTGGCCGCGGTGCTCGACCCGCAGTTGTTCGTCATCGGCGGTGGCGTGGCCCAGTCGGGCGAACTGCTGCTCGACCCCATCCGCCAGGCCTTCCTCGAGGTGCTCCCGGCCCGGGGCTACCACCCCGAGCCCGCCTTCGCGATCGCGGAGCTCGTGAACGATGCGGGCGTCGTGGGCGCCGCCGACCTCGCCCGGCGCTACGCGGAGTCGATCTGATGTTCTACTTCCTCGCCAAGTACCTCCTGGTCGCGCCCGTGCTCAAGACCCTGTTCCGGCCCTGGGTGATCGGGCTCGAGAACATCCCGGCCAAGGGCGGCGCGATCCTCGCCTCGAACCACCTCTCCTTCAGCGACTCGGTGTTCCTGCCGGTCGTCGTCGACCGGCACGTGTCGTTCCTGGCCAAGAGCGACTACTTCACGGCGAAGGGCATCAAGGGCTGGCTGATGAGGCTGTTCTTCACCGCCTCCGGCCAGCTCTCGATCGACCGCACCGGAGGAAAAGCTTCCGAAGCCTCGCTCAACACCGGGCTCGGCGTGCTCGCCCGGGGCGAGCTGCTCGGCATCTACCCCGAGGGCACCCGCAGCCCCGACGGAAAGATGTACCGGGGGCGCACGGGCGTGGCCCGGATGGTGCTCGAAGCGCACGTGCCGATCATCCCGGTCGCCATGATCGACACCGAGAAGGTCATGCCCATCGGGTCGAAGCTGCCGAAGATCATGAGGATTGGCATCGTCATCGGCGAGCCACTAGATTTCTCTAGGTTCGAAGGCCTCGAGTCCGACCGGTTCATCCTTCGCTCCGTGACCGACGAGATCATGTACGAGCTCCACCGGTTGAGCGGGCAGGAATACTCGGACGTGTACGCGACTTCGGTCAAGGAGAAACGCGCGAGAGTCGCGCGCGCCGGCGCCCGCTAGCGGGCTGCGGCATCAGATAGATACAGGACAACAGTCAGTGGTGGATCCAACAGAGCGAATCGTCGAAGCGGATGAATCTGTGATCGCGGGTCTGGACTATTGGCGCACCCTGCCGGTGAAGCAGCAGCCGGAGTGGCCAGACACCGCCGCGGTGGAGTCGGTGTCGCGCGAGATCGCGACCCTGCCGCCGCTCGTGTTCGCGGGC
Source organism: Herbiconiux moechotypicola (assembly GCF_024979255.1). GTDB lineage: Bacteria > Actinomycetota > Actinomycetes > Actinomycetales > Microbacteriaceae > Herbiconiux > Herbiconiux moechotypicola. Next base: position 262,641 of record NZ_JANLCN010000006.1, read on the forward strand.
GAGGTCGACGAACTGCGCGACCGTTTGGCGACGGCTGCTCGCGGTGAGGCCTTCCTGCTGCAGGGCGGCGACTGCGCCGAGACCTTCGCCGGTGCCACGGCCGATCAGATCCGCGACCGGGTGAAGACCGTGCTGCAGATGGCGGTCGTGCTCACCTACGGCGCCTCGATGCCGGTCATCAAGATGGGACGCATGGCGGGCCAGTTCGCCAAGCCCCGCTCCAGCGACACCGAGACCCGGGGCGGCGTCACGCTGCCCGCGTACCGCGGCGACATCGTGAACGGTTACGACTTCACGCCCGAGTCGCGCACCGCCGACCCGAAGCGGCTGCTCGACGGCTACCACGTGGCCGCGTCGACCCTCAACCTCATCCGGGCCTTCACCCAGGGCGGCTTCGCCGACCTGCGGCAGGTGCACACCTGGAACAAGGGGTTCACCTCGAACCCCGCCAACGTGCGCTACGAGCAGCTGGCCGGCGAGATCGACCGCGCGGTGAAGTTCATGGTGGCCTGCGGCGCCGACTTCGAGGCGCTCAAGCGCACCGAGTTCTTCGTGTCGCACGAGGCGCTGCTGTTCGACTACGAGCGGCCCATGACGCGCATCGACTCGCGCACCGGAACGCCCTACAACACCTCGTCGCACTTCGTGTGGATCGGGGAGCGCACGCGCGACCTCGACGGTGCGCACGTCGACTTCCTCTCGCGGGTGCGCAACCCGCTGGGGGTGAAGCTCGGGCCCTCGACCACGCCCGACGACATGATGCGGCTCATCGACAAGCTCGACCCGAACCGCGAGCCCGGCCGTCTCACCTTCATCACGAGGATGGGCGCCGGCAAGATCCGGGATGCGCTGCCGCCGCTGCTCGAGGCCATCAAGGCCTCGGATGCGCTGCCGCTGTGGGTGACCGACCCGATGCACGGCAACGGGCTCACCACGCCCAACGGCTACAAGACGCGTCGTTTCGACGACGTGGTCGACGAGGTGAAGGGCTTCTTCGAGGCGCACCGGGCGGCGGGCACGCACCCCGGCGGCATCCACGTCGAGCTCACCGGTGACGACGTCACCGAGTGCCTCGGCGGGTCGGAGCACATCGACGAGGAGACCCTGGCCACCCGCTACGAATCGCTCTGCGACCCGCGACTGAACCACATGCAGTCGCTCGAGCTCGCGTTCCTCGTGGCCGAGGAGCTCGTGGCGTCGGGCACCTCCGGGCGGTAACTCTTCCTCACGTCCGGGCATAGCTGATATATTCTCGGCTATGTCCAGACGTGGTGTGGTTGTCGTGGCGGCGGTCGCCGCCCTTGGCGCGGGGTTGCTCGTGGCGCCCGGCGCGGCGCAGAGCGCCGAGTTCGCGGCCACGGCGCCACCGCCGATCGTGGTGGCGAGCACGGCCCGCGACGGCGCGCACCTCGGTGGCAACGGCGTGTCATCAGAAGTGGACATGACGCCCGACGGTGCGTACCAGGTGTTCACGTCGTCGTCGACCGATCTCGTGTCGACACCGGTGCCTTCGGGGACGACACAGGTGTACCTGCGTGACACGGCCTTCGGGTCGGTGCGGTTGATCTCTCAGTCTCCTCTCGGCGGCCGGGGTGGAAACGGCCCGTCGACCAGACCCGCGGTGTCGGACGACGGGCAGACCATCGCATTCCTCTCGTCCGCGAGCGATCTGGTCGACGGCTACTCCGCTCCCGGGGTGCAGGCGTACGTGTGGAGCCGCGCGACCGGCTTGATTCGACAAGCGTTCTCGAGCGAGTTCCCGCCCAACGCCTGGGTGACGGATCTCGATCTCTCGGGCGACGGCAAGACCGTGTCCCTGGTCACTTCCGCCACGAATCTCACCTCCATTCCGACCTACAACAAGCCCCAGGTCTATCGCGCCGTAGTGAACGGCACCGGTGCAGAACTGATCAGCGTGGGCGACACTGGGACGGCGTCGGTGGGCGGGTCGAGCGAACCATCGATCTCGAAAGACGGCTCGGTGGTGGCGTTCACGGCGATCGACCTGCAGGTGGACGGATCGGTGCCGCGCGGGCGGCAGGTCGTGCGGTACGCGAGCGGAGAGACGCCTCGGATGAAGGCGGTGAGCCGGGTCGACGGGCGATTCGCGAACGGGGAGTCGTTCGAACCGGGTATCTCGGCCGACGGGGAGGGCGTCGCGTTCACGAGCACGTCGACCGATCTCACGTCGGAGGCTCTCGACGGGCGGCGGCAGGTGTTCCACCGCGACATGAGGAGCTCGCGGGTGCGCCTGGTCAGCTCCACTCCGCATCGCGGGGGAGTCGCGTCGGGCGAGTCGTACAGCCCGTCGATGGGGGCCGATGGGGTGCGCATCGGATTCGTGTCGACCGCGACCGATCTGGTGCCCGGCGCGGACGGGACGCCTCAGGTGTATGTGGGCGACTCCTACACCGCACGAATCTGGTTGGCGTCGCGGGGAACGACGGGAGTTCTTGCCGATCGCGAACCGGACCATCCGGTGATCGATGCGCGAGGCATGTCGGTCGCATTCGAGTCGACTGCCACATCTCTCGTGCCCGGTGCCACCGGTCGGCAGGTGTTTCTCGCGAGCGGGTACTCGCGCGGCAAGGTCGAGCGGATCGGGGGCGCCGACCGCTACGAGGTGTCTGCGGCGATCTCGGCGCGCACCTTCCCGCCAGGAGTACCCGTCGTGTACGTGGCATCGGGAGAGGGCTATGCCGACGCCTTGTCGGGATCGGCGATGGCTGGAGCGCAGAGTGGGCCGGTGCTGTTGACCCGCAAAGGCGCCGTTCCGGCGAGCATCCTGCGTGAGCTGCAGCGGCTGAAACCCGCTAGGATCGTCGTTCTCGGAGGCCTCAACACCGTCGACGACGCCGTGTTGAGCATCCTGACCCCGATGGCGGCGAAGGTCGAACGTGTCGCGGGTGCGGATCGGTACGAGACCTCGGTGCTGGTCTCGGCGTCGTGGAACCGGACCGGACCCACCTACATCGGGCAGCAGGCCTACATCGCGTCGGGCGAGAACTTCCCGGATGCGCTCGCGGGCTCGGCTGCGGCGGGTGCCCACAGAGCGCCTGTGCTGCTCACGAGACGCGACACGATCGAGGCCTCGCTCGTGGGTGAGATCACTCGGATCAAGGCGGAAGATGTGGTGGTGCTCGGGGGCACCAACTCGATTTCGGACTCGTTCGTCGAGGGCTTCGGCGTCATCAAGCCCACACGCCGGATAGGCGGCCAGGATCGCTACGCGGTGGCGGCGTCGGTCGTCAACGAGCTCCCCGCCGTCAACACCACGGCCGAGCTCTTCATCGCCTCAGGTGAGACCTATCCCGACGCGCTCTCGGCCGGAGCTGCCGCCGTGCAGAGCGGCAGCCCCGTGCTCCTCGTGACGAAGACCACCATCCCCGACTCCGTGCGAGCCGCCCTCGCCCGCTACAGCCCCACCTCGATCACCGTTCTCGGCGGCACCAACACCGTCTCCGACGCTGTCCTCGCCGACCTCGAGCAGTACCTCAAGCGGTGAGTGGGAGATGTCTAGACATGATGGAGTCTCAAAGATGAGGAAGCTTGTGTGCGCGATCGTATCGGTCGCGGTTGCTCTCGGCGGAATGCTCGCGGCGCCACGCGCGGCGGTCGGCGGCGAGATCCTCGCGTCTGCGCAGCCGATCCAGGTCGTGAGCACGCCCCGCGATGACCCCGGTCGCGGGGGCGACGGTGACTCCATGCAGGCGGACATCACGCCCGACGGGCGGTTCCAGGTGTTCTCCTCGACCTCGACCAACTTGGTCGCCTCACCGGTGACCCGGGGAGAGAGTCAGATTTACCTCCGCGACACGGCGACTGGGTCGGTGCGGATGATCTCGACGAGTGCCGACGGCTCAGAGGCGGGGAATGTAGCGTCCACCCTGCCGACGATCTCCGACGACGGCACGGTCGTCGCCTTCTTGTCGCGAGCGAGCAACCTTGCATCCACCGGCACGCCGTGGGAACGCTCCGTGCTCGTCTGGCGGCGAGACACGGGCACGATCACCGAGGCCACCAGGGCTCTCACGCCCGACGAACCTGTCATGGAACTCGATCTCTCAGGCGACGGCCGCACGATCGCGTTCGCGACCGCGGCCACGAACCTCGCGAGTATCCCCACGTACAACAAGTCGCAGGTCTACCGCCTCGAACTCGGAACCGCTACGGCCGAGCTCATCAGCATGAGCGATACGGGTACTGCGAGTGTGGGCGGAGCGTCTGAGCCGTCGATCTCGCGAGACGGAACGTTCACGGCGTTCACGGCGACCGATCTGGAGGTCGGGGGGCGGTCGTCCCGTCTGTCCGAAGTGTTCCGGTTCAGTAGTTCCTTCGGGGCGGAGAACGTGAGCGGGTTCGGGAACGGGTCGTCGACCTCCCCGAGCATCTCGGCGGACGGCGGCACGATCGCCTTCGTGAGCTCGTCGACCGACATCAGCTGGCGGCCGGTGAACGGCAAGCGGCAGGTCTATGTCCGGGAGATGCGGGACCCCTTCCCCGATCTCGTGAGCCTGACACCTCACCGCAAGACTGCGGGCGACGGCGAGTCGTACGCCCCCGTCCTGGGTGCCGACGGCTTCCACATCGCCTTCGTGTCGACCGCCACACAGCTCGTGGCCGGCTCCGACGGGAGCCCGCAGGTGTACGTGGGCGACAGGTGGGCCTTCAGTTTCCGCATCGCTTCGCGCGGCTCGGCCGGGGTGCTCGCCGACCACGAGCCCGCTGGGCTCTCGGTCGATCGCGACGCGAGCGTCGTCCTCTTCCAGGCCTCCGCCGGGAACCTCGTGCCCGGGGTGACGGGCCAGCAGATCTACGCCTCCCGCCAGCACTCGGCGCGCACGGTCGAGCGCGTCGGGGGAGCTGATCGATACGAGGTCTCGGCGGCGGTCTCAGCTCGCGTGTTCCCTCCGCACGTGCCTGTCGTCTACCTGGCGTCGGGCGAGGGATACGCCGATGCGCTCTCCGGCGGGGCGATGGCGGGTGGTCAGAGCGGCCCCGTCCTGCTCACGCGCAGGAGTTCGATACCCGACCCGGTCATCGCCGAGCTCGCACGGCTCAAGCCGTATCGCATCGTCGTGCTGGGTGGGGTCAACTCCATCGACGAGGTGGTCGTCACCCGACTGGCGGGTTACGCGACGGAGGTGGTGCGCGCGGCCGGTGCAGACCGGTACGCGACGTCGGTCGAGGTGTCGAAGTCATGGGATCGAGACGTCACCGTGATCGGGCAGCGGGTGATCTTGACCTCGGGAGAGAACTACCCCGACGCACTGGCGGGAGCGGCTCTCGCCGGCAACGGAGGAGCGCCCGTGCTGCTGACCCAGCGCGACAGCATCAGCCGAGCGACCCTCGACGAGATCTCGAGACTCGAGGCGAGCGAGATCCTGGTGCTCGGCGGTGTGAACTCGGTCTCCGAGACGGTGGTGACGAAGCTGGGTGCTGTGGCGCCGACTCGGCGAATCGCGGGAAGCGACCGGTACACCGTCGCGTCGGCTCTCCTGCCGGAGTTCGGCTCCACCAGTGGGATCGTCTACATCGCGTCGGGCGAGAACTATCCCGATGCTCTCTCCGCGAGTGCTGCCGCGGTGAACGAGTACGCCCCGGTGCTGTTGGTGACAAAGAACACCATCCCCGATGCCACCAAGAACGTGCTCCGCACCTTCAAGCCGCTCCGCATAGTCGTGCTCGGCGGCCCGAACACAGTCGCAGACTCCGTGCTCTCCGAACTGAACGGCTACCTGCGCCCCTGAACGCGCGACGTCTCGGTGTGCTGCGGGTCAGAGGCCGAGGCTGACCGAGATGGTGGAGCCGCGCGGCGCGGAGGTGCCGCCGTCGGGAGAGAGGGCGGTGACTTTGAGGAGGCCGCCCGTGCCCGGGATGTCGCCGATCGGGGGGTAGCTGAGGGAGAAGCCGGCGGCTTCGAGCTGGGGCTTCGCCTCGTCCCAGGTGAGGCCGACGACGCTCGGAATGGCGACCGGCTCCGGCCCGCGCGAGATGTTGAGCGTGATGGTGTCACCGGGGTGCACCGGGTCGGTGGTGCGCACCGCCTCGTACACCTGCCCCTCGGGGATGTCGTCGTTGAACTCGTGGGCACCCTCCGCGCCGACGAGCTCGACGCCCTGCAGGGTGGCGACCGCCTCCTCGAGGGTCTGGCCGACCACATCGGGCACCGCGCCCATCGACACCACGAGGGTGACCGGCTGCATCTCGGGGTACTCCGTGCCGAGGAGATTGCCGTCCGACCCCAGCGCGGCCATCACGATGCCTGCGGCGACGCCGTCGTCGAAGCGCCGCTGACTGTCGGTGACCGCGAACGGCACGGCCTCGAGCGTGGCCTTCGCAGTCGCTTCGTCCATGCCCGCCAGGCCCTCGGGCACGGCCTTCATCGCCGGGCCGGTCGACACGAGCACATCGATCGCCGATCCGTTCGGCGCCGAGCTCTCTCCGGGGGGATCGGTCCCGATCACCGTGCCGGCGGCCACGTCGAGGCTCGGTGTCGGCACCTGTCGTGTGGTGAAGCCGACTCCCTGCAGGGTCGCCTCGGCTTCGGCCGGTGCCGCACCCGCGACGGTCGGCACGGTCGTGTAGGCGCCGGGGCCCGCCCCGAAGTACCACCCGGCACCGCCCACGAGGGCCGCGACCACGACGATGATCGCCGCGATCCAGAACCCACGGCGTCGGCGCTTGGCGGCCTTCGTCACGACCTTCGACTTGGCGGAGGCCTGCTTGACGCCGCCGGCCGGCGGCGCGAGCTTCGTCGAGAACGCCGTGGTGTCGCCCGTGCCCCCGAACGGTCCGAACGGGCCCTCGGATGCGGGTGGAGGCGACCCGGCAGCGCCCGAACCCGAGCCGGCAACGCCCGGCCCACCCGGCTGCCCCGTGCCCGGCGGGTTCGGGTTCAGCACCGTCGTCATCGCGCTCGTGCGCCGCCGCGACTCGAGCACCTGCGTCTGCGCGTTGTCGAGCTCGGCGTCGAAACCGGCGGCCGGGATGACCGCGGTGCGCCCGGTGGTCGCGGAGGGCCGGGTGCTCACGATCTCGGCCTCGGCGTCGCGCAGGCGGTCGAGCATCTCGCGCGCATCCGTCGGGCGGTCGGCCGGGTCTTTCGCGGTGGCCCAGAGCACGAGATCGTCGAGCTGCTCGGGCACCGACGCGTTCGCCGCGCTCGGCGTGGGCATCTGGTCGTTGGCGTGCTGGAACGCGATGGCCATCGGCTGCTCGCCCACGTAGGGCTGCGCGCCCACGAGCATCTCGTACATCATGATGCCGGCGGCGTAGATGTCGCTGCGCGCATCCGCGGTGCCGCGCGTGAGCAGCTCGGGGGAGAGGTAGGCGATGGTGCCGAGCAGCGCCTGCCCGGTGGCCGTATTGGCCGACACCGCGCGGGCGAGCCCGAAGTCGCTGATCTTGATGCGGCCGTCGTCGGCCATGAGCACGTTCTCGGGCTTGAGGTCGCGGTGCACGATGCCCGCCTTGTGGGCGGCGGCGAGCCCGCCAAGCACGGCGTCCATGACGTCGATGGTCTGCTCGGTGGTGAGGCTGCGACGCTCCTTGAGCAGGTCGCGCAGCGTCACGCCCGGGAGGTACTCCATGACCAGGTAGGCCATGTCGCTGTCCTGCCCCTGGTCGAAGACGTTGACGACGTTCGGATGCGCGAGCCGGGCCGCCGAACGGGCCTCCTGCACGAAACGCTCCTTGAAGACCGCGTCGTCGGCGAGGTGGCCGTGCATGATCTTGATCGCCACCTGGCGCTCGAGCCGCAGGTCCATCGCGATGTAGACCGTGGCCATGCCGCCGCGGGCGATGCGCGAGGTGACCCGGTATCGGCCGTCGATGAGACGTCCGATCATGGGGTCGGGGGGCGCGCTGGTCACGCCTACGAGTCTAGAGAGCGACCCGTGCACTTGGCGGCATCGACACCGCCTCGTTATGCACTCGCCCGTTCATCGGGTCGCTGCCTGTGGCACTCTGGAGGGGTGACCGATCTGCCTGCCATCGAATGGCTGACTGTTCCCGAACTCGCCGAAAGGCTCGACCTCACTCCGAGCCGCGTCCGCCGCCTCATCGAAGACCGGCATCTGGTCGCCGTTCGGCGCGACGGGGTGCTGAGTGTTCCCGCCTCGTTCCTCCGCGACGGCGAGCCGCTCACCGAGCTTCGCGGCACGGTGATCCTGCTCGCCGACAACCGCTTCAGCGACGACGAGATCGTGGAGTGGCTGATCGAACCGAACGACACGCTCGACGCCGCCCCCATCGACGCTCTGCGTGCAGGCCGCAAGACCGAGGTGCGCCGGGTCGCCCAGGCCCTCGCGTTCTGAGCGACGCCATACGGATGCCCGGGTCACCGGATGAGCGAGTCGCCGGGTGCGCGGGTCACCCGGTGTGAGGGCCCCGGATGCGAAGGGTAGCGCGGGTCACGCCTCGCGCTGGGTGATGCGGCGGGCGAGGCTCGCGAGCTCCGCCTTCGCCGTGTCGCCGAGGGGTGCATCGGCCAGTTCGCCCAGAGCCTCGCGCATGCGGTCGGCGATCATCCGCTCCACCTCGTCGAGCGCACCCGTCTGCCGGAGCGTCTCCTGCAGCATCCGGATCTGGCCCTCGTCGAGCTCGGGGTCTCCGAGCAGTTCGTCGAAGAGCCGGCGCGACGACGGATCGAGCCGCGAGCGGGTGAGTGACACCAGCACGGTGCGCTTGCCCTCACGCAGGTCGTCGCCGCTCGGCTTGCCCGTGCGCGCGGCGTCGCCGAACACGCCAAGCACGTCGTCGCGCAACTGGAAGGCGATGCCGAGCGGCAGGCCGAAGCGACGGAGCGACGCGAGCTGGTCGTCGGTCGCGCCACGCAACGAGGCGCCGATGACGAGCGGGGCCTCCACGCTGTACTTGGCCGACTTGTAGACGATCACCCGTTCCGCTCGCGCGAGCGACTCGGCGGGGTCGACCGTGGCCCAGGCGCGCTCCTCGAGCAGGTCGAGGTACTGACCGAGCGTGACCTCGGTACGCATGGTGTCGATGGCGGCGCGGGCGGCCAGATGGGTGTCGAGCGAGGGGGCGCCGAGGATGGCGTGCGAGAGGATCTCGTCGCTCCACGCCAGCAGCAGGTCGCCGAGGAGGATCGCGGATCCCTCGCCGAAGCCGCCCGCGTCGCCGCGCCAGCCCTCCTCGCCGTGCAGGGCCTCGAAACGGCGGTGCACCGCGGGCATGCCGCGGCGGGTGTCGGAGTGGTCGATGATGTCGTCGTGCACGAGGGCGGCGGCGTGGAAGAGCTCGAGCCCGGCGGCGAGGTCGACCAGGTCGGCGAGCTCGGCGTCACGAGGTGGCGCGGCCTCCGTGGCGGGGGTGCCGACGGCGCGCCAGCCCCAGTAGCAGAACTGCGCGCGGAACCTCTTGCCACCGCTGAGAAGATCCCGCGAGTACCTCGCGAACGGACCGAGCTCGGGAGCGATGCGACGCACAATGGTGTCGCGCGAAGCGAGGAGATCGGCCAAGCGGGCGTCGACCAGTTCGACCAGGCGCCGGCTTTCCATCACCCGCCTAGCCTAGCCAGACTCCGCGCACTACAATCAGCATTGACCCAGCGCCGGCCTGTAAGGCGCCGGTCCAGAACCTGAGGTGAAGAAGATGCCGCTCTCGGAGCAAGAACAGCGACTCCTCGATGAGATGGAGCGCAGCCTCTACCACAACGACGCCGACTTCGTCTCGGCGGTGGGGGGCGGGCGTGGCCGTCTGAACTACGGTGCGCTCGTGCTCGGCATCCTCGTGGGCATCCTGGGTCTCGGGGTCGTCATCACCGGCGTGGTGCTCCGCCAGCCCGTCGTGGGCATCGTGGGCTTCGTGGCCATGTTCGGCGGCGTGCTGCTGGCCCTCCGGCGCACGCGCGGCCGTGCCGCCTCGAACTCCGCGCGAGCGACGGCCGCTCCCGGCGCAGGGCACACCTCGAACGGCTCGTCCAGCGGCAAGGCGTCGAGTGCCGGCTTCATGGATCGCATGAGCGACCGGTGGGACCGCCGGGACGACGAGCGCGAGTAGCCGCAGGGAGTAGCCGCCGCCAGTAGTCCCAGACTCCTCCACCGGGCTCCACTCGGAGCCACCAGATCAAGACCGACCTTCGGGTCGGTCTTTTTTTGTGCCCGAAGAACCCCGGCACGCTCCCCGGGCCTCCATTTCCCTCCACCAGCGGGATCCCTGTGATTTCAACGATCTCGAGGCATGATTCGACGACTCGGCGTCGAAATTCATTGTCTGGTGGTGGGTAGTGGAGTAAAGTGGAGGAAAGTGATCGAGAGGGGAGGGAGATGTTCCTTGGCACGTACGCTCCTCGACTCGACGAGAAGGGGCGCATCATCCTCCCGGCCAAGTTCCGCGACGAGCTCGCGGGCGGTGTGGTCATGACCCGGGGCCAGGAGAACTGCATCTACGTGTTCTCCACCCGCGAGTTCGAAGAGCTGCACGAGAAGATCCGGCAGGCCCCCGTCACGAGCAAGCAGGCTCGTGACTACCTGCGCGTATTTCTCTCGGGAGCGAGCATGGAGACCCCCGACAAGCAGCACCGCGTCACCGTTCCGGCGGCGCTCCGCAGCTACGCCAAGCTCGACCGCGACCTCGTCGTGATCGGCGCGGGCAGCCGTGCCGAGATCTGGGACGCCGAGGCGTGGAACAGCTACCTCGCCGCCCAGGAGGCGGCCTTCTCCGAGACCGACGAGGAGGTGATCCCCGGCCTCTTCTGAGTCGTCATCCGTGACTCCCAGCCGTTCACCGCCCTGACCGACTTCCCCGCGGCCAGGTCGGGCGCCCTGACTCACTTCCCCGGAGCCAGGTCGGAATGGATGGGGATCAGGGACGACGAACCAGGAACCACCAGCGGCCAGGACCACCATGACCGACGACCTCACGAACTCCGACAGCAGCGCTCCCATCTCGGGCATCCACGCCTCGGTGCTGCTCGAACGCACCCTCGAACTGCTCGCCCCCGCGCTCGGTCGCCCCGGCGCCGTGCTGGTCGACTGCACCCTCGGCCTCGGCGGCCACTCCGAGGCCTTCCTCGAGGCGTTCCCCGAACTCCACCTCGTGGGCCTCGACCGCGACCCCAACGCCCTCGAACTGGCCGGCCGTCGCCTCGAGCGTTTCTCCGCCCGCACCGACCTCGTGCACTGCGTCTACGACGAGATCGACGACGCACTCGACGGCCTCGGCATCGACGAGGTCGACGGCGTGCTCTTCGACCTCGGTGTCTCGTCGATGCAGCTCGACCGGGTCGAGCGTGGGTTCTCGTACTCGCAGGATGCGCCACTCGACATGCGCATGGACGACACGGCCGAGCTCACCGCGGCCCAGATCATCGCGAGCTACCCCGAGGCAGAGCTCCGCCGCATCTTCCGCGACTACGGCGAGGAGAAGCTCGCCGACCGCTACGCCCGATTCATCGTGCAGGCCCGTGACGAGACCCCCATCCTGCGCTCGGGCCAGCTGGTCGACATCCTCCAGACGGCCACTCCGGCGAAGCTCATGAACGCGGGTCACCCCGCCAAGCGGGTGTTCCAGGCGCTGCGCATCGAGGTGAACGCCGAGCTCTCGGTGCTCGAGAGGGCGCTGCCCAAGGCCATCGACGCTCTTGCCGTGGGCGGCCGGATCGTGGTGCTGTCGTTCCAGTCGCTCGAAGACCGCATCGTCAAGCGCGAACTGCAGCGCCGCTCGGTGTCGACAGCGCCGGCGGGCCTTCCGGTCGAGCTGCCCGAGCACCGGCCCGAGCTCAAGCTCCTGGTGCGCGGTGCCGAACTCGCCGGAGACGAAGAACGAGCCCGTAACCCACGGGCCATCCCCGTACGGATGCGCGCCGCCGAACGACTGAGGAGGGTCGCATGAGCAACCTGGCCACCTCGCGAATGCTTGTGCGCACCGCCGAACGACTGAGGAGGGTCGCATGAGCAACCTCGCCACCGCCCACATGCTGCGCCCGAGTGGTGCGTTCAGCAGCGCGGCACCCGCCATCGACCCCGAGATCGACTCCGACCTCGAGCTCGATCTCGCGGGAGTCTCCGCCCCCGACGGAAGCCCCGACTCCGATTCGCGCCGCCGCCGCGCCCCGTGGATCCAGATCGCGCCCAGCCGCAGCCAGCGCCGGGCCCGCCCGAAGATCGCCTACGCGATCGTGGTGGTGACCGGCGTGCTCGCCATCGTCATCACCCAGCTGCTTCTGAGCGTCGGTCTCTCCGACGGCGCCTACGAGATCGCCTCGCTGCAGCAGCAGCAGCGCGAGCTCGACCGCACCAACCAGACCCTCACGGAGCGCTTCGACGCCCTCTCCTCACCGCAGAACCTCGCGACGAGCGCGGAAACGCTCGGCATGGTGGCCGGTGGCACCCCCGCCTACCTCCGTCTCTCCGACGGAGCAGTGCTCGGCACACCCTCCCCGGCGGCGGGCTCGGCGGTCTCGGGAGGCCAGCTCATCCCGAACTCCCTGCTCACCCCGGCCGCGGCGACCGCGACCGCCGATGGCGCGAGTACGGCATCCGCCGACCCCGCCGCGGCCACGCCGAGCGCGCCTACCGTCCCCGCGCAGTCGACCGACGTACCGTGGCAGGGTGCACTGCCCTCGCCCACCACGCACTGACCGGTCGTTCCTGTGACAGCACCTCAGGGCGCCGCAATCGACCGCCGCATCCGCCGCCGCACCGCCGTGGCCGTTCTCGCGGTGGTGGCGGTGGTGGCCGTGTTCATCGTGCGGCTGGTCTCCATCCAGGTGGTGCAGGCCGACACGCTCAACGCGGAGTCGTTCGACAAGCTCTCCAACCAGGTGGCGATCGACGGCCTGCGCGGCGACATCGTCGACAACGACGGCACCGTGCTCGCCACGACCGTGCTGCGCTACGACATCACCGCCTCGCCGAAGTCGGTGAGCGACATCGAGCGCACGGCGGCCGACGGCACCGAGACGACGGTCACGCCGCAGCAGGCGGCGGCCGAGATCGCCACCATCCTCGGCACGTCCTCCGACGAGATCTACGGGCTGCTCACGGCCGACCCCACCTCGAACTTCGCCTACGTGGCCCGCAACGTCGACGTCGACACCTTCCGCGCCATCCGCGACCTCGGCATCTGGTGGCTCTACTACAGCTCGAACCAGCAGCGCAGCTACCCGAACGGTGCGGTCGCCGGCAGCGTGGTGGGCTTCATGGACGACGAGGGCGAGGGCGTCGCGGGCGTCGAGCAGATCGAGAACACCTGCCTCACCGGCAAGGACGGCGTCGAGACCTCCGAGCTGAGCGGCGACGGCGTCGCGATCCCCGGCACCACCGAGACCACCGTCGAGGCGGAGCAGGGCGGCACGGTGGTGCTCACGCTCGACAGCGACCTGCAGTGGTTCTCGCAGCAGGCGCTGCTCGCGCGCATCCAGGAGACCGGCGCCGACTGGGGCACCGTGGTGGTGCAGGAGGTGAAGACCGGCAAGCTGCTCGCCGTGGCCGACTACCCGAGCGTCGATCCCAACGACGTCGACGCCACAGCCGATGCCGATCGCGGCTCGATCGCCTTCCAGGCCCCGTTCGAGCCCGGCTCCACCTTCAAGGCCCTCACCGCCGCCTCCGTTCTCGACGCCGGCGCCGCCACCGTGGCCACCCAGGTCGAGGCGCCCTACATCTACACCGACGCGAACGGCGCCTCCACGCGCGACAGCTCCTACCACGACGGCCCGCTGCGGCTCACCTTCGCCGGCGTGATGCAGGAGTCGTCGAACACGGGTACCGCGATGCTCGGCGAGCTGCTCAGCTCCGAGCAGCGCTACGACTACATCGAGAAGTTCCACATGACCAGCCCCAGCGAGGTGGGCTTCCCCGCCGAGTCGGGCGGCATCCTCTCGCCCTGGGACGAGTGGGACGACCAGACGAACATGACCACCACCTTCGGTCAGGGCATCTCGACCACGGCCATCCAGATCGCGAGCCTCTACCAGACCCTCGGCAACGGCGGCGTGCGCCTGCCGGTGCAGCTCGTCGAAGGCTGCCAGGCCGCCGACGGCACGATGACCGAGGTTCCGGATGCGACGGGCGAGCAGATCGTGCCGTCGACCGTGTCGACCGACGTGGTGAACATGCTCGAGACCGTCGTCACCGGTGGTTACGCCAAGACCAGCCTCGAGATCCCGGGCTACCGGGTGGCGGCGAAGACCGGTACGGCGCAGATGAGCGACGGCTCCGGCGCCTACGGTTCGAGCTACATCACCTCGGTGGCCGGGCTCGCCCCCGCGGAGGACCCGCAGTACGTCGTTTCGGTCACCATCGCCAAGCCCGTTACCATTGAGTCGGCTCTGGCCGCGGCTCCGGTCTTCCAGGAGATCATGTCGCAGGTGCTGAAGGAGAACCGCGTTCTCCCCTCCACGGTTCCGGGGCCCGACCTGCAGACGACGTATTGATGACCGACCGAGCATCATTCCAGGACACCAAGGAGACCAGTGGCTGATCGGGGTTCGACGGCACTGCGACCCGAGCATCCGATCGAACGATCGCTGCCGCACCTGGTGGAGGAGTTCGGGTTCGACACCGAGGGCCCCGCCGTCTCCGACGTGGTCTCGGGCATCACCCTCTCGTCGAAAGACGTGCAGCCGGGCGACCTCTATGCCGCGCTGAAGGGCCGCCGGTTCCACGGCGCGTCGTTCGCGACGGCGGCGGCGGAGTCGGGCGCGGTGGCGGTGCTCACCGACGAGGAGGGCGTCGAGCTCGCCCTCGAGTCGGGCCTGCCGGTGCTCATCACCCCTGAGCCGCGGCTCGCCCTCGGCGAGGTGGCCGCGTGGATCTACCGCACCCGCGAGGAGCCGCCGACCCTGTTCGGCGTCACCGGCACCAACGGCAAGACCAGCGTGGCCTACCTGCTCGAGGCGATCCTCCGCCAGCTCGGCATCGTGGCCGGCCTCAGCACCACCGCCGAGCGCCGCATCGGCGACGAGACCATCGTGGCCAAGCTCACCACCCCCGAGGCCACCGAGATCCACGCCATGCTGGCCAGGATGCGCGAGGCCGACGTGCGCTCCGTGGTGCTCGAGGTCTCGGCGCAGGCCATCACGCAGCACCGGGTCGACGGCATCGTCTTCGACGTGGTGGGCTTCACCAACCTCACCCACGACCACCTCGACGACTACGAGACCATGGAGGTCTACTTCGAGGCCAAGCGCGAGCTGTTCCAGCCCGATCGCGCGCGCCGCGGCGTGGTGATCGTCGACGGGGAGTGGGGCACCCGCCTGGCCCAGGAGTCGCGCATCCCGCTCACCACCATCTCGGTCGACCCTGAGGGCGACGCCGAGTGGCTGCTCACCGTCGACGAGGAGCAGCCCGACCGCACCTTCTTCACCCTCCGCGGCCCCGACCACCGCGAGCTCTCCACCAGTGTGCCCCTGCTCGGCGACTACATGGCCGCCAACGCCGCGCTCGCCATCGTGATGCTCGTGGAGTCGGGTTTCGACCTCGACGCGATCGCCCACGCCCTCAACCTCGCCCACGACGACGACGGCGAGGAGATCGAGGACGACGACTTCGTGGCGGGCATCGACGTCTACATCCCGGGCCGGGCCGAGAAGGTCTCCGGCGACCGCGGCCCCGTGGTCTACATCGACTACGGGCACAGCCCCGACGCCTTCATCTCGACCCTGCGCTCGATCCGGCGCGTCACCGACGGCCGCATCATCATGCTCTTCGGCGCCGACGGCGACCGCGACCCCTCCAAGCGCGAGGAGATGGGCGCCATCGCGGCGAGAGGGGCGGATGCGGTGGTCATCACCGACTTCCATCCCCGCTACGAAGACCCGGCCGCGATCCGCGCGGCCCTCCTGCGCGGAGCGCGCGCCGCGGTGCCCGACCGCGAGATCCTCGAGGTGCCCGACCCCAAGGCGGCCTTCCGCGCCGCTCTCGGCCTGGCCGGCGAGGGCGACGTGATCCTCTACGCGGGCCCTGGCCACGAGGACTATCACGAGGTCGCGGGGGAGCGCATCCCGTACTCCGCCCGCGACGACGCGCGAAGCGCCCTGCACGAACACGGATGGCTCTGACGACATGCTCGACCTCACTCTCGCCGAGATCGCCGAGGCCCTCCAGGGCGAACTCGTACTCACCGACGCGGCCGTGGCCGCCGGATTCTCGCCCGACACGATCGTGAACGGCACCGTCGACACCGACTCGCGCCTCATCGGCGTCGGTGACGTGTTCGTGGCCAAGCGCGGCGAGTTCGACGACGGTCACCGCTTCGTGGAGCCCGCGGTCGCCTCCGGTGCCGTGCTCGTCGTGGTGGAGCACCCCTTCGACGTCGCCGTGGCCCAGGTGGTCGTGCCCGACTCGGTGCTCGCGCTCGGCTTCTTCGCCACCGAGGTGGTGCGGCGGGTACGCGCGCTCGGCGAGCTGAAGATCGTGGGCATCACCGGTTCGAACGGCAAGACGACCACGAAGAACCTGCTGCGCGCCATCCTCGAGCGGCAGGGCGAGACGGTCGCCCCGCGCGACTCGTTCAACAACGAGGTGGGCGCGCCGCTCACCATGCTCAAGCTCACCGCCAGCAGTCGCTACCTCGTGGCCGAGATGGGCGCGAGCGGCAAGGGCGAGATCACGCGGCTGATCAGGATGGCCAAGCCCGACATCGGCGTGGTGCTCAAGGTCGGTCTCGCCCACGCGGGCGAGTTCGGCGGCATCGAGACCACGCTCGCCACGAAGACCGAGATGGTGCAAGACCTCGAGCCCGGCGACGTGGCCGTGCTCAACCTCGACGACACGCGCGTGGCCGGCATGGCCGAGAAGACCGCCGCGCGGGTGGTGTGGTTCGGCCTCTCCGACGCCGCGGCGGTCCGCGCCACCGACGTCGACGTCACGGCGCGCGGCACCTCGTTCGTGCTGCATCTGCCCGACGGCTCGTCGCGGCCGGTGCGCTTCGCGGTGCTCGGCCAGCACCACGTGATGAACGCGCTGGCCGCCGCGGCCGCCGCCTTCGAGCTCGGCGTCGGCATCGACGACATCGTCGAGGCTCTCGAGACCGTGGTGCGCGCCGAGCGCTGGCGCATGGAGGTGATGGGCGGCGCCGACGGCGTGACCGTCATCAACGACGCCTACAACGCCAGCCCCGACTCCATGGCCGCCGCCCTGCAGACGGTCGCCATCATCGCGGCGCCCGGCCAGCGCACCACCGCCGTGCTCGGCGAGATGAGCGAGCTCGGGCCGTACGCCACCGAGGAGCACGACCGCATCGGCCGCCTCGTGGTGCGCTACAACATCCACCGCCTGGTGGTGGTGGGGGAGGGCGCGCGCGCCATCCACCTCGCCGCCGAGCACGAGGGCTCCTGGGGCGGGGAGGCGGTGTTCGTCGAGACGGCCGACGAGGCGTTCGATCTCATCGCCGCCGACACCCTGCCCGGCGAGCTCATCCTGGTGAAGTCGTCGAACTCGGCCGGCCTGCGCTTCCTGGGCGACCGCATCGCCCAGGCGAATTCCACGACGGAGGTGCTCCCGTGATCACCCTGCTCGCCTCGGCCTCGCTCTCGCTGGCGTTCTCGCTCTTCCTCACCCCGGTCTTCATCCGCCTGTTCAAGCGGTTCGCCTGGGGGCAGTTCATCAACGTCGACACCCCGGATGCTCACCACGTCAAGCGGGGCACGCCCACCATGGGCGGCATCGTCATCATCCTGGCCGTGCTCTTCGGCTACTTCGTGTCGGCGCTGCTGACGCAGGAGCTGCCGTCGATCTCGGGCCTGCTCGTGCTGTTTCTCATGACGGGGCTCGGCGTGGTGGGCTTCATCGATGACTTCCTCAAGGTGCACAAGGAGCGCAGCCTCGGTCTCACCCCGTGGGCGAAGATCACCGGTCAGGTGATCGTCGGCGTGGTGTTCGCGCTGCTGGCGATCCAGTTCCCGAACGCGCAGGGCGAGACGCCGGCCTCGACGCAGATCTCGTTCATCCGCGACCTGCCCTTCGACTTCCTCTCCTGGGGCGTGGTGCTCGGCACCATCGCCTTCGTCATCTGGATCTGCTTCATGGTGATGGCCACCTCGAACGGGGTGAACCTCACCGACGGGCTCGACGGGCTGGCGCCCGGTTCGAGCATCCTGGCCATCGGCTCGTTCGTCATCATCGGCTTCTGGCAGTTCAACCAGTCGTGCGCCAACGGCTCGCTCGACCTCGACGTGGCCGACAAGTGCTACGACGTGCGCGACCCGCTCGACCTCGCCGTGGTCGCGGCCACGGTGGTGGGAGCGCTCATCGGCTTCCTGTGGTGGAACACCAACCCCGCCAAGATCTTCCTCGGCGACACCGGCTCGCTCGCCCTCGGCGGCGCCCTCGCCGCGCTCGCGATCCTCGCCCGCACCGAGCTGCTGCTCATCCTCATCGGCGGCATCTTCGTGATCGTGGCCGGCCAGGTGGCGGTGCAGCTGACCTACTTCAAGCTCACCAAGGGCAAACGCATCTGGCGGGCCAGCCCGCTGCACCACCACTTCGAGATGAAGGGCTGGGCCGAGGTCACCATCGTCGTGCGGTTCTGGATCATCGCGGGACTGTTCGTGGCCGGGGCCGTGGGGTCGTTCTACCTCGAGTGGCTCTCGCGGTGAGTGAGATGGGCACGATCGGCAGCGAGGCCTCCAGGCTCGACGGTCTCACCAGCTGGAACGCCGACTGGTCGGGTCTGCGCGTGGCGGTGCTCGGCCTCGGCATGACCGGGTTCTCGGTGGCCGACACGCTCACCGAGCTGCGTGCGGAGGTGCTCGTCGTGGCCGCTGCGGCTTCGAAGGAGTACGCCGACCTCGTGCCGGTCATCGGCGCGCGCCTGGTGCTGGCCCCCTCCGGTTCGGTGCCCGGCGAGCTGACCGCGTTCGCCCCCGAACTCGTGGTCGCCTCACCCGGTTACCACCCCGACGACGCGCTGCTGGTCTGGGCCGCCGAGGCGGGCATCCCGGTGTGGGGCGACGTGGAGCTGGCCTGGCGGCTGCGTGACAAGGTGGTGCACCCCGAGACAGGCCTGCCCGCCGACTGGATCGCCGTGACCGGAACGAACGGCAAGACCACGACCGTGCAGCTCACCGCGCACATGCTGCGTGCCGCGGGGCACCGGGTGGCGCCGTGCGGCAACATCGGCGTGCCCGTGCTCGACGCGATCCGCGACCCCGAGGGCTTCGACGCGCTCGTGGTGGAGCTCTCCAGCTACCAGTTGCATTCGACCTCGAGCATGTCGCCGTTCTCGAGCGTCGTGCTCAACGTGGCCGATGACCACCTCGACTGGCACGGCTCGTTCGAGGCCTACGCCGCCGCGAAGGCCCGGGTGTACACGAACACGCGACACGCCTGCGTCTACAACATCGGCGACCCCCTCACCATGCGCATGGTCGAGGAGGCCGACGTGGTGGAGGGTGCCCGCGCCATCGGCTTCGGGCTCGGCGTGCCGGGGCCGAGCGACCTGGGGGTAGTGGAGGGCATCCTCGTCGACCGCGCGTTCCACGACGACCGGCACCACTCCGCGCTCGAGATCGCGACCGTCGACGAGCTCGCCGCGCGCGGGCTCGGCGCACCGCACACGGTCGCCGACGTGCTCGCCGCCGCGGCGCTCGCGCGCAGCTACGGTGCCTCGATCGAGGCCGTCCGTGCCGCGCTGGCCGGGTTCGAGCTCGACCACCACCGCATCGAGCTCGTGGCGGAGGCCGCCGGCGTGGCCTGGGTCGACGACTCCAAGGCCACCAACCCGCACGCCGCGGCGGCGTCGCTGGCCTCCTATCCGTCGATCGTGTGGGTGGTCGGCGGTCTGCTCAAAGGCGTCGACATCGACCCTCTCGTGCGCGACGCGGTGGCTGGCGACACCTCGCGGGTGCGCGCCGCCGTCGTGATCGGGGTCGACCGCGCCGAGGTGCTCGACTCCATCCGGCGACACGCGCCCGGGCTGCCGCTGTTCGAGGTGCTGCACGATGAGACTGAAGACGTGATGGCCGCGGCGGTCGCTCTGGCGGCCGGGGTGGCCGCGCCCGGAGACACCGTGCTGCTGGCACCGGCGGCGGCGTCGATGGACCAGTTCCGAGACTACGGCGACCGCGGCGACCGCTTCGCGGCCGCGGTGCGCAGCCACCTGGGAGGCATTGACGGTGACGACCCCCTCCCGCACGCTCCCTAGGTTCGGCGCGGGCTCCACGGCAACCTCCGGCCCCCGCTCGGCCCGCATCTCGCTCGGTCACGTCTTCACGGCCGAGTCGGGCAACTACTTCCTGCTGCTCGGCACCACCCTGTTCCTGGTGCTGCTCGGGCTCGTCATGGTGCTCTCTTCCTCGTCGATCGACTCCTACCTGGGCCGCCAGGGCTTCTTCGGCCTGTTCTGGAAGCAGGGGATGTTCGCCCTCATCGGCATCCCGCTCATGCTCGTCATCTCGAGGCTGCCCATCCGGTTCTTCAAGCGCTGGGCCTGGGTGGCCATCTTCGTGGCCGTGGGCGTGCAGCTGCTCGTGTTCACCCCGCTCGGCATCGAGGTGGGCGGCAACCTCAACTGGATCGGCATCGGCAGCTTCAACTTCCAGCCCTCCGAGTTGGTGAAGCTCGCCCTGGTCATCTGGATGGGCTCGATCCTCGCCAAGAAGGAGCAGCTGCTCGGCCGTTTCGGCCACGTCGTCATCCCGGTGCTTCCGGTGGCCGGCGGCGCGATCGCGCTGGTGCTGCTCGGCGGCGACCTCGGCACGGTGATGATCATGGCGGGCCTGGTGTTCGGCGCGCTGTTCTACGCAGGCATCAAGCTCAGGATGCTCGTGCTGCCGCTGCTGGCAGGCGCGGTCATCGCGGTGGCGGTGGCGTTCTCGAGCGAGAGCCGCACCGGGCGCATCCTGAACTTCTTCAACGGCGGCGGAAGCGATTACGAGGGCTCCGACTGGCAGGCTCAGCACGGCGAGTGGGCGCTGGCGGGCGGCGGCATCTTCGGGGTGGGGCTCGGCAACTCCCGGGCCAAGTGGTCGTGGCTGCCGGCCGCCGACAACGACTACATCTTCGCCATCATCGGTGAGGAGCTCGGTCTCGTGGGCGCGATCGTGGTGCTGGCGCTGTTCGTGGCGCTGGCGATCGCGTTCGTGCGCATCATCCGCTCGACCGACGACATGTTCTCGAAGGTCGCGACCGGGGCCGTGATGGTGTGGCTGATCGGGCAGGCGTTCGTGAACATCGCCGTGGTGGTGGGGCTGCTGCCCGTGCTCGGGGTGCCGCTGCCGCTCATCTCGTCGGGGGGATCCGCACTGCTCACCACGCTGGCCGCCATCGGCATAGTCCTCGCGATCGCGCGGGAGAACTCGGCGACGCCCAAGGCCTCGGGGGTGCGATCGTGACGGTGCAGATCGTCCTCGCGATCGCGCGGGAGAACTCGGGGCGGCCGACGGGTGCGCTGCGCCGGGAGTCGCGCGCGTGACCGCCTACCTGCTCGCCGGCGGTGGCACCGCCGGCCACGTGAACCCGCTCGTCGCGACGGCCGACGAGCTGCGCCGCCGTGACCCCGAGGCCGAGATCGTGGTGCTGGGCACCGCGGAGGGACTCGAGGCGCGTCTCGTGCCCGAGCGCGGCTACGAGCTCGTCACCATCCCGAAACTGCCGTTCCCGCGTCGCCCGAACGGGGCGGCATTGCGCTTCCCGCGGGCCTTCCGTCGCACGGTCGCCGAGGTGGCGGCGCTCATCGCCGACCGCTCGATCGACGTGGTGGTCGGCTTCGGCGGCTACGCTTCGGCGCCCGGCTACCTCGGTGCCCGGCGGGCGAAGGTACCCTTCGTCATCCACGAGGGCAACGCCAAGCCCGGGCTCGCCAACTGGCTCGGGGCCCGCTACTCGCCCTGGGTGGGCGTGACCTTCGCCTCGACCACGCTGCCGCACCAGACCCTGGTGGGCATGCCGTTGCGTTCCGAGGTGACGGAGCTCGCCGACCCCGCGCGCCGCGCGACGGCGGCCGTGAAGGGGCGCGAGCTGTTCGGGCTCGACCCCGACCGCCCCACCCTGCTCGTGACCGGTGGCTCGCTCGGTGCCCGGCGAATCAACGCCACCGTGCACGCCCGCGCCCAGGCGCTCGTCGACACCGGCTGGAACGTACTGCACATCGCAGGTGCCCGCGCCGAGGTCGCCGACCCCGGGCTGCCCGGCTACGTGTTCATGAACTACTGCGACCGCATGGAGCTCGCGCTCGCCGCCGCCGACTTCGCGGTCTCGCGGGCCGGAGGGTCGACCGTGTCGGAGCTCGCCGTGGTCGGCGTGCCCTCCGTGCTCGTGCCCTACCCGGTCGGCAACGGCGAGCAGCGCTTCAACGCGCTCGACCTCGTGAACGCGGGCGGTGCGGTGCTCGTGGCCGACGCCGAGTTCGTCCCCGGTTACGTGGACGGCACCCTGCTGCCGCTGCTCGCCGACCGCGATCGCGTGGCCCGCATGGCCGTCGCCTCGCGCGCCGCCGGCATCCCCGACGCCTCCGCCCGTCTCTCCGACCTCGTGCAGCGCGCACTCCCCGGCGCGCGCTGAGCCGATCGCCAGCCGGGGGAGCGTAACGTGGTGTCGGATGCGCGGCCGTCGCCGGCATCCTGAGCACCCGAAGAAAGCGTGAGTCCGTGATCAAGCCCGACCTCGATCTGACCATCCCCGAGAACCTCGGTGCGGTGCACTTCGTGGGCATCGGCGGGTCGGGCATGAGCGGCATCGCCCGGCTGTTCCACGCCGCCGGCCTCACCGTCACCGGCTCCGACCGCAGCGATTCGAAGACCGCGGGCAAGCTCCGCGCCCTCGGCATCCCCGTCGCGGTCGGCCACGATGCCGCTCACGTCGGCGACGCCGACACCCTGGTGGTCACGAGCGCGCTCTGGCCCGACAACCCCGAGTACCTCCTCGCGAAGGAGAAGGGGCTCACGGTGCTGCACCGCTCGCAGGCACTCGCCTGGCTCGCCAACCGCAAGCGCGTCGTGGCGGTGGCCGGCGCGCACGGCAAGACCACCTCGACAGGCATGGTGGTGACGGCGCTGCTCGAACTCACCGACGAGGCGAGCCGGCCCAGCTTCGTCAACGGCGGTGTGATCTCCGAGCTCGGCACCAGTTCGGCCTTCGGCGACGGTGAGCTGTTCGTGCTCGAGGCCGACGAGTCCGACGGCTCCTTCCTGCTCTACGACACCGCGGTCGCGCTCATCACCAACGTCGACCCCGACCACCTCGACCACTACGGCTCGGTGGAAGCGGTGGAAGAGGCGTTCGTGCGCTTCGCCGACGCCGCGTCGGAGTTCGTGGTGGTCTCCTCCGACGACGCGGGCGCCCTCCGCGTGTCGTCGCGGGTGTCGCACCCGCGCGTGCTCACCTTCGGCGAGGCCGACGACGCCGACTTCCGCGTGCACTCCATCGAGACCGACGGGCCCGTGCGCTTCGTCGTCTCCTACCAGGGCGTCGACTACACCGGCGTGCTGCGGGTGCCCGGGCGGCACAACGCCGTCAACGCGGCCGGCGCGATGGCCGTGCTCGTGGGGCTGGGGTTCGCTCCGGATGCGGCGCTCACCGCGGTGGGTGCGTTCGGGGGCACCGGCCGGCGGTTCGAGCTGCACGGCACCGTCGGCGGCGTGAGCGTCTACGACGACTACGCCCATCACCCCACCGAGGTCGACGCCGCGCTCACCGCGGCGCGCACGGTCGTGGGGGAGGGGCGCATCATCGCCGTGCACCAGCCGCACCTGTACAGCCGCACCCAGCTCATGGCCGGTCAGTTCGCCGAGACGCTCGAGCGCGTGGCCGACTTCACCGTGGTGCTCGAGGTGTGCGGCGCGCGGGAGGACCCGATCGAGGGGGTCACGGGCGCCCTCGTGTCGGAGCGCTTCGCCGACCCCGCCAAGGTGGCCTATATCGACGACTGGCAGAGCGCCGCCGACTTCACGGCGAGCATCGCCCGGCCCGGCGACTTCGTGGTCACCCTCGGGTGCGGCGATGTGAACCTCATCGTGCCCCAGTTGCTCGGCGCCCTCGAGGCGGCCGAGGGTTCCGGTGCCGACGCCGCTGTCACCCCCGAGACCGCTGTCACCCCCGAGACCGCCGTCACCGCCGAGGCCGCCGTCACCGCTGAGGCCGAGTGAGGCGCCCCCCGGGCATCACCCCGCCCGCACCGCCGCCCGCGGGTGACCCCGAGCCGCGCACACCGGCCGAACCCCGCGTGCGACGCCCGAAGCCTGCGACGCACACTCGTGCCGACTCCGAGGCCACGGTGCCGGTCGACCGACTCGACACGGTCGCGTCG
Organism: Herbiconiux moechotypicola; assembly: GCF_024979255.1. Classification (GTDB taxonomy): domain Bacteria; phylum Actinomycetota; class Actinomycetes; order Actinomycetales; family Microbacteriaceae; genus Herbiconiux; species Herbiconiux moechotypicola. Next base: position 286,854 of record NZ_JANLCN010000006.1, read on the forward strand.
CGGGGCCCGCGTGGCGCCGATGCCGATGCCGATGCCACGGTGCCGGTCGACCGAATCGACACGCAGGCCGGCACCCGTTCCGACGCGGATGCGCGTGGCGCGATGCGAGCGCCGGCGCGAGCGTCCGAGAGCACAGCCGCCCGGCGGGGCACCACGGTGAAAGCGCGCCCGGCCACGACCACGGCATCGGCCGAACGCGCCAGGCGTGCCCCCGGTGCGAGCGAGCTCGCCGACGACGGCGAGCCCGACGCACCGCAGGCAGCCCGGTCGAGCGCCGCAGCCCGGCGTGAGCTGCGCAGGGCCACTCGTCGCCGCCGCCGGTTCGAGCGGCTCGAGGCCCGGCGCTTCACGGTGCGCAGCCGTCGTCGCCGCCTCGCGTGGGCGGTCTCGGGTGCCGTGCTGGGATCTCTGGTGCTGCTCGTGCTGCTGGTGGCCTATTCGCCCCTGCTCTCGGTGCGCCAGATCGTGATCGAGGGCACCTCGCGGCTCGACCCGGGCACCGTGACCTCGGCGCTGGCCGAGCAGCAGGGCCGCCCTCTGGCGCTCGTCGACTACGGAGCGATCGAGCAGGAGCTCGCAGGGTTCCCGCTCATCGCGTCGTACTCGGTGGAAGCGAGGCCTCCCGACACCCTCGCGGTGCGCTTGGTCGAACGCCGCCCGGTGGCGCAGGTCCAGACCGAGCAGGGCTACCAGCTCATCGACGCGGCCGGGGTCACCGTGCAGCAGTCGGCCGAGCGGATCGCGGGCTTCCCCCTCCTCGATCTCAGCGGGACGACCTTCGGCGGCCCGGGCTTCGAGGCGGCGGCGGCCGTGCTCATGTCCTTGCCCGACGCGCTCCTCACCCAGGTCGACTCCATCAGCGGCACGACTCCCGACAGTGTGACGATGGTGTTCACCGGAGCGGGCCAGCGTGTCGTCTGGGGGAGCGCGGAGGACTCGGATCTCAAGGCGCTCATCCTGCAGCGCCTCATCGCCACCCAGGATCCGGCCGCCGCGGTGGAGTACGACGTGTCGAGCCCGCAGAGCCCCGTCATCCGCTGAGCCCTGTTCATCCCTCCCTGGCCTCCGCGACACGCGGCGCGTCTCCCGGGTGGCGCGAGGGTTCTCGCCTAACGTCGTCGTAGGAAACATCTACTGGGTAGAACTTTAACTCTCTACCTGAACTTGAGACTTGAGGATCCCGCGGAGGCCGCACGTGACTGCAAACCAGAACTACCTCGCCGTGATCAAGGTCGTCGGCATCGGCGGCGGCGGTGTGAACGCCGTCAACCGCATGATCGAGCTCGGCCTCCGCGGAGTCGAGTTCATCGCGATCAACACCGACGCCCAGGCCCTGCTCATGAGCGACGCCGACGTCAAGCTCGACGTGGGCCGCGAGATCACCCGGGGCCTCGGCGCCGGCGCCGACCCCGAGGTGGGCCGTCGTGCCGCCGAAGACCACGCCGAAGAGATCGAGGAGGCCCTCGCCGGGGCCGACATGGTGTTCGTGACGGCGGGCGAGGGCGGCGGAACCGGCACGGGCGGTGCTCCGGTCGTGGCGCGCATCGCGAAGTCGATCGGAGCGCTCACCATCGGTGTCGTCACGAAGCCCTTCGGCTTCGAGGGCAAGCGCCGGGCGGCCCAGGCCGAAGACGGTGTCTCCACGCTCAAGAACGAGGTCGACACCCTCATCGTCGTGCCCAACGACCGCCTGCTCGAGATCAGTGACCGCGGCATCAGCATGCTCGAGGCCTTCTCGACCGCAGACCAGGTGCTGCTCGCCGGCGTGCAGGGCATCACCGACCTCATCACCACCCCCGGCCTCATCAACCTCGACTTCGCCGACGTGAAGTCGGTCATGCAGGGCGCGGGTTCGGCGCTCATGGGAATCGGCTCGAGCCGGGGTGCCGACCGTGCCATCAAGGCGGCCGAGCTGGCGGTCGCGAGCCCGCTGCTCGAGGCCTCGATCGACGGCGCGCACGGTGTGCTGCTCTCGATCCAGGGCGGCTCGAACCTCGGCATCTTCGAGATCAACGACGCCGCGAAGCTGGTTCAGGATGCGGTCCACCCCGAGGCGAACATCATCTTCGGTGCCGTGATCGACGACACCCTCGGCGACGAGGTGCGCGTGACGGTGATCGCCGCCGGCTTCGACGGCGGCGAGCCGAACCCGGTCGCGGCGCCGGCGGAGTCGCGCCGGGGCAGCTTCGTGGGCGCCTCCGAGGAGTCGGACCCCTACGGCCGTCACGGCTCGGCCACGGCGACCCTCCGCCGCGACCACCGCGCGGAGCGTCAGCAGGAGGAGTCGCAGGACAGCCCCGCCACGGCCTCGTGGTCGACCCCGGCGGCCGACCTCGGGCTCACCGGCGCGGTCGCGCTCGACCCCGCCTCCGACGACGACGACTCCGACCTCGACGTGCCCGACTTCCTCAAGTGACCGCCCGGGTCTCCACCGTGGATGCCGGCGCTGCGAGATCGTGGCGGCATGGTCGAGCCTGAGGGCACACTGGCCGACCGGTTGGCGGCCATGCGGGCCGGGATCGCGGACGCCGCACGCGCATCCGGCCGTGAGCCCGAGGAGCTCACCCTCATCGCGGTAACGAAGTTCCACCCCGCCTCGCTCGTGCGCGCGCTCCACGCGCTCGGCGTGCGTGATTTCGGGGAGAACCGGCACCAGGAGGCCAGGGAGAAGGCGGCCGAGCTCGCCGATCTCGATGGCGTGCACTGGCATTTCGTCGGCCAGCTGCAGTCGAAGAAGGCGCGACAGGTGCGCGAGTACGCCAGCGTGGTGCACTCGATCGACCGTGAGGCTCTCGTGACCGCACTCGCCCGGCCCGCAGACGGCGAGGCGACGCTGGACGCGTTCCTGCAGGTGAACCTCACCGACGACCCCGCTCGCGGTGGCGCCCGGCCCGACGACGCGCCGCGACTGGCCGAACTGATCGCCACCGAGGCCGCCACGGGGCTCCGCCTGCGCGGGGTGATGGCCGTCGCACCGCTCGGGGAGGAACCGCGGCGTGCGTTCGCGCGATTGAAGGCGATCAGCGAGCAGGTCGCCATCGTGGTGCCCACGGCCACCGAGATCTCGGCCGGCATGTCCCACGACTTCCGCGAGGCGATCGCCGAGGGCGCGACGCACCTCCGCATCGGCACGGCCATCACGGGGCCCCGGCCGTCGCAGGAATAGCTCGCGCGAATTGTCGGCGACACACCTCTGCATCGGCACGGCAATCACCGGAAACCGGCCGCAGCGCGATTAATCTTCTGAGCAGGAAGAACGCAACTGCAACCGGAGGTTCTGATGGCCAACCCGCTCCGCAAGACCATGGTGTACCTGGGGCTCGCCGACGAAGAGCTCGAGTACGAGACGCCCGCCACCCAGGCCCAGGCGACCACGCCGGTCGCCCCGGTGCCACATCCGCAGTCCTCCGCGCCCGCCGCGCAGGCGCACACCGGTAACCGCGCCCCGGTGACCCCCCTCCGCAAGCCCGTGCAGCACACTCCGAAGAATGTGGCCCCCGCTGAGATGAACGAGATCCTCACCGTCCACCCCAAGCAGTACAAAGACGCTCAGCTGATCGCCGAGAACTTCCGCGAGGGCATCCCGGTCATCATCAACCTGTCGCAGATGACGGATGCCGACGCGCGCCGCCTCATCGACTTCGCGGGCGGGCTCTCGCAGGGCCTCTACGGCAAGATCGAGCGTGTGACGAGCAAGGTCTTCCTGCTCTCGCCCTCGCATGTCTCGGTGTCGGGCGACGCCTCCGGCGACTCCCGTGCGGAGTCGTCGTTCTTCGTGCAGTCATAATTACGGGGTGGGTTCCCTCGTCTCGATCGTCGCGACCGTCGTCTATTTCGCGCTGCTGCTGTACTTCTTCCTGATGTGGGGACGCTTCGTCCTCGACCTCGTGCGCACGGTGCGCCGCGACTGGCGGCCGACGGGCGCGCTGCTCGTGCTGGCCGAGGTGACCTACACGGTCACCGACCCGCCCATCCGCTTCTTCCGCCGCATCATCCCGCCGCTCCGGCTCGGTGCGGTGGCGCTCGACTTCGGGTGGAGCATCGTCATGCTGATCGTTATCATCGCCATGTCGGTCGCCGGGTTCTTCCGCGCGGTCTAGTTCTTCCGCGCGGCCTCGGCCGCAGCCTCCCGACGGCGCAATCACGCGTCACAGTCCTGTGCTCAAGAGGGTCAGGCTGTATCCTGGGAGCTACGGCTTCTGGTGAGTCGCCCCGTTCACGGGACGTTCGCCGGGATTGTTGCTACGGTTAGCAACGCGTTATCACTGTCGTCGAAGTACAAAAGGTGGAAAACCATGGCGTTGACTCCGGAAGATGTCGTCAACAAGAGATTCTCTCAGACCAAGTTCCGTGAAGGGTACGACCAGGACGAGGTCGACGACTTCCTCGACGAGGTCGTCGTCGAGCTGCGCCGCCTCACCCAGGAGAACGAGGAGCTGAAGGCCCGCCTCGAGGGTGCTCCCGCGGCCGCTCCGGCCCCCGCTCCCGTGGCCGTCGTCGAAGAGGTCGTCGAGGAGCCCACGCCGGCTCCCGCGCCCGCACCGGTGGCCGCCCCCGTCGCCGAGGTCGACGACGAGTCGGTCTCCACCACGAACCTGCTGCAGCTGGCCCGCCGTCTCCACGACGAGCACGTCAAGGAGGGTGCCGACAAGCGCGACGCCCTCATCGCCGAGGGTCACGCCACCGCGGCCCGCATCGTGGCCGAGGCCGAGACCAAGCAGCGCAACGAGCTGGCCCGTCTCAACCAGGAGAAGGCCGGCATCGAGCACCGCATCGACGAGCTGCGCACCTTCGAGAAGGACTACCGTGCCGGTCTCAAGAGCTACATCGAGGAGCAGCTCGGCGAGCTGACCTCCTCGAGCGTCGACGCCGAGAAGGCGCCGTCGTCGCCGAGCTTCAGCGGCTTTGGCGGATAGCACCCCGGCGGAGAACCCCTCGGAAGAGACGAATCCCGCGCTCGGGTCCGGCACCAGCCGGGCCCGGCCGCGGGTTCTCGTCGTGCTGATCGCCGTCGCGCTGGCCTCGGTCGCGATCGATCAGATCTCGAAGTTCCTCGTCGTGCAGAACCTCGAACTGGGCGAGGTCGTCCCCGTGCTGGGCGACCTGCTCCAGTTCCATTTCGTGAAGAACCCGGGTGCCGCCTTCTCGATCGGCAACGCCTACACCTGGATCTTCGCGATCCTCGCCAGTGCGGTGACGGTGGTCATCATCTGGTTCTCGCGCCGCATCCGGTCGTTCGCCTGGGCCTGGGTGTTCGGTCTGCTGCTCGGCGGCACCGTCGGAAACCTTGCCGACCGGCTGTTCCGCGAGCCGGGCTTCGGTGTGGGGCACGTGATCGACTTCCTCACCATCCCGCTGCTGCCCGCCATCTTCAACCTCGCCGACGTGTCCATCACCGCGGCGATGGTGCTGTTCCTCATCCTCACCATCCGGGGCATCGGCCTGGACGGCACGAAGGCGGTACCGGCGAAGAAGGCCGACGGCGCCGACAACGCCGACGCCGCCGTCGCGCGCGACGAGAACTGACGGTCGGTCGCCTCATGGAATCGCGGACCCTCCCGGTGCCCGACGGACTCGACGGAACCCGCGTCGACGCCGGCATCGCCAAGCTGCTCGGCTTCTCGCGCACCTTCGCGGCCGAGGTGGTCGACGCCGGCGGAGTGAGCCTCGACGGCCGGGTGGTCGGAAAGTCGGATCGCCTGCGCCGTGACGGCTGGCTCTCGGTGGAGTGGTCGCCGCGCGAGGAGCCGCGGATCGTGCCGGTGATCGTTCCCGAGCTCGGGATCGTCTACGACGACGACAGCATCGTGGTGGTCGACAAGCCCGTGGGGGTTGCCGCGCATCCGTCGGTCGGGTGGGAAGGACCCACGGTGCTCGGCGCCCTCGCCGGCGCCGGGTTCCGCATCGCCACGAGCGGAGCGGCGGAGCGCGCGGGCATCGTGCACCGGCTCGACGCGGGCACCAGCGGTCTGATGGTCGTGGCGAAGACCGAGAGCGCGTACACCTGGCTGAAGCGGGCCTTCCACGACCGCGAGGTGAACAAGATCTACCATGCCCTCGTGCAAGGGCACCCCGATCCGTTCTCGGGCACGATCGACGCGCCCATCGGCCGTCACCCGAAGTCGGACTGGAAGTTCGCGGTGACCGCGGCCGGCAAGCCGTCGGTCACGCACTACGAGACGCTCGAGGCTTTCCGGGCCGCCACGCTGCTCGAGATCCACCTCGAGACGGGGCGCACCCACCAGATCCGGGTGCACATGTCGGCCCAGAAGCACCCGTGCTGCGGCGACACGCTCTACGGAGCCGATCCGGTGCTCTCGGCACGGCTCGGGCTGACCCGCCAGTGGCTGCACGCGATGCGGCTGGGTTTCATCCACCCCGAGACGCGGGAGTACGTGGAGTTCACCAGCCACTACCCCGACGACCTGCAGCACGCCCTCGACGTGGTGCGCGAGGGATGATGCGGGAGGCGATCAGCCCTCCTCTGCCCTCACGAGCAGCGTGACCCGCTCCACCTCGATCGACTCGTCGGCCCGGCCGACGGCGAACGGCCCGATCCAGGCGCCCACGAACCCGCTCGCCTGATCGGGCACGAGGGCGGTGAGATCGGCCTCCGCGACGGTGACGCCGTCCACCAGCGCCGCTGCCCGACGGTGACGGATGCGCAGCTCCAGCACCGTGAGCGGGTCGTCCACGGTCGTGGCCTCGGCGAGGGCGGTGCGGATGCCGTCGGCGACCAGCGAGCAGATGGCGGTGCCGTGCGAGTCGACCGCCAGCTCGAGGTGGGCCCGCTCGCTCGTGCGCAGCAGCAGCCCGCCGCGGAGTGCTCCGCCCTCGGTCGGCCGTGACGGAGAACCTAGTCCGGATTCCGGCCCGGCTCCCGACACCGGACTCCGCAGGGTGACGCTCGCGTCGACCGCTGCGTGGGGAAGGCGCCTCCCCAGGAACGACTGCGGTCCGAGCGAGGCAGGCTCGGCGCCCCCGGACAGGAGCAGCGGCGTCCCGGGCGACCCCGGCGTCGCGAACTCCGAGGGATGCCGGCCCACTCCGTTCCAGGCGAGGTCGAGCTCGGACGCGTCGAATCCGTCGTCGAAGACGGTCGGTGCCGGAGCCTGGTCGGGCACACCGTCGGCCTCCATCACGGCGCGCACCCGGGCCTCGCCGGGGGCGAACACGGGCCGGCCGTCCTCCCACTCCACCGGCACGAGGTGGGTCTGGCGGCCCAGGAGTCCGTCCTCGCCGTCGACCGGGGTGGTGGCCAGCACGGTGGCCCAGGTGCGCCCGGCGGTGTCGTCGACGAGATCGGCGTGCCCGACCGCGGCGATGGGGGCCAGGCCGCCGAGATCGCGATGGGTGAGCCTGGGGTTGCCGGGGTCGCCGCGATACGGGCCGGTGATCTCGTCGGCGTACGCCACGCACACCGCGTGCTCGCGGGCCGTGCCGCCCTCGGCGGCCACGAGCATCCAGCCGCCCCCGGGCCGGGCCAGGATGTGCGGGCCCTCCGCCCAGACGGCGCCGGCCAGGGCGCCCTGCCAGATGACGGTCGGCGCTCCGAGCGCCTGGAACGAAGCGGGATCGAGCTCGACGACCCACACGTTCGTCTGACCCGGCCACTCCGCGGGCGACGCCGGCTCGGTGCCGCACAACCAGAGCGAGTCGCCGTCGATGGTGAGCGAGGGATCGAACCCGCCGACCCCGTCGATCCAGACCGGGTCGGACCACGGGCCACGCGCATCCGTCGCGGTGACCGCGAAATGGCCGGTGCGACCGTGCCAGGTGGTCTCATGCCCCGTGGCGCCGCCGGCGGGCGGGGCCGTCGGATCGGGACCCACCACGGTGCACACGACGAGGAAGCGCTGGCCGTCGTGGCGGATGGTGGGCGCGTACAGTCCCCGAGAACCGGCGAGCGCGGAGAGGTCGAGCTGATCGGACCGGTCGATGGCGTGGCCGAGAGGCTCCCAGTCGACGAGGTTCGTGGAACGGTGCACCGGCAGGCCGGGGAGGTACTCGAAGGTCGAGGTGACGAGGAAGAACTCGTCGCCGACACGGCAGAGGCTCGGGTCGGGGTGGCAGCCCGTCAGGACGGGATTGCGGTAGCGGCCCATGGAACTCCTCGGGGCTCGGTGATGGATGGTAGGTGGCGGGTAATGCGGATTGCCGGGTGGGTGCCGCGCTATCCGGAGCGCGGCGGGGCCGTCGTGGCACGGCGGACGAGTTTGGTGGGCAGGAGCACGTGCAGCGTGGAGAGGGTGTCGCCCGCCATGAGCGCCGACAGCATCGTGGCGGCGGTCTGCCCGATGCTCTGCATCGGCTGGCGCACGGTGGTGAGGGGGAGTCCCGAGCGCGAGGCCTCCGGCACGTCGTCGAAGCCCACGACCGAGAGGTCGGTCGGCACCTCGAGTCCGAGCGCGCGCGCCACCTCGATGATGGCGATGGCCGAGAGGTCGTTGGCCGCGAACACGGCGGTGGGAGGGTCGGGCTGCGTGAGGAGTTCCTGTGCCGCACGGCGGGCGCTGTCGGCATCGTAGAAACCGACGCGCACGAGGGCCGGGTCGTGTCCGAGGCCCGCGGCGGCGAGGGCGTCGCGGTAGCCGGCGTCGCGGAGCCGAGAGGAGCGGAGGTCGGGCCGGCCGGCGACGAAGCCGATGCGCCGGTGGCCGAGCGAGACGAGGTAGTCGACGGCCTCGCGCGCGCCGCCGCGGCTGTCGGCCTCGACGGTGGGGAGGTCGGCGCGTCCGGTGTGCGGGTCGACGGCCACCACCGGTACCTCGGCGGCGGCGTTCACCACCGTGGGGGTGACCATGATCGCGCCGTCGATCAGCGTGCCGCTGAGACGGCTGAGCGATCGGCGCTCCCAACCCTCGCCGTCGCCCTGCCTCGAGCCGCTGTAGGCGAGCAGGTCGTAGCGCGAGCCGTGGAGGGCGACGCCCACACCCTTGAGGATCTCGGCGCTGAACGGCTCGAAGTCGGCGACCAGCACCCCGATCACCCCCGTGCGCCTCGCGCGCATGCTGCTCGCGACGAGGCTCGACTCGTAGCCGAGCGCCTCGACCGCCTCGAGCACACGCACCGCGGTGTCGGGGGAGACGCCGTAGCGGCCGTTCACGGCCTTCGAGACCGTCGCCACCGACACCCCGGCCGCCGCCGCCACGTCGTGGATCGTCGCGCGGGCCATCATGCAGCCCACCCCGGGCCGCGCCCGCGAGCAGCCCGTACCGCGCATCCCGTCGCCCGCGCCATCACGCCGAGCGCTCCGCCGACATCACCGTCGCTGTCATGAACGCCGAGTGTAGACCCGTGGAAAAGGTTTTCGAAAACGTTTGACGAGTCACCACCCGGTTGCGACACTCGACCCATTCCCACCAGCGCGACTCAATGAAGAGAGCAGGTTCACAGCAGATGAGACACACCAGGTTCCTGGCCGGCACGGCAGCCGTCGTGCTCGGCGCCCTCGCCCTCAGCGGATGTTCGGCCGGAGGCGGCGACAGCGCATCCGGTGACGGCGTCACCCTCACCTTCTGGCACAACTCCACCACCGGTGCCGGCAAACAGTACTGGGTCGACACGGCCGCGGCCTTCGAGGCCGCCAACCCCGGGGTGACGGTCGAGATCCAGGCCGTGCAGAACGAGGAGATGGACGGCAAGCTGCAGACCGCCCTCAACTCGGGCGACGCACCCGACGTGTTCATGGCCCGCGGCGGCGGCAAGCTCGCCGACGTGGTGAAGGCCGGTCAGGTGATGGACCTCACCGACGGCATCTCCGACGAGGCCAAGGCCGCGGTCGGCAATTCGCTCTCGGCCTTCGAGGTCGACGGCAAGAACTACGGGATGCCCGTATCGGTGCTGCCCTCCGGCATCTTCTACTCCTCCGACCTGTTCACCGAGGCGGGCGTCACCGAGACCCCCGGCACCATCGACGAGCTCGAAGGCGTCGACGAGCAGCTGAAGTCGGCCGGCATCGACCCGATCGCGGTGGGTGCGAAAGACGCCTGGCCCGCCGCCCACTGGTACTACAACTTCGCCCTGCGGGCCTGCTCGAAAGACGCGCTCGACGCCGCGGCCGAGAGCCGCACCTTCGACGACGAGTGCTGGCTCACCGCGGGCGAGAACCTGCAGTCGTTCCTCGACACCGAGCCCTTCAACGACGGGTTCCTCACCACGGCCGCGCAGCAGGGCGCCGGTTCGTCGGCGGGTCTGCTCGCCAACCACCAGGCCGGCATGGAGCTGATGGGCGCGTGGGATCCCGGCGTGATCGCCTCGCTCACCCCCGACGAGCAGCCGCTCGCCGACCTCAAGTGGTTCGCGTTCCCCGAGGTTCCGGGCGGCGACGGCGAGCCGGGCGCGATGATGGGCGGCGTCGACGGGTTCTCGTGCTGGGTGAACGCACCGAAGGAGTGCGTCGACTTCCTCAACTTCATCGTGGAGAAGGACAACCAGGAGGGTTACGCCGAGGCGTTCCAGACCCTGCCGGCCTCGCAGGAGGCGCAGGGCGTGGTCACCGACCCGGCGCTGCAGGACGTGCTGGCCGCCTACAGTGAGGCACCCTACGTCGTGCTGTGGCTCGACACCCTCTACGGCCAGAACGTGGGTAACGCGCTCAACGTGGCCGTCGTCGACATGTTCGCGGGCAAGGGAGACGCCCAGGGGATCGTCGACGCGGTGAACGCCGCGGCGGCCAAGTCGTAGGGCACATCCATGACGACGCTCCACGACGATCGGCTCCCGGCTCGGGCTTCCGCGGGATCCGCGACGGCGGCGCCGGCTACGACGGCGGGGGACGGTGCACTCCAGGCACCGCCCCCCGCCGGGGTCTCCGGCTCAGGAACCGGCACGGCACCCAGTCGGCCCCGAAAGCACCAGGGCCGCTGGCCGCAGCGGGCCGAACTGCTGCTGCTCATCGGCCCGGCTCTGGTGGTGTTCGTCGCCTTCGTCATCTTCCCGGTGGCGATGGCGGCCTACTACGGCTTCTTCAGCTGGTCGGGCTACGGCCCCGCCACCGACTTCGTGGGGCTGCGCAACTACATCACCATCCTCACCGACCCCGCGTTCCACGAGGCGCTCGGCCACAACGCCTTCATCGTGGTGATGTCGCTCGTGCTGCAGGGCCCGCTCGCACTCGGGCTCGCCCTGCTGCTCAACCGCAAGCTGAGGTTCCAGTCGCTCATCCGGGTGCTCATCTTCGTGCCCTACGTCATCTCCGAGGTGGTGGTGGGGCTCGGCTGGAGCCTGATGCTCCAGTCGACCGGCGCGCTCAACGGCCTGCTCGACAAGGTGGGACTCGGCGCCCTCGCCACCGACTGGCTCTCCGACCCGTCGATCGCGATCTGGACGCTGCTCGTCATCATCACGTGGAAGTACGTCGGGTTCGCGGTCATCCTCTTCCTCGCCGGCCTGCAGGGCATCCCCGAGGAGCTCAGCGAGGCGGCGGCGATCGACGGAGCGAGCTACTGGCAGATCCAGCGACACATCGTGCTGCCGCTCATGGGGCCGACCATCCGCATCTGGGCCTTCCTGTCGATCATCGGCTCGCTGCAGCTGTTCGACCTGGTCTGGATCATCTGGGGCCAGTACGTGGCCTCGACCGCGGGCACGTCGACCATGGCCACCTACATGGTGGCGAACGGCCGCAACGCGGGCAGCTACGGCTACGGGAGCGCGGTGGCGCTGGTGATCTTCCTCATCTCGCTCGTGATCGCCCTGCTGTATCAACGATTCGTGCTGCGCCGCGACACCGCGGGCGCGATCACGGGAGGGACGCACTGATGGCGCAGACACTGACTCTCGCTCCGCGGCGGCGACCCGCATCCCGACCCCCCACCCGCCCGCGCACCGTGCCACATTCGCGCTCGACGTTCATCGTCTACTTCGTCGCCCTCGTGCTCGTGGGGCTCATGCTCGCCCCCGTGGCGTACATCATCCTCGGCGGCTTCCGGTCGAACTCCGAGATCACGGTCGACCCGTCGGGTCTGCCCGTGGTGTGGCAGTGGTCGAACTACGCCGACGTGCTCACCAGCGGGGTGTTCTGGGGGCAGGTGGCCAACTCCGCCGTCGCCGCGGTCGCGACGACCGTGTTCGTGGTGGCGCTGGGGCTCATGGCCGCGTTCGCGCTCTCGCGGTATTCGTTCCGCGGTCGTGGGGCGGTGTACGCGCTGTTCACGGCAGGGCTGATGTTCCCCATGACCGTCGCGATCACCCCGCTGTACATCCTCGTGCGCAACCTCGGTCTCATGAACTCGCTCGCGGGTGTGATCGTGCCGCAGATCGCGTTCGCGCTGCCGATGACGATCATCATCCTGGTGCCGTTCCTCGCCGCGATCCCGAACGAGATCCAGGAGGCGGCGGCGATCGACGGATGCAGCCGGCTCGGCTTCTTCTGGCGGATGGTGATCAGGCTCGCCGTGCCCGGGGTCATCACCGTGAGCATCCTGGCCTTCATCGGCAGCTGGAACTCCTACATGCTGCCCCTGTTCATCCTCAACGACGAGGCGGCGTACACCCTGCCGCTCGGCACCCAGGCGTTCGCCTCGCAGTACGCGGTCGACACCGCGAAGGTGCTGGCGTTCACCTCGCTCTCCATGATCCCCGCCCTCCTGTTCTTCAGCCTGTTCGAACGCCGCATCGTCGGCGGACTGACCGGCGCCGTCAAGGGATAACGCGTGACACTCGAACACGACCTCGCCCCCTCGGGCCTGCCCCCCGCATCCGATCGGGTACTCGACCTGCTCTCGCGCATGACCCTCGACGAGAAGCTCGCGCAACTCGTGGGCTACTGGGTCGACCAGGGCGGCGAGGTGGTGGCGCCGATGGCGGGCGAGATGGCCTCGTCGACGCGCTACGACGAGGCGACCGCGCACGGCATCGGGCACCTGACCCGGGTGTACGGCACCCGGCCGGTCGACCCGGCCGACCGTGCCGCGTGGCTGTGGCGGGAGCAGCGAAGGCTCCGCCGGGAGACCCGTCTCGGGATTCCGGCGCTGGTGCACGAGGAGGTGCTCACGGGGCTCGCCGCGTGGAAGGCCGCCACGTTCCCGACGCCGCTGGCCTGGGGGGCGGCGTTCGATCCGGCCCTGGTCGAGCGGATGGGCGCGGCGATCGGGCGGTCGATGCGCGAGTTGGGGGTGCACCAGGGGCTCGCACCCGTGCTCGACGTCATCCGCGACCCGCGGTGGGGGCGGGTCGACGAGTGCATCGGGGAGGACCCGTATCTCGTGGGGACCGTGGGTACGGCATACGTGCGGGGTCTGCAGTCGGCCGGCGTGCACGCGACGCTCAAGCACTTCGTGGGCTACTCGGCCTCGCAGGGAGGTCGGAATCACGCGCCCGTGCACGCCGGGCGGCGCGAGCTCGAAGACGTGCTGCTGCCGCCGTTCGAGATGGCCGTGAGACTCGGTGGGGTGCGGTCGGTGATGAACTCGTACGCCGAGATCGACGGGATGCCCGTGGGTGCGACGGCGGAGTACCTCACCGGCGTGCTCAGGGATCGCTGGGGGTTCGACGGCGTGGTGGTGTCGGACTACTTCGCGGTCGCCTTCCTGCAGACGATGCACGGGGTGGCGGCGGATCGGGGGGAGGCCGCGGGGCTCGCTCTCGCCGCAGGGATCGACGTGGAGCTCCCGAGCGGGGACGCGTACCTCGGGCCGCTCGCTTCGCGGGTGCGGAGCGGGGGTGTTCCGGAGGCGTTGGTGGACCTCGCGGTCGTGCGGGCCCTCACGCAGAAGGAGGAACTGGGGCTGCTCGACGACGACTACGACGAGGTGCTGGGGGAGGCGCCCGCCGTGGTCGACGTCGACGACGCCGAGCACCGGGCGCTGGCGAGGCAGCTCGCGGAGGAGTCGCTGGTGCTGGTGTCTAACGACGGGGTGCTGCCGCTCCCCGCCGGGGTGCGGGTGGCGCTGATCGGACCCAACGCCGACAGCGCGGAGGCGTTGATGGGGTGCTACTCATTCGCGAACCATGTGCTGGCGCATCATCCTGGCACGCCGTACGGGTTCGAGATACCGACCGTGCGGGAGGCCTTCGTGCGGAGGTTCGGGGCGGGGGCAGTGGAATATGCAGAGGGGTGCGGGTTCGAGGGGGCTGCTGAGGGCGTCGAGGCTTTCGGCGTCGAGGCCTCTGGTGCGGGAGCTGCAGCTGCGGTGGAGGCGGCCGTGGCGGCGGCGCTCGCCGCGGACGTGGCGGTCGTCGTGGTGGGAGACCGTGCCGGGCTGTTCGGCCGGGGCACCGTCGGCGAGGGGAACGACGTGGAGTCGCTCGAGCTGCCCGGGCGGCAGCGTGCGCTCGTGGAGGCGGTCGCCGCGACGGGGACGCCCGTGGTGCTCGTGGTGCTGTCGGGTCGTCCGTATGCGATCGGGTGGGCCGTGGACGGGGTCGGTGGTCGGCACGCGGGAGAACCCACGGGAGCCGTGTCGGCGGTCGTGCAGGCTTTCTTCCCGGGCGAGGAGGGTGCGACGGCGCTCGCCGCGGTGCTGGCGGGCGACGTGGAGCCGTCCGGCCGGTTGCCGGTGTCGTTGCCGAGGGCGGCGGGAGCGCAGCCGTACAGCTATCTGCATCCGATTCTCGGGGGGCCGACCGAGATCACCAGTGCGGACAGCACACCCGTGCGGCCCTTCGGATTCGGGCTCGGGTACACGAGCTTCGAGCGGTCGGGGCTTCGGGTCGCCTCGCCCACCGTGGTCGCGGGCGAGCCTGTCGCGGCGACCGTGCGGGTGCGCAACTCGGGAGCTCGGCGGGGTGTCGACCTCGTGCAGCTGTATGGCCGCGACGTGCTCGGGAGCGTGACGCGACCCGTGGCGCAGCTTCTCGGGTATCTGCGTGTGGCGCTCGAACCCGGCGAGGAGGTCGAGGTGCGGTTCGAGGTGCCTGCGGTGCGGCTGGCGTTCACGGATGCGCGATACGAGCGCGTGGTGGAGCCGGGAGTCCTCGAGCTGTGGGTCGGTGGGTCGTCGGCCGAGCGCGAGACGGAGACGTCGGTGCTGATCGAGGGCGAGGTGTGGCACGTCGGGGACGCACTGCCGGCCGTGACGCTCGCGGAGGTCGTGTCGAGGAGTCGAGGTTGACCCGGTAGGCGGGCACCCCGCATCGTCGCCAGTAGCACGCAGAGACACTCGCGGCGGCACCGAGAAGTGGGCGCCGAGAAGTGGGCGCCGAGATGTGGGCGCCGAGAAGTGGACGCCGACAAGTGGACGCCGAGAAGTGGACGCCGATACCGGGCGCACAGCGGTGGGCGCCGAGACGTGGGCACCGAGTGGTGTGCGCTGGGAAGTGAGCACCGAAAGGTGCCGGCTTTCAGAACGGTGGCGGTTCATCGCGTGTCGTGCGGGTGCTTCGGCTCGGTGTGTTGGCGGTGTCGTGGGTAGGCGCGGTGTGATGGCGCAGCACTGCAGGGGTTTCCGGTGGTGCGGCCGAATCGGGCGGTGGAGGTGCTGCTGAGCCGTCGGATGGAGGGGCGCCAGAAGGCGCCGGGTGACGCGCGAGACCCATCGGATGGGTGGTGTAGTGGCGGCCGCGCGGGCTGGTCCAGGTGAGTTTACGGGAGGCGCTCGGGTCGGCGGCGACCCGCCAGCCGCCTTCGTGTTTGAGGTGGTGATGCCGGGAGCAGAGGTGCGCGAGATTGCCGGCTACGGTGGTTCCGCCCTCTGACCAGGCATGGGTGTGGTCGAGTTCGCACCGGCCGGCGCGACGGCTGCAGCCGGGGAAGCGGCAGGTCTCGTCTGCGGCCATGAGCACGGTGCGCAGAGCCGTCGACGCGCTGTATCGCTCGCGGCCGGCGGGGCCGCCCGACACAGGAGCCGCAGGATGCCGGTGGCGCGTGACCACGAGCGGCTCGCCCGTGCCCGGACCGGTGAGCACGCGGAGGAACGTCGGCGCCGCTGCGGCGATGGAGCGCGCGGTGTCGGCATCGATCGGGCCGTAGCCGTGGAGTTCGCCCGGGGCAGCATCCGCTCCCGCCACGGTCGTCGCGGGTACGGTGACGAGCACGGTGGGCGCGAACGTGGGGCGTTCTCCTCGGCCGAGGACGATGTCGGCCAGCGCATCGCTCCGGCGCTGGGCATGGGTGCGCGGGTCGTCGTCGGCACGATGGGAGCGGGCGATTCGATCGACGAGGTCGTCGATGGCGAGCGCATCGACCGCGGGCAGGAGATGGCGAAGCGTGGCCATGCCGTCGAGCTCGGGGAGCAGGACCACGTTCCGCTCCTCGCGGGCGGCGGCCGAGCGCGTGACGATCGACTCCGGATGTGCGACCTCTCTGAGGCGGCGGGCCCGGTCGTCGAAGCGATGGGAGGGCAGCGCCATCGCGAGAGGCAGCGCCTGGGCTTCGAAGTCGCTCCTCGCCGACTCGGGCAGCGTGACGGCATGAGCGACGAGAGCGCGCGCGTGGGCCCAGGAGATGCTGCCCGCTCGGAGAGCCGCAAGCGTGGACGGGAGTTCGCGGACGAGATGCTCGCTGTCATCGACGAGTCGAGCGGTCGCTCGCTCCGATCTGCGGGTGGCGCACGCGATCTCGGTGACGAGACGGCGGCGCGCCCACTCGAGCGACGACCCGGATCGACGTGGTGCGTCGACTCGCGCCTCGAGTTCGGCCCATCGGACGGCTTCGGCGACGTGCTGGGCACGGGCGGCCTCGAGCGCCGCGATCTCGGCATCGCACGCCGCGATCATCGCGACCTCACGATCGAACCGCGCCCCGATCGACTCCGTAGTGGGCTGATCGGGCCGATCGACATTCCTCATGCCGCGGTCGGCGAGCCCGTGGCGAGAGAGATCGGCGCCACCACCGCGCGGCGCGGCTGTGAGTGCCGGCTCTGCGCGGAAGGCGACGGTCGAGTTCTTCATGAGTACAACTCAACACCATGCCACCGACATCGGGACCGGTTGTGGTGCGACGGGTGATGGAGCATGCGAGAGGTGCCGGGATGCACGAACCGCGAGCTCCGCAGTGCGGTGGGATGGCGGTAGTTGGGGATGTGGGGGCCGGGGTGCTCGGGTGCGGGGGTGCGGGGTGCTCGGGTGCAGGGTGCTCGGGTGCGGGGGTCGGGGGTGTGCGGGGTGCAGGGTGCTCGGGTGCGGGGGTCGGGGG
>NZ_JANLCN010000047.1:0-220 GCF_024979255.1 Herbiconiux moechotypicola
GCCAGAAGATGTATATTGGAAAAGAGGCGAGAAGGAGATCACAGGCGGAATTGAATGCACCCTGAAAATAAGCATAGTCAATCTGAATCTTCAGCGACATGCAATGGGTGCTTTGGCTTGGGTTGAATAATTCCTCCACATGTGTCGAACACTGAAAGAACAGCAAAAACACACTGATGATATTGACAATCACCTGTAAGGGCACGAGAGTCCATAGGAT
>NZ_JANLCN010000047.1:230-560 GCF_024979255.1 Herbiconiux moechotypicola
GTTGCCTGACTGGGTTGCCTCCCTAAGCCCGCCTGGCCGCCGACTTAAGCGTGACATAACTAATTACATGACTCGAGGTCGACGGTATCGATAAGCTTGATATCGAATTCTCGAGAGGCCGAGGCGGCCACCACTTTCTTGTACAAAGTTGTGCGGCCACTCTGCGTTGATCCACTGCTTAACCCAACTTTTTTGTACAAACTTGTGGCCGTAATGGCCACTCTGCGTTGATACCACTGCTTGGATCCAGCGTAATCTGGAACATCGTATGGGTATGGACCACCAGGGATTCCTTCCTTGTCTTGAATTTTCGACAAGTCGGAGGCCAAG
>NZ_JANLCN010000048.1 GCF_024979255.1 Herbiconiux moechotypicola
TAAAGGGTTAGTGTTGCAGTAAACAGCATTTAAAGATGTTTAGTTGCTCAAAGCTATTTTGTAAACACGATTCTAGAACTATACAATGTTATTAATCAAGGCCGTGAACCCACACGAACCTGCCTTAACCCAAGGCCTATGATGATTCAGACCGAACTGGCAACCCGACCCTGGGTCCCAGCTCGTCCCAAGCCAACCCAGGCCAACCATTCCACATTTTAGTTGTTAAGCAGGTTTTAAGAATTAAAACACTAACTTGGGTACATTGCTCGGCTTGCCCATAACCGAGGGCGCGGCTATTCGAATAGATTATACTCTGATCAGAGGTGTACATCTTTACCCACAAGACACATCTTCCTCACGTGCAACCACGTGCCACATACCACCACGGTATACAGACGGAAGACGTGACATAGTTTCCAACCCATCCTAGCCATAGACAAGAGTACCGACCCAACCCCACCTACGGCCGGAACCCCCGGGACAGGCAGGCAGGATTGAGCCCCCGAGCAGCAGGACACCAGCCCTGTGCCATGACATCTCGACTACCGGG
>NZ_JANLCN010000049.1 GCF_024979255.1 Herbiconiux moechotypicola
TACGACTACGCCGCCCTCGAGCCGCACATCAGCGGCAAGATCATGCAGCTGCACCACGACAAGCACCACGCCACCTACGTCGCCGGCGCCAACGCCGCCCTCGCCGGCCTCGCCGCCGCCCGCGAAGCAGGCGACCTCGCCAACGTGAACAAGCTCGAGAAAGACCTCGCCTTCAACCTCGGAGGCCACGTCAACCACACCGTCTTCTGGACCAACCTCACCCCCGACACCCAGACCCCCGAAGGCGAACTCGCCTCCGCCATCGACGACGCCTTCGGCTCGTTCGAGAAGTTCCAGGCCCACTTCACCGCGGTCGCCCTCGGCGTGCAGGGCTCCGGCTGGGCCGTGCTCGGCTACGACAGCCTCGGCGGCAACCTCACCGTGTTCCAGCTCTTCGACCAGCAGTCCAACGTGCCATTCGGCGTCGTCCCGCTGTTCATGCTCGACGTCTGGGAGCACGCCTACTACCTCGACTACCTCAACGTGCGCGCCGACTACATCAAGGCCGTCTGGAACATCGCCAACTGGTCCAACGTCGCTTCGCGGCTCG
>NZ_JANLCN010000050.1 GCF_024979255.1 Herbiconiux moechotypicola
GGCCTCCGACTTAATAGGATATTCAATGCAAATTGGCCATAACAAAGGAATAGGTTCACACCACCCGATGACATTCGAAAATAAATGCACAGTTGAAATAAATAGAGAATTTAAATATAGGATCAACATGCTCAAAGGATTGTGTTTAGGATCTGTGTGACTTGCCTTGCAATAATCGGTCTTCAATTAATCTTCTTGATCACTTCCGACGCACTCACGAACCTTCGCAACGACGGAAACGACAAGCTAACACGCAAAACGAAGAAAAAGACTAATAAAAACCAAATAAACAGTACATAAAAAGTAAACAAACATGTAGATCATAATTTTAGATGAATTATGAGACTTGAACGGCCTCATTCTGACTTCAAATGAATTTATTATGAATTTTACAAGATTAAATCTAATTAAAGCTCATTTAAAAAGAATTAAATAAATTTAATTCAATTTATGGACAATTTTAATATGTAGATCTTTATTTTACACAATTTTTGCAACTTGAACCACATTAAACTGAGTTCAAATGAATTAGTTATGA
>NZ_JANLCN010000051.1 GCF_024979255.1 Herbiconiux moechotypicola
CCGTCAGCCGCCCGCGCCCGCGGGTGCGGCTGACGCGTGGGACCCACGGCGCCGACCGCCGCCAGCCGCATGCTCCCGGTCCACCGTGGACCGAGAGGCTGACGCGTGGGCCCCACTCCCGTGGACCCGGTCCGCGCGCCCTCTCCCTCGGCTGACGCAATAAACCCGATTTTTTAATTAAAATTTAAATGAAGAAATTCGTAAATATCCATTTAAAGAGCATATAAACTTCAAATGGCCATATCTTGGCCATTTGAACTCGGAATTGGACCGTTCAAGTCTCTAATTTTTCCTTAAGAAGTCAAGAACCCATTTTTGTGCTTTGTTTCTGCTTGTTATATGGAGTTTATTAGAGTAAAAGCCTTTTCTTTTCCGTTGGTCGTGTAGATGCTGCAGCTTCGGAAGATCCGCTCTTCGTGGAAGTTGAAGCCGGCGTTTGGGAAAGCGAGCAAGGGAAGTCACATCATCTGATCATATTGAATCCCAGTTTATAAAATTATGTTGATTTAAATTATTGCATTATCGCTTT
>NZ_JANLCN010000007.1 GCF_024979255.1 Herbiconiux moechotypicola
ACTTCGCCACCCCAGCTGAGATCATCGAACCCTACCTGTTGCACTGACCACTAGAGACCACCCCCGGAGGAGGGCACCTATTGACGTGTCGATGGTGGCGACGCGGATGCGCGGGCGAGCGCGCACGCGGGTGCGCGCCGGGGAGTGGGCATACTGGAGTGGTGAGTTCTGTGACGCCACCGCTCGGTCTGCTGCTCGACGTCGACGGGCCCATCGCCAGCCCGGTGACCCGCACCATCGCGATTCCCTCCATCGCCGCCGACCTCGTGGCGCTCGCCAACGCGGGCGTGCCGGTCGTGTTCAACACGGGGCGCTCGGACGAGTTCTTGCAGGGCGAGGTGGTCGGCCCGCTGGTCGAGGGCGGGCTGCGCGACGAAGCGCGGGTGTTCGGCGTGTGCGAGAAGGGCGCCGTGTGGTTTCGCATCACCCCTGAGGGCGTGGGCGACCTGACCGTCGACGACTCCCTCCTGGTGCCCAGCCAACTCCGCGAGCAGATCGCCCGCCTCGTGGCCGAGCAGTTCGCCGACTCGATGTTCTTCGACGACACCAAGCGCACCATGGTCTCGGTCGAGCAGCGCACCGACGTCGACTCCGACCACTATCTCGGGGTGCAGCCCGACTTCGACCGCGCGGTGCTCGATCTGTGCAGAACCGACGACATCGGCGCCCTGTGGAGGAGTGAACGGCACCCGGCCGCCGACGGCAGCATCCGTTACCGTCTCGACCCCTCGATCATCTCCACCGACATCGAGTCGGTGCGCGTGGGCAAAGACCTCGGCGCAGAGCGCGCGCTCGACCTGGTCGCCGCGACGGGTGCCGTCCCGACCCTGTGGCGCACGGTGGGCGACTCCCGGGGCGACTACGCCATGGCCGACTGGATGCACGGCCGCGGGTTCGACGTCGCCCACGTCGACGTGCGCCCCGCCGAGGGCGTGCCCGAGAAGCCCTACGACGTGCTCACCGAGTCCGGCGTCGTGAACGACGCCGCGGGCGCCGTCTTCCTCCGCCGCTGGGCCGTCGAGCACGTCGGCGCCTGAGGTGCGGGGCTGAGGTGCGAGCTTGAGGCGCCACGCCGGCCTCAGCCCCTCCTGATCACCCCGGTCGTACCGCCCACGGCCCGCACCAGGTCGGCCGGCGCGATCTCCAGGTCGAATCCCCGCCTCCCGCCCGACACGAACACCGTCTCGTACCCGAGTGCGCTCTCGTCGACCACGGTCGCCAGCCGCGTCTTCTGTCCGACAGGCGAGATGCCGCCCACCACGTAACCCGTCTTGCGCTCGGCCACGGCGGGGTCGGCCATCGACGCCTTCTTCGCCCCGAGCTCCGCCGCGAGCGCCTTGAGGTCGAGCTGGTCGGCCACCGACACCACGCCCACGCCGAGCCCCGCATCCGTCTCCACCAGGAGGGTCTTGAACACCCGCCCCTGCTCGACACCGAGTTCGCGGGCGGCCTCGGCGCCGAAGTCGGTGCTGCCGGCACGATGCTCGTACACGTGCGGCACGAAGTCGATGCCCGCCGCCACCAGGGCGAGCGTGGCGGCCGTCGACGGTGACGCCGCCTTGCCCTTGCGCGCGGCCATCAGCTCTGTGCAGCGGTCGCGATCGGCAGGGACGAGGTGAGGAACTCCGACACGTCGGCGAGCTCGTCGAGCGAGATGGAGTGGGCGATGCCCGGGTAGCGCCGCTCGGTCGCGGTCGCGTGCCCGGCGAGGAAGGCCTCGGTGCGCCCGACGGCCTCGGCGGTCATGGCCGGATCGTCGAGGTCGCGCCCCCAGAAGATCGGCGGCCGCCGGCCGGCCAGCACCTCGTCGCCGGCCACCTCGCCCACCCCCACGACCCCCGAGAGATCGACGGCGGCGGCGAACCGGTGCGGTGCGGCCCGCAGCAGCTCCATCGACATCATGCCGCCCTGCGAGAAGCCGAGTCCCGCCACCGCGGTCGGCGCGCCGTGCTCACTCTCCACGCGGTCGAGCCAGCCCAGGACGGCGGCGACGGCCGCGTCGACGGATGCGCGTGAAGGCGGCCCGGGCACGGTGAGGTCGAACCAGGTCCAGCCGCCCATGTTCCATGGTGCAGCCGAGAGGGGCGCACGCAATGAGGCGTACACGGCTCCGGCCGGCAGGTGCGGCCATCGCGTGGGCAGGTCTGCCTCGTGCGACCCGCGCCCGTGCATCACGATCACGAGCGGCTGACTCGCCAGTCGCTCCGAGCGTTCCTCCCACGGCACCGACCACACCACCGCGGCGTCATCGATCTGCACCTGGTCGTACTCGCTCATCGTGCTCCCGTCGGGTTCTGGGTCTGGGTCTCCTGCGAATCTAACAGCCCTGGCGGGCGCCGCGCGGGCGACGGGTGAGTGCCGGCCGGTGGCGTCCCCGCCGCGGCGGCGGTAGCCTCCAGACATGCAGCACCCACGACTGTTCGAGGCCGCCGACCCGATCGTGGCCCGGGTGCGCGAGATCTGCTCCGACTACCCCGAGATGGCCGAGGTCGAGGCCTGGGGAAGGCCCACGTTCCGGGCGGGCAAGAAGATCTTCGTGGTGGTGGGCGCGATGATGGACCGCCCGCACACGCTCGTGTTCAAGCCGCAGCGCGATGAGCATCCCGCCCTCTCCGAGCGCGACGACGTGTTCGTTCCGCCCTACTTCGGTCCGGGCGGCTGGCTGGCCCTCGACCTCGACGAGCGCACCGACTGGGAGTTCGCGGCCGAGCTCATCGACAGTTCATACCGTCAGGTGGCCCTGAAGCGCCAGATCGCCGCGCTCGACGCCGCCGGCCTCCGCTGAGCGGCGACCGCACCACCGCCCGGAGGGCTGTCGTGCTCAGTGGCGCCGCACCCGCACGATGCACACGTCGTCGGGAGGGGCGGAGCGGCCGCTGCGCCGCAGGATGAGGCTCTCGACGGCTTCGGCGAGCCGGGGTGCCGAACCCAGGTCGGCCAGGTCGGTGAGCAGGGCGGACAGGGTGCCGTCGCCGAGTTCGAGCATGCCGTCGCTCACCACCATGAGGGTGTCCCCCGCCTCCAGCGTCACCGTGCCCACCTGCCAGGAGTCGACCGGGTTCAGCCCGAATGGCTGGTTGTTGGCGGAGAGGAGCGCGCTCCGCCCGTCGGGCCGGAGATGCGCCGCGAGGCCGTGACCGGCGTCGATGTAGGCGACGTGGCCGTCGGCCAGCTCGAGGTGGGCGTGGAACAGGGTGGAGAACGCCTCCGCCGCCGCGAACTCCTCGTCGAGGGCCACCGCAGCTGTCGCCACGCGCGACTCCACGCATCCGGGTTCGGTCACCACGCTCGTCTTCAGCGCACCCCGGATGGTGGCGGCGAGCAGGGCCGCACCCGTGCCCTTGCCCATCACGTCGCCGAGGGTGAGCGCGACGCCGGTGGCGTCGGACCGCCAGTCGTAGAAGTCGCCGCCCACGTCGTGCGAGGCGATGAGGATGCCGTCGACGTCGTAGCCCGGCACGTCGAGCTTCACCGGTGGCTGGAGGGCGCGCTGCACGTCGCGGGCGCGCTGCGACTCGCGCTCCGCGGCGAGCTCGGCCTCGACCCAGCTCACGATGCGCGAGATGTTCTGCAACTCGGCGCCGCTGAAGCTGCGAGGACGCGGGTCGGCCAGCGCGAACACGCCGATGCGCTCGCCCCCGGCCGCGTGCAGGGGCGACACGGCGAACGAGCGCAGGAAGGGTGCGGCCACCACGGACGGGTGGTCGTGGAACCGTGCGTCGGAGCTGCCGTCCTCCACCACCACGGGCTCGCCGCTCATGAGGGCGGCCTCGGTGAAGCTGCCCTGCAACGGGATGCGCACCGCGTCGCCCAGCCCCACACTGGCCTTGATGATGAGGTCGGAGTCGTCGGCGATGGCGATCGCCGCCTGGTTCATGCCGAAGAAGTCGGCCACCATGGTGAGGTAACCCACGAAGCGCGACTCGAGTTCGCTGTCGAGAAGGCCGTACGCCTCGAGTGCCGCGACGCGTTCGGCGTCGTGCCCGATCCTCGTCGCCGCCACCGTCACCCCTTGTCTTCGTGCCTTCGAGCCCCGCCGTCCCGCCCCCGTCGACGACTCGGCCACCGACCAGCGTACGCCGTGCGGGAGCTCAGCTCTGACAGGTGGGGCACCAGTACGTGATGCGCCTGGTCAGCTCGGTGGCGCCGAGCTCCCCGCTCCGGATTCGCGTCCCGCAGCGCAGGCACGGGCGCCCTTCGCGCCCGTAGACGTAGGTGCGCCGGCCCGGTCTCAGGTCGCCGGTGGTGGTGCGTTCGACGCGGTCGCGATTGGCCACGATCAGGCGCCGGCCGAGCGCGACGAGCGCCTCGAGGTCGGCCACCTCGTCGACGGGGCGCTGCGGCAGCACGCCGCGCAAGAAGCAGAGCTCGTTCACGTACACGTTTCCGAGCCCCGCGAGGTTGCGCTGGTCGAGCAGCGCCACGTCGATCTCGCGGCCGCCGTCGGTGCGCAGACGGCTGGCCGCCTCCGACACTTCGGCCTCGCTCCAGCTCGGCGAGAGCACGTCGGGACCGAGGTGCCCCACCGCCTCGTCTTCGTCGTCGCGCCGCACGAGCTCCACCACGCCGAGGTCGAAGCCCACCACGACCCACTCGGCGTTCTCGAGCACCGCCCTGGCCTGGTAGGCGGGCCGCCGCCACCGCGATCCGTGCCGGTACACGTGCCAGGCGCCCTCCATCTTGAGATGGGTGTGCAGCGTGTGCTCGCCGATCCGCGTGAGCAGGTGCTTCCCACGGGAGACCACCTCGTCGACGGTCTCCCCGCGGAGGTCGGCGGATGCGAGCCGCGGCACCCGCAGGTCGAAGACGGTGAGCGGCCGGCCGGCCAGGGCCTGGTTCAGGTGCTCCGCCGTGCGGAAGACGGTGTCGCCCTCAGGCACGAAGCCTCAGCCCCCGGGGCGTGGCGGTGAACCCGGCGGCCTCGAGGGCGCGCCCGGTGGGGGTGCCGAGCACGAAGTCGCCGTCGGCCTTCTCCACCGACAGCCGGTCGATGCGGCCGGCGCGCACCGCATCGGCCAGCGAGGCGGCCGCGGCCGTGAGCGTCTGCTCGTCGGCCGTGAAGGTGAGTGCGGTCTTGCCGCCGCGCTCGAGGTAGAGCACCAGCTCGCCGGCCACCAGGGTGACGAGGGCTCCCGCCTTGCGGCCGGGGCGATGCCCCTCCGTCTCGGGCCAGGGCAGCGCGGCGCCGAAGGGGTTGGCCGGGTCGGTGGCGGCGAGGGTGAGCGCACCGTCGCTCGCGAGCCGATCGCGACTGGCGGTCTCGGGCCGGCCCAGCGCATCCGGAGCGAAGGCGCGCAGCCGGTCGACCGTGCCGCCGGTGGCGAACTGGGCGGCGCCGAGTGTCTCGACGAAGTAGCCGCGGCGGCAGCGGCCCGACTCCTCGAACTGGCTGAGCACGCGGTACATCTGCGCGAAGCCGCCGGGCACGCGCTCGGCCATCACCGAGCCCCGGGTGACCAGGCCGTACCGGTCGAGCAGCAGTTCGGCGGTGGCGTGGGCGCGGAGCGTCGGGTCGGCGACGGGCTCGGGCAGCAGCGACCACCGGCCGCCCGCGGTGGGAGGGCCCACCCTGGTCTGCATGGTGGCGCGCAGTGCGGAGCGGCCGCGGTAGAGGCGGGTGCGGGCGGGTGCCCGGCGGGTGGCATGACTCGAGGTGCCGGAGCCCGTGAGGCTCCGCAGCGGGGCCACGGTGTCGTTGGTGACGAGCCCGGCCCACACGAGGTCCCAGAGCGCGGCGACGATCGCCTTGTCGTCGGCGGCGACCCCGGCGGGGCCGTCTGCGCCGACCTCGAGCTCGGCCGTCACGCGGTCGGCGAGGGAGCGGAAGAAGTAGGCACCCCCTCGGCCGAGCGCGTCGATCAGCGCGCGATGCACCGGGGTGGCGTCGAACTCCTCGGCCGCCGTGGCGGTCACCGGCAGGGTGTCGGCGGTGTGCAGCACGACCCAGCCGTCGTTGCCCGGCAGAGAGCCGCGACCGGTCCAGAGCACCTCGCCCGAGGCGGTGAGCTCGTCGAGCAGGGCGGGACTGTAGTCGCGCACCCGGGCCGGCAGCACCAGGGTCTCCCAGGCCGAGGCGGGCACCGGCACCCCGGCGAGCTGGTCGATCACGGTGAGCACACCGTCGGCCCCGCGGAGCGAGCCGCCCACGTGCTGCCACGCCGGCAGGAACCGGGCGAGCGTCTCGGTGGGCACCGGCTCGACCTCGTGCCGAAGGGCGGCGAGAGATCTGCTGCGCAGGCGCCGCAGCACCTCGGCGTCGCACCACTCGGTGCCGCCGGCCTCGCCCAGCCGGTTCTCCTCGTCGGCCAGGCCGGTGGGCCGGAACTCGCCCTCCACCACGCGGCGGTCGGCCACCAGGCGCCGCAGGGCGTCGGCCACGACGGCGGTGCCGAGCCCGAACCTCCCGGCCACCTCCGAGACGAGGAACGGTCCGTGCGTGCGTGCGTACCGGCTCACCAGGTCGAGCACGGGATGCTCGACGGGGGCGATGAAGGCCTCGGGCACGCCGATCGGCACGGGCACACCCAGCGCGTCGCGCAGGCGGCCGGCGTCTTCGACGGCGATCCACCACTGCCGGCCGGCGAAGGTGACCGTGAGGGCGCGCTTGTGAACGGCCAGGCTCTCCAGGGCGGCGGTCACGTCGAAGTCGAGGCAGCGGGCGACGACCTCGTCGTGCGTGAGCGGGCCGAGCATCCTGAGCAGGTCGGCGACGCCCTCGGCATCGCGGGCGCGCCGCTCGGGGGCGAGGCGCTGCAGTTCGAGCTCGGTCTGCTCGATGACCGCCGGGTCGAGCAGCTCGCGCAGCTCGGCGCGCCCCAGGAGCTCGGCGAGGAGTGTCGGGTCGAGGGAGAGCGCCGCGGCTCGGCGTTCGGCCAGCGGCGAGTCGCCCTCGTAGACGAACGAGGCCACATACCCGAACAGCAGCGACCGCGCGAATGGGGACGGTTCGACGGTCTCGACCTCGGTCACCCGGATGCGGCGCGACTCCAGGTCGCGGGCCAGGGCGAGCAGGGAGGGGAGGTCGTAGACGTCTTGGAGGCACTCCCGCACCGTCTCGAGGATGATCGGGAAGCTCGGGTATTTGCGGGCCACTTCGAGCAGTTGGGCGGAGCGCTGGCGCTGCTGCCAGAGCGGCGACCGTCGTCCGGGGTTCTGGCGGGGGAGCAGCAGCGCCCGGGCCGCGTTCTCGCGGAAGCGTGAGGCGAACAGCGCCGAACCGCCCACCTCGTCGGTCACGAGCTGTTCGAGCTCGTCGGGCTCGAACAGGAACAGCTCGGCCGAGGGCGGTTCGCTCTCGGTGTCGGGCAGGCGCACCACGATGCCGTCGTCGCTCGCGACGGCGTTGGCGTCGACGCCGAGACGCTCCCGGATGCGCGCCCCGACGGCGAGCGCCCACGGGGAGTGCACCTGCATGCCGTACGGGGAATGCAAGACCATCCGCCAGTCGCCGAGCTCGTCGCGGAAGCGCTCCACCACGAGGGTGCGATCGCTCGGCACCGCGCCGGTGGCCTCGTTCTGTTCGGCCACGAAGGTGGTGAGGTTCGTGGCGGCGCGCTCGTCGAGTCCGGCCTCGACGGCGATCGCGGCCGCCTGCTCCGCATCCGCGGCCGCCACCGTGCGGGTGAACGCGCCAATCGCCCTGCCGAGCTCGGCAGGGCGGCCGATGCCCTCGCCGCGCCAGAACGGCAGCCTCCCCGGTTGCCCGAAGGCGGGCGTCACCAGCACCCGGTCGTGCGTGATCTCGTGGATGCGCCAGCTCGTCGCCCCCAGCGCGAACACGTCGCCGACGCGCGATTCGTAGACCATCTCCTCGTCGAGCTCGCCGACCCGCCGACCGGGCGCCGACCGGGGCGAGCCGGTCGAAGGATCGGCGTCGGCGGGCTCGCCGCCCACCATGAACACCCCGAAGAGCCCACGATCGGGGATCGTGCCGCCGCTCGTGACCGCGAGCCGTTGAGCGCCGGGCCGGCCCGTGAGGGTTCCCGCATCCCTGTCCCAGACCACCCTCGGTCGCAGCTCGGCGAACTCGTCGGAAGGGTAGAGGCCGGAGAGCAGATCGAGCGTGGCCTCGTATGCCGATCGGGGCATGTTCGAGAACGACGCGCTCCTGCGCACGGTGTCGAACCACTCCTCGACGTCGATCGGCTCGAGGGCGCAGGCCGCCACCGTCTGCTGGGCCAGGATGTCGAGCGGGTTGGCCGGCAGCGAGATGGCCTCGATCTCGCCCCGGGTCATGCGGGTGGCGACCACCGCGGAGTGCAGCAGGTCGGCCCGGTGCTTCGGGTAGAGCAGCCCGCGCGAGATCTCGCCCACCTGGTGCCCGGCGCGGCCCACCCGCTGCAGCCCGCTCGCGACGGAGGGGGGAGCCTCGACCTGCACGACGAGGTCGACCGCGCCCATGTCGATGCCGAGCTCGAGGCTCGAGGTGGCCACCACGCAGCGCAGGCGCCCCGACTTGAGGTCGTCTTCGATGAGGGCGCGCTGCTCTTTGCTCACCGAGCCGTGGTGGGCGCGCGCGAGCACGGGCTCGGCGCCGGCGCTGCTACCGGCCTGACCCATGACCTGGGCCGGAGCCGACCCGCCGCCACCGCTGCTCCCGCGGTCACCGCTGCCGTCACCGCCACCGTCGTCGCCGCTGGCCCACCCCATCCGCTCGGCGAAGATCTCGTTCAGCCGGGCGGTCAGCCGCTCCGCGAGCCGCCGTGAGTTGGCGAACACGATCGACGAGCGGTGCTCGAGCACCCGATCGACGATGTCCTCCTCGACGTGCGGCCAGATGGAGCCCTGCTCCGGTGCGGAGGCGGCCGAGGCCGGCCCCTCGCGCAGGCCGGTCTCGGCGGGCGGGATCTGCGCCATGTCGTCGACCGGCACGACGACCCTCAGGTCGAAGGTCTTCGTGGTGGGCGGCGCCACGATCGCCACGGGCCTGCCCCCGGCCAGGTACCGCGCGACCTCCTCCCGGGGCCGCACCGTGGCCGAGAGCCCGATGCGCTGGGCCGGCGCGGGCAGCAGCCGGTCGAGCCGGTCGAGACTCACCGCGAGGTGCGCGCCGCGCTTGGTGGCGGCCACCGCGTGCACCTCGTCGACGATGACGGTGGTGACCTCGGAGAGCGACTCCCGCGCCGAGGAGGTGAGCATGAGGAAGAGCGACTCGGGCGTGGTGATGAGGATGTCGGGAGGGGTGCGCGCGAGCGACCGGCGCTCCTGCGAGGTGGTGTCGCCCGACCGCACGCCCACCGTCACCACGGGGGGTTCGGCGCCGAGGCGCTTCGCGGTCTGCGTGATGCCCACGAGCGGTGCGCGCAGGTTGCGTTCCACGTCGACGGCGAGGGCCTTGAGCGGTGAGACGTAGAGCACCGAGGTCTTGCGGCCCGCTCCCGCGTCTGGTGCCGTCGAGGTGAGCCGGTCGATCGCCCAGAGAAATGCCGACAGCGTCTTGCCCGAGCCGGTGGGAGCCACCACGAGGGCGTGCTGCCCGCTCGACACGGCCTCCCAGGCGCCGAGCTGGGCCGGGGTGGGCGCGCTGAACGCACCCCTGAACCACTCGCGAGTCGCGGGGGAGAAGCTGTCGAGCATGTCGCCCATCCTCTTATCCTCACCCCGACCGCCGACATCGGCCCGCCCTCGCGCAGAAGCGGAGCGCGCTCGGGTAAGAATGGAGCATGAGCGTGCGTACCCCCGACCCCAACTCAGGCTGGCTGAGCGACAGCGAGCTCGCCGAGATCAGGCAGCGGCTGCCGCTGCTCTACGTCGAGGCTGTTCCGGTGCGCGTCGACGGCCTCGGCCAGGTGGTCGAGGTGGGTGTGCTGCTGCGCGTGGGGTCGAGCGGCACGATCGCCCGCACCCTCGTGTCGGGCCGCGTGATGTACGGCGAGACGCTCCGCGACGCGCTGTTCCGGCACCTTGAGAAAGACCTCGGGCCGATGGCGTTCCCGCAGCTGCCGGCCAGCCCCGTGCCGTTCCAGGTGGCCGAGTACTTCCCGCTCCCCGGCGCATCCGCGTACTACGACTCGCGACAGCATGCCGTGGCGCTCGCCTACGTGGTGCCGGTCACGGGCACCTGCGAGCCGAGGCAGGACGCCCTCGAGCTCACCTGGATGACGCCCGAGGAGGCGGCGTCGCCCGCCGTGGGCGAGGAGATGGAAGGCGGCCGCGGCGGGCTGCTGCGTGCCGCACTGGCCTCGGTCGGCCGCCTGCCGTAAGCACGCCGTCGCCATGGCCGAGGAATACGAGCACCTCGAGTTCGCCGATGCCGCAGCCTTCGAGGCGTGGCTGGCCGAGCACGGCGGCGAGGTCGCGGGCATCCGGCTGCGCATCGCCAAGAAGGCCAGCGGCATCGAGACCGTCAACCACTCCGACGCGATCGACGTGGCCCTCTGCCACGGCTGGATCGACGGCCGCCGCAACGGACTCGACGAGCACTACTTCTTGCAGACCTTCACCCCGAGGCGGCCGCGGAGCCTCTGGTCGAAGATCAACCAGGAGCGGGTGGCCGCGCTGATCGAGGCCGGCCGGATGCGCGACGCCGGTCTCCGGGAGATCGAGCGCGCGCGGGCCGACGGCCGGTGGGATGCGGCGTACGCCTCGCCGAAGAACATCGAGGTGCCGCCCGAACTCGCTGCGGCTCTCGCGGCCTCGCCCGTCGCGGAAGCCCGCTTCGCCGAGCTGACCGGTCAGCGGCGCTTCCAGATCCTCTTCACGCTGCACAACCTCAAGCGCGAGGAGACACGAACCCGGCGCATCGCACAGTACGTCGCCGAGCTCGCCGGAGAGCGCGCGGACGCACGCGCTTCCGAACCGAGCGGAGACGACTGAGCGCGGTCGCCCGATCACCCGGGAGACCGCGCTCATGATCCTGCGTCAGCGCGAGCGGCGACGCCCGCCGGAGGAGTTCGCCGAGAACGAGGCCGCCGACTGCCGCGAACGACCCGCGTCGCCGCCGCCGTGACCGCCCGAGCCGCCGCCGGGGCGGTCGGTCGAGGTGCTGTAGAACGAACGGCTGCCGCCGGAGGTCGACGCCGAGTCGGCACCACCGCGCGACCGCTGCCGAGAGCGCCCGGAACGGCCCGATCCCTCGGCACCGTTCGCGCCGCCCGCGCCCGCACCGCCGCCGCCGTGCCCGCCGCGCCGACCGCCGTTGCCGCCCTGCGCATCCGGAGCACCCGCCCCGCCGCGCCCGCGGCCGCGACCACCGGTCGAGCCTGCGCCCCCGTTGCCACCCGATCCCGCCTCGCCGGTGCCGCCACCGCGACGGGCGCGCTTGCGCTGCGCGTTGGCGCCCTGCGACTGGCCGCCGCCGCCCTGCTGGCCCTGTGCCGCCCGCGGCGCGGGCTTCACGTAGGCCGCGACCTCGCCGACGAGTGCCGTCACCGACGCGGAGTCGGCCTCGACGGGCTCGGGTGTCACCTTGATGCCGGCCTTGCGCAGCAGGTCGGCTACGTCTTTGCGTTGCGTCGGCAGCATGATGGTGACCACGTCGCCCTCCGATCCGGCGCGCGCCGTGCGGCCCGAGCGGTGCAGGTAGGCCTTGTGCTCGGCCGGCGGGTCGACGTGGATGACGAGCTCGATGTCGTCGACGTGCACGCCGCGGGCGGCCACATCCGTCGCCACCAGCACCTTCACGTCGCCGGCGCTGAACGCGGCCAGGTTGCGGTCGCGGGCCACCTGCGAGAGGTTGCCGTGCAGGTCGACGGCCGGGATGCCCGCCTCGGTGAGCTGCTTCGCGAGCTTCTTGGCGTGGTGCTTGGTGCGCATGAACAGGATGCGGCGGCCGGTGCCCGAGGCGAGGCGCTCCACGAGTACCCGCTTCGACTCCACCGAGGGGGTCTCGAACACATGGTGGGTCATCGCGGCCACGGGCGAGTTCGCCTCGTCGACCGAGTGCAGCACCTCGTTGTGGAGGAAGCGCTTCACGAGCTTGTCCACGCCGTTGTCGAGGGTGGCCGAGAACAGCAGGCGCTGACCCGTCTGCGGGGTCTTGTCCAGGATGCGCGTGACGACGGGCAGGAAGCCCAGGTCGGCCATGTGGTCGGCCTCGTCGAGCACGGTGATCTCCACGGCGTCGAGGGTGACGAAGCCCTGCTTCATGAGGTCTTCGAGGCGACCGGGGCAGGCCACGACGATGTCGACGCCGGCCTTCAGCGCGGTCACCTGGCGCGACTGCGAGACGCCACCGAAGATGGTGGTGGTGGTCATGCCGTAGGCGTGGGCGAGAGGCGCGAGGGTGGCGTCGATCTGGGTGGCGAGCTCGCGGGTGGGGGCGAGGATGAGGCCCACCGGGCGGCCTGGGCGGCGCTTGCCGCCCGCGAGGGGCCCGGCCAGGCGCGCGACCATCGGGATGGAGAACGCGAGCGTCTTGCCCGAGCCGGTCTTGCCGCGGCCGAGCACGTCGCGCCCTGCGAGGGTGTCGGGCAGGGTGTCGACCTGGATGGGGAAGGGCTCGGTCTTGCCACCGGCCGCGAGGGCGGTGACGAGAGGAGCGGGCACGCCGAGCGCGCCGAAGGTGGTGTCGTTCTGAGACAAGTGGGTGCCTTTCCGGCAGTGGCCGGGCGGGCGCGCGGTCTCGCGGCCCGATCGGGATGATGGCGAACGCACCGGCGGTGCATCCGTTCGCCGCAAGAAGTGTCTGCAATCGGCGTGACATCGCACCGTGGGTGCTGTGCCCGCCAGAAGAAGAGGGAGCGTTCTTTCGACGCACGGGGCTCATGGTCGAGCCCTCGAGTACCTCCAGCCTAGCGCACCCGCGTTTGCACTGAGTAGGAAGTACCCCTCACGCCTCGGTGCGCGGTGGTGGTTGCCTGTCGCAATGCCCATCACTCGAACCCCTCCCCACTCGTCCCGCTCGGCTTCGACGTCGCGTCGTATCGCGCGTCTCGGTGCCGCTGCGGCCCTCGCTGCAGCCCTCACCGCGCCCCTCAGTCTCGCCACCACGGCGCCGGCGGCGTCCGCCGACCCGTTCACCGCTCCGCCCGTCGTGTCGCTCTGGCACGACCTGCCCGAGTTGCACGCCTCGGCGCGCGTCTCCGGGCTAGCCCACGACGCCGCGGGCGACCTCTGGTACAGCGACTCGGCGCTCGACGTGCTCGTGCGGGTCGACGCCGACACCCACGTGCAGACCAGCTACGACATCGCGGCGAAGTCCAACGTGCTCGGCATGGTCGGCACTCCCGACGGTGCGCTCTGGTTCACCGACTCGACCAGCCACACCATCTCCCGGCTCGACCCGGCGACGGGAGCGATCGTGCCCCACACCCTCAGCGGTCTCAGCAGCCTCCCGTGGACCGTCATGCTCGGAGCTGACGGCGGCATCTGGCTCGGCGACCCCTTCGTCGGCAATCTCGTGCGGATCGACCCTGGCACCGGCGTGCTCTCCGCTGTCGCCGACCCCACCGGGATGCCGATCATCGACCTCGTCGCCGCACCGGACGGCCGCCTCTGGTACGTGCGTCAAGGCGGCGGCAACAACGTCGTCGCATTCGATCCCTCGACGAAGGCGTTCACCGAGGTCGCCACCGTCGACGACGGCTACGGCATCGCTGCGGGCAAGGGCGGATCGGTGTGGGTGAGCGGCCCGAGCAGGTTCACCGAGATCGCGATCGACGGCTCGTCGGTCATCCCGCATCCGGTCGACCTCCCGTCGCCGGTACCGTCGTTCCCTCACGCCGTGCTGGGTGGCGACCTCGTCGGCGACGACGACAACGAGCTCTACTTCCTCGACAGCTACTACGGCCTCGGCACCGTCGACTCCCACGGCACCACGCACTTCAGCCGCCTCGACGGCACCCGCACCGCGCTGGCCTTCGACGGTCTGGGCCACCTCTGGGTGAACGACACCTGGGGCACGAGCCTCAACTGGATGTGACGCCATGAACGATCAGGCCTTCGACCGCCGCCGGTTCCTCGGCATCGCGGCCGCCGGTGCCGTCCTCGGTGCTGCGGCGTGCTCGACGACTGCGGCCCCTGCCTCGCACGCCGGCGAGCTCCCTCCCGCACCCCCGCCGCGTGACTTCATCACCTGGCACGAGTTCCCGCTGGTGGGTCTCTCGCCCGTGGCCACCGCCCTCGCGACGGATGCTGCCGGGAGGGTCTGGTACGCGGATTACACCCACCGCACGGTGGTGCGCGTCGACCCGACGGCCGGCAGCACCACGGAATTCGTCACCGGTGACGTCGTCGCGCGTCTGTGCCCGACCCCTGACGGGCGGGTGTGGTTCAGTTCTGCCTTCACCGACCGCATCGGAGTCCTCGATCCCGCCACCGGGTCGGTCGCGTGGTTCGCGGCTCCGGATTCGCAGGCGATGCTCACGCCGTCCTCCACAGGGGAGCTCTGGTTCGACGACCCGAAGCACGGCGGTGTCGCCCGGATCGACGCGTCGGGAGTCATCACCTCGGTCTCCGCGCCTGGCTCACCCACCGTGTCATCCCTCGCCGGCGCGGTCGACGGCACGATCTGGTTCGCCACGGACGGGTCGGCAGACCTCACGCGGTACGACCCGCTGGCCGGGTCGTTCACCACCGTGCGCACCGCGCTCGCCGAGATCACCGGGCTCGCAGCGACTCCTGCTGGAGCGGTGTGGGCTGCCGGTCCCGGCGCACTGCAGCGGTTCGCCCTCGACGGGAGCGTCACGGGCACGGCCGTGCTCCCGCCCGGCGCCGCGCTGCCGCGGATGCTGGTCGCCGGTGTGCATGCCGAACTGTTCTTCCGCGTGACCGATCTCGGGATCGGCCGGGTGAACCCCGACCACTCCCTCACCTTCATGCTGCCGCCCTTCGAGCGCGCCGCCCCGATGGGGCTGGCCGTCACCCCGGCGGGATCGGTGTGGTTCCTGCACCGCTTCCGGGAGACGCTCGGCTGGTTCTGACGGCTGGTGTCAGCGAGGCGCACCGTACCGCTCGCCCACCGGAATCTCCACCGGCACGGTATTGCCCGGCTGGGCGAGCGGGCAGGCCCACATCGGGTCGTAGGCGCACGAGGGGTTGTAGGCGAAGTTGAAGTCGAGCACGAGCTCGGGTGCGGCGTGTGAGTCCCGCTCGACGAGGTCGTTGAGGTGGGCTCCCTTGATGGTGTCGACGAGGTAGCGCCCGCCGCCGTAGGTGCCACCGGGTCGCCCGGCCAGTGCATCCTTCACCGGCACGAACAGGCCGCCGCCGTACGAGGTGAGTCGCCACACGTCGAGCGACCCCACTCCCGCGATGCGCGCCACGCCGAGCAGGTCGAACGACACGATGCCGTCGGTGCCGGTCTCGAAGTCGAAGCGCCGGGGCCGGTCGCCCTCATCCCCCGTCTCGATCGTCGCGCTGAACCGCCACGCCGGGTCGTAGTCGCGCACGGGCAGCCCCCTGAAGCCCGGCCGATCCTCCGGGAGGAGCGGTGACGCGGGATGCGTGGCGAAGAGCTCGTCGCGCTCCCTCCGCCAGAGTTCGTGCGCGCCCACGATGTCGTCGGCCGACTCGCTCCGCACCCGCTCGTAGAGTCCGAACACGCGTCGCCGCCAGTCCGCGGTCTCGAGTGCCGTCACGGCCGCCGGGTTCATGCGGCGTCCCCCTCGGCCTCGTCGCGCACCGGGTCGTACGCCCAGGTCGGCGCGAGCTGCTGCAGACGCCGCCCCCGCCACTGCCAGAACGCCCACAACCCGTACCAGGCGAACGGGGTGAGCAGTCCGGCACCGATCACGAGCTGATCGCGGTAGAGGGTCTTCCCCGTTCCGGCCGGGTCGGGGGCGACGGCCATCTTGTGATCCCACAACTTGATGCCGCTCACCGCGCCGCGCAGCCCTGCGCCGGAGTCGTGCAGGATGCGCGTCGACCCCTGCTCCGCCGTCTCGAAGGTGAGGCGGATGACCTGCTGCCCGATCGGCAGCACTCCGCCGCCACGCAGCTCGACCGGATGCACGCCGGGCTCCCAGACGGTCGGGAACCCCTCGACCGAGAGCGACTCGATCTCCACCAGCGGACTCGACACCTCGCGGAACACCGCGGGGCTCCTGATCGCCCGCCAGGCGGCGTCGGGGTCGCAGTCCAGGATGAGCTTCAGCAGCACTCGCATGGGTCCAGTCTCCCTGGTCGGTAGGATCGGCGGAATGCCCTCCCCGACTCTGCACAGCGACTCGCCCCAGTCCCGCTACCAGGTGCGTCTGCACCTCGGTGCTGATCCGGAGGCGATGCCCGTGCTCACGGAGGCCGCCGACCTCGTGGTGTTCGCCGACGCCCTCCCCGATCCCTCGTCGCCGTCCGGGCCGGGGAGTGCCGTGAGCGTGATCGGCTTCGGCTTCCGGAGGTCCGCCGCACGCGCAGTGCTCGAGGCACAGGCCGATGCGGGTGAGCGGGTGTTCGTCGCCGTGGTCACCCCACTTTCGGCCGGCGGGGGCTTCGCGGTCGAGGACTTCCTGCTTGCCGGCGCGGTCGTCGACGCGCTCGCCGAGGTCGGGATCGACTACTCCTCGCCCGAAGCCGCGGCGGCCTGCGCCGCCTTCGTGTCGTTGCGGGGCGCCGTGGGTCACCTGGTGAGCGCCTCGGAGGAGGGCCAGCGGTGGGTGGCGGCGGGTCGAGGTGCCGAGTTGGCCGCCCTGTGCCGTCTCGACACCGATCAGGCGTAGCGTGGAAGCGACTCAGGAGGTCGCATCATGAAGGCAGTCGTCGACGGCACCGTTCTCGCGGAGGCGCCGAAAGAAGAACTCATCGCCATCGAGGGCAACTGGTACTTCCCTCCGTCGAGCGTGAAGTCGGAGCTGCTCTCGCCGAGCGACACGCCGTACACCTGCCCGTGGAAGGGCGAATGCCAGTACTTCGACGTGACGGCGGGCGTCGCCGTGCTGCACGACCGCGCGTGGAGTTATCCACAGCCGTACCCCACAGCCTTCGACCGTGTCGGCAAGGACTTCAGCGGGTACGTGGCCTTCTGGAAAGAGGTCGAGGTCACCGACTGACCCACCTTTCCAGAGAGTAGCAACTACTCAACCCGGGTTGAGTTCTCCTCGAATAACGTGATCACGGCCCCACCCGGCCGTCCATCATTCGAGGAGAGTCCGATGTCGTCCCGCACAGCACCCGTCTACAGGATGCGCGCACTCGCCGCGCTGGCCGCCGTCGCCGTGATCGGTGGCGGGCTCGCCGCCCTCGCGCCCGCCGTCGGTGCGGGTGCGCTCGAGCCGCCTCCCCGCGACTACGCCACCTGGCACGAGTACGACACCGCGACGCCCGGGGGGTCGCCGGGGGCCGTCACGGTCGACGCGACCGACCGCGTCTGGTACGCCGACGGCACCTCCAACCAGATCGTCACCTTCCCGGCCGAGACCCCTAGATCGTGGGTCGCCTACGACCTAGGGCCGTCCATGCCGGGCATCACCGCACTCGTCGCCGCACCCGACGGCACCATCTGGTTCAACGACAGCTCCAACGGCGCGATGGGTCGACTCGATCCCGCCACGGGCACGGTGTCGAGCTTCCCGCTCGGCACGGGGCCCGACTTCCCCGCCTCGCCGGTGCTCGGGCCCGACGGGGCGATCTGGTTCGGGTGGCCGGCGGCCGGTGGCCTCGGGCGGATAGCGCTCGACGGAACCATCTCGTCGGTGCCGGAGCCCACGGGCGCGCAGATCTACAACGTCGTGTCGGCGCCCGACGGCCGACTCTGGTTCACCCACGATGCCACGGGTCTACTCGGCGCCTACGACCCCGTCTCGGCGGCGTTCGAGGCCTTCCCGGTCGACGTGCCGAACGTCTCCGGTCTCGGCGTGGGGCGCGACGGATCGCTGTGGGTGGGCGGCACGCACCTGCTGCGCAAGGTCTCGCTCGCGGGTGCCGTGCTCGACACCCAGACCATACCGGGTGCGCCCTTCGACTTCCTCCAGCCCAGTTCGCTCGTCACCGGTGTCGACCAGGAGCTCTACTTCGTCGTCGACGACTCCCGCCTGGGCATGATCGACCACCGCGGTCGCTTCGCCTTCGTCGTCCCGCCCTTCACAGGCTCCCTCTATGCCGCCGTCGCCATCACGAGCTACAACTCGCTCTGGTTCACCGATGCGGTCCGGGGCAAGATCCTCAACGGCTGAGGCCGGAGCTCCGAAGCCGCAGTCCGCCGGCCGCCGTCTCGTTTCCCCCGCGAGCCGGCCGGCGGGCTGCTTCAGTGCCGCGCGGCCCTGCGCGCGCCGCTCACGTCGCGCCGCGACCACGCGATCACGTGGGCAGCGCTGAACCCGCGTGCGCACACACTGCACGACACCCTCCGTGTGGGGCGGCGATGCCTGAAGTACTCGTGACCGGCCGGGCACCGCCCCACCCACGGAGCCAGCTCGTCGGCGCGCTCACCGTCGTGCAGCCGAGAGCCCTCGTACCCGAGCTCCCGTGCCACCGCCACCCACCTCGGTCCGTGACCCGCCGCCGACCCGGCGAGCGCGTGCGCCACCTCGTGCAGCAGCACCTGATAGATCTCGTCGTCGTCGTACCGGGCGGCCAGGTACCTCGACACCGTGATGCGCTTGGCCGTGTAGTTGCACTGGCCCGCGCGGGTCTTGGCGTTGTCGAACCCGAATCCCCAGCCCGCGCCGGCGAGATGCATCACGATGAGGGCGTCCGCCCACCGCTTCACCCGCTCGAGGTCGGCCATCGCTGCAGGCCGGCTCAGTCCGTGGAGGCGGAACCGCTGCCCGGTCCGCCACGGTGCCCCGATGCGCCGTCAACCGGTCGATGCCCGCCGACCGCCGAACCGCCGACTCCGCCCGCGGCCTCGGCTGCCGCCACACCCATCAGTGGCCCTTCGAGCTGGTCGAGCGAGGCGCCCTGACGCTCCATCGCGAACACCGTCGACTTGAAGTCGACGAGCGCGCCGTCGAAGTCTCCCAGGTCGAACAGCACCCGGCCCCGCGCGAACGTCGCCGCCGCCTCGAGCGTGCCCCACTCGTGCGTCTGCGCCTCCTCGACGCACAGCCCCAGCTCCTGCAGGGCGGCCGCGAGCTTGCCCTGGTACTGCTGCACCTGCGCTCGACGGATCCGTGCGCCCAGCGCCATCTCCCGGTCGCCCGAGAACCGGGCCTGGCGCAGCGCCTCATTGGCGATCGGCCACGCCTCGTCGACCCGCCCCGAGACCCGCAACAGCACGACCTTCTCGTTGAGGGCGGAGAGGCTCCGCAGCTGGCCGAGCTCGCGCAGTCGTGCGGAGACGGCCCCCTCGTCGATGGTCTCGCGCAGGGTGGCGGTGTCGTAGCCGGTGATGATGCTCAGTTGGTGCTCCAGAGGCCGGGGTGTTCGATTCAGCGTACCCAGCGCACCCGCATTTGACGGGCTGACGCGCTCAGCAAACCCGAACCGCACATCCCGCCCGAACCGCTCAGCCCGCCGGAACGAGATCGATCCGGTACAGCACGTCGTCCCCCGCGCGCGGATCACCGCGCCCGTCGGTGTTGTTGGTGATGAGGTAGAGGCTCGAGCCCGGGCCGCGCACCACATCGCGCACGCGTCCTAGCTGTCCGCCGCCGTACCACTCGGCCGCGGCTCCGTCGAACCCCACAGACCACAGGCGCTCGCCGCCGAGCGCCGCCATGAACACCGTGTCACCCACCACCGCGATTCCCGAGGGGCTGGCGTCGTCCGTCGCCCACTGCTGCACCGGGTCGATGAGGTTGGGGTCGCCGGCGCGGCCCTCCACGATCGGCCAGCCGTAGTTGCCGCCCGGGACGATGACGTTGAGCTCGTCCCAGGTGTTCTGCCCGAACTCGGCCGCCCACATCGTGCCGTCGGCGGCCCAGCCGATGCCCTGCGGATTCCGGTGCCCGAGCGACCAGGTCGGAGAGCCGGGGAACGGGTTGTCGGCGGGAACCGCACCCTCGGGCGTCACGCGGAGGATCTTGCCGCCGAGCGGCGACAGCTCCTGCGCGTAGCTCCCGGTGCTCGCGTCGCCCGCCGTGACGTAGAGCATCCCGTCGGGCCCGAAGGCGATGCGCCCGCCGTTGTGATTCGCCGCCCTCGGGAGCCCGGTCAGCACCTCTTCGGGGGCGCCGAGGGTGTGAGCGCCCGCCGTGCCCGCCAGGGGCATGCGCACCACCCGGTTGTCGTCGGCGGCGGTGTGCATCGCGTACAGCCAGCTCCCGGATGCGTCCTCCAGCGCGGCGAGCCCCATCAGCCCGCCCTCTCCCGCGGCCGCTACCCCGGGCACCGCCGTCACGGGCACCACCTGGCCGTCGACGATCTCCACGATCCGCGCGGTGTCGCGCTCACTCACGAGCACCGACCCGTCGGCCAGCACGGCGATCGACCACGGTGCCGCCAGGCCGGAGGCGAGTGGCTGCGGATCGCCCGACGGCACGAGCGCGCCGAGGTCTTCGACGGGTTCGGCCGACGCCGTCGGAGTGGGGGAGGGTGTGGGCGTCGAGGTCGCGGGAGGGGTGACGGATGCGCTCGGTGCGACGGATGCGGTCGGTGCCGGCTCCTCCGCGCACGCGGTGAGCATCCCGGCCATCACCAGCACCCCGGTGAGCGCACCGGCTCTGCGCGTGGTCGCCCGCATCCGTTCCTCCTTGCGTCGCGTCTGCTCCCACCCTCCTCCCGGAGCGTATGAACCGCCTCCGAACGCGACCGACCGGATGAGGGCGGGCTCAGCGCTCGTCGGACTCCCGCCGCGACACCGCGAACACCGTCCGCGCCGGAGTGGGGGAGGGCACCGCCGTGGCATCGGTCGCCACCGGTGCTCCGGCGACGAACTGTACGAGCTCGGCCCCGGCCACCACCTTCGCCGGCACGGGGTCGCTCGCCACCAGCCGCGGCAACCTGTCGAGCAGCCTCGGCAACGCCGACGACGGGCCGGAGGGTGCGGCGAACGCCACCACGTTGCCGAAACGCCGCGCCTTGAGCATCTGCGGGTCGGCCACGATCGCCACCTCGCCGAACACCTGCCGGAGCGTCGCCGCCTGGCTGCGCGCGAAGGCCAGCCCCGCGCCGTCGGCCACGTTGACCGCGACGAGCCCGCGTGGCGACAGCAGTCCCGCCACCAGCTCGTAGAACTCCACGCTCGTCACGTGTGCCGGCGTGCGCGCTCCGGAGAAGACGTCGACCACCACCACGTCGACGGCTCCGTGCAGGCCGGGAGGCAGTTTGGCGAGCACCTCGCGGGCGTCGCCGTGACGCACCCGGATGCTCGCACCTCGCGGCAGCGGCAGCTGCTCGCGCACGAACGCCACGAGCTCGCCGTCGATCTCCACCACCTGTTGCCGCGATCCCGGCCGTGTGGCCTCGACGTACCGGGGGAGGGTGAACGCCCCTCCGCCCAGGTGCACCGCCGTGATCGGTTCGCCCTCCTCGGCCACGAGGTCGATCCCGTGGCCGATGCGCCGCACGTACTCGAACGCGAGATAGCCCGGGTCGTCGAGGTCGACGTGCGACTGAGGCGTGCCGTCGACGATGAGCACGGACGCCCCGTCACGGAAACGGTCCGGCTCCACGGTCGCGAGCATCCCGTTCGCGAGCCGGGTCGACGGATGCTCGGTGGGCGCCCTGCGCCTGTCGCGTTCCCGTGCCACCGTTCGACCCTACTCCGCGTCGTCCGGCGCCCGCGGCGGGTACACCCAGGTCACCAGCACCACCGAGATGATCATGAGCAGCGCCCACGACACGAGCTTCGCGGCCGACACGAGCTGCCACCCGCCCTCCTGGTCGGGGTAGCTCCACGCCCCCGAGAGCGTCGCGATGTTCTCGGCCAGCCAGATGAACACGGCGACGAGCGCGAACGCCACGAGAACCGGCATCCGGCCCGTCCAGCGGAACACCCGGAACGACATGACCGTGCGCCCGAAGACCACGATCGTCGCCGCGACCAGGATCCACCGGAGATCCCACACGTAGTGATGGGTGAAGAAGTTGAGGTAGATCGCCCCGGCCAGGACGGCGGTGACCCACACCGGGGGATACCGAGTGAACCGGAGGTCGAACAGCCGGTACACGCGCACGAGGTACGAACCCACCGCGGCGTACATGAAGCCGCTGAACAGAGGCACGCCCGCGATCCTCAGCACGCCGTCGGCCCCGTACGCCCACGAGCCGACGTCGGTCTTGAAGACTTCCATCACCGTGCCCACAACGTGGAAGAGCACGATCACCCGCAGCTCCCGCCAGGTCTCCAGCCGCGTCGCCACCATCACGACCTGGATGGCCACCGCGGCGAGCGTGAGAAAGTCGTTGCGGGCGAGCGCGGCATCCGACGGGTACCAGAGCCGCACCGCGACGATGACGGCGAGAAGGGCGCCTCCGAAGACACAGGCCCAAGCCTGTTTGAGTCCGAAGGCGAGGAACTCCACCAGCCACGACGACGGTCCGCGCGTGGGGGTGCGGGCGAGGATGCGCCGCCAGCGGCCTTCGAGGTAGCGCTCCGCATCGGTCATCCGCGCGTTATA
Organism: Herbiconiux moechotypicola; assembly: GCF_024979255.1. GTDB lineage: Bacteria > Actinomycetota > Actinomycetes > Actinomycetales > Microbacteriaceae > Herbiconiux > Herbiconiux moechotypicola. The sequence continues at coordinate 22,377 of NZ_JANLCN010000007.1, forward strand.
CCCGAGAATCCGGAACTGGTCAAGAAAAAGACTGGACAGGCGTGTCGGAAACACCTATAGTTGTTCTTTGCGCTCCCAGAACACTCATGCCTTCATATTGTGGTCGGCAGCCGCGCGGAGATGACGGTCATTCGGTGACACCACACCGCGCAGCAACACTCTAGAACCAAATGGCGGGTTCAGACCATCTCTCGGGAGTTCTCGACACACATCGACCGTAAGTAACGCAAGGCCCGACGGGGCCCACGGAGGTTATTTCCTTGGCTGCTGCGCGCAACGCAACCACCAACTCACCCAAGAACGGTCGGGCCCACTCGCGGCTCTCGTTCGCCAAGATCACCGACACGCTCACCGTCCCCGATCTGCTCGCCCTGCAGACGGAGAGCTTCGACTGGCTGGTCGGGAACGACGTGTGGAAGGCACGCGTCGCCGAAGCCCAGGCCGCCGGCCGTCAAGATCTGCCGAGCCACTCGGGTCTGGACGAGATCTTCGAGGAGATCTCCCCGATCGAAGACCTCGGCGAGACCATGCAGCTCAGCTTCACGAGCCCGTTCCTCGAGCCCGAGAAGTACACCATCGACGAGTGCAAGGAGCGCGGCAAGACCTACGCCGCTCCCCTCTACGTCGAGGCCGAGTTCATGAACCACCAGACCGGTGAGATCAAGACCCAGACGGTCTTCATGGGCGACTTCCCGCTCATGACCGAGAAGGGCACCTTCATCATCAACGGCACCGAGCGTGTCGTGGTGTCGCAGCTGGTTCGCAGCCCCGGCGTGTACTTCGAGCGCACCCCCGAGAAGACCTCCGACAAGGACATCTACTCGGCCCGCGTCATCCCGAGCCGCGGTGCCTGGCTCGAGTTCGAGATCGACAAGCGCGACCAGGTGGGCGTGCGCATCGACCGCAAGCGCAAGCAGTCCGTCACCGTCTTCCTCAAGGCGCTCGGACTCACCTCCGAGGAGATCCTCGAGGAGTTCAAGGGCTACGCCTCCATCGAGGCCACCCTCGAGAAGGACTCCATCCTCACCAAGGAGGAGGCCCTGAAGGACATCTACCGCAAGCTCCGCCCGGGTGAGCAGGTCGCCGCCGAGGCCGCGCGTGCGCTGCTGGACAACTTCTACTTCAACCCCAAGCGCTACGACCTGGCGAAGGTGGGTCGTTACAAGATCAACCGCAAGCTCGGCATCGACGCGCCGCTGTCCGACTCGGTGCTCACCACGCAGGACATCATCGCCACCATCAAGTACCTGGTGGCCCTGCACGACAACCAGACGCACCTGTCGGGCGTGCGCGACGGCAAGCCCGTCGAGATCCGTCTCGACGTCGACGACATCGACCACTTCGGCAACCGCCGCATCCGCGCGGTCGGCGAGCTCATCCAGAACCAGGTGCGCACCGGACTGTCGCGCATGGAGCGTGTCGTGCGTGAGCGCATGACCACGCAGGACATCGAGGCGATCACCCCGCAGACCCTGATCAACGTGCGCCCCGTCGTGGCCGCGATCAAGGAGTTCTTCGGCACCTCGCAGCTGTCGCAGTTCATGGACCAGAACAACCCGCTCGCGGGCCTGACCCACAAGCGCCGCCTCAGCGCCCTGGGCCCCGGCGGTCTCTCCCGTGAGCGCGCCGGCGTCGAGGTGCGCGACGTGCACCCGAGCCACTACGGCCGCATGTGCCCGATCGAGACCCCTGAGGGCCCGAACATCGGTCTCATCGGCTCGCTCGCGTCGTTCGCCCGCATCAACTCCTTCGGTTTCATCGAGACCCCCTACCGTCGCGTCGTGAACGGCAAGGTCACCGAGAACATCGACTACCTCACCGCGAGCGAGGAGGACGACTTCATCGTCGCCCAGGCCAACGCGCCCCTCACCGCGGACTCGCACTTCGCCGAGCAGCGCGTGCTGGCTCGTAAGAAGGGCGGCGAGGTCGACCTGTTCCCGGCCGACGAGATCGGCTACATGGATGTCTCGCCGCGCCAGATGGTGTCGGTCGCGACCTCGCTCATCCCGTTCCTCGAGCACGACGACGCCAACCGCGCGCTCATGGGTGCGAACATGCAGCGCCAGGCCGTTCCGCTGCTGCGCAGCGAGAGCCCCGTGGTCGGCACCGGTATGGAGGGCTTCGCCGCCATCGACGCCGGAGACGTGGTCGTGGCGAACAACGCCGGTGTGGTGCAGGAGGTCTCGGCCGATGTCGTGACCGTTCTGCTCGACGAGGGCGGCACCGAGGACTACTACCTGCGCAAGTTCGACCGCTCCAACCAGGGCACGAGCTACAACAACCGCGTCATCGTCTCGGAGGGTGAGCGCATCGAGGTGGGTCAGGTCATCGCCGATGGCCCCGCCACCGAGAACGGCGAGCTCGCGCTCGGCAAGAACCTCCTCGTGGCGTTCATGCCGTGGGAGGGTCACAACTTCGAAGACGCCATCATCCTCAGCCAGAACCTGGTGAAGGACGACGTGCTCTCGTCGATCCACATCGAGGAGTACGAGGTCGACGCCCGCGACACCAAGCTCGGCAAGGAGGAGATCACCCGTGACCTCCCCAACGTGAGCCCGGAGCTCCTGGCCGACCTCGACGAGCGCGGCATCATCCGCATCGGTGCCGAGGTGCGCCCCGGCGACATCCTCGTCGGCAAGGTCACCCCGAAGGGCGAGACCGAGCTCAGCGCCGAGGAGCGCCTCCTGCGCGCCATCTTCAACGAGAAGAGCCGCGAGGTGCGCGACACCAGTCTCAAGGTGCCGCACGGTGAAGAGGGCACGATCATCGCCGTCAAGGAGTTCTCGGCCGAGAACGACGACGAGCTGGGCTCCGGTGTGAACCAGCGCGTGGTGGTGTACATCGCCCAGAAGCGCAAGATCACCGCGGGTGACAAGCTCGCCGGCCGTCACGGCAACAAGGGCGTCATCTCGAAGATCCTCCCGGTCGAGGACATGCCCTTCCTCGCCGACGGAACTCCGGTCGACATCGTCCTGAACCCGATGGGCATCCCGGGCCGCATGAACTTCGGCCAGGTGCTGGAGACCCACCTCGGGTGGATCGCCAAGCAGGGCTGGGAGGTCGACGGCAAGCCGAAGTGGGCCGCGAACCTGCCTGAGCAGGCGCGTTCCGCCGCCCCGAACACCAAGGTCGCCACCCCGGTGTTCGACGGCGCCTCGGAGGAGGAGATCGCGGGTCTGCTCGACTCGACGCTGCTCACCCGCGACGGCGAGCGGCTGATCGACTCCACCGGAAAGACCCGTCTGTTCGACGGCCGATCCGGTGAGCCCTTCCCGAACCCGGTCTCGGTCGGCTACATGTACATCCTGAAGCTGCACCACCTGGTCGACGACAAGATCCACGCCCGTTCGACCGGCCCGTACTCGATGATCACGCAGCAGCCGCTGGGTGGTAAGGCGCAGTTCGGTGGTCAGCGCTTCGGTGAGATGGAGGTGTGGGCCCTCGAGGCGTACGGCGCGGCCTACGCCCTGCAGGAGCTGCTCACCATCAAGTCCGACGACATCCTCGGCCGCGTGAAGGTCTACGAGGCCATCGTCAAGGGTGAGAACATCCAGGAGCCCGGCATCCCCGAGAGCTTCAAGGTGCTCATCAAGGAGATGCAGTCGCTCTGCCTGAACGTCGAGGTGCTCTCGGCCGACGGCACCGCGGTCAGCCTGCGCGACACCGATGACGAGGTCTTCCGTGCCGCCGAGGAGCTCGGCATCAACATCTCCAGCCGCTTCGAGTCGTCGTCCATCGACGACATCTGAGCCGGCAACCACTGATTACGACTTTTTCCAAGGAGAGAAGGAAAATTGCTCGACGCAACAACTTTTGACGAGCTGCGGATCGGCCTCGCGACGGCCGACGACATCCGCAAGTGGTCGCACGGTGAGGTCAAGAAGCCCGAGACCATCAACTACCGCACGCTGAAGCCGGAGAAGGACGGCCTCTTCGGCGAGCAGATCTTCGGCCCGAGCCGCGACTGGGAGTGCTCCTGCGGCAAGTACAAGCGCGTGCGCTTCAAGGGCATCGTCTGCGAGCGCTGCGGCGTGGAGGTCACGAAGTCGTCGGTGCGCCGTGAGCGCATGGGCCACATCGAGCTCGCCGCCCCGGTCACGCACATCTGGTACTTCAAGGGTGTGCCGTCGCGGCTCGGCTACCTGCTCGACATGGCGCCGAAAGACCTCGAGAAGGTCATCTACTTCGCGGCGTACATGATCATCTCGGTCGACGAGGAGGGCCGTCACGACGACATGCCCGGTCTCGAGAACGAGCTGCGCCTCGAGATCAAGACCCTCGCCGACCAGCGTGACGCCCGCATCGCCGACCGCCTGTCGCGCCTCGAGGCCGACCTCGCCGAACTCGAGAACGAGGGTGCGAAGGCCGACCAGAAGCGCCGCACCAAGGACGGCGCCGAGAAGGAGATGGCGCAGACCCGCAAGGCCTACGACGACCAGATCTCCCAGCTCGAGCGCGTGTGGGAGGACTTCCGCGGCCTCAAGGTGGGCGAGCTGAAGCCCGAGGACGCGATCTTCCACGAGCTGCAGGACCGCTACGGCATGTACTTCGAGGCCTACATGGGCGCCGAGGCCATCAAGAAGCGCCTGGAGGCGTTCGACCTCGCGACCGAGTCCGACACGCTGCACCTGCAGATCGCCGAGGGCAAGGGTCAGAAGAAGATCCGCGCCATCAAGCGTCTGCGCGTGGTGAACTCCTTCCTGCAGACCGGCAACTCGCCGGCCGCGATGGTGCTCGACGTGGTGCCGGTCATCCCGCCGGAGCTGCGCCCGATGGTGCAGCTCGACGGTGGCCGCTTCGCGACCAGCGACCTGAACGACCTCTACCGCCGCGTGATCAACCGCAACAACCGCCTCCGTCGTCTGCTCGATCTCGGCGCCCCCGAGATCATCGTGAACAACGAGAAGCGCATGCTGCAGGAGGCCGTCGACGCCCTGTTCGACAACGGCCGCCGCGGTCGCCCCGTCACGGGTACCGGCAACCGCGCCCTGAAGTCTCTGAGCGACATGCTCAAGGGAAAGCAGGGTCGTTTCCGCCAGAACCTGCTCGGCAAGCGCGTCGACTACTCGGGCCGTTCGGTCATCATCGTCGGCCCGCAGCTGAAGCTGCACCAGTGCGGTCTGCCCAAGCAGATGGCGCTCGAGCTCTTCAAGCCGTTCGTCATCAAGCGCCTGATCGACCTGAGCCACGCCCAGAACATCAAGGCCGCCAAGCGCATGGTGGAGCGTTCGCGCCCGCAGGTGTGGGACGTGCTCGAGGAGATCATCCGCGAGCGCCCCGTGCTGCTCAACCGCGCGCCCACGCTGCACCGTCTCGGCATCCAGGCCTTCGAGCCCCAGCTGGTCGAGGGCAAGGCGATCCAGCTGCACCCGCTCGTCTGCGCCGCGTTCAACGCGGACTTCGACGGTGACCAGATGGCCGTGCACCTGCCCCTGTCGGTGGAGGCCCAGGCCGAGGCGCGCATCCTGATGCTCGCGTCGAACAACATCCTGAAGCCGTCGGATGGCCGCCCGGTCACCCTGCCGACCCAGGACATGATCATCGGTCTGCACCACCTCACCACGGTGAAGGAGGGGGCGACCGGCGAGGGCCGCGCGTTCTCGAGCGTCTCCGAGGCGATCCTGGCGAAGGACCAGGGCACCCTCGACCTCAACGCGATGGTGAAGATCCGGATGAGCGGCGTGCACTTCGCCGAGGGCACCGGTCCCGAGGGCTACGACGGCGGGGTCATCCTGCTCGACACCACCCTCGGCCGCGCGCTCTTCAACGAGGCGTTGCCCGAGGACTACCCCTTCGTGCAGCAGGTGGCCGACAAGGGCACCATCTCGGCGATCGTCAACGACCTCGCCGAGCGCTACCCGAAGGTGGAGGTCGCGGCCTCGCTCGACCGCATCAAGGACGCCGGCTTCTACTGGGCCACCCGCTCGGGTGTCACGGTGGCGCTCAGCGACATCCTCACGCCTCCCACGAAGCGCGAGATCGTCGCCGGCTACGAGAAGCAGGCCGCCAAGGTGCAGGCGCAGTTCGAGAAGGGTCTCACGACCGACCTCGAGCGTCGCCAGGAGCTCATCCAGATCTGGACGAAGGCCACCGACGAGGTCGCCGCAGCCATGCGCGCGAACTTCCCGGCCGACAACACGATCAACCGGATGGTCACCTCGGGTGCCCGTGGTAACTGGCTGCAGGTGCGCAACATCGCCGGTATGCGAGGCCTCGTGAACAACCCGAAGGGTGAGATCATCCCTCGCCCGATCATCTCCTCGTACCGCGAGGGCCTGTCGGTGGCGGAGTACTTCATCGCCACCCACGGTGCCCGCAAGGGTCTCGCCGACACCGCGCTCCGCACCGCCGACTCCGGGTACCTCACCCGTCGTCTGGTGGACGTGTCGCAGGACGTCATCATCCGCGAGACCGACTGCGGCACCTCGCGCGGTCTCGAGCTGCCGATCGCGATCGAGGAGGCCCCGGGCGTCTGGGTGCGCGACTCGAACGTCGAGAACTCGGTCTACGCCCGGTCGCTCGCGGCCGACGCCGTGAACGAGGCGGGCGAGGTCGTGGCCGAGGCCGGTGACGACGTCGGAGACGTGCTCATCGACAAGCTGGTCGCGGCCGGCGTGCGCACCATCAAGGTGCGCTCGGTGCTCACCTGCGAGTCGGCGGTCGGCGTCTGCGCCACCTGCTACGGCCGTTCGCTGGCCACGGGCAACCTCGTCGACATCGGCGAGGCCGTGGGCATCATCGCGGCCCAGTCGATCGGTGAGCCCGGTACCCAGCTCACCATGCGCACCTTCCACACCGGTGGTTCGGCCTCGGCCGACGACATCACGCAGGGTCTGCCCCGCGTGCAGGAGCTCTTCGAGGCCCGCACCCCCAAGGGTGCGTCGCCCATCGTCGAGGCCGCCGGCCGCGTCACCATCGAAGACACCGACCGCAGCCGCAAGGTGATCCTCACGCCCGACAACGGCGACGAGCCGATCGCCTACCCGGTGCTGAAGCGTGCCACCCTCCTCATCGAGGACGGGCAGCACGTGGAGCTCGGGCAGCAGCTCATCGTCGGCGCCGTCGACCCCAAGGAGGTCCTGCGGGTCAAGGGCGTGCGCGAGGTGCAGAAGCACCTCGTGGGCGGTGTGCAGGGCGTCTACCGCTCGCAGGGTGTGCCGATCCACGACAAGCACATCGAGGTCATCGTGCGCCAGATGCTGCGCAAGGTCACCGTCGTCGAGCACGGCGACACCGACCTGCTGCCCGGTGAGCTCGTCGACCGGTCGCGCTACACCGAGGTGAACCGCGCCGCTCTCGCCGAGGGCAAGAAGCCCGCTTCGGCTCGCCAGGAGGTCATGGGTATCACCAAGGCCTCGCTCGCGACCGAGTCGTGGCTGTCGGCCGCGTCGTTCCAGGAGACCACGCGTGTTCTCACGCAGGCCGCCATGGAGGGCAAGTCCGACCCGCTGGTGGGCCTGAAGGAGAACGTGATCATCGGAAAGCTGATCCCGGCCGGAACCGGTCTCCAGAAGTACCGCAACGTCACCGTCGAGGCCACCGAGGAGGCCAAGGCCGAGCGCTACCCGAACCGCATCTTCACGGATGACTCGGTGTTCTCGGAGGCCGACCTCTCCTTCGTCGACTTCGACAGCTTCAGCTCGGACGACTACACCCCCGGCACCTACAACTAGGCGCCGGCGGACGGTCGATCCGCACCGGAGATCAGAAGGGCTCCTCACCGCATGGTGGGGGGCCCTTCTGCGTGCGTCTTGGTACAGTGACGCCATGAGCGACGAACGCCGAGACGACAAGCCGGAGTTTCCGGAGAGTGCGGCGACCCCGGCCGAGCCGGCCGCCCCGTCCACCCCGCCGATGCCGGCGATCCCGGGGTGGGAGCCGACGGGTTCGCGCGACCTCACCCCCGACCGCGCGACACCGGTGGTCGAGGAGACGGTCGTCGAGGAGCCCGCCGTGGTGGAGCAGGCCCCGTCGCCCGCTGACGGGCAGACCAGGGCCCCCATCGGCGGGCCGTACGTCGTGACCGAGACCGGGGCGCCGGTGGCGGAGCAGGCCGTCGTGGCCTACGAGCGCCAGCCCATCGGCGGTCCCTACGTCACCTCGTCGGAGCCGGCCGCCTACCCCGATCCCGAGCCCGCCGCGTATGCGGCCGTGCCTGCCGCGGCGCCCGTGGGCGAGGTCGCGTACGCGCAGTATCAGCCGGTTCCCCAGCCGGTCGCTCCCGTGGCTCCCACGCCCCGGGGCAACCGCGGGGGCGGCACGCTTCTCGCGCTGGCGGGTACGGTCGTGTTCGCGGCGGTGTTCGCGGCCGTGGCGTTCGTGATCGTCACCCTCAACGTCCCGGGAGCCGCCGGTCTGGCGGCGTTCGGATCGTTCCTGGCCAGTGCCGCGTTCATCGTGCCGGTGGTCGTGTTCGCGGTCTCGCTCATCCTGATCGTGCTCATCGTCAACCGGGCAGGCTGGTGGGCCTACGTGCTCGGCGGTTTCGTGGTGGCGGTGCTGGTGTACGTCGGCGGGATAGCGGGTGCCCTGGTGCACGTGCAGGCCTGGGGATGGCAGCCGCAGGAGCAGTACGACTTCGTCCGCTCGCTCACGATGGACCCGCTCACGCTGGCGGGTGCCATCATCGCCCGCGAGGTGTCGATCTGGACAGGCGCGGTGATCGCCGCGCGCGGGCGCAGGGTGAAGACGGCGAACGCCGCAGCCTACGCCGAGTGGCAGCAGCGCGACATTTGACCGAAGGGCAAACGGGGGCTATCATTTTCCGGGTGTGTGCATACTTGCATGCCCAGATTTAGAGCGAAGCAGAACGAAAGTTCCCACTGCTCCACCAACCAGCGATACCAGAGCCATTTTGTACCGCCGGTGGGTCCAACCGCATCCGACACGCCATCCGGCGTCATGCGAACACTGACACCAAGCGTTACGAAAACAAGGAGCAAGTAGTGCCAACCATTCAGCAGTTGGTCCGTAAGGGTCGCAGCCCCAAGGTCACCAAGACCAAGGCGCCCGCCCTGAAGGCCAACCCCCAGCAGCGCGGCGTGTGCACCCGTGTGTACACCACCACCCCCAAGAAGCCGAACTCCGCGCTTCGCAAGGTCGCCCGCGTCAAGCTGTCGAACGGCACCGAGGTCACCGCCTACATCCCCGGCGAGGGCCACAACCTCCAGGAGCACTCGATGGTGCTCGTGCGCGGCGGGCGTGTGAAAGACCTCCCCGGTGTGCGCTACAAGATCATCCGCGGTGCGCTCGACACGCAGGCCGTGAAGAACCGCAAGCAGGCTCGCAGCCGTTACGGCGCGAAGATGGAGAAGAAGTAATGCCTCGCAAGGGTCCCGCCCCGAAGCGCCCCGTGGTCGCCGACCCGGTCTACGGCGCACAGATCGTCAGCCAGCTCGTCAACAAGATCCTCCTCGACGGCAAGAAGGCCACCGCTGAGCGCATCGTCTACGACGCCCTCGAGGGTGTCGCCGCGAAGAACAGCCAGGATGCCGTCGTCACCCTGAAGAAGGCTCTCGACAACGTGCGTCCCACCCTCGAGGTGCGCAGCCGCCGTGTCGGTGGCTCGACCTACCAGGTGCCGATCGAGGTCAAGCCGCACCGTGCGAACACCCTCGCGCTGCGCTGGCTCACCACCTACGCGAAGGCCCGCCGCGAGAAGACCATGACCGAGCGTCTCACCAACGAGATCCTCGACGCCTCGAACGGCCTCGGTGCCGCGGTCAAGCGCCGCGAAGACACCCACAAGATGGCCGAGTCGAACAAGGCCTTCGCGCACTACCGCTGGTAGCCCCTGCGGCGCGCGGCGCCTCCCGCTCTTTCCCTTTTCTACCTATCGGAGGAATCCGTGGCACAGGACGTGCTCACCGACCTGAACAAGGTCCGCAACATCGGCATCATGGCCCACATCGATGCCGGCAAGACCACCACCACCGAGCGCATCCTGTTCTACACGGGCATCACCCACAAGATCGGTGAGGTCCACGACGGTGCGGCGACGATGGACTGGATGGCGCAGGAGCAGGAGCGTGGCATCACGATCACCTCCGCCGCCACCACCTGCTTCTGGAACAAGAACCAGATCAACATCATCGACACCCCCGGTCACGTCGACTTCACGGTCGAGGTGGAGCGTTCGCTCCGCGTGCTCGACGGTGCGGTCGCGGTGTTCGACGGCAAGGAGGGCGTGGAGCCCCAGTCCGAGACCGTGTGGCGCCAGGCCGACAAGTACAACGTGCCCCGCATCTGCTTCGTCAACAAGATGGACAAGCTGGGCGCCGACTTCTACTTCACGGTCGACACCATCATCAACCGCCTCGGCGCGAAGCCCCTGGTGATCCAGCTCCCGATCGGCGCGGAGTCCTCCTTCGAGGGCGTCGTCGACCTGGTCGAGATGCGTGCGCTCACCTGGCGCGGCGACGCCAAGGGTGACGTGCAGATGGGCGCCAAGTACGAGATCGAGGAGATCCCGGCCGACCTCAAGGAGAAGGCCGAGGAGTACCGCCAGGTGCTGCTCGAGACCGTCGCCGAGAGCGACGACGAGCTGCTCGAGAAGTTCTTCGGCGGTGAGGAGCTCACGGTCGCCGAGATCAAGGGCGCCATCCGCAAGATGACGGTCAACTCGGAGCTCTACCCGGTGCTCTGCGGGTCGGCGTTCAAGAACCGCGGCGTGCAGCCCATGCTCGACGCGGTGGTCGACTACCTGCCGTCGCCGCTCGACGTGCCCGCCACCGAGGGTCACGACATCCGCGACGAAGAGATCATCATCGAGCGCCACCCCGACCCGAAAGACCCGTTCGCGGCTCTCGCGTTCAAGGTCGCGGTGCACCCGTTCTTCGGTCGTCTCACCTACGTGCGCGTCTACTCGGGCCAGCTCGAGTCGGGTGGTCAGGTGATGAACTCCACCAAGGGCAAGAAGGAGCGCATCGGCAAGATCTTCCAGATGCACTCCAACAAGGAGAACCCGGTCGACTCGGTGACCGCCGGTCACATCTACGCGGTCATCGGCCTGAAGGACACCACCACCGGTGACACCCTGTCCGACCCGAACAACCAGGTCGTGCTCGAGTCGATGACCTTCCCGGAGCCCGTGATCGAGGTGGCCATCGAGCCGAAGACCAAGGCCGACCAGGAGAAGCTGGGTGTCGCCATCCAGAAGCTCGCCGAAGAAGACCCCACGTTCCGCACCGAGCAGAACCAGGAGACCGGTCAGACGGTCATCAAGGGCATGGGCGAGCTCCACCTCGACATCCTCGTCGACCGCATGAAGCGCGAGTTCAACGTGGAGGCCAACGTCGGCAAGCCCCAGGTGGCCTACCGCGAGACCATCCGCAAGACCGTCGAGCGCCACGACTACACCCACAAGAAGCAGACCGGTGGTTCCGGTCAGTTCGCGAAGGTGCAGATCGCCATCGAGCCGCTCGAGGTCACCGCCGAGACGGTGTACGAGTTCGAGAACAAGGTCACCGGTGGTCGCGTTCCCCGCGAGTACATCCCCTCGGTCGACGCCGGTATCCAGGATGCGCTGCAGGTCGGTGTGCTCGCCGGGTACCCGATGGTGGGCGTCAAGGCCACCCTCATCGACGGCGCGTACCACGACGTCGACTCCTCGGAGATGGCGTTCAAGATCGCCGGCTCCATGGCGTTCAAGGAGGCTGCCCGCAAGGCCAGCCCCGTGCTGCTCGAGCCGCTCATGGCGGTCGAGGTGCGCACCCCCGAGGAGTACATGGGCGACGTGATCGGCGACCTGAACTCCCGCCGCGGCCAGATCCAGTCGATGGAGGACGCCTCCGGCGTCAAGGTCGTGCGTGCTCACGTTCCGCTGTCGGAGATGTTCGGTTACATCGGTGACCTTCGCTCCAAGACGTCGGGCCGTGCGGTGTACTCGATGACCTTCGAGAGCTACGCCGAGGTCCCGAAGGCTGTGGCCGACGAGATCATCCAGAAGAACAAGGGCGAGTAACTCCCGAGTTCTGCGGGCCTCGTAGGTTCGCGTAACATATCAACACACCCCCGCCTGACTCCGGATGCATCCAGCATCCGGTGTCCGGCATGACAGTCCTGAGGAGGACCAAGTGGCTAAGGCCAAGTTCGAGCGGACCAAGCCGCACGTCAACATCGGAACGATCGGTCACGTCGACCACGGTAAGACCACTCTCACCGCGGCGATCTCGAAGGTTCTGGCGGACAAGTTCCCGTCGGCCACCAACGTGCAGCGCGACTTCGCGTCGATCGACTCCGCTCCTGAGGAGCGTCAGCGCGGCATCACGATCAACATCTCGCACGTCGAGTACGAGACCCCGAAGCGTCACTACGCTCACGTCGACGCCCCCGGTCACGCCGACTACATCAAGAACATGATCACCGGCGCGGCCCAGATGGACGGCGCGATCCTCGTGGTCGCCGCCACCGACGGCCCGATGGCGCAGACCCGTGAGCACGTGCTGCTCGCCAAGCAGGTCGGCGTGCCCTACCTGCTGGTCGCACTCAACAAGGCCGACATGGTCGACGACGAGGAGATCCTGGAGCTCGTCGAGCTCGAGGTCCGCGAGCTGCTCTCGAGCCAGAACTTCGATGGCGACGACGCCCCCGTCGTGCGCGTCTCGGGCCTGAAGGCCCTCGAGGGCGACGAGAAGTGGACCCAGTCCATCCTCGACCTCATGGACGCCGTCGACGAGTCGATCCCCGACCCGGTGCGCGACAAGGACAAGCCCTTCCTCATGCCGATCGAGGACGTCTTCACGATCACCGGTCGTGGAACCGTCGTCACCGGCCGTGCGGAGCGCGGTACCCTCGCCATCAACTCCGAGGTCGAGATCGTCGGCATCCGCCCGACGCAGAAGACCACGGTCACCGGTATCGAGATGTTCCACAAGCAGCTCGACGAGGCCTGGGCCGGCGAGAACTGTGGTCTGCTCCTCCGCGGCACCAAGCGCGAAGACGTCGAGCGCGGCCAGGTCGTCGTGAAGCCCGGTTCGGTCACCCCGCACACCGAGTTCGAGGGCACCGCGTACATCCTGTCGAAGGACGAGGGTGGCCGCCACAACCCCTTCTACACGAACTACCGTCCGCAGTTCTACTTCCGCACCACCGACGTCACCGGCGTCATCACGCTGCCCGAGGGCACCGAGATGGTCATGCCCGGCGACACCACCGACATCTCGGTCTCGCTGATCCAGCCGATCGCGATGGAGGAGGGCCTCGGCTTCGCCATCCGTGAGGGTGGCCGCACCGTGGGTGCCGGTACCGTCACCAAGATCCTCAAGTAACACCGCTTCACCGAAAGGGCCGCACCTCAGGGTGCGGCCCTTTCGTCGTGTTCGGGGTTAGATCGAAGGATGCCACGTCTTCGCCGCTCGGACTCCTCGGGTCGCGGCATCCGCCGCCTCAGAGCCGGAACAGGATTCACCTATCGGAGCGACGACGGCGACACCGTCCGTGACCCGGAGCTGCGGGCGCGCATCGAGCATCTCGCCATCCCGCCCGCCTGGACCGATGTGTGGATCGCTCCCTACGCCAACGGGCACATCCAGGCCACGGGTATCGACGGCGCCGGCCGCCGCCAGTACATCTACCATCCGACCTGGCGCGAACAGAAGGATCGCATCAAGTTCGACCGCTCGCTCGCGCTGGCCGAGTCGTTGCCTGTGGCGCGCCGGCTCGTCACGATCGATCTCCGCCGGGAGGGGTACCCGCGGGAGCGTGCCCTGGCGGCGGGTTTCCGGATGCTCGACACCGGCTCCCTGAGGGTCGGCAACGAGCGCTACGCCGAGCAGCACGGCAGCTACGGACTCACCAGCCTGCTGGGGGAGCACGCGCACGTCTCAGGCGAGGTCGTGGCGCTGGAGTTCCCCGCCAAGAGCGGGGAGGAGTGGTCGTCCGAGATCCACGATGCCGACCTCGCGCACGTGGTGCGCAGCCTCAAGCGCCGCGGCCCGCAGGCGCGCCTGCTGGCCTGGAAGAGCGGGGCGCGCTGGCACCCGGTCGATCCGGCCGAGATCAATGACTACGTGCGCGAGCGCACCGGCGGCCAGTTCACCGCGAAGGACTTCCGTACCCTCCACGGCACCCTCGCAGCCGCCGTGAGCCTGGCGCGCCGCGGACCGGAGATGACCAAGACGGCCCGCACCCGCGCTCTCGCCCAGGCGATGCGCGACGCCGCAGTCGTGCTGGGCAACACGCCGGCCATCGCGAAGAAGAGCTATGTCGACCCCCGGCTGATCGACCACTACACCGCGGGCGCTACCATCGACCCGTCCCGCCTCGACTCCGCCGAGTCGGAACTCCGGGCCCTCCTCTACTCCTGAGCCGACCCGGCGGCAACCCACTCGACGACCGCGCCGTCGTGCACGAACTCGAGGTCGACGAGGGCGCCCGTCTCCTCGAGCATCCCGTTCACCGTGAGGCTCCCGTCGACCAGCTGCGCCTCCGAGATGCTGAAGCGGCCGGAAGCCGCCACTGCCTGCGGGAGCCACGCCCCGGAGGGATGGAGCCAGAAGCCGAGACGCTCGACCCCGTAGAGGCGCACGACGGCCACGCCCTCGAACCGCGTTGTGCGTTCCCCGCGCTCCAGGCGCACGACGGCCGTGGCACCGTGGCGGCGGATATCGACCAGGCAGGCTCCGTAGAGCGTGTTCCAGAGCGCCGGATTCATGATGATGAGCAATCCACGACTACGAGTGACCCACGGTGAGGCCGTGAAGTCAAGACTTGTTTTGGTGGGGGAGGGGCGCACAATAGGGGCAATCGTTCTTACGGGAGGCCCGCCGCCAGGCGCTGCGAACAGAGCCAGGCCGTGAGCGACCGGCGTATTTTGACGACTGGGCCCCGGGTCTCCCGTGAGAGCGTTCTGGCCGACAGGCTGTCCACGAGTACGTGAGTGAGCGCACGGGCGGAGGGCTCGCAGCCGAAGACTTCCACACCCTGCACGGCACGGCCGCGGCCGCAGTGAGCCTCCCCCACAGCGGCCCGCAGCCCACCAAAACCCGTCAGGAGCGACGATCGACGCCTCGAAGCTCGGCCAAGTCGGTGGTGCGCGTGCTCCGCAGAAATCCAGCTTTCACGTGCGTCCGCCAGGAAACACCAAGGGCGAGGATTGCTCGTGTATGATGCGTCTGTGACCCATTCGGATCCAGCGACGGCGTGGAGACTGGTTGCAGAAGCACGCCGCAATGCAAGGCAGCATCGGCACGTCGCAGCGCGGCGGTCCTACGAGCACGCGATCGACAGGTTCCGGGCAATCGACGATCGCTTCTCGGTGGCTGCGCTTTCCCTCGAGCTTGCATCGGCGATATCGGACGAGGACTCCGATGCTGCACTCTGGCTCATCATGCAGGCGGTAGAAGCCGTCGTGGGCGCTGGCGGTGGCTACGCGACGATCGAGGCGGCCATTCCGCTGCAGGAACGCATCCTGGCTCGTATCGATGACGAGTCGGCCGCCGCAGTGCGGGCAGAAACGGATGCGCTTCTGACAGATTACGGGACGGAGAACCCGCGCAGTCCTGCCGGCTCCTCTGGCTAAGACGATGGCTGCATTGTGATGTCGGAGAGCAGGGGGCAATCGTTCTTACGGGAGGCCCGCCGCCAGGCGCTGCGAACAGAGCCAGGCCGTGAGCGACCGGCGTATTTTGACGACTGGGCCCCGGGTCTCCCGTGAGAGCGTTCTGTGTCCCGTGAGAGATCTCTGGCCGAACAGGCCTCCAGGTTGTTCGTTGCCCGACACGAGGCCGAAACCTGATGCGCCTAGCGTGGAACCGTGTTCACCAAGCTCGACCCCTCTGCGCCGGACGGCTTCTTCGAGGCCGAGGCAGCAGGACTCGCCTGGCTGGCCGAGGCGGGTGGCGCGCGCTGTGTGAAGGTGGAGCGGGTCGGGCCCGACCGGATCGACTTGGAAGAGCTGACGAGCGCGCGGCCGAGTCGCGAGGCGGCACGCCGATTCGGGGAGCTGCTCGCCGTGACGCACCGCGCGGGTGCGCCCGCCTTCGGCTCGCCTCCTGCAGGGTGGGAAGGCCCTAGCTTCATCGGCCGCCGCGAGATGTCCGTGCGCGAGCACGAGCAATGGAGTGACTTCTATGTGCTCGAACGGGTGATGCCTTACGCCGAACAAGCGGTGGGAAGAGGCAACCTCACGGCCGAGGGCTATCGCACGGTCGCCCGGGCGTGCGACCTCATCCGCTCCGGCATCTTCGACGACGGCGAACCGCCGGCGCGCGTGCACGGGGACCTGTGGTCGGGCAACGTGATGTGGACGCAGACCGGGGTCGTGCTGATCGATCCGGCAGCCCACGGGGGCCATCGCGAGACCGATCTGGCCATGCTCGTGCTCTTCGGGGCGCCCTTCGTCGACGACATCCTCGCGGGCTACGACAAGGCCGCTCCGCTGGCTCCAGGATGGGCGGGACGGGTGCCGATGCACCAGCTCTTCCCGCTCGCGGTGCACGCCGTGGGGCACGGACCGTCGTACGGGATCGAGCTCGAGAGGGCGGCGTCGGCGGTCCTCCGATTCGGGGCGGGATCGGCGTCCTGATGCGCGACACGCCCGGGTTGCAAGTACCGCCGGGATGTGGCAAACTCTTCTAGTTCAACATTTCGGGCCGCTCTGCGTGCCTGGATCACTGTCTTGGCAGTGCATAGCCCGGTGAGGTCATCCTCCGAGTCGGTTAGGCCGCAGACAGCAGAACACAGCTTAATCGCACCCCACACCTTCTTCGGGAGAGTCGTGCGTGTGCGTGCTTGAAAGCAGAACAGCGGTGCGTCCGATGCAGTCGAGGCTGTATGACGCGTAAGAAAGAGAGAGAGTCACACATGGCGGGACAGAAGATCCGCATTCGACTTAAGTCGTATGACCACGAGGTCATCGACACCTCGGCACGCAAGATCGTCGACACGGTCACGCGCGCAGGAGCCACCGTCGTCGGCCCCGTGCCGCTCCCGACGGAGAAGAACGTGGTCGCCGTGATCCGTTCGCCTCACAAGTACAAGGACAGCCGCGAGCACTTCGAGATGCGCACCCACAAGCGCCTCATCGACATCATCGACCCGACGCCCAAGGCCGTCGACTCGCTGATGCGCCTCGACCTCCCGGCCGACGTCAACATCGAGATCAAGCTCTGAGCGCGGAAGGACCAGGACTAAGCAATGGCTACCACCGCTAAGACCTCCAAGGGCCTGCTCGGCAAGAAGCTCGGCATGACCCAGGTGTGGGACGAGAACAACCGTCTCATCCCGGTCACCGTCGTCGAGGTCACCCCCAACGTCGTCACCCAGATCCGCACCCCGGAGAAGGACGGCTACTCGGCCGTCCAGATCGCCGCAGGCCAGATCGACCCGCGCAAGGTCAACCAGCCGGCCACCGGCCACTTCGCCGCCGCGGGTGTCACCCCCCGTCGCCACCTCACCGAGATCCGCACCGCGGATGCGGCCGACTACACCGTCGGCCAGGAGCTCACCGCCGAGGGCGTCTTCGAAGCCGGCCAGAAGGTCGACGTCGTGGGCACCTCGAAGGGCAAGGGCTTCGCCGGTGTGATGAAGCGCCACAACTTCAAGGGCGTCTCCGCTTCGCACGGTGCGCACCGCAACCACCGCAAGCCCGGTTCCATCGGCGCCTCCTCGACCCCCAGCCGCGTGTTCAAAGGCATGCGCATGGCCGGCCGTATGGGCGGCGAGCGCGTGACCGTGCTCAACCTCGTCATCCACTCGGTCGACGCCGAGAAGGGTCTCCTGCTGGTCAAGGGCGCCGTGCCCGGCGCCAAGGGCCGTCTCGTCTTCGTCCGCAACGCAGTGAAGGGGGCGTAGTTCATGGCTACCGCAACCACCAAGGTCGACGTCCTCGGCCTCTCGGGCAAGTCGGCCGGCTCGGTCGAGCTGCCCGCCGAGATCTTCGACGTGCAGACCAACATCCCGCTCATCCACCAGGTCGTCGTCGCGCAGCTCGCCGCCGCCCGCCAGGGAACCCACAAGACCAAGCGTCGCGGTGAGGTCTCCGGTGCCGGCCGCAAGCCGTTCAAGCAGAAGGGAACCGGTCGCGCTCGTCAGGGCTCGATCCGTGCTCCTCAGATGACCGGTGGTGGCATCGTCCACGGTCCCGTGCCCCGCGACTACGCGCAGCGCACCCCCAAGAAGATGATCGCTGCCGCTCTCCTCGGTGCACTGTCCGACCGCGCTCGCGGCGGCCGCGTGCACGTCGTCGAGTCGCTCGTCGCGGGCGAGGCCCCGTCGACCAAGGCCGTGAACGAGTTCCTCGCCACCGTCGCCACCTCGAAGAACTTCCTCGTGGTCGTCGAGCGCGACGACGAGGCGGGCTACAAGAGCGTGCGCAACATCCCGAGCGTGCACGTGCTCCCCGCCGACCAGCTCAACGCCTACGACGTCCTCGTCTCCGACGACATCGTCTTCACCAAGGGCTCCTTCGACACCTTCGTCGCGTCGAAGACCAAGAAGGAAGAGGTTTCCGCATGAGCAACGCAGCCTTCAACAAGGACCCGCGCGACATCATCCTCGCCCCGGTCGTCTCCGAGAAGAGCTACGGCCTGATCGACGAGGGCAAGTACACCTTCATCGTCGACCCGCGCTCGAACAAGACCGAGATCAAGCTCGCCATCGAGAAGATCTTCAAGGTCGAGGTCGCCTCGATCAACACGCTGAACCGTCAGGGCAAGACCCGTCGCACCCGCTTCGGGCAGGGCAAGCGCAAGGACACCAAGCGCGCGATCGTCACCCTCAAGTCCGGCTCCATCGACATCTTCACGGCCGTCGGCTAGTAGGCACGGAAGCTAGAGGAATAAAGACATGGCTATTCGCAAGTACAAGCCCACGACTCCGGGTCGCCGCGGTTCATCCGTCGCCGACTTCGCCGAGATCACCCGCTCGACCCCCGAGAAGTCGCTGCTGCGCCCGCTCGCCAAGACCGGCGGCCGCAACAACCAGGGCCGCATCACGACCCGTCACATCGGTGGTGGCCACAAGCGCCAGTACCGCGTGATCGACTTCCGTCGCAACGACAAGGACGGCGTGAACGCCAAGGTCGCTCACATCGAGTACGACCCCAACCGCACCGCCCGCATCGCGCTGCTGCACTTCGTCGACGGCACGAAGCGCTACATCCTGGCCCCGAACAAGCTCGCCCAGGGCGACATCGTGGAGTCGGGCGCCGGCGCCGACATCAAGCCCGGCAACAACCTGCCGCTGCGCAACATCCCCACCGGTACCGTCATCCACGCGATCGAGCTGAAGCCGGGCGGGGGCGCCAAGATGGCCCGGTCCGCCGGCACCTCGGTGCGCCTCGTGGCGAAGGACGGCCCCTACGCGCAGCTGCGTCTGCCGTCGGGTGAGATCCGCAACGTCGACGCCCGCTGCCGCGCCACCATCGGCGAGGTCGGCAACGCCGAGCAGTCCAACATCAACTGGGGCAAGGCCGGCCGCAGCCGCTGGAAGGGCATCCGCCCGACCGTGCGTGGTGTCGCCATGAACCCGGTCGATCACCCGCACGGTGGTGGTGAGGGCAAGACCTCCGGTGGTCGTCACCCCGTCAGCCCCTGGGGTCAGGCCGAGGGCCGTACCCGCCACCCCAACAAGGAAAGCGACAAGCTCATCGTGCGTCGTCGGACCGTCGGCAAGAAGCGCAAGTAGGAGTCTAGAAAATGCCACGCAGTCTCAAAAAGGGCCCCTTCGTCGACGACCACCTGTACCGCAAGGTCGTCGCGCAGAACGAGGCCGGTTCGAAGAACGTCATCAAGACCTGGTCGCGTCGCTCGATGATCATCCCGGACTTCCTGGGTCACACGATCGCCGTGCACGACGGCCGCAAGCACATCCCGGTGTTCATCACCGAGACCATGGTGGGTCACAAGCTGGGCGAGTTCGCCCCGACCCGCACCTTCCGTGGACACGTGAAGGACGACAAGAAGGGCCGTCGCCGCTAACCGCGGTGACGTGAAGGAGGAAGAGAAATGGTGGAGTCGATCGCCCGCGTGCGACACATCCGCGTCACCCCCCAGAAGGCCCGTCGCGTCGTCAACCTCATCCGCGGCCGCCAGGCCGTCGAGGCGCTCGCCATCCTGAAGTTCGCCCCGCAGGGCGCTTCGGAGCCCGTGTACAAGCTGGTCGCCTCGGCGATCGCCAACGCCCGGGTCAAGGCCGACGCCTCGAACGAGTACCTCGACGAGCAGGACCTGTTCGTCGCCAAGGCGTTCGTCGACGAGGGCACCACGCTCAAGCGCTTCCAGCCCCGTGCTCAGGGACGCGCGTTCCGCATCAACAAGCGCACCAGCCACATCACCATCGTCCTGGCCACGCCGGACGAAGCCGATGTCGCCGCCGCGAGCAAGAAGGCGAGCAAGTAATGGGCCAGAAAGTCAATCCGTACGGCTTCCGTCTCGGCATCACCACCGACCATGTGTCGCGCTGGTTCTCCGACAGCACGAAGAAGGGCCAGCGTTACAGCGACTACCTCGCTGAGGACGTGAAGATCCGCAACCTACTGAAGACCTCGCTCGACCGCGCCGGCGTGGCCAAGATCGAGATCGAGCGCACCCGCGACCGCGTCCGCGTCGACATCCACACCGCCCGCCCGGGCATCGTGATCGGCCGCCGCGGCGCCGAGGCCGAGCGCATCCGCGCCGACCTCGAGAAGCTCACCGGCAAGCAGATCCAGTTGAACATCCTCGAGGTGAAGAACCCCGAGGCCGAGGCTCAGCTCGTGGCGCAGGGCATCGCCGAGCAGCTCACCGCCCGCGTGGCCTTCCGTCGCGCGATGCGCAAGGGTCTGCAGGGCGCGCAGCGCGCCGGCGCCAAGGGTGTCCGCATCCAGGTGTCGGGCCGTCTCGGCGGCGCCGAGATGAGCCGCTCGGAGTTCTACCGCGAGGGCCGCGTGCCCCTGCACACCCTCCGCGCCAACATCGACTACGGCTTCTACGAGGCCAAGACGACGTTCGGCCGCATCGGTGTGAAGGTGTGGATCTACAAGGGCGACATCACCAACAAGGAGCTCGCTCGCGAGCAGGCCAACCAGAAGTCCTCGCGCCCCGAGCGCGGCGACCGCGACCGTCCGCGCCGTAACTCCGCCCCCAAGGCGGACGCACCGGTCGCAGCAGGAGTTGAGGCGTAATCATGCTTATCCCCCGTCGAGTCAAGCACCGCAAGCAGCACCACCCCGGCCGTAGTGGCCAGGCCACCGGCGGCACCACGGTGAACTTCGGTGAGTACGGCATCCAGGCCCTCACCCCCGCCTACGTGACCAACCGTCAGATCGAGTCCGCTCGTATCGCCATGACCCGTCACATCAAGCGTGGCGGAAAGGTGTGGATCAACATCTACCCCGACCGTCCGCTCACGAAGAAGCCGGCCGAGACCCGCATGGGTTCCGGTAAGGGTTCGCCCGAGTGGTGGGTCGCCAACGTCAAGCCGGGCCGTGTGCTCTTCGAGCTGAGCGGGGTCAACGAGACCATCGCTCGCGAGGCACTCACCCGTGCAATCCACAAGCTGCCCCTGAAGGCACGCATCATCAAGCGCGAGGAGGGCGACGCGTAATGGCGATCGGATCCAAGGAGCTCGCCCCGGCAGAGCTCGACACTTTTGAAGACTCCCGTCTCATCGAGGAGCTTCGCAAGGCCAAGGAAGAGCTGTTCAACCTGCGCTTCCAGTCGGCGACCGGCCAGCTCGAGAGCCACGGCCGTCTCCGTGCCGTCAAGCGCGACATCTCGCGCATCTACACCGTCATCCGCGAGCGGGAGCTCGGCATCCGTGCCACCCCCGCCCCCGTCGAGGCCCCGGCCAAGGCGACCAAGAAGTCCAAGAAGGCTGCTGAGGCTGACGCCCCGGCCGTCGCCGAGACCGAGGAGGCCAGCAAGTAATGGCTAAGACCGAAGAGAAGGTCGCGGAAGCCGGACACGAGTCGGCCGCCCACGACGTGAAGGACGCGGGAGCCCGTGGCTACCGTAAGACCCGCCGCGGCTACGTGGTGAGCGACAAGATGGAGAAGACCATCGTCGTCGAGGTCGAGGACCGCGTGAAGCACCCGCTGTACGGCAAGGTCATCCGCCGCACCTCCAAGGTGAAGGCGCACGACGAGGCCGGCAGCGCCGGCATCGGCGACCTGGTCGTCATCAGCGAGACCCGTCCGCTCAGCGCTACCAAGCGCTGGCGCCTGGTCGAGATCCTGGAGAAGGCGAAGTAACATGCTGCAGCAAGAATCCCGAGTCAAGGTCGCCGACAACACCGGCGCCAAGGAGCTCCTGACGATTCGTGTGCTCGGTGGCTCCGGCCGTCGCTACGCAGGTCTCGGCGACGTCATCGTCGCGACCGTCAAGGACGCCATCCCCGGCGGAAACGTCAAGAAGGGCGACGTGGTCAAGGCCGTCATCGTCCGCACCGTCAAGCAGACCCGTCGTCCCGACGGCTCCTACATCAAGTTCGACGAGAACGCCGCGGTGATCCTGAAGAACGACGGAGACCCCCGTGGTACCCGTATCTTCGGCCCGGTCGGCCGTGAGCTCCGTGACAAGAAGTTCATGAAGATCATCTCGCTGGCACCGGAGGTCATCTAAACCATGGCAAACATCAAGAAGGGCGACCTGGTCCAGGTCATCTCGGGCGCCACCCAGGCCCGCGGCGGAGACCGCGGCAAGCAGGGTCGCGTGATCGAGGTGCTCGTCGAGCAGGACCGCGTGGTCGTCGAGGGCGTGAACTTCGTCACCAAGCACGTGCGCGTGGGCCAGACCCAGCGCGGCACGAAGACCGGTGGCATCGAGACCGTCGAGGCCCCCATCCACGTCTCCAACGTCGCGATCGTCGACCCCGAGACCAAGAAGCCGACCCGCGTCGGCCACCGCACCGAAGAAGTCACGAAGGACGGCGTCACCAAGACGGTCCGCGTTCGTTACGCGAAGAAGTCAGGAAAAGACCTCTGATGAGCATCGACACTGCCGCGCCGGCTGGCAAGATCCAGCCGCGCCTGAAGCAGAAGTACCGCAACGAGATCGTCGACTCCCTCACCAAGGAGTTCGGGTTCACGAACGTGCACCAGGTGCCCGGCCTCGTGAAGGTCGTCGTGAACACCGGCGTCGGCGAGGCCGCGCGCGACGGCAAGGTCATCGACGGTGCGGTCAAGGACCTCACCGCGATCACCGGCCAGAAGCCGCAGGTCACCAAGGCCCGCAAGTCCATCGCGCAGTTCAAGCTGCGCGAGGGCCAGCCCATCGGCGCCCACGTCACCCTCCGTGGTGACCGCGCCTGGGAGTTCCTCGACCGCCTGCTCTCGCTGGCGCTTCCCCGCATCCGCGACTTCCGCGGCCTCTCGGACAAGCAGTTCGACGGCCGTGGCAACTACACCTTCGGTCTCACCGAGCAGTCGGTCTTCCACGAGATCGACCAGGACAAGATCGACCGCGTGCGTGGTTTCGACATCACCGTCGTGACCACCGCGAAGACCGACGACGAGGGTCGTGCGCTGCTCAAGGCGCTCGGCTTCCCGTTCAAGTCGGGCGACAGCACCACCAACTAGCACCACCCATCCACGACGACCCAGGTCGGCATCCTCGTAAAGGGTGTCGAAACCAGGCGCGAAAGGCACACCACCATGACAATGACAGATCCGGTCGCAGACATGCTGACCCGTCTGCGCAACGCGAACTCGGCGCACCACGACACCGTGTCGATGCCGCACTCGAAGCTCAAGGGCCACATCGCCGAGATCCTCAAGACCGAGGGCTACATCTCCGGCTGGGAGGTCAGCGACGCCCGCGTCGGCCAGACCCTCACGCTGAACCTCAAGTTCGGCCCCAACCGCGAGCGTTCCATCGCCGGTATCAAGCGCGTCTCCAAGCCCGGACTCCGCGTCTACGCGAAGTCGACCGAGATCCCCACGGTTCTCGGCGGGCTCGGCGTCGCCATCCTGTCCACCTCCTCGGGGCTCCTCACGGACCGTCAGGCGAGCAAGAAGGGCGTGGGTGGGGAAGTCCTCGCCTACGTGTGGTAACCGACAATGTCACGAATCGGACGTCTCCCCATCGACATCCCTGCCGGCGTGACCGTCACCATCGACGGCCAGCAGGTGCAGGTCAAGGGCCCGAAGGGTGAGCTCGCGCTCACCATCGCGACCCCCATCGCCGCCTCCATCGAGGAGAACCAGGTGCTGGTCACCCGCCCCGACGACGAGCGCACCTCGCGTTCGCTGCACGGGCTCACCCGCACCCTCATCGCGAACCAGATCATCGGTGTGACCCAGGGCTACTCCAAGAGCCTCGAGGTCGTGGGCACCGGTTACCGCGTGGCTGCCAAGGGCACCGGCGTCGAGTTCGCCCTCGGCTTCTCGCACCCCGTCGCCGTCGAGCCCCCCGCGGGCATCACGTTCACCGTCGAGGGCAACAACAAGCTCACGGTCAACGGCATCGACAAGCAGGCCGTCGGTGAGGTTGCCGCCAACATTCGCAAGCTGCGCAAGCCCGAGCCCTACAAGGGCAAGGGTGTGCGGTACGCCGGCGAGGTCGTTCGCCGCAAGGCCGGAAAGAGTGGTAAGTAACCATGGCTACTGTCACAAGAGGAAAGTCGAAGTCCGCCGCCCGCGACCGCCGGCACGCGCGACTCCGCAAGAAGGTCGAGGGCACCGCAGCGCGCCCCCGCCTGGTCGTCACCCGTTCGGCCCGCCACGTCTTCGTGCAGGTCGTCGACGACAGCAAGGGTCACACCCTCGCGTCGGCGTCGACCCTCGAGGCCGACCTGCGCGCCTTCGACGGCGACAAGACCGCCAAGGCCAAGAAGGTCGGTGAGCTGGTCGCTGAGCGCGCCAAGTCGGCCGGCATCGAGGCCGTCGTGTTCGACCGCGGCGGCAACCGCTACGCCGGTCGCGTCGCGGCCATCGCCGACGGAGCCCGGGAAGGCGGTCTGAGCCTGTGAGCACCGACAACAACAAGGAGCAGGACGTGGCAGCAGTCACCGAGACGCCCGTCGAGACCGCCGCGTCTTCGGGCTCGAACCAGAGCGAGCCGCGTGAGGCCCGTCGGGGTGGTCGCGAGCGCAACCCCAACCGCGACCGCGGCAGCCGCGACGCCGAGAAGAGCCAGTTCCTCGAGCGCGTCGTGACCATCAACCGTGTCTCGAAGGTCGTGAAGGGTGGTCGTCGCTTCAGCTTCACCGCTCTCGTGGTCGTCGGCGACGGCAACGGCCTGGTGGGTGTCGGCTACGGCAAGGCCCGCGAGGTTCCGACCGCGATCTCCAAGGGTGTCGAGGAGGCCAAGAAGAACTTCTTCCGCGTGCCTCGCGTCGGCAACACCATCCCTCACCCGGTGCAGGGTGAGGCGGCCGCCGGTGTGGTGCTCCTGCGCCCCGCCGCCGCCGGTACCGGTGTTATCGCCGGTGGGCCGGTGCGCGCCGTCCTCGAGTGCGCCGGCATCCACGACATCCTCTCGAAGTCGCTCGGCTCGTCGAACACGATCAACATCGTGCACGCGACCGTCGAGGCGCTGCAGCAGCTCGAAGAGCCGCGTGCCGTCGCCGCCCGTCGTGGGCTCGACTTCGACGAGGTCGCCCCGGCCCGCCTCGTGCGTGCCGAGGCCGACGCCCTCGCAGCGAAGGCAGGTGCATGATGGCCACCAGTCTCAAGGTGACCCAGATCAAGTCCAAGATCAGCGAGAAGCAGAACCAGCGTGACACGCTGCGCAGCCTCGGACTGAAGCGCATCGGCGACGTCGTCGTGCGTGAAGACAACGCCCAGAACCGCGGGTACGTGCGCACCGTCGCACACCTGGTGAAGGTCGAGGAGATTGACTAATGGCTGAAGAGAAAGCCAACGAGACCGCGAAGGCGGCTCCGAAGAAGGCTGCGGCCCCTAAGGCCGCCGCTGCCAAGGCGCCCGCTGCCGCGAAGGCCGCCGCTGAGAAGCCGGCCGCCGAGAAGCCCGCCAAGGCTCCGGCCAAGGCCAAGGCGCCTGCCGCATCCGCCGCCACCGCGAAGGCCGAGCCGGCCGCCGAGGTCGCCGGTTCGGGTGAGCACGTGCTGAAGGTGCACCACCTCCGTCCCGCCCCCGGGGCCAAGAAGGCGCGCACCCGCGTCGGCCGTGGTGAGGGCTCGAAGGGTAAGACCGCCGGCCGTGGTACCAAGGGCACGAAGGCCCGTTACCAGGTCAAGGTCGGCTTCGAGGGTGGCCAGATGCCGCTGCACATGCGTACGCCGAAGCTGCGCGGGTTCAAGAACCCGTTCCGCGTCGAGTACCAGGTGGTCAACCTCGCCAAGCTCGCCGAGCTCTACCCGACCGGTGGCGACGTCACCGTGAGCGACCTCGTCGCCAAGGGTGCGGTGCGCAAGAACGAGAAGGTCAAGGTTCTCGGCGAGGGCGACATCGCTGTGAAGCTGACCGTCGCGGTCGACAAGGTCTCCGGCTCCGCCGAGCAGAAGATCGTCGCCGCGGGTGGTTCCGTCAAGTAAGCAGTACTCAGCCGGTGGCCCGATTCGAAGCCCGTACACAGTCGCCTCATCAGAATGAGGTAGCCTGTCGAGGCCACGAATCGGGTCACCGGCATTCTTGGCATTGAGCCACACGAACGCAGGAGGCCCTTTTTGTTCAAAGCCGTCGCGCGGATCTTCCGCACTCCGGATCTCCGTAGGAAGATCGGCTTCACGCTCGGCATCGTCGCGCTGTTCCGACTGGGATCGTTCATCCCCGCGCCGTTCGTCGACTTCGGTAACGTGCAGACCTGTCTGGCCGCCAACCAGGGCACCTCGGGCCTCTACGAGCTCGTCAACCTCTTCTCGGGTGGCGCGCTCCTCCAGCTGTCCATCTTCGCGCTGGGCATCATGCCGTACATCACGGCCTCGATCATCGTGCAGCTGCTGCGCGTGGTCATCCCCCACTTCGAGACCCTCTACAAAGAGGGCCAGGCCGGCCAGAGCCGCCTGACGCAGTACACCCGCTACCTCACCATCGCGCTGGGCGTGCTGCAGTCCACCACCCTCATCACGGTGGCCCGCTCGGGTGCGCTCTTCGGCACCTCCACCGTGGCCGAGTGCGGCCAGCTCATCACCAACGACGCCTGGTACGCCATCCTGCTCATGGTCATCACCATGACGGCCGGCACCGGCGTCATCATGTGGATGGGTGAGCTCATCACCGAGCGCGGCATCGGCAACGGCATGTCGCTGCTCATCTTCACCTCGATCGCCTCCACCTTCCCGTCGTCGCTGTGGCTCATCGCCGAGACCCAGAGCTTCGAGACCTTCCTGCTGGTCTTGGCCGTCGGAATCGTGGTGGTCGCCCTCGTGGTGTTCGTCGAGCTCTCGCAACGCCGCATCCCGGTGCAGTACGCCAAGCGTGTCGTCGGCCGGCGCACCTATGGCGGCAACAACACCTACATCCCGATCAAGGTGAACATGGCGGGTGTGGTGCCGGTCATCTTCGCGTCGTCGCTGCTGTACCTGCCGGCGCTGATCGCCCAGTTCAACCAGCCGCAGGCCGGGCAGGAGCCCGCCGGCTGGGTCACCTGGATCAACAACTACCTCGTGCGCGGCGACCACCCGCTCTACATGCTGCTGTACTTCCTGCTCATCGTGGGCTTCACCTACTTCTACGTGGCTATCACGTTCAACCCCGAAGAGGTCGCCGACAACATGAAGAAGTTCGGCGGGTTCATCCCCGGCATCCGTGCCGGGCGCCCGACCGCGGAGTACCTCGACTACGTGCTGACCCGCATCACCCTGCCGGGTTCGATCTATCTCGGTCTCATCGCCCTGCTGCCGCTCATCGCGCTGGTGGCGGTGGGTGCGAACCAGAACTTCCCGTTCGGTGGCGCCTCCATCCTCATCATCGTGGGTGTCGGCCTCGAGACGGTGAAGCAGATCGACTCGCAGCTGCAGCAGCGGCACTACGAAGGGCTTCTCCGATGAGCGACGGTGCACCCGACACCTCTTCCACCGGCCTGCGACTCCTGCTGGTCGGCCCTCCCGGCGCCGGCAAGGGCACCCAGGCGACTCGTCTGTCGGCCAGCTACGGCATCCCGGCCGTCTCCACCGGAGACATCTTCCGCGAGAACGTGAAGAACGGCACCGAGCTCGGCGTGAAGGCCAAGGGCTACATGGATGCGGGCCAGTACGTGCCCGACGAGCTCACCAACGACCTCGTGCGCGACCGGCTCTCTCAGCCCGACGTCGCCGACGGCTTCCTGCTCGACGGCTACCCGCGCACGCTGCAGCAGGTGGAGGAGCTCGACGGGATGCTCGGGGTCGACGGGCTCTCGCTCGACGCGGTCGTCGTGCTCACCGCCGACACCGACGAGGTGGTGCGCCGCCTGCTCGGCCGCGCCGCCGAGCAGGGCCGAAGCGACGACACCGAAGAGGTCATCCGCAAGCGCCTCGACGTGTACGCCGAGCAGACCGCGCCGCTCATCCAGGTGTACGCGAGCCGCGACCTGGTGGTGGAGGTCGACGGCCTCGGCGAGATCGACGAGGTCACCGGGCGCATCGTCGCCGCTCTCGCCGCCCTGTGACGGGGGTTCCCGCATGATCGGGCGTAAGAAGGGCATCTACAAGACACCCGCCGAACTGCGGCTGATGGTCGAGCCTGGACTCGTGACCTCCGCCTCGCTGGAGGCCGTGCGCGCCGCGATCCGCCCGGGCATCACGACGCTCGAGCTGGACCGCATCGCGGACGAGGCGATCCGGGCGCGCGGGGGAGTGTCGAACTTCCAGATGGTGCCGGGCTACGCGCACACCGTGTGCACCTCGGTGAATGACGACATCGTGCATGGGATCCCCGGCGACCGGGTGCTGCAGCCCGGCGACATTGTGTCGATCGACAGCGGAGCCGACGTGGGCGGCTGGAACGGCGACTCCGCCATCACGATCGTGCTCGACGACCCGTCTCGGCCGGAGCTTGTGGCCGAGCGACAGCTGCTCTCCGAGGTCACCGAGCAGGCGCTCTGGCACGGCATCGCCCGCCTCGCGAGCGCCCGGCACCTCAACGAGGTGGGGGAGGCGATCGAGGAGTTCGTGGAGTCGCACCCGTCGGTGGCATCGGGAGCCGTGTACGGCATCCTGACCGACTACATCGGGCACGGCATCGGCCGCAGCATGCACGAAGAGCCGCCCGTGTTCAACTACCGGGTGCGCCAGCGGGGCCCCGAGGTGAAGCCCGGGCTCGTGGTGGCGATCGAGCCGATGATCACGGCCGGCACCACGGAGACCTACACCCGCGACGACGACTGGACCGTCGCCTCGGCCGACGGCAGCATGGCCTCCCACTGGGAGCACTCCGTCGCCGTGCACGCCGACGGCATCTGGGTGCTCACCTCCCCCGACGGCGGCGCCTCGGCCCTCGCCCCCCTCGGAATCACCCCCGTCCCCATCCCCTGACCCTGACGGCGACGTACCGCTGCCCGATCGCGGGTCAGGTGTCCATGATGTGGACGAGTTCGTCGATGAAGGAGGGGAAGTCGGTGGCGCGGCGCACGATGCGCTGCACGTCGTCGCGGTCGGAGAAGACTTCGACGAGCTGGTCGAACACCGACTGGAAGGCGCGGCGCCCGCCCTCGCTGAAGGCGATGAGGGCGATCACGTTGACGCGGTTCTCGCCCCAAGCCATCGGCGTCTCGTTCACCACGATCGCGATGGCGGTGCGCGACGCGCTCATCGACATGGCGTGCGGCACCGCGATGGTGTCGGTGAACGCGGTCGACGACATCGCCTCACGCTCGATCGCACCCTCCACGTAGCTGGAGTCGATCACGCCGAGCGCCTCCATCGACGCGCCGAGCGAGCGGATCATCGCCGCCTCCGATCCCGCGTGCAGATTGCGCCAGAACAGCCGCTCGTCGAAGTACTGCAGCAGCTGGTCCTTGATCTCCATGCGCCGCCGGTGCCGCCGCACCGTGGTGATCGCCCGGCGCACCGCCTCCACATCGGCGTCGGTGAGGAACGGCTGGATGACCACCACGTTGTCGCGCGCCGCCGGCACGGGGATGGTGGTGACGACGATGTCCGACGACAGCGCCGACCAGTCCACGTCGGCCCGCGTGATGACCACGTCGACCTGCAGCTCGCCACCGAGCTCGGCCTCGAGCTTCTTGCGCAGCATGAGGTGCATGTCGTAGTACCCCGGGCACACGATCGCGCAGCTCACGCGCTCCTCGCGCAGGTTCTGCCGCTCCAGGTACGACCCCACGTGCAGCGCGATGTAGGCGATCTCGTCGTCGTTCACCGTGATGGCGTGCCGCCGCTGCACCTGGCTCGCGATGAACACCGCGAGCTCGTAGATCATGGGGTACGACCCCTTGATCGACCGCGTCATGGGGTTGCGCGAGTACGAGTTCTCCGCGGCACGCGCCACCAGGTTCCGGATGTGCAACGACAGCCGCACGATGAAGTCCTCGTCGTCGAGGTCGACCAGGTACTCCTCGCTCGCCAGCGCGACGATGCGCCGCATGTCGGCCAGGTCGTCGGGGTCGAGGTAGCTGTCGGCGATGCTCTCGGCGCTCTCGTCGTGGCCGGGAGTGAGCACCCGCGTGGTGAGCAGCACCGAGAGGTACACCAGCTCGCGGCGCCCGAGGCCCGAGCCGAAGTGGGAGCGCACGAGCGCGTCGAGCTGATCGGCGATCGACCGGATGGTCTCCGAGAGCTCCGACTCGTCGGCGATGTCGATGGGCTGGTTCTTGGCCGCGCGGTCGACCGCGATCGCCAGGTGCAGCAGCACGTTGTTGATCGAGTACTCGTTGACGAAGTAGCCGTTGCCGTCGAGCATCGTGAGCAACGACGACTTGAACGCGGCGAGGTTCTTCGACGAGAACTCCCGCTGGATGTTCTCGAGGTCGAGGAAGCCCTGCGCGCTCTCGTCGCGGAAGATGCGGCTGAGCAGCCGCCGCCGGTTGAGCTCGCTGCCCTCGAGGGTCACGACCGAGCCTCGGCGCACGAGCGAGAGGCCCGCCTCCTCGACGAGAAGCTTCGCCTTGCGGAGGTCGGACTCGACGGTCGATTCGCTCACGTACAGCTCAGCGGCGATCTCGTACACGTCGATGCCCGTGGGGGAGTCGCCGAGCCGCCGGATGACGTGGTGCACCCGCTCGCGGGGCGCATCCCGTGACCGCAGCCCGCCCACGAACGAGGCGTAGGCCTCGCGGTTGAGGCGGTAGCCGCTGGTGGAGGAGGCGATGACGTCGAGCGGCTTCGCGGCCGACTTCACGCTCGTCACGTAGCTGCGCACGCTGCGGGTGGTGACGCCGAGCCGGTCCGCGAGTTCTCCGGCCGTCACCCAATCGTCGGTCTCGGCCAGGAACTCCAGCAGTCTCTCGTGCTTCGCACTCATTACCCCCACAGCCTAAACGCTGGCGGCGGCCTTCCGGGGGTGCGGAAGGAAAGCTGCTGGATGCGTGTGCATGGTTGGCCGACGATGGTACAGATCGAAGCAGAACGCGAGGAGGCGTGTGTGGACAAGGTGCTCATCATCTGCGGTGCAGGAGCATCGAGCACGTTCCTCGCACTTCGGGTGCGCCGCGTCCTGCGGGCGCGCGGACTCGATCTGACCGTCGAGGCCGGCACGGTGCCGGACCTGGACGACCGGATCGGCGCCACCGACGTTCTGCTGGTCGGCCCCCACCTCGGAGAGCAGTTCGGCACCCTGCACGAACGCGCCGCCCGGGAGGGTGTCCCGGCCGCGCTCCTTCCCGACACGGCGTTCGGGCCGGAGGGCGCCGAGCAGACGGCCGACCTCGTGACCGGGCTGCTCGACGCACCGCGCGGCCCGCACCACACGCTCAAGGCAGAGCAGATCTAAGGAGATAGCGACCATGGCACAACGAACCGTCGAACTGGCGTCCGCCCACGGACTCCACGCGCGCCCCGCGACCCTCTTCACCCAAGCCGTCGCCAAGGCCGGTGTTCCCGTCACCATCGCCAAGGGCGAGGGCAAGGCCGTGAACGCCGCGAGCATCCTCGGTGTCATCTCCCTCGGCATCGAGCAGGGCGACACGGTCACGTTGGTCTCCGACGCCCCCTCGTCCGACGAGCTGCTCGACGAGCTCGCCACTCTCCTCGCCACCGACCTGGACGCCGAGTGATGGCCGCCGCGACCCACCTCTCCGGCACCGGCATCGGCCGGGGCATCGCCGTCGGCACCGTGCTCCGGATGCCCGACCCCCTCCCCGAGCCGGCCGACACCCCGAGCACGCTGAGTGCCGACGCCGAGAAAGAGCGCGCCCGCGCCTCCCTCGCCGCCACGGCCGCCATCATCCGTCACCGCGGCGAGCGGGCCGGCGGTTCCGCCAAGGACGTGCTCGAGGCCCAGGCCTTCATGGCCGAAGACCCCACGCTGATCGACGACATCGGCGTGCGCATCGACGGCGGCAAGACCGCTGAGCGCGCCGTGTTCGAAGCCTTCGCCTCCTTCCGCGACCTGCTCGTGAGCATGGGCGGCTACATGGGCGAGCGCGCCACCGACCTCGACGACGTGTCGCAGCGCGTGGTGGCCCACCTGCGCGGCGTGCCCGCACCCGGCGTGCCCGACCCCGAGCATCCCTTCATCCTCGTCGCTCGCGACCTCGCGCCGGCCGACACCGCCCTGCTCGACCTCGACAAGGTGCTCGCGCTCGTCACCAGCGACGGCGGACCCACCTCACACACCGCCATCCTCGCCCGCGAGAAGTCGATCGTGGCGATCGTGGGCGTGAAGGATGCGCTCACGCTGGCCGACGGCACCGAGGTCGTGGTCGACGCCGCCTCGGGCGCCGTGACGGTGAACCCGGATGCGGATGCGCGCGCCGCCGCCGAGGCCAAGGCTGCGGAGATCGCCGCGACCCGCGACGCCGCCACCGGCCCCGGACACCTCGCCGACGGCACCGCCGTGCCGCTGCTGGCGAACCTCGGCTCCGCCGACGGCGCCGAGGACGCGCTGGAGAAGGGGGCGGAGGGCGTGGGCCTGTTCCGCACCGAGTTCCTCTTCCTCGATGCCGCGACCGCTCCCACCGTGGAGGAGCAGAAGGCGCAGTACGTGCGACTGCTGCAGGCCTTCGCCGGCAAGAAGGTGGTCGTGCGCGCCCTCGACGCCGGAGCCGACAAGCCGCTGAGCTTCCTCAACGACGCCTCGGAGGAGAACCCCGCCCTGGGGCTCCGGGGCCTCCGCGCCCTGCGCGCCAACGAGCCGATCCTGCGAGACCAGCTCACCGCCCTGGCGGCGGCCGACGCCGAGACCGAGGCCGACCTCTGGGTGATGGCCCCGATGGTCTCGACGGTCGAGGAGACCCGCTACTTCACGGCGCTCGCGCGCCAGCTCGGCCTCAAGACGGCCGGGGTGATGGTGGAGGTGCCCTCGTCGGCCCTGCTCGCCGACCGCATCCTGGTCGACGCCGACTTCGCCTCCATCGGCACCAACGACCTCACGCAGTACACCCTCGCCGCCGACCGCCTGCTCGGCTCGGTCGCCTCGTTCCAGGACCCGTGGCACCCCGCAGTGCTGAAGCTCGTGGGCGAGGTGGGCAAGGCCGGCCGTGCGTCGGGCAAGCCCGTGGGCATCTGCGGCGAGGCGGCGGCCGACCCGCTGCTCGCGGTCGTGCTCGTGGGCCTCGGCGCCACCACGCTCTCCATGTCGCCGTCTGCGCTCGCCGACGTGCGGGCCGAGCTCGGGCAGTACACGCTCGAGCAGGCCACCGCGTTCGCCGAGCTCGCGCTCACCGCGTCGAGCGCCGTCGAGGCCCGCGCCGCGGTCACCGCCGCTGCCGCGGCGAAGTGAGACCAGCACCACCCCGCACCCCCTACCTCGCACCACCCCTGAACACCATCACAGAAGAAACGGAGAAGCCGTCATGACAACGACGTCACCCACCAAGCCGGGAGGGGCACGGGTTCGCGTTCAGCGATTCGGTACCTTCCTCTCGGGCATGGTCATGCCCAACATCCCCGCGTTCATCGCCTGGGGCCTCATCACCAGCCTCTTCATCGCTACCGGCTGGCTGCCGAACGGCATCCTCGGCGGCTTCGGCAACGCCGACCTGATCGGCTGGCAGGGCGCTGCGACCGCCCTCGCGCAGGCCGAGGACGGCACCACCTTCCCGCAGTACGTGGGTCTGGTCGGGCCGATGATCACCTACCTGCTGCCCCTGCTCATCGCGAACACCGGTGGCCGCATGGTCTACGGCGCCCGCGGCGGCGTGGTCGGCACCATCGCGACCATGGGTGTGATCGTCGGCGCCTCGGTGCCGATGTTCATCGGGGCCATGATCATGGGCCCGCTCGGCGCGTGGCTGATCAAGCAGGTCGACAAGATCTGGGCCGGCAAGATCAAGGCCGGCTTCGAGATGCTGGTCGACAACTTCTCGGCGGGCATCCTGGCCGGCGCGCTCGCGATCGCCGGGTTCTTCGGCATCGCCCCGGTCATCCAGGCCCTCTCGGCCGCCCTCGAGGCCGCCGTGAACTGGCTGGTGACCCTGGGTCTCCTGCCGCTCGCGTCGATCTTCGTCGAGCCGGGCAAGGTGCTCTTCCTCAACAACGCCATCAACCACGGCGTGTTCACCCCGCTGGGCATCCAGCAGGTGGAGCAGACCGGCAAGTCGATCCTCTTCCTCATCGAGGCGAACCCCGGCCCCGGCCTCGGCATCCTGCTCGCCTTCGCGATCTTCGGCATCGGCCTGGCCAAGGCGAGCGCGCCCGGTGCGGCGATCATCCAGTTCTTCGGCGGCATCCACGAGATCTACTTCCCGTACGTGCTGTCGAAGCCGCTCACCATCCTGGCCGCGATCGCCGGTGGCGCCACGGGCGTGCTGGTGAACGTGCTCTTCCAGACCGGCCTCCGCGCTCCGGCTTCGCCCGGCTCGATCATCGCGATCCTCGCCATGACCGCTCCCGACAGCTACGTGGGCGTCATCCTCTCGGTCATCCTCTCGGCGACCGTGTCGTTCCTCATCACCGCGGTCATCCTGCGGGCCAGCCGCAAGCGCGACCTGGAGAAGGGCGACGCCGCGGGCGACCTGTCGGCCGCCATCGCGCAGACCGAGGCGAACAAGGGCAAGGAGTCGAGCGTGCTCGGCAACCTGCGCGCCGAGGGCGTGCCGGCCGGCGACGCCGAGGTGGTGGCCGAGGAGACCTCGCTGCTCACCGACACCCGTCCGATCAAGAACATCGTGTTCGCCTGCGACGCGGGGATGGGGTCGAGCGCCATGGGCGCATCGGTGCTCCGCAATAAGATCAAGAAGGCCGGCATCGACGGGGTGACCGTCGTGAACAAGGCGATCGCGAGCCTGGAGGACGACGTCGACCTCGTCATCACCCAGCGCGAGCTGACTCCGCGGGCGCAGCAGCGCACGCCGAGCGCCGAGCACGTGTCGGTGGACAACTTCATGAACAGCCCCCGCTACGACGAGGTCGTGGCCAAGCTGAAGGAACAGAGCGGCGCCGAGTAGGCGTCGCGAGCAGAGGGAGAGGCCCATGTCCGTTCTGGAACCGTCGCAGATCAACCTGTCGGGTGCCGCGAAGACGAAGGATGACGCGATCGCCGAGGCGGCCGCCATCCTCGTGGCCGCGGGTGCCGTCACCGGCGACTACCTCGAGTACATGCTGCAGCGCGAGGCGACGGTCTCGACGTACATGGGCAACTTCCTCGCCATCCCGCACGGCACGAACGAGGGCAAGGACACGATCCTCGCCTCCGCGCTCTCGTTCGTGCGGTACGACGAGGCGCTCGACTGGGGCGGCGAAGAGGTGCGCTTCGTGGTCGGCATCGCCGGCAAGGAGGGCGGGCACATGGAGATCCTCACGAAGATCGCCATCGTGTTCAGCGACGAGGACGAGGTGGCGAGGCTGCTCGCCGCCGGCAGCGCCGACGAGGTGCTCGAGATCCTCGGCGACATCAACGAGTAAGAGAATCAGGGAGCACCCATGAAGGCCGTCCACTTCGGCGCAGGCAACATCGGACGAGGGTTCGTGGGGCTCATCCTCCACGACGCCGGCTACGAGCTCGTCTTCGCCGACGTGAACGCGGGGCTGATCGACGCGCTCGCCGCCAGCACCTCCTACCAGGTGCACGCGGTCGGCGAGAACGCGTCGACCAGCACCGTGACGAACTACCGCGCCCTGAACAGCGGCACCGACGAGGATGCGGTGGTCGCCGAGATCGCGACGGCCGACATCGTGACCACGGCGGTCGGCCCCACCATCCTGAAGTTCGTGGCGCCGGTGATCGCCCGCGCACTGGCCGCACGCGACGCCGCGCTCCCGCCCCTGGCGGTCATGGCGTGCGAGAACGCCATCAACGCCACCGACCTGCTGCGCGCTGAGGTGGTGAGCCGGCTCGACGGTGGCGAAGGGTCGCCGGCTCTCGACCGCGCCGTCTTCGCCAACACCGCGGTCGACCGCATCGTGCCGAACCAGGCTCCGGATGCGGGCCTCGACGTGACGGTGGAGGACTTCTTCGAGTGGGCGATCGAGGAGGGGCCGTTCGGCGCCGCCGTGCCGGTCATCCCCGACGCGCACTTCGTGCCCGAGCTCGCGCCGTACATCGAGCGGAAGCTCTTCACCGTCAACACCGGCCACGCCACCACCGCTTACCACGGCTGGGTGGAGGGGGCGACGACGCTCGCCGACGCCCTCTCGATCCCCGAGGTGTTCGCCGAGGTGAAGGCGGTGCTCGAGGAGACCAAGGCGCTCCTGGTGGCCAAGCACGAGTTCGATCCGGCCACCCAGGAGGCGTACCTGGAGAAGAACCTGGTGCGCTTCGCCAATCCCTACCTCTCCGACACTCCTGAGCGTGTGGGCCGGCAGCCGCTGCGCAAGATCTCGCGCCACGAACGGTTCATCGGGCCCGCCGCCGAGCTCGCCGAGCGGGGGCTGCCCACGGAGGCGCTGTTGCGGGCGGTGCGCTCCGCCCTGCGCTTTGACGCGCCGAGCGACCCGCAGACCGCCGAGCTCGCCGAGAAGCTGTCGACCCTCCCACCCGAGGCCTTCGCCGAGGAGGTGTGCGGCATCGCCCCCGGGCATCCGCTCTTCGCCGCGCTGGTGGGCACTATACGATCGGTCGACGCGTTCCGCTGATTGTCAAGCGGCGTTTCTTCGTGTAAGCTCGATCTTTGGTGTTTTCGGCCCATTTTGCATGAGCCGATCTCCGCATGACCAGCACATCCAATTTTAGTGACAGTGAGGCTATGGCCAAGAAAGACGGTGTAATCGAGATCGAGGGCGCAGTCGTCGAAGCTCTCCCCAACGCGATGTTCCGCGTGGAGCTGACGAACGGCCACAAGGTTCTCGCCCACATCTCGGGCAAGATGCGCCAGCACTACATCCGCATCCTCCCCGAGGACCGCGTGATCGTGGAGCTGAGCCCCTACGACCTCACCCGTGGCCGGATCGTCTACCGCTACAAGTAGGACGCTGCTGGAAAGTAACGGCCGAGCGGCACCCCGCACGGTACGAGGACAGCGAAGAAAGAAACGAACATGAAGGTCAACCCCAGCGTCAAGCCCATCTGCGAGCACTGCCGCGTCATCCGCCGCAACGGCCGCGTGATGGTCATCTGCAAGTCGAACCCGCGTCACAAGCAGCGCCAGGGCTAGTCCCACCCATACAACGGCAGTGCCAGAAGCGGCCCGGTGCGAACCGGGCCGTGGACACCCCCGGTAGGAGGCCGGGGCACAGGCACTGTCGCAGACCTCCACTCATCACCAGGAGATAGCCGCCATGGCACGTCTAGCAGGAGTCGACATCCCCCGCGACAAGCGCGTGGAAGTCGCACTGACCTACATCTACGGGGTGGGCCGCACGCGCGCGCTCAAGACCCTCGCCGACACCGAGATCTCGGGCGACATCCGCGTCAAAGACCTCACCGACGACCAGCTCGTCGCCCTCCGCGACTACATCGAGGGCAACTACAAGGTGGAGGGTGACCTCCGCCGCGAGGTCGCCGCCGACATCCGCCGCAAGGTCGAGATCGGCTCGTACGAGGGCGTCCGCCACCGTAAGGGCCTCCCGGTCCGCGGTCAGCGCACCAAGACCAACGCTCGCACCCGCAAGGGCCCGAAGCGCACCGTCGCCGGCAAGAAGAAGGCCGGCCGCTAAGAGCGCCGACTGACAGGACCAGGAGAGAATTATGGCAACCCCCAAGTCGGCCGTTCGCAAGCCGCGCAAGAAAGAGAAGAAGAACGTCGCCGTGGGCCAGGCCCACATCAAGTCGACCTTCAACAACACGATCGTCTCGATCACCGACACCACCGGTGCGGTCATCAGCTGGGCCTCCTCGGGTGGCGTCGGCTTCAAGGGCTCGCGCAAGTCGACCCCGTTCGCCGCGCAGCTGGCCGCCGAGTCGGCCGCCCGCCAGGCGCAGGAGCACGGCATGAAGAAGGTCGACGTGTTCGTGAAGGGTCCGGGCTCCGGCCGCGAGACCGCGATCCGCTCGCTGCAGGCCGCCGGCCTCGAGGTGGGCTCGATCAACGACGTGACCCCCCAGGCGCACAACGGCTGCCGGCCGCCCAAGCGCCGTCGCGTGTGACGCCCTTTCAGCACTGAACCACCGGCAGAGCACGTTCGTCGTGCTCTGCCGGTGAAGTGGTTTCCCACAACTCAATACCTCGCCACGTGAGTGTCATATAGCGGACACTCAGCCGAAAGGAATAACAGTGCTCATTGCACAGCGCCCCACTCTCACCGAGGAGAACATCTCGGAGTTCCGCTCGCGGTTCGTCATCGAGCCGCTGGAGCCCGGCTTCGGCTACACCCTCGGCAACTCGCTCCGCCGCACCCTGCTCTCGTCGATCCCCGGCGCGGCCGTGACGAGCATCCGCATCGACGGCGTGCTGCACGAGTTCTCCACCATCCCCGGGGTGAAGGAGGACGTGACCGAGATCATCCTCAACGTCAAGGGCCTCGTCGTCTCCTCCGAGCACGACGAGCCGATCACCGCCTACCTCCGCAAGCACGCGGCAGGCGAGGTCACCGCGGCCGACATCTCGGCCCCGGCCGGTGTGGAGATCCACAACCCCGAGCTGGTCATCGCCACACTCAACGACAAGGCGAAGTTCGAGCTCGAGCTCATCATCGAGCGCGGCCGCGGCTACGTGTCGGCCACCCAGAACCGCAGCGAGTTCTCCGAGGCGGGCCAGATTCCGATCGACTCGATCTACTCGCCCGTGCTGAAGGTCACCTACCGCGTCGAGGCCACCCGTGCCGGCGAGCGCACCGACTTCGACCGCCTCGTGGTCGACGTCGAGACGAAGCCGGCCATCTCGCCGCGCGACGCCATCGCGTCGGCCGGCCGCACGCTCACAGAGCTGTTCGGTCTGGCACGCGAGCTCAACTCGGCCGCCGAGGGCATCGAGATCGGCCCCGCGCCGGTCGACGCCGTTCTCTCCTCCGAGCTCTCGGTTCCGATCGAAGACCTCGACCTGTCGGTGCGCTCGTACAACTGCCTCAAGCGCGAGGGTATCAACACCGTCTCGGAGCTCGTCGCGCTCAGCGAGACCCAGCTCATGAACATCCGCAACTTCGGCCAGAAGTCGGTCGACGAGGTGAAGGACAAGCTCGTCGAGCTCGGCCTGTCGCTGAAGGACACGGTTCCCGGGTTCGACGGCGCGCACTTCTACGGCGGCTACGACGACGAGAACGTCTGAGACGCCCCGTCACCGCTGACCAACCCGACAACCTGACCCACACCTGGAGATAAGACATGCCCAAGCCGACCAAGGGACCCCGTCTCGGCGGCGGACCGGCGCACGAGCGCCTTCTGCTCGCCAACCTGGCTGCCGCTCTGTTCACCCACAAGAGCATCAAGACCACCGAGACCAAGGCGAAGCGGATGCGTCCGCTGGCCGAGCGCCTCATCACCTTCGCCAAGCGCG
Source organism: Herbiconiux moechotypicola (assembly GCF_024979255.1). GTDB lineage: Bacteria > Actinomycetota > Actinomycetes > Actinomycetales > Microbacteriaceae > Herbiconiux > Herbiconiux moechotypicola. The sequence continues at coordinate 62,162 of NZ_JANLCN010000007.1, forward strand.
GTGACCTGCACGCCCGTCGTCGCGTGCTCGCGGTGATCGGCGACAAGGCCGTCGTGCACGAGCTCTTCACCGAGATCGCCCCGCTCGTCGCGGAGCGCGACGGTGGCTACACCCGCATCACCAAGCTCGGCTTCCGCAAGGGCGACAACGCCTCGATGGTGCAGATCGAGCTCGTGCTCGAGCCCGTCGTGGCCAAGAGCAAGCCGGCCGCCAAGGCCGCCGCTCCGGCTGCGCCCGCCGAGGAGGTCGTCGAGGAGGCTCCTGTCGAGGAGACCGCCGCCGACGAGGCTCCCGCGGAGGAGACCGACGCTGCGGAGACCGAGGCTGCTGAGGCCGAGGCGACCGAGCCCGAGGCTGAGGCCGCGGCCGACGAGGCTCCCGCCGAGACCGAGGAGAAGGACGCCAAGTAGCGTCCCGCCCCACCGCACGACGGCCCCGCATCCGAGAGGATGACGGGGCCGTCGTCGTAGGATGGCACGCGTGATCGACGCGCCGGGCCTCCACCGCATCCGGCTCGACCTGGCCTACGACGGCACCGCCTTCTCGGGCTGGGCCCGGCAGCCGGGTCTGCGCACGGTGCAGGGTGTAGTCGAAGAGGTGCTCGCGACGCTCTTCCGCCGGCATCCGCCCGCGCCGCTCGTGACGGTCGCCGGGCGCACCGACGCGGGCGTGCACGCGAGCGGCCAGGTGGCCCACCTCGACCTCGGCGAGGTCGCGTTGGAGAGTCTCGCCCGCCGGAGCGACGGCCGGGCGCTCCCTCCGGAAGCCCTGGCGCGCATCCTGGAGAGCCGGATGAACGGGGTGCTGGGCGCCGACTCCGACGTGGTGGTGCACCGCAGCTCGCTCGCCCCCGCGGGCTTCGACGCCCGGTTCTCGGCGGTGTGGCGGCGCTACGAGTACCGGGTCGCCGACCCGCGCACCCCCCGTGACCCGCTCACGCGGCATCGGGTGGTGCGGCACCCGGCCGAGCTCGACGTGGAGGCGATGGACGTGGCCGCCGCCGCCCTGCTCGGGCTGCACGACTACGGCAGCTTCTGCAAGCCGCGCGAGGGCTCGACCACGATCCGCACCCTGCAGGCGTTCCGGTGGCGACGCGATGGGTCGGGCGTGCTCGTCGCGCAGCTGCAGGCCGACGCCTTCTGTCACAGCATGGTGCGCGCCCTGGTCGGCTCGACCGTGGCGGTGGGCGCGGGAACGCTCAGCGGGGAGGAGCTGGTCGCGCTTCGCGATGCCGCAGAGCGCACCAGCCGCTTCCTGGTGATGCCCGCGAAGGGTCTGGTGCTCACCGAGGTGGGCTACCCCGACGACGAGGAACTCGGGATACGGGCCGAGCAGACGAGGGCGCGTCGCGAGCTCGGTTGACCGCCGGGGTGGTATCGCGTATTCTCTTTCTTTGGTGTGCGTGCTTTGCTGCGCGTGCATCCGATGTTGAGCCCTCCACTGGGGCGTTCCCGGCCATCGGCCGCGAACTCCTCCCGGAGCGGGATTCACGAACTCCTCACTCGAACAGAAAGCAGCACTACTGTGACGCGCACCTACACCCCGAAGGCCAGTGAGATCCAGCGCGGCTGGGTCGTCATCGACGCCACCGACGTCGTTCTCGGCCGCCTGGCCAGCCACGCCGCCGCCATCCTCCGCGGCAAGAACAAGGCCACCTTCACCCCGCACATGGACATGGGCGACTTCGTCATCATCGTGAACGCCGACAAGGTGGCGCTCACCGGTGCGAAGGCCGCGCAGAAGAAGGCCTACCGTCACTCGGGCTACCCGGGTGGTCTCAAGGCGGTCGGTTACGCCGAGCTGCTCGAGAAGAACCCCGAGCGCGCGGTCGAGAAGGCCATCCGCGGCATGCTCCCCAAGACCGCCCTCGGTCGCGACCAGTTCCGCAAGCTCAAGGTGTACGCCGGCGCCGAGCACCCGCACGCCGCGCAGCAGCCCACCCCGTACACCCTCGACCAGGTCGCCCAGTAGCGTCCCGCGTTCGCTCAGAGACTCAGACAACAAAGGACTTATCACCGTGGCGAAGATCGCAGACCAGATTGACGTGGCTCCCGAGAGCTACTCCACCGAGACCCCGGCCGAAGAGGCGCCCCGTGCGCCCCGCGCCGTCCTGAACGTGTCCGGCGGTGCCGTCGGCCGTCGCAAGCAGGCCATCGCCCGCGTGCGCCTCGTGCCCGGCGCCGGCACCCTCACGGTCAACGGCCGTGAGTTCGCGGACTACTTCCCGAACAAGCTGCACCAGCAGCTCATCACCGACCCCTTCAAGGTGCTCGACCTCATCGGCTCCTACGACGTGGTCGCGAAGATCACCGGCGGCGGCCCCTCGGGCCAGGCGGGCGCCCTGCGCCTCGCCATCGCGCGCGCTCTCAACGAGATCGACCGCGAGAACAACCGCCCGCAGCTGAAGAAGGCCGGCTTCCTCACCCGTGACGCCCGCGTCATCGAGCGCAAGAAGGCCGGTCTCAAGAAGGCGCGCAAGGCCTCGCAGTTCTCGAAGCGCTGATCGCACTTCGGCTCTACGCTTAGCCTATGGCTCGCCTTTTCGGCACCGACGGGGTGCGTGGGCTCGCGAACCAGGACGTCACCGCAGACCTCGCCTTGCGCATCGCGCAGGCGGGGTCGCGGGTTCTGGGCGCGGCCGCCCGTGACGCCGGGCGGCGCCCGGTCGCGGTGGTCGCGCGCGACCCCCGCCAGTCCGGCGACTTCATCGCCGCCGCCGTCTCGGCCGGGTTCGCCGCGTCCGGCGTCGACGTGCTCGACGCGGGCGTGCTGCCCACCCCCGCCGCCGCCTTCCTGATCGCCGACATCGGCGCCGACTTCGGCGTCGTCATCTCGGCCTCCCACAACCCGGCGCCCGACAACGGCATCAAGTTCTTCGCGTCGGGCGGCACCAAGCTGCCCGACGACGTGGAGCTGTCGATCGAAGCGGCGCTCGAGCATCCGCCCCTCGCGCCCACCGGCGCCGGCATCGGCCGCATCCGCCGTTTCGCCGACGCAGAAGATCGCTACGTGGTGCACCTGCTCACCACCCTCACGCACCGTCTCGACGGGTTGCACGTGGTGCTCGACTGCGCCCACGGCGCCGCCGCCGGCGTCTCACCCGAGGCGTTCAGCCAGGCCGGCGCCCGCATCACCGTCATCGGCAACGATCCCGACGGCATGAACATCAACGACGGCGTGGGGTCGACTCACCTGGCGAAGCTCGCCGAGGCCGTGCTGGCCGCGGGAGCCGACGTCGGCATCGCCCACGACGGCGACGCCGACCGCTGCCTGGCGGTCGACGCCGAGGGCCGCATCGTGGACGGTGACCAGATCATGGCGATCCTGGCGATCGCCCAGGCCGAGCGCGGCGCGCTCCGCCAGGACACGCTCGTCGCGACCGTCATGTCGAACCTCGGGCTGCGCGTGGCGATGGCCCAGCACGGCATCACGATGCTCGAGACCAAGGTGGGCGACCGCTACGTGCTCGAGGCCATCAACGAGAAGAAGCTGAGCCTCGGCGGTGAGCAGTCGGGGCACATCGTGTTCGCCGACCACGCCACCACCGGCGACGGCATCCTCACCGGTCTGCAACTGCTCAGCCGCATGGCGGCCACGCGCAAGAGCCTGGCCGAGCTCGCCGGCGTGATGAAGGTCTACCCGCAGACGCTCGTGAACGTGCGCGGCGTCGATCGCGACGGAGTGGCGAACGACACCGTGCTGGCCGCCGCCGTGGCCGAGGCCGAGGCCGATCTCGGTGAGACCGGCCGCGTGCTGCTGCGCCCCTCGGGCACCGAGCCGCTCGTGCGCGTGATGGTGGAGGCGGGCGACCAGGCCACGGCCGACCGCATCGCCGAGTCGCTCGCCGAGGTGGTGCGCCAGCGCCTCTCCACCGGTGTGGAGCAGTTCGGCTGATCCGCGGGGCGATCGCTCGGGCGACCGACAGGGCTAGAGCTTTCTCAGCAGCACCTTGCTGACCTTGTGGTCGGAGTCCTTGCGCAGCACCAGCGTGGCCCGTGAGCGGGTGGGGCGGATGTTCTCCATCAGGTTGGGCAGGTTGATGGACTCCCAGATCGACCGGGCCGTGTCGCGCGCCTCGGTGTCGGACAGGCTCGCGTAGCGGTGGAAGTACGACTGCGGGTTGGCGAAGGCGCCGCGCTGCAGGTCGAGGAAGCGGCTGACGTACCAGTCGGCGATGTCGGGGGTGCGGGCGTCGACGTAGATGGAGAAGTCGAACAGGTCGCTCACCGCGAGCCGGTTGGCCGTCGGCGGCTGCAGCACGTTCAGCCCCTCCACGATGAGGATGTCGGGCTGTCGCACCACCACCTGCGCCTCGGGCACGATGTCGTAGCTGAGGTGGGAGTAGAACGGGGCGCGCACCTCGGGGTTGCCGCTCTTGACCGCGGTGACGAAGCGCAACAGCGCCCGCCGGTCGTACGACTCGGGGAAGCCCTTGCGCTGCATGAGACCGCGGCGGGCGAGCTCGGCGTTCGGCAGCAGGAACCCGTCGGTGGTGACGAGCTCGACGCGCGGGGTGTCCGACCAGCGGGCCAGCAGCTCGCGCAACAGGCGCGCGGTGGTCGACTTGCCGACAGCGACCGAGCCGGCGACGCCGATCACGAACGGCATCGACTTCGAGCGCTCGCCGAGGAAGTCGCTGGTGTCGCGGTGCAACCGCTTCGCGTTGGCCGCGTAGAGGTTGATGAGCCGGGCCAGCGGCAGGTAGACCTCGGTGACCTCGGTGAGGTCGAGCGGGTTGCCGAGACCGCGCAGCTGCACGATCTCGGTCTCCTGCAGGGGCAGCGGGGTCGACGGAGCCAGGGCGGCCCAGTGCGCCCGGTCGAACTCGCTGAACGGGCTGAACTGCGCGATTCCGGGGGTGGCGGCGGATTCGGGCATAGGACTCCATCATGCCCGATCCACCTTCCAGGGTGGGCCCCGTCACCTCGGTTAGACTCGCTCGCATGTGTGGAATCGTGGGTTACGTCGGCTCGAACAGCAGCCTCGAGGTGCTGCTCGGAGGCCTGCGCCGGCTGGAGTACCGCGGGTACGACTCGGCGGGTGTGGCGGTCGTGGCCGACGACGGCACCCTCTCCACCCGCAAGCGCGCCGGCAAGCTCGCCGTGCTGGCCGACGACCTCGCCGCGCGACCGTTGGCCGACGGAGGCACCGGCATCGGCCACACCCGCTGGGCCACCCACGGCGGCCCCACCGACGGCAACGCGCATCCGCACCTCTCGGCCGACGGCCGCATCGCGCTCATCCACAACGGCATCATCGAGAACTTCGCGAGCCTCAAGCAGGAGTTGCTCGACGACGGTTTCACCTTCGACAGCGAGACCGACACCGAGGTGGCGGCCAAGATGCTCGGCCGCGAGTACGAGCAGGGCGACGGCCTGCCCGCCGCGCTCGCCCGGGTGGTGTCGCGACTCGAGGGCGCCTTCACGCTGCTCGCCCTGCACCAGGACGAGCCGGGCGTGGTGGTGGGCGCCCGCCGCAACTCGCCGCTCGTGATCGGGCTCGGCGAGGGTGAGAACTTCCTCGGCTCCGACGTGGCGGCCTTCGTGGAGCACACCCGCCGCGCGGTGGCCATCGGGCAGGACCAGATCGTCGTCATCACACCCGACAGCGTGACCGTGACCGACTTCGACGGCGCCGAGGTGCAGGCCCAGGAGTTCGAGGTGTCGTGGGACGCCTCGGCCGCCGAGAAGGGCGGCTGGTCGAGCTTCATGGCGAAGGAGATCAGCGAGGAGCCCGAGGCCGTGGCGAACACCATCCTCGGCCGCGTGGTCGACGGCCAGGTGGTGCTGCCCGAGCTGGCGGAGCTCGACGAGGTGCTGCGCGACATCGACCGTGTCATCGTGATCGCGTGCGGCACGGCGAGCTACTCGGGCCTGCTCGGCAAGTACGCCCTCGAGAAGTGGGCGCGCATCCCGGTGGAGGTGGAGCTCTCGCACGAGTTCCGCTACCGCGAGCCCGTGCTCACGCCCCGCACCCTGGTGGTGTCGATCAGTCAGTCGGGCGAGACCATGGACACGCTCATGGCGGTGAAGTACGCCATCGCGAACGGGGCGCGCACGCTCTCCATCTGCAACACGCAGGGCGCGACCATCGCCCGCGAGTCCGACGCCGTGGTGTACACCCACGCCGGGCCCGAGGTGGCGGTGGCGTCGACGAAGGCGTTCGTGGCGCAGATCACGGCGCTCTACCTCTTCGGTCTTCACCTCGGCCGGGTGCGCGGCACTCTCGACGCGGCGACCGGGGCCCACCAGCTCGCCGAGCTGCAGAGCATCCCCGCGAAGATCGCCCGGGTGCTGAAGAACGCCCCCGAGATCACGCAGCTGGCCAAGTGGATGTCGGACTCCCGCGCCGTGCTCTTCCTCGGCCGGCACGTGGGCTACCCGATCGCGCTCGAGGGTGCGTTGAAGCTCAAGGAGCTCGCCTACATCCACGCGGAGGGCTTCGCCGCGGGCGAGCTGAAGCACGGCCCGATCGCGCTCATCGAACCCGGCCAGCCGGTGTTCGTGGTGGTGCCGAGCCCCCGCGACCCGAACTCGCTGCACGCGAAGGTGGTGTCGAACATCCAGGAGATCCGGGCACGAGGCGCGCGTGTGCTCGCCATCGCCGAGGAGGGCGACGTGGCGGTACTGCCGTTCGCCGACGAGGTCATCCGCATCCCGCTCGCCGCCCCGCTGTTCGAGCCGCTGCTCACCGTGGTGCCGCTGCAGCTGTTCGCCATGGAGCTCGCCACCGCGAAGGGGCTCGACGTCGACCAGCCGCGCAACCTCGCGAAATCGGTGACGGTCGAGTAGTCGATGATCGTGGGTGTGGGGGTCGACCTGGTCGACGTGGCCCGCTTCACGCGGGCGCTCAAGCGCACCCCGAAGCTGCGCGAGAGGCTGTTCGCCGAGAGCGAACGCGACCTCCCGGTGCGCTCGCTCGCCGCGCGCTTCGCCGCGAAGGAGGCGCTCATCAAGGCGGTCGGCCACTCCACAGAGTTCCGCTGGCACGACATGGCGGTGGTCTCCGACGAGCACCGCAACCCGGGCTTCGCCGTGAGCGGGGGAGTGGCGGCGGCGCTCGCCGAGATCGGCGCCACCCGGGTGCACCTCAGCATGAGCCACGACGGCGGCAACGCGATGGCGTTCGTGGTGGCCGAGGGGGATGCGCGGTGAGCGGCGCGCAGTCGCCGGCGGTCCCCGCACTCCGCCGTGCGCACATCGACCATGCCGCCCTCGCGGCGAACCTCCGCCACGTGCTCGACACGGTGCGGCCGGCGGCGGTGATGGCCGTGGTGAAGGCCGACGCCTACGGTCACGGCGCCGTCGAGGTGGCCCGCACGGCAGTCGCGGCGGGTGCGGAGTGGCTCGGCGTGGCCGACGTCGACGAAGCGCTCGCGCTCCGCGACGCCGGCATCGAGGCGCCGGTGCTCGCGTGGCTGCACGGCCCCGATCCCGACTTCGCCGAGGCGGTCGCGCGCGACGTGACCCTCGGAATCAGCACCGCCGGGCAGCTCGCCCGGGCGGTCGCGGCCGGCGCACCCGAGGCTCCAGCCCGGGTGCACCTCAAGGTCGACACGGGGCTGGGCCGCAACGGTCTCGGCCGGGAGGAGTGGCGCACGGTCTTCGAAGCCGCAGCCGCCGCCGAGGCGGCCGGGCGCATCCGGGTGGAGGGCCTGTTCAGCCACCTCTCCGGAGCGAGCCCTGACGACGATCTCGCCCAGCTCGCGGCCTTCGAGGAGGCGACGTCGCTGGCCCGCTCGCTCGGGCTAGACCCTGGGCTGCGGCACCTCGCGTCGACCGCCGGCGCGCTCAGCCTGCCCGCGACCAGGCTCGACCTGGTGCGCCTGGGCATCGGCCTCTACGGGCATTCGCCGTTCGACGACCGCACCGCCGCCGAGCTCGGGCTGGTGCCCGCCATGCGCCTGGAGAGCCGCCTCATCTCGGTGAAGCACGTCGCCGCAGGCACCGGCGTCTCGTACGGCTACACCCACCACGTGGAGCGGGACTCGTGGCTCGGGCTGGTGCCCCTCGGCTACGCCGATGGCATCCCCCGGCACGTCTCGAACACCGGCTCGGTGTGGGTGGGCGGCCGCGTGCATCCGATCGTCGGGCGCGTGGCGATGGACCAGTTCGTGGTGGAGCTCGGTGAGCACGAGGCCCGGGTGGGCGATCGCGTGGTGCTCTTCGGCGACCCGTCGGCGCCGGAGGCCGCCCCCGAGCGCTACCCCGGAGCAGACGACTGGGCGCGGGCCGCCTCGACCATCACGTGGGAGATCGTGACGAGACTCGGCCGGCGCGTGGAACGGGTGCACTCGTGAGCGGCGCGGCACCGCAGCGCGAGGCGCTGATCGACCTCGACGCCTTCCGGCACAACGTGCGCACCCTCGCCGCCATCGCCCGCCCGGCCGAGACGATGCTGGCCGTGAAGGCCGACGCCTACGGTCACGGCATGGTGCCGCTCGCCCGGGCGGCGCTCGAGGCCGGTGCGAGCTCGCTCGCCGTGCTCGACATCCCGGCGGCGCTCGCGCTGCGCGAGGCCGGCATCACCGCCCCGATCTTCGCCTGGATGCACGACCCCGACGCCCTCTTCGGCGCCGCCGCGGAGGCCGACATCGACCTCGGCGTCTCCGCCGTGTGGCAGCTCGACGCTATCGCGGCCGCGGCGGCGTCGCGGGCTCCCCGCGTGCACCTCAAGATCGACACCGGCCTGAGCCGCAACGGCGCGACCGAGGCCGACTGGCCGACGCTCGTCACCGCCGCCCTCCAGCACGACCGCGCCGGCGCCGTGCGGCTGCACGCCGCCTGGTCGCACCTCGCCGATGCCTCGCCCGCCGACGACGCCCTCGCGCTCGCCCGCCTGCGTACCGCGGTGCAGATCGCCGAGGGGCTCGGCGCCCGTTTCGAGCGACTGCACCTCGCGGCCAGTTCGGCGGGAATCCGCGAGCCCGAGGCGCGGCTCGACCTGGTGCGCTTCGGCATCGCCGCATACGGCATCTCGCCCTTCGACGACCAGACCGGTCGCGAGCTCGGGCTCCGCGGCGTCATGACCCTCCGTGCTCCCGTCGTCTCGACCAAGCGCGTGGGCGCGGGCCAGGGCATCTCGTACGGCCTCACCTACCGCACCGAGCGCGAGACCACGCTGGCTCTGGTGCCGCTGGGCTACGCCGACGGCGTGCCGCGCATCGCCTCCGGTGCGGGCGAGGTGTGGATCGCGGGTCGCCGCCACCCGATCGCCGGGCGCATCGCGATGGACCAGTTCGTCGTCGACATCGGTGACGATCCGGTGGAGGCGGGCGAGGAGGTCGTGGTGTTCGGCCCCGGTGACCGCGGCGAGCCCACCGCCGAGGAGTGGGCCGGTTACGCCGGAACCATCGGCGACGAGATCGTGGCGCGCGTCGGCGCGCGGGTGCAGCGGGTGTACCTGGGCGAGCAGGCGGTGCGATGACGACCCCGGATGCGCCGGGCCGGCTCGGTGCGCTGGGCCCGGTGCTCGAGGTGGCCGACCCCGAGGAGATGCACGCCCTCGGCCTGTCGGTCGCCGAGCTGCTCGAGGCGGGCGACGTGGTGCTGCTCACCGGAGACCTGGGCGCGGGCAAGACCACCTTCACCCGCGGCCTCGGCGAGGGCCTGGGGGTGCGCGGCCCGGTGACGAGCCCCACCTTCGTTCTGGCCCGCACGCATCCGTCGCTCGTGGGCGGCCCCGCGCTCGTGCACGTCGACGCCTACCGTCTCGGCAGCGCACTCGAGCTCGACGACCTCGACATCGACTTCGCCCGCTCGGTGGTGGTGGTGGAGTGGGGTGCAGGGCTGCTCGAGTCGCTGGTCGACTCCTATCTCTCCCTCGAGATCGACCGTCCGCACGGTGCAGGAGAGGCCGAGCCTGACGAGGCCCCGATCGAGCCGCGCACCGTGCGCATCGCGGGTCACGGTCCGCGCTGGACGTGACCGTTCGCGCGAGCGGCCGGATGCGCACGAAGGTCGCGTAGGCTCGATCTGTGCTGCTCGCCCTCGACACCTCCGCCGGCTCCTCGGTCGCCGTGATCGACGGCGACCTGGTGCTTTCGGAGCTCTCCACCGAGGACACCATGCGCCACGCCGAGGTGATCGGCGAGCTCATCGCCGGAGCGCTGGGCGAGGCCGGGGTCGACGGCTCGCGCATCCGCACCGTCGTCTCGGGCATGGGCCCCGGCCCGTTCACCGGTCTCCGGGTCGGCATCGCCGCGGCACGCGCCTTCGCCTGGGGCGTGGGCGCCGAACTGCTGCCCGCCACGAGCCACGACGCCGTGGCGTTCGGCGAGTGGGAGGCGGGGTTCCATGGGCCGTTGCTGGTGGTGACGGATGCGCGCCGTCGCGAGCTGTACTGGTCGAGCTATGACGTGGCCGAGTCGGGCATCGCACGCACCGACGGCCCGGCGCTGTGCAAGCCCGACGAGGTGCCGTACCCGGACTTCGAGCGTGTCGACGCCACCCAGGTGAGCGCGGGTGCGCTGGGGCGGCACGCCTGGGCCGAGCGGCAGCGCGGGGTGGTGGAGGAGTTCGGCGAGCCGCTCTACCTTCGCGCGCCCGACGTGACCGTGCCCGGTGCGCGGAAACGGGTGTCGTGATGGCCGTCGACCTGAGGCCCGCCGTGCTCGCCGACCTCGACGCCATCATGGCGATCGAAGAGGCGTCCTTTCCGACCGACGCGTGGTCGCGGGAGTCGATGCGGGCCGAGCTCGGGAGCGTGCACGGGGTGTATCTCGTCGCGGTCGACGGTGAGACGGTCGTGGGCTACGGCGGGCTGTCGAGTCCGGCCGGGGCCGACGACGCCGACATCCAGACTATCGCCCTGGTCGAACGCGCCCGCGGTGCGGGCCTCGGCCGACGGCTCATGCGGGCGCTCCTGGGTCACGCGCGCGAGCGCGGTGCCCGCCAGGTGTTCCTCGAGGTGCGCGCCGACAACCCGGTGGCCAAGGGGCTGTACGACGCGCTCGGTTTCGAGGAGATCGCGGTGCGTCCGCGCTACTACCAGCCCGACGGGGTCGACGCCCTGGTGATGCGGCTCGAGCTGCCGCAGACACCCGCCGAGCCCGTGGTGCTCGGCATCGAGACCTCGTGCGACGAAACGGGCGTGGGGATCGTGCGGGGAACCACGCTGCTGGCCAACGTGATCGCGTCGTCGATGGACGAGCACGCGCGCTACGGCGGCGTGGTGCCCGAGGTCGCGGCCAGGGCCCACCTCGAGGCGCTCACACCCACGCTCGACGCGGCGCTCGCCGAGGCGGGGATCGCGCTCGACGAGGTCGACGCGATCGCGGTCACGAGCGGTCCCGGTCTCTCGGGGGCGCTCATGGTCGGTGTCGGTGCGGCCAAGGCGCTGGCCGTGGGCAGCGGCAAGCCGCTCTACGCCGTCAACCACCTCGTGGGACACGTCGGGGCCGACGTGCTCGCCGACGAGCCGATCGAGTTCCCCACGATCGCGCTGCTGGTCTCGGGCGGGCACACCTCGCTGCTCGTGGTGCGCGACCTCGTCGACGACGTCGAGCTGCTCGGCGAGACCATCGACGACGCCGCGGGAGAGGCCTTCGACAAGGTGGCGCGCATCCTGGGCCTGCCCTACCCCGGTGGCCCGCAGATCGACAAGGCCGCGGTGGGCGGCGACCCGACGGCCATCCGGTTCCCGCGTGGGCTGCTGCATCCCAAAGACGCCGAGAAGCACCGCTACGACTTCTCGTTCTCGGGGCTCAAGACGGCGGTGGCCCGCTGGGTCGAGCGCGCGGAGGACGCGGGGGAGGCCGTGCCGGTGGCCGACGTGGCCGCGAGCTTCCGTGAGGCGGTGGTCGACGTGCTGCTCACGAAGGCGTTTCGCGCGTGTGCCGACCTCGGCATCCCGCGCCTGCTGCTCGGCGGCGGGGTGGTGGCCAACGCGCGCGTGCGCGAGGAGGCGGCGGCGCGTGCCGCCTCGCAGGGGGTGACCCTGCGCATCCCGCCGTTGTCGCTGTGCACCGACAACGGGGCGATGATCGCGGCGCTCGGGGCGCAGCTCATCGCGGCCGGGCGGGCGCCTTCGGGGCTCGTGTTCGGCGCCGACTCCACTCTTCCCGTGACGGAGATCCAGGTGGACCGGCTTCCGTCACATCGTTGACACCCGATCCCGGGCACTGCCACGATGGGGCGGTCACGCGTTCATCGTCACATTGGAGTTCCACCTTGACCGCACCCACCCCCGGTTACGCCCCGGTTCCCGCCGAGCAGCGCACCAACGTCCTGGCCATCGTCTCGCTGGTCATCTCGATCCTCGGATTCAACGTCATCGCGATCATCCTCGGCGCCATCGCGCTGAGCCAGATCAAGAAGACCGGTGAGAAGGGCCGCGGGCTCGCGCTGGCCGGCATCATCATCGGCGCGGTCTCGATCGTGCTGGTGATCATCATCATCATCGTCTCGGTGGCGGTGGTGGCCTCCAGCGGCACCGTCACCAACTGACGACACTCATCGAGAAGGGCACACCGTGAGCGACACGAACAATCCCGCACCCGCCGGCGAGGAGCCCCCGGTTCCTCCGGTGCCGCCTCCGGGCGGCTACCAGGCGCCACCGGCACCCGCGGCACCCGTTCCGCCTGCTCCGGCCGCCCCGGTGCCGCCGGCACCGCAGTACCAGCCGCCGCAGCCGGCCTACCAGCCGCCGCCGCAGGGCTATCAGCCCCCGCAGCAGGGCTACCCGCAGACCCCTCCGCCCGGCTACCAGCCGCCGGCGGGGCAGCAGCCCTACTACGGCTACCAGCAGCCGGCCGCACCGCCCATGAACACCCTGGCGATCGTCACGATCATCCTGGCGTTCGTGTTCTCGATCGCGGGCATCGTCACCGGGCACATCGCGCTCAAGCAGATCGACCGCACCGGGGAATCGGGGCGGGGGCTGGCGAAGGCGGGTCTCATCCTGTCGTACGTGTTCACAGGGCTCTGGCTGCTCGCCATCATCGGCTACGTCGTGTTCTGGATCCTCATCATCGCGGCGGCGGGCGCGGGCGGCTACTACTACTGAGTCACCCGCTCCACCAGCAACGCCTCGTGCGCACCGGCGACCCTCGTGAGAACGAGGGTCGCCGTTCGGTTCCCCCGGAGTCCCAGCCGCTTGCGCAGTGCGGCGGGGTCGACGTCGGTGCCGCGCTTCTTGATCTCCAGCGTGCCGACGCCGCGCTCCCTCAGGGCCCGCTTCAGCGCCGGTTCGCTGGCCGGCAGGCGCTCCAGGATGCGGAAGGACGTCGCGAAGGGGCTCGCCAGAGGTGCATCCGAGGTGAGGTAGGCGATGCCCTCCGAGAGCATCCCGGCTCCGGCGCGTTCGGCCAGTTCGCCGATGAGCCGGGCGCGGATGACGGCGCCATCGGGTTCGTGTAGGTAGTCGCCGAGCGAGCGCACCTCGGCGTCGGGGCTGTCGGCGGGAGCGGAGAGTTCGGCGGCGCCGTCGCGCGAGAGCACGAGCGCTGAGCGGCGGATGCCGTCGCGGGCGAGAGAGCCGAACCACAGCCCCATCTCCACGAGCTGGCCCTCCACCGACACCCATTGCGCCTCGGCGCCGGTGGGGATGAGCGAGCGGTCGAAACCGGGACCGAGCTTCACCCCGGTGGGCAGCCGCTCCGCCAAGCCGAACGCGAAGTCGATCGACGGGGTGTAGTCGTCGGGCCGGGTGAGGCGGGAGGTCTGCCCGGTGCCCGTCGTGCGGCGCGCCGGGTCGAGATAGACGGCGTCGACGCCGTCGAGCGGCTGCTGCTCGGCTGAGCCCAGCACAACCTCGGCGTCGGGGAAGGCGGCGAGGTTGTACGTGGCGACGGCGGCCGTCACCTCGTCGCGCTCCACCGCGAGCACTCCGATGCCGAGGGCGGCGACGGCCAGTGCGTCGCTGCCGAGGCCGCAGCCGAGGTCGGCCACCCGTTGCGCCCCCGCATCCCGGAACCGCCCGGCGTGGAGGGCGGCGACCCGGAGCCGGGTCGCCTGCTCGAGCCCGGCCGGAGTGAACAGCATGCGCTCCGCGAACTCGCCGAACTTCGCTCGGGCCTTCTCGCGCAGCCGGGCCTGGGTGAGCACCGCGGCGACGAGCTCGGCCGGGTGGCCTGCGCGCCGGAGCGAAGCGACCTGATCGGAGCCGCCCCCCGCGGTGTACGGCGGGAGGGAGTCGAGCAGCCGCAGGCCCTCGGGCGTCAACAGCCGGGCGAGCTCTGCGGAGTCCATCCGGCAACGGTACCAACTGCCCGGCAGGTGTTGGCACTCACGTTGCGCGAGTGCCAACACTGGCTCTAAACTCCCTTTAGCACTCTCTCTGCGAGTGTGCTAACCCAGACGTTTCAGAACTGAGAAAGAAGAGGTCAACCGTGTCGGTCTCCATCAAGCCGCTCGAGGATCGCATCGTCATCAAGCAGGTCGAAGCTGAGCAGACCACTGCTTCCGGTCTCGTCATCCCTGACACCGCCAAGGAGAAGCCCCAGGAGGGCGAGGTCGTGGCCGTGGGCCCCGGTCGCATCGACGACAACGGCAACCGCGTTCCGCTCGACGTCGCAGTCGGCGACAAGGTGATCTACTCCAAGTACGGCGGCACCGAGGTCAAGTACGCCGGTGAGGACTTCCTCGTGCTCTCGGCGCGCGACGTGCTCGCCGTCGTGGTCCGCTGAGCGACCGCAACGAGTTCCGGGAACCCGGGCGGCCCGTGCCGCCCGGGTTCTCTGCGTCTGCGGGCGCTTCGGCAGCAGCGGCGGCGCGTTCCACGTTCCGGGCCGGGCTCGTCGCCGTCGGGGGAGCCTACGTGCTCTGGGGCGTCTTCCCTCTCTACTTCTTGCTCATGCGGCCGGCCGGAGGTGTCGAGGTCGTGGCGTGGCGGGTGCTCTTCTCGCTGGCTTTCTGCGCCGCGCTGCTGGTGGCCACGCGTGGCTGGCGCCGGGTCGCCGAGATCGCGCGCCGGCCGTCGCTGCTGCTGTTCATGGGCCTCGCTGGGGCGCTCGTCTTCGTCAACTGGCTGGTCTACGTGTGGGCCACGCTCGACGGCCAGGTGGTCGAAGGATCTCTGGGCTACTTCATCAACCCGGTCGTGACCGTGCTGCTCGGGGTGCTGGTGCTCCGGGAGCGGCTGCGGCCGCTGCAGTGGGTCGCGGTGGGCGTGAGCGCCGTCGCGATCCTCGTGCTCTCCTTCGCCCACGGCTCCGTGCCCCGGATCGCCCTGGTGCTGGCGTTCTCGTTCGGGCTCTACGGCCTGGTGAAGAAGCACGTGGGGCCCCGGGTCGACGCCGTGAGCGGACTCACCCTCGAGACCGCCTGGCTGGCACCGCTCGCCGCCGTCATCGTGGTCGTGCTCGCCTCCACGGGCTCCCTCACCTTCGCCGCCGACGGTGTGGGGCATGCCCTCCTACTCGTCTCCACCGGGGTGGCGACGGCGGTGCCGTTGCTCCTGTTCGCCGCGGGCACGCGGCGGCTGCCTCTGGTCTACGTGGGCTTCGCGCAGTTCATCGCCCCGCTGCTCATGTTCGTGATCGGCGTCGCGGTGCTGCACGAGGACATGCCGCCCGAGCGCTGGGCGGGATTCGCGATCGTGTGGGTGGCACTGGTGCTGCTCGTGGTCGACATGGTGCGCGCGGCCCGGGCGGCGCAGGTCACCGGAAGGTAACGATTCGGCCGCGTTACATGCATGTAACACCGGCGTATTGTTCCCGGCCCCGTTGGCGCATAGCGTGTTGCCACGGCTGATTCTCTGAGTCTGCCGAAAATCTGCACTCAATCACATAAGGAGCACCATGAGCGTATTTGCGAAGGTCCAGACCTCGCGCTCGAAGCCCCTCTCCATCGTTGCGGGTGTCGCCGCGTTCAGCGCTAGCGCTCTGCTGCTGGCCTCGTGCGCGTCGACGCCGAGCACCGACGGCGGAGAGACCACCGCGGCGGCCGCCCTCTGCGGCCCCGACGCCGCCACCGCGGCGGCCGACATCACGGCAGAGGCGCCTGCAGCGGCCCTCGACCGCGCCGTGAGCCTGA
Source organism: Herbiconiux moechotypicola (assembly GCF_024979255.1). Lineage (GTDB taxonomy): Bacteria > Actinomycetota > Actinomycetes > Actinomycetales > Microbacteriaceae > Herbiconiux > Herbiconiux moechotypicola. Next base: position 78,136 of record NZ_JANLCN010000007.1, read on the forward strand.
AGCTCGGCTCGATCCTGCCGACCACCGGCAGCCTGGCCTTCCTCGGCCCGCCCGAGATCGCGGGTGTCGACCTGGCCGTCGACGAGATCAACGCCTCCGCTCCGGGCGTGCTCGGCGGCAACGTCGAGGTCATCCACCGCGACTCCGGTGACACCACCACCGACATCGCCACCCAGTCGGCCACCGACCTGCTCAGCCAGGGCGTCGCCGGCATCGTGGGTGCCGCGTCGTCGGGTGTGTCGTTCACCTTCATCGACCAGGTGACCGGTGCGCAGGTCGTGCAGGTGTCGCCGGCGAACACCTCGCCCGACTTCTCCACCTACGCCGACGGCGGCTACTACTTCCGTACCGCTCCCTCCGACGTGCTGCAGGGCCGCGTGCTCGGCAACCTGATCGTGGGCGACGGCGCCACCAACGTGGGCATCATCTACCTCAACGACGCCTACGGCTCCGGCCTCGAGGAGAACGTCGCGACCGCCATCGAGAACGCCGGCGGCACCGTCGTCGCCTCGGAGGCGTTCAACGAGGGTGACAGCCAGTTCAGCGCCCAGATCGACGCCGTGCTGGCCGAAGACCCCGACGCCATCGCGCTGATCGCCTTCGACCAGACCAAGGTCATCATCCCCGAGCTCGTGGGCACCAAGGGCTTCGACGGCAGCAAGGTCTACTTCGTCGACGGCAACCTGGCCGACTACTCGGCCGACTTCGACGAGGGCACCCTGAACTGCGCCAAGGGCACGCTCCCCGGCGTTCTGGCCGACGACTCGTTCAAGGCCAAGCTGCTCGGTGTGAACCCCGACCTGACCGACTTCAGCTACGCGGCCGAGTCGTACGACGCGGTCAACCTGATGGCGCTCGCCGCCATCGCGGGTGGCTCGGCGACCGGTCCGGCGATCCAGGCCAACATGCAGGCCGTCTCGGAGGGTGGCACCAAGTGCACCAGCTTCGCCGAGTGCGCCGACCTGCTGGCCGCGGGTGAAGACATCGACTACGACGGTGTCTCCGGCCCGATCACCTTCGACGAGAACGGTGACCCGACCGAGGCCTACATCGGCATCTACCAGTACGGTGCCGACAACACCTACGCGCCGCTGAACGTCGAGTTCGGTTCGCTCGCGGAGTAGTCACCCCGCGGGTGTAGTCATAACACACCGGAAGGCCCGGCCCCTCACCGAGGGTGCCGGGCCTTCTGCTGTTCCAGCCACTCGAGTGCCGTCTCGTCGGCCGTGGCGGTGTCGATCGCGCCCCGGGGGAGGAAGGCGATCGAGTCTCCTCCGTGGAGGGCGTCGATCGCCGCCTCCCGGTCGCCGCGCACGATGTGCTCCACGAGGAGGCGGTGCCTCGCGGCGCGCGCCACCAGGCTCTCGCTCTCCCGCCGGGCGACCCGGTTCAGGGTCATCAGCACCTGTACCTGGAGCGAGATCGCCCGGTAGGCGTTCGACAGGCGGCTGTGCCCGGCCAGACCCACCAGGGCTTCGTGAAAGCGCGCGCTGTCGGCCACGGCCTCCGCCTCGAGACCCTCCTCGGCGTGACGCTCCATCACCTCGAGCGCTGCGGTGAGAGCGTTCAGCGCCTCCTCCGATGCCCCGGGCACCGAGAGTTCGAGGGCGGTGCGCTCGAGGCTCTCCCGCAGGGTCACGATCTCGCGCACGTCGGCCAGGCCGAACCGTGCGACCACCGCGCCGCGCCGCGCGACCAGCTCGACCAGGCCGTCGGCGGAGAGCAGACGGAGGGCCTCCCGCACGGGGGGCCGGCTCACGCCGAAGTCGGCGCACAGCTGCTCTTCGATGAGACGGGAACCGGGGGCCAGATCGCCGGAGACGATGCGGTTGCGGAGCGCGTCGGCGACGAGCGCGGTGAGACTGGGCGGATCGGTGATGAGGTACCCGACCCGGGGCGACGATGCCATCATGAGGTAAGCCTACCCTATCTCTGTATACAATGAACCGGTGATCATCGAGCAGCAGCGTGCGTCGCCCTCACGCGCACGCCGGAGGTCGCGTCTGGTGCTCCTGGTGTCGCTCGTCGTGCTCGCGCTCCTGGTGGTCTGCAGCGTGATGATCGGCGCCCGCCCTGTCGCCTTCGACGCGGTGCTGCAGATTCTCACCGGCTCCGACGACCCGCGGTTGCGTGTCGACTCCGTCGTCATCTGGACCCTGCGACTGCCGCGCACGGTGCTCGCGATCGTGGTGGGTGCCGCCCTCGGGGTCGCTGGCGCGCTCATCCAGGCGGTCACCCGCAATCCGCTCGCCGATCCCGGCATCATCGGGGTCAACGCGGGCGCGGCTCTGCTCGTGGTTCTCGCCGTGTCGGTGTTCGGCTGGAGCGGAGTGCTCGCCACCACGGGCGCCGGGATGCTCGGAGCCCTGGCAGCCCTCCTCGCGGTGGCGGTGCTCTCCACCCGCTCGCGCATGTCGCCCCTCGTGCTCGTGCTCGCGGGCACCGCCCTGGCGGCCGCGGTCGGCGGGGTGACCTCGGGCCTGCTCATCCTCGACTCGGGTGCGCTCGACCAGGTGCGCTTCTGGACGGTGGGATCGCTCGCCGGGCGCGATCCCGAGCTCATCTGGCCCTCCGTGGCCCTCGTCACCCTGGCGGTGCTGGTCGGTGGCGCCATCGCCGTGCGCGTGAACACGCTGGCGCTCGGCGACGAGATGGCCAAGAGTCTGGGTACCTCCGTGGCCCGCACCCGGGCCATCGCGGTCGTCGTGGTCGCGGTACTGTGCGGAGCCGCGACGGCCGCCGCCGGCCCGATCGGTTTCGTCGGCCTCGCCGTCCCGTTCGCGGCACGGCTCGTCGCAGGGCTCGATACGCGGTGGGTGATCCTCCTCTCGCTGAGCTTCGGCGCCGTGCTGCTCCTGGCCGCCGACGTGGTGGGCCGCGTGATCGCCGGCTCGGGGGAGCTCGAAGCGGGGATCGTGGTGGCTGCGGTGGGGGCGCCGTTGTTCATCGCACTCGCACTGCGGCAGCGGATGGAGCGGCTGTGAGCGCCGCGCGCGCCACCGTGCGGCTGCTCGGTGAACGGGTGTCGTTCCGCGTCGGGCGCCGGCTGGTGGCGACGGTCGGAGCAGTGCTCCTCCTGCTCGTGGTCTGCGCCGCCATCGCCCTCTACACGGGCAACAGCGCGATCAGCGTCGACGGGGTCACGGCGATCCTGCTCGGCGACTACGCGGGCAGCACCTCGTTCGAGATCTACACCGTGCTCGACGTGCGGTTGCCCCGGATGCTCGCGGCGGTGATCGCCGGAGGGGCGCTGGGCATCAGCGGGGCGATCTTCCAGCGGCTCACCGACAACCCCCTGGGCAGTCCCGATCTCATCGGGTTCACCGGCGGGGCGGCGACCGGCGCACTCCTCGTCATCACCACCGGTGGCGGCCTCGCCGTCGGAACCGCGCTCGGCGCCTTCGCCGGGGGCGTCGTCGCGGCCGCGGTCATTCTCGCGCTGGCGTGGAGGTCGGGTCTCGAGGGCTACCGCCTCATCCTGGTGGGCATCGGGGTCACGGCCGTGCTCTCGGCCGTGCGCGCCTATCTGCTCAGCCGCGCCGACCTCGAAGACGCTCAGGCGGGGCTGCGCTGGCTGACCGGCAGTCTCGACGGGCGCGACTGGGGTGACGTCGGCATCGGCGCGGTGGCGTGTCTGATGCTCGTACCGGCGACGATCCTCGCCCACCGACCTCTCGACCGGCTCGCCGTCGGATCCGAGCTCGCCACGGCCCAGGGGCTGACCGTCTCGCGGTGGCGCATCGGCATCGCCCTGATCGGCACCGCGTGGGTCGGGGTGGCCGTGGTGATCGCGGGACCGGTGGCGTTCGTCGCTCTCGCCGCCCCGCACATCCTGCGCTCGCTGACGGGCGGTGCCGGCCCCCTGCTGCTGAGCTCGGGGCTGCTCGGAGGGCTGCTCCTGCTGCTGGCCGACCTGGTGGGTCTGCGGCTCTTCGCGCCCACCCAGCTGCCCGCGGGAGTGGTGACCGCCGTGGTCGGTGGAGCCTACCTGCTCTGGATACTGCAGCGCCGCCGAGGAAGGACGATGGGATGACCGGAACCGACGCGAGCCCGGATGCGCTGGAAGCGAGAGGCGTGTCGCTCGGCTATCCCCGGCGCGAGGTGATCGAGGGGCTCGACCTGCGCATCCGGCGTGACTCGTTCACCGTGCTGATCGGGCCGAACGCGTGTGGCAAGTCGACGGCTCTCAAAGGTCTCGCGCGCCTCATCGATCCGAGTCGGGGCAGCATCGTGCTGAACGGGCACGACATCGCCCATCGCCGCACGCGGGACGTGGCGCGGGAACTCGCGCTGCTGCCGCAGTCGCCCATCACGCCGCCGAGCGTGACCGTGGGCGATCTCGTCGCCCGGGGGCGCGCGCCCTACCAGAGCCTGCTGCGCCAGTACTCCCGCGACGACGAGCGCATCGTGCGGGAGTCGCTCGCGACCACCGGAACGCTCGACCTCATCGACCGCACCGTCGACGAGCTGTCGGGCGGCCAGCGCCAGCGGGTGTGGATCTCGGTGGTGCTGGCTCAGCAGACGGGGGTGCTGCTGCTCGATGAGCCGACCACCTACCTCGACCTGGCGCACCAGATCGAGGTGCTCGACCTCTGCGCCCGGCTGCACGCCGAGGGTCGCACCCTCGTGGTCGTGCTGCACGACCTCACCCTCGCCGCCCGCTACGCCACCGACATCGTCGCGTTCAAAGCCGGAAGAGTGGTGGCCCAGGGCGCCCCCGCCGAGGTCATCACCGCCGCGACCGTGCGGGAGGTGTTCGGCGTGGAGTGCGCCGTGATCGCCGACCCCCACACCGGGACACCTCTCGTGGTGCCCGCCCGACCACCCCATCTCGGCGGGGAGACACAGCCGCCCGCCGAGCCGACACACCGAGAGGATCGATCACGATCATGACCCCCTTCCGATTGCCCGCACGCCGTGCGCTCGCGCCTGTGGCCCTGGCTGCCGCGGCGGGTCTCCTGCTCGCCGGCTGCGCCCGCGATGAGCGCCCCACCGACACCGCCGGTGACGGCGCGACCTACACGGTCGAGCACGAGCTCGGCACCACCGAGATCCCCGTCGACTACGATCGGGTGGCCGTGACTTTCACGGCGCTCGCCGACTCGGCCATCGCCGTCGGGGTGGTGCCGGTCGCGGCCCCGAAGTCGTTCTCAGGCTTCCCTGCCTACCTCGGCATCGACGACTCCGAGGTGGCGAGCCTCGGCGACTCCGACTCGGAGATCGACATCGAGCTGATGGGCGCACAGGAGCCCGACCTCATCCTCATGAACATGGAGAGTGGCACGGCGATCGAGGACACCGACTACGAGCAGCTCAGCCAGGTGGCCCCCACCGTACCCATCATCACCGGTGAGCAGAACCCTGTGAAGGTGGCGGAGCAGGTGGCCGTGGCGCTCGACCGGGTGGAGGAGATGGCCGAGGTCGCCGCTGCCTACGAGACCCATGCCACGGCGGTGCGAGAGGCGCTCGCCGAGGTTCCGGCCGCCGCGCTGCCGGTGTCGCAGGTGCGGCTGCGCCCCGATCACGTGCGCATGATGATGGAGGGCACGAACGCCGGGGTCGCCATGGTCGACGCCGGGCTCGTGTTCGAGGAGCCGATCGCCGAGGTGGAGGACGGCGGGTACTACGAGATCAGCCTGGAGCTGTTGCCCGAGGCGACCGGTGACTACGTGTTCGTCTACTCGACCGACGAGGGAGTGCTCGAGAACGTGCAGACGCTGCCCATCTGGCAGGAGGTGCCCGCCGTGCAGAACGGCACGGTCTTCGACGTGGACTTCGAGGCCTGGATGCGCGGTCAGGGCTACCTCGCTCTCAACGAGGTGCTCGACGAGATCGCCGCGGCTTACGGTGTGACCGCCGACTGACCCGGCCGTCAGCTCAGCCGCTGGAACTCCCGCCAGAGCCGGTGCCACTCGGCGGGTGACGAGAAGTCGAAGGCCGGCACCACCTCGCTCCGGCCGTCGACGATCACGTAGCCCGAGATGAGACCCGTCGGATGCTCATAGTTGCCGGCCTCGACGCTCGCGCCGCCCACCGATCCGGTGAGGCGGCGGAGCGCCCGGCCGCCGGTGTCGGAGAACCGCAGGCCGGGGGTGCTCGGCGACACCGCGCCCCGCTCGTAACGGAGTCCGTTGCGGGCGGCGCAGGCGGCGAGGCGGTACTCGCGCCGCATCGTCATGGCCCTGGTGGAACGGGCGCAGAGGGCGGCCCCGATGGCGGAGCCGATGGCCAGGAGCGCGCACAGCAGCACTGCACGGGGTTCGGCGTGCAGGGTGCCGAGCCCGATCGCCGCAGTGCCCGAGACCACCAGGAGCGTGGTGTAGCCGATGCCGCCCAGGCACGGACGCACCCGCACGCGCGGCCCCGTGAACCCGGCCCGCCCCCGGCGATAGGCCCGCACCTCCGCGGCACGCGGGAGGACGGTGAGGGCAGTGGTGTCGACGACGGACAGGGCGGAAGGCGCGAGCGGCATGGCAGTCAGTATCCACGCGCTCGGCCGGTACCCGGCCTGAGTACTTCTTGCCTAGTGCGAGATCAGTAGCCCTGGTCGGCCGCGAGGGTGCCGAGGTAGAGCTCGATCACCTTCGGGTCTTTCATGAGCTCGCGACCGGTGCCCGTGTAGGCGTCACGACCCTGATCGAGCACGTAGGCGCGGTCGCAGATCTGCAGGCAGCGGCGGGCGTTCTGCTCCACCATGATGACCGAGACACCGGCGCGGTTGATCTGGTGCACGCGCATGAAGGTCTCGTCCTGGCGCACGGGGGAGAGGCCGGCGGAGGGCTCGTCGAGCAGGAGTACGGACGGCTCCATCATGAGCGCCCGGCCCATCGCCACCATCTGCCGCTCGCCGCCCGAGAGCGAGCCCGCGCGCTGCTTGCGGCGCTTGCCCAGCTCGGGGAAGAGCGTGGTGACGAAGTCGAACCGCTCCGCGAAGATCGACGGCTTCTGGAACAGGCCCATCTCGAGGTTCTCCTCGATCGTGAGGCTCGGGAAGACGTTGTTGTTCTGCGGCACCATGCCGACGCCCTTGGCGACGAGCTTGTTGGCCTTGAGGCCCGTGATGTCCTCGCCCTTCAGCACCACCCGGCCGCCGCGGATCTTGATCTGGCCGAAGATCGCCTTGAGCACCGTCGACTTGCCGGCGCCGTTCGGGCCGATGATGCCGATGAGCTCACCGGGATAGGCCCCGATGGTGCAGCCGTTCAGGATGTTCACCCCGGGCAGGTACCCGCCCACCAGGTTCTCGGTCTTCAGCACCGCGTCGCCGCGGTCGGTGGGTGCCCCGGTGTGCCGTGTCGGCGCGGCGGCGGGTGCCGCGGACTCCTCCGCGAGGAGGTTGGTCTCGGCGTTGACCTCGTTGGGATCGATGTCGCTCATCGGATCACTTCTCCTCGGGCTCGGGGGTCGTGGTGACGCCGTAGCCGGCCTCGGCGCTGTCGGCGTGCGCCTCGTGCGCCTTGCGCTCGGCCTCGAGCACCGGGTTGGGGCCGTCCTCCATGAGGTCGCCGAGGTCGGTGTCGTGGTGGGCGCCGAGGTAGGCGTCGATGACGGCCGGGTCTTTCATGACGGTCTCGGGCGGACCCTCGGCCACCACGCGGCCCTCGGCCATCACGACCACCCAGTCGGAGATGTGCATGACCATGTGCATGTCGTGCTCCACGAACAGCACGGTCGTGCCGTCGGACTTGAGGTCTTTGATGTGGCCGAGCAGCGACTGCGTGAGCGCCGGGTTCACACCCGCCATCGGCTCGTCGAGCATGATGAGCCGGGGGTTCGACATGAGCGCCCTGGCCATCTCGAGCAGCTTGCGCTGGCCGCCGGAGAGCGACGCGGCGTAGTCTTCGCGCTTGGCGTCGAGCTTGAAGCGGGTGAGCAGCTCATCGGCCTTGACCGTGTTCTCCTCCTCCTGCTTGCCCCAGATGCCCTTGAACAGCGAGGCGAAGAGCTTCTCGCCCTTCTGGCCGGTGGCGCCGAGCAGCATGTTCTGCAGCACCGAGAGGCGGCCGAGCGACTTGGTGAGCTGGAAGGTGCGCACCATGCCGGCCCGGGCCACCTTGAAGGCGGGCACGCCGGCGAGCGAGGTGCCGTCGAACTCCCAGGTGCCGGTGTTCGGCTTGTCGAACCCGGTGAGCAGGTTGAACATGGTGGTCTTGCCGGCGCCGTTCGGGCCGATGAGCGCGGTGATCTTGCCGCGCGGGATCTCGAGGTGGTCGACGTCGACGGCCTTGAGTCCGCCGAACTGGCGGGTGACGTGGTCGGCGATGACGATGGGGTCGACCTTCGCGCATCCGGGCCCCACCTCGCCCTTGACGAGCGGATGCGTGACCGGGACGGTGGGTTCTTGGACGTTAGACACTGAAGGACAGCTCCTTCTTGTTTCCGAAAATACCTTGCGGTCTGAAGATGACCAGGAGCATCAGCGCCACCCCCACGAGGATGAAGCGGATCTGCCCGGCCTGGGTGGTGGAGAGGAACGACAGCGCGCCCGACTCGATCGCGCCGTAGAGGATGCCCTGCGTGAGCGAGAGCACGACCCAGAAGATCATCGACCCGACGATGGGGCCGAAGATCGTGGCCGCGCCGCCGAGCAGCATGATCGTCCAGATGAAGAAGGTGAGGCCGGTGGTGTAGTTCGCCGGCTGCACCGCGCGGGGCAGGATGAAGATGATGCCGGCCACCGAGCCGAGACCGCCGCCGAGGATGAGGGCCTGCATCTTGTAGCTGTAGACGTTCTTGCCGAGGCTGCGCACCGCATCCTCGTCTTCACGGATGCCCTTCACCACGCGGCCCCAGGGGCTGCGCATGAGAAGGAACACCAGCACGCTCGCGAGGGCGACGAGCACCCAGCCCACGATGCGCACCCACCAGTCGTACTCGTTGTAGGTGAACGGACCGAAGCCGTAGGTGCCCTCGGGGATGGGGTTGACGGCGGCGAAGGTGCCCTTGAAGCCCGAGAGGCCGTTGGCGGCGCCGGTGAAGTCGGTGAGCCCCGTGGTGGTGACGATGTAGCGCACCACCTCGGCGCTCGCGATGGTGACGATCGCCAGGTAGTCGGCCCTCAGCCGGAGGGTCGGGATGCCCAGGATGAACGCGAAGATCACCGAGCAGACGATGGCGCAGAGCACCGCGACGATGAGCGGTGCGCCGGCGAGCGTGGGAATCGCGAAGCCGTAGGCGCCGATGAGGAGGAAGGCGGCCTGACCGAAGTTCAGGAGGCCGGTGTAGCCGAAGTGGATGCCCAGTCCGATCGCCGCCAGCGCGTAGGCCGCGGTGGTCGGGCTGATGATCTCGCCGACGGCGTTGCCGAAGATGTTTCCCCAGTCCATGAGTGTCTCCTTCCTTCCTTATCCGACTCGTTCTTTACGGCCCAGGATGCCCTGGGGCCGCACGAGCAGCACGACGATGAGCACGACCAGCGCGGCCGCGTATTTGAGGTCCGGCGGTATGAAGAGGGTCGAGAGCTCGACGAACAGACCCACGACGATGGAGCCGACCAGGGCGCCGTACGCCGAACCCAGACCACCGAGGGTGACCGCGGCGAACATGAGCAGCAGCACCTGGAAACCCATGTCCCACGACACCTGCCGGTACAGGGCGAGCATCACGCCGGCCAGGGCGGCCAGGCTGCCCGCGAGCACCCACACGATGCGGATGATGCGGTCGACGTCGATTCCGGATGCGGCGGCCAGCGACGGGTTGTCGGAGACGGCGCGGGTGGCCTTGCCGATGCGGGTGCGGGTGAGGAAGAGCCCCACCAGTACGAGCACGATCACCGAGAGCGCCATGCTGATGATCGAGCCGGTGGTGATGCGCACCGGGCCGAGCACGACCGCATCCGACAGGCCCACGTTCATGGTCTTGGTGTCGCCGCCGATGAAGAAGAGGTAGAGGTAGCGCAGCGCGATCGCCAGACCGATCGACACGATCATGGCCTGGACGAGCTTCACCCCCTTTCGCCTCAGGGGCTTCCAGAGCAACCAGTCGTTGAGGTAGCCGAACACGCCGCCCAGGATGAGCGCGACGATCATGGCGACGAAGATGTTGACGCCGAGCAGCACCGAGGTGACCCAGGCCACGATGGCGCCGAAGGTGACCATCTCGCCGTGGGCGAAGTTGTTGAGGCCCGTGGTGCCGAAGATGAGCGTGATGCCGATGGCCGCGAGCGCGATCAGCAGGCCGAAGTTGAGGCCGGCCACGAAGCGCTGCAGGAACTGCTCGAAGAAGCCCGTGGTCTGCCGGGTGTCGACGCCGAGCGGGAACGACCGGGTGATGGTGTTCGTCAGCCATTCGTCGGAGCCCACCGTGGCCGAGGCGCGGTCGGGGTCGCGCAGCTCCACGCCGTCGGGCAGGGTCTCGACGTCGAGGGTGACCGTGTACTCGCCGCGGCCGGGCACCGCCACCGACCAGCGGCCGGAGTCGTCGCTCGTGGCGGTCTCGGTGAACCCGTCGCCCTCCACAGTGACCTCGGCGCCCGCGACGAGGTTGTCGCCGTCGCGCAGGATGCCCCCGATGGTGTAGGTCGACGTGAAGTCGCCCTCCTCGGTCGGTGTCGGCGTGGGTGCCGGAGCCGTGCTCGCCGAGGCGGAGAGCGCCCCGGAACCGATGACGAGGCCGGCACAGAGGGCGATCACCGCCAGCAGCATCGTGGTCAGACGCGTTGCGCGTCCGAGACGGATTCCTGCGATCAAGACAGCACCTCCTGTGGAAGGCCGCCGGGGGTTGTGGCGGGCACTTCGTGTCTCTGGTCGTAGCGACTTTGCTAGACCATACAGTCGATTTGTGTCCACGGTGTTTCAGGTGGCCATCTTGTTCGACGTCCGTTATTTCTACACGGAATGAACCCCGCACGCGAACGGTTACGATGGGAATCGAACTCGCGCGCGGAGGAGAATCATGGACCAGTCGGATCCGTTCGGCTTTGTCGGTTTGACCTATGACGACGTGATGCTCCTGCCCGGGCACACCGACGTCATCCCGAGCGAGGCCGACACCGCGTCGCGCCTCACCAAGCGCATCTCGGTGGCCACTCCTCTTCTCTCCGCGGCGATGGACACCGTCACCGAGTCGCGCATGGCGGTCGCCATGGCGAGACAGGGCGGCATGGGCGTGCTGCACCGCAACCTCTCCATCGCCGACCAGGCCGAGCAGGTCGACCGGGTCAAGCGCAGCGAGTCGGGCATGGTGACCGACCCTGTCACCACCACCCCCGATGCCACGGTCGCCGAGGTCGACGCGCTCTGCGGCGTCTACCGGGTGAGCGGGCTCCCCGTCGTCGACGGCCAGGGCGTGCTCGTGGGCATCGTCACCAACCGCGACATGCGCTTCGTCTCCCCGTTCGAGAAGTCCACCACGCTCGTGCGCGACGTGATGACCCCCATGCCCCTCATCACCGCCCGGGTCGGCGTCGACCCCGATGACGCGGTGGCCATCTTCGCCCAGCACAAGATCGAGAAGCTCCCCATCGTCGACGACGCGGGCCGGCTCTCCGGCCTCATCACGGTGAAAGACTTCGACAAGAGCGAGAAGTACCCCAACGCCACGAAGGATGCGGCGGGCCGGCTGCGCGTCGGCGCCGCGATCGGCTTCTTCGGCGACGCCTGGCAGCGTGCCGGCCAGCTGCTCGACGCGGGCGTCGACGTGATCGTGGTCGACACCGCCAACGGCGACAGTGCCGGTGTGCTCGAGATCATCCGCCGGCTGAAGGCCGACCCGGCGTTCGAGGCGGTCGACGTGATCGGCGGCAACGTGGCCACCCGCTCCGGTGCCCAGGCGCTCGTCGACGCCGGTGCCGACGCCATCAAGGTGGGCGTGGGTCCCGGCTCCATCTGCACCACCCGCGTCGTCGCGGGCGTGGGCGTGCCCCAGGTGACCGCGGTCTACGAGGCTTCCCTCGCCGCCCGCGAGGCCGGCGTGCCGGTGATCGCCGACGGCGGCCTGCAGTACTCGGGCGACATCGCCAAGGCGCTCGTGGCGGGCGCCGACACCGTCATGCTCGGCTCGCTGCTGGCGGGCTGCGACGAGAGCCCCGGCGACCTCGTGTTCGTCAACGGCAAGCAGTTCAAGAACTACCGCGGCATGGGTTCGCTGGGAGCGCTGCAGACCCGCGGCGAGAAGACCTCCTACTCGAAGGACCGCTACTTCCAGAGCGATGTGCCCTCCGACGACAAGCTCATCGCCGAGGGCATCGAGGGTCAGGTGCCCTACCGCGGCCCGCTCGCGAACGTGGCCTACCAGCTGGCCGGCGGCCTCCGGCAGTCCATGTTCTACGTGGGTGCGCGCACCATCCCCGAGCTCAAGTCGAAGGGGCGCTTCGTGCGCATCACGGCCGCCGGGCTCAAGGAATCGCACCCGCACGACGTGCAGATGGTGGTCGAGGCCCCCAACTACCGGCGCTGACGGGAGCGCCGACCGTGGCCGACATCCTCGAGTCCGTCCAGCTCGCGCTCTTCGAGCGGCTGATCGACGTCGGCCGGCTGTTGGAGCGACGCTCCGACAAACTCATCCGCGAGGTGGGCGGCATCAAGTTCTCGCAGTACGAGGTGCTCATCCGCCTGCGCAACGCGGGTGGCGAGCTGCGCATGACCGACCTCGCCAACAAGCTCGTGAGCACCCCGAGCGGGCTCACCTACCAGCTGACGCTGCTCGAGAAGGACGGGCTGGCCGAGCGCGGGGTCGTCGAAGGCGACGACCGGGGGGTGCTCGCCCGCATCACCCCGAAGGGGCGCGAGCTGCTGCTCGAGATCTCGGCCCGCCAGAGCGCCATGATCCTCGAGTCGACCATCGATCCGCTCACGCGCGACGAGGTCGACGAACTGCACCGGATGCTCGGCCTCCTCCAGATCGCCATGCGCGGCGAGGCCACGGGCGGCATGCTCCCGAGCCAGGTGCCTACCGCCATCTCCTGATCCCGTTTTACAAATTCGAAACACTCGCGTCGAGCATCCGTAATCTGCGGTGCGTATCTTCAAATTTGTAAGAAATACGCAACGGCGGGAGTGTCACCCATGCTCAATCTCATGACCGGCCTCGGCAACATCGGCGGCCACCTCGGCGGCTGGCGGCATCCCGCCTCGTGGAACTGCACGGCGATGAACCTCGGCCAGCACATCGAGACCGCGAAGCTCGCCGAGCGGGGCAAGTTCGACCTCCTCTTCCTCGCCGACGGCAATGCCGTGCGGCAGATGGACAAGCCCGCCCTGTTCGAGGCCAACAGCCCCTCCGACCGCCCCTCGGTGTTCGAGCCCGTCACACTGCTCTCCGCCATCTCGCAGCACACCAGCCAGATCGGCCTGCTGGCCACCGCGACCACCACCTACGAGGAGCCCTACCTGCTCGCGCGCAAGTTCGCCTCGCTCGACCACCTCAGCGGGGGCCGGGCCTGCTGGAACATCGTCACCGGCTCCTATCCCGGCGACTCGCTCAACTTCGGCCGCGAGGAGCACGTGCCCCGTGCGGAGCGCTACGAGCGCTCCGAGGAGTTCGTGGAGGTCGCCAAGGGACTCTGGGACAGCTGGGACGAGGACGCCTTCGTCGAGGACAAGGCGAGCGGCCGCTACCTCGACCGCGAGGCCGTGCACGTGCTCGACCACGTGGGCAAGCACTTCTCGGTGAAGGGCCCGCTCAACGTGGCGCGCATGCCCCAGCGCTACCCCGTGCTCTTCCTCGCCGGGCAGTCCGAGCAGGGCAAGGAGCTCGCCGCCAAGCACGCCGACTGCGTGTTCTCGGTGTCGGCCGACATCGCCACCGGCAAGGCGTTCAGCGATGACGTGAAGAACCGCCTCGACCGCTACGACCGCGCACCCGAGTCGCTCCGCATCATCCCCGGCACCTCGGTGTTCGTGGGTTCGAGCGAGGCCGAGGCCGACGACCTCTACGAGGAGCTGCAGTCGCTCATCTCGCCCGCGGTCGGGGTGCCCTACCTCTCCAAGCTCGTCGAGATGGACCTCACCCCCTACCCGATCGACGGCCCGCTGCCCGACCTCTCGGGCGAGGTCGTGGGCATCTCGAGCTTCCGCAAGAACATCGCCGCGATGGCGGCGCGTGAGAACCTCAGCATCCGCCAGACCTACGAGCGGGTGCTTCCCTCCATGGGCCACGTGCTGTTCAAGGGCGACGCGGTGCAGGTCGCCGACCAGATCGAGGAGTGGTACCGCAGCGGGGCCAGCGACGGCTTCATGCTGGGCGCCCCCGTCATGCCCCTGGGCCTCGAGCGCATCGTCGACCTCCTCATCCCCGAGCTGCAGCGCCGCGGGCTCTTCCGCACCGAATACACCGGCGGCACCCTCCGCGAGAACATGGGACTCGAGCTCGGGGTGTCACGCAACGTGCTCGCCCGGTGACCGTGCGCCGCGGGGTGGTGCCCCTCATCGCGGTCTGCTGCGGCGTGACCGTGGCGAACATCTACCTGGCCCACCCCATCCTCTCGCTGCTCGCCCAGTCGTTCGGCGTGGCCGACGCCGACACCGCCTTCATCGTGACGGTGGCGCAGATCAGCTACGCCTGCGGGCTCTTCCTGCTGGTGCCGCTCGGCGACGTGGTGCGGCGCAAGCGGCTGCTGGCCGTGCTGCTCGCGGGCACCGGCGTGGGGCTCGCGCTTGCGGCGCTCGCCGGCGGGCTCGGGATGCTCGCCGCGGCCACCGTGCTCATCGGCGCGTTCACCGTCGCCCCGCACGTGCTCATCCCGTATGCCGTGTCGGTGGTGGAGCCCGGGCGGCAGGGCCGCGCGCTCGCGGCCATCAACGCGGGCATGACGGGCGGCATCGTGCTGTCGCGGGTGTTCGGCGGCGCCCTCGGGGAGTACCTGGGCTGGCACTCCGTGTACCTGTGCGCCCTCGTGCTCACGGCGGGCGTGGGGCTCGCCACCGTGCTGGTGCTGCCGAAGGAGCCCCGGCGCGAGGGCCCGAGCTACCCGCGGCTCATCGGCTCGACCCTCCGGCTGCTCGTCGACGAGCCCGGGGTGCGCTGGGCCGTCGGCGTGCAGGTGCCGGTGTTCGCCACCTTCAACGTGATCTGGGTGATGATCGTCTTCCTGCTCACCGACCGGTACGGGATGAGCGTGGCCGCGGCCGGGCTGTTCGGCCTGTTCTCGCTGGTCACGATGGCCACCGCCCCCTTCGTCGGCCGCTTTCTCGATCGGCGGGGGTCGACGATGGTGATGGGCGTGTTCCTCGGGGTGCTGGTGGCCGGCGCTGTGCTGTTCCAGTTCTCCGAGCTGGCCATCGGCTTCGTCGTGGCCGGCATCATGCTGCTGAACCTCGGGCAGCAGGGGGCGGGCATCGCGAACCAGTCGCGCATCCTGAACCTCAGGGCCGACTCGCGCAGTCGCCTCAACACCCTCTACATGACCAGCAACTTCGTGGGCGGGTCGCTGGCCTCGCTCGTGGCGGTGGCGGTGTTCGCCACCGCGGGCTGGAGCGGCGTGGTGCTCACGGCTTTGGTGCTCTCGCTCGTCGCCTTCGGAGTGTGGCTGGCCGACGCGCTGCGCCGCCGTCGCCTCGGCCGCCGTCGCCTCAGCCGGCCGGATGCGCCCCTCGGGCCACCTCGTCGAACACGGGCCGCCAATGCTCGGTGATGAGACGGGCGGCCTCGTCGGCGTCGTGGCGCGTGCAGGCGTGCAGCAGCGCGATGTGCTCGGCCAGGCCCTCCGTGCGCCGCTCGGCCAGCCGCGCGAACGCGAACGGCAGGTAGGCGGGCGTGGCGTCGTGCAGGTTGCGCAGGATGGTCGCCAGCCGCGGCGAACGGCCGCAGTCGTAGAGGAAGTAGTGGAACTCGCGGTTCAGGCGCAGGAAGCCCTGATCGTCGGCCCGTTCCATCTCGGCCTGGATGCGCCAGGCGGCGGCGAGCTCGTCGTCGGTGATGTGCAGGGCCGTGAGGCGGGCGAGCTCGGGCTCGAGCAGTTCGCAGAGACGGCGGATCTCGGCCATGTCGCCGGGGTCGGTCATGCGCACGATCGCGCCGCGGCGGGGCACCAGGGTGAGCAGGCCCTCGGCGTGGAGATCGCGCATGGCCTCGCGCACCGGGGTGGCGCTCACACCGAGCCGCTCGGCGACCTCGGTCTGCACCACTTTGGAGCCCGGGGCGAGCGCACCCGTCTGGATCGCGTCGCGCAGCCAGTCGCGCACCCGCTCGTGCACCGTCTCGGAGAGCTCCGCCGTCATGGCCACAACTCTATAGAAAAGTCGCGCAATGCATTTATATCGTTGGATCAGCCTGTCATCTCGGCACTCCGACCGATCAGTTCCTCTTTTCTATAGAAAATGATCGGCCCAACTCGTAATGCTCTCGTAACACGGCAGCACCTCGGCGGAAACGTCGGGTGCTTAGTCTCGAAGTCAATCCTTCAATTTCGAACAAACAAGGACGGTGCTGGATGCTCTACGTGCTGAGGCGGGTACTCGCCGCAGTGTTCGTGATGTGGGCGGCCTTCACGGTGACGTTCATCATCCTCTACCTGGTGCCGGGCGATCCGGCCCTGCTCATCGTGGGCGGCGACGGAGGCGTGCAGGCGACCCCCGAGGAGCTCGCCGCGGTGCGCGCGGAATACGGCTTCGACCAGCCCGTCATCGTGCAGTACTTCCAGGCGCTCGGGGGCGTGCTCACCGGCAACCTCGGCATGTCGTACCAGATGCGCCAGCCCGTGACCGAGCTCATCGGCGCCCAGTTCGGCAGCACCTTCGCCCTGGCCATGTTCGCGCTCGTCGTCGCGGTGGTCGCCGGCCTCGTGATCGGCGGCGCCGCCGTCTACACGAAGTCGCGCATCCTGAGCCAGCTGCTCGACTCGCTGCCGCCCATAGGCGCCTCGCTCCCCACGTTCTGGGTGGGCCTGGTGCTCATGCAGGTGTTCTGCTTCCAGCTCGGCTGGTTCCCCTCGGCGGGGGACAGGGGCTTCGACTCGCTCGTGCTGCCCGGCATCACGATGGCCATCCCCGGCGCGGCCTCGATCGCCCAGGTGTTCGCCAAGTCGCTGCGGGCCTCGAGTCGCGACGACTACGTCACGGTCGCCACCGCCAAGGGCGCGAGCCGGATGCGCGTGTTCATCGGGCACGCGGCCCGCAACGCCCTGCTGCCCACCATCACCGTGGCGGGCATGATCGTGGCCGGGCTGTTCGCCTACTCGGCGATCACCGAGAGCATCTTCTCCCGGGCCGGCCTCGGCATGGCGCTCGACAACGCCGTGCAGGCCAAGGACATCCCGATGGTCTCGGGCATCGTGCTCGTGATCGCCGCGGTGTTCGTCGTCACCAACCTCATCGTCGACCTGGTCTACCCCATCATCGACCCCCGACTGCGCCGGCCCGGCGCGTCGAAGGCCGTCCGACTCCAGAGAGGGCTCGTCGAAGCATGAGTGTCGTCGACACCCCGGCCGCCGTGGACGCGGTCGCCCCGTCCGTCCCCGCACCGACCGTCGCGCCCGCCGCCCCTCCCGGCGGCCGCAGGCGGGGCAGCGCTGCTGCCACCCTCGTGGGTCTGCTGCGCAAGCCCACCCTCGTGCTGTCCGCACTCGTGGTGCTCGTGGTGGTGCTCTGGGCGCTCGTGCCCGGCCTCTTCTCGGGCTACGACCCGCTCTACGCCGACACCTCGCAGGTGCTGCTGCCGCCGAGCTTCGAGCACCTCTTCGGCACCGACGAGCTCGGCCGCGACGTGTTCACCCGCATGGTGCACGGCACCGCGCTCACACTGCTCACCACGGTGGTGGCCGTCGTGATCGGCTTCGCCTTCGGCTCGGTGATCGGCCTCGCCGCCGGCTACTTCGGGCGCATCGCCGACGGGGTGCTCATGCGCGTCGTCGACATCCTGCTCGCCATCCCCATGCTCGTGCTCGCGATGGCGATCGTCACCGCCATCGGCTTCGGCTCGGTGCAGCTGGCCATCGGCGTGGGGATCGGCATGATCGGCAGCGTGGCCCGCGTCATGCGCTCGGAGGTGATGCGCGTGCGGCAGTCCACCTTCATCGACGCCGAGCGCTCGATGGGCGCTCGCGACGGTTACATCATCGCCCGGCACGTGCTCCCCAATGCCGTGGGGCCCGTGCTGGTGCTGGCCATCCTCGACTTCGGCGCCGCCATCCTCACCATCGCCGCCCTCAGCTTCCTCGGCTACGGCACGCCACCGCCCACACCGGAGTGGGGCTCGCTCGTGGCCTCGGGCCGCGCCTACCTCACCACGGCGTGGTGGATGTCGACGCTGCCGGGCCTCACCATCGCCGTGTTCGTGGTGTGCATCAACCGCATCGCCCGCGAACTGCAGAACGACAGGAGCAGCCGATGAGCGGCACCGACCCCCAGCCCCTGCTGGCCGTCGACGACCTCAAGGTGTCCTACGGCAGCCGCAGCCACCGCACGCCGGCGCTGCACGGGGTGTCGTTCTCGATGGTGCCCGGCGAGAAGATCTCGATCGTGGGGGAGTCGGGCTCCGGCAAGTCCACCACCGCGCACGCGCTCATCGGGCTGCTGCCCGCCGGCGGGCGGATCGACTCCGGCGCCGTCTCGTTCGCAGGGCGCGACCTCACCCGACTCGGCGACCGCGCGCTGCGGGCGGTGCGCGGTGCCGAGATCGGCCTCATCCCGCAAGACCCGATGACCTCGCTCAACCCGGTGCGCCGCATCGGCAAGCAGGTGGAGGAGGCGCTCGCCGTGCACGGCCGGGCCGGCCGCGGCGTCGAGCGGCGGGTGCTCGAGGGGCTGCGGGATGCGGGACTGCCCGACCCCGAGCGGGTCGCCGCCCAGTTCCCGCACGAGCTCTCCGGCGGCATGCGGCAGCGCGTGCTCATCGCGATCGCCTTGGCCTGCAGCCCGCGGCTGGTGATCGCCGACGAGCCCACGAGCGCGCTCGACGTGACGGTGCAGCGCCAGATCCTCGACCACATCGACCGGGTCACCGCGGCCGAGGGCACCTCGATGCTGCTCATCACCCACGACCTCGGGGTGGCAGGCGACCGCACCGACCGCATCATCGTGATGAACGAGGGCGAGATCGTCGAAGACGGTCCGGCCGACTCGGTGCTGGGCTCGCCGGCCGACGCCTACACGAAGCGGCTCCTCGCCGCGGCTCCGAGTCTCTCCAGCCGCGTGCTCTATTCGGGCCAGACCGTCGCCACCGCCGAGACCGCGGCGGCCGGCCCGCTCGTGTCGGTGCGGGCCCTGCGCAAGGAGTTCCACACGGCGGCGGGGTCGCACCTCGCCGTCGACGACGTCTCCTTCGACATCGCCGCGGGGGAGACTCTCGCGATCGTGGGGGAGTCGGGTTCGGGCAAGTCGACCACGGCCCGATTGCTGCTGCAGCTCGAGAAGGCCGACGCCGGGTCGGTGACCCTCGACGGTGCCGAGCTCACGGGGCTCAGTGCCGCGCGCATCCGGCCCCACCGGCTGGCGATGCAGATGGTGTACCAGAGCCCGTACGCGAGCCTCAGCCCGCGGTTCTCGGTGGGCGACATCATCAGCGAGCCGCTGCGCATCCACCGCATCGCCTCGGCGGCCGAGCGGCGGCGCATCGCGGCCTCGCTGCTCGACCAGGTGGCGCTGCCCGGCTCGGTGCTCGACCGCAGCCCGGCCGAGCTCTCGGGCGGCCAGCGCCAGCGCGTGGCGATCGCGCGGGCGCTCGCGCCGCAGCCGAAGCTCATCGTGTGCGACGAGGCCGTGTCGGCGCTCGACGTGTCGGTGCAGGCGCAGGTGCTCGAGCTGCTCGCCGAGATCCAGCGCGAGCGCGGGGTGGCCTACCTGTTCATCTCGCACGACCTCGCCGTGGTGCGGCAGATCGCCCACCGGGTGGTGGTGATGCGCCGTGGGCGCGTGGTCGAGCAGGGTGACACCGAGGCGACCTTCGCGCATCCGGTCGACGAGTACACCCGGCAGCTGCTCGACGCCATCCCAGGGCGGCAGCCCGTGTCGACCTGATCCGCGGGGCGCGACCCGCCCCATCCGCTTCTCCACTCTCACCGCTCCACCCTCCCCTGCACAGCCCTGCCCTCCTTCGTCGTGCATCCGCATCGACCCCGTCAGAAAGGCTCCATCGTGTCCTCCACCGCTCCGAAGCCGCGTCGCGCCGCACTCGCCGTCGCCTCGTTCGCCGCCGTCGCGATCGCCCTCACCGCCTGCTCCTCGGGTGCCGGCGCCAGCGACCCCTCCGCCACCCCGACCGCGGGCGGCGTGCTGCAGGTCGACCTCTCGGCCGCCCCGAACTGCCTCGACCCCGCGGTCGCGCTCAGCCAGAACGAGCGCGCCATCGTGCGGGCGAGCGTGGACTCCCTGCTCGACATGGACAAGGACGGCACCCTCGTGCCCTGGCTCGCCGAGTCGTGGGAGGTGAACGACGACGCGACCCAGGTGGTGTTCCACCTGCGCGACGGCGTCACCTTCAGCGATGGCACCCCGCTCACCGCGGAGGCCGTGAAGACCACCTTCGACTACATCAAGCAGCAGCTCGGCTCGAAGTCGTCGCGCGGCAACGGCTACCTCTCCACCTACACCGGCACCACCGTGGTCGACGACCTCACCGCCCAGGTCGACTTCTCGGCCCCCGCCGTGCAGTTCATCGCGGGCGCCGCCACCACCACGCTCGGCATCATCTCGCCCGAGAGCGCCACGAAGACGCCGGAGGAGCGCTGCACCGGCGACTGGGTCGGCACCGGCCCCTTCACCCTCGATTCCTACACGCAGGGGCAGGGCGCCACCTCCACCGCGCGCTCCGACTACGACTGGTCGTCGGAGCTCGCCGCCCACACCGGGGCGCCCTACATCGAGGGCATCGAGTACCAGGTCGTCGACACCTCCAACGCCCGCGACGGCGCGCTGCAGGCCGGGCAGACCGACGTGGCCCTCGACGTGGCGAGCCAGGACGTGCCGCAGCTCGAGGCCGCGAACGTGCAGATCCTCGTGGGGACTCTGCCCGGCATGCCCTCCTCGCTCATCGTCAACACCACCAAGCCGGGTCTCGACGACCCCGCCGTGCGCGAGGCGATGCTCAAGGGCTTCGACCGCGAGGGCGACGTGAAGGCCGTACTCGGCGAGTACTTCACCCCCGCCACCAGCGCGCTCACCTCCACCTTCCCCGCCTACAAGGACGAGACCGAGCTGCTCGGCTACGATCTCGACGCCGCCGAGGCGCTGCTCGACGACGCGGGCTGGGTGCCCGGGGCCGACGGTATCCGCGAGAAGGACGGCGTGAAGCTCGAGTTCTCGGTGAACTACAGCACCGCCTTCGGCGCCTATTACACGAGCATGCTGCAGCTGTTCCAGCAGCACATGGGCGACCTCGGCATCGGCATCACGCTGAACGACCTGCGCAGGCCAACCTCATCGCCACCGCCACCGACAAGTCGTACGACTTCTACGCCACCTCGCTCACCGACGCCGACCCCGACATCGTGCGCAGCTCCATGGCCAACTTCGTGTTCGCCGACCCCGAGCTGCTCGCCTCGACCGGCATCACCGAGCTGTTCACCCGCTCGCAGGGCGACGCCACGGCCGAGGCGCGCAACGCGACCTACGCCGAGCTGCAGGATGCGATCGTGGGCAACGCGCTCATCCTGCCCTACTGGGAGGGCGGCCAGATCGCCGGTGTGCGTGAGGGCGTGAGCGGTGTGCGGCAGGACTTCCTGGCGGCGCTCAACCTCTACGACGCCTCGATCGCCGAGTGAGGCGCCGCGTGAGCGTGACGGAGACGGGAACGGAGACGGTCGCAGCATGATGCACCTCATGACGGGGCTCCTGCCCCTCGGGTTCCACCTGGCAGGCTGGAGGCATCCCGACGCCTACGAGCACCAGACGATGAACCTCGAGCAGGCCATCGAGGTGGCGAAGCTGGCCGAGGCGGCGAAGTTCGACATGCTCTTCGTCGCCGACGGCAACGCGGTGCGGCAGATGGACAACCCCGACCTGTTCGAGGCGAACAGCATCTCCGACCGGCCGGCGGTCTACGACCCCGTCACGCTCTATGCGGCCCTCTCGCAGCACACCTCGCACATCGGGATGCTCGCGACCTCGTCGACCACCTACGAGGAGCCCTACATCACCGCCCGCCGCTTCGCGTCGCTCGACCACCTGAGCGGCGGGCGGTCGTGCTGGAACATCGTCACCGGCTCGTACCCCGGCGACTCGGTGAACTTCGGGTTCGCCGAGCACGTGGAGAAGTCGGTGCGGTACGAGCGCTCCGACGAGTTCGTGGAGGTGTGCAAGGGCCTGTGGGACAGCTGGGCGGCCGACGCCTTCGTGGAGGACAAGTCGTCGGGGCGGTACCTCGACGCCTCGAAGGTGCATACGCTGAACCACGTCGGCACGCACTTCTCGGTGAAGGGGCCGCTCAACGTGGCCCGTATGCCGCAGGGCTACCCGGTGCTGTGCCTGGCCGGCCAGTCGGAGGCCGGCCGCGAGATGGCGGCGAAGCAGGCCGACGTGGTGTTCTCGGTGGCGTCCACCCTCGCCGAGGCGCAGGCGTTCTACGCCGATGTCAAGCGGCGTCTGCCCGCCTACGGGCGCTCGGCCGACGAGCTGAAGATCATGACCGGCGTCACCGTCTACGTGGGCGAGACCGAGGCCGAGGTCGACGAGCTGGATGCGCAGCTGCAGGCCCTGATCGAGCCGAGGGTGGGCGTGGCCTACCTCTCGAAGCTCGTGGAGATGGACCTGCGCGGCTACGACGTCGACGGCCCGCTGCCCGACCTCTCGGGCGACACCAATGCCATCGCCGCCTACCGCATCATGATCAGGGCCATGTCGGAGCGGGAGGGTGGGCTCACCATCCGGCAGGCCTACGAGAGGGTGCTGCCCTCGATGGGCCAGACGGTCGTGAAGGGCACGCCCGTGCAGATCGCCGACCAGCTGGAGGAGTGGTACCGCGGCGGTGCGGCGGACGCCTTCAACGTGGGCTTCCCGGTGATGCCCACCGGCCTCCGCCGCTTCGCCGAGCTCGTGGTGCCGGAGTTGCAGCGACGCGGCCTCTTCCGCACCGAGTACGAGGGCACCACCCTCCGCGACTCCCTCGGCCTCCGCTACCCGGTCAACCCCTACTTCCCCGCCCCCGCAAGCGTTCGACCCGTTCAGCCAGTGAACGGCGAAGCTCTCTGAGGAACTCGGAATCGATCGCGGCGGCCGCCTCGTCGGAACAGACGAGGTCGATCCTGTCTGCGACCAAGTCGGTCAGTCGCCGTATCTCCTCGGTGACGTACTCGGGGTCGAGACCCAGCCTGATCGCCTGGGCCTGCCACTCCCTGGGGCCGATCTCGCCCATCCGATAATGGCCGTCGACCGATTGGGCGAGCCGCACTCGGAGGGGGTCGTATCGCGGGTAGGGCGTGATGCTCGCGATGTCGTACAGCGGTGCCAAGGAGACCTGGCCCCGCCGGAGCAGGACCGAGTAGTTCTTCGCGTGGGCATCGGTACCGCCGATCAGCCAGTTGAACGCCGTCGCGAGGAGCACACGGGTGATCGAGCGCGTCGCCTGATCGGAACGCTGGGAGGCCCTCATGGCCCCGGCCATGCGCGAGAGGCCGGGCCCGCCGTCGTCTTGATATTTCTGCGACGGCATCACGCCGAGGGCCTGGCAGAAGTCCTCTTGATGGATGCGTGCAATGGACTTCTCGCCGGCGATCCGGTCGTACCGCTCTACGACGATCGCCGCTTCTCCGTCGAACTCGCGGATGGAGCTGCGGGCCGACGGAAGACCGACGGCGGAGGCGAGGTTCAAGCAGATGTGCTCGTTCAGTGCGGACGACCTGAACTCGGGAATGCCGGGTTTGACGATGTGCGTCGTCGGCGTGGCGCCCTGCGGGCGACCCCAGCGGTCTCCGTCGTGCAGGAGGGCGAACTTCGCTTGGGCTCCCGCGAGGCTGAACCGTCCGCCGGTGTCGTCGAAGGTCCACGCGTTCGGATCGCGGCGAAGCGCACGGAGCTGGTGGCCGATGTCGGAGTCGGTGAGCCACTGAGTGGGCCCGGACTCTCCCGCGCTGTCGAACTCCTCGGGCCGGATGAACTGGATCGCTCCCGCGCAGTCGCGGCCGTAGTGCTCGAGGAGGGTGAAGGGATTGTGCTCGTCGGCCGGGGGTGACGCGAGCAGCGCCCAGCGCTGGAGAGTGTCGCTGCTGTCGGGAAGGAGGCCCCAGAGGAACGGGTCGACGATGTCGGGCGGGAAGGTGCCTGGTCGGAGGGGCATCGACAAGGAGATCGGTGTGGAGTCGGGTCGCGCGAGATACTCGTCGTCGTACTCGAAACGCGACGAGCGCACGTCGCAACGGAGCATGCCTGCTCGCACCTCACCCAGGAGGACTATCAGACTGCGCGTCATGGTCGGGGTCCGCTCACGAAGCCGCTGACGTAGTCGTCGAGGTCGTCGTCGGGCTCCGGCGGGAGTGCGAGCCGGAGCCTCAACTCGAAGATCGTGCGGAGCAGAGGCTCGAGTTCGGCCCGCGGATTGCCGCGTTCCAGCCGGACGATCCACTGCCGCGCCACGCCGACCCGCTCGGCGAGCTCCTGCTGTGTCCAGCCCAACTCACGTCGTCGATGGCGGATCGTGGCCCCCACGCCGGCCGAGCGAGTGTACGCGAACGAAGACATTCCCCTAAAGTACGCGTTCGCATACTTCATTTCAAGAGTACGCGAACGCAGACACAAGCAACCATGTACGCGAACGCGTACCAACCGGGTCAGCCGGTGACGGCGGTGCCGGCGACGGGGGTGGCGATGCCGAGGAAGGCGACGATCTCGTGGCCGCCGGGGTTGGTCTGGACGGGGTCGAGCTGCCAGTTGTTGGTGGCCCAGACGTTGCCCGACGGGTCGACGGCCACGCCTGTGGTGCGCTCGAGGCCGTCGAAGGAGTAGCCCGTGTCGGCGGGCGAGAGCGGGTCTCCCGTGCTCGAGCCCGGCGGGCAGGCGGAGACGTCGAAGCCGCAGAACGCCACGAGCCGCTGGCCCGAGAACTCGCCGACCCACACGTTGCCCGAGCCGTCGGTGGCGATACCCCACGGGGTGCTCACGCCGCCGCCCTGGAAGGGTCCGACCACCGCATCCGTTCCGGCCGCGATGTAGGAGACCGACCCGGTGGCGGGCGGGCCCACCTCGGGGCGGTCGGGGCAGGGGAGGGTGATGGCGCCCGAGTTCGCGATCCACACGTTGCCGGCGTCGTCGGACGCGATGCCCATGGGGCGGTCGAGGCCGCCGCCGCTCAGCGGGCTGCCCGCCACGACCGAGCCGTCGCGGTTCAGCACGGCCACAGTGCTGCTCGCCGTGCCGGTGGCGAAGATGCTCGTGCCGTTATCGACGATGCCGAAGGCCTCCTCGAGGCCGAGGTCGCCGATGACCTCAGCCTGCGACGGGTCGGCGTCGGGGTAGCGGGTGATCGTGCTGGTGTTGCAGTTCGTGATCCACACGTTGCCCTCGTCGTCGAAGATCGTGCCCTGCGGCCAGTTGAGCGCTCCGTCGGTGATGCCGGTGTCGGGGGTGAGCGGCTCGCCGGCCGCCGAGAAGATCGACACGCTGTTGTGCGGGGGCTGGTCGGCAGTCGGGCAGCCGGGGTCGGGAGCCGCGAACCCGTAGTTCGACACCCAGATGTCGCCCGTCGAGGGATCGATCACCACGCCGAAGCCCGAGCCGCTGAGCCCGCCGCCCTGGTAGGGCGACCCGTCGACGAACTGGCCCGTGGGCGAGAACTTGAACAGCTCGTCGCTCGCGCACACGCCCACGTGCGGGTCGGAGCCGTACTGGTAGTTGTTGTTCACCCAGATGTTGCCGTCGGCGTCGATAGCGAAGTTGCCCGGGCCGTCGAGCGACTGGCCGTCGCCGTCGAACCGCAGGGCCAGCGTCCAGGCGTCGGGGGCCGAGGCCAGGCCGGGCTGCGACGGCAGTGCGCCCCGCTGGGCGAGGTCGAACAGCGGCACGACCGCCGAGGCCGGGCTCTTCGCGATGTCGGCGAAGGCGCGGAACGTGTCGGCGGGCCGCTCACCGCCGGGCGGGGTCGCGGCGTCGAGCAGTGCGGCGCAGTCGCCGTCGTCGGCGACGCAGGCCGACAGCATCCCGACCAGCGACTGGAACGCCGGCAGGGTGTCGGTCTCCGAGCCGTTCGGCGACGAGGTGATGACCTCGGCCAGCTCCCCGGTGTGCGGGTCGACGAGGTTGCCCGCCATCGCGGCCGAGTTCACCACACCGGGGGCGGTGCCGCCCACACCCTCGGCGCCCACGAACTGCGCCATCGCGAACCCGGTCGCCACGGTGGTGCGCTCGTTGACGGCCACGTCGTCGAGCGAGCCGTCGGCATCCGGATGCGCGACAACGGCCGCGAGCACCGCCTGCCTGGCTTCACCCAGCGGCTCCGCCAGCAGGTACACCACGGCGTCGTCGCGCAGGGGGTCGGCGCCCAGCGCCACCTCGAAGGAACCGTCGGTGCCGGTGCGGGCCGTTCCCAGCTCGCGCGGCGCGATCTCGTCGGTGCCCGACTCGTACGCGGTCACCCGCCACGCATCGGCTTGGGCGCCCGTCGCGAGCGGCGCGACCGAGCCGGCGAGCCGCGCACCCTCCTCAGGCGCGGGGGCGCCGGTGCATGCCGCGAGCAGGGCGACACCAGTCAAGCCCACGACCACCGCCACGATGCGTCGTCGGTTCCTGGTCATTCGCGTAGCCGCCATGGTCGCCCCCCTTCGGCACAGTCTAGCCAGGGAGGGTGTCCGGACAGGAGGCGAGGTGACGCCGATCGGACCGGTGGCCGCCTGTTGGGGCAGGCGGCCACCGTGTGGTCTGGCACCGGGGTGCATCAGACCCTCTCGCGCATCCCGATCGCGCGAGAGGGATCACGTCGCGGTAGTGGGGTCCGGCGAGTGATCCACGAGGAGCCCAGCGCCGGTCAGGGCGTAGGGGCCGAGCTGAGGAGCACGTTGGTGTTGTTGATGGCGGCCGGGTTGCGCACGAGGGCGACAGTGGTGCCGGCGACACTCGCGAAGCGCCGCGTGATGGCGGTCTGATTCGCGTAGTAGGGACTGCTCGCCCGGAAGAAGAAGTCCACCGGGATCGAGGTCGTGGCACCCGTGGCCACGACGGGCGGGGTGTAGGTGGACTGATAGACGCGGTAGGACACCCCGTTCACCGTCTCGGTCGCTCCCGTCGCGGCGAGGGTGGTCCAGTCGCCGTTGCTGCCGGGGAGGGCGACGAAGGTGAGTGCGGGCCAACCCACCGAGATCAGGGCCTGGAAGAACACGTTCGAGACCACGTCTCCGGGCTGCGTGCCGGTGACGCGGAAGTACTTGTCACCGGCGTCGGCGTCGTACTGCAGGGCACCGGATGAGGTCTGGCCCTGGGTGACCGGATACCAGCCGACCCCGAAGGAGGACTCGATCGCGAACTCACGCGGCGGCACGGAAGCCGCCGCCATCGGCGCGGCGACGGCCGCGGCGATCACGGGCACCGACCAGGCAGCGCTGGCCACAACCGTGCGGCGACTGACACCCCCTGCGGGGAGGGTGGCGGGTGGGGCGTCGGGCCCGAGGGGTTCAGGGGTGTCCATTCTCGTCTCTTCTCCTGCAGGGCAGTGGCTGCATCACGGTTTCGGTGTGCAGCACACTGCCCCAGTCGGGGCGGACGAGAACGGGTTCGACGAGGAATGGAAACAGTGGGGCTCGTGTGTGGAAACACCGTGTCGATGGCGGCGTCAGGCCACCGTGGACCCCTTCGGCTCCGACGCGAGCTGCAGGGTGACGGTGAGTCCGCCTTCCTCGCGTGGCACCAGGTCAAGCCGCGCGTCGTGGGCCTCGACAACAGTCCGCACGAACGGCAGGCCCAGCCCGTGTGAGTCCGGCGCCGTCGGGTCGTGGCGGTAGAACGGATGCGTCAGCCTGGCGAACTCTCCGTGGTCGACCATCCTGCCGGTGTTCTCGATCACGATCTCCACGGTGCCGGGCGCCACTCGACTGCGTAGCCAGACTCTGCCGCCCCTCCGGTTGTGCTTGACGGCGTTGCCCACGAGGTTGACGAGGGCCTGCTCGAGCAGGAGCGGGTCGCCGTAGACCGATCCGGGCAGGTCGCTCGTGGTGATCTCGACCGATGCCGCCGCTGCGCGGCCGGCCGTCGCGGCGACCGCGGAGTCGACCAGGGCGGACACCTCGACGTGTTCACCCACGAGGTCGACGAGCGAGAGCTCGGCGAGGTCGAGCACCGATTCGACCAGCGCGATGCTTCGCTCGTTGCTCACTCTCAGTCGATCCAGGAGTCGAGCGGCCGCCTCGGCGTCGAGCGGCTCGCCTGCTCCCTCCTCGAGCAGCACCCGGGTGGTGGTGAGTGGGCCCTGCAGCTCGTGCGAGGCCTGCGCGGCCACCCGCCGCTGGTCGCGCACGAAGCGCTGCAACCTCGAGAGCATGTGGTCGAACGTCTCCGCCAGCTCGACCACCTCGTCGCGACGGCCACCGACCGCCACCCGGTGACCGAAATCGCCCCGCGAGGCCGACTGCGCCGCATCCTTCAGCTCGCGGAGGGGGCGGAGCAGTCGGCCGACCAGCAGCCAGCTCGCGAGGGTGCTGAGTGCCGCGATCACGAGCAGGCAGAGCGACCCGACGCCGAGGAACTGCAGCAGCACGCGCTGCGGGTCGTCGAAGTAGAGCCACTCGTCCGGCGCGTCGACGGGCCCGGCGTAGTACCCGCCCTCGGAGAAGTCGACGCATTCGGAACCGTCGTCGGGGCAGATGATGCCGTCGTCTGGAAGGACCTCGGTCCAGAACCCGTCGCCGGAGCCGGTGGTGTCGGTGAACTGGGGATCCTCGTCGGACGGGATGCTCACGAGATAACTCGGGACGGCCACCATGAACGCGAAGAGGCCGCCGATGAGCGCAGCTCCCGCCACCGTGAACACCGCTGCGAACGCGAGGGTGAGACGGGCGCGAAGGGTGAACCGGGATCCGCGTCGGGTCGAACCGGGAGGCGTGCGTCGATCAGCCACGGATCCGGTATCCCACGCCGATGACCGTCTCGACCGCAGCGGGCGCACCGAGCTTGCGGCGCAGCGACGAGAGCGTCACGCGAACGGTGTTCGTGAAGGGGTCGGTGTTGACGTCCCACGCCTTCTCGAGCAGCTGTTCGGTGCTCACCACCGCGCCGTCCGCCTCGAGCAGCAACTCGAGCACCGCGAACTCCTTACGGCCGAGTGCAAGCACCCGGCCGTCACGGCTCGCCTCGTGCCGATGCGGGTCGAGCGCGATCCCGCCCTTTCGCAGCAGCGGTGGGATCGATGCCGAGGGGCGCCGGGTGATGGCTCGCAGACGCGCGACGAGCTCCACCACGGCGAACGGCTTCGCGAGGTAGTCGTCGGCTCCGGCGGCGAGCCCGTTCACGCGATCGTCAAGGGAGGCTGTGGCGGTGAGCATGAGCACTTTCACCCGCGGTGTCGACCCGACGATCCACTCGAGCACCTCGTCGCCGTGCAGACCTGGGAGTGCACGGTCGAGAACCACTGCGTCGTAGTCGTGCACCATGAGGTGCTCGAGAGCGCTCTCGCCATCGAGCACGACGTCGGCCGCGATCGAGGCGCGCTGCAGGCCCCGTGCCACCGCCTCGCCGAGCACCGCGTCGTCGTCGACGATCAGCACCCGCATCCACGTCCCCCGATCGCTTATGAAGGTTTTACAGTACCGCTGACACGGTGAGGGCATGGCGACACGGAGCGAGGGCTGACGCCCGTGCGCGCCGGGGACCTTCTCCTGGGTGCGGCGGCGGAGTCCGCCCTCCTCGGGGTGGGCTGGAGGCTCACCGCACCCTCGGCCGAGCCGCGTGCCGTGATCGACGCGGCGGAGTTCGGCGACGTGCGGGTCGCTCGGCTGTGGCTCCCCGCCGGCACTCGGGAGGCGGTTCGCTCCCCGACAGCTCTCCGCGCCCTCGTCGTCGTGGCGATGGACGGTGCGGTCTCCGTGAGGGTGGGGGAGCACGGCCTCACCCTCGAGCCGGGCCACGGCACGGTGATCGACCTCAGTCTGCCGACCAGCGTGACCCACACGGCGGCGACCACCGTGGTGGAGGTGACCCTGCCGCTCGCGCTGCTCGATCGTGCCGCACCCGCGTCGCCTCCCGCGATGCTCGGAGCGGGACTCGCCCCGCTCCTCGGTCTGGCCACCACCCTCGTTTTCCGACGGCTGCACGAGGGTGCGGGTGCTCCGCAGTGGCGGCGGATGCTCGTGGAGGCGGTCGCGGGCGCTCTCGCGCATGAGCGAGGCGGGCCCTGCGGGGTCGCCGAACCGGCACTCACGGTGGAGCGACCCACCGCGGCCGCGCTGCTGCTCGCCCGGCTGCGACGGCACATCGAGCTGCATTACGCCGACCCCGCACTGACCGCGACTGCTCTGGCCGGTGCGCTCAACGTGTCAAGGGTCTACCTGCACAAGGTGGCTGCGGTGTTCGGTACCACTCCGGCGCGGGAGATCGAGTCGGTCCGTGTGCGGGAAGCGCTCGCCATGCTCGCAGACGGCCGGGAGAACAGCCTGGAACGGGTCGCCCAGCGCACGGGGTTCGCGCACGGGAGGCTGCTGGAGCGGGCGATCCGTCCCGGTCCGCACACGACGGCGACGGCGCGGAAGGTACATGATGCTCACGCGAGGCGGGCCGGCTCCAACCGAGCGTCGAGCCAGGAGAAGGTGCGGGCGAGGTAGAGCTGCCGGGCACCTGTCTCGCAGTGCTGGCCCGCGCCCTCGGCTTCGGTGAACAGGATGATCTCCTTGTCGGAGACGGTGAGCGCCTCGTAGAGTTCGGGGGCCGAGGCGCCGATGTCGTCGCCTTCGGCGTGGGTGACCAGCACCGGGCAGGTGATGTGCTGCGCCGCCTCGCGCAGGGTGAACGAGCGGGCCACGCGGAAGAACTCCATCGCGTCGGGCACGTCGTGGGCGTAGAGGTTGCGGCGCAGCGCCCAGCCCCCCGTGGGGTTCTTCTCCAGCCGCTCCACCATCGCCTCGACGAGCTTGCGGGCGGCGTCGTTGCCGTCGGGGATCTGACCGCGCAGCGGCTTGGGCACCCGGGCGACGCTCGCGTCGAACAGGTCGAACGCGCCCGAGTCGGCGATGCACGCGGCCACCCGGTGCTCGCGGCTCGCGGCGCGCGGGGCGAGGTAGCCGCCGAGGCTCAGCCCGATGAGCGCGACCCGCTCGGGGTCGACCTCGGGCCTCTGCAGCACGAAGTCGATCACCGGGGTCACCACGTTCTCGTAGTCGGGCCGCAGCGGCAGACCCTGGTCGACGAGCACCGATCCCTGCCCCGGCCCGTCGAAGGCGAGCACGTTGTAGCCGCGATCGAGCGCGGCCTGACCGTTCCAGAAGTACAGCTCTTCGACCGAGCCGTCGTAGCCGTCGACGAGCACCACCGTCGCCCTCTTCGCCGCCGCGCCGGGCGCATCCGGAGCCACCGCCGAGAAGAAGTAGCCGGGCAGCGTGGTGCCCTCGTAGGGGATGAGCACGGGCTCGACGGGGGTGCGGAAGTGGGCGATGGCGCGGCGGAACGCCTCGGTCTGCCGGGCGAGGCTGGCGGGCAGTCGCGGGTCGACGGGCCGCGCGAGGAAGACCGAGCCCGCCGTGCGGAAGTAGGTGGTGGCGCGGAGGAAGGCCAGCCGGGCCGTCTCCGACTCGCCGCGGGCCTCGGCGGTGACCCCGATGGCGTAGGCCGCCTCGGCGGCGGCGTTCCACTCCGCGTGCCAGCTGTCGAAGTCGGTGCCCTTCACCCGGCGGGCGATGGCGACCGTCTCGAACACGTCGGCCCCGCCGAAAGGGGCCGTCGCCGCAGCCCGCAGCGTCTGCGCATCCAGCAACTCGTCCTTGACCGCGAATCCGCTCATGGCGTCAGGGTAACCACCCCCGTGCCGCGGCGCGAGGGCCCGATAGGATGAGGCGTGATGGAAATTGAAATCGGCCGTGCCAAGCGCGGGCGCCGCGTCTACTCCTTCGACGACATCGCGGTCGTGCCCAGCCGTCGCACCCGCGACCCCCAAGACGTCTCGGTCGGCTGGAACATCGACGCCTACCACTTCGACATCCCCGTGCTCGGGGCCCCGATGGACTCCGTCGTCTCGCCGCAGACCGCCATCATGATCGGCCAGCTCGGCGGCCTCGGCGTGCTCGACCTCGAGGGTCTGTGGACCCGCTACGAAGACCCCGAGCCGCTGCTCGCCGAGATCCGCGAGCTGCCCGAGGGGCGGGCCACCGAGCGCATGCAGCAGATCTACGCCGAGCCCATCAAGCCCGAGCTGGTGGCCGCCCGTCTGGCCGAGATCCGCGCCTCCGGGGTCACCGTCGCCGGCGCCCTCTCGCCGCAGCGCACGCAGGAGCTCTACGAGACCGTGGTCGGCGCCGGGGTCGACCTGTTCGTCATCCGCGGCACCACCGTCTCGGCCGAGCACGTGTCGAAGACCGTCGAGCCGCTCAACCTCAAGAAGTTCATCTACGAGCTCGACGTGCCCGTGATCGTGGGCGGCGCCGCCACCTACACCGCGGCCCTGCACCTCATGCGCACCGGCGCCGCCGGCGTGCTCGTGGGCTTCGGCGGCGGCGCGGCCTCCACCACGCGCGCCACCCTGGGCATCCACGCCCCCATGGCCACCGCGGTGGCCGACGTGGCCGGCGCCCGCCGCGACTACCTGGACGAGTCGGGCGGCCGCTACGTGCACGTCATCGCCGACGGCGGCCTCGGCACGAGCGGCGACATCGTGAAGGCCATCTCGGTGGGCGCCGACGCCGTCATGCTCGGCACCGCGCTCGCGAGGGCCACGGATGCGCCGGGCGGCGGTTGGCACTGGGGCCCCGAGGCCCACCACTCGCAGCTGCCGCGCGGCAACCGGGTGCACGTGGGCACGGTGGCGCCGCTCGAGCAGATCCTCTACGGCCCCTCGCCGGTGGCCGACGGCACGGCGAACCTCATCGGGGCGCTGCGCCGCTCGATGGCGACCACCGGGTACTCCGACCTCAAGGAGTTCCAGCGCATCGAGGTGGTTGTCGCCCCCTACCGTCCGCACTAGCGTGGAGGGCACCAGGAGCTAGCTCCTAGCTCTGCGACGAAGGAGGGTCTCATGGCCGCGCACACCTCGGTTTCGCACTCGACGAAGATCGGGCCGGAGGAGCGGGCGAAGGCCATCGAGACGCTCAAGGAGAAGGAGCTCGACATCCTGGTGGTCGGGGGCGGCATCGTCGGCACCGGCAGCGCGCTCGACGCGGTCACCCGCGGCCTGCGGGTGGGCCTCGTCGAGGCCAGGGACTGGGCCTCGGGCACCTCCAGCCGCTCGTCGAAGCTCGTGCACGGCGGCATCCGCTACCTCGAGCAGCTCGACTTCAGGCTCGTGCGCGAGGCGCTCATCGAGCGCGGGCTGCTGCTGCAGCGCATCGCGCCGCACCTGGTGAAGCCGGTGCGCTTTCTCTACCCGCTGCACAAGCGGGTGTTCGAGCGCGCCTACATCGGGGCCGGGATGCTGCTGTACGACATCTTCAGCTACTCCGGCGGGCGTCCTCCCGGGGTTCCGCACCACCGGCACCTCTCGCGCCGGCAGGTGCAGGAGCTCATCCCGAGCCTGTCGAAGAACGCCCTCATCGGCGGCATCACCTACTACGACGCGCAGGTCGACGACGCCCGCTACGTGGCGAGCCTCGCGCGCACCGCCGCCTCCTACGGGGCGCACGTGGCCAGCCGGGTGCGGGTGGAGGGGTTCCTCAAGGTGGGCGAGCGCGTCGTGGGCGTGAAGGCCCACGACCTGGAGACCGGCGAGAAGTTCGAGATCCGCGCCAAGCAGGTGGTGAACGCCACCGGTGTCTGGACCGACGAGACGCAGGCCATGGTCGGCGAGCGCGGCCAGTTCAAGGTGCGCGCCTCGAAGGGCATCCACCTCGTGGTGCCGCGCGACCGGTTCCAGGGCAAGTCGGGGCTGCTGCTGCGCACGGAGAAGAGCGTTCTCTTCGTCATCCCCTGGGGGCGGCACTGGCTCATCGGCACCACCGACACCGACTGGCACCTCGACAAGGCGCATCCCGCGGCCACCGCCGCCGACATCGACTACCTGCTCGAGCACGTCAACTCCGTGCTCGCGGTGCCGCTCACCCGCGAAGACGTCGAGGGCGTGTACGCGGGCCTGCGGCCGCTGCTCGCCGGCGAGAGCGACCAGACCTCGAAGCTCTCGCGCGAGCACCTGGTGGCGCACTCGGTGCCGGGCCTCGTGGTGATCGCGGGCGGCAAGTGGACCACCTACCGCGTGATGGCCAAAGACGCCATCGACGCCGCGGTCTCGGCGCTCGACGGCAAGATCTCGCCGAGCGTCACGCAAGACATCGCGCTGCTCGGGGCCGAGGGCTACCAGGCGGCCTGGAACAAGCGGCACAAGATCGCCCGCAAGTTCGGGGTGCACACCGTGCGCATCGAGCACCTGCTCAACCGCTACGGCACCCTCACCGACGAACTGCTCGACCTCATCCTGGCCGACCCCTCGCTCGCCGAGCCGCTGCCCGGCGCCGACGACTACATCGGTGCCGAGGTGGTGTACGCCGCCTCGCACGAGAGCGCCCTGCACCTCGACGACGTGCTCGCACGCCGCACCCGCATCTCGATCGAGGCGTGGGACCGCGGGGTGTCGGCGGCCCCGGTCGCGGCGCGGCTGATGGGCGGAGTGCTCGGCTGGGACGACGACACGATCGAGCGCGAGACCGCGTTCTACCTCGAGCGGGTCGCCGCCGAGCGCGCCAGCCAGGAGCAGCCCGACGACGAGTCGGCCGAGCGCATCCGTCTCGAGGCCCCCGACATCGTGCCGACCGACTGATCCGGCCGCTCTCGGCGAACAGCGGCCGACCCCTCCGCGCCCTCGACTAAACTGGAGTCATCGGCCGGGAGGACTCCTGGCGTCGATGCGAGGAGATGCGACAGATGGTCGATGTGCGGAGGGTCAAGCTTCCCGGGGTGGGGGTGCTGCACACCTTCTACACCTCCGACGGGGGCAAGGTGGGCGTCATCGCGCACCGCTCGGGTCACTCCGACCTCATCACCTTCGCCGACGGCGACGACACGCCCGCCTCGAGCAAGGTGTCGCTGCGCCTGTCGGAGGACGAGGCGCACACGCTCGCCGAGCTGCTCGGCGGCACGCAGATCACCGAGTCGCTGACGGCGCTCGACCAGATCCCCGGGCTCTCGATCGACTGGTTCACGGTGGACTACGAAGACCACATCGCCGGCCAGCCGCTCGGCTCGCCCGCCGAGCGCGGCATCGCGGGCCTCACCGTGGTCGCGGTCGTGCGTGGCGATTCCGCCAACCCGGCCCCCGCATCCGATTTCAAGGTCTTCCCCGGCGACACCCTCGTGGTGGCCGGCTCGCCCGAGAAGGTGGCGAAGGCGTTCAACTTCTTCCGCACCGGCGAGGTCAAGGCGAAAGCAGGAGCACTCGACGGTTCGCCCGGAAGCTAGGAGACCGACCGAATGCATCTCGGCCCCGACCTCCTGGTTCTCGGCGTCCTCTTCGTCATCGCCTATGTGCTGGGCCGTCTCGGCAAGTCCGTCGGGCTCCCGGCCATCCCCGTGTACATGGTGGTCGGGCTCATCGCGAGCCCGTACTTCGGCTGGTTCCCGCTCGACTTCGGCCACAGCGAGTACATCGAGCTGATCGCGGTCATCGGGCTCATCCTGCTGCTGTTCAATCTCGGGCTCGAGTTCGATCAAGACGAGTTCTTCTCCAACGCCGGCCGCCTCATCATCTCGGGCGGCTCGTACATCCTCATCAACATGGCCGTGGGCTTCGCCTTCGGCTTCCTGGTGGGCTGGGGCACGCGTGAGGCGCTCATCATCGCGGGCATCACGGCCACCAGCTCGAGCGCCATCGTCACGAAGCTGCTCATCGAGCTGAACCGCCTGGCCAACCGTGAGACGCCCATG
Organism: Herbiconiux moechotypicola; assembly: GCF_024979255.1. Lineage (GTDB taxonomy): Bacteria > Actinomycetota > Actinomycetes > Actinomycetales > Microbacteriaceae > Herbiconiux > Herbiconiux moechotypicola. Next base: position 113,973 of record NZ_JANLCN010000007.1, read on the forward strand.
ATCCTCGGCGTCACCGTGGTCGAGGACATCTTCATCGCGATCTACCTCGCCATCGTGTCGGTCGTGCTCTCCGGCGAGACCGAGATCTGGCCGGTGATCGGGCGGCTGGGCATCTCGTTCCTCTTCCTCGTCGTCATGTTCTCGATCGCCCGGTGGGGCGGCCGTTTCGTGTCGCGGCTGTTCCGCACCAAAGACGACGAGCTGTTCACCATCCTGTTCTTCGGTCTCGCGGTGATGTTCGGCGGGCTGGGCGAGATCTTGGGCGTGACGGATGCGATCGGCGCGTTCCTCATCGGCCTGGTGCTGGGTGCGACCCGGTATCGCAACCGCATCGAGCACATCGCCATCCCGTTGCGCGACGTGTTCGGGGCCTTCTTCTTCCTGAACTTCGGACTCGGGCTCGACCCCTCGAAGTTCCCCGAGGTGATCGTGCCGGTGGTGCTCGCCGTCGTGATGACGTTCGTGCTCAACATCATCGCCGGGCAGTTCGTGGCCTGGCTCAACAAGCTCGGGCCGCAGGCGGGCATCAACACCACGGCCATCCTCGCCAACCGGGGCGAGTTCGCGCTCATCCTTGCCACGCTCGCACTGGCCGCGGGTCTCGACGAGCGCATCCAGCCGTTCGCCGGTCTCTACGTGCTCATCATGGCGATCGTCGGCCCGATCCTCGCCGTGAACTCCGAGCGCATCGGTGCCTTCGTGCTGCGCACCGGCTCCCCGAAGAAGGCGGGTGGGCGGAAGGCGGATGCGCCGAGCGCCCGCGATCTCGAGGCCGACGAGGCCATCGCGCTCATGGAGGCGGCGACCTCCGGCGGGTCGGTTCCGGCGGAGCCGTCGGGCGCCTCGGAGCTGGTGACGGCCGCGGAGCCGGTGTCCGGAGCCTCGGAAGGCGGCGGAACAGCCGAGCGCGACCGCCTCATCGAGCAGGCGATGCAGCAGTCCGACGACGACGGGCGCCGAGCGAGAGACGACGAGTATTGAGCACCACCGAGACCCCGTCGGAACAGCCTCCGGCCCCGTCCGTCCCGCCGGTCGTGAGCCTCGGCGCCGTCATGCGCCGGCCCCGCTGGATCGGCGTGCTCGTGCTCGCCCTGGCGATCGCCGCCGCCTTCGCCGCGCTCGGCCAGTGGCAGCTCGGCCGGGCGGTCTCCAACGGCGAGGTCATCAACACCGAGAGCGAGACGGTGCGGCCGCTCGACACGATCGCCGAGCCGCAGACGCCCGTGGTGGAGACCCAGGCCGGTTCGCGCGCCGTCACCCGGGGTGAGTTCGTTCCCTCGGGGTACGACGTGCTGGCCGGCCGGCTGAACGGCGGCGTCTCGGGCTACTGGGTCATCGGCCAGGTGCGGGTCGACGCCCCGGCCGACACCTACCTCGCCGTGGCCCTGGGCTGGACCGACGACCTGGAGACCGCCCGCGTGACCGCCCTGGAGCTCGCGGGGCGCGCATCCGGCGGCTCGGTCGAACTCACCGGCCGCTATCTGCCCACCGAGGGCCCCCAGCTCGACGACGCGCAGCGGTCGGCGGGCGCCGACCCCACGGGCGACACGAGCATCGGCGCGATCACCTCGACCATGTCGATCGCCTCGCTCATCAACCGGTGGCCCGACTTCGACGCCTCGGCCGACGTGTACGGCGGCTACCTCGTGCTCGACACGGCCCCGGCGGGGCTCACGCTCATCGACTCGCCCGAGCCCGACCGCTCGGTGCAGGTGAACTGGCTCAACATCTTCTACGCCGCCGAGTGGGCCGTGTTCGCGGGCTTCGCGGTGTACCTCTGGTACCGCCTCGTGCGCGACGCCTGGGAGCGCGAGAACGAGGAGGCCGCCGAAGCGGCTCAGGATGCGCGGGTAGGCTAGGGGCATGGCTCTCGCCCCGAAACCCAAGGACTTCCCCCGCATCCGCGCAGCGCTGAAGTTCTACCAGGTCGCCTCGGTCATCACGGGTGTGATGCTGCTGTTGCTGTGCATCGAGATGGTGCTGAAGTACACCCCGCTCGCGGTCGAGCTCGAGCTCGGCGGGCCGCGCGGGTTCCTGGCCTTCGTGCCCGAGGGCACCGTCGTCGCGGTGAACCTCAGCACGGGCATCCTCATCGCCCACGGCTGGTTCTACGTGGTCTACCTGTTCTCCGACTTCCGGCTCTGGAGCCTCATGCGCTGGCCGTTCTGGAAGTTCGTGCTGATCGCCCTCGGTGGCGTCATCCCGTTCCTGTCCTTCTTCCTCGAGGCGCGCATCGCGCGCGAGGTGAAGGGCTACCTCGCTTCTCGCGAAGCGGAGGCGCAGGCCGCCTCCGGAACCGCCGGCTCCGAACCCGTGGAGGCATCCCATTAGCACAGCAGAGACACCCGACCAGGGGGAGGCCGCGCGCCCCGAGCTCACCCGCCCGGTGCTCGTCGTCGACTTCGGCGCGCAGTACGCGCAGCTGATCGCGAGGCGCGTGCGCGAGGCGAGCGTCTACTCCGAGATCGTGCCGCACTCCATCACCGCCGCCGAGGTGGCCGCGAAGAACCCGGTGGGCATCGTGCTGAGCGGCGGGCCGTCGAGCGTCTACGAAGAGGGCGCGCCCTCGCTCGACCCGGGCATCCTCGAGCTCGGCGTGCCCGTGATGGGCATCTGCTACGGCTTCCAGGTGATGGCCAGCCAGCTCGGCGGCGAGGTGGCGAAGACCGGCGCCCGCGAGTACGGCTCCACCGACGTGGCGCTCGACACGGTCACGGCGGGCGATGACTCCATCCTGGGCGGGCAGCCCGCCGGGCAGACGGTGTGGATGAGCCACGGCGACTCCGTGGTGCGGGCCCCCGAGGGCTTCGAGGTGCTCGCGCGCACCTCGTCCACCCCCGTGGCCGCCTTCGCCGACCCGTCGCGGGGGCTCTACGGCGTGCAGTGGCACCCCGAGGTGAAGCACTCCACCTACGGCCAGCAGGTGCTGGAGAACTTCCTGCACCGCGCCGCCGGCATTCCCGCCGACTGGAACCCGGGCAACGTGATCGCCGACCAGGTGGCCGCGATCCAGGCCCAGGTGGGCGAGGGCAAGGTCATCTGCGGTCTGTCGGGCGGCGTCGACTCGGCGGTGGCCGCTGCGCTCGTGCACAAGGCCGTCGGTGATCAGCTCGTGTGCATCTTCGTCGACCACGGCCTGCTGCGGCAGGACGAGCGGCGCCAGGTGGAGGAGGACTACGTCAAGTCCACCGGGGTGCGGCTCGTGACCATCGACGCGCGGGAGCAGTTCCTCACGGCGCTCGAGGGCGTCTCCGACCCCGAGCAGAAGCGCAAGATCATCGGGCGCGAGTTCATCCGCACCTTCGAGCAGGCCCAGGCCGCGCTCATCGCCGAGGCGGAGGCCGACGGCGATCCCATCAAGTACCTGGTGCAGGGCACGCTCTACCCCGACGTGGTGGAGTCGGGCGGCGGAACCGGTACGGCCAACATCAAGAGCCACCACAACGTGGGGGGCCTGCCCGAAGACCTGCAGTTCGAGCTGGTCGAGCCGCTGCGCACCCTCTTCAAAGACGAGGTGCGCGCCATCGGCCGCGAGCTCGGGCTGCCCGAGGAGATCGTGTCGCGGCAGCCGTTCCCCGGCCCCGGTCTCGGCATCCGCATCGTGGGCGAGGTGACGTTCGAGCGGCTGGAGCTGCTGCGCTCCGCCGACGCCATCGTGCGCGCCGAGCTCAGCGAGGCCGGGCTCGACGGCGAGATCTGGCAGTGCCCCGTGGTGCTGCTCGCCGACGTGCGCTCCGTGGGCGTGCAGGGCGACGGCCGCACCTACGGTCACCCGATCGTGCTGCGCCCCGTCTCGAGCGAAGACGCCATGACCGCCGACTGGACGAGGGTGCCCTTCGAGGTGCTCGCCCGCATCTCGAATCGCATCACCAATGAGGTGGCGGGCGTGAACCGGGTCGTGCTCGACGTCACGTCGAAGCCGCCGGGCACCATCGAGTGGGAGTGACGCCCCTCACCGCCCCTCACCGGGTGATCGGTGCGGGGCGGCGCCAGGGGCGCTGGGTGCTGAGTCTGCTGACCAGCCACTCGAGGGGGCCCTGGCGGAAGCGCAGCCGGTAGAAGCTGCAGAGCACGAGGGTCGGCACGGCGAACCAGAAGAAGAGCGGCACGCTCTGCCAGCCGAGCCAGCCCTCATAGTCGGCGGTGTTCGTGTAGGCCCAGAGGGCGACGATCTGCGCCGTGTAGACGGTGAGGGGCATGGAGCCGGCCGCCCAGAGCGGCTGCAGGAGGCGCCTCGACCAGGTGCGGAGCGCATCCGGGGCCGGCCCGTGGATCGGGGCCGGACTCGTAGCAGGGGCCGGACTCGTAGCGGGGGCCGGTGAGCCCAGCAGGGCCACGCAGGCGCCGATGACTGCGACCGCCACACCACCCGAGGCGATCACCTCGAGGGTCGAGTTCTCGTGCGCCTCGACGGGGGTGCCGAGGGCTGCGGCGACGGTGTAGCCGGCCACGGCGACCGCGGCGCCGAGGCCGAGCAGGACGAGCGGGGTGCGCCGGGCGGTGAGGTCGCCGCGGGCGATCAGGATGCCGATGGCCACGTAGGCGAGCCAGACCGGGGCGGGGTACACCCCCTCGATCCAGCGCAGGGGGTAGTAGAGCCACGGGCTCTCGAGCAGAGCGGCCAGGGCGGGGTCGGCCGCCGCGCCCGTGCCGGTGGCGATCGCGACGGAGTCGGACACGGTCTCCACCAGCCACGGGCCCAGGAGGGCGGCCGCCGCGGCCACCGCCGCCACGACCGCGCGGGGAGCCATCACCAGCGGGATGGCGACCAGGAAGAGGAACCCGTAGGTGTCGAGGATGATGGCGATCGGGGTGTCGAGGAAGGTGAGCAGCACCCCGAGCGCCACGAGCACGGCGGCGCGGATGCCGATCACGCGCGTGGTGCGGCCGCCGTCTTGACCCCGCGGCGCCATGAGCCCGAGCGACACGCCCGCCACCGTGGCGAACAGGATGGACGATCGGCCGTCCCACAAGAATTCGCCCCCCTCGGCCTCGGGCACCGTGTGGGCCGCGAGCATGCCGAGGAGGGCGAGGCCCCGAGCGAGGTCGAGGCCGAGGATGCGCGAGTGCGTCAGCGTGTGAGCGTCAGTTGCGGAAGATGGCGATCATGCGGAGCAGCTCGATGTAGAGCCACACGATCGTGGTCATGAGCCCGAACGCACCCTGCCAGCCGTACTTGCGGGGAGCGCCGGCGCGCACGCCACGCTGGATCATGTCGAAGTCGAGCACGAGCGAGTAGGCCGCCATGATCACCACGACGACGCCGATGACCAGGCCGATCCAGCCGCTGCGGAGACCGAACGGGTCGGTGACGACACCGGTCATCATGAGGATGACGTTGAGCAGCGAGAACGCCAGGTAGCCGAACATCGCGATGAGGAAGACCTTGGTGGCCCGCTTGGAGGCGCGGATCTTACCGCTCGCGAACAGAGCCAGCGTGACGCCGAACACGGCGACCGTGGCGAGCACGGCCTGCAGCACGATGCCGCCCCACTGCGCTTCGAAGAAGCTCGAGATGGCACCGATGGCGAGACCTTCGAACGCGGCGTAGAGCAGGATGAGCGGCACGGACGGCTCGCGCTTGAAGGCGTTGATGAGGCCGAACACGAGACCGCCGATGAAGCCGGCGATCATGAGGCCGAGCCCGAGCACGGTCGGCACGGGCATGTTGGCCCAGTACCCGATGACCGCGGTGACGAGGAAGACCGCGAAGAGGCCGACCGTCTTCACGATCGTGTCTTCGTAGCTCATGCGGTCGGTCTGCGACGAGGTGGCCGAGGGGCGCTCGTACATCTCCTGCAGGCCGTCGGCGCTGATGGTGGGCACGGTGTCCACACCCTTGCCGTTGAACACCGGATTGCGTGAGAAGGCGGGGTTGCTGGACGAGGGCTCTGCCATGATCGGTCTCTCCGTTGGGCTCTCTGTGGGGAACGTGAGCGTTGTCCCATCAAATGTAGTGCACCGTTCTCTTGAATCTGCTGGTAACCGGAGCCCGTTCGCGTAGCGTGAACACGTGGAATCCGTCGCCCCGCACCTCCCGCTCGTCATCGGCCATCGCGGAGCCAGCGGCTACCGCCCCGAGCACACCGCCGAGGCGTATCGGCTCGCTTTCGAGCTGGGTGCCGACGCCGTGGAGCCCGACGTGGTGTTCAGCCTCGACGGGGTGCCCGTGGTGCGGCACGAGAACGAGATCTCGGGCACCACCGACGTGGCCGCGCATCCGGAGTTCGCCGCCAGGCACACCAGCCGCACGGTCGACGGGATCGAGGAGAGCGGGTGGTTCACCGAGGACTTCACCTGGGCCGAGCTGCAGACCCTCCGGGCGCGGGAGCGGCTGCCCAAGGTGCGGCCGGAGAGCGCCGCCTACGACGACCGGTTCGAAGTGCTCAGGCTGGCCGAGGTGCTCGCGATCGCCGACGAGGCGTCGGCCGCGCGGGGCGTGCCGCTCGCCGTGGTGGTGGAGGTGAAGCACGCGACTCACTTCGGCTCGCGGGGCTTCGACGTGGTGGCGCTGCTGCGCGCCGAGCTGGCGGCCGCGGGGTGGGATGCGCGGCCGGAGCAGCTGATTCTTGAGTCGTTCGAGCAGACGGTGCTCGACGAGCTGCGCGCCACGGGCCTGCCGGGGCGCTACATCTATCTCGTCGAGGACGCCGGGGCGGCCTTCGATCTCGTCACGCGCGACGGCGCGGAGGCGGTGAGCTACGCCGAACAGCTGACGGATGCGGGGCTGGCCCCGCTGGCAGGTGCGGTGGACGGCATCAGCGTCGACAAGTCGCTCATCCTGCCCCGGGATGCGCGGGGCGCGGCGCTGCCGGTCACCGATGTCGTCGCGCGGGCGCACCGGGCGGGCCTCGCGGTGTTCACCTGGACGCTGCGCTCGGAGAAGCGGTTCGTGCCGCGCGATCTGAGCTGGGAGGAGGAGTACGCGCTCATCCTCGGCAGCGGGGTCGACGGGGTGTTCGCCGACCAGCCCGATCTCGCGATCGCTGTCAGGGGTCGCGCCTACACTTGATGCAGCATGAGCGACACCGGCGGAACCACCACGAGACTCACACCGATCATCGTCGGTGAGGCCGAGGAGCCCGGCGACCCGCTGCTCGACGGGCTCAACCCCGAGCAGCGCGAGGCCGTGGAGTACCGTGGGCCGGCACTGCTCATCGTCGCCGGGGCCGGCAGTGGCAAGACCAGGGTGCTCACGCATCGCATCGCCTCGCTCATCCGGAGCCGGGAGGCGTGGCCCAGCCAGATCCTCGCCATCACCTTCACCAACAAGGCCGCCGCCGAGATGCGCGAGCGCGTGGCGCACCTGCTCGGTCAGGTGGCGGAGGGCATGTGGATCTCCACGTTCCACTCGGCCTGTGTGCGCATCCTGCGCCGCGAGGCCGAGCACTTCGGATTCACCCGCAGCTTCACCATCTACGACTCCGCCGACTCGCGCGCGCTCATCAAGCGTCTCATCAAGGAGGCCGAGGCCGACATGTACGGCTTCACGGTGTCGCAGGTGCAGGCGAAGATCTCCAAGCTCAAGAACGAGCTGACAGACGCGGAGTCGTACGCGCGCAGCGTGAACTTCCACGACCCGCAGGAGGTCAAGTTCGTCGAAGTGTTCGGCGCCTACACGAGGGCGCTGCGCGAGGCGAACGCGTTCGACTTCGACGACCTCATCAGCCAGACGGTGTTCCTGTTCCGTGCCTTCCCGCAGGTGGCCGAGCGCTATCAGCGGCGGTTCAGGCACATCCTGGTCGACGAGTACCAAGACACCAACCACGCGCAGTACGCCCTCATCAGGGAGCTCACCAAGCCCCCGGTCTCCAACGAGCTCGACGGGGTGGCGGCCTTCGCCGGCGGTGGTGCGTCGCTCACGGTGGTGGGCGACTCCGACCAGTCGATCTACGCCTTCCGCGGGGCCGACATCCGCAACATCGTGGAGTTCGAGCGCGACTTCCCCGGTGCCTCCGTGGTGCTGCTCGAGCAGAACTACCGGTCGACGCAGAACATCCTCTCGGCGGCCAACGCCGTCATCTCGAACAACTTCGACCGTAAAGACAAGAAGCTCTGGACGGCGGTGGGCGACGGCGAGAAGATTGTGGGCTTCACCGGCTACTCGGGGCACGACGAGGCGCAGTTCGTGGCCGACGAGATCGCCAAGCTGCACGACGCCGGCATGCCCTATAACGAGATCGCCGTGTTCTACCGCACCAACTCGCAGACGCGTGCACTGGAGGAGATCTTCATCCGGTCGGCGCTGCCGTACCGTGTGCTCGGGGGCACCAAGTTCTACGAACGGGCTGAGATCAAGGATGCGATGGCGTACCTCACCGCCGTGGCGAACCCGTTCGACACGCTGTCGCTGCGGCGCATCCTCAACACGCCACGTCGTGGCATCGGGCCCGCCACCGAGACCCAGCTGGCGAGCTACGCCGAGCGGGAGCAGGTGAGCTACCGGGAGGCGATGCGGCGGGCGGGGTCGCTGGGGCTGGGGCCGAAGGTGACGGGGGCGATCCTGCAGCTGGCGGGGGTGCTCGACGAGGCGGCGGCGCTGGTGGAGCCGGCGGCGGCCGTCGGTGGGGCCGGGGCGGCGGACGGTGCTGCGGATGCGGCAGACGGTGCGGATGCGGGCGCCACGGCCGAGCCCGCCGGTTCGGCCGGGGCGCCGGTCAGCGAGGTGCTGCAGCTGCTGATGGAGAAGAGCGGCTACGTGCAGGCGCTCCGGGCCAGCCGCGATCCGCAAGACGAGGCCCGGGCCGAGAACGTGGAGGAGCTCGTCGCGGTGACGAAGGAGTTCAACCGCAACAACCCCGACGGCACGCTGCTCGACTTCCTCACCGAGGTGTCGCTCGTGGCGGCGGTCGACGACCTCGACGACTCCAGCGGAACGGTGTCGCTCATGACACTGCACACCGCCAAGGGGCTGGAGTACGACGCGGTGTTCCTCACCGGGGTCGAAGAAGACCTACTGCCGCATCGCATGTCGGCGAGCGAGCCCGGCGGGCCGGCGGAGGAGCGACGGTTGTTCTACGTGGGCATCACGCGGGCGCGCAAACGGCTTTACATCTCGCTGGCCATGACGCGGGCGCAGTTCGGTGAGACCGCTGTGGCGATGCCGAGCCGGTACCTGCAGGAGATCCCGGCCGAGCTGGTCGACTGGATCCAGTCGCCGGGAATGGCGACGTCGCGGGGCGGCACGGAGCCTCGGGCGCTGAATGCTGCGCGCGGTGGTGGTTACGGCGGCGGCGCCGGAGGGCGCGGGTGGCGGTCCGGTTCGTCGGGCTCCGGTTCGGGTTCCGGGTCAGGCGGATCGCGCTGGGGCTCCACGCCCGACTATGGTGCGGCGGCGGCTCGACCGAAGACGGAGTGGGCGAACCGCGTCACCGGTCAGGTGCGCGACAACGGCGACCTCGAGCTGTCGCCCGGCGACCGCATCCGCCACGTCGACTTCGGAGACGGCCGCGTCAACCAGATCACCGGCGAGGGCGCCAAGCGCGTCGCCCACGTGGCCTTCGACACCGTCGGCCCCAAGAAGCTCCTCATCAAGATCGCTCCCATCGAGAAGCTCTGACGCCTTCGCCGCCTGGCCCCGTGCTCTCACGCGGCACCGATCTCACTCCCTCCGTCGACCCGGTCTCCCGGGCGCGGCCGCGCGGGCGAGGCGTCGGATCGCCGTGCCTCCGCACAGGCATGCGCCCGGGTGCGCGGATGCACGGACTTCTCAGGCTCGTAGGGCGACGGGGCCGATGGTTCGGCCGGCGCGGCGATTCGCCACGCCAGCCGTGGAGCGGTGCGCTCTGGAGCTCGGAGGGCGCCAGGAGAGGTGATCGCGCGGCTGGGTGGCGCGGTGCGAGGTTCGGGGTGGCAGTGGACCGGCGCTCCCGGGCCGCGGAGCGGATCCTGGGGCCCGGGGTGGATGAGGGTCGGGTTCGCGGGTGCCAGACCCCAGGTCGGGTCCTGGGGCCCGAGGTGGATGAGGGCCGGGTTCGCTGCTGCCGGGCCTCGGGTCGGAGCCGGGGGCCCGGGGTGGATGAGGGCCGGGTTCGCGGGTGCCGGACCCCGGGTCGGAGCCGGGGGCCCGGGGTGGAAGAGGGCCGGGTTCGCTGCTGCCGGGCCTCGGGTCGGAGCCTGGGGCCCGGCAGCACGCGTCGGTCATGGTGTTCGGTCTCGAGCTGTGGCTTGGGTGGAACCGAGGTTGGGCCCGCACGCGGCGCCGTCAGGGACGGGGGCGGCGGCGGATGGTGATGGCGAGAGCGGTGAGGGCGAGGCCGAGGACGACTGCCAGGGTCGTGGCGGCGGTGAGCAGCGGTGACGGGGCTCCGCCGGTGAGGGCCAGCGCGGAGGACGGTGGAGTGGCCGGGGCGGCAGGGGACGGCGGAGCCTCAGGCGCCGGTGGGGCAGCAGGGGTGCTTGGGGCGGGAGGGGTGCTCGGCGCAGGCGGTGCCGGGGGTGCCGTGGGGGTCGGCGGGGTGACGGGCGGCGCGACGGTCACCGATTCGGACTCGTGCACGCGATGGTCGGAGAAGGCGGCGACGAGCGGCGTCGAGACGAGAAGTGTGTCCGTGCCGGTCGACGCCGACGAGGAGCCGGCGCTCAGGGACCTCACCTCGGACGGGAGCGACTCGACGGTGAAGTAGTAGGCGCCCGGGCCGGGAAGGGGGATGCAGCGGGTCTCGACGGTTCCGTCGGCCCAGACGGGTGTGGTGACGCGGGCGACCACGGGCAGCGATTCCGAGTCGGTGTCGGCGGGCACGGAGCCGAAGGGCGGGAGGGACGCGAGCGGACCGACGAGGGTCGACACCACCGAGATCGGCGCTCGCAGACCTCGCGGCAGACCGGTGACCTCGAGCACGTCGCTCGCACAGCCGCCGGTGCTTTCGTCGACACCGTCGGTGCGGTGCATCGAGGCCACCGTGGCGATGGCGGGTGTGGTCGGCACGAGGGTGGTCTCGGTGGCGACCCCGAAGTCGGAGTTCCAGCCCAGCAGGCGGTCGCCGCCCTGGTCGGCCGGGGTGCGCGCCGGGTCGATCGAGTCTGTCCAGACGTAGTACCCCGATTCGCGCAGACGGCACGACGGCGTGCGATACGACCCCGGCCCCGCCGCCGCCGTCACCTCGACCGCGCACACCTCGGGCGCGCCGGCCGGGATCGCGGACGAGCGCACGGGCGGAACGGTGAACGGGCCGAGCAGCCGACTCGAGATGACCACGGGAATCGGAGCGAACCCGCCCGACGGAGAACGATAGACGCCCCACTCGGCCCCGGTGGCCGACTCCGGATGCACCGACAGCTCGAGCTCGTCGTGCAGCTCGGTGCCGGGCTCGGCGAGCACCGCGCTGGTGCGCGTCTGCACCAGGGGCCGCAGCGGCGACGAACTCGGAGCCCGGCCGGAGTCGTTCGCCCTGGCCTCCCGCGGAAACGGAGACTGCACGAGCAGACTCTGGCTCGCCCCGGAGTTGTCGGCGAGCCGGAAGCCGTCGCCGTAGGGCAGGTCGCGGTAGACGACCGACACCGACACCGAGGCGATGCCCCCACCCGCATCGGGCACGATCGCGGTCGAGCTCCCGTTGCCCACCGAGCGCACGCGCGCCCCGTCGTCGAAGGTGGCGCCCCGCAGCGTGAGCGTGCCCGGGTGCGACCCCGGGAGCGGGTTCAGTCTGCCCGCGAGGTGGTCGACCTCCAGGTCGGTGGACACCTGGTTCGCCCCCAGGTCGAGCCGGACGGTGGCGGACACACCCCTGGAGGCCCCGCGCGGACCGTCGGCGATGGCGAGCATCTGCAGAGCCGTCGCCTGCACGGCCGCGGCGTCGCCGTTGGCGCGCTGGGCGTAGTGGGCGAGGTCATGGCCGGCCAGACCGGTGATGCTCCAGGTGGCGAGCTGCGCCGCCGCGGCGGTGAGAGCGTCGCCGGGCGCACCCCACTGCCGCGAGATGAAGGCCAGCCGGGCGGCGTCGTCGGCCGGGAACAGGCCCGTGGTGGAGCCGTCGCGATACTCGAACGAGGCGCCCACGGGCGCCGGCTTCTCGAGCTCGATGCAGTAGCCCATGTTGCCGTCGTCGAGCCGGTAGTTGCCGATCCACGAGCTGTGGTCGGCGAGCCAGACCATACCGGTGCCGTGGTCGACGGTGGAGACCGCGTGCGCGGGCGCCGCGGCGAGCACACCCGTGACGATCGGCGCGGCCAGCCCCGCGCACGCCGACAGCGCGATGAGGAGGACGCCGACGAGCGCGGCGAGAGGGGGGATGGGGGAGCGGGGAGGTCGTGTCATGGCCCCAGGGTGACCGTGGGGGCGGCCCGTGCGCCCCGCGCATCCGGAATCTGTGGACAACGGCGAGACGCAGGAAGCCTGGGGAGGAGAGGTCGGAGGCCCACTCGCGGCGGGAGTAGAGTTCTAGATGGTGTCCGGAGCGATGGAGGGGGCACTCCTTTCGTCGCGCCTTCAGTCTTGCCCTGCGAAATCCAGCCGGGCGACGAGTCGAATGCGGATTGGAAGACCAGCGTGGATCTATTCGAGTACCAGGCCCGAGACCTCTTTGAAAGCTACGGAGTTCCCGTGCTGCCGGGCATCATCGCCGACACCCCCGAGGAGGTCAAGGCGGCCGCCGAGAAGCTCGGCGGCGTGACCGTGGTGAAGGCTCAGGTGAAGGTCGGAGGCCGCGGCAAGGCCGGCGGCGTGAAGGTCGCGAAAGACCCCGAAGCCGCCGAGGAGGCCGCGAAGGCGATCCTCGGCCTCGACATCAAGGGCCACGTGGTCAAGCGGGTCATGGTCGCCGGCGGCGCCCGCATCGCGCAGGAGTTCTACTTCTCGGTGCTCCTCGACCGGGCCAACCGCTCCTACCTCTCGCTCACCAGCTACGAGGGCGGCATGGAGATCGAGCAGCTCGCCGTGGAGCGCCCCGAGGCTCTCGCCCGCATCGAGGTGGACCCCATCGCCGGCATCGACCTCGACACCGCGAAGCAGATCGCCCTCGACGCGAAGTTCCCCGAGGAGCTGATCGAGAAGGTCGCCCCCGTGTTCGTGAAGCTCTGGGAGGTCTACAAGGGCGAGGACGCCACCCTCGTCGAGGTCAACCCGCTCGTGCTCACCGAGGAGGGCGAGATCATCGCCCTCGACGGCAAGGTGTCGCTCGACGAGAACGCCGGCTTCCGTCACCCCGGCCACGAGGCCCTCGAAGACGCCGAGGCGGCCGACCCCCTCGAGGCCAAGGCGAAGAAGAACGACCTCAACTACGTCAAGCTCGACGGCGAGGTCGGCATCATCGGCAACGGCGCGGGCCTGGTCATGTCGACCCTCGACGTGGTGGCCTACGCGGGCGAGAACCACGGCGGCGTGAAGCCGGCGAACTTCCTCGACATCGGCGGTGGCGCCTCGGCCGAGGTGATGGCCAACGGACTCGACGTCATCCTCGGCGACGAGCAGGTCAAGAGTGTGTTCGTCAACGTGTTCGGCGGCATCACGGCGTGCGACGCCGTGGCCAACGGCATCGTCGCCGCCCTCGGCATCCTGGGCGACGCCGCGTCGAAGCCCCTCGTGGTGCGGCTCGACGGCAACCGTGTCGAGGAGGGCCGTGCCATCCTGCGCGAGGCCGCGCATCCCCTGGTCACCCTGGCCGCCTCGATGGACGAGGGCGCCGACAAGGCTGCCGAGCTCGCCGCGGCCGCGAAGTAAGCGAAGGACGAGAGAGCTATGTCGATTTTTCTGAACAAGGATTCCAAGGTCATCGTCCAGGGCATCACGGGCGGTGAGGGCACCAAGCACACCGCCCTCATGCTGAAGGCCGGCACGCAGGTCGTCGGAGGCGTGAACGCCCGTAAGGCCGGCACCACCGTCGCGCACACCGACAAGGACGGCAACGCCGTGGAGCTGCCCGTGTTCGGCACGGTGAAGGAGGCCATCGAAGCCACCGGCGCCGACGTCTCCATCGCCTTCGTGCCGCCCGCCTTCTCGAAAGACGCGATCATCGAGGCGATCGACTCCGAGATCCCGCTGCTCGTGGTCATCACCGAGGGCATCCCGGTGCAGGACTCGGCCGAGGCCTGGGCCTACGCCAAGGCCAAAGGCAACAAGACCCGCATCATCGGCCCGAACTGCCCCGGCATCATCACGCCGGGCGAGGCGCTCGTGGGCATCACCCCGGCCAACATCACGGGCAAGGGGCCGATCGGTCTCGTGTCGAAGTCGGGCACGCTCACCTACCAGATGATGTACGAGCTGCGTGACCTGGGCTTCTCCACCGCCATCGGCATCGGCGGCGACCCCATCATCGGCACCACCCACATCGACGCGCTCGCGGCGTTCGAGGCCGACCCCGAGACCAAGGCGATCGTCATGATCGGCGAGATCGGCGGCGACGCCGAGGAGCGCGCAGCCGACTTCATCAAGGCCAACGTCACCAAGCCGGTCGTCGGCTACGTGGCCGGCTTCACGGCGCCCGAGGGCAAGACCATGGGCCACGCCGGCGCCATCGTGTCCGGCAGCGCCGGCACCGCCCAGGCGAAGAAGGAGGCCCTCGAGGCCGCCGGCGTGAAGGTGGGCAAGACGCCGAGCGAGACCGCCGCGCTGCTGCGCGAGGTGTACGCCGCCCTCTGATCGGGGTATCGCGCGAGAGTGCGCAACGGGGAGGTCGTGTCACACGGCCTCCCCGTTCGCGTGCCCGGCACCGGCACGCTTCGCGCCACGCGACGCTGCGGCCGACCCTGGCAGAATGAACCCGTGACCACCCCCGCGCCGACCGCCAAGCCCGTGAGCATCTCCCGGCTCCTCCGGCACGAGTTCGTCACCCCGGAGTCGATCTACGGCACCATCCTCGTCAGTGCCATCATCGTGCTCGTCGAGGACGGCGAGAGCGATTTCTCGCTGCTCGTCACGGTGGCCGCCTCGAGCTTCGTGTTCTGGGTCGCCCACGTGTTCGCCACCACCGTGGCCCATCACGGCCGCACGGGAGCGCAGCAGGTGCCGTTGGGCGAGGCGCTGGCCTACGCGGTGCGCCACTCCGCAGGCCTCCTCACCTCCGCGATCATCCCGATCCTCGTGCTCGCCCTCGGCGCCGTCGGCGTGCTCGACGAGGCCGCGGCCTACCAGCTCTCGCTACTCGTCGGTGTTCTCATCCTGGTGGTGCTCGGCTGGCTGGCCTTCGCCGATCGAGGCGCCCGCTGGTACACCTGCCTGCTCGCCGGTGCGGTGACCGGGCTGCTGGGTGTGGCGGTCATCATGCTGAAGGTCGTCTTCCACTGAGCCGCCCGCGAGCGCGCCGCCCGCGATCAGGGGTGGCCGGCGGGTAGGCTCGGCCACGCATGAACCGTCCAGCCACCGTCTTCCTCGCCGCGCTCGACGCGCTCGTCGCCGCCGCCATCGGGATCGGTGTGGCGCTCGTCCCCCTCACCGTGCTCTGGGCCACCCAGTTCGGGCTCGCCATCGACTGGCTGGTGTTCTGGAGGGCCGCGGGCGATCTCTGGCTCCTGGGCAACGGCGTCGATCTGCTCGTCACGATCGACCCCGACACCGCGCTGCGCCTCGGCGTCGCCGGCGCGGAGGCGCCGTTCGAGGTGGGCTTCGCCCCGCTGGGCCTGGCGGCGGTCACCCTCCTGCTCGGCGCCCGTTCCGGCAGGCGTCTGAGCGCCACGCCGTATCCCGTGACCGGAGCGATCGCGGGTGCGCTGACGATGGCGGGCCTCGGCCTGCTGGTGTGTCTCACCACCCGCGACCCCGCCGCGCTCGCCTCGCTGGGCCAGAGCATCCTGCTGCCCGCCGCGATCTTCACGGGGGGCGTCGTGGTGGGGTACCTGTGGCTGCCGCGGCGCACGCCCTCGCCCGAGCTCGCGCCGGGTTCGCCGCTCGCGCGTGGCTGGGGCAGCGTGCGTGACCTCGTGCCGTCCACCGCCCGCGGGCTCATCGCGATCGCTCTGCGCGGGGGCGCGATAGCGGCCGGACTGGTGCTGGGGTTCGCCGCGCTGGCGATGGCGATCATCCTGGTGACCGGATTCGCGGGGATCGTCGCGCTCTACGAGAGCCTCCAAGCGGGGCTCGTGGGCGGCATCACGCTCACGCTCGCGCAGCTGGCGATGCTGCCGAACCTCGTGGTGTGGACCGCCTCCTGGTTCGTGGGGCCCGGATTCGCGATCGGTGCGGGCTCTGCGGTGTCGCCCCTCGGCACGAACCTGGGGCTCGTGCCCGCGCTCCCCGTGCTGGGCGCGCTGCCGCAGGGTACTCCGGCGCTCGGATTCGCGGGGCTGGTGGTGCCCGTCGCCGCCGCGTTCGTGACGGCCGCGGCTCTCCGGCCGGCCGTGGTCGACGCCCTGGGGGCGCGACCGGGAAGGATGCTGCGCGGCGCGCTCGCGGGTCTCGGCCTCGGGGCGGTCGGCGCGAGCATCCTGGCACTCCTCGCTCTCTGGGCGGGAGGCGCCGCGGGACCGGGCCGGCTGGCCGAGGTGGGGCCGGATGCGGGGGCCGTGTGGCTCTGGGCGTTCGTCGAGATGGCTCCCGCGGCCCTGCTCGGGCTCGTCGCCGGAGTGGGCTCGCGCGAGCGCTCCCGCAACGGTTCGCGCGAGGGTGCACGAGCACCCGCACCTGAGGCGCACGAAGACGCCGAACAACCCCGCTGATCCCCGCCCCACGGCCCGGGTACACTGTGACGGTGCTCTCCCTCGTCGTGCTCATCTCCGGGGGCGGCTCCAACCTCCGGGCCCTCCTCGAGGCGGCCGCCGACGCCGAGTTCCCGGCCCGCGTCGTGGCGGTCGGGTCAGACACCGACGCGCCCGGTCTCGCCCACGCCGAGGAGTTCGGCGTGCCGTCGTTCTCGGTCGCACCCACCTCCTTCGGCAGCCGCGACGAGTGGGGCGCCGAGCTGCTGGCGCAGGTGCGCCGCTGGTCGCCCGACCTCGTGGTGTGCGCGGGATTCATGCGCATCCTGCCGCCCGTGGTGGTGTCGGCGCTCAGCCCGGCGCTCATCAACACCCACCCGGCGCTGCTCCCCGCCTTCCCCGGTGCCCACGCCGTGCGCGACGCGCTCGCCGCGGGCGTGCAGACCACCGGCGTGACCGTGCACGTGATCGACGAGGGCGTCGACACCGGGCCGGTCATCGTGCAACGCGAGGTGCGGGTCGAGCCCGGTGACACCGAGGCCGAGCTGCACGAGCGCATCAAGACGGTCGAACGCGAACTGCTGGTGCAGGCCGTGCTCGACATCGCGAACGGACACGTCGACCTGAAGGAGACAGCAGCACGATGAGCGGCCCCCAGCACGATCCGAGCCTCTACCGCCACCGCGACACGGTGCCGCTCACCCGGGCCCTCATCTCGGTGAGCGACAAGACCGGGCTCACCGGGCTCGTGCAGGCGCTCGCCGCCTCGGGCGTCGAGATCGTGTCGACCGGGTCGACGGCCAAGGCCATCGCGGATGCGGGGGTGCGGGTCACCGAGGTCTCGAGCGTTACCGGGTTCCCCGAGTCGCTCGACGGTCGCGTGAAGACGCTGCACCCGGGAGTGCACGCCGGCATCCTCGCCGACCTGCGCCTCGCCTCGCACGAGAAGCAGCTCGACGAGCTCGGCATCCGGCCGTTCGACCTCGTGGTGGTGAACCTCTACCCGTTCCGCGAGACCGTGGCCTCGGGGGCGGCGCCCGACGCGGTGATCGAGCAGATCGACATCGGGGGCCCGGCGCTCGTGCGGGCCTCGGCCAAGAACTTCGCCAACGTCGCGATCGTGGTGTCGCCCTCCCGCTACGACGACATCGTGGCGGCCGCGGCGGCCGGGGGCACCGGCCTCGAGGTGCGCCGCGGCCTCGCGGCGGAGGCGTTCGCCCACACCGCGGCCTACGACACGGCGGTCGCCGGCTGGTTCGCCGAGCAGATCGGCGGCACCGGCGCGGCGATCGCCGCCGACGAACGGGGCACCGAGGGTGTCTCCGAGACCGCGGTCCCGGATGCGGAGCCCGGCTTCCCCGCCACCCTCACGGTGTCGGCCGACAAGACGGCGACGCTCCGCTACGGCGAGAACTCGCACCAGCAGGCGGCGCTCTATCTCGCGGCCGAGGGTCACGGCATCGCCCAGGCGGTGCAGCTGCACGGCAAGGAGATGTCGTACAACAACTACGTCGACGCCGATGCCGCCGTGCGGGCGGCCTACGACTTCACCGAGCCGGCCGTCGCCATCATCAAGCACGCCAATCCCTGCGGAATCGCCGTGGCCGACGAGGGCCTCTCGCCCGAGCTGGCGATCGCCAACGCGCACGCCAAGGCGCACGCCTGCGACCCGCTCTCGGCCTTCGGCGGAGTGATCGCCGCCAACCGCACGGTCACCCTCGCCATGGCCGAGACGGTGAAGGACATCTTCACCGAGGTTCTGGTGGCCCCGGCGTTCGAGGCGGAGGCCTTCGAGCTGCTGAAGACGAAGAAGAACCTGCGCCTGCTCACGCTCCCCGAAGGCTACGGCCGCGAGGCGGTGGAGCTGCGCCAGATCAGCGGCGGCTTCCTCGCGCAGAGCACAGACGTGTTCGACGGTCTCGACGCGTCGACCTGGACCCTCGCCACGGGCGAGCCCGCCGACGCCGCCACGCTCGCCGACCTCGTGTTCGCCTGGAAGGCCTGCCGCTCGGTGAAGTCCAACGCCATCCTGCTCGCCTCGGGCGGCGCCTCGGTGGGGGTGGGCATGGGCCAGGTGAACCGCGTCGACTCGTGCAGGCTCGCCGTGAGCCGCGCCGGAGACCGCGCGGCCGGTTCGGTCGCGGCCTCCGACGCCTTCTTCCCCTTCGCCGACGGCCTCGAGATCCTGCTCGAGGCGGGAGTCACCGCGGTCGTGCAGCCCGGCGGCTCGGTGCGCGACGAGGAGGTGATCGCGACGGCGGCCAAGGCCGGCGTCACGATGTACCTCACCGGCGAGCGCCACTTCTTCCATTGATGGGGCGTTCAGCCGCACTCGCCTAAGGTCTCTCCATGTCCTCCTTCCGCCTCCGCTCGGTGACCGCCTCGGTGGCCGCCGCCGCTGCCGTCGCCGTGATCGCCCTCGCCGTGGCCGTGCTGGTCTACTTCGTCGTCAACCAGCAGAACCCCCAGGCGTTCCCGGTCTACGGCGAGTACTTCCTCAACTCGGCCCTGCTGTTGTTCCTGTTCGCCGCGGTGTTCGGCCTGGTGGGCGCCTATCGCCGCTGGTACACGGCGCTCATCGCGGGTGTCGTGTCGGGCATCCTGAGCGCCCTGGTGGGCACGGGGATCTCGGCGCTCGCCGCGGGGATCGCCTTCGGCGACCTGTTCGCGCCGCTGATCGCCACCCTCATCGGCAACAACCTGCTGTTCGTGCTGGCCGCGGTGATCGCCTCGGTCACGGTGGCCCGCCGCATCCACGCCGCCATCGCCATCAGCGAGCAGGACGAGGTGCTGGCCCGCCGGTACGTGCTCGTGCGTCGCCCCGCCGAGTCGCTGGCCGATGGCATCGTGACCCACATCGAGCGCAGCGAGGTCGACCTCGACCTCGCCGAGGAGCAGTGGGAGGCCTACCTCGCCGCGCTCACCGGCGCGGGCTGGGAGCCCGTCGAGATCCCGGTCGCCGACGAGCTGCCCGACTCGGTGTTCATCGAGGACTCCGTGGTGATGTTCGGGGCGCTCGCGGTGCTCGGCAGCCCGGCTGCGGAGACCCGGGTGCCCGAGATCGCGGCCGTCGAGGCCGGCGTGGTCGCCCTCGGGCTCGAGACCACGCGCATCGAACAGCCGGGAACGCTCGACGGCGGAGACGTGCTCAAGATCGGCCAGACCGTCTACGTGGGCCGGGGTGGGCGCACGAACTCCGACGGCATCCGTCAGCTGCGCAAGCTGCTGGCCCCCCGTGGCTACTCCGTGGTGGCGGTGCCGGTGACGAAAGCGCTCCATCTCAAGAGCACGGTGACAGCGCTGCCCGACGGCACCGTCATCGGGTACCGGCCGCTGGTCGACGACCCGTTCGTCTACGACCGCTTCCTCGAAGTGCCCGAGCCGAGCGGAGCCCACGTCGTGGTGCTCGCCGACGACACGGTGCTCATCGCGGCCTCGGCGCCCGAGTCGGCCCGCCTCATCGAGGGGCTCGGTTACCGGGTGATCTCCGTGGACATCTCCGAGTTCGAGAAGCTCGAGGGGTGCGTCACCTGCCTGTCGGTGCGGGTGCGCTGACCCCTCGTCTTCGCTTGCGAACGGATGCGCGTGCTGACTAGTCTGTAAGGCTGCCCACACACCGTTTCCCCCCGATCGGGGGTGTTCCGGTGCGCCGGGCCGACGAGGAGACGAGCACGCATGTCACGCACCACAGGCCGGTCGACCACGGGGACCGTGGCCGTGCTGTCGCGCCTGCGCCCCTACGCGGCGAAGGCGCTTCCGCGTATCTACGTGGCCATGGGTGTCTCGCTGCTGGCCAGTCTCGTCGCCCTCGCCATCCCTCAGGTGCTGCAGTGGATGGTGGATGGGCCGCTCTCCGACGGCGACGCGGGTGAGATCTGGCTCGCCGCCGGCATCGTGCTCGGGCTCGGTGTGCTCGAAGCCGTGCTCATCGGTCTGCGGCGCGCGCTCGTGCTCACCCCGGGTACCCACGTCGAGGCCCGCATGCGCAACGCGCTCTACGCCAAGCTGCAAGACCTGCCCGTCGCCTTCCACGACCGCTGGCCCAGCGGCCAGCTGCTCTCGCGGGCGGTGAGCGACCTCAACCTCATCCGGCGCTGGCTGTCGTTCGGCCTGGTCCTGCTCATCGTCAACGTGCTCACCATCATCGGCGGGGCGATCATCCTCATCTCGCTCAACGTGGTGCTCGGCCTCATCTTCGTGGCCGCCGCCGTGCCCGTCATCGCCTACAGCTTCTCGTTCGAGCGCAAGTACGCCGACGTGGCCCGGCGAAGCCAAGACCAGGCGGGCGACCTCGCCACGAGCGTGGAGGAGTCGGTGCACGGCATCCGGGTGCTGAAGGCATTCGGGCGCAGCCGCTACGCGCTGAAGCGGTTCGAACGCCAGGCCGAGAAGCTCCGCGGTACCGAGATCGAGAAGGCCAAGGCCGTGGCCGGCATCTGGCTCTACCTCACGCTCATCCCCGATCTCGCCTTCGGCACGTGCCTGGTGGTGGGGGTGTGGCTGGCCTCCACGGGCCAGTCGTCGGTCGGGGTTCTCGTGGCGTTCTTCGCCACGGGGACGGTGCTGCTGTTCCCCATCTGGTCGATGGGCTACTTCCTGGCCATGACCCTCGACGCGAAGACGGCCACGCAGCGCTTCTTCGACGTGATGGACGAGCCGAACCCCATCACCGACCCCGCGCATCCGCTCACCGTGGCCGATGGCCGAGGGGAGCTGGTGTTCGACGAGGTGCACTTCCGCTACCAAGACGCACCCGAGCGGTTCCCCGATCTGCTCGACGGCGTCACGCTCACCGTGCGGCCGGGCGAGGCCATGGCGCTGGTCGGCCTCACCGGCTCGGGCAAGTCGACCCTCACGGCCCTCACCACCCGCCTCTACGAGGTCACCGGCGGCTCGGTGCGCATCGACGGCATCGACGTGCGCGAGCTCTCGCGGGAGGAGCTGCGCTCGCGGGTGGCGATGGCCTTCGAGGAGGCGACGCTGTTCAGCCAGACCGTGCGCCAGAACGTGCTTCTCGGCCGCCCCGACGCCTCGGAGGCCGAGTTGCGGGAGGCGCTCGAGATCGCGCAGGCCGGTTTCGTCGACGATCTGCCCGAGGGGCTGGACACCAAGGTGGGTGAGGAGGGGATGAGCCTGTCGGGCGGGCAGCGTCAGCGCCTCGCCCTGGCGCGGGCCATCGCGGCGCGGCCGAGCATCCTGGTGCTCGACGACCCGCTCTCGGCCCTCGACGTCGACACCGAGGCGCTCGTGGAGGAGGCGCTGCGCCGTGTGCTCGCCACCACCACCGCCCTCATCGTGGCCCACCGGCCGTCGACTGTCGCCCTCGCCGACCGCGTCGCGGTGCTGCAGGACGGCCGCGTCACCGCGGTCGGCACGCACAGCGAGCTGCTCGCCACGAACGAGCACTACCGATTCGTCATCTCGTCGTTCGATGCCGACGAACGCAGCACCGCGAAGGAGACCGCGTCATGAGCGCCGAGACCGTGTCGGGCGTCTCCGGCGAGGAGCGCGACGACCTCAGCCGCGCCGAGAGCAAGCAGATCCGGGCTCGCTCGCTGAGATTGCTCGGGTCGCTCGTGCACCCCGTGCGGGCGCGGCTCGCGCTCTCCATCGTCGTGGTGGTCGTGAGCACCATCTCGCAGGTGGCCGGGCCGTCGATCATCGCCTACGGCATCGACAGCGGGCTGCCGGCGCTGCTGGAGTCGAACTGGCTGCCCGTGGGCCTCGCCGGGGCGGCCTACCTGCTCGCCGGGGTCACCGGTGCCGGGCTCATCGCCTGGTTCACCGTGCTCTCGGCGCGCATCAGCCAGCAGATCCTGTTCGACCTGCGGCGTCGCGTCTTCCTGCACACCCAGCGGCTCAGCCTGGAGTTCCACGAGAGCTACACCTCGGGACGCATCATCTCGCGCCAGACCAGCGATCTCGACGCGATCCGCGAGCTGCTCGACGCCGGCATCAACCAGCTCGTGCAGGGCGTGCTCTACATGATCTTCACGGCGGTCGCCCTGTTCCTGCTCGACGTGCAGAGCGGATTCATCCTGCTCGTGGCCCTCGTGCCGCTGGCGGTGCTCACGCGCTGGTTCCAGGTGCGCTCTCAGCGACTCTTCCGGCGTACGAGAGTGGCTTCCGCGCGCCTGATCGTGCACTTCGTCGAGACCATGACGGGCATCCGCGCGGTGAAGGCGTTCCGCACCGAGAAGCGGGGCGCGCGCGAGTTCGCCGGGCTGGTGGAGGACTACCGCGACGCCAACGGGCGGGCCATCAAGCTCTTCGGCATCTACGATCCCGGGCTGGTGCTCATCGGCAACGTGGCGGTGGCCGTGGTGCTGCTCGTCGGGGGCTTCCGGGTGCTCGACGGCGGTCTCGAGATCGGTGTGCTGCTCGCGGCCGTGCTCTACACGCGCCGCTTCTTCGACCCGATGGAGGACATGGCGATGTTCTACAACGGGTACCAGAGCGCCACGGCCGCGCTCGAGAAGATCTCCGGTGTACTCGAGGAGCAGCCGAGCGTGCCCGACCCCGAACGCCCCGTCGACCTCTGGGAGTCGACCGGGCACGTGCGATTCGACCATGTGGAGTTCGGCTACACCGCCGACCGGGCGATCCTGCCCGAGTTCGACCTCGACATCCCGGCCGGGCAGACGATCGCCCTGGTCGGCTCCACGGGAGCAGGCAAGTCGACTCTCGCCAAGCTCATCTCGCGGTTCTACGATCCGACCGCGGGGAGCGTGACCCTCGACGGGGTCGACCTCCGTGAACTCCACCCCAAAGACCTGCGCCGCGCGATCGTGATGGTGACGCAGGAGGCCTACCTGTTCTCAGGGACGGTCGCCGACAACATCGCCATCGGCCGGCCCGACGCCTCACCGGAGCAGATCGAGGCCGCCGCCGTGGCCGTGGGGGCCGACACGTTCATCCGGGGTCTGCCCAACGGCTACGACACCGACGTGAACAAGCGCGGTGGCCGCGTATCGGCGGGGCAGCGCCAGCTCATCTCGTTCGCGCGGGCCTTCCTGGCCGACCCGGCCGTGCTCATCCTCGACGAGGCCACGGCGTCGCTCGACATCCCGAGCGAGCGGCTGGTTCAGGATGCTCTGCAGACGCTGCTGGCCGACCGCACGGCCGTCATCATCGCGCACCGGCTCTCGACCGTCTCGATCGCCGACCGGGTGCTCGTGATGGAGCAGGGCCGCATCGTCGAGGACGGGTCGCCCGCCGAGCTCATCGCCGGCACGGGCCGGTTCGCGCAGCTGCACAGCTCCTGGCGGCAGTCGCTGGTGTGACCGGGGCAGCCACCCCCAGCGGAGCCGGATCGGCTACTCGGTGGGAGTGGACGTCCCGCCCTGACTCGGATCGGCGTTGCGCCAGGCGAAGTACTGCACGCCGTAGGTGAGGAAGATGTGCCAGTCGCCGTCGCACACGACCTGGTCGTAAGCGATGCTCTGCGGCCACCAGGTGTCTTGCATGGTGGGCCGCTGGTCTGCGACGGAGGCGTCGCAGGGCTGCCCGATCGGCGTGGTGACCGGAGTCGGCTGGCCGAACTGCAGGATGCTCTCGCCGGTCTCGGTGTTCTCCTTGATCTGGATGTTGAGCGCGTCGGAGGGCACCCAGCTGGGCACGGCGAGAGTGGCGTCGGGCCCGGTCGCGTCGGTCATCGTGGGGTAGAGGGCCGTCTCGACGGGAGGCGTGATCGCGTTCATGAGCGAGCAGCCCGACAGCGCCACGGCCAGCGCCGCGGCGGTCGCCGCGGCAAGCGGGGCGCGCATCTTCATCTGCTGTGATCGATCCTCTCGTGCAGGGTGCCGGCCGGGTGCAGCGGCCGCCACATCGCTTCAGCGTAGTCGACGGCGTACCCCGGTTCCCGCGAGATCGCCCGGAGCGGGGTTCCCTCGAGCTCGTAATGCTCACGCGCCGAGGCTTCATGACCCGCCGGAGGGAGACCGCCCGAGCGCACCACACGCCACCACGGATGCGCGTGGCCGTAGCGCCGCATCACCGAGCCCACGGCACGTGCGGCGCGGGTGCCGAGCAGGGCGGCGACGTCGCCGTAGCTCAGAACCCGGCCCGCCGGGATGGAGTCGACGACGTCGAGCACGTCGTCGACGAACGACGGCGTCTCGCCCGCGGTCACAGCACGGTCACAGGGGGAGCGCCGCGATGGTCTCGCCGTAGGGCGTCTCGCCGATCGTCTCGAAGCCGATGCGGTCGAAGAAGGCCGCCGGCCCGTCCTCTCCGGGCTCGAAGATGACGGTGATGCGGTCGAAGCCACGCGAGCGCGCCTCGTCAGCCAGCGCGAGCACGGCGAACCGGCCTACGCCGTGGCCCTGCGCATCCGCCGCCACGTTGATGCGCCAGATGCAGCCGCGGAACTCGACCTCGGCGGCCTCGGGGTCGAAGTTGCCCATGATGAAGCCGACGACCTCGTCGTCTTCGAGCACCACGCGCGGCCAGGCCGTCGACGGGTTGACGTAGGCCTCGGCGATGGAGTGGGAGACCGGCGCGACGTACTGCTCCTGGCCGGGCTTCAGCGTGAGGGTGTTCGCGGCGACGATGTTCGAGGCCGACAGCTCCACCAGCTTCAGTTCACTCATGCGTTCAGGCTAACGGCTGGCCCTCCGGGGCGCCAGGGAGTGCGGCACGGCTCGGTCAACTATCTCGACGTCGAGATAGTTGGCGAAGAGGGTAAACTGGTGGACGGCCCATTTCCGGCGGCTTGTTGAGGAGCTGAATTGTCCAAGATCAAGGTTGAAGGCACGGTCGTCGAGCTCGACGGCGACGAGATGACCCGCATCATCTGGCAGGCCATCAAAGACACGCTGATCCACCCCTATCTCGACGTGAACCTCGAGTACTACGACCTCGGCATCGAGCACCGCGACGCCACCGACGACCAGGTCACCATCGACGCGGCCCACGCCATCCAGAAGCACGGCGTCGGCGTGAAGTGCGCCACCATCACCCCCGACGAGGCCCGCGTCGAGGAGTTCGGCCTCAAGAAGATGTGGAAGTCGCCGAACGGCACCATCCGCAACATCCTCGGCGGCGTCATCTTCCGCGAGCCGATCATCATCTCGAACATCCCGCGTCTGGTGCCGGGCTGGAACAAGCCCATCATCATCGGCCGCCACGCCTTCGGCGACCAGTACCGCGCCACCGACTTCGTGTTCAAGGGCAAGGGCAAGCTCACGGTCGAGTTCGCGCCGGAGGACGGCTCCGAGCCGCTGAAGTTCGAGGTGTACGACGCTCCCGACGACGGCATCGCGCAGGTGCAGTACAACCAGGACGCGTCGATCCGCGACTTCGCGCGTGCCTCGCTCAACTACGGCCTGGCCCGCAACTACCCGGTGTACCTCTCCACGAAGAACACCATCCTCAAGGCCTACGACGGCCGCTTCAAAGACATCTTCCAGGAGATCTTCGAGACCGAGTTCAAGGAGCAGTTCGACGCCGCCGGCCTTACCTACGAGCACCGCCTCATCGACGACATGGTCGCCTCGGCCATGAAGTGGGAGGGCGGCTACGTCTGGGCCTGCAAGAACTACGACGGCGACGTGCAGAGCGACACCGTGGCACAGGGCTTCGGCTCGCTCGGCCTCATGACCTCGGTGCTCTCCACCCCCGACGGCTCGGTCGTCGAGGCCGAGGCCGCGCACGGCACGGTCACCCGCCACTACCGCCAGCACCAGGCCGGCAAGCCCACCTCCACCAACCCGATCGCCTCGATCTTCGCGTGGACCCGTGGCCTCGCCCACCGCGGCAAGCTCGACGGCAACCAGGAGCTCATCGACTTCTCGCTCACCCTCGAAGACGTGGTCATCAAGACCGTCGAGTCGGGCAAGATGACGAAAGACCTGGCGCTGCTGGTCGGCCCCGACCAGGCCTACCAGACCACCGAGGAGTTCCTCGCCACCCTCGACGCCAATCTGCAGGAGCGCATGGCCGCCGCCTGATCTCCGCGTCACCTCGAAGGGCCCCGTCGCATCGCGACCGGGGCCCTTCGTCGTCGGTGCCGGTGTGTGCGGCTCACTCGTTGCCGCGCCTTGCGGCTACTCGGAGGGCGTGGGGCCGAATGCCGTCCAGGTGCCGGAGACGCACTGGTAGAAGCTGACGGTGACGGTGTCGACCACGATGTCGTCGCCGGTGCAGGCTCCGGTGGGGGAGGAGGTGGCGAGGGCGACGCGCGTGCCGTCGGCCCCGTCGGCGCCCGCGGCTCCGTCGGCTCCCGCCGCACCGTCGGCGCCTGCGGCGCCCTGCTCACCGGTGGCGCCCTGTTCACCCTGCTCGCCCCGCTCCCCGGTGAGGTTCTCGGCCGCCGCGGTGCGGATGTCGCCCACCTGGCGCCACGACCCGTCCTGGCGGAGATAGAGGCCGGTGGTGTCGATGTCGATGTAGATGTCGCCGTCCTCGCCGTAGGCGTCGGACGGGGTGCCACGGCCCGCGCGCACGTCGGAGCCGGCGGGCAGCACCGCCGCCTCGGCCTCAGCCTCAGCCTCGGCCTCGGGGTCGACGTCGACAAGATCGGGGTCGGGCTCCTCGTCGGCTACGGGCTCCTCCGCCGCGGCCGAGGTCTCGGGTGCGGGTGCTGGAGCGGCGGCCGGTGCGCCGAGACGGGCGCCGAGGAAGGCGGCCACGAACGCGAGCACGACCACGGCGCCCGCGATCACCAGAAGGAAGCTGCGCGACTCCGTCCACGATCGGCCCCCGCCGGAACCGGGGGTGGTGGACTGCTGGTCGGCTTCGGTGCTCATCCCTGGCTCCAATGGGTGTCGAGGGTCGGTCGATCTCGTTCGGGTTCACCCTATCGATCCGCGGGAGGAAGGGGCACCGCCCTGTCCGGGGGTGGCCCTGCCGTGCGGGGAGCTCAGGCCGCCGTGAGAGGCCGCGAGCGGCCGAAGTCGGGTGCGAGCAGCACGAGGTCGGCGGGCTGCCCCACCCGGAGCAGCCCGCAGTCGGCCAGGCCCGGCGCCGAACTGGCCAAGCCCAGCGCCCGCAGCGGCGTGGTGGTGACCGCCGCGATGGCGGCGACCGGGTCGACCCCGGCGTCAACGGTCACGCGCAACGCCCGATCGAGGGTGAGCGTCGAGCCCGCGATCGTGTCGGTGCCCGCGAGCACGGCCCGGCCGTCGGTGACCGCGACCTCGAGTGAACCGAGGTGGTAGTCGCCGTCGGGGGCGCCCGCGGCCGACATGGCGTCGGTGACGAGGGCGATCCGCCCGGGGGCCGCCTGGAAGGCGAGGTCGATCAGCGAGGGATGCACGTGCACGCCGTCGGCGATGAGCTCGAGTGTCACCCGCTCGTTGTCGATCGCCGCGGCGACCGGCCCCGGTGCGCGGTGATGGAGCCCCGGCATCGCGTTGAAGGCGTGGGTGAGGATGCTCGCGCCTCGATCGAAGGCGGCTCGAGCGAGCGCGTGATCGGCCTCGGTGTGCCCGACCGCCACAGCGACCCCCGAGGCGGCGAAGACCTCGATCGCCTCGAGCGCCCCTGGCAGTTCGGGCGCGAGGGTGATCTGGGCGAGGCGGCCCTCGGATGCGGCGAGCAGCTCCCGCACGAGGTGCCGGGTGGGCAGACCCAGATAGAGCGGGTTGTGCGCACCCTTGCGAGCGGGAGCGAGGAAGGGACCCTCGAGGTGGGCACCGAGCACACGGGGATCGTCGCCGGCGAGCCGGGCGACCGCGTCGAGCAGCGCGTCGAGCACGTGCGGTGGGTTGGAGACGAGTGAGACGAGCGAGCGCGCCGTGCCGTGGGTGCGGTGGAAGGCGAGCCCCGCGCGCATCCCGTCGATGCCGTCGTCGAACGAGTGGCCGTTTCCGCCGTGGACGTGCAGGTCGGTGAAGCCGGGGCAGAGCCAGTCGCCCGCGGCGTCGATCGTCGTCGTGGCGGTGGAGAAGGCGGGAGGGGGAGACCCTGCCCCGGTCGCGACGATGTGGCCGGAGGCCGCTGCGAGCCAGAAGTCGTCGACGACACCGTCGGCGTCGAGTTTTCGTGCACCGCGCACGACGAGGGTGGGTGCCGCGAAGGCGGAAGAGGAGGATGCGCCGGCCGGGCCGGTCACGCCAACTCCTTGCGGCCCGCGATCACGCCGCTCACCACAGCGACCACACCGAACACCAGCGCGATGATCGGCTGCCCGAGCATGAGCCAGGCGAACGCCGCCGCGCCCATCACCACGATCTCCACGAGGGCCTTGCCGAACGCGTCGATGTGGAAGACGGCCTTCGGCGACCTGAACAGCGCCCACACCAGGATGGCGAACAGCGGGGTGACGATGCCGAGCACGATGTTCCACGGCAGGGGCCACGCCACGAAGCCCCAGAACCCGAAGGTGAAGAAGGCGAAGAGCTCGAGCACGAACCGCACCACGTCGTTCACGCCCACGCGCAGGTCGCGCGGAGCCCGCGAGGCGGGTGTCGGCGCGGAGGACGAGGCGGAGGTGGGGTGGGACTCGGGCACGGACTCCATCGTACGGGCCCCGCCGACCGGATGCGCGCCCACGTTACAGGTTTGTAAAGGATGCGGACTAAATCGCCTCCGACTCTTGCCGTCAGTATGTTCGTAAGCTTTACTAACAAACATGACGGCATGGGAGCGCAGGACGCTGAGGCCTTCGACGAAGGTCCTCCCCGAACACGCCAGGGAGCACAACCGCTCCCTCGTGCTGCAGTCGCTCTACCGCGACGGGGGCCGCAGCCGCGCCGACATCGCCCGCGAGACCGGACTCACCCGCGTGACCGTGAGCGCCCTGGTCTCCGAGCTCATCGCCGACGGGCTCCTCATCGAGCTCGGCCAGCGTGAGGAGTCGCGCCCGGGCAAGCCGGCCACGTTGCTCGACCTCGACCGCCGCGCCTTCGTGATCGTGGGCCTCGACCTCTCCGAGCACACCCGCTTCACCGGCGCCCTCCTCGACCTCGACGGCACCGTCGTCGCCCGCGACGAGGTGGCCCTGGAGGGCGCGACCGGTGACGCGGCCGAGGCCAAGGTCATCGCCCTCGCCTCCCGCCTGATCGCGCTCGCCGACCGGCCGGTGCTCGGCATCGGGGTGGGCTCGCCCGGCGTGGTCGACCTCGACGGGGTCGTGCTCTCGGCCCCGAACCTGGGCTGGGCGGGTCGCAGCTTGCGCGCCACGCTGCACGACCGCTTCGCCCTGCCGGTGGTGGTGGCCAACGACGCGAACGCCGCCGTGCTCGCCGAGCACAGCTTCGGCGGGGCCGACAGCGACACCATGCTCGTGAAGATCGGGCACGGCGTGGGCGCGGGTCTGCTCGTCGGCGGCACCCCGCTGTTCGGCAGCCGCTTCGCCGCGGGTGAGATCGGACACGTCGTGGTCGGCACCGACGGCGGCGCCGTGTGCGCCTGCGGCAAGCGGGGCTGCCTCGAGACGTGGCTGAGCATCCCGAACCTCATCGACCGACTGGAGGGGGCGGATGCACGCGACCGCGACCGCACCCTCCGGGCCGCGGGGGAGCGCCTGGGCATCGCCCTGGCCCCCGTGGTCGGGGCCCTCGACCTCGGCGAGGTCATCCTGAGCGGCCCCACCGAACTCCTCGACGGACCGCTCGCCGCGGCCACCGTCGAGACGCTCAGGCAGCGCACCATGGCCGAGTTCCACGGCGACCTGGTGCTGCGCATGACCACGCTCGGGCAGGACATCGTCTTGCGCGGGGCCGCGGCCATGGTGCTGTCGGGGCAGTTGGGGGTGTCGTAGCCGCGGCCGCGCATCCCGTGCACCACCAGAACGCACCACCGCACCACCCACCCAGCACCACGACTCACACCGAGAAGAACCGGTCCCAGCCGGTCACATCGCCCTAGGAAAGGCAGAACACCATGAGGAAGAGGACACTCACCGTCACCGCCCTCGGCGTCACGGCGGCACTGGCGCTCGCCGGCTGCGCGAGCGGCGGCAACAGCAGCGGAGACAGCGGGGGAGGAGACACCGCCGACATCCGCGTCTGGCTCAACGGCACCGACACCCCGGATGCGGCCCGCGAGTACCTGAAGACCACCTTCGAGGAGCAGAACCCGGGTTCCACCCTCACCATCGAGGAACAGGCCTGGACCGGCCTGGTCGACAAGCTCACCACCAACCTCTCGGGCTCCGACAGCCCCGACGTGGTGGAGGTGGGCAACACCCAGGCGGCCGCCTTCACCTCGGCGGGCGCCTTCCTCGACCTCACCGACGACTACGAGGCGCTCGGCGGAGACGACCTGCTGCCCGGCTTCGTCGAGGCCGGCAGCTACGACGGCCAGTTCTACGCGGCCCCGTACTACTCCGGCGCGCGCCTGGTGTTCTACAAGAAAGACCTGCTCGCGAACGCGGGTCTGACCGTGCCCACCACGCTCGACGAGTACGTCTCCAACGGCATCGCGCTCGCCCAGGCCAACCCCGGGGTCTCGGGCATCTACTTCCCCGGCCAGGACTGGTACAACGCTCTCCCCTACATCTGGGAGGCCGGCGGTGAGATCGCGGTGCAGGACGGCGACACCTGGACCAGCACGTTCTCGAGCCCCGATTCGATCGCCGGTCTCGAGCAGGTGCAGGAGGTGATGACCCAGGCCTCCGTGGCCCCGAAGGACGGCAACGAGACCGACCCGCAGGTGCCCTACTGCGAGGGTGCCATCGCGAACCTCTCGGCGCCCAGCTGGGTGAAGTGGTCGATCCTCGCCCCGGCCGACGCGGATGCGCCCGGCTGCCCCGACCAGGAGGCGAACTTCGGCGTGTACGCGCTCCCGGGTGCCGACGGCGGCGCGGCGCAGGTGTTCGCCGGCGGCTCGAACATCGCGGTGTCGGCGAACTCGGCGCACCCCGAGCTGGCGAAGGCCGCGCTCGAGATCATGCTGAGCGACGACTACCAGACGATCCTCGGCGAGAACGGCCTCGTGCCCGCGAAGCTCTCGCTCGCCGGCACGCTCGGCACCGACGAGGTGGCCACCGCCATCGCCGAGGCCGCCGCGAACGCCAAGCTCACCCCGGCCTCACCGAAGTGGGCCGACGTGGAGGCCAGCGGAGCGCTGCAGGACTTCTTCGTCTCGATCGCCCAGGGCGGTGACGTCACGGAGTTGGCGAAGGCGCTCGACGAGAAGATCGACGGGATCTTGAACTCCTGATCCCGCCCGCTCCCGGGCATATGCCTCGGGAGGAATGCGGCGGTGGCCGGTGCGCGACCACCGGCCACCGCCGCCCCAGATGCCCATCGCCCTAGGAAGGTGAGAGGCACATCCGACATCGTAACGGGAGACCACTCAGATGACGTCGACACTGCTCGTGCGTGAGCACGAGTCGGGCGGTGTGCAGGAACTGCCGCCCGACGAGCCGAGGCGCAGCCGCCCGCGCGGCCGCTTCACGCCGCTGCTGCTGCTGGTGCCCGCCTGCCTCATCCTCATCGCCATCATCGGCTGGCCGCTGGTGCAGCTGTTCGTCATGTCGTTCCAGGAGTTCGGCCGGGCCCAGGTGTTCGGCATGCCCGCACCCTTCGTGGGCTTCGAGAACTACCAGCGGGTGCTTGGCGACCCGCAGTTCTGGGCGGTGCTCGGCCGCAGCATCCTGTTCTGCCTCGCCAACGTGGTGACCGCGATGACGCTCGGCACCCTGATCGCGCTGCTCATGAACCGGGTGAACCGCTTCTTCAAGGTTCTCGTGAGCGTGGGGCTGCTGCTGGCCTGGGCGATGCCCGCACTCACCGCCACGATCGTGTGGGGGTGGATGTTCGACACCCAGTACGGCGTGGTGAACTACCTGCTCGAGGCCGTGAGCGGGCAGGACTTCACGAACCACTCCTGGCTCATCGACCCGTTCTCGTTCTTCGTGGTGGCCACCATCATCGTCACCTGGGGCGCCGTGCCCTTCGTCGCCTTCACCATCTACGCCGGGCTCACTCAGGTGCCGGGCGAGGTGCTCGAGGCCTCACAGCTCGACGGGGCGGGCGCCTGGCAGCGGTTCAGGCTCATCGTCTTCCCCTACCTGCGGTCCATCTTCGTGGTGGTGATCATCCTGCAGGTCATCTGGGACCTGCGGGTGTTCACCCAGATCTTCGCGCTGCAGGGCATCGGCGGCATCAAGGAGCAGACCTCCACCCTCGGCGTGTACATCTACCAGACCTCGATCGGCGGCGGCGACTACGGCACCGGCGGCGCGATCGCCGTCATCATGGTGCTGCTCATGGTGGCCATCTCGGTGTTCTACGTGCGCCGCAGCCTCAAGGAGGAGGAGCAGTGATGCGCAAGCGGGTCACGAGCGTGCTGCTCGGTGCCGCCTCGGTGGTGGTGTTCCTGTTCTCGGTGTTCCCCGTCTACTGGATGGTCAACACCTCCCTGCAGCCCAACAACGAGATCCGTGGCAGCGTGCCGAACTTCGTGCCGCAGACGCTCACCACGGCGAACTACGAGACCGTGCTGTTCGAGCCCGCCCGCGCCCAGTTCCTCCCCGCGCTCGGCAACTCGCTGCTGGTGACGGTGTCGACCGTCGTCATCGCCCTGGTGTTCGCCTTCCTGGCCTCGCTCGCGGTCACGCGCTACCGCTTCAAGAGTCGCAAGACGTTCATCTTCGCCATCCTCATCATTCAGATGATCCCGGCCGAGGCCATGATCGTGTCGACCTACCGGGTGCTCGACGGCTGGAACCTGCTCAACACCATCGCCGGCCTCACGCTGGTGTACGTGGCGACCGTGCTGCCGTTCACCATCTGGACCCTCCGCGGTTTCGTGAACGGGGTGCCTGTGGAGCTCGAGGAGTCGGCGATGATCGACGGATGCTCGCGCACGGGCGCGTTCTGGCGCATCACCTTCCCGCTGCTCGCGCCCGGCCTCGTGGCCACGGGTGTTTTCGGGTTCATCCAGGCGTGGAACGAGTTCCTGCTGGCGCTCGTGGTGAACTCGCGGCCCGAGATGATGACCCTGCCGGTATGGCTGCGCACCTTCCAGGTGGCGACGGGCACCACCAACTGGGCGGCGATCATGGCGGGCTCGACGCTGATGGCGATTCCGGTGATCGTGTTCTTCCTGCTCGTGCAGGGGCGCATGACCTCGGGTCTCGTGAGCGGGGCGGTGAAGGGATGAGCGGGGTGATGACGCACCACGGCGCGGGCACGCGGACGCGCATCCTGGGCACGCTGCTGCCCGGCTTCGACGGGCCGGTGCTGCCGGAGTGGGTGGCGCGGATGCTCGGGGAGGGGCTCGCGGGCGTGTGCCTGTTCGGTGAGAACATCGAGTCGGCGCCGCAACTGCGGAGGCTGACCGACGCCATCCGCGCGGCGAACCCGCGAGCACTCATCGCGATCGATGAGGAGGGCGGCGACGTGACCCGGCTGTTCTACGACCGGGGTGCCCCGTGGCCGGGCAACGCCGTGCTCGGTCGGCTCGACGACGAGGCCGCGACGGCCGCGGTGGCGACCTCGGTGGGCCGGGCGCTCCGCGAGGCGGGCGTGAACCTCGACTTCGCGCCGGATGCCGACGTCAACTCCGATCCGCTGAACCCCGTGATCGGGGTGCGCAGCTTCGGTGCCGCGCCGTCGCTGGTGGCGCGGCACGTCGCGGCCTGGACGACCGCACTGCAGCGGGAGGGGGTGGCCGCGAGCGTGAAGCACTTTCCGGGCCACGGCGACACCGCCCAGGACTCGCACGCCGAGCTGCCCGTCGTCGACGTGACGCCGGAGGTGTTGCGCGCCCGCGAGCTGGTGCCGTTCGCGGCCGCCGTCGAGGCGGGTGCGGCGACGGTGATGACGAGCCACATCGTGCTGCCGCAGGTCGACCCCACGGGGCCCGCCACCTTCTCGCGCCCTCTGCTCCAGGGGGTGCTGCGGGAGGAGCTCGGCTTCGACGGGGTCGTCGTGAGCGACGCGCTCGACATGGCCGGGGCGTCGGGAACCATCGGGATCCCCGCCGCCGCGGTGCGCGCGCTCGATGCCGGGTGCGACCTGCTCTGCATCGGTACCAAGAACACCGGTGCGCAGCTGGAGGAGATCGTCGGCCAGGTCGAGCGGGCACTCGCCGACGGCGCCCTCGCCGAAGAACGCCTCGACGACGCGTCGGGCCGCGTGGCGGCGCTCGCCGGTTCGCTGGCGGATGCCGACCCGCTTGCGGGCGTCGAACCGGCCGCCGCCGCCCCTACCCCTGTGGTGCCCTCGGCTGAGCGCGTGGCGGCGTCGTTCCGTGTCGACCGCGCCGCGCTCGCGGCGCTCGGCGAGCCGGGCCGCCGCTGGGTGGTGGTGCGGCTCGACGCGAACGCCAGCCCCGCGATCGGGGTGGTTCCGTGGGGGCCGTTCGCCGCGCTCGCGGCTCGGCACCCCGCTGCGCTGGCGGCATCGGCGACCGATATTCCCGCAGAGGCATGTGTACTGGCGATCGGACGCGACAACGAGCGCCACCCCTCGACCCGGTCGGCGATCGACGCGCTGCGCACCGCGCATCCGCTCGTCGTGACGGTCGACATGGGCTGGCCGGGCCCCGACCCCCGGTACGCCGAACTCGCCACCTTCGGGGCTTCGGCCCTCGTCGGTGACGCCCTGGTGCACCTCCTCGAGACCCAGGGGGCCCTGCGATGAGACTCGGACTCGACATCGGCGGCACCAAGACCGACGCGGTCGCCGTCGACGACACCGGCTCGGTGATCGACCGCGTGCGACTCGTGACCGGCTTCGGCGCCGACGCCGTGGTGCGCACCGCGCTCGAAGGGGTGGAGACCATCGCGGTGCGTGCGGGCGTCGGCGTGAGCGCGTTCGACTCCATCGGGGTGGGCATCCCCGGTCAGGTCGACACCGCCTCGGGCACCGTGATGCACGCGGTGAACCTCGGTTTCGACGAGCTCGACCTCGGCGCCCGGCTGGGCGGGATGCTCGGGCGCGGAGTCAAGGTCGAGAACGATGTCAAGGCGGCGGCCCTCGGGGCCTACCACCTGCTGCCCTCGACCCGTTCGATGGCGTACCTCAACCTCGGAACCGGCCTCGCGGCGGGCCTGGTGATCGACGGGGCACTCTGGCGTGGAGCCCGGGGAGCGGCCGGCGAGATCGGCCACATCCCCGTCGACCCGCACGGCGCGCTCTGCCCGTGCGGTCAGCGCGGCTGTCTCGAGACCGTGGCCTCGGGGTCGGCCATTGCCCGGCAGTGGCCCACCGACGACCCGGTGCCCGTGCTCTCGCTGCTGGCCGCGGCCGACGCGGGCGACGCGGTGGCCGGCGGCATCCGGAGCCGTCTGATCGACAACGTCGCCGCCGCCGTGCGCGTGCTCGTGCTCACGGTCGACGTGGAGGTGGTGGTGATCGGCGGCGGGCTCAGCGCGCTCGGCGATCCGCTCCTCGACGAGGTGCGCCGCGTTCTGGCAGGCTGGGCGCTGGAGTCGCCGTTCCTCGCCTCGCTCGAGCTCGACCGCAGGGTGAGCCTGCTGCCCGCGGGCTTCCCCGCAGCCGCGGTCGGTGCCGCACTGGTGGGGGCGCCGATCGAGAAGGAAGGCGCTGGTTCATGGCAGAGGTGATCGTCGTGGCGAACCGCGAGGTGGCGGGCGCCCTCGTCGCGGAGGCCGTCGAGCGGCTCGCGGGGGAGCGAGCCGACGCGGTGCTCGGTCTCGCCACCGGCAGCACACCGTTGCCGGTGTACCGAGCTCTGGCCGAACGGGTGGCCGCCGGGCTCGACCTGTCGAAGCTGCGCGGCTTCGCGCTCGACGAATACGTCGGCATCGCCGCGGGCCACCCGCAGAGCTACCACTCGGTCATCGACCGCGAGGTGGTGCGCCCCCTGCACCTCGATGCCCGCCGCATCCACGTGCCCGACGGGCGATCGCTCGGCATCGAGACCGCGGGCGCCCGCTACGAAGACGCGATCCTCGCGGCCGGGGGCGTCGACCTCCAGATCCTCGGCATCGGCACCGACGGGCACATCGGGTTCAACGAACCCGGCTCCTCGTTCGCCTCGCTCACCCGCGTGAAGACCCTCACCGAGCAGACCCGGCGCGACAACGCGCGCTTCTTCGACTCGATCGACGACGTGCCGCTGCACAGCATCACGCAGGGACTCGGCACGATCCTGCGGGCGAAGCGACTCGTGCTGCTCGCCTTCGGCCGGCAGAAGGCGTCCGCGGTCGCCGCCGCGGTGGAGGGGCCGCTGAGCGCCGGCACCCCGGCCTCCGCCATCCAGCTCCACCCCCGTGCCACCGTCGTGGTCGACGAAGAAGCCGCCTCCCAGCTCACCCAGCTCGACTACTACCGCCACGCCTTCGCCCACAAGCCCACCTGGGACCCGGTCATCCTCTGACCGCGCGCACGGGCGGTGTGCGTCAGCGTGGCTGTGACGTGCGACGCGGCAGCCGTGAATACCTAGACGTAGTCGAGCGTGTCGTGACTACGAATTGGTAGTCGCGACGGGGCATCGCCTCAGCGGAAGATGATGGTGCGGGCGCCGTCGAGCAGCACGCGGTCTTCGGCGAACCACTTCACCGCCGTGGTGAGGGTGCGGCTCTCCTCGTCCTGACCGATCGCCACGAGCTCCGCCGGCGTGCGCGTGTGGTCGACGCGCACCACGTTCTGCTCGATGATCGGTCCCTCGTCGAGGTCGCTGGTCACGAAGTGCGCGGTGGCCCCGATGAGCTTCACGCCGCGGGCGTGTGCCTGCTTGTAGGGGTTCGCCCCCTTGAAGCCGGGCAGGAAGGAGTGGTGGATGTTGATGAGCCGGCCCTCGAGCCGCGCGCACAGCTCGGGCGAGATGATCTGCATGTACCGGGCCAGCACCACGAGTTCGATGTCGTGGGTCTCGACCGCCTCGATGACGCGACGCTCGAAGGCCGCCTTCGACTCCGCATCCGTCACCGGCAGCGACTCGAACGGCACACCGTAGAACCCGGCCAGGTCGCGCAGCGAGCCGTGGTTCGAGAGCACGAGGGGGATCTCGACCGGCAGCTGGCCGGCGCGCTGCCGGAACAGCAGGTCGTTGAGGCAGTGCGCGGCGGTGGAGGCGAGCACCAGCGTGCGCAGCGGGCGACCGACCGTGTCGAGCCGCCAGTCCATGCCGTAGCGCTCCACCACGGGGGCGAGCGCGGCCTCGAACACCTCGCGGCCGGCCTGCGACTCCACCTGCAGGCGCATGAAGAAGCGCCCGGTGTCGGCCGAGGAGAACTGCTGACTCTCGGTGATGTTGCCGCCCGACTCCACCACCGCTCCGCTCACCGCGTGCACGATGCCCGGGAGGTCGGCGCACACGAAGGTGAGCACCCAGTGGTTGTGCGGCAAAGCCATGTCGTTCTCCTCTTGCCCGGGCGTGTCCCCACGCTAGAATAGTCAGTGGTCGCGCGGTCATCGTTCGGCCACGGGCATGTACGAAGTCGTCACCGTCACGGGCGCAACCCGTGGTCACCGGTGCTTCAGGTCGTCAGGACGGGCACTCGAGCCCCCTCTGTCCGCCGTTTTCGAGAAGTCTTCGAATGGTGCGCGCACTGTGACCACAACCTTTCCTCAGACCGGGGCGCTCCCGGTCACCCCAGCAGCCGCTCCCCGCTTTCCGTGGGGCGGTCTCATCGTGCTCTCCACGGCCGTGTTCCTCTCGGTCACGGCCGAGATGGTGCCCACCGGCCTCCTCCCCGAGGTGAGCACGAGCCTCGGCGTCTCCGAGGCCCAGACCGGCCTCCTCATGAGCTTCTTCGCCTTCGCGGTCGTGCTCACGAGCGTTCCGCTCACCCTCCTGTTCCGTCGCGTGCCGCGGCACCTGCTCGTCATCTGCGTGCTCGTCGTCATCGCGCTCTCCAGCATCGCGGCCGCCCTCGCGCCGAGCTTCGCCTTCCTGGCGGGCGCGCGCATCCTGAACGGCATGGCCCACGGTGTGTTCTGGGGCGTCGTGGGTGCCTACTCGGCGCACCTCGTGCCGCGTGAGCAGATCGGGCGCGCGGTCGCCATCACCACCGCCGGCGGCACGCTCGCCTTCGTGCTGGGCATCCCGCTCTCCACGGTCGTGGGCCAGGCCTTCGGCTGGCGTGCCCCCTTCTTCGGCATCGGCGTGCTGGCTCTGCTGGGCGCCGCGCTCCTCTACCTCCTGCTGCCGCGCGTGCAGCGCCCGGTCGCGGTGAAGAAGACTCCGGATGCGCAGGGCGGCACCACCCGCCGGCGCCGGTTCGCGCTCGATGAGACGGTGCCCGCGGTCGCCCTCATCTGCCTGCTCGCCGCCACCGTCATGATCGGCCACTACGCCTTCAACACCTACATCGCGCCGTTCATGGTGTCGGAGATGGGGGTGCCCGAAGACCAGATCGGCACGCTGCTCTTCCTCTACGGCGCCGCCGGCGGCGTGGGCCTGCTCATCGCGGGCATCGGCTTCGCCAAGCGACCCACCTTCGGGCTGTTCTTCTCGCTCATCGCGACCGCCGTCTCCGTGGTGGCGATCGCCGTGTTCGCCGGCAACACCGCCGTGTCGATCGGTGCGTTCGTGGTGTGGGGCATCATGTTCGGCATGCTGCCGACCCTCATGTCTACGCAGCTGATGCGCACGGCGGCCCCGCAGATCCGCGATTCCGCGAGCGCGTTCTACTCCACCGCGTTCAACACCGGCATCGGGTTCGGCGCGCTCGTGGGAGCGTTCTTTCTCGAGTCGCTCGGGCTGGCCTCCTTGCCGTGGGTCTACCTGGTGGCCATCGTCCTCGGCGCCGCGCTGCTGATCGCGACCCCGGTTCTCACTCGCCGCGCACGCCGCATTTGAGGTAGGCTGACGGCGTCGCAACTGGCGTTCAGATGGTCACCATCGGGAAGCGACGGACAAGGGATTCGGCCGCGCGCCTGGGTCGATACGGATCCCGATTCACCAGAAGTCCGTCACGCCGAAAAGGAGCCAGTCGTGTCCGACACATTCACCGCCCCCCTCAGTGAGGTCGACCCCGAGATCGCCGAGGTGCTGAAGCTCGAGCTCGGCCGCCAGCGCAGCACCCTCGAGATGATCGCGAGCGAGAACTTCGTACCGCGCGCGGTGCTCGAGTCGCAGGGCTCGGTGCTCACCAACAAGTACGCCGAGGGCTACCCGGGCCGGCGCTACTACGGCGGCTGCGAGTTCGTCGACATCGCCGAAGAACTCGCCATCGCCCGTGCCAAGGCTCTGTTCGGCGCCGAGTTCGCCAACGTGCAGCCGCACTCCGGCGCCAGCGCCAACGCCGCCGTGCTCTCCGCCATCGCCACCCCGGGCGACACCATCCTCGGCCTCGAGCTGGCGCACGGCGGCCACCTCACGCACGGCATGAAGCTCAACTTCTCGGGCAAGCTCTACAACGCCGTCTCCTACGGCGTCGACCCCGAGACCTTCCTCGTCGACATGAACGTGGTGCGCGACAAGGCGCTCGAGCACAAGCCGCAGGTCATCATCGCCGGCTGGTCGGCCTACCCGCGCCAGCTCGACTTCGCCGCGTTCCGTGCCATCGCCGACGAGGTGGGCGCCAAGCTCTGGGTCGACATGGCGCACTTCGCCGGTCTCGTGGCCGCGGGCCTGCATCCCTCGCCCGTGCCCTTCGCCGACGTGGTGTCCTCCACCGTGCACAAGACCATCGGCGGCCCCCGCTCGGGCTTCATCGTGAGCCGCGACACCGAGCTCGCCAAGAAGCTCAACTCCAACGTGTTCCCCGGCCAGCAGGGCGGCCCGCTCATGCACGTCATCGCCGCGAAGGCCACCGCGTTCAAGCTCGCCGCGACCGAGGAGTTCAAAGACCGCCAGGTGCGCACGCTCTCCGGCGCCCGCCTCCTCGCCGAGCGCCTCACGGCCGACGACTCGCGCGCCGCGGGCGTCGACGTGCTCACCGGCGGCACCGACGTGCACCTCGTGCTCGCCGACCTGCGCACCAGCGAGCTCGACGGCAAGCAGGCCGAAGACATCCTGCACGAGGTGGGCATCACCGTGAACCGCAACTCAGTGCCCTTCGACCCGCGCCCCCCGATGGTCACCTCGGGCCTGCGCATCGGCACCCCCGCCCTCGCCACGCGCGGCTTCGGCGACGTGGAGTTCACCGAGGTCGCCGACATCATCGCCACCGCGCTGCAGCCCTCGCCCGACGTGGCTGCGCTGCGCGGCCGCGTCGAGACGCTTGCCGGCGCCTTCCCGCTCTACCCGGGCCTCGAGCAGTGGTAGCCGTCACGCTCGACGGAGTCGCCACCGCGGCGGCGCTGAAGGGCGAGATCGCCGAACGGGTCGCGGCCCTGCGCGCCCGCGGTGTGGTGCCCGGGCTCGGCACCCTGCTGGTGGGCGACGACCCCGCATCCCGCTCCTACGTGGCGGGCAAGCACCGCGACTGCGCGGAGGTGGGCATCGAGTCGGTGCGCGTCGACCTTCCCGGCGACGCCACCGAGCAGGATGTGCGTGACGCCATCGCGCGCCTCAATGCCGACGAGGCGGTCACCGGGTACATCGTGCAGCTGCCGTTGCCCGCGGGCATCGACGAGAACGCCATGCTCGAGCTCATCGACCCCGCGAAAGACAGCGACGGCCTGCACCCCACGAACCTCGGCCGCCTCGTGCTGGGGGTGGAGGGCGAGCTCGACTCGCCGCTGCCGTGCACCCCGGCCGGCATCGTCGAGATGCTCACCCGCTACGGCGTCACCCTCCCCGGCAAGCACGTCGTGGTGGTGGGCCGCGGTCTCACCGTCGGGCGGCCGCTCGGTCTGCTGCTCACCCGTAAGGGCGTGGATGCGACCGTCACCCTCACCCACTCGCGCACCACCGACCTCGCCGCCGAGGTGCGGCGGGCCGACGTGGTGGTGGCCGCGGTGGGCGTGCCCGGGCTCATCAAGGCCGACTGGGTGAAGCCGGGGGCGGCGGTGCTCGACGTGGGCATCACGCGGGTCGTCGACGAGACGACGGGCAAGGCGCGTCTCGTGGGCGACGTCGACCCGGCCGTGGCCGAGGTCGCGGGGTTCCTCTCGCCGGTGCCCGGCGGAGTCGGGCCGATGACGCGGGCGATGCTGCTGAAGAACGTGATCGACGAGGCCGAGCGCCGGGCCTGAGCGCCGGGCCTGAGCGAGGCGGCGGGTAGGCTCGACAGGTGCACGCACCCACCGGAGACCAGTACCACCTGCAGCTCGACGAAGGAGGCCGGGGCGTCTCGGCGATCGTCACCGAGGTGGCGGCGGGAATCCGCTCGCTCGAGGTCGGCGGCACCGCGCTCGTGGAGAGCTTTCCCGAGTCGTCGACGCCGCCCGGAGCCGCGGGCATCGTGTTGGTGCCCTGGCCGAACCGGGTCGCCGGCGGGCTCTGGCACCACGAGGGCGAGGCGCTGCAGCTCGACATCACCGAGCCGAAGACGGGCAACGCCATCCACGGTCTGCTCCGATTCACCGGCTACCGTCTGCTCGAGCGGGAGGCGCACCGGGTGCTGCAGGGCGCATCCGTCTTCCCCCAGCACGGCTGGCCGTTCCTGCTGGCGACGACGGTCGAGCACGCGCTCGTCGCCGACGGGATGGTGGTGACGCACACCGTCGCCAACGAGTCGGCCGAACCCGCCCCGGTC
The DNA here is from genome assembly GCF_024979255.1 of Herbiconiux moechotypicola. Taxonomy (GTDB): domain Bacteria; phylum Actinomycetota; class Actinomycetes; order Actinomycetales; family Microbacteriaceae; genus Herbiconiux; species Herbiconiux moechotypicola. Next base: position 155,995 of record NZ_JANLCN010000007.1, read on the forward strand.
GCGGTGGGCGCGCATCCGTACCTGCGGGTGGGGGAGGTGCCGGTGGAGGAGCTCACGCTCACCGTCGACGCGGCCACGCGCATCCTCACCGACGCCAAGCAGATCCCGATCGGCGAGGAGCCGGTCGAGGACACCGAGGCCGATCTACGCGGCGGGCGGCTCGTGGGCGGGCTCGCGATCGACCACGGCTACACCGACGTCGGCGTCGTCGACGGCCGGAGCGCGCACTCGCTCACCGCGCCCGACGGGCGGCGCGTGGAGCTCTGGGCGGACGCGTCGTTCCCCGTGGTCCAGGTGTTCACGCCCACGGCGTTCGCGGCTCCCGAGGGGCCGCGCCGGGCGGTGGCGCTCGAGCCGATGACCGCGCCGGCGGACGCGCTCAACTCGGGCACCGGGCTGCGGTACCTGCAGCCGGGGGAGAGCTGGACGCTGCAATGGGGCATCCGACTCGCCGTCGGCTGACCCGGCTGGAGGCTCTTGTCAAGCCCCTGTTCGGCGAATTTGGGCACGAAATTCGGCGCGGCTAGGCTCGCACTCGGCGGTCGCGAGGACAGTCGCGAACACACCTGGAGAGTCGGCTTGGGCCAATTGATCTACGGTCCGGGCTCTTCCGAGATCGAGATGGACGACCGCCTCCTCGCGCACCTGCGCATCGTCATGCTCACCAAGATGCGCAACCACGAGCCGTTCTCGCTGTCGTGGCGGGTCGACCCGAGCCAGGGCAGCGGGCGGGAGACGCTGTGGGTGCATCCGTCGATCGCGCTCCGCTTCCGTTTCTACGGCAGCCGGCCGCCGGTCATCAACCGGGCGTGGCTCGAACTCATGGTGGAGGCGGCGAACCGGGGCGACCTGCGCATCATGCCCGAGCCGGGCGCTGCGGGAGAGCTGCTGCCCGACCGCTGAGGCGGGCGGTGCGGATGCGCGTCGCTACACTCGGAGCGTGAGCGGGGGAGAGAGGGATGCGGGCACCGGGCTCGGTGCCGGTCGTAAGCGCCGTCGATGGCTGACGGTCGCCGGTATCGCGGTGGCCGTGGTCACCTACGTCATCGTCGTGCTCCTCTACGCCGCCAGCGGCCGCGTGGAGGAGGTGGAGGCGGGCGACCAACAAGCATCGGATGAGTCGGCGGTGCTCGTCGAGATCACACCGAACGCGATCAACGGTCCGAACGAGCGGCTGTCGCTCGATGTCGTGGTCGAGGCGCCCGAATCTCTGATCGCCGAGAACGGGGTCCAGCTCGAGAAAGCGTTGTCGGTGGTGGTCTACCCGGCCGACGACACAGCCATCACCCTCGACGCTGGAGGTATCCCTCGCGCCACGCGCACCATCGCCGTGAACGCCGAAGGCTCCGCCGAGAATTGGCCCCTCGACCGCTACACGACGCAAGTCGCGTTTCTTGCGTTCAGCGGTGCCGGTGGCGACTACGAGAATGTCCCGATCAGGATCGATTGGAAGGGATACCTCTCCGGCTGGAACTTCCACGCCGTGGCCGGTGAACTCCCTCTCGAGGACGGTGCCCTCGTCCAGTCCGACGGCTCGGTCTTGCCCGTCCCCTTCCTGGCGATCGAGGCGTCGCGGTCGGGGGCGACGCTGGCGTTCGGCACCGTGCTGCTGGCACTCCTCGTCACGATGCCGGTGCTCGTGTTCATCGTCGCCGTCAACGCCTACACCGGTCGTCGCAAGGTCGAGGCCACGCTCACCAGCTGGATGGGTGCGATGCTCTTCGCCACCATCCCGCTCCGCACCTTCCTCCCCGGTTCGCCCCCGATCGGCTCGTGGATCGACTTCCTCATCGTGCTCTGGGTGATCGTCGCCCTCGTCACCGGCCTCGGCATCTACGTCGCCGCCTGGTACCGCTGGGGCAGCCCCGCCGACGCGGTCACAGCAGCCGGTCGAGATGCCGTCGCTCCACCGGATTCGCCGCGAGCTCCCGAGCCCTGAGCAGGGCCGATCGCACCTCCTCGTCATTCCGCCCGGCGCGCCGCAGGAGCTCGCCCCGCGCTGCCCAGTAGAGGTGGTATTCCTCCAGCCCGGTCACCTCGTCGAGCAGCGCCAGTCCCGCATCCGGCCCCTCAGCCATCGCCACCGCGACCGCCCGGTTGAGCGCGACCACCGGCGATCGGTCCATCTGCGCGAGCTGCCGGTAGAGCGCGGCGATCGTGGGCCAGTCGGTGCCTGCCGGGGTGGCGGCGTGAGCGTGCCGCGAGGCGATGAGAGCGTGCAACTGGAACGGTCCCGGTTCCATCCGGCTCAGGGCCGAAGAGAGTGCCGCGTCGGCGCGAGTGATGTCCGACAGCGACCACCGCGACCGGTCCTGGTGCTCGAGAAGGACGATCTCGCCCTCGGCATCGAAGCGCGCAGCGGTGCGCGCGCGTGTGAACAGCTCGAGGGCGAGCAGCCCCTCCACCTCGGCGTGGCCCGGTGTGAGAGCGTCGGTGCTCTCCGTGAGCCGCACGGCGTCGTCCATGAGGGCGAGTCGGTGCCCCTCCGAAGCCCGGGCGAGATACCCCTCGTTGAAGATGAGATAGAGCACGGTGAGGAGGGTGTGGAGGCGGTCGCCGAGCTCGGCCGGGATGGACAGCGGGATGCCCGCAGCCCGGATCTTGCGCTTCGCCCGAACGATTCGCTGCGCCAGGGTGGGCTCGGCGACGAGGAAGGCGGCGGCGATCTCGGTGGTGGTGAGCCCGCCGACGAGCCGGAGGGTGAGAGCGATCTGGGTGTCGCGGTCGAGAGCCGGGTGGCAGCACAGCAGCATGAGGCGCAGCTGCTCGTCGCCCACGGGGGAGTGCTCGACGATCATCGGTTCCTCCTCGTTCGGGGGCGGTGGGGTGGTCAGCTCGGGTGCCGCCCGCAGCAGCCGCCGGCGGGCGGCGGCCTCGCGACGCAGCAGGTCGATCGCGCGGTTGTGCGCCACCGTGTAGAGCCACGCGGCCGGGTTGTCAGGAACCGACTCCCACGAGAGTGCGCTGACCAGCGCATCCTGAACCGCGTCGTCGGCCAGACCGAGGTCGCCGAAACGGTGCGTGAGGAGAGCGAGCACGCGCCCGCTCTCCTCACGCGCGAGGCGGCTGACCGCCTCGGGGAACCGCGTCACCGCCGGTGGGTTCAGGATGCGTCGGGCCGGTATGAGACGGGCCGCACCTCGATCGCACCCGCGGGCAGCGGGATGGCGGCCGCGAGCTGCAAGGCCTCGTCGAGGTCGGCTGCGCGGATGAGGTAGTAGCCGGCCAGCTGCTCCTTTGTTTCGGCGTACGGGCCGTCGAGAAGGGTGTCCCCGGTGCCGAACCCTCGGGCGATGGTGGTGGCGGTGGTGCTCGGGTGGAGGTTGGCGCCGCTCACCCAGTGGCCGCCGTCGATGAGACGCTGGGTGTAAGCGAGCCAGGTGGCCATGAACTCCTCGTAGCCGGGCTCGCCGTAGCTCGGGCGCGGAGCGGACTCGTCGCCGTTGATCAGGATCATGTATTCCATCGTTCTTCATCCTCTCAGCCGAACAGACCGATGATGATCGCCATGACGAGCGCTGTCGCGAGCTGGTGCAGCACGTTGATCGCGAACAGGGGCACTCCCCGTCCTTCGAAAAGGTAGTGCACCGCGCTCGGCGCCGCCGTGAACCCCGCCCACAGCACCACCGCGGTCGCCACTGCGACCAGCACGGAACTGCCGCCGACCGACTCGTGCACGAGGCCCGACGCGATCTCGAGCACGACCGCGGTGACGGCGGCCGCCACGAACGAGCCGGAGTAGGTGGCTGCCGGATTGCGCGGCTTGGAGGGGTTCTTGCCCGTGATGGCCTGCCACCGGTCTCCGAAGACCCGGGGGAGGTACCACACGGTGCCGACGACCATGCTGCTCACGGCGGCGAGCAGGACGGCGATCGCGTTGACGGTCATGACGGTCCGTTCCGAGGGGGCGTCTCCCCCTCTCTCGCCTGCATGACGCAGCGGGCGCCGACGATCGACAGGCTCGGGGAGATTTTTTTCCCGGTATCCTCGAGGGGTAGGGCCTGTAGCTCAGTTGGCAGAGCATCGGACTTTTAATCCGCGGGTCGTGGGTTCGAGCCCCACCGGGCCCACCACCATTTGCGTCGCCTCCCCGATGATCCACGTAAAGGCTGGCGAGTTGATGCCCTCCGAAACCACTCGTGTCTGGAGGGCCTTTGACACGGGTACGCTTCAGGCGTGGGTGGGGATCATGCAGCCGTCGAAGTGCGAACAGCTCCTAAAGGGTGGCGGTCTCTTGTCGCAGGCAATTTGGCCCTTCTGCTTGCGATCTTGCCATTCGCGCTTGCAGGCTTCCGATTAGTGGCCTACGCCGGGGGCGATCCCGTTGTTCTGAAGACACTTGTAAGCACGCTAGACGTGCCCACCATCCTGTTCGGGACATTCTTACCGATCATCCCAGTTTTCGTTCTTCTCGCGTTCCAGATTGCGCTATTCGATAACCATCTGCCGAATCTCATCCCACGAATCCGCCGCTCTCCTCTTCTTGTCGCGCTAGTCGTCGTCAGCGTTTTGTTTTATCTGTTTCTCGTACCGTTTCCGGCTGGCTGGGTGACGCCGGGGGCGCTGCTTGGCGGACTGATAGCCGGGGAGATTACGCGTCGCATCGTTCTCCGGCGGCGACGGAGGAGAAACGCTGGCGCTAAAACGACAGCGACGGTCGTCGTCCCAAAGACCGCTTGGATTGGCGGTCTATTCGGTCTAGTGACCGTTCTTGTCGTTCCTGCCGGAATGTGGCTCCCGTTGGAGCAAGTGCAGATCGAAGACGAACCCGCTCAAACGGTCTACGTTCTGGACACTTCAGACGGTTGGACGACGATGATTTCCGACCAGCGTGAGATATCGGTCGTCAAGGGCGATCAGGTGAACGCACGCGTCGTGTGCAATCAGGGACGTTTCGACTCGTTGCTCACCATGTTCGCCAGAGCGAATGCACCGGATGGCTTAGCCTGCGACTGAGTCGTGGCGGAGGAGTCGCACGCCCAGTCGAACCACGAATTCGTCAGGTGTCGAGCCGAAGGTCGATAGCATACGGTCAGGACCTCGCCGCGATCACGCGAACTGGCATGCTGTCCTCGTACCCAGCCAGCAGCTCGGCGCGGCTCGCGGGGATCAACCGTGTTTGAGACTGCACACGTTTTCGCCGCCGGACCTCGCGTATCCTGCCTCTCCGACCCCCGCGACCGTGGTCCGCGCCCCTCGGATCCCCTGAGAACGCGACGAATCATGGTTCGGAGGGCCGGACAGCTGTTTGAGATTCGTCGGGCAGGGCCCACCGTGCAATGCGGTTTGTGTCAGAATACTTCTAGATCTAGAAGGAGTATGACATGGCGGAGATGTCGGTCGCCGTGCTGGCCGAGCGACTCGGGGTGACTCAGCGTCGCGCGAACCAGATCGTCGCCGAAGGACGCGTGAGTGCCAAGCGCACCGACAGCGGTGAGTGGTTGGTGGATGCCACCAGCGCTCAGGCCTATGAGCGGCGCCATCAACGTGCGCGCGGCCTGACACCGGATGCGGCGTGGGCGCTCCTGTTCCTGCTCGCGGGGTGCAGGACCGACTGGGTCTCAGACAGCACGCGCGCGCGGATCAGACGACGCATTCGAACGAAAACCGCCGAGGAACTCGCGCGAGATGTCGCCGCTCGATCTCAGCCGTATCGCTTTCGCGCCGCCAACCTCACGCTGGCCGAGCAAGGTCTCTTGCTCACGGGCCGATCAGCGATCGAGTCGATTGAAACAGACCTCCTTCCCGATCGGCGGCGCGTCTATGGCTATGTACCGAAGGGCGCGTCGATCGGGGAGTGGGCGCGAGCTCATTTCTTGGTCGATGATCCGTCGGGCCGTGTGTGCCTATTTGACAACACCATTCCCGAGAGCGCGGATGCGGAGGTCTTGCCCGGTTCGGTGGTGGCTGCGGACTTGGCGGTCGCTGCGGATGCGCGTGAGCGTGCCGCGGGGATCGCTGTACTGGAGACGATGAGGACGAGTTGGCTGAGATCAGCCGAATAGTCGAGCTCACGGGTGACGAGACCGTACCGGCGTGGCAGAGCATCATCGACCTCGATCGTGCGGGCCTCTCGGAGTCACTGACACTGGTTGGCGGTCTGATGGTCTACGCGCACGCCCGCGCAGCAACTCTGAGTTCCACCCGGCCTACCGCTGACGCAGACGTTCTGGTCGATGTCGTGGCGGCACGCACGAGCCTGGCCGAAGTGCAGGCAGTGCTGCGAGATCTGGGATTCGCTCTGAACACGGATTACGACACGGCCTACCGCTTTCGTCATTCTGACGATCGAGTCATCGACGTAATGGTTGCCGATCACCTGCCCTCGCACATCCGAGCCCGCCTGAGTGGGCGCCCAGCCTTCCAGGCTCCCGCTGGTCAGCAGGCCATCAACCGGCGCGAAGTGTGGAGATTGGAGTTCTCACCGGATCTCGTCTGCTCGGTAGGGATTCCGAACACCCTGGGTGCTCTCGTGGCGAAGGGTGCCGCTTGGATGGTCGATACACGCAATCCCGAGCGACACCTTCAGGACTCGGCAACGCTCCTTGCAGCGGTCGGTGATGCCTCGGCGCTCGACTACCGGCTTTCCCACAACGATCGCCGGCGCCTGCGGGCCATCCACGCTCATCTGCGTGACGAGCGGCACCCGGCTTGGGGGCTTCTCGAAGAGCAGGAACGACGAGAAGGCCAGCAGAATCTCGAGTTGATCGCGGGTGGCGCTGGACTGTAGCGCGGCGAGCCGTCGGTGGGGGACGGGTCGCCGGGGTTCATGGGTGGGTGACATGATGTGGGGATGGACGACGACCTGATCTCGCTCGATGCCGGAGTCGTGACCGACTTCGACGACGACTACGACGAACTCGCCGTGACGGATGCGGGCCCCGCGCTCCCCGAGGGCCGCTACCTCGACCGGGAGCTCAGCTGGCTCGCCTTCAACACCCGCGTGCTCGAACTCGCCGAAGACCCGACGCTCCCGGTGCTCGAACGGGCGAACTTCCTCGCCATCTTCGCCTCGAACCTCGACGAGTTCTTCATGGTGCGGGTCGCGGGTCTGAAGCGCCGCATCCTCACCGACCTCGCGGTGCCCACGAACGTGGGCCGCCGGCCGACGGACGTGCTCGAGGACATCTCGGTCAAGGCCCACGAACTGCAGGCCAGGCACGCCGCCGCCTACCAGAACCTGGTGCGGCCGGCGCTCGCCGAGGCGGGCATCCGCATCGTCACCTGGGACGAGCTCGACGAGGCCGACCGCGAGAACCTGCACACCATCTTCTCGAACCAGATCTTCCCGGTGCTCATGCCGCTCGCGGTCGACCCCGCGCATCCGTTCCCCTACATCTCGGGGCTGTCGCTCAACCTCTCGGTGCGGGTGCGCAACTCGAAGACCGGCAAGGAGGAGTTCGCCCGCCTCAAGGTGCCTCAGGTGCTCGACCGTTTCGTGCGCATCGACGTGCGGGAGTCGGTGAACGAGGTGCGGTTCATCACCCTCGAAGACCTCATCGCGAACTTCTTGCAAGACCTCTTCCCGGGCATGGAGGTGGTGGAGCACCACGTGTTCCGCGTCACCCGCAACGAAGACGTCGAGATCGACGAGGACGAGACCGAGAACCTGCTGCAGGCCCTCGAGAAGGAGCTTCTGCGACGCCGCTTCGGCCCGCCCATCCGGCTCGAGATCACCGACGACATGGACCCGGTGACCCTCGACCTCATCGTGCGCGAGCTCGACGTGACCGAGCAGGAGGTGTACCGCCTGCCCTCCCCGCTCGACCTGGGCGGCCTGTTCGACCTCACGAAGATCGCCCGCCCCGACCTGAAGTACCCGAAGCACGTGCCCACCACGGCGGCCGCCCTGCTGCCGCCGGAGCCGAACGCGAAGCCCGACATCTTCAAGGCCATCAGCCGCGGCGACATCCTGCTGCACCACCCCTACGAGTCGTTCGCCACGAGCGTGCAGGCCTTCCTCGAGCAGGCCGCCGCCGACCCCAACGTGCTCGCCATCAAGCAGACCCTCTACCGCACGAGCGGCGACAGCCCCATCGTGGAGGCGCTCATCGACGCCGCGGAGTCGGGCAAGCAGGTGCTCGCCCTGGTGGAGATCAAGGCCCGCTTCGACGAGCAGGCGAACATCTCCTGGGCCCGCAAGCTCGAGAAGGCGGGCGTGCACGTGGTGTACGGCCTGGTGGGCCTGAAGACGCACTGCAAGCTCGCCCTCGTCATCCGCCAGGAGAAGGGTCGCCTGAAGAGCTACAGCCACATCGGCACCGGCAACTACAACCCCAAGACCTCGCGCATCTACGAAGACCTGGGCCTGCTCACCGCCGACGACCAGGTGGGCAAAGACCTCACCCGCCTGTTCAACGAGCTCTCCGGCTACGCCATCGAGAAGAAGTTCAAGCGCCTCCTGGTGGCGCCGCTGCACCTGCGCAAGGGCCTGCTCAAGCGCATCGCCACCGAGGCCGAGAACGCCCGCCAGGGCAAGCCCTCCGGCATCCGCATCAAGGTGAACTCGATGGTCGACGAGGCCATCATCGACGGCCTCTACCGGGCGAGCCAGGCCGGCGTGCCCATTGAGGTGTGGGTGCGCGGCATCTGCTCGCTGAAGCCGGGCCAGCCGGGGCTCAGCGAGACCATCACCGTGCGCTCCATCCTCGGCCGCTACCTGGAGCACTCGCGCATCTTCTCGTTCGTCAACGACGGCGACCCGCAGGTGTACATCGGTTCGGCCGACATGATGCACCGCAACCTCGACCGCCGCGTCGAAGCGCTCGTGCGCCTGGTCGACCCCGCCCACCTCAAGGAGGTCGACGGCCTGTTCGAGCTCGCCATGAGCGAGGGCACCGCCTCCTGGGCGCTCGACGACTCCGGCACCTGGACGAGGCACGAGAAGGCGGCCGACGGCACCCCCCTCATCGACCTGCAGGACGAGCTGATGACCCAGATCAGCCGCCGCAAGCGACCGGGCACCACGCGGTGACCGTCTTCGCCGCCGGAGCCGTCTGCTGGCGCATCGTCGACGGCAAGGTCAACGTGCTCGTCATCCACCGCACGGCGCATCGCGACGTGTCGCTGCCCAAGGGCAAGGTCGACCCGGGCGAGACACTCCCCGTCACCGCCGTGCGCGAGGTGGCCGAGGAGACCGGTCTCGCCGTCACCCTCGGCGTGCCGCTCGGCGTCACCAACTACACCATGCCCAACGGTCGCGAGAAGGTGGTGCACTACTGGGCCGCCGAGGTCACCGACGACGCCGTCAACCGCTCCACCTTCCTGCCCAACGGCGAGGTGGCGGCCCTGGAGTGGCTGAGCGTCAAGCGCGCCCTCGCCGCGCTCACCTACGAACGCGACGCCGAGATCGTCGAACGGTTCAGGATGCTCGTGGAGGCCGGCGTCACCCGCACCTTCGGCATCATCGCCCTCCGTCACGCGAAGGCCACGCCGCCGTATCAGTTCGACGGCCCCGACTCGCAGCGGCCACTCACCGAGCGCGGCCGCCTCGAGGCCCGCGCGATCGTGCCGGCGCTCCGCGCGTTCGGCCCGCAGAAGATCGTCACCTCGACGGCGCTGCGCTGCCGCCAGACGGTCGAGCCGGTGTCGAAGGCACTGCACCTCACGCCCAAGGCGACGGATGCGGTGAGCCAGGATGCGTGGGAGTCGGGCGAGGGCGCGGTGCGCGACCTCGTGGGCAAGCGTGTGCGCAAGCGCGTGACCGCGATCGTGTGCAGCCACGGCCCCGTGCTGCCCGACATCGTGCGCGAGGTGGCGTTGGCCACCGGCACGGCTCCGATCGCCACCGCCTCGCGCGCCGGCGACCTGCCGGTCGCCGGTTTCTCGGTGCTTCACCTCTCGGTCGATCTGCCGGGCTCCGGCATCGTGGCGGTCGAGACGCACGAGCCGCGCTGACGCGACGCCGCGTGCCCCGTCGAGTGGGGGTGCGCATCCGTCGAGTGCACCCGGCTGTTCACCTTCCGTTCACCCCCGGGCGGCAGTGTCTTAAGGCGTCGCGCCTAGCGTCTCATGAGGGCCCGCACCGGCCCGACCTGAAATCACTCGAAAGGGATTCCTCGTGAAGCTCAAGCGCTATGCCGCCCCCGCGGTCATCGCCCTCACTGCCGCGCTCGCCCTGAGCGCCTGCGCCTCGAACGAAGGCGGGGCCCCCGCCAGCACCGGCGACGCCGACACCCCCGCGCTCTCCGGCACCCTCACCGGCATCGGCGCCTCCTCGCAGGGCTCGGCCCAGGAGGCCTGGATCGCCGCCTTCCAGACCGCGAACCCCGACGTCACCATCAACTACGACCCGCAGGGTTCGGGCGCCGGCCGCGAGAGCTTCATCTCGGGTGCCGCCGCCTTCGCCGGCTCCGACTCGGCCCTCTCCGACGACGAGCTCGCCGGTGAATTCGGCAGCTGCGCCCCCGACACCAAGGCGATCGACCTCCCGGTCTACATCTCGCCGATCGCCGTCGTGTTCAACATCGAGGGCGTCGACGAGCTGAACCTCGACGCCGTCACCCTCGCGAACATCTTCAACGGCTCGATCACCACCTGGAACGACCCGGCCATCGTCGCGCTCAACCCCGACGCCACGCTCCCCTCGGGCGCGATCACCGCCGTGCACCGCTCCGACGACTCGGGCACCACCAAGAACTTCACCGACTACCTCGGCAAGGTCGCTCCCGAGGCGTGGACCGAGAAGGCCGCCGACACCTTCCCGTTCCAGTCGGGTGAGGGCGCCCAGGGCACTTCCGGCGTCATCCAGGCCGTCACCAACGGTGTGAACACCATCGGCTACGCCGACGCCTCGAAGGCCGGTGACCTCGGTGTCGCCAAGATCAAGGTGGGCGACGAGTTCGTCGAGTACACCGCCGAGGGCGCTGCCGCCGTCGTCGAGGGTTCGCCGCTGGTCGAGGGCCGCGAGGCCAACGACATCGCGATCGCCCTCGACCGCGAGACCACCGACCCGACGCACTACCCGCTGGTGCTCGTCTCCTACGCGATCGTCTGCCAGGAGTACGCCGACGCCGCTCAGGCCGAGCTCGTGAAGGCCTACATCGGCTACATCGCCAGCCCCGACGGCCAGGCCGTCGCCGCTGAGTCGGCCGGTGCCGCCCCGCTCTCGTCGGCTCTGTCCGACCAGGTCGCGGCCGCCATCGAGACCATCAAGTAACATCGCGCCACATCCTCTGTCCGGTTCCGGTCGCTTCTGCGGCCCGGAACCGGACAGAGGCAGGTAGGGGGTCCTCCTCCCGCCGCCGCTCCACCCCACAGGCCCCACCCGCAGTCCTCACCGCAGCACGACAGGAGACCTGCTCCCCATGACCACCGCCCCCGCCACGCAGGCCGGCCCGAACCGACTGAAGGCCAAGCAACGGCCAGGCGACCGGATCTTCTCGACCAGCACGGTCGTGGCAGGCTCGCTCATCCTCGCCATCCTGGCGGCGGTGACGATCTTCCTCATCGCCCAGAGCATCCCGGCGTTCACCGCAGAACCCGACGACCTCAAGGGCGCCGACAACTTCTGGGTCTACGTGGGCCCGCTGGTGTTCGGCACCATCTGGGCGGCCTTCCTCGCGCTGCTCATCGCCGTGCCGCTCTCCATCGGCATCGCCCTCTTCATCTCGCACTACGCCCCGCGCCGGCTGGCGCAGGGGCTCGGCTACGTGGTCGACCTGCTCGCCGCCGTGCCGAGCGTGGTGTTCGGCCTCTGGGGCATCACGGTGCTGGCGCCGTTCGTGCAGCCGTTCTGGTCGACCCTGGTCGACCTGTTCGGCTGGATCCCGCTGTTCCAGGGCCCGGTCTCCGGCACCGGCCGCACCATCCTCACCGTCGCGATCGTGCTCGCGGTCATGATCCTCCCGATCATCACCGCGCTCAGCCGCGAGATCTTCCTGCAGACCCCGAAGCTCCACGAGGAGGCCGCGCTGGCGCTGGGCGCCACCCGCTGGGAGATGATCCGCACCGCGGTGCTGCCGTTCGGCCGCCCCGGGATCGTGTCGGCCTCGATGCTCGGCCTCGGCCGCGCGCTCGGAGAGACGATGGCCGTGGCGATGGTGCTCTCGCCCCAGGTGCTCATCTCCTTCGCGCTGCTCACCTCGACGAACCCCACCACGATCGCCGCGAACATCGCGCTCAACTTCCCCGAGGCCCACGGCGTCGGCGTGAACGTGCTGATCGCGACCGGTCTCATCCTCTTCGTGATCACCTTCGCGGTGAACTTCATCGCCCGCGCCATCGTCAACCGCCGCAAGGCCTTTTCGGGAGCCAACTAGATCATGACCACGATCACCACGCCTCCGACCCGGCCGGCCGCGCCGATCGCGAACACGCTCACCACGGGCATCCTGCCGAAGCCCGTGCCGTGGATCATCCTCGGCGGCAGCTGGGTCCTCGTCGGCATCCTGTACGGCATCCTCGCCGGTGCGGGTGTGACCTCGGGGTTCGACATCGTCGGCACCGTCTTCTTCGGCACCATGCTCTTCGTCATCATCAACTACGTGGCGTCGCGCGTGTACGAAGGCCCTCGCCCCGCGACGAACCGCTTCGTCACGTCACTGGTGGCGCTGGCCTTCATCATCGCGCTGCTGCCGCTCATCTCGCTGCTCTACACCACCATCGCCAACGGCCTCCCGCGCTTCGACCTGTCGTTCTTCAGCGAGTCGATGCGCAACGTGGTGGGCGAAGGCGGCGGTGCCCTGCACGCCATCGTCGGCACCCTCGAGATCACCGGCATGGCGGCGCTCATCTCGGTGCCGATCGGCATCCTCACCGCCATCTACCTGGTGGAGTACGGCCGCGGCCACCTCGCGCGCGCCATCACCTTCCTGGTCGACGTGATGACCGGCATCCCCTCCATCGTCGCCGGCCTGTTCGCGTTCGCGTTCTTCGCGCTCATCCTGAACCAGCCGGGCATCCGCTTCGGTTTCGGCGGTTCGGTGGCGCTCTCGGTGCTCATGATCCCCGTGGTGGTGCGCTCCACCGAGGAGATGCTGAAGCTCGTGCCCAACGAGCTGCGCGAGGCCTCCTACGCGCTCGGCGTGCCGAAGTGGCTCACCATCGTGAAGGTGGTGCTGCCCACCTCGATCGCCGGCATCACGACCGGTGTGGTGCTCTCCATCTCCCGCGTCATCGGTGAGACCGCGCCGCTGCTCATCATCGCCGGGTTCACGCAGAGCATGAACTACAACCTGTTCTCGGAGCGCATGATGACGCTGCCCGTGTTCGTGTACACGCAGTACGCCAACCAGGGCATCCCCGCCGAGGCCTACCTCGAGCGCGCCTGGACCGGTGCGCTCACCCTCGTGCTCATCGTGATGGTGCTGAACCTGGTGGCCCGCATCATCGCCAAGATCTTCTCGCCCAAACTCGGCCGCTGACCGCGGCACCGATCCGAAGGAACCCTCGCTTGTCCAAGAGCATCGAAGTCAACGACCTCAACGTCTACTACGGCAGCTTCCTCGCCGTGGAGGGCGTCTCCCTCAAGATCGAGCCGCGCACCGTGACCGCCTTCATCGGGCCGTCGGGATGCGGCAAGTCCACGTTCCTGCGCACCCTCAACCGCATGCACGAGGTCATCCCCGGCGCGCACGTCGAGGGCGAGGTGCTCATCGACGGCAACAACCTCTACGGCCAGGGTGTCGACCCGGTGCTCGTGCGGCGCCAGGTGGGCATGGTGTTCCAGCGCCCCAATCCGTTCCCCACCATGTCGATCGGCGAGAACGTGCTGGCGGGCGTGAAGCTCAACAACAAGCGCATCTCGAAGTCGGATGCGGACGCGCTGATCGAGAAGTCGCTGCGCGGGGCGAACCTCTGGAACGAGGTCAAGGACCGCCTGAACGCTCCCGGATCCGGCCTCTCGGGCGGTCAGCAGCAGCGTCTGTGCATCGCCCGCGCGATCGCGGTGGCGCCCGACGTCATCCTCATGGACGAGCCGTGCTCGGCCCTCGACCCGATCTCGACCCTCGCGATCGAAGACCTGATCGAGGAGCTCAAGGAGCAGTACACGGTCGTGATCGTGACGCACAACATGCAGCAGGCCTCGCGCGTGTCTGACAAGACCGCGTTCTTCAACATCGCCGGCACCGGCAAGCCGGGCAAGCTCATCGAGTACGACGACACCACCACGATCTTCTCGAACCCGAGCGTGCAGGACACCGAGGACTACGTCTCCGGCCGTTTCGGCTGATCGAGGCCGGGCCGCAGAAACGCCTCTCGGCGGAAGGCCGCTCGTAGCGGCGAATTTTGGAGCCCGGGGTTACTGCGACCCGACCCCGACAGTCTACCGGCTCAGTCGAGGGCGTCGTGCCGCCAGAGGGCGGCCGACTGGTGCAGCTCGTCGCCGATGGTCTCGAAGCGCAGCGCGCGCGTGGTGAGCACGGTGGCCTGCTCGGGCGAGCCGAACTCGGCGTCGTCGGCCAGCGTCGCGCATCCGTGGGCCATGATGTGGCAGAAGGCCGCGGCACGCTCGAGGGCCACGGCGAAGTCGCCCTCGAACAGGCCGCGCAGGATGCGGTCGGCGAGTTCGGTGATCTCCTTCGGGCCGGTGGGGGTCTCGGCTCCGGCGATGACGGGGTCGATGGAGGGGATGGCCTCGGCGCCTCGCTCGAACACGTAGCCGGCGTTCTGCGGGTCTTGCCGGATGAGCACCCGCAGCAGGTAGATGCGCCACAGGCTGCCGGGCAGACTGTGGGCGCTCGCCCGTGCCCACAGCTCGGCGATGGCGTCGATGCCGTGGTCGTCGGTGAAGGTGAGCAGTCGCCCGATGACCTCGGGATGCGGGTCGCTCCGCACTCGGCTGAGCAGCGCGGTGGCCGTCTCGTGCGCCACCCGGTTGATGGTGGCGGGATCGTCTCCGCCCTGGAAGCCCTCGAACTGCGAACCCTCGAAGAGGGCCGGCTTGTGGAAGTCGCTCGCCATACCGTCCATTCTGTCGTCGAACAGGGAGTGGAACACCGCCGCCGGCCGTGGCATTCCGCCCGCTCGCACGCCTCGACACCCGTGCGATAGCGTGAAGGCCATGCGTGTGGTGATCGTCGGAGCGGGCGTCGCCGGACTCTCGCTGGCCCAGTGGTTGACCCGGTTCGGGCACGAGCCCGTGGTGGTGGAGAAGGCTCCGGAACTCGTGGTGGGCGGCTACAAGATCGACGTGCGGGGCGCGGCGATCGAGATCATGGAGCGGGCCGGCCTGCTGGAGGCGCTCGAGGCGGCGTCGACCCACATGCGCGGGGCCGTGCTCGTCGACCGCGAGGGCGCCGAGATCGCCCGCATGAGCGGCGACGACTTCGGGCACCGCATCGGCGACGACCTCGAGATCGTGCGCGGGCCGCTGTGCCGGCTGCTCGACCGGGCCGCCGGTGCCGAGGTGCGGTACTCCACCACGGTCACGGGCGTGACCGAGACCCCCGCGGGGATCGAGGTGGCGTTGTCGACGGGGGAGACTTTCGTCGCCGACGCCCTGGTGGGGGCGGATGGACTGCACTCGGCGACCAGGAGCCTGGTGTTCGGCCCCGAGGAGGACTTCCGCCGTGACCTCGGCATGTCGCTGTGCGTGTTCTCGGTGCCGAACCATCTCGGTCGCGACCGGGAGGAGCTGCAGTACTCCGAGCTCGGCCGGGTGGCCGCGATCTGGGCGACCGCAACCGAACCCGAGGCCAAGGCGACCTTCGGCTTCGCCGCGACAGACACCTACGACCGCCGCGACCGGCAGGCGCAGGAGCAGGCCGTGCGCGAGGCCTTCGCGGGGATCGGCTGGGAGGTGCCGCGTCTGCTGGAGGCGATGCCCGCCGCCACGGACTGGTACTTCGACGCGGCCGCCCAGATCGAGATGCCGAGCTGGAGCAGCGGGCGGGTGGTGCTCGTGGGTGATGCCGCCTACTGCGCGTCGCCCATGTCGGGGCAGGGGTCGAGCCTCGCGCTCGTGGGCGCGTACGTGCTCGCCGGCGAGCTGGCCTCGTGCGGGGGCGACGTCGTGGCCGCGTTCGCCGCCTACGACGCCGTGCTGCGCCCCTTCGTCGAGGCCAACCAGGCACTGGGCCGCATCTCGGCAGCGCGCATGACCGAGCTCGAGCCCGGTGCCGACACCGAGCTCAGCGCCGAGCAGATCGAGGCCGTGCTCGACTCCACCACCGATCGCATCGCCGACGCCGCCCGCGCGGTGGAGCTCAAGCCGTACCCCGTCTGAGCCGGCTTCCGTCTCGGTCAGCTCCGTCTGAACTCGCCGTCGACGACGGTGGCGACCGCGCGGCGAGTGAGCAGCTGTTCCGGGGTCGCCGCCGAGAGGTCTCCGTCGAACACGCTGAGGTCGGCGAGGCGCCCGGGCGCGATGGTGCCCTCGTCATGCTCGACGCCGGCAGCGAGAGCCGCCCCGACCGTGTAAGCCAGCACGGCCTCGTCCGCCCCCAGGGCCTCGAGGGGCGAGACGGCCTCGCCGCCGCGCGCGGTGCACCGCCGCGACACGGCATCGGCGAGGATGCCCAGGGGCTCGAAGGGGGCGATCGGGAAGTCGGAGCCGAGCGCCAGCACCGTCCCGCTCGCGGCGAGCGACCGGAGGCGCCAGCCGTGCGAGCGCCGGTCGCCGAGGCGCCTCGACCAGTTGTCGGAGCCGTCCGCGGCCACGAAGCGGGTGCAGTGGGTGGGCTGCACCGACGCCACGGCACCGCTGCGGCCGACCGCCGCGACGGCGGCGGGGGAGGTCACCTCGAGATGCTCGATGCGGTGGCGCACCGCGGGATGCGCGGCGTGGGCGCGGGCGATGGTGTCGGCCGCCCACAGGATCGCTGCATCGCCGATGGCGTGCGTGGCCGTGGGCACGCCGGCGGCGGCCAGGCGCTGCACCACGCGCGCGTACTCCACCGGGTCGCCCCAGGTGCTGCCGGTCGACTCGCCCCGCAGATCGGGCGACGACAGCCAGGCGGTGCCGTTGTCGACGGTGCCGTCGAGGAAGAGTTTCACACCGTGGTGGTGCCAGAGCCGTCCCCGCCCGGGCGGTGGGTCGACGGGATCGACCCCCGCGGCGGCCAGCGCGGGGGTGTACCAGCGGTGCAGCTTGAGCCTCAGGGGCAGCCGGCCGGTGCGTTCGAGCTCGTCGTACTGCTCGGCGGAGTCGCCCAGCGCGTCCATCACGTGGAGTCCCGTCAGGCCGCTCGCGGCCATCGCGGCGAGCACCCGGCCGAGCCTGTCGGTGCGCGAAGCCGGGTGCTCGGGCGGGATGGCGAGCCTGACGTGGTCCATCGCCTCCTCCTCGACGACCAGTCCGGTGAACGCGCCCCGCTCATCCCTCACCGCGTGGGCGCCCGAACCGAACGCCGGCATCCGCTCGACTCCGGCCACCCGGACGGCCTCCTCGTCGAGGAGGAGTGCGTGGCAGTCGAACAGCTGAAGCGCGACCGGCCGGCCGAGACCTCTGAGCACCGCCGAGGTGGGCTGGTCGTCGTCCCAGAGTCCGTACGAGAGGCCCCAGCCCAGCAGCCACTCACCGGGAGGGATCTCTCGAACCGCGTCGGAGAGCACGGAACGCAGGGCGGCGAGGTCGTCGACGTCGGAGAGGTCGACCCCGCGCTGCAGTCCGGCGCCCAGCGAGGGGTGGCTGTGGGCATCGGTGAAGCCCGGATACACGTGGCCGCCGAGCTCGATCACCTCGCCGACCGTCGTGCCCACGCGCCGCAGCTCGCGGTCGCCCACCACGGCGGTGATGCGGTTCTCTCTCACCACGACACCGCGCGCGCCGACGTGGCCGTGCACGGCGTCGGCGACGAAGAGCGTCGCCGTCATGCCCCGCCGCCCGCGACCCGACGCATCCGGCCCCCCACCCAGGTGGCGAGCACCGTCACCCGCTGCAGCTCGTCGACGGTCATCGTGAGCGGGTCTCCCTCGACGAGCGTGAGGTCGGCCGAGAGACCGGGCTCGATGCGCCCGGTGTGCTCGCCGTCGCCCCGCACGATCGCCGAGGTCGAGGTGTAGCCGCGCAGCGCGGTCCAGCGGTCGATCGACTGGTCGGGCACGGCCACGCGCCCGTCGTCCAGGGTTCTCGCGGCACGGGCCACCGCCGCGGCGAAGCCCTTGAACGGGTCGAAGTCGGCCACGGGCCAGTCCGAGCCCAGCACCACGGGCACTCCCGCCTCGACCAGTGAGCGGATCGGGATCGCCCGCGCGGCCCTCTCCGCACCGAGCCGCACCGACCAGGAGTCGCGGCCGTCGGGGTGCAGGTGCAGGGCGTGGATGGGCTGCACACTCGCGACGACGCCGAGCTCGGCCATCCGCGCGATCGTGGCCTCCGGCAGCGTCTCGATGTGCTCGATGCGGTGAGTGGCGCTGCGACGGAGCTCCTCCGGTAGCGTGGCGAGTGTCTCGAGGGCGAACTCGACGGCGCGGTCGCCGATGGCGTGCGTCGCGGTGGGGATGCCCTGCCGGGCGAAGTGCAGAACCACGCGCTGGTACTCCTCGGGCGGCAGCCACAGCGGCCGGGTGCTCTCCCCGAGGAGGTCGGGATGCTCGAGCCACGCCGTGCCCCCTTCCACCGTTCCGTCGAGCATGAGCTTCACGCCCTCCACCCGCCAGCGCCGTCCGCCGGTGCCCTGCAGGCGCACCCAGCGCGCGAGCTCGGAGTCGGTGACGCCCGGCTGGATCAGGGGCGAGAACCGCACCGTGAGCGGGAGCTCTCCCACACGCTCCAGCTCGGTACAGAGCTCGAACGGGTCGCCGTTGGCGTCGAGCACCTGCAGCGAAGTGAGCCCGCGGTCGGCCATGGAGTCGAACAGGCGGCCGAGCCGCCCGGCGCGCTCGGAGAGGGAACCCCGATGGATGTGGCTCTCGAGTCGGGCCATCGCCTCCATCTCGAGCAGGTGCCCGGTCGGTCGCCCGTCGGCGCCGACGACGATCTGCGACGCCCCGGCGAACTCCTCCGCGCCCGTGATGCCGGCCACGGCGAGGGCTGCGTCGTTGGCGAGCCCGGAGTGGCCGTCGCGAAAGCGGAGGTAGAGCGGCCGGCCCGCAGCCACGTCGTCGAACACCCGGCCGGCGATGTCGCTCTGGTCGGTGAACACGTCGGCCGTGAGGCCCCAGCCGAGCACCCAGGTACCGGAGGGCGCGCCGGAGGCGCCGTCGGCGGGCAAATCCGCCCGCAGCAGGGCCTTCGCCTGGTCGAGGTCTCCCGCCTGCAGCAGGATGGTGCCCGCGGTCATCTCGAGACCCCACACCGGGTGGCAGTGGCCGTCGCTCCACCCCGGCATGAGGGTGGCACCCGGGAAGGTCAGTCTCTCGGTGCGCGAGTCGACGAAGGCGCTGACGGCGTCGGCGTCGCCGACGGCCAGGATCCGGTCGCCGGCGATCGCCACGTGGGTGGGCTCCGATCCGTCTCCGCTGCCGTCGGGCCCGGTGAGGGTGTGCACGCGGGCGGCCTCGATCACGAGCTCGGCGGCGGTCACGAGGTTGCTCCCGAGGTGGTGCCCGACCCTGTCGACGCGGTCGGCGAGGGGGACTTCGGCGTGCGCATCCGGCTCCACGACGAGCGCACGACCTTCTGCACGGTGGAGTCGAGCGCCACGGCGATCACCAGGGTCGCGCCGATGAGCACGGTCTGCAGAAAGGGCGGCGCCTGGAGGAAGGCCAGCCCGTTGCGCAGCACCCGGAGGAACAGCACGCCCCCGATCACGCCGCTGATGCGCCCGATGCCCCCGGCGATGGCCACACCGCCGAGCAGCACCACCGTGAGCGCGTCGAGCTCGAGACCGGTGCCGACCGTGGGGCTGGCGCTCTGCACCTTCGCCGAGAGGAGGATGCCGGCGAGGGCGGCGCCGAAGCCGGTGGCAACGAACAGCAGGCACTGCACCCGCTGCACCGGCACGCCCATGAGGATCGCCGCCCGGCGGTTGCCTCCCGTGGCGAACACCTGCTTGCCGAACGCGGTGTGGTCGAGCACCCACCAGGCCAAGGCCACCGCGACCACCAGGATGAGGAGGGTGAGCGGGAACGGGCCGATCCGGGCGGAGGCCAGGGCTGCGAACTCCCCGGGCAGGTCGCGGCCGCTGATGCCGCGCCCGCCCGACAACAGGAGGGCGAGCCCGCCCCAGATGCTGAGGAAGCCGAGGGTCACGACGAAGGAGTTGAAGCCGAGGTAGGCCACGAGCACACCGTTGACGAGGCCGGCGGCCGCCCCGACGAGGAGGCCCGCGGTCAGACCCAGCCAGAACGATCCGGTCGCCTGCATGCACAGCGCGGCGGAGACCGCGGCCAGCGACGCGATCGAACCCACCGAGAAGTCGATCGAGCCCGAGATGACCAGGAGTGCCAGCGGGAGGGCGACCAGGGCCAGTTCGACCGACTGGCCGAGGATGTTGGAGACGTTGGACAGGCTCGCGAAGTTGGGGTTCGCCAGCGCGAACCCGGCGAACAGGATCGCGAGGGCGATGAAGATGCCGTTCTGCGCGAGCAGGAGTTTGGCGCGTTGGATGGTCACGGCCGGATGGCCTCCGATTCGGTGTGAGGTGCGGGGGTAGGGCGGCCCGAGCCGGGCGTGTGCCGGTCTGCGAGGGCGAGGAGGGTGGAGAGCAGCTCGGCGCCGAAGCGCGGACTCCTGGCCACGGGGATGCTCTGGCCGTCGTGCAGCACGAGGGCGCGGTCGCAGAGCTGAGCGATCTCGTCGCCCTCGGCCGAGGCCACGACCACCGCGCATCCGCATGCCGCCATCTGGCGCACCACTCGGGTGATGTCGCGCTTGGCCGAGATGTCGACCCCCTGGGTGGGCTGCTGCAGCAGCAGCACCGAGGGTGACTCCACGGAGAGCCAGCGGGCGAGCAGGTGCTTCTGGCGGTTGCCGCCGCTGAAGGCGGAGAGGGGGCTCGACCCCGGCGGTCCGTGCACGGCGAACTCCCGGCGGGCGGCCGCGTAGCTGTCGCCGCCGGTCGAGGCCGTCGTCCACCACCCGCGCGTT
The DNA here is from genome assembly GCF_024979255.1 of Herbiconiux moechotypicola. Classification (GTDB taxonomy): domain Bacteria; phylum Actinomycetota; class Actinomycetes; order Actinomycetales; family Microbacteriaceae; genus Herbiconiux; species Herbiconiux moechotypicola. The sequence continues at coordinate 176,909 of NZ_JANLCN010000007.1, forward strand.
CCGAACCGCGGCAGCCAGGGGATGAGGACGTTGTCCTGGGCGGCCATCCCGGCGACGAGGCCGTCGCGCTCCCGGTCGGCGGGCACCGCGTAGACACCGTGGGCGATCGCGTCGGCGGGGCCGTCGAGGCGCAGGTCGGCGCCGTCCAGGCGGATGGTCGGGCCGAGGCGGCCACCGGCGGTGATCGAGTCGAGCAGGGTGAACTGTTCTCCCGCCGCCATGCCGTAGAGCCCGACGACCTCGCCGCCGCGCACCGAGAACGCGCCGGCGTCGAGCACCTCGGCTCCGGGCTCGGGCGTCTCGAACTCGAGCTCGTCGTCGTCGGGAGCCAGCGCGTGGGCGATCGCCTCCGCCGTGAGCCCCTCGAGCGGGCGGTCGAGCACGAGGCCGCCACCGCGCAGCACCATCACCCGGGTGCAAATCTCGACCACGTCGGGCAGGCGGTGCGACACGTAGACCACCGCGGCGCCCTCGGCGGCGAGCTCCTGCACCAGTTCGTGCAGGGCCTGGGTCTCGGCGTGGCCGAGTGCGGCGGTCGGCTCGTCGAGCAGCAGCAGCCGGGTGTGAGAGCTCATCAGCCCCCTGGCCAGCTCGAGCATCTGCCGCTCGCCGATGGCGAGGGCGGCGACGGCGAGATCGAGCGGCGCGTCGAGCCCGACGCGCGTGACCGCGGCCTCGGCGCGGGCCCGCAGCTCGCGCCGCGAGCCGGAGCGCGGCAGGCCGAGTACGAGGTTGTCGAGCACGGTGAGGCCCGGGATGAGCGCGGGGTCCTGGTGGATCACCGTGATGCCGGCGGCCAGCGCCGCGGCGGGGGTGAGCGCTCGGCCGATCTCCTCGCCCCCGAAGCGGAGGGAGCCGTCGGTCGCGTGCGCGATGCCGCTGACGAGGTTGAGGAGGGTGCTCTTGCCGGCGCCGTTGTGGCCGAGCAGACCCACGATCTCGCCGGGGTGCACGACGGCGTCGATGTCGGTCAGCGCCCGGGTGGGGCCGAAGGACATCCCCACTCCCCGGAGTTCGAGGAGTGGGGATGTCGAGTGGAGTGCGGTCATCGGTGGAGCTGCGCTCAGCCCGCGAACTCGGCCGCGTTGTCGGCGGTCACCCGGCGCTGCACGAGCTCGCCGTCCTGCGGCTCGCCCTCGGCTGCGGCGATCAGCAGCTCGGCGCTGAGCGCGGCGATGTCGGCCGCGGTCGCGCCGTAGGAGACTCGCCAGAAGGTGTCGGGGTCGGCGAGCACCTGCGCCACCTGGGTGTCGACGTCGAGGTTCGCCAGGAGGGTGTCCTCCGCGGTCTCCGAGACGCCGGAGTCGAGCAGCGCCTGGTAGGCGCCGAGGCCGCTGGCGGCGTCGAACGCGAGCCAGACCTTCGTGTCGGGCGCCGCGGCGAGTGCGTTCTGCACGCCCGAGTAGCCGTCGTCGAGCGTGGGCGCGACGACCTCGTTCACGACGGCGTTCGGCACCACCGAGAGCAGGCCCTCGGAGAGCCCTGTGGAGCGCTCGCGGCCGAAGTCGTTGTCCCAGTAGCCGAGCAGGGTCACCGGCACGGCGGCGTCGGTGCCGTAGGTCTCGGCGACCCACTCGCCGGCGTCGACGCCCACCTGGTAGCCGTCGGCGTATCCGTCGGAGAGCAGCACGCCGGCGGTGCCCTCCCAGGGCAGGGTGTAGCCGAGCACCGGGATGCCGGCGGCGTTCGCCTCGGCGGTGACGGGCACGAGGGCGTCGGCCGCGGCCGGGTAGCCCATGATGGCCTTCACGTCGCCGCGCTGTATCCAGGCCTGCCAGTCGCTCACCTGCACCTGCGAGTTGAGGTTCGGGTCGTCGGAGACGAACTCGTAGCCGGCCTCGGCGACGAGTGCGGGCATCAGCTCGAGCACCTCGCTCCAGATCGGCACCTGGGAGGGGGCGGGGAAGCTGAGGGCGACGGCCCCGCGGGACTCGGTGGACGTCGGCTCGGCCGAGCCTCCGCTCGCGCAGGCGGTGAGGGTGAGTGCGAGGGCGGCGGTGGCCGCCGCGGCCCAGACGGTTCGCTGTCGTGCCATGGGATGGTCTCTTCTCTGTGTTCGGGATCGGGGGAGTGGTGCAGGTCAGTTGTAGACTAAAACGAATACGATTCGCAATCGTTTAACATAGACTTAACACGACGAGAGGAGTGCCGGGTGAGGGCACGAGCAGGCCGGCCGAGCACGCCCAGGCTGTCGCTGGAGCAGATCGAGCGTGCGGCTCTCGAACTGATCGACGAGACCGGCGACCTGCAGATGACGGCGCTGGCCGAGCGGCTCCACGTCGCGCCCTCGTCGCTCTACAACCACGTCTCAGGGTTGAACGGCGTGCTCGAGCTCATCCGTCGCGGCATGACCAAGAAGGTGCAGATGCCGGTCGCGAGAGAGGACTGGCGGGAGTCGGTGCGGTCGCTGCTGGTGACCCTCACCGAGCTCTATTCCGCGCATCCGAACGCCTTGCCCATGCTGTTCCGCAACCGCATCGAGAGCGTCGAGGTGCTGAGCATCTACGACGAGTTCATGAACGGTCTGCTCGACGCGGGCTTCTCGGACGAGTCGCTCATGTCGATCGTCATGCTCGTCGACGGGCTCGCGATGGGGCTGGCCACCGGCCTGCAGGAGCCGGTGCTCACGACCGAGCAGTCCGTCGAGCTCCCCGCCCTGTCGAGGTCGATCGCCGGTGGCGGCTACGACCGCGAGCGGGCGCTCGCACTGAGCATCGACGTGGTGGTCGGTGGACTTGAGGCGATGCTGCGCGCTCGCGACTGACGTGCGGCCGACCGAGCCGTCAGGTGCTCAGCCCGTCAGCCTCGCAGGTGCGTGGCCAGTGCGGTGAACGTCGCCGGCGCGACTGTGTTGGGGCCGCCCACCACCACGATGCGCGCGGGGGAGAGCCGATCGAGCTCGGCGGCGGTGGATGAGGGCACCGAGTCGCGGGTGACGAGCAGCACGGGCGCGTGGTCGGCGACCGCGACGGCGGAGGCGGAGAGTGCGTCGGGGAACACCTCTCCTGACGCCACGTAGACGGTGTTCACCCGCCCGGGGGAGAAGGTGCTCGCCGAGACGGCGGCCGCGGCCGCGTAGCGGTCGGTGCCGCCGATGCGGGTGGCGGGGGCGATGCGGCCGAGGGCCTTGAGCGTGGGGTCGGTGACGGTGCGGGGGCCGCCGAGCACCCGGATGCCGTCGGGGGAGAGTGCGCGCAGTGCCTCGGTCACCGGCGCCGGCACCGAGCCGCCCGCGGTGAGCAGCACGGGTGCGCCCTCGGCTCCCGCGGCGGCCGAGCCGGCCAGGGCGTCGGGGAAGACCTCGCCGGAGGCGACCCACGCCGAGTCGACGGGCGACTCGAAGAAGGTCGTGGCCACCGAGGCCGAGACGGCGAAGCGGTCGGCTCCGCTGATGCGCTCGGCCGTGCCGCTCGCGGATCGACGGCCGAGGGCGCTGACGACGCTCTCCGAGATCGTGTTCGTGCCGCCGAGCACCACGATGCGGGCCGGGGCGAGCCGCCGCAGCTCGGCGTCGACCGCGGCCGGGACGGTGTCGCGGGTGACGAGCAGCACGGGTGCGCCCGCCGCCCCGGCCGCGGCCGAGGCCGAGAGGGCATCGGGGAAGACCTCGCCTGAGGCGACGAACACCACAGGAGTCTTCGCCGCGAACGTGGCGGCCGACAGGGCAGCCGAGGCGGCGAACCGGTCGACGCCTCCGATGCGCTCGACCGCTGAAGGGGCGCTGGTGGTGGGTGGCCACACGTTCCCCGACAGCAGCATCATCACCTGCAGCCGCAGGGAGTCGGAATAGTAGCCGCCCGCGGGTGAGGAGCCGAGCACCTTCCAGACCGCGTTCACCCAGCTCTGCTGAGCCGAATCGGCCGCCGCTCCCGCTCCCAGCGGCGCGGTGAACGCGATGTCGCCGTAGTCGACGAGCGGCGTGCCGCCGAGCGTGTAACCGGCCCGGATGCGCGAGGGGTGCGCATCCGTCGCCCCGATGGTCCATGAGGCGATCCGCCCGGCCGCAGCGGCGGAGCGTTCGTCGCCGCTCAGCAGCGCGGCCGAGGCGAGTCTCCAGGGCACCCGGGTGGCGTTCCAGCCGTAGGCGCCGTCGTCGGGCGACTCGAGGAAGCCGGCCGGGGCGGGCGCGGGAGTGCCGTCGGTGTCGACGATGAAGTCGGGCAGCAGCCCCGTCTCGGGTGCGTACTCCGCCTGCATGGTCTCGATGAGGTCGAGCGACGCCCGCGCCACCTGGCCCCAGTAGGCGTCGCCCGTGGCGTTCTGGAAGGCGAAGAAGTGGTCGACCATGAGGTCGGAGCTGCGCACCGCGTACCAGTACTCGTCGCCGGGCGTCGTCCAGTCGCCGAGCTGGGGCAGGAGCGTCTCGGGGTTGATGGCGCTCGCCCGCAACGCGGTGAGGATGCGGAGCGCCTCGCCGGCGTAGTCGATCGCGCCGACCGAACCCCACTGGGTGTCGGCGAGTAGCAGCCCGTAGGCGATGTCGAGGTCGCCGTCGGTGGCGGCGGAGGCGTTGCCCGGCTCGCTGGCACAGGTCTCGTCTTGCCGCCACGCCATGAGCCCGGGGTCGCTCTCGCTCGGGTGGTCGAGCACGTAGCGGTAGAGCCCGTCGAAGAGGGTGCGCGCGGCGGGATCATGCCCCGCCATCGAAGCCACCACCACCATTCCGTAGCCCTGCCCCTCCGACACCACGAGCGAGTCGGTGGAGGTGGAGGCGTCGACGTAGTACCGGCCGACGCCGCAGAGCGTCGCCGTGCCCGCCTCGAGGTAGGCCGCCTTCCAGTCGTCGTAGGCGTCGGCCGTCGCCGAGTCGGCGGCCGAGACGCCACCGGGAGGGGTGGTGGAACCCGAGGGGTAGGCCACCGGATGCGAGCCGAACGGTCGCGCGGGCTCCTCGGCCGCCCGGGCGGGCGCGGCACCGGCGACCGTACCCGCGCCGACGGCTGCGAGGGTCATCAGCACGGTGACGATCTGACGGAGTCGCATCGGTCGAGAATACCTCGGATCTACCGGCGCCGCACGGCCGGTTCACGCCGGTACTGGATGTCGATGGTGTGGTCGGTGAAGCCGAGCGAGCGGTAGAGCGCCACGGCCCGGGTGTTCTCGCCGTCGACGTAGAGCGCGGCCTGCCGGCGCCCGCGTGCGGCGAGCCTGGCCAGTCCGAGGTTCATGAGCGCCCGGCCGAGTCCTTGACCCGCGTGCGACTCGTCGATGCCGATCACGTAGATCTCCCCGGCCTCGTCGCCCGGCTCGACCTTGAGCCAGTTGTAGCCCACCAGCGCGCCCCGCGCATCCCGCAGCAGCAGGAAGTCGTCGGGGTCGAACCAGGTTTCGGCCATCCTGAACCGCAGGTCGTCGGCGGTGAGCGACCCTTGCTCGGGATGCTCGGCGAACACCGCCGCGTTGAGCGACACCCACTCCTCGATGTCGCGGCCGCCGCGGAACCCGCCGACCACGAAGCCCTCCGGCAGCCCGGCGTCGGCGGGGGGTGCGGCCTCGCTCAGCTCGCGCCGGAGCTGCAGCAGCGTGCGCACGGCCACGAACCCGTGCCCGGCCGCGAGCTTGCGTGAGGCCGGGTGATCGCCGTGCGCCCACGCCAGCAGCGGCTCCGATGCCCCCGCCCCGCGGTTGGCGAGCAGGATCTCGAGCAGCTGGCGCCCGAGCCCCTCCTCGCGCCACTCGGGGTCGATCACGAACTCGAGCTCGCCCTGCCCCACCACGGCGGCGCCGACCACCGCTCCGCCGCGTTCGGCGAGCAGCAGCGACTTGGTGCCGGTGCCGGCGTCGACGAGCGCCTGGTCGTTGAACGGATGCTGACCGTCGACGAGCGCGGCCCTTGCCACGAGACGGAGGAAGGGCTCGCGCGCCTCGTCGGGGCTACTGACCGAGAGAGTGAGCGAGTCGCTCATTGTCGTCCTCGAAGAAGTTGAACCGGTACCCGACGTTGCGCACGGTGCCGATCAACGACTCGAGGTCGCCGAGCTTGGCGCGGAGACGCCGCACGTGCACGTCGACGGTACGGGTGCCTCCGAAGTAGTCGTAGCCCCAGACCTCCGAGAGCAGTTGCTCGCGGGTGAACACCCGCGAGGGGTGCATGGCGAAGAAGCGCAGCAGCTCGAACTCCTTGAAGGTGAGGTCGAGCGGGCGGCCGTGCACGCGGGCCGAGTAGCTCGCCTCGTCGATGACCACGCCCGAGGCCTGGATCTTCGAGGTCGACTGGTCTTGCACCTGACGGCCGATGGCCAGGCGGATGCGCGTGTCGACCTCGGCGGGGCCCGCCGACTCGAGCACGACGTCGGCCGCCCCCCACTCCGCGCTCACGGCGGTGAGCCCGCCCTCGGTGAGCACGAGCACGACGGGCACGCCCACACCCGTGGTGCTGAGGATCTTGCACAGCGAGCGGGCGCTGGAGAGGTCGTGCCGGGCGTCGACGAAGATGAGGTCGCTGTTGGGGGTGTTGACCAGCTGCGACGGCTCAGCGGGAATCTGGCGGGTACGGTGACTGAGCAGCGACAGGGCGGGCAGCACCTCCCTGTCGACCGCAGAGGTCAGGATCAACAACTGCGCCACGTAAGATCCTCCAGAGAACGCCTGCGGTACATACTATCGGGCAGAATGACGGGTATGAGACTGCTCATGAGAAGCGTAGTCCCGGTGTGGGCGCTCACCATCTTGGCAGTCATCGCCGTGGGTGTGCTCGTCCAGCCCTCCGGATACCTCGTCTTCCTGCCCGTCGTGCTCGGCCTCGCCCTGGTGCTGGCCTTCGCGCTGCAGCTCATCGAGCCCGTGCGCACAGGACTCGTGAACCGTCTGGCGGCCACCTTCGGCGGTGTGCTGCTCATCCTGCTGGTCTCCACGGCGGTCATGGCGCCCCTGGCCTTCGCCTCCGGTGCGGCGCTGTAGGCGCTAGGCTGTATTCATGTCCTACGTCGCCCTCGAACTGCTGTTCATCGGCCTCCTCGGGCTCGCGAGTCTCGCGATCGCCTGGACGGCCGGAGTGGTCATCTACAAGCTCTACCGCGGCCAGCGCTGAGCTCGATGATCGAGATCCCCACCGACCTCCCCGCCGAACTCGTTCCCCTCTCCTGGCTGATCGGGGTCTGGGAGGGCACCGGGGTGATCGACTACGCGCTCGGCGACGGCGAAGACGCCGAGCGGGTGTCGCAGGAGTTCGGTCAGCGCGTGAGCTTCAGCCACGACGGACTGCCCTACCTCAACTACAGCTCCTACAGCTGGCTGCTCGACGACGAGAAGACCCCGCTCACGGCCGAGACCGGCTACTGGAGGCTGAGCCGCCTGCACATCGAAGGCGACGTCGGCCCGGGCATGCTGCCCGGCGTGGGCGCCCGTCCGTTCACCACCGCGCAGTCGGTGGAGGCCCTGCGCAACTCCGCCGAGGGCTTCGACCTCGAGGTGTCGATCGTGCATCCCACCGGCGTCAACGAGCTCTACCTCGGCCAGGTCAAGGGCCCGCGCATCGACCTCGCCACCGATGCGGTGGTGCGCACCCGCAGCGCCAAGGAGTACACGGCCGCGACCAGGCTCTACGGGCTCGTCGAGAACCACCTGCTCTGGGCCTGGGACATCGCGGCGCTCGGCCTCGAGCTCCGCACCCACGCCTCGGCGCGCCTCGCGAAGGTCGACTGAGGTGCCCGCCGGGCCCTCACCCCTGCTCGCGCTCCCCGGCGCCGTCGCGGCGCCCGGCCCCGACTCGTCGGTGGCCTCGCACTACGGCAACCCGGTCGCCGAGCAGCGGATGCTCGACGCGCCCCGCAGCGGGCGCCCGGCTCCCGGCACGGGGGCTCCCGCCGTCGTCGACCTCTCGTCGCACGGTGTGGTGGCGGTCACCGGCCCCGATCGCCTGAGCTGGCTCGACTCGGTCACCAGCCAGAGCATCCGGGGTCTGGCGCCCGCCGACTCGGCCGAGACGCTCCTGCTCTCGGCCAACGGCCGCATCGAGCAGGCGATCCGGGTGCTCGACGACGGCGAGACCGCGTGGCTGCTGGTCGACGCCGACGAGGCCCTGGCGCTCGAGGCGTGGCTGCAGAGCATGCGGTTCATGCTGCGGGTCGAGGTGGCCGACCGCTCCGGTGAGTTCGCCACGGTGGGTTGGCTGGCCGCCTCGGCCGAGGCGCCGCCGCCCCAGGCGCTCGCCGAGGTGATCGCCGTCGCGGGGCCCGCCGCCACCGTGCTCACGTGGAGCGACCCGTGGCCCGAGGTGGTGGCGGGTGGCGTGCAGTACGCGGCCGTCGACGAGCACCCTGGCTCCGACTGGTGGTGGCGCGAGTCCCTCCTCCGGCGTGACGATCTGCCGGCGCTCGCCGCGGCCGTGACCGCGGGGTCGCTCTCCGTGGCAGGGCTCACGGCGGCGGAGGCGCTGCGCATCGCCGCCTGGCGGCCTCGGCGCGCCACCGAGGTCGACGAGCGCAGCATCCCGCACGAGCTCGACTGGATGCGTTCGGCGGTGCACCTGGCCAAGGGCTGCTACCGCGGGCAGGAGACCGTGGCGAAGGTGCACAACCTCGGTCACCCTCCGCGCCGCCTCGTGCTGCTGCACCTCGACGGCTCCGATGCCGTGCTCCCCTCCGCGGGCGACGAGGTGCTCGCACTGCGGGCGGGGGCCGACGAGCCGGATGCGGTGGGCCGGGTGACCTCGGTGGCCGTGCACCACGAATGGGGGCCGATCGCCCTCGCGGTGGTGCGGCGCCAGGTGCCGGCCGAGGCCGAGGTCGTGGTGCGCACCGGCGAGGGCGACGTCGCCGCCGAGGTGGAGACCATCGTGGCTCCCGATGCGGGATCGGCGGTCGGCCGGGTCGCGCTGCCGAAGCTGGGCGCGCGCACCCGCCGTTCCTCGTGAGCTCGGGCGCGGAGCCCGATGCCGCGGAGCCGCGGTCGCGGGCAGCCGCCGCCGTGCGCGCGGCGGTCGACCGCACCACCGGGAGCGCGGCCGCCATCCTGCAGCTCGTCGTGGCCGTCACCATCGCCTACGCGGTGACCCACTACCTGCTCGGGCACCAATACCCCATCGCGGCGGTGACGGTCACCCTCTCGAGCCTCGGACTGGTGCTCGACGCCCGTCCCCGCCGAGTGCTCGAGATGGCGATCGCCATGACCATCGGCATCGCACTGAGCGAGGTCATCCTGCTCTCCTTCGGGCAGGGCATCTGGCAGTTCGCGCTCACCGTGCTCGCGGCCCTGCTGGTGACGAGGGCGCTCTCCCCGGTGCCCGGCCTCCCCATCTTCGCGGCGGTGCAGGCGGCACTGGTGTCGCTCCTCCCGGTTCCCGACGGCGGTCCGTTCACGCGCACGGTCGACGCCCTCGTCGGTGGAGCGGTCGCGCTCGCCTGCACGGCCTTCCTGCCCCGCGACCCGAGGCGCGCCGCCCGCCGGGAGGCGCTCAAGTTCTTCGCGGCGTTCCAGGGCATCCTCTCCTCGATCGTGGCGGTGCTGCGGCTCGGCGACACGGCCACGGCCGAGCAGGCGCTCGGCCGCGCCCGCACCACTCAGCCGCTCACCGAGGGGTGGCGCGCCTCGCTCGACTCCGCCGCCGCGGTCGCGCGCATCTCCCCGTTCCTGCGCCGCCACCGCGGCGAGCTCGAGGCGCAGCAGCTCATGCACACCCACATGGACCACGCGGTGCGCAACCTCCGGGTGGTCAGCCGCCGGCTCAGCACGCTGCCGCTCGAGGGACCGCGGCCCGAGCTCGCAGAGCTCTTCGCCAACCTGCAGAGCGCCGTGGTGCTGCTGGCGCAGAGCATCGACCGCCCGGAGCTGCGGCCCGCCGTGCGGCAGGGCCTCGTGCTGGTCGCGATCACGCTCGACCCGCGCATCCTGAGCCCCGGCCGGCCGCTCGCGGAGTCGGCCTTCGTGCTCTCGGTCAGGCCGCTCGTGCTCGACCTGCTGGCGGCCAGCGGCATGCCGCTCGACGAGGCCAGGCGCACCCTCCCCGACATCACCACGTGAGGCCCGCGGATTCGATACCGTAGTGCCATGAAGATGCGAAAGCTGCTCCCTGTCACCGCCGTCGCCGCCTTCGCACTCGCGCTGGCCGGATGCACCGTCACCGGTCCCACCGAGAACTTCTCGGGCTTCCCCGACGAGGAGCGCCTGGTGCACGAGATCGAGGGCGGAGACGAGGCCGTGCAGGCCTTCTGGATGCAGGAGGGCTCGCAGCTCGGCATCGCCATCTCGGGCAGCTCGACCTGCCCCGTCATCGGCTCCGACATCAAGGTGATCGAGGAGGCCGGGGAGGGCAACACCGTCGAGATCACGACGGTGCCGATCCCCGAGAACCAGATCTGCACCATGGACTACGTGCCGCACACCTCGGTGTTCTGGACGCCGGCCAAGGTGTCGACCGCCGAGCCGCTCACCATCCGCGTGCAGGGCGAAGAGATCACCCTCGCCACCAAGTAGCGTTCAGCCGGCGGGGGCCACGTCGGCCCAGTCGACGGTGAGCTCGCCGAGCCGGCGCCGCTTGGCGGGCGTGCGCACCGACCAGCCGGCGGCCGCCATCGACTCGACGACGGCCACCCAGCGCTGCACCGGACCGTAGGCGCCGAGCCCGGCGTGGTGCCGCCAGAAGCGGTCGAGCTCGACGAGGAACCGGTGCACGCGCTCGCCGTCGACGTTGCGGTGGATGAGTGCCTTCGGCAGCCTCTCCGCCACGATCGACGGCAGCTCGAGGTCGGTGAGCCGGAGTGAGACCGTGAACGACACCGGGCCCTCGGGCGAGATCGCGACCCAGCTGCTCACGCGGCCGATCTCGTCGCAGGTGCCCTCCACGAGCATCCCACCCGGTTGCAGGCGTGACGCCATGAGCTCCCAGGCGCCCGCCACCTCGGGCTCGGCGTACTGCCGCAGCACGTTGAAGGCCCGGATGACCGTGGCCCGGCGCCCGCCCGCGAGCGGCACCTCGAAGCCGCCGAGCGCGAACCCCACCCGGGCGGCCGCATCGAAGAAGGTGCGACCGGCCCGCACCTCGGCGAGCTGGCCCTGCGCGGTCGCGACCCGCTCCGGCGAGATCTCGAAGCCCACCACCTCGACCTCGGGTCGCACGCGGGCCAGGCGCGCCTGCAGCTCGAACGCGGTGACGCCGCTCGCGCCGTAGCCCAGGTCGACGACGACCGGGTCGTCGGTGCGGCCGAGCACTGGAAGGGCGGCGATCCAGCGGTCCACCCGGCGCAGCCGATTGGTGTTCGTGGTTCCCCGCGTGACGGCGCCGATCGGCATGCCCCCATCCAATCACGGCCCGGGATGCGGCAGGCCCGCCCCGTAGGATGGAGGCATGCCTACTGAGCCCTACACCCTCATCCTGCTGCGCCACGGCAACAGCGAGTGGAACCAGAAGAACCTGTTCACCGGCTGGGTCGACGTGCAGCTGAGCGACCAGGGCGTCGCCGAGGCCACCCACGCGGGCGAGCTGCTGGCCGAGTCGGGCCTGCTGCCCGACGTGCTCTACACCTCGCGCCTCACCCGGGCCATCCAGACCGCCAACCTCGCGCTCGCGAAGGCCGACCGGCTGTGGATCGACGTGAAGCGCTCGTGGCGCCTCAACGAGCGCCACTACGGTGCACTGCAGGGCAAGGACAAGGCGCAGACGCTCGCCGAGTACGGGCCCGAGCAGTTCCAGACCTGGCGCCGTTCGTTCGACGTGCCGCCGCCCCCCATCGCCGACGACGACCCCTACTCGCAGGTGGGCGACCCCCGTTACGCCGACCTCGGCGACGAGGTGCCCCGCACGGAGTGCCTGAAAGACGTCATCGACCGCATGCTGCCCTACTGGGAGAGCGACATCCAGCCCGACCTGGCGCTCGGCAAGACCGTGCTGGTCACCGCCCACGGCAACTCGCTGCGCGCCCTGGTGAAGCACCTCGACGGCATCAGCGACGACGACATCGCCGAGCTCAACATCCCCACCGGCATCCCGCTGGTCTACCGCCTCGACGCCTCGTTCGTGCCGATCGCTCCGGCCGAGTACCTCGACCCCGAGGCCGCCGCGGCGGGTGCCGCCGCGGTCGCCGCCCAGGGCAAGAAGTAGTCCGGCCGCAGGCCACGACGAAGGCCCCGGCCCTCCGCGAGGAGGAGCCGGGGCCTTCGTCGTGCGGGGCGCAGCCGGTCAGGCGTTCGAGCTGCCGACCCACTCGCCGGTGGCGAGGTACTGCACCTTCTTGGCGATCGACACCGCGTGGTCGGCGAAGCGCTCGTGGTAGCGGCTGGCGAGCGTGACGTCGACCGTGTCGACCGCCTCGCCCTTCCAGTGCGAGCCGAGCACCGCGTCGAACACGCTCACGTGCAGCTCGTCGATCTGGTCGTCGTCGTTGCGCATCTCCTCGGCGATGGCGAGGTCTTCGGTCTTGAGCAGCACCGTGAGCTTCTTCGCGATCTCCACGTCGAGCCGGCCCATCTCGGCGAAGGTGGCGCGCAGGCTCTTCTTCACCACCTTGTCGGGGTAGCGGTAGCGGGCCAGCTGCGCGATGTGCTCGGCGATGTCGCCCATGCGCTCGAGCGAGGCGCTCACCCGGAGCGCCGTCACCACGATGCGCAGGTCGCGGGCGACCGGCTGCTGCAGGGCCAGGATGCTGATCGCCAGCTCGTCGAGGCTCGCCGCGAGCGCGTCGATCTTGGGGTCTTCGGCGATGACCGTCTCGGCGAGGGTGACGTTCGACTCGTTGAACGCCGTGGTGGCGTTCGTGATGGCGACGGTGACGAGTTCGGAGATCTCGACGAGACGCTCCTGCACCTCGCGGAGCTCCTGCTGGAATACCTCACGCATGCGTGGGTCCTTTCTTCGGTACGGCGGCCACGTCGATGAATCGACGCGCGCGCGTCGGAACCGCCGCGTTCGGCAAGCGACGCCTCCATCCTTGCAGGGGCCAGGTTAACGCGAGGTGCCCGTCAGTTGAACAGTCACCGAAGCGATGTCCCACCGGCGGAAACTCGCTGAATCGGCCCCAGGGGAATCATTAGTGTAGTCCTCATGGAAACAGGCTCCTTGGTGCTGTTGTGTCTGGCACTGGGCCTCATCGTCGGTGCGGGATTCGTCGTCCTGCTCCAGCTGGCTGAACGGCGGGGAAACAACGCGGTGGCCCTGCTGTCATCCTCCGTGCCCGACGGCGTCGACCAGGTCATCGACGCACTGGGCTCGGCCGGCCTCGTGATCGACCCCTCCCTCAACGTGGTGAAGGCCTCGTCGGCCGCCTACACCTTCGGGCTCGTCGCCAACGACCTGCTCGTGCACGACGAGATCGTGGAGATGGTCACCCGGGTGCAGCGCTCGGGTGAGGCGGAGGAAGCCGAGGTGGTGCTGGCCAGAGGCCCGTTCAGCGAGGCGAGCCTGCACCTCGAGGTGCGCGCCGCGCGCCTCGGCAGCCGGTACGTTCTCGTGCTGGCCGACGACCGTACGGAGTCGTACCGGCTGGAGGAGACCCGTCGCGACTTCATCGCCAACATCAGCCACGAACTGAAGACCCCGATCGGGGCGATCACCCTTCTCGCCGAGGCGCTCGAGTCGGCCAGCGACGACGAGGCGCAGGTGCGCCGGTTCGCGCAGCAGATGGGCACCGAAGCCGCCCGGCTCTCCCAGATCACCCGCGAGATCATCGAGCTCTCCCGGCTGCAGGCCACCGACGTGCTCGCGAGCGCCGACCGCATCGAGCTCGACTCGATCGTGTCGACCGCGGTCGACCACAACCACGTCATCGCGAAGGCTCACGACATCGAGCTCGCGGTCGGCGGCAGCAAGCGCGTGACGGTCGTCGGCGACGAGGCGCTCCTCACGCTGGCGCTCAACAACCTCATCGCCAACGCCATCCAGTACTCGCCCGACGGCTCGCGCATCGGCATCGGGGTGCACCACGATGCGGGGATCGCCGAGATCGCCGTCACCGATCAGGGCATCGGCATCCCCGAGGCCGACCTCACGCGGGTGTTCGAGAGGTTCTTCCGGGTCGATCAGGCGCGCTCGCGCAACACCGGAGGCACGGGGCTCGGCCTCAGCATCGTCAAGCACGTCGTGCAGAACCACGGCGGTGACATCCGTGCCTGGTCGCAGGTCGGCCACGGCTCCACGTTCACCATCCGGCTGCCGGAGGCTCCCTCCGCCGTGGCCACACAGGGAGAGAGAAGATGACCCACATCCTGCTGGTCGAAGACGAGGCGGCGCTCAGCGAGCCGCTCAGCTACCTGCTGCGCCGCGAGGGCTACGGTGTGACCGTGGCTCCCGACGGCCCGAGCGCCATCAGCGAGTTCGACCGCGGCGGGGTCGACATCATCCTGCTCGACCTCATGATCCCCGGCATCCCCGGCACCGAGGTGTGCCGCGAGATCCGCACCCGTTCTTCGGTGCCCATCATCATGCTCACGGCGAAGGACTCCGAGATCGACATCGTGGTGGGGCTCGAGCTCGGGGCCGACGACTACGTCACGAAGCCCTATTCCACCCGTGAGCTGCTGGCGCGCATCCGGGCCGTGCTGCGCCGCCAGCTCGACGTGCTCGACGCGGCCGAGCCCATGCTCAAGGCCGGCCCGGTGTCGATGGACGTGGAGCGCCACACCGTCGCCGTGAACGGCGCCGAGGTGTCGATGCCGCTCAAGGAGTTCGAGCTGCTCGAGCTGCTGCTGCGCAATGCCGGGCGCGTGCTCACGCGAGGGCAGCTGATCGACCGGGTGTGGGGGTCGGACTACTTCGGAGACACCAAGACGCTCGACGTGCACATCAAGCGCATCCGCTCGAAGATCGAGAAGACGCCGTCGGAGCCGACGCTGCTCGTGACCGTGCGCGGGCTGGGCTACCGCTTCGAGGGCTGAGGCGCCGGGCTGTTGATCGCCTGAGCCGGGCCTCGCGGGCTACTCGCCCGGCTCGACGACCTCGGGGGTCGGAGCCGGGGTGACGACCACGGGCTCGGGGGTGACGACCACCGTGGGGGTGGGCGTCGGAGCCAGGTCGGCGTACTCGGGCAGCGAGGTGGTGAGCACCGGCACCGAGACCAGCTTGCCCTCCTCGTCGCCGTACTGGAAGTAGACCGGGAAGAGGCTGCCGGGGGCGGAGACGTTCTCGAGCAGGATCTGCTCGGCGCCGGTGGCCCCGAAGCTCGTGATGTCGCCGTTGCCCTCGACCGGCACCGACTGGCTGACGCGCTCGCCCGTGCTGCCGTCTTCGTACTGCACGGTGACGTCTTGCGTGGTGTCGGAGGTGTTGACGAAGGAGACCAGCAGGCTCGCCAGCGCGCCGTCTTCGGTGATGAGGGTGGCGTTGCGCACGGCCACGGCACCGAGGTCGGCGTTCACGCCGTCGGAGGCCTCGACCTCCTTCGTGGTCGCCTGGGGGGTGATGAACGCGCAGCCCGCGGTGCCTGCACCGACGAGTGCGAGCACCAGGACGGATGCCGCGAACCGAGCTCTCACAAGACCCTCCTGAGTCGTAGACGCTTTGACTTCACCCTACAGCCAGCGGACGGTCGTAGACGGGTAAGGACAGCCTTACCAGATGCCCCCTGTGGTATCCTGGTAGCCACGGAAGGACGCGCATTCATGCTTTTTGAGGTTGGCGAGACGGTCGTGTATCCCCACCACGGGGCTGCCACGATCTCCGAGGTGAAGACCCGGGTGATCAAGGGCGAAGAGAAGATCTACCTCAAACTGCGCGTCACGCAGGGCGATCTCACGATCGAGGTGCCCGCTGACAACGTCGACCTCGTGGGTGTGCGCGATGTCATCGGCCGCGAGGGTCTCGACAAGGTGTTCGAGGTGCTCCGCGCGCCGTTCACCGAGGAGCCCACCAACTGGTCGCGCCGGTACAAGGCCAACCTCGAGAAGCTCGCCTCGGGCGACGTCATCAAGGTGAGCGAGGTCGTGCGCGACCTCTGGCGCCGCGATCAGGATCGCGGGCTCTCGGCCGGCGAGAAGCGCATGCTCGCCAAGGCGCGCCAGATCCTCATCTCCGAGCTCGCCCTCGCCGAGAAGACCGACGAGGAGAAGGCCTCGCTGGTGCTCGACGAGGTGCTGGCCTCCTGACCCGCTGAACCCGGCCGGGTCGTCGTGCCCGTGAACGAGGCAGCTCCGCGCGTCGGCGTGGTGGTCGTGGCCGCCGGATCGGGCACGCGGCTGGGCCTCGGGGTTCCGAAGGCGTTCGTCGAGATCGCGGGACGCAGCATCCTCGACCGCTCGCTCGACGCCGTGCGGGGGCTGGGCGAGCCGGTCGCGCTCGTGATCGTGGTGCCCTCCGAGGCGGTCGCGCCGACGACCGAGATGCTCGTGGCCGCCGGCACCCGCGCAGAGGTCGTGGCGGGCGGCACCACACGACAGCGATCGGTGGCACTCGGCCTGGCCGTGCTGCCCGACACGGTCGAGACCGTCCTCGTGCACGACGCCGCCCGGGCGTTCACGCCAACCGCCGTGTTCGAGCGGGTCGTCGCCGAGGTGCGCGCCTCGGGGCACGGTGCGATCCCCGTGCTGCCCGTCACCGACACGGTGCGCCGGGTGAGCGAGCGGATGTGCGGGGAGACCGTCGACCGCTCCACCCTCGCGGCCGTGCAGACGCCGCAGGGCTTTCCCCGGGCGCAGCTGCAGCAGGCGTACGACGAGGCGGCCGACGACCTCACCGACGACGCCGCGCTCGTGATGGCGGCCGGGCATCCGGTATCGACCGTCGACGGCGACGCGTCGTCGTTCAAGATCACCGCGCCCGACGACCTGCGTCGAGCCGACGACCTGCTGCGGAGGAATGCCGTGCCCGTGCCACGCACCGGCGTCGGGATCGACGCCCACTCGTTCGACCCCGAGGCGCCGTTGTGGGTGGCCGGCCTGCACTGGCCGGGCGAGCCCGGTCTCGCGGGGCACAGCGACGGCGACGTGGTGGCGCACGCCATCTGCGACGCCCTGCTCGGGGCGGCCGGGCTCGGCGACCTCGGGTCACTGTTCGGCACCGCCGATCCGGCGCTCGAGGGGGCGCACGCCGAGGTGTTCCTGGTGCGCACCCGCGCGGTGCTCGAGGCCGCGGGGTTCCGCATCGGCAACGTGTCGGTGCAGTTGGTCGCCAACCGTCCGCGCTTCTCGGCGCGCAAGGCGGAGGCCGACGCGCTGCTCGGCGGCCTCCTCGGTGCGCCCGTCTCGGTCACCGCCACCACCACCGACGGGCTCGGGTTCCCCGGCCGTGGCGACGGCGCCACCGCCATCGCCACAGCACTGGTGTTCGCTGCCGCCTAAACTGGTGCGGTGACACTGCGACTCCACGACTCGAAGGCCAGGGCCCTTCTCGACTTCACACCCCTCGTGCCGGGTGAGGTCGGCATCTACGTGTGCGGCCCCACCGTGCAGTCGTCGCCGCACATCGGGCACCTGCGTTCAGCGCTGGCCTACGACCTGCTGCGGCGCTGGCTGAGCTTCTCGGGCTACAAGGTCACCTTCGTGCGCAACGTCACCGACATCGACGACAAGATCCTGCTCAACGCCGACGGCACCGACGAGGAGTGGTGGGCGCTCGCCTATCGCGTCGAGCTCGAGTTCACCGCGGCATACAACGCCATCGGGGTGCTCCCGCCCACGTACGAGCCCCGCGCCACCGCCTCCATCCCCGAGATGCAGGCCATCATCACCCGGCTCATCGAGGCCGGCCACGCCTACGCCGCCGACGATGGCACGGGCGATGTCTACTTCGACACCGCGAGCTGGGCCGACTACGGTGAGCTCACCCACCAGCGACTCGACGACATGGAGCCCGCCACCGACTCCGACTCGCGCGGCAAGCGCGACGTGCGCGACTTCGCGCTGTGGAAGGGGCACAAGCCCGGCGAGCCGCTGACCGCCGCGTGGGAGAGCCCGTGGGGGCCCGGGCGGCCGGGCTGGCACATCGAGTGCTCCGCCATGTCGACGAAGTACCTCGGCACCCGCTTCGACATCCACGGCGGAGGCCTCGACCTGCGCTTCCCGCATCACGAGAACGAGCTCGCCCAGTCGCGTGCGGCGGGCGACGAGTTCGCCCGGTACTGGCTGCACAACGGCCTCGTGGCCGTGACCGGCGGGCAGAAGATGTCGAAGTCGCTCGGCAACTCGGTGTTCGCCTCCGAGCTCATCGCGGCCGCCCGGCCCGTGGTGCTGCGCTACTACCTCGGCACCGCCCACTACCGCTCCACCCTCGAGTACCACGAGGGCGCGCTCGCCGAGGCCGAGGCCGCGGTGTCGCGCATCGAAGGCTTCCTCGAGCGGGCCCAGCGCCGTCTCACCGGCACGCGCTTCGCGAACGCCGTCTCGCAGGTGGTGCCCGAGGAGTTCCGGGCCGCCATGGACGACGATCTCGCCGTGCCGCAGGCGGTCGCCGTCATCCACGAGACCGTTCGCCGCGGCAACGCCGCGCTCGACGACGAGGACTTCGCCGAGGCGGCTGCGCTGCTCGGACAGGTCACGGCGATGACCGAGGTGCTCGGCATGAACCCGCTCGCACCGGAGTGGGCGGCCGGCTCGGGAGACGATGCCGAATCGCGTGCTCTCGCCGCCCTGGTCGAAGGCCTCGTCGCCGACCGTCAGACCGCCCGGGCCGCCCGGGATTTCACCACCGCCGACCGCATCCGCGACGAGCTCGCGCAGGCCGGCATCTCGATCGAAGACACGCCCTCGGGCGCGCATTGGAGTCTCGATGGCTAAGCCAGGATCGGGCCGGCCCTCGCGCGCCGGCGCCGTGCGCAAGACCAGCAAGGGCCGCACCGTCGGCTCGGGCGGGCAGGGCCGTCAGGCCCTCGAGGGCAAGAAACCCACGCCCAAGGCCGAAGACCGGCCCTACCACCCCGCGGGCAAGGCGAAGGCCGCGCGCGAACGCTTCGTCGCTGCGGGCGGCAAGGGGCGCCCGGGCGCGCGCTCCACGAGCGAGCGCGGGCAGCAGGACACGGGCCGCACTGCTCCCGCCCGCCGGGTGAAGAAGTCCGACGACGCCGAGATGGTCACCGGGCGCAACTCGGTGGTCGAGGCGCTCCGGGCGCGCATCCCGGCCACCGCGCTCTACGTGGCGTTCCGGGTCGAGGTCGACGAGCGCGTCAAGGAGGCGCTGTCGCTGGCCAACAAGCGCGGCATCCCCGTGCTGGAGGTGATGCGGCCCGAGCTCGACCGGCTCTCCGGCCCCGACTCGGTGCACCAGGGGCTGGCCCTCAAGGTGCCGCCGTATGAGTACGCGCATCCGGAGTCCCTGCTCGACCAGGTCGTGTCGCGAGGCCAGACGCCACTGTTCGTGGCGCTCGACGGCATCACCGATCCTCGCAACCTCGGTGCCATCATCCGGTCGACCGCGGCCTTCGGCGGCCACGGGGTCATCGTGCCCCAGCGTCGGTCGGTGGGCGTCACCGCCTCGGCGTGGAAGACGTCGGCGGGAGCCGCGGCGCACACGCCCGTGGCGATGGCGTCGAACCTCACGCAGACACTCAAGGCCTTCAAGGCTGCCGGCGTCTTCGTGGTGGGGCTGGCCGGCGACGGCGACGTGAGCCTGCCGGGTCTCGACCTGGCCACCGGTCCGGTCGTCGTGGTCGTGGGCAGCGAGGGCAAGGGCCTCTCGCGCCTGGTCACCGAGACCTGCGACGCGATCGTGTCGATCCCGATCGCGTCGTCGACCGAGTCGCTGAACGCGGGCATCGCCGCCTCCGTCACGCTCTACGAGATTGCGAGGGCGCGTGCGCTCTAGGCGACGATCCGGTGGATCGTCGCGCGCAGCCAGCCCCGACGAAGCTATGCTTCGGCGGTTCCGGGATCAGCGCTAGACCTTCAGTCGCCAGTCCTCATCCGGGGCGTCGACGATCGGGATGGCCATCGTGATGGCGCCCGTCGGCGGGTCGATGACGGTGGCCTCGTCGCGGCGGTGGCGCAGCACGGTGTCGATGTACGAGGAGAGCGCTTCGGCCAGCGGCACGTCGCGGTTCTGGTCTTGACTCATGTACCAGCGATGGTCGAGCAGCTGGTGGAAGACCTCGGCCGGCTCGAGCTTGCCGCGCAGCTCACGGGGGATCGACCGGATGACCGGTTCGAACACCCGGGCGAGCCACTCGTGCGCCACCATCTCCTCGTCGAACTCCTTGCGGCCGTACTTGGCGCTGTAGGAGTCGAGGTCGTTGAGCAGGCGCCTGGCCTGGTTCTCCTGAGCGTCGAGCCCGGTGAGCCGCAGCAGCCGGCGCTGGTGGTGACCCGCATCCACCACCTTGGGCTGGATGCGCACGGTCGTGCCGTCTTCGGTGGTCTTGATGGCGAGCTCTTCGATGTCGAAGCCGAGGTCGTTGAGGCGGTCGACGCGCTCGTTGATGCGCCAGCGCTCGGAGGAGTTGAACGACTCCGCGCCGGTGAGCTCCTTCCACAGCGAGCGGTAGGCCGCCACGATGCCGTTGGAGACGGTGACGGGGTCGAGGTCTTCATCGGCGCGGCCGCCGGCCTCGAGATCCATGAGCTCGCCGGCGATGTTGACGCGGGCGATCTCGAGGTCGTTCTCGCGCTGGCCGTTCGAGAGGCCGCCCTCGAAGAGCTGGCCGGTCTCGGCATCGACGAGGTAGGCGGCGAAGGCGCCGGCGTCGCGGCGGAAGAGGGTGTTCGACAGCGACACGTCGCCCCAGAAGAAGCCGGAGATGTGCAGGCGCACCAGCAGCAGGGCGAGGGCGTCGACCAGGCGGGTGGCGGTGTCGGGGCGCAGCTGCTGCGAGAACAGCGCGCGGTAGGGGAGCGAGAACTTGAGGTGCCGGGTGACGAGCACCGAGCGCAGCTCCTCGCCCTCGGCGTCGGTGCGATTCGTGATGACGGCGAGCGGGTCGACGCAGGGCACGTCGAGGCGCTGCAGGGTGCGCAGCATCTCGTACTCGCGCTTGGCCATCTCGTCGGTGGTCTCCTTCACGGCGACGACGTGGCCGGAGAGGTGCGCGAAACGCACCAGGTGGCGTGAGATGCCCTTCGGGAGGGCGGCGATGTACTGGTCGGGCCAGAGGTCCAACGGCAACTGCCACGGCAGATCCAGCAGGGCCGGATCTGCCGTGGCAGAGGTGATCGAGAGCGAGCTCGTCACAGGATGCGGTGCCTTCTGATCGGGGTCAGCTGACGACGGCCTTGTTGCCGAGGCGGTCGCCCGACTCCAGGTCGAACAGGTGCACGTGGTTCGGGGCGGCGGTGAGGAACACCTTGTCGCCGACGAAGGGGTGCGAGCGGCCGTCGACGCGGGCGACGATGTCGGTGCGCTTGCCGTCGATGTCGGAGTGACCGTAGAGGTAACCGTCGGCACCGAGCTCCTCGATGAGGTCGACCGTCACCTCGAGGCCCTCGCCCGCGGTGGTGGAGACCACGATGTCCTCGGGGCGCACACCGATGGTGGCGCTGGTGGCGCTCGTGGTGGCCAGGGTCTCGCGGTCGACCGGAACGATCGAGGTGCCGAACTTCACGCCGGTGTCGGCGAGGTCGGCGTGGAACAGGTTCATCGCGGGCGAGCCGATGAAGCCGGCCACGAACACGTTGTTCGGCTTCTCGTAGAGGTCGCGCGGCGAGCCGACCTGCTGCAGCAGGCCGTCCTTGAGCACGGCGATGCGGTCGCCCATGGTGAGCGCCTCGGTCTGGTCGTGGGTGACGTAGACGGTGGTGACGCCCAGGCGGCGCTGCAGGCTCGCGATCTGGGTGCGGGTCTGCACACGGAGCTTGGCGTCGAGGTTCGACAGCGGCTCGTCCATGAGGAACACCTGGGGCTGACGCACGATGGCGCGGCCCATGGCGACGCGCTGACGCTGACCACCCGAGAGGGCCTTGGGCTTGCGGCTGAGGTAGGGCTCGAGGTCGAGCAGCTTCGCGGCCTCGAGCACGCGGCTGGCGCGCTCGTCTTTGCCGACGCCCGCGATCTTGAGCGCGAAGCCCATGTTCTCGGCCACGGTCATGTGGGGGTAGAGGGCGTAGTTCTGGAAGACCATGGCGATGTCGCGGTCTTTCGGGGGGATGTCGGTGACGTCGCGGTCGCCGATGAGGATGCGGCCCTCGTTGACCTCTTCGAGGCCGGCGAGCATGCGCAGCGAGGTCGACTTTCCGCAGCCCGAGGGGCCGACCAGAACCAGGAACTCGCCGTCGGCGACCTCGAGGTCGAGCTTGTCGACCGAGGCGCGGGTGGCGCCCGGGTAGATGCGGGACGCCTTGTCGAAAGTGACAGATGCCATGATTCAGTTACTCCTTCACCGGCAGGTACGTGCCGGACGATCCGTAGTGAATGGATGTGAAACCAGGTCTTCGCCGTTGGAGACCCATCGGACATTATCGCACGCTCCGCACATCCAGGTGACGCGAGGGAGACTCCCAGACGGCGTTCCTACTATCCTTGAGGAGTCGCCACACCGGCGCCCCTCCGCACGCCACCATCCCGAGCGTGCCCGACCCACACACGGAGCTTCACGCAATGACCCCTGGCGGAACCGACGACTCGCGTCTCAGCAAGAACCAGCGACGAGAAGCGGCCCGCGAGAAGGCCAAGCAACTCCGCGAAGAGCAGCGCAAGCGTGAGGTGCGCAACCGCGTCATCCTGTTCTCGTCGCTGGGTCTGGTTCTCGTGGCCATCGTGGTGGGTGTGACCCTCGTCATCACCTCCACCATCCGCCCGGCGGGCCCCGGCCCGGCGAACATGGCCAGCGACGGCATCGTCATCGGCCAGGGCTTCGTGGCGCAGCCGACCGCGGCGCTCGCCGCCGGCGAAGACCCCATCCCCACCGAGACCGACCCGGCCTCGGGCGTCGTCGACATCCGGCTCTACGTCGACTACCTGTGCCCCTACTGCGGCCAGTTCGAGACCACGAACAACGAGCAGATGGGCGAGTGGATCGACTCCGGCGCCGCGACCGTCGAGATCCACCCGCTGTCCATCCTCGACCGTGCCTCGCTCGGCAGCCGGTACTCGACCCGTGCCGCCAACGCGGCCGCGTGCGTGGCGAACTACTCGCCCGACCAGTTCTGGGCGTTCAACGGCCTGCTCTACACGAACCAGCCCGAAGAGAACACCGAGGGCCTCGACAACGCGGCCCTGAAAGACCTCGTGTCGCAGGCCGGCGTCACCGAGCAGAGCTCGATCGACAGCTGCATCGACGACACCACCTTCCGCGGCTGGGTCGAAGACGCCACCACGCGCGCCCTCAACGACCCGCTGCCCGGCACCGACTTCTCGGTCGAGGGTACCCCCACGGTACTTGTGAACGGCCAGAAGTACAGCGGCTCGCTCACCGACCCCGACGCGTTCTCGGCCTTCGTGGTGCAGGTCGCCGGCGAGGCCTACGACGACTCCACCGCCACTCCCACGCCGACGCCCAGCGCCGAGCCGACCGAGACGCCCGCGGGCTGACGGTGAGGCGGCGCCGAGCCGCCTCCCTCCGGGTGGCTACACTGTTCATGTTCCACCCCAGCCGGCCTGGCGCAATTGGTAGCGCACCGCTCTTGTAAAGCGGGGGTTACGGGTTCGAGTCCCGTGGCCGGCTCTAGTAGACGATCTGCATCGGCACGGCCGTCGACCCGAAACCGGGGGCTGTGAAGGTGACGGTCGCGACCGGGGTCGGAGACTGGGAGCGGTCGGTGCTCGAGATGAGCACGTAGAGCACGCCGGTCTCGGAGCCGGGGTCGAGCGCGGCGTTGTAGCTGAACGTGCGGGTGCCGCCCGACCCGCTGCTAGACCACGCTGCATTCCCGGCGTAGGCGTACCAGGTCCACCCCGCACCGCTCGGCAGCGCCCCGGTGATGGCACCAGACGCGAGCGCCTGGTCGCCCGTGTTGGTGAGGTAGATCGCGTATGTCGTGCTGCCTGACGGCGTGTATTCCGTGGGGCCGACTGCCCGGAGGCCCAGCAGCGCAGGCTCCGGGCTCGCCGTCGCGGCGGGTGCGGTGGCGGCCACCACCACGACGGGTGCGGCCCAAGCCGCCCCGATCACGGCGCGCCGACTGACGGTGTTCCCCTGTTCCCCCATGCGATGAGGATACAGCCCGAGCCGCCGCGCTTCCCGCCCCCGTCAGAGGGGCTTGCGGCGTCAGAGGGGCTTGCGGCGCTCGAGGGCGAAGGAGACGAGCAGGAAGGTGAGACCGATCAGCGAGAGGCCCACGCCGACCCAGGCGGGGGAGAGGTAGCCGAGGCCCGCGGCGATCACCACGCCGCCGAGGAACGCGCCGAGGCTGTTGCCCACGTTGAGCGCCGAGTGGTTGAGCGCGGCGGCGAACGACTGGGCGTCGCGCGCGGCGTCCATGAGGCGGGTCTGGATGGCAGGGCCGCACGAGCCCGTGGCCAGGCCTACCAGGAACACGAACACGATGAGCCCGCCGACCGTCGAGGCGAACAGGGCGAAGCCGAGCACCGCGATGCCGATGGAGCAGATGCTCACGAGAAGCGAGCGCTTCACCGAGCGGTCGGTGAGCCAGCCCGAGACGAAGTTGCCGATGGTCATGCCGACGCCGAAGAGCACGAGGATCCACGGTACGAACTCCGCCGAGAGCCCGGCCACTTCGGTGACGATGGGCGCGATGAAGGTGTACACCGCGAAGATGCCGCCGAAGCCGATCGACGCCACACCGAGCGTCAACCACACCTGGGAGCGCTTGAGGGCGCTGAGCTCGCCCCGCAGCGTCGCCGTCGGGTCGCCGGGCCTGAACGGCACGGTGAGGATGATCGCCACCAGTGCCACCGCGAAGATGAGCGCCACGAAGAGATAGGCCGCCCGCCAGCCGAAGGCCTGCCCCAAGAAGGTGCCGGTGGGCACCCCCACCACGTTCGCGATGGCGAGGCCGCCCATGACGAACGAGACGCCGCGCGCCCGATTGCCCGGCCCCATGAGCGAGGCGGCCACGAGTGAGGCGATGCCGAAGTAGGCGCCGTGCGGCACCGCGCTGGCGAACCGCGCCGCCAGCACGAAGCCGAAGCTCGGCAGCAGGGCCGAGAGCGCGTTGCCGATGACGAACACCGTCACGAGGGCGATGAGCAGCCGCTTCCGCGACCACCGGGCCGCGAGCGCCGCGATGGTGGGCGCGCCCACCACGACACCGAGGGCGTAGGCCGACACGAGCAGGCCCGCGGTGGCGTTCGCACCCTCCGGGTCGAGCGCGTAGTCGTCCGGCAGCAGGTCTTGCGCGATGTCGGGCAGCAGCCCCATCGTCACGAACTCGGTCACGCCGATGCCGAAGCCGCCGATGGCCAGCGCGATGAGCGCGAACCATCGACGCGCGGCACTCAGGCCCGCGATGGGCGCAGGGCCGTGCGGGGTGTCTTGCGTGGAGGGGGAGTCATCGTCGACTGGAGCGGAGCGCAACTCAGTCACAGTGCTCCCAGTCTACGGCCTCGCCGAACCCCGGTGAACCGATTCAGAGGGCAGTCGGGCCGCCGTCAGAGCGTGCCGAGGTGCTCCGCCGCCTTGATGCGCCCCTTGGCCCGGGGCCGCTTGCCGCGCGCCGGCAGACCGCCCACGTAGAGCCAGCCCAGCAGTCGCTCGTTCTTGCCCAGCTTGTGCGCCTTGTGCACGGCCTTCGCCCTGGTGTGCTCGCCGGTGCGCCAGAACACGCCCCAGCCCTCGTCGTCGAGCACCAGCGACAGCGCGTGGGCGACACCGGAGGCGACGGCCTCCTGCTCCCACTCCGGCACCTTGTGCTTCGGGCGCACCGACGCCACCACCGCCAGCACGAGCGGAGCCCGCCTGGCTTTGGCACGGTACTTCTCCGCGTGCTTGGGCTTCACGCCCTCGGCCTTCGCCAGGCCGTCGCCCAGGCGATCGCGGTCGTCGCCGCGGAGCTCCAGGATGCGCCACGGCCGCAGCCCGCTGTGGTCGGCCAGCTGACCCGCCGCCTCGACCAGGGCGAGCAGCTCGTCGTGCGTGGGCGCCGCATCCGTCACTCGCGACGACGACCGCCGCGCGAGCATCGCCTGACGGACACCCGCCATCACTCGGCCGCTTCGAAGCGCAGCGCGATGGAGTTCATGCAGTAGCGGTCGCCCGTGGGAGTCTGCGGCGCGTCGTCGAAGAGGTGCCCGAGGTGCGAGCCGCACGAGGCGCAGCGCACCTCCGTGCGCACCATGCCGAGCGAGCGGTCTTCGATGAGCTCCACGGCGTCGGAGCCGGTGGGGTCGTAGAAGCTCGGCCAGCCGCAGTGGGAGTCGAACTTGGTGGTGCTGCGGAACAGCTCGGCCCCGCAGGCGCGGCAGGCGTAGACGCCCTCACGGTTCTCGTCGAGCAGCTCGCCCGTCCACGGCCGCTCGGTCGCGGCCTGTCGCAGCACCGCGAACTCGTCGGCGCTCAGCTCGCCACGCCACTCGTCGTCGGACTTCGACACCTCGTACGCCATCATCGCTCCCGCTCGTCACGACGGCCGGATGAATGCACCCGGCCGAACCACCATCATCGCAGCATTCCCCGGCAGTACACTCAGCCGGTGACCGATCCCCAGCTTCACCGCGCCCCCTGGGCCGAGCTCACCACCACCGAGCTCTACGGCATCCTGAAACTGCGCACCGACGTCTTCTTCGTCGAGCAGAAGGTCGACGAGTCGGAGCTCGACTGGCGCGATGCCGAGCCGGGCACCACGCACTACTGGTTCGAGGCCGACGGCGAGGTCGTCGCCTGCCTGAGGGTGCTGACGGATGCGCAGCCCGCCCACCGCGACGCCCGGCTGCTCATCGGGCGCGTGGTCACGCATCCCGACCACCGCGGTCGCGGGCTCGCCGTGCGACTGCTCGAGGCGGCGATCGGCGAGTTCGGCCGCGAGGCGATGGTGCTGCACGCCCAGAGCTACGTGGTGCCGCTCTATGCGCGGGTGGGTTTCGAGGCGTTCGGCGAGGAGTACGAAGAGGCCGGGATCGTGCACCGCTCGATGTACCGACCGGGTGGCGCGTCTCTCGGCGGGTACCGAGGTGCGCTCGAATAAGATGTGCCGACGGATCGCTGCAGACGGAGGGAGGAACCATGGCGCCACGCGAGGAGCTCAGTGAACGCGACGTGCGCATCCTCGCTTTCGAGCGCAGCTGGTGGCGCCACGCCGGCGCCAAGGAGCAGGCGATCCGCAAGGACTTCGGGCTCTCCTCCGCCCGGTACTACCAACTGCTCGGCGCGCTGATCGACTCCCCGGCCGCGCTCGCGCACGACCCGATGCTCATCACACGACTCCAGCGCATCCGCAGGGCCAGGCTCGACGCCCGCTCCGCCAGGATACTGGGTCGCGCCGAATAGGACCCGTCTACCCCCATGGCTCAGTACACGCACGACAGCTTCGACCGCCTGCCCGAACGCCCGGCCAGGGTGGGTGCCCACCGGGGGCCGCGGCCGCGCGGGCGGGGCTGGATGGTGTTCGCCTGGGCGGCGCTGGCCACCGTGGTGCTCGTGGGGCTCGGAATCGGCTACCTCGCCGTCATCAACAACAACATCCAGTTCACCGACGCGTTCGCGGGCGGTGGCGCGGCCGCCACGGCCACCCCCACGCCCACCGAGGAGCCGATCACCCCGATCGTCGACGGCACCCTCGCCGTCACCGTGCTGAACGGCACCGAGGTCGCCGGTCTCGCGGGCGCCGTCGGCCAGGTCGCGGTGGGTGCGGGCTGGAACGTGGCGACCACGGCCAACGCCAGCACCACCGACTTCGCCACGACCACCGTCTTCTACAGCGACCCGGTGAACGAGGCGGCGGCTCTCGGGCTGGCCCAGACGCTGGGCGGCGTGCCGACCGAGCTCTCCACGAGCTTCGACGCCGCGCTCACCGTCGTGCTCGGCACCGACTACACCGGGCCGGGCTCGGAGGGTCTCGTCGAGACCCCCGTCGACGAGGCCCCAGCCGAAGACGCCCCGGCCGAGTGAGCGGCCCCTCGCGGCCCAATATTTCGCGTTTGTTTCCGTCGTGTTGAGTTGCGGTCACGATGTGACGAATTCACCGTCCCGCCGCCTTGGGGCTGATTAGTATCTGGAAATGGTCGTGGCAACAGTGTCACAGCTCCAGAAACACAGCACTTGGGAGTAACGATGGCGAACGGAACCGTGAAGTGGTTCAACGCTGAAAAGGGCTACGGCTTCATCACGGTCGACGGGGGCGGGCAGGACGTGTTCGTGCACTACTCCGCGATCGACATGGCCGGTTACAAGGTGCTCGAAGAGGGCCAGCAGGTCGTCTTCGAGGTCGGGACCGGAGCCAAGGGCCCTCAGGCCGAGTCGGTCCGGCTGGCCTGATCCGCACCGCCCGCACGGGGGCGCTCGCCGCGGTCGCGGCTGTGCTCGCCGTGACACTGTCCGCCTGCGTTCCGGGCGCGGCACCCGTGGCCGATCCCGAGCCGGTCGCATCCTCGACCCCCACCCCGACGCCGGAGCCTCCACCCCTGGTGGTGTCGCCCCTCCGGGGAACCCTGGTCGATCCCGCGAGCGTGGCGCATCCCGCCCTCTCGGCGAAGATCGACGACCATGAGGATGCGCGGCCGCAGATCGGTCTCGAGCGCGCCGACATCGTGTTCGAGGAGCTCGTCGAGGGCGGGCTCACGCGCTACGTGGCGGTGTGGCACTCCGACATCCCCGAGCTCATCGGGCCGGTGCGGTCGGTCCGGCCGATGGATCCCGACATCCTCACGCCGATCGGCGGCATCGTCGCGTACTCGGGTGGTCAGCAGCAGTTCGTCGACATGATGGAGGCGACTCCTCTCTACAACGCCGTGCACGGCAATGCCGACACCGAGGAGACCTTCTACCGCATCGACGGCTACGACAGCCCGCACGACGTGGTGGTGAACGCGCAGCAGCTCGTGGCCGAGCATTCCGACCTGGCCGCGCCGGCGCAGCAGTTCGCCTACGCTCCGGATGCGGCGGCCGCGACCGCGGCGGCCGTCGCGGTGGGTGGGCAGCAGACCGCCTCGCTCGAGCTCGTGTTCTCGTCGTCGTCGGCGCGGTCGTGGAGCTGGGACGCCGCATCCGGCACCTTCCTCCGTTCGCAGGACGGTCTGCCTGACGTCGCGGAGTCGGGGGCCGCGATCTCGGCGGCGAACGTGGTGAGTCTGCGAGTCGACGAGGTGTACGACTACGACGCCGAGGTGCCGCGCGCGGTCATGGTGGCCTCGGGCGAGGCCTGGGTGTCGATCGGTGGGGTGACGCAGCACGCGACGTGGTCGAAGGCCTCGATGGCGGCGTCCATCCTGCTCGTCGACGACACCGGTGCGCAGGTGCAGCTCGCACCGGGCACCACGTGGGTGGAGCTCGTGCCGCTGGAGACGGGGTCGGTCGCGGTGGTGCCGCCCGCTCCGGCCGAGGCGCCCGTCGACGACGCGGGCTGAGAACGCGGCCTGGGAAGGCGCGCTGAGGAGTTCGGGCTCACTTGCACTCGGGGGTCGCGAGTGCCAATATTGGTTTGGCACTCGGTCATGCGGAGTGCTAACAACCTGAATCTTTGAAGACGTCCAGGAGGGCGAGAAACACACATGGCAAAGATCATTGCTTTCGACGAGGAGGCCCGTCGCGGTCTCGAGCGCGGCCTCAACATCCTGGCCGACGCGGTGAAGGTCACGCTCGGCCCGCGCGGTCGCAACGTCGTTCTCGAGAAGAAGTGGGGTGCTCCCACCATCACGAACGACGGCGTCTCCATCGCCAAGGAGATCGAGCTCGACGACCCGTACGAGAAGATCGGCGCCGAGCTGGTCAAGGAGGTCGCCAAGAAGACCGACGACGTCGCGGGCGACGGCACCACCACCGCCACCGTTCTCGCTCAGGCGCTCGTCAAGGAGGGCCTCCGCAACGTGGCCGCCGGCGCCGACCCCATCAGCCTGAAGAAGGGCATCGAGAAGGCCGTCGCCGCCGTCTCGGCCGAGCTGATCAAGAACGCCAAGGAGATCGAGACCAAGGACGAGATCGCGGCCACCGCGTCCATCTCGGCGGCCGACCCCGAGATCGGCGCCATCATCGCCGAGGCCATCGACAAGGTGGGCAAGGAGGGTGTCGTCACCGTCGAGGAGTCGAACACCTTCGGCACCGAGCTCGAGCTCACCGAGGGCATGCGCTTCGACAAGGGCTACCTGTCGGCCTACTTCGTCACCGACCCCGAGCGTCAGGAAGCGGTCTTCGAAGACCCCTACATCCTGATCGTGAACAGCAAGGTCTCCAACATCAAAGACCTGCTGCCCATCGTCGACAAGGTGATCCAGACCGGCAAGCAGCTGCTCATCATCGCGGAGGACGTCGACGGCGAGGCCCTGGCCACGCTGGTCGTCAACAAGATCCGTGGCATCTTCAAGTCGGTCGCCGTCAAGGCCCCCGGCTTCGGCGACCGCCGCAAGGCCCAGCTGCAGGACATCGCGATCCTCACCGGCGGCCAGGTCATCTCCGAGGAGGTCGGCCTCAAGCTCGAGAACGTCACCCTCGACCTGCTCGGTCAGGCCCGCAAGGTCGTCATCACCAAGGACGAGACCACCATCGTCGAGGGTGCCGGCGACGCCGAGGCCATCGCCGGTCGCGTCGCGCAGATCCGCGCCGAGATCGAGAACACCGACAGTGACTACGACCGCGAGAAGCTGCAGGAGCGCCTCGCCAAGCTCGCCGGCGGTGTCGCGGTCATCAAGGCCGGTGCCGCCACCGAGGTCGAGCTCAAGGAGCGCAAGCACCGCATCGAAGACGCTGTGCGCAACGCCAAGGCCGCCGTCGAGGAGGGCATCGTCGCCGGTGGTGGCGTGGCTCTCATCCAGGCCGGCAAGACCGCGTTCGAGGGTCTGTCGCTCGAGGGCGACGAGGCGACCGGTGCGAACATCGTCAAGGTGGCCATCGAGGCGCCCCTGAAGCAGATCGCCTTCAACGCCGGCCAGGAGCCCGGTGTCGTCGCCGCCCGTGTGCGCGACCTCGAGTCGGGCTGGGGCCTCAACGCCGCCACCGGCGAGTACGTCGACCTGCTGGCCGCCGGCATCATCGACCCCGCCAAGGTCACCCGCTCGGCGCTGCAGAACGCCGCGTCGATCGCCGGCCTCTTCCTCACCACCGAGGCCGTCGTGGCCGACAAGCCCGAGAAGAACCCGGCCCCCGTGGGCGACCCCACCGGTGGCATGGACTTCTGAGTCTCTGCTAGCTGCACCAAAGCGCCTCTCGCCTTCGGGCGAGGGGCGCTTTGCTGTTCGCGCCGGTCCTTGCCCGGTGCGAAGCGGCATGTGGGCGTGCGGTCGCTGGCGCGGCCGCGCGCCCACCTCGGGTCGGCCGGGTGGGGCCTGGCCGCACTTACCCACCCACCCGTGCTCGTGCCCGCCCGCCATCCACCGACCATCACCCGTCCGCAAAGACGAGCCTGAGCGGTCACGCGCCGTATAGGCAGCCGAGGGGCGCGAGGTTCGTGTGAACGGCGGTGGGGTGAGCGCGAAGAGAGGATGGAGCGGCAACTTTGCCGCTTACCGCGTTACCGCACCCTCCTGGCACGCCGGAGTGCGGGTTCGCCACGCGTGGAGGGGAGTGACGCCGTAGGCGGCGCGGATGGGCGCAGGAGTGGCGAAGTGGTGCGCGGGTGCGGGCGGTGAGAGCGCGGGTGCGGGTGGACGGGCGGGCGCGGGGCGGCGGGCGCGGGGCGGCGGGCGCGGCAGTGCTTTGCGGCGGCTGGGTGCGGCCACCGCGGGTGCGGGTGGGGCGGGCGCAGGCTGGCGGGCGCGGAACGGCTTGGGGTGGGCGGAGTGCGGCGGGCGGGGTGCGGTGGGCACGAGCGCTGGTGGGCGCGGGTGATGGTGGGCGCGGGCGCGGCGGGGTCAGGGGGTGGCGAGGGGGAGGGTGACGCGGAAGGTGGCGCCGCCGCCGCGGGTTTCGAGGGCTTCGACGGTGCCGTGGTGGGCGTGGAGGATGGAGGAGACGATGGCGAGGCCGAGGCCTGAGCCGCCGGTCTCGCGGGTGCGCGAGGAGTCGGCGCGCCAGAAGCGCTGGAAGATCTTCTCGCGGATCTGGGGCGGGATGCCTTCGCCGTGGTCGATGATGTCGACGACGGCCACACCGCGGGTCTCGTCGGCCCGCACCGACAGCTCGATCGGGCTGTCGTCGTCGGTGAACCGCAGCGCGTTGCCGATGAGGTTCGTGAGCACCTGACGGATCTTGTTCTCTTCCGCCAGCACGATCGGCCGCACCTCCTCGGGCACCACCACGACCTCGACCGGCTCGCCGTCGCCAGCGCCGCCGTCGACACCGGCGGCCGACGCCGACGGATCGACGATCGGCAGCGGAGACGTGGCCGTGCCGCGCCCGCGCCGCCGCAGGCGCGCGAGCGCACCGGCGAACGGGATGGGCCGGGTCGCCGTGCTGGGGGTACCCGCGTCGTCACCCGAAGAGCCGTCCCCCGCAGTCTCGCCCACGGCGTCGAGCGCAGGCCCGAACGTCACCGACGACGGCCCGTGCGGAGTGATCACCGACACCACGCGGCCGGGCGACGCCGCCCGCGCATCCATCGCCGCATCCATCGTGAGGGGCACGAGGTCGACCAGCGCGAGCTGCAGCGGCCGGGTCTCGTCGAGCCGCGCGAGCTCGAGCAGGTCTTCGACCAGCGTGCCCATGCGGATCGCCTCCTTCTCGATGCGGTCCATCGCCTGGGCCACGTCTTCAGGGGTCTGCAGCGCACCCATCCGGTAGAGCTCGGCGTACCCACGCACCGACACCAGCGGGGTGCGCAGCTCGTGCGAGGCGTCCCCGACGAAGCGGCGCATCTGGTCGATGGTGCGGGCGCGGTCGGCGAAGGCCGTGTCGATGCGCGAGAGCATCGTGTTGAGCGAGCGGTTGAGCCGCCCCACCTCGGTGTTGGGTTCGACATCGGTGAGGCGCCGGCTGAAGTCACCGCCGTCGGCGATCGCCGCGGCCGTGGCCTCCACCTCGCGCAACGGCCCGAACGTCGAGGTGACGAGCAGGCGCGTGAGCATGGCGCCCAGGATGACGACGCCCACCCCGAACGCGAGGAAGATCGACAGATAAGTGGCCGTGGTGCGCTCCGTCTCGGCCAGCGACTTCGCGATGATGACGCTGCCCGAGGAGTCGTCGCCCCCGAACAGGATCACCGTCGACGTGACCGCGTGCCACTCCGTGCGCTGGTCGACCGAGCGCACACTGAACACGTTGCCCCCGAGCTCGGCCGAGGTCTCGAGCGACACCTTGGCGTCGGGCACCGTGCCCTCGTCGCGGTCGCTCCAGTTGCTCACGATGAGGTTGCCCTGCGCATCGAGCAGACCCACGAAGTACTCCGTGGGTGCGGAGGTGATGTCTTGGATGCTGAACTGCTCGGTGGTGGCGTCAGGCCCCAGGAAGGGCGAGGGATCGCGGCTGGCGGCCTCGAGCTGCGAGTCGACCTGCTGGAGCAGGTAGGTGCGCAGCACCACCATCGTGCCGACGCCCGACACCACGAGCCCGAAGGTGAGCATGAGCACCGTCACGCCCGTGATCTTCGTGCGGAGGGAGATCGCGTTCCACTGCGTCAGGATGGCGTTGAGCATGCTCCCGACAGGCTACGCCTTCTACGCCTTTGAGACTTTGAGCATGTACCCGAAGCCGCGCTTGGTCTGGATGAGCGACTCCTCGGTGTGGGCGTCGAGCTTGCGGCGCAGGTAGGAGATATAGCTCTCCACGATGCCGGCGTCGCCGTTGAAGTCGTACTCCCACACGTGGTCGAGGATCTGCGCCTTCGACAGCACCCGATTGGGGTTGAGCATGAGGTAGCGCAGCAGCTTGAACTCGGTGGGGGAGAGCTCGATGGCGGTGTCGGCCACGAACACCTCGTGCGTGTCCTGGTCCATGGTGAGGTCGCCGGCGCGGATGATGGCGTCTTCGTCGGCCTGCATGGTGCGGCGGAGGATCGCCTTGATGCGCGCCACGATCTCGTCGAGCGAGAACGGCTTGGTGACGTAGTCGTCGCCGCCGACGGTGAGACCGGTGATCTTGTCTTCGGTGTCGTCTTTCGCGGTGAGGAAGAGGATGGGGGCGGTGTAGCCCGCCGCGCGCAGCCGCTTGGTGACGCCGAAGCCGTTCATGTCGGGCAGCATGACGTCGAGGATGATGAGGTCGGGCTCCTCCTCGAGCACAGCCGAGATGGTCTGTGCTCCGTTGGAGACGGCCCGCACCGCGAAGCCGGCGAAGCGCAGGCTCGTGGTGAGCAGGTCGCGGATGTTCGGTTCGTCGTCGACGATGAGGATGCGAGGTCCGGTCATGACTCCATTCTCTGACGGTTCGCTGTATGAAATCTGTGAGCATGTCGGATGCGCCGCAACACCACGAGAGCCGCCCACTCTGCAAAGGTGATGGCATGAGATACGTCGTCGGTTACACGGACACGGATGAGGGGCGCGACGCGCTCGCGCTGGCCGTGCGGCTCGCCCGCACCACGGGGGCCCGGCTCGACCTGGTGCTCGTGCTCGAGAGTGCGGAGCGGGCGACACTGGTGCCCGCGGATCCGGGCTACGAGCGGTACCTGCGCGAGACCACGGAGGGCTGGCTCGCCACCGGGCTCGCGCACGTGCCCGCGGGCATCGAGGCCACCACGCACGTGGTCTACGCCGAGTCGCCCGCCGACGGTCTGCTCGAGGCGGTCGAGACGCTGCGGGCCGAGCTCATCGTGATCGGCACCTCGCCCACCGGGCTACTCGGCCGCTTCACGCTGGGCTCCGACGCGAACGCGCTGCTCCACTCCGCTCCGGTTCCGGTGGCCCTGGCGCCCGGCGGGTGCGCCGCGGCCGGCGGCGCCCCGATCAGCCGCGTCACCTGCGCCATCGGCACCCGCCCCGGTGCCGACGAGCTGCTCGCCGCCGCCATCGGAGCCACCCGGCGCGGTGACGTTCCGCTGCGGCTGGTCTCGCTCGTCGCCCTCGACCAGCCGGGCGGCGCACCCGCTTCAGCCACCGGCACCGCGCATCCGGATGCCGCCACCCGCGCCGAGGCCCACGCCGCCGCCGTGCTCGAGGAGGCCGTCGCCCACCTCCCGGCCACGATCACCGTCACCAGCCAGGTGGCGACCGGCCGTCGCATCGAAGACGCCGTGGCCGCCCTCGACTGGTGGCCCGACGAGATCGCACTCGTCGGCTCGAGCCGCCTGGCCCAGCCCAAACGCCTCTTTCTCGGCTCGACCGCCGCGAAAATGCTGCGCGAGCTCCCCGTGCCCCTCATGGTCGTGCCCCGAGACGCCGAGTTCACCCTAGGAGACCTGTGATGCCCGAGACCACTCCGCCCGGCGACGTTGCGAACCCGCCCACCGCCGCTACCGCCGCCCTCTCGAAGAAGGGCCTCGGCGCAGGCACGGTGGGCCTGCTCGGCGCCATCGTCATCGGCATCTCGTGCATCGCCCCCGCCTACACGCTCACCGGGGCGCTCGGCCCGACGGTAGCCGTGGTCGGCACCCACGTGCCCGCCATCTTCCTGGTGGGCTTCATCCCGATGCTGCTCGTCGCCTTCGGCTACCGCGAGCTCAATAGCCGCATGCCCGACTCGGGCACCTCGTTCACCTGGGCCACCCGGGCGTTCGGGCCGTGGATCGGCTGGCTCGCCGGCTGGGGCCTCATCGCCGCCACCATCGTGGTGCTGTCGAACCTCGCGGGCATCGCGGTGGACTTCTTCTACCTCATGCTCTCGCAGATCTTCCAGAACCCGTCGATCGCCGATCTCACGAGCAATCCGTTCGTCAACGTGGTGACCTGTCTGGCGTTCATGCTCGGCGCCACCCTCATCTCCTATCGCGACATGCAGACCACGCAGAAGCTGCAGTACGTGCTCGTGGGGTTCCAGCTGCTCGTGATGGTGTTCTTCGGCGTCGTCGCGTTCATCCATGTGGGTGCCGGCGACGCGTTCGACGCGACGGCCATCTCGCTCGACTGGTTCAACCCGTTCGCGGTGGGGTCGTTCAGCGCCTTCGCCGCGGGGCTGTCGCTGTCGATCTTCATCTTCTGGGGGTGGGATGTGACCCTCACGATGAGCGAGGAGACCAAGGGCTCCACGAAGACGCCGGGGCGCGCCGCCACGCTCACCGTGGTGATCATCGTGGTGCTCTACCTGTTCCTCTCGGTGGCGCTCATCAGCTACTCGGGCGTGGGCGAGGGGGAGTACGGGCTCGGCAACTCCGACATCCAGGGCAACGTGTTCTTCTCGCTGGCCGGGCCCATCCTCGGGCCGCTCGCCATCCTGGTGTCGATCGCGGTGCTGTCGTCGTCAGCGGCGTCGCTGCAGTCGACCTTCGTGTCGCCGGCTCGGACCCTGCTCGCGATGGGGCACTACGGAGCGCTGTCGCCGAAGTTCGCCACCGTGCATCCGAAGTTCTTCACGCCCGGCTACGCCACCATCGTGTCGAGCGTCGTGGCCTCGGTGTTCTACACCGTGATGCGGTTCGTGTCGGAGGACGTGCTGTGGGACACCATCACGACGCTCGGCATGCTCATCTGCTTCTACTACGGGCTGACCGCGTTCGCGTGCGTGTGGTACTTCCGCAAGCAGTGGTTCGCGAGTGCGCGCAACGCGTTCTTCCAGTTCGCGGCGCCGCTGGTGGGCGGGCTCATCCTCGCGGTGCTGTTCGTGACCACGCTGATCGAGAGCGCGAACCCCGACTACGGCAGCGGGTCGAACATCGGCGGGGTGGGGCTGGTGTTCATTCTCGGGGTGGTGATCATCCTGCTCGGGATCGTGATCATGGTGGTGCAGTCGCGGGTGCGGCCGGAGTTCTTCCGCGGGCGAATCCTGGCCGCGGGGGTCGCGGGCGACGCGAACGAGACGGCGGCGGCGCTGCCGGAGTAGGGGGCAGGGCGCGGTGGCCGGATGCGGGTCAGGTGCGAGCGGGGCGGGTCAGGCCGGCGGGGCGGGGCGGGGCGGGGCCGCTCAGGCCGCCACTTGGTCGGCGTCGAGGATGGAGTAGGCGTAGCCCTGTTCGGCGAGGAAGCGCTGACGGTTCTGCGCGAAGTCCTGGTCGACGGTGTCGCGGGCCACCAGCGTGTAGAAGCTGGCCGTGAGACCCGACTCCTTGGGTCGCAGCAGGCGGCCGAGGCGCTGCGCCTCCTCCTGTCGTGAGCCGAACGACCCCGACACCTGGATGGCGACGCTCGCCTCGGGCAGGTCGACCGAGAAGTTGGCGACCTTCGACACGACGAGGATCTTCTCCTCGCCCTCCCGGAACGCCTGGAACAGCCGCTCCCGCTCGGCCACCGGAGTCGCCCCCGTCACCTGAGGGGCCCCGAGCTCGGCGGAGAGCGTCTCGAGCTGGTCGAGGTATTGGCCGATCACCAGGATGCGCTCGCCGCGGTGCCGCTCGATGAGCTGCCGGGTGGCGTCGAGCTTGGCCGGTGCGGTGGCGGCCAGACGGTAACGTTCGTCGTCGGCGGCGGCCGCGTACTGCATCCGGTCGTCGAAGGGCAGGTCGACCCGCACTTCGAAGCACTCGG
The DNA here is from genome assembly GCF_024979255.1 of Herbiconiux moechotypicola. Lineage (GTDB taxonomy): Bacteria > Actinomycetota > Actinomycetes > Actinomycetales > Microbacteriaceae > Herbiconiux > Herbiconiux moechotypicola. Next base: position 214,224 of record NZ_JANLCN010000007.1, read on the forward strand.
CGGGGGAGATGTAGCCCTGGGCCTCGATCTCCTTCCACGGGGCGTCGAAGCGCTTGGGGCCGATGAGGCTGAACACGTCGGACTCGCGGCCGTCCTCCCGCACGAGCGTGGCCGTGAGGCCGAGCCGGCGGCGGGCCTGCAGCTCGGCGGTGAGCTTGAACACCGGGGCGGGCAGCAGATGCACCTCGTCGTACACCACGAGGCCCCAGTCGAGGGCGTCGAGCAGCTCGAGGTGGGCGTAGGCGCCGCGGCGCTTGGCGGTGAGGATCTGGTAGGTGGCGATGGTGACGGGCTTCACGTCTTTGACGAGGCCGGAGTACTCGCCCACCTCGTCTTCGGTGAGGCTGGTGCGCTTGAGCAGCTCGGCACGCCACTGGCGGGCCGAGACCGTGTTGGTGACGAGGATGAGCGTGTTGGCCTTTACGGCGGCCATCGCCGCCGCGCCGACGAGGGTCTTGCCGGCACCGCAGGGCAGCACCACCACGCCGGAGCCGTGGTCGGCGAAGTGCTCCACGGCGTCGCGCTGGTACTCGCGCAGGTGCCAGCCGGTCTCGTCGAGGTCGATGTCGTGCGGGGTGCCCGGGGTGAAGCCGGCGAGGTCGTCGGCGGGCCAGCCGAGCTTGATGAGCTCCTGCTTGAGCTGGCCGCGGGCCCAGGGCTCGATCGTGTAGGAGCCGTCGTCGCGCCGGCCGGTGAGGAGTGGGGCGACCTTCTTGGAGCGGACCACCTGGGTGAGCACCGCGGGGTCGGTGCTGCGAAGCACGAGGGTGGTGGGGTTGGGGGCTTCGGGTGCGTCACCGGCCGGGCCGGCGGGCGTGGCGTCGTCGCGCATCCGCTCGATCACCAGGGCGCCGTAGCGGCCCATCGTCTCGGCGATCTCGAGCGACACCGACTGCGGCACCGCGAACTTCGACCAGCGGTCGAGCACCGCGAGGATCTCGTCGGCTGTGTGCCCGGCCGCTCGCGCGTTCCACAGCCCCAGCCGGGTGATGCGGTAGGTGTGCACGTGCTCGGGCGCGCGTTCGAGCTCGGCGAACACGGCGAGCTCGTGGCGCGCGGTGCCGGCGTCGGGATGCGCGACCTCGAGCAGCACGGTGCGGTCGCTTTGGACGATGAGAGGGCCGTCGGGCATAACCGTCGATTCTACGCCGGTCTGCTGAGGGGCGGGCGGATGCGCGGGCCGCGTGCGCGGCCCACTCACCTCGCGGCTCAGTCGGTCGTGGTGAGCGCCGTGATGCTGGAGAGCGGGATGGTGCGCTCGACGCCGGCGCGCAGGTCGAGGCAGCGCAGGCGGCCGTTGGCCACGCTGAGGGGGGTGACGTCGAGGTGGCGGCTGGTTCCGTCGGGCAGCTGCACGTCGATCGAGGCCGAGGCGCGGGCCCGAACCGCCTGGTCGAGACGGCGGGCCATCCACGCGGAGTCGTCATCGGTGGCTGCCGTCGAGGCGATGAGTCGATGCGCGAGGTCGAGCGCAGTCCGGGAGAAGGTGGGGCCGGTCGCCGCGGCTACGGTCGCGGCCGGGCGAGAGGGAGCGACGCGCTCGCGCGTGAAGGAGAGCGGCTCGCCGGTCGCGCTCTGGGCCAGGGCCGGATAGCGGGCGTCGAGCAGCGACCAGTAGACGGTGGATGGCTCGATGCGGCTGACGAGCACGGTCGGCGCCACCCGCTCAAAGCCCAAGGGGAGGAGGTCGTTGTCGATCGCGAGCGCGTCTGCGAGCGCGGGTTCGGCCGTGATGACGCGAGCGCGAGCGTGAGACCGGGGCGAGCCGGGATCGGTGCCGTTTTCGGCGCGCACCCTGATCATCCCGTGCCGTCGACCGCCCTCGGCAATGAGGTAATCGAGCGCCTGCGGCACCCCGGTGAGCGAGAGGCCGGCGAGAAAGGTGCGCAGCGACTCGGGTGTCTCGCCCTCGGCGAGGGCGCGGTCGATGGACTGCTGGGTGACGCGGTATCCGGATGCGAGACCGCGGTTCTCGAGGTCGGCCGCCCGGCGCAGGCGGGCGTCGAGTTCGGGGGCGAGCGGTCCGGGCGAGATGACGGTGAGGTCGTGCTGCACGTAGACCTGCGTGACCTCGGCGGGCAGGAGCGCGGCGAGGGACTCGAGGGATGCGCGGGGTGCGGCGGGCTGGGGCGCGGGTGGTGGGTCGGTGAGCTGTGTCGCGGATGGTGGGTCAGTGGGCTGGGGCGCGGATGGTGTCGCGGCGGTGCTCGCGTGGGCGGCGGTGTGCGGGTTGAATCGTGGGCTGGTCGGCTGGCTGGGTGTGCTCGCGAGTGCCTGGAGCGCGGCCGCGCCGAAGGCGGTCGGGGCGGAGTCGGTGTCGGTGTCGGCGAGCAGGCCGAGCAGCTCGGCAGACGAGGTGACGGCGTCCAGTCGGGCGATCATGGCGTCGTCGGCGGCCGGATGCCGTGACCGGAAAGCGGCGCCGAGCGCGTCGGCCGTGGGCCAGGTTCCGTCGGATGCGAAGCCCGCCAGGGTGCGAGTGGTGGGGGCGTCGAGCGTGCCGAGCCAGGCGGTGGCGAGTGCGAGCCAGCGCTCTGCGGCGGGAAGGAGGTTCCAGGCGTCGGCCTCGCGGGTCGACCACAGACGGTCGTCGATGCGGGAGACGAGCCCGGCCGCCTCGGCGATGTCGACGAGCGGGGCGAGCTCGTGGGGCTCGAGCGCGAGGGCGGGGGAGAGGCGGCGTTCGTCGGCCGCGGAGAGTCCGCCGCGGGCGAGGAGCCGCAGCGGGGCAGAACGCAGGCGGTGGCCCAGCTCGGAGACCGCGGAGATGGCGGCGAACGCGCGCTCGCCACCCCGCGCATCCGCGGCGCTCGTGGTGGTGGTGGCGACCGCTGGGGTGGTGTGCGGGGCGGGTGCGGCGGCGAGCACGGAGGCGGCGACGTCGCGCACGGCGTCGAACACGTGGGGTTCGGGCTCGGAGACACCCAGCGCCACCGCGGCGCCCTCGCCTTCGGGGAGCCGTCCGGCGGCGAGCTGCTCGATGTCCTCACGGGGGAGGGGGCGCAGCGCGGCGCGGATCGAGTCGGGTTCGAGGAGGGCGTCGGCGAGGTCGAACAGGTCGTGCAGGCCGCTCCGGGTCACCTCGCGCTCGGTGAGGACGGCCGCGAGGCCTTCGGGGCCAAGCGCGCGCAGGCGCCGGGCGAGGACGAGCGGATCGCTCATCGACCCCCGCGAGCGTCGCGCAGACGGCGACGGGTGCTCAGCACGAGCAGGATGATCATGAACACCAGACCGATGGGCAGACCGAACAGCGGCAGCAGGATGATGGTGCGCCAGATGCTGCTGTCGAAGTCGCGCACCCCCACGAGGGTGGCGATGATGATCGCCAGAAACGCGAGCACCGACAGACCGATCGCCGACGCTACCATGAACGCCAGAGTGCGTTCGGCGCGGCTCGAGGGCGTCTTCTCTGCGTCAGTCACGACACCAAGGATACGGGCACCGGTACGATGGATGCGCCGCGAGCGGTATTCGCGGCGATTACCTGAGGAGATTCACGATGCCCACCGGCAAGGTCAAGTTCTACGACGAGGAGAAGGGCTTCGGGTTCATCCAGACGGATGATGGCCAAGAGGTCTTCCTGCACGCGTCCGCTCTGCCCGCCGGCGCGTCGGTGAAGAGCGGCACCCGGCTCGAGTTCGGCATCGCCGACGGCAAGCGCGGAGCGCAGGCGCTGTCAGTGCGGGTGCTCGAGGCTCCGCCCAGCATGGTCAAGCTCTCGCGCAAGCCCGCCGACGACATGGCCGTCATCGTCGAAGACCTGGTGAAGGTGCTCGACTCCATCGGCGCGGGCCTCAAGCGCGGCCGCTACCCCGACAACGCGCACAGCCGCAAGATCGCCGCGCTGCTGCGCCGCGTCGCCGACGAGCTGGACGCGTAGTGGGCTCGGAGGCCGAGCCCGCTGCGGGTGCCGACGCGCCCGAGGGCGCGGCCGAACTGGTCGCGGGCGAGGCTGGCGAGGCCGGGACCGCCGAGGAAGTGGTCGAGGTGGTCGAGGCTGAGGCGGTCGTTGAGGTCGTTGAGGCTGAGGCGGTTGTCGAGGTCGTTGAAGTCGTCGCGGCTGTCGAGGTGGTCGATGAGGCCGAGGCGGATGCTGAGGTCGAGGCCGTCGAGGTGGCGCCGGTCGTCGACGAGGTGCTGCTCGCATCCGTCGACCTGGCCAGGGCAGCTCTGCTCGAGATCACGCCTGCCGCCACGGTCGGCGAGGTCGTGGGTTCGATCGCCGAGGCCGACCACGTGCTGAGTCTGCACTTCGCTTCGAAGCTCGCCGGCTACCCGGGCTGGCACTGGACGGTGACGCTCGCCCGCGTCGATGAGCAGACCGAGCCCACCGTGCTCGAAGTGGAGATGCTCCCGGGCGAGGCCTCGCTCGTGGCGCCCGACTGGGTGCCGTGGTCGGAGCGTCTCGCCGAGTACCAGCTCGCCCAGGAGCTCGCCGCCGCGATCGCCGCTGCCGAGGCCGAGGCCGGCGACGACGAGGACTCGGACGAGGACGACGATTCGGATGAGGATGACGACGAGTCGGATGAGGGAGACGAGTCCGATGACGACGAGGACTCGGATGATGACGAGGACTCGGATGACGACTCCGACGAGGACGACGACGACGACTCCGATGAGGATGACGACGACTCAGACGACGACGACGGCTTCGACGAGGACGACCTCGACGACGAGTCGACCGACCTCGACGATCACGTCACCGACGACGACGAGCTGACCGGCGACTCCGACTCGGACTCGGAAGACGACGACGACCCGCACGCCGAGGGCCCGCAAGACCTCCGCTAGCGACCACTCGGTTCCGTAACGCAAGAATCGCGCCCACCGACGCCCATACGGGCTTGGTGGGCGCGATTCTTGCGTGAGCGAACGCGAGCGCCGGCCGTTCAGGCGGAGAGGTGCTCCACCACGTACTCGATCGAGCCGATGAGCTGCCGCACGTCGGACGGCTCGATGGCCACGAAGGTCGCCACGCGCAGCTGGTTGCGGCCGAGCTTGCGGTAGGGCTCGGTGTCGACGATGCCGTTCTGGCGCAGCACCTTCGCGACGGCGGCCGCGTCGACCGCGTCGTCGAAGTCGATGGTGACGACCACCTGCGACCGGTGCGCCGCATCCGCCACGAACGGATGCGCGTACGACACGCCCTCGGCCCAGTCGTAGAGCGCCGACGACGACTCCGTGGTGCGGGCGGAGGCCCAGGCGAGGCCGCCGTTGTCGTTGATCCAGGAGATCTGGTCGTCGAGCAGCAGCAGTGTGGAGACGGCCGGAGTGTTGAGGGTCTGGTTGAGGCGCGAGTTGTCGACCGCGTTCTTCAGGCTGAGGAACTCGGGGATGTAGCGCCCCGACGCCGCGATGCGCTCGACGCGCTCGAGCGCGGCCGGCGAGAACAGCGCGAGCCAGAGCCCTCCGTCGGAGGCGAAGTTCTTCTGCGGGGCGAAGTAGTACACATCCGCCTCGGCCGCGTCGAAGTCGATGCCGCCCGCCGCGCTGGTGGCGTCGACGACCGTGAGCGCGCCCTCGTCGCCGTGCACGCGGCTGACCGGGGCCATGACGCCCGTGGAGGTCTCGTTGTGCGGCCAGGCGTACACGTCGACGCCCTCGAGCACCTCGATGGAGCCGCGCGTGCCCGCATCCGACTTCACCACGTGCGGGGCCTCGAGCCACGGAGCGCCCGCAGCCGCGGCGAACTTGGAGCCGAACTCGCCGAACGAGAGGTTCTCGGCGCGCTTCTCGATGAGGCCGAACGCCGCAGCATCCCAGAACGCCGTCGAGCCGCCGTTGCCGAGCACGACCTCGTAGCCCTCGGGGAGGGAGAACAGGGTGGAGAGACCGGAGCGCACCGAGCCGACGAGGTTCTTGACGGGCGCCTGGCGGTGGCTGGTGCCGAGCAGGGAGGCACCGCGGGTGACGAGGTCTTCGAGCTGCCCGGGCCGAACCTTGGAGGGGCCGCAGCCGAAACGGCCGTCGACGGGCAGGAGTGAAGCGGGGATCTGGATCTCGGGCATGGCTCCCATAGTAGTGACGGGACCGGCGGGGAGGGCCCGGGTGTCGGCCGGAAACACTAGGGTTGGTGAGGTACGCCTCACCAGGCCTAGGAGTATGCAGTGACTGATCTGATCGACACCACGGAGATGTACCTCCGCACGATCCTCGAGCTCGAGGAGGAGAACATCACGCCGCTGCGCGCCCGCATCTCGGAGCGCCTCGGTCATTCGGGCCCCACCGTCTCGCAGACGGTCGGGCGCATGGAGCGCGACGGCCTCGTGGTGGTCTCGGTCGACCGGCACCTCGAGCTCACCGAGGTGGGCCGCCGCAAGGCGATCTCGGTCATGCGCAAGCACCGGCTCGCCGAGCGTCTGCTCTCCGACGTGATCGGTCTCGACTGGGAGCTCGTGCACGACGAGGCCTGCCGTTGGGAGCACGTGATGAGCGAGCAGGTCGAACTGCGCATCCTCGACATGCTCGACCACCCCACCGAGTCGCCCTACGGCAACCCCATCCCGGGCCTCGACGTGCTGGGTGACGCGGCTACCGGGCCGTTCACGAAGGGCGTGGTGAACATCGTCACGCTCGTGCACGGTGCCGTCGGGCCGCAGACGAAGGTCATCCGCCGGCTGGGCGAGCCCGCGCAGGTCGACCCCGAGCTGCTGCTGCAGCTCAAGCAGGCGGGTGTGGTGCCGGGCAACTCGGCGGCGTTCACCGCGGCGGGTTCCTACGTTCTAGTCGAGGTCGAAGGTTTCGACGAGGGGCTCGAACTGCCCAACGAGGTCGCAAGCCATATATTCGTTGGCATCTAGCCTGATCGCGCTCTCTCAGGCGTTACGGAATTGTTAAAAAGACCGCCGGGGAAAGTGACAAAGCGGTAGCGCTCCCGTATCCTCGAACGAGTTCACCCGCCAACCCACGGCGATGAACCCGGGCTGAGACACCTCGATTCCCGTCTCTCGGCCGCAGAACCAGCACGCTGAATCACGTGTGGACGGGAAGCAGTCCCTAGCTGCGAGAGGTGCCGGAGGACGAATCTTGGCCCTAGACGGCGAATCGCTCGACACCGAGCAGAGCACCACCCGACCCGACCCTGCCGCCCCCGCAACGCGCCGCGAACTGCGCATGCGCGAGGCGGCCGCCACCCCGGCCGTGCGCCGTACCGACCTGGCCGTGGCCTCGGGCGCAGCTGCCCGCACCGCCGGCCCGTCGAAGGCTCTCGCGGTCGCCGCGAGGCCGGCCGCCAAGCCCCGCTTCAAGCGCCCCACGAAGAAGGGTGCGCTGAGCGCGGTCGTCATGACCTTCGCCGCAGCCCTCATCGCCACCATGGCCCTCCCCGCCTACGCGTTCGGCGGCGGCGGCAACTTCGACGCCGGAGTCGCCTCCGAGGCCACCATCACCGGTGAGCAGACCCTCGTGGTGCCCGATGCCTCGGCCGCCCTGGCCGTGAGCCGCGACAACTACAAGGCCCCCACCGCCGAAGAGCTCGCCGCCGCCCGCGAGGCCGCTGCAGCCGCCGTGCGGGCCACCGAGGCCGCCGCTGCGGCCGCTGCCTCGGCCTCGGCGAAGAGCGCCGTCACCGGTGGAGCCTTCACCGTGAACCCGCCGTCGGGTGCCTACAGCGGCGCCGCGATCGTGGAGTTCGCCGAGCAGTTCGTGGGCAAGGTGCCCTACGGTTCCGGCGCGAGCCCCGACACGAGCTTCGGATGCGACGGCCTCACGCAGTACGTGTTCGGCCAGTTCGGCATCTACCTGCCGCGCACCGTGAGCAACCAGGCCGCCATGGGCATCCCGATCTCCCCGGCCGACGCGCAGGCGGGTGACCTCATCATCTGGCCCATCGGTCACGTGGGGATTTATGACGGAGCCGGCGGCTCGATCGACTCGCCCGACTGGGGTCGTTACGTGGAGCACCGGCCGCTCTGGGGCAGCTACTACTTCGTCCGGATCGTGTAAACACTTCGTTACCGGCACATGAAACGGCGCGCCCCGCTTAGGTGGCGCGCCGTTTCTGTCGTACTCTGAGGCTCTGATCGATCCGAGAAACCGGAGAGCCTGATGACCGAGCGAGAGAGCGTCCGCACCACGGACAGCCTTCTTTTGCTCGTGCGCAGGCACACGAGCGGTCTCAGTCAGAGCCAGATAACTGGTCTCCTGAGCAAGGCGCTGTCATTGTGACGGCGCCTTTTTTGTTGCCCGCGCGAGCTCCGCATCCTGGATCGACCGGTGTGTCATCGAACACCTGCAAGCCGTGCAGGTGTCTTCGAAAGGGAGAACATGCGAACACTGGTACTCAACGCAGGATATGAACCGCTCGGCGTCGTGTCGTTCAAGCGGGCCCTCGTGCTGGTCTTGAACGACAAGGCACGTGTGCTGGCGAGCGACGACGCTCATCCGGTCTTCGGAATCTCGAGCGCCTTCGATCGGCCGGCGGTCATCCTGCTCACCCGCTACGTGAAGGTGCCGACGAACCGGATGCTGCCGGTCTCGCGCCGGGGCGTGCTGCGCCGCGACGGGCAGCGCTGCGGGTATTGCGGGGCGTCGGCCACCACCATCGACCACGTGCAGCCCCGCTCGCGCGGCGGCAAGGACACCTGGGAGAACCTGGTGGCGTGCTGCCTGCGCTGCAACAACATCAAGGGCGACCGCACGCCGGAGGAGATGGGGTGGGCGCTGCGCATGACGCCGCGCATGCCGCACCAGTCCGGATGGACGGTGAAGGGCGCGGAGAAGACCGAGCCGCAGTGGGAGAGCTTCCTGCCGATGGCGGCGTAGCACGGCCGCTAGACTTGGGCGGTCAGCCTCTGTAGCTCAATGGAAGAGCAGTTCCGTCCTAAGGAAAGGGTTGGGGGTTCGAGTCCCTCCAGGGGCACCGTTTTGCGAGGTCTCAGATCCCAGTAATCACGCGGGTCTGGGGCCCTTCTCCTTCTCTCGGTTACGGCGTTTGCCCACACTTTGCCCACACTTTTCCGGCGTCGCAAATAGCGGGTCGCCAAAACCGTACCATTATTGGTACGGTAATGGCGGAAAGGTGAGCGAATGGGTTATCGCCAGGATCTGTGGGAGATCGCCGCGTCGCGCAACGGTGTGGTGACCCTTGCCGAGGCCGAGGATGCAGGTGTGCCCGCAGTCGAGGTGCGGAAGCTTGCTGCTCGTGGCGCGCTGCACGCTTACGGGCAGGGCGTCTATGGGCACCGCGACGTGCCGAAGACGCCGTTCGCTCAGCCGACGATCGCCGTGGCTCTAGCGGGCGAGGGGGCATTCTTGCACCGCGAGTCCGTTCTCGATCTTTTCGGCTTCGGCCAGTTCAACCCACCGAAAGTGCGTGTGGGGACTCGGCGTCGGGTGAGGCGCGCTCTGCCGGACTGGATGGAGCTGGAGAGCCGACCTGACTTGCTCGACGAGGATCTCACTACCTACGAGGGCGTCGTGGCGACAACCGTTCGGCGGGCGCTTGAGGACATGCGGGATCGGATGCCGCCCGACAGGTGGGAAGCTCTGGTCGACGCTGCGCTCAGGAGGGAGCTGATCGGCGAGCGTGAGGCCACTCCGTGGAAGGCCGCCTCGGCATGAATGAGGTCACGCCACCGCTGAACGTCACACAGCTCAACGATCGGCTCGCGCAGGTCGCGGCGGCGTTGGACATCCCCGTCGCGCGAGCACGGGTGATGCTGTGCACGCTGATCGTGTCGCAGATGCTTCCTGATGCTGTCGCGGTCAAGGGCGGAATGGGTGTGAAGTTACGACTGGGGGAGCGGGGGACCCGGGCCACCTCCGATCTCGATGTCTCCACGCGAGTCCGCGGCGAAGAGTTCGAGCAAACATTCCGCGCCCGTCTGGCTGAGGGGTGGGGAAGCGTCCCAGCCTCGAAAGGCGAGCTGCGGCGGAGTCTGCATGCACCGGATCGTGTCGCGTTCACCGCGACCGTGCGGGCAGTGAAGCTCCATGATCCTGGGCTCGCCCGCCCGGAGTATGTGATGCATCCATATCGAGTGTCGATCGCGTTCCTCGGCAACGCGTGGGGCGCGCTCGACGTGGAGGTCTCTGACCCAGAAGTCGATCCGTATCCGCACGCGGCGATGGAGATCGACGGGGGACTGGTGCAATTCGGCGCCTACTTTGGATTCGGTGAGCTCCAGCCAGTCGAGATGGTCGAGTTGGAGTACCAGATCGCGCAAAAGATCCATGCCGTCACCGACCCCGCCTACGTGCGGGCACACGACCTGGTCGACCTCCAGCTGCTCTGGAACGTGGGCCCCGATTTGCCGAGCCTGAATAGCCTCTGCGTACGCACGTTCGATTGGCGACGACAGCAAGCTTGGCCGCCGCTTCCCGTGCGGCCCATGGGCGGATGGGAGCTCGCCTACTCCGACGCGCGCGCGGAAACCGAGGTCGACGGCCGGACGCCGGTGCTGTCGGATGTCAACGCTGCGCGCGAGTGGCTGCGTCAGATTATCCACGTCATTGAGTCATCGACTGACGGCGTCACTAAGGACGCTTGATCTGGCACCCCGCGCAGCCGTGGGCGTCGCTACGCCAGGTTGATCGCCCAGCTCTTGCCGACGCTCGCTTCGCGTGCTGCGTCCTGCATCTTGGCGGCCACCATCTCGAGGTCGTCGTCGAACAGATCGCCGTAGGTGTCGAGAGTCATGGCGGCCGAGGCATGGCCGAGCATCCGCTGGACAGCCTTCACGTTCGCGCCGCTGCTGATCGCAAGCGACGCAGCCGTGTGTCGAAGGTCATGCGGGGTGAGGCTCGGGAAGTCGGGGTTGGCCTGTTGCGCTCGGCGGACAGCGTTCACGAACCATCCGTCGACCGAGTCCGGTGACTTCATGTGGAAGGTGCCGCCGCCGAACACGAGCTGCGTGGGTCCCTTGTCTGCGCACTGCTCGGCGAGGCCCGTGCTGAGCAGCTCCGGGTAGGGCACGGATCGGCGCTCATGCCCCTTGGTCGTACCGAGGTGGATAATGGCGCCAACCTTCACGGCGTTCTCCTCGACGTTCAGCCGGCGCCGGAGGAAGTTGATGTGCCGCACGCGCAGCGCGGTCGCCTCTCCCCACCGGACGCCCGTGTAGGCGAGGCAGAGCACGAGCGTCGGATGCGCCGACAGACCGGCGAGGGTGTGCACCTGGTCGTGGCTGAGGTAGACGCGATTCAGCTTCCCGGTCTTGCGGGGCAACTTCACTCCGCGCGCCGGGTTCCGAGGAAGGCGACGGTCGGTGACGGCCATGTCGAGGATGCCTGCGAGCACGCCGTGCGCCCGGATCACTACGGAGGCCGATCGACGGCCCGCAAGTTCGCTCACCCACACCTGCACCTCTGAGGGAACGATGGTGGAGATCTCGCGGTGCCCCCATCGCTCTGCCACGTGCACGCCCCATGCGACCTCGAGCGGCTTTGACGATGAGGGCTTCAGCACCAACTTCGAGCGAAGCCACAGCGGAGCGAGGTCGCCGACCGAGACGCGAGCCAGAGCCGGATCGATGTAGTCGCCGGCCGCCTTCGACACCGTCACCGACGCGAGGAACAGCTCGGCCTCACGCTTGGTCTTGAAACCTCGCTTGTCGGTCTGAGCGTGATCCGGCTTCCGGTACCGCACGCGGTATCGCTTGCCTTGCGAGGTGCTGTACGGGGTCACGCTGCCTGCCATCTAGCCACCTCAACCTTCTCCGCCACCCGCGTCGCCGTGGTTCGCCGCTTATCCCTCCGGTCAATTCTGTAACGGACGGGCGACATTAGAGCGTCGCTCGTAGGGGGCATGTTCTTGGCCCCCTGTACTGCATGGGATTAGGTTGCATGCGCGACTCCGGATCGAACCTCTGCGTTCGTGGGTATTCCATTGCCTGTTCCTCGGGCGGGAATAGGCAATGGAACGGTTTGTCCCTCTTCTCGCCTGCGCCACCGCCACTCCCGCACAGGGCGCGCTTCCCAACCTCCCCCAAACATCGTTGCTGTCTGACGGAGGTTGGGAAGTGTCGGCGGCGGTTGAAAACTGGACAGTTGTGGCGGTGAAAAGTGAACACTCGACGATTGGAG
>NZ_JANLCN010000052.1 GCF_024979255.1 Herbiconiux moechotypicola
GCCAAGCTGGTTCTACTCTCTCTCCTGAGTCTGGGAGTATTACCCATGGCTGCTTCACTAGTCAAAACTATCGAATATCCAACCATCATGACCTCTACCAACCCTCGCACCAACCACGTCACCCTTCTACGGTGGATGTTCGTCGAAGCAGGCGTGGTGCTCATCACCGCGTCTATACCCTGTCTCCGACCGCTTGTTATCCACTGGATCAAAAAATTCATCAAACGAGCACCCACTTTACACACGAGAATGGACAACCCCGAAGCTACGCAGAGCACGACGCTTAATGTCAGTCAAATGACGCAGGACTGGAAAAAACGATGGATCATGCCGTACATGCAGCAAACTCAGTCCGGGGAGAACTTGGAGCAACATATCCTGGCTAATATCTCCACGCATATCTTTGCCGGGGACCGGGAGTTTCTTGATCGACATGTTCCGGGTATTGTCAAGAAGGTGGAGGTTACTGTGGTGGCGGATGAGATTCCGTTGACGGAGGTTGAGCATAC
>NZ_JANLCN010000053.1 GCF_024979255.1 Herbiconiux moechotypicola
GAGGTTGCCGCAGATCCGTGACACCTCGGACTTCGAGATCCCGGTGTCGGCGCCGAGCGCTTTGACGAGGTCGTCGACCTTCCTTGTGCTGACGCCGTGGACGTAGGCCTCCATCACGACCGCGAACAAGGCCTGATCGACACGACGACGCCGTTCCAGCAGTGAGGGGAAGAACGACCCCTGCCGCAGCTTCGGGATCCGCAGCTCCAGGTCCCCTGCCGTCGTGCTGACGACCTTCGGACGAGAGCCGTTGCGTTGCGTCACCCGGTCCGGGGAGCGTTCGAACGGGGCGGCACCGATGAACGCGGCCGCTTCCGCCTCGATCAGCTCCTGATAGAGCGTCTCGGTCGCGACCCGGATCCGGTCGGTGACATCGGTGAGTTTCAGTTCCCCGAGGAGCTCGAGGAGGGCAGACTGGTCAAGAGCCATCGTGCGCTTGTGTCCTTACGTTGAGATTCCTAGACAGTTCTCACTGACCATCGCACGATGGCTCACCCACGTC
>NZ_JANLCN010000008.1 GCF_024979255.1 Herbiconiux moechotypicola
CTCAGCGCCGATGGTACTGCAAGGGGGACCTTGTGGGAGAGTAGGACACCGCCGGACTTCTTTCGAGAAAAGCCAGCCTTCGGGCTGGCTTTTCTTGTTTAACCCGCGAGTTCAAGCTGCGAGCCGTCTGGTCACCCGTCGGCTGCGCTCTCGAGGGCATCCATGGCGGCGGCGATCTGCTCGACCTGGGCCGGCTCGAGCTCGTCGAAGATGGCGAGCACACGTGCGGCCCGCTCGGCCCGTGCCCGCAGGATGGCGTCGACACCCGCCGGGGTGGACAGGATGAAGAACGAGCGCCCGTCGTCGGGATCGGGCTGGCGAGCCACCAGGGCGCGGCTCTCGAGGTCGGCCAGGAGGCGTGTGACGGTCGGTGCGGCCACGCGTTCGGCGCGCGCGAGATCGCCCGGTCTGATCGGGCCGCCGGTGACGATGGTCGAGAGTGCGGAGATCTGCCCGGGGGTGAGCTCGCTGGCTGCGCGGATGCGCCGGTTGAACCGTCCCAGCGCGAAGGCGAGGCGTGCCGCGAGTTCGGCGCGATCGGATTCGAGGGGCATGGTGTGTTCCTCCAGATGGTTGAGGTCGAGTCTTACACACCCCTGAACGATCGGGCCGCGACGCGGTGGGAGAATCGGGAGGTGGAGTCGTGGCCTGGGTTCGTTCGTGGTGACCGGGGCTACCGCAGGATCGTGGTCGCGCTCTTCGCGGCGGGCTTCGCGACCTTCGCGCAGATCTTCGGAGCCCAAGCGGTGCTTCCGGTCGTGCGCGACGATCTGGGGGCTCCAGCGTCGACCGCGGCGCTCCTGGTGTCAGTGACGACGGTTGGTCTCGCGGTGTCGGTGCTGCCGTGGTCGTGGGTGGCCGATCGGCTGGGGCGGGTACGCGCCATGAAAGTGTCGTTGGTCGCCGCGACGGTGCTCTCGCTCCTCGCGCCGCTGGCTCCGGGGTTCGGCGGTGTGCTGACGGTTCGCGGGCTCGTGGGGTTGGCGCTCGGCGCGGTGCCGGCGGTCGCGGTGGCCTACCTGGCAGAAGAGCTTCACGTCGACTGGGTCGGTGTGGCCGCCGGCACCTACGTGGCGGGCAACACCCTGGGCGGCATCGTGGGGCGGGTGACCGCGGGGCCCATGGCTGAGCTGGCCGGCTGGCGTGAGGGGATGCTCGTCGTCGCAGCGCTCTCGGCGTTGTCGGCGGCGGTGTTCCTCCTGGTGGTTCCCCGATCGCGCGGCTTCGGCGCCCGCGTCGGTGGGGACGGTGTCGGCGCTCCCACGTTCGCGGTGCGGGTGTGGTCGAACCTGCGGGACCCCTCGATGGTGAGCCTCTACGTCGTCGGCTTCCTCGTGATGGGATCGTTCGGCGCGGTCTACAACTACCTCGGGTTCCACGTCACCGAGCCGCCCTTCGGCGTGCCCGAAACGCTCGTGAGCCTGTTGTTCGTCTCCTACCTCGCGGGTACCGTTGCGAGCCGGGGGTCCGGTGCGCTGACACGGAGGTTCGGGGTGGTGCCGGTGATGCTCGCGGGCCTCGCGATCATGGTGCTCGGTCTGGGTCTTCTCGCGGTCGACCAGCTCGCGGTCGCCGTGGTGGGGCTCGTGGTGTTCACCGTCGGATGCTTCACTGCGCATCCGGTGGCCAGTGGGCTCAGCGGGCGCTGGGCGCGAGTGGGCCGGGCGCAGTCGACGGCGCTCTACCAGCTCGCCTGGCTGGGCGGCACGGCGTTCTTCGGCTGGGTGATCGGGGTCGTGTACGACCACGCCGGCTGGTGGTGGGTGCTAGGAGCGATCGGCGGGATGTGCGCGGTCGCCGCCCTGGTGGTGGTCACCGGGCTGAGGGGGCGGGCTGCGTCGGAGTGAGGGATGGCGCTAGAATGTGTACGCTGTTCACATTCCGATCGCGCCGGATTCGGGACGGCGCTCCGCGCATCCGGAATATCCCCGGTCGCCGGAGGCTTCACCTCTGAAGACTCCCACCTCCACCTCCACGACTTCGACGGGACCACTCTGTGACCGAACGTACAGCCGAAGCCACCGCCTCGGACACCTCCGCCTCCACGCTCGACCGCCGCAACAAGCTCGTCATCAATCTGCTGCTCGTGTCGGCGTTCGTCGTGATCCTCAACGAGACGATCATGGGCGTCGCGATCCCGCACCTGGTGACCGACCTCGGCATCACCGAGGTCGCGGCCCAGTGGCTCTCGACGGCGTTCATGCTGACGATGGCCGTGGTGATCCCCATCACGGGGTTCCTCCTGCAGCGCTTCCACACCCGGCCCATCTTCATCGCCGCGATGTCGCTGTTCAGCCTGGGCACGCTCATCGCCGCGGCTGCGCCGGGCTTCGAGGTGCTGCTCGTGGGGCGCGTGGTGCAGGCCAGCGGCACCGCCATCATGATGCCGCTGCTCATGACCACGGTGATGACGCTGGTGCCGCCCGCGACCCGTGGCCGCACCATGGGCAACATCTCCATCGTCATCTCGGTCGCCCCCGCCCTCGGGCCCACCATTTCGGGACTCATCCTCAGCACGCTCTCGTGGCGGTGGATGTTCATCCTGGTGCTGCCCATCGCCATCGGGGCACTCGTGCTCGGGTTCCTCAAGGTGCAGAACGTGACCGAGCCGCGCCCGGCCCCGATCGACGTGTTCTCGATCGTGCTCTCCGCGTTCGGGTTCGGTGGTTTGGTGTACGGGTTGAGCAACCTCGGTGCGGGCGGGGCCGATCCGCTGTCGAGTTGGCTGCCCCTCGGCGTCGGGCTGGTGGCGCTGGCCGCCTTCGTGTGGCGGCAGCTCTCGCTGCAGCGCTCGGACAAGGCGCTGCTCGACCTGCGCACCTTCCGTTCACCGGTGTTCGCGGTGGCCATCGTGATGATGGCGATCAGCATGATGGCGCTGTTCGGCACGGTCATCGTGCTTCCGTTCTTCCTGCAGGACGTGCTGCAGCTCGATGCGCTCTCCACCGGCCTGCTGCTGCTGCCGGGCGGGCTCGTGATGGGTGCTCTCGCGCCCGTGGTGGGCCGGCTGTACGACCGCGTCGGCGCCCGCCCGCTCCTCATCCCGGGGGCGATCGTGGTGAGCGGCGTACTCTGGGGGCTCACCCTGGTGAACGAGAACACCTCGGTGTGGTGGGTGCTCGCCGCGCACGTGGCGCTGAGCGCCGGGCTCGCGTTCATGTTCACGCCGCTGTTCACCTCGGCGCTCGGGTCGCTCCGGCCGCAGCTGTACTCGCACGGCTCCGCCATCATCGGCACGGTTCAGCAGCTGGCGGGCGCCTCGGGCACCGCACTGTTCATCGCCGTCATGGCGAGCGTCACCGCGTCGAACGCCGCCGCCGGCGTGGCACCGCTGTCCGCGGCCGCGGGCGGCATCCAGGCCGCCTTCCTGTGCGGAGCGATCATCTCGCTGTTCGGCGTGCTGGCCGCGTTCTTCATCCGCAAGCCCGCTCTCTCGGAGGGCGACGAGCGGATGCTCGACGACGAGGCCGGGAGCGCGGCGGAGGGCGTGCCGATCGGGCACTGAGCGCGAGCGGGGGGATCGGTTTCGACGCCCAGGCGCTCGTGCTAGGGGGCTGAGCGTGCGGCGCGGTACTCCATCTCGGGGCGGCCCGGGGAGCCGTGCCGTGCTCCGCGCTCGGCCAGGCCCTGCTCGGCGAGGTGCTCGAGGTAGCGCCGGGCGGTGACGCGGGAGAGCCCGAGACGCTCGGCGAGTTCGCTCGCAGAGAGCGCCGAGGGGGAGGCCTCGCGCAGAGTCCGCCGCGACGCCTCCAGGGTGTCGACCGAGAGGCCCTTGGGGAGTGCGGCGTTCCGGTCCCTCCGGAGCAGCGCGAGGGTGGAGTCGACCTCGTGCTGATCGGTGACCTCGGCGGCCGACAGGCGTGCCCGGAAGTCGCGGTACGCCTCGAGCCGCTCGGCGAAGGCGCGGAACGTGAACGGCTTGATGAGGTACTGCACGATGCCGAGCGACACGGCAGATCGCACCACCCCGGCCTCGCGCACGGCCGTCACCGCGATGACGTCGGTCTCGATGCCGGCCGAGCGGAGCGCCCGCACCAGCTCGATGCCGGTGGTGTCGGGCAGGGTGACGTCGAGCAGCACGAGATCGATGCGGGTGGCGTCGCGCAGGATGCGGAGCGCCGTCGATCCGGTGCCCGCGACTCCCGCGACCTGAAATCCGGGCATGCGCTCGAGATACGCGCAGTGCGCCTCTGCCGTGAGGGGGTCGTCCTCGACGACGAGAACCCTGATCGGCACTGTCACGATGCCGCCTCGGGCTGGGCTTCCGGCTGCGCTCCCGCGCCGTCGACGTCAGCCCTCCGGGGCAGTCGCACCGTGAAGGCTGAACCGTTCACGGCGATGCTCCCGTGCAGGCGCGCCACCGCCTGGCGCACGAGCGCCAGCCCGATGCCGTGCCCGGGCGTCGTCTTGGTGCTCGTGCCGAGCGCGAACATCGCCCCGGTGAGCTCGGCTCGTGGCCCGGTGCCGTTGTCGCTCACGGTGAGCACGAACTCGTCGAGGTGGTGCTCGGAGCGCTCCTGACGGAGGGCCACCCGCGCGGCGGCGTCGGAGCGCCCGGCGACGGCGTCGAGGGCGTTGTCGAGGAGGTTGCCGAGGATCGTGATGAGCTCCTGAGCCGGGAGCGCACCGATCTCCACGCGATCCACGATGTCGAGGTGCAGCGCCACCCCGCGCTCGGCGGCCTGGGCCGACTTGCCGAGGAGGAGCGCGAGCAGAACCGGTTCGTCGACGGCCGTGAGGATGCGGTCGGCGAGCCGCTGGCTGAGGTCGAGCTGCGAAGTCGCCAGCCGGGTCGCCTCCTCGGTGCGGCCGAGCTCGACCAGCGCGATGATGGTGTGCAGCCGGTTCGCGTACTCGTGCGCCTGCGAGCGCAGCGCATCCGAGAGGGTGCCGAGCGCCGCGATCTCGCCGGTGAGCTCCTGGAGTCGGGTGTGGTCGCGCAGGGTGGTGACCGTGCCGACGGGGCCGCTGCCCTGACCGGACCGCGGGGTCACCACGCGATCACGGTCGACGACGAGCACGTGCGCGGGGGTGATGATGATCTCGTCGACCAGCACCGAGTCGTTGGCGAGGAGCGCCTCGAGCGCGGGGTCGAGCCCGAGCTCGGCCAGCGGGAGGGGGTCATGGCGGCCCCGGGGGACGCGTGCCGCCGGGCTGCCCAGGGCGAGCAGCTCGTCTGCGCGGTCGTTGCTCAGCACGATCCTGCGCTGGGAGTCCTGGAGCACCAGACCCTCGCCGATCGCGTGGAGCACGCCCTCGTAGTAGTCGAACATGCGGCTCATCTCCTCGGCCCCGCGCCCACGGGTGACGCGGCGCAGGCGCAGGCTGAGCGCCCACGAGGCCACCGCCCCCACCAGCACCGCGAGGCCGGCGGCCGCGAGCAGGGTGCCGATGCGCGGCGCCAGCGCCACCTGCGTGGCCGACACCGTGATGCCCGCCGACACGAGGCCGGTCACCTCGCTCGAGTCGCCGATCACGGGCACGACCGCGCGCACCGAGGGCCCGAGCGTGCCGGTGTAGGTCTCCGTGAACGACTCGCCCGCGAGCGCGCGGTCGATGGTGCCGAGGAACAGGGCGCCGATCTGGCTCGGGTCGCGGTGCGTGAACCGCACCCGGTCGGGCGACATGATGGTAATGAAGTCGATCCCCGTCGAGTCCATCACCGCGACGGCATAGGGCTGAAGCAGCGCGCTGGGGTCGGATGCGGAGACGCCGTCGATCACGAACGGGTCGTGGGCGAGGGTCTCGGCCACCGCGAGCGAGCGGTCGGCGGCGTCGCGCTCGACGTCGGCCCGCGCATCCGCCCAGCTCAGCCCCACCGCCGCGGCGGTGAGGGCCAGCACCAGACCGAGCTGCAGCACGAAGAGCGTGCTCGCGATGCTCCATCGGCGGATCATTCCCGGCTCCTCGCTGCGTCGGACGTGCTCCCACTGTAGGCGCGCGCGGGGCGATCGGCGCCAGCCCGGCCGCGACCACTACGACCACAACGCGCGCTCGCGATGGCGAGAAGGGAGGCTGTCGGGCACGACCCGATCGCGGGACGTGACACCACTCGAGGAGGAGGAAGCAATGGCGCTCCGGACAGTCACAGGTGAGAAGACGGGCGGCGCGAGCCGCCCGAACGGCGGCGCACGGCGCCGCCGGCTCGATCGATCGCACTACCTGTACATCTCGGTGATCGTCGCGGTGCTCGCGGGCGCGGTTCTCGGCCTCGCCGCACCCGAGTTCGCGGTGACGCTCAAACCGCTCGGCGACGCGTTCGTCGCGCTGATCAAGATGATGATCGCGCCGATCATCTTCTGCACCATCGTGCTCGGCGTCGGTTCGATCGCGAAGGCCGCGACCGTGGGCAAGGTGGGCGGGCTCGCCCTGCTCTACTTCATCGTCATGTCGACCTTCGCGCTCGGCATCGGTCTCGTGGTGGGCAACCTCATCCATCCCGGTGCGGGGCTCGACATCGGATCGACGGGCTACGAACCGAGCGGGAGCGGCGAGGCGGCGACCACGACCGAGTTCCTCGTCGGCATCATCCCCACCACGCTGCTGTCGTCGCTCACGGCCGGGAACATCCTGCAGGTGCTCTTCGTGGCCCTGCTCGTGGGCTTCGCGCTGCAGCGGATGGGGGCGAAGGGCACCCCGATCCTGGGGGCCATCCGGCAGATCCAGGCACTCGTGTTCCGCATCCTGGCCATGATCATGTGGGTGGCGCCGATCGGCGCGTTCGGCGCCATCGCCGCCGTGGTGGGCAACACGGGCTTCGCGGCCATCATCGGGCTCGGCACGCTCATGCTCGCCTTCTACATCACCTGTGCCCTGTTCATCGCGGTGGTGCTGGGAGGACTGCTCTGGTTCGTGACCCGGGTGAACATCTTCCGCCTGACGAAGTACCTCGCCCGCGAGTACCTGCTCATCGTGTCCACCTCGTCGAGCGAGGTGGTGCTGCCGCGGCTCATCGCGAAGATGGAGCACGCCGGGGTGTCGAAGCCGGTGGCCGGAATCACGATCCCCACCGGCTACTCGTTCAACCTCGACGGCACCGCGATCTACCTCACCATGGCCTCGCTGTTCATCGCCAGCGCGATGGGCACGCCGCTCGCGCTCGGCGAACAGATCTCGCTGCTGCTGTTCATGATGATCGCCTCGAAGGGGGCGGCCGGGGTGACCGGTGCCGGTCTCGCGACCCTGGCCGGCGGACTGCAGGCGCACCGGCCCGACCTCGTCGACGGCGTGGGCGTGATCGTGGGCATCGACCGGTTCATGTCGGAGGCGCGGGCGCTGACCAACTTCACCGGGAACGCGGTGGCCACCCTGCTCGTGGGCACCTGGACCCGTGAGCTCGACCGTGAGCAGCTCAAGGCGGTGCTCGCCGGCGAGCGGCCCTTCGACGAGTCGACGATGAGCGTGGACGACCACCTCGGAGCCGACGAGACGGCGGAGGTGGAACGGGAGAGCCGGCCGTCGACCGCCGCGATCGCGGCGATCGTGGGGGAGTGGGACCACCGCGAGGGGGAGCGTGCCGGCGCCGGCGCCGGTGCCGGGGGCGGGGACCGTGACCGTGATCAGGCGAAGGCGGGTCTGAGCGGGCGGGACGGCTGAACGCCCTGAACGCCCGGGCCGCTCTGACCGCCCCGGCCGTCAGGCCGAGGTCGCCACGGCGTCTCGCCGCCCGCCGTGCCCGGCGCTGGGGCGAGACGCCGTGAGGCGGCGCGCTGCAGAAGCTGTGCCCACCCCGCCCGGCTGGGGGAGTGGGCGATGAAGGCCGCGAGCAGCTCGGCTGTGGCCACCGCGTCGGAGAGGGCGCGATGAGCGTCGGTGAGCTCGATGGCGAACACCTCGCAGAGCGCGGCGAGCGAGCGGCGGCCGGTGGGGAGGAACTGGCGGGAGAGCCGCGCGGTGCACAACGACACGATCCCGGATGCGGGCGGGTACCCGATGCGGGCGAGCTCCTGATGGAGGAACCGGAGGTCGAAGCCGGCGTTGTGGGCCACCACCACTCGACCCGACAGGCGGGCCAGGAGACCGGGCGCGACGTCGCCGAAGAGCGGCGCACCCCGGAGCGCGGACGAGGTGATGCGGTGGATGTGGGTGGGGCCGGGCGGGCGCTGGGGGTCGACCAGGGTGTCCCATCGGCCGGTGACGGTGCCGTCGGGATCGGAGTGCACCACGGCGAGCTCGACCACCCGGTCGGAGGAGGACAGCCCCGTGGTCTCGAAGTCGATGGTGGCGAAGCCGAGGGGTGACATGGGACTCGATTCGGGAGCGGGACGGAGCGGAGGCTGTCGTCGCCGACACTAGGCCGGGCCACCGACAGCGACTCGTGATGCGCGAACCCGTGCGGATGTGCCAAGCTCGACGTGCACGACACGCGAGCAGCGAACCGACCGGAGGAGATGACGATGCCGTTCCGCAGCAAGGAGACCCTGGAGCGCTGGATCGCCGACTACGCGGCCGACCACACCGACGCCGCCGCGTTCGAGGTGCTGCGGCAGGACGGGTCGGACGGGGCGGACACCGGTCTCGTGGTGGTACGGCTCGAGAAGGCCACCACCGAGGTCTACATGCAGCCGGTAGCCCCGGGCGACCCGCACTGGGAGGTCGTGTTCGGCGCGCGCGCCGACGAGCTCTCGCTCGACCCGCAGGGAGTGCTCGACCTCGCCGCCGAGCTCGTCGCCACGGCGGCGCTCTGCACCTACCTCGAGGGGCGCTCGCAGCAGCACCTCGACGCGCAGGCCGCCGCGGAGCGCGGCTGAGCCGTCACCCCGGCGTCAGGTGGCCGACCAGCCGCCGTCGGAGGGCAGGATCACGCCGTTGACGTTGACTCCGTCGTCGCTCAGCAGGAAGGTGATGGAGGCGGCCAGCGCGTCGGCCTCGGCCGCATCGGGCAGGATCGTGAGAGCCGCCCGCACGCGCTCCGCACCCAGCTCCGAGGCGAAGGTGGCCTCGATGTTCGTGATGGTCGGTCCCGGGGCGACCGCGTTCACGCGGATGCCGCTCGGGCCGTACATGAACGCGCTCGACTTCGTGAGCCCGGCCACCGCGTGCTTCGACGCGGTGTAGGCCACGCCCGCAGCCGAGCCCCGGAGCGCCGCCTCGGAGGCCACGTTGACGATCGAGCCGCCGCCCTGCGCGAGCATGACGGGCACCACGGCGCGGGTGAGCTTCATGGTGCCGCCCACGTTGATGGCGAAGACCCGGTTCCACACCGCATCCGTCACCTCGCCGATCGGCGTCATGTCGTCCATGATGCCCGCCACGTTCGCCAGGGCGTCGATCCGGCCGCCGGCGGCCTCGACGATCCGGGCGATCGCCGCGTCGTCGGTGATGTCGGCGGCGACGACGACGATGTCGGAGCCCGGCAGCGCCTCGGCGAACTCGTCGAGCCGCTCCTGCGAGATGTCGACGGCGACCACCCGGCCGCCCTCGCGCACCACGCGCGAGGCGGTGGCGCGACCGATGCCCGATCCGGCGCCCGTGACGATGACGGTCTTTCCGTCGAAGCGGCCGCGGTCGAGCCGCTCGGTCCACTCGACGGGTGCCGGGGCGGACGTGGGGGAGACCGCGTCGTCGGAGGCGCCGGCCGCAGCCTCGGCCGGCGTGGAGTCGCCGCCCCGCGCATCCGGTGCCGTCGCCGCGTCGGCCACACCTCCAGCGGCGACCTTCGCGACCAGTTCGTCGATCGTCTCCTGGCTGAAAGCGCCCTTGCTGAGCTTGACCAGGCGCTTCAGGGCCAAGCGCTGCACCGGCCGCAGCACGTCGGGGCTCTGGCCTCCCTGGGCGAGCAGCTCACGCAGCACCGGGCCGCCCACGGGATGCTCGAGCCAGGTCTTGATGGAGGAGTCGCCGGAGAGTGGCGCGGGTGCTGAGGCCATGATGGTTCCTTTCAGGGGGCAACCGGACAACTGTGTCCGCTAGTAGGCTACCTCCCATGCCTGCGAAGACCAACAGAGGACCGGTCGCCGGTCCTGCGAACCGGCGGGCGCTCATCAGCGCCGCCCGCACCGTGTTCGCCGAGTCGGGCTACGACGCGCCCCTCAACGCGGTTGCGCGGCGCGCCGGGGTGGGGCAGGGCAGTCTCTACCGGCACTTCCCCGACCGGGTGTCGCTGGCTGTCGCGGTGTTCGACGAGAACATCGGCGAGCTCGAGGCGTTTGCGCGGTCCAAGCGGTCGAGTCTCGGCGGCCTGATCGAGCTCGTCATCGAGCAGGCGATCGTGTCGACCGCGCTGATCGAGCTGACGATGAACTCGGCCGATGACGAGCGAGTGAGGGTGCTGGGGGAACGGGTGGCTGCACTCGTCGACGAGGTCGTCGCCGTGGAGCGGGACCGTGGGCGCATCGGCGCCGAGGTCGACTCCGCCGACGTGCTGCTGGCCATCTCGATGCTGGCCGCGATCGTGTCTCGCACACCAGAGCAGGACCGGCGTTCGGTGGCGGAACGCGCTTGGGCGCTGTTCCCCGCATCCTTCGCCGTCACCGTGCATGGAGCGGGGATGGTAGAGTAGCGGTCACAAGGGGAGTACTCCCGCCTGCGGTCGATCCGTCAATACAGATGCGCTGATGCATCTCGGGTCGCCGGTCCGCATCGCTCACGCGATCGGGCGGAGGAGACCTTGGCGACATGTCCGCCGACCCCTTGGAGTACCCCCGTGAACATCACGCCTCTGGTGTGGATCATCACCATCCTGGTGACGATCGCCTTCTTCGTCTACGAGTTCTTCGCCCATGTGCGGAAGCCGCACGAGCCCACCATCGGTGAGTCGGCGCGGTGGTCGGCCTTCTACATCGGCCTCGCGCTGCTGTTCGGCGTGGGCATCGGCATGACCTCGGGCTGGACCTACGGGGGCGAGTACTTCGCCGGGTACCTCACCGAGAAGGCGCTGTCGATCGACAACCTCTTCGTGTTCCTGCTGGTGATGACGGGCTTCGCGGTGCCCAAGGCTTACCAGCAGAAGGTGCTGATGATCGGCATCGTCATCGCGCTCATCCTGCGCGGCGGGTTCATCGCGGTGGGGGCGACGCTCATCGAGAACCTGTCGTGGGTGTTCTACCTCTTCGGCGCGCTGCTTCTGTTCCTGGCCTGGCGTCAGGCGTTCGGCGACCACGAGACGAACCCGGCCGACGGACGGTTCATGCGCTTCGTGCGGCGGCACCTCCCCGTGACCGACGAGTACCACGAAGACCGGCTCACCGTGAAGAAGAACAGTCGGCGCTTCGTCACGCCGATGCTGCTCACGATCATCGCGATCGGATTCATCGACCTCGTGTTCGCGGTCGACTCCATCCCGGCGATCTACGGGCTCACCAACGAGGCCTACATCGTGTTCACCGCCAACGCCTTCGCGCTGATGGGGCTGCGTCAGCTGTTCTTCCTCATCGGGGGGCTGCTGGAGCGGCTGGTGTACCTCTCGCAGGGGCTGGCGGTCATCCTCGCGTTCATCGGCGTGAAGCTCGTGTTCCACGCGCTGCACGTGAACGAACTTCCCTTCATCAACGGGGGCGAGCACGTGGAGTGGGTGCCCGAGATCCCGATCTGGTTCTCGCTCGTGTTCATCGGGGCCACGATCGCGGTCGCCACCACGGCGAGCCTGCTGAAGACCAGGGGCGACCGCAGATCGGAGTCGCTCACGACGGAAGGACACGGACGATGAGCGGATTCTCGAAGCTGTTCGGCCTGGCGCAGAAGGCGCTCGACGGCGCGGCGTCGAAGCAGGGCGCCGCACGCGGCGGGTCGGGGCAGGGCGACTGGCGCGACCTGGTGCGGAACGCGGCGGATGCGCTCACGGGCGACGGGCGGGATGCGGGTGCCGGGCGCGGGTCCGGGGCCTCGCGGGACGCAGGTGCCGAGCCTGATGCGGGCCGGGCTCCGGATGCGGGCGGTGCTCGTAGTGCGGGGGCCGGCGCCGGTGCCGGGACACTGAGCCAGGCGGACCGTGCGGCGATCGCCCGCTACGACTACCTGCTGCAGACGGCGGATCCCCAGCAGATCGAGCAGGTGCACCGGGAGGCGTTCGCGCGGCTCACGCCCGAGCAGCGGCAGGAGATCGAGAACCGCATGTACGAGGAGCTCCCCGAGCGGGAGCAGCCGCGCTCGTCGTCGCCCGGCGACCTCGCCCGCGCGGCGGCGCGCACCGAGGCCGCCGAGCCCGGTCGGCTGCGCGGGCTGCTCGCGCGAGTGGGACGCGGGCGCGACGGTGGGGAACGGTCGGGAGGCTTCGGCCGGGCGGCCGCGGTGGGGGGTGCGGCCGCGGGGGCCGGGCTGCTCGCGGGTGGCGCTCTGGCCGCGGTTGCGGGCGGCGCGATCGTGAGTTCGGTGGCGGGCCCGCTGCTCGAGCAGGCCGTGGGACTCGGGGTCGACTTCGACGCGCTGGCCTCGGGCATCGACGTGGAGTCGATCGCGAGCGGGATCGGGCTCGAAGGACTGGCCGGGGTCGACGAGCTCGCCGCCGGAGCGGGCGAGACCGTGTCGGGACTGGGGGAGCAGGTCTCGGGCCTCGGTGAGCAGATAGGCGGGCTCGGTTCGGGCTTCGGTCTGCCCGGGCTCGACGACCTGTTCGGCCGCTGAGCGGCACGGCTCGGGTGTGACTGCACGGGCGGGCGGATCCGCACCGTGGAAGACTGTCACCGAGCGAGAAAGGCGGCCGATGGGAAAGCTGACGTACGACTCGACCATGTCGGTGGAGTTCGAGGACCGCGTCCTCGCGCACCTGCAGCTGGTCATCGCCGCGAAGCTCCGGCGGGGGGAGGCGTTCTTCTTCTCCTGGAAGGACGACCCCGCGGCCGGTGACGGGCGTACCTCGGTGTGGCTGCATCCGACCATCCCGCTGTCGTTCAAGTTCTACGGCAGCCGCCAGCCCGCCATCAACCGCGCTTGGGTCGAGTCGCTCATGCAGGCCGCGAACTCCACGCACGGCCTCCAGATCATCCCCGAGCCCCGGCAGGCCGGCGAGAACGGATCCCACGGAGGAGTCGAATGATGCGGGTGAACATCAAGTACGGCGGCAGCGACTATTCGATCGGAGGTCGTGGTGTCGACGACATCCAGTCGGAGATCGACGCGGGGATCGCATCCGGTCACCCCGCGTGGCTGCACGTGAACGCGGGCGAAGGGCAATACCAGCCCGCGCGGCTTCTGCTCGCGCCCGGCGTGAGCATCGCGCTCATCGCCGTGGACGAGGAACGGCAGGGGCCCGAGTTCACGCACGACCCCGCCTGAGACGGCGGGCTCAGCCGGCTGATTCGGCCTTCGCCAGCTCGGACTTCCAGGCTCGGAAGCCCTCTTCGGTGCGGCCTTCGCGCCAGTACCCGGAGATCGACACCTGGCCGCGTTCGAGACCGCGCTCCTTGAGCAGGTAGGGCCTGATGCCATGCATCACTTCCTGCGCCTCCCCGTGCACGAAGGCGTGCACCCGGCCAACGGGCCAGTCGAGCGCCCGAACGGCGGCCTCGAGCGAGTCGTGCCCGTAGAGGTGCTGAACGGTCGCGCCGGCCGGCAGGTCGAGGGGAGGCTCCGCGCCGGGCTCGGCGACGAGGAGGATCACGTGCGCGACGGCATCGCGGGGGAGCGCCTCGAGTGCGGCGGAGATGGCGGGCACGGCCGACTCGTCGCCGGCGAGCAGGTGCCAGTCGGCGTCGGGGTCGGGGCGATAGGCGCCGCCCGGGCCGTTGACGAGGATGGTGTCACCCGGCGCGGCCGCAGCGGCCCAGGGGCCTGCCACGCCGGAGTCGCCGTGGATGACGAAGTCGATGTCGAGCGTTCCCGCCTCGACGTCGGGGTGCAGCGCGGTGTAGGTGCGCACATCCGGCATCTGCTCGGGCGGGAGCACCCCGCGCAGGGCGCGCACGTCGAGAGGCTCGGGCAGCTGCACGCCCGGTTTGGGGAAGACGAGCTTCACGTAGCGGTCGGTGAAGCGGCTCTCGGCGAAGGCCGAGAGGTCGTCGCTGCGAAAGCGGACACGACGGATGACCGGGGTCAGCCAGAGGGTCTCGGTGACGGTGAGGTGGGTGGTGGGCACAGTGTCCTCTCGCTCGGGCGCGATGAGGTTAGCCTACCCTGGCTCGGGCGGTGCGGAGCCGGGAGTCACTTCGCGGTGGTCGTGACCGTGGGGGAACTGGGAGCCTTCGTCGAGGCCACCTGGAGGCCGACGCGGACCGTCTGACCCGGCGCGGGCGCTGCGGCCCAGTCGGAGCCGGTGCAGGTGATGGAGGTCTTCGCCTTCACCGTGCAGGTCACGCCCCACGAGTTGACGACGCCGGTGACGGAACTGTCCTTCCAGCTCACTGTCCAGCCCGAGACGATGGAGCTCGGGGTGATCTCGACGTCGGCCACGTAGCCCTCGCCCCAGGCGCTCTGGAGCATCCACTTCGCGGTGATGGCGGGGGTGGTGGGTTTCGGGGTGGTGGTGGGTGTGGGGGTCGCCGTGGGTTTGGGTGTGGGGGTCGGGGTGGTGCTGGGTTTCGGGGTGGCCGTGGCAGTCGGCTTGGGGGTGGTGGTGGGTTTGGGTGTCGCGGTGGTGGTGGGTTTGGGTGTCGCGGTGGCGGTGGGTTTGGGGGTGGTGGTGGGTTTGGGGGTGGCGGTGGCGGTCGGCTTGGGGGTCGCCGTCGGCTTGGGGGCAGCCGTCGGTGTGGGCGTCACGACGCTGCCGGAGCCCAGGATGGGCTTGAGGGCCGTCAGCTTGGCCGTCTGCTTCGTCGTCCAGTCGTCTTTGACGAGCCCACCGGTGTCGCCGCTGTTGGGGTTGAACGACCAGTAGGCGTAGCTGATCTTCTTCGACCCGAGGTACTCCACGAGTTTCGCGAGCCAGGCCTTGTCGCTGGCGGTCTCGTACTTCGTGCCGAACTCGCCGAGCAGCACGGGTGCGATCTTCTTCGTGGCGATGAATCCCCAGTTCTTCTCCCACACGCCGGGCAGGTTCGCGGGGTAGTTCGAGGCCTGGAACCAGCTCTGGTTGTAGACCGTCGAGGGGTAGTCGTGTGGCGAATACACGACGCGGTTGGCGACCGAGAGCTTCACCGGTTTCGTCGCGACACCCGAGAGGCCGCCGCCCCACCAGGTAGAGCTGCCGTCGGGCTGACGTTCCACCCCCTCCACCACGATGAGCAGCTTCGGGTTCACGGCGAGCACGGCGTTGCCCGCCCTGGTCGCTGCGGCCTGCCAGTCGCGTGCGCTGTCGCCGCAGCCCCAGCAGGCGTTGCCGTGGGGTTCGTTGTGCAGATCGAACCCGATCACCGACGACTGGTTCTTGTAGCGGTTCGCGAGCATCTTCCAGTCGGCGATCCACTTCGCCTCGCTGTAGCGCGAGGTGTACCAGAGCTCGGACTGGGCCCCGGAATCGGGGCGGTGCCGGTCGAGGATGACGTTGAGCCCGTATCCCTTCGCCGAGGTGATGACCTTGTCGAGCAGCTGCAGCACGGTGAGCGAGCCGAGGCCCGGATTGACCTGCTCGTTGATGGAGCTGGGCCTGGCCTGCTCGAGGCACTCGTTCGAGAACGGCAGGCGGATGGTATTGAACCCCATCGACGCGATGCTCGCGAGCCCCTGGTCGAGCGAGATCGACCACAGCCCGTGCGGCGCGCAGTTGCTGGTCTCCATGCCGAACCACGCCGCCGCTTTGATGACGTAGGTGCTGCCGGAGGCGGTCTTCAGGCTCGAGCCGCTCGTGGTGAGCCAGCCGGGGAGGGTCGCGGCGGCGGCCGGCGCGGCGGGCACGACGAGGGCACCCACGGCGAGTACCGTGGCGGCACCCACCGCGACCAGGCGGCGGCGCCAGACAGACCACACGTTCATGAGACCTCCGACCCGAACGACATCCCCAAAAGATCGTCACCGCCGGCCGAGGTGCTGAGCGCGGCGGTACCCCCATCGTAAGCGATACTCGACAGATGGCCACCCCGCCCTCCCTGCGCACCCGGCACCTGCATCCCGCCTGGATCGTCGCGGCCGTCGCCTTCCTCGCGCTGGTGGGCGCGGCCGGGTTCCGCGCGGCGCCCAGCGTGCTCATGCTGCCGCTCCAGGAGGAGTTCGGCTGGTCGCGCACCGAGCTCTCCCTCGCCGTCACCGTGAATCTGCTGCTGTTCGGGCTCACGGCGCCGTTCGCCGCGGCTCTCATGGCGCGGTTCGGGATGCGCGCGGTCACCACGGCGGCGCTGCTGCTGGTCGCGGCGGGTGCGGCCGTGAGCGTGTTCGCGACGGCGCCGTGGATGCTCGTGCTCACCTGGGGCGTGATGATCGGCCTCGGCACGGGGTCGATGGCGCTGGTGTTCGCCGCGACGGTCGCCGACCAGTGGTTCGTGCGGAGCCGGGGGCTGGTGGTGGGCGTGCTCACGGCGGGCAGCGCCACGGGGCAGCTCGCGTTCTTGCCGTTCATCGCACTGTTGGTCGAGCGCGACGGCTGGCGCGCCGCGTCGCTGCTCGTGGCGCTCGGGGCCTTCGCGGTGGTGCCGCTCGTGCTCATCTGGCTGCGAAACCGGCCGGCCGAGCTGGGCATCACGCCCTACGGCGCACCCGCCGACTGGAGCCCGCCGGCCCCGCGCACGGGCAACCCGGCCCGCATCGCGCTCGGCACGCTCGCGCGGGCGGCGAAGAAGCGCACCTTCTGGGCCCTCGTGGCGGGCTTCGCCATCTGCGGGGCGACCACGAACGGGCTCGTCGGCACCCACTTCATCCCGAGTGCCCACGACCACGGGATGCCCGAGACGACCGCGGCGGGGTTGCTCGCGGTGGTGGGGGTGTTCGACATCGTGGGGACCATCGCCTCGGGGTGGCTGACCGATCGGGTCAACCCGCGCATCCTGCTGGCCGTCTACTACGCGGGGCGCGGGCTGGGGCTGCTGGTGCTGCCGTTCCTGCTGTCGGAGGCGGTGCATCCGCCGATCATCGTGTTCGTGGTGATCTATGGGCTCGACTGGGTGGCGACCGTGCCGCCGACGGTGGCGCTGTGCCGCGAGGTGTTCGGGCCCGACGGGCCGGTCGTGTTCGGGTGGGTGTTCGCGGCGCACCAGGTGGGGGCGGCGATCGCGGCCACCGTGGCGGGGGTGGTGCGCGACTCGACGGGGGAGTACACACTGGCGTGGTTCGGGGCGGCGGGGCTGTGCGTGGTGGCGGCGGTGGTGAGTGTGTCGATCCGGCGGGCGCGGGCCGGGGAGCCGGCGGCTCGCGGCGTAGGTTCTGCATAGGATTCCGGGGGTGCATCGACACTATGGGCTTGCACCCCCGGAATCCTCTGCAGAACCTACGTGCCCGGCAGGCGCGGAGGGCCTCGGGTGGGTGCGGCCGGTCAGCCGGGCGGTGGCTCAGGTCCAGGGCCGGGCGGAGCGGGCGGCCCAGTAGACGGCGGCGGGCTCGGCGAGGTGCGTGAGATCGGCGCCGGGCGCGGGTGGCTGGGCGCGGAGGTTCTCGCGGAGCTGGCGGCGGGTGACGGCTCCGGTGAGCACCACGTCGGCCCAGGGCTGCGCGACGGCGGCGCCCAGGGCGAACGACTCGAGCGTCTGGCTGTCGCGCTCGGCAGCCACGCGGGCGGCCTGCGCGTGCGGGTCGGCCGGGCCGTCGCCGGTGAGGGCGCCCGCCTCGGTCAGCCGGCCGTTGGCGAGGGCCTCCTTCACGACGACCAGCCAGCGGGCGTCGTTCGCCCGGGCGAGGGCCGACCCGGCGGAGGGCTCGAGTAGGTTCCAGGTGCTCTGCACCGCCGAGAACGGGGAGTCGCGGAGCGCGAGAGCGGCGTCGATGACGGCCGCCTGCGAGGGGCCGCTCGTGGAGAAACCGATCCGCACGCCCTCGGCCGTGAGCCCGCGGAGGCGGTCGAGCAGAGCGGAGTCGGTGAGGGCCGGGCTGTCGGGCGTGAGCGAGTGGATGAGGTACACGTCGGGCCGGCCGCCCAGAGCCTCCAGCGTCTCGGGCCACTGGCGATCGAAGAGCGCGGTGTCGTGCTCTTTGCGCTCGTGCACCTCGGCCGACATGCTCCAGTCACCGACGTACTCGTAGCCCCACTTCGATCCGATGGTGAGCTCGTCGCGGCGACCGGGATGCGCGGCGAGCCAGCTCCCGAGGAACTGCTCGGCCAGCCCGTAGCTGCGGGCGGCATCGACGTAGCGGATGCCGAGCCACCAGGCCGCGTCGAGCACCTCGTGCGCGTGGCGGCGCAGGGCCTCGACCGAGCGGTCGGCATCGGGACCGAGGTCGGATGCGCGGCCGGTGGTGATGTAGGCGGGGCGCCCGAGGGCGGCGAGGCCGAGGCCGAGGTGCGAGGCGAGGGTTCCGGACTCGGAGCCCGCTCCCGGGTGCGTCGTGGAGGGATCGATCGGTGTCACAGGGCGAGTCTGCCACTCCGGGGTGCGCTGTTCCGGAACCGGAGCCGCCTCAGGAACCGGAGCCGCCTCAGTCGGTGGTGGCGAGCATCCGCCGCCCCGCCCAGGCGATGAGGCCGAGCACCAGCACGACGAAGCCGAGGAACACCGGCACCAGGGGGAGCACGAGCAGGGAGACCCCGACGAGCAGCGGCGGGACGGTCATGCCCGCGAACGCCAGGAGGAAGATGCCCGAGGTGACCTCGCTGCGGCTGCCCTCGGCGGCCAGCGACCCGGCGGCGACGAGCGAGCCGCGGAACACCAGGCCGACCCCGGCTCCGGCGGTGACGCCGCCGAGCACGAACAGCGTGGCGGCGGCGGGCGTCGCGAGGGTCGCGGCCAGGGCGGAGACCCCGAGCAGCACGAGCCCTGCGACCATCGCCGCGACACCGAGCCGCAGCTGGGCGCGGGCCGACAGCCGGGAGAACACGAGCTGCGACGCTGCCGCGGCGCCGAACACGGCGAACGACACGAGCCCGGCGACCAGGTGGTCGGTCTGGTGCAGGAGCTGGGCGAGGAAGACGGGAGCGACAGACCCGAACAGTCCGGTGACGGCGAAGGCCGCGAAAGCCGCGATGCCGGCGGCCCAGTAGCGGCCACGCGACTCGGCGGGCACCCGCACCCGCTGCGGACGGTATGGCTCGCGCACCACGGGGCGGGTCACTGTTTCGGGCACGAAGGCGTAGGCGAAGCCGATCGCCACGAATGCCGCCGCGAAGGCGAGGTAGGGCGCGACCAAGGGTGCGGGCACCCACTCGGCCACGATCCCGCCGATCAGGGGGCCGAGGGCGAGGCCGCCCATGTTCGCCACGCCCGCGATGGTCGCGGCGAAACCGAGGGTGCCACGGGGGTGGGAGATGCGGCGCAGGTCGGCGAGGTGAGCGGTGGCGGTGGCGGTGAGCATGCCGATGCCGAGGCCGGCGACGAAGCGGGCCACCACGAGGCCGACGGCCTCGGGCCAGAGCAGGAAGAGCACCGCCGCGACGAGTTCGATGGCGACGGAGGCGAGGATGACAGGGCGACGGCCGATGCGGTCGCTCAGGTGGCCCGCGAGGTAGAGCGAGACCATCACGCCGATGGAGTACGCCGCGAACACGACGGTGATGACCACGGTGGGGAAGCCGTCGCGGGCCTGATAGAGCGCGTAGAGCGGGGTCGGCACGGTGTTGAACGCCATCATGAGCAGGAAGGCGACCGCGGTGACCCAGAACCCCGCGTGGTGCGGCAGGCCGCGGCGGGCGGGGGCGACCAGCGAGGCCGGGCGGGTGATGGGCGTGGGGCGCGCGAGGTTGGCGGCGGGGGTCTCCGAAGCCGAGGTGAGCGGGATGGAGCGGGTGGCGGATGAGCTCATGACTCGAGTGTGCGCTCTCCTGTGCATCGAGTCCAACGAATTATAACGAACTCAACAATCGGTCTGATCTATGATTCGAGAGTGGAGACCCGATTGCTGGAGTACTTCGTGACCGTGGCCGACGAGCGCAGCGTCACCCGTGCATCCGAACGCCTGTTCGCGGCGCAGTCGACCGTGTCGGCGGGGTTGCGCAGCCTCGAGACCGACCTGGGAGTGCGGCTCTTCGAGCGGACCTCGAAGTCGGTGCGGCTGCTCCCGGCCGGCGAGACGCTGCTGCCGCTGGCCCGCGCGCTGCTCGACGACCTCGACGGGATGCGCAGGGTGGCCACCGAGTCGGCCACCGGGCTTCGAGGCAGGGTGCGGGTGGGCGTGTTCTCGGCGCTGCAGGTGTTCGACCTCCCGGGGGCGCTCGGCCGGTTCCGGTCTCGCAACCCCCTCGTCGACGTGCAGCTGATGGCCTCGCCGACCGGGTCGACCGGACTGCTCGACGACCTCGCGCACGGGCGGCTCGACCTCGCGTTCACCGCCGTGCCCCCGCCGCCCGAACTCGACTCGTGGCCGGTGGCGCGGTACGAGTTCGTGGTGCTGCTGGCGCCCGGGCACCGGCTCGCGGGGGCGGCGGCGGTGTCGCTGGAGGCGCTCGCCGCGGAGGACTGGGTCGACGTGCTGCCGGGGTTCGGCAACCGGGTGCAGCTCGATCGAGCGCTCGCCGAGCGCGGCATCGTGCGGCACATCGCCGCCGAACTCGCCGACCTGCCGAGCGTGCCGCTCTGCGTGGCGGCCGGACTGGGCGTGGCCGTGGTTCCGGATGCGGTCGATCCGGGCGAGTGCGTGCGGCTGCCCCTGGCCGAGCCGATGCCGCCGTGGGTGCTGTCGCTCGCCGCGCGTCACGGCGCCGATCGTCGCGCGCACATCCGCGCGTTGCTCGACGAACTGCGCTCCGTCGCCGTCGGGTAGGCCGTTCACCCGCTGGACACCGTCGAGTGGGAGAATCCGCGCATGTCGACCTCCGATCCGTTTCTGCCGTTCCCCGATCCGGTGCCGCTGCCGGGCGACGGGCCCGACCCGCGCGACCACGATCTCGATCACGACACCGACGTCGACGACGAGCGTGCGGTCTCCGACTCCGACGCCGAGAAGGCGGCCGAGCGTGCCCGGGAGCACAACGCCGGCACGCCGTTCCGGCGGCCCGAGGCGGGTTCTCGCCTGAGCGCCGAGGAACTCGCACGGGAGCTCGGCGGGGAGAACACCGAAGCGTGAGCAGGTGGGCCCGGCGGGGGTTCAGCGCCCGGCGCGGGCTCAGCGCTCGATGAGCGCGAACGGCACCGTGATGTGCCCTCGGCGGCGGCTCGCCGGCCCCGCCAGCAGGTCGAGGATGAGCGGGCTCGCGGAGGCCACCCCCGGGTCGACCGTGGTGAGCGGCGGGATCGTGTACTTGCTCTCCTCGATGTTGTCATAGCCCACCACGCGCACCTGGCCCGGCACCGAGATGCCGTGCATCCCGAGCGTGTGCAGCGCACCGAAGGCGAGCGTGTCGTTGAAGCAGAACACCCCGTCGAACTCGATGCCGGCGGCGATCAGTCCTTCGACCGCGCTCGAGCCCTCGGCGCGGTTGTAGCGGTCGACCTCCACCAGCAGAGCGGGGTCGAGCGGGATGCCGGCGGCCGCGAGAGCCCGCCGGTAGCCCTCCGAGCGCACCCGGGCGGTGCCGTCGAAGGCGCTGTGCTGGAGGCCGATGGCGGCGATGCGGCGGCGGCCGTCGGCGAGGAGGAATCGGGTGGCGGCCTCTGCGGCAGCGGCGTTGTCGGGCCCGACGTGGGCCACCGTCTCCGAGGCGAGGGACTCGCCCTGCTCGCCGATGAGCACGAGCGGTACGGTGCTGCGCCGGGCCGCGATGTCGTCGGGGGTGAGCGCCAGAGCGCTCAGCACGAGACCGTCGAGGGCGGGCAGGTCTTCGCCCTCGAGCATGGCGCTCTCCACCGAGCGCACGCCCTTGCTCTGCGTGACGAGCACCGTGAGACCGCGGGCCTGGGCGGCGTCGACGAACTCGGAGGCGAACTCGGCGAAGTAGGGCTCGCGCAGGTTCGGCACGCACAAGCCCAGGAAGCCGCTCGATCCGCCGCGCAGCTGCCGGGCCGCCAGGTTGGGACGATAGCCCAGCTCGTCGATGGCCGCGAGCACCTGGGCGCGCACGGTGTCGCCGACCCAGCCGGTGCCGTTGATGACGTTCGAGACGGTCTTGGTGCTGACCCCCACCTGGGCGGCCACATCCGCCATCCGCACCCGCGCCATGCGCCTCACCTTCGTCGAAGAGTTTCACCATAGTAGCTGTGCTATGGTTTCCCACGTGCTTAGTTCAACGTCGAACTAAGACGAATAGTTCAACGTTGCACTGAGGAGGCACGCAGCATGAGGTCATTCACCGGACGGTGGACCCCCTACCTCTACATCGCGCCGATCGTCATCATCGCCGGCGGACTGCTCTACTACTCGATCGGCTTCGCCGTGTATGCGAGCATGACCGACTGGAACGGCCTGACGAAGATGGACTTCATCGGGCTCGACAACTACGTGCGCATGTTCCAGGACCGCACGTTCTACATCGCCCTGCGCAACACCGTCATCTTCATGGTGTTCACCGTGCTGCTGCAGGCGATCCTCGGCCTCCTCGTGGCCGTCATCGCCAAGGAGCGGCTCCCCGGGTCGAACATCTTCAAGGCCATCTTCTTCCTGCCCATCGCGATGGCCCCCGCCATCATCGCCACGGTCTTCAAGTACATGTTCGAGGCCAATTACGGCTCGCTCAACGAGACCCTCCGCGCGCTCGGCCTCCTCGGGGCCAACGACAACATCCAGTGGCTCGGCGCCGACCTCGGCATCTGGTCGATCGTCGTCATCGGCATCTTCAGCTGGATGGGCTTCTCGATGATGGTGTACTTCGCCGGGCTCATGTCGATTCCCGACGAACTCTACGAAGCCGCCGAGCTCGACGGCGCCGGATGGTGGAGACGACTCTTCAGCATCACGATCCCGTCGCTGCGGGGCACCACGAGCGTGCTCATCACCCTCGGCATCGTGGGCTCTCTCAAGACCTTCGACATCGTGTGGCTCACCACCATGGGCGGACCCGGAGTGTCGACCAACCTGCTCAGCACCTTCCTCTACCAGGAGCGTCAGGGCCGCGAGGCCGGGTACTCCTCGGCCATCGGCATCGTCATCCTGGTGACCGCCTTCGTGCTGGCCCTCGTGCAGATGCGCCTGTCGAACAGGGAGAAGTGAGATGAGAAAGAAGCGTCTGGCCGCCACCGTCATCATGTACACGGTGCTGGGGTTCCTCGCCGTGCTGTGGCTCTACCCCATCGGCGTGGCCATCGTGAAGTCGTTCGCCGTGGGCGGCTGGGGCAACTACGCCTCGGTGCTGAACCACGACCAGTTCAACTACTGGGCGGCGATCGGCAACAGCTTCCTGCTCGCCGGCGGCACCACGATCGTCATCGTCGTGATCTCGTGCCTGGCCGCGTATGCCTTTTCGCGCATGAAGTTCTTCGGCCAGAAGTTCTTCTACCGTGCGCTGCTCATCTGCCTGGCGATCCCGGTGGCCTCGGTGGTCACGCCGCTGTTCTCCACCATCAACGGGCTGGGGCTGCGTGACACCTACATCGGCGTCATCATCCCGCTCGTCGCCTTCAACGTGGTGGTGATGCTCATGCTCATGAAGAGCCACTTCGACGGCATCCCGCAGGAGCTGGTGGAGGCCGCCACGATCGACGGCACCAGCGCCTTCGGCATCTTCTGGCGCATCTTCCTGCCGTTGTCGGGCCCCGCGATCGCCACCATCAGCGTGCTCAGCTTCGTCTACTCCTGGAACGAGTACCTGCTGCCGAACCTGCTCATCTCGAGCCCCGAGATGTACCCCGTCACCCAGGCGGTGTCGCTGCTGCAGTTCGAGCGCATGAGCCAGGAGCAGATCGGCCAGCTCTACGCCGGCCTCGTGCTCATGACCATCCCGTCGGTGCTCGTGTACCTCTTCAGTCAGCGCTACCTGCAGTCCGGCATCACGGCCGGCGCGGTGAAGTAGCCCGCCCCGCATCCCGGCCCGTTCCGCATCCCGACCCGCACCATCCGTTCATCAATCAAGGAGGATCAATGTTCGAACCCCGTCGCCGCACCGTGCGGCGCACCCTCACCGTAGGAGCCATCGCGCTCTCGGCGGCCCTCGTGGTCACCGGATGCTCGGGCGGAGGTGACGACGGCGTGGCCGAGGACGGCACCGTCACCCTCACCTACAACACCTGGATCCCCTCGGCCGAGCAGTGGGCGCCCATCATCGAGGCGTTCGAGGCCGAGAACCCCGACATCACGATCGACTTCCAGGGCGCCGACGGCGCGAGCAACTACCTCGGCGAGCTCGACAACCTCATCCTCGCCGGCGAGGTGCCCGACATGTACGGCATCCAGGTGGGCTCGGCGTTCGACGACTACTCGGAGTACGCGCTCGACACGGCCGACTACGCCTCCGACTGGATCGACGGCATCAAGCCCGAGCTGCTCGAGTCGACCACCAACTCCGACGGCGTCGTGGCGGCTCTGCCCATCCTCACCGCGGGCAGCGAGTTCTACCTCTACAACGAGACTCTCTTCGACGAGCTCGGCCTCAGCCTGCCGACCGACTACGCGAGCCTGCTCGACGTGAGTGAGAAGGCCGCGGCGGCCGGGTATACGCCGTTCGCCATGGGAGCGGCCGACGCCTGGCACGCCTCCGACTTCTTCGTGTGGCTCAGCAACCAGTACGGCGACGGCGGCGACATCTACGAGGCCGCGGCCGGCGACCTCGCCTGGGACTCGGAGAACCTCATCGCCGCGGCCGAGGCCTGGCAGGGGCTGTTCACCGACGGCGTGTTCCAGCAGGGCGCGACCTCCACCACGACCTACCCGTCGGCGCGTGACGACTACTTCATGGCACGCAAGTCGCTCGCCATGCCCACCGGGTCGTGGCACGTGAGCGCCACCCTGGCCGGCAACTCGGAGACCCCGGGCAGCGCGGTGGAGAACGACGTGCTGGGCATGGCGCCGTTCCCGACCATCGGCGACAACGAGGCCTCCTCCACCACGGGCGTCGACTACGCGCTCGCGCTGAGCTCGGAGCTCTCGGGCGCGAAGCTCGAGGCGGCGGCGAAGTTCGCCGAGTTCCTGGCCGTGGGCGAGGGGCAGCAGATCTGGGTGAACACCATGCAGGGCTTCCCCGCCGCCAGCGGCATCTCGGCCGAGATCGGCTCCGACAACACCGAGACCGCGCTGGAGAGCGTGGCCGCGGTGACCGAGGCGCTGCAGAACGCCGAGTACCCGCGCAAGCTCACCTCGCCCAACGAGGGACTCGAGAGCGACCTCGGCATCGTGCTGCAGAACATCGCGAACGGGGCCGACCCGGCGAGCGAGCTGGCGACGCTCAACCAGTAGCGGTTCTCCCGCAAGGGCCCGGCGTTCGCGCGCCGGGCCCTTCGTCGTATCGCGCAAAGACGAACGTGGCGGTGGATGAGCACCAGAGGGGGCCATCCACCGCCACGTTCGTCTGAGCGGGATGAGGGATGCGGGTCAGGCGACGGTGAGGCGCACCATGCTCCACGAGACGGGCGGGAGCTCGATGGTGAGCGCTCCATCGGCCAGGGCGGCCGTGGGGTTGGGGGTGGGCAGCACCGAGGTGGAGTCCTGCTCGCTGGCGCGCCAGTGCACGTCGTCGTTCGAGAACGTCAGCGCCTCCACGAGGGAGACGTCGCCGAAGGCGGTGGCGTCGAGACGGATGCTCGTGGCGGCGTCGAGTGCGCGGTTCACCACGAAGAGAGCCATCGTGCCCGCATCCGCGTCGTGCGTGGCGACGGCGTCGACGAGCTCGGAGGAGCCGAACCGCGCGTTCTCGTAGCTAGGCGAGTCGATGGCCACCCGCAGCACCCGGCCCGCGGCGAAGCGCGAGGTGAGCGCGAAGGGGTGGAAGATCGTCTGCCGCCAGGCCGCACCACCCGGCTCGGTCATGATGGGCGCGATGGCGTTCACGAGCTGCGCCTGGCTGGCGGAGTGCACGCGGTCGGTGTTGCGCAGCAGCGAGATGAGCAGGTTGCCCACCACGACGGCGTCGGCAACCGTGTAGCGGTCCTCCTCCATGCGCGGGGCCACTGGCCACTCGCCACCGGTGATGATTCCCGGGTTCTCCTCCTCGTGGTACCACACGTTCCACTCGTCGAACGAGATGCCGATCTTCTTCGGCGACTTGCGGGCGGCGCCCACCGCGTCGGCGGTGGCGGCGACCGAGGCGACGAAGTAGTCGAGATCGTCGGCCGCGGCCAGGAACGACGGGAGGTCGTTCTCCTCGCGGTAGTAGGCGTGGGCCGAGATGAGGTCGACCTCGTCGTAGGCCTCGGTGAGCACGATGCGTTCCCACTCGCCGAAGGTGGGCATGTTCGACGACGAGGAGCCGCACGCCACGAGCGTGAGCTCGGGGAACATCTGCCGCATGCCGCGTGCCGTCTCGGCGGCGAGCCGGCCGTATTCGGTGGCGGTCTTGTGGCCGAGCTGCCACGGGCCGTCCATCTCGTTGCCGAGGCACCAGAAGGTGATGCCGTGCGGCTCGTCGACGCCGTGGCTGCGGCGAAGCTCCGACAGTGCGGTGCCGCCGGGCGCGTTGCTGTACTCGAGCAGCTCGAGCGCCTCCTGGATGCCGCGGGTGCCGAGGTTCACGGCCATCATCGCCTCGGTGCCGGAGGCCTTCGTCCAGGCCATGAACTCGTTGAGGCCGAAGGCGTTGGTCTCGGTGGAGTGCCAGGCGAGGTCGTAGCGCACGGGGCGGTCGGCTGCGGGGCCGACACCGTCCTCCCACTTGTAGCCCGAGACGAAGTTGCCGCCGGGGTAGCGCACGGTGCTCACACCGAGCTCCTTCACGAGGTCGAGCACGTCGCCGCGGAAGCCTTGGGCGTCGGCGCTCGGGTGGCCCGGCTCGTAGATGCCGGTGTACACGCAGCGGCCGAGATGCTCGACGAAGCTGCCGAAGGTCTCGCGGCGCACGGGCCCGACGGTGAACGAGGGGTCGATGGCGATGCGGGCGGAATGCACGTGTCCGCTGGTCCTCTCTGACTGATCGTTCGAACGCGCGGGCCCCAGCGGGCGCGCGCTCGGCTCAATTCATCGTTGTACTGTTTGCATCGACTATAGTACAACGTTGAACCATGACCGTTCCCGCCCGCGCAGGAGGACCGATGACGACCACCGAGACGATCGCCGCGACGATCGCCGCGACGATCTCGCACGAGACCGTTCAGCCGCCCACGGGAGTGAGGGCCGCCCGATCCCGGGTGCCGGCCGGTGCCTCCGACGCGGCCGTGCATCCGCTCGACGGGGAGTGGCGATTCGCGCTGTTCGCGCATCCCGACACCGGTGTGGCGCGGGACGAGCGGGGTGACGGATGGGACAGGCTGGCCGTGCCGGGGCACTGGCAGCTCGCGGGCGCGCCCGCCGCCTGGCCCTACGGCACCCCGGCCTACACGAACAAGCTCTTCCCCTTCCCGGTCGAGCCGCCGCACGTGCCCGACGACAACCCCACCGGTGAGTACCGGCTGCCGTTCACCGTGCCGGCCGGATGGCCGGCCGGCGGGCGCACCGTGCTGCGCTTCGAGGGCGTCGACTCGTGGTTCGAGGTGGCGCTCAACGGCGAGGTGATCGCGGTGTCGCACGGCTCGCGACTGCCCACCGAGATCGACCTCACGGGGCGGTTCGTCGACGGTGAGAACCTGCTCGCCGTGCGGGTGACCAAGTGGTCGGCGATGTCGTACGTGGAGGACCAGGACCAGTGGTGGCTCTCGGGCATCTTCCGGAGCGTGACGCTCGAGCACCGGCCCGCGGGAGGGCTCGACGACGTGCGGGTGACCGCGGAGTACGACGCCGCGACCGGGCTGGGGTCGCTGCGGGTGGACGTGGCGGTGACGGGGGCGGATGCGGATGCGGATGCGGCCGAGGGCGGCACGGCCGGCGCGGTCGCGACTCCCGCCGTGCGTGTGACCGTGCCCGAGCTCGGCGTCGAGACCGTCGCCGGGGAGACCGTGACGTTCGCCGTGGAGCCCTGGAGCGCCGAGGTGCCGCGGCTCTACGAGCTCGTGGTGTCCACCCCCGCCGAGACGGTCACGCTGCCGATCGGGTTCCGCACGGTCTCGATCGAGGACGGAGTCTTTCTCGTGAACGGCCGCCCCGTGAAGCTGCGCGGCGTCAACCGGCACGAGTTCGACCCGCTGCGCGGCCGAGCCGTGACCGCCGAGCGCATGCTCGAGGACGTGCTGCTCATGAAGCGCCACAACGTGAACGCGGTGCGCACCAGCCACTACCCGCCGCATCCGCACTTTCTCGAGCTCTGCGACCGCTACGGGCTCTGGGTGATCGACGAGAGCGACCTCGAGACCCACGGCTTCGAGAACGTCGGCTGGACCGGCAACCCCCTCGACGACCCCGCCTGGACCGAGGTGCTCGTCGACCGCGTCACCCGTATGGTGGCGCGCGACCGCAACCACCCGAGCATCATCCTGTGGTCGCTCGGCAACGAGGCGGGGCGGGGGCGGAACATCCGCACGATGGTCGAGACCGTCAAGGCGCTCGACCCCACGCGGCCCGTGCACTACGAGGGCGACTACTCCAGCGACGAGGTCGACGTGTACTCGCGCATGTACGCCACGAGCGAGGAGACCGAGCTGATCGGGCGCGGTGTCGAGGCATCGCTGGCGCGGGGCGACCTGGATGCGCGGCGGCGCGCGATGCCGTTCGTGCAGTGCGAATACGCCCACGCGATGGGGAACGGCCCGGGCGGCCTGGCCGACTACGACGCGATCTTCGACCGCTACCCGCGGCTCATGGGCGGGTTCATCTGGGAGTGGATCGACCACGGCATCCTGCGCACCGACGACAGTGGGCGCGAGTTCTTCGGCTACGGCGGCGACTTCGGCGAGAGCTTCCACGACGGCACCTTCATCGCCGACGGGCTCGTGCTGCCCGACCGCACGCCGTCGCCGTCGCTCGGCGAGGTGAAGGCCGTGTTCGCGCCCGTGCGCCTCGACGAGGGGCCGGATGCGGGGTCGCTGCTCGTGCGCAACCGCTACGCCTTCAGGGACACCGGGCACCTCGCCTTCGAGTGGGAGGTGCACCGGGGTGCGGAGAGTCTGGGCCGTGGGGAGCTCGCGCTCGCCGTGCTCGCCGCCGGGGAGTCGGCCGTGGTGCGGCCGCCCGTCGAGGCGCTGGCGCTGCTCGAGGCGGCGCGAGGCGGGTCTGGTGCGGATGCGGCGGCGCCTGTGTGGTGGACCCTGCGGGCCGTGCTGCGCGCCGAGGGAAGCGCTGAGGGGAGCGCGATCGGTGGGCCTGACGAGGCCACCGGAGCCACCAGGACCGCGGGGGACGCTGCGCTCGACGCGCTCTGGGCGCCGGGGGAGTACACGGTGTCGACCGGGCAGGTGCTGCTCGAGGCGCCGGCCGCACTCGCACCGGCCGCGGGCCGGGCCGAGGAGCTGCGGGGCGCATCCGGGGCGGTCGAGGGATACCGCGCCGGGGGTGCGTCGTTCGGCCGGCGGGGAGGGCTGACCTCGCTGTTCGGTCGTGCGGTGAGCGACTTCCGGGTGGACGGGTGGCGTGCGCCGACCGACAACGACCGGCGGTCGGGCATGTGGACGGGCCCGTCCGACGAGACCGTGTTCCGGGAGGCGGGGCTCGACAACCTGGTCGAGCGCAAGGCGGGCGTCGCGGTGGCCGCGGACGGAGCGCTCGTCGTCGACGCGCGCACGGCAGGGCCCGCCACGGACTGCGGGTTCCGCACGCGGTACCGGTGGCAGCCTGTCGAGGGCGGCGAGGGCGACGGCTCGGCCGGCGCCGGTGCCGTCGACCTGCTCGTCGAGATCGAGCCCGAGGGCCGCTGGCCGCAGAGCGTGGCGCGCATCGGGCTGCTGCTCGCGCTCGACGTGCCCGACGCCGAGGCCGCCGTGGTCGACTGGCACGGGCTCGGGCCCGACGAGTCGTACGAGGACTCGAAGCTCGCCGCGACCGGCGGGGCCTACCGCCACAGCGTCGCCGAGCTGCAGACCCGCTACACGCACCCGCAGGAGAACGGCGCCCGGCGCGGCGTGACCCACGCGCGGATCGTGTTCGCCGACGGCACCGGGCTGCAGCTCGACGCCTCCGAGGTGTCGCTCGGCGGGCGGGAGCGGCTCGGCATCGAGCTGTCGGCACGCCCATGGTCGGATGCGCAGCTCGAGCGGGCCGCGCATCCGCTCGACCTCGAGCCCGACGGCAGGCTCTGGCTGCACCTCGACGTGGCCGCGCACGGGCTCGGCAGCGCGGCCTGCGGCCCCGGCGTTCTGCCCAACGCTCAGTTGCACGCCGCTCCCGCTCGCCTGAGGCTGAGACTGTCGGCCCTCTGACCCCGCTCCACCTTCACCGTTGAAAGGACGCCCATGAGAATCGCCTCCGCCGAGGTGCTCGTCGCGAGCCCCGGCCGCAACTTCGT
The DNA here is from genome assembly GCF_024979255.1 of Herbiconiux moechotypicola. Taxonomy (GTDB): domain Bacteria; phylum Actinomycetota; class Actinomycetes; order Actinomycetales; family Microbacteriaceae; genus Herbiconiux; species Herbiconiux moechotypicola. Next base: position 30,212 of record NZ_JANLCN010000008.1, read on the forward strand.
CACTCTGCGCATCACCACCGAGGACGGCGTGACCGGGCTCGGCGACGCCACCCTCAACGGCCGCGAGCTCGCGGTGGCCGCCTACCTCGCCGAGCACCTGGTGCCGCTGCTCATCGGCCGCGACGCCCACGCCATCGAGGACACCTGGCAGTACCTCTACCGCGGCGCCTACTGGCGGCGCGGGCCGGTGACGATGGCGTCGATCGCGGCCGTCGACACGGCGCTCTGGGACATCAAGGCCAAGGTCGCCGGTCTTCCGCTCTACCAGCTGCTCGGGGGCCGCAGCCGCGACGGGCTGCTCGTGTACGGCCACGCCTCGGGGGCCGAACTGCCGGAGCTGTATGACTCCATCCGCGAGCACCTCGAGGAGGGGTACCGCGCGATCCGGGTGCAGACGGGCATCCCTGGGCTGCCCTCGGTGTATGGGGTCGCGTCGAGCCGCAACGCCTCGGCGGGCACCGCGGAGGGCACCGATGCGCGTTACGACTACGAGCCGGCACGCCGCAGCGCCGTGCCGGTGGAGGAGCGGTGGGACACGCGGGCGTACCTGCGCCACGCGCCCGGCGTGTTCGAGGCCGTGCGCAACGAGTTCGGGCCCGAGCTGCCGCTGCTGCACGACGCCCACCACCGGCTCACGCCCATTCAGGCCGCGAAGCTCGGCAAGTCGCTCGAGCCCTACGACCTGTTCTGGCTCGAAGACGTCACACCCGCCGAGAACCAGGCCGCCCTGCGGCGGGTGCGCGAGCACACCACCACACCGCTCGCGATCGGCGAGGTGTTCAACACCATCTGGGACTACCGCGAACTGTTCGAGGAGCAGCTCATCGACTACGTGCGGAGCCCTGTCACGCACGCCGGCGGCATCACGGGCCTCCGGCGCATCTTCGACTACGCGGCGGTGTATCAGATCAAGTCGGGCGTGCACGGGCCCACCGACGTGTCACCGGTCGGGCTGGCCGCTGCGGTGCACCTGGGGATCGCGATCCCGAACTTCGGCATCCAGGAGTACATGCAGCACAGCCCGGCGACGAACGAGCTGTTCCGGCCCGGCTACGCGTTCGCCGAGGGCAAGCTCATGCCGAGCGAGACGCCGGGGCTCGGGGTGTCATACGACGACGTCGTGGCCGCCGCGCATCCGTACGAGGCGGCGTACCTGCCCGTGAACCGGCTGCTCGACGGGTCGATGCACGACTGGTGAGCGAGCGGATGCGCCGGGCTCAGACCCAGAAGCCTTCGTGCGCGGCGGCCGCCTCGTCTTCGAGGTGCGGCCCCGACACCAGGATGCGGCGCTGACCACGCGCGAAGACTTCGCGGCAGGGCAGCGAGAAGGTGGGGTTCTCGGGGTGGTCGCCGGTGAGCTCGAGGAGCCGGTGCTCCGAGAGGGCGTAGACCACGCGGTCGATGCCGGTCCAGTAGGCGGCGCCCGAGCACATGGCGCAGGGCTCGGCGCTCGTGTAGAGGGTCGAGCCCACCATGCCGTCGGGCCCGCCGGCGGCGCGGAAGGCGGTGGCGACGGCGACCAGCTCGGCGTGCCGCGTGGGGTCGCCGTCGGGCGGGAGCGAGTCGTTGCCGGCTTCGGCGAGCACCGTGCCGTCGGCCGCGACGACGAGAGATCCGAAGGGGTGCCGCCCGGCCCCGCGTGATGCTTCGGCGACGCGGAGGCTGCGGCGCAGGAGTGCGAGGTCGTGGGCATCGAGAGTCTCGGGCATGGCTCCAGCCTGCCATGCCCCGCCGGGGCGGACAGGAGGGCAGACTGGGGGGATGGATTCCGCCCCCGTCCTCGGAAGCACGTCCCGTGGCAGCACCGCCCGCACCGCCCGCCGCGAGCCCGAGGTGCTCGACGAGCTGCAGCGGGCCGAGCGGCTCCCCGAATTCAGGGTCGACCTCGAGCGGGTGCGCTTCTCGCCGTACTTCTCCCGGCTGTCGGCGGTGACGCAGGTCATCTCGCAGGCCGGGGCCAGCGCCCTCATCCACAACCGGCTCACCCACTCCCTCAAGGTCACCGCCGTGGCCCGCACGATCGCGGTGGGGCTGGATGCGCGGTCGGAGCCGCGCGGAGACGGCGTCACCACCACGAGCGCGGGGGCCACCGCGTGCGACGCCGTGGTCGTGCAGGCCGCAGCGAGTGCGCACGACCTCGGGCATCCGCCGTTCGGGCACCTGGGTGAGAACGTGCTCAACCGCATCGCGCGGGGCACGCTCGGGCTCGCCGACGGGTTCGAGGGGAACGCTCAGACCTACCGCATCCTCACCACCCTCGACGTGTGCGAGGCGGCCGACGCGGGGCTCAACCTCACCGCGGCCGTGCGGAGCGCCGTGGCGAAGTACCCGTGGTCGCCGAGGGTGGGGTCGCCGGGGCCGGGGCCGGGGTCGGGGCCGCGGCCGGGGCCGGGGGCGGGGCTGGGGCCTGGGTCCGAGCCAGGCCCCGCATCCGGTGCCCGGTCGGGGTCGGCCGTCGTGCAATCCGCCTCCGCCCTCCCGCCCGGGCTCAAGCTCGTCGACGGCGAGGTCGTGGTGCGCAAGTACTCGGCCTACCTGCTCGACGAGGACGACCTCGTCGACGCCCGCCTCTGCGCCCCGGGGCTCGCGCCCGGGCAGCAGACGCTGGAGTGCTCGGTGATGGACATCGCCGACGACATCGCCTACTCGGTGCACGACGTCGACGACTTCTACCGCGCCGGCATCCTCAGCCAGGTGGCGGTGGCCCGGGAGTTCCGCGGGTGGCTCGCGAACTCGGCGGGGCTCCGGATGCTCGACGCCCCCGAACTCGAGATCGAGGGTACGCGCAACCGCGCCGGCGAGGGGCTCGAGGCGCTGCGGCGGCGCATGCACCGCGACGACCCGTGGATCGCCGACGACGACGCCTTCGCCGACGCGGTCGCCGTGGTGACCGACGATCTCGTGGAGGGGCTGCTGTCGACCGTGTTCGACGGCTCGATCGCCGCCGAGCGACGGCTCTCGGCCTTCACCAGCCGGTGGATCGCGTACCTCGAGCGCTCGATCGTCGACGCTCCCGCCGACACGCCGCGCACGGGGCTCATCACGCTCGACACCCGCGCCTGGCACGAGGTGAAGGTGCTGAAGTTCGTGCACAAGCACTTCATCCTCAACCGGCCCGACATCGCGATGTACCAGCGCGGGCTCAGCCAGGTGCTGGTGTCGCTCGTGGGGGCGTTCACCGAGTGGCTCGACGACGACCACGACCGCAAGCGCGTGCCGCGGCGGCTGCTCGAGATGGTGGCCCTCGCCGACGCGGGGTACCGGCGGCTGGCGGCCGAGCATCCGGAGCGCCTCGACGACCGCTCGCCCGCCGCGCTGCAACGGCTCGGGCGGGGACGCGGGGTGATCGACTACGTGGCGTCGCTCTCCGACGGGCAGGCCATCGCGGTGGGGGAGGCGCTCAAGGGGAGCACCGACCGGCTGTGGGACATCGGGCAGAGTCTGTGAGCGGTGCGGGCGTGGGCGCGGGTGCGACGAAGGGGATGTGGTGAGCGGAACGGGCGGGACGAGCGGGGAGTTCGTGATCGGTGGGGTGCGGCTGGCGTACCTCGACGAGGGGCCGGGCGACGGGCCGGTCGTGCTCAACCTGCACGGGCTCGGACAGGGGTCGGCGGTCGACCGGGAGAACCCCCTCGTCGACTGGGCGGGGCTGACGGATGCGGGCTACCGCGTGATCTCGTACGACGCGCGGGGGCACGGTGCGTCGGGTGGCGAGGCACAGCCGGAGACGTACCGATGGGACGCGCTCGCCGACGATCTGCTGGCGGTGGCCGAGCTGGTGTCGCCGGGGGTGCCCGTGCGGGCGTTCGGCATCTCGATGGGCACGGCGACGATCCTCACGGCGCTCGTGCGGGAGCCCTCGCGGTTCGAGCGGGTGGTGCTCGGTGCACCGCCGACGGCCTGGGAGACGCGAGCCTCGCAGGGGGCGCTGTACGAGAAGTTCGCGACCATGGTGGAGTCGACGGGGGCGGTGGCGTTCGCTGATCTGATGGCGCGGTCGCCGGCCCCGCCGATCTTCGCGGAGAGGTCGCCGGGTGCCGGGCCGACGCCGCGGGAGGAGGTGCTGCCGTCGGTGTTCCGGGGGGCCGGGGCGTCCGATCTGCCGGCACCGGAGTCGCTGCGCGGTGTGCCCACGCCCGCGCTGGTGCTCGCCTGGGCGACCGACGCCGGGCATCCGCTCTCCACCGCGGAACGGCTCGTGGAGCTGCTGCCCGAGGCCGAGCTGCACGTGTCGCACACCGCCGCCGACGTGCGCACCTGGGCGGCGCGCGCCGCAACGTTCTTCGCCGCCTGAGCCGCGTCCCCGTCGTCCGCGCCCTGCTTCCGCGCCCATCGCCCCGCGCATCCCGTCTTTCTCGCCGCGGTGCGGCCGGGTGTGGGTTCAGAAAGACAGGATTGAGCGCCCACGGCGCGAATGCGGCGGCGTATGCCGCGATTCGTGTCTTTGCGAACGGGGCCGCCGGGCGGTGGGCGGCGGGTGTGCGTGGGCGTGCGAGGGGTGATGGGTGCCGGGGCGGGCGGCGGTAGGGATGGTGCCTGCGCGGGGCCGGTGGTGGTGGGTGGCGGGATGGGTCAGGGGGTGAGGTGGGTGTGGAGGAAGGCGACGGTGCGGGTGCGGGCGGCGAGGGCGGGGTGGCCGGGGAGGTCGCGCACCTCGGTGGTGAGGACGGAGTGGGCGCGGGCGCCGAAGCCGGCCGGGTTGCCGGGGGAGGAGTCGAGTTCGATGATCTCGAAGGCGTCGCCGAGGTGGCGACGGAGGGTGTCGAAGCGGGCGCGCGGGGAGTTGCGGTCGGCGGAGAAGCGCAGGCCCAGCGCGCACACCTCGCCGGCGGAGGCGCGCTCCGCGACGCGGGAGAGCTCCGCCTCCGACATGCTCGGATCGGCCTGGCGAGCGCGACCGAGCGGGAAGGGCGCGGCGGGCTGGCTCACCACGGCCGCCAGCACGCTGTCGTCGACGGCGGCGGCGAGCGCGAAGCCGCCGGTGAAGCACATGCCGATCACGCCGACGCCGCGGCCGGGGGTGCGTGCTGCCAGGTCGGCCGCGACGGCACGGAGGAAGAGCGTGAGCGGCCGGGAGGCGTTCACCGCGAAGGCGCGGAACTCGGCGCTCACACAGATGCGCGCCACCGTCCCGAGCAGGTAGCCACCCGAGACGGGCCGCCCCGGCTGACCGAACGGCGACGGGACCACGACGGTGAACCCCGACTCCACGAGGTGCTCGGCCAGCCCCAGAACCTCGGGTGTGATGCCCGGAAGCTCGGGGATGAGTACAACTCCGGGCCCGGAGCCCTTCTCGAAGCAGTCGTGCTGCAGCTCGGCAGGAAGGCCGCGTCCGGTGAAGCGCGAACGGGTCCACCCGTCGAGCGTGCCGACGGGTGGAGAGCTCCCACTCGCGGCGGAAGCGGGGGGCTCGCCGGTCACATCACCGCACCGATGTAGGAGTACTTCACGAACACCTCCGAGGCGATGCCCGCCTCCTCGAGCACGCCCTGCAGGGCGGTGAGCATGTACCGCGAGTCCCACCCCATGTAGAGGAAGGTGTCGGTGTCGAGGGTGTCCCAGTGGCCGTTCCAGGCGCGGGAGTCGTAGATGGGCCCCCCGCGGTCGGCGCTGAAGGCGATGACGCTCGGGCGCGCATCCGCCCACAGCCGCTTGAAGATGCGGTTGAAGAGGTACTTGACGTCGTAGACCTCCCAGTGCTCGCCGCGGTACTCCACGTAGTCGAACTCGCGCTCCCAGCCGCGCGGCCAGCCGCGGCGCTTCACGGCGTCGAGGATGGGCGTGAGACCGTCGTCGTCGATGCCGCGGAGCGCGGGCCGCGGCCACACCCGCACGAACTCCTCGGTGAGCCGGACCGTGCGCTGGGCGATCGCGGCCGTGCCCCAGGTGCTGTGCTCGGCCAGGGCCGCCGTCGGTTCGAGCGCGCTGTCGGCGTAGAACGAGCGCTTCTCGGGGAACGACCGGTCGAAGGCCCCCTCGGCGAGCGGCTGCTCGAGCAGGGCGAGGTTGCCGAGGGTGGCGGCGAGGGCGCGGTGGCTGTTCTGCTCGTCGTCGCTGTAGTCGGCCCAGCGGCGCTCGCCGTCGCCCGACCAGTCCTCGCCCGGGGCGAGCGGCACCACGTGCTCGAGATCGAGCCCGTCGAGCTGCTCGATCGACTCCACGCCCGAGAGCCGGCCCAGCACGTAGAAGGCGTGCGGCAGCTCGGAGTACTTCAGCGCCACGCGCACGCGCTCGTCGCTGGGGGTGATGCGCGCGATGGCCTGCACGAGCTGCTCGGGGCCCTCGTGGCGCGCTCGGCAGAGCCGGGCGATGAGCCGGTCGAGCGGGAGGCCCGACACAGAGCGGCGCAGCAGCAGCGACTGCAGCAGCTCGAGCGTGGCGACCAGCTCGTCGGTGGTCGAGCCGCCCGCCGCCCAGTCGGCGTAGGCGCGCATGACGAGGGGGTAGGAGCCGCGTCCGAAGGTGTTCACGTAGCCGAGCTGCTGGGCCACCTCGGCCGCCGGTGCCTCCTCGGGTGCCAGCAGCACGCGGTAGGCCTCGGAGTACGCGCGCCACTCGGCGGCGTGTGCCCGCAGGGTGGCGAGGTCGAGCCGGGGGAAGACCTGCCGGAACACGTCGTAGACCGCGCGGCCGCCGGTGACCACCTCGCGCCCGGTCGTCATGACGAGGTAGTGCCGCCAGAACCCGGCGATCTGCTCGCCGGTGTTCTGCTCGATCGGGAGCCAGAACTCCTCTTCGACCTCACGCTGCTCCTCGTGCGAGAGGCCCATCAGCACGTAGTTGTGGATGAGCTCGTGGTCGCGCAGGGGCTCGCCGGTGGAGTTGAGGCTCTCGAAGATCTGCTGCGCGTTCGCGTCGGCGCCGAGGGTGATGGCGACGTGCTCGAGCCGCTGCAGCCCGCGCCAGATGCGGGGCACCTCGGCCGGCCGCACCTGGCTGCGGAAGAAGGCGTAGTTGTCGTCGAAGCGGGAGTCGCGCAGCTCGCCGCCGGCGTGGTCGCGCCGGTCGAGCACCACGCTCTCGAAGACGTCGGCCCAGGCGCGGTGGGGGCGCAGCTTGGTGCGGCCGGATGCGCGCACCAGTACGCGCTCCAGCTCGGCCGCGAGGGGGGCTGGGGCTTCGGTGTCGCTGCCGGTCGCGCCGCCCCGCGCATCCTGCAGCACCGTGTGGTGGAGGGCTGCGATGAGCAGCATGAGGGTGGTGATGCGCTGCTGGCCGTCGATGAGCACGAGTTCGGAGTCGTCGGCCGCCGGGCTGTCGGGCGCCGAACGGCCTGCCGCCGCACCGTCTGCCGCCGAGGACAGGATCGAGCCGATGAAGTGCCGGTCGTTCTCGGCCGAATCGCCCACCGCGCGGATGTCGGCGAGCAGTTGCTCGCATCCGCCGATGTCCCACCGGTACTGCCGCTGGTAGACCGGCACGACGATGGTGGTGCTCGGCTCGGAGAGCCAGGCGATGGTGTTGACGGCGGTCGCCTCGACGTTCGTCGCGGCGCGTGGAGCGGTGACCATATGCATCGAGCTTAGTGGAGACCAACACGCTGAGCGGGGTCTGTGGATGCGGCGAAACCTCGCTGTTAGGCTCGCCTTAGTTGGACCTGTTAAAACGTGCTGGTCCTCCGACGAAAGGACATGACGACCGTCATGGCATACATCACCTCCGCCGCTCTCGAAGAGACCGGCTACGTCGTCCTCGACAGCTACGGCAGCGAGATCGACCCCAAGGAATGGCTCGACATCGAGTACGTCGACTGGAAGTCCTCCGGCGACACCCGGTTCGCGCCCCTCGCCAGCGCCAAGGGCGACATCGAGTGCAACGGCTTCTGGAACCACAAGCCGCCGCGCACCGACAAGGACGGCGTCTGGATCGACTCCCAGACCGCCATCGCCCCCACCCTCACTGCGCGCGCGCAGGAGCCGGGGTCGAACGTGGGCCGCTGCCGCGTGATCGAGCTGCAGCCGAACACCTACGCCGACTGCCTCTACAACCTCCACCAGGACGACAACAACCGCCTGAACCCCGACGGCACCGGCTGGGTCGTGCGATCGTTCTTCAACCTCACCGACGACAAGGACAGCTACTTCGTGCTGCGGGAGAACCGCACCGACCCGAGCGAGGAGACGCGCATCGCCCTCCCCGCCGGCGCCCAGCTGGTCATCGACACGCAGCGCCTGTGGCACGCCGCCACCCACCTCGGCACCGAGCCGCGGTACTGCCTCATCACCTCGTGGGAATCGGGCCCCGAGCTCGACGCCTACATCGCCAAGTACAACGGCGTGAACAAGGTGGAGAGCGTCGTGGTCGACCAGGAGACCCTGGATGCGGGCCAGGCCGAGCAGGCCCGCCGCATCGCGGCCCGTGCCGCCGCCCTCGCGGCGCGCGGTCAGGCCGAGAAGGTGGCGATGAGCGAGGCCTGATCCTCTCTCAGCGAGTCAGCCTCCTGAGGCGACGGTCGCGAGGGCCCCGGATGCGCATCCCGCGCGCCGGGGCCCTCGTGCGTCGGCCCTTCGTGCATCGCGGCGCTCGACGGGGTGTATCACGGGTGATACGTTGGGGGTATGTCGGTGGTGAGCGTGCGTGATCTGCGCAATCGAGGCGGTGAGGTGCTGGCGCGCGTGGGCCGGGGGGAGACCCTGGTGGTGACCAGCGACGGCACCCGGGTCGCCGAGCTGCGCCCGCTCACGCGGCGATCGCCCTCGACGGCCGAGCTCGTGGCGCGGCGGCGGGCGCTCCCCGCGGTCGATCCCGCCGAGTTGCGGGCCGACATCGACGCGCTCATCGACCCCGAATTGTGAGCACCGAATCGTGAGCACCGAATCGTGAGCACCGAACTGTGAGCACCGACCTGTGAGCGCTCCTCGGCGGACGCCGGATGCCGACGCTGACGCCGATGAGCACGAGACGACGACGATCCTCGTGAGCGAGGCGGGTCTGCTCGACACCTCCACGGTCATCCTGCTCGGCCGCGTCGCGCATCCGGAGCACCTTCCCGACGAGCTGCTGGTGAGCACGATCACCCTGGCCGAACTCAGTGTCGGGCCCCACGTCGCGCGCGACGACGTGAGCCGGGCCGCGCGGCAGGCGCATCTGCAGCAGGCCGAGGCCGACTTCGAGCCGCTCCCGTTCGACGCGGCGGCCGCGCGCATGTTCGGGGTGGTGGCCGCCGGGCTGCGGGCGTCGGGGCGGAAGCCCGGGGCCAGGGCCTACGACGCGCTGATCGCGTCGGTGGCGATGGCCAACGGGCTGCCAGTGGTGACGGCGAATCCGCGGGACTTCCGTGGCATCCGCGGGCTCTCGGTGATCGAGGTGGAACTGGAGGACTGACCGCGGGGCGGGTCTGGCGGCGTCAGGCCTGGCTGACGCGGAGCATGTTGCCGGCGGGGTCGCGGAACGCGGCGTCGCGCACGCCCCAGAACTGGTCGGTGGGCTCCTGGAGGATCTCGGCGGCACCCGACGCGCGCACGCGCTCGAAGGTGGAGTCGAGGTCGTCGGCGCGGAAGAGCACGCCGGGCAGCTCGCCCTTGGCGAGCATGGCGGCCAGCGCGGCGCCGTCTTCGGGGGAGCGGCCCGCCTGCGGCTGCGAGAGCACGATCTCGATCTCGGGCTGCGAGGGGGTGACGAGGGTGATCCAGCGGTAGCCGTCGTTGGCCACCTCGTTGCGCACCTCGAGGCCGAGGACGTCGCGGTAGAAGGAGAGGGCTGCGTCGGGGTCGTCGACGAGCACGTGCACGTGGCTGAGTGAGACTGTCATGGCACCGACGCTAGCGCGTGGTGGTGGCGGCCGCTTCTCCGATCCTGCTCGGTTGCGGTTGCGGTTGCGGTTGCGGTTGCGGTTGCGGTTGCGGTTGCGGTTGCGGGGTGCTCGCCTGCGCCCCCTTCTCGCGGCGGGGCCGGCCCAGCACCATCGCCGCGCATCCGGGAACCACCGCGACGTCGTCGTGGTCGCGGGCACGGTAGGCGCTCGGTGTCTCGCCCACGATCTCGGTGAAGCGCGCACTGAACGAGCCGAGGCTGGTGCAGCCGACCAGCACGCAGACCTCGCTCACACTGAGCTCGCCCTGCCGCAGCAGTGCCTTCGCGCGTTCGATGCGGCGCGTCATGAGGTGCGAGTAGGGGGTCTCACCGTAGGCCTCGCGGAAGCGGCGGCTGAAGTGGGCGGTGGACATGAGCGCCGTGCGGGCGAGTGCGGCCACGTCGAGGGGCTGGGCGTACTCGCGGTCCATGCGGTCGCGGGCACGGCGCAGCAGCCTGAGTTCGTCGAGGTCGGCCGCGGCTGCGCGATCGATGGCCGTCATGGAGACCATTATCGCGGCCGCCACACCGACCAGGCCGTGGCTGCGGATGCGCGGGGCGCGGGGTAGGGGGGGGCAGTGAGTGGTGGGTGGCGGCGGATGCGCGGGTGGCGAGGCGATGCCGGTCGGCCTACGGTGGGGCGAAGCACGACGATGACCAGAGGAGGAGTGCGATGACCGACGACAAGACCCCCGATTCCGCAGCACCCGATCCCGACGAGTTGCCCGACGGATCGGGCTCCGACGGCAGCGACCCCGAAGAGGGCGCCGACACCGCATCGGGCGGCAGCGCCGACTGATCGCTCGATGTCAAGCCCCGCGCGCCGCGCGGGGTGTGGTGGTGCGGTGAATGCATGCTCCACGAACCGCATCCGCTCCCCGACACACTCATCCCCACCGACAGTCTGCGCTGGCGATCCCCCCAGCCCGGGTTGTGGGTGGCCGTCAGGGCCGATGGGCGCCCCGCAGGAGTGATGACCGAGCGCTGGGCGGAGGGATATCAGGTGACGACGTCGCACGGGCGCGATCTCGGCACGTTCCCCGACCGTGGAGCGGCGACCGCAGCGCTCGAGCGCGCCGAGTCGTATCGTCGGGCCCGGTCGCTGCACTGACGCCGGGTGCAGGGCCGGCTCGCACCAGGTGCGCCGCTCCATGCATCCGTGTCAGGATCGACCATGCCCGATTGCCTGATGCTGCTCGACACGGCCTCGCTCTACTTCCGTGCCTTCTACGGCGTGCCCGACACCCTGCGGCGGGCCGACGGCACCCCCGTGAACGCCGTGCGGGGGCTGCTCGACATGATCGCGCGACTCGTCACCGAGTTCGGGGCCACCCACCTCGTGGCGTGCTGGGACGACGACTGGCGCCCGCAGTGGCGGGTCGACCTGCTGCCGAGCTACAAGGCCCACCGGGTGGCCGAGGTGGTGGAGGCCGGGCCCGACGTGGAGGTGGTGCCCGACCCGCTCGAGGCGCAGATCCCGATGATCCTGCGCACCCTCGGTCTCGCGGGCGTCGCCGTCGTCGGAGCGGCGCAGCACGAGGCCGACGACGTGATCGGGAGCTATGCGACGGGCGCGCCGATGCCGGTCGACGTGGTCACCGGCGATCGCGACCTGTTCCAGCTGGTCTCCGACTCCGACGGCGTGCGCGTGATCTATACCGCTCGCGGCATGAAGAACCTCGAGCTGGTGACGGATGCGGTGGTGGTGTCGAAGTACAGGGTGCTCCCCGAGCAGTACGCCGATTTCGCGACCCTGCGCGGCGACGCCTCCGACGGCCTCCCCGGGGTGGCGGGCGTGGGCGAGAAGACCGCGGCGACGCTGCTCGGGCAGTACGGCACGCTCGACGCGCTGCGCGCGGCGGCGGCGGATGCGGCGAGCGGGCTGAGCGGCTCGGTACGGCTGAAGATCGAGGCGGCAGCCGACTACCTCGACGTGGCCCCCACGGTGGTGAAGGTCGTGCGCGACCTGCCGGTGCCGTCGATCGACGAGATCGGTGCGCGGCTCGCGCCCGTCGCGGGCGAGGCGAGAGCGGAGCTCGAGGCGCTCGTGGGCGAGTGGAACCTCGGCGGGTCGGTGGGGCGGCTGCTCGAGGCGCTCGATCGCACGGAGTGAGCGCTCAGGCAGGCCGGCGACGTGCCGACCGGGCCACCCCGGTGCGGCGCAGGGCAGCGGCGATGCCGATGCCGAGCGCCGTGCCCGCCAGGCAGCTGGCGAGGTTGACGGCGAAGAACAGGATCTGCACGGGCACCGTCATCGACCCCAGGTCGTAGGCGGCCCAGGCGAGCAGCGGGTACCCGATGCCAGCGGCGGCCGCTCCGGCGTAGTGCTGCCAGACCGTCCAGAACCGGTAGAGCACCACCAGGAACCCGACTTCGGCGAAGAACGCCCAGAACACGTTGGTGGCCACCGTCGAGAAGCCGTACCCCGAGAACGGGATGAGTACCAGACCCGAGATGAGCCCCACCAGCAGCCCCGCACCGGGCCGCTGCAGCAGCCGCAGCCCCACCACCGCGGGCAGCAGCCAGAGCCCGGCCAGGGCGATCCCCACGAACGGCACGGTGGCGTAGAGCACGGTCGACAGCCAGTTCGCCGGCGCGAGCAGCAGCCCGCCGGCCACGCCCAGCGCGGCGCAGGTGAGCAGGTAGGAGGTGGACACTCGTCTCATCGCCACGAGCCTAGCGGGAGGCCCGAGGGCGAGCGGCGTGGAGGCGAGCGGCGTGCGGCGAGCGGCGAGCGCCGTGGTGCGTGCCGGGCTGTGCGGCCGGGACGACGACGGCCGATAGAGTCGGAGGACAGCCTGGCCACCGGTTCGAGGGGACATCGATGACCGACCACCACCCGCACCCGGCCACGCCCACCCGCTGGAGCACACCGCGAACGAGGCGGCGTCTCGGGGCGCTCGCGGTGACAGCTGTCGTGGTGGGGGCGCTCATGGGTGCCCCGGCGATCGCGGTCGCCGCGGACGACGGCGTGCTCCGGGGCGACGGGGCAGCCGGTGGGTTCACCGACACGGTGGGGCTCTCGGGCAGGCTCGAGACGCTGGCGCAGCTGCCGCCCGGCGACGACCTCTCGGCTCTGAGCCCGGAGCGCGCCGACCAGCTCGGCGCGGAGCTCGGTGTCGCCATCGAGGGCGAGGGCGGGCTGCAGCTGAAGGATGACTCGGTGGCGGTGTCGATCCGGTACTCGGCCACGCCGGACCCGGCCGACTTCGACGCCTTGGCGGCGCTCGCCGAGGTGGTGGCGACGTCGGTGGACGACGCGCGCGCCAGCGCGTGGGTGCCCCGCGACCGGCTCGACGAGGTCGCGGCCCTTCCCCGGGTGGCCTCGGTGACGGAGGCCCTTCGGCCCGCGACCGGAACACCCGCGGAGGTCGCGGCCGAGGTCACGGCCGAGGTCGCGGCCGACGACGACGAAGCCGCCGTCTCGGCGCTCTCTGCCGCATCCGCGTGCCGCACCATCGAGGCGGTGGCACTGCCTGCCCTCCGGGCCGACGTGGCCGCCGCCCTCCACGGTGTCGACGGCACCGGCGTGACGGTCGGCATCATCTCCGACTCGTTCGGCGGCAGCAGCACGGCGGCGAGCACCCCGGCGCAGGACGTGGCGGCGGGCCTGCTGCCCGGGCCGGGCAACCCGTGCGGACACGAGCAGCCGGTCACCGTGCTGCGCGACGACGACACCGGCTCCACCATCGACGAGGGGCGCGGGATGGCGCAGGTCGTGCACAGCATCGCCCCGGGAGCGCGGCTGATGTTCTCGGCGGTGGGCATCGACGACCTCACCTTCCGCGACTCGGTGCTCGCGCTCGCCGCGGCCGGGGCCGACGTGATCGTCGACGACGTGTACCTCTTCGACCAGTCGTTCTTCGAGCCGAGTCTCGTGGGGCTCGCGGTGCAGCAGGTGGTGGCCGAGGGCATCCCGTACCTCACCAGCGCCGGCAACTACACCAACGTCGGCGTCGACGGCCCGGCGAGCGCCGGCTACTCGGTGAACGGCTGGCAGACTGACCGCTACCGCCCGACGGCCTGCCCCGAAGCCGTGCTCGGGAAGCTCGCGCCCGGCGATTACGACTGCATGGACTTCTCGCAGCCCGGTGTCTTCGCCCCGAGCGGGAGTCCGGATGCGACCGCGTCACTGTTGCTGCCCGCGCTGGAGGTCGACCGCAGCTATGCCCTGCAATGGGCCGAGCCCTGGGGGAAGGCGAAGGCGAGGTTCTTGCTAGCGCTTACCGACCCGGAGGGGGACACGAGCGTGTTCGACCCCGACCAGAAGGGGTTCCCGGGCATCGGCGGAACGCTGCGGCCGTTCAGCACCGGGTCGTACGACTTCACCATCGTGCGCGATCTCGCGGGCGCATCGGGCGAGGGCGGTCCCGAGGCGGCGATCGAGCCCGCGTTCACCTGGGTGTGGAGCTTCCGCGGCGAGATCGCGGCGGCCGAGTACTACGGCGTGCACGGGCACGACCGCGTGGGGGCGACCATCACCGGGCACGGCGGGCTCGAGGAGGCCATCTCGGTGGCGGCGATCCCCTCCGACTGGGAGACCACCTCGAACGCCGGTGGCGTGCCCGTGGCGGAGGACTTCAGTTCGATCGGTCCGGCTCGGCAGCTGTTCGCGGTGACCGCCGGCGAGGCGGAAGGGGTGGAGCCGTTGCCCGAGCAGCTTGTCGTGTCGAAACCCGACGTGGCCGGGGTCGACCGCATCCTCACCGACTTCTTCAGCCCGAGCCGCCCGGTGCCCGACCGGCCGGGGGTGCACTCGTTCTGGGGCACCTCGGCGGCGGCGCCGTCGGCCGCGGCGGTGGTGGCGCTCGGCAGGCAGATCGCGCCGACGGCCACCGTGGAAGATCTGCGGGATGCGCTCACGGGCACGGGGAGGACCGCTTCGAGTGGTTCGGTGCACGTGGTGGACTCGGAGAAGGTGGGCGCGGGGCTCATCGATGCGGCGGCATTCGTGGAGGCTCTGGCGGAGCCGGGGCCCACGCCGACGCCGACTCCGGCGCCTTCGCCGGGTCCCGATCCCGCACCGACTCCCACTCCGACCGCCGGCGCCGACACGGCCTCGGGCGGGCAGTTGGCCGCGACCGGCTTCGAGTCGGGGTCGGCAGCGCCGATCGCGCTGGCGGCCGTCGCCGTGAGCGCGCTGGGTGGCCTCGCGCTGGTGACGGCGGCTCGCCGGGTCAGGCGGGCAGGGGTGCGATCCGGGCGACGAGCGAGCTGAGCCGGGCCTGCAGGTCGACGAGCTCGGCCAGGTCGACGCCGAGCGCCTCGACGACCGCGGCCGGCACGAGCTCGGCGCGGTCGCGGAGGGCCCGGCCCTCGTCGGTGAGGGCGAGCGCGAGCTGTCTCTCGTCGTGAGCCGATCGCTGGCGCGTCACCAGTCCCGCGGCCTCCAGACGCTTGACCAGAGGGGACACGGTCGCGGGCTCGAGTCGCAACAGCGACGCGATCTCGGAGAGCGAGCGCGGCTCGCGTTCCCACAGTGCGAGCATCACGAGGTACTGCGGATGCGTGAGGCCCATCGGCTCCAGCACCGGACGGTAGGCCGCGATCACCGAGCGCGACGCCACGGCGAGGGCGAAGCAGAGCTGGCGTTCGAGAGCCAGGAGGTCGGGCTCGTCGAGGTCGGGCTCGTCGCCGAGTGGGGCATCCGTGGTCATTTAGTTAGTATACTAATGGTTATGGCACGAAAGAAACCGAGGGTGCCCGACCCGATGAACCCGTTCGACGGCAGGCCGGGCCTGGTGAACCGCATCAACCGCGTGGTGTACCGCTACGCCGGGCCTGCCCAGGTGGGCATCGGCCGGGCGGAGGCGCCCTACGTGCCCCCGGCCGACCCACGGTGTCCGCTGTGCGGCGAGTCGATGGCGCGACACGACATCGACCGCTCGGGCGAGCGGACGCAACTGCACTGCCCGACGGCCGGCAGCTGAGGCCTCCCGTCAGTCGATGGTCTAGAGGACGGGAGACCGACGCAGGAGCAGCACGGCGTCGACGAGGTCGGCCTCCTGACCGTCGGGCCCGACGGCGTGACGGGTGCGGGCTTCGCTGACGACGGTGGTCCACTCGGATGCGGGCAGCGCCAGGAACTCGGCCACCTGCTCCGCCGTGGGGAGCTCGACGTCGTCGTGGTGGGCGTGGCGGGTGTCGTCGCTCGCGTTCTGCTCGTGGTCGTGCTCCTGCTCGTGGTCGTGCTCGTCACGGCGTTCCGTCCACCTCGGGAACTCCGCGTGACCCACCACCAGGAGGTGCCCTCCCGGTGCCACGGTGCCGGCCGCGCGGCGCAGCACCTCCTCGCGAGGGAACTCGAGCTCAGCGGGAGCGTGCAGGAAGCACGCCGACACGAGCTCGTACTCCTCCCCGGCCGGGGGCTGCCAGACCGCGAGGTCCTGCTGCACCCAGCGGATACGATCGGCGAGTCCTCGGGAGGCCGCCTCGGTACTCGCGCGGGCGAGGGCGGTGGGGGAGAGTTCCATCCCGGTGACGGTCCAGCCCCGCTCGGCGAGCCAGATCGAGTCGCCGCCCTCGCCACTGCCGAGGTCGAGCGCCCGTCCCGGGACGAGTGCGCCCGCCTCGTCGATCAGAGCGGCGTTGGCGCGCCCGCTCCAGATGCGGTCGCGCGCACCGTAGAGCTCCTCCCAGAACGCGGTGGGCGGATGCTCGGCTGCGGTGCGGGAATCGGTCATGACTCAACTCTGCTGGCAGTCGGTGGACGTCGCGAATCGCCGTGCCGAATCAGCACGGAAGTGAGACGCGCCCAGGCGTTCTCCCAGCCGCACTCCCTAGGCTGTCGTGACCATGGATGACCCTCCCCATCACAGTCCCACGCCCCTTGTCGATCCGTATCGTGTTCTGAATCACGATCGTGCGAGCGTCAAGGGGCTGCCCTTCGACGGGGCTCGCAGCCTGACGGCCCACACTGCGGGAGGTGTCCGTGGCTGACGTCCTCGCATCCGAGTGGTTCCTGGTGGGCATCGGTCTCGTGCTCACCGTCGGCACCGGCTTCTTCGTGGCGAGCGAGTTCTCGCTGGTCAACCTCGACCGTGCCGAGCTCGAGCAGCGCCAGGCGCGCGGCGAGAAGCGTCTCGCGCCCACCATCAAGGCGTTGCGCATCACGTCGACCCATCTCTCCGGTGCGCAGCTCGGCATCACGCTCACCACTCTGCTCACCGGTTACACCTTCGAACCCGCGATCTCGTCGATGCTGCGGGAGCCGCTGCTCTCGCTCGGCCTGCCCGAGTCGGTGGTGCCCGGTGTGGGCGCGGTGACGGGCATCGTGCTGGCAACGCTCTTCTCGATGGTGATCGGCGAGCTCGTGCCGAAGAACTTCGCGCTCGCGCTGCCGCTGGCCACCGCGAAGGTGGTCGTGCCGTTCCAGACCGCGTTCACCACCGTGTTCAAGCCCGTGATCATGCTGTTCAACAACACGGCCAACGCCGTCATCCGATCGCTGGGCATCGAGCCCAAGGAAGAGCTCTCGGGGGCACGCACGGCCGAGGAGCTGAGCTCGCTGGTGCGCCGCTCGGCCACCGAGGGCATGCTCGACTCCGATCACGCGACGCTGCTCGACCGCACCCTCCGTTTCGCCGCCCGCGAGGCCGCCGAGGTGATGACCCCGCGGGTGCGGATGGTGTCGGTCACGCCGGCGTCGACCGCGGCCGACATCGTCGCGCTGGCGCTGCGCACCGGCTTCTCGCGCTTTCCGGTGACGGGTGACAGCGTCGACGACATCGTCGGAGTGGTGCACGTGAAGCACGCCTTCGCGGTGCCGCTCGACGGTCAGGGGGAGACCACCGCGGCCGACCTCATGGTCGCGCCCCTGCGCATCCCGGAGTCGATGCAGATCGACACGCTGCTGGGGCTGCTGCGGGGCACCGGCTTCCAGATCGCGGTGCTGGCCGACGAGTACGGCGGCACGGCGGGGATCGTGACGCTCGAAGACCTGGTCGAAGAACTCGTGGGCGAGCTGGAGGACGAGCACGACCGCGCGCACACCGGCGTGGTGATGGCGGGGCGGTCGGTCACCTTCGACGCGGGTCTCCGGCACGACGAGCTGCTCGAGCGCACCGGGATCCGCATCCCCGACGACGGCGAGCACGAGACGGTGGCCGGCTGGGTGATCGACGAGCTCGACCGGCTGCCCGAACTCGGCGACGAGGTGACGGTCGACGGCGGCACGCTCCGGGTGGAGCGGGTCGACGGAGTGCGCCTGGACCGGCTGCGCTTCGTGCCTCGGGTCCCGGGCGAAGCCGAGGCTCCGACGCACACCGACCGCCGAACCGCGAACGAGGAGTACACCCGATGAGCGACATCGTGCCCGGCATCGTCTGGCTGGTGGTGCTGCTGGTCGTGAACGCCTTCTTCGTGGGGGCCGAGTTCGCCGTGATCTCCGCGAGGCGCTCGCAGATCGAACCGCGCGCCGAGGCCGGCAGCAAGGCCGCCAAGACCACGCTCTGGGCGATGGAGCACGCCACTCTCATGCTGGCCACCAGTCAGCTCGGTATCACCGTGTGCTCGCTGGTCATCCTGAATGTCTCCGAGCCGGCCATCCATCACTTGCTGGAGTACCCGCTGGCGCTGACGCCGCTCACGCCCGAGATGGTGGGGGTGGTGGCCTTTGTCATCGCCCTGCTCCTCGTGACCTTCCTGCACGTGGTGTTCGGTGAGATGGTGCCGAAGAACCTCTCCTTCTCGGTGCCCGACCGGGCCGCGCTGCTGCTGGCGCCGCCGCTCGTGATGGTGTCGAAGATCGTGCGCCCCGTCATCTGGAGCCTCAACGGGCTCGCCAACCTCATCCTGAGGCTGTTCCGTGTGGAGCCGAAAGACGAGGCGACGAGCAGCTACACGCTCGACGAGGTGGCGACCATCGCGCGGCAGTCCACCCGCGAGGGGGTGCTGACGGATGCGTCGGGCACGCTCTCGGCGGCGTTCGAGTTCACGACGAAGAGGGTGAGCGACGTCGAGGTGCCGATCGACGAGATGGTGCTGCTACCCGCGGGGTCGTCGCCGCGCGACATCCAGGCCGCCGTGGCGTCACACGGGTACTCGCGGTACATCCTCACCGATGGAGAGGGTGAGCCCACCGGGTACCTGCACCTCAAGGACGTGCTCGACCTCACCTCGCCCGAGGCGTTCGACCTCCCCGTGCCGTCCAAGCGCATCCGTCGTCTGGGTTCGGTGGCTCAGGATGCGGAGCTCGAGGACGCGCTCGCGGCGATGCGCCGTTCGGGCTCGCACGTGGCGCGGGCGATGACCGCGGAGGGTGCGGTGACGGGCGTGCTGTTCCTCGAGGACATCATCGAGGAGCTGGTGGGCGAGGTGGACGACGCCACGAGCGTGGTGTGAGCGCGGCGGGGACTGGCCGGGCGTTCCTCGGCCAGCCCCCGGGCGCTTCGGCTACGCGTGCACGACGGCCGGAGTGTCGCCCTGGGGGAGCAGGTCTGACGCCTTGCCGCGGATGAGCACCGCCGAGATGATCGACGCGACGACGAGGCCGATCGCGGCTGCGAGGAACGCCGCCGAGTAGCCTGCCGTGAAGGACTCGAGCTGACCTGCGCCCGACGAGGTCTGCCCTGAGACGGCCGCCGCGTAGATGGCGGTGAACACAGACAGGCCGATCGATCCGCCGATCTGCATCGCGGAGTTGGCGGTGGCCGACGCGGCACCGGCGTCGTGCGGTGCCACACCGGTGAGCGCGAGGTTCTGCAGCGGCACGAACACGAAGGCCAGCCCGACGCCGAGCACGATGAGCGCGGGCAGCACCTGCACGACGTACTCGCCGTCGGCAGTGATACGGCTCAGGTACACGAGACCGGCCGCGGCGATGAGCGGGCCGACGATCATGAACGGGCGCGGGCCGACCCGAGGCAGCAGCTTCGTGGCGATCGGCGCCACGATCATGATCACCACGGTCATGGGAAGGCTGGCGAGTCCGGCGGGGAGCGGATCGAGGCCGAGCACGATCTGCAGGTGGAACGAGAGGTAGAGCATCGCGCCGATCATGACGCTGCCGATGACGGCCTGCACGAGGAAGGCTCCCGCACGCACGCGGTTGGTGACGATGCGCAGTGGCAGCAGCGGCTGGGCGACCCGGCGCTCCACGAGCACGAACACCACGAGCAGGGCGACCCCGAGAGCGAGGAAGCCGATGGTGTCAAGGCGCGCCCAGCCGCCCTCCGCCAGGCTGAAACCGTACACCAGCGAGCCCAGGCCGAGCGTGACCGTGACGGCACCGACCAGGTCGTAGCGGTTGCGGCCATCCGCCTTCGACTCGGCGACGAGGATCAGACCCCCGACGATGCCGATCGCGACGAAGAACAGGTTGACCAGCAGGCACCAGCGCCAGTCGGCGAACTCGGTGAGCACGCCGCCGAGCACGAGGCCCACGGCGGCACCCGCTCCGGCGACCGTGCCGAACACGGCGAAGGCGGTGTTGCGCTCGCGGCCCGACGGGAAGGTGACGGTGAGCAGCGCCAGGGCGGCGGGGGCCAGGAGCGCGGCGAAGGCACCCTGCAGGCCGCGGGCGATGATGAGCTCGACGCCGCTCTGTGCGAGCCCCCCGAACGCCGACGCCGCGCCGAAGCCGAGCATGCCCACGAGGTAGCTGCGCTTGCGGCCCCAGTAGTCGGCGATGCGGCCGCCGAGCAGCAGCAGGGCTCCGAACGCGAGGGCGTAGGCGGTCACCACCCACTGGCGCTGACCGTCGGTGAGGCCGAGCTGCTCCTGCGCCTGGGGGAGGGCGATGTTGACGATGGTGCCGTCGAGCACGACCACGAGCTGGGTGAGGGCCAGTACTACGAGGGCCCACCAGCGGCTGGACTGAGTCGTCGTGGGAGCGGATGCGGCGGGAGTGGATCCGGACATGGTGATGCCTCCGGGCTTCGGTGCGTGTGCGGGATGCCGGAGGTTTTCAGCCTCGGAACGACCGCGCGCCGCGCAAGGAGCGCATCCGGTCGACCACACCAACCGGGGGTTGGTCAGGAGACCAGACTACCCGATCGGGGTCGAGCCGCGGGGTGCTAGTTGTACCAGACCTTCACCCTGCCGACGACCGCGTAGATCGAGGAGAGCAGGGCGATGAAGGGCACGAACACCCGCAGGAAGTAGCTGAGGGCGAGGATCTCGCCGAAGTCGCCGAGCGCGAAAAGGGCGATCGCGACGACGGAGGCGATGAGGGCGTTGCGGAAGGCCTTGAGCGAGCTCATCTGGGTGCCCGCGAAACCGACCGACGCGAGCACGATCCCCGTGTCGATGAGGAAGGCGCCGAGCCGGGGGTCGACGATGTTCGGAGCGATGATCCACAGCGCGAGAGCTGCGGCCCAGAACAGCACGAACAGCGCGCCGGCGAGCTTCTTCGGCAGTTCTCTCACGGGCGCCTCGGGCCACAGCACAGTCGTCACGTCGAACGCTCCTTCATCGGGGTGCGTGCCGGAGGGCACGCGGTTGCGACCACCAGCTTACCGACTCGCACCGACTCGCCTCGTGCCGACTTGTCGCTCGGCACGGATGTTGCCAGAGTGGTACGTGAGACACGACACCACGTGGAGGGGACACGCATGTCAGATCCTGCCGTTCCGGCGATGCAGCTCACCGGGCTGCGCAAGACGTTCGGGGGGAAGGTAGCGGTCGACGACGTGAGTCTCACCGTGCCCACCGGTTCGTTCTACGGCCTGGTGGGCCCGAACGGGGCGGGCAAGACCACCACGCTCTCCATGGCCACGGGGCTGCTGCGGCCCGATGCCGGGCAGTCGCTCATCCACGGCGTCGACATGTGGCGGGAACCGCTCGCGGCCAAGGCTCTCGTCGGCAACCTCTCCGACGGCGTGAAGTTGTTCGACCGGCTCACCGGCGAACAGCTGGTCACCTACAACGGATTGCTCTTCGGCCTCGACCGGGCCGAAGTGGCCGAGCGCGTGGGAGATCTGCTGAAACTGCTCGATCTCGAGTCCGCGGCCGGCACGCTCGTCGTCGACTATTCGGCCGGCATGACGAAGAAGATCGCGCTGGCCTGTGCGCTCGTGCACGCGCCTCGGCTGCTCGTGCTCGACGAGCCGTTCGAGTCGGTCGACCCGGTGTCGGCGGCGAACATCCGGGACATCCTCACCGGGTACGTGCAGAACGGGGGCACGGTGATCGTGTCGAGTCACGTAATGGACCTGGTGCAGCGGATGTGCGACCACGTGGCCGTCGTCGCGCACGGGAAGGTGCTCGTGGCGGGGACGGTCGACGAGGTGCGTGGCGGATCGACGCTCGAGGACCGCTTCGTCGAGCTCGTCGGCGGGCGCACCCACACGGAGGGGCCGGAATGGTTGCGACGCTCGTAAGGCTGCGCTTCCTCGTCCTGCGGAACACGCTGAAGAGGAGCGTGTGGCAGCTGATCGCCGTGATCGTGGGCGGACTGTACGGGCTCGGCATCCTGTTCGGTGCGGTGGTGGGGCTGTTCGCGCTGGGGTTCGCCGATCAGGAGATCGTGGCGACGGTGGTGGTGCTGGCGGGTTCGGCCGTGATTCTCGGGTGGATCGTCGTGCCGCTCGTGGCGTTCGGCGTGGAGCAGACCCTCGAGCCGGCGCGGCTCGTGGTGTTCCCGCTGTCTCTGCGGCAGTTGCTCGTGGGCATCACGGTGGCGGGGGTCTTGGGAATCCCCGGGATCGTCACCACCATCGCCGCCCTCGCCACGGGGCTCGCGTGGCTCCGGAGTCCGCTCGCCGCAGTCGCGGCCGTGGTGACCGCGCTCCTCGGAGTGCTGATCTGTGTGATCGGTTCCCGCACGGTCGCCGCGCTGTCGACGAGCCTCCAGTCCAACCGGCGCTTCCGCGAGCTGGGAGGGGTGCTCGTGTTCATCCCGCTCATCCTGCTGGGCCCGATCATCGCGTGGCTCGCGCAGGGTGTGGCGGGGTCGGCGGATGCGCTCCCGTCGTTCGCCCGCGCCCTCGGGTGGTCGCCACTCGGTGCGCCGTGGGCGGTGCCGGCCGATCTGGCGATCGGGGACTACGGACCCGCGGCGGCCAAGCTGGGCATCACGCTGGCGACGCTCGTCATCCTGGTGGTCATCTGGCGGCGTGCTCTCGCGGTGGCGCTGGTGACCCCTCCGGCCTCGGCGGCGAGACGGGTGGCGCGTGGCAAGACAGGACTCTTCGGTGTCTTCCCCGCCAACCCCGCCGGCGCGGTCGCCGCGCGCTGCCTCACCTATTGGAGGCGTGACCCCCGCTACGCGCGGCAGATCATCATCGTGCCGGTGGTGCCGGTGCTGCTGTGGTTCTATTCGAACAACACCGGGTTCGCCGAGCTGGTGAACTTCAGCGGGGCGGTCATCGCGTTCTTCCTGTCGCTGGCGGTCTACGCCGACCTGTCGTACGACGGAACCGCCTTCGCGACGCACCTCGCCGACGGCGTGCGCGGACGAGACGACAGACTCGGCCGGGTGGCGGCGCTCGCCGTGATCGCCCTGCCGTTGTCGCTGCTCGCGGTCGTGGTTCCCGTGGCGATCACGGGCTCGTGGAGCTGGCTCCCGATGCTGGTCGGGCTCGTGGCCGCGTGCCTGCTGACGGGGTTCGGCGTGTCGAGCGTGTCGTCGGCGCTCGTGGTGATGCCGGTGCCGCAGGCGGGGGACAACCCGTTCAAGTCCGCGCCGGGTGCAGGGTTCACCACGGCGCTCCTCGGCTTCGCGGTGTGGGGAGTGGCGCTCGCGCTGCTCGTCCCGGCCGTGGTGCTGGGAGTCCTCAGTCTGGTGTTCGACTCCGCCCTACTCGGGTGGATCACCCTCGCGGTCGGATTCGTGCTCGGTGCGGTGGTGTTCGTCCTCGGAATCCGCATCGGCGGGCGCTTGCTCGATCAGCGCGGGCCCGCGATCCTCTCGCAGCTCAAGGCGTTCAAGGGAGCGTGACCTGCGGGCCTCGCCCTCGGTGACGCCTGCTCGAGCCTATGGGACAGGGTCGCCTGGAACAGGCTCGTCGCTCTCTGCTCTGAAGACCGGACGCCGAGTGGCTTCCTGGCGCCGACCTGGCGGAGCCGTCGTGTAGCGCCGGCCCGTGGGTGACGACCACTCGAGCGAACGTGCCGTGCGAGAGCGCACCGACCATCCGGAACCGTCGTGCTTGAGGTGGTGGTGTTTGGAGCACAGGTGATGTAGATTCCCCCGATCGGTTCCGCCCCCGTGCGCCCAATCGGTGGTGTGGTCGAGTTCACACCGTGCCGCCGCTCGTGTGCAATTCGGGAATCGGCAGGTCTCGTCGGCCAGGCGCAGTGCGAGTCTCATGTCGGTGGTGGGGCGATAGCGCGTGCGACCCACCGACAACGTCTCGCCCGTGTCGGGATCGGTGAGGATGCGCACGAAGCTCGGCGCACGTGCCGCGAGCCTGCGGGCGGTGGGGAGATCGATGGGGCCATGACCAGCGAGTTCTGCCGGGCCCCCGTCGTGGCCGAGCATACTCAACACCGGCACGGTGAGCACGACGGTCGGAACGACCGAATCAGCCGCCTCGAGGAGTTCGCTCTCGCCCGGATCGCCTGGATCGCCCAGACCACCCACATCGCCGGCAGGCTGTGGTGCTCTGTTCACCGCCGAAGGTGATCTGCGCAGCAGGAGCGCGGCGAGGGCGTCCGCTCTCAGCTGGGCGTGGGTGCGCGACTCTCCGGCCGACCGACGGGAACGCGCGATGCGATCGAGCCGATCATCGATGGCGACCGCCTCGACGGCGGGCAGATGGCAGACCAGCCAGGCCATCCCGTCGACTGCCGACTCGAGGCACACCGATCGGCCTTCGGCCGCCTGCGCGGCACGGATCTCGATGGACTCCGGATGCAGGGCCTCTCGTTCTCGCCGCGCGTGCTTGTCGAACTTGGCCGGAGTGGTGCTCTCGGCGACCGGTAGCACCCGACTCTCGAACGTCGCGCGCGCATCCTGAGGCAGGGAGACGGCATGCTCCACCATCGACTGCGCGTGCCGGTAGTCGATGGTTCCCGACGACAACGCGGCGAGCGTTGCCGGGAGATGGGACACGAGGGTCTCAGCATCGTTCACGAGCCTCAGCACCGTGCCTTCGGAGGTCTTCGTCGCGCATCCGATCTCGGCGACCAGCGAGCGCATGGCGACGCCGGATGCGCCTGTGCCTGCCTGCTGGAGACGCAGAGCCGTCGCCTCGGCCAGCAGTCGGGCGCGCCTCGCCGTCGCGGCGGCGATGACCGAGGCGACCTCGACGAGCTCGTCGAGGATCGCATCCAACCTGCGCGCTGGTTCGTCGAGGGCGACTGCATTCATGAGCACAACTCAACACCATGCCACCGACATTCGCGGAATGACGGGGCGGAAGCCGGTTTCAGAGCTTCTCGAGCCTCGCCCGCGCGCCCAGGAAGAGGCCGTAGGCGATGAGGCCTACGCCCACACCGCAGAGCACGACGATGCCGAACGGCAGCGCGGCGAGCGCCTTGAGGGCGCCGTCGAGACCCGCAGCTTGCTCGGCGTCGTAGGTGACCGCCGCCACCACGAAGAGGATGCCCACCGCCACGAGGGCGACACCCTTGGCTGCGTACCCGACCACGCCGAGTGCGACGACCGCTCGTCCGGCGGCGCCTGACGGTACCCGGATGCGCTTGCGGAATCCCCGCCGCACCCCGATCACCACGAAGCCGACACCGGCGCCCGTGACACCGAGCCCAATCGCGACGAGCAGGAACACTCCTCCAGGCGTCTCGAGGAGGCGGGCGCTGAGGGTGCGACTCGAGTCCGACGAACTCGTGGAGCCGCCGAGCGCGAACACCAGCGCGGTGCCGCCCAGCGCGAAGTACACGATCGCGCGGCCCAGTTCTGCAGCGCGCCTGCCCCACTTCTTCTTTGCATCCGGATCGCTCACGAGCACGGCCGTCACCACCTGCCAGAGGCCCAGCGCGACGAGCCCGACGACGGCGGCCCAGATGACCACCAGCCCACCGGGGGTCGCCGCGATCTGCTTCAGTGCGCCCGACTGATCGGCCTCGCCGCCGCGACCACCGGCCACGGCGATGCCGATCGCGATGCCGCCGATGAGGATGTGGAGGAGACCGTTCACGGCGAATCCGCTGCGTGCGAGCGCGTGGAAGACGCGGCTGTCGCTCACGTCTCGCGCTGCACTTTTCGGATCGGGCATTCCTTCAGCGTGCCACTGCTGTGCACAACCCGCATTCCCCTCCACAAGTAGCCGCTACTCAGCCCGCCCAGGAACCGACGCCCCCATAGAATTGGCGGGTCATGAGCGCTACAGCATCCCACCCCTTCTCCAACGCCTCCGGGCCCGACGTGCGCGTTCGGTTCTGCCCGTCGCCCACCGGCACCCCCCACGTCGGTCTCGTGCGCACAGCCCTGTTCAACTGGGCCTACGCGCGGCACACCGGCGGCAAGCTCGTCTTCCGCATCGAAGACACGGATGCGGCCAGGGACTCCGAGGAGAGCTACGAGCAGATCATCGACGCGCTCACCTGGCTCGGTCTGGACTGGGACGAGGGGGTGAATGTCGGCGGTCCGCACGCGCCCTACCGGCAGTCGCAGCGCACCGAGATCTACCGCGACGTGATCGCCCGGCTGGTCGAGTCGGGTCACGTCTACGAGAGCTATTCGACCGCCGAGGAGATCGACGCCCGCAACGAGGCCGCGGGCCGCGCGAAGCAGCTGGGCTACGACAACTTCGACCGCACCCTCTCCGACGAGCAGCGTGCGGCGTTCCGTGCCGAGGGCCGCGAGCCCGCCCTGCGGCTGCGCGTGCCCGACACCGATCTCTCGTTCGACGATCTCGTGCGTGGCGAGATCACCTTCCCCGCCGGGTCGTTCACCGACTTCGTGGTCGTGCGCCCGAACGGGCACCCGCTCTACACGCTCGTGAACCCGGTCGACGACGCGATCATGGGCATCACGCACGTGCTGCGCGGCGAAGACCTGCTCTCGTCGACGCCCAGGCAGATTGCGCTGTACCACGCGCTCATCGACATCGGCCTCACCACCTTCGTGCCGCGCTTCGGTCATCTTCCTTACGTCATGGGTGAGGGCAACAAGAAGCTCTCCAAGCGCGACCCCGAGTCGAATCTCTTCCACCACCGAGACCGCGGCTTCATCCCCGAGGGCCTCGTGAACTACCTCGCGCTCCTCGGCTGGTCGCTGGCGGCCGACCGCGACGTGTTCACCCTCGACGAGATGGTGGCGGCGTTCGACGTGGTCGACGTGCTGCCCAACCCGGCGCGCTTCGACCTCAAGAAGGCCGAGTCGATCGACGGCGACCACATCCGGCTGCTCGACGTGAGCGATTTCGCGTCGAGGCTGGTGCCGTACCTGCAGGCGGCGGGGGTCGTGGGTGAGTCGCTCAGCGAGTCTGAGTCGGCCGTGCTCGCGGCGGTGGCGCCCCTCGTGCAGACCCGGATGGCCCTGCTCGGCGAGGCCCCCGACCTCCTGGCCTCGTTCTTCGTCACCGCCGAGGCGCTCGAGTACGCTCCGGATGCGCTGGGCTCGCTCACCGAGAACGCCGGCCTCGTGCTGACGGCCGCGATCGGCGCGCTCGAGGAGGTGCCGGTGTCGGAGTGGACGACGGAGTCGATTCAGGGGTCGCTCGCCTCGGCGCTCATCGAGGGACTCGGGCTGAAGCCGCGAGTGGCCTACGGGCCGCTGCGGGTGGCGCTCTCGGGCCGACGCATCTCTCCGCCGCTGTTCGAGTCGATGGAGATCCTCGGCAAGGCCGAGACGGTCGCCCGCCTCGATCGCCTGGTGAACACCCTGTGAGCGAGCACTACGACGTCGTGATCGTCGGCGGTGGCCCCGCGGGGCTGTCCGCGGGGCTGAACCTCGTCCGCGCTCGCCGGAGGGTGCTCATCCTCGACAGCAACCGGCCGCGACACTCGGCCACCCTCGTCTCGCACGGGTTCCTCACGCGGGACGGTGTGTCGCCGCTCGAGTTGCGAGGTCTGGGGCGCGAGGAGTTCGCGGCGTACGAGACGGCGGAGTTCCATCAGGGTCTCGTGTCGTCTCTCCGGCGGATCGACGGTGCTCACGACGATGG
This sequence comes from Herbiconiux moechotypicola, assembly GCF_024979255.1. Classification (GTDB taxonomy): domain Bacteria; phylum Actinomycetota; class Actinomycetes; order Actinomycetales; family Microbacteriaceae; genus Herbiconiux; species Herbiconiux moechotypicola. The sequence continues at coordinate 58,015 of NZ_JANLCN010000008.1, forward strand.
CGGCGACCCGGACCCAGGGAGCGACGACACCGCGACAGTATCCGGCGACGTTTCTGCGGAGGCCAGATTCGCACTCTCCGCGCGGGGCGTGCGGGGCTCGGCCGATCGTGAGGTCACCGCCCGCGTGGTGGTGCTGGCGAGCGGGCTCGCGGAGACCCTCCCCGCGCTGCCGAGCATCCGCGCCTACTACGGCACGAGCCTTCACAGCTGCATCGAGTGCGACGCCTTCGAGAAGAGCGACGGAGCGCTGGCCCTCATCGGCTCGACACCCGACCTCGCCGAGCGGGCGCTGTTCGTCTCGCAGGTGACCGACGATCTCATCGTCTTCACCGGAGGGGCCGAGGTCGTCACCGCGGAAGAAGAGGCGGGACTCGCGGCGCGCGGGATCGCCGTGGAACGGCGTGAGATCTCCGACGTGGTGGGAGACCGCTCGGGTCTCACCGGAGTGGTGCTCGCCGACGGCACGGTCGTCGAGCGCACGGGTGGATTCGTGCGGCCGTCGTGGTCGGTTCCGCTCGGATTTGCCGAGTCGCTGGCCGGCGAGCTGGTGCTCGACAGCAACGGTTACGTGGTCGTCGGCGACGGCGGAGCGACCGAGGTGGAGGGCTTGTTCGCGGTCGGCGACCTCACGACACCAGGACCGCAACAGCTCATCGTCGCTGCGGGTGCGGGCGCGCGAACGGCCGCCGCGGTGAACAGGCATCTGCTCGGAGCTCTGGCCTAGGCCGGCTGCGCAGCACATCGGGGTTGCATGCCTGAATGGCGGGGTGGAAGGCCGGCTGAAGGGCCGCTGAGCGGCAGACGAGGAGCCGACGAGTGGCAGGTGAACGGCCAGGTGGACCGCGGCTGAGCGATCAGCCGACACGAGAAGCGTAGGCTCGAAACATGGCACCCGCAGACCTCTTCGGCATGGAGGGCGCCATCCAAGGGGCCGGTGCCTGGGGCCTCCTGCTCGTGTGCGCCATCGTGTTCGCCGAGACCGGCCTGCTCATCGGGTTCTTCCTGCCCGGAGACACCCTGCTGTTCTTCACCGGGCTCCTCACCTACACGGGCGCCATCCCCGTTCCGATCGCGCTCGTGGTGCTGGCGGTCAGCGCGGCGGCCTTCCTCGGTGACCAGCTCGGCTTCGTCATCGGCCGACGCGCAGGCCCCGGGATCTTCGAGCGCCGCGACAGCGGCTTCTTCAGCCGCAAGAACGTCGAGCGCACCCAGGCCTTCTTCACGCGATTCGGCGGATGGGCGGTCACGCTCGCACGCTTCGTCGCCGTGGTGCGCACCTTCGCGCCCGTCGCGGCGGGTGTGGGCAAGATGCGGTACACCCACTTCGTGGGGTTCAACGCGCTCGGCGCGGTGATCTGGTCGGCCGGGCTTCTGCTCGTCGGGTATGCCCTCGGCTCCGTTCCCGCCGTCGCATCGGTGGTCGAGCAGTACCTCGAGTGGGTGCTCATCGGCCTCGTGGTCGTGACGGTCGGCTCGGCGCTGGTGACGTTCCTCCGGCAACGCCGCCGCGCTCGCGGCGAGACTCCGACCAACCCCGACGCCACGACCGACCCCGACCCCGACCCCGACGCCGCGACCGATCCACACGCCTGACTCCCGGAGGATCATCCTCCGCAACGCCTGCGGCAGGAGTAGGTTCCTGGGCAGACGGTCGACGAGGGATCACCGGAGAGGATGCGCGTGGAGGCAGGACTGCACGAAATCTCGTGGATCGATGCCTCCGGAATCGGTCACGACGACGTGACGGTCACCCTCACACCCGACGGATGCGTCGCCGTCGGCCACGTCACCGCCTTCGAACCCGACCGCTACGAGGTGTACTACCGCGTGGAGTGCGATGCCCACTGGCGAACGCGTTATGTGAGCGTGGCCGAGACGCTCACCCGCCGCAGCATCGAACTCGACGTCTCGGCCGAGGGGCAGTGGATCGACGACCACGGCGACGTGCTCTCGGGGCTTCTCGGCGCCGCAGACGTCGACATCGCCGCGACGCCCTTCACGAACGCCCTGCCCGTGCACCGTCTCGACCTCGAGGTCGGTGAGTCGGCCGAGATCGTGACCGCCTGGATCGACGTTCCCGCCCTGCACGTGCACGCCGATCCCCAGCGATACACCCGGCTGGCACCGCTGCTGTACCGGTACGAGTCGCTCGACAGTGAGTTCGCACGCGACATCGTGGTCGACGACGAGGGTTTCGTCGTCGACTACCCCGGTCTCTTCCACCGGCTCAGGCCGGCGGAGAGCCCCGTGCGACCTCCCATCCCCCTCGACCCCGGTCGGCGTTCGGCGCCCGCCCGACGACGGCGGATCACGCCCCGTGAAGGCGGCTGACCTCGACACCGCCGCGCCGACGGGTATTCTGACCACGATGCCCGCCCGCTTCAACCACACGATCATCGCCTCGCGAGACGCCGCCGAGATGGCCGCCTTCTACCGTGACCTGCTCGAAGCCGAGGAGGCGCCGTCGTGGGGTCCTTTTCTCAACCTCCAGATCGCCGACGGCGTCTTGCTGCAGTTCGCCGCCCCACCGATCGACTTCCCGCCTCAGCACTACGCCTACCTCGTCGATGACGATCACTTCGAGCGGGCGTACGCCGCCATCGTCGACCGGGGCCAGGAGCACTGGGCCGACCCCCAGCGCACCCGGCCGGGCGAGACCAACTCCGAGCACGGCGGCCGTGGGGTGTATCTGCTCGACCCGTCGGGACACTACCTCGAGCTCATCACCCGGCCGTACCTGTGACGAGCCGGCGAGCTCTGGCTCGCGGAGCCGATCGCGGCGCTCCGCACCGGTACCGGGGTGCTTTTGGTGGGAGCGCCGCGATAGGTTAGAGTATTCGACGGCCCACGCTCCGGTGGGGGCTGGTGGGGTATGGTGTAATTGGCAACACGGCTGATTCTGGTTCAGTTGTTCTTGGTTCGAGTCCAGGTACCCCAGCAAGCGAAGGCCCTCTCCGGAGGGCCTTTTTTGCTGCGCGCGGCGACGCTGGCGGGCAACTCGTGATGGGCTGCGCACCATTCGCTCATTTCCACTAGAGTGTGACTCTAGCGAAATGGGGGCGGATGCATGGCGGACGACGAGAAGGCCTTGGCGACCGGGGCGACGAGGCGGACGGTACTAGGAGCCGTGTGGGCGGTGCCCGTGGTGCTCGCCGCGGCAAGCGCGCCGGCCGCCGCGGCCAGTGGAGGCGAGACGAACCCGCTGGGTGTGGCGGCGAACCCATCGTCGGCGTTCATCCGCCGAGGGTCGTCGTCACTCAGCGCGCCCGTCCAGGTGACGGTGAGCAACAACACCGGCCGCGCCACCCAGGGACCGGTGACGGTCAGTGTTCCTTACCAGTCCGACACCGACGACGTCTCCGTCGGCTCGTTCGACGTCGGCGCCGCGTGGGCACTCTCGGCCGGGGACGGTCTCGCCACGCTGGTCAGCACCGATCCCCTCGCCGACGGCGACAGCATCGCGTTCTCGTGCAGGTTCGGATCCGCGAGCGGACTCGGCTTCGCCACCGTGGTGGGCGTGGTGCAGTTCTCGATCGCGGCTCCCGGCGCTCGCACGGCCACGCTCGCCGTGCAGGTGATCTCGGTGCCGCAGAGCTGAGCACGCGCCACCATCGCCTCATACAGCGGCATGCATGCCGCATGATGGTGTCACGTGCGACCACCGGGGGAAGGCGGCGATGTGACCGACAAGCGCAGCTTTCTGCTGGCGGTCTGCGCTGCCGTCGTGTCGTGTTCGGGGTGGTTCCTGGCCGCGCGGATGGTGCGATCGCGGGCGGAGGGCTGGGCTGCGGCGGAGACAGCGGTGCTCGTCGCCGGGATCGTGGTCGCTGTTCCCGTCCTGATGGTGTTGGTGTCTGCCGTGATGTCCGTCGCCGGTGGCTGGACCGCGCGGGCGCGCCGACTCGCGAGTGCCCACGACTGGCAGATCCTCGTGGCAGTGCACCGCACCGGCCGACTCGCCGACGAGCTACGGCGCACCGTGCACCCGCCGGTGCGGCACGACCTCCCGTGGGCGCTCACGCTCGCGGCCGACGACCGCCACCTCGTGTTCTTCTCCGGTCGCGCGGAGCCCGTCGCTCAACTGGTGTTCCCCTGGAGCGATGTCGTGGACGTCCGCACGGTCACGACGTGGAACGGAGCTCTGCGCACCCACTCGCTCCGGTTCGTCGTGCGGTGGGGTGCGACGACGATGCAGGTGGAGTCGGCCGTGCTCGGCGGGTGGCCGCTGTCGGTCTGGCCGCTCGGAGCCGAGCGGGTCGAGGTTCTGAGGGGCGAGATCGTCGCGCTGCGGTCGAACCACGTGCGGGTGTGATGACTGCCTCGCGGCGGTGTGGAGCGCCAGCGCCCGTCGGGGTGGACGCTACTGCCGCGAGGCGGCGCGTCGGCGTAGCAGCACGAGACCGGCGCCGGCGAGGAGCGCGAGCGCGGCCGCACCGGCGCCCAGCGCCAGCGGGCCGGCGGCGGCGCCGGTGGCGGCCAGCGCGGCCGGCTGAGTTCCGGCGTCGGACGCCGGGCTGGTCGACGGGGTGGGCGTGGGGCTCGGTGTCGGCACCTCGGCGGCCACCACGATCACCTGCACGGACGACGTGCCCCCGTCTTCGGCCGTCGCGGTGAGGGTCGCGGCGCCGGGAGCCGTCTCCGACGGAACGGTGACGGATGCGCGGAACGTCCCGTCCGCATCCGTCGTCACGGTCTCGGGTGCCCCGCCCGCGAACGACGCCGACAGCGCCACAGGCGCGCCCGGGTCGTAGCCCGCCCCCGTCACCTCGACGGCGGTCCCCGCCGTGACCGACGACGCATCCGACGCCGACGCGAGCGACCCCGTCGCCGCCGACAGCACGAAGGTGGCCGGGGCGGCCGGCATCGGGTCGTCCCAGGTGTTGTGCTGGATGTACTCGTCGAGGTACGGCGCACGGCCACCGTCGGCGGGCACGTCGGCGGTGGTGGGTTCCACGGCCAGCGACACCGTGCCGCTCGTGACCGTCACCCGCTCGCCGCTCGGCTGAGGCACCCAGAAGCCCCAGTCGATGGAGTCGAAGGTCACGCCGAGCGCGTGGCCGGGCGCGAGGGTCCAGTCCATGCCGAGCAGGCCGAAGCTCGTCACGCCGTCGGCGGAGAGCTTCGAGACGCTGCTGTTGATCGTGACGGCCGTGCGGTCGGGCGCCACGTCCCACAGCTGCACCGCCACGTTGCCGGTGCCCTCGGTGTGCAGCTCGACGGTCGGGGTGCCCGTGAGGCGCACCTCGGTGCGCACGGGGGCCGAGATGGTGAGGTTGCCGAGCGCCTGGTCGTTGGTGAGCGGGCCCTCGTCCTCGGCGGCGCCGGGGTCGGTGGAGTCGGGATCGGTCGCGTCGTCGGCGAGCACGAGCAGAGGGTTCGGGCTCGGCTCGGGCGTGCCGGGGTCGGGGTCGGTGACCGTTCCGCGGCCGGTGTCGAGGTAGGAGCCTGGCCGCAGCGCGACCGAGACGTCCTTGGTGGCGGTGCCCCACGCATCCTGAGCCCGCCAGTGGCCGAAGTTGTCCTGGATGTAGGCGTACGAGTCGAGCTCGGTCGTCTTCGACACCAGGTGGTCGTCGTAGAAGTCGATCACCTCGTCGAACCAGGTGCTGCGGCCCATCTGCAGCACGCCGTCGCCGTCGCGCTCGTTGCCGCGCACGTGGTCCCACGGGCCGAGCCACGAGCGCACCTCGCCGGTGTGGTTGTCGAGGTACTCCTGCATGCTCTCGGGCTTGGTGTTCTGCTCGGTGAGGCCCTGGGTGAAGACGAGCGGGATGCTCGAGCCGCCCACGTTGGCCGGCAGGTCGCGCACGCTCCAGAAGGCGCTCGTGCGGTCGGTCTCCTTGGTCTCGCTCATGAGGGTGGTGGCGCACTCGGGGTGCGTCTTCTCGTAGGCGGCGTTGGTGAGGTAGGTGTCGGTGTCGGGTGCGATGTCGTAGCCGTCCTTCTGGTACGACCGGTCGACACCGGGCAGGTTCGCGATGTCGAGGTAGGCCTGGGGGCTCGCCACCTGCTGGGGCCGCGGCACGTCGTTGGTGACGAGGTAGTCGTAGCCGCTCCACGACGGCTCCTGGGCGACGACGGCCTTGAGGCCCTCGGGCTGCTCGTTGATGCCGATGAGGCCGGTGGAGGCGTCGTACGACTTGCCGTACAGTCCGACGGCGCCCGTCGACCACGACTGCTGCGCCGCCCACTCGACCGCGGCCACCACGTCGGCCTGCTCGCCGGGGCCCTGCCAGTCGATGCATCCGGTGCTGCCGCCGAAGCCGCGCAGGTCGACGTAGACGAAGGTGTAGCCGCGCTCCATGAGGCCGGCGCCCTCGATGAGGTCGGTGAAGCGGGCCGAGGGGCCGGTGTGCTTGGGGTGGGTGTCCTCGTTCATGCCGGAGTGCGAGAAGTACGGGCCGATCGACATGATCACGGGGGTCTGCGCGTCGGCGGCGAGACCCTCGGGGCGCAGCACGTCGGCGTGGAGGGTGACGGGGTCGCCGTTGGAGGAGGCGACGGGGGAGGGGAAGTAGTGCTCCGTCCAGGCGGCGCCCTCGGGCACGGAGGGGTTCTCGGCGTGGGTGGTGCCGTCGGCGACGGAGGCGACGGATGCGGGTGTCGCGGGGGCTGTGGTGGTGACGGATGCGGCCATCGCCGGTGTCGCGCTGAACGCCCCCGCGATCACTACCAGTGCGACGGTCGCCGTCGCCGCGCGCCGGAATACGGTCACGATGCCCCCTGGGTGCTGGGCGAGCGCGTCGCGACTCGCATCCTGTTACCTGCACCCCGAGCCTATCGGTGCGGCGCACCCCCACCCGTACCCGGCGCAGCCCACCCGCACCCGGCGCGGCTCAGGAGCGGTCGTGCAGGGTGACGTGGTAGCCGTCGGGGTCGGCGAAGGTGAAGGTGCGGCCGAACGGGCCGTCGATCGGGGCCGACACGATGCGGTGCCCGTCGGCCGCGAGCGCGTCGTGGACGGCCTGCACGTCGGTCGCGTGCATCCACAGCGCCGTGCCCACACCGGGCTGCTCGACGGCGTCGAGGTCGGTGCCCGGCACCAGGTCGCGGAGCGCGAAGGCGATGGGCGCGGTCGTGAACACCACGGCGTGCGGGGGCCCGGCGGGCGAGCGGACGAGACCGAGGTAGTGCTCGTAGAACGCCTGCGAGGCGCTGAGGTCGCGCACCTGGAGGGAGAGGAAGTCGGGGCCGGTGACGGGCATGGATGCTCCTTGCAATCTGTGTCAGTTAGCTGACACCCACAACACTATGTCAGAATACTGACATGAGTCAAGACGGCATCGATCTCGACACCTCCCTGGGCTACCTCCTCAAGGAGGCCTCCAGCGCCCTGCGCGCCGCGATGGAGGAGGTGCTCAAGCCGCTCGGCATGACCATCACCCACTACTCCTGCCTCGAACTCCTCGCCCAGCGGCCTGGCCTGTCGAACTCCGAGCTCGCACGCGGAGCCTTCGTCACCCGACAGTCGATGAACGTGCTGCTGCAGTCGCTCGAGCGCGACGGCTTCGTCACCCGCCCCGCCGAGGCCCCGGTCGGCAAGGCGCTGCCCGCCCGGCTCACTCCCGCGGGCCGTTCCAGCCTCGAGCGGGCCACCGCCGCCGTGCGCTCGGTCGAACTCCGGATGCTCGCGGGGCTGGGCGAGGCGGACCGCACGGCCGCCCTCCGCATCCTGCGCAGCATGGTCACCGCTCTTCGCGCGCCGCTGCCGGAGGCCGGTCACTGACACCGAGATCGCCCCGGATCCGCCGCGTGCGGAGCAGGCCCGCCGCACCGATGCCGAACCATACGAGGTTGAGCGCCGCCGACGGCCAGGCGCCGGCGTAGGCCGTGTTGAGCAGCAGCGCGAGCCCGCCGACGAGGTTCATCGCCTGGTAGAGGGCTCCGGATGCGCGGAGCCGGCGAGCGGTGAGAAGGGCGTAGGCGAGCAGCAGCAGGATGGTGCCGCACCATCCGATGATGCTGATGAGAACGTCCATCGCTTGCCCCTTTCGCCGGTCTCGACCAGACTTGCATTCAGATGAGCTTCAGAGGTAGTTCGATCTCGTGAAGCAGGAGTGAAGGTGGGCTTCATGGAACTCGATGTCCGACGACTCATGACCCTGCGGGCCGTGCGCGACTGCGGGGGCGTGCTCGCCGCATCCGCCGCCCTCCACATCAGTCCCTCTGCGGTGTCGCAGCAGCTCGCGAAGCTCGAGCGCGAGACCGGGCTCCGCCTCGTCGACCGCTCGACCTCCGGCCGGGCGCGGCTCACGGTGGCGGGCACGCGATTGTGCGAGCGGGCCGACGCGATCGCCGCCGAGCTCCGCGACGCCCGGGAAGACCTGCGCGAACTCGCCGGTGAGCGGCAGCGCACCGTGACCGTCGGGGCCTTCCCGTCGGTCGTCGACGCCCTCGCGGTGCCCGCCGCCCGGCTCCTGCGCGAGTCGGAGCATCCCGTTCACCTGCGCGTGACGGAGTCGCGGGGCGACCTCGCGGCCACCCACGCGGCGCTGCTGGCCGGAACCCTCGACCTCGCCCTCGTCAAGCACGGCGACGATACGCTGCCCGACGGCATCGCCGAGACCCTGGTGTGCGACGACCCGTATCGCATAGTCATCCCCGCCGACTGGCCGCGGCCGGCCACGGCGGCCGAGCTGATGGACGTGCCCTGGGTGGGACACCCCGAAGGCTCGCCGGGCCGCGAGCCGCTGGCCAGGCTCGAAGCCGCCGAAGGGGCGACCTTGCGCGTCGAGCACGAGTGCACCGAGTACACGGTGGCGCTGGCGCTCGTGCGAGCGGGTCTCGCGGCGGCCGTCCTCCCGGCGCTCGCGCTGCCGCACGGGCGCGAGGAGGGGGTCGCGATGCTCGAGATCGGCCATCTCGGACACCGCCGCATCGCCGCCCGCACCGCCGCCGGCCGGATCTCTGCGGCGGTGGCGACGGCCACGGATGCGCTGCGGCGGGTCGCGGGAGAGGCCCGCGCGACGGCGTCGGGCTAGGGCGAGCGCCCGGGTGGGCAGGGTGGGTGGAGCCTGGTCGCCCTCGACGGCGAGCGTCGATGGCCTCAGGATGGGGGCATGGGCGCCACCATCTCATCCGCATCCGGTTCCCTGCCGCGCCCACCGGTGGAGCGGTTCAGCATCGGGGCGCTGGGGCACGACGAGGGCCTGCAGGTCATCACCGAGGCGGCGCACCGGAGTCTGGTGCCGTTCGACCTCGCCACCGTCGACGCCGCGGAGCCCGTGGTCTTCGACCTCGCGTCACGTGGTTTCGGAGAGTTCGGCATGGCCGACATGACGATCCGCAACGTGGTGAGCGAGCGCACCGAGAAGCTCGCCCGCGACCAGTCCGAGCCCCAGTTGTCGCTGATGGTGCTCCACGGAGCGGCACGTCTCGAGCAGGGCGGCCGGCAGCTGCGCGGGCGCGACGGGTCGATCTGCGCCACGTGGAGCATCCGCCCCTGGCGCACCGCGGTGAGCGCGCGAGCGGAGCTGAGCTCCCTCACGCTGTCTCTCGACCGCGTGGGGCTGCCGAACCGGCTGCTCGGCGGTCTCGTCGGACGAGACCTCGGAACGGCTCCACTGGCGCCGGTGCTGCGCGCGCACCTCGCAGCGCTCGCCGCCCTGCCCGCACTTGATCGCCAGGCGGACGCCGCGGTGACCGAACCCACCGCAGCGCTCGTGCGCGCCCTGCTGGCCACCGCCGCGGGCGACGACGCGGTGGGCCGGGGCGCGCTGCGCGAGACGCTCGGGATGCGCGTGATGCAGCACTTGCGATCGAACGTCACCGATCCCGAGCTCTCGGCCGAATCGATCGCGACGAGGTTCAGCATCTCCCGCCGCACCCTCTACCTCGTGCTTGCCGAGCTCGACGTGCCGCTCGGCGAGTGGGTGCGCACCGAGCGCCTCCGGAGGGCCGCTGCCGCCCTGCACGATCCCGCCTGCGCCGATCTCGGGGTGAGCGCCGTCGCCCGGCGATGCGGGTTCACCGAGCACTCCACCTTCTCGCGCGCGTTCCGCACCCGCTACGGAGTGACCCCCAGCGAGTGGAGGGCCGCGGCCGCGGACTCGGTGCACAGTGGGCACAGCGCCTTGCACGACGGGTCAACGACAGGGGTCGCCGCCCGTCGATAGCGTCCTCCTGAACCGTCACCGACACCCAGGGGGAGATTATGCGATCCGTCGTCACCGAGCGCGAGACAGCGGCCGTCGAACGGGCCAACGACTCGGGCCGCCCGCCCGTCGTGTTCGTGCACGGGCTGTGGTTGCTGGCCTCGAGCTGGCAGCGGTGGTGCGAGCTGTACGAGCGCAACGGCTTCGTCGCGGTCGCGCCCGGCTGGCCCGACGACCCGGCGACGGTGGAGGAGGCGCTCGCCGACCCCGAGGTGTTCGCCCACAAGATGGTGCAGGGGGTGACCGACCACTTCCTGGACTGCATCCGGGCGCTGGAGCGCCCTCCCGTCGTCATCGGTCACTCCTTCGGGGGACTGATCGCTCAGAAGATCGCGGGCGAAGGCGTCGCCGCCGCGACCGTGTCGATCGACGGCGCTCCCTTTCGCGGGGTGCTGCCGCTGCCGCCCGAATCGCTCAAGTCGGCCAGGCCGGTGCTGGGTGATCTCGGCAACCGCAAGCGCGCCGTCACGCTCACCTTCGAGCAGTTCCGCTTCGGATGGGCGAACCACCTCGACGAGGCCGAGGCGCGCGAACTCTACGAGACCTACCACGTGCCCGCGTCCGGCGCCCCGCTGTTCCAGGCCGCGACCGCGAACCTCAACCCCTTCACCGAGGCCAAGGCCGACTACCGCACACCGGCCAGGGGCCCGCTGCTCATCATCGCCGGCGTGGGCGACAACACGGCGCCGCCGGCCATCCAGAAGGCGGCCTTCGCGCGCCAGGCGAAGAACCCGGGGGTCACCGAATACGTCGAGATTCCCGACCGTGGGCACTCGCTCGTGATCGACCACGGCTAGGAGGAGGTGGCGCAGGTGTCGCTCGACTTCGCGCAACGCTTCACCGCGCCGGCCGCGCCCACCGCGCCGCCCGCACCCGCGGGGGCGTGAGGGTTTCCCACCTTTTCCTTGACCCCCGAGCGCGCGGATTCGTACCGTGGTCGCGCCGCCGACGCCCGGCGGCCGAACCCCGGGAGCTTCGATGAAGAAACGCATTCCCCTCCTCGCCGCGCTGCTCGCGCTCGTCGCGGCCCTGATCGTGGCACCGGCCGTGCCGCAGGCGGCCGTCGCCGCCACGCCCACGACCGTCGCCACCCTGCCGCTCGTGCCGGGCACCGGCGCCGACCCCGACATCCACACCTACAACGGCAAGTACTACATGCTCTACAACGGCGACCACTCCGGCGCCGAGGTGCGGATGCGCGTGGCCGCGAGCCTCTCGGGGCTGGCCGACGGCGCCGACATCAGCGTGTGGTCGCCGCCGCCGTCGATGCCCGACATCTGCTGCCGGGTGGGCTGGGGCGGCTACCTCTTCCCCTACGGCGGTCACTGGTACATCTACATGCAGGGCGACAACGGAAACCAGGCCCAGTCGCGCTCGTTCGTGGTGGAGAGCGCGACGAATGACCCGCTCAGCACCTACAGCTTCAAGGCCTACATCCCTGGTGTGGTCAACAACAACGGCTACGCCGCGGGGCCGGCGCTGGTGGGCAGCCAGCTCTACATGTTCCAGACCTACGGCGAACGCATCTGGGCGGCCAAGGCGAGTGATCCATGGACCCTCACGACCGGCTGGACCGAGATCAACGCCCCGGCGTCGTCGGGCTGGGAGTGCGCGGGCGGCCGGTGCTTCAACGAGGGGTCGAACATCCTCGTGCGCGGCACGAAGGTGTACAACATCTTCTCGGCCGGGGGTTACGAAGACCCGAACTACTGCGTGGGCATGATGACCGCGACGCTCGGCGCCGACCTCACCCTGCCGGGGTCGTGGACGGAGTCGCCCGGCTGCGTGATCAGCCGCAACGACGCCGTCGGCTCGTACGGGCCCGGCTCCATGACCTGGTTCAAGTCGCCCGACGGCACGCAGGACTGGGTGGCCTACCACGTGAAGACCACGACGGCGACGACCTTCGACGGCAACGACCGGCGACTCATGGCCAAGCAGGTGACCTGGTCGGGCGACACCCCCGTGTTCGGCTCGCCGCAGGCGGTCGGCAGCACGATCGCGCTGCCCTCAGGCGACCCCGGCACGGTGAACGCCGCGCCCGCGGTGACCTCGGCCGCGACCGACTCGCTCGCCCTGTTCACCCGCACCGGCGACGGGCAGGTGCGGCGCTCCACCTGGACGGTGAGCGGCGGGTGGAGCGGCTGGACCGCCATGGGCGACGGCGGGGTGCGCACGATCGCGAACCCCACCGCCCACTCCCACACCACGAACGTGATCGATCTCTACACCACCCGCCTCGACGGCTCGATCGCGCAGACCTGGACCACGGGAGGCGCCTGGTCGGCCTGGCAGACCCTCGGCACCCCCTCGGGTGGGGCCACCTCGGCGCCCTCGGCCTCCACCTGGGGGATCGACCGCCAGAACGTGTACGTGCGGGGCACCGGGCTCAATCCCTCGACGAACGAGCTGTCGGGCCGCATCTACGAGCGCTGGTGGTCGTCGGGCACCGGATGGTCGGGGTGGCGCGACCTCGGAGCGCCGACGGGAGGGGCCCTCTCGGCACCCGCCGCGGTCTCGCGCACCTTCGACCGCACCGACGTGTTCGTGCGCACCGCCGGCAACACCATCGCGGTCACCCGCTGGGACGGCGCGAACTGGAGCTCGTGGCAGAACCTGGGTTCGGCCGGCGGTGGCATCGTCTCCAACCTGTCCGCGGCCGACTGGGGCGCCGACCGCATCCACGTCTACGGCACCGCGCGAGACGGCAACGTCTACGAGCGCTACTGGACGACGGCGGGCGGCTGGAGCACCTGGCAGAGCCTCGGCGCCCCGAGCGGCGGTGCCGCTTCGTCGCCGGGAGTCGTCTCGCGGGCGAACGACCTCATCGACGTGTTCGTGCGCGACGGCAGCGGCGACATCCACCGCAAGACCTGGAACGGCACGAGCTGGTCGGGCTGGTCGGCGATCACGACCCCGTGACGGTCGTCGCCCGCACCACCAGGCGGGCGGGCACGAGCTCTGTGCCCGCCCGCTGACCGGCCCCGGCCCACGCCTCGGTCAGCAGCTCCGCGGCACGTTCGCCGATGCCCGCCAGATTGAGATCGACGGAGGTGACCGCGGGGCTCGCGTGCGCGGCCAGCTCCTCCCAGTTGTCGTGGCCCACGACCGCCACGTCGAGCGGGATGCGCCGGCCCCGCGCGAGGAGGGCGTCGACCGCCCCGCGGGCGATCTGATCGCTGCCGCAGAGCACGGCGTCGAGACCGGTGCCGCGATCGAGCAGGCGGTGCACCGCCGCCCGGCCCCACTCCTCCGACCAGGCACCGAACACCGGAGGGGCGGCGGCCTCGAGACCCGCCGAGGCGAGCGCCGCCACCGCCCCGTCGGCCCGGCGGAGCGCGGCCGCGTAGCGCGGGTCGCCGCCGACGATCACGACCCTCCTCCGGCCGAGCGCGAGCACGTGACGGGCGGCCAGGGCGCCGGCCGCGTGGTCGTCACCGGCCACCGAGACGTCGCGGGGATCGCGCGACGGGCTGAGCGCGTAGACGACCGGAACCGGCGGGGGAGTCGCGAGCGGAGGGCGAGGATCGCCGCGGTGCCCCACCACGATCAGGCCGTCGACCCCGCGGGCGAGCAGCGCGCGCAGGTGGTGCTGCTCGCGCGCGAGGTCGCCCCGGGTGTCGCAGAGCAGCACCGAGAGGTGATCGGGACCGAGCGCATCCTCGACCCCGGTGAGGATGGGGAGGGCGAACCGCCCGCCGGGGTCGTCGGTGAGGAGGCCCACGGTGCCGCTCCGCGGGCGCAGCGCGGCCTGCAGCACCGGCCCCGCCACGCTGAAGCGCAGCGCCGCGGCGGCTTCCTGCACGCGCTGCCGGGTGGCCGGGCGCATCGACCCGCGCCCGTTCAGGGCTTTCGACGCGGTGCCGATCGACACCTGCGCCAGTCGGGCGACGTCGCCCAGTGTGCTGGGTTTGGCGACCATGGCTCCCCGTCGGGCGACCGCTCTCCGCCGGCCGGCAGCGGGCCTCAGCCGCGCCCCGCCGGAGCGCGACCCGGCACGGTGGAGCCCCGCACGACGAGGCGCACGGGCTGCTGGCGCACGCCCGCACCGATGTCGGCGCCGTCGATTCCCTCGAAGATGCGCTGGGCGGCGAGCCGGCCGAGGTCTTGCAGCTGGGCGTCGACGGTGGTGAGACCCGGGCGGGAACCCGTGGCGATCACCTCCCAGTTGTCGTAGCCGATGACCGAGAGGTCGTCGGGCACCTCGCGCCCCAGCTCGCGCGCGGTGTCGAGCACGCCGCGCGCGATCTGGTCGGAGCCGGCGAAGATGCCGTCCACGTCGGGATGCCGGCCGAGCAGCATGGCGGTGGCGGAGCGGCCCCACTGCTCCGACCACTCCGAGAACACCGGGTCGGCCACGAAGTCGAGCCCGGCGTCGCGCAGGGCCGCCCGGGCACCCGCGGCCCTCCCGTGGGCCGCGGTGTAGGCGGGGTCGCCCGAGATGTGGGCGATGCGGGTGCGGCCGCAGGCCAGTAGGTGCTCGACGGCGATGCGGCCGCCCATGAACTCGTCGGGGGCGAGCGAGAGGTCGTCGGGGTTCTCGGAGGGGGCGTTGACGTAGACCACCGGAACCGGGATGTCGTGCGCCAGCGAGCTGCGGGGGTTGGTGCTCGCCCCCACCACGATGATGCCGTCGACGCGGCGATTGAGGAGGGCGCGCAGCTGATGCTGCTCGCGGATGGCGTCTCCCCGGGCGTCGCAGAGGAAGACGTCGACCCGGCCGTTCACGAAGGCGTTCTCGGCGCCGGTGAGGATGGGGATCATGAAGCGGCCCTCGAGGTCGCCCGTGAGCAGACCCACGGTTCCGCTGAGGCGGGTGTTGAGGCCCTTGGCCATGGGATTCGCGCGGAACGACATGGCCTCGGCGATCGCGAGCACGCGCCGGCGCGTCTCGGCTGCCACGTCGTCTTTGCCGTTGAGCGCCTTCGAGGCGGTGGCGATCGACACCCCGGCCTCGCGCGCCACATCGCTCAGGGTGACCACCGCATCCACTGGTGCCATCTGCCGACCTCCTTTCGTAAACGCTATCGGAATCGGCGCTTGACGGAAGCCTATTCCCGCCCATAACCTACCGAAAGGGGTTTCGAAAGACTTTCAGACCTCGCCAATCCCAGCACCGGTCCTCGGGATTGCTCAACGACGAGCCAAGGAGATCACCATGCACAGCCTGCACCGCCGACGACCGCGCATCCGCGCCGCCGTCGCTCTCGCCACCGCCGCCGTGGTCGCGGCCACCCTCGCCGCCTGTGCCCCGGGGAGTGGCGGGACGGCCCCGGCCGACGCCGACATCCCCGCCGAGGGGATCGACGACGGCTCCACCCTCACGCTCTGGACCCGAGCCCCGTTGCAGGCCCAGGCCGAGCTGCTCGTCGACGCCTACAACGCCTCGCACGAGAACCAGGTCGAGCTCACCATCGTGGCCAACGACGACTACGTGGCCAAGGTGGGCGCGGCCGCCGGCTCGGGACAGCTGCCCGACCTGTTCGCCGCCGACATCGCCTACGTGCCCAACTTCGTGAGCCAGGGGATGTATCAGGACATCGCGCCGCTGATCGACCAGCTCGACTACAAGGACGAGATCAACCAGGCGCACATCGCCGCCGGCACCTACGAGGGCGACCCCTACGTGGTGCCGTTCGTGATGGACCTCTCGATGATGCTCTGGAACAAGGAGCTGTTCGCCGAGGCGGGACTCGACCCCGAGGTGGCACCGGCCACACTGCAGGAGTTCGCCGACGCGGCCAAGGCCATCCAGGCGCTCGGCAAGCCGGGTGTCTCGGGCACGGCCGCCGGCCTCAACTGCGGCGGCTGCCTCATGTTCACCTGGATGCCGATGGTCTGGGCCTCCGGCAGCGAGGTGATGAACGCCGAGGGCACCGAGTCGCTGCTCGACAACGAGGCCTCGCAGGAGGTGTTCGCGATCTGGAAAGACCTCTACGACTCCGGGGCGCTCGCCGAGGGCTCGGCCGACGAGACCGGCGCCACCTGGGTGGCGGGTTTCCAGGAGGGCAAGGTGGGCATCATGCCCTACCCGGCCACCCTGCTGCCGTCGCTCGAGTTCGACGCGGGTCTCGCGGGCATCCCGGGCATCGACGGCGGCGCCTCCACCTTCGTGGGCGGCGACGGCATCGGCATCTCGAAGGACTCGAAGCTCACCGGCCAGGCCTGGAACTTCTTGAGCTGGCTGCTCTCGGAGGACACGCAGGTCGAGGTGCTCGCCAAGGGCGGCAACGCGGTCTCGCGCTCCGACCTCGCCGACAACGAGTACGCCGCGGCCGACCCGCGCCTGGTGACGGTGAACGAGGTGGCGGCCGAAGGACAGCTGCCGATCGCCATCAACTCGCAGCAGGCGTTCAACTCACCCGGCAGCCCGTGGCTCACGCTCGTGCGCAACGCCGTGCTCGGCGACGGCACGACGATCGTGGAGGACAACGCCGAGATCACCGCGGTGCTCGACCAGTGACGACAGTCCTGAAGAGCACGGCGGTCAAGCGTGGCGGCGCCCCCGGGCGCCGCCACGCGGTCGGCTGGCTCTACGCCGCCCCGACCGCCCTGTTCGTGCTGACTCTGTTCATCGTTCCGCTCGTGCTCGTGCTGCAGATGTCGGCCTCCGACTGGCCGCTGCTGCGCGGCAACCAGGGCTGGAACTTCCCCGACAACTTCGTGGAGGCCTTCGACCACCGCCTGTTCTGGCAGGCCGTCGGCTTCACCGTCCTCTACGCGGCGATCGTGACCGTGCTGCTGCTCGGGCTCGGACTCGGCCTCGCGCTGCTGGTGCAGGAGGCCACGCGCTGGAAGAGCCTCCTGCGCACCGCCATCCTGGTGCCGAGCGCCCTCGGTCTCGCCTCGGCCGCCCTGTTGTTCTACGTGCTGTACTCGCCGCAGGCCGGTCCGTTCGCCTGGCTCATGGAGGCCACCGGCACCACCTTCCTCGGCACCCCGACGGGGGCCCTGTTCTCCACCGTGTTCCTCATGGTGTGGCGCTTCACCGGGTTCTACATGCTGCTCATGCTGGTGGGCCTGAACGGCATCCCCGAGGAGGTCTACGAGGCCGGCCGCATCGACGGCGCGTCGCGCTGGCAGAACTTCAGGTACATCACCCTGCCGCTGTTGCGGCCCACCATCGCGCTGTGCCTCGTGCTCTCGATCACCGGCGGGCTGCTCGCCTTCGAGCAGTTCTACATCCTCACCGCCGGCGGGCCCGACAACAGCACCATGACCGTGGTGCAGCTCATCTACGGCGTGGCTTTCCGCGGCCAGAACGACCTCGGCCTCGCCGGAGCGCTCTCGGTGCTCGCCCTGCTCGCGCTCGTGGCCATCAACGCCGCGCAGCTGCGGGCGTTCCGCCGCCCGAAGGAGGAGAACTGATGGCCACGGCCCGGCGCAACCCCCTGCTCACGGGGGTCTTCCTCGCCCTCACCGGCGTCTTGGGCGCGGTGTTCCTCTACCCCCTGGTGTGGACGGCGATCACCTCGTTCAGCCCACGGCCCGGCACCGGCCAGTCGGAGGGCTGGGGCATCGGCAACTACACGGCGCTCGCCGAGTTCCAGGCCGGCCTCTGGACCTACCTCGCGAACTCGTTCATCGTGTCGCTCATCACGGTGGCGCTCACGCTGGTGGTGTCGATCCTCGGCGGCTACGCCTTCGCGCGGTTCCGCTTCCGCGGCCGCAACGTGCTCTTCATGGCCACGCTCGCCATCCTCATGGTGCCCTACGCGACCCTGCTCATCCCGCTCTACGTCATCCTCAACTCGGTCGGCCTGCAGAACTCGCTGCTCGGGGTGGGGCTCGTGCTCACCATGTTCCAGCTGCCGTTCTCGGTGTTCATGATGCGCATCTCGTTCGAGTCGGTGCCGCCCGAGCTCGACGAGGCGGCGCTGGTGGACGGATGCTCGACCTTCAGCACGCTCTGGCGGGTGCTGCTGCCGGCGGTGAAGCCCGGCATCATCACGGTGGGGCTGTTCGCCTTCCTGGCGGCGTGGAACGACTTCTTCGCCCCGCTCATCCTGCTCAACGACGCCTCGCGCATGACGCTGCCGCTCGCGGTGGCGAACATGCGCAGCCAGGTGATGGGCGTGATCGACTACGGGGCCACCTCGGCGGGCGTGGTGGTGCTGGCGGTGCCGTGCATCCTGCTGTTCCTCGTGCTGCAGCGGCACTACATCCGCGGGTTCATGTCGGGAGCGTTCAAGGGATGAGCGGGATGAGCGGGATGAGCGAGAGCGGGATGAACGGGATGACCGGGCCGGCGGCGGCGGCACCCGTGCTGCCGAGCCGGGGCGTGCTGCGCCCGCTCGGGCTCGGCGAAGTGCGCATCACAGGAGGTTTCTGGCACGAGCGCCAGCGGGTGAACCGCGAGGCGACCTTCGCCCACATCGTGCGGCAGCTCGAGCTCGACGGCACGCTGCCCAACTTCGATGCCGCGGCGGCCGGCACGGTGGGGTCGGCGCGGCGGGGCCGCGTGTTCTCCGACTCCGACGTGTACAAGCTGCTCGAGGGGCTGGCCTGGGAGATCGGGCGCAGCGGCGACGCCGGGCTCGAGGCGGAGTTCCGGCGACTGGTGCAGCGCATCGCACGCGTGCAGGAGGCCGACGGCTACCTCTGCACGGCGTTCGGCCGCGCCGGTCAGCCCGCGCGGTGGAGCGACCTCGAGTGGGGGCACGAGCTCTACAGCCTGGGGCATCTGTTCCAGGCCGCGGTGGCCCGGGTGCGCACGCGACCGGATGCGGACGACGGGCTCGTGGGGATCGCCCGCCGCGCCGCCGATCTGGTGTGCGAGGTGTTCGGGCCGGGCGCGGGGGGCCGCGATGCGATCTGCGGGCACGCCGAGGTGGAGCTCGGACTGGCCGAGCTCGGGCGCGCGCTCGGCGAGCCGCGCTACGTCGACCAGGCCCGGGTGTTCGTGGAGCGCCACGGGCGGGGGAGTCTGGGCGAGATCGAGTGGGGGGCGTCGTACTTCCAAGACGAGCTGCCCCTGCGCGAGGCGACGGCACTGCGCGGGCACGCCGTGCGGGCGAACTACCTGGCGGCGGCGGGGGTCGACGTGGCGATCGAGCGCGACGACCCCGAATTGCTCACCGCACTGCGCCGGCAGTGGGACGAGACGGTGGCGCGGCGCACCTACCTCACGGGAGGCCAGGGCTCGCATCACCAGGACGAGGCCTTCGGCGAGGACTGGGAGCTGCCCGCCGACCGGGCCTATGCCGAGACCTGCGCCGCGATCGGCTCGACCATGTTCAGCTGGCGGCTGCTGCTCGCCACGGGCGAGGCCAAGTACGCCGACCTCATGGAGCGCACGCTGTTCAACGTGGTGGCGGCCTCGCCCTCGCGGGCGGGCACGTCGTTCTTCTACTCCAACACGCTGCACCGGCGGAAGGCCGGGGAGGCCTCGGCCGACTACTCGCTCGGGGCGTCGGACGCCTCGCGCGCGACGTGGTTCGAGGTGTCGTGCTGCCCGCCCAACATCGCGCGCACGCTGGCGTCGCTCGCGACGGTGCTCGCGACGGTCGACGACGACGGACTGCAGTTGCACCAGTACGCGACGGCCGAGGTGCGCACGACACTCGGCGACGGGCGCGTCGTCGCCGTCGACGTCGAGACGGCGTACCCGGCCGACGGGGTGGTGCGCGTGACCGTGGTGGAGGGGGCGGACGCTCCATGGACGCTGTCGTTGCGCGTGCCGGCCTGGGCTCAGGATGCGCGGGTGACGTTCGCGCGCGGGCAGCAGGTCGAGGAGTTCGCGGCGGAGCCGGGGGTGTTCGGGCTGCGGCGCGTGTTCGCGACGGGCGACGTGGTGGAGCTGCGGCTGCCGATGGTGCCGCGGTGGAGCGAGCCCGATCCGCGGATCGACGGGGTGCGGGGGAGCGTCGCGGTGGAGCGGGGGCCGCTCGTGCTCGCGCTCGAATCGGTCGACCTCGGCGCCGACGTCGACGCGGCCGTGGTCGATCCCGGTGTGCCGCTCGTCGAGCGCGACGGCCGGGTGTTCGCCGCCGTGTCGGTGCTGGAACCGCCCCCGCGGGTCTGGCCCTACGGGGAGGCGACCACCGCCGCGCCGGCGCCGGCCGCGCATCCGGTGGCCCTCGTGCCCTACTTCGACTGGGGGGAGCGCGGGCCGTCGACGATGCGGGTGTGGCTGCCTCGCATCCTGCCGCCCGTGCTGCCCGCCGTGACCCCGCATCCCGCCCCCGCACATCCGGACACCACCGACTCGACCCACACGACCAGAACCGAGGAACAACGATGACCTACACCGCGACCGTCCCCGCCTTTCTCGGCGACCGGAGGATCGGCTGGCAGGAACGCACCCACCCCGAGCCCGGCGAGGGCCAGCTGCTGCTCGCCGTGGGCGCCAACGCCATCTGCGGCACCGACCGCACGCAGTACCTCGAGGGCTCGGCCGTGGTGCCGGGGCACGAGGCTGCGGGCACGGTGATCGCCGCCGGCCCGGGCACCTCGACGCCGGTCGGCACGCGGGGCGCCGTCTTCCTCATGGACTACTGCGGGCAGTGCCGCAGCTGCCGGGTGGGCGCCACCAACCAGTGCTTCGCCAAGCGCGCCGACATGGGGTTCACCCACGACGGCGGCTACGGGCGTTACGAGCTGGTGAGCGAGAACGTGTTCTTCGCCATCACCGACGACATCGACATCGCGAACGCCACCATGCTGCTCGACGTGATGGGCACGAGTTCGCACGCGCTGCGCCGGGCCGAGCTCGTGCACAGCGACATCGAGAGCATCTACATCGCCGGAGCCGGGCCCATCGGGCTCGGGCTGCTCGTCATGAGCCGCCTGCGCTACGGGCCGGAGGTTCCGGTGCACGTGAGCGACATCTCGCCGTGGCGGCTCGAGTTCGCCGAGTCGCTCGGGGCGATCCCCGTCGACGCGACCGACCCGCGGGCGGTGCTCGGCATCCCGCAGCCCGACGTGGCGTTCGACGCCTCGGGGCGGGAGTCGGCCAGGCGGCTGGCGCTCGACATCCTCGGCAAACGAGGGGCGCTGCTGTGCCTCGGGCACGGGGAGGGGCTGACGCTCAACGTGGTGGGCGATCTGCTGCAGCCCGAGCACGCGGTGCTCGGCAGCGAGTACTTCCGGTTCGACGAGTTCGGCGACAACCTCGCACTGCTGCAGCAGCACCAGGAGTACATCTCGCGCGTGATCACGCACCGGTACCCGGTGAGCGAGATCGAAGAGGCGTTCGCGCGGTTCTTCTCGGGGGAGTCGGGCAAGGTCGTGGTGGTGCAGGAGGGGGTGCTGTGATCGGCGGAGTGCGGGATGCGGATGGTGCGGGTGCGCCGGATGCGGGTGGTGCGGGTGCGCCGGATGCGAGCGGTCCGCCGCCGCTGAAGGTGGCGGTGGTGGGGGCGGGCGACTGGGGCCGCCAGCACGCCCGCGTGTTCAGTGCGCGAGACGACACCACCGTCGCCGCCGTGGTCGGCCGCACCCCGGAGCGCACCCGCGAGCGGGCCGAGCGCTACGGGGCGGCGGCGTACACCGACCTCGAGCGGATGCTCGACGAGGTGCGGCCCGACCTCGTGAGCGTGTGCCTGCCCAACGAGGGGCACTTCGAGCCGACGCTGCAGCTCATCCGGGCCGGGGTGCCGCTGTTCGTCGAGAAGCCGCTCGTGTTCCACCTCGGCGAGGCCGACGAGCTGATCGCCGAGGCCGAGGCGCGCGATCTCTTCTTCGCGATCAACTTCAACCACCGCTACGCCGAGCCGGTGGTGCGGGCCAAGGCCCTCATCGACGCGGGGGAGCTCGGTGAGGCGGTGTTCGCATCCTGGAGGTTCGGGGGCGAGGTCATCCCCGGCGGGCCCGAGCACGCGGGGCTCATCGAGACCCAGTGCCACGGGCTCGACATGCTCGAGCACCTGGTGGGGCCGATCGCCTCGGTGAGCGCCGAGATGACCAACCGCTCCCACGGCACCTACACCACGCTCGCACTCGCGCTGTCGTTCGCGAACGGGGCGGTGGGCACTTTCCTCGGCAGCTACGACTCGTCGTACGCCTACCCCGACACGCAGCGCATCGAGGTGAACGGCACGCTCGGCCGGGTGGTGGTGCACGACACGGTTGGCTCGCTGTCGTTCTCGCGCGCCGGCGACGAGGTGGAGCAGCGCTGGCGCGCCGGCTACTTCAACGACGAGGCGCGGTACTTCGCGGGCACCTTCGACCGGCACGCCGAGCACGTGGTGCGGGCCCTGCGGGCCGGCGACCCGCCGCCCGTGCACGCGCGGGCGGGGCGGCGGGCGCTGGCGCTGGCGTTCGCGGCGATCGAGTCGCTCGAGACGGGGCGGCGGGTCGCGACCGGGTGAGCCTCCGCGCCGTGGACCGGTCCCGGCCGTCGGCCCTCCTCCGCGCTGCGCGCCGCGCGCCGCGTCACGCGGCGGTGCCGGCCAGGAGCACGGCGTCGAGGGCGAGCCAGGTGAGCACCACCGCGATCGTGGTCCAGATCGCGATGGCGACCGCCTGCCACAGCAGCACCCAGCCGCGCGGGGTGCCCGAGGCGACGAGGATCGCCGAGGTGAACTGGGTCGGGATGGCGAGCGGACCCAGGATGCTCGCCCCCGGCACGCCGAAGCGCACGAGCCAGCGACCGAAGCGCTGACGGCCCTTCGACGGCGGTTTCGTGGGGCGCGGCGCCCGGCGTGCGGTCACCGCCGTGCGGGCCCGGGAGCCCACCAGCACCACGATCAGGACGGCCGCGAAGTTGCCCGCGGCGGCGGCGATCCCCGCGACGATCGGGTTGAGGCCGCCGATGATGCCGATCATCGACGCCACCTCGCCCTCGACGAAGGGCACGGCGCCGGCCAGCATCACGATGAAGGGCTGGAGCAGTGCGGGAACCTGGGCGACCAGGTCTTGGAAGCCGAGCACGATGTTCTCGACGGGATTCATGGGGATTCTCCTTAGCGGTGCGAGGCGCGGTGCCTCGACAGCGTCCAGTAGAAACCATGTTCTTAGAACAGGGTCAAGCGCCGTTCTCACGCTCAGAGCGAACGATCTCGGCGGCGAGGATGCTCGCCCGCGCCAGCACGTCGAGCTGGGCCGGGTTGTAGAGCTCGACGACGGCCGCCACGATCGCCCGCTGTGTGGTGCCGACGCTCTTGGAGAGCCGCGATTCCGGCTCGCTCAGCCAGGGGAAGTCGCGGAGGTTCTGCGCCAGCGTCGGCACGAGCAGGTCGACGAGCCGCTGCCGGGCGGCGTCGTCGGCATCGGCGGGGAGGGCGTCGATCTCGCGGTTCACGGGGTCGTCGTCGGTCTCCACCATCGCCCGCACGTCGGCCAGGGCCTCGGCGTCGTAGAGCTGGGAGTAGATGTGGATCATCGAGCTGTCGGCGCTCGACAGCCGGGAGGCGACGGCCTCGAACCCGGCCGGCACGTCGGCCGGGGCGTGGTCGCGGAGGATCGCCGCGATGCCCTCGCGCGCCTGCTGCAGCCGTTCGATGCTGGCCGCGAGCTCGCGATCGAGCGCGAGCAGCGCATCCGTCGCACCGCCCTCACCGGGTGCGTCGCCGGGAGTGCTCACCGCCTCGATCTGTGCGAGCGGGACGCCGAGGGCGGCGAGGCGCCGGATGCGGAGGAGGGTGACGAGGTGGTGCACCTGGTACTGCTTGTAGCCGTTGTCTTCGCGCTCGGGCTGGTCGAGGAGTCCGAGGCGGTGGTAGTACCGCACGGTGTTGACGGTGGTGCCGGCCAGCTCGGCGAGTTCGCGGGTGCTCCAGGCCATGGCGAGGTGCGTCTCAGTCGCGGGGTGCGCGGAGCGCCGGGAGGAGGACATGGTCGACGAGGGCGGCGACGGTCTCGGGCTCGAGGGAGCGCTGCCGGAGCGTGACGCTGCCGAAGGCCGCGGTGGGCACGATGTTCGCGATGAGGTCGACCGGGGTGTCGGGGGCGACCTCGCCGCGCTCGATCCAGCGGGCGATGACAGCGGAGAGGGTGGCGACGGGTGGGCCGCCGATGGTGCGGTAGGCGACCTCGCGCAGGGCGGCGTTGCGGCCGATCTCGGCCAGCAGGCTCGCGAGCACGGCGCCGTCGCGCGAGTCGTCGCCGGAGAAGTGGAGCGCTGCGGCGAGCAGGTCGCCGCGCAGCTCGCCGGTGTCGGGCATCGTCGCCGGAACCTGGACGGCGTGCACGGCGGCCACGACGAGATCCTCCTTCGTGGGCCAGCGGCGGTAGATGGCCGACTTGCCGCAATGGGCGCGCGCGGCGACGGCGGCGATGGTGGTGCCCTGGTAGCCGGTCTCGACGAGGAGGTCTTGGGTGGCGGTGAGGATGCCGCGCTCCACCTCGGGGTCGCGCGGCCGGCCCGCGGACCTGGGGGAGTCGAGGAGTTCCACGAGAGGCATTGTACCTTTCGGTACCGCGAGGTACCGTTATGCATAACGGTTCTTATTGGAACCGTATTACCGCCCGTTCGCGCTCTCTCGATCCGACCAAGGAGTTGTCATGACCTCGTCCGTCCTCACCGAGACCACCGCGTCTCGTTCCCGGCTCCGCACCGTCCTCATCCTCGCCGCAGCGGTGGTGGCCGCCGTGGCGGTCAACACGCTGATCTCCGCCGTGGCCGCGGCGTCGGGCGCCCCGTCCGACTACGGGCCGCTGACCTTCCCGGCCTTCACGCTCTTCACCGT
Organism: Herbiconiux moechotypicola; assembly: GCF_024979255.1. Classification (GTDB taxonomy): domain Bacteria; phylum Actinomycetota; class Actinomycetes; order Actinomycetales; family Microbacteriaceae; genus Herbiconiux; species Herbiconiux moechotypicola. The sequence goes on from NZ_JANLCN010000008.1 coordinate 82,799, forward strand.
CATCGGAGTGGTGGTGGGGTGGGTCGGCTGGAGCCTCGTGCAGCGGCGTGCCCGCCACCCGCGGCGGGTGCTCACGGTGCTGGTGCCCGTCGTGGTGGTGCTGTCACTGGTGCCGAACGTGCTGCTGCTCGCGATCGGGTTCATCCCGGGCACCACGGTCGCGGGGGTGGTGGCGCTCATGCTCATGCACGTGGTGGTGGCCGCCGTCGCCGTGCCGGCGTACGCGCTCGCGTCGCGCGGCGCAGCCCGCAGTTCTGCATAGGATTCCGGGGGTGCATCCACATTATGTCGATGCACCCCCGGAATCCTATGCAGAACCGTGGTCGGGCGGCCGCCGGGTACGATTCTGGGCACGGAGGTGAGCTCATGCCCGTTCGGAGTGCCGGGATTCTGCCGTTCCGGAGGCGGGAGGGCGGCCTCGAGGTGCTGCTCGGGCACATGGGTGGTCCGTTCTGGGCGGCGAAGGACGCCCGCGCCTGGTCGGTGGTGAAGGGTCTCGTCGAGGAGGGCGAGGGCGACCTCGCGGCGGCATTGCGGGAGTACGCCGAGGAGACGGGCAGCGCGCTCCCCGCCGCGGTCGCCGCCGGGTGCCGGCCGCTCGGGGAGTTCCGGCAGCCCTCGGGCAAGCGGATCGTGGTGTTCGCGGTCGAGCTCGACGAGGTGCCCCCGCTGCGGGCGGGCGGTGCGGGCAGCACGTTCGAGCTGGAGTGGCCGCCGCGGTCGGGGCGCACGCAGAGCTTTCCCGAGATCGATCGGCTCGAATGGTTCGGGCGCGAGGCCGCCGCCGAGAAGATGGTGAAGGGCCAGCTGCCGATCCTCGACGCGCTAGCCTGACGGGATGCCCTCCGCCCGATCGCGTCTCGCCCTCTCAGCCGCTGCGGCGATCGCCGCTATCGCCCTCGCCTCGTGCTCGGCGCCCGCGCCGACGCTCTCGGCGACCGCGACAGCCGCGCCGTCGAGCACGCCCACCGGGCCCGCCGTCGACTTCGCGCCCGTGCTGCGGCTGGTGATCGAGCGGCTCGACCTGGCGCCCGAGGTCGCGGCGTCGAAGTACTTCAGCGGGCAGCCCGTCACCGACGCCGCCCGCGAGCAGGCGGTGCTCGACGCGGCCTCCGCCGCCGCGACCGAGGCAGGGGCCGACCCGGCCTACGTCGTCGCCGTCTTCGCCGACCAGATCGCCGCGAGCAAAGAGGTGCAGGAGTCGCTGCTCGCGCAGTGGGCCGCCGGCGAGTCCGCGGCACCGGCCGAGGCGCCCGACCTCGCCACGGAGGTGCGGCCCGTGCTCGACCGCATCACGACCGAGCTCGTGCCGGCGCTCGCCGCGACCGCGCCGTTCGCGGCCGACCCCGGATGCGGGGCGGCGCTCGCCGACGACACCGCCGAGGTGCTCGCCGCGAGCGCCCTCACGAGCGAGGTCGCGGCCGCCGTGGCGACCGCGACCTCGAGTCTCTGCGACTGACGGAGGGCGACGCCCCTACGCGTCCTCTTTGAGGTATTGGTAGGGGTTCGTGAGGATCTCGACCTCGGGGATCTCGGGGTTCATGCCCGCCTTCCAGGTGGCGTCGCCGAGCTCCGACTGCAGGTAGGAGACCGTGTCCTCGAGCTTGCGTCGCACATCCGGCAGCGACCCACCGGTGAGCTTGCCGTCGAACTTCACGGCCTCGCCCCCCACGAGCACCGTGTGCACGTCGCCGCGGCCGGCCTGGTAGACCACGTGGCCGTAGGGGTTGACGATCGGCGTCATGGTGGGGGAGTCGTCGTTCTTCACGAGCACGATGTCGGCGAGCTTGCCCTTCTCGAGGCTGCCGATCTGGTCGAACTTGCCGAGCGCCTTGGCGCCACCGCGGGTCGCCCAGTCCACCACGTCCTCCACCCGCAGCATCGCGTGGGTGACGGTGTCGCCGTGCTCGTGGGCGTGCAGGTGCTCGAGCGAGCGGTCGGCGCCGATGGTGGTGCGCATCGCCGAGAACATGTCGGCGCTGAACCACACGCTGGTGTCGACCGAGAGCGAGGCCTGGATGCCGTGGCGGCGCAGTGCGTGCGCCGGCGGGTAGCCCTGGCCGCAGGTCTGCTCGCTCTCGGTGGAGAGCGAGACGGTGCCGCCGGTGCCCGCGATCATCTGGTACGACTCGTCGCTCAGGGTGGCCGCGTGCACGTAGACCGTGCCCGGGTCCATCACCTTGTGCTCGTACATGCGCTGGATGCCGGTGTCGTTGGTGGCTCCCCACACGCCGGCGTGGGTGGTGACGCCCACGCCGAGCTCGCGGGCGGTCTCGAAGGCGGCGCGCTCGGGGAAGGACTCCTCGGCGGCCGGCACGTCGAACGCGAGCTGCGCGCCGAACAGCCGCGAGTCGTCGCGGGCGCGCTCGACCAGGCGGCGCACCTCCGGGTCCTGCGTCCACTCCCAGGGGGCGGCGGCGAGGTTGCCGTAGGCCAGCACGAAGCGGCCCGGCGAGCCGGCCAGCGCCTCGAGGGCTGCCTCACCGTGCTCGGGGGTGCGCAGGCCGTGCGACCAGTCGACGCTCGTGGTGACGCCCGACTCCACGGCGTCGAGCGCCGAGATGAGGTTGCCCGCCGCGACGTCCTGGGGGCGGAACTTCATGCCGTGCTCGAGGTAGTACCAGACGAAGTACTGCGTGAGGGTCCAGTCGGCGCCGTAGCCGCGCATGGCGGTCTGCCACATGTGCCGGTGGGTGTCGACCATGCCCGGCAGCAGGATGCCGCCCGACGCGTCGATCTCGAAGGCCCCGTCGGGTGCGGCCAGGCCGGTGCCGACCTCGGCGATCCTCCCGTCGACGACCAGCACGTCGCCGCGCGGGATGACCGTGTGGGCGTCGTCCATCGTCAGCACGATGCCGTTGCGGAACACGATCGGCTGGCCGGGTTGCGGCTTCGGGGTGTCGGTCATGGGTGCGCTCATCCTCCTTGACTTGCGTTTCACTCGTGCGCTCAGATTAAGCGGTGCTGCACGCCTTGTCCAGTGAGACTTGGCTATATTGTCTGACAATAGTGCGGTGATAAATGGTTATACTAGCTAAAACCACTGGGCGCGAAGAAGGGCTGGGTCAGAGTTGAGCGACAAGACGATCGTCGTCGTCGGAGGTACCTCCGGTATCGGTGTGGAGATCGCGAAGGACTGCATCGCCCGGGGCGACCGCGTGGTCATCACGGGGCGCGACCAGGCCCGCACCGAGGAGATCGCCGCCTCCCTCGGCCCCGCGGCCTCGGGTGTGGCGCTCGACATCTCCGAACCGCGCACGATCGCCGGCCAGCTCGCCTCGATCGGCCCGGTGAACGGGCTCGTGCTGGCCGCCATCGAGCGCGACCAGAACACCATCCGCGACTACGACATCGAGCGCGCCATCCGCCTCGTCACCCTCAAGCTCGTGGGCTACACCGAGACCGTCCACGCGCTGCTCGACCGCCTCGACCCCTCGGTCGACACCGGCATCGTGCTCTTCGGCGGCCGGGCGAAAGACCTGCCCTACCCGGGCTCCACCACCGTCTCCTCCATCAACGGCGGCGTCATGGGCCTGCTCAACACCCTGGCCCTCGAACTCGCACCCATCCGGGTGAACGCACTGCACCCCGGCATCATCGGCGACAGCCCGTTCTGGGCGAACAAGCCCGAGGGCGTGCTCGACGCCTACGAGAGCCGCACGCCGGGCGGCAAGCTCGCCACCATGGCCGACGTCGTCGACGCCACGCAGTTCCTGCTGCGCAACCGCGGCGTGTCGGCCGTCAACCTCTACGTCGACCGCGGATGGGCCATCACCTGACCCCACCCCGGTGCGGGCGCGGCTCGACGCGGGCGCATCCAGACCCCGGCCCCGGGCATCCCGCCCCTCGCCGGAGCACGACTTTCAACGACGAAAGGAACACGCGATGACTGCAACCCAGCCGGTCGGAGTGGGCGAGCTCCACGACGACCCCGCAGAACTCGAGGCGCGACTCGTGGCCACGGCCAGGGGGATGCGCGACGAGATCATCTCCTACTCCGCCGAGGGGCAGGAGATCACCCACATCCCCGAGGGGCTGCACCGCCGGTTCGAGGAGGAGGGGTTCTACCGCCTCTACATCCCGCGGGCGCACGGCGGGCTCGAGGTGCCGCCGGTGACCTTCTTCAAGGTGGTGCAGGAGATCGCGCGGGCCGACATGGGCATCGCCTGGAGCTTCTGCCTCTCGGCCAACCACGCGCTCATGTTCGCCAACTGGTTCCCCGAGGAGATCCACGCCGAGGTCTACGACGGCGGCGACTTCAGGGCCGCCTCGATGTACGCGCCCACCGTGAAGGCCACCCCGGTCGACGGCGGGTACCAGCTCGACGGCGTGGTGAACTACTGCTCGGGCATCCCGTGGTCGACCTACTTCCTCGGCCAGTGCATGCTGCCGGGCAAGGCCGAGAACGGCGGCCCGCGGGTGGGGCTGTACATCGCTCCGAAGTCGACCTTCGAGATCCTCGACGACTGGGGCAACACCATCGGGCTGAACTCCTCGGGATCCAACAGCATCCGCTTCGACGGGGCATTCCTGCCCGCGCGGTTCATGGTGGAGGACGCCAACCTCATCGACTACGGCTTCGACGGCGACAGCCCGGGTTCGCGCGCCTACGGCAACTCCATGTACTCGGCGCGGCACATGAGCTCGTTCGGGCTCGCGCTCGCGGTGCTCTGCCTGGGCGGAGCCTACGCCGCGCTCGACGAGTACGAGTCGCTCATGACCACGCGCAAGACCACCATCCCACCGTTCGTGCTGCGGAGCCAGGACCCCGACTTCCTGCGCTACTTCGGCGGGGCGATCGCGAAGCTCGCCACCGCCGAGGCCGCCACCTACAAGGCGCTCGAGATGTGGCAGGACGCCGCGCGCGACAACGTGGCCGGGGTCGCGTCGTTCAGCGACCAGACGGATGCGCTGCTCGGCGCGATCGGGCGCGAGGTCATCATCCAGGTGTGGGAGGTCGTGGAGCGCGACCTCTACCGCACCGTCGGCGCCTCGGCCTCGAAGAAGGGCGAGCGGTTCGAACTGATCTTCCGCGACATGGCGCAGGCCGCCGGGCACCGCAATCCGCAGCTGCGGGATGCGACGTTCCAGATGATCGCGCGTCAAGCGCTGGCGGACGCGTGAGCGCCGAGGTGGCGGCCGGAGCGGTCGCCGCGCCCGAGGCCCCCGCCGCCCCGGCCGCGCTCCCCGAGGAGTTCGCGCACTACCCGCTGCGCACCACCCGCCGCGGGCACTTCTGGATCGCCGGCGAGCGGGTGCCCGGCGAGCGCGGCACCGTGCAGCGCGCCCCGCTCTTCGTGGAGTGGGAGGCTCCCGCCGAGATCACCCGCCCCTACCCGATCGTGCTCGTGCACGGCGGCGGCGGGCAGATCACCGACTGGCGCGGTACGCCCGACGGCCGGCCCGGCTGGGCCGACCTCTTCGTCGACGCCGGCTACCTCGTGTACCTCGTCGACCGGCCGGCCCACGGGCGCTCCTGGGCGCATCCGGAGGTCGTCGGCGAGCCGGGTGCGCAGTTCAGCTACGAGATGGCCATCGGGCTGTTCGACACCGAGATCCCGGGGCACGACCAGTCGCTGTGGAGCGGGGGCATCGGCGACCCGATGCTCGACCAGCTCACCGCCGGCATGGGGTTCCTCCCCGCCGACCTCGCCGAGTCGCACCGCATGGACCAGGACCGCATCAGCCGCCTGCTCGATCGCATCGGCCCCGCCGTGCTCGTGACGCACTCGGCGGGCGGCCCGTCGGGCTGGCTGGTGGCGGATGCGCGGCCCGGCCTCGTGAAGGCGCACGTGGCCATCGAACCGATGGGCCCGCCGTTCCACGAGTTCGGACCGGGGGTGCGGCTGGACTGGGGCATCGCCGCCGCGCCGCTCACCTACGATCCGCCGGTGACCGACCCGGCCGAGCTCGAGGCGTCGCCGGGAGAGCACCGGCTGCCGGCGCTCGAGGGGCTGCCCGTGGTGGTCGTGGTGGGGGAGACCTCGCCGTTCACGGCCTGGGCGCCGCTCATGGTGGAGTACGTCAACGCGGCCGGGGGGAGCGCCGAGTTCCTGAACCTCGGCGACCACGGCGTGCACGGCAACGGTCACGCCATGATGCTGGAGCGCAACTCCGACGCCGCGGTCGTGCCCATCCTCGACTGGATCGCGCGCATCCGCTGACCGGGCGGAAGCGCCCGCACACGACAGCGCCCGCACCCCTTGAGGGGAGTGCGGGCGCTGTTCTGCGTGCGACGCCGGGTGCGTGGGGATGTGCGGCGCGCTGGACGCCTGCGTCACATCGTGAGCGGCTGGCCGAGCAGCACCCGGCCGAGCGACGCGAGCAGCACGTCGTGCTGGGCTCCGATGTGGGTGCGGTACATCGCGGCGTCGAGGTAGTACTTGCCCATGCGGGTTCCGGCGAGGGCGGCCGAACTGGTGCCGGCCGTGGTGAACGCGACCTCGATGGCCTCCTGGGCGAGGCGCGCGGCCTGCACGATCTGGCCGCGGATGCGCACGTCGTCCTTCGTGGTGAACTCCGGCCCGCCGTCGACCCAGGCCTGGTTGAGCCGCTCGAACTCGCGCACCGCGGCGAGCAGCAGCTGCTGCGAGGCCTCGGCGAGCGACACCACCTTGCCGTACCAGAGCTGGTACTCGGGCGATTCGCTGCGCGGGATGCGCGGGGGAAAGCTCGAGCCGCGCGCCATGAGACGCTCGTACTCGTCCAGGCAGGCCAGCGCGCATCCGACCATCGTCTGGGTGAGACCCGCGATGAAGATGGACGAGGTGCGGCCGAGGTAGAGCGCGTTGCCGTGCAGCCGGTAGCCCGGCGTGCCCTCGGAGCCCCACTCGATGTCCTTGAAGTCGAACGGCACCGCGTTGTAGGCGGGCACGAACGCGTCGTCGATCTCGATGGAGTTCGAGCTCGACGCGTGCAGGCCGATGGTGCGGCCCTCGCCCCAGTCGTCGATGATGGTGAAGTCCTCGCGGGGGAGGATGAACATGTACGGCAGCTTCGAGCCGTCGGGCTGCTCGACGAAGGCGACCGGCATGAAGTGGGTGCTGAACGTGCATCCGCTGTTGTAGTCCCAGCGGCCGGTGAGGCGGTAGCCGCCCTCCGCCGGGGTGACGGTCGCCTTCTGCGGAAAGGCGCGCGAGGCCGAGACGAACGGATGCGCGGCGAAGGCCTCCTCCTGCGAGCGCTCGGGGAAGTGGCTGGCGAACTGGTAGGCGTGGCTCGAGCCGAGCTCCCACGACCAGCCGACGCCGGGGTCGCCGCGCGAGATCTCGATCGCGACGCGGAAGTAGGTCTCGAGACCGAGCTCGAGCCCGCCGTAGCGCTTCGGGCGGAGGATGTCGTAGAGCCGCCCGGCGATGAACGCCTCGTGGATCTCGGCGGAGTAGGTGCCGAGCTTCGCGTGCTCGGGCTGCAGGTCGCGGAGCCGGTCGCGGAGGCCTCTGGCGTACTCGACGAGCTCGTCGGGCGTGGGGCTCGTGGTGAGCGGGGGATCCTGCAGAAGGGACATGGGTGGTTCTCCGAATCGCGTCGTTGCGGTGGTCGGGGCGGTGGTGGTTGCGGCTGTCGCGGCAACGGTAATTATAGTAACTATAACTATATAGATCGCCCGGTGAGCCTGCAAGCGATCCGCACGGGGGCGGGGATACACTCGTGCAATGACCGGCACCCGGCCCCGCGACGAGCTCCTGGGCGAGCTCGGCGAGCGCGTGATCGACTCGTTCCGCTACCTGCAGCGGGAGGTGACCGTGCCGCATCCGGGGCTCATCCACGTGACGCGGTCGGAGGCCGACATCATGCGCATCATCATGGAGGAGCCCGGCACCACCGTCACCGAGATCGCACGGGCGTTCGGGCAGCACAAGAGCAACACGAGCGCGCGGATCGCGGCGCTGGTGGAGAAGGGGCTCGCCGAGAAGGGCACCGCCGAGGGCGACGGGCGCGAGGTGCGGGTGTACGCGACGAAGCAGGCCGTGGCGAATCTGGCGGGGTACCGGAGGGTGTGGGCGGAGCACCTGGCGCCGCTGTCGAGCGCCGACGACACGCGGCTGCAGGTGGCGGTGGAGGTGCTCGGCGAGATCGCGGAGGCGCTCGCCGCCGAGTCGCGGCGGGGCGCACCGCAGCAGGCTGACTCAGGGGTGTAGCACGCCCGTGAGGTCGTCGAGCGCGAGCGAGCGGCGGGCGACGGTGTCGATCTCGTCGAGGCGGTAGTCGCGTCCGAGGAACGGGGTGGGGTCGAGCTCGCCCGAGGCGAGCAGCGCCATCCACCGCGGCAGATCGACGTCGGGCGTCATCTGACCGTTCTGGCAGCCGAGCAGGCGCTTGCCGTGCACGGTGAGCTGCAGCTGGGGCAGCGGCACCTCCGTGGCGGAGTGCGCCACCCCCGCGAGCACCACGGTACCGGCGCGGCGCGCCATCTCGACCGCCTGCCGGGTGGCCAGGGCAGGGCCGGCGGCCTCGATCACGACGTCGGCGCCGCGGCCTTCGGTGAGCGCCCGCACGTGCTCGACGGGATCGCCCCGGAAGGCGTCGACGAGCGCGGTCGCGCCCAGCCGCCCGGCGAGCGCACGCCGTGCCGGGTGCCCGTCGACCGCGATGATGCTCCCCGCACCCGCCAGGCGGGCGCCCTGCACGGCCCAGAGCCCCAGATGCCCGAGACCGACCACCGCGACCGACTGTCCCGGCTGCACCTCGGCGATCGTGAACACGGCGCCCAGCGCGGTGGAGATGCCGCAGCCCAGCAGGCACGCCACCTCGTCGCCGAGCTCGTCGGGCAGGCGGTGCACCTGGATGCGGTCGACGAGCAGGTGCTCGGCATACGCCCCGACGCGGCCGGCCGCCCGCACGGGCCGGCCGTCGGGCAGGGCGCCCACCACGGGGTCGCCGCCCTCGAGCAGCACCGAGCACTGGTCGGGCCGACCGATGCCGCAATAGAAGCACTCGCCGCACTGCGGCGTGCCCGCCACGAGCACCCGGGTGCCCGCTGCGAGATCGGTGACGCCCGCACCGACGGAGCCGACCACGCCCACGGCGGTGTGGCCCAGGATGACGGGCGGCACCTTGCGCCGCATGGCGCGCCACCCCATCCAGTCGGTGGAGCAGAACGGGGCGGCGGTCATGCGCACCACGAGCTGCCCCGGCCCGGGGCCGGAGAGCTCCACCTCGCCGACGTGGAACGGGCTCTCGAACTCGGTGAGCACCGCCGCCCGGGCGCGCACGCTCAGTGCGATCCGTGGATGAGGCGCGCCACGTGCCCGCGCAGCTGGATGAACTCGGGGTCCTCCCGCGTGGTGATCTGGTCGCGCGGTTCGGCGAGCACCACGCGGATGTCCTCCACGAGCGTCGCCGGCGGCCGCGAGAGCACGAGCACGCGGTCGGCGAGGTACACGCTCTCGTCGATGTCATGGGTGACGAACAGGATGGTCATCTCGTAGCGGTCGCGGATGCTCAGCACGAGGTCTTCGAGTCCCTCGCGGGTCTGCGCGTCGACGGAGGCGAACGGTTCGTCCATGAGCAGCAGCTTCGGCCGGTAGGCCAGCGCCCGCGCGATCGCGACGCGCTGCTGCATGCCGCCGGAGAGCTGCCAGGGGTAGCGCTTCTCGAAGCCCTTCAGCCCCACGGCCTCGAGGGCTTCCGCCACGATCGCGCGGCGCTCGGGCTTGGGCACGTGATGGCTGCCGGCGAGCGGGAACGCCACGTTCCGCTCCACGGAGAGCCACGGCAGCAGCGAGCGGCTGTAATCCTGGAAGACCATCGCCATGCCCTCGGGCACCCCGGTGTTGCGCACGCCGTTCACCCACACCGCCCCTTCCGTGGGCTGCAGCAGCCCGGCGAGCGTGCGGAGCAGCGTGGTCTTGCCCGCGCCCGAGGGGCCCACGATGGAGACGAACTCCTTCGGCTGCACCGAGAACGCGAGGTCGCGGATGGCGTGGTGGGCGCTGTCGCCGCGCCCGTAGGTGTGCGAGACGTGGTCGACGAGCACCGCGGCGGTGGCGACGCCGGCGGCCGGCCCACCGGACGCGGAGGCGGCGCCGGCGGACGAACGGGAGAGGGAGGTGTCGGTCATGCTGGCCCCTTTCAGAGCTTCTGCCGAGACAGGCGGTGCCACGACAGCGTGCGCCGCTCGATGAGGTCGAGGAGGGTGTTGAGGAGGAGTCCGAGCAGCGCCAGTGCGAGCATCCACGACCACATGTCGAGCAGCTGGAACCGCCCTTGCGCCTGGATGAGCTGGAACCCGATGCCGTTCGTGGCGAGGATGAACTCCGACACGATCGCGAGCAGCAGCGCCGCCGTGCTCGCGATGCGGAGCCCCGCGAAGATCTTGGGGCTCGCGGCCGGCAGCACGATGGAGAACAGCCGCCGCGCGGGCGAGACGCGGAACACGCGCCCCACGTCGAGCAGCGTGCGGTGGATCGACCCCACGCCGGAGGCTGTGTTGATGAGCACGAACCACGAGACGCCGTAGGCGATGAAGATCACCCGCATGTCGTCTCCGCCGCCGAGCAGGATGATGAACAGCGGCAGCGTGGCCGTGGCCGGGATCGATCGCAGGAACTCCACGATCGGCGTGACGGTCTCGCGCGAGGCCCGGCTGAGCCCCATCGCGGTGCCCACCACCACGCCCCAGGCCGCGCCGATGGCGTAGCCCGCGAGCATCCGCCCGACCGTGGTGAGGAAGTCGCCCGTGAACACCGGGGTGACGATCTGACCGCCCCCGAACAGCAGCCCCACCAGGTTCTCGGCGATCGCGATCGGCGGGGGGAAGAACGGGGACGGGTTCGCCGTGGTCGCCAGCTGCCAGAGCACCACGATCACGGCGAGCGGCACCACGAAGTAGGCCACGCTCACGAGGGCGCTGCGGGCGTGCCGTGCTCCCGCCCGGTCTCCGGATGCGCGGGGTGCGCGGCCCGCGGACGCGGCGCCGGCAGGGAGGGTCGCGGCCATCAGCTCATCTCCCTCGTGGTCGAGTCCCAACTGAACCAGCGTCGCTCCACCCAGCCGATGACGAGGTTGATGACGAGGCCGAGCAGCCCCGCCGTCACGGTCGCGGCGAGCACCGCGAGGTAGGACTCGGCGTCGCTGAAGGCACGCTCCCGCGAGATGAACGCTCCGATGCCCTGGGCGCCGCCCGCGATGAGCTCGACGGTGATCACCACGATGAGCGCGATCGACGAGGCGATGCGGATGCCCGTCATCACGAACGGGGCGGCCGACGGCAGCACCACGCGGCGCACGACGCCGAAGCGGCCGACGCCGAAGCTGCGCGCCATCTCCTTGGCGTAGGGGTCGACGTCGTGCACGCCGTAGAGCGTGTTGAACATGATGGGCCACACCGCGGCGAACACCACGATGACGAGCTTCATCTCGAGCCCGGCGCCGAGCACGAGCAGCACCAGCGGCACCAGGGCGACGGGCGGGATGGGCCGCATCAGCTCGATGACGGCGCGCGCGGCCCGGTAGGCCGGCCCGAACAGCCCGAGCACCATGCCGAGCGGGATCGCGATCGCCGCCGCGATGAGCATGCCGTAGAGGTAGGTGAGGAGGGTCGCGAGCACGTCGGCCCGGAAGTCGGCCTCGCCCCAGAGCAGCACCGACTTGGTGAGCACGCTCGAGAACGGGGGGAGGAAGGCCGGGTTCACCAGGCCGGAGCGCGACACGATCTCGAGCACCAGCGCGAGGCCCACCACGCCGGCGAGCCCCCGCCAGAGCGCGGTGCGCCGCGGCGACCGCCGGGCGCGCGGTGCGCGCCCGGGCGGTGCGGCGATCGAGGGCTGCACGGCGAACGCCACCGTCAGCAGCTCTCGGGCGCCGGCAGCACGTGCGCCGAGAAGTCGAACTCCTCGTCGAGCCTGCCGCTGGAGAAGTACACGTCGGCGTTGCGCTGGATCTCGTCGAGCCGGTTCTCGCTCTGGTAGTTCAGCATGACCTCGGCGGCGGCGACCGCCTCGGGGGCCCCGAGGAAGGCCGAGAACTGCTGCTCGAACAGCGCGCGGTCGGCGGCGATGGCGCCCTGCGCGGCGAACAGAGAGCACTGGATGGCGGCGACGGTGTTGGGGTTCTGCTCCACGAACTCGCGCGAGGCGACCCAGCCCGACTCGGCCATGCCCTCGTACTCGCCCGAGCCGTAGTCGAACACGTTCACACTGCCGAGCGCCCGCACCGCGGCGAGCGTGGGCCCGACGGCGCTGGAGGCGTCGACCGTGCCCTGCTCGAGCGCGGCGGCGACCTCGCCGTAGGGCAGCTCCACCCAGTTCACGGCGTCGGGGTCGAGACCCTCGGTGAGCATGGCGTCGCGCAGCTTGATGGCGTGGCTGCTGCTCAGCGAGATGACGTTGACGGTCTTGCCCTCGAGGTCGGCCAGCTCGGTGATGCCCGACGACGGGAGCGCCTCGAGCGACCCGGTGAGTGGGGTCGACGCCCAGCCCTCGGCGATGACGACGAGTTCAAGGCCCTGGTTGATAGCGTCGATGACGCCGAAGTACGAGGTGTTGGCCGCGGCGGCGTCGCCCGAGATCACCGAGGTGACGGCCACGCCGCTGTTGTCGACGAAGAAGGGCTCGATGGTGAGCCCGAACTCGGGCCCGGTCTCGTCGGCGGCGTACTGCAGGGGGATGGTGCCCGGCCCCTTGATGCCGGTGAGCGCCACCTCGGTGATCTCGGGGGCGCTGGGGTCGCCGGCGACGAAGCCGGTGTCACCCGAACCGGAGCCTGAGCCGGTGGTGGAGTCGGGGGAGGCGGAGCCTCCCGAGCAGGCGGCGAGCGAGGCGGCCAGTCCTATCGCGAGCGCCCCTCCGATCGCGGATCGCAGGGCCCGGGAGTGCTGTGGGCGTGCAGGCATGACGTCTTCCTCTCCATTGAGTCACTGATCATGTGTTTGTCAGACAATATGATGATCAGGCTGAATGGTCAAGCCGTCGGCGTGCCGCCGCTCAGTCGAACGCGGGGGACTTCTCCGCCTCGCGCAGGTGCTTCAGCGCGGTCTTGGAGGCGTTCCGCACGTGGGTGGCGCAGAGCCTCGCCGCCTCGCTCGCATCGCGCCGGTCGGCGGCGGCAGCCATCGACCGTAGCTCCTCCGCAGCCTCCTCGGCGCGGCCCGGCTCGCTCATCGAGGTGGCCCTCAGGATGCGCACCCTGGCCTGGATGCCCTCGATGATGTTCGTGAGAGCGGGGCTCCCCGCCCCCTCGATGAGCACCTCGTAGAGCTTGTCCTTGGCGTCGAGCACGACGCGGATCTCGGCCGTGCCCGCCGTCGTCACCGCGAAGTACTCCACGGCGTCGTGCAGGCGGGCGATCTGCTCGTCGGTGGCGCGCTCGACGAAGCGCTCCACCAGCACCGACTCGAGCACCGCCCTGATGTCGTAAAGGTCTTCGGCCTCGGCCAGCGACGGCGCGCTGACGATGGCTCCGCGCTGCGGCACCACGGTGACGAGCCCCTCGCTGGTGAGCTCGCGCAGCGCCTCGCGGATGGTGGTGCGCGACACGCCGAGCTGCTCGATGAGCTCCCGCTCCACCAGTCGCTGACCGGGGCGGAGTGTGAAGTCGAGGATCGCAGCCCGCAGGGCGGAGATGACCTGCTCGCGCAGCGGCGCCGCCACGCGGTCGACGTGGGCGCTCGACCAGGCCTGGGCGAGAGTGTTCGGAGCGGACATGAGACTCCCTTGCAGCGAGATGTGTGCCGATCATACAGCGGGGCTGCGCATCACGCCGGGAGGACTGCCGCTTGCGGCGGCGACTCCGATCGAGAATATACTATTGTCAGACAATCCGGGTCGGTGACGGGGTGCGAAGGCGCATCCGGCCCCTCGGAGGCAGCCGAAGGCGGCTGATCGGAAGGGCGGCACGATGACGTACGCAGGGCTCGAGGGCAAGGTCGCGATCGTGACCGGCGGTGTCGGGGGAATCGGCTCGGCGGTGGTCGAGCGGCTCTCGGCGGCGGGCGCGAAGCTCGTGATCGTCGACCTCGACGGAGACCGGGCGAAGGCCGCCGCCGACGCGCTCGACGGCGACGCGATCGGCGTGGGCGCCGACGTCTCGACCGAGGCCGGCGTCGACGCCTACCTCGAGGCCGCCGTGCAGACCTTCGGCTCGGCCGACCTGCACCACCTCAACGCCGGCATCGCCGGCCGCCCGGGCGTGCAGCTCACCGACGCCGCGGTCGACGAGTGGGATGCGGTGATGGCGGTGAATCTGCGCGGCCCGTTCCTCGGCACCCGCGGCGCCCTGCGTCACTTCGCCGAGACCGGCGGCACGGGGTCGATCGTCGTGACGGCCTCCATCGCGAGCCTGCGCGGGGCGGCCGACCTGCTCGCCTACACCACCTCGAAGCACGGAGTGGTGGGACTCGTGCACGGCGCCGCCGTCTACGCCGGCCCCATCGGGGTGCGCGTGAACGGCGTGGCGCCGGGGATCGTGCCCACCCCCATCTTCGGTGAGGCGGGCATCCAGGACATGAAGAAAAGGGCGAGCACCTCGCCGCTGCGCCGCGCCGGGGAGCCCGACGAGGTGGCGGCGGCCGTCGCCTTCCTGCTCTCCGATGACTCGTCGTACATCACCGGCGCGGTGCTCAGCGTCGACGGCGGGGCGAGCGTGCAGAACACGAACCGCTACGGCGGAGGAGCGGGGCTCTGGGACACGGCCTCGGTCGATGCCGGGCTGTTCGAGGCGTTCGCCGCGAGTCGCTGATGGAGGCGGAGTCAGATTGTCATACGATATTGACATCATACAATCTGTGAGCAAGCATGGGATGGAACCCGCACCGACGCGGGGGAGCAGTTTCGAAGGGGAAACCGCATGAACATCGTCACCGGCGTGGGGGGCTTCGTCTCCGCCGCGGTCGCCGAGCAGCTGCTGGCGGAGAGCGGGCCCTCGGGGCTCATCGTCACGAGCCGCGACGAGGCGGTGCTGGACCGCTGGCGGGCGCGCGGCGTCGACGCGCGCCGGGCGGGCTACGACGATCGCGAGGCCCTGGTGGAGGCGTTCCGCGGGGGCGACCGTCTCTTCCTCGTCTCGGCGATGGAGGCGGGCCCGAACCGCCAGCGGCAGCACCGCACCGCCGTCGAAGCCGCCGTGGAGGCGGGAGTCTCGCACGTGGTCTACACCTCCTTCATCGGCACCGAGCGCCCCGAGGTGAACTCGGTCGAGGTGGCCGACCACAAGGTCACCGAGGCCCTCATCCGCGAGAGCGGCCTCACCTGGAACTTCTTGCGCAACAACCAGTACGCGGACGCGATGGCCGAGAATCAGGCGGCCATCGCCATCACCTCGGGCCGCAGCATCGGCAACGCGGGGGACGGCCTCGTGGGGTTCGTCGCACGCTCCGACGTCGCCGCGGTCGCCGCGGCGATCATGGCCGGCGCCGGCGAACCCGACACCGCCTACGACGTCACGGGCCCCGAGCTGCTGAGCTACCGCCAGGTGGGCGAGATGATCGCCGAGCTGAGCGGCGCCACCATCGAGATCGTCGACCTCAGCGACGACGAGATGTACGCGATGTGGGACGCCCTCGGCGTGCCCCGCGACGCCTCCGGAGACTTCTCGAACTCGCCCGTGCCCTGGGCCAGCGACGGCATGGTCACCTTCGGCCGCATGATCCGCGCGGGTCACCTGGGCCGGCTGACGGATGTGGTGGAGCGGTTCACGGGCCGGCCGCCGGTGGCGCTCCGCGACCTCATGCTCGAACGCCGCGCGGGCTGGCCGCCGGTGCCGCAGGGGGAGCCCGCATGAGCGCCGGGTCGGAGTACGAGTTCACCATCGTCAAGTACGGCACCCGGCACGGTCACCGCGCCGAGGTCTTTCTCAACTATCACGTGCACGGCCTTCCCGACAGCCCGATCGACATGGACTATTTCGTGTGGATCGCGCGGAACGCCGAGCGCACCGTGCTCTTCGACACCGGCTTCTCGCCGGCGGGCGCCGAGAACCGCAACCGCACCTTCGTGGCCGAGGTCGCCTCGGTGTATGCCGCCCTGGGCATAGACGTCGAGGCGCCGCAGACCCTCGTGGTGACGCACGCGCACTACGACCACATCGGCAACCTCGCGCTCTTCCCGAAGGCGCAGATCGTCATCGCCCAGGCCGAGCTCGACTTCTGGCTCTCGGCCATGGGCACGCGCGTCCAGTTCGCCTGGTCGACCGAGCCCGAGGAGATCGACGCGCTCCGCGCCGCTCTCGACGAAGGACGGGTGACCGCGTTCACCGGCTCCTACGAGGTGGCGCCGGGCATCGAGCTGATCGAGGTGGGCGGCCACACGCCCGGCCAGGCCATCGCACGCATCTCCACGAGCGAGGGCGAGGTGCTGCTCGCCTCCGACGCCGTGCACTACTACGAGGAGCTCGACGACGACATGCCGTTCGCCTTCGTGGCCGACCTGCCGGCGATGTACTCCGGCTTCGACCGCATCCGGGACCTGCTGGATGCGGGTGTCAGGCACCTCGTGTGCGGTCACGACCCCGGAACCCTCGACCGCTTCACCCCCGTGACCTCGGGCCCGCTCGCGGGCATCGCGGCCACCATCGGCGGGCCGGCGGACGCGCCCTCGACTCCCGCACAGACCGGAAAGGACGCCTGAGATGGCAGACCGCATCGGCTTCATCGGCCTCGGCAACATGGGCGGCCGCATGACCCGTCGCCTCGTCGACGGCGGGGTGGAGGTGCTCGGCTTCGACATGCAACGGCCCGCCGTCGAGGCGGCGGGGGCGACCCCGGCCGACTCGGCGGCGGAGGTGGCGGGCGCCAGCGACGTCGTGTTCCTCTCGCTCCCCGACAGCAAAGTGGTCGAGCGGGTGGTGCTGCAGGACGGCTCGTTCATTCCGGCACTCGCCGAGGGGGCCGTGGTGGTCGACCTCAGCACGGCCTCGCCGGCCTCGACCCAGCGCATCCAGGCCCGGCTCGCCGAGGTGGGCGTCGACTACCTCGACGCCGGCATCTCGGGCGGCGCCGCGGCGGCCGAGAAAGGCGCGCTCACCCTCATGGTGGGCGGTGACACCGAGGCGCTCGACCGGGTGCGGCCCGCGCTCGCGCATTTCGCCACGAACGTGTTCCACATGGGTGGCCCGGGCGCCGGGCACAGCACCAAGCTGCTCAACAACTTCCTCAACGCCATCAGCCTCTCCGCCACGGCCGAGGTGATGGTGGCGGCCAAGAAGGCAGGCCTCGACCTCGCCACCGTGCTCGACGTGCTGAACGCCAGCTCGGGGGTGAACTTCGCCACGCTCAACCGCTTTCCGAAGATCATCACGGGCGACTACCTCAAGGGCGGGCTCACCAACGCGCTCATGATGAAGGACGTCGTGCTCTACGTCGACCATCTGCACGAGCTCGGCGTGGCCTCGCCCAACTCCTCGGGCCCGCTCGCGAGCTTCGGTCTCGCCCAGGCCCTCGGCTACGCCGACCAGATCAGCAACACCGTCGTCGACGCGATCGGCGACGTCTCGGGCGGTGTGCGGCTGCACGACCCCGACCCGGGCTCCGCCGGCGGCGACGCCGACCGAACCACCGACACGAAGGACTGAACAGATGACCAACAGCGAGTCGACCAGGCAGGAGACCTACGAGGCGGGCCTCACGGTGCGCCGCGAGGTGCTCGGTGCGGCGCACGTCGACCGGTCGCTCGGTCAGGTGACCGAGTTCTCGAGGCCGATCCAGGAGCTCGTCACCGAGTACTGCTGGGGGGCCACCTGGACCAGGGAGGGCCTCGACCGGCGCACCCGGAGCCTGCTCAACCTCGTGATGCTCACGGCGCTCAACCGCCCGCACGAGCTGGGTGTGCACGTGCGCGGCGCGGTGCGCAACGGCGTGACGGTCGAGGAGATCCAGGAGGCGCTGCTGCAGACCGCGGTGTACGTGGGGGTGCCCGCGGCCCTGGAGTCGTTCCGGGTCGCGGAGGCCAAGCTCACCGAGATGAAGACGGCGGGGGAGCTGTGAGCGGCTCCCGCGCCTCCGTCGCCTTCGTGGGGCTCGGCAACATGGGCACGCCCATGGCCGAGCGCCTCGTGGCGGCGGGCCACGAGGTGATCGGCTTCGACCTGGCGGAGGCGGCGCGCGAGCGGCTGCAGCGGGCGGGCGGGCGCACCGCGGCGACCGCCGCCGAGGCGGCCGCGCAGGCCGACCTCGTCATCCTCATGCTCCCGAACTCGGGCGTCGTCGAGGCGGTCACGATCGGCGACGGCGGCGTGCTCGCCGCGGTGCGGCCGGGCACCCTCTTCATCGACATGAGCTCCTCGGAGCCCCTGCGCACCCGGGCGCTGGCCGAGGCGGTCGCGGCCGGCGGGGCGAGACTCATCGATGCCCCCGTGAGCGGCGGAGTCAAGGGAGCCGTGGCCGGTACGCTCACCATCATGGTCGGCGGTGCCGAGGCCGATCTCGCCGAGGCGCGGGGCGTGCTCGAGGTGCTCGGCAAGCCGGCGCTCGTGGGCCCGGTGGGGGCCGGCCACGCGCTCAAGGCCATCAACAACCTCATGTCGGCGGCGCACCTCTGGGTCACCAGCGAGGCGATGCTCACGGGCATCGCCTTCGGGCTCGACCCGTCCGTGATGCTCGACGCCATCAACACCTCGAGCGGCCGCAGCGGCTCGACCCAGCTGAAGTGGCCGAACTTCATCGTGGGCGAGAGCTACGACTCGGGCTTCGGGCTCGGACTGATGCTGAAGGACATGCGCATCGCCACCGGCCTCGCCGAGAGCCTCGGCGTGCCGCACACCCTCAGCGACCGGGCGGTCGAGCACTGGAGCACCGCCGACGCCGAGCTCGGACAGGGGGCCGACCACACCGAGGTGGCGAAGTGGCTGCGGCAGCAGGGCCGGGCGGATGCGCGCGCCGACTCGGGCGCGCACGGGACGGCCGAGGGGAGCGCGGCATGAGCGACGACGACCGCCGGGCGGAGATCCGGCGCGACTACGAGGCCGCCCACGGCGAGTGGGACGCCGGCACGCAGGCCGTGCTCGACCTCGACCCCGGGTTCCTGGCCGCCTACTCCCGCCTCGCCGCGGTGCCCGACCGGGTCGGCGCGCTCCCCGAGAAGGTGCGGCACTTCGTGCGCCTCGCGGTGGCGGCCAACTCCACGCACCTCTACCTGCCCCCGGTGCGCGGCCACATCCGGCGCGCCCTCGAGGCCGGAGCCACGCCCGCCGAGGTGATGGAGGTGCTGGAGTGCTGCGCCACCCTCGGCATCCACTCCATGAACATCGGGGTGCCCATCCTCGTCGACGTGCTCGAGCAGGAGGGGCTGCGCGACGGCGCCGCCGAGCTCGACGAGTACCAGGAGCGGCTCAAGGCGGAGTTCACCGAGAAGCGCGGCTACTGGCACAGCTTCTGGAACGAGATCCTCGAGCTCGCACCCGAGTTCTTCGACGCCTACACCGAGTTCTCGTCGGTGCCGTGGGTGAGCGGGCCGCTCGAGCCCAAGGTGAAGGAGTTCATGTACATCGCCTTCGACACTGCGGCCACCCACCTCTACACCTCGGGCCTGCGCCTTCACATCGAGAACGCGGTGCGCTACGGCGCCACCGCGGCCGAGATCGTCGAGGTGATGGAGATCGCCGCGACCCTCGGGATGCACGGGGTGTTCGAGGCGGCGCCGGTGCTCGCCGAGGAGGCGCGGAGACGGTCATGACCCCCGATGCCACTCCCTACGAGCTGAGCGCCGAGGCGGAGCGCCGCTTCCGCGAGCTGCTCGGCGACGACGCCGTGGTCACCGACCGCGCCGGCCGCGACGAGTACGCCGACCCGTACTGGATCAAGGGCGACCGCAGCTACGACTCCTCGGCGGTGCTCTACCCGTCGAGCACCGAGCAGGTACAGGGCGTGGTGCGCCTCGCCGGCGAGCTGGGGGTGCCGCTGTGGGTCTCGTCGCAGGGCCGCAACAACGGCTACGGTGGCCCCTCGCCGCGGGTCGCCGGCTCGGTGCTCGTGAGCCTCCGCCGCATGAACCGCGTGCTCGAGATCGACCCCGTTCTCGCCTACGCCGTGGTGGAGCCGGGTGTGAGCTGGATGGAGCTGCACGCCGCCCTGGCCGAGGCCGGGCACGACGACCTGCTGGTGTCGGTGCCCGACCTCGGCTGGGGCTCGGTGGTGGGCAACTCGCTCGACAGCGGCCTCACGTACCTGCCGCTCGGCGTCGACTTCCAGGCGCCCACGGGCATGGAGGTGGTGCTCGCCGACGGCTCGCTGCTGCGCACCGGCATGGGCGGCATCCCGGGCTCGAAGGCCTGGCACACCTACAAACGCGGACTCGGCCCCGTGCTCGACCCGCTGTTCGTGCAGTCGAACTTCGGCATCGTCACGAAGATGGGCTACTGGCTCATGCGCAAGCCCGACGCCTACGCGCCGCTCTTCCTCACCGTGCCGCGCACGCACCAGCTCGAGCAGGCGATCGACGTGCTGCGCGAACTGCGGTTGAGCGGCCTCGTGCGCGGCGTGCCCGTGATGCAGAACACCCTCACGCTCGCCTCCCACTTCCCAGAGCTCCTCGGCCCCATGCAGGCCGAGGGCACGCTGGGCGAGGAGCAGCTGGATGCGCTGGCCGACGCCACCGGGGTCGGCCGGTGGGGCATGCGCACCGCCGTCTGGGGCGACGAGGTCGTGGTCGCCCGCCAGATCGAGCGCATCACCGAGGCCTGGTCGGCCATCGACGGGGCGCGGGTCGACCACCACCGCACCTTCCTCCGCGGGGAGTGGGACCAGATCGAGGAGTTCGCCGACAAGGTGCAGGCGGGCATCCCGAACCTCGACATGCTCGAGTCGATGCCGCCCGGCTTCGGACACGTGGGCTTCTCGCCGGCCGTGCCGCTGGTGGGCAGCCAGATGGCCGAGGTGATCGGGCTGATGGAGTCGATCGTGAAGCGCGAGACCACCGCGAGCTTTCTCGTGGGCATCTGCGTCGCCAACGAGCGCACCGCCCTCGTGGTGGGCGGGTTCGGCTTCGACACCGGCAACGACTCCGACACCCGGGCGGCCTACCGCACCGTGAAGACGATGATCCGCGAGCTCGGCGAGCGCGGCTACGGCGAGTACCGGGCCCACCTCGACTTCATGGACGAGGCCGCGGCCGAGTACTCCTTCGGCGACCACGCCTACCGGCGCTTCGTCGAGCGCATCAAAGACGCCGTCGACCCGGAGGGCATCCTCTCTCCCGGCCGGCACGGCATCTGGCCCGCCAACCGGCGCACCCCCTGACCAGTCCGCCACCCACCCTTTCCTGCAGTCGAGGAGCAACGATGCCCCACCAGATCTCCGCGGCCGATCTCGCCGCCCTCCGGTCCGAGCTCGGCGGACCCCTGTTCGAACGCGGCGACGACGGCTACCAGGCCGAGATCGACGGCTTCAACTCGCTCTCGCCCATGGCACCCGACCTCGTCGTCGGCGCCACCTCGGAGGCCGACGTGCAGGCCGCCGTGCGCTTCGCCGCGGCCCACGGGCTCGAGGTGGTGGTGCAGGCCACCGGCCACGGCTCGTACCGCGGGGTCGACGGCGGGCTGCTCATCCGCACCCACCGTCTCGACTCGATCGTGGTCGACCCGTCGGCGCCGACCGTCACGATCGGTGCGGGCGCGCGCTGGATGGACATCCTGCCCGCCCTCGGCGAGCACGGGCTCGCCGCCGTGACCGGCTCGTCTCCGAGCGTCGGCGCGGTCGGACTCGTGCTCGGCGGGGGAGTGGGGCCGCTCAGCCGCACCCTCGGCTGGGCGGCCGACCGCGCGGTGGCGTTCCGCGTGGTGATCGGAGACGGCAGCGTGGTGGTGGCGAGCGCCGAGAGCGAGCCCGAGCTGTTCTGGGCGCTCAAGGGCGGCAAGGTCGGCCTGGGCGTGGTCACCGAACTCACGCTCGATGTGCTCGCCCTGCCCGAGATCTACGGAGGCGGACTCTTCTTCGAGCAGGAGCACATCGACGAGGTGCACCGCGCCTGGCTCGACTGGGCGAAGACGCTGCCCGAGTCGGCCAACACCTCCATCGCCATCCTGCGCCTGCCGCCCGAGGGGGTGCCCGAGCCGCTGCTCGGCCGCACCGTCGCGCACGTGCGCTTCGCCTACGTGGAGGAGGGGGCGGATGCGGAGCGCCTCGGCACCCGCGGCGCCGAGCTGCTCGCGCCGATGCGCGCCGTGGCACCCGTCTACCTCGACGGGGTCGGTGTGATGCCCACCGTGGAGTGCGGCACCATCCACGCGGAACCGTTCGGGCCGCTGCCGATCTGGGAGCGGGGCGAGTTCCTCGATGAGATCGACGCCGACTACGTGGAGCGCATCCTCGAGCAGGCGGGCGGGTCGGCCGAGTCGCCCTTCGCCACCGTCGAGACGCGGCTGCTGGGTGGCGCGATCGCCCGCGACACGGTGCTGCCGAACGCCATCGGCGGGCGGGGTGCGGCGTACTCGCTGCTCGTGATCGCCGCCGTCGTGCCCGGGCTCAACGACGAGGCGCTGCCCGTGGCAGGGCCCGCGCTGTTCGACGCCGTGGCGCAGTACTCCCACGACGAGATCAACTACAACTGGGCGGGGCACCCGAGCCCGGCCGTGTTCGCCCGGCTCTGGCCGGCCGAGACGGCCGCGAAGCTGGCCGAGGTGCGGCGGCGCTACGACCCGGCCGGCACCTTCGGCTTCGGCAACTGAGGCCGGGCGCTGCAGAGAGGATCCACACCATGACCACCATCGCAGGGCGCGTCGCCGTCGTCACGGGCGGGGCCTCGGGCATCGGCCGCGGCATCGCCGAGCAGCTCATCGCCGAGGGCGCCACCGTCGTGATCGCCGACGTGCAACAGGATGCGCTCGACGCGACGGCCGCCGAGATCGGCGCCACAGGCATCCGGGTAGACGTCACCGACCCCGCGAGCGTCGAGGCGCTCGCGGCCGAGACCGTCGAGCGCTTCGGGAGCGTGGGCATCCTCGTCAACAACGCCGGTGTGGGGCCGCTCGCGCGCATCGCAGACCTGCGGCTCGCCGACTGGAAGTGGCTCATCGACGTGAACCTCTGGGGCGTCATCCACGGGGTCACCACCTTCCTGCCGCTGCTGCAGAAGAACCCCGACGGCGGGCACATCGTCAACACCGGTTCGATGGCGTCGTTCTCGCCGATGGCCGGAGCCGGAGCCTACGCGGTGACGAAGTACGGCGTGGCCGCGCTCACCGAGGCGCTCGCGCTCGAGCTGGCCGAGGACGGCTCGCCCGTGCACGTGACCCTCCTGGCACCCGGAACGGTGCGCACGAACATCAAGACCAGCCTGCGCAACCGGCCCGCCGGCGCCGAGGGGGCGCTCGAAGACGTCGACATCTCGGAGGGCGCCGCCGCCGGGCTGCGCTGGATCGACCCGATCGACGCCGGGCGCATCGTCACCCGGGCCATCCGGCACGACGACCTCTACGCCCTCACGCATCCCGACTGGTGGCACATCGTCGAGGGGCGGCAGACGGCCATCCGCGAGGCGTTCGAGAAATACCCGGTGGAGACGTCGGGCGCGGCGGCGTCGGCGGATGCGGGGGCCGGCGCATGAGCACCTGGCGCGGCGAGGCCGGGGTGCTTCGGGAGATCAAGCAGCCGTTCTCGATAGAGGAGGTGGAGCTGCTGCCCCTCGACCCCACGCGGGTGGTGGTGAAGACCCACGCGAGCCCGTTCTGCTCCACCGACGTGAAGAACTGGAAGGGGCAGCTCTACAAGATCCCGCCCACCGTGCTCGGGCACGCCTCGATCGGCGAGGTCGTGGAGGTGGGGTCGGCCGTGTCGGGGCTGCGGGTCGGCCAGCGCGTGGTCGTGCCCGGCACGCCGGAGTGCGGGGCCTGCTACTACTGCTCGATCGGTGAGCCGTGGCAGTGCGGTGAGCTCTTCGACCTCGGGGGCATCTACCCCGACGTCGCGCGCGGCGACGACGGCGCGCTCATCTCGTGCGCCGGCTGCGTCGGCGGCTATGCGGAGTACATGTCGATCTCGGGGAACCAGGTGTTCCCGGTCGAGAGCGAGCTGCCCTCCGACGTGTTGTCGATGCTCGGCTGCGGCATCAGCACGGGAGTGGGCTCGGTGTTCAACGTGGCGCGGGTGCAGCCCGGGGAGTCGGTCGCGATCGTGGGGGCGGGGCACCTGGGGCTGTGGATGCTGCAGGCCGCCCGGATCGCGGGGGCCGGCACCGTCGTGGTGGTGGAGCCGCACGAGGGCCGGCGCGAGCTCGCGGGCGCGCTCGGCGCCGACGTGCTCGTCGACCCGGGGACCGGTGCAGGGGAGTCGGAGGCGCTCGCCGGGGCGCTGGCCGCCGTACGCGAGGCCACCGGTGGGCGCGGCGCCGACGTGGTGCTCGAGGCGGCCGGACCCGCCGTGTCGCAGAGCTTCGCCGTGCAGGCTTCGCGCCGGGGCGGTCGCACCGTGCTCACGGGCTTCGAGATCGGGGGTGCCACTCTGCCGCTGCCGCAGGTGGAGACCGCCCTGCAGAGCCGCCGCATCCTGAGCTCGCAGAACGGGCAGGTGCACATGAAGAGCGACCTGCAGCGCTACACGGGCCTCCTCGAGCGGGGCCTGCTCGACCCCGCCCCCATCCTCACCCGCCGCTACCCCCTCGCCGAGCTCGACCTCGCCCGCGACAACTCCGCCGCCCTCACCGACGTCTGCGGCGTCATCGTCTTCGACCACTGACCCGCCCCGCCCCGCGCATCCGCCCCTCGTTCAGTCGACGGTGGGGCGGTAGCGGGCGGGCCAGACGCCGTGCCGGCCGGGGGAGAGGATGCCCTTCGGGTCGACGGCGTCTTTGATGGCCTCGACGAAGCGCCGGTAGGCGTGGTCGCCGAAGGAGTACTGCTCGGCGGCGAGGTCCATCACGTCGAGGTGGGCGCGGTACTCGCCGTAGCCGAGCTCCGCGACCTCCTCGATGAGCATGCGCACGGTCTCGAAGGTCTGCTCCACGTGCTCTCGGTTCGTGCGGTCGAAGCTCATCGCCGACACGATCATCGCACTGCGGTCTCCGGTGGGGAAGATGGCGCACACGAAGTTCGCCCCGGTGCGCTCCACCACCCGCGCCTTGATGCGCTCGACGACCCTCACGACCTCGGCGCCCTGGAGCGGCACGATCGGCGAGAAGCCCACGTGCCCCACCCAGTCGGGCATCTGCTCCATCATCTCCATGGTCGGGATGCCCGCCGAGATCTTCTGCATGAAGGTGCTGATCTCGCCCCAGTTCTCGGGCGTGAACCGGCCGAGCTCGTCGACCCGTGAGCCCTCGATCGCGCCCCAGGCCTCCCGGATGCGCGCCAGGTGGTGGTCGACGACCGGCCCGTCGCCCCAGAGCGCGGTGCGCACGCCCCATCGCCCGATGCCGGTGGCGTCGGCGAGCTGGTCGAGCCGCTCCTCCGGCCAGGTGGGGTCGGCGCCCGGGAACATGCCCATGTGCTCGGGGAACTGCGTGCCCATCGTGATGAGGTTCTGCAGGTTGGGCACGCCGCGGATCACCCCGTCGAGCCGCAGCTCGCGGATGATGTCGACCGCCTGGGCGAGCTGGTGGTCGCGCGGCACGGAGAGGTAGAGCGGCGCGTAGACGCGGGGCCGGCGCTGCAGCCACACGCCCATCCGGGTGACGATGCCGTAGTTCGACTGGGTGAACAGGGCGTCGAGCGAGGGCCCGAGCCCGCGCTTGTAGATGTGCCACGACTTCGAGTCGGGGAGGGCGCCCATGCCGGTGCGCAGCAGCGAGCCGTCGGCGAGCACCACCTCCATGCCCGTGGGCGCCTGGAAGTCGGCGCCGAGGGGCAGGTAGGTCATGCCGTTGTCGAGGGAGTTGCCGATGATCGAGCCCCAGCCGATGTCGGGCACCGAGAGCATGAGCTCGTCGCCCTGCTCGTGCAGCGCCGCGTGCAGGTCGAGCCAGCGCACGCCGGGCTCCACCACGGCGTAGGCCAGCTCGGTGTCGATGTGCAGGATGCGGTTCATCTCGCGCAGGCTGATGAGCAGCGACCCCGCCACGCGCGGGGAGGGGCCGCCGTAGCCGTTGTTGCGGCCCTGCGAGCTCGTCCACACCGGCAGCTCGTGGCGGCCCGCGATGCGCACCACCTCCTGCACCTCCTCCACGCTCCGCGGGAAGACGACGGCCGAGGAGTCGTAGCTGCGGTCGTCGTGGAACCAGTAGGGGTCGCGGTAGCCGTCGCGCTCGGCCTCGGTGAGCAGGATGCGCTCGCGGCCGAGCAGCGCGATCAGCTCGTCGCGCGCGGCGTCGGTGAGCACCGCGGGCTCGGGGCGGATGGTACGGGATGCGCCGCTCACGAGGCACCTGGCGCGTCGAGTGCGCCGGTCGTGACGGCCGCCGCCGCGTACTCCTCCTCGGAGACCTCCTCGAGCCACTCGGTGCCGCCGAGCGTGATGGCGGTGTGCCCGAGAAGCGACTCCTGCGTGCCGCCGTGCCAGTGCCGCTCACCCGGCTCGATCCAGACCGTGTCTCCCTCGCCGATGAGGCGGGGCACCCCGTCGCCACCGCACACGTAGCCCTGACCGCGGAACACCTGCAGGATCTGCCCGTGCTCGTGGTGGTGCCAGTAGGTGCGGGAGCACGGGGTGAACAGCACCGTGTTGATCTTCACGTCGGCGCGGTCGGTGATGACCGGGTCTTGCAGCACCTGGCCGGTGAAGGTGCCGCTCGCGGTGATCGAAGGGGAGCCGGAACGGCCGGAGACGATGCGCATGCTTCTGCCTTTCCCGGACGTCGTCGTCCGGTCTCTGGGTCGAGCCTCGAGATAGTTGTAGCTCTTGTAACCAAATGCTAGCATCGCCTCAGTCAGCGCAAAGGGGCGAGACATGACAGAGACACTTATCACCGCCGATCTTCCGGAGAGCCCGAGCAAGGGCGAGTTCCGCGACGTCATGGGCAGGTTCGCGAGCGGGGTGACGGTCATCACGACCCACCTCGACGGTGAGGACTACGGGGCGGCCGCGAGCGCGGTGAGCTCGCTGAGCGACGAGCCGCCGAGCCTGCTCATCTGCCTCAACGTCACCTCCACCACGGCGCAGGCCATCGTGAAGAGCGGCACCTTCGCCGTCAACGTGCTCGCCGAGGACTCGGCCCCCATCGCCCAGCGCTTCGCGAGCAAGGCGCCGGGCAAGTTCGAGACCGTCGCCTTCGAGCGCGGTCACGCGGGCGTGCCGCTGGTCTCCGGATGCATCGCCCACTTCGAGTGCGTCGTCGACGAGACGGTGCGCGGCGGTACCCACCTCGTCTTCCTCGCCCGGGTGGTGCGGGTGTCGTCGACCCCGGGCAGCCCGCTGGCGTACTTCCGCGGCTCGTTCGGCCGCATGGAGACGGCGCCCGACGCGGCGGCGCTGCACGCGGTGCGCGACTTCGTGGTGGGAGCGGTGAGCGACGTGTCGGTGCCGCTCGACGCGGAGGGCATCGCGGCCGCGCTCGAGATCGAGGTGGGCCGCACCTACCAAGCGCTCGTGGCGCTCACGGCCGAGGGGCTGGTGCGCCGCACGGGTGCCACCTTCGAGGTGGAGCCGGTGCCCGACCAGGTGATCTTCGACTACTACGCCGCCAAGCTCGCCATCGAGATCGGTGCGGCGGCCCAGACGGTCGGCTCGACCGACACGGAGCAGCTCGCCGAACTGCGGCGCCTGCTCGACGCCACGCTCGAGTTCACGGTCGACGAGGAGTTCAGCGACCCCGAGGGCTGGATCCGCGCGAACGCGGCCTTCCACGAGTACCTCGTGGGCCTGGCGGGCAGCGTCATCCTCACCGAGACCTACAAGGGTCTGCGCCTCCCCGCGCTCGAGCAGCGCTCCATCCGTCACTCCACCCGCGCCACGCACCTGCTGCACGACGACCACCGCGCGATCGTGAAGGGGTACGAGACCGGCGACGTGGAGCTCGTGCTGCGCACGCTCGGGGCCCACGCCCGGCGGCCGCAGGAGACGCGGGCCGAGGAGTCGCAGGCGCGGGAGTCGGCCCTCCACGGCGGGGCCGCAGTCTGATGCCCGCGGCCTCGACCCGCGCCGCGGAGACGCCCGCCCCCGAGCATCCCGCCGTCGTGCGGGTAGGAGACACCGACGTCGCGACCTGGGGCGCGCGCCGCTTCGGCGGCCGCGTCGCCGCCGTCACCGGCGCCGCCTCGGGAATCGGCCGCGCCGTGGTGGAGCGCCTCGTGGCCGAGGGCGCCGAGGTGTACGCGCTCGACCGCTCCGCCGACGCGCTCGAAGCGCTGTGGTCGGGCGTCGACCGGGTCGCTCCACTCGCGGCCGACGTGGCCGACAGTGCGCAGGTCGATGCCGCCTTCGCCCGCATCGGGCGCGATCACGGGCAGCTGGATGCGCTGGTCACGGCGGCCGGGATCTCCGACGCCCCGTGGCGGCTCACCCAGGGCAACAGCGACCCCGACCCCGCCACGATCGACGACGAGGCCTGGGAGCTCGTGCTGCGGGTGAATCTCACCGGCACCTTCGTGTGCACGCGGGCGGCGCTGCCGCTGCTGCGCGGAAACGGCGAGCGCGGCGGGGCGGTGGTGACGATCTCGAGTGTCGGGGCGCTCGCCCCGTATCCGCTCGCCGCCGCCTACCCCGCGGCCAAGGCCGGCGTGCTCGGCATGACCCGGGCGATCGCCGCCCTCGTGGGGCGCGAGAACATCCGCGTGAACGCCGTGGCGCCGGCCGCCACCCGCACGCCCATGCTGCCCGACGACGAGGAGCTGCTCGCCTCGATGGTGGCGCTCCAGCCCATCGCCCGCGTGGTGCCGCCCTCCGAGATGGCGGCCACCATCGTCTACCTCTGCAGCGACGAGGCGCAGTTCATCACCGGCCAGACCGTCAACGTCAACGGGGGCATGGTCATGTGACCAGCCCCCACCTCATCCCGATGGCACCGTTTCGAAGGAGAAACCGATCGTGCACACCTTTCCCCGGCCGAGGTCCGAGCGCCTCGCTGTCTCGCGCGAACCCGTCGACGCGCGCTGCCCCGAGTGCGGTGGCGACGACGTGCGGTCGTACCGCGCGCTGAGCGAGGGCGGGTGGTGGACCGTGGTGAAGTGCCAGGACTGCCTCGCCTCGCTCGAGCGCACGCCCGCGCCCCCGCTCGGCTCCTTCGTGCCGCTCGGCACCACGGTCTGAGGGGGGCGGTGATGATCGGAGTGGATGTCGGCGGCACCTTCACCGACGTGGTGTCGATCACCGACGGCCGGGTGGAGGTGACGAAGGTGCCGAGCAGCCGGCGCGACCCCGCCGGATCGGTGGTGGAGGGCGCCCGCCGGCTCGGCGTCGACCGCAGCACCGTGTTCAACCACGCGAGCACGATGGGCCTGAACGCCGTGCTCGAGCGGCGCCTGCCGAAGGTGGGGCTGCTCACCACCGACGGCTTCCGCGACGTGCTCGACCGCGGCTCGGTGCACCGGCCGCTCAGCGCGCAGACCGACCCCTCGTGGCGGCGCAGCTTCGGCGACGCGGCCCGGCCGCTCGTACCGCGCTACCTCCGGCGCGGCATCGTCGAGCGCACCACCGCCGACGGAGGCACCCTCATCGAGCTCGACGAGGAGCAGGCGCGCCACGAGATCGCCGTGCTGGGCCGCTGCGGCGTCGACGGAGTCGCCATCTGCCTGCTCAACGCCTACGTCGACGACCGCCACGAGCTGCGGCTGCGCGAGCTCGTGCGCGAGGTGCTCGGCGACGGGGTGGAGGTGTCGATCTCGTCGGCCACCTCGCCGCTGGCCAAGGAGTACGAGCGGGCCTCCACCACCGTGATCGACGTGGTGATGAAACTCCTCTTCACCGACTACGCCGGCCGGCTGCACTCCGAGCTCGGCGGGCTCGGCTTCGGCGGCCAGCTCAACTTCGCCGACTGCGCGGCCAACCTGCTGCCGTGGGAGGAGGCGCTCGACCGGCCCTTCCGCATCCTGTTCGCCGGCCCCGCCGCCGGCACGGTGTCGAGCGGGCACCTGGGTGCGGCCATCGGCCGGCGCGACATCCTCTGCGCCGACGTCGGCGGCACCTCGACCGACGTGTCGATCATCGTCGACGGCGCCCCCTTCGTGCAGAACACCTTCGAGATCGAGCACGACCTCATCATCAACGCGCTCTCCACCGAGGTGTCGAGCGTGGGTGCGGGCGGCGGCAGCCTGGTGACGGTGTCGTCGTCGGGCGGCATCCTCGTGGGGCCGGGCAGCGCGGGGGCGGAGCCCGGCCCCGCCTGCTACGGTCGCGGGGGTACCCAGCCGACGGTGACGGATGCGGCCCTTCTCATCGGCATCCTCGACCCCGCGGGCTTCGCGGGAGGCGAGTTCGAGCTCGACGTCGAGGCGTCGCGCCGGGCCTTCGAGGCGCTGGAAAGCCCGGTGCCGTTCGCCGAGCGGGTGCGCACCGCCTACCGGCTCGCCGTGGCGCACATGGCCGAGGAGATCCTCAACGTGGCCGTGCGGCACGGTGTCGACATCCGCGACTTCTCGCTCATGTCGTACGGGGCGGCGGGCGGGATGCTGCTGCCCTCCGCCCTCGAGCTGCTGCCGCTGCGCGAGGTGGTGGTGCCCCCGCATCCAGGCCTGTTCTCGGCGATCGGGCTGCTCTCGGCCGACCAGGTGTACTACGAGGCCGAGAGCGCCTACGTGGTGTTCGGACCGGAGAGCGCCGCGGGCGTCGACGAGGTGTACCGGGGCATGGAGCAGCGGCTGCGCGAGCGGCTGGGCCCGGTGGCCGAGGGGCTGCCGGTGCGGCGGAGTTTCGACGGGCGGCTCGTGGGGCAGAGCTGGGAGACGCCGTTCGTGCAGATCCCCGAGGGCGCCGTGACGGCGGAGAGCATCGGCGCCGTGGTCGGCGCCTTCCACGACGCCTACGAGGCGCGCAACGGCAACCGCTTCGACGCCTTCCCCGTGGAGGGCGTCACCTACCGGGTCGAGATCGTGGTGCCGTCGCAGAAGGTCGACTACACGCCGGCCCCCGCTGCCGAGCCGTTCCCGGCGGTGCCCGAGGGCACCTCCACGCTGCGCCACCTGCTCGACGAACCCGTCGAGGTGGAGTGGTTCACCCGGTCGGCGCTCACCGTGGGCGCCACCGTCACCGGTCCCGCCGTCATCCGCGAGGAGCTCAGCACCACCTTCGTCGCGGTCGGCCAGACCGCCGTCGTCGGCCGCTCGGGCGAGCTCGTCATCACCAGGAGCGCCTCATGACCCTCACCGCACCGCGCACCGGCTCCACCTCGCGCAGCGACTCCGCCCTGCTCATCCGCGACCTCGACGAGGCCGCCTTCGCCCGGCGCTACGACTGCGACCGCTACACCGCCACCGTGCTCGGCAACCGCTTCGACTACCTGGTCGAGCACATGAGCGCCCGGCTGCTCACCGGCGCCTTCTCGCCCGTGCTGCGCGACTTCTACGACCTCGCCTGCACGGTCGCCGGCCCCGAGGAGCTCGGGTTCCCGGTGCCGGCGGCGAGCAACGGCATCGTGCTCATGGCTGGCACCACCATCGACGCCGTACCGACGATGGTGGGCGAGTACGGGGCCGACCGGCTGAACCCGGGCGACGTGCTCATCGCCAACGACCCCTACCGCACGGGCAACCACAACAACGACCTCGTGTTCACGCGGCCGGTGTTCGTCGACGGCCGGATCGCCGCGTTCGTCACGCTCAACGCCCACCAGCTCGACATGGGCGGCACCGTGCCCGGCGGTTTCAGCGCCACCAAGCAGAACGTGTTCGAGAACGGGCTCGTGCTGTCGCCCCGACTGCTCGTGGATCAGGGGCGCCGCGTGCCGGAGACCTGGAACGTCATCTTCGACAACGTGCGCATGGCCGAGGTGCTCCACCCCGACATGATGACGGTGTGCTCGAGCCTGGAGCTCGGCGAGAGCCTCGTGCGCGAGTCGATCGAGCGCTACGGGCTCGCGGCCTTCCACGGGGCGATGCGCTACGCGACCGACGTGGCGGCGGAGCGCATGGCGGTGGGGCTCGCCGAGCTGCCCGACGGCGACTGGGAGGCCGAGCACGGCATCGACTGCGACGGCATCGACGACACCGAGAGCTACCCCGTGCACGTGGCCATCCGCAAGCGCGGCTCGCGGGTGGAGGTGGACTTCTCGGGCACCCACCGGCAGGCCCGCACCTCGGTGAACGCCACCGCCTGGGAGGTGAAGACCGCCGTCGGCGTCGCGCTCAAATACAATGTCGACCCGCGCGGCCGGTTCAACTCGGGGCTGTTCCGGTCGATCGACCTGGTCATCCCCGAGGGCTCCGTGGTGTCGGCGCTGCCGCCCGACGGCGCCGTGTTCCTCTACTTCGAGCAGAGCCAGGTCATCCTGGCCACGGTGCTCATGGCGCTCGAGAAGGCGCTGGGCGAGCGGGCCATCGCGGGCGACCGCGCGGGCACCAATCTGCACACCGCCTTCGGCGCGCATCCGGACGGCACACCCTGGGTCTCGGCGATGCAGTGCGGCGGCGAGATCGGCCCGTTCGGCGCGAACCGGCACGGCGACGCCGACACCCAGTGCATGTCGTACCTCGCCAACGGCGTCGCCCCCTCGGTGGAGGCGGTGGAGAAGGAGAGCCCGGTGGTGATGCTGCGGCACGAGCCGGTAGCCGACACCGCGGGGCCCGGCTTCCACCGCGGCGGCAACGCGATGCTGCGCGACACGCTGTGGCTGACGGATGCGGCGCACTCCATCATCGAGCTGCGGCACCGGTCGGTGACGGGGTTCGGCGTGCACGGCGGCGGCCACGGGGTGAACGGCGGGGTGTGGATGTTCCCGCCCGACGGAGCGGGGCACGCCCGAGTGCCCGGCACCGGCCGTGACTCCTTCGCTGAGGGCACGGCCTGGGCGGGCGTGGTCGACGAGCAGAGCAACGCGCCGAGCTCGGCGGGCCGCTACGTGTACCCCTTCGGCGGCGCCAACGTGAGCACGCCGCAGTCGGTGCTGCGCTACATCACGAACGGCGCCGGCGGGTGGGGCGATCCGCTCGAGCGGGAGCCCGCGAGGGTGCTCGTGGACGTGCGCGACGAGTACGTCACGATCGAGGGTGCAGCGCGGCTGTACGGGGTGGTCGTGACGGGCGACCCGCACGACGACCCGGAGGGGCTGGCCGTCGACGAGGCGGCCACCGAGCGCCTGCGCGCCGCGCTGCGCACCTCCGGCGGCGACGCTCCCCGCGCATCCCGCTCTCTGTAAAGCCTGGGTGCACGACCCGCGGAATTGGCCCTGGTGTTCGTGCACCGCGAGTGTATGATTATCCCATTGTCCGACAATTATTGTCGGACGCTCTGACAATGATGTCACCCAGAAAGCGAGCATTCACATGCAACGACGCACCACAGCAGCTCTGCGCACCGCCTCTCTTCTCGCAGCCGTCTCCCTCCTCGCCGCCGGCTGTTCCTCCGGGGGCACCGACAGCACCACCGCCGCGGGCGGGGGAGACGTCGAGCTCACCTACCAGAGCCCCGACGGCGAGTGCGCCGCCGGCCCCCGCGACGGCGTGGACTACGAGACCGCCGACGCCCTCATCAAGTCGTTCCAGCAGCCCTCCGAGGGCCTGCTGCAGACCGAGCCGCTCCCCGAGCCGGTCGGCGCCGACACGACGATCGCGTTCCTCAACAACGACACCGCCGTGGCCGGCATCATGTACCAGAGCATCCAGGCCGCGGCCGACGCCGCGGGCATCAACCTCGTGAACATCAGCACGGGCACGGATGCGCAGAGCATCAACTCGGCACTCAACTCGGTGGTCGAGCTCGACCCCGACGCGGTGATCTCGGTGGCCATCGACGCCACCTTCTACCAGGACCAGCTCACCGAGCTCGAGAACAACGGCGTCGCCATCGTCTACTCCTCGCAGCCCAACGCCGAGGACTTCGGCCTCGACGACTCGCTCGGCGGCCTCAACGGCTCGCTCGTGAACGGCAAGGTGCTCGCCGCCGGAGCCGTGGCCTTCACCTGCGGCACCGGCGACGAGTTCGTGTTCTACAACATCCCCGAGCTCGGCTTCTCGGCGATCCAGCTCGAGTCGACCCAGGAATACCTCGCCGAGCTCTGCCCCGACTGCACCCTCCGCGTCGTGGACATCTCGATCGCCGACCCGAGCCCGGCCGACAAGATCGTGAGCGACCTGCAGTCGCACCCCGAGACCGACTACTTCGTCACCCCGGCCGACCAGTTCCAGGTGGGACTGGCCGAGAAGGCGCAGCTGGCCGGTCTCACCAACGCCTACGGCTTCGGCCAGTCGTCGCTGCCGCCGAACGTGCAACAGCTGGCCGACGGCCTGCAGTCCGCCGGGTTCGCGGTCGACCTCAACATGTACATGTACCTCACCCTCGACGAGGCGTTCCGCAAGATCCAGGGCGTCTACGAGCCCTACAGCGACTGGGAGGCCGTCAACCGCTCCGTGTCGCGGGTGCTCACCCCCGCCAACGCCGGGGAGTACCTCGACGGCTTCGTCGCCTACCCCGACATGGAGGCCGACTTCAAGACCCTCTGGGGCAAATAGGCCGACCCGACCACGACGACGACGTCAGAAAGAGAGTTCCCCATGCAACGACGCATCACGAGCCACCGTCCCCTCCGTCTGTCCACCGGCCTCCGGGCCGCGGCCGTGCTGGGCGCCGTGGCGCTGCTGGCGGCCGGATGCTCGGCCGACTCGGGCGGGTCGGGCGGCGACTCGGCGGGCGGCGAGGTGCCGCTCACCTACATGGCCGACGACGGCTCCTGCGCCGCCGGCCCCCGCGAGGGCATCGACTTCGAGTCCGCGCAGGCCCTGGTCGAGACCTTCGAGGAGCCCGCCACCGCCATCCTCGCCACCGAGCCGCTGAAGGAGCCGATCGACCCCTCCACCACGGCGGTGTACCTCAACAACGGCACGCCGATCGCGGCGCTGTTCCAGGCCGGCCTCCAGGCGGCCAGCGACGCGGCGGGCATCCAGTTCGTCAACGTCGACACCGGCACCGACGCGCAGAGCATCAACTCGGCGCTCAACTCGGTGGTGGAGATGCAGCCCGACATCGTGTTCGACCAGTCGGTCGACGCCCGGTTCTTCCAGGACCAGCTTGCCCAGCTCGAGGAGCAGGGCGCCGCGATCGTCTACGGCGGGCAGCTCAACGCCGAGGAGTTCGGCCTGCGCGACTCCCTCGGCGGCGCCGGCAGCATCGAGGTGAACAGCCAGGTGCTCGCCAACGCGGCCATCTCGCTCACCTGCGGTACGGCGACGGAGTTCGTGATGTACTCCATCCCCGAGATCCCGGCCTCCGAGATCCAGAACGAGGCGGTGCCCGCGGCCCTCGCCGAGCTCTGCCCCGAGTGCACCCTGCGCATCGTCGACATCTCGATCGCCGACCCGAGCCCTGCCGACAAGATCGTCAGCGACCTGCAGGCGCATCCCGAGACCCAGTTCTTCATCTCGCTCGCCGACCAGTACCAGATCGGGCTCGACGAGAAGGCGCAGCTCGCGGGGCTCACGAACGCGCTCGGCGTGGGCCAGTCGTCGCTGCCGCAGAACATCCAGCAGATCGCCGACGGCACCGAGGTGGCCGGCTACGTGGTCGACTTCAACATGTTCATGTGGCTGCAGGTCGACGAGGGTCTGCGGGCGATGCAGGGCATGGAGGTGCCCTACCTCGACGGCGACTGGGAGTCCGCCGCGCGGGCGGTGTCGCACATCGTCACCATCCGCAACGCCAGCGATTACCTGACCCCGGCCGGTTACGTGGCTCTCGAGGGCTTCGAGGACCAGTTCCTCGAGCTGTGGGGGAAGTAGCCGGATGACCGTCGACACACCGACCCTCCCGGCGGCGGGCATCGCCTCGCCGCTGGTCACCATCACCGGGATGATCAAGGACTTCCCGGGCAACCGGGCCCTCGACGACGTCTCGCTCGAGGTGGGCAGCGGCGAGATCGTCGCCGTGGTGGGTCACAACGGCTCGGGCAAGTCGACGCTCGTGAAGATCCTCGCGGGGGTCTACACGAGCGACGGCGGAGAGGTCGAGCTCGCCTCGCAGGGCGGGTTCGACACCGAGCTGCACATCATCCACCAGGACCTCGGGCTCGCCAACGAGCTCACCGCGGTGGAGAACCTCGGCATCACGCACTACCAGGGCGCCGCGTCCTTCGCGCCGTTCCGCCGCAAGGCGGAGCGCGCGAAGGCGCGGGCGCTGATCGGCCGCTTCGGCGAGCCGTTCGACGTGGAGGTGCCGATCTCGAGGCTCGCGCCCGCGCAGCGGTCGATCATCGGCATCGCCCGGGCGCTCGACGGCTGGCAGCACCCGCGCAACGTGCTCATCCTCGACGAACCGACCGAGGCGCTGCACGCGACCGAGGTGCGCATCCTGTTCGACGCGGTGAAGAAGCTCGCCGCCGACGGCGCCGGGGTCATCTTCATCTCGCACCGGCTCGACGAGGTGCTCGACCTCGCCGACCGGGTCGTCGTGCTGCGCGACGGCCGCAAGGTGGCCGACGAGCCGCGCGCCGGGCTCGACCACGACCGGCTCGTCTCCTACGTCACCGGCATCCCCGTGGGGGAGGCCGAGCACGGCGAGAACGCCCGCGTGCACGGAGACACCGTGCTCGAGGTCACCGGGCTGAGCGGCGCGATCCTCGAGGGGGTCGACCTGCGGGTGGCCGCAGGCGAGGTCGTGGGCGTGGCCGGTGTGCTCGGCTCGGGCCGCGAGGCGCTGCCCGCCATGATCTTCGGGTCGATCGACGCCGAGGTCGACGGGTTCACCCTGGCGGGGAAGCCGTACCTCAAGCGCTCGCCGGGCGAGAGCATCCGTCGCGGTGTCGCCTTCGTGCCCGGCGACCGGGCCAAGCTCGGCTCGGTGCGGCCGATGACGGCGCGCGAGAACGTGACCCTGCCCGAGCTGCGGTCGCTCACGAACCGCCTCGGGGCCATCTCGACCTCGCGCGAGAAAGCGCACGCCGCCGGGCTCGTGAAGGCCTACGACGTGAAGCCGCCCCGGGCGGAACAGGTGTTCCAGCAGTTCTCTGGCGGCAACCAGCAGAAGATCGTGTTCGCCAAGTGGCTGCGCAACGACCCGAAGCTGCTGCTGCTCGAAGAGCCCACCCAGGGCGTGGACATCGGTGCCAAGCAGGCCATCTACGACGCCATCGACGGCGCGGCCGCGGGCGGTGCCGCCGTGCTGGTGTGCTCGTCGGAGGCCAAGGAGCTGGTGCGCCTGTGCGACCGGGTGCTGGTGCTGCGCGACGGCAGGATCGCCGCCGAACTGGCGGGAGACGAGCTCACGGAGACGCGGCTCGTGATGGAAGGCTACGGATTGAAGAACGAGGACCACCCGTGAAGAAGACCGAATCGATCTCGCTCGTCGAGGAACCCGCCCAGACGGGCTCACCCGAACGCCGCAGCGGCCTGCTGGCCGCGCTGTCGTTCCGCAACATCAGTGCGATCTACATCTTCATCGTGCTGTTCGCGGTGTTCGCGATCATCACGCCGCGCACCTTCCTCACCCCGGGCACCTGGCTCGTGCTGCTCGACGCCCAGTCGATCACCGTGCTCGCGGCGATCGCCGTGCTCATCCCGCTCGTCAACGGCGTGTTCAACCTCGCCATCGGCGCGGAGGTGGGCTTCGCGGTCATCCTCGTGGCGGTGCTGCAGACCAAGCTGCAGCTGCCGTGGGGCATCGCCATCCCGCTCACCATCCTGGTGGGGGCGCTCATCGGCATCGTGTCGGGCCTCATCATCACCAAGGGGCGCATCGACTCGTTCATCGCCACGCTCGGCATGAGCTCGATCCTGCTCGCGGGGCTCGCGTTCCTGTCGGAGAACCGGCAGATCATCGGGCTCGAAGACGGCTTCCGGCTGTTCGCCACCGGCGGTCTGCCGCTCGTGCCCGACAACCCGGCGTTCAAGATCACGAACCCCGTGTTCATCATGCTGCTCGTGGCGGTGGTGGTCTGGTACGTGCTCGAGCGCACCCCGGTGGGGCGGCGCATGTACGCCGCGGGCTACAACCCCGACGGCG
Source organism: Herbiconiux moechotypicola (assembly GCF_024979255.1). Classification (GTDB taxonomy): domain Bacteria; phylum Actinomycetota; class Actinomycetes; order Actinomycetales; family Microbacteriaceae; genus Herbiconiux; species Herbiconiux moechotypicola. The sequence continues at coordinate 120,675 of NZ_JANLCN010000008.1, forward strand.
CGCGGCTCTCGGGCGTGAACGTGGCCCGGCTGCAGATCGCGTCGCTCGTGGCGGGCGGCATCATCGCGGCGCTCGCCGGTGTGCTGCTGGCCTCGCGCATCAACGCGGGCGACCCGACCGTGGGCCCGGGGCTGCTGCTGCCGGCGCTCACCGCGGTGTTCCTCGGCTCGACGCAGTTCAAGGGCGGACGATTCAACGTGTGGGGCACCGTCATCTCGGTGTACGTGCTCGCCGTGGGCATCAAGGGCCTGCAGCTGCTGGGAGCCCAGAACTGGGTGAGCGACCTGTTCAACGGCGTGGCGCTGCTGGCGGCCGTGGGACTCTCGCGCTGGGAGCGCACCGCCAAGCGCGGCGCCGCCATCCGCCGCGCGACCCCCACCCTCCGCCGCCCCAGGGCCTGACCGCGCCGCGCATCCTGTCACATCGAGTGGGCCCGATCGGTCGCTTCCCTTGCCGGGAGACGACCGATCGGGCCCACTCGAATGAGACCTAGGGGACTAAAGCAGGTCGCGGCGGGAGACCTCGGCGATGGCGCTCCAGTCGGCGTCGCGGAGCTCGGGGTCGGCGAGGGCCGCGTCGAACACCGCGAGGAGGGCCGGGAGCGTGGCGGGGGTGACCCCGCCGGCCTCGGCGACCTGCTGGGCGAGGCCCAGGTCTTTGCGGCCGAGGGCGATGTGGAAGCCGGGCGGAGTGTAGTCCTGCCGGGCGATGAGGTCGCCGTAGCCGGTGTAGACCACGCCGCCGAACAGGGTGCTCGACAGCAGCTCGGTGAACAGCGCCGGGTCGACGCCCTGCCGCTCGGTCATGGCGACCGACTCGCCGATGGCCTGCATGGCGTGGATGATGTTGTAGTTCACCGCCGCCTTGACGGCGTTGGCGACCGGCGGATGCTCACCGAGCCGCCAGGTGCGCTTGCCCAGCACCGCGAGGTAGGGCTCCACCGCGTCGAGGTCGGCGGGGCGCCCGGCGGCGAGCACGTTGAGCTGCCCGGCGGCGGCCACCGTGGGGCGCCCGAGCACGGGAGCCGCCACGTAGGCGGCCCCCGCGTCCGAGAACGCCCCGGCGAGCCGCTCGGCCAGCGCGGGGCTGATCGACGCCATCATCACGTGGGTGCGCCCGGCGAGGGCGGCGATCGCCGCCTCGTCGAGCACGGCCTCCACGGCCTCGTCGTTCGCGAGCATCGAGAACGACACGGCCGGCTCCAGCGCCTCGGCGGCGGTCGCCGCACGCCGCGCGCCGGCGGCCACGAGCTCGTCGGCGGCGGCCGCCGAGCGGTTCCACACCACCACGTCGTGCCCGGCGTCGACGAGACGCCGGGCCATCCCTGAGCCCATCGAGCCCAGGCCGAGGAATCCGAGCGTGGTCACGCCTCCCCACGCCCCCAGGTGGTGTTGAGGTGCGACTGCGAGTCGCGCTCGAGGTTGAGCGGCCCGTCGATCGTGTAGTAGCGCTTGCCGGCCACGAGCAGCTCCTCGGCGGGGAACTTCGTGATGACCTCGCACCCGTCGGCGGTCACGACGACCTCCTCCTCGATGCGTGCGGCTCCCCATCCGTCGGCCGAGGGCCAGTAGGTCTCCAGGGCGAACACGTTGCCCTCCTGCAGGGTCTCGGGGTGGTCGAGCGAGGTGAGGCGGGAGAAGATCGGCTTCTCCCAGATCGACAGGCCCACACCGTGACCGTACTGCAGGGCGAACGCGGCCTCCTCGTCGGCGAAGCCGAACTCCTGCGCCGTGGGCCACACCGCCACGATGTCGGCGGTGGTGGCGCCCGGCTTCACCAGGGCGATCGCGCGGTCCATGTACTCGCGGGCGCGGGTGTAGGCGTCGCGCTGCGCCGAGCTCGCCGAGCCCACCGCGAAAGTGCGGTAATAGCAGGTGCGGTAGCCGTTGAAGGAGTGCAGGATGTCGAAGAACGCCGGGTCGCCGGGCCGGATGAGCCGGTCGGAGAAGACGTGCGGATGCGGGGAGCAGCGCTCGCCCGAGATGGCGTTCACGCCCTCCACGTACTCCGAGCCGAGGTCGTAGAGGGTCTTGGCCACGAGACCCACGGCCTCGTTCTCGCGCACGCCGGGGCGGAGGAAGCGGTAGAGGTCCTCGTAGGCGGCGTCGACCATCGAGGCGGCCTGGGTGAGCAGCCGGATCTCGTCGGGGGTCTTCACCCGCCGGGCCTCCATGAACACCTGCTGGCCGTCGACGACCTGGATGCCCTCCTGCTGCAGCGCGAACAGGATGGGCAGCTCGATCACGTCGACGCCGAGCGGCTGGTTCGCCAGCCCGAACTTCTCGAGCTCGCGCTTGATCTTCTTCGCCACGCCCTGGGCGATCTCGGCCTCGGGCGGGAAGGCGCCGCGCAGGGTGGAGATGCCGGCGCGGGCGCCCGTCTCCAGGCGGGGACGCTTGGCGCCCTCGTGCGGGGCGTTGGGGTCGGCGTCCATCTCGGCGGTGGTGGTGTCGAGCCACGGGTTGTAGAGCTTGTGGTGCTTCGCCGCCGAGCCGAAGTCCCACACCACGGGGTCGGTGTTGCGGGTGAGCAGGGCGAAGCGGATGAGCTTGTCCATCGCCCAGGTGCCGATGTGCGTGGCGCTCATGTAGCGGATGTTGGAGAAGTCGAACGCGAGCACGGCTCCGAGCTCCGACCGGTCGAGCTCCGCCTTGAGGCGCGCCAGCCGCGCGTCGCGCAAGCGGTCGAAGTCGACCCGCTCCTCCCAGTCGACGGCGTTCGTGCCGGTGGTGCCGGTGCTCTTCATCGAGTCCTCCTTCGTCGGGGTTCGTGCGACGCGTGTGCGAGACGTTTCCCACTGCACGCGCGTACAGTGTTACTTAACACTACAGCACCCGCCCTCGCGCTCTACAATGACGAAGAACCTTGGGAGTCTCTATGCCGGAAAGCCTCGGTGCACGCTTACGCGAAGCCCGCACCTCACGCGGACTCAGTCTGCGCAGCGTCGCCCAGTCGCTCGGCGTCTCCGCCTCGCTCATCTCGCAGGTCGAGATCGGCAAGACGCAGCCGTCGGTCTCCACCCTCTACGCCCTCGCGAGCCACCTCGGCGTGTCGCTCGACGAGCTCGTCGGCCTGCCGAGCGTCGAGCCCGCGGCGGGAGAGACCCGGCCACCCGAGCTCTTCGGCCACGCCGGCCCCGCCCTGCCCGACGTGCAGCGCGCATCCGAGAACCCGGTCATCGAGATGGAGAACGGGGTGCGGTGGGAGCGCCTCGCCGCGGGCGCCGGCGGGCCCATCGACGCCCTGCTCGTCACCTACGAGCCCGGGGCGGCCAGCTCGGTCGAGGGCAAGCTCATGCGCCACGCGGGGGTGGAGTACGCCTACCTGCTCGAGGGCGAGCTCACCCTGCACATCGACTTCGACACCCACGTGCTCGGCCCGGGAGACTCCCTGCAGTTCGACTCCGTGCGCCCGCACCTCTACTCCAACCGCGGCTCGGTGCCCGCCAAGGGGGTGTGGTTCGTGTTCGGCCGCCGGCAGCAGAACCTGGCGATGCCGGATGCGCCCACGGGCTCTGCGGGCCTGACGGGCGCGGGCGCCGCGCCGGGGCCGGCGACCCCGCCCGGCTCCGCGGTCGACGTGCTGCGGGCGATGGACGACCTCACGGCCTGAGCGGTGCCGGGCGGGCGGGCCGGCCGCCGGGCGGCGGGACCGTCCGGTCGCCGGATGACCGGAGGGCCGGACCGCCTCGCGGCCCAGCCCTCCGCGGTCAGCCCCGCGCGTGCACCGCCGCGCGCGCTTCGGTCGCCCACGGGTCGACCAGCGTTTTGATCTGGGTCGAGCGGCCCTCCAGCAGCGGCTGCAGCGCATCCGTCGCCACCGCGTCGAGGGGGATGACCTCGCCGGCGATGTCCGACCAGTCGTCGCGCGTGCCGAGGAGGCGTACGGCCTCGGGGAAATCGTCGCGGAAGACGTGGGCGACCGTGCCGAGGATGGTGTACTCGCTGAGTGTCCAGCGGCCGAGGGGCAGGGCGGGTTCGCCGCGCTGGATGCCGACGGGCACGATCGTGGCCCCGGGCTTCGCCGCGTCGAGCACCGACGCCAGCCCGGGGGCGGAGCCGCTGACCTCGAAGAACACGTCCACGTCCATGCCCAGCTCGTCGAGCCTCTCGGCCAGCGGGGTGGTGCCCGCCTTGAGGGTCTCGGCCGCGCCCAGGCGGGAGGCGAGCTCGAGCCGGTCGTCGTTGAGGTCGACCACGAGCACGCGAGCCCCCGTGGCGGCGGCCGCGACGGTGATGAACGCGCCGATGCCGCCCACCCCCACGATGACCGCGTCGTCGCCCGCCGAGAGTCCGCTGCGGCGCACCGCGTGCACCGCGATGGCCATCGGCTGGGTGAGCCCGAGCGTGTCGAGGGGGAGGCCCGTCTCGGTGACGTCGAGGGTGATGGCGGCCGGCGACACCACGTAGCCTGCCAGCCCGCCGTCGTGCGCGAAACCGAGGGTGGAGTAGCTGCGGCAGAGGTTGGTGCGGCCCTGGCGGCAGGGCTTGCACTCGCCGCACGAGATGCCCGCGCCGCTCACCACGACGGCGCCGACCGGGGGAGCGGTCACGCCCTCGCCCACCGCCTCGACGATCCCGGCGAACTCGTGGCCGAGTGCCACCGGAGGACGGGCGAGCACGAGCTCACGGCCGAACTCGGTGGCGTCGCTGCCGCACACGCCGCACACGGCCACGCGGATGAGCACCTCGCCCGGGCCCGGCTGCGGCACCGGCTGCTCGCCGATGCGCAGGTCGCCCACCTCGTGCAGCACGGCGGAGGGCATCACGGCCGTGGCGGTCGTGCCGCCCGGTGCGGTGGTGGTGCCGGCCGTGCTCATCGGAACGAGCCCTCCTCGATCGGCAGCTGCACGGCCGAGCGTTCGGCGATCATGCGGCCGAGGTGCTTCTCGTAGACCGCGAGGTGCGCGGGGTGGTCGAGGTAGGCGTCGAGCCCTGCGGCGTCGTCGAGCACGGCCGCCACGCCGTAGTCGGCGCCCGCGGGGCGCAGGTGGAGATTGGCGCCCGCGGTGTAGGAGCGGATCTCGGGGATCCCCACCGCCATCTCGCTCAGGGCGGCGGTCAGGGCCGCCACGTCATCGTCGGTGACGTCGTCTTTCCATCGGAAAGCGGCGAGGTGGAGGATCATCGTCTTCAGCTCTCTTCGTCGAGGTGGTGTGCAGCAATGACTTACACATCCGGGGTGTTGAGGCCAGAATATCCCCGGATGCACCCTCTTGTGTACATCTCTGCTGTATTGTCGGACAAAACCAAGGGAGGTTGCGGATGAGCGGACCGCGCATCGCCGTGCTGGGTGCCGGTGCCAACGGAGCATCGATCGGTGCCGATCTCACCGTGGCCGGTCACGACGTGGTGCTGGTGGAGCAGTGGCCCTCGCACGTGGAGCGGATGCGGGCCGAGGGGCTCCGCATCATCACCCCCGAGAGCGAGCTGCGGGTGCGGCCGGAGGTCATCCACCTCTGCCAGGTCGCCGAGCTCACGCGTCCTTTCGACGTGGTGCTCATGCTCATGAAGGCCTACGACTCCCGCTGGGCCGCCGAGCTCATCCGACCCCACCTCGCCGCCGACGGCGTGATGGCGGGGGTGCAGAACGGCATGACCGCCGAGGTGGTGGCGAGCGTGGTGGGGGCCGAGCGCGCCGTCGGCACTGTCATCGAGTGCTCGGCGACCATGGACGAGCCCGGGATCGTGCACCGGCACACCGGCGTCGACCGCTCCTGGTACGCCGTCGACGCCGCCCCCGGCAAGGCCGACCGGGTGGCGGCGCTGCTCGCGCACTCGGGCACGGTGGCGAGGTTCGACGACATCGCCTCGGCGAAGTGGATGAAGCTCGTGAGCAACAGCACCCTGCTCGTGACCTCGGCGGTGCTCGGGCTGCCCATGCTCGACGCGCTGCACACGCCCGGGTACCGCGAGCTGATGGTGGCGGCCGGCAACGAGGCGCTCGCCGTCGGGCGCGCGGAGGGTCACGCGGTGCTGCCGATCTTCGGTCTCACCGCCGAGGAGATCGCCGACCCCGAGCGGGTGGTCGAGATCATGACCGACAAGCTCTTCGCCGGGTTCGTGGTGCCGGGCGCCACCACAACCGTGCTGCAGGACTGGCGCAAGGGACGGCACAGCGAGGTCGACGACCTGAACGGGCACGTGGTCGAGCGGAGTCGTGTGCACGGGATCCCGACCCCGGTGAACGCCGCGGTCACCGAGCTCGCGCACCGCATCGAGCGCGGCGAGCTCGTGCCGGAGCCTGCGCACCTGGCGGAGATGGCCCGGGCCCTGGCGTGACCTCGGAGCAGCCCGCGGCCCTGCCCGAGGGGGTCGCCCCGGGGCGCGGCGCGGGGCGCGGCTCGGCTGCGGACGAGGGTCCGGATGCGCGGTCTGGCCGCCCGGGTAGGGGAGCACCCGCGGTGGTGGCGACCGTCGCGACGCTCGCGGCGGGCGCGGCGGTCGCCGTGCAGACCTCGGTGAACGGGCACGTGAGCGTGGCCACGGGCTCGCCGGTGCTCGCCACCGCGGTCAATCACGGTTCGGCGTTGCTCATCGCCCTCGTCGTGGCGCTCGCGATGGGCGCGCTGCCGCGGGCGGCGCGCAATCTGAGAGCGCGGCGGGCGCAGCTTCGACGCTGGTGGTTCCTCGGCGGGGTGATGGGGTTCGTCGCCGTGCTGGCGATCATCACGGTCACCCCCGAGGTCGGGGTCGTCGCGGTGGCCGTCGCGGTGACGCTCGGACAGCTCGCCGGCTCGGTGCTCGCCGACGGGGCGGGGCTCGGCCCTGGTGGGCGTCGCCCGCTCTCAGTGCTGCGCGCGGTCGGGCTCGCCGTCGCGGTCGCCGCCGTGGTGGTGGGGGCGCTCGGCCGCTTCGACCTCGGCAACGCCTTCGTCATCCCGGTGGTCGTGCTCGCCGGCGCCGTGATCGCGGTGCAGCAGGCGGCGAACGGCTGGCTGATCGTGGTGACGGGGGAGTTCGCGGCGATGTCGGTCATCAACTTCGTCACCTCGGGGGTGTTCGTGGGGATCGCGCTGCTCGTGTCGCTCGCGGTCGCGCCCATCGACTTCGGGGCGCTGCCGCCGTGGGCGCCGGTGGGCGGCACGCTCGGCGTCGCGATCGGGGTGGTGACCGCGCTCACGGTGCGTACCATCGGTGTGCTGAGCGCCATCCTGTGCATCGCCGCGGGTCAGGCCATCGCGGCGGTCGTGCTCGACCTCCTGGTGCCGGTCGACGCGGTCGGCCTCACCCCGGCCGCGATCGTGGCGGCGGCGCTCGCGGTGGCCGCGGTCGGCATCGCGGGACTCGGCTCCGCTCCGCGCCGGTCTTCGCGCCGTGCCCGCCGTCGAAGCCCGCTGGCGGAGACAGGGATCCTCCCGTGAGCGCGGTCGACCGCTCCGAGGTGCGGGCCGCGGTCGCTCATCGTGGCGCGCGCGAGTTCACGCTGGAGACCGTCGCGCTGCGCGACCCCGGGCCGCGCGACGTCGTGGTGAGCATCGACGCCACCGCCTTCTGCTACAGCGACTGGATCGCACTCCGCGGCGATTCTGGGCTGCCCGAGCTCGACCCCGATCCGTACCCCGTCGTGCTCGGCCATTCCGCGGTCGGCACGGTCGTCGAGGCCGGCCGCGACGCGCGGCATCGTGCGGGAGACCGCGTGCTCATCACCGCCACGCCCGAGTGCGGCGAGTGCTTCTGGTGCCGCGCGGGCCGCATCGACCAGTGCGAGCAGCTCTTCGTGCCCCCGCCGGTGATCGGCCGCCTCGCCGACGGTCGCGAGGTGCGTGCCCCCGGCGCCGCCGCCACCTACGCCGAGCTCACGGTGCTGCGCGACATCCAGGTGTTCCCGCTGCTGCCCGAGGGCGAGGGGCTCGCGGATGCGCACCTCGCGATGTTCGGCTGCGGCATCGTCTCGGGCATGGGCGCTGTGGTCAACGTGGGCGAGGTGATTCCCGGCAGCAGTGTGGTCGTGGTGGGGTGCGGGCAGGAGGGTCTCTGGATGGTGCAGGCGGCCCGGATGCTCGGAGCCGCCACGATCGTCGCCGTCGACCCCATCGCGTCACGGCGTGCGCTCGCGCTGCGGATCGGCGCCACCCACGCCGTCGACCCGGGCGAGGTCGCGCCCCGCGACGCTGTGCTCGACGCCACGCACGGTCGCGGCGCCGACACCGGGTTCGATGCGGGAGGCACGCTCGAGTCGGTGGGTCAGGCGTTCGCCTGCACCCGGCTGGGCGGCACGGTCGTCGTCACCTCGTACGTGCGCCGTGACTCCGAGGTGGCGCTGCCGCTGTTCGACCTCGCCCTGCGCGGGCGCGACGTGCGCAGCTCGCAGAGCGGCCGCCTCGACATGCGCCGCGACCAGCAGCGGTTCCTTCCCTGGCTCGCCTCGGGCGCCGTCGACGCCGACGCGATGCTCGGAACCGTCCGTCCCCTCGAACGCATCGACGACGCCCTCACCGCCTCCCGCACCCGCACCGAGCTCACCCCCGTCCTCGTCCCCTGACCCGCCGCCCCGCGCATCCCGCCCCACACTGACCTCCCCTCGAGTGGGCTCAATCAGTCGCTTCCTCGCGTGGGATACGACTGATTGCGCCTACTCGAGGGTCGTTGCCACCCCCGCACCTCGCACCCCGGTGTTGGCGAGTGGGCTGGATCGGTCGTCTTGACTCGCGGGATGCGACTGATTGTGCCTACTCGAGGTTGGTTGCCACCCCCGCACTTCGCACTCCGGTGCTGGCGAGTGGGCTGGATCGGTCGCTTCCTCGCGCGGGATGCGACTGATTGCGCCTACTCGATGCCAGGGCGGGGTCAGGGGGTGTCGAAGATCTCGGGGTGGCGGGCGAGTTCGAGGCGGGTGCGGCGGATGTGGGAGGCGAGCACGCGTTCGGCCTCCTCGGCGTCGCGGCGGCGGAGCGCGGCCACGAGCAGGTGGTGCTCGTGGTGCACGCTGCGGTCGCCCTCCGAGCGGAACACCGAGGTGTAGGCGCGCCGGTACGGCTGCGTGCGGTTCCAGAGCCGCAGCACGGTGTCGCCGAGCATGGTGGTGGGTGCCGCCTCGTAGCAGGAGAGGTGGAACTCCCGGTCGAGCCGCAGGAACACCTCGATGTCGGCCGCGCCCTCCATGCGGGTGGCGAGCAGCTCGAGGGCGTCGATGCCGTCCTCGCCGAGCAGCGGCACGTTGTAGCGCAGCAGCAGCGGCTCGAGCCGCTCGCGCACCTGGTAGATCTCCTCGCACTCGGCGAGGTTGAGCCGGGTGACCCAGGCGCCCGTGTTCGCGACGACGGTCACGAGCCCCTCGGCCTCGAGCATCCGGAGCGCCTCCCGCGCGGGCACCCGGCTCGCGCCGTGCCGGCCGGCCACGTCTTCTTGGCGGATGCGCGCCCCGGGCGGGTAGACGCCGGCGAGGATGGCGTCGCGCAGCTCGGCGGCGACCCGGGCGCCCGCGGCCCCGTGCGCGCCGCGATCGGCGGCACCCGTGGAGGCCGCCCCGCCCCTCGAGTCGGCGGTCGTGCTGGTATCGAGGCTCATGCTGTCATTCTGCCGGGTGCGCGGGATGCCAGAGCCTCACCGGCGCCCCCACCTCGTAGGCCTTGCCCCCGGGAAAGCTCACGAGCTCGAACTGCATGCCCCAAGGACTCCTGAAATACACCCACCGCTGCCCCTCCGCCGCCTGCCTGCTGGCGGTGGGGTCGCCCATCACCTCCACGCCGCGCTCGCGCAGGGCGGCGACCGCCGCATCCATGTCGTCGACGTAGAGCGCCAGGTGGTGCCCGCCGATGTCGCTGTTCCGCGGCTGCGGTGCCTGCGGCCCGGCCGCGTCGTACTGGAACACCTCGAGGTTGGTGCCGGTGCCGAGGCGGTAGAAGCGGATCTCGCGGATCTCGGTGCGCGGGTCGACCCCGATGTGCACCTGCATCCAGTCGTCGTCGGCGCGCTTGGCCCCGAGCGTGTAGACGTGCACGGCACCGAGCACCCCCACCAGGAACTCTTCGGCCTGATCGAGGTCGGGCACGGTGAACCCCACGTGGTCGAGCCCTCTGACTCCGGGAATTGCGCTGCTCATGCGACCTCCTCGACGCTTGATTGCGTCCATTATGCGCCGGATGATCGCAATTTGCGACCATTGATCGTGGTGGAGCTTGCGATTGGATCCAATCATCCGTATCGTTCTCGGCAAGCGAAGGGATGGCGAAGATGCCGAGAACGCGTCGACTGGAGACCGGGGTCGAGTGGCAGGAGCTCACGACGACCGCGGCCGATTGGAAGGCAGCCGACCCCGCGCTGCTCGGGACCATGCTCGCGGAGCTGCACCTCATCCGTGCCTTCGAGGAGACCGTGCTCGAGCTCGCCGGCGAGAGCCTCGTGCACGGGCCCGCCCACTCGAGCATCGGCCAGGAGGGCGGCGCCGTCGGCTCGATCGTGGGGCTGCGCTCGACGGATGCGGTGAACGGCTCGCACCGCGGCCACCACCAGTTCCTCGCCAAGGCGCTCACGCACGTCTCGGGCGGCGTCATCGACCCGGCCGAGCCGGTCACCCCCGCCATCCAGGCCGTGCTGCAGCGCACGCTCGCCGAGATCCTCGGGCTCGCGCAGGGCTACTGCTCGGGCCGCGGCGGATCGATGCACCTGCAGTGGTTCGAGGCCGGAGCGCTCGGCACCAACGCCATCGTGGGCGGCGGCGCCCCCATGGCCACCGGCAACGCCTGGGCCCAGAAGCACTCGGGCACCACCGACCTCACCATCAACTACTTCGGCGACGGCGCCGCCCAGATCGGCTCGGTGCTCGAGTCGATGAACCTCGCGGCGGCGTGGAAGCTGCCGGTGATGTTCTTCATCGAGAACAACCTCTACGCGGTCTCCACCCGCTCCGACGAGATCACCGCCGACACGCGGTTCTCGGTGCGCGGGCAGGGTTTCGGCATCCGCGCCTGGCGGGTCGACGGCATGGACCCGCTCGCCGTCCACCTCGCCATGACCCGCGCCGAGGAGCACATGCGCGCCGGAGAGGGCCCCGCCATCATCGAGGCCGAGGTGTACCGCTTCTTCCACCAGAACGGGCCCTACCCGGGCAGCGCCTTCGGCTACCGCGACAAGGCCGAGGAGGCCGCCTGGCGCGCCCGCGACCCGCTCGACCGGATGGCGCGCGAGATGACCAAGCTCGGGCTCGTCGACGACGCGGCGATCGCGACCCTCCGTGAGCGCGCGAAGTCGGCGATGGCGGATGCGGTGGCCGAGCTGGTCGAGGCCGACCCCGAGTCCGAGGGCAAGCGGCGCATCATCCCCTCGCTCTGGCCCGACACCGGCTACGTCGACGTGGGGGTGCGCGGCGACGCGAGCGAGCTCGCCGGCCTCGACGACTCCGACCCCGCCCGGCACACCGGCGGCTGGCGCGACCTCAAGTTCGTCGACGCCGTCTCGGGCGTGATGGACCGCCGTATGGCGACCGACCCGCGCATCGTGGTGCTCGGCGAAGACGTGCACCGCCTGAACGGCGGCACTAACGGCGCCACCAAGGGGCTGGCGAAGAAGTACGGCTCCAACGACGACCCGCACGGCCGGGTGCTCGGCACCCCGATCAGCGAGAACGCGTTCACCGGACTAGGCGGCGGGCTCGCGCTCGACGGCCGGTTCCGCCCCGTCGTGGAGTTCATGTACCCCGACTTCATGTGGGTGGCCGCCGACCAGGTGTTCAACCAGATCGGCAAGGCGCGCCACATGTTCGGCGCGAACACCCCGGTGCCCTTCGTGCTGCGCACCAAGGTGGCCATGGGTTCGGGCTACGGCTCGCAGCACCTCATGGACCCGGCGGGCCTGTTCGCCACGAGCCCCGGCTGGCGCATCGTGGCACCCTCGACCGCTGCCGACTACGTGGGCCTCATGAACGCGGCCCTCGCCCTCGAAGACCCGGTGCTCGTCATCGAGCACGTCGACCTCTACGGCACCGCCGACCGCGTGCCCGAGGGTGAGCTCGACTACGTGCTCCCGCCGGGCCGGGCGGCCGTGCGGCGCGAGGGTTCCGAGGTGACGGTCATCAGCTACCTCTCGATGGTGCGTCACGCGCTCGAGGCCGTGGAGCAGACCGGGGTCGACGCCGAGGTGATCGACCTGCGCTGGCTCGACCGCGCGTCGATCGACTGGGAGACCATCGGCGAGAGCATCCGCAAGACGAACTCGGTGCTCATCGTGGAGCAGGGCGCCCAAGGCACCTCCTACGGCGGCTGGCTCGCCGACGAGATCCAGCGCCGGTTCTTCGACTGGCTCGATCAGCCGGTCGAGCGGGTCACCGGGGCCGAGGCCTCGCCGAGCATCTCGAAGGTGCTGGAGCGCGCGGCGATCGCGCGCACCGAGGAGGTCGTGGCGGGGCTCGAACGCATCCGTCTGGGTTGGGGGGAACGCTGATGGCCACGCTCATCCGCATGCCGGAGGTGCTCGCGGGCGCCGCCGAGGGAGCCATCCAGTCGTGGCTCGTGCAGGTCGGCCAGCCCGTCGTGGTGGGGGAGCCCCTCGCCGAAGTGGAGACCGAGAAGGCCACCGTGGAGTACGCGGCCGAGATCGAGGGAACCCTGCTCAAGGTGCTCGTGGCCGAGGGCGTCTCGGTGAGCGTGGGCGACCCGATCGCGGTGGTGGGTGCCCCGGGCGAGAGCGCCGAGGGCGTGGCTCCGGATGCAGAGGGTGCGGCGGATGCGGGGGGCGGGGCTCCGGATGCGGAGGCCTCCGCGGCGCAGACCGCCGCAGAGCCCGTGGCCCCGGCGCCCGAGCCCGAGACGGCGCCCGAGCCGGTGGGTTCGCCCGTGGCTGGAGCGCCAGTGGTGCCGCAGGGCGCTGAGGCACCGGGGGCGGGGGCTCCGGACGCGGGGGCGCCGGCGGCTTCCGCCGGTGCCGTTCCCGGCACGACCGCGACCGGATCGGCCGTGCCGGGGGCGAACGGTCGGCTGTTCGCGAGCCCGCTCGTGCGCCGCCTGGCGAAGGAGCGGGGCATCGACCTCGCGATGCTCCGGCCCACCGGTCCGGGCGGTCGTCTCGTGCGCGCCGACCTCGAGCGCGGACCGGTCGCGGTGCCGGTCGCGGCTGCCGCCGGCTCGGACGCGGGCACCGCCACGCCCGCCGCCGCGCCTTCTGCACCCGCGCCGTCCGCATCCGCCCCGGCCCCTGCATCCGGAGCACCGGCCGCCGCGAGCCCGTCGGGCGCATCCGCGCACGGGGCCGGCTTCACCGAGGTGCCGCACACCGGCATGCGCCGCGCCATCGCGCGACGGCTCACCGAGAGCAAGTCGACCGTGCCGCACTTCTACCTCGTAGCGGACTGCCGGGTCGACGAGCTTCTGGCGCTGCGCAAGACGGTCAACGAGTCGTCACCCGTGAAGATCTCGGTGAACGACTTCGTGCTGAAGGCCGCCGCGGCGGCGTTCACCGACGTGCCCGAGGCGAACGCGACCTGGGGCGACACCGCGGTGCGCCGCTACGACACCGTCGACATGTCGGTCGCCGTGGCCATCGAGGGCGGGCTGGTGACGCCGGTGCTGCGCTCGGTGGAGAAGATCTCGCTGAGCGAGGTGTCGCGCACGGTCGCCGACCTGGCGGGTCGGGCCCGGGAGGGGCGGCTCAAGCAGAACGAGCTCGAGGGCGGCAGCTTCGCGGTGTCGAACCTCGGCATGTACGGCATCACCGAGTTCTCGGCCATCATCAACCCGCCCCAGTCGGCCATCCTCGCCGTGGGCGCGGCCACCCCGCGCGCCGTGGTGACCGACGGCGAGCTGGCGGTCGCCACCGTGATGACCGTCACGCTCTCGGCCGACCACCGTGTGCTTGACGGGGCGCTCGCCGCGCAGTGGCTGGCGGCCTTCGTGAAGCGTGTGGAGCATCCGCTCTCGATCCTCATCTGAGGGTCGGAGCCGCTCGCCCTATCCACGGTCTTCTGGAGGTAGATCACCGCAAAGCACTCTTTGACCGTGGTTCGGCGGCTCCGTAGCGTGAAGGACGGGTGGTCGTCGCGCGGCCGCCCGTCGTCACGCAAAGGAGCACACGATGACCTCACCCCGCCCTGCCGCGCCCGGGCTCGCCGACCGGGTCGCCATCGACGACCTGTACAGCGAGTACCTCTGGGCCCTCGACACCGGAGACACGGAGGGGTGGCTCGACTGCTTCGCCCCCGACGCCGAGGTGTGGGAGGACCAGCGCGACGGCACCACCTGGAAGGGCCGCGGCCGGGAGCAGCTGAGGGAGCTCATCCTGAAGTTCCACGGCGATCCGCACTTTCCCGGCCACCAGCACCGTGAGACGGCGAGGCTGTTCAGCGCCGACCCCGAGGGCCGGCCCGACCACTGGGCCGTGCGCTCGTACACCTCGGCCACGGCCTTCGACGTGGAGACGCAGACCGCGACGCTCTACTGGGCCGGGTACTACCGCGACGTCGTCGGGCTCGTCGACGGGGAGTGGAAGCTCGTGAAGCGGTGGATCGCGCCGTGGAAGGGCGAGGTGCTCTCGCGGTTCGGAGGCGCGCGATGAGCGGCGCGGACGGGGAGACGCTCGCCCCCTCGGCGGTGGAGCGCTGCGCGATCGACGACCTCTACAACGGCTACCTCTGGGCTCTCGACACGCAGGACATCGACCTCTACGTGGACGCGTTCTGGCCCGACGCGCTCTTTCGCGAGACCCAGCTCGACGGCACGGTCGAGAGCTGGCGGGGTGCGGAGAGCATCCGGGAGTTCTCGGCGTCGCACTTCGGCGGCTACGGGGGCCATCAGCACCGCGAGTCGAACCGGATGTACCAGGCGGCCGGTGCGGGGCGGTGGGCCGTGCGGGCCTACTGGTTCACGACCCATCGCGATGCGGAGACGGGGTCGGTGGCGTTCACCTCCACGGGGCACTCGCGCGACGTCGTCGAGCTGCGCGACGGGCGGTGGCGCTTCGCCGAGCGCTGGGTGGAACGGTGGCCGGGGGTGCTGGCGCACCCGCTGCGCGAGGGGGTCGCGCCGGATGCGGATGCGGAGGGCCGGGCGGATGCGGAGGGCCGGGCGGATGCGTGAGGCTGAGCCGGGTGCGGGTGCGGGTGCGGGTGCGGGTGCCGGTACGGGTACGGGCGCGGGTGCGGGTGCCGGTACGAGTGCGGGCCGGGCGGCGGGTGCCGGTTCGGCGGAGGCGGCGCGCGGGATGCTGGAGCGGCTCGCCGTGGAGCTGGGTGCGGAGCACGTGACCTTCGGCGACGACGTCGACGCCTATCTCGACGACTACGCGCTCGGCGACCGTGACGCCTTCCGCCCCGCGGGTGCCGTGCGCCCCGCCGACGTGGCCGAGGTGCAGGCCGTGGTGCGCGCGGCGGGTGCGGCCGGGGTGGCCCTGTGGCCGATCGGCCGCGGCAAGAACCTCGGCTACGGCGGGCCCGCGCCCCGGCAGCCCGGCAGCGTGGTGGTCGATCTCGGCCGGCTGAACCGGGTGCTCGAGGTCGACGAGGAGTCGGCCTACGCGCTCGTCGAGCCGGGCGTGAGCTTCTTCGACCTCTACGACGAGCTGCGCCGGCGCGACTCCCGGCTCTGGGCCTCGGTGCCCGACCTCGGGTGGGGCAGCGTCGTGGGCAACGCGCTCGAGCGCGGCTACGGCTACACCGCCCACGGCGACCACCAGCAGTTCGTGTGCGGACTCGAGGTGGTGCTGGCCGACGGCGAGGTGATCAGAACCGGGATGGGGGCCCTGCCCGGCGCGGAGACCTGGCCGCTCTACCGCGGCGGTTTCGGGCCCGGCCTCGAAGGGCTCTTCCTGCAGTCGAACCTCGGCATCGTCACGAAGATGGGGGTGTGGCTCCTTCCGCGCCCCGAGCGCTTCGCGGCCTGCCGCATCGCGATCGATGACGAGGCGCGGCTGCCCGAGCTCGTCGACGCGATGCGCGAGCTCACCCTCGAGGGTGTGATCGACGGGGTGGTCAACGCGGCCAACGCGGTCGGCGTCGCGGCGGGTCAGTCGTCACGCGAGCGGTGGTTCGACGGCGACGGCGTGGTGCCCGACGAGGTGGTCGACGTGATCGCCGCCGACCTCGGCCTCGGTCGCTGGAACGTGAAGTGCGCCTTCTACGGCGGCGACGAGCTGCTCGACCTCAAGGAGCGGCGGGTGCGCGAGGTGATCGGGGCGATCGCCGGCAGCGCGGTGTCGGTCAACCGGTACGACGGCACCGCGACCGCCGAGGAGGTGCTGCCGATGGACCACTTCGCGGCGGGCATCCCCGGCATGCTGCTGGCCGGAGGGGTGCGCTGGCGGGCGAACGGCCCCACCGGCGCCCACATCGGCCTGTGCCCGGTGTCGCCGTTCACCGGGCTGCACGTGGCGGCCGCCTCCCGCATCATGCGCGACCACATCGAGGCGGCGGGCTTCGACTACATCGGCGGCTGGCTCGGCACCGGGCGGCACGCGGTCAACGTGCTCATGATCTTCTTCGACGCCGCTGACCCCGCGGAGTCCGACCGGGTGCGCCGGGCCTTCGCCGAGCTCGTGCCGCTTCTCGCGGCGGCCGGCTACGGCGAGTACCGGGCGCACCTGGAGTTCATGGACCTCGTGGCCGAGCAGTTCTCGTGGAACGACCACGCCCTGCTCGAGTTCACCCGTACCCTCAAGGCCGCGGTCGACCCCGCGGGCATCCTCGCCCCGGGCAAGCAGGGGGTCTGGCCGCGATGAGCGCGCACGCGGGCACAGGTGCGGATGCGCGGGGACCGCGGGCGGGTACACACGTGCCGGGCGGTGACGCGGGTGCGGATGCGCGGGGACCGGCACGAGTGGTCGCGCGCGCGGTCGTGGCGCGGGGTGACGGGTCGGTGCCCGAGCTCGTGGAGGTGCTGCTCGATCCGCTCGGGCCGCGCGATGTGCTGGTCGAGATCGGCGCCTCCGCGGTGTGCCGCACCGAGCTCATGACGATCGACCGGCGTCGCGCCGACCCGGTCGCGGGAGCGCCGGACGGACGGCGCCGGGTGCTCGGCCACGCCGCCGCCGGCCGGGTGACAGCGGTGGGCGGCGAGGTGACCCGGGTGCGGGCCGGCGACGCCGTCGTCGTGACCGGAACCCGCCAGTGCGGCGAATGCTTCTTCTGCCGCCGCGGCGCGCCGGGCGCGTGCGACCGCATCTTCGCGCTCATGGAGCGCCGCGTGGGCGAGACCGCCGACGGCGAGGAGATCGGCAGCGACGGCGGGATCGGCGCCCACGTCGACCGGCTGGTCTACGACGAGAGCAACCTCGTGCGCGTGCGGGGATCGCTGCCCGACGAGGAGCTCGCCCTGCTCGGCTGCGGCGGACCCTCGGGCGCGGGCGCCGTGTTCGACGTGGCGGGGGTCGGCCCCGGACAGTCGGTGGGCATCTCCGGATGCGGTCACCTCGGTCTCTGGATGGTGCAGGCCGCGGTGCTCGCCGGCGCCGAGACCGTCGTCGCGATCGATCCCGACCCCTGGCGGCGCTCCCGCGCGCTGGCCCTCGGCGCGCACCACGCGCTCGACGCCGGCGACGACGTCGTCGACCGGGTGCACGCCCTCACGGGAGGGCGGGGCGTCGACGTGGGGATGGAGGCGGCCGGCAGCACCCTCGCGATGCGCCAGTCCTTCGACTACACGCGCTACGGCGGACGGGTCGTGCCCACCGGTCTCGAGAGCGAGCGCGCCGTCGTGAGCCTCGACAACCTGCAGTACTCGCTCGGCTCGCGCACGATCGTGGGCGCCCAGTGCGGCGGGGGAGACGTGCGCAGCTCCGTCCCCCGCCTCGAGCGCCTCGTGGCACGCGGCCGCCTGAGCGCGCGAGCCCTCATCACCGGGCGCTACGGCCTCGCCGACGCCGCCCGCGCCTACGCCGCCCTCGACGACCCCCACCAGCTCACGGGAGTGCTGTCGCCCACCGCCCCAGCGCATCCTCACCCCACCCAGCACGAAGGAGTGCCACGATGACCTCACCCGAAACCCGACCGGACCCCGGTTCCCACCCCGACCCCCGCACCGCCCTCGACCCGGTGGCGAGGGCGCGCCTGCTCAAAGACCTGCTGCGCGAGCACCAAGACGAGTCGGAGCGCCTCGGCCACTACCCGCCCGAGGTGCACGAGCGGATGCTCGAGCTGGGCCTCGGCCACCTGCTCACGCCGCGCCGGTTCGGCGGCGAAGCGGTGTCGCTGCGCACGTGGCTCCGCACCGTGATCGAGATCGCCTCGGCCGACCCCGGATCGGGCTGGTGCTACTGCCTCGGCTTCTCGCACGCGCTGCAGCTCGCCTCCTCGTGGCCCGAGCGGGTGCAGGTGGAGGCGTTCGGCGACGCGGCCGGCTACTTCCGTGCCTCGCACAGCCTCGCCCCCGCCGGCACCGCGCGGCGTGACGGCGACGGCTACCGGCTCACGGGGGTCTCGCGCTATCAGTCCGGGTCGCCCTACTCCACCCACGCCATCGTCTCGATCGCCGTCGAGGGCGAGACGGATGCGTCGGGGGCGCCCCGCACCGCGCAGGCCCTGCTGCCCAGGGTCTCGTACACGCTGCTCGACGACTGGGGCGGCGACAAAGTGCTCGGCATGCGTGCCAGCGGCTCGAACTCCGTCGCCTTCGACGACGTCTGGGTGCCCGCCGACCACCTCGTCGACAACCGCTGGGCGGGCGAGGTCGACGCCCGGCTCACGGGCGCGGCGCTGCACGGCGACCCGAAGTACATCGGCAGCGTGCAGTCGTTCCTCGGGGCGGAGCTCGCGGCAGTGGTCGTGGGCGCCGCCCGCGCCGCGCTCGACGAGTGGGAGGAGCTCTCCCGGGTGCGCAAAGCACCGCTCCCGCCGTTCGCCACCCGCGACCACGACCCGGCCAGCCAGCGGGTGTTCGGCGAGGCGGTGGTGAAGGCGGACGCGGCCGAGGCGATCCTGCTGCAGGTGGCCGACACGATCGCGGAGTGGTCGGAGGCGTTCGTGAGCCGGGGCGAGCCCCTCACCCGCGGCATGGACACCCGGCTCAACGGGCTCACGCTCGAGGCGGGCCGGCTCGCGGCCGAGGCGGTGGAGCTGCTCTTCGCCTCGGCAGGCAGCTCGGAGGCGAGGCCGGGGCGCCGGTTCGAGCGGTACATCCGCGACGTGATGATGTACCGCACGCACGCGGCCGCGCAGTACGGGGCGTGGATGCAGGGGATCGGGGCGACGGTGCTCGGGGTGCAGCGTTCCGCGTTCGACCGGCCGGAGGCCGCGGCGAAGGAGATGGCGAGATGAGCGGGGAGACGCTGTCGCCGTCGCCGGAGGCCAGGCAGGCGATCGCCGACGTGATCGCGGTGGGCCTCTGGGCGCTCGACACGCGCGACCTCGAGCTCTACCTCGGCACCTACTGGGCCGACGCCGTGTTCAGCGAGGTCGCTCCCGACGGCGTGCACCACGAGTGGCGCGGCATCGACGACATCCGTGCGGTGTCGGCCGCGCGCACCGGAGGCCCAACGGGGCGGCAGCACCGCCTCTCGAACCAGCTCTACACCCCGCTGCCGCCCGCATCCACCGCGCCCGGCCCGGCCGCGCGGGAGGGATGGACGGTGTGGGCCTACTGGATGACCACCGTGCGGCACCCCGCCACCGGCGAGGCCGTGTTCGAGATGAGCGGCTACCTGCGCGACGAGGTGGAGTGCCGCAGCGGTGAATGGCGGCTCATCGGTCGGCACCTTGACGCGTGGCCGCCGGGGCTCGCGCACCCGCTGCGCGAGGCCGCCGCACGCGCCGAGGATGTCGTCTAGTGCGCGCCGTAGGGTGCCCGCCGCGCTGGTTCACTGAGCGCGGTCGGCTCCTCGGGCGTGGCCGACTGCTTCGGGGTGCCATCGGTTCGGGCGAGACCGTCGGCCCACACTGCGCGGGCGGCCGCGATGACCGCGCGGGCCGGGGGCGAGGGCCGAATGCGCGCCGACCAGGCGAGCGTCGCCGACTCGACCGGTGCATCCGTCACCAGCGGCCGCACCACAAGCTGCCGGCCCTCGTGCGAGAGGTCGCCGGCCGGGCGATGGATGTGCAGGGTGTAGCCGAGGCCGCGCCCCACCAGCGAGCGGGCGAGCTCGTAGCTCGGGGAGCGGAAGGCGACCGTGGGCACGACACCGGCGGCGTGGAAGACCGAGCGCGAGTGGGTGGCGCCCGGTTCGGTGTCGAGCATGACCCAGGGCTCGTCGCGCAGCTGCGCCGGTGTGATGCGCTCCTCGGCGGCGAGCGGGTGATCGGCCGGCAGCACCACGATGAGCGGCAGCGGGGTGAGTCGCACCGACTCCAGCTCGGTCGGCTGCCGGTGGTCGAGGGTGATCGCGAGATCGATCTCGCCCGTGAGCAGCCGCGGCCAGAACGACTCCTCGAGCCCGATCCTCACTTCGAGGGCCACGCCCGGATGGTCGAGGGCGAGTCGTTCGACGATCGGCGGGAGGATGCCGGGGGCCATCTCCTCCGCGCATCCGATGGTCACCTCGCCGCGCAGCCCGGTGCGGCCGCCGCCGATGGCGCGTTCGAGCTCGGCCGCCTCGGCGAGCAGGTCGCGGGCGGAGCGCTGCAGTTCGCGGCCGCGGGCGGTCAGCGTCACGCCGTGGGCGCGGCGGCGCACGCACAGCTGCACGCCGAGAGTGCGCTCCAGGGCGTCGAGGCCGGCGGCGACGCCCGAGGGCGATCCGTGCAGCGCCTCGGCGGCGGCCGTGATCGAGCCCGTGTCGGCCACGGCGAGGAAGGTCTCGAGCTGGCGGAGGCTGAAGCCGGGTGCGGTCATGGGCTCTCCGTCGTCATCGTCGTCGCGGGGTCGCGTGGTGTGGCGTCGCGGTGGAGAGGGTGTTTCTCAGCCGGCGTCTTCCGCGTTCAGGTCGTGGATGTGGCCATGGTATCCGCACTTCGTGCGGGGTGGGGCTGGCGGAGACGGGCGGATGCGGTGAGCCGAGTCGTCGAGGCGTGTCGCCACTGCGAGTCGAGTCGAAGGGATGCGCGATGAGAGCCGGGCCGGCGGGTGGCGGGCGGATGAGTGCCGGGCCGGCGGGCGCCAGGCCGGAGGCCGTGGTGGTGACCGGGGCTGGTTCCGGTATCGGGCGCGCGATCGCCGAGCGGTTCGCCGCGGACGGTGCGCGGGTGCTCGCCGCCGACATCGACCTGGCTGCGGCGGAGCGGGTCGCCGAGGCGATCGGCGGTCACGCGGCCCGGGTCGACGTGAGCTCGCAGGACGGCGTGCGTGCGCTGGCGGGCGAGGCCGAGCGGTTGTTCGGCGGGGTCGACGTGCTCGTGAGCAACGCGGGCGTCGCCTCCACCGGGCGGCTCGACGCGATGACCGACGCCGACTGGGCGTGGCTGCTCGGCGTCAACCTCTACGGCACGGCGCACACGGTGCAGGAGTTCCTCCCGCTGGTGCGGCGCGCCGGAGGGCGCATCCTCGTGACCGGGTCGGTGGCCGGATTCGCGCCCGACGTGGGCATGGGCGGGTACGGCGTGACGAAGGCGGCCATCACGGCCTACGCCGAGGTGCTCGCGGACGAGCTGGCCGGCGAGGGGATCTCGGTCACCTTGCTCGCGCCCGGTCCGGTGCGCACCGCGCTCGGGTCGAGCTCGCGCAACCGTCCCGCGAGCGGTGGTGCGGCCGGACTCGTCGACGTCGATCTGTCGGCGGGTGACGGGGGAGGGCTGCCGTGGCTCGCGCCCGAGGAGGTGGCGAACATCGCCGTGCAGGCCGTGCGCGCCGGGCGGCGCTACGCCGTCACGCACCCCGGCTGGCTCGAGCCCGTGATCGCCCGGCACCGCCGCATCGAGGCGGCCTTCGGGCCTGACTCGGGATGACGGCGCTCAACCTCGGCGCGGAGCGGAGGTGCCCGTTGTTCCCGTCGGCGATGCCGCCGAGAGGCGGAGACCGCGGAATGTGAGCCACAGGCCGATGGCGAGCTCCCACAGGGCGATCGGCAGGGCTGCGAGCCCGGCGAGGGGTGAGACCTGGGGCAGTACCCCGAACAGCGAGGCGACGGCCGACGCGGCCAGCACGGGGGCGCCGATGAGACCGACGAGCGGGATGATGCGCGGCACCAGCCGCCCACGCCAGAGCACACCGCCGAGCAGCACGGCGTTGACCGCCGGGAGGAGTCCCGGGCCGAGCAGGAACGCCTGATCGTGCAGGGCCACGAGCGCGCCGGCCAGGGGATCGGCCGCCGCCGCGGCTGCCGTGCCAGTGTCCGCATCCGCGGCCCCGCTCGCCGTGGCGGCTGCCGCCAGCGCGAGGAGCGCCATCACGCCCACCAGCACGAGTGCGCCCTCGAGTACGCGCGACGCCACGAAGCCCAGCGCCGCCGCCGGGGCGACGCGGCTGGTGAGTGGGTACAGCGCCACGGCGGTGCCGACGCAGGCGAGCGCGAGCACGATCTCGAGCAGCCCCGCCCAGCGTGCCGGGCCCGCCGCCGCGGCCGATGCCGGATCGGTGAGCAGGGGCGTCTTGAGCGCGAGCGCCGGGATGGAGGTCACGAAGGTGAGCAGGTACAGCACGCCCGCGAGGCGGGCGAGTCGTGGGCTGGGCATGGTGTGGGCTCCCGGATGCGGCGAAGCGAGGTGTACGGCGTACACCTCTCGACGCCGAGCCTAGGTGTACGATGTACACCGTGTCAATGACCCGGCAGCCGCTCGATCGATCGCGGGTGATCGAGGCCGCCGTGGAGCGGGCCGACCGCGAGGGACTCGAGTCGATCAGCATGCGATCGCTCGCAGCCGGACTGGGCGTCGTACCGATGGCCCTCTACAAGCACGTGGCCGGGCGCGACGACCTCGTGGCCGCCATGATCGACTCCGTCGTCGAGGCCTACGCGCCGCCCCGACCCGGCCTCGGCTGGCAAGACGCCGTGCGGGCACGCATCCACTCGGCGCGCGCCGGGCTGCTCGCGCATCCGTGGCTCCGCACCGCGATCGAGTCGGCCACGGTGCGCACCCCGGCCGTGCTGGGCCACATGGACGCGGTGGCCGGCGAGCTGCTGCACGGCGGTCTCAGCCCCGACCTCGCCCATCACGCGATGCACGCGCTCGGCCACCGCATCTGGGGGTTCAGCCCCGAAGCGTTCAGCGCCCCGCCCGCGGGCGACGCGGCGTCGCCATCGGCCGCATCCGCCGGCCTCGCGCATCCCGACCCCGCGGCTCAGGCCGAGCTCGCCCGGCAGCTGGCTGAGCGGTTCCCGAACGTCGTCGCCATCGCCCTGAGCGCCGCCGAGCGCACCCCCACCGGTGCCTGCGACGACGACGCCGAGTTCGACTTCACCCTCGACCTGCTGCTCGACGCCTTCGAACGGCTGCACCGTGCACGCTGGGAGTCCCGCCCGGTCGTAGGCTGAAGACATGCTGGTCAAAGCCTATGCCGCCCCCTCCGCCACCGAGCCCCTCGTCCCCGTCACCATCGAGCGCCGGGCCGTGGGCCCGAAAGACGTGCTCATTGAGATCGCCTACGCGGGCGTCTGCCACTCCGACATCCACACCGTGCGCGGCGAATGGGGAGGCATCACCTACCCGCAGGTCGTCGGCCACGAGATCGTGGGGGTCGTCACCGAGGTCGGCTCAGAGGTCACGCTGCACGCCGTCGGCGACCGCGTGGGCGTCGGCTGCATGGTGAACTCGTGCCGCGAGTGCAAGAACTGCCTCGCCGGCATGGAGAACTACTGCCTCAACGGCAACACCCAGACCTACACGAGCGTCGACCGCGACGGCACCATCACCCAGGGCGGCTACTCCAGCCACATCGTGGTGGTGGAGGACTTCGTGCTCAAGGTGCCCGAGTCCATCCCCTATGAGGCTGCGGCGCCGCTGCTGTGTGCCGGCATCACCACCTACTCGCCGCTCGCGCACTGGAACGCCGGCCCCGGCAAGAACGTCGCCGTCATCGGCCTCGGCGGGCTGGGCCACATGGCCGTCAAGATCGCCCACGCCATGGGCGCCGAGGTGACCGTGCTCTCGCAGTCGCTCCGCAAGAAGGACGACGGTCTCGCCATGGGCGCCGACCACTACTACGCCACCAGCGACCCGGCCACCTTCGCCGAGCTGGCCAACAGCTTCGACCTCATCGTCAACACGGTCAGCGCCGACCTCGACCTGGCCTCCTACCTGCGCCTGCTCACCCTCGACGGCACGCTCGTGAACGTGGGGGCGCCGCCGGAGCCGCTTCCCATCCAGGTGTTCACCCTGTTCAACAACCGGCGCTCGTTCGCCGGCTCGAGCATCGGCAGCATCGCCGAGACGCAGCAGATGCTCGACTTCTGCGCCGAGAAGGGCATCGCGCCCGAGGTGGAGGTCATCTCGGCCGAGGCCATCAACGAGGCCTACGAGCGCGTGCTGGCCTCCGACGTGCGCTACCGCTTCGTGATCGACATCGCTACGCTCGCCTGACCCTCGGCCGGCGCTGCGCGGTCGGCGGCGTCGCGCGCTCGCGCTCTGTCACGCCGCCGACCGCGGCTCCGCTCGCGCGCCGTTCGTCCGGTGGCGCAGGAATCCGCGCGTCCGTCGCCCAGAGTGCCCCGGTGAGCGTGATTCTCGCGCCACCGAACGCGCTGTCCGCCGGTGCGGTGTGACTGACGGATGCGCGCCAGGAGGCGCGTCGGCGGCGGGATGGCGCGTGGGCCGTAGCTGGCGCGCGGCCGAACGGGCGTGGCGCTGGTGGGCTCCGGCGGGGCGTCGACTAACGGGGCGGGCTGCGGGCGGGAGCGGTCAGATGAGCACGCGGTTCGAGCCGCGGAGGTCGGCGAGGGCGCGGAGGGGAGCCGACCAGGTGTCGCCGCCGTCGACCCACGCGGCGGGATGCGCGCCGAGGTCGACGGTGGCCAGCGTGCGGTCGACGAGCCTCAGCACCGAGCTGCGGAAGTCGCCCTCGACGTGCAGCACCGTGGTGCTCAGCACCTCGCCCGTGAAGCGGTGCACCGCGAGCCGCCAGCGCTTCGGGCCTTCACGGCGCACGACGACGACGTCGGCGAGTGCCGTGTCGTAGGTGCGCCTCATGATTCCCCCGAAGGATACGCGGCCGGTTAGTTAGACACTCTAGCCACTTTCTCCTCGACACGCTCGGGGGTGTCAGAAATCATCGATGTGCAGATGGTTGCAGGTGTCGGCGAAGTCGACGAAGTTGATGAAGCTCGGCTCGTTGCCCGCGGCATAGCGGCAGTTGGACTGCCCCACCCGCGAGCCGTTCGGCATCATCGGATCGAGCACGGCGATCAGCTGGAGCGACGCCGCGTTGGCGCCCGTGACCCGCACGCCGCCCACCGAGGTGAAGTCGACGGCGTGCCCTCCGCCCTGGCGGTAGTGCGCCGACGCGGTGCCCGCGCCCTCGATCTGCCCGGTGCACCGGCGGTTGATGTCGGAGACGCCCGCGCTGCCGAAGGCCCGCACCGCCGCCACCATCGCCTGCAGGATGGTGACGTCGATGCCGCAGCCCGACACATCCTGACCCTGGGCGATCCAGGCGATCTCGAACACATGGTCGGGGGTCGAGCCGTGGAAGGCGCCGGACGCCACGTAGCCCATCAGCTCCTCTGCCAGCGCCTGCGCGTCGGAGGAGACGGGCCCCACCACCACGCCCCCCTGCTGCGCGGCCGCCGCCGCCGCGGCAGCCGCCGCCGCTGCAGCCGCAGCCGCCGCCGCGGCGCGCGCCTCGACCCCCGCCTGGTACTGCTGCTCGGTCGTGGCGAGGTTCTGCTGCAGGCTGGTCAGCTGGGCGTCGAGCTCTTCTCGGTGCGCGTTCTGCTCCTGCAGCGCGGCCACCATCGCCGCCTGGGCCTCGGCGGCGGCCTGCAGCGCCTGCTGGGCGGCCGCCGCCAGTCCGGTGAGCGCGCTCTCGGCCACCTCGGCCTGCTCGCTGAGCGTGTGGGCGGTGTTGCTGTCGAGCTCGGCCGAGGCGTAGACGGCGCTCACCACCTCGGTGAGCTGGCCCGCCGAGCTCAACTGGGCGAGCAGGTCGTCGGCCTGCTGCGAGGTGCTCGTGAGGAGCATCGAGGTGAGATCGGTGCCGCCGATGCGCACGAACTGGGCGGCGATCACCGCGGCGCGGCGCTCCGATTCCTCCGCCTTCGAGGTGGCCGCTGCGCTGGCGGCCGCGAGGGAATCTGCCTTCGCCTGACCTGCGGCGAGGGCGGCCTCGGCCTCCTCGTTCTCGGCGGTGCGCTGCTCGACGAGGGCCCTGGCCTCCTCGGCGCGCTGCTCGAGATCGGCGATGATGCCCTGGATGCGTGCGATCTCGTCCTGTTTCGCGCTCTCGCTCGACCGGGCCGCCAGCACGTCGTCCCAGCTCGGGTAGTCGTCGGCGAAGGCCGCGGGTGCTCCGAGCACGGTGCCGGCGGCGGTGAGGGCGACCACGAGCAGGCCCGCGGCGAGCGAGCGGATGCGCGTGCGGCGACCGGCGCGCCCGGAACGTGACACGGCGCGGCTCGACACGCGGCGGGAGTGGTTCGGGGTTCGGCCGGAACGGGACGGCGGGGAGGGGTGGTTCATCGATCCTCGGACTCGGCGGGCGGGGCGCCCGCGCCCCCTCATCCAACCTCACGGTCCCGCGTGATCCGCGCATCCGGTCGCGGCAATTCGCGAATCGTTAAGCTCGGGCAACGATCGACCGGTGCCGATAGGGTCGGCTCATGCGCAGAGCGACCGGAGGGCCCGCAGGGCGGGGTGCGGAGGACAGCCCTGGCCGGCGAGGAGCCTCGGCGACGATCGAGATCGACCCGCGCCGGGTGCGCCGGGTCGACATCTCCTACCGCCCGCGCACAGACTCGAGGGCCGACCCGGGCGAGATCGTGTGGACCTGGGTGCCGTTCGAAGAGGCCGACGGGCGGGGCAAGGACCGCCCGGTGCTCGTGGTGGCCGCGGCCTCCGACGGGTCGCTGCTCGGATTGCAGCTCACCTCGAAGCCCCACGACGACCAGTGGGACGTCGCGATCGGCGCGGGGCCGTGGGATGCGGCGGGCCGGCCGAGCTGGGTGCGGCTGGAGCGGGTGTTCCGCCTGAGGCAAGGGGGGCTGCGGCGATCGGGCGTGGCGCTCCCGCCGGAGAAGTACGCCGTGGTCGCCCGCGAGCTCACGCGCCGTTTCGGGTGGACGGGCACGGTGCCCGTTCCGGCTGCGGCGGCCCCGCGCCGGGGGCTGCTCCGGCGTCTGGTCGGGAGGCTGTTCGGCCGACGCTGAGGCGAGCGGTGCAGGCCGGCGGATGCGCGCGGTGGCGTCGGCGGTCGCGGGCAGAGGCGCGGGCGGTCGCCGGCGGTCGGCGCCGGGGCGACACGTCGAGCGGCTGCGCGAGCACACGTTCGTCGGCGGGTGCGGACGGAGGCGCGGGCGGTCGCGGCCGGCCCGTCGCCGAGGCTCAGGCGTCGAGCGGATTCGCGGCGAGGCGGCCGGCGATGCCGCTCGCGAGAGCCGCGGCGGCCGACGACTCCGGTTTGCGGTCGGCCTGAGCGCGGAGGCACCCGAGGAACTCGCCGGGCAGCCCCAGCCGCGGATGCGCGCCCAGCACCTCGGCGCGGAACGCCGCAGGCCACGCCTCGGGCGACCTCCCCGAGATGTCGAGCGAGGTGGCCACTTCGAGCAGGTACGACTCGGCGTCGTCGGCCGGGTCGACCGGATCGCCCATGTGCCGCACGATCACCTCGCGCGCGTGCTCGCGGCGCTCCGGCGCCCATCCGGCGGCCGCACCGAACGCCCATGCGAGCTCGCCGCCCGCGTACTCGAACGGCACGGTGTGACTGTCGAACGCCGGCTCGAGCGCCACGTCGTGCAGGAGGGCCGCCACGAACAGCAGCTCGTCGTCGACGGCGAGCCCCTCCCGGCGACCGCGCTCCGCCGCCCACAGCCACGACCGCACGGCGTGCCCCAGCATGGCCGGCGAGTGGTGCCGTGCCGCCACCTCGTACGCCCCGCGTGCGGCGGCGGTGTCGGGGAACGGGAGGTCGGCGAGGGTGAGCGGCGCGGTCATGGTTCCAGTGTGGCGAGCGGATGCGCGGTGCGGCGCGGTCTGCGGGCCCCGCACCGCGCATCCGGCGGTCTGCCGTCGCGGAATGGCAGGATGTCGCCGCTCAGCGGCCCGGGAACGACGGCGGCGTGGGGTTGTTCGCGCGGATGACCTCGAGCCGGGCGCGGTACTCCACCTCGTCGATGTCGCCCTGCGCGAACCGCTCGGCGAGGGTCGCCTCGGCGCGGCGGCCGGGCTGCTCGGCGGCGAAGGCGCCTGAGCGCCAGGCCCAGGCGTTGCGGCGCCAGCGGCGGCCGACGGTGGCGAAGAGGATCGCGAACACGGCGATCCAGAACAGCGGGATGAGCACGAGCAGGAACCAGGGCCCGCCGCCGAACCCCCACGGGTGGGCGACGGCGGCGGTGGTGGCGAGGGCGGTGATCACGGTGATCCAATCGGTCGGAGTCGGGCTCCGGCGGAACCCGTGCGACGAGCCTCGCGGGTGCGCCGGGACGGGGCGTCCGCCGGCAGGAGTCATCTGCCCGACGGGGGTACTCCCGCGGGAGCACTCACGGGCCGGGCTTCACCAGACCGGTGTCGTAGGCCGTGATCACGAGCTGCACGCGGTCGCGCGCCCCCAGCTTCGACATGACGCGCGACACGTGGGTCTTCGCGGTGAGCGGGCTGAGGTGGAGGCGGGCGCCGATCTCCTCGTTCGTCAGGCCCGAGCCCACCAGCGCGAGCACCTCGCGTTCGCGGGCCGTGAGCACGGCCAGGGGTGCCGCATCCGGAGCCGTCGCGAGGCCGTGCGAGAGCTGTTCGAGAAGGCGGCGGGTCACCCCGGGGCTCAGCAGGGCGTCGCCCTCGGCCACGACCCGCACGGCGCGCAGCAGCTCGACGGGCTCGGTGTCCTTCACGAGAAATCCGCTCGCGCCCGCGCGGATCGCCCGCGCCACGTACTCGTCGAGCTCGAAGGTGGTGACGATCACGATGCGCGTGGCCGCGAGCGCCGGGTCGGCCGTGATGCGTTCGGTGGCCCACAGCCCGTCGCCGTCGGGCATCCGGATGTCCATGAGCAGCACGTCGGGGCGGTGGCGCCGCACGAGCTCGACCGCGGCGGCGCCAGTGCCGGCCTCGCCGACCACGTCGAACCCGGGTTCGGACTCGAGCAGGGCGCGGAAGCCGCCGCGCACGAGCTGCTGGTCGTCGGCGAGGCCCACGCGGATCACGGGGTGGCCCCGGGGGAGGAGGGCGGCGCGGTGGCGGCGGCGGGCGGTACGGTGGCGGTGGGCGGTGCGGATGCGCGGGGTGCGTCGGCGGCGGGCGGCGCGGATGCGCGGGGGAAAGTCGCGGAGACGCGGAAGCCGCCCGTGACGGGCGCGGCGGAGAAGGTGCCGCCGAGCAGGAGGGTGCGTTCGCGCATGCCGAGGAGCCCGCGGCCGGATCCGGCGGACGCTGCGGATGCGCGGTCCGCCGGGTCGTCCTGGTGATGCTGACGATCGATGCCTGCATCCGGATCGTGGTCGGCACCTCGATCCGGCCCGTCGACGACGTCGACACGGTACGAGTCGGCGGTGGCGGAGAGCGCCACCCGGGCGTGCGGCGTGCGGGCGTGGCGCAGCACGTTGGTGAGCGACTCCTGCACGATGCGGAAGACCGCGAGCTGCACGGACTGCGGGACGGCCTGGGCCTCCGCTGCGGTGAGACGATCGTCGAGTTCCACCGACACCCCCTGCGCTCGCACGGATTCGATCAGCGACGGCAGCCGGGAGAGGTCGGGTTCGGGCACGAGAGGGGCGTGGGTGTCGCCGTCGCGGGCCGCCGGCGCATCCGGAGACCCGTCACGGAGAACGCCGAGCACCGCGCGAACCTCATCGAGCGCGGAGCGGCTGGTGGCCTTGATGACGGCGAGGGCCTTGGCCGCCTCCTCAGGTTTGGAGTCGATGAGGTGCAGGCCCACGCCCGCCTGCACGCTGATGGCCGAGAGCGAGTGGGCGAGCACGTCGTGCAGTTCGCGGGCGATGCGCACCCGTTCGGCCTGGGCCTCGGTGGCGCGGCGCTCGGCGGCGAGCCGGCGTGCCTCGGCGAAGCGCCGGCGGCGCGTGCGCACGCTCTCGCCCACCGCCACGCACAGCACCAGCGCGAGGCTGACCGCCACGACGAGCGCCGGCTGCCAGGGCACCCGGAGCGCGATCCCGAGCACGAGTGTGACGAGCCACGCCGCGCCGAGCGAGCACCACGCCCAGAGCCGGGCGCCGCGCACGACGGCCCCCACGATCGCGAACGCGAGCGCGATGAACGGCGGGGCGGACTCGCCCGCCGTGACGAGCACGTAGGCGCCGGCCGAGGCGGAGACCACCGCGAAGGTGGGGCCGGGGAAGCGGCGGGCGAAGAGCAGCGCGAGGGCTCCGACGACGGCGAGGGCGAGGCGCGCGGCGAACTGCACAGGGTCGTCGACCGCCCCGGTGAACCATTCGCGCGGCCGCCAGCGGAACAGTGCCGCGGGCACCTGCACCACGAACGACACCACCACCGGCACCCACAGCGTGAGCCGCCGCGCCACGCGAGCCCTGTGCTGCTCGGCCTCCGCGGCCGGGCTGCCGGGCTCGGGTGCCGGGAGCGGCGCTCCGTCGGCGTCGTACCACCGCCCGAATCCGCCGCTCCACCCTCCCCGCCCTGACCACGGCGACTCCGGATGCGGCATGCCACGATCGTAACCCCGCCCCACCTGCCCCGACACCTCTCCCCGTCGCACCTCGCGCCCCCGCCCTACTCCCACAGGAGTACCCCGCCCACTCCACTCGCCCCCTCTTCCTCCCGCCTTGCCTCTCCCCTCCCGCGGCCTGCCTGACTCACTCACCCGCGCGAGCCTCTCGCCTCACCCCATGCACGTGGCTCGAACCGATCGCGGGCCCTTCCCGATCGAGAGGGCGCAAAATGCCGCCATTTTGCGCGCGAAGCGACACTTCGTGACGGGTCGATCGCGCGGCGCGGCGCGGCGGGGGAATGGGGCGGGTGAGGAGCAGGTGCGGGAGGCAATGCAGCGTAGCTAGGCGGGACGGGCGGGGGCCCGCGGCGGGGCTGCCCCGGGCGGGTCAGGCGGTGCGGCGGCCCCCGCGGCGGGGCTGCCCCGGGCGGGTCAGGCGGGGCGGCGGGCGGCGTCGAGGGCCTGGCGGGTGGCGCGGACGGCGTCGACGCGGGTGGCGTCGAGGGCGCCGCCGACGCGTTCGTGGGAGACGCCGAGCTCGGCGAGACGGGCGCTCAGCGGGTCGTGCGACACCTGCCCGGCGCAGACGATGACGGTGTCGGCGGCGATGAGCTCCCGCCGCCCGTCGGCGTGCAGAACCTCGACACCTGACGGTGTGATGCGCTCGTACGCGAGGTCCGACGCGAAGCGCACCCCCGCATCCCGCAGCTCGCCGAGGGCGACCCAGCGCGAGGTGATGCCCATCCCCGCCCCGAACTTGCCCGTGCGCCGCAGCAGCGTCACCTGCTCACCCGGCCGTGGAACGGATGCGCGGACCCGCGCCCGCTGCGGCAGTCCGGCCCCCTCGAGCGACACCCCCGCCTCCGGCAGCCCGTGGTGGCGCGCGAACGCCCGCGCCCGCACCGCCGGATCGCCCGGCAGCACGAGCAGCTTCGTCACATCGACCCCGATGCCGCCCCCGCCGATGATCGCCACCCGCCCCTCGGGCACGCCCTCGTCGATCGCCCGCTCGTAGCTCAGCACGTGGGGGAGCGTGGCCCCCTCGATGTCGAGCGTGCGTGGCCTCACCCCGGTGGCCACCACGACCGAGTCGTATCCCGCCGCGGCGAGTTCGTCGGCGTCGGCCGCGTGCCCGAGGCGCACCTCGGCGCCGAGCCGGGCGAGGCGGTCGCGGTAGTGGTCGACGGTGAGGGCGTAGTCCTCCTTGGTCGGGATGCGCGCGGCCAGGCGGAACTGCCCGCCCAGCTCGGGCGCGGCCTCGAACAGCGTGACCGCGACGCCCCGCTCGGCGAGATCGGCCGCGGCGACCAATCCCGCGGGTCCGCCCCCGACGACGGCCACACGCCGACGCCCGGAGCCGCTGCCACCCTCCCGCACCACCGACGCCGGCAACGGGTACCGCCACTCGTTCGCGGCCCGTGGGTTCACCAGGCACGACACCGGCTGCATCGTGAACGACCGGTCGAGGCACGCCTGGTTGCACCCGATGCACGAGTTCACCTCGTGAAAGCGTCCCTCCCGCGAGAGCCCCACGATCGCCGCGTCGGCCAGGAACGGCCGCGCGAGCGCCACCGCCGAGATCCGTCCCCCGGCGAGCACGGCCTCCACGTCGCGCAGATCGGTGAGCCTGTTGCTCGCGATCACCGGCACCGCGGTCGGCGCCGACGGGTCGCCGGGCAGCGACACCGCCTCGGCCACCGCCTCCGCGTATCCCAGCCACGCCCCGTGCGGCACCGCGGCCTGCACCGTCGGCACCCGTGACTCGTGCCAGCCGATGCCCACGTTCAGCGCATCCGCCCCCGCCCGCACCAGCGCCCGTGCCAGCGCCGCCGTCTCTTCGGGCGTGGTGGACCCCGGCACGAGGTCGGCACCCGAGAGGCGCACGATCACGGGCACGTCGAACCCCACCGCCTGCCGCACCTCGCGCAGCACCTCCACCGCGAACCGCTGCCGGCGCACGGCGTCGCCGCCCCAGCCGTCGTCGCGCCGGTTCGTCACCGGCGAGCAGAACTGGTTGATGAGATACCCCTCCGACGCCATGATCTCCACGGCGTCGAACCCCAGCTCGACCGCCCGCGCGGCGGCCCGCCCGAAGTCGGCGATGGTGCGCGCGATGCCCTCCTCGTCGAGTTCGACGGGCACCGATGCTCCCGCGGCCCGCCACGGCAGCGGCGACGGGGCGACCGGATGCACGGGCCGGCCCTCCGCATCCGTCACCCCCTCCAGCAGGGCGTAGCGCCCCGCGTGGAAGAGCTGCGCCGCCAGGAACCCGCCCGCCTCGTGCACCGCCGCGGCAGCGTGGGCGAAGCGGGCGTCGCCGGCCGGGTCGCCGAGCACGCTGAAGTCGTGGGCGCCGCACCCCTCCGGGTTGACGGCGAGTCCGCCCGTGATGAGCAGCGACGCTCCGCCGCGCACCCGCTCGGCGTAGTAGGCGGCGAGCGCGACCCCGCCGTCGTCGAGGGTCTCGAGGCCGGTGTGCATGCTGCCGGCCACCACCCGATGCGGCAGCTCGAGCGCCCTGAGCCGCCATGGCGTGAAGGTGCGCTCCAGCGCCGGCGTCGGCTTCGGCATGACGCTCAGGTTACGCCTCGCCGGAGCCGAACACGGCGGCGCGCAGCTCGCCGGTGGTGTCGGCCCAGTACGGGGGCGCGACGACCGTGAGCCCGCCGTCGACGCTCAGCACCTGCCCGGTGATGTAGCCGGCCTTGGCCGAGAGCAGGAAGTCGGCCGCGTCGGCCATGTCGTCGGCCGTGCCCGGGCGCCCCAGCGGGATCTTCTCGAACACCGTCTCGATCGGAGCCATGCCCGGCACGCGGTTGTAGAAGTAGTCGAGCGAGTCGGTGTCGATGAGGCCGCCGTTCACCGCGTTGACCGTGATGCCGCGGGGCCCGTACTCGGCCGCCATGAACTTCACGTAGGCCTCGTTCGCTGCCTTGGCCGCGCCGAGCGCCGCGTAGGTGGGGAAGGCGCGCAGCGACCCGTAGCTGGTGATGGTGACGATGCGCCCGCCCCGGTCCATCAGCTCGGCGGCGCGCACGGCGCCCAGCACGAAGGAGCGGGTGTTGGTGGCGTAGCTGCGGTCGAGGTGGTGCGTCTTCAGTTGCGACACGGGCTTGAAGGCGCTCGCCGCGGCGTTGGCCACGAAGGCGTCGAGGCGGCCGTACTCCTCGGCCACCCGGTCGAAGAGCGCGGCGATGTCGTCGGGCTGCTCGATGTCGGCCTGCACCGTGATGCCCGAACCGCCGGCGGCCACCACGTCGGCGAGCGACTCCTCGGCGAGGTCGGCGTTCACCTTGTAGTTCACCACCACGGCGGCACCCTGCGCGCCGAGCTTCTGGGCGAGCAGGCGACCGATGCCGCGCGAGGCTCCGGTGATGACCACCACGCGGGGTGCGGATGCGGGGGTGCCGTCGGTCATGAGGTCGCCTTTCGGGTTGTAGCAGTGTCAGCTGCGGCGGCGGCCTCGGCGAGCACCGCTCGCGCCACCACCGTCTTCTGGATCTCGTTCGTGCCCTCTTCGAAGCGCTGCGCCCGCGCATCCCGGTACACCCGCTCGATCGCGTTGCGGTGCCAGTAACCCTGGCCGCCGTGCACCTGCAGCGCCTTGTCGGTCACCCGCGCGAGCATGTCGACGGCCACGATCTTCGACGCGCTCGACAGCGCGGCCGCGTCGGCACGCCCCTCCTCATAGGCGCGTGCGGCCTCGAGCACGAGCGCCCGCGCCGCGGCGATGTCGGCGTAGTTCTCGGCGAGATAGGCCTGGATGACCGGCCTCGTGGCGAGCTTCTTGCCGAAGGTCTCTCGCGCGAGCGCGTACTCGACCGCGAGCTCCTGG
Source organism: Herbiconiux moechotypicola (assembly GCF_024979255.1). Classification (GTDB taxonomy): domain Bacteria; phylum Actinomycetota; class Actinomycetes; order Actinomycetales; family Microbacteriaceae; genus Herbiconiux; species Herbiconiux moechotypicola. The sequence continues at coordinate 155,063 of NZ_JANLCN010000008.1, forward strand.
GCCCGCTCGGCGAGCCCCACGGCGCTCATCGCCACCGACACCCGGCTCGGCAGCAGGAAGCCGCCGAGCGCGACGTCGAGCCCTTGCCCCTCCTCGCCGATGCGCGCCGACACGGGCACTGGGGTGTCGGTGAAGCGCAGGATGGCGTGGTCGGTGCCGCGCACCCCCATGGTCTCGGAGTCGTCGATCACCTCGGCGCCCGGCAGCCCCGTGTTCGGCACGAGCAGCGCGACCGTGCCGGCGGCGCCGTCGGCCGTGCTCGTCCCCTCCAGCCGCGCGAACAGCAGCCAGTAGTCGCATTTCACGCCGAAGGTGATGAGGTGCTTCTCGCCGTTCAGCAGGTACACGTCGCCCTCGCGGCGCACGGTCGAGCGGATGTCGGCCCCGGTGCCGGCCGTGGCCTCGGTGAGCGTGAACGCCACGAGCTTCTCGCCCGACACCGACTGGGCGAGCACGGCCCGCTGCGACTCGTCGACGAAGGGCTCGAGGGCGCGCCACAGCCCGTTGTTCACATGCACGAGCATCCGGATCGACCCGTGCGAGCGCGACACGATCTCGAGCAGCTCGAGGTAGCGCGAGAACGGGATGCCGCGGCCGCCGAGCTCCGCGGGCGCGGCGAGGCTCAGCCAGCCGTTGTCGCGCAACTCCTCATAGAGCTCGCGCGGCACGTCACCCTCGGCCTCGATGCGCTCGGCCCACGCCTCACCGGGCCCGGTCACCCACGCCTCGATCTCGCTCTTGAGGGCCGCGAAGGCCTCCTCGTCGATGGTGCTCACAGTGCCATGCTCTCCTGTTCCGTGTCATCGCGCGCGCCGGCCGCGGCGCGCGCCTCTCCGGCGAGCTGCGCGGCGATCCGCTCGCGCAGCAGGTTCTTCTGGATCTTGCCGACCGGGTTGCGCGGCAGCCCGTCGATGGTCTCGAGCCGCTCGGGCCAGTAGTACTTCGACACCGCGGCCTCGGCCAGGTAGGCCTGCATCACCTCGAAGGCGAGCGGATGCGCGGGGTCGGCGGGCACCACGAACGCGCAGGCGCGCTCGCCGAGCCGAGCGTCGGGCATGGCCACGATGGCCACGTCGCGCACGAGCGGGTGGGCGAACAGCAGGTTCTCGATCTCGACCACGGGCACCTTCTCACCGCCCCGGTTGATGACGTCTTTCACGCGCCCGGTGATGTGCAGGTAGCCGGCCTCGTCGACGATCGCGAGGTCGCCGGTGCGGTACCAGCCGTCGGCGGTGAACACCTCGGCGGTGAGATCGGGCCGGTCGAGGTAGCCGAGGAACATCGTGGGTGAGTGCAGCTCGTAGTGTCCCTCGCGGCCGGCGGTGAGCTCCACGCCCTCGTCGTCGACGATACGGATGCGGATGCCGGCGAGCGGACGCCCGTCGCTGCCCCAGGCGGAGCCCGGCGGGTCGGTGGGCGCCGAGAGCGTGCCGAGGCAAGTCTCGGTGGTCCCGAATGCGCCGCAGACCGCGGTGCCGAGCACCCGGGTGGCGCGCTCGGCGAGCTCGCGGGGCACCGCGGCACCGGTCGCCACGAAGATGCGGAGCGTCGCGGGAGCGGCGGCACCCTGCTCGACCCGGTCGACGAGGTCCATGAGAAACGGTGTGGCCGCCTGCACGAACGCGGCCCCGGCTCCGGGCGTGCCGACGGTGGTGGTGTCGTCGCGTGGCCGGAACACCTGGTCGAGCGCGACATCGGGGTTCCAGATCGGCTGCACCACGCTCGCCACCCCGAGCCGCCAGCTGAGCAGGAGGCCGTAGAGGAAGCCCGTCTGGTGGGCCAGCGGCGAGGGGATGTAGACGCGGTCGCCGCCCGTGAGCCCGAGGTGCGCCACCTCCATCGCGGTGGCGGTGCCGAGGGTGCGGTGCAGGTGCTGCACGCCCTTCGGCTCGCCGGTGGTGCCCGAGGTGAACAGCAGCTGGGCCACGTCGTCGCCGCCGGGACGACGTGCGAGAAGGGCGGATGCGTCCACCCGCGTCGCGGCATCGGCCAGGGCGGCGTCGAAGTCGCGCGCCTCCCATCCGGTGGCCGCGGTCACCGCGGCGGTCGTGGAGGTCACGGCCTCGAGAGGCTCGGCCACGCCCTCGGCGCCCGCTCGCGCGCGGCCGTCGGGCCCGTGGTCGGAGAGCACCAGCACGTGCTCCACCAGGAGCGGGAGCCCGCGCTCGGCCGCCTCGCCCACCACCGCTCCGAGTTCGCCGGCGTGCAGGCGCTTGCGGAACGACCGCGGCACCACGAGCACCCGCGCCTTCGAGCGCGAGAGCACCATGGCCACCTCGCGCGCCCCGAACACCGGCATGATCGGGGCGACGACCGCGCCGATCTGCAGCACCCCGAGCGTCAGCGACACGCACTCGGCCCAGTTCGGCAGCTGGAAGGCCACCGACTCGCCGCGCTGCACCCCGAGCTCGAGCAGCAGTGTCGAGATGCGGTCGGCCTCGGCGCGGAGCTCCGCCCAGCTCAGCGTGAGAGGGCGATCGCCCACCTCGATGACCGCGGCCTCCGCATCCGTGGTGCCGCCCGCCAGGAGGTCGACCGGTTCGGTGAGACCGCCCAGGGCGCTGAAGTCGCCCGCACCCGTGCCCTCGCCGGGCGCCGCCGTGCTCACGAGGCGAGGGCCTCGCTGCGCGCCGCCACCGAGGCGGTCTCGCGCGGCGGAACGCTCATGTCGAGCCCCACGCTCGTCATGGCCTGCAGGAACGTGGGGTACGAGATGCGGTACGCCCGGGGGTAGGTGAGGCGCGACTCGCCGGTGGCCCGGGTGGCGGCCACCGCCAGCGACATGAGCACCCGGTGGTCGTTGAACGACGACATCGATGCGCCTTCGAGCGAGTCGACCCCGGTGACCGTGAGGTCGACGCCGGAGTCGACGAGCCGGCCGCCGAGTTTGTTGAGCTGCAGCATGGCGTTCACGCGATCGGACTCCTTGAGCCGGATGTGCGCGACGTTGTGCAGCCGGGAGGTGCCGTCGGCGAAGGCCGCCATGGCCGAGACCACCGGCAGCAGGTCGGGGATCGGCTGGCAGTCCAGCTCGATCGGGGCGAGCCGGATTCCGTCGTGGCGCACGCGCACGAATCCGGTCTCCTCGTCGAGGTGCATCGGCAGGCCCATCGCGGCCGCGATGTCGAGGAACTCGGCCTCGGGGTGGTCGGTGTCGGCCGCCCGGGTGGCCGAGAGCCCCCTGAACAGCACGTCGGAGGGGCGGAGGGCGGCGGCCGCGAGACCGAACGCCGCCGACCCGATGTCGGGCGGCACGGTGTAGTCGGCGGCGCGGGCCGTCTGCCCCGGGCGCACGGTGTAGTGCAGCCAGTCGTCGGAGACTTCGACCTCGAGCCCGAAGTGGCGCATCATGCGCACCGTGAGCTCCACGTAGGGCTGCTCGTTGAGCTCGCCCAGCACCTCGATCGTCGTCTCGCGAGTGGCGAACGGGGCGAGCAGCAGCAGCCCCGAGATCCACTGCGAGAGCGTTCCGGCGATGGTGACGTGACCACCGGTGGGTCGGCCCGGCTGCACGGTGATGGGCGGGCAGTCGTTCGTCGACTCGTAGCGCACGCCCATCTGGCCGAGCGCGTCGAGCAGCGCCTTGATGGGCCGGCGGCGGAAGTACTTCATGCCGGTGAGCGTGATCGGCTTGTCGGCCAGGGCGGCGAGTCCGGTCATGAAGTAGAGCGTGGTTCCCGAGGAGCCCACGTTGAGCAGGCCCTCCGCCGAGCTCGACCCGTGGTCGACCACGCCGCCGTCGGTGCGGTAAGGGCCGCCGTGCACCACGTAGGAGTCGCCCTCCACCTCGATGCGGGTGCCGAGCGCGCGCAGCACGCCGATCGTCCACACCACCTGACGTGTCTCGGAGAGGCCGTGGATGACGCTCCGGCCGGGAGCGAGCGAGGCGAGCACGAGCGCGCGATGCACGTGGTACTTCGACACCGGGATGTTCAGTTCCCCCGAGATCGCCCCCGACGACCCGTTCACGAACAAGTGCACTGCGTGACCTCCAAAACGCGGCCCGGGGAACACTCGGGCGCGTTCACAGGGGCATCAAAAAGGTTGTGTGTCTCCATGATGCCACCTGTGCAGACGCCCACATGCCGTCTCGGCGATATGAAGGGGGCACTGCCTGTTCTCCTCGTGGACACCGTGCCGTGGCAGGCCCGCGATCAGAGCTCGGTGCGCACCAGGGGCCGTTCGCTGCCCGCCACGCGGATGTCGACGGAGCGGATCTCGGCGGTCGGGATGCTCGTGGAGGCCGACAGGTTGCCCGCCTCGGCACCCGAGGCGGTCCAGCTCGCCACCCGGGTCTCCACGCCGGCCCGGTCGGTCACCACGAGGTCGTAGGTGGTGCCGACCTCGGGCTGCCCGGCCGGTTCGCCGCCGTAGGCCGGGCGCTCGCGGTAGCTGCAGTTCCAGTCGAAGCGGGTGCCCCAGCCCTTCTCCGACACGGTGATGTCGGCGTCGAGCCAGCCCGGCTCGACCTGCGCCATCGCCAGCTCCATGCCCCGCGGGGGCGGTGCGCTCGCGATCGATCCCACCGCCACCCCGGCGACGGCGACCACCACCGCGGCGGCCACCGCGAGGGCGGCCGTGCGCCATCGCACCCGGGTGCGACGCTGGCGCGCAGCTCGGGCCAGGTGCTGCACGGAGACGGTGTCGCCGCCCGGCTGCGACCGCGCATCCGGAGTCTCGTCGGCGTCGAGGGCCACCGCCTGCTCGTTCGTCAGCAGCGACAGCATCGAGGGCATGCCCGCGAGCTCCGCCACCGCGGCCTGACAGCTCGGGCAGTCGTCGAGGTGCTCTTCGAAGCGCCGGCGCTCCTCGGGCGTCAGCATGCCGAGCACGTACGCGGCGTCCCACTCCCTGAACCCACCGTGATCGCTCATCGGCTCACCCCCCTCTCCTGCAGTGCGAGCTTCAGCGCCCGCAGTGCGTAGTGCGCCCGCGAGCGCACGGTGCCCACGGGCACCCCCTCGGCCTCGGCGATCTCGCCCGCCGACCGGCCGAGGTAGTACGAGCTCACGATGGTGCGCCGGTGCTCCGCCGAGAGCGAGAGCAGGGCGTCGGCGAGCAACCAGCGGTCGAGCAGCTCGTCGGTCTGGTCGGAGGTGGGGCGCTCGGGCACCTCGCCGGTGGCGAACTCGCGGCCGTGGCGCGCGCTGCGGCGGTCGTCGATCACGAGGTTGCGGCACACCGTGTAGAGCCAGGCGCGCGCCTCCTCGTCGCCCCGCTCCAGGATGCGTGGGGAGCGCCAGGCGCGCAGCAGCGCCTCCTGCACCACGTCTTCGGCCAGCTCGGGGTCGTGCGTGAGCCGCAGCACGTAGCGCTGCAACGACGGCGCGTGGGCGTCGTGGATCGCGCGCAGCAGCGCGGCCTGCTCGTCGCTCATGGCACCTCCACCCGGTACAACGCGGCGGGGGCATGAAACGTTCACGGCGTGACGAACAGACCCTCCTCCGCGTCACGCGGGGCCCGCTGCTTCATCACGAAGTGCTGCTTCTTGCCCGTGGCCGTGTAGGGCAGCTCGTCGACGAAGGCGTAGCGCCGTGGGCGCTTGAAGCGGGCGAGGGAGTCGCTCGCGAGGCAGAACCGGTCGAGCTCGCGCGCGGTCTCGACGAGGTCGGCCGCGCCGGGGTCGCCCGCACCGGGCCGCAGCAGTATGTACGCCACCACGAGCTCGCCCCACTCGGGGTCGGTGAGCCCGGTCACGATGCTGTCGGCCACCTCCGGGTGCCCCGCCAGCGCCTCCTCCACCTGCACGGGATGCACGTTCTCGCCGCCCGAGATGATCATGTCGTCCTTGCGGCCGACGATGGTGATCATCTCGTCCTCGGTCCAGGTGGCGAGGTCTCCCGGGTACATCCAGCCGTCGCGGAACTTCTTCGCCTGCTCCTCCGGGTTGGCGAGGTAGCTGTAACCGCTCTTCACGGATCGCATGATCACCTCGCCCACCTCGGTGCCGTCCTTCGCGGCGAGGTCGTCGGGGGCCGCGAAGCGGTCGTCGTAGACCTTCACCACCGCCACGTCGTCGTCGATGCAGGCCCGCCCGGCCGCGCCCGCCGCATCCGGGAGGTCTTCGGGGCGGAGGTAGGTGTTCCAGAACGCCTCGGTGGTGCCGTAGCCGTTCGCGATGCGCTTCGTGAGCGTCGACTGGTAGCGGAGGGCCGCCGCGCGGTCGAGGGGTGCACCCATCGTCACGATGCCCGAGAGCGAGGAGAGGTCTCTCGGAGAGGCCTCCTGTGCATCCGCGAGCCGCTCGAGGTTGGTGGGGGCGCCGATCACGTAGGTGAGCCCGTGCCGCTCCACGAGGTCGAGCACGAGTCCGGGCTCGAACTGGGGGAGCGTGACCACCTCGCTGCCCACGTAGAACGCCGTGTTGGGGCCGGCGCAGTAGTTGCCTCCGCGGTGGAACCAGGGCGACATGTTCATGGTCTTGTCGGTGGGGCCGAGCGGGAAGTGCATGATGGCGTCGTGGGCGCTGAGGGTCTCGTTGAGGCTCGTGAGCGGCACGGCCTTCGGCATGCCGGTGGTGCCCGAGGTGTAGAGCCGCGAGGTCTCGTCCCACACCGAGCCGTCGGCGGGGGCGGTGAAGCTCGGGGCGCCGTCGAGGAGGAGCTCCTCGAAGCGGATCGCGCCGGGGAGGAGTGGCTGGTCGCTGTCGCTGGCGCCCTCGCCGGCACCGACCGCCACGAGCGTCGCCGGGCGGTGATCGGCCAGCTCGAGGGCGGTGCGCACCTGCTCGGTGAGCGCTGTCTCGTACACGAACACCGTCGGGCGCGACTGGTTCAGGATGTGCGCCGTCTCGGCGGGCGCGAGCCTGAAGTTCATCGGCGACGACACCGCGCGGAGCCCCTGCGCCGCCACGTAGAGGAAGGCGAACTCGGGCCGGTTGGTGAGCTGGTACCCCACCACGTCACGGTGTCCGACGCCGTGGGCGGCGAGGCCCGCCACGAGGGCGCCGGTCACCGCGCCGAGCTCGCGGTACGTCCACGTGCGGCCGGTGGTGGAGTCGGTGAGGGCGGTGCGCGCGGCGAAGCGGTGCACGTTGCGCTCCACGGCGGAGGCCCAGGTGAAGTGGTGCTCGAACACCTCCCGGAAGGCTGAGGTGTCGAAGAGGGGTGACTCACCCGTGGGGTCGGCTGCGCTGCTCACAGGTCGAGCGTATCGCCCGGCTCGAGAGGGAAGTACTCTCCTCCGCCCTGCGTCGTCGCCCAGCCGAGCCGCTCGTTGGAGAGGTTCTTGCCCGCCACCGACAGCACCATCTCGTGGGTCGGGAAGGCGCGGCGGGGCTTCACCTCGAGCACGTAGTCCATGGACTCGGCCAGGCGCATCCAGGGGGCCCCTGCGGGAGCGGCGAGGGTGTCGACCTGCACGCCCTCCGGCACCGCGAAGGAGTCGCCGGCGTAGTAGAGAAGGTCGTTCACGAGCACGCCCACGTTGTCGATCACGGGGATGGAGGAGTGGATGACCGCGTGCCGGCCACCGAAGAAGCGCAGCGTGAACTGGCCGATCTCCTCGCTGTCGCCCGGGTCGACGCGCGTCACGTCGAAGTCGCTCGCGGCGTTCACCACGCCCTCCGGCCCGAAGATCACGGCGTCGGGGGAGGCGTCGAGGATGCGGCGGAGCTGCTCGGGCGTCCAGTGGTCGGGATGCTCGTGGGTGACGACCACGGCCACGGTGTTCGCCGCGTCGGTGATGGGAGTGGTGAACGCACCCGGGTCGATGAAGAGCTTCTTGCCCGACTGCTCGAGGAGCAGGGCGGCGTGCTCGAACTTCGTGAGTCTCATGGATCCCGACTCAACACCGAACCGGCGTCGCTCGCAACACGGCCGGGCCGCCCCTGCGCATCCTGATGCACCATAATCGGCTGCATGCCCGACACCCCACGGCGCGTCGTCGTCGCGATCAACCCGAACGCCTCGTTCGGGGCCACCCGCCACGTCGGCCCCCAGGTCGTGGCGGCGCTCCGCGGGCACGGGCTGGAGGTGGTGCCGCTGAGCGCCCCCGACTTCGACGGCCTCGTGCGCGTCGTGCGCGCCGAGCTGGCCACGGCACCCGACGCGCTCGTGGTGGTGGGCGGTGACGGCATGGTCAACCTGGGTGTCAATCTCGTCGCCGGCACGCGCATCCCGCTCGGTATCGTGCCGGCCGGCACGGGCAACGACTTCGCCGGGGGCCTGGGGCTGCCCGAGGGCGACCCGGATGCCGCGTGCGCCCGCATCGCCGCGGCCCTCGACGGCGGGCCGCGGGTGGTCGACGCGGCGCGGGTGACGGGGCTCTCGCTTGCGGAGCCGCGGTGGTTCGCCGGGGTGCTCTCGGCCGGGTTCGACGCGCGGGTGAACGAGCGGGCCAACGGTCTGCGCTTTCCTCGTGGTGCCTCGCGGTACGTGATCGCGCTCGTGGCCGAGCTCGTGGGGTTGAAGGCGCGGCGGTACCGGCTCGAGATCGACGGCGAGCCGGTCGAGGTCGACTCGTGCCTGCTCTCCGTGGCGAACAACACCACCATCGGCGGCGGCATGCGCGTGGCGCCCGACGCCCTGCTCGACGACGGGCTGCTCGACGTGTTCATCGTGAAGCCGGTGTCGCGGCTGCGGTTCATCCGGCTGTTCCCGAAGGTGTTCTCAGGCACGCACGCGGGGCTGCCGATCGTGGAGTTCCGCCGCGGGCGGACGGTCTCGGTAGCGGCAGACGGCATCGTGGGCTACGCCGACGGAGAGCGGTTCGGCGAGCTGCCGCTCACGGTGGAACTCGTACCGGGGGCGCTCGCGGTGCTCGCCTGAGCCGGTTCCGGGCTCGATTTGAGATGCGGCGAGTGCGTGTGGCATACTCGTTGAGTTGTTCAAACGGCCCCATCGTTTAGCGGCCTAGGACGTCGCCCTCTCACGGCGGTAACGCGGGTTCAAATCCCGCTGGGGTCACAACATGCGAAAGCCCTCGGTGCAAGCCGGGGGCTTTCGTGTTCTCCACGGGAGTGCGTGGATGGGGTGCGTGGCGGTGCCGCGGTCATGGTGGCACCGGGCTCGTGGCGAGTAGGGTGCACCGCATGAGCGCATCCGACCACCCCGATCTGCACGACATCGAGTACCCCGACAATGCCGGCTACCCCGACGGCGAGGGTGTCGTGGGCAACGGCCCCACGACCGAGGCGGTGCCCTCGGGGGTCGACCCCACGGTCGCCGACGAGCCGGAAGACCCGGCCGACGAGGTGTCGACCGACGCCGACGTCATCGTCGAGAACGACGGCTGAGCCACCTGCTCATCTGCCGTCCACCCGTTCTTCACCGGGCGAGGGGCGGCCGGTCACCCACGGCCTCGATGGTGTCCCAGGATCTAAGAGGATTCACAGGAAAGTCAGAGGTGGTGGAGCGGGATGCCCGAGACCGCGCGCGTCGTCTTCTCGTCGTTCCGGCCCGGCGGCGACCCGATGCTCGACGCCTGGGGGCGGTTCCGCGAGTCGGTGGCGCCCTCGTCTGCGGTGCCTTCAACGGTGGCGGCTCCGTCGGTGGCGGCCGCCGCTCCCGTGCTGACGGCCTCTGGGTCCTCCGCCGCGGCCTCGGTCCCGGGCCCCACGTCGGCGGGCGCGACGCACGTGCGGGTGACGGGGGCATCGACCCGCACACCCACCGCGGCGGCGCCCGGTGCGGCGCCCGCGCGCACCGGAATCTGGCGGCTCCTCGCCACGAACAACCGTGAGCTCTGCCGTTCGGCGCACCTCTATCCCACCTTCGAGGGAGCTCGAGCCCACGTGCTCCGGCTGCGCGACAGGGTCGGCGAACTCGAGATCGTGCCGGTGCAGGGCTCCCGCCCAGGCACCCGCGGGTGGTACCTCACCCACCGCGGCGTGATCGTCGCCACGTGCGGCCGCTGGTACGGCGCCGCCGCCTCCAGTGCCGAGGCCGCGGCGGCCGCCCTCGACGCCTTGGCCACCGCCGAGGTGCTCACTGCCTCCCGCGACGTCACCGCGCCGGGCCGCCGGGCCGCCCCGGATCCCCGCCCGGCTCTCGCCTGGTGACCCGCGCCTCGCCGTCCGCGCCTGCGCCGCAGTCCCGGGCGCGCAGCCTACAGCGGCCGGACACCCGTCGGCAGCAGGCCCGCAGCGAGGTGCGGCAGCACGTGGGTGAGCCGGCCCGCTGTGGTGGGCGGGCGCGGGTCAGCTCGCGCGCAGCACCGAGCGGGTGAAGGAGTCCAAGCGTGAGGAGAGGCCCTCGGCGCGGAGCGCGATCACGGAGTCGGGGTCGGGCTGCAGCTCGGACTTGGGCGGCACGATGCGGATGAGTGCCGAGCACCCGAGGTCGCTGCAGATGTAGGTGCCCACCGTCGACCCCTCGAACCCGGCCTGCCCCGCGCGCGGCGCCGAGAAGAGGGTGACCTGCCCACCCGGCAGGGGAGTGCGGCAGAAGGTGCACATCGCCGAGATTCCCGGCCGTGACCGCGCGCCGGCGGCCTTCAGCATGATGCCCACGGGAACACCGTCGCGCCAGTACACGATGTACCCGCGGTGGATCGCGTGTGCGTCGCGCCAGCCGAGGAACTCCCGGTCTTCCCACACGATCTCGTGCAGTCCGGGCAGCGTCATGCGCTCGAGGTCGTGCTCGCTGATGTTCGTGAAGGAGCCGCGGATCTCCGCCTCGGTGAGTGGCTGCATCCCTTCGAGCCTAAGCCATCCCGCGCCGACCGGGTCGGCCCGCGGCCCGGTGCCTCACACCGAGGCCCGTGCGATCGCGTCGGCGGCCCTGATGAGCGCGAGGTGCGAGAACGCTTGAGGGGTATTGCCCACCTGCCGTGCCCCCTCCACGTCGTACTCCTCCGACAGGAGGCCCACGTCGTTCGAGAGGCCCACGAGCCGGTCCATCAGTGCGCGCGCATCCTCGAGCCGGCCCGAGCGGGCGTATTGCTGCACCAACCAGAACGAGCAGGCGAGAAAAGGATGCTCGGTGCCGGCGAGGCCGTCGACCCCCGAACTCGTGCGGTAGCGCAGGAGCAGCCCGTCTTTCAGGAGGTCGCGCTCGATGGCGGCGACCGTGCCGAGCATCCGCGGGTCGTCGGGGGCGACGAAGCCGATCTGCGCGAGCAGCAGCAGCGAGGCGTCGACCTCGGTCGACCCGTAGTACTGCACGAAGGTGCCGAGCGAGGCGTCGTAGCCCTTCTCCTCGATCTCGGCCCGGATGCGATCGCGCAGCGTCTCCCAGCGCTCGACCGGGCCGTCGAGCCCGTACTGGCGGACGGCCTCCACCCCGCAGGCGAACGCCGCCCAGATCATGGCGCGCGAGTGCGTGAACGCCTGCTGGGGGCCTCTGATCTCCCAGATGCCGTTGTCGAGCCTGTCCCAGGTGTCTTCGAGAAAGCCGAGCAGGGCCCGCTGCAGCGGCCAGGAGTACTCGTCTTCGTCGACGCCGATGCGGCGGGCCTCGCGGAGGGCGATCATGAGCTCGCCGAAGATGTCACCCTGGTACTGGGTCGAAGCACCGTTGCCGACGCGCACCGGCTTCGCGCCGAGATACCCCGGCAGGCTGTCGAGTTCGTACTCGGGCAGATGCCGCTCGCCCGCGAGACCGTACATGATCTGGATGTCGGCCGGGTCGCCCGCGATCGCCCGCAGCAGCCAGTGCCGCCAGTGGCTGGCTTCGGACTCGTAGCCATACACCATGAGGGCGTTGAGGGTGAGGGAGGCGTCGCGGATCCAGCAGTAGCGGTAGTCCCAGTTGCGCGACCCGCCGAACTGCTCGGGAAGGCTCGTGGTGGCCGCGGCCACGATGCCGCCGGTGTCTTCGTGGGTGAGCGCGCGCAGCACGAGGAGCGAGCGCTCGACGGCGTCTCTCCAGGGACCAGTGACGTCCGCCGCGGAGGCCCACTCGCGCCACCAGGCCTCGGTGTCGTCGAGCTGCTCCGACACGTCGAGCGCGCCGGGAGGAGTGCGGTGCGAGGGGAACCAGGTGAGCACGATGTCGACCACCTCGTCGGCCGCCACGTCGAACTCGGCCACGTGCGCGTTCGCCGCGTCGTCGGCGTGCAGGGCGGGCCCCCGCACCACGACGGCATCGGGGCCGGCGACACCGACCACCGCGTTGTCGCCGAGGCCGGGGGCCTGGCGCATCCAGGGCAGGGCGTCGGCGTAGCCGAAGCGCACTGTGAGCTCCTCGCGCATCCGCACTGTGCCCGACACACCTCGGATGCGCCGCACCACGTCGGCGCGTCCGTCGCCCTTGGGCATGGCGTCGGTCACGACGACCACGCCGTCCGGCGTCTCCCACCGGGTCTCGAGAACGAAGGTGCCCTCGCGGTAGGCGCGGCTCGACGTGGCCTGCGCGTGGGTGGGGGCGAGCAGCCAACGGCCGTGGTCGGGGTCGCCGAGGAGCGCGCCGAAGGTGGAGGGCGAGTCGAAGCGGGGGAGGCAGAGCCAGTCGATCGAGCCGTCCCGGCCGACCAGGGCGGCGGTGTGGCAGTCGCCGATGACGGCGTAGTCCTCGATGGGAAGGGGCATGGTTCGATTCTGGCCTGATCGCCGAGACGGTGGGGCGAGGGGCCGGGTTGTGCTGGTGGGGAGCCTGTTGAAGAATGTTCGGGTGAGAGCCCGCGACAGTGTGATCGGCGTCGTCGCCATGACGTTCGTGTTCGGGGTCGCCGTCGCCACCTCCGTGCCGGCCGCGTCGCTGGCCACGGTCGGCGATTTCGGGTCGGTGCAGTTCGACGCCGAGGGGGCGTCGGCCCAGGTCTTCGCGGGGTCGGGCGATGGTGATCTGCCCGCGGTGGCGCGTGACGGCTACGTCATCCACACCCCCACTCCGACTCCCACGCCGAAGGCGGTCTCGTCTCAGGGCGGATACGGGGGAGCGCAGTGCCAGGCCGGCGCCGACGCGTCGCCCGAGGCCACGGAGTTCTCGTGGGTGTACCCCGACGGCTTCCGCATGTCCGACGGGTTCGGGCCTCGGGCCGAGGGGTTCCACAAGGGTGTCGACATGCTCAACGGCCCGGGGGTGCCCGTGCACGCGATCGCGGCGGGCACGGTGATCGCCGCGTCGGGCAACGGGGGCACTGGCGGGGTGTATCTCGCGATCGCGCACAAGGTGGGTGGCCAGGCTCTCTGCAGCATGTACATGCACTTCCAGGACGGTTCGCTGATGGTCGGCGTCGGCGACGCGGTGACGGCGGGCCAGGTGATCGGCCTCACGGGCCGCACCGGCAACGCCACCACCGAGCACACCCACTTCGAGCTCTACGGCGCCGACGGCGCCCGCTTCGACCCCATGCCCTTCATGACCGAACACGCCGGCTGAGCGCTCCTCACCGCCGCCCACGCCACTGGTCGCCCCCCGTGGGCTGTCACCCACGCGGCCGACCGCCGCGGACACCGGCCCCCCTCCTGCCGGTCGGATGGTCGGCCCGGTCGGACCGTGCACTCGGGTTGCCCACGGCACTCGGGTTGCCCACTCGCCCGCCCGGCCCGAAGGCCAGCATGGGGCTGCCCCATGCTCGCCGGCGGCGCCACCACTCCTGGTTCACAACGCCACGAATCACGACTATCCAGCCGCTATAGACGTCTGATGCCCTGATTCGTGGCGTTGTGAACGGTCGTGGGCGGTGGGCGGTGGGTCGTGCGCGGAGCGGGGCGCGCCAGCGCGGGCGCGCCCCGCGGCGCTCCTACCCGAGGTGCGTGGCGAGCTGGTCGTAGGTGGTGGCGGAGATGGTGTTCAGGCCGCCGAGCACGACGATGCGGGTGGGGTTGAGGCGGTCGAGCTCGCCGGCGGTCGCGGTGGGGATGCCGTCACGGGTGACGAGGAGCACCGGGGCGTGCGCATTGATGGCGGCGGCGGAACCGGAGAGCGCGTCGGGGAAGACCTCGCCCGAGGCCACGTACACCGTGCGGTCGACCAGGGGCAGGAACGTCTTCTGCGACACCGTCGCCGAGGTCGCGTAGCGATCGGCACCCGCGATCCGCGTGCTCACGAGCCCTGCGATCCCGTCGAGCTGCGTGCGCGTCGCGTCGCTGATCGTGTTGGTGCCGCCGAGCACCACGAGCGCCAGCGGCTTCAGCCGCGCTAGCTCCGTGGCCACCGCACCCGGCACGCCGTCTTTCTGCACCAGCAGCACCGGCCCGCCGAGCCGGCCGGCCGCCGCCGAGCCCGACAGCGCGTCAGGGAACACCTCGCCCGACGCGATGTAGACGACCGGACGCAGAGGGCCGAACACCCTGGCCGACACCGCGGCCGACACCGCGAACCGGTCTGCCCCGTCGACCCGCTCGACATCGAGCGCACCATAGGCGCCCAGCGCCGTCTCCACGGCGGCGGAGACCGTGTTCACCCCGCCGAGCAGCACGATGTGATCGGGCTCGAGCCGCCGCAGCTCCGTGTCGACGGAGAGGGGGATCGCGTTCTTCTGCACCAGCAGCACCGGAGCACCCTCGGCTCCGGCCGCGGCCGAGGCCGACAGTGCGTCGGGGAAGACCTCGCCCGACGCCACGTAGACGGTGGAGACCCCGGTCGTGAACTTCTGGGCCGACACCGAGGCCGACGTGGCATACCGGTCGACCCCGCTGATGCGTTCGATGACCGGCGTGGTCGTGATGGTGACCGTGGCACTCGACCCCGCGCACAGCGCCAGCGGCACGGGCAGCTTGAGGCAGTAGCTGAAGGTGTCGGCCCCGGCCCAGCCGTCGAGAGGCGTGTAGGTGAACGACCCGTCGAGACCGATGTCGGAGAGCGTGCCGTGCGCCGGCGGCGTCTCGAGCGAGATGAGGAGGCCGAGGCCCACGTCGATGCCGAGATCGTTGGCGAGCAGGCCGCCGCCCGCATCCACCCCCAGAACGGCCCCGGTGGCCACCGTGTACGTGTCGTCGACCGCGTCGGCATCGGCCGCGTGGGCCGCGGTCGGCGCCGCGAGGACGGCCGCACCCACGACGGTGGCGCTGAGCATCGCGCTGAGGATCGCACCGTGGATCGAACTGTGGCGCGGAATGAGTCGGGACATGGGTCACCCTCCTGGAACAGGGCGGTCAGATGCGCCGCCGTGCCCCCATCTTCGGCGCGACCCTGCGTGGGGTGAGGTGAGTAGTTACTGCTCTGTGTTTACTGCTCTATGGAATCGCGCTCGCGGGAGCCGCGCCCGCGCATCCGGATCAGCGACGCCACCGTCGCCACCGCCATCGACAGGATGATGACCCCGAGCGAGGTCCACGTGTCGATGTCGGGGATCCACTCCAGCGGGTGGCCGCCGTTGATGAACGGCACCTCGTTCTCGTGCAGCGCGTGGAACACCAGCTTCACCCCGATGAACGCCAGGATGAACGCGATGCCGTAGTGCAGGTACACCAGCCGGTCGAGCAGCCCGCCGAGCAGGAAGTACAGCTGCCGGAGCCCCATCAGCGCGAACACGTTCGCCGTGAACACGAGGAACGGCGACTGCGTGATGCCGAAGATGGCCGGGATGGAGTCGAGCGCGAACAGCAGGTCGGTGGAGCCGAGCGCGAGGAACACGATGATCATCGGCGTCCACATCTTCTTGCCGCCCACGACGGTGCGCACCTTGGCGCCGTCGAAGTCGTCGGAGATGGAGATGCGCCGGCGCAGCATGCGCACGAAGGCGTTCTCGCCGTCGCCGTCGTCGCCGTGCCCGAACGCCTGCTTCCACGCGGTGTAGAGCAGGAACGCGCCGAAGATGTAGAAGATCCAGCTGAGCGACTCGATCAGCTGCGCGCCGATCAGGATGAAGATGCCGCGGAGCACCAGCGCGATGATGATGCCCACCATCAGCGCCTCCTGCTGGTACTTCCGGGGCACGCTGAACCGGCTCATGATGATGATGAACACGAACAGGTTGTCGATCGAGAGGCTGTACTCGGTGAGCCATCCCGCGAGGAACTGCCCCGCCGGCTCACCGCCCGCCACGAACAGCATGATGAGCGCGAACACGAGCGCGAGCCCCACGTAGAACACCACCCAGAGGGTGGCCTCCTTCACCGACGGGACGTGTGGTCGCTTGAACGCGAGGAACAGGTCGGCCGCGAGGATGAGCACGAGCACGACGAGCGATGTGACCTCGAAGGCCAAGGGGATTTCGGGCACCCGGCCATGGTACAGGCAGGCCGGGCAGACCCCCAGGCTGGCCCCGTTATGATTCTCGCGTGAGCCGAGACGACCGCCCCGACCGCACCGACCGAACCCCCCGCTTCGCCCCCACGGCGCGCACGCTGGGCTATTTCATCTTCGCCAGCCGCTGGCTGCAGGCACCCCTGTACCTCGGCCTCATCGTCGCCCAGGTCATCTACGTGATCGTCTTCATGGTCGACCTGTGGCACATCATCGAAGACCAGGTGCTGCACAACTGGTCCACCATCGACGAGACCGTCGTCATGCTGGCCGTCCTCGGCCTCATCGACGTGGTCATGATCGCGAACCTGCTGATCATGGTCATCATCGGCGGGTACGAGACCTTCGTCTCGCGCCTCCACGTGAGCGGCCATCCGGATGAGCCGGAGTGGCTCTCGCATGTCAACACCAACCTGCTCAAGGTGAAGCTGGCGGTGTCGATCATCTCGATCTCGTCCATCCACCTTCTGCGCACCTTCATCGAGGTGGGCGACATCGGCGCGCCGAACCAGGAATCCGACACCGGCGAGACCTACACCGAGGCCGGCGTGTTCTGGCAGGTGGTCATCCACCTCTCGTTCGTCGTGTCGGCCATCGCGCTGGCGGTCATCGACCGCATGTCGCATCACGGGCCACGGGGCAAGAAGGCCGTCGACGCCACCGAGCCGACTGCGATCGGTCCGGATGCGGCCACCTCGGCACCCACCCCGGCCCGGGCGCCCGAGCCGCCGCCCGTGCCGGCCGGTGCCGTGCCCGTGGGTGCCGTGCCTGTGAACGCCGTGCGCGGCTACCTCATCGACGGCAAGTTCGTCGAGGCCTGATCCGCCGCCACCCGCCCGGCACGACACCCGCCCGGCCTGGCCGCCGGGCTCAGCGCCCGCCGGTCCGCAGCTGCTCGCGGAACTCGGCCTGCACCTCGCCCAGCCGCGCCCTCAGCCGCGCCACGAGCGCCGGGTCGAGCGCACGCGCAGAGGCTTTGCGCAGCTCGCCGCGCAATGCCTGCCGGAACTCGGTGAGCGCGATGTCGGCGTCGCGCAGCGCCGCCGCCGACTCGGCGCGCGTCGGGAACCCCTCGCCGTCCGCCGACGGAGCTGGCTCCCACGTCGCCGAGGCGCGGGTGGAGGCTCCGCTCGCCTTCGCGGCCGAGCGCGCATCCCGCGCGGCCGACGCCAGGTCGGCCTTGAGGCTCCGCATCGCCTGGTTCACCCCCGAGCGCACCTCGTCGGCCAGGCGGCGCACCGAGTCGGAGAGCTCCTCCTCGATGTCGTCGAGCTCGCCGCGGCGTGCCTCGAGCTCGGCGCGACCCGCATCCGTGATGGCGTAGACGGTCTTGCGCCCGTCGGCGGTCTTGGTGACGAGCCCCTCTTCTTCGAGCTTGGCCAGCCTCGGGTAGATGGTGCCGGCGCTCGGGCTGTAGGTGCCGCCGAAGCGGTCGCTCAGCGACTGGATGAGCTCGTAGCCGTGCTTGGGCGACTCGTCGAGCAGGCTCAGCAGGTAGAGCCGCAGGTGGCCGTGCCCGAACACGGGGCTCATGCCGAGGCCTCCTCGCCGGTCGGGGCGCCGGTCGCCGCATCCGCCGTGCCGTCAGCACCCGCACCCTCCCGGAACACCACCGAGATGTTGCCCGACACCGAGTTCGCGCGGAACTCCGTCCACGCCCCGTCGAGCTCGCCCGTGGTGCCGTTGTAGCCGCCGCCGCGCAGCCCCTTGATGGTGGAGGGACCGAGCTGCAGCGTGCCCGAGACCGAGTTCACGTTGTAGCGCGCGGCCACCGACTCCTCGAAGCGCACCGTGAGGTCGCCCGAGACGGTGTTGTTCTGGATCTCGTCGGGCGTGCCCGTGGTGTCGACGAACACCTCGCCCGACACCCCGTCGGCCGAGAACCGGCGGATGGCACCCTGCACCGTGATGTCGCCCGACACGGTGTGGGCGTTCACGAGCCCGCGGTGCTCGCGCACCGACACCTCGCCGCTGACGGTGTTCACCTCGAGGTCTCCGGTGACCGAGTCGATCACCAGGTCGCCGTTCACGGTGCTCACCCGCGCATCCGTCTGCAGTCCCGAGATGAGGGCGGAGGCCGAGATGACGCCGAACTTCAGAGCGACGTCACGCGGCACGAGGATGCTGATGTCGACCTTCGCATTGCCGCGCCACGACTTGAACACCTCGATGAAGTTGTCCCAGCGCAGCTGGGGGTGGTCGATCTCGAGGCGGTCGCCGTCGATCGAGATCTTCAGCTCCTTGCCCGACACGTCGTGCACCTCGACCCGGGCGCCGGGCTCGTCGTGCCCGATGACGTCGATCTTGCCGCCGATGAGGCCGACCTTGAGCGAGCGCACGAGCGCCAGGTCGATGACTTTCGGACCGGTGACGATCCACTTCTCCAGCACCACGGTGTCCTCCTAGGTCACACTCTCGCGTTATATCGCGTCTTGATGACCAACACGGTATATCGCGTCGTCACGCAAGTCAAGCTATATCGCGTTGTGCGGGGATGGCCGGATGCGCGGAGCGCGCGGGAGCGGCGGTGGTAGGATGGGCGCGTGCTGTTCGGTCGGCTTCTCCTTCGCTGCCGCGACGAGTCCTAGTTCTCAGGCCTCCCTCGTCGCGGAGTTCGTCGTTGGCTGACCCTCTACCCTCGAAGGACACACACGCATGACCGAAGCGAATCCCCGCCCGCGCACCCTGGCCGAGAAGGTCTGGGACGACCACCTCGTGGTGAAGGGCGAAGACGGCAGCCCCGACCTCATCTACATCGACCTGCACCTGGTGCACGAGGTGACGAGCCCGCAGGCCTTCGACGGCCTGCGCTCCGAGGGCCGGCCGCTGCGCCGCCTCGACCTCACGATCGCCACCGAAGACCACAACACCCCCACGCTGGCCATCGACAAGCCGATCGCCGACCTCACCAGCCGCACCCAGATCGACACCCTGCGCAAGAACGCCGAGGAGTTCGGGGTGCGCTTGCACTCCCTGGGCGACGTCGAGCAGGGCATCGTGCACGTGGTGGGCCCGCAGCTGGGTCTCACCATGCCGGGCATCACGGTGGTGTGCGGCGACAGCCACACCTCCACCCACGGCGCCTTCGGCGCGATGGCCTTCGGCATCGGCACCAGCGAGGTCGAGCACGTGATGGCCACGCAGACCCTGCCGCTGAAGCCCTTCAAGACGATGGCCATCACCGTCGAGGGCACGCTCCGCCCCGGCGTCACCGCGAAAGACATCATCCTCGCCGTGATCGCGAAGATCGGCACCGGCGGCGGTCAGGGCTACGTGCTCGAGTACCGGGGCAGCGCCATCCGCAGTCTGTCGATGGACGGCCGCATGACCATCTGCAACATGTCCATCGAGGCGGGCGCCCGCGCCGGCATGGTCGCTCCCGACCAGACCACCTTCGATTACCTGGAGGGCCGCCCGCACGCCCCGAAGGGGCAGGACTGGGAGGATGCGGTCGCCTACTGGAAGACCCTCCCCACCGACGAGGGCGCCGTCTTCGACGCCGAGGTGTTCATCGACGCCGACGCGCTCGAGCCGTTCGTGACCTGGGGCACCAACCCCGGCCAGGGTGTCTCGCTCAGCGAGCGCGTGCCCGATCCGGCCGAGATCGCCGACGCCAACGAGCGCGCCAGCGCCGAGCGCGCCCTGGAGTACATGGACCTCAAGGCCGGCACCCCCCTCAAGGAGGTCGCCGTCGACGCCGTGTTCATGGGCTCGTGCACGAACAGCCGCATCGAAGACCTCCGCGCCTTCGCCAGCATCATCAAGGGCCGCAAGAAGGCCGAGAACGTGCGCGTGATGGTGGTGCCGGGCAGCGCCCGGGTGCGCATCGAGGCCGAGGCCGAGGGCATCGACAAGATCGTCGAGGAGTTCGGCGCCGAGTGGCGCTTCGCCGGCTGCTCGATGTGCCTGGGTATGAACCCCGACCAGCTGGCACCGGGCGAGCGGTGCGCGAGCACCTCCAACCGCAACTTCGAGGGCCGCCAGGGCAAGGGCGGCCGTACCCACCTGGTGTCGCCCGTCGTAGCCGCGGCCACGGCCATCCGGGGCACCCTGTCGAGCGTCTCCGACCTGCAACCCGTGGACGAGCGAGAGATGGTGGACGCCTGATGGACAAGATCGACGTCATCACCGGAGTCGCCGTGCCGCTGAAGCGGGCCAACGTCGACACCGACCAGATCATCCCGGCCGTCTACCTCAAGCGGGTCACCAAGACCGGCTTCGACGACGCGCTGTTCGCCGGCTGGCGGGGCGACCCCGAGTTCGTGCTCAACCAGCCCGCCTACCGGAACGCCCGCGTGCTGGTGGCCGGACCCGACTTCGGCACCGGCTCGAGCCGTGAGCACGCGGTGTGGGCGCTGCGCGACTATGGTTTCCAGGCCGTGCTCGCGCCGCGCTTCGCCGACATCTTCCGCGGCAACTCCGGCAAGCAGGGACTGCTCACCGGGCAGGTGGAGGAGGCCGACGTCGAGCGGCTCTGGGCGGCCATCGAGGCGCAGCCCGGCATCGACATCACGGTCGACCTGATCGAGCGCACCGCCACGGTGGGCGACCTCACAGTCTCCTTCGCCATCGACGACTACACTCGCTGGAGGCTGCTGGAGGGTCTCGACGACATCGGACTGACGCTTCGCAACGAGGCGGCCATCACGGAATTCGAGAGCCGCCGCGAGAGTTGGCGACCTAGAACACTTCCGGTGAAGTAAACGAAATCGGTCGAGCGATCGACAGAAGTCAGTGCAGGTGAAGCAGTGAACAGTCTCGTCCAGGATGCGCGCAAGGCCGCCGAGCGCGTCGGCCTCAAGTCCGACACGATCGTCATCAACGGCGGCCGTCCGCTGCGGGGCACGATCGACGTGCGCGGGGCGAAGAACCTCGTCACCAAGGCGATGGTGGCGAGCCTGCTCGGCGACACCACGTCCACGCTCCGCGACGTGCCCGACATCTCCGACGTGCACGTGGTGGCGAGCCTGCTCGAGATCCACGGCGTGAAGATCTCCGGCTCGGCCGCCACGGGCGTGCTCCAGCTCGACCCGGCCAACGTGGCGAGCGCGAAGAGCGCCGAGATCGACGCGCTCTCGGGTTCCAGCCGCATCCCGATCCTGTTCTGCGGGCCGCTGCTGCACCGCCTCGGTCACGCGTTCATCCCCGACCTCGGCGGCTGCCGCATCGGCGACCGCCCGATCGACTTCCACCTCGACGCGCTGCGCGCGTTCGGCGCGGTTGTCGACAAGCTGCCGAGCGGAATCAACATCACGGCGCCGAACGGCCTCCGCGGTGCGAACATCGAGCTGCCCTACCCGAGCGTGGGCGCCACCGAGCAGGTGCTGCTCACGGGTGTGCGCGCCCTCGGCACCACCGAGCTGAAGAACGCGGCCATCGAGCCCGAGATCATGGACCTCATCGCGGTGCTGCAGAAGATGGGCGCCATCATCTCGGTGGAGCCCAACCGCACCATCTTCATCGAGGGCGTCGAGACCCTCAACGGCTTCAACCACCGCGCGCTGTTCGACCGCAACGAGGCCGCCTCCTGGGCGAGTGCCGCGCTCGCCACCGGCGGCTCCATCTTCACCACCGGTGCGAAGCAGTCGGAGATGATGACCTTCCTCAACGTGTTCCGCAAGATCGGCGGGGCCTTCGACATCGAGGAGGAGGGCATCCGCTTCTACCACCCGGGCGGCGAGCTGAAGCCCGTCGTGATCGAGACGGATGTGCACCCCGGGTTCATGACCGACTGGCAGCAGCCGCTCATCGTGGCCCTCACCCAGGCCCAGGGCACCTCCATCGTGCACGAGACGGTCTACGAGAACCGCTTCGGGTTCACGGACGCGCTCATCAAGATGGGCGCGAAGATCGAGGTGCACAAGGAGGGTCTGGCCGACCCGAACCGCCGCGTGCCCCGCCGCCCGCTCGAGCAGGCCGCGGTCATCTCGGGCCCCACGAAGCTGCACGGCACCGATCTCGAGGTGCCCGACCTGCGCGGCGGCTTCAGCCACCTCATCGCGGCGCTGGTGGCCGACGGCCGCTCCACGGTGTCGAACGTGGGCCTCATCGCCCGCGGTTACGGCGACTTCGTGGGCAAGCTCGAGAAGCTCGGCGCCGACTTCGCGTTCGCCGCCTGAGCGGGGCGAGCATCCGTTCGGCTACCGTGGGACGGTGAGTTCCACGAGTCCCGCCCCCTTGCCCAAGCGCCGGCGGCACGAGCGCACCGTCGCGTTCACGGTGATCGAGGCGATCGTCGTGCCGTTCCTCAATGCCATCTCGAAGCTCGACATCCGTCACGGCGAGCGGGTGCCCGCATCCGGCCCGTTCGTGCTGAGCCCCAACCACTACAGCAACATCGACCCGGTGATCATGGCGTGGGCGGTGTGGAAGCTCGGGCGGGCACCGCGCTTCATGGCCAAGGCCTCGCTGTTCACGGTTCCCGTCGTGGGGTTCGCCCTTCGCCGCAGTGGCCAGATCCCGGTCGAGCGCGCCGGCGCGAACCGCGGCAACGCGCCGATCGCGGCGGCCAACGACCTGGTGGAGCACGAGCGCGGCGTGATCGTCTACCCCGAGGGCACGCTCACGCGCGACCCCGACATGTGGCCGATGCGCGGCAAGTCGGGCGCGGTGCGGCTGGCGCTGGAGCACGGCATCCCGCTCATCCCGGCCGCGCACTGGGGCACCCAGGCGGTGCTGCCGCGGTACTCGAAGAAGCTCAGACTCTTCCCGCGCAAGACGATTCTGGTCGACTTCGGCGAGCCGCTCGACCTCGACGACCTGCGGGGTCAGCCCATCACCCAGAAGGTGCTGCAGGAGGGCACCGACCGGCTGATGGCCGCCATCACGGCGCTGCTGGAGGGCCTGCGCGGCGAGACCGCCCCGGCCGAGCGGTGGAATCCGGCCGCGCACAACCAGACCGAGTTCGGCCGCATCGCGGACGGTGGCGACAAGCGGGAGGCGTCGTGACCCCGCCGCGGGGCCGCGTGGTGCAGCCGCCCCGCCCGCGGGTGACCGTGCTGGGTGCCGGCAGTTGGGGCACCACCTTCGCCAAGGTGCTCGCCGACGGCGGGTCGGACGTGACGCTCTGGGCGCGCCGTCCCGAGCTCGCCAAGGAGATCCGCGAGGCCAAGCGCAACAGCGACTACCTGCCCGGGGTGAACCTCCCCGTCGCCGTGACCGCCACCTCCGACGTGGCGGCAGCCCTCGAGCACGCCCAGTTCGTGTTCGTGTCGGTGCCGAGCCAGACGCTGCGCGGCAACCTCGCCGACATCAGGTCCCTCCTGCCCGCCGACGCACCCGTCACCAGCCTCATGAAGGGCGTGGAGAAAGGCACCGGCGCCCGCATGAGCGAGGTGCTCGAGTCGGTGCTCGAGATCGACCCGGCCCGCATCGCCGTGGCGTCGGGGCCGAACCTCGCCCTCGAGATCGCGAAGGAGCAGCCGACGGCCGCCGTCGTCTCCTCGACCAGCCTCGAGACGGCCGAGAGCGTGGCCCGGGTGGCCACGAACCGCTACTTCCGCTCCTTCGTCAACACCGACGTCATCGGCACCGAGTTCGGCGGCGTGCTGAAGAACCTCATCGCGGTGGCCATCGGCATCGTCGACGGGGTGGGATACGGCGAGAACACGAAGGCCTCCATCATCACCCGCGGTCTCGTGGAGATGACCGATTTCGCGGTGGCCTACGGCGGGCATCCGGAGACCCTCTCGGGCCTCGCCGGCCTCGGCGACCTCATCGCCACGAGCGGTTCGTCGCTCTCGCGCAACAACACCGCCGGCCGCCTGCTCGGCCAGGGCTACAGCTTCGCCGACGTGGTGAAGTCGATGCAGCAGACCGCGGAGGGGCTCGCCTCGGTGGCGCCCGTGCTCGCCCTCGCGCAGGCGAAGGGGGTCGACATGCCCATCTGCCGTCAGGTGAGCCAGGTGCTGGCGGGTACGCTCGATCCGAAAGACATTGCACCCCACCTGACGACCGACGACGACTCGGCGCCTCAGGGCGAAAGGACTCCGGATGCCAGGAAAGACCACGGTGGCGGTGCTCTTCGGAGGTCGTTCGAGCGAGCACTCGATCAGCTGCGCCACCGCGGGCGGGGTTCTCGAGGCGATCGATAGGTCGCGCTTCGACGTCGTTCCGGTGGGCATCACCCGCGAGGGCGCCTTCGTGCTCGAGGCCGACGACCCGGCCCGCTTCCGGCTCGACCCCGGTGCGCTGCCCGAGGTGACCGACAACGGAACCCGGGTGCTCTGGCCCGAGTCGACCGCCTCGCGCGAGCTCTCGGTGCGCGAGGCCGACGGCACCGTGCGCTCGCTCGGCGAGGTCGACGTGGTGTTCCCCATCCTGCACGGCCCGTTCGGCGAAGACGGCACGGTGCAGGGGCTCTTCGAGCTGCTCGGCCTGCCCTACGTGGGCTCGGGCGTGCTCGCCTCGGCACTCGGCATGGACAAGCACTTCACCAAGACCGTGCTCGAGGGCGCCGGCATCGCGGTGGCCCCGTGGCGCACGGTGAGCGCCCGGCAGTGGGCGAGTGCTCCGGATGCGGTGGCCGCCGCTGCGGAGTCGCTCGGCTTCCCGCTCTTCGTCAAGCCCGCACGGGCGGGGTCGTCGGTCGGCGTGAGCAAGGTGACCTCGGCCGAGGGCCTCGCGGCGGCCGTCGAGCTCGCGCTGCGCGAGGACTCGCGGGTGCTGCTGGAGCAGGCGATCGTGGGGCGGGAGGTGGAGTGCGCGGTGCTCGGCGGGCGCGACGGGGGAGCGCCCCGGGTGTCGGTCGCCGGCGAGATCGTGATGACCACGCGGGAGTTCTACGACTTCGAGGCGAAGTACCTCGACGCCCCCGGGGTCGACCTGGTGTGCCCCGCCGTGCTCGACGACGCCGAGCTGGCCGAGATGCAGGAGCTCGCTGCGCGCGCGTTCACGGCGATCGACGGTGCCGGGCTCGCACGGGTGGACTTCTTCCTCACGCCCTCGGGTTTCGTCATCAACGAGATCAACACGATGCCGGGGTTCACGCCCATCTCGATGTTCCCCAAGTGCTGGATCGCGTCTGGGCTGTCCTATCCGGAGCTCATCTCCGAACTGATCGACCTCGCGCTGGAGTGAGGCCCCGGCCGGGTCGCGCGTGCCCGGTGGTCATGGCGCGGGCGTCGACGCGGGTGTCTCTGCCGGCGTCGGTGTCGGTGTCGGTGTCGGCACGCCTAGCACGTCGTCGGCGTTGAGGCACGCTGAGGTCTGAGGAATCGAGGCGACGGCCGGCTCGAGGTCGACCAGCGCGCTCGTCCCGGATGCGGCGAGGGAGTCGACCACCACCTGCACCGCGGGCGTGCGCCCGAAGGTCGTGAAGGTGTAGGTGGGCGCGTCGGAGTCGTCGCGGATCCAGTCGATGCCGTTCACATTGTCGCAGGGGAGCGTGGTGGGCCCGGGCGGCTCGACGCCGCACACGAGCAGCACGGCGGCCGGGTCGCCCCAGGCGCCGGTGGCCTGCGCATCCGTCTCGCGCCGTTCGGCGTCGGCGACCGTGTCGGGCAACCGCACGATCACGTCGGCGCAGGACGGGTTCGTGGCGTCGGCGGCGGGGTCGAGGGCGACGGGGCCGGAGCAGCCCGCCAGCAGTGTGGCCGCGGCAGCGAGCGTCAGCCCGGCGGCGGCGAGACCGAGCCGTCGGCGCGACCGGTGCAGGGGGCGGCGGGAGCGGGCGTGCGGGGGCTGGTGAGACGCGGACATCGTTGTTCAGGCTACCGTTGAGGCGTGACGCTCGACTCCGGCTTTCCTGTGGACGGCGGTGCCCCGACCCCTGTCGAGACGGTCGCGGGGCTCGGCGAGGCCGAGGTGCTGCGCCGCATCTTCCCCCGGCTGCCGCACGCCCAGGCCGAGCTGCTCGGCCCGGGCGACGACGCGGCGGTCGTGGCCGCGCCCGACGGCCGCTACGTGGTCACCACCGACTTCATGGTGCAGGGCCCCGACTTCCGGTCGGCGTGGTCCACGCCCCACGACCTCGGCTGGAAGGCCGCGATGACCAACCTCTCCGACGTCGCCGCGATGGGCGCGCGCCCCACCGCGCTCGTGGTGGCGCTGGCCGCGCCGCAGGACACCCCGGTCGACGTGCTGCTCGGCATCGCCGACGGCCTGCGCGACGCCTGCGCCCTCGCCGCCCCGGGGTGCGGCGTGGTGGGCGGCGACCTGTCGACCTCGCCGGCCCTCACCATCGCGGTCACGGCCTTCGGCGACCTCGAGGGCCGTGACGCGGTCACTCGCTCGGGTGGCCGCGCCGGCGACACCGTCGCGGTGGCGGGCGACCTGGGCCGGGCGGGAGCCGGACTGTGGCTGCTCTTCCGCGACGCCGTCACCCCGACCGGCCGGGTGCCCGACGCGCTGCGCGCCGAGACGGTCAAGGCCGCTCATACCGAGCTCGTCGCCGGCCAGGTCGCGCCGGTGGCCCCCATCTCGTCGGGGGTGCGCGCGGCGCTCGGCGGGGCCACGGCCATGCTCGACGTCTCCGACGGGCTCGTGCTGGACGCCCGTCGCCTGGCCGCGGCCAGCGGATGCGCGGTGCGCTTCGATGCGTCGGCCATCGCCCGCGAGGTGGGTGCGCTCCTCGACGTCGACGCCGTGGTCGGCGATCGCGCCGCCGACTTCGTGCTGAGGGGCGGCGAAGACCACGCCCTGCTCGCCAGCTTTCCCGCGGGAGCCGAGCTGCCCGAGGGATTCCGGCGTCTCGGAGAACTCGGAGACGGCTCCGGCGTGTACCTCGGCGACTCGCCGGTGGAGGGCGAGGGCGGCTGGGACCCCTACTCGGGCTGGGACGGCGCTTCGGGCTGAGGCACCCCGCCCTCGGGCGCGGCCGGTCCGTCGTCTGCCGGCGACGCCCACCACAGGGCGGTCTCGCCGTGCTTGCGGCTGCGGTCGAGCTCGAGCCCCGCGGGCCAGCCGGGCTCGGGTGACCGGGAGCTGCGCTCGACCAGCAGCACCGCATCCGGAGCCAGCAGGGGCACCACGGCCTGCAGCGTCTCGGTGAGCTCGTCGTCGGCGAGGTCGTAGGGGGGATCGAGGAACACGACGTCGAAGCGCGGCGCCGAGGGTGAGGCGGCCGCGCGCAGCCACGGCAGCACCGCCTGGGCGGCCACCACCGCCCGCGCGGTGCCCGCACCGCCGCCGCCTCCGAGCGCTCGGGCCACCGTCGCCGCGTTGCGGCGCGCCACCTGCGCGGCGGCGGCGTTGCGCTCCACGAGCACCACCTCTCCCGCCCCGCGGCTGAGCGCCTCGAGCCCGAGTGCGCCCGATCCCGCGTACAGGTCGAGCACCCGCGCTCCGGGCAGCACGTCCCTGGCGTCGAGCGCCGAGAACACCGCCTCGCGCACGCGGTCGCTCGTGGGGCGGGTGCCCGAGCGCGGCACGGCGAGGGCGAGCGAGCCGGCGGCTCCTCCGATGATGCGGGTCACGCTCAGACCCTACCCCGGCCCACCTCTCCCGCTGGCAGGGGCCGCCGCGCCTAGACTCGGAGCATGGCCGGCACCGTCATCCCCTTCCCCGATCGGGGTGCGGGGCCCGGCCGGCTCGATCCCTCCGCGCTCGAAGCCAAGCTGGGCGCCCTTCTCGGAGCGCGCACGGCGTCGGCCTTCGAGAAGTCGTTCGGCATCGTCACCGCGGGCGACCTGCTCGCCCACTACCCGCGCCGCTACGCCCGGCGGGGCGAGCTCACCGCCATCGCGCAGCTGCCGATCGACGAGAACGTCACGATCGTGGCCGAGGTGCGCGACGTGAAGGAGCGGTCGATGCGGGCGAGACGGGGCAGCATCCTCGAGGTCTCGATCTCCGACGGCCAGGGCATCATCACCCTCACCTTCTTCAACCAGCCGTGGCGCTCGAAAGAACTGCGCCCCGGAGTGCGCGGCATCTTCGCCGGCAAGGTGTCGAACTACCGCGGGGCCTTGCAGCTCGCGCACCCGCACTACGAGCTCTTCGACGAGTTCGGCGCGGGCCCGATCGGGCTCTCCGGCGAGGGAGCCGCGCTCGACGACGCCGAGGCCCGGCGGTGGGCCGAGATGCCCATCCCCATCTACCCGGCCTCCTCGGCGCTGCAGAGCTGGCAGATCGCCGCCTCGGTGGGCGTCGTGCTCGACGGCATGGCAGGGGCGATCCCCGACCCGCTCCCAGTGCCCGCCCGCGAGGAGCGGGGCCTCCTGCCGCTCGCGCGCGCCTACGAGCTCGTACACCGTCCGCAGCGCGACTCCGATCACTTCAAGGCACGTGACACCCTCCGCTTCCACGAGGCGTTCGTGCTGCAGTCGGCGCTCGTGAGCCAGCGCTCGGCGGCGCACGCCGTGCGCACCGAGCCGCGGGTGCCCAAGCCCGGCGGCTACCTCGAGCGCTTCGACGCCGCCCTGCCGTTCGAGCTCACCGCCGATCAGCGCGTGGTGGGCGGCGAGATCGCGCGCGATCTGGCCGGCGAGAGCGCCATGATGCGGCTGCTGCAGGGCGAGGTGGGCTCGGGCAAGACCCTGGTCGCGGTGCGGGCCATGCTCGCGGTGGCCGACTCGGGCGGCCAGTCGGCCCTGCTCGCCCCCACCGAGGTGCTCGCAGCGCAGCACCTCCGCTCCATCGTCAAGGTGCTCGGCCCCGACCTCGCGGCCGAACTCATGCCCACGCTCCACACCGGGCAGCTGTCCACCGCCGAGCGCAAGCGCGCACTGCTGCGCATGGTGTCGGGGCAGGCCAAGCTCGTCGTCGGCACGCACGCGCTGCTCTCCGACGCCGTGCAGTTCTACGACCTCGGCCTCGTGGTGGTCGACGAGCAGCACCGCTTCGGCGTGGAGCAGCGCGACACCCTGCGGCAGAAGGGCGCCACCCCTCCGCACGTGCTCGTGATGACCGCCACGCCCATCCCGCGCACCGTCGCCATGACCGTGTTCGGTGACCTCGACGTCTCCACCATCACCGAGCTGCCGGCCGGGCGGCAGGGCATCGAGAGCTTCGCCGTGCCGCTGGCCGAGAAGCCGGCCTGGGGCCCGCGCATCTGGCAGCGGGTGGCCGAGGAGCTCGAGAAGGGGCGGCAGGCCTTCGTGGTGTGCCCGGCCATCGACCCGGCAGACCCCGGTGGCAGCGATGGGCTCGACGAGCAGTCGCCCGAGGCGACGGATGCGCAGCCCGGCGCGGCGGCCCGAGCGAACGTGGTCGACACGCTCGCCCAGCTGCGCGCGCTGCCCGTGCTCGAGGGCCGCCGCATCGAACCCTTGCACGGGCGGCTGAGCGCCGACGAGAAAGACGCCGTCATGCGGGCCTTCCAGGCGCGCGAGATCGACGTGCTCGTGGCCACCACCGTCATCGAGGTGGGGGTCGACGTGCCGAATGCCTCCACCATGGTGGTGCTCGACGCCGACCGGTTCGGCGTGAGCCAACTGCACCAGTTGCGCGGCCGGGTGGGCCGCGGCGGCGTGCCCGGGCTGTGCCTGCTGGTGAGCACGGCGGAGCCCGACTCGACGGCCCGCCGCCGGGTCGACGCGGTCGCTTCGACGCTCGACGGATTCGAGCTCGCCGAGATCGACCTCGAGCTTCGCCGTGAGGGCGACGTGCTCGGCAGCGTGCAGTCGGGCGGCCGCTCGTCGCTCAGACTGCTGCGCGTGGTGAAGGACGCCGACCTGATCCAGGATGCGCGGGGGCTCGCCACGGAGATCGTCGAGGCCGACCCGCGCCTCGACGAGCACCCCGCCCTCCTCGATGCCCTGGAGCGGCGTCTGCGCGAGTCGGAGCGGAGCTTCCTGGCCAAGACGTGACGCCGCGCCACCTCGCCCAACTCGGCCATTGATTATTCGGCCGCGGGGGCGCATTGTGGAATCCAGCGGAGATGAGGTTTCGGCATGACACTCTGGAGATCACGACGCAACGGTTCTGCGGCACGCGGGGCCCAGGGAGCGATGGAGCTCGGACTGGTGCCCGTGCTGGGCGCGGGGCGGCATCGCAGCCCGAAGTCGGGCGCGTGCTTCATGGAGTACGCCTCCTTTCTGGCCGGTGAGCGCTGGAGCGACCACCCGGCCTGCACCCACGCGGGCCTGGCCCACCTCGCCCGGGCGGTGAACGACCTCACGAGCGATCAGGGCCGCCCGCGCCTCGCGCCACTGGTGCCCTCGGTCATCGGTCTCACGAGCGACGACGAGCGGCTCGACCTCGTGCTCGCCGTGCACGCCGCCGCGCTCGCGCTGCCCGACGCGCCCCTCGACCGTCAGCACGCGCTCGCCGTGGGCGCCCTGGTCTGCCGCGACGCCCTCGTGGCCGGCACAGGCGACGACCGCATCGGGGCGCTCGCCGCCGAGGTGGTCTCCGACGTCGACGCCGCCCTCGACGCCACGCCCGAGGCGCGCGACTGGGCCGTGCGCTTCCTCGACCGCAGCGCCCGCTGGCAGCGGGTCGAGGTGAGCCTCAGGCAGACGCAGGCGACCCTCGCGATGGCGGTCGACGGCGTGCGCTCCGCGTGCCGCGACTACCCCGACGCCCGCCTCGCCGAGCTGCTGAGCTCGTCGATCGAGCTCGCGCGACGGTTCGTCGCCGCCGAGCAGCCGGTTGTCGTGCGCGGCCAGATGCCCGCCCGGGTGCCCGAGCTCGCACCCGACCTCGCGGAGGCCAGGGTCTGACACCCGAGGCTTGATACCCTGGGGACATGACCAGTGTGGCCGTCGTCCCCGGCTCGTTCGACCCCATCACCCTCGGGCACCTCGACGTCATCGAGCGTGCGGCCGGCATCTTCGACGAGGTGCACGTGGTGGTCGTGCACAACCCCGACAAACAGGCGCTCATCCCGATCGCCCACCGCGTCGAGCTGATCGAGGAGTCCCTGCGCGAGCGGGGGATCACCGGTTCCGGCGTGACCGTGAACTCCTGGAGCATGGGGCTGCTCGTCGACTACTGCACCGACGTAGGCGCCACCGCGATCGTGAAGGGCATCCGCTCGCAGATCGACGTGGCCTATGAGACCCCGATGGCGATCGTCAACCGCAATCTGGCCGGGGTCGAGACCATCTTCCTGCTGCCCGATCCGGCGCACGCGCACGTGTCGAGCTCGCTCGTGCGGCAGGTGTCGGCGCTCGGCGGCGACGTGGCGCCGTACGTGTCGGCCGTGGTCGCCGAGTTCCTCACGCACACCGCCGACTGATGGCGCGCATCCAGGTCGGCTACGCCGCCATGCTGGAGCGCTTCGCCCCTACCGAGGCGATCGAGCTCTCGGCCTACGCCGAGAGCCGCGGCTTCACGGGCGTCATGGCCGCTGACCGCTTCCAGCCCTGGGTGCCCCGGCAGGGGCAGGCCTCGTTCGTGTGGAACGTGCTGTCGGCGCTCGGCGAGCGCACCCGCGGTGACATCGGTCCCGGCTTCTCCACTCCGGGGTACCGTTGGCACCCGGCCATGGTGGCGCAGGCCTCCGCCACGCTCGCCGCAATGTACCCGGGCCGGCACTGGCTCGGCATCGGCTCGGGGGAGGCGCTCGATGAGCACGTGGCCGGCGGGTACTGGCCCGAGGCCCCCGAACGCATCAACCGCATGTTCGACGCCATCGACGTCATCAACAAGCTGTTCTCCGCCTCGCTCTCGGGCAAAGACGTCAAGCACTCCGGCCCGTTCTTCAAGCTCGAGTCGTCGCGGCTGTGGACCATGCCCGAGACGGCCCCGCCCATCCTGGTGGCCACCGCCGGCCCGGTCACGGCCAAGCGCGCGGGGCGCACGGTCGACGGCCTCATCACCGCGGGTGCGCCGCTCGACAAGATCGCCGGTCTGTTCTCGCGCTTCGACGACGGCGCCCGCGAGGTGGGCAAAGACCCGTCGCGCATGCCGAAGGTGCTGCAGCTGCATCTCTCCTGGGCCGAGACCGACGAGGAGGCCATGGCGAACGCGGTGACCGAGTGGCCCAACGGCGGCATGCGCTTTCCGAAGGCCGACATCCGCAGCCCGTTCGAGTTCGAGCAGATCGCCCGGCAGGTGCGGGCTGACGACTTCCAGGGCCGCCTCATGGTCTCCAGCGATCCGGATGCGCACCGCGCCTACATCCAGCGCTACGCCGACCTGGGATTCGATCGCATCTACCTGCACAACGTGGGCCGCAACCAGCGGGAGTGGATCGACGTGTTCGGCCGCGACGTGCTCCCGAAGCTGCAGCGATGACGGGCGCGGAGCTCTGGGTGAAGGCCTTCGGCGGCCTGCCCGAGATCGAGGAGGGCGACGACCTGGTCGCTCTCATCGGCGACGCGCTGGAGGCCGCCTCGATCGTGCCCTCCGACGGTGATGTTCTCGTGGTGACGAGCAAGATCGTGTCGAAGGCCGAGGGACGTCGCATCGCCGCCGCCGACCGGGAGGAGGCGATCACCGCCGAGACCGTGCGCGTGGTGGCCACGCGGGCGTACCCCGGCGGCGTGACCCGCATCGTCGAGAACCGGCAGGGGCTCGTGCAGGCGGCCGCGGGCGTCGACTCGTCGAACACGCCCGACGGCACCGTGCTGCTGCTGCCGGTCGATCCCGACGCCTCGGCGCGGTCGCTGGCCGCGGGTCTGCGCGCGCGCTTCAGGGTACTGCTCGGGGTGGTGGTCTCCGACACCCTCGGCCGGGCCTGGCGGCAAGGACAGATCGACACCGCCATCGGCGCGGCCGGGCTGCGCGTGCTCGACGACCTCCGCGGCTCGCACGACAGCTTCGGCCACGAGCTCGCGGTCACTCAGGCGGCCGTCGCCGATGAGCTCGCCTCGGCGGGCGACCTGGTGAAGGGCAAGGCGAGCGGGATGCCCGTGGCGCTCGTGCGCGGGGCGGGGCACCTGGTCGTGGAGTCGCTCGACACCCCGGCCCGAATGCTCGCCCGCACCGGGCCGACCGACATGTTCCGGCTCGGCACCGACGAGGCGCTCGCCGAGGGTCACGCGGCGGGATACGCGGAGGGACAGGCCGACGGCTATGCGGCCGGGTTCGCCGCGGCGCGCGCGGCGCTCGGCGACCTCAGCTGATGACCGCCGCGAGCACCGTGCGCTCCGCCAGGGTCCAGCTCGTGGTCACCGCGAGATAGAGGCTCGCGGCGAGCGGCACGAACGCCGCGAAGACCACGGTGATGAGCGGCGCCCAGCTGAGCGCGCGCGTCAGCGACGCGGTGGGGAGCGCTGGAGCGCCGGCGAGCCCGGACGCGGCGGGTGCAGGGGCCGGCGCCGCAGCCGCAGGCGGGGCCAGCCGCATCGACAGGCGCCGCGAGAGCAGCGCCACCGCGGTGAGCAGCGCCAGCAGCACGATGCCCGCGATCACGCCCGGCAGGTCGCCGCCGCCGACGACCGCGTTCACGAAGCTCGTGCCGAGCGGTGCCCCGAACAGCGTCTCGCCGAGCAGGGCGTTCGGGTGGCCGGCGATCACCGGCAGCACGAAAAGGCCGTACACCAGCGAGAGCACCGGTGCCTGCAGCAGGAGCGGCAGGCAGCCCGCGAGCGGGGAGGCCTTCTCCTCGGCGTAGAGCGCCATCGTCTCGCGCTGCAGGCGCTCGGGGTCGCGGCGGTGCCGCTTCTGCAGCTCGACCAGGCGCGGCGCGAGTCTCACGCGCATCCGCTGGGCCCGCATCTGCGAGACCCCGACCGGGACGAGGGCGAGCCGCACCCCGATCGTCACGAGCACGACGGCGAGCGCGGCGGCGTTGAGCCCGGCCCACGGGGTGAGCCAGGCGGTGAGTGCGGTGACGACGGTCGACGCCCCGTCGAGCGCGGCCGCGATGGGGCCGAAGTCGTAGATGTTCATGGGTTCCTCCAGACGGAAGCGGATGCGGACCGTGTGGTCGCGCGCACGCATCGGCGCCCCGGTGGGGAACGTCTCAGAGGGGGATTCTCAGAGGGGGAGGATGTGCGGCACGACCGGGAGGAACCGGCCCGGTGCCCGGGGGAGGGGACGCCCGGCCGCATCGGGGCGGGCCTGGGTGATGGGGTGGAGCGGCTCGGGCGCAGCGGTGCGGCGGGTGCTCGACGACGAGAGCGCGGCCAGCAGCGCCAGAGCGTGCCGCGACGCTCGGACGACCGCAGCGGTGGTCGAGGCCGCCGCTCCGAGCGCGGCGAGAGCGAGACCCGTCGCCACGAGCGCTGCCGAGCCGCCGGCCGACAGCGGTAGCTCGCCCGCCGTGACGAACCACACCAGGCCGAGGCCCGAGGTCACCGCGAGCGCGCGCAACACCGACGAGACCGTCGTGCGCATCCGCTCGCTCATGACCACGAGCCTAGCCGGTGAGAGGATCGCGGCGGGCGCGGGTCAGGCCGCCGTACGGTAGGTGTGCGAGGCCCCGCCGGGGCGCAGCACCGAGCCGGGCGTGATCGTGGAGTCGCGCTCCACCCGCGTGTCGTCGGAGATCTTCGCACCGGCGCCGATGCGCGAGTGGCTGCCGATCTTCGTGCCGCGGCCGATCAGGGCCCCCTGACCGATGTGCACGTTGGCTCCCACCACGACCCCGGCGCCCAGGGTGGCACCCTCTTCGACCCAGCTCCCCGAGCCGATCCACGCCCGCGCGCCCACGCGCGCGCCGGCTTCCACGTACGTCGTCGGGTCGACGAACGCCGAGGGATCGACCTCGGCACCCACGGCGATGTAACCCTTGCCGTTGACGTGGCGGCGGTACCGCGACACCACGCCGCGTTCGCCCTCGATCTCATGGAATGTTCTGCTCACGGTGTCGATAACAACCGATGCGCGCGTATCATTCCAGCGACGGGAACGATCGTTCTGCACTGCTCGGGATGCGAGGATCGAGCAGATGGAATCCCGCGAACTCAGCTGGACCGTGGTCGTGCCGGTCAAGGGCACCGCCGACGGCAAGTCCCGCCTCGACCTTCACGTTCCGCCCGACCGGCGCAGCCGGCTGGCCGATGCGTTCGCCCTCGACACGGTCGCCGCGGTGCTCGCCACCCCGACGGTGGAGCGCGTCGTGGTGGTGACGGAGACGGCGGCGCCGGTCGCGGAGGCCTTGGCGACGCTCGGGGCCGATCTCGTGGGCGACCCCGGAGCGGGGCTGAATGCGGCGATCCGTGCCGGACTTTCGTCGGCATCCGCGTCGGTGCCCGCGGCCGGGGGGCTGGCCGTGCTGCTCGGTGATCTGCCCTCGCTCCTTCCCGCCGACCTCGCCCTGGCGCTCGACCTCGCCGCCGCGCATCCGCTCGCCGTCGTCGCCGACGCGGAGGGCACCGGCACGACGCTGCTCGCCGCCCGGGGCGCCGTGCCCGTGCCGCGGTTCGGGGCGGGATCGGCCGCGCGCCACGTCGAGGGCGGGCACGTTCCGCTGGAGCTGCCGGCCGGAACCACGCTGCGCCGCGACGTCGACACCGCCGCCGACCTCGCGCAGGCGCTCGCCGCCGGGGTCGGCGCCCACACGGCGGCCGCGCTCACCCCTCCAGCAGCGAGTGGGCCGTCGCCTCGTCGATGATCAGATCGGTCATCACGCCCGCCGCCAGTGCTCCGTGGAGTGCCGGCAGCTTCGACCGCCCCGACACCACGCACACCCGCCGCGACACCTTCTTGAGCAGCGCCAGCGAGGGGCCTGAGGAGCGCGCGTTCATCGGGATGTCCTCGCTCGAGCCGTCGGCGCGGTAGAACACCGTCGCCACGTCGCCGACCACCGCCGAGTGCGTGAGCTGCTCGAAGTCGGCGTCGTCGAGGTAGCCGCCCACGTACACGTGCGACGGCACGTCGGCGTAGGCCGAGC
The DNA here is from genome assembly GCF_024979255.1 of Herbiconiux moechotypicola. Lineage (GTDB taxonomy): Bacteria > Actinomycetota > Actinomycetes > Actinomycetales > Microbacteriaceae > Herbiconiux > Herbiconiux moechotypicola. The sequence continues at coordinate 190,799 of NZ_JANLCN010000008.1, forward strand.
CCAGCCCGAACAGCGCGATGTCCATGTGCTTCTGGATCTCGAGCACCCGTCGGATGCTGCGCTCGCGCCAGAGCACCTCCTTGGTGCGCGGGTCGTCGAAGAACGCCGGCACGGGGAACTGCTGCACGTAGGCGCCGTACGCGGTGCCGAAACGGCTCATGATCTCGCTGGCGTAGCCGATGCCCGTGGTGCGGGTGTTGGCGGCACCGTTCAGCTGCACGATCTGCGAGTTGTGGGTCACCTTCTCCTGCAGATGCCGCGAGACGGCCGAGATGGTGGAGCCCCAGGCGATACCCATGGTCATGTTCGAGTCGAAGAACGGGCCGAGAATCCGTGCAGTGCTCATGGCCACGCGCTCCAGCCGGTCGACCTCGGCAGTGGAGTCGGGCACCGGCACGACGTGCGCGGTCACCCCGTGGCGGTCCCGGATGCGGTCCTGCACCGACGAGATGCGGTCGACCGGGTTCTTCACCTGGATCTCGACGAGACCCGTCTCCCGCGCGAATCCGAGCAGGCGCGACACCGAGGAACGCGAGGTGTGCAGCTCGCTCGCGATCGCCTCCATGGTGAGGTCCTGCATGTAGTAGAGGTGGGCGGCGCGCAGGGCGTCGCGCTCCTTCTCGCTCGTGAAGCCGCTGTCCGTCATGCTCCCTCGCATCCTTTCGCCGAGACTGCACATATGTGCAACGAGGTTGATCATATGTGAAAACGCTGTAGAACTAGACGGTCACCAACTGATCCACGAAGGCGAGTGAGCAGTGAGCACCCCGAACCCGGCCCAGGCGTTCCACGCCGAAGACGACGTCCGTTCGAACGTCGAGGCGATCCGTCAGAATCCGAGCGCACAGGTGCTCATCATCGGCGGCGGCATCAACGGCATCGGCACGTTCCGCGATCTGGCGCTGCAGGGCGTCGAGGTCATCCTGGTGGAGCGCGGCGACTACGCCTCGGGCGCCTCGAGCGCGTCGAGCCACATGATCCACGGCGGCGTGCGCTACCTCGAGAACGGCGAGTTCCGCCTCGTGAAGGAGAGCGTTCAGGAGCGCAACCGCCTCCTGCGCCTGGCGCCGCACTACGTGAAGCCGCTGCCCACGACCATCCCGATCTTCTCCACCTTCTCGGGCATCCTCAGCGCCCCCTTGCGCTTCCTCACCCACAAGCAGGGCAAGCCGAAGGAGCGCGGCGCGCTGCTCATCAAGGTGGGCCTCATGGGCTACGACTCCTTCTCGCGCGACGGCGGCAACGTGCCCCGCCACCGCTTCGTGGGGCGCAAGAAGTCGCTCGCGAAGCTGCCGAAGCTGCGTCCCGACGTGAAGTACACGGCCACCTACTACGACGCCGCGGTCGAGAACCCCGAGCGTCTTGCGCTCGACCTGGTGCAGGATGCGCTGGCCGCCGGCCCGCACGCGCGCACCGCCAACTACGTGGAGGCGATCGGCGCCTCCGGCGACAAGGTGGTGCTCCGCGACACCGTCTCGGGCGAGACCTTCGAGGTCGCCGCCGAGGTGGTCGTCAACACCACCGGGCCGTGGACCGACCTCACCAACGAAGCGCTCGGCGAGGCCACCCGCTTCATGGGAGGCACCAAGGGCTCGCACATCGTGCTCGACAACCCCGAGCTCTACGAGGCCTGCGCCGGCGGCGAGGTGTTCTTCGAGAACAACGACGGCCGCATCGTGCTCATCTACCCGCTCAACGGCCGGGTGCTCGTGGGCACCACCGACCTCGAGGCCGACCCGCGCGAGCCCGCGCTCTGCACCGAGGAGGAGGTCGACTACTTCTTCGACCTCGTCGGCCACGTGTTCCCCACCATCACGGTCGACCGTCCGCAGATCGTCTACCGGTACTCGGGCATCCGCCCGCTGCCCGGCCACGGCGACACCGCGCCCGGCTTCGTCTCGCGCGACTACCGCATCGAGCAGGCCGCCTTCGGCACCTCGACGACGGTGAAGCAGCTGAGCCTCGTCGGCGGCAAGTGGACGACGTTCCGCGCTCTCTCCGAGCACCTCGCCAACGACACTCTCGCGCTGCTCGGCCGCGCCCGCACCGTGAGCACCACCGACCTCGCGATCGGCGGCGGCAAGGGCTACCCGCAGACCCCCGCGGCCATCACCACCTGGGTGCGCGCGCACGGAGCCGACCTCGGTGAGGAGCGCACCCGCGTGCTGCTCGCCCGGTACGGCACCAACGCCGCCGCGGTCATCGCCCACATCGTGGCGGCCGAAGAGACGGATGCGCCGCTCGAGTCGCTGCCCGGTTACAGCACCGCCGAGGTCGACTTCCTCATGGGGGAGCACACCGTGCACCTCAGCGACCTGGTGCTGCGCCGCACCATCATCGCCTTCGTCGGCTCCCTCGGGCAGCCCGCCTTCGACGAGCTCAGTGCTCTCGCGGCGCGGTCGGCCGGCTGGAGCGACGAGCGCCTGGCCGCCGAGCGCGCTCAGGCGGCTGAGAACCTCCGCTTCTTCCACGAGATCGTGGTCGAGGCGGCGAACACGACGGCGGCGGGCGCCGTCAACTAACCGGCCGGCGCTGGCGCCGTCCCTGAAGAAAGGTCAACGTGGACAATCTGCTCATCGACTTCACCGCCGAGCTGGTGGGAACGGCGCTGCTCGTTCTGCTCGGCTGCGGTGTGGTGGCGAACGTGGCGCTCGTGCGCACCAAGGGCTTCAACGGCGGAACGCTGATGGTCAACATCGGCTGGGGTCTCGCGGTGTTCGCCGGTGTGATCGTGTCGTACGCCTCGGGCGCGCACCTGAACCCGGCGGTCACCCTCGGTCTCGTCGCCAACGGCGCCACCTCGTTCGGCTCGGCGGCCACGCCCGTCGACGTGAACGTGGGCACGGTGCTGGCCTACATCGGGGCTCAGATGATCGGCGCCATCATCGGTGCCGTGTTCGTGTGGCTGGCCTACAAGCAGCACTTCGACGCGGAGCCCGAGCCGGCCAACAAGCTGGGGGTGTTCTCGACCGGCCCCGCCATCCGGTCCTACGGCTGGAACCTGGTCACCGAGATCATCGGCACCTTCGTGCTGGTGTTCGTCGTGATCGGTTTCGGTGGTGGTCGTCAGGGCGACGGCGGTCTGGCCGCGCTCGGTGCCCTCCCGGTGGCGCTCCTCGTGATCGGTATCGGTGCCTCGCTCGGTGGCCCGACCGGCTACGCGATCAACCCGGCTCGTGACCTCGGCCCGCGTATCGTGCACGCCATCCTGCCGATCAAGGGCAAGGGCGGCTCGGACTGGTCGTACTCGTGGGTGCCCGTGGTGGGCCCGATCATCGGCGGACTGATCGCGGGCTGGGCCGCCATCCCGCTGCTCCCCATCCTCACCTGAGCGCGGATCTGCGCAGTCCTCTCGCAACGCACTATCGGCAACAGCACTACCGGCAACAAAGGAGTTAGCAATGTCTGACAAGAAGTACGTCCTCGCGATCGACCAGGGCACCACCTCGTCGCGCGCCATCATCTTCGACCACGCGGGCACGATCGTGTCGACCGGTCAGAAGGAGCACGAGCAGATCTTCCCGAAGGCGGGCTGGGTCGAGCACGACCCGAAGGAGATCTGGGACAACGTGCGCGAGGTGATCGGTCTCGCCCTCTCGAAGGCCGACCTCACCCGCCACGACATCGCCGCGGTGGGCATCACGAACCAGCGCGAGACCGCCGTGGTGTGGAACAAGAACACCGGCGAACCCGTCTACAACGCGATCGTGTGGCAGGACACCCGCACCCAGGCCATCGTCGACCGGCTCGCGGCCGACGGGGGAGTGGAGCGCTTCAAGCCGATCGTGGGTCTGCCGCTCGCCACCTACTTCTCGGGCACGAAGATCGTCTGGATCCTCGAGAACGTGGAGGGGGCCCGCGAGGCCGCCGAGGCGGGCGACCTGATCTTCGGCACCACCGACACCTGGGTGCTCTGGAACCTCACCGGCGGCACCGAGGGCGGCGTGCACGCCACCGACGTCACGAACGCCTCCCGCACCCTCTTCATGGATCTCGAGACCCTCGAGTGGCGCGACGACATCCTCGAGGCCTTCGGGGTTCCCAAGTCGATGCTGCCGGCGATCAAGTCGTCGTCGGAGGTGTACGGCACCGTCGAGTCGTCGAACCTCCTGCGTGAGGTTCCGGTGGCGGGGATTCTGGGTGATCAGCAGGCGGCGACTTTTGGTCAGGCGGCGTTCGATGCGGGTGAGTCGAAGAACACGTACGGCACGGGGAACTTCTTGATCTTCAACACTGATACGGAGATCGTGCACTCGAAGAACGGTCTGCTCACCACCCTGGGGTACAAGCTCGGTGATCAGCCGGCGCATTACGCGTTGGAGGGGTCGATCGCGGTGACGGGGTCGTTGATCCAGTGGTTGCGC
>NZ_JANLCN010000009.1 GCF_024979255.1 Herbiconiux moechotypicola
AAGGCGGCCTCGAAGGCATCCACGAATACCTCTCCACCAAATACACCCTCATCCCCACCACCTGACCCACCCCACCCCCTCCTCATCGAGTGGGCTCAATCAGTCGCCACACCACCCCGAAAGCGACCGATTGAGCCCACTCGATTCTTTGTGTGGGGGTTGACAGGCGGGCGTGGGCCTGGTTGGTTAGTTACATGAGTAATGAACCAATCAAGGGTCGACGTCGTGGATGAGTCACGACCGATCTTCGTTCAGATCGCGGAGCAGATCGAGAACGACATCATCGCGGGCGCGCTGCCCGAGGAGACCCAGGTTCCCTCCACCAACGAGTTCGCCGCGTTCCACCGCATCAACCCCGCGACGGCGGGGAAGGGCGTGAACCTGCTCGTCGATGAGGGGATCCTCTACAAGAAGAGGGGAATAGGCATGTTCGTCGCCGCAGGGGCACGCGACCGTCTGGTCGGCAAGCGCCGCGACCAGTTCAGCGAAGAGTACGTCAGACCGCTCGTCACCGAGGCCGGCAAGCTCGGCATCTCGGAGGCGCAGCTGGTGGAGATGATCAGGAAGGAGGCGCCGCAATGAGCGCCGTTGTCGAGGTCAGGGGCCTCACCAAGAAGTACCGATCGGTCACCGCGGTCGACGAGGTGTCGTTCACCGTCGCCGAGAACACCATCTGCGGCCTCCTGGGCCGCAACGGTGCCGGCAAGACCACGATCATGCAGCTGCTCACCGGGCAGGAGTTCGCCACGGACGGTGAGGTGCGCGTGTTCGGTGAGTCACCGGTGGAGAACGCCTCCGTGCTGCAGCGCACGAGCTTCATCAAGGAGAGCCAGAAGTACCCCGACGACTTCCAGGCCAAGCACGTGTTCGCGAGCGCACCGTGGTTCTTCCCGAACTGGGACGCCGAGTTCGCCGACCGGCTCATCGCCGACTTCCGGCTGCCGCTGAACCGTCGCATCAAGAAGCTCTCCCGCGGCCAGCTCTCCTCCATCGGCGTGATCGTGGGGCTGGCCTCGCGGGCGCCGCTCACCTTCTTCGACGAGCCCTACCTGGGGCTGGATGCGGTGGCGCGGCAGATCTTCTACGACCGCCTCCTCGAGGACTACGGCGAGCATCCGCGCACCGTGCTGCTGTCGACGCACCTGATCGACGAGGTGTCGAACCTGCTCGAGCACGTGCTGCTCATCGACGAGGGCCGCATCATCCTCGACCAGGATGCGGAGAGCCTGCGCGGCTCCGCCACCACGGTCGTCGGCACCCGCCGTGCCGTCGACGCCTTCGTGCAGGGCCGCGAGGTGCTGCACCAGGACCACCTCGGGGGCCTCGCCTCCGTCACCGTCGGGCGGCTCAGCCCCGCCGAGCGCACCGAGGCGGCCGACGCCGGCCTCGAGCTCTCGCCGGTGTCGCTGCAGCAGCTCGTGGTGCAGAAGACCAACGCCAGCCAGAAGGAATTCGAGCACACGTCATGAGCCAGATCGCCTCCGCCTCCGACGCGGGCCTGCCCGCATCCGCCCGTCCGTCCGCCGCCGCACCGCTCGGATTCGGGCACCGCGTGACCGCCGTCGCGCGCCTGCACCTCATCAACCGGCTGAGCGTGTTCGGCGTGCCGTGGATGATCCTCGGATTCATCTTCCTCATCAACCTCGCCATCTGGTGGATCATCTCCACCGCGGGCGGGCCCGACGTCGACATGGGGGAGGTCTCCGACGGCCTCCAGTGGAGCGGCGCGTCGTTCTACATCTTCGTGTACATGATGGTGCTCGCCATCCAGGCGGTCGCACTGACCTTCCCGTTCGCGCTCGGCTACAGCACGACCCGCCGCGACTTCTGGCTGGGCTCCGCGCTGGCCTTCGTGGTGCTCTCCGTGCTCTACGCGGCGGCACTGACGGTGCTCGCCGTGATCGAGGAGGCCACGAACGGATGGGGCTTCGGCGGCCGCATGTTCACGGTGCTGTACTTCGGCGGTGAGGGTGCCCCGTGGTACCTGAGGTTCGGGTTGTTCCTCGCGATCTTCCTGTTCTTCTTCTTCATCGGTGCCGTGATCGCCACCATCTACCAGCGCTGGCGGGTGAACGGGATGCTCGTGTTCTTCGGTGCGCTCGCGCTGCTGCTCGTCGGGTCGGCGGCGCTCGTCACCCTCGCCGAGGCCTGGCCGTCGGTGGGTGCATGGTTCGTGGCGACGGGAGCGACCGGGGTGGTGGCGTGGAGCCTCGTGCCCACGGCGCTCTCGGCACTGCTCGGGTACGTGATCCTGCGGCGGACGACGCCGCGCGGCTGAGCCGGCTGAGCCTCGGCCGAGTCGCCCCCCGAGCGTCAGACCAGCAGCTGGTGCTTCGCGAGATCGCGGTAGAGCGGGGTGGAGACCACGAGCTCGGAGTGCGTGCCCGTGCCGATGACGCGGCCGTGGTCGACGACGACGATCTGATCGGAGTCGACCACGGTCGAGAGCCGGTGGGCGATCACGATGAGGGAGCGGTTCTCGGCCACGGCGTCGATGGCCTCGCGGAGCATCTGCTCGTTGAGGCCGTCGAGCGACGAGGTCGACTCGTCGAGCAGCAGCACCGGGGGAGCGGAGAGCAGGGCGCGCGCGATCGCGAGCCGCTGACGCTCGCCGCCGGAGAGCATGACGCCGTCTTCGCCGACCGCGGCATCAAGACCCTGTTCCGATCGGCCGAGCACCTCGCCGAGGTTCACCTGACCGAGCACCCGCACGCAGTCGGCGTCGGTGGCCTCGGGGGCCGCGAGCAGGAGGTTCTGGCGAATGGTGCCGGCCAGCACCGGGGCGTCCTGCTCCACGTAGCCGATCTGGGAACGGAGCGCCTCGCGGTCGAGCTGCTTCACATCGGTGCCGCCGAAGCGCACCGTGCCCGAGTCGGCGTCGTAGAACCGCTCGATCAGGGCGAGGATGGTGCTCTTGCCGGCACCCGACGGGCCCACGATCGCGGTGCGCTTGCCGCGGCCGGCGGTGAAGCTCACGCCGTGCAGCACGCCTGGTTCGACGGCGGAGGAGGCGGTGTCGGTGTCGGTGCGGGTGCCGGCGGCGCCCTCGGTGTCGGCTGACGCTTCCGCCGCCGTCTCCGCCACCCGATCGGCGGCGTAGGCGAAGTGCACGTCGACGAACTCGACCGCCGGAGCCCCCTGCGCGGCCTCGGCGACCGTCGTGGCGGGAGCGAGCGGCGCGATCGCCCGGTCGTCCTGCCCCTCGACCGGCAGATCGATGATCTCCTGGATGCGCCCCAGCGCCCCCAGAGCCTGGTTCGTCGAGTTGATGGCGCCGAAGGCCTGGCCGAGCGGCATGATCATCATGAACAGGAACAGGATGAAGGACACCAGGCTCGCGATCGTGATGGCTCCCGAGGCCACACGGAACCCGCCGACGCCGAGCACCACGAGGAACGACACCTGCAGCGCGATGCCCGCGATCGGCACCACCAGGGCTGAGATCTTCGCGACCTTCACGCCCATCTCCCAGGCGCCCTGCGCATCCCGGTCGACCGCCGCGATCTCGCGGTCGGTGGCGTTCGAGGCGCGCACCGTGCGCACCGCGCTGATGGAGCGCTCGACGGCGGCGGCGAGGTCGCCGACCTTCTCCTGCTGCTGACGGCTGGCGGTGCGCACCCGGCCCGAGATGAGCACGACCGTCACCACCGAGACGCCGATGACGAGCACCGTGAGCCCGAGCAGCACGGGGTCGATGATGAGCATGGCGATGAGCGCGCCGACGAACACGAGCGAGCCGCCGATGGCGTCGACGAGCCCCTGCGTGATGACCGCGTAGAGCAGCGTGGTGTCGGAGCCGACGCGCGAGACCAGGTCGCCGGTGCGGCGGGTGTCGAACTGGCTGATGGGCAGGCGCAGCATGCGGCGCACCAGCTGGCGACGGGCGGAGAGCACCACGCTCGTGCCCGTGCGCTGCAGCAGGTAGTGCTGGTAGCCGCTGATGACGCCCGAGATGATGACGAGGGCGACCAGTGCCCAGACGAGGGTGCCGAGCGGGTCGCCGGCCTGCACGACGGTGATGACCTGGCTCACGAGCAGCGGCTGCGCGAGGCTCGCCGCGGCGCCCACGATGCTGAGCGCGATCACGACCGCGAGCACGCGCTTGTGCTCGAACAGGAACGGCAGCAGCTGGCTGAAGCGGGCGCGCGGCCCGTCGTCGGGAGTGCGGCGCCCGAAACCGCGCGAGGGGCGGGATGCGGGCGGCCGGGTGGACGACGTGGTGCGGGACGTGGACATGCTCTGCTTTCTGGTGCGGTGCGGAGTCGGGCGGGGCGGTGCGTTCTCGTGCGGGCCTACGAGCGGCCGTACTTCTTGTGGACGGCCTGGCGGGAGACCCCGAGCGCGAGCGCGATCAGCTGCCAGGAGGCGTTGGCGTTGCGCGCGCGGCGCACAGCGACGGCCTCGACGCGATCGAGCTCGCGGCGGAGCCCCGCGACCGCGCGGAGCGCCACGATCGGGTCGTCGCTGCCGGCGTCGTCGGCGAGCGTGTGCACATCCGTGACGTCCATGTGTCAACCGTAGTTGACGCAGAGAGGCCCCGTCAACTCAAGTTGACAGGGCCTCTCTCGGCGCGACGTGGTCAGCTCAGCTGGTTGTCGAAGTCGATGTCGCGGGTCTCCTTGCTGATGTAGAGCGCGCTCAGGGTGATGAGCGCCATCAGCGAGAGGTAGTTGCCCACCAGTGCCGGGCTGCCGTCGGCCGCCTGCCACAGCGCCACGGCGATGAACGGCGCGACCGCCGCCCCGAGGATCGACGACACGTTGTAGCTGATCGCCGACCCGGTGTAGCGAACGTTGGCGGGGAACAGCTCGGGCAGCGTCGACCCCATCGGCCCGAAGGTGAGACCCATCAGCGTGAAGCCGATGATGAGCAGCGCCATCACGCCCACGAAGCCGCCCGCGAACAGCGGCACGAAGAGCAGGCCGAACACGGCGATGCCGACCGTGGTCCAGAACAGCGAGTTGCGGCGGCCGAAGCGCTCCGCGAGCGGGCCCGCCACCAGGGTGAAGATGCCGAAGAACACGCATCCGATCACCAGCATGATGAGGAAGTCGTTTCGGCCGTACCCCAGGCCCGGCACGAAGGTGTCGGCGTTGAACGGCTTGCCCGCCGCCTCGGCCGCCGCCTGCGCCGCCTCGACGCTCGACGCCGTGGTGCCGAAGGTGAGGGTGAACGTGGTCATGAGGTAGAACAGCACGTAGGTGGCCAGCATGATGAAGGTGCCCAGGATGAGCGGGCGCCAGCTGGTCTTGAACACCCGCGCGAGCGGGAGCTTCGCCACCTCGCCCTTCTCCACCACCTTGGTGAATGCGGGCGTCTCGACGAGCTTGAACCGTACGTAGAGGCCGATGATGACGAGCACGGCGCTCGCGAGGAACGGCACCCGCCAGCCCCAGGCGAGGAAGTGCTCGGGGTCGAGCGTGGTGCTCAGGATGAGGAACACCACGTTCGCGATGATGAAGCCGATCGGCGCACCCAGCTGCGGGAAGGTGCCGTAGATGGCCCGGCGGCCCTTCGGCGCGTTCTCGGTGGCCAGGAGCGCCGCGCCCGACCACTCACCGCCGAGCCCGAGGCCCTGGCAGAAGCGGAACAGCACGAGGAGGGCCGGCGCGATGATCTCCCAGCCCGGGGTGAGCGCCGTCGGCAGCGCGCCGATGAGCACCGTCGCGATGCCCATCGTGAGCAGCGAGGCGACCAGGGTGCGCTTGCGGCCGATGCGGTCGCCGAAGTGGCCGAACAGGATGCTGCCGACGGGCCGCGCGACGAATGCCACGCCGAACACCGCGAACGACGCCAGCAGCGCGATGGTGGGGTCGTCGTTCGCGAAGAACAGCGAGGGGAACACGAGCACCGCCGCGGTGGCGTAGACGTAGAAGTCGTAGAACTCGATCGACGTGCCGATGAGGCTCGCGAGGATGACGCGGCCGCGGGAGTTCGCAGGAGCGGGCGAGGAGTTCGCCGAGGGCGCGTCGAGAGTGGTGGAGGACATGACTGTCTTTCAGAAGGGAAACGGAGGGAACAAGAGATCGGCTCGGGGCGGAGAGCGCCGGTCGGGCACTGCGCCGAGGGCACTGCTGGCCGTCTTCGGCGGGGCGAGGTTCGCTCGCGAACAGCCATTTTACGCCTGAATAGGATGGGGGTGGTACAAGCAAGGAGGCCCGAGTGGGTTCGGTCGTGGTGGTGGGTTCGCTGAACATCGATTCCGTGGTGGAGGTGGAACGGCATCCGCGACCGGGGGAGACCCTCATCGGCGGCGATCTCGAGAAGCACTTCGGCGGCAAAGGGGCGAACCAGGCCGTCGCCGCGGCCCGGGCGGGCGCGCGCGTGAGCTTCGTGGGGCGGGTCGGCGACGACGCCGACGGCGACCGCTACCTCGAGCGGCTCGCCGCCTTCGGCATCGACACCGCCCACGTCTCCCGCAGCACGGGCGTGGCGACCGGGCACGCCGCGATCGCGGTGTCGGCCGACGGCGAGAACACGATCATCGTGTCGCCCGGCGCGAACGGGCGGGTCACGGCCGGCGACCTGGCGCCGTTGTCGGCGCTCGGGCCGGGTGACGTGGTGCTGTGCTCGCTCGAGATCGACCCCACCGTGGTGGCCGAGGCGGTGCGCATCGCCGCCGGACGGGGAGCGCGGGCTGTGGTGAATCTGGCGCCCTACGTGGCGCTGCCCGCCGAGGTGCTCGACCTCGCCGATCCGGTGGTGGTGAACGAGCACGAGAACGAGCAGCTCGTCGCAGACGGACTCGCGCCGAGGTCGGTGCTCGTCACCCTCGGAGGAGACGGCTCGCGCTGGGGCGCCGAGGAGGTCGCCGCCGGACGGGTCGACGAGGTGGTCGACACCACCGGGGCGGGCGACTGCTACTGCGGCACGCTCGCGGCGGCGCTCGCCGCGGGGGCGACCGCCGGGGACGCGATGCGCGCCGCGTCGGAGGCGGCGGCCCTCGCCGTCACGTGGGAGGGTGCGCAGCCGGCGGTGTGACCCGCGTCGCGGGCGCTACCCCGCGATCGCGCGCAGCGTGAGCGCGGTCGCGACGGCGGCCTCGGCCGCCTCGCGCCCCTTGTCCTCCTTCGAGCCCGGCAGGCCCGCGCGATCGAGTCCCTGCTGCTCGTCGTCGAGGGTCAGCACGCCGAACCCGACCGGCTTGCCCGTGAGTACGCTCACCTGCGTGAGCCCTGAGGTCGCCGCGTCGGAGACGTACTCGAAGTGCGGCGTGCCGCCCCGGATGATGACGCCGAGCGCCACCACGGCGTCGGCCCCCGCCTCGAGGGCCGCGCGCGAGACGACCGGCAGCTCGAAGCTCCCGGGCACCCGCACCTCGGTGACCGTGACGTTCGACTCCGCGAGCGCGGCCCGTGCGCCCGCGAGCAGTCCCTCGGTGATCTCCGTGTGCCAGGTGCCGGCGACGATGGTGACGGCTAGACCGGTGCCGTCGGGCGCCGTTCCGGGGCGAGGAGCTCCTGCTCCGCTCATGGGGTGTCCTTTCGTGGGGTGACTGCGGTGTGCGTCTCAGTGGCCGGATGCGGGCAGCAGATGCCCGAGCCGGTCGCGTTTGGCGTCGAGGTAGCCGCGGTTGGCCTCGTCGAGGCCGACCACGAGCGGCACCCGCTCGGCCACGTCGACGCCGTGCGCGGCGAGCTGGCTGACCTTGTCGGGGTTGTTGGTGAGCAGACGGATGCTCGTGAAGCCGAGGTCGGTGAGGATCGCCGCCGCCGCGCCGTAGTCGCGCGCATCGATCGGCAGGTCGAGTGCGGCGTTGGCGTCGAGGGTGTCGAGTCCGTCCTCCTGCAGCCGATAGGCGCGGAGCTTGTTCACGAGGCCGATGCCGCGGCCCTCGTGCCCGCGCAGGTACACCACGGCGCCTCCGTGCCTGGCCACGAGGTCGAGCGCCGTGTCGAGCTGCGGCCCGCACTCGCACTTGAGCGACGCGAACGCCTCGCCGGTGAGGCACTCCGAGTGCACCCGCACGAGCGGCGCACCGGCAGGATCGGGCTCGCCCACCAGGGCCACGTGGTCGGCACCGGTCTGCAGGTCGCGGTAGGCGCGCACGCGCAGGGCACCGTGCGTGGTGGGCACCGTGGTCTCGACCTCGAAGCTCACGCGGGGCGCAGCCGCGGTCGTGGCCCCGGCCTGCCCGCCCTGCGCATCCCGCTCGTCGAGCCACTCCGCGAGCAGCCCGATCGTCGTGATCGGCAGACCCTCGGCGGCGGCGACGTGCTGCAGCTCGGGCATGAGCATCGCGGCCCCGTCCTCGGCGATCATCTCCCCGATGACCCCGACCGGGGGCAGTCCCGCGGCCCGCATGAGCTCGACGGCGGCCTCGGTGTGCCCGGCGCGCTCCCGCACCCCGCCGTCCACCGCCCGCACCGGCAGCACGTGCCCCGGCCGGATGAGGGAGGCGGCCGTCGCCGAAGGGTCGGCGAGCACGTTGAGCGTGCGGGCGCGATCGCGCGCACTGATGCCGGTGGTCACGCCGTCCGCCGCGTCGACCGACACCGTGTACGCGGTGCGCCGCGCATCCTGGTTCTCGGTGACCATGGGGGGCAGACCGAGACGGTCCGCCAGCTCGCCGGGCAGGGGAGCGCAGAGGTAGCCCGAGGTGCGGCGCACCATCCACGCGATCCACTCCGGAGTCGCCAGCGCCGCCGAGAGGATGGCGTCGCCCTCGTTCTCGCGGTCGGCGGCATCGGAGACGAGCACCGGCCGCCCGGCGCGCAGCGCGTCGAGCACCTCGTGCATCGGCGAGAAGACGGCGTCGGCGCTCATGACACCGCTCCCACGTCGAGCGGCCTCTCGGCACCGAACGCCACCAGTCGTTGCACGTGACGGGCCAGCACGTCGGTCTCGAGATTCACCCGGTCGCCTGGCGTGAGCGCCCCGAGCGTCGTGGCGGCGAGCGTCTCGGGGATGAGCGACACCTCGAACCAGTGCCCGCCGTCGAGCTCGTCGCCGATGGCCGACACGGTGAGCGAGACACCCGAGACCGAGATGGAACCCTTGTCGACCACGAGCGGCGCCAGATCGGCCGGCAGCTCGACGCGCACCACGTGCCACGACTGGCCGGGCGTCACCGACAGCACGGTGCCGACACCGTCGACGTGCCCCTGCACGATGTGGCCGCCGAGCCGGTCGCCCACCCGCGCCGCGCGCTCGAGGTTCACGCGCTGGCCGCGCACGAGCTCGCCGATCGTGCTCATGCGCAGCGTCTGCGCCATCACGTCGACCGTGAAGCTGTCGGCGGTCTGGTCGATGACGCTGAGGCACACGCCCGAGACGGCGATCGAGTCGCCGTGCTTCGCGTCGCTCACGGCGAGCGGGGCGCGCACGGTGAGCACGGCGGCGTCGGCGGTGCGCTCGAGGGCGAGGACTTCGCCCAGTTCTTCGATGAGTCCGGTGAACATGGTCACTCCTTCAGTGCGATTCGGGTGGGGTGGTGCGGTTCGAGCGGGGAGAGGAAGTCGGGGTGCGCGGGATGCGCGACGACGAGCAGGTCGTCGCCCAGCGGCACGACCTCGTCGACGGCGAGGCGCCGCTGGTCGGAGATGGTGGCGACGCCCAGATCGTTCAGGGCCAACCGCGGCCCGCCGATCAGGGTCGGGGCGAGGTAGACGAGCACCTCGTCGGCGAGCCCTGCGGCGAGGAAGGCGCTCGCCACCGTCGGGCCGCCCTCCACGAACACGCTGCGCACCCCGTCGTCCCAGAGCGAGTCGAGGACGGCCCTGAGATCGCGCCCGTCGAAGCGGCGCAGGGGCACCGGATGCGCGCGGAGCCGGGCGGCCGGCGGCACCTCCCGGCGCCCCAGCACCACCGGTGCGGGCTGGTGCGCGAGCAGACGCTCGCCGTCGCGGGCCGTGAGCTCGGGGTCGTCGGCGAGCACCGTGCCGATGCCGGCCAGCACCACGTCGGCGTCGGCACGGCGCCGGTGCACGTCGGCCCGGGCTGCGGAGCCGGTGATCCAGTGGCTGGATCCGTCGGCCGCCGCCGCACGCCCGTCGAGGCTCTGCGCCCACTTCACGGTGACGAAGGGCCGCCCGTTCCTGGCCGCGGTGAGCCACGGGCGGATAGCGGTCTCGACCTCGGCCGCGCCGACGCCGGGCACGACGTCGATGCCGGCCACGCTCATCCGCTCGGCCCCGCCCCCGGAGAGCACGCCGGGGTCGTGCACGGCGAACACGACGCGGGCGACCCCCGCCTCGATCAGGACGGTGCTGCAGGGGCCGGTGCGCCCGTGGTGGTCGCAGGGCTCGAGGGTGACCACCGCCGTGGCGCCGTGGGCGGCCTCCGGTCCGCGCGCCGCGGTGAGGGCGGCCAGGGCCGCCACCTCGGCGTGAGGGCTCCCGGCACCCTCGTGCCGGCCCTCGGCGAGCACCTCGCCCGACGGGGAGAGCAGCACGCACCCCACCTGCGGGTTCACCCCGGTGCGGGGGCCGCCGAGCGCGAGCTCGAGGGCGCGACCCATCGCGGCCTGCTCGGCGTGTGTGGCACTGCCTGGGGCACTCATCCCGGTCCTCGTCGTCAGACGGTCTCCGGGGGTGCGCTGAAAAAGTGCCGACGACTCCGAGAGGGATTCGCGGAATCGCCCGTGCATCCTCCCATCCGGACTAAGCGAGGATCGACCTCGCCATCACCGTCGGTTCTGGAATTCCACCAGATCAACCGCACCACTGCTTGCGCAGCCGCACGGCTCGCGGACTATGACCGCCGGTTCAGAATCTCACTGACCCCGGAGCACGTGTTTCTTGAATCCAGTTATACATCACGAAACCAGCCCGTGCGCCACTGTGACGGGAAATCTCCGGGCGGCCTCAGCGCGAGGGCGTGCCGGCTGCCGGGAGCGCCAGCCGTGCCGGTGCCCGGCCCACGAGGCCCGACAGCCCCCATCCGGTGACCTTCGCCAGGGCCTCCACGACGATGCCCGTGGACATCTTCGACACACCCTCCTCGCGTTCCACGAAGGTGATGGGGAACTCGCCGATGCGGGCACCGCTGCGCTCGAACAGCCAGGCCAGCTCGATCTGGAAGCAGTAGCCCTGCGAGTTCACCGAGGTGAAGTCGATCGCGCGCAGCGACTCCGCGCGGAAGCCGCGGTAGCCGCTGGTGAGATCGTGCAGGCGCGAGCGCAGCAGGATGCGCGCATAGGCGGTGCCGCTGCGGGAGATGGCCTTGCGGTAGGCCGGCCAGTTCACGATCACGCCGCCGGGGATCCAGCGGGTGCCGATGGCCATGTCGCAGCCCGACTCGAGCAGGGCGGTGAGGCGGGGGAGTTCCTCGGGCTGGTGGGAGCCGTCGGCGTCCATCTCCACGACGAAGTCGTAGTCGCGCTCGAGCGCCCAGGCGAACCCCGCGGCGTAGGCGGCGCCGAGCCCGTTCTTCTCGGTGCGGTGCATCACGTGCAGCCGGGGCTGCTCGGCCGCGAGGCGGTCGGCCAGCGCCCCCGTGCCGTCGGGTGAGTTGTCGTCGACCACGAGCACCTCGACCTGCGGGTCGACGGCAAGGATGCGCGCGGTGATCCCGGCGATGGAACCGATCTCGTTGTACGTCGGGATCACGACGATGGACTTGGCCAAGTGGTGCCTCACTTCTCCGCTGCGGGGGTGCCGCAGGCATGATGGAAAACGTAGCGACGCTTTCTGTTCATTTTCCCCACTTAGGCTCAGCATTCACCGGAAGGATACACAGTGTTCGCATCCTCCCCGTTGATGTCAGAAACGGTAGATCACCCATGAGCAATACTTCCCCGCTGCGCGCCCGGATGCGCATTCTCGCAACGGAATTCATCCGTTTCGGGCTGGTCGGCGGGGTGGGTTTCGTGGTCGACGTGGGAGTGTTCAATCTCTTGCGTACCACCATCATGGACCCTGGGCAGATGCACGGCGGACCGGTGATCGCCAAGCTCATCTCCACCACCCTCGCCATCCTCGTCAATTGGCTCGGCAACCGGTACTGGACCTTCCGTGAGCGTCGGCGTGCCGACGTGCTCCGCGAGAGCGTGGAGTTCTTCGCCGTGAGCATCGCGGGCATGGGGATCGGGCTGGCCTGCCTGTGGTTCTCCCACTACGTGCTGGGCTTCCGGTCGCTCCTGGCCGACAACATCTCGGGCAACGTCATCGGGCTGGTGCTCGGTGCCGTCTTCCGGTTCGTGCTCTACCGGGTGTGGGTGTTCAGCGAGAAGCGGCAGGGCGTGCGGATGGGCCGGTCTACCCTGGAGGCGTGAGCATCCGGCCGTCCGACCCCGCGCATCCGCGCTGGAGACGGTTCGGTGCGGCGGCGGCCGCCCCCGTGCGCACCTTCCTCTCCACGAAGCGGGCACCGCTTCTGCAGGTTCTGAAGACCGCGGCGGCGGCGGTGCTGGCCTGGGTCGCCTGCTCGCTGGTCGACCCCGCGCAGATCCCCGTCTTCGGGGCGATCGCGGCCATCATCGTGGTGCAGCCGAGCGTCAACCAGTCGTTCAGCCGGGCCCTCGAGCGCTCGATCGGCGTGGTGGTCGGAGTGATCGTCGCCTTCCTCGTGACCCTCGTGTTCGGGGCGCCGAGCTGGCTCATCCTCGTGGCGATCGTCGTGTCGCTGCTCGTCGGGTGGGTGCTGAGGTTCCCGGCATCGTCGCTCATCCAGATCCCCATCAGCGCCATGCTCGTGCTCTCGATCGGGGCGGCGACGCCGGGGTATGCCGTCGCGCGCATCTTCGAGACCGTGATCGGCGCGGTGATCGGTGTCATCATCAACTGGCTCATCGTTCCTCCGCTGGCCACCACACCGGCGCGCGAGGCGGTCGAACGGCTGGGGCACGAGGTGGCCGCGACGATGGACGGGCTGGCGATCGTGCTGAGCCGCTCCACCGACGCGGCCTTCCGGGCCCAGACCCTGGTGGAGGCCCGACTGCTGCGGCCGATGCAGGCCAAGGCCCAGGCGGCGATCGACACCGCGGAGGAGAGTCTGCGGTTCAACCCGCGACGCTCAGGAAGCCGGGAGCGGCTGCGCGACGACGCGGCGCTGCTCACGATGCTCGGGATCGTCGTGTCACGTGTGCTCGGGATGGCGCGGGCGCTGAACGACCACTTCGACGAGACCCTGCACGAGGAGCCCACCGCGAAGGCCATCGGCGAGGAGCTGCGGCGGGCGGCGCACGACCTCCGCCTCGTGATCGACCAGAGCGGACTCCCCGAGGGTGAGGCCGAGACGCTGGGGCACGAGGAGCCGCTGCTCACCGCACCCCTGCAGGCCATCGTGCCCGACCCGGCGCACTGGATCCTCATCGGATCGCTGCTCGAAGACCTCCGGCGCGTGCGCGAGGAGATCGTGGGAGCGGTGCCGCCTCCGGCGCCACCCGCTCCGCCCGGCGGTCAGCGGGCGGGGCGGAGGAAGCCCACGCGGTCGTAGACCGTGTCGAGCGTGGCCTGGGCCACCTCGTCGGCGCGGGCGGCGTTGATGGCCAGGATGCGGTCGAGTTCGGCCGGGTCGTCGAGCAGTTCGAGGGTGCGGGCCCGGATGGGCCCCACCACGTCGATCACGACGGCCGCGAGGGCCTTCTTGAGCGTGCCGTAGCCGCCGCCCGCGAACTCCTCCACGACCGAGTCGACCGTGCGCCCGGTGAGCACCGCGAAGAGGGTGAGCAGGTTCGCCAGACCGGGCTTGTTCTCGCGGTCGAGGCGCACCTCGCCGTCGGCGTCGGTGACTGCGCGCATGATCTTCTTCTCGGTGACCTTCGGCTCGTCGAGCAGCCACACGATGCCGGCCGGCGACTCCGACGACTTCGACATCTTCGCCGTGGGGTTCTGCAGATCGTAGATCTTCGCGGTGTCTGTGAGGATGTAGGCATTCGGCACCGTGAAGGTGTCGCCGAAGCGGGAGTTGAAGCGGTTGGCCAGGTCGCGGGTGAGCTCGATGTGCTGCCGCTGGTCTTCGCCCACCGGTACATCGGCCGCCTGGTAGAGCAGGATGTCGCCCGCCTGGAGGATCGGATAGGTGAACAGGCCGACCGAGGCCGAGTCCTGGCCCTGCTTGGCCGACTTGTCTTTGAACTGGGTCATGCGCGACGCCTCGCCGAACCCGGTGATGGTGTTGAGCACCCAGGCGAGCTCGGCGTGGGCCGGCACGTGCGACTGCACGAACAGCGTGGAGGCCGAGGGGTCGATGCCGGCCGCGATGTACTGCGCCATGGTGCGGCGGGTGTTCTCGCGCAGGCGCTCAGGCTCTTGCGGGACCGTGATGGCGTGCAGGTCGGCGAGGAAGAAGAAGGCGTCGTGGGTCTGCTGCAACTCTTTCCAGCTGAGCAGGGCGCCGATGTAGTTGCCGAGATGGAGCGAGTCGGCGGAGGGCTGCATGCCGGAGAGCAGGCGGGGCTTGGGGGTGTCGTTCATGGTCTGCCTGGGAGTGGGTGAGCGGTTCAGAGGGCGTAGTCGACGACGACGGGGGAGTGGTCGCTCCACCGTTCGGCGTGCGACGGGGCCCGGTCGACACTGTAGCCGGTGGCCGTGGCGGCGAGTTCGGCGGTGGCGAGCTGATAGTCGATGCGCCAGCCGGTGTCGTTGTCGAAGGCTCGGCCGCGTTGCGACCACCAGGTGTAGGGCCCGTCGACCTCGCCGGCGAACCTGCGGCCCAGGTCGACCCAGCCCAGACCGGCGCCGGCGTTGTAGTCGGGGTCGCCCTCGGCGCCGAGGAACCGGTCGAAGTAGGCCCGCTCGCCGGGCAGGAACCCGGCGCGCTTGACGTTGCCCTTCCAGTTGCGGATGTCGAGGGTGCGGTGGCCGACGTTGAGATCGCCCACCACCACCGCGAGCGGGTTGTGCTCGTGCAGCAGGGGGAGGCGCTCGACCATCGCGTCGAGGAACTTGTACTTCTCCACCTGTTTCGGGGTGTCGGCCTCGCCGGAATGCACGTACGTGGAGACTACCGTGACGACGGAGTCTCCCCACTGGAAGTCGGCCTCTAGCCAGCGCCCCGCGCTGTCGAACTCGTCGGGGCCGAAGGCGACGCGGTGGATGGTGGCGGGCTCGCGGCTGGCGATGGCCACCCCGGCGCGGCCCTTCGCCGTGGCGGCGTCGTGCAGGATGCTCCATTCGGCGCCCAGCAGCTTCTCGAGGTCGGCCGTCTCGGCGCGCACCTCTTGCAGGGCGAGGATGTCGACGCCGCGCCCCTCGAGCCACGCGCCCATGCCGTTGCGGAAGGCGGCGCGCACGCCGTTCACGTTCACCGAGGCGAGTCTGAGGGGCTTGGAAGGCATGCCTCCAGCCTATCGGCGGCCACCGACACCCTGGTCGTGGGCGGACTCGGCACCGGTCTCGGCCTCGGTGTCGGCCTCGAGTCGCTCGAGCTTCTTGCGGGCGCGCCGCCGCGCCAGCCCGTGCGAGGTCGCGACCAGCTCGCGCAGGCGCTCCCGCTCGGCCTCGGCGAGGGTGTCGCGGGCCTCGGCCACCCGCTGCAGCCGCTCGGCCTCCTTCTGCTCGGGGCTGAGGGAGCGGGCGTCGATTCCGGCGTCGTCCATCCCGACCGCGATCCAGGTGGCCGAGATGAGGATGACCCGGCACACCAGGTTGAGGAAGATCATGATGCCGATGATCACGGCGAAGGAGGCCAGCAGCGGGTTCGAGGTGGCGCCGCCGAGCAGCTGACTGCCGAGCACCTTGAGCACGCCGAGCGCGGCCCCGCCGAGCGCGGCGCCCGCGATCAGGCGGCGCAGCGGGATCTTCACGCCCGACAGCACGCGGAACGCCACCGCCAGCACCAGGGTGTCGAACACGAACACGATCACCACGCCCACGAGCCACGCCACGACGAGCGCCGCCGTCGACTCGGAGTCGATGCCGAGCAGGCCGAAGGCGAACGACAGACCCTGGTTGCTCACGAGGCTCACCACCGACGAGAGCACGATCGCGACGGCGAAGGCCAGGGCGAGGGCGAAGTCCTTGAGCTTCAGGAGGACGGGGTTCGTGGACGGCGGGTCGAGGCGGAAGATGCGCCGGATGGAGTCGCGGGTCGACGCGAGCCAGCCCACCGCGGTGAGCACGAGGCCGACCAGCGCGATGGCACCGGTCCAGCCGAAGATGCGAGCCTGGCTGAGCGCCTCGGGGTCGATCGCACCCTCGTCGCCGATGAGGCCGGGGATGGCGTTGCTCAGTTGGGCGACGACGGCGTCCATCACGTCGGGATCGGTCGCCAGCACGATGCCGAAGATCGAGAATCCCACCCAGATGCCCGCGAACACCGCGAACACGGCCTGGAACGACATGCCCGAGGCCATGATCTCGCCCCCGCTCGCGCCGAAACGCAGGAACACCCGCACGGGGCGCAGGGCCATCACCCAGGCGATGAGCGCGGCGATGCGCGCCTTCGGGGTGGTCTCGTCAGGGGGCGGCGCGCTCATGCCACCCACCCTGCCACGCCTTCGGTCAGGTGCGGGGTTCGGGATGCTCGGGGGCGGGCGTGGATTCGGACGGTGCGGCCGTGGGCGGCGCCGGGCGCGGACGGCGGCGGCTGAGGAGCACGATGAGCACGATCACGGCCGCGATCACCGCGAGGGGGAGCAGCCAGGGGATGAGCACGCCGATCACCACCACGAAGCCCGCGAGCGCCGCGGTGAGCGAGGCCCAGCCGGCGGCGAGGCCGCTCCAGAAGTCGCCGGGCACGTTGCTCGGCAGGGCGCCCTTCTCGACCAGGTCGAGGGTGACGGTGGAGTACGCGATCTGGTCGGAGAGGTATTCGCGCTGCGACTTCAGGCTGTCCAGCTGTGCCTGGCGGTCGGAGATGGCGGTCTCGAGCTCGACGAGGTCGGCGGTGGTGGCGGCCTGGTCGACGAGCTGCAGCAGCCGGTCGACAGAGGCCTCGAGCGCCGCGATCTGGGCGTCGAGGTCGCGCACCTGCAGGGTGACGTCGCTCGAGTTCAGCGACACCTGGTCGACCTCGCCGAGCTCGCCCAGCGCATCCAGAGTGTCGTCGAGCGCGTCGGCGGGCACCCGGATGACGAGCTGGGCGCTCGAGCGCTGCGAGTCGGTTCCGGCCTGCTGGCTGCGGGAGTCGATGCGGCCGTCGGCGTCGCCGACGATTTCGATGGCACGCTCGGCGGCCGCGGACGGGTCGTCGACCGTGATGGTGACCCAGCCCGTGGTGATGACGCTCTGGTCGGCGGAGGCCTCGGAGCCCGCCTCCGTCAGCGCCCCGCCCTCGCTGGTGGAGGCATCACGGCCCGGCTCCATCTGCACCGGCCCGGCGACGCCGGAGTCGGACGCCGATCCGCCCGAGGCGGAGCAGCCGGCGAGCAGGAGCACGGCGGCGACGGCGCCGGATGCGAGGATCGAACGTCTCATGCGGCTCACTGTAGGGATGCGCGGGAGGCCTTGTCTGGGCGGCACCTGGGATTGCCCGGATGGTTATCCGCTCGTTATCGAGCGCCGCCGGAGCGGCGCCTGAAAACTGCCCGAGACCCCCGTGCGGGTGGAGGCCGACCGTCGTAGCGTCGACCGCGAACCACGACCGAGGAGGCCATCATGGGATTCATCGACGACGCCAAAGACGCCGCAGAGGCGACCGGCAAGAAGATCGGCGAGGCGTTCGACGACGCCAAGGAGCGCATCGGCGACAAGGTCGACGAGGCGAAGGCCGAGCAGAACGTGAAGAAGGCCGAGGCCGAGCGCGACGCCACCAAGGCGAAGAACGACTACAAGGAGTCGCTGCGCGACTGACCCGCGAGCCGGTTCGGGCGTCGACGCCGGGCCGCGACTCAGTTGCGGTCGTCGGGGTCGACGCCCGTGCGCTCGCCCGTCTCCAGAGCCGCGATGGCCGCGAGGTCGTCGGCGTCGAGTTCGAAGTCGAACACGTCGATGTTCTCGGCGATGCGCGCGGGCGAGACCGACTTCGGAATCACCGACAGCCCCAGCTGCACGTGCCACCGCAGCACGACCTGAGCAGCGGACTTGCCGTACCGACGGCCGATGGCGGCGAGGACATCTCCACCGTGCGCGGAATCGAGCACATGGCCGCGGGCCAGCGGCGACCAGGCCTGGGTGACGATGCCGAGTTCGGCGTCGAACGCCCGTAACGCGGCCTGCGGCAACCACGGATGCAGTTCGACCTGATTGACGGCGGGCACCTCGCCGGTCTCGTCGACCAGCCTCGACACGTGCGCCGGATGGAAGTTCGCCACGCCCACCGAGCGCGACAGCCCCTCGTCGCGCAGCCGCAGCAGCGCCCGCCAGGTGTCGACGTACCGGTCGTTGCGGGGTGCCGGCCAGTGGATGAGGTACAGGTCGACGTAGTCGAGCCCGAGCCGCTCGTTCGACTCCGCGAAGGAGCGCAGCGTCGAATCGAAGCCGTTCTCGGTGAACCACACCTTCGTGGTGACGAACACCTCGTCGCGCGGCAGGCCGCTGCGTCGCACCCCGTCGCCCACTCCCCGCTCGTTGAGATACATCGACGCCGTGTCGACGTGCCGGTAGCCGAGCCGTAACGCTGCCTCGACCGCGTCGGCGGCTTCCGCATCCGTCGTCTTGTAGACGCCGAGGCCGAGCTGCGGGATGCTGCGGCCGTCGTTGAGGGCGAGCAAGGG
The DNA here is from genome assembly GCF_024979255.1 of Herbiconiux moechotypicola. GTDB lineage: Bacteria > Actinomycetota > Actinomycetes > Actinomycetales > Microbacteriaceae > Herbiconiux > Herbiconiux moechotypicola. The sequence continues at coordinate 18,539 of NZ_JANLCN010000009.1, forward strand.
CGAGAGGGCAGGCAGCATGCGGTCGCCCCTCACGCCGTGACCGTCTGCACGGGCTCGGTGTCGGGCAGCGGACTCGCGTCGCGGTCGCGCAGATCGGGATGGAAGCGCTTGCCGAGCAGCGGCACGAGGAATCCGACGAACGCCAGCGCCGCCGCCACCACGAAGGCGCCGACCGACCCGATGCCGTCGATGAGGAAGCCGGCGAGGGCCGAGCCGACCGCAGCGCCGATGAGCTGCCCGGTGCCCACCCATCCGTAGGCCTCCGCGGTGTCGCTGAACTTCACGCTCGACGACACGATCGCGAACATGACCGCCAGGGCGGGCGCGATGCCGATGCCCGCGAGGAAGAGCGTGCCGGCCAGCCACCACACGTTGAGCCAGGCGGCCGCGATGGCGGTGCCCACGAACACGATCGCCATGCGGCGGGCGAGCGCCCACGGGCCGATGGGCCGGTGCCCGAGCGAGAGACCGCCGACGAGCGAGCCGATGGCGAACACCGCCAGCACGAAGCCCGCCTCCACGCCGCCCTCGCCGAACGTCGACACCACACCGGCCTCGATGGCCGCGCACGCGGCGACGAGCAGGAAGCCCACGATCGTGGCGAGCAGCACCGGCGGCTTCTTCAGCACCACGCCGAGCTTGCGCTTGGAGCGCGGGATGCGCACCCGCCCGAGCTCGGGACTGGTGAGGAACCAGGTGCCGCCGCCCACGAGGAACGCGACCGCGAGCAGGATGCCCCACACGGTGCCGATCTGGATGGAGACGAAGGTGGTGACGACGGGGCCGAGGATCCAGATGATCTCCTGTGCCGAGGCGTCGAGCGAGAACAGCGGGGTGAGCTGCTTCGAGTTGACCATCTTGGGGTAGATGGTGCGCACCGCGGGCTGGATGGGCGGCATGGTGAGGCCGGCCACGAACGCCACGGCCATGTCGGCCGCGATGCCCATGGGGAACAGCGCGATACTCGTGATGGCGAGGGCGCAGATCACCATCGTGGTGGCGATGACGGGGCGCATGCCCCACACGCCCATGAGCCGGCTGGTGACGGGCCCGGCGATGGCCTGCCCGATGCTGAGCGCCGCCAGCACGAGCCCGGCGACGCCGTAGGACTCGTAGGTGTGCTCGATGTGCAGCAGGAACGCCAGCGACAGCATGCCGAACGGGAATCGGGCGGTGAGCTGCGCCGAGAGGATGCGGGCGACGCCTCGCGTCTTCAGAAGGGATGCGTAGCTGCTCACTACAGAAGTGTACGGGGTCAGCCGAGCAGTTTGGAGAGTCGCTGGAGCGAGGCTGGCTCGGCGGTGCCGAGCGGCTGGGCGAACAGGCTCATGCGCAGCTCCTCCAGCAGCCAGCGTGCGCGCACGAGGTTCTCGGGGGAGTGTGGTGCAAGGGGGAACTCGCCGCCGGCGTCGCGGAAGCGGGCGATGCCGGTGTACACCTCGGTCTGCCAGGCGCGGTCGCGACCGGGGTTGTCGGGCAGCCGCTCGAGGCGGTGCACCATGCCGGCCAGGTAGCGCGGCAGGTGGCCGAGCCGGTCGAGACCGGTGCGCGACACGAACCCGGGGAACACGAGGGCGGCGAGCTGCTCGCGCACGTCGGTGACCGCGGGCAGCAGGTTCATGCTGGTGACCGACTTGATGGCGCGCTCGACGTCGCGCACACCGGTCAGGATGCGCACCACGGTCGCGACGGTCTGGTCGACGAGCGGAAGCACAGCGGTCGAGAGGCGGTCTCGCACCGCGTCGAACTCCTCGGCGGTCCACACCAGACCGTCGGGGTGGAGCGCGGTGAGCGACTCGTGGGCGCAGGCGAGCATGATGTCGTCGAAGAGCGCGGCGACGTTCTGGTAGGGGCTCGTGGCCAGGAGCAGGCGCTCGTTCTGCGTGAGGTGGTCGCGCACGTAGGAGCCCGGGCTCGGCACCGCGAGCAGCAGCAGCCTCCGGATGCCGGCGGGCGAGGTGCGGGCCTGGTCGCCGGCGGTGGCCAGGAGGCGCAGCGACACGGAGGTCTTCTCGTCGACGATCGCCGGGTAGGCGCGGATGACGCCGCCGTGCTGGGCGGTGTCGACGTGACGGGGGAGGGCGCCGAAGTCCCAGGCGGTGATGCCGGTGCGCTCGCGGAAGCCGCCGGAGCGACCGGCGGCCGCGGGCGCGGAGGCGATGCGAGAGGCGGCATCGCCCGTCGCCGAATGACCGGAGCTCTGGCGTCTCGCCTGGTCCTTCGCCTGGCCCCCCGACGCCCGGGCGATGCTCGCCCGTGACGCCTCGGCCAGCCGCGACTGCAGCGCCCCGAGGTCTTTGCCCGCGCCGAGCGTGCGCCCGCGCTCATCCACCACCCGGAAGGTCACGAGGAGGTGCTCGGGCAGCTTCGAGCGGTCGAAGTCGGCCGCCGTCACCGGCACGTGCGCGAGCCGCGACATGAGCGCGGCCAGCCGGCCGAGGAAGCCGGCCCGCACATCCGGCCCGCCCCGTGCATCCGACCCGCCCTGCGCATCCGGCCCCAGCTCGTCGAGCAGCCGCCCCGCCCAGTCGGTGGCGGGCACGAAGTTCACCCGCAGCCGCTTCGGCAGCGCCTTGATGAGCGCCACCACCAGCTCGCGCCGGAAGCCCGGAACCTGCGACTCGAACGCCGCCGACTCCAGCCGGGGCAGCAGCGAAACCGGCACCGTGGCGGTCACGCCGTCGTCGTCGCTGCCGGGTTCGAAGCGGTACGACAGGGCGAGCCGCTGGTCGCCCTGCTGCCACTGCGCGGGGAACTCGTGCTCGTCGACCTCGGGCGCGCCCTCGGGCAGCAGGTTCTCGAGGGTCATCGTGAGCAGCTCGGGGTCGTCGTGCCTGGCGGTCTTCCACCACCCTTCGAAGCTGCGCTGCGACACCACGTCGCGGGGGATGCGCGCCTGATAGAACTCGAACACGGCCTCGTCGTCGAGCAGGATGTCGCGCCGCCGCGACCGCTCCTCGAGCTGCTCGAGCTCGCGCCGGAAGGCCCGGTTGGCGCGGTCGAACGCCTGCTGCGACTCCCACTCGCCCTCCACCAGGGCGTGGCGGATGAACAGCTCGCGCGCGTACTCGGCGTCGACGCGGGCGAACTGGATGCGCCGGCGCGCGACGATCGGCACACCGAAGAGCGTGACCCGCTCGTAGGCCACCGCGGCTCCCTGCTTCTTCTCCCAGTGCGGCTCGGAGTAGCTGCGCTTGACGAGGTCGCCCGCGAGCGGCTCGGCCCACGCCGGGTCGATGGCCGCGTTCATGCGGGCGAACAGCCGGCTCGTCTCGACGAGTTCGGCGCTCATGACCGCGGCCGGCTGCCTCTTGGCCAGGGCCGAGCCGGGGAAGATCGAGAAGCGGGTCTGCCGTGAGCCGAGGTAGTCGCGTTTGGCCTGATCGCGCAGGCCGATCTGCGAGAGCAGGCCCGAGAGGATGGAGCGGTGGATGCCGTCGGGGTTCACGCTCGGCTCTCCCAGCGTGAGGCCGAGCGGCTTGGCCAGCTGCCGCAGCTGACGGTAGACGTCCTGCCACTCGCGGATGCGCAGGTAGTTGAGGAACTCGGACTTGCAGAGGCGGCGGAACGCGCTGCTGGAGAGCTCGCGCTGCTTCTCGTCGAGGTAGTTCCAGAGGTTCAGCAGGGTGAGGAAGTCGCTCGTGGCGTCGGCGAAGCGGGCGTGCAGTTCGTCGGCGCGGCCGCGCTTGTCGAGCGGGCGCTCGCGGGGGTCTTGCACGGTGAGGCCGGCGACGATGGCGAGCACCTCGCGACTGGTGTTCGTGCGCTTGGATTCCACGATCATCCGGGCGAACCGGGGCTCGATGGGGAGCCGGGCGAGGTCGCGACCCGTGCGGGTGAGTGCGGGGGTGCCGCTCTTCGCGGCGGTGCCGATCGCGCCCAGCTCCCCGAGCAGGTCGAGGCCGTCCTTCACTCCGCGGGAGTCCGGCGGCTGCAGGAACGGGAAGGAGGCGATGTCGCCGAGACCCAGTGAGATCATCTGCAGGATGACCGCCGCGAGGTTGGTGCGGAGGATCTCGGGGTCGGTGAACTCCGGCCGGCGCAGGTAGTCCTCTTCGGAGTAGAGGCGGATGGCGATGCCGTCGCTCGTGCGGCCCGAACGGCCCGAGCGCTGGTTGGCGCTGGCCTGCGAGATGGCCTCTATCGGCAGGCGCTGCACCTTCGACCGGGCGGAGTAGCGGCTGATGCGCGCGGTGCCCGCATCCACCACGTACTTGATGCCCGGCACCGTGAGGCTCGTCTCGGCCACGTTGGTGGCGAGCACCACGCGGCGGCGGATGCCCGGGGTGGCGCTCCGCTGGAACACGCGGTGCTGGTCGGCGGCGCTGAGGCGGCCGTAGAGGGGCAGCACCTCGACGCCGTTGCCGCTCGCCGCAGTCCGGCCGGCGTACTTGCCCCGGAGCGCGTCCTCCGCATCCCGGATCTCGTTCTCGCCGGAGAGGAAGACGAGCACGTCGCCCGGCGCCTCGCGCTCGAGCTCGTCGAGGGCGGCGCCGATGGCGTCGAAGAGGTCGCGGCCGTCGGAGGGGTCGGGGGCCGTGGCCGGGGCCGCGGGGGTGGCGTCGTCGTCGGCGTCGTCGGTCGACGGCTCCGGGGCGAGCGGGCGGTACCGGACCTCGACCGGGTAGGTGCGGCCCGACACCTCCACGATCGGGGCCGGCCGGCCCTTCGCATCCGCGAAGTGGCGGGCGAAGCTCTCGGGGTCGATCGTGGCGCTCGTGATGACGAGCTTGAGCTCGGGCCGGCGGGGCAGCAGCTGCTTGAGGTAGCCGAGAAGGAAGTCGATGTTGAGGCTGCGCTCGTGCGCCTCGTCGATGATGATCGTGTCGTACCGGCTCAGCATCCGGTCGTGGTTCATCTCGTTGAGCAGGATGCCGTCGGTCATGAGCCTGATGCGGGTCGACGCCGAGGCGCGGTCGGTGAAGCGCACCTGGTAGCCGACGAGGCCGCCCACCTCCTGGCCGAGCTCCTCGGCGATGCGCTCGGCGATGGTGCGCGCCGCGAGACGCCTCGGCTGCGTGTGGCCGATCGACTCGCGGCCGAGCTCGAGGCAGATCTTCGGCAACTGGGTGGTCTTACCCGACCCGGTCGCGCCGGCGACGATCACCACCTGGTGGTCGCGGATGGCGCGCGCGATCTCGTCCTTCTTGCCGCTGACCGGCAGCTCGGGAGGGAACGAGATACGAAGAGGGGCGTCGATCGACATGAGCCCTCCATTCTACGGCGGGCCCGCCGGTCGACGCCCCTCGGCGTGATGCGCCGGGTTCAGCCCGGGATCAGCTGACGCCGAGCTGGTCGTCGGCGACCTGGTAGCCGGGGTTGGCGGCGTCGATGGAGAGGGTGATCAGGTCACCGGTGGTGATGGTGCCCGAGAACGCCAGGTCGGGCAGCTCGGTGGTGGTGTAGGTGGAGGAGAGGCTGGGCCCCGCGAACACGAGGAGGGTGGGCGAGGTGGTGACGGTCGACCAGTCGGCGGGCACGGTCGGCGTGACGACGACTCCGCTCGGGATGCCGACGGTGAAGGTGAGCGCACCGGTCTCGGCGCCCGGCGCGAGGTCGGTCACCGACAGGGTGCCGCCGTAGTTGCCCGCGAGGTCGCGCGTCTCGCCGACTCCGGTGAAGGTGACGGTGTTGTCGCGGGAGATGGTGATGGACGGGGTCGGCGCGGTGCTCGCGGCGGCCAGCGGGGTGGCGACGGCGAGGGCGATCACGGGGGCGGCCCAGGCGGCGGCGGTGGTGAACTGACGGCGGGAGAGGCCGGGGCTCTCGGCGAGAGCGGTGGCGTTGGTGCCGGTGCCGGTCGGGATGCTCGGGGCGGGGGTGTTCTCGGGGGTCACGATGTCTCCGAATCAGGTGGGTGACGAGAAGGGAAGGCACTACATCGGCGAACGTACCCCCGAACGGGGGTCACGCCAACGGCCGCGGGCGTAGTCTCGGTGCATGGGCTCAGACGAACGCGAACCCGAACGGGACTGGGCGACGTGGCGCGAGGCGCGGCTGCGCACCGTGACCGCGCCGCACGGCATCGCCTCCCTCACGGCGACTCACTGGCTCTCGCCCGATCCGCAATCCCTCGACGGGCTCGACGGGCGCTGGTGGCTCGACGGAGCCGCGATCGTGGGCGACTCCTTCACTCTCGACGAGGGCGGCGAGGCGCTCGTCGGCTCGCGCCTGCTGAGGCACATGCGGCGCGACGACCAAGTCGCGCTGCGCGTGCTCGACCCGGAGGCGCCCAGCCGCGCATCCGTCGCCGGCATCGCCGCGTATCCGTACGACTCCGCCTGGGTGCTCGAGGGGCGCTTCGAGGCGGCGGCGGACGGCGCCACGATCGACTCGCTCGAGATCGACGGCTACGTCGAGACCGAGCAGCTCGCGGGCGAGGTGGTCGTGACCATCGGCGGGGTGGAAGCGCGCCTGACCGCCACCGGGTCGGCCGAGCGGATGCACGTGGTGTTCTCCGACGCGACGAGCGGTGGGGAGTCGTACCGTTTCCGGTTCCTCACCCTGCGCGTGCTGCCCGGGCCGGGCGATCGCGTGGAGGTCGATCTCAACCGCGCCTTCCTCCCGCCGTGCGCCTTCGCCGACTTCTACGTGTGCCCGCTCCCGCCCCCGTCGAACCGCCTCGCCGTCCCGGTCCGCGCGGGCGAGCGCGTCGTCGAGCGGCGCTGAGCGGGCCATTCTCGATAGAATCGAGCCATGACCGGGTCGAGTGATTCGTTCGATGCGCGAGTGTTCTACCGCGACATCAAGCCTTACGACGCGCCTCGTGAGCTGGATGATCTGCGCGGCCCGAACGGAGGCGTTGTGAGCCTCCCGGTCACCGTCTATTGGGGGCCAGAACACTATTTCGATCTCGACAACGAGTCCGACGTCATCGAGGCTTATCAAGCGACACTGCGGGAAGGCCGCGCGAGTGACCAGATCGCTCTTCTGAATCGAGAGTTGCTCGTCGAAGTCTGGCCGGAACTTCTGCTGCCTGTGCGGGTGCGGAGGCTCTGGGAAGTCCGATTTCCGGAGTTGACCGCGGCGTGAGCACCGAGCGGGAGTTGCAGCGCGAACTGACTCGCACAGCTCTCACGATCCTGGGTGATCGCTCGTTCGCGCTTGCCGGATCGGGTGCCATCCGCGAGCACGGCATCGCCGATCGGGCCACCCGAGCCGTCGACCTGTTCACGAGCGACGTCGACCCGGCCGCGTTCGACTCCGGGGTTGACGCGCTCGTGCTTCACCTCGAACGAGCAGGGTTCGTCGTCGATGTCGTGCGGCGGAGCAGCCGATTCGCTCAGTTGCGGGTGACCGTGGGAGGGGGTCGATCCGTCGACATGGATCTCGCTGTCGACTGGCGAGAGACGGAACCCGACCACCTCGCCATCGGGCCTGTGCTCAGTCTCAGGGATGCGGTCGGCAGCAAGGTCGACGCGCTCTTCACGCGTGCGGAGGCGCGCGATTATCTCGACGTCGATGCGATCCGTCGCTCGGGTCTGTTCAGCGATCAGATCAGCTGGACCAGGTGCGCCGCATCCGGCTCGAACGAGTGGAACGCTACGGTCTCGACGCCCAGGAACTGGACGAGGCGAAGGAGCGGCTGGTGCGGTGGGCGGCGGCGCTGCGCGAGGAAGCCGGGCCGGGTCCGCATTCGGACGACGATCCTCCGGTCGTCGAGCGGCGCTGAGCGGCGGGGTGGGGTGGAACGGTGAATCGGCTCGGGGAGGCGGTCAGTCCGTACCTGCGATCGCACGCGGGCAATCCGGTGGACTGGTACCCGTGGGGTGAGGAGGCGTTCGCCGAGGCCAGGGCGCGCGATGTCCCCGTCCTGGTGTCCATCGGGTACGCCACCTGCCACTGGTGTCACGTGATGGCGCGCGAGAGCTTCTCCGACCCGGCGATCGCCGCGGTGCTGAACGATGGATTCGTGGCGGTGAAGGTCGACCGCGAGGAGCATCCCGAGGTCGACTCCGCCTACCTGGCCGCCGCCGGAGCGTTCAACCGGCAGCTCGGCTGGCCCCTCACCGTGTTCACCACGCCCGAGGGCAAGGCGTTCTACGCGGGGACGTACTCGCCGCCTGTCCCGGTGCAGGGCAATCCGTCGTTCGGGCAGGTGCTCGCGGCCGTGACCGAGGCGTGGGTGGAGCGCCGGGCCGAGGTGCTCGATGTGGGCGATCGGCTGGCGGCGGCGCTCGCCGAGGCCGATCGGGCGGCGGGAGCGGTCGGTGATGAGGGTGCGGATGCGCGGGGCGCGTCGCCCGCGCAGCTCACGCGGGCGGTCGGTGGGCTGGCGGCGCTCGAGGACGACCGATTCGGCGGGTTCGGCGATGCCCCCAAGTTCCCCACCGCACCCGTTCTGGGGTTCTTGCTCGAGCATCCGGAGGGCCGCCCCCTCGGCCTGCGGACACTCGAGGCCCTGGCCGGTTCGGGGTTGCGCGACCCCGTCGAGGGCGGGTTCTTCCGATACGCCACGCGCCGCGACTGGACGGAGCCGCACTACGAGCGCATGCTCTACGACAACGCCCTGCTGCTCGACCGGTACACCGAGGCCTGGAAGGGCGACCCGACGGGCCGCGCGTGGGCGGCGGACGCTGCGACCGGCATCGCGGCATTCCTGCTCGAGGTGCTGCGGCTGCCCTCGGGCGGGTTCGCCTCGGGGCAGGACTCCGAGAGCACGGTCGACGGCGTGCGCACCGAGGGCGGCTACTACGCGCTCGACCCCGAGGAGCGCGCCCGTCAACCGCGCCCGGCGCTCGACGAGAAACTGCTCACCGGCTGGAACGGACTCGCCCTCGCGGCGCTCGCGCGCGCGGGCTTCGCGTTCGGCCGCGAGGAGTGGGTGTCGGCTGCCGCGCGCGCCGCCGACCACCTCCTCGCGACGCATCTCAGGACGGACGGGCTGGTGCGGGCGTCGGTGGCGGGAAGGGTGTCGTCGGCGCCGGCGACGCTGGAGGACTACGGGATGTTCGCCGAGGGCCTGCTGGCGCTCGCCGCGGTGACGGGAGAGGTGCGCTATGCGTCGGCCGGGAGAGACCTGGTCGACGCGGTGATCGAGGCGGGCGGTCGCGCGCCGGGCGGCGGCGATCCGGTGCTGGGTGCGCGCGGGCTCGGGCGTGAACTCGATCCCTCGGAGGGGGCGTACCCGTCGGGGGCGAGCGCGTTCGCCTCGGCGTCGCTGCTGCTGCACGGCCTCACGGGTGAGTGGCGCTACCGGGAGGCGGCGGCGCGGGCACTGGAGGGTCTCGTCGACGCGGCGGTCGAGCATCCGCTCGCGTTCGGGGCCACGCTGCAGGTGCTCACGAGACTCGGCAGGCCGGGCGTGCAGCTCGTGCTGGTGGAGCCGGAGCCGGAGGCGGATGCGGGCGTCGACGCGCCGGCGCTGCTCGAGCTCGTGCGACGGCACCCCGACGGGCTGGTCGCACGCGCGACGGAGCACGAGGCGCGCGATCTCGCAGACGCGGGGTTCGCCCTGTTCGAGGGGCGGGTGACACGGAACGGGCTGTCGACCGCCTACCTCTGCGAGGACTTCGTGTGCCGCCTCCCCGTCACCCGCGCCGGCGAGCTGGGGTAGGGACGGCCGGCGGCTCACACCGTGTCAGCGGCACGTCAGCGCCGTGTGAGCGCCCAGGCGCACACTCGAGGTCGAGCGGTCGATGCCGCTCCCTCACGACAGTACGAAAGACAGTACGAAAGGAATCGCCATGGCGAACCCCACCGACTGGGCCGTCGAAGCACACGGCCTCGTCAAGGTGTTCGGAGACAACCGCGCGGTCGACGGCGTCGACCTCAGCGTGCGCACCGGCACCGTCTACGGCGTGCTCGGTCCGAACGGGGCCGGCAAGACCACCACCATCCGCATGCTCGCCACCCTGCTCAAGCCCGACGGCGGCGAGGCCACCGTCTTCGGCCACGACGTGCAGCGCGAGGCGCAGATCGTGCGCCAGCTCATCGGCGTCACCGGGCAGTACGCCAGCGTCGACGAGACGCTCTCCGCCACCGAGAACCTCGTGCTCTTCTCCCGTCTCAACGGGCTGAGCCGGGCGGATGCGCGGCGCAAGTCGGCCGAGCTGCTCGAGGAGTTCGGTCTCACCGAGGCCGCCAAGCGTCCGCTCAAGAAGTTCTCCGGCGGCATGCGCCGTCGCCTCGACCTGGCCGCCAGCCTCATCTCGCAGCCGCCCCTCATCTTCCTCGACGAGCCCACCACCGGCCTCGACCCGCGCACGCGATCGCAGATGTGGGACACCATCCGCCGCCTCGTCGCCACCGGCTCGACCGTGCTGCTCACCACGCAGTACCTCGACGAGGCCGACCAGTTGGCCGACCGCATCGCGGTGATCGACCGCGGCATCGTGGTGGCCGAGGGCACCGCCGACGAGCTCAAGGCGAGCGTCGGTCAGGCCTCGCTGCTGCTGCGCCTCGCCGACGCCGCCAATCTCGAGCGGGCGCGCTTCGCGATCCTCGACGTGCTCGGGGTCGAGGCCGTGCTCACCCCGGAGGCGGGCCGCATCACCGCGCCGATGAGCGACCCCGACACCGTCACCGACCTGTTGCTGCGCCTCAGGCAGGACGGCATCGCCGTCGCCGAGCTGGCCGTGCAGCAGCCCACCCTCGACGAGGTGTTCCTCGCCCTCACCGGACACACGGCGTCCGACGACGACAGCGACGGCAGCGACGACGACGGCAGCGCCGACGCCGCGTCCGCCCGCCCCGCCGGCGGCGCCCCCGACCTCGAACTGGAGAACGCGCGATGACCACCGCGACCATCACCCCCGGTGCCAGCCGCACCCTCAAGAACCACGTCAGCATCGCGCAGACCGTCCAGAACTCGTTCAGCATGGCCGCCCGCGGGCTCATCAAGATCCGCCGCACCCCCGAGCAGCTCATCGACGTCACGGTGCAGCCGATCATCTTCACGCTGATGTTCACCTACATCTTCGGCGGGGCGATCGCCGGGAGCGTGGCCGACTACCTGCCCACGCTCATCCCGGGCATCCTCGTCCAGACCGTCATCACGACCAGTGTCGTGACCGGGGTGCAGCTGAGAGAGGACATGGACAAGGGCGTGTTCGACCGCTTCAAGTCCCTGCCGATCGCCCGCATCGCGCCGCTCTCGGGCGCGCTGCTGGCCGACACCGTGCGCTACGCCATCGCGACCACGCTCACCTTCACGATGGGCTTCATCATGGGCTACCGGCCCGGCGGCGGCTTCGGCTTCGTGGTGCTGGCTGGTCTGCTGGTCATCGCCTGCTCGTGGGCCATCAGCTGGATCTTCGCGTTCTTCGGCGTCATCGCCCGGAGCGCCGCGAGCGTGCAGGGCATCTCGTTCCTCGTCCTCTTCCCGCTCACGTTCCTCTCGAACGCCTTCGTCTCGCCCGACACCATGCCCGACTGGCTGGCGGCGTTCGTGAACATCAACCCGGTCTCTCACCTCGTGACGGCGGTGCGCGAGCTTGCCAACAGCGGCGCATGGACCGCCGACGCCGGGGTCGCCCTGCTCGGCGCCGCGGTGATCGTGGCGATCTTCGCCCCGCTCACCGTGCGGGCCTACATGAAGAAGGCCTGAGCCTCAGCAAGGCCTGAGCCTCAGCCGGTCCAGCCCCACGACCACGGCCCGGGCGTGCGCAGCAGTGCTGCGACACGCTCGGGCTGGTCGTCGTGGGGGAGGGCCGCGGCGGCAGCGCGGGCGGCGGCGACGGTCTCCGGATGCACGGCGCGGGCGAAGCGCTCGAAGAGCGGCGGCAGGTGCAGGGCCGGGGTGTCCTGCCGCGAGGCCATGGCCTCGGCCAGGGCGAGCAGCTCGAGCGGCACGGCGACCGGGATCGACGGCGCGCACTCGGCGGCCCACACCGCGAGCCCCACGATCGACGATCCGAGCACGGGCCGGTCGGTGTAGCCCCGCGACGGGCCACGGAGACTCGCGAGCGTGCGGGCGCGGAGGCGCCGGGCCAGCCGCAGCCGTTCGCCGGCCGTTCCGGTGCCGTCGAGCACCAGGGCCGCCAGCGTCGCCGACAGCACCATGCGGTACCACGGCGAGGAGCGCATCCGCGGGGCGCTGAACGTGTCGGCGGCCCGCTGGTACACGGCCCGCGCCTCGGCCACCTGCCCGGCGGCCCGGTACACCTCGGCGAGACCGGCCAGCCCGATCGACGACACCTCGATCCCGTCGTCGACCTCTCCCGACGACACGGTGAGCCGCTCGAACACCGCTCGCGCCTCGTCGAGGTCGCCGACGGCGATCTGATTCGTGGCGATGACCCACTCGAGCTGGCGCAGGTCGCCGTCGGCGCCGAGCGCCACGAGACCCTCGCGGGAGCCCCCCGCCCACTCGAGGGCGAGGCGGGGCTCGCCGGCCTGGCTGTAGAGGGCGCCGAGCATCTGCCCGCCCATGGCCGTACCCCAGGTGTCGCCCAGCGCATCCGCCATGCGCACCGCTGCTCTGGCTAGCGCGATGGCGTCGTCCCTCCGACCCTCGTTCTCGGCGGCGATGCTGCCGACGAGGTTGCCGAGGAGCGCGCTGCGAGGGTCGGGCGAGTCGATCGCGCGCTGCACGGCGGCGTGCAACGACCGCTCGGTGCGCGCCGAGAGCACGACGTCGACCATGGTGGCCAGGCGCGGATCGCTCGCCGTCCAGACCGCGGCGAGCGCGCGCAGCCGCGAGAGCGGCCGCACCGCGAACCGCAGGTCGACGATCATCATGTGCGCCACCGTGAACACGAGCCCCACGGCCAGCTGCGCCGTCTTCTCATCGTCGCCGTCGTCTTCGGGGCGATAGGCCGTGACCGCTCCGAACACGGCCCGGCCGAACGCCATCACCTCTCCGTGGGCGCTCCTGAGCGCCCAGTAGTGGGCGAGCAGGGCGTACACGGCCACGACCACGTCGGGTCGCGCGGCGTCGATGGCGCGGCGCAGCACGTCGATGAGGTTCTCCTCGTCGGCGGCGATCGCGGCGAAGGCGGCCACCTGCTCCGCCCCGTCGCTGCGGGCGATGTGGTGCGCGGCGAAGGCGTCGGCCCAGACGAAGAGGGCCTCCTGCACCTCGCCGCTCTCCCCGGCGGCGCGCAGCCGGTCGCGACCGAACTCGCGGACCGTCTCGAGCATCCTGAACCTCACCCCGCTGCGCCCCTCGGCGACGACGAGCAGCGATTGGGCGACCAGCGTGTCGAGCAGGTCGGCGACTGCGTCGGCCTCGCCGCCCAGAACCGAGGCCGCGCCGTCGAGGGTGAAGCCGTCGGCGAACTCCGAGCAGCGCACCAGCGCCCGCTGTTCGGCCGTGCCGAGCAGGTTCCAGCTCCACTCGATCACCGCGAGCAGCGTGCGGTGCCGCTCGGGGGCGGAGCGGTCTCCCCCCGAGAGCAGCACGAAGCGGTTCGAGAGCCGGCGTTCGACCTCGTCGACGCCGAGTGAGCGGATGCGCGCCGCGGCGAGCTCGATGGCCAGCGGCAGGCCGTCGAGGCGCTCGCAGAGCCGTGCCACGGTCTCGAGCGGGAGCAGGGCGCCCGGCCGGGCGGCGGTCGCGCGGTCGACGAACAGCCGAACGGCGGGGTCGTCGAGCAGGTCGTGGGGGTCGTCGGAACCGGCAGGGCGCCCGAGCGGCGGCAGCGGGTACACGCGCTCGGCGGCGATGGCGAGCGGGGTTCGGCTCGTGGTGAGCACGACCAGCTCGGGCAGTTCGGAGGTGAGCTCGCTGCACCACTCCGCGGCCGCGTCGACAATGTGCTCGCAGTTGTCGAGCACGAGGAGCGTTCGACCCTCGCCGAGGCGGTTGAGGATGCGGGTGCGGAGGTCGGCGCGCACCAGGTGGTCGGCCAGGCGCGAGCTCGTGGCGGCCTCACGGATGCCGAGCGCCGAGCCGAGGGCGAACACGAGGTCGTCGCCGGCCCGCACACCCGCGAGCTCCACCACGTACACGGCGTCGAAGCGGCGCGAGCCCCCGGGCAGTGTTCTGCGCGTGGCGCGGGCAGCCAGCTCCTGCGCCACGCGGGTCTTGCCGAGACCTCCGGCGCCCAGGACGGTGGTGACGCGCGACCGCTCGAGGAGCGCCTCGAGCGCGGTGATGTCGTGGTCGCGGCCGAGCAGCTCGTTCGGCGCGGCGCGGACCCCGCGCACGACGACCGGGGTGGAGGCCGCGGTGAGGGCGAGGGCCGTGGCGGCGAGTGAGGTCGCCTCCCGCTGCAGCAGGTCGAGGTTGAGCTCCTGCAGCGGCAGCGAGGGGCTGCTGCCGAACGCGTCCTGCACCCGCTCGCGGAACTCCGCGAACACCGCCAGGGCCTCGGTGGGCCGCCCCTGCTCGTCGAGCGCCCGCATGAGCAGCAGGTGGGCCCGGTCGTCGAACGGTGCACCGGAGGCAGCACGCCGGGCGGCCGTGACGGCGGGCCGGCCGAGCCTGAGGGCCGCCTCCGCCGCCGTGACGGCGAGGGCGTGCTCCGCGGCAGCCGCTCGTTCGCGCAGCGCCCGGCCGAGCTCGTCGTCGAACTCCGCACCCGCCTCGCCCCGCCACAGCTCGAGCGCGCCCGAGGCGAGCGCGGCGGCGGTCTCCGCGTCGTCGCGGTCGAGTGCTGCGGCCGTCTCGACGACCGCGCGCTCGGCCCGCGCCAGGTCGCTGCCGTCGCTCCCGAGCCGGTAGCCCGACGGTGTCGACTCCACCACACCGTCGCCCGCCGCGGCGCGCACCCGCGACACGAGGGCCTGCAGTGCCGCCTTGGCTCCGCGAGGGGCGTCGTCGCCCCAGATGTCGTCCACCAGCGCCGGCACCCCCACCGTGGCCGGCGCCGCGAGCGCCAGCGCGACGAGGAGCGCCTTCGACCTCGCTCCCGACGGCTCGACCAGCTCACCCGCCGCCGTGCGCACCTGCACCGGGCCGAGCATCCGCACCAGTGGCGGGCGCGAGAGTGTGTCGGGCGCCCCCGCATCCGGCACCCCGCCGACCTCGTCTCCGCTCACCCCCGCAAGCCTAGGGCCGGGGAGTGCCGTACGCAGCAGCGCGTGCCCAGGGTCTGATCAGGGCGGCGTGCCACACTGGAGGCAAGGCCGCCGCGCGGCCTCCGGACGAGGGCGCAGTACCCGGAGAGCGACAAGACTGACCATGAGGGAGTGGTCGTCGTGTCGTGGATCGTGCTCATCGCATCCGGGGTTCTCGAGGCCGTCTGGGCGACCGCGCTCGGGCGCTCCGCCGGGTTCACCAGGCTCTGGCCGACGGTCGTGTTCGGGGTGGCGCTGGTCGCCTCGATGGGCGGGCTCGCGTTCGCGCTGCGCACCATCCCGGTCGGCACCGGCTACGCCGTCTGGGTCGGCATCGGCGCGTCGCTCACCGTGCTCTACGGCATGACCCTCGGCGGCGAGGGCTTCTCGCTCGTGCGCACCCTCCTCGTGCTCGGCATCGTCGCCTGCGTCATCGGCCTCAAGCTCACCCACTGAGCGGCGGTCGCGCGGGAGGCGCAGCGTCAGGCGGCGAGCAGGTGCACCGCACCGAGGGAGAGCGCGGCGATGAGCGCCCACGACCCCAGGCCCACGACGAGGGCGCGCCAGCCCGTGCGGGCGAGGGCGGCGAAGCGGATGCTCGACCCGAGCGCGAACAGCGCCAGCGAGAACAGCACGGTCTGCACCAGGTCTGCGACGTCGAGCACGCCGTTCGTGACAGAGGCGCCGGCGGAGGCGTCGACGAGCGGCAGCACGAAGGTGCGCACCAGCACCGCAGCCACGAACCCCACGATGAACAGCGGCACCAGCGGCGGCCGCTTCCCCGCCGGCTGCACCACCCGCTCGGGGTGACCCTCGGGCAGGGCGGCGAGCCGCGCATCCCGCCGCCGTTTGGCCATGCCCACGATCGCCACCATCGGCGCGAGCGTGAGCACCCGCGTGAGCTTCACCACCACGGCCGCGGCCAGCGCCGCCGGGCCCGCGATCTGCGCGGTCGCCACCACCTGCCCCACGTCGTGCACGCTGAGCCCCACCCACACGCCGAAGTCCTCGGGCGAGAGGCCGAGCGGGATGCGCAGCGCCGGCAGCACCGCGATGGCGAGCGTTCCGCAGAGGGTCACCAGGGCGATCGGCGTCGCGCTGTCGTCGTCCTTCGACCGGGTGACCGCGCTCATGGCACCGACGGCGGAGGCCCCGCAGACGGAGAAGCCCGCCGCCACGAGGATCGGCTGCGTGCCGGGGAGCCCCATCACCCGCCCGAACCACAGGGTGGCCGCGAAGGTGATGCCCACGATCGCCACGATCACGGCCACCGTCTCCCAGCCGAGGCTCGCGATGTCGACGAGGCTGAGCTTGAGTCCGAGCAGCACGATGCCGATGCGCAGCAGCCGCCGCGCGGCCAGCCCGAGCCCGGCCTTGAGCGGCCCGTCGAGCATCCGCTGTGCCGCCGGGAGCTGCGCGACCACGACGCCGAGCACCACCGCCGCGGTGAGGGTGGGCACCGCGGGCACTGCGAGGTGCACGAGGAACGCGAGGACGGTCGCCGCAGCCGCCACCGCGAGGCCGGGCAGCAGCCTCGTCATGCCCGGGTCATCGCCACGTGGGCAGCCAGTAGTGCAGGCTCAGGAACCACGCCGGCACGGGCATCCCCGTCCACACGGGGTAGAACCACGCCGACACCAGCACGCACACCTCGAGGAACGCCCCCACCAGTACGAGCGACCGCGTGCGCAGCCACCGCGGATCGCCCCGCGACCCGAGCGCCATCCCGATCACGAAGGTGAGCCCCAGGATCATGTAGGGCTCGAACGCGATCGTGTAGAACTGGAACACCGTGCGGTTGATGTAGAGCAGCCACGGCAGGTACCCCGCCACCATCCCCATGAGGATGAGACCCACCTGCCACTCGCGCTTGCGCACCAGCCGGTAGACCAGGTAGAAGATCGCCGCCGTCGCAGCCCACCAGATGATGGGGTTCGCGATGGAGGTGATGTTCTCGTAGCAGGTGGTGCCGCCGCAGACGGAGTCGTCGACCTGGTTGACGTACATCTGCGTGGGCCGCACGAGGAACAGCCACGACAGCGGGTTGGCCTGGTAGGGATGCGGCGAGTGCTCGTTGACGTGGTAGTTGTACACCGCCACCTCGAGGTGCCAGAAGTTCTGCACCGCGAGCGGCACCCACGCGAACGGGCCCGTCCATTCCCCGTTCGAGTCCTGCGCCCAGGTGCGGTACATGCCGCCCGAGGTGGCGAACCAGCCGATCCAGGTGACGAGGTAGCTGGCGAGGGCCAGCGGCACGAGCAGCAGGAAGGTGACGGGGCCCTGCTTCAGCACCGCCGAGCTGAACCAGAGTGGGATGCCGAGCCGGCGCCGGGCGAGTGCGTCGACCACGATGAGGTACACCCCGAACGCGGCGAGGAAGTACAGACCCGACCACTTCACCGAGGAGGCGAGCCCGAAGGCCACCGCGGCGGCGAGCACCCACGGCCGGTTCCAGAGCGCCGGGCCCCAGTCGGGCGCCCTGCCCTTCGTCTCCTCGGCCCTAGCCACGGCGGCCGCCAACCGGGTGGCGTGCCACTGCCGGTCGAGCAGCACCGCGCCGAAGCCGAGCAGCAGGAACAGCGCGACGATGCCGTCGAGGATGCCCACCCGGCTCATCGAGATGGCGTGCCCGTCGATCGCGAGCAGGAACCCGGCGATCGTGCCGAGCAGGGTGGAGTGCAGCAGCCTCGTGGCGATGAGGGCGGTGAGCAGCACGAGCAGGATGCCGCACACGGCCACCGCGATGCGCCAGCCGAACGAGCTGTCGGGGCCGAACAGGGCCATGCCCGCGCCGATGATCCACTTGCCGAGCGGCGGATGCACGGCGAACGACGCGTTGGTGTGGAACAGCGCCGTGCCGCCCGCGGCGAACTGCCCGTCGACGTCGGCGGGCCAGCTCGCCTCGTAGCCGAGGTTCCAGGTGGTCCAGGCGTCTTTGACGTAGAAGGTCTCGTCGAACACGAGGCTGTGCGGGTGGGCGAGGTTCACCAGCCGCAGCACGGCGGCGAGGAGGGTGACGGCGAGCGGTCCGCCCCAGCGCCACATCCGCTCCCGCGCCGGGGTGCTCATGAGCCGCTGCCACCAGTCGTCGAGTCGAGAGCCGGTGGGTTCGGGCGCGGGCGGTTCGGGCACGGCGGGCGCGTCGGGCTGCGCGGTGGGGCCGGATGCGGGGTCCGGCCCGGATGCGGTCGTCACCTCGGAGCTCACCGGCCCATGCTAACGGGTGGCCGGGTGCGAGACTGGGGAGATGCTCATCCTCGCCGCGACGCCCATCGGCAACCTCAAAGACGCGTCGCTGCGCCTGATCGAGCTGCTCGAGGGCGCCGAGGTGGTGGCGGCGGAGGACACCAGGGTGACGGCGAAGCTGCTGCGCGCGCTCGGGGTGGAGAACCGGCCGCGCCTCATCCCGCTGCACGAGCACAACGAGCGCGAGAAGGCCGCCTCCCTGGTGGAACTCGCCCGCGACGGTGATCTGGTGCTCGTGAGCGACGCCGGGATGCCCGCCGTCTCCGACCCCGGCTATCAGCTGGTCGCCGCCGCCGTGGCCGCCGGGGTGGGGGTGACCGTCGTGCCCGGTCCTTCCGCCGTGGTGACGGCGCTGGCGCTCTCCGGACTGCCGACGGATCGCTTCACCTTCGAGGGCTTCCTGCCGCGCAAGCGCGGCGAGCGCACGGCGGCGTTCCGCGCCCTCGCCCGCGAACCCCGCACGATGGTGTTCTTCGAGTCGCCGAACCGGCTCGCCGAGTCGCTCACCGACCTCGCGGCCGAGCTCGGCGCCGAGCGCCGCGTGGCGGTCGTGCGCGAACTCACGAAGCTCTACGAGGAGGCCAGGCGCGGCACGGCCGCCGAGCTCGCGGAGTGGGCGGCCGCCGGGGTGAAGGGCGAGATCGTGGTGGTGGTGGCGGGTGCCGAGCCGCTCGCGGTCGACCTCGCCACCGGCGTGGAGCAGGTGCTCGAGCTGGTCTCCGACGGGCAGCGCCTCAAAGACGCCGCCGCCGCGATCGCCGAGGCCACGGGCCTGTCCCGCCGCGATCTCTACGAGGGCGCACTCGCGTCACGCCGCTGACCGTCACGCCCCCGCCTCGGCGTCACACAGCGGGCCGGGCGGCTGGCGGCCTTTAGGATGGTCAGCATGTCCGACGGCTCCTCGTTCTACATCACCACGCCGATCTTCTACGTGAACGACGTGCCCCACATCGGGCACGCCTACACCGAGGTCGCGGCCGACGTGCTGGCGCGGTGGCACCGGCAGGCCGGCGACGACACCTGGTTCCTCACCGGCACCGACGAGCACGGCCAGAAGATCCTGCGCACCGCCACCGCGAACGGCGTCACCCCCAAGCAGTGGGCCGACAAGCTCGTGGCCGAGGCCTGGGAACCGCTGCTCGCGACCATCGACATCTCGAACGACGACTTCATCCGCACCACCGAGCCCCGGCACGAGAAGAACGTGCAGCTCTTCCTGCAGCGGCTCTACGACGCGGGCTACATCTACACCGGCGAGTACGAGGGCTACTACTGCGTGGGCTGCGAGGAGTACAAGCAGCTCTCCGACCTCGTCGACGGCACCGGACAGTACGAGGGGCAGCTGGTCTGCGCCATCCACTCCAAGCCGGTGGAGCTGCTCAAGGAGCGCAACTACTTCTTCCGCATGAGCGACTTCGCCGAGCGGCTTCTCGCGCTCTACGAGGAGCGCCCCGACTTCGTGCAGCCCGAGAGCGTGCGCAACGAGATCGTCTCGTTCGTGCGCCGCGGCCTCACCGACCTCTCCATCTCGCGCCAGACCTTCGACTGGGGCATCAAGGTGCCGTGGGACGAGTCGCACGTGGTCTACGTGTGGTTCGACGCCCTGCTCAACTACGCCACCGCCGCCGGCTACGGCTCCGACGACGAGAAGTTCGCCCGCCTCTGGCCCGCCACCCACATCGTGGGCAAGGACATCGCGCGCTTCCACGCCGTCATCTGGCCCGCCATGCTCCTGGCCGCCGGGCTCGAGGTGCCCCGCCAGGTGTACGGCCACGGCTGGCTGCTGGTCGGCGGCGAGAAGATGTCGAAGTCGAAGCTCACGGGCATCGCCCCCGAGCAGATCACCGACACCTTCGGCTCCGACGCGTTCCGCTACTACTTCCTGCGCGCCATCAACTTCGGCCAGGACGGCTCGTTCTCGTGGGAGGACCTCTCGGCCCGCTACCAGGCCGAGCTCGCCAACGGCTTCGGCAACCTCGCCTCGCGCGTGGTGGCCATGGTCACCCGCTACTTCGACGGCGCGGTGCCCGCCGCGGTGGAGGGCGCGGTGACGGATGCGGAGCGCCGCATCCGGGAGACCGAACGCCGCGTCACCGCCGCCGCCGACTCGGCCATCGACCGGCTCGCCGTGCACGAGGCCATCGCCCGCATCTGGGAGCTCGTCGACGAGCTGAACGGCTACATCACCGAGCAGGAGCCCTGGGCCCTCGCGAAAGACCCGGCGCAGGCCGCCCGCCTCGCCACCGTGCTGAACACCGCGGTGCGCGGCATCGGCACCCTCGCCGTGCTGCTCTCGCCCGTGGTGCCGGAGGCCGCCGCCAAGCTGTGGACCGCGCTCGGCGGCGCCGGCACGGTGCAGCAGCAGCCGATCCGCTCCGCGTGGGAGTGGGAGGGCGGCGCCCGCGTCGAACCGCTGGAGGCCCTGTTCCCGCGGATCGAGGTCGAGGCGACCGCGTGACGCTCCCCGAGCACGACCCGCAGCGCCCGCCCGTCTTCCTGCGCGAGCGCGAGCCGTCGGAGCGCACCGAGCAGGCCTACCCGCCGCTGCCCGAGGCGCTCGTCGTGCCGGTGTACGACAACCACACGCACCTCGAGATCGCCCACGGCTCCGACCCGATCGACTTCCACGAGCAGCTCGACCGCGCCTCGGCCGTCGGCGTGCGGGGCGTCGTGCAGGTGGGCACCGACCTCGAGACCTCGCGCTGGTCGGCCGAGCAGGCCGCCCGCGAGCCGCGCATGCTCGCCGCGGTCGCCCTGCACCCCAACGAGGCCCCGGTCTACGCCGAGGCCGGCGGGCTCGATGCGGCGCTCGCCGAGATCGCCGAGCTCGCCTCGTGGCCCCGCGTGCGCGCGGTGGGCGAGACCGGGCTCGACTTCTTCCGCACCGAGACCGAGGCGGGCCGCGAGGCGCAGTACCGCTCCTTCGAGGCGCACATCGAGATCGCGAAGGAGAACGGCATCGCGCTGCAGATCCACGACCGCGACGCGCACGCCGAGGTGATCACCACGCTCAAGCGCGTGGGGGCACCCGAGCGCACGGTGTTCCACTGCTTCTCGGGCGACGCCGAACTGGCCTCGATCTGCGCCGAGAACGGCTGGTACCTCTCCTTCGCCGGCAACGTCACGTTCAAGAACGCGCACAACCTGCGCGAGGCCCTCGAGACCGCCCCGCGCTCGCTGCTGCTGGTCGAGACGGATGCGCCGTATCTCACCCCGATGCCCTACCGCGGCCGCCCGAACGCCCCGTATCTCGTGCCGCACACGCTCCGGGCCATGGCCGCGCACCTCGGCACTGACGTGTCGATGCTCGCGGCGCAGATCTCCTCCAACACCGAGCTCGTGTACGGCCGGTGGGAGGACGAGCCGGTGCAGGCCTCGTGAGCGAGCAGCCGGGTCGGCCCGCATCCGTCGCGCTTCTCGGGCCGGCCGAGGTGCGCGACCTCGCGGCGATGCTCGACCTCACCCCCACGAAGAAGCTCGGCCAGAACTTCGTCATCGACGCCAACACCGTGCGCAAGATCGTGCGGGCGGCGCGGGTGGAGGCCGGTGACGTGGTGGTGGAGATCGGCCCCGGTCTCGGCTCGCTCACCTTCGGGCTGCTCGAGGCGGGGGCCGCGGTCGTGGCGGTCGAAATCGACCGGCGGCTCGCCGCGCAGCTGCCCCTCACGGCTGCGCAGCTGGCCCCGGAGGCGTCGCTCACGGTCGTGCACGACGATGCGCTGCGGGTGCTCGAGCTGCCGTCCGAGCCCTCGCGACTCGTGGCGAACCTGCCCTACAACGTCTCAGTACCCGTGCTGCTGCACTTCCTGGAGCACTTCCCGTCGATCCGCTCGGGGGTGGTCATGGTGCAGGCCGAGGTCGGGCACCGGCTGGCCGCGGCGCCCGGGTCGAAGGTGTACGGCTCGCCCTCGGTCAAGGCCGCGTGGTATGGCGACTGGAGGATCGCGGGCCAGGTGAGCCGCCAGGTGTTCTGGCCGGTGCCGAACGTCGACTCCGTGCTCGTGGGGTTCGACCGGGTGGGCAGCGGGCTCGACAGCGAGGAGCTGCGGGTGCGCACCTTCGAGATCGTCGACGCCGCCTTCGGGCAGCGGCGCAAGATGCTGCGGCAGGCGCTGTCGACCGTACTGGGCGACTCGCAGGAGGCCACGCGCATCCTCACCGCCGCCGGGGTCGACCCGATGGCCCGGGGTGAGCAGCTCACGGTGCACGACTTCCTCGCCGTGGCGCGCGCCACATCCTGAGCTGCCGTCCGGCGACCCGGCCGTCATAATTCGACACCGTCTTACCGCGTGTTGCGGAGAGCAGGCGCGCCGCGGAGGTGCCCGCCTAGCGTCGAGTCGTGGCCAGGCAGATCGACACCCTCGTGGTCGGCGGCGGCTCGACGGGAACCGCCGCCGCCTGGCGGCTCGCCGCGCGCGGAGTCGAGGTGGCCGTGCTGGAGCGGCGGCCCGAGCATCCGGCGCACCGGGCGGGGGAGAGCCTCGACGCAGCGCTCGCGCCGGAGGGCTCGTTCGTGTCGACGGCGCACTCCGACACCGTGCTGCTGCCGCTCGTGGCCGACTCGGTGCGACTGTGGCGTGAGCTGGAGGAGCAGGTCGGGTCGGTCGTGCTGCGGCGCGTGGGGGGCCTTCGGCACGGCGACGATCCCGCGCTCGACGAGGTCGCGGTCGTCGCTCCCCGGTTCGGCATCGACGCAGAGCGGGTCGACCCCGCCGGCACCCGCTGGCCGCGGGTGCGACTCGACACCGCCGCGGTGTGGTCGCCCGCGACGTCGGCGGTCGGCGTCGAGCACGCGACGGCGCGCCTGCGGGTCGCGGCCAGGCAGAACGCGGCGGAGTTCCGGTTCGGGACCGCGGTGACCCGCATCCGGGTGCTCGGCGACGACCGGGCGCTGGTGGAGGCCGTCCCGGTCGACGAGGGCGGCGCGCGGGTGGGCCTCGCGGAGGAGTGGGAGTGCCGCCGGCTGGTGGTGTCGCTCGGCGCCTGGACGACCAAGCTCATCGGCCCGCTCGTGGTGCTGCCGCGACTGACGGTGTCGCGCGTCGAGACGGCCACCCTCGTCGCCTCCGACGGCTCGCCGGAGCCGATCCCCGTGCTCGAACACCGCCGCTCGCCGCGCGACCCCCGCTTCGGCCACTGGCTGGCGCCGCGGCTCGTGGCGGTGCCGGTGCCGGGCGGCGTCGAGATCAGCTGGCTGGGCGACGGGCCCGCCGCCGGGCGGGCGGTGCGCGATCCGGATGCGCGGCCGGCGCGTCCGCCGCGGCAGGCGGCCTCGGCGCTCGCGCGGTACACCCGGGAGTGGCTGCCGTCGCTCCAGCCCTCCGAGACCACGCCTCTGCGCTCGAGCCTGCACACGGTCGCGCGCGACGGCCGATTCGTGATCGACCGCGTGGGACCCGTGTCGGTGGCGGTGGGCTTCTCCGACCACGGGCTCACCTTCGCACCCGCCGTGGGCGAGCTGCTCGCCGACCTCGCCGAGGGCATCCGGGCCCCCGCCCCGTTCTCGCTGCGGCCGGGTCTGCGGGCCGGGGCCGCCGCATCCGGCTCACCGGTCGCATCCGGCGCACCGGCCGCATCCGCACCGGTCGCATCCGCACCCTCTCCATCACCCTCGAGGAGCTGACATGACACGACACCTGAAGATCGGCGCCGCCTACCACGGGGTCGGCGGCCCCGGCCAGCACGAGCTCTGGAAGAACCCCGAGCTCGAGCCCGACTCGGGGGTGCGCATCGAGAAGTACATCGAGTGGGCGCGCATCGCCGAGGAGGGCAAGCTCGACTTCTTCTTCATCGCCGACTCCACCTTCATCACGCCCGACTCGCCGCCGCACTACCTCAACCGGCTCGAGCCGCTCACCATCCTCGCGGCCGTCGCCACCGCCACGAGCCGCATCGGCCTGGTCGGCACGCTGTCGACCTCGTACAACTCGCCGTTCAACACGGCGCGGCGCTTCGCCTCGCTCGACCTCATCTCGGGCGGGCGCGCCGGGTGGAACATCGTGACCAGCACCGACGAGGGCACCGCGGGGCAGTACGGGCGCGAGGAGCACTACGACTACGCCGAGCGCTACGGGCGTGCGCGGGAGCACGTGCGGGTGGTGCAGGAGCTGTGGGACAGCTACGAGGACGACGCGTTCCCCTACGACGTGCCGGGCGACCGCTTCGTCGACAGGTCGAAACTGCACCCGGTGAGCCATCACGGCCGCTACTACGACGTGGAGGGGCCACTGAACGCCATCCGGTCGGCTCAGGGGCAGCCCGTCATCTTCCAGGCGGGGGACTCCGACGAGGGCCGCGACCTCGGTGCCGCCGTGGGGGAGGGCATCTTCACGTTCGCGCCCACCCTCGAGGCGGGGAAGGCCTTCGCCGCCGATATCAAGGCGCGGGCGCGCACCCTGGGGCGCAGCGCCGACGAGGTGCTCGTGCTGCCGGGCGTGGCGCCGATCGTGGCCGACACGGTGGAGGAGGCCCGGGCGATCGAGCGGGCGGTGCACGACGCCAAGCCCTTCGACAAGCAGCTGGCCATCTTCAGCCGCGCCTTCGGCTGGCACGACTTCACGCGGTACGACCTCGACGCGCCGTTCCCCGAGCTCGGCGACATCGGCGAGCTCTCGGCCCGCACGCAGTCGCGCCGCATCAAGGAGCACGCCCGCACGCACGGGCTCACCCTGCGCGAGACGGTGCTGCACTTCTCGGGGTTCCGGCCGTCGCCGTTCACGGGCACAGCGCAGACCGTGGCCGACGAGCTCGAGCGGTGGTTCGAGGAGGGCGCGCTCGACGGCGTCATCCTGCTGCAGAACCTGCCGAGCGACTTCCGGCGGTTCACGGGCGAGGTGCTGCCCCTGCTGCGGGCGCGCGGACTGTTCCGCGACGAGTACGAGGGGTCGACCCTGCGCGGGCACCTCGGCCTCGCGGTGCCCGAGAACCGGCACACCGCGACGGCCCGCACCGCAGCGGCCCGCACCGCAGCGACCGCGGCTCGCACCGCACCGACCGCGGCGCGCGCCACGGCGTGAGAGGATGCGGTGCGTGAGCACCGTCGACCTGACCACACTGCACTGGGGTGAGCCGCACGCGGGTGGGGCGGATGCGCGGCCCACGGCACTCCTGCTGCACGGTCTGCCCTCGGCGGCCGGCACCTGGTGGCGGGTGGCCGACGCGCTCGCCGATCGGGGCTGGGCGGTGACGGCACCCGACCTCCGTGGTCACGGCGCCTCGCCGCGCACGGTGCGCTACCGTCTCGAGGACTACGCGGCCGACGTGGCGCGCCTCACGCCCGCCGGGCGAGGGTCGTCGGGCGGAGCGCCGTGGAATCTCGTGATCGGCCACTCGCTCGGCGGTGCGGTCGCCGTGGTCGCCGCCCACGCGCATCCGGAGTGGGCCCGTGCCCTGCTGCTGCTCGACCCGGTGCTCACCGTCGCCCCCGAGGAGGCCGACGGGCTCGTCGCCGAGCTGCTGCCCGACCTCGAGGCGCTCGACGCGGCGGCGCTGCACCGTGCGCATCCGCGCTGGCATGTGGAGGACGCCGTGCAGAAGGTGAACGCCGCCCGGGTGGTGAGCCCCTACACGGTCGAGCGCACCATCCGCGACAACCCCGACTGGGCGCTGGTGGAGACCGTGGCCGGGCTGCCCGTGCGGGTGCGGGTGCTGGCGGCCGACCCGGCGCTGGGGGCGACGTTCACGGCGGCGACCGGTGAGCGGCTCGCCCGCGAGGCCGCCGACTTCGGCTTCCGGGTGCTGCAGGGAGTGTCGCACTCGGTGCACCGAGAGGATGTGGACGCGGTGGTCGCGGCCGCGGAGGAGGCGGTGGCGGAGTTGCCGGAGATCGCCTGAACGCCCCCTGATCGGGGGACCTCGCCGCGTGGGCTAGGTTGGTGGGTATGAGCAATCGGGGCGCTGCGTCTGCGGTGCACGTGCGGGCTCCGGGCAAGATCAACGTCTTCCTCAAGGTCGGCGCGGTGATGGACGACGGGTACCACGACGTCGCCACCGCCTACCAGGCCGTGTCGCTCTACGAAGACGTCTACGCCTCCGACGCGAGCGACTTCTCGGTCACCTTCGGGGGGCACATCGACACATCCTCGTTGGAGACCGACGGCTCGAACCTCGCCATCCGCGCCGCACGCCTGCTCGCCCGGCGGGCGGGCTACCGCGGCGGGGTGCGGCTGCACATCGACAAGAACGTGCCGATCGCGGGCGGCATGGGCGGCGGCTCGGCCGATGCCGCGGCCACCCTGCTGGCCTGCGACACGCTGTGGCGCACCGACGTGGGGCGCGACGAGCTGCTCGCGCTCGCGGCCGAACTCGGTGCCGATGTGCCCTTCGCCTTCACCGGCGGCACGGCCATCGGCACCGGTCGCGGCGACCAGCTGAGCCCGGCGCTCGCCAAAGGCCAGTTCCCCTGGGTGCTCGTGCTGCCCGAGCGCGGCGTGAGCACGCCCGAGGTCTACCGTGAGCTCGATCGGCACCGGGAGCGGCACGCGCAGGACATCTTCCCCGCGCGCGGCCAGCCGGTGGTCGACCCCGACGTGCTGCAGGCGCTCCGCGCGGGCGAGCCGCAGATGCTCGCCGAAGCGCTGCACAACGACCTGCAGGCGCCGTCGCTGCACCTGAACCCCGGACTGTCGTCGGTGCTCGAACTGGGGGAGAGCTCGGGGGCGCTGGCGGGGATCGTGTCGGGGTCCGGGCCGACCGTGGCGTTCCTCGCGGCCGATCTCGACTCGGCGCTGGAGCTGCAGATCGCGCTGAGTGCCGCGCGGCACCAGGTGGTGCGGGTGACCGGGCCGGTGCCCGGGGCCCGTGTCATGCCCGACTGAGTTCGCGTCTGTTCTGGCTCGCTCGTCGGCTCGCTCGCCGGCTCGCTCGCTCGCTCGCTCAGAGCGTGAGCAGCGCTCCGACCGGAACCCCATCGGGGAGCGCAGCCCGGCCGTCGAGGCCGTCCAGCTCGATCACCACCGCCACCCCCGCGACCTCCCAGCCCGCCCGTTCGATCAAGCGGAGGGTGGCAGCGAGGGTGCCGCCGGTCGCCAGCACGTCGTCGACCACCAGCACGCGCGAGCCCGCCGGGAGCGTGTCGGGATGCACCTCGAGCGCCGCCGTGCCGTACTCGAGGGCGTACCGCTCGGTGAGCACCGCGCCCGGAAGCTTGCCGGCCTTCCGCACCGCGAGCATCCCGGCCCCACCCGCGAGCGCGGCCGCGGTGCCGAGCACGAAACCGCGCGCCTCGACTCCCGCGACGGCGTCGAACGGGCCGAAGCCGTCGTGCACGGTGAGGAGTGCCTCGCCCACGACGGGGAGCCCTTCGGGGTCGGCGAACAGCCCGGAGAGATCGCGGAAGAGGATGCCCGGTTCGGGGAAGTCGGGAGTCTCGGTCATGCCGCGCCGCACGAGGGCGATCGCCTCGTCGCGTCGTGCGTCTGGTTGCTCGGTCACGGGCTCAGCGTAGCGATACCATGCCGCCATGGTGGAGTTCCGCGACCCGGGTCCGGTGGAGTTCGACGCGGTCGTGCTGCGCGACGAGAGCGTCGCGAACTCGGGCGCGTGGGTGGCGTTCCCCTTCTCGGTGGCCGAGCTGTTCGGGGTGACGGGGCGAGTACCCGTGAGGGCGACGTTCGACGGTGTGCCCTACCGGGGATCGCTCGCGCGCATGGGCGGCGAGCAGCACCTGCTCGGGGTGCTGAAGGCGGTTCGCGAGGCCACCGGCAAGCAGCCGGGCGATGTGCTGCACGTCGTGGTGCGGCTCGACACCGATCCGCGCACCGTGGAGCTGGGGCCGGATGCGCGTGCGGCGCTCGAGGCAGCGGGTGCGACCGCGGCGTTCACCACGATGAGCTACAGCCATCAGCGGGAGTACCAGCAGTGGATCGACTCGGCGGTGCGCGAGGCGACGCGGGCGGCGCGCATCGAGCGGATGGTCGGGATGGTGCGGGAGGGGCGCCGACTGAAGTAGGGGCCGGCTGGCGTCGGGTGGTCGACGCGGGTGCCTGAGTGGAAACTACTCCGGTCGCCCTCGAGGTGTCCGCGCCTAACGTTCGAGTGTCCGGTTCGTTCGACTCGAGAGGATCCTCATGGGTACCCTGCCTCCACGCCCGCGGCCGTGAGCGCGGCGACCGCCGGTGTCGCGCCGCTCGGTGCGGGCCGGCGGATGGGCGGTCTCATGGAGCTCAGCTGAAGCGCGGATCGTCGGGCGAGGGTGAGTCCGTGGCCGTGAGGTCGGTCGCCGGCTCGGCATTTCCTATCCACGAGTCGAGCGCGGAGCCGTGCACGACGCGGGTCGCCGTGACGTCGCCCAGGAACCGGTCGACACTCAAGCGGCTGGCCGCCAGCACCACGTTGCCCAGCGGAGGCCGATCGCCGGTCTCACCGAGGCCGTCTCCCACCACCGCCACTCGGGGCAGCACCTCTCGCAGGGCAGCGGCCTGGGCCCGCGCATAACCGAAGTCGTCTCCGTCGAGCAGGTTCACGGCGAGAACGCCCTGCGGTGCGAGGTGCCGCGCGACCGCCGCATAGAACTCCTGGCTCGCCACCCGTGCATGCACTGTCGCGGCGTCCCACAGGTCGACCACGATCCCGTCGAAGGCGCCGCCGAGCGGCACCCCTCCACGGTCGGCGCCCTCGACGACGTCGCGGGCATCGCCGTACACCAGCTCGATCGAGTCACGGGCGTCGGAGCGGAGGGGTATGCGGTCGAGCACGGCCTCGCACAGCTCCCGCTGCGATTCGACGACCACCTGCGTCGATCCAGGTCTGCGGTTCGCGACGGATCGGGGCAGCGTGAGCGCCCCGGCGCCCAGATGCAGCACCCGCAGAGGTGCGTCGCGACGGCCCACGGCGTCGAGCATCCGTCCGATCCATCGTGTGTAGGGATACCGCAGAGCCGTCTGATCGGCGGCGACCCACGACTGCGGGATGCCGCGCACGACGAGCTCGATCGCCCCACCCTCCCGCTCGTGCAGCTCGGCTCCCGCTGCGGTGAGCGCGTCGCGGGGCCGGATGTTCGTGGACATGCGGGAATGATACGCGACCCCGAGCGCGAAGGTGAGGACTGCTCGGGCGGCGTCGCCCCGGGTGCGGGGTAGCCTCGACGGGTGGCACATCTCCTGGGCGCCGAGTCGCTCCACCTCGAATTCCCCACCCGCGTCGTGTTCGATTCGGTGACCGTGGGGATCGACGAGGGCGACCGCATCGGCATCGTGGGCCGCAACGGCGACGGCAAGTCGACGCTGCTCTCGCTCCTCTCGGGCCGGCTCGAACCCGACTCCGGGCGGGTCACCCGCCGGCGCGGCGTGACGCTCGGGATGCTCGACCAGGCCGACACCGTCGATCCCACGCTCACCGTCGAACGCGCGGTCGTCGGCGACCTCGACGAGCACGTCTGGGCGGGAGATCCGCGGGTGCGTGACGTCATCGCCGGCCTTCTCGACGGCATCGACTGGCACGCGATCGTGGGCACGCTTTCCGGCGGGCAGCGGCGCCGGGTCGCGCTGGCGGCGTTGCTGGTGGGCGACTGGGACATCCTCTTCCTCGACGAGCCCACCAACCACCTCGACGTGGAGGCGATCGCCTGGCTGGCGGAGCACCTGAAGCGCCGGTGGCCGGCCGGTCAGGGCGGTCTCGCCGTGGTGACCCACGACCGGTGGTTCCTCGACGAGGTGTCGACCGAGACGTGGGAGGTGCACGACCGCATCATCGAGCCGTTCGAGGGCGGATACGCGGCCTACATCCTGCAGCGTGTCGAGCGCGACCGGATGGCAGCGGCCACCGAGGCGAAGCGGCAGAACCTCATGCGCAAGGAGCTCGCCTGGTTGCGCCGAGGTGCGCCCGCGCGAACCTCGAAGCCCAAGTTCAGGATGGACGCGGCGGCCGAACTGATCGCCGACGAACCCCCGGTGCGCGACTCCGTCTCGCTGGCGCAGATGGCGACGGCGAGGCTCGGCAAAGACGTGGTCGACCTCCTCGACGTGTCGGTCTCGTTCGGCGAGAAGCAGGTGCTGCGCGATGTCGAGTGGCGGATCGCCCCGGGGGAGCGCACGGGCGTGCTCGGCGTGAACGGCGCCGGCAAGTCGACGCTGCTCGGGCTGGTCACCGGAGACGTGGAGCCGTCGTCGGGCAGGGTCAAGCGCGGCAAGACGGTGCGTATCGCGAGCCTCACGCAGCAGCTCGACGAGCTGCAGGCCGTGCTCGACGACCGGGTGAGCGACGTGATCGGCCGCCAGAAGACCTCCTACGTGGCGGGTGGCAAGGAGCTCACCCCCGGCCAGCTGCTCGAGCGGCTCGGCTTCACGTCGGCGCAGCTGTCGACTCCCGTGCGCGACCTGTCGGGCGGCCAGAAGCGACGGCTGCAGCTGCTGCTCATCCTCCTCGACGAGCCGAACGTGCTGATTCTCGACGAGCCGACCAACGACCTCGATACCGACATGCTGGCCGCGATCGAAGACCTGCTCGACTCGTGGCCGGGCACGCTGCTCGTGGTGTCGCACGACCGATATCTGCTGGAGCGGGTGACCGATCAGCAGTACGCGGTTCTCGACGGCCGGTTCAGGCACCTGCCCGGCGGACTCGAGCAGTATCTGGAGCTTCGGCGTGCCGCGGTGAGCGGTGGCGGCGCCTCGGCCACTCACCCTGCCTCTGCCGCGGAGCCCGCCGCGGCAGCCGCAGAGCCGGCTCTCTCCGGCGCTGCCCTCCGCGCGGCGCAGAAGGAGCTGTCGTCGATCGATCGCCGCATCGAGAAGCTGTCGGCCGAGATCGACGCGCAGCACCACCGCATCGCGGAGTTCGACCAGAGCGACTACGTCGGGATCGGCGTGCTCAGCGGAGAGCTCTCCACTCTCGAGTCCCAGCTCGGCGAGCTCGAGAACCGGTGGCTCGAGCTGAGCGAGCAACTCGGCTGAGCTCAGGCCATGTCGAGTGAGAGGCGTCTGAGCAGGGTCGCCAGGCGGTCCTGGTCGGCCCGGCTCAACCCGGCGAGCAGTTCGGTCTCGGCGGTGACGAGGTGCGAGATGGCCTGGTCGACCCGGATGCGCCCCTCGGCGGTCATCGAGACCAGCACGCCCCGGCCGTCGTTGGGGTCGGTGCGCCGCTCGACGAGGCCTCGTCGCACCATCCCGTCGATGCGGTTCGTCATGGTGCCGCTCGAGACGTAGGTCTGCTCCAGCAACGCCTTCGGGCTCAGCTCGTGCGGGGTGCCCGCGCGGCGGAGCGCCGCGAGCACGTCGAACTCCCACGGTTCCAGCTCCGCGGTGGCGAACGACGCGCGACGCGTCTTCTCGAGCTGCTTGGCCAGACGGGTCACCCTCGACAGGATCTTCAGCGGTGAGAAGTCCAGTCCCGGATGCTCACGCATCCACGCGTCGACGATTTCATCGACGGTGTCGCGTG
The DNA here is from genome assembly GCF_024979255.1 of Herbiconiux moechotypicola. Lineage (GTDB taxonomy): Bacteria > Actinomycetota > Actinomycetes > Actinomycetales > Microbacteriaceae > Herbiconiux > Herbiconiux moechotypicola. Next base: position 50,105 of record NZ_JANLCN010000009.1, read on the forward strand.
CGTCGCGTGGTGCCATCTCCCCATTATCCAGATCAGGGATCCAGATCACGCGTATCCAGATCACGCGCCCTGCCGTCTGGCAGACTGGACTCCGGCATCGGGAGCGGCTCCCGATGATCCGCCTTGGTGTAATGGCAGCACGACAGCCTTTGGAGCTGTTAGGTCTAGGTTCGAGTCCTGGAGGCGGAGCCCGAAGGAAGAGGTACCGATGACCGACACCCGACTCGCCATCGTCGTCCTGGCCGCAGGCCAGGGCACACGGATGAAGTCCCAGACACCCAAGCTCCTTCACGAGATCGCGGGCGTTCCCCTCATCGGGCACGTGCTCGCGACCGCAGGCGAGCTCGACGCCGCCTACACGGTCAGTGTGGTGAGGCACGAGCGCGACCGGGTGGTCGAGGTCATCGAAGACCACTTCCCCTCGTCGATCATCGCCGACCAGGACGATCTGCCCGGCACCGGCCGCGCCGTGGAGCAGGCGATCGCCGCCCTGCCCGGCGACTTCGACGGAGACGTGCTCGTGGTCTCGGGCGATGTGCCCCTGCTCGACGCCCAGACCCTGCGCGAGCTCATCGCCGAGCACCGTGCCAGCGCCGCTGCGGCAACCCTCCTGAGCGCCGAGCTCGACGACGCCACCGGGTACGGTCGGATCGTGCGCACCGCCGACGGGATGCTCGACCGCATCGTGGAGCACAAAGACGCCGACGACTCCGAGCGGGCCATCCACGAGATCAACGCCGGCGTCTACGTGTTCGGACTCGCCCAGCTGCGCGACCAGCTCGCCAGGGTCACCACGGCCAACGCCCAGGGGGAGAAATACCTCACCGACGTGATCGGGTTGCTCCGCCGCGCGGGCTCCGACGTGGCGGCCGTGACGGTGGCCGAGCCCTGGCTCGTGGCCGGCGTCAACGACCGTGCTCAGCTCTCCGAAGCCGCAGCGAAGCTCAACGCCCTGATCGTGCGGGGCTGGCAGCTCAACGGGGTGACCGTCGTCGACCCTGCCACCACCTGGATCGACCTCAAGGCCAGCCTCGACGAAGACGTCACCCTCCTGCCCGGCACGCAGATCAAGGGGGCCACGAGCATCGCCCGGGGCGCCGTGGTGGGGCCGGACACCACCCTCGTCGACTGCGAGGTGGGAGAGGGCGCGGAGGTGAAGCGCACCGACGCGACACTCTCGGTGATCGGCGCCCGCGCATCCGTGGGGCCCTTCGCCTTCTTGCGGCCGAACACCGTGCTCGACGAGGACGGCAAGATCGGCACCTTCGTCGAGACCAAGAACTCGCACATCGGCGCCGGCTCGAAGGTGCCGCACCTGTCGTACGTGGGCGACACCGAGGTGGGGGTCGGCTCGAACGTGGGTGCGGGCACCATCACGGCCAACTACGACGGCGTGAACAAGCACCGCACGGTGGTGGGCTCCCATGTGCGCACGGGCTCGCACAACGTGTTCGTCGCCCCGGTTAGGATTGGTGACGGCGCCTACACGGGTGCGGGAACGGTCGTCAGAAAAGACGTGCCGGCCGGCTCGCTGGCGGTGAACGTGGCTCCTCAGCGCAATCTGTCGGGCTGGGTTGAACAGAATCGACCGGGCACGGAGGCGGCGGCAGCGGCGCAGTCGGCTCGCGAGGCCGAGGTGTCGGACTCGGCCGAACAGATCGGAGAATAGGTGTCCGGAATCAAGGCCAGCGGAGAGAAGAGCCTCGTCGTCGTCTCGGGGCGAGCACATCCGCAGCTGGCGAAGGACATCGCCGCCGAGCTGGGCACCACCCTCGTCGAGACCGAGGCACGCACCTTCGCGAACGGCGAGCTCTACATCCGCTACGGCGAGAGCGTGCGTGGCAGCGACGTGTTCGTCATCCAGTCGCACACCGCTCCCATCAACGAGTGGCTGATGGAACAGCTCATCATGGTCGACGCCCTCAAGCGCGCCTCGGCCAAGCGCATCACCGTGGTCGCGCCGTTCTATCCCTATGCCCGGCAAGACAAGAAAGGCCGTGGCCGTGAGCCGATCTCGGCCCGTCTCGTGGCCGACCTGTTCAAGGCCGCCGGCGCCGACCGCATCATGTCGGTCGACCTGCACGCCGCGCAGATCCAGGGGTTCTTCGACGGGCCGGTCGACCACCTCTTCGCCATGCCGGTACTGCTCGAGCACATGCGTGCCTCTCTCGACCCGGCGACGCTCACGGTCGTGAGTCCTGACATGGGCCGCGTGCGGGTGGCCGACATCTGGAGCGACAAGCTCGGTGCCCCGCTCGCCATCATCCACAAGCGACGCGACCCCCGGGTGCCCAATCAGGTGAGCGTGCACGAGATCGTCGGAGACGTTCGCGGGCGGGTGTGCCTGCTCGTCGACGACCTCATCGACACCGGCCGCACGATCGTCGCCGCCGCGGAGGCGCTGAAGGCCAACGGTGCGATCGGCGTGGTCGTCGCGGCCACCCACGCGGTGTTCTCCGACCCGGCCACCGAGATCTTGCAGTCGCCGTTCATCGACCAGGTCGTGGTCACCGACACGCTGCCCCTGCCTCCGGAGAAGCACTGGGACAGGCTGACCATCCTCCCGATCGCGCCGCTGATCGCCCGCGCGATGCACGAGGTGTTCTCCGACGGCTCGGTCACCACGATGTTCGACGGCGACGCCTGAGCTCGCGCGGCGGCTTAAACTGCTGACATGAGCACTGCGTCGATCGACAGCTACGTTCCCGCCCCTGGCGGCATCACCATGTTCTCCACGAGCTGGTGCGGCTACTGCGCCCGGCTGAAGTCGGCGCTCACCGCCCAGGGCATCGCCTACACCGAGGTGAACATCGAAGAGGTGGAGGGCACCGCCCAGCTGGTGGAGTCGGTGAACGGCGGTAACCAGACCGTGCCGACGGTGGTCTTCCCGGACGGCACGACCGCGACCAACCCGTCGGCGCGCGAAGTGGCGTTGCGCGTTGGCTGATCGCACCCCCTGGTCGCTCTCGGGGGCGCTGCGCGGCATGTTCGCGAAGCGCACCATCGACGACGACACCTGGGACGACCTGGAGTCGGCCCTCATCCGGGCCGATTTCGGCCCCACGGTCACCGAGGAGGTCGTCGACGACCTCCGCGCCAAGGTGGCGAGGTACTCCACCACCGACCCGCGCGACCTGCAGCGGATGCTGCGCGAGGTGATGGAGGAACGGCTCGCCAAGTACGACCCGACGCTGAAGCTCACGGAGCGACCCGCAGTGGTGCTCGTGGTGGGGGTGAACGGTGTAGGTAAGACGACGACCATCGGTAAGTTCGCTCGCTTTCTGAAGACATTCGACCGTACGGTCGTCGTGGGCGCCGCCGACACCTTCCGGGCCGCAGCTGTGGAGCAATTGGCGACCTGGGCAGACCGTGCAGGAGTAGACATCGTGCGGCCGCAGCACGAGGGTCAGGACCCGGCGTCGGTCGCCTTCCAGACCATCGAGCAGGCCAAGGCGCGTGGCACCGAGATCGTCATCATCGACACCGCCGGGCGTCTGCAGACCAAGGGCGGCCTCATGGACGAGCTGGGCAAGATCCGCCGCGTCATCGAGAAGCAGGCGCCGGTGGCCGAGGTGCTGCTGGTGCTAGACGCCACCACGGGGCAGAACGGTCTCGCTCAAGCGGATGCGTTCATCCAGCACGCCGGCGTGACCGGCCTGGTCATCACGAAGCTCGACGGCTCGGCGAAGGCCGGTTTCGTGCTCGCGGTGCAGGAGAAGACCGGCATCCCGATCAAGCTCATCGGTCAGGGTGAGGGCATCAACGACCTCACGGGTTTCACGCCGCACGTGTTCGCCCAGAACCTCGTCGGCTGACGCCGTGCTCGCCCCGGGAGGCGGGATTTCGAAGCGGGGTGGCAGGAACCCGGTGGAGCGTGCTCGCCGCCGCTCGTAGCCTGGACCCATGCCCATCACCCCCGACACCAAGAACTGGACCTGGGTGCTCGAACGAGAGTGCCCCGAGTGCGGCTTCGACTCCTCCGCGACCCGCGCGGCCGAGGTGCCCGCGTTGCTCCGCGCGAACGCGGCGGCGTGGCCGGCGGTTCTCGGCCGTGACGACGTGCGGGTGAGGCCGGACGACGCGACGTGGTCGCCGCTGGAGTACGCGGCCCATGTGCGTGACGTCTTCCGCATCTCGCAGGTGCGCTTCGGGCTCATGCTCGACCGGGAACTGGTCGACCCGGAGTTCCCGAACTGGGACCAGGACGTGACGGCCGTGGAGGACAACTACAACGAGCAGGACCCCGTTGCGGTCGCCGCAGAGATCGGCGTGGAGGGTGAAGCGCTGGCGGCGTTGCTCGAGGCCGTGCCGGCGGATGCGTGGAACCGCCAGGGTCTCCGGAGCGACGGCTCGCTCTTCACCGTCGACACGCTCGCGCGCTACATCATCCACGACCCGGTGCATCATCTGCACGACGTGGGCGGCGACCGGGCCTGACGCAGCCGTCACCGACGCGATCGGGTGCCTCAGGGCTCGCCGATACGCTCCAGTGCGTCGACGATGAGCGACCAGAACCGCTCGTGGTCGAGTTCGACGGCGACCGAGGTGGTGCAGTCCTCGGGTGCTGGCCGCCTGAAATCGGCCACGGTCATGCCCAGGGTCAGGGTGCCGCTGAGCTCCACGTCGAGCGGTGCGCGCCGCACGGTCATGACGGAAGGATCGATCACCCTCGCCACCGCACAGGGGTCGTGCACCGGTGGTGAGGTGAAGCCCTGCGCTTCTTCGTAGCTCTGGCCGAAGAACTCGAGCAGTTCGACGACGAATCGCGAGGGAGCGGTGCCGATCGCCCGGATGCGCTCGACCACGTCGGGTGTCGCCAGTGCCTGGTGGGTGAGATCGAGCCCCACCATCGTGAGCGGCCAGCTCTCGTTGAACACGATGTGGGCGGCCTCGGGGTCGATGATGATGTTGAACTCGCTGGTCGCGCTCCAGTTGCCCTCGTGATAGCCCCCACCCATCAGCACGACCTCCTTCACGCGGGAGACGATCCGCGGCTCCTTACGGGCGGCGAGCGCGATGTTGGTGAGTCCGCCGGTCGGCACCAGTGTGACCGTGCCCGGCTCGTGCGCCATCACCGTCTCGATGATCAGGTCGACCGCGTGCCGTTCGTCGAGCGCGAGCTCGGGCTCGGGGAGGACGGGGCCGTCGAGCCCTGAGTCGCCGTGGATGTCGGGTGCCACCTCGATCGGGCGCACGAGTGGCCGGGCGCATCCGGCGGCGAAGGGAACGCCGGTGAGCCCCGCGACCTTCGCCACGGAGAGGGCGTTGCGGGTGACCTTCTCGAGCGTCTGGTTGCCGACGACCGTCGTGACGGCGAGCAGCTCGATCTCGGGGCTGCCGTGGGCGAGCAGGAGGGCGATGGCGTCGTCGTGACCGGGGTCGCAATCGAGGATGATCTTGGAGGGCATAGTGCGAGCATATATGAAAACGACTTTCATCTGTGTATGATCGGCGACATGAATTCGACGATCGAACTGGCCGAGCGCGGGGCCGCGCGCATCGAGTGGATCCGCTCTCGCATGCCGCTCCTGGCCCGGGCGCGTGATGAGCTTGCGGTCTCCAGGCCGTTCGAGGGGCACCGCATCGGTATGTCGCTGCACCTCGAGCCCAAGACGGCCGTGCTGCTCGAGACCCTCGTGGCCGGCGGCGCGGAGGTCGTCGGCACGGGCAACCACGGCTCGACGCAAGACGACGTGGTCGCCTTCCTCGTCCGCGGCGGCATGACGCTCTTCGGCCGGCGCGACGACACCCTCGAGGAGCACCTCGCCCACGTCGGCCAGGTGCTCGACTCGCGGCCCGACATGCTGCTCGACAACGGGGGAGATCTCGCGGCGGGCGTCGTGGCACGGGGCACGGCTGATGAGATCGTCGGCGGCACCGAGGAGACCACCTCGGGTGGCGATCGGCTGCGGGGCGAACTGGCCGGGGCAGTGTCCTTCCCCATGATCGTCATCAACGACAGCCTGCTCAAGGCGATCGGCGAGAACAAGCACGCGGTCGGCCAGTCGGTGGTGGAGAGCTTCATGCGCATCACCAACCTCATGGTGCCGGGGCGCCGCTTCGTCGTGTTCGGCTACGGGTGGTGCGGTCGAGGGGTCGCGCACTACCTTCGCGCCCTCGGCGGCAAGGTGGCGGTGGTCGAGGTCGACGAGCTCAAGGCCTTCGAAGCGGCGCTCGACGGCTTCCGGGTGTCGGAGGCGGAAGGCGTGGCGGCGTGGGGAGACGTCTTCATCACGGCGACCGGCCACCCCGGTGTCGTGACGCTCGAGACGATCGGTCTGATGCACGACGGCGCCGTGCTGGCCAACTGCGGCCACTTCCCGTGGGAGATCGACGTGGAGGGATTGCGCGCCGCCAGCACCTCGCGCCGCGAGATCGTCGATGCGGTGGAGCGGATCGACCTGCCCGACGGCCGGCACGTGATCCTCCTGGCGGGCGGGCGCATGTTCAATCTGGCCGGCACCGAGCCCAAGGGCAACTCGCTGGAATCGATGGACCTGGGCTTCCTCTTGCAGACGCTTTCGCTCGAGCGGGTGGCGACGGGTGCGGCCACACTCACGCCGGGAGCCCAGCCGGTGCCTGACGACATCGACCGCACCATCGCGCGCCGCATGCTCGGCGAACTCCGTGCGGACTCGTAAGAGCCGAGCGCTGAGCCATGCCACCGGACTATGCGGTTCCCGCCCTCGACAAGGCGCTCGACATCCTCGAGGTGCTCGCGGCTCTCGAGGGTGGACTCACCCAACTCGAGATCGCCGTGGCCGTCGAGCGGACGCCCAGTCAGATCTTCAGGGTGCTCACCACTCTCGAGCGACGTGGATATGTGCACCGTGATCGTCAATCGGGGGTGTACTCGCTGTCCCTGCGTCTGTTCGAGCTCGCCAATCGCACCGAGCCGGTGCGCACCCTTGTCGAGGCCGCGGCGGAGCCGATGCGACGACTGGCGGAGGCCGCGGGCCAGTCGTGCAACCTCAGCGTGCGCGACATCGACCGGGTGCGTGTGATCGCGCAGGTCGAGAGCCCCGCCGACTTCGGATTTCGCGTGAGGGTGGGCGCGGAGTTCTCGCTCGACGACACGGCGACGGGTGCGGTGCTCCGTGCCTTCGACGGGGGAGAGGGGGCAAGTGAACTCGAGGCGAGACTCATCCGCGAGCTCGGCTATCTCGAACGACCGGATGTGCGGCAGCCCTCGATCACCGACCTGGTCTTTCCCGTACTCGGTCGTGAAGGGCCGGACGGGCCTGCGCTGGCCGCCCTCACCGTGCCCTATGTGGCGACCAGCTACAGCTCGGTGTCCAGCGGCACGGTCATCGATGCGGGGCGTGAGGCGGTCACTCTGATCGGTGCGAACCTGGGCTACTGACCTGTGTTCGAGGCGCTCGGAGAGCCTAGGCTGGGGGCATGACTGCAGTTCCCGACGACGAGTTCGTCCCCGGTACCCGGACCACTTTCGCCTCCCTCCCGAAGGTCTCGCTCCACGACCATCTCGACGGGGGTCTGCGGCCCGGATCCATCATCGAGCTCGCCGACGCGATCGGCTTCGCGCTGCCCTCCACCGACGAGCAGGAACTGGCCGACTGGTTCGAAGACAGCGCCGATTCGGGCTCGCTGCCGAGCTACCTCGCCACCTTCGACGTCACTCTCGGAGTGATGCAGACTCGAGAGGGCCTCGTTCGGGTGGCTCGCGAGTTCGTCGACGACCTCGTCGCGGACGGTGTGATCTACGGCGAGGTGCGCTGGGCGCCCGAGCAGCACCTCACACGCGGGCTGTCGCTCGACGAGGCGGTCGAGTCGGTGCAGGAGGGGATCGAGCTCGCCATCGACGACGCTCGCGCCGCGGGGCGGAGCATCCAGGTAGGGCAGTTGGTGACGGCCATGCGCCATGCCGACCGCGGTCTCGAGATCGCTGAACTGGCGGTGCGACACCGCGACCGGGGCGTGGTCGGCTTCGATATCGCCGGCGCCGAGCTCGGCTTCCCGCCCCGCAATCAGCTCGCCGCGTTCGACTACCTCGCCCACCAGTTCTTCCCGGTCACGGTCCACGCGGGCGAGGCCGACGGGCTCGAGAGCATCAAGGGTGCGCTCTTCGACGGGCGGGCGCTGAGGCTCGGCCACGGAGTGCGGATCGCCGAGGACATCGACATCGACCGTCAGGACGACGAGAACACCTATGTGTCGCTGGGCCGGCTGGCCGAGTGGGTCAAAGACCGGGAGATCACGCTCGAGCTCTCGCCGTCGTCGAACCTGCAGACCGGTGCGATCGCGGCATGGGGCGACGAGATCGTCGACCACCCGTTCGATCTGCTCTACCAGCTCGGCTTCCAGGTGACGGTCAATCCCGACAACCGGCTGATGAGCAACACGAGCATCAGTCGCGAGCTGGCTCTCCTCACGGATGCCTTCTCGTACGACCTCAGCGATCTGGAGGTCTTCCAGCTCAATGCCGCGGCAGCGGCCTTCCTCCCCGTCGAGGACCGCGAAGATCTCGCCGACGCCATCTCCGACGGGTTCGAGGCCGCCGGAGCCTAAGACATCCGCGCTTCGATGCCGCGCCAAACTCCCCCTGCTGTCACGCGGCGGGTGTGGTGGTGCGGCGTCGGGTGGTGGGTATCGGGGTCTGTGCGGGGTCGGCCCATCGGGGCGGGATGAGGTGTGGTGCGCTGTGGTGCATGGTGATCGCCCACGCGGATCGGTGGAGGTGTCTGTGGTGGAAGTGGCAGAGCAGGACTCCGTTGTCGATGTCGGTTCTGCCGGGTGGATGATCGGGTGAGACCCATTCGGTGACGTGGTGCGTTTCGCACCAGGACGGTGGGCGGTCGCAGTCGGGCCAGATGCAGCCGCCGTCGCGGGCGGCGAGGGCCCGGTTCTGTGCCGGGGTGAACAGGCGGCGGGTCTTGCCGTGGTGGAGGATCTCGCCGTGGTCGCCGAACACGGTCACGGCGGTCGAGTTGTGGCAGCGCAGCCGCGCCACCGCGGAGGCGGGGATCGGGTGGTCGATGCCGTCGATCCAGCCGGCACCGCGCCCGGCCTCGAGGTCGTTCAGGGTGATGTGGACGTTCACGGTGGTGGACGCGCCGTTCAGGCGGGGCATCCCGGGGGTGGTGGTGGCGCGGGTGAGGAGCTCGGTGATGGTGTCGGCGTTGCGTTGCCCGGCCGTGCGGGTGTCTGCGGTCAGCTCGTGGGCGACCGCCTCGTCGTCGGGGAGGAAGCGGGGCCCGGTGGTGCGGGGGCTGTGCATGGCGTGGAGGGCACTCACCCAGATGCCGGCCTGCTCGGGGGTGAGTGCGAACCGGCCCCGCAGCATCCCGTCCGGTGTGGTCGTGAACGTCAGCGACCGTAACCGGTCCTGCCGATCCGCCCGAGGCTCCGCACCGTCGGGGTCGAGGAGCTCCCGCACCCGCACCGCGAGACGAGCGGTCTGATCGGGCGTGAGGTGCCCCTGAAGGGTCTCGTCGACGAGGGTCTGCTCCGCCACCCCCACCTCGCACGAGTCGACACCACGCGCACCCAGTTCCCCACACACCCGGGTGATCACCCCCGCTGCTTCGACCGCCAGCGACCCCGCGGTGAACGCCGCCGACACGACCGGGAACGGCGCCGCCCCCACCCCGCCACCCAGCAGCACCGGGCCACGCATCCGCACCCCCAGCTCCACCCGCGACCGCGCCTGCCGCACCGACACGCCCGCCGTGACCGCCAGCAACACCGCCGGGGTCGCGAAGTTCTGCGCACGACTCAACCCCTCGTCGCCGAGCTCCGACCGCGACCGGGCACCGACCTCACCCGCGAGCCGCACCCGCGCCGCATCGACCAACCGCCCCACTCGCTCCACCGACACCACAGCCGCCAGCAACTCCGCATCAGTCAGGGCGCCGAGGTCTGCTGTGAGCAGAGCATCGAATTGGGGGTTGAGCATGCCTCGAGTCTAGCAGTAATATCGAACAAATGTTCGAATATCATGAACGAGGAGGAAGCTCTTGAAGTGCCCAGGAATTGCCGTCGGGATCGTTGAAGTACACGAAAAGGCCCCACCCCTCGTCGACCGGTTCGGCGCATTCGACCCCGTTCGCCCTGAGGTGCTCATACGCGGCGGCGGCGCTCGGAACCACGATCTGCACGGCCTTCAACGTGCCCGGCTCCATGGTGCTGATGCCCTCGCCGATGGCGATCGAGCATGCCGAGCCCGGCGGGGTGAGCTGCACGAACCTCACCCCCTCGTAGGGCGATGCGTCGTGGTCGCACACGAAGCCGAGCTGGTCCACGTAGAACGCCTTGGCCCGGTCGACATCGCTCACCGGAAAGGCGATGAGCTCGATCTTCCAGTTCTCGATCATGAGAGTCCCTTCGTCGTCGAAGACGGTCGGCGGCCACGCAGCCGCTTCCCGGCGACCTCCCGGCCGCATCCCGGCGAGAACCCCGCCGCTGCTGTCATGATGGCACCATCATGGTCGATCCGCTCCGCCCCCTGCACGAGCTCCCCGATGCGGCGATCGCGTTGCACGCGGTCGCCGACGACTGGCGAGACGCCATCCGCGCCTCGGCACAGGCCCTCGCCGCGGCCGGGTTCGCCGAACCCGAGTACGGCGAGCGGATGATCGCCCTGGTGGAGGAGTTCGGCCCCTACATCGTCATCGCACCCGGCCTCGCCCTGGCGCATGCCCGGCCCGGCCCCGACGTGCACGGCGCCGGTCTGTCGATCGTCACCCTCGCGCAGCCGGTCGCGTTCGGGCACAGCCACAATGACCCGGTGTCAGTGGTGCTCGGCCTTGCGGCCACCGAGAACGACCAGCACGTGGCCTCGATCGCGTCGCTCGCGAACGTGTTCAACGACGAGTCGGTCATTCCGGCGATCGCCGCCGCCGTCACGGCCGACGAGGTACGCGCGCTTCTCCGCCGGGCATCCTCCCAGCCGGCCGCCGGGGCCTGAACGTATCCTGAGATCATGAAGATCGTCGCGCTCTGCGGAGCAGGAATCGGCACCTCGGAGATCCTGCGTGTCAACGCCGTGCGAGTGCTCGAGCGTCTCGACATCGACGCGGAGGTCACCGCCTCCGACGTCGCGGGGATCGGCTCGGCCGCCGCGGATGCCCAGGTCATCCTCACCTCGCCCGGGCTCGTGGGTGCCATCGGCCGCACCAACGCCGACATCGTCGTGATCGACAACTACTTCGACCTCGAGGAGATCCAGCAGAAGCTCGAGACAGCCGTCGGCTGACGAGGGACCGCCTGACGCGGGGGCGGTCAGACGCGGGGGCGGCCAGACGCGGGGGCGGCCAGACGCCGGGGTAGCCAGACGCACGGCCGGCCGAGCCCCCACCGCTCAGTCGAACAGCCGTCTGAACACGTTCGTGTCGGCCAGGTCGATCAGCTCGTCCGCCCGGCCCGACAGCAGCGTGCGGATGGCGTACAGCGTGAACCCCTTCGCCTGCGCTGCGGTGACCGCCGGGGGGATCGAGAGCTCCTGGCGCGCGGTCACCACGTTCACCAGCGCCGGCCCGTCGTACGCGAACGCCGCCTCGAGGGCGGGCCGCAGCTCGGAGGGATGCTCCACCCGGGCCGCGTGCAGCCCCACCGCACGCGCGACCTCCGCGAAGTCGGGGTTGTCGAGCTCGGTGCCGAAATTGACGATCCCCGCCGCCTTCATCTCGAGTTCCACGAAGTTGAGCGACGAGTTGTCGAACACCACGATCTTCACCGGCAGTGCACTCTGCCGCAGCGTGAGCAGCTCGCCGAGCAGCATCGCCAGGCCACCGTCTCCGGAGAGCGTGACGACCTGACGCCCCGGGAACGCCGACTGCGCACCGATCGCGTGGGGCACCGCATTGGCCATCGATCCGTGGTTGAACGAGCCGATGAGTCTGCGCTTGCCGTTCATGCGCAGGTAGCGAGCCGCCCACACCACAGGTGAACCCACATCCGGGATGAACACGGCGTCATCGTCGGCAAGCTCGCTGACCAGGCGCGCCACGTACTGCGGATGGATGGGCGTGCGGTCGCGGTCGTCGACGGCGAGATCGTCGAGCTCCTTGCGGGTCTTCGTGTAGTGCGCCACGGAGGCGTCGAGGTGCTTCGAGCTCGAGGCCGGCTCGAGCAGCGGCAGCAGCGCGTCGATGGTGTCGCCCACGTCACCCACGAGTCCCAGGTCGAGCGGGGTGCGCCGGCCCAGCTGCTCACCGCGCAGATCGACCTGGATGACCGTGGCCTTCGACGGGTAGAACTGCTCGTACGGAAAATCGGTGCCGAGCATCAGCAGGGTGTCGCAGCTCTCCATGGCCCGGTAGCCCGAAGCGAAGCCGAGCAACCCGGTCATGCCCACGTCGTACGGGTTGTCGTACTCGAGGAACTCCTTACCCCGGAACGCGTGCACGACCGGCGCCTGCAACCGCTCCGCGAGCGCCATCACCTTCGCGTGTGCGCCCTCCGTGCCGGCACCGCCCAGGATGGTGACCTTCTTCGAGGAGTTCAGGATGCTCGCCGCGCGTTCCAGCTCGGCATCGGCCGGCCGCACCACGCTCTGCGTCGCCACGATCGGCGCCGAGGCCCGCCGGCCTGCGCTCGCGGCGAGGAACAACTCGCCCGGCACCACCACGACGGCGACCCCGCGCCGCTCGACCGCGGTGCGCATGGCGATCTCGAGCACGCGCGGCAGCTGCTCGGGCACGCTCACCAGCTCGGTGTACACGCTGCACTCGCGGAACAGCTCCTGGGGGTGGGTCTCCTGGAAGTAGGTGCTGCCGATCTGCGCGGCGGGGATCTGCGCGGCGATGGCGAGCACCGGCACCCGCGAACGGTTCGCGTCGAAGAGGCCGTTGACGAGGTGGAGGTTGCCGGGGCCGCAGCTGCCCGCGCAGACGGCGAGGCCGCCCGTGAGCGCCGCCTCGGCCGCGGCGGCGAACGCGGCGGCCTCCTCGTGCCGCACGTGCGACCAGGTGACGCCCTTGTGCCGCCGCAGCGCGTCGGTGAACCCGTTGAGCGAGTCCCCGGGCAGACCGTAGACGCGTTCCACACCCGCTTCGGCGAGGATGTCGACCATGGTGTCGGCGATGGTGGTCATGCGGTTGCTCCTGACTCGCGTGCGTCGCCGACATGGTCGGCCTCCTTCGACGCTACGCCGTCCGGCCGCTGCAACGCACGCCCCGGCCTGGCCATGACGTGGTCAGCCTCAGGCGATCCGGTCGCGCATCCCGCCCTCGAGCCGCGCGAGCGCCTCCACGACGGCGTCGCGCCGCTCGGCCACCGACCCCTCGCGACTCCAGGCGTCGAGGTAGATCTTCAGCTTCGGCTCCGTACCGCTCGGCCGCACCATCACCCGGGCACCGTCGAAGCGCAGGCGCAGCACGTCGCTCGCGGGCACGCCGCCGTCACCGCGGCTGAGGTCGTCGATCCCGAGCACCCGCAGCCCGGCCACCTCGGCCGGAGGATCGGAGCGCAGTCGCTGCATCACGCGGCCGATCTGCGAGAGATCGGTGACCCTCAGAGAGATCTGCGCCGACCCGTAGTGCCCGAAGCGCTCCGCGAACTCGTGCAGCCGGTCGGCGATCGTGCGGCCCTCCGCGGCGAGCGACCGGGCGAGGTCGAGAAAGGCGACCGCCGCCGAGATGCCGTCCTTGTCGCGCACGGTGGCGGGGTTGACGAGGTAGCCGAGGGCCTCCTCGTAGCCGAACACGAGTCCGGATGCGCGGGAGACCCACTTGAACCCGGTGAGCGTCTCGGTGAACCCCAGACCGTACGCCTCCGCCACAGCACCGAGCCCGGGGGAGGACACGATGGAGCAGGCCAGGGTGGACGACGCTGCAGCCTCCGCCGCGACCGCGGCCTCAGCCGCCCGCCAGCCGAGCAGCTGACCGACCTCGTTGCCGGTGAGCGCCCGGTAGCCCTCGTCGCGCGAGGGGTCGGGGATGGCGATGGCCAGGCGGTCCGCATCCGGGTCGTTGGCCACCACCAGGTCGGCACCGGCCGCGCGCGCGGCGGCCAGGGCCAGGTCGAGCGCCCCGGGCTCCTCGGGGTTGGGGAACGCCACCGTCGGGAAGTCGGGGTCGGGTTCGATCTGCTCGGTCACGAGCACCGGGCGCTCGAAGCCGGCCCGGTCGAGCACGCGGGCGAAGGTCTCCCAGCCCACGCCGTGCATCGCGGTGTAGACCACCGACAAGCCAGTCTCGGCCACCAGGGGCTCCGGATGCGCGCGCACCGCCGCCACCGCCGCGGTCGCCGCCACATAGCGCTCCACCACGTCGTCGCCCGCCACCTCGTAGGCCTCGGAGCGCGGCAGCTCCCGCAGGTCGCGCTCCGCCGCCACCCGCAGGATGTGCGCGGCGATCTCGCCGTCGGCCGGAGGAACGATCTGCGAGCCGTCGTCGGCGCCGCCGAGATAGACCTTGTAGCCGTTGTCGCGCGGCGGGTTGTGCGACGCCGTCACCATCACACCGGCCGACACCCCCAGGTCGCGCACGGCGAAGGCCACCAACGGCGTCGGCAGCAGCCGCGGCAGCAGCACGGCTCGCACCCCGGCACCGGCCATGAGCTCGGCGGTGTCGACCGCGAACACGCGGGAGTTCTTGCGGCCGTCGTAGCCGATCACGACCGAGGGTGGCGCATCCGGATGCGCGTGCTCGAGCAGGTAGGCTGCGAGACCGGCCGCGGCCTGGCCGACGAGCACCCGGTTCATGCGGTTCGGGCCGGCCGCCAGCTCGCCGCGCAGACCGGCCGTGCCGAACTCGAGCCTGCTGCCGAAGCGCGAGCGCAGCTCGTCGGCCGCGCCGGGCAGATTGGCTCCCACGCGGCGCAGCAGGGCGCCGAGTTCGTCGCGCGTCTCGGGGTCGGGGTCTTGGTCGAGCCAGCTGAGCGCCGCCTCGGTCAGGACCTCGACGTCGTTCGGGGTGTCGGCGGTGTCGGTGGCGTCGGCCGCGTCGTCGGAGCTCGTCACAGCGACGCGACCACTCGGGCGAGGAGCTCGCCGATCACACCCTCGGCGTTCTTGCCGGCCTCGATCACCTCGGCGTGGCTGAGCGGCGTCTTCTGGATGCCGGCCGCCAGGTTGGTGATGAGCGAGAAGCCCAGGATCTCCATGCCGGCCTGCCGCGCCGCGATCGCCTCGAGCGCGGTCGACATGCCGACGATGTGACCGCCGATGGTCTTGGCCATCTGCACCTCGGCCGGGGTCTCGTACTGAGGACCGCGGAACTGCACGTAGACGCCCTCGTCGAGCGAGGCGTCGACCTCGCGGGCGAGACCGCGCAGCCGCGAGGAGTAGAGGTCGGTGAGGTCGACGAAGGTGGCTCCCTCGAGCGGCGAGTCGGCGGTGAGGTTGATGTGGTCGCTGATGAGCACGGGGGTTCCGGGAGTCCAGTGCTCCTTGATGCCGCCCGCGCCGTTGGTGAGCACCATCACCGAGGCGCCGGTGGCCGCCGCCGTGCGCACGCTGTGCACCACCCGGCGCACCCCGTGCCCCTCGTAGTAGTGGGTGCGGGCGCCGATGACGAGCGCGTGCTTGCCGTTCGCGAGCCGGATCGAGCGGAGCGACCCCACGTGCCCGGGCACCGCCGGGGCGCTGAAGCCCACCACCTCGGCGGCGGGCACCTCGGCGACCGTCTCACCCAGCAGATCGGCCGCCTTGCCCCAGCCGCTGCCCAGGGTGAGCGCGATGTCGTGCCGCTCCACGCCGGTGAGCTCGGCGATACGGCCGGCGGCGTCGCGAGCCACCTCGAACGGGTCGGTGTCGGGCAGGTCGAGCGGGTTCGTCGAGGTGTGCAGCATCCACCCACTCTATTCATTCAGCCGCTGTTCGGCGGGGACGGTTTGGCCGCCCCTGCCGCCTGGGGAAGAATGGGCCGCATGGCCTATGAGTTCGAGCGCACGCAGAGAGTCGCCGTCGTCGGGGGAGGGCCGGGCGGCTACGAGGCGGCACTCGCTGCCGCACAGCTCGGTGCCGACGTCACGCTCGTGGAGGCGGTGGGCGTGGGAGGGTCGGCGGTCATCACCGACGTGGTGCCGTCGAAGACGCTCATCGCGGTGGCGGAGGCCACCAACGCCATCGGCGAGGCGGCCGACCTCGGCGTGCAGTTCTTCTCACGCAGCGATACCACGGGCCGGCCGGTGCGGCCGGAGGTGGCGGTGAACCTGGGTCAGGTCAACAAGCGCCTGCTCAGCCTGGCCCGGCAGCAGTCGGAGGACATGCGGGCCAACCTCATCCGTGCCGGGGTCTCGATCGTCACCGGTCACGGGCGGCTGGACGGCCCCGACTCGGTGGTCATCTCCACCGCTGCGGGGCCCGAGGGCACCGACTTCGACCAGATCGACGCCGACACCATCGTCGTCTCCGTGGGCGCGAGCCCGCGCATCCTGAGCTCGGCCGTGCCCGACGGCGAACGCATCTTCACCTGGACGCAGCTCTACGGGCTGCAGGCGGTGCCCGAGCACCTCATCGTGGTGGGATCGGGCGTCACCGGCGCCGAGTTCGCCTCGGCCTACACCGCGCTCGGCTCGAAGGTCACCCTCATCTCCTCGCGCGACCAGGTGCTGCCGGGAGAGGACGCCGACGCGGCCGCGGTGATCGAGAACGTGTTCAAGCGCAACGGCATGACGGTGCTGTCGAAGTCGCGCGCCGACTCGGTCGAGCGCACGGCCACCGGCGTGGTGGCCACGCTCTCCGACGGCACGAAGGTGGAGGGGTCGCACTGTCTGATGGCGGTCGGCTCGATCCCCAACACCAAGGGCATCGGCCTCGAGGAGGCGGGGGTACAGCTCAGCGAGTCGGGGCACATCCGGGTCAACCGGGTCGCCCGTACGAGCGCGCCCAACATCTACGCCGCGGGTGACTGCACCACCTTCCTGCCGCTGGCCTCGGTGGCGTCGATGCAGGGGCGCACCGCGATGTTCCACGCGATGGGCGACGCGGTGTCGCCGACGGAACTGCGCAACGTGGCGTCGAACATCTTCACCCAGCCGCAGATCGCGACGGTGGGATGGACGCAGCGGCAGATCGAGGAGGGCATCGCCCAGGGCGACATCTACAAGCTGCCTCTGTCGTCGAACCCGCGCGCGAAGATGATGGGCATCAAGGACGGCTTCGTGAAGCTGTTCGCCCGTACCGGTTCGGGCACCGTGATCGGCGGCGTGGTCGTGGCGCCGAACGCCTCGGAGCTCATCTTCCCGATCGCCCTGGCGGTGGAGCACCGGCTCACGGTCGACCAGGTCTCCCGGGCGTTCACGGTCTACCCGTCGCTGTCGGGCTCCATCTCGGATGCGGCGCGCGCGATGCACATCGTGCTCTAGGCGGGCGCGCCCGAGCCTCCCGCCGCCGGCCGCACCAGCGCGCGTAGCCCCGCCCACACCTCGGCCTCGATCTCGACGAGGGACCGCGTCTCCCCGTCGGCCAGCCACTGCCGGAAGGCCACGCCGAACACGGTGACGGCCGTCTGTGCGGCCAGGCTCGCCTCGGGCTCGGGATGGCCCCGCCGGCGGAGCGCCTCGCCGAGCGCCTCGCCGAGCGCCGCCATCTTGAGCGACTCCCGTTCGAGCAGCGCCGGGTTCGCGACGATCACCGACTGCCTCACCCGCGAGTGCGCGCGGTGCTCGTCGGGAAAGAACGAGGCGGCCGCCGTGAGCGCCGCGGCGACCGTGCCCAGGGCGTCGAGCTCGGGAACGGCGGCGACGATCCCCTCCACGAAGCCGTTCTGGAACTGCTCCTGCCCGCCGAACAGCACCTCGCGCTTGTCGGCGAAGTGACGGAAGTAGGTGCGTTCGGTGACACCGGCGGCGGCGGCGATCTCGGCCGTCGTGGTGACCTCGAAGCCCTGGGCGGCGAACAGCTCGAGCGCGACCGCCCGCAGTCGGTCGCGCGTACCCGGTTCCCATCTCGCCATGCCTCCGATCCTAGTGGTGACAGTCACTGACATCGAGGTGTACGCTGATGTCAGCGACTGACGACAGTTGCTGACATCGCCGGAGGCGGACGATCCCTCCGGTGCAGAAAGGACACATCATGCGCGTCTTCGTCACCGGAGCCTCCGGCTGGATCGGCTCGGCCGCCGTCGCAGAGCTCCTGCAGGCCGGGTACGAGGTGGTCGGGCTCGCCCGCTCCGACCGCTCGGCCGCCGCCCTCGAGAGCGTGGGCGCCGTCGTGCGCCGCGGCGAGCTCGACGACCTCGAGGGGCTCCGCGCCGGTGCCCGCGACTCCGACGCCGTCATCCACCTCGCCAACAAGCACGACTGGAGCGACCCGGCCGAGTCGAACCGCGCCGAGCGCGCCTCCGTGCAGGCGCTGCTCGACGAGCTCGAGGGCTCGGGCAAGCGCTTCCTCGTCGCCTCGGGTGTCGCGGGACTGGCCAGGGGGCGTGCCTCGACCGAGGCCGACCCCTCGCCGTCGGTGGGTCCGGATGCGCCCCGCGGCGGCACCGAGAACCTCGCCTTCGACTACCTCGACCGCGGCGTCGAGTCCATCGCACTCCGCTTCGCGCCCACGGTGCACGGGATGCACGACCACGGCTTCATCGCGGCGATCGTCGCGGCGGCGAAGGCGACCGGGGTCTCGGCCCACGTCGGCGACGGCACGAACGGCTGGGCGGCGGTGCACCGCTCCGATGCGGCCCGGATGATCCGGCTCGGGCTCGAGAAGGCACCGGCCGGGGCGCGGCTGCACGCTGTGGGTGAGGAGTCGGTGCCCACGAGGCGGATCGCCGAGACGATCGGGCGAGGCCTCGGCCTGCCGGTCACGAGCGTGGCCCCCGCCGACGCGGTGGCGCACTTCGGGTTCATCGGCGCGTTCTTCGCGATGGACCTGTCCTCGACCAGCCTCGCGACCCAGGGGCTGCTGGGCTGGACGCCCGTCGGCCCGACGCTCGCGGCCGACCTCGAGGCGGGGGCGTACTACCCGGTCTGAGCGCGGCCTCAGGCGATGTCGAGCAGTACGTGACCCGAGGAGACCGTGGCGCCGATGGTGGCGGAGACGTTCGTGACCGTGCCGTCTTTGTGGGCCGTGATGGGTTGCTCCATCTTCATGGCCTCCAGCACGAGCACGAGGTCGCCCTTCACCACGGTGTCGCCGTCGGCGACCGCGAGCTTCACCACGGTGGCCTGCATGGGCGCCTTCACCGAGTCGCCGGTGGCGGTCGACACACCGCCCACCGCCGCACCGCGGCGCTTCGGCGCCGCGCCGGCGCTGCGGCCCGCCCCGCCCGCCGCTCCTGCGGCGCGCGCCCCGGCGGCCACGAGGGTGGCCGGCAGGGCCACCTCGATGCGCTTGCCGTCGACCTCCACCACCACGGTGCGGCGCTCGGCGGCCGGCGCGGCCTCCTCGAGCGATCCGCTCCACGGCTCGGCCGGGTTCACGTAGTCGGTCTCGATCCAGCGCGTGTACACCGAGAACGGCTCGCCGTCCTGCGGGGCGAACGCCGGGTGGCGCACGATGTCGCGGTGGAACGGCAGCACCGTGGGCAGACCCGCCACCTCGAACTCCTCGAGGGCGCGGCGGGCGCGCTCCAGCGCCTCCTCGCGGTTCGCGCCGGTGACGATCAGCTTGGCCAGAAGCGAGTCGAACGACCCGGAGACCACGTCGCCCGACTGCACGCCGGAGTCGACGCGCACGCCGGGACCCGCGGCGGGCTTGAACACGTGCACCGGGCCGGGGGCGGGGAGGAAGCCGCGACCGGGGTCTTCTCCGTTGATGCGGAACTCGAAGGAGTGCCCGCGCGGCGCCGGGTCGTCGTAGTCGAGCGTGCCGCCCTCGGCGAGCCGGAACTGCTCCCGCACCAGGTCGATGCCGGTGACCTCCTCGGAGACCGGGTGCTCCACCTGGAGCCGGGTGTTCACCTCGAGGAAGGAGACCGTGCCGTCTTTGCCGACGAGGAACTCGCAGGTGCCCGCGCCCTGGTAGCCGACCTCGCGCAGGATGGCCTTCGAGGCCGAGTACAGCAGCGCGTTCTGCTCGGCGCTGAGGTAGGGCGCGGGGGCCTCCTCGACGAGCTTCTGATGCCTGCGCTGCAGCGAGCAGTCGCGGGTGGAGACCACCACGACGTTGCCGTAGGCGTCGGCCAGGCACTGGGTCTCGACGTGGCGCGGCTGGTCGAGGTACTTCTCGACGAAGCACTCGCCGCGGCCGAACGCCGCGATGGCCTCACGGGTGGCCGACTCGAACAGCTCGGGCACCTCGTCGATCGTGCGGGCCACCTTGAGGCCGCGGCCGCCGCCGCCGAACGCCGCCTTGATGGCCACGGGCAGACCGTGCACGGCGACGAAGTCGAGCACCTCGTCGGCACCGGAGACCGGGTCGAGCGTGCCGGGTGCCAGCGGCGCCCCGACCTTCTCGGCCACGTGGCGGGCGGAGACCTTGTCGCCGAGCTTCTCGATGGCCTCGGGCGACGGGCCGATCCAGGTGAGGCCGGCGTCGATCACGGCGCGGGCGAAGTCGGCGTTCTCGGCGAGGAAGCCGTAGCCGGGGTGCACGGCGTCGGCACCCGAGCGGCGCGCCACCGAGAGCAGCTTGTCGATGACCAGGTAGGTCTCGGCGCTCGTGGTGCCGCCGAGGGCGTAGGCCTCGTCGGCGAGCTGCACGTGCAGGGCATCTCTGTCCTGGTCGGCGTAGACGGCCACCGAGCCGATTCCGCTGTCGCGGGCGGCGCGGACGACGCGGACGGCGATCTCGCCACGGTTGGCGATGAGGACCTTGGAGATACGCGGCATGATCCCCAAGCTTATTGCGGCAGCCGATCGCCCCTTTGGCATGTAGGCACAAAAATCACCGCGCCGGCCATCGCGGTGTCTACAACGGCGGCCGGTTCCAGAGGCTGGTCCAGTCGATGCCGAAGCCCTTCAGCAGGTCGCGCACGACGGGCAGCGACAGTCCCACGACGGCCGAAGGGGCACCTGAGACCGACCGGATGAACGGAGCCGCGAGGCCGTCGATGGTGAAGGCCCCCGCCACCAGCAGCGGTTCGCCCGAGGCGACGTAGGCGTCGATCTCGGCGTCGGAGATGTCCTCGGCGAAGCTCAGCCCGGCCTGGTCGGTGCGACCGGCAGCGCCCCGGCGCTCACCCCCGCGGTGGTCGATCAGGCAGTGACCCGAGTGCAGCGTCCCGCTCCGACCCCGCTGCGCCAGCCAGCGCTCGCGCGCCACCTCGGGCCGGTGGGGCTTGCCGTAGGTCACGCCGTCGAGCTCGAACGCGGAGTCGCCTCCGAGCACGAACCCGTCGACGAGCGAGCCGTCGGGCGCGCATCCGGGTGCCCCGTACGCCCCCGCCGCGATGGCGGCCGCCACCGCCTCGGCCTTGGCCTCGGCGAGCAGCTGCACCATCTCGCCCGGGCCGAGCGGGCCGCGCTGCGCCTCCGCCTCGCGTACCGCGGCGTCTTCGTCGACCTCGGAGGGCAGCACCACCGGCTCGATGCCGATCTGCCGCAGCAGGGTCAGCCTGGCCGGAGACGTGGAGGCGAGATAGAGGCGCACGGGCCACCTTCCTGACGGCGAGCGTGTGGGATGCTCGGATGATGGATTCCCACCGCGACGAGCTCGTCGAGCTGCAGACCACCACCGTAGCCCACGGGGGCGTGTCGATCGCCCGGCTCGACGGCCGCGTGGTGTTCGTCGCCGACGCGGTGCCGGGCGAGCGCGTGCTCGCCCGCGTCACCGACGACGCGAAGAGCTCGTTCTGGCGCGCCGATACCGTCGAGGTGCTCGACGCCTCGCCCGATCGTGTGCCCCACGTGTGGTCCGCCGCCTCGCTCGACCGGGCTCCCGGCGAGCGGGCGGGCGGCGCGGAGTTCGGGCACATCGCCCTGCCCCGGCAGCGGTCGCTCAAGGCCGAGGTGCTGCAGGATGCGCTGCGCCGCTTCGGCGGCATCGACCGGGTGGTCGAGGTGGAGGCGATCGGTGACGGCGCCCGCGCGCAGACGGGCACGGGGTGGCGCACCCGCGTGCGGCTCCAGGTCGACTCCGAGGGCCGGGTCGGTCCGTACGCGGCGCGCACCCACCACGTCGTGCCCGTGGAGGACCACCCACTGGCCACGCCCGCGATCGCCGCCGAGGCGCCGCTCGGTCGCCGGCTGGAGGGCGCCGCCGCCGTGGAGCTGCTCGAGACCTCCGGCGGCGAGGTGCGGATGCGGCGGGTGGCTGCCAAGCCCGCCGCGCGCTCGGCCGCGAAACCCGTCACCATCGTGGAGCGGGTGGGGGAGCGCGAGTTCCGCGTGGCCGAGGACGGCTTCTGGCAGGTGCACGCCGACGCCGCACGCACCCTGTCGGAAGCGGTCGGCGATCTCGCCGTGGACGAGCTCTTCGACCCTCGCGCGTCGAACCTCGACCTCTACGGCGGGGTGGGGCTGCTGGCCGCCGCCCTCGGTGACCGCTACGGCCAGGCGCTGCGCATCACCAGCGTCGAGAGCGACTCCGCCGCCACCGACCACGCCGCCGAGAACCTCGCCGAGTGGGTGGGCGCGCAGGCGATCACGGCCAGGGTCGACCGCTATCTCGCCGAGCTGGAACGGACCGCCGGCGTCGAGGAGCGCCGCAGGCTCGCACGCGGGTCGGCCGTCATCGACCCGCCCCGGTCAGGGGCCGGCCGCGCGGTCGTCGAGTCGCTCGCCCGCCTCGGGCTCGCCCAGGTGGTGTACGTGGCGTGCGACCCCGTCGCCTTCGCGCGCGACGCGGGCACCTTTCGCGAAGCCGGCTATGAGCTCGGCCGCGTGCGCGCCTTCGACCTCTTCCCGCACACGCACCACCTCGAGGCCGTCGGGGTGTTCACCCGATCGCAGGAGAGCTCCCCGGCCTAGACTGGAGGCCGGTCGAGACGAGGGGCGGGGTGATGCAGGACCAGTCGGTCACGGTCGCCATCGTCGACGACCACGAGTCGGTGCGACTCGGCATCCGGGCCGCGTGCCAGGAGCAGGGCTTCGAGGTCGTGGCCGCCACGGCATCGGTGAGCGAGCTGTGGGTGCAACTCGCGGGCCGCGGTTGCGACGTGGTCGTGCTCGACCTGAGCCTGGGCGACGGCTTCACGGTCACCGAGAACGTGCAGCACGTCCGCTCGATGGGCGCCGCCGTGCTCGTGCACAGCATCGCCGACCGCGTGTTGCTCGTGCGGGAGGCGCTCGCCGCCGGCGCGGGCGGCGTCATCCCGAAGTCGGCGCCCGCGGGCACCGTCATGGCCGCAGTGGCCACCCTCGCCGCGGGCGGGGTGCTCAACAACCTCGAGTGGGCCAGCGCGATCGACGCCGACCCCGAGTTCGGCCGCGCCCAGCTCGCCCAGCGCGAGCGCGACGTGCTGCACCTCTACGCCTCCGGCCTCCCGCTCTCCCAGGTGGCGCTGAAGCTCGGCATCAAGGTCTCCACCGCCAAGGAGTACCTCGACCGCATCCGGGCGAAGTACGTCGAGGTGGGCAGGCCCGCCCGGTCGAAGGTGGAACTGCTGCGCCGCGCGATGGAGGACGGGATCCTCGCCATCGACGAGCGCGGTCATGTCCGCTGACGTCCTGCTCAATCCGGCGCCCGCTCCGCGCAGTCGCGAGCGCATCGACCTCACCCTGGCGCGTCTCGTGGGTCTGTTCGGCTTCGTGTTCGCGGCCCTGTCCATCCCGGTGCTGAACTCCTCGGTGCCCACCCTCAAGCCGGAGTGGGCCTGGGGAGTCCCGATCGTGCTGTTCGGGGCGATCACCGCGTGCTCGGTGTGCTCGGTGATCGGGCGCGGGATCCGGGTGAGCATGGGCGTGTTCGCCCTGGTGTTCGTGGTCACGCTCGCCCTCTGGCCGCTCGCGGTGCGCACGCCCGAGGCCGCGGTCGGCACGCAGCCCTGGCTCTGGTACATCGTGACGGTCGCCTGCGGTGCCGCCGGCATCGCCTTCCCGACCCGCTGGGCGGCGGTCTACACCGTCGGGGTGCCGCTCGTGTTCGCGGGCCTCAGACTGCTGCCGGCCGGAGGGGCGGCCCCGTGGTACTCGGCGGTGCTCGACGCGTTCTACGCCTTCGTGCTCGGGTCGAGCATCCTCATCGTCATCACCCTGCTGCGGTCGACCGCCACCCAGGTCGACCGGGCCAGGGTCACCGCGATGCGCAGCTACGCCGAGGCGGCCAAGCGTCACGCCGCCGACGAGGAGCGGAGCCGCATCGACACGGTCATCCACGATCGCGTGCTGTCGACGCTGCTGGCGGCCGCGCGGTCGAGCCGTCCCGACGACCGCGCGCTCACGGTGCTCATGGCCGAGCGCGCGCTGGTGGCCCTGCAGAGCGCGGAGGCCGAGACCGACGGGGGCGCCGAGGTGGAGCTCGAGGTACTGGTGACGCGGTGCCGGGCGCTCGCCGCGACCCTCACCGCTGAGATCGGCTTCGCCGTCGAGGGCGACACCCGCGGGCGGCTGCCGGGTCGGGTGGTGGAGGGCGCGTACTCCGCGACCGTGCAGGCGATCGAGAACAGCGTGCAGCACGCCGGGCCCGCCGCCGAGAGGAGCATCACGCTGAGTGCCCGGCGCTCGCTCAACCCCGGCGGCGACGCGGTCGTCTCCGAGTTCCGCATCGTGGTGGCCGACACGGGGCGGGGGTTCGACACGACCGGCGTTCCGGCCGACCGGCTCGGGCTGCGCATCTCGATCCGGGAGCGGATGCTCGCGGTCGGCGGGCGCGCCGAGGTGCTCTCCACGCCCGGTGAGGGTACCCGCGTCGTGATCGAGTGGCGGGCGGGTGAGTCATGATCACGGTACCGAGGTGGGTGCTCGTGGGGCTGGCCGGGGTGTTCTCGGCCTTCCACATCGTGCTCGGCGTCTCGGCGCTCGAGGTGCCGGAGACACCGGGCCCCTCCATCGTCGCGATGGCGCTGTACGGCGCTGCGACCGTGCTGAGCCTCGCGCCCTCGGAGTCGTCGCGGCTGGCGCTGCCGATCGCGGCGGCCAACATCGCCGTGACGGCGGCCGGTCTCATCCTGGTGCTCAGCCAACTCGACCCCCGCGATTCCAACGGCTACGCCACCTGGATCGTCGGCGCCGTCGGCACGCTCATGACCATCACGGCGGTGCGCCTGCGGCCGGGATTCGCCTGGACCGGGATCGGGGTGATGGTGGTGGGCATGCTCATCTGGGCGCGCGACCCGCTGCAATTGCCCGTGCTCGGCGTGATCGGCGGCCCGATCTGGGTGGGCATCGCCCACGCGGCGACGATCGCGGTGGCCAGGTCGCGCCGCGACGCGCTGCTGTTCGAGCAGGCCGAGCAGCGCGCCGTGGCCTGGCACGCCCAGGAGGAGGCCGAGTTCTTCGAGCGTCGCGTGCGCCTGGCTCAGATGCGCACCCGGGTGGCGCCGATGCTGCGGCGGATCGTGACCTCCGACGGCGAGCTCGACGACGAGGCTCGGTTGGAGTGCCTGCACCTGGAGGCGGCCATGCGCGACGAGATCAGGGGCCGGAGGCTCCTCGACGACCGGGTGCGCGAAGCCGTGCTCGATGCTCGCCGGCGCGGGGTGCACGTGACCCTGCTCGACGACGGCGGGGTCGACGACCTCGAGCCCGCCGCGATGCGGCGCATCGCCTCGGTGATCGCCGACAACCTCGCCCGCACGAGGGCGGACCGCGTGATCGTGCGCACCTCCCCGCGCGACGACGATGTGGCCGTCACCATCGTGGGACTCACCGACGCCGACGCCGGAGACCCAGACGAGGACGCCGTGCTCCAGCTCTGGCTCGAGGTGCCGCGCACCGCGGGCAGTGAGAGCGGATGAATGAAGTCGGGGGCCGGTGTGTTCACCGACCCCCGAAAGCATCCGAGTCAGGGCGACAACCCGAATATCGCCCTGACTCGCCCCCGGAAGACGGATCCGCTTACCCTAGTCGACCCGTCTCCGGCGGTGCACCCCGTGAGAGGCACACCTAGCAATGACTATCCTCACCGCAGTGGGGCCGGTGCGCAGTAGGCACTTCGGAGGACATTTTCGTCTGCGGACACAGCTGTCACACACAGAACGTTCAGAAAAGCGCGAAGCCGAACGGCGGTCAGCCCGAGAAGCCGCGCCACGCGTCGGGGCCCGGGCGCAGCGGTGCGCGCAGGGCACGGCTGCTGCGATCCCACGCCGACGGGCCGATGCGCACCTCGTGCTGCAGCGAGTCGAGCTCGTCGCCCACCGCCGCCTGCACCACGGCGGTGACGGCGGCGAGCTCCTCGGCGGTCACCGAGCGGGTGAGCACGCGGATCGCCGGGGTGTCGGCAGGGTCGTCGGTCGAGGTGTCCACACCGTCGAGGCTACATTAGAAGCTCAGGCGCGACGGGGGAGACGGGATGAGGAACACCGCGAGGTTCGTCGGGAGGTACCTCTCCACGGTGCCGCTCAGCATCGGGTTCGCCGCGTTCATCGTGGTCACCTCGCTCGTGGTGGGCACCTTCTTCGCTCCACCCTCCGAGATCACCCGCGACACCTGGGCTGCGGGGGTCACCACCGTCATCGACATGGGCCACTGGTGGACGGTCATCACCGCGCTCGGCATTCCGTGGGATCCCTTCCAGCTGGTCTGGGGCGTGCTCGCCTCCCTCGTGCTGCTCGGCGTGGCCGAACGGATGCTCGGGAGGGTCAGGCTCGTCGCCGTCTTCCTCGTGACGGGCCTCCTGGGCGTGGGCCTCGGCGTGCTCGTGCAGTGGATCGGCTCGCTCGCGGGCGAGTGGTGGGCCGACGGTACCAGCTACGACCTCACCATGGACCCGCTCACCCCGATCGTCGGCGCACTGGTGGCCTCCACGGCCGTGATGGGCCCGCTCTGGAGGCGGCGCATCCGGCTCGTCGTGTTCGGTCTGCTCATCATGTTCGCCCTCTACGTCGGCGACACCTCGACCGTCTACCGCCTCATCGCGGGTGTCTCGGGACTGGTGCTCGGCCACCTGCTCTCGGGCCGGAGCCGGCGCATCACATGGCTGAAGAGCTCGTTCGGCGAGGTGCGGGTGCTCGTCGCCACCATCGTCGTGATCGTGGCGATCGGCCCCCTGGTGTCGCTGCTCGACCCCAACGGCAGCGGCGCCTTTGGCCTGGCGGGCAGCTTCTACGGCGACATCTTCCCGACCGCGGCCGACATCGAGGAGCTCTGCTCCACCGCCACGTCGACGGTGTGCGACGACGTGACCCGGCTCGCCCAGCTCGGCGGGGTCGGGCCTGTCGTGCAGACCTTCGTGCCGCTGGCCCTGTTACTCCTGGCCGCGTGGGGTCTGCGGCGCGGCCGGCGGTTCGCGCTGTGGCTCGGCATCGCCACCAACCTCGCCCAGATCGTGCTCGCCTTCGTCTTCCTCGGCCTGGTCGCCTCCTTCATCCCGGAGGACACCGACACCAGCGCGCTCGGCGCCATCGACATCGGCGAGTACATCGTGTGGGCCGGCTCCACCGTCGCGGTGCCCGCGGCCGTGGCCGTGCTGCTCTTCGTGCAACGCCGCCGGTTCGCGCTCAAGGCGCCGCGGGAGGCCGTCATCCGGTTCGCCGTCACCGTCGCGGCCGGGTTCGCGGTGCTCGCGCTGGTCTACAGCATCGCCGGGGCGTTCGTGATCGGCTCGTACCTGCCGCAGGGCACGACCGTGGTGGAGTTGGTGCTCGACCTGCCCAGGCGGTTCCTCCCCGTGACGATCATCGGCGTCACCGGCGACGCGCTGGTGCCTCCGGCGGGTGTGGCGCTCGTGCTGTTCCAATGGATCGGGCCGGCCTTCTGGATTGTCTTCACGGTCGCGGCGTTCCAGCTTCTGCAGGCCGACGAGCAGTCGGTCTCGGTGGGCGACCACCAGCGCATCCGGGCCCTGCTGCGGAGGGGCGGTGGCGGAACACTGGGGTGGATGACGACCTGGCCGGGCAACGTCTACTGGTTCAACCAGGCCGGGGATGCGGCGGTGGCGTACCGGGTCATCAACGGTGTCGCGATCACGATGTCCGACCCGGTGTGCCTCCCGGGAACGGAGCGAGACGTGGTGCGGGACTTCGCGGCCTTCTGCGACGCGCACAGCTGGATCCCCGTGTTCTACAGCGTGCACGACCAGTTCCTCCCCGTCTTCGACGAGATGGAGTGGCAACACATGTCGGTGGGCGAGGAGACCCTCATGCACCCGCAGACGCTCGAGATGACGGGCAAGGCCTGGCAGAACGTGCGCTCCTCGCTCAACCGCGGCGTGCGCGAGGGCATGACCACGCTGTGGACCACCTACGACGAGCTCTCCCGGCCCTACGTCGCGCAGATCAACGCCATCTCGGAGGCGTGGGTGTCGGAGAAGGAGCTGCCCGAGATGGGCTTCACGCTCGGCGCGCTCGAGGAGATCAAGGACCCCGACGTGGCGCTGATGCTGGCCCTCGATTCGGAGGGGCGGATCGCCGCCGTGACGAGCTGGCTGCCGATGTACCGCGACGGGATCGCCGTGGGCTACACCCTCGACTTCATGCGGCGGGCCGACGAGTCGATGGGCGGCACGATGGAGTTCCTCATCGCCTCGGCCGCGCTCCACATGAAGGAGCTCGGCGTGGAGGTGCTGAGCCTCTCGGGGGCGCCGCTGGCCCAGGCGCCGCTGCCCAAGGGTGCCGAGGCGCCGGCGCCGACGGTGATGACCGAGCTGAGCGAGTTCCTCGCCAAGACGCTCGAGCCGGCCTACGGTTTCTCCTCCCTGTTCAAGTTCAAGGCCAAGTTCAACCCCACCTACTCCACCATCCACATGGCCTACCCCGACCCGCTCGCGCTCCCCACCATCGGCGGGGCGATCGGCAAGGCCTACCTGCCCTCGATGTCGGCCAAGGAGGCCGTGTCGCTCGTGCGTACTCTGGTGCGCTGAATCCCCTCGAAAGGAACCCATGTCCTGGTTGGTCACCGGAGGAGCCGGCTACATCGGCTCGCACGTCGTCGTCGCGCTCAAGGAGGCGGGCATGACCCCCGTCGTGCTCGACGACCTCTCGAGCGGGCACGCGGAGTTCGTGCCCGCCGACGTGCCGTTCGTCGAGGGCAGCATCCTCGACGCCGAGCTGGTCTCGCGCACCATCGCCGAACACGGGGTCACCGGGGTCATCCACATCGCCGGCTTCAAGTACGCCGGCGTCTCGGTGCAGCGCCCGCTGCACACCTACGAGCAGAACGTCACCGGCATGGCGGTGCTGCTGAAGGCCGCACTCGAGCAGGGCGTCGACAAGGTCGTGTTCTCGTCCAGCGCCGCCGTCTACGGCACCCCGCCCACCGACATCGTCACCGAGGACACCCCGAAGAGCCCCGAGAGCCCCTACGGCGAGTCGAAGCTCATCGGCGAATGGCTGCTGCGCGACCTCGGCGTCTCCGACGGCCTGAAGCACACCTCGCTGCGCTACTTCAACGTCGTCGGCTCGGGCAGCCCCGCGCTCTACGACACCAGCCCGCACAACCTCTTCCCGCTCGTGTTCGACGCCCTCCTCGCCGGCAAGACGCCGCGCATCAACGGCACCGACTACCCCACGCCCGACGGCACCTGCGTGCGCGACTACATCCACGTGGCCGACCTCGCGCTCGCCCACGTCGAGGCCGCCCGCGCGCTCGACGCCGGCACCCCGCTGCTGCCCGCCTACAACCTCGGCTCGGGCGACGGCGTCTCGGTGCGCCAGATCATGACCGCCGTCGCCGCCGCCACGGGCATCCCGTTCACCCCGGAAGAGGCACCGCGCCGCCCCGGCGACCCGGCTCAGATCGTCGCCACCGGCGAACTCGCCGCCCGCGACCTCGACTGGAAGATGCGGCACAGTCTCGACGACATGGTGAGGTCGGCCTGGGAGGCGCGGGAGGCTGCCGCTCTGTAGTGCGCGGGGCGCGAGGGGGCCGGGTGATCCCACCCCCGCCTAGGGGTTGAGCGAGCTCAAAGGCGGCGGGGGTGTGATCACCCGGCCCCCTCGCTCACGCACGAACAGATCCCTTCCCCCCAGACAGAGGAGGGGGAAGGGAAAGAGACAAAAATGAGGGATGCGGTCGCGAGACTGCGTTCTCGTGCGGGGTGTTGTGCGGAAACGAACGCAACAGGCCGTTATCGATGACCCAGGGCGCCGGCCCGGCCGCGAGAGCGACCGGACCGGCGCATGCCGCCTGCGCCGCAGAAGCGGCGGCGCAGCAATCAGAGCGGTATGTTCCCGTGCTTCTTCGGCGGCAGGGAGGCGCGCTTGGTCTTGAGGGCGCGGAGGGCCTTGGTGACGGAGACGCGGGTGGCGGCGGGTTCGATGACGCCGTCGAGTTCGCCGCGTTCGGCGGCGAGGAAGGGGCTGGCGACGTTGTAGGTGTACTCGTTGGCGAGTTTGGTGCGCACGGCGGCGACGTCTTCGCCGGCCTCCTCGGCGCGCTTGATCTCGCCGCGGTAGAGGATGTTGACGGCGCCCTGACCGCCCATGACGGCGATCTCGGCGGTGGGCCAGGCGAGGTTGATGTCGGCGCCGAGCTGCTTGGAGCCCATGACGATGTAGGCGCCGCCGTAGGCCTTGCGCAGGATGACCGTGACCAGCGGCACGGTGGCCTCGGCGTAGGCGTAGAGGAGCTTCGCGCCGCGGCGGATGACGCCGGTCCACTCCTGGTCGGTGCCCGGCAGGTAGCCCGGCACGTCGACGAGGGTGAGGATGGGGATGGAGAACGAGTCGCAGAAGCGCACGAAGCGCGCGGCCTTCTCGCCGGCCTCGATGTTGAGCGTGCCGGCCATGGCGCTCGGCTGGTTCGCCACGATGCCGACGCTCCGGCCCTCGATGCGGGCGAAGCCCACCACGATGTTGGGCGCGTAGAGCGGCTGGGTCTCGAGGAACTCGCCGCCGTCGACCAGGTGCTCGATGACGGTGTGCACGTCGTAGGGCTGGTTCGGCGAGTCGGGGATGACGGTGTTGAGCTTGCGGTCCGCATCCGTGATCTCGAGCTCGACCTCGCTGTCGTAGACGGGCAGCTCGGCGAGGTTGTTGTCGGGCAGGTAGCTGAGCAGGGCGCGGGCGTAGTCGAGCGCGTCGTCCTCGTCGCTGGCGAGGTAGTGCGAGACGCCCGAGACCTTGTTGTGGGTGAGCGCGCCGCCGAGCTCCTCCATGCCCACGTCTTCGCCGGTGACCGTCTTGATCACGTCGGGACCGGTGACGAACATCTGCGAGGTCTTGTCGACCATGATGACGAAGTCGGTGAGGGCGGGGGAGTAGACGGCGCCGCCGGCCGCGGGCCCCATGATGATGGAGATCTGCGGGATGACACCGGAGGCGGCCGTGTTGCGGCGGAAGATCTCGCCGTACTTGCCGAGCGCCACCACGCCCTCCTGGATGCGCGCGCCGCCCGAGTCGAGCATGCCGATGATGGGCACGCCGGTCTTCAGCGCGAGGTCCATCACCTTGATGATCTTCTCGCCGGCCACCTCGCCGAGCGAGCCGCCGAAGATGGTGAAGTCCTGCGCGTAGACCGCCACCTGACGGCCGTGGATGGTGCCGGTGCCGGTGACCACCGCGTCGCCGTAGGGGCGCGAACGCTCCATGCCGAAGGCGTGGGTGCGGTGCCGCACGAACTCGTCGATCTCGACGAAGGAGCCGTGGTCGAGCAGCTGCTCGATGCGCTCGCGGGCCGTCTTCTTGCCGCGCTTGTGCTGCTTCTCGATCGCGGCCTCGCCCGACGCGGTCACGGCCTCGTGGTAGCGGTTCTTGAGGTCGGCCAGCTTGCCCGCCGTGGTCGACATGTCGGGCTGGGTCGAGGTTGCGTCTTCACTCACGCGGTTCACTCTACCGGCCAGCCCTCCGGCCTCCTCGTTGATGAAACCCTACAAAGCTGACCCTCCCGCTTGTGCGCGGCTGACGGGCGCCGCCGGGGTCGTCGGGTACTTTGGCCGTGTGCACCCCCCCAAGCATTCGCGCCCGCATCCCCCGCTGCCCCTCGCCGAGGCGATCGCGGCGAGGCTCTCCTGGCTG
Source organism: Herbiconiux moechotypicola (assembly GCF_024979255.1). Classification (GTDB taxonomy): domain Bacteria; phylum Actinomycetota; class Actinomycetes; order Actinomycetales; family Microbacteriaceae; genus Herbiconiux; species Herbiconiux moechotypicola. The sequence goes on from NZ_JANLCN010000009.1 coordinate 81,943, forward strand.
CCCACGGCGGGCTCCACGAACGACGTGCTGGCCGAGCTGGCGACGGGTCCGGATGCGCGGGGCTGGCCCGACCTCGCGGTGGTCGCCACCGACGACCAGGTCGCCGGCAAGGGGCGGCTCGGCCGCAGCTGGGCGGCGCCCGCGGGCGGGTCGCTCGCGATCTCGGTGCTGCTGCGGCCCACAGGCCCCTCCGGCGCGCCGGTGCCGGTGGAGCGGTGGGGCTTCCTCCCGGTGCTCTCGGGAATCGCGATGGCGCGCGTCGTCGGCAGGCTCGTCGCAGCCGCCTCCCTGCGCTCCTCCCACGCCGAACACTCCGGCCCGGTGGGTCTGAAGTGGCCGAACGACGTGCTCATCGGCGACCGCAAGGTGTCCGGCATCCTCGCCGAGCTTCTGCCCGGAGCGGCGGGGATCGTGCTGGGTGCCGGCGTGAACCTCACGCTCTCGTCCGATCAGCTGCCCGTGCCCACCGCCACCTCCCTCGCCCTCGCCGGGGTGTCGTCGGTGAGCACGGATGCCGTGCTGGCCGGGTACCTCGACGACCTCACGGGCCTGTACCGCACCTGGTGCGCGCACGACGGCGACGCCGAGGCCGCGGGGCTGGTGGCCGAGGCGGTCCGCGCATCCGTCACCCTCGGCCGTGCGGTGCGGGTGGAGCTGCCGGGCGGTGGCGTGCGCACCGGGACGGCGACGGCGCTCGACGCCGGGGGCCGGCTCGTGGTCGAGCCCGACGACGGCGCGGAGCCGCTCGTGGTCGCGGCAGGAGACGTGACCCATCTGAGGCACGAGGCCTGAGCGCCGTGTCGCACCCCGGGCCGCTGCTGCCTCGCGACACGGAGCCCGAGAGCATCGTGCTGCGGGTGCGTCCGCACGGTCGGCGGCTGCTGCTGCCGGTGCTGGTGTTGTTCGCCACCGTGGGGGCCTACGGCTGGTTCGGTGGGCGGCTGCCGGAGGAGTGGCAGAACTGGGGCATCCTGATCGCGGCCGGCGCCCTCGTGTTCTTCGGCACGCTGCTGCCGGTGTTCGCCTGGCTCGGTCACCGCTACACCATCACCTCGCGGCGCGTCATCGCGCGCACCGGACTGTTCGTACGCCACCGGCAGGATCTCTCGCTGGAGCGGGTCACCGAGGTGCGCCTGCGCCGCACGCCGCTGCAGGCCGCCTTCGGCTCGGGCGACGTGCGGGTACTGGCCGGGCCCGAGCACGCGCTGGTGCTGCGCGACGTGCCGTCGGCGAAGCTGGTGGCCGGAATGCTCGACGAGCTGCGATAGGGGCCGGTGGGCCGCGGGCGCCGGGCGGCGGGATAATGGGTTCGTGACTTTCAGAGTGGGTGTGATCGGTGGCGGGCAGCTGGCGCGGATGATGGTGCCGCCGGCGATCGAGCTGGGCATCGACATCCGGGTGCTGGCCGAGGCCGAGGGCATGTCGGCCGCGATCGCCGCCACCGGGGTGGGCGACTACACCGACCTCGAGACGGTGCGGCGCTTCGCCGAGACCGTCGACGTGGTGACCTTCGACCACGAGCACGTGCCGCAGTCGGTGCTGCGTGCCCTCGTCGAGGCGGGCGTGGCCGTGCACCCCGGCCCGGATGCGCTGCAGTTCGCGCAGGACAAGCTGGCGATGCGCGAGCGGCTGGGCGAGCTCGGTGTGCCGATGCCTGACTGGGCCCGGGTGGAGACCCCCGCCGAGCTCGAGGAGTTCCTCGCCGGTCACGGCGGGCGCGCCGTGGTGAAGACGGCCCGCGGCGGCTACGACGGCAAGGGCGTGCGCGTGGTGGAGTCCGCCGCGCAGGCCGAGGACTGGTTCAGGGCGCTCGACGAGGACGGCCGCGGCGGGGCGCTGCTCGTGGAGGAACTGGTGGAGTTCCGGCGCGAGCTCGCGCAGCTGGTGGCCCGCCGGCCGAGCGGCGACCTCACGCTGTGGCCGGTCGTCGAGTCCGTGCAGAAGAACGGCGTGTGCGCCGAGGTGATCGCCCCCGCGCCCGGCTCGGCGGGGCGCGTGGCCGAGATGGCGGCGCGCATCGGCACGACCGTGGCCGAGGAGCTCGGCGTCACCGGCGTGCTCGCAGTGGAGCTGTTCGAGACGACGGATGAGCGCATCCTGGTGAACGAGCTCGCCATGCGCCCGCACAACACCGGGCACTGGACGATCGACGGCTCGACCACGAGTCAGTTCGAGCAGCACCTGCGTGCCGTTCTCGACCTGCCGCTCGGCGCCACCGGGCACCGCGAACCGTGGAGCGTGATGATCAACATCCTCGGCGGGCCCGCCGACGGCGACCTCGACGGGCCCGCCGCGCGGGCGCTCGCCGACCAGCCCACGGCCAAGCTCCATCTCTACGGCAAGGGCCCCCGCCCCGGCCGCAAGATCGGCCACGTCACCGTCTCGGGCGCCGAGCTCGACGCGGTCGTGTTCGACGCGCGTGCCGCTGCCGCGTTCTTCGACGACTGAACCGTAGGGTGAGGGTATGCCCGTGCCCTCAGAACCCGGTCGTGACGTGAGTGACGCGAGACCTCTCGTGGGCGTCGTGATGGGGTCGGACTCCGACTTCACCGTGATGAGCGACGCCGTGCAGGTGCTGCGCGACTTCGGCGTACCGGTCGAGGTGCAGGTAGTCTCCGCCCACCGCACCCCCGAGCGCATGATCGCCTACGGGCGCACGGCCCGCGAACGCGGACTCAAGGCGATCGTGGCGGGGGCCGGTGGGGCCGCCCACCTGCCCGGCATGATCGCCGCCGTCACCACGGTGCCGGTCATCGGCGTGCCGGTGCCGCTGGCCAAGCTCGACGGCCTCGACTCGCTGCTGTCGATCGTGCAGATGCCCGGCGGCATCCCGGTCGCCACCGTCTCCATCGGCGGGGCCAAGAACGCGGGGCTGCTCGCTGTCAGCATCCTCTCGACCTCCGATGATGGACTGGCCGCCGCCCTCGACCGCTACCGTGACTCGCTCGTCGAGCTCGTCGACCAGAAGAACGAAGACCTGCAGACCCGCCTATGACGACCCTCAGCGCACGCCCGAGCGCCCCGGGCACCAACCCGGGCTCCACCCTGGGCTCCACCGCGAGCCCGATCCGCTACCCCGACACCTCGTCGCAGAAGGCGATGACGGTGCGCGGGTGGTGGCTGGTGGTGCTCAACCTGCTCATGCCGGGTTCGGCTCAGGTGCTCGCGGGCAGTCGCAAGCTCGGTCGCTTCGGCCTCTACTTCACCTTCGGGCTGTGGATCACGGCGATCCTCGGTTTCGTGGTCTACAACATCTGGCCGCAGGTGATCTTCTCGATCGTCACCCTGCCCATCCCGCTGCTGCTCGTGCAGATCGTGCTCGTGGCCTATGCGGCGCTGTGGGTGGTGCTCACCCTCGACACCCTGCGACTCGTGCGGCTGGTGCGGGCGGGCCCCAAGGCGCGCTGGGCGATCGCGGCCTTCACCGTCATCATGCTCACCATCACCTCCGGCGGCGCCGCCTGGGGCGCGTTCCTCGCCGGCGTGCAGCGCGACCTCGTGAACTCCATCTTCTCGGTGCAGGCGGCGGCCGAGCCCCCGGTCGACGGCCGCTACAACATCCTGCTGCTCGGCGGCGACGCCGGACCCGACCGTGAGGGCATGCGGCCCGACAGCATGACCGTCGTCTCGATCGAGGCCGACACCGGGCGGGCCACCATGATCGGCATCCCGCGCGACCTGCAGCAGGTGCCCATCGTCGAGGGCTCTCCCCTCATCGGCAGCGACTACGCCCCCGACGGCGTGTACGACTGCGGCAGCGACTGCCAGATCAGCTTCCTCTACCCGCGCGTCGAGGCCTATGACACCGACCTCTACCCGAACGCCGAGGCCGAGGGCTCGGAGCCCGGCATCGAGGCGACGACGGATGCGATCGAGGGCGCCCTGGGCATCACCATCCAGTACTACGTGCTCATCGACATGCAGGGGTTCTCCGACCTCATCGACGCGCTCGGCGGCGTGGACATCGACGTGACCGAAGAACTGCCGATGGGCGGCGACGAGAACCTCAACGAGGTCGAGGGGTGGATCTACCCCGGGATGCAGCACATGGACGGTTACACCGCCCTCTGGTACGCCCGTTCGCGTCACACCACGAGCGACTACGACCGGATGGAGCGTCAGCGCCAGCTGCAGACCGCCATCCTGCAGCAGTTCGACCCGGTGAACGTGCTCACCAAGTTCCAGGGCATCGCGGCGGCGGGCGCGCAGGTCGTGAAGACCGACATCCCGCAGTCGACCCTGGCCTACTTCGTCGACCTGGCGCTGAAGACCAAAGACCTCCCGATCGAGAACGTCGAGCTCACGCCACCGCTCATCGACCCGGAGGACCCCGACTGGGACCTCGTGCACCAGACGGTGGCCGACGCGCTCGTGCTCTCCACGGCGACCGACACGCCCACGCAGTAGCCGGCGCGGCGCACCCGGCCTAACCAGTGGGGCATGTGCCGCAACATCGTGCCCCTCAACAACCTCGCGCCCGCCGCCACCGACGAGGAGTGCCACGACGCGGCGCTGCAGTTCGTGCGCAAGATCTCGGGCAGCACCAAGCCCTCGCGCGCGAACCAAGAGGTGTTCGACCGTGCCGTGGCCGAGATCGCCCACGCGACCCGGCACTTGCTCGACGGACTCGTCACCCCGGCTCCGCCGAAGAACCGCGAGCAGGAGGCGGTGAAGCGGCAGGCCCGCTCGGCCGAGCGCTACGAGGCGATCCGCGTCTTCCAGGAGCAGAAGCGGGCCCAGCGCGCCTCGAGCACGGCGGGCTGACTACAGGTCGGCGTGCAGCTGCCAGACCTTCTCGGCGGAGTCGCGCCAGGAGAAGGCGCGCGCGCGGTCGAGCCCCGAGATGGAGAGCCGGTTGCGCAGTGCGCCGTCGTCGACCACCTGCTGGATGGCGTCGGCCAGCTGACCGGCGTAGGCCTCGGGGGTCGTGCGCTCCACCACCACGGTGGCGCCGGCCGCGACCTCGAGCAGCGCGGGCACGTCGGCGTGGATGACGGGGGTGCCGAATCCGAAGGCCTCGATGAGCGGCAGTCCGAAGCCCTCGGCGAGGCTGGGGTACACGAACACGGTGGCGCGCTCGAGCACGAGGGCGAGATCGGAGTCGCTGAGGAACCCGAGCACGTGGATGCGTGACGAGTCGACCCCGGCCGAGGCGGCGACCGACGCGACGTCGACCTCGCCCCATCCCTCGGGCCCGGCGATGACCAGCGGCAGGTCGCCCGTGGCGGGGAGGGCGAGCGCCTGGATGAGCGCGGCGAGCCCCTTGCGCGGCTCGAGGGTGCCCACGGCCAGGATGTAACGGTCGGGCAGGTTCAAAGCCTCGATGCGCTCGGCCGGATCGTCGGGCAGCGTGAGCTCGTCGCTCACGGCGCCGCCGATGACCCGCACGCGATCGCCGAAGTCGAGGTAGCGCGAGAGGTCTTCGGCCACGGCGTGCGTGGGCACCACGATCGCGTCGGCGAACTTCGCGGCGCGCTTGGCCATCGCCTTGTGCCAGGCCACACCCCGCGGGGTGAGGGTCTGCGGATGCGTCCACGGCACCACGTCGTGGATGGTGACGGCGCTCTGTGTGCCGAGCTGCGCCCGCCGGTCGTGCTTGCGGAGCGGCGCGAGGAGGCTGGTGGCGTGCACCATGCCGTCGCCGGAGGAGCCGATGAGGCCGTGCTGCCACGCGGCGGCGAGCTCGCGCCGGGCGAGCGTGGCGCGGTGCAGCCCCGCCAGGCCCGGGATGCGCGCCTCGAGCTCGGCCGCCTTCTCGGCGGGCACGGCGGAGACGATGCCCTCCACGTCGCAGTTGCGCGGCGCGGTGGCGACGAGCTGCCGGGTGAGTTCGAGCGTGTAACGACCGATTCCGCCGGGTACGGGAGCCACCAGCTGATCGATGATCACCCGCAGCGTCGCCATTACTCTCCAAATACTCCCGAGGTCACCGCGTCATGGAGCGCGGAGCGCCAGCTCCTCATGGGTTCCAATCCTGCTCGGGACCACGCGTCGTGCCCGAGCACGGAGTACGCGGGACGCGGGGCAGGACGCACGAACTGCGAGCTGTCTGTGGGCTTGACTTTATCAGGGTCGAGTCCGGCTTCCTGAAAGGTTGCCTGGGCGAAGTCGAACCAGGAGGCCTGCCCCGAGTTGGTGCCGTGGTAGACGCCGGCGGGGGCGCCGGAGTCGGCCAGCAGCACGAGCTGTCGGGCGAGGTCGGCGGTCCAGGTGGGCTGCCCGACCTGGTCGTTCACGACGCTCACCGAGTCGCGCTCCCGCCCGAGCCGGAGCATGGTGGCGGGGAAGTTAGCGCCGTTGGCGCCGTAGAGCCAGGCGGTGCGCACCACGTAGCCGCCCGCCGGGTTGAGGCGCAGGACCGCCTCCTCGCCCCCGGCCTTGGTGCGGCCGTAGGCGTTGAGCGGATCGCGCGGCTCGTCTTCGGGATAGGGACTCGTGGCGTCGCCCTGGAACACGTAGTCGGTCGAGATCTGGAAGAGCTTGGCGTCGTTCGCCGCGGTGGCCTCGGCCAGTGTGGCGGGGCCGAGGGCGTTCACGGCCGAGGCCGCCTCCTCGTCGCTCTCCGCCGCGTCGACCGCGGTGTAGGCGGCGCAGTTGAACACCACGTCGATCCCCGACACGGCGGCGGCCACGGCCGCGGGGTCGGTGATGTCGAGCTCGGTGCGGCCGAGGGCCACCACGTCGCGCCCGGCGAGCGCGGCCTGCAGGTCGGTGCCGAGCATCCCGGCCGCCCCGGTGATGAGATAGCGCGTCATGTCAGCGGCTCCGGCGCTCAGGCCAGGGCCGCGCGAGCCTTGAGGGGCTCCCACCAGGCGCGGTTGTCGCGGTACCACTGCACGACGTCGGCCAGGCCCTTCTCGAACGGCACCAGCGGCTCGTAGCCGAGCTCGGCCTGGATCTTCGAGATGTCCACCGAGTAGCGCAGGTCGTGGCCGAGGCGGTCGGCGACCCGGTCGACGTACGACCAGTCCTTGCCGGTCGCGTCGAGCAGCAGCTGCGTGAGCTCCTTGTTGGTGAGCTCGGTGCCGCCGCCGATGTTGTAGATCTCGCCCGCGCGGCCCTTCGTCAGAACGAGGGCGATGCCGCGGGTGTGGTCGTCGACGTGCAGCCAGTCGCGGATGTTGTTGCCCTCGCCGTAGAGCGGCACGTGCTTGTCGTCGATGAGGTTGGTGACGAACAGCGGGATGACCTTCTCGGGGAAGTGGAAGGGCCCGTAGTTGTTGGAGCAGCGCGTGATGGAGATGTTCATGCCGTGCGTGCGGTGGTAGCTGCGCGCGAGCAGGTCGCTGCCGGCCTTCGAGGCGGAGTACGGGGAGTTCGGCTCGAGCGGGCGGTCCTCGGCCCAGGAGCCCTCGGCGATGGAGCCGTAGACCTCGTCGGTGGACACGTGCACGAAGCGGGGCAGGCCGCTGCGGAGCGCGGCGTCGAGCAGCTGCTGGGTGCCGAGCACGTTGGTCTCGACGAAGATGGAGGCGTCGCGCACCGAGCGGTCGACGTGCGACTCGGCGGCGAAGTGCACCACGGCGTCGAGGCCGGGGAACAGCTGGTCGAGCAGGGCGCCGTCGCGGATGTCGCCCTTGACGAAGGTGAAGCGCGGGTTCTCGGCCACCGAGGCGAGGTTCTCGAGGTTGCCCGAGTAGGTGAGCGCGTCGAGCACGACCACCTCGGCGCCCTCGAGCCCGGGGTAGGCGTCTTCGATCGTGCGGCGCACGAAGTTGGAGCCGATGAAACCGGCGCCGCCGGTGACAAGAATCTTCATGATGGGTGAGTTCTCCTCGGTGTGGTCGTCGCACCGATTGTAGCCGCACGCCCGACGCGATCTCTGTCGCGAGCAATGCTCAGCTTCATGATCTAGGGTGGGCGTGTGACGGAGCGACCACGACTGCTGCGCCGGATGGTGGGCGACCGGCGGGTGGCGTTCCTCGCGGTCGGCGCCGCCAACACCGCCGTCGGCTTCGTGGCGTTCGTGGCGGCCGACCTCACGGTGGGCTCGATCGTCGACGCGGCGGTGAACGAGACGGCCGGGTCGCTCGCGACCCTCGGATGCGCCCACGTCGTGGGCGTGCTCTTCGCCTTCGCGATGTACCGCCGCTTCGTCTTCCGAGTGCGCGGGGGCGTGTGGCGCGACCTCGTGCGGTTCGAGGGCGTGTACCTCGTGGCCATCGGGGTCAACGCCGTCGCCCTGCCGCTGCTGGTCGGGCTCGGCTGGCCGCGCATCCCGGCTCAGCTGTCCATTCTCACCGTCACCGTCGTGCTGAGCTGGTTCGGTCACTCGCACGTCTCCTTCCGCCGGAGTGGAGACTGATGCCCCGGGTCTCGGTCGTCGTGCCGGCCTTCGAGAACGCCCCGTTCATCGCGGCCACGGTGCGCTCCGTGCTCTCCCAGCGGCACTCCGACTTCGAACTGATCGTCGCCGACCACGCCTCCACCGACGGCACGCTCGCCCGCCTGGCACCCTTCGGGTCCGACCCGCGGCTGACGGTACTGCACACGCCCGCCGGCGGCGGGGCCGAGGCGAACTGGAGGCGGGTGTCGGCGGCGGCCTCGGGGGAGTATCTCAAGCTCCTCCCGGGCGACGACGTGCTCTACCCCGGTGCGCTCGAGCTGCAGACCCGGGCGCTCGAGCTGCACCCCGGAGCCGCGCTCGTCTCGAGCCGGCGCGATGTGATCGACGCCCGGGGCCGCGTCACGTTGCGGGGGCGGGGGCTGCAGGGTGTGCCCCTTCGGCCCCTCCCGGGGGTGGAGGCCGTACGGTGCGCGGTGCGCCGCGGCGCCAACGTGTTCGGAGAACCCGGTTGCGTGCTCCTGCGCCGCGAGGCGCTCGAGGCGGCGGGCGGCTGGGAGGCCAGGTTCCCGTACCTCATCGACCAGCTGACCTACTCGAAGCTGTTGTTCGCGGGCGGCTACGTGCCGCTGGCCCGCACGCTCGCCGCCTTCCGGGTCAGCTCCGGGCAGTGGAGCGTGGCGCTGGCCGGCGAGCAGGCGCGGCAGGTGGCGGCCTACCACGCCTGGTGCCGCGCCCAGGCGCCCGAGGTCATCTCGGCCGCCGACGTGCGGCTCGGAGACCGCCGCGCCCGCCGCCGGGCGCTCGCCCGCCGGGCCTACTACCTGCTCGGCGCCCGGGGGATGCGGGTGGGCGCGTGATCGCGGCCCGTCGCATACTGCCCTACCCGGCGGCCGCGCTCCTCGCGCTGGCGGCCGTGTGGTTCGGTCTCGACCTCTGGCGTCTCGATTGGAGCGTGCCGCTCGCCTACTCCGGTGACGCGCTGGCCGTGGCCTCGCATGTGAAGACCGTCCTCGAGACGGGCTGGTTCACGCACCAGCCCGCCCTCGGGGCGCCGTACGGCCAGTACTACAGCGACTACCCGCAGGCCGACAACCTGCACTTCGTGGTGTTCTCCGCCGCGCGGTGGTTCACCTCCGACGTCGGCGTGGTGATGAACGGGTACTTCGTCGCCGGGTTCCCGCTGGCGGCGGTCACCGCCACCTGGTTCCTGCGCCGCGCCGGTGTGAAGGGAATGCTCGCGGTGGCGCTCGGGGTGGTGTTCGCGATCGCGCCCTATCACTTCGTGAAGGGCGAGGGGCATCTGTTCCTCTCCGCCTACTTCGTGGTGCCGCTCGCGCTCGACGTGATACTCCGGGCGGCGCACGGACTGCCGCTGTGGTCGAGCCGGGTGCTCTCGCGCCGCAACGTGTGCACCGTGGGGTCCCTCGTGCTCCTCGGCACCGCGTCGAGCTACTACTCGGTGTTCACGGCGGTGCTTCTGGCGGTCGCGGGGCTCGCGACGCTGTGGCGCACCCGTCGCTGGAGGGTATTCGGAGGGGCGGCGGCCGCGGGACTCGTGATCGCGGCGACGCTCGCCGCGAACCTCGCCCCGAGCATCCTGTACCGCGCCGTGCACGGAGCGAACGAGTCGGTGCTGGTGCGCAGTCCGCCGGAGGCGGAGCTCTACTCGTTCAAGCTCGCCGCGCTGCTGCTGCCCGTGCCCGGTCATCGCTTCCCTCCCTTCGCCGAGCTGCGGCGGCTCTACGACGAGCACTACCCACTGCCCTCGGAGGAGCCCGCGCTCGGGCTGCTCGCCTCGGCGGGACTCGGGGTGCTGATCGTGGTCGGGGTCTTCCTGCTCCTCTCGGCCGGCCGGCCGGGGTGGCGGCGTGCGCCCGGGGTGCTCGTCGACCGGCTCGCCGTGCTGGCGGGCCTGGCGTTCGTGGCCTTCCTGTTCGGCACGGTCGGCGGACTGGCGACGCCGCTGTCGTTCGTCGGCTTCCCGGTCCGCTCGTGGAACCGCATCGCGATCTTCCTGGCACTCGTGGCGCTGACCGCGCTCGGCCTGGTGCTCGGTCTGCTGGTCGAGCGTGTGGCACGTCGCCGTGTCGCCGGTGCCATGGTCGTCGCGTGCTCGGGGCTGCTCGTCGTGGTGGCCGTCTGGGACCAGATCCCCCCGGTCGACACCGCGGCGCGGGCGCGCACCGTGGCGGAGTTCCGTTCCGACGCCGAGTTCGTGGGGCGCCTCGAACGGAGCGTCGCTCCCGGGTGCCTGCTCTACCAGTTGCCGTACATCCCGTTCCCCGAGTCGCCTCCCGTGAACGGGGTGACCGACTCCGATCAGCTGCGCCTGTTCCTGCACTCGACCTCGCTGCGCTGGTCTGGCGGCGGCATCAAGGGCCGCGGCCCCGTCGATCGTGCCGGTGCGATGGCCTCGCTGCCGGTGTCCGAGATGGTCGAGGCGGTCGAGGGGCTCGGTGCGTGCGGCCTCGTGATCGATCGCGTCGCATCGGCCGGCACCGGTGCCACCGTGCTCGACGAGCTCGAGCGCCTGGGCGTCTCGGGCGGGCGCATCGTGTCGCGCGATGGCCGGTTCGTCTGCACGAGACTTCAGACATGATAGATTCTCGTCTTATGTCCCGTGTCGCCGACGAGCCGCCCCCGCGGGTGATCTCCGTGGTGATCCCGGTCTACCGCGGTGAGAGCACACTGGCCTCGACCGTCGGCGAACTGCTGCCCCACACCCGTGTCTCCCGCACTGCGCAGGGTGCGACCTATCGTGTGGGCGAGATCATCCTCGTGCACGACGCCGGTCCCGACCGGTCCGACCTCGTGCTGCAGGGCCTCGAGCGCCGGCACGAGGTGGTGCGGGTGGTGTGGCTCAGCCGCAACGTGGGCCAGCACGCGGCGACCATCGCGGGGATGGCGGCGTCGCAGGGCGACTGGATCGCCACCCTCGACGAAGACGGCCAGCACGACCCCGGCGCGCTCGGCGACTTCCTCGACACGGCCCTGCGCGAGCGGGCCGGGGTGGTCTACGCCCGTTTCGCCGACACCCGGGCCCAGGGCGCTCTCCGCAGCGCCGCTTCGGTGGCGTCGAAACGGATGCTCGGGGCCGCGTTCAAGACACCGGGGATCTGAGCTTCCAGAGCTATCGGCTCGTGCGCGGCGATCTCGGCCGCAGCCTCGCCGGGTTCGCGGCCGTCGGGGTCTACCTCGATGTCGCACTCTCCTGGGTGACCGATCGCGTCGCCACGACCCCCACGACCCTGCGGAGTGCCGCGGGGCGCCGGTCGGGCTACTCGTTCCCGTCGTTGTTCGCGTACTTCTGGCGGATGGCGCTCACGAGCGGCACCGCGGGGCTCCGTGCCGTGAGCGTGATCGGAGGGATGATGGCGTTCGTCGGGCTGGCGGTGGCCGTCTACGTGGTGGCCGCCCCGACCGAGTCGAGGCAGGAGGGGGCCGAGGGCTGGGCCTCGCTCATCGTGGTGGTGCTGCTGTGCTCGGGCGCGATCCTGGTGGCGCTCGGGGTGATCGCCGAGTACCTCGGAGTGGTGCTGCACGTGGCGATGGGGAGACCGCTCTACCTCGTGGTCGACGGCCCGGCGGGGCGGAGCGGGCTGTGAGCGCGGTCGCCGCCGCCGACGAGATCGTCTTCAGTCGTCCGTTCCGCGCCCCGGGAGAGTTCGCGAACCTGGTGGAGGTGCTGCGCTCCGACCACGCCCACGGCGACGGTGGCTTCACCCGGCGGGCCACCGCGCGGCTGCGCGCCGTCACCGGTGCGCGTGACGCGCTGCTCACCACCTCGTGCACGCACGCGCTCGAGCTGGCGGGGCTGCTGCTCGGGCTCCGTGCCGGCGACGAGGTGGTGCTCCCGAGCTTCACCTTCCCCTCCGCCGCGACCGCCGTCGTCGCGCGCGGGGCGACGCCGGTGTTCGCCGACCTCGACCCGGCCACCGGGAACGCCGACCCGGCCTCGGTCGCCGAGTCGCTCACCCCGCGCACCCGGGCGGTGGTGGTGATGCACTACGGCGGGGTGCCGGTCGACCTCGGCGCGGTCGGCGCGCTCTGCGGCCCGCAGGGCATCGCCCTCGTCGAAGACAACGCCCACGGTCTGGGCGGCTCCGCCGGCGACCGGATGCTCGGCTCGGCCGGGGTGCTCGCCACGCAGAGCTTCCACGACACCAAGAACGTGCACTGCGGCGAGGGCGGGGCACTGCTCGTGAACGATCCCGCCCTCGTGCGGCGGGCCGAGATCATCCGCGAGAAGGGAACGAACCGTGCCCGCTTCCTGCGCGGCGAGGTGCACCGGTACACCTGGCTCGACGAGGGATCGAGCTATCTCCCGAGCGAGCTGAACGCCGCCGTGCTCGACGCCCAGCTGGCGGCGTTCGACACCATCCAGGGGCTGCGGCACCGGGTGTGGAACGTCTATGCGGCAGGGCTCGCCGCGTGGGCACGCGACACCGGGGTGCGGCTCATGAGCGAACAGCCCGGACTCGAGCACACCGCCCACCTGTTCTGGTTGCTGCTGCCCGATGCGGGCCGGCGCGAGGCGATGCTCCGCCATCTGCACGATCGAGGGGTGCGGGCGGCCTTCCACTACGTGCCGCTCGACACCAGTCCCGCGGGGGAGCGTTTCGGCAGGCGCATCCGTCCTCTCTCCGCGACGGCGGAGTTCGCGAGCAGGCTCGTGCGGCTGCCGTTGTGGCCCGGCCTCGCGCCGGCGCAGATCGAGAGGGTGCTCGAGGCGGTCACGTCGTTCGACCCCTGGTCGACGGCCGCCGACCGCCCGCGCGTTCAGGCTCGGGCGACGATCTCCAGGTGAGGGAAGACGAACACCCCTGAGGGCTCGTGCACCCACTGCCGCCACGCGCCGGAGATCTCGTCGAGCTCACCCGCTGTGGCGGCGCCGATCTCGAGCGCCCGCGGACCGAAGGCCGACTGCAGGGTGCGGTCGGCCCAGAGCCCGCCCCACCACGCACGCTCGGCGTCGGTGGCGAAGCACCAGGTCGAGGCGGTGGTCTCCACCTCGGTGAAACCCGCGTCGATCGCCCAGGCCTTGAGCGACCGCCCGGCCCACGGGTCTCCGCCGTTCGAGCGGTGCACGGCGTCGTAGACCGTGCGCCAGCGCATCAGGCCGGGCAGGGGTGGGTGGATGAGGGCCCCGCCGTAGTCGACGTCGCGGGCCGCGACGAGGCCGCCGGGCTTGGTGACCCGGCGGAACTCGCGCAGGGCGGCCACCGGGTCGGCGAGGTGCTGGAGCACCTGGTGGGCGTGCACGACGTCGAAGCTGTCGTCGGGGAAGTCCAGGGCGTACGCGTCGCCGGTGCGGAACGAGACGTTCGTCACCCCTTCGGCCTCGGCGGCGGCGGTGGCCTGGGCCACGATCTCCGCGGCCGCGTCGATGCCGGTGACGGTGCCGCCGGGTGCGAGCCTGCGGGCGAAGTCGATCGTGATCGTGCCCGGGCCGCTGCCCACGTCGAGCAGGGTCAGCCCGGGGGAGAGGTGCGGCGCGAGGTACGCGGCGGAGTTCTCGACCGTGCGCCAGGTGTGCGAGCGCAGCACGCTCTCGTGATGACCGTGGGTGTAGTGCTCCCGCTCTGACATGACTCCAGACTAGGGTCTCGTAAGATTCATGAGGTGTGCCTTACCCCGGCACTAAGATGATCTGAACTCATGAACCGAACTGGGCTGATGCCGTGACCTTCACCGACTCCGAGCTGCTGATCCTGGGCACCGATCTCGGGCACCCTCTGGTCGAGGAGGTCTTCGCCCACCTCGGTTCGGTCGACGCCCTGGCGGCGCGCCTCTCCGCCACCCCCGTGGTCGTCACCGGGGGCGGCGGCAGCATCGGCGGCGCCGTGGTGCTGGCACTGCTCGGCGATCCTGCGCGCACGGCCCCGGTCACCGTGATCGACACGGCGGAGCGCAGTCTCGCCTCGCTGTCGAACTGGGCCCGGGCGCAGGGACTGGCATCCGTTCTCACGACCATCGTGGCCGACGTCTCCGACCGGGAGCAGATGGAGCTGGTGTTCGGCCGCATCACGCCCTCGGTCGTCGTGCACGCGGCGGCGGTGAAGCACGTCTCCACCTGCGAGCAGAACCCGCTGCTGGCCGAGCGGGTGAACGTCGGCGCCACGCGCATCCTGCTCGAGCTGGCCGTCGCGGCCGGATGCGAGCGCTTCGTGCTCGTCTCCACCGACAAGGCCACCTCGCGGGTCAACGTGCTCGGCTCCACCAAGTACGACGCCGAGGTGGAGGTGGCGCGGGTCGCCGCGGGCACCGGGCTCTCCGCCTGCTCCGTGAGGCTTCCCAACGTGTGGGGCTCGAGCGGATCGGTGATCGAGCTGTGGCGCCAGGCCATCTCGATGGGACTGCCCGTGGCGCTGTACGGGCCGGAGACGACCCGCTACTACCAGTCGGTGCACGACACCGTGCGGGTGCTGCTCACCGCGGCGACCGTGAGTGCCGATGAGCTCGGCGGCTCGGGGGACACCCTCGTCGTGGCCGAGGCGGTCGAGCTCAGCCTGCGGGAGGTGTTCGAGCGGGTCACCGGCGGGGAGGCGGCGCACACCGTCTCGGAGCCACGGCCCGGCGAGGTCGCCCACGAGCTGCTGCTCAGCCCCGCCGAGCAGTACAGCGACACCGTGTGGCCCGGAATCCTGCGGCTGGGGCGCGCCGGGTAGACTCTCCGGCGTGCAGATCCGCGAACTGAGCATTCCTGACAGCTATGAGATCACGCCGAAGCAGTTCGGCGACGACCGGGGCGTCTTCCTCGAGTGGTACCGCTTCGACAAGCTCGAAGACGAGATCGGGCACTCGCTCGACCTCGCGCAGGCCAACACCTCGGTGTCGAAGAGGGGTGTCGTGCGCGGCATCCACTTCGCCGACATCCCGCCGAGCCAGGCCAAGTACGTCACCGCCACGCACGGCGCGGTGCTCGACTTCGTCATCGACATCCGCGTGGGCTCTCCCACCTTCGGCCAGTGGGACTCGGTGCTGCTCGACACCACCGACCGCCGGGCCATCTACCTCTCCGAGGGGCTCGGTCACGCCTTCGTGGCGCTCACCGACGACGCCACTGTGAGCTACCTCGTCACCTCCACCTTCAACGCCGAGCGCGAGCACGGCATCAACCCCCTCGATCCCGAGGTGGGACTGGTGTTCCCCGAGGCGGCGGGTGAGCTGCTGCTCTCGCCGAAGGACACCGACGCTCCCTCGCTGTCGGAGGCGGCCGCATCCGGTCTGCTGCCCAGCTGGGACGAGGCGCGCGCGTTCTACGCGTCGCTCACCGAGAAAGGACGCTGATGCGCGGCATCATCCTCGCCGGTGGATCCGGCACCCGGCTCTGGCCGATCACCAAGGGCATCTCGAAGCAGCTCATGCCCATCTACGACAAGCCGATGATCTACTACCCCCTGTCGACCCTCATGATGGCGGGCATCAACGAGATCCTCATCATCACCACCCCCGAGTACAACGCCCAGTTCAAGGCGCTGCTCGGTGACGGCGGCGACCTCGGCATCCGCATCGAGTACGCCGTGCAGCCCTCGCCCGACGGCCTCGCGCAGGCCTTCATCATCGGCGAGGAGTTCATCGGCGACGAGAGCGTGGCGCTCGTGCTGGGCGACAACATCTTCCACGGCGTGGGTCTCGGCTCGTCGCTGCGGTCGAACGGCGAGATCGAGGGGGCGCGCATCTTCGCGTACCACGTGGCCGAGCCGCGCGCCTACGGCGTGGTGGAGTTCGATGACGACTTCACCGCTCTCTCCATCGAGGAGAAGCCCGTGAACCCGAAGTCGAACTACGCCGTGCCCGGCCTCTACTTCTACGACAACAAGGTGGTCGAGATCGCGAAGTCGATCGAGCCGTCGGCGCGGGGCGAACTCGAGATCTCGACGGTCAACGAGCGCTACCTCGAGGCGGGCGAGCTGCACGTGCAGGTGCTCGACCGCGGCACGGCCTGGCTCGACACCGGCACCTTCGAGTCGATGATGCAGGCGTCGGAGTACGTGCGCGTCATCGAAGACCGCCAGGGCTACAAGATCGGCTGCATCGAGGAGATCGCGTGGCGCGCCGGATGGATCGACACCGCGCAGCTCGCCGTGCTGGCGGCTCCGCTGGTCAAGAGCGGCTACGGTCGCTACCTCCAGACGCTCATCGCCGCAGCTTCCGAGTGAGCGGGGCCTGAACGGGTGACCGGGGCCTGATCCGGCCGGATGCGCGTGGCGGCCCGGCCGGATCGCCCGGAGCACGTACCGTGAGGGCGTGCCCCGAACCGCTCCACTCCCGCTCCGTCGTCGCCGTGCACTCTCCTCCGTCGTCGCGCTGAGCGTCGCCGCACTGCTGTGCTCCGCCGCCGCGCTGCCCCCGGCCGACGGCGAGGACGCGGTGCTGCCCGCCTCCGCGCCGCGCATGGGCGAGTACGACGTCGCTGCGTACACCGCGGCGGCCGAGGAGGTTCCCGCCGACCTCGCCGAGGCCGTCGGGCGCGATCTCGGCGAGACGCCGGAGGAGTACCTCGCGCGCGCCGACGCGGCGGCCGACGCCGGTGACGTGGTGGCGGCCCTGCAGGCGGCCGGCGTGGAGCTGCTCGATTCCAGGCTTGAGGGCACGGAGCTCGTGGTGAACGTGCCCGACCAGGAGGCGGCGGCGGTGGCGGAGTCCGCCGGCGCCCGCGCCGAGGTGGGAGCGCCCAACGACGAGACCGGCGAACCCGACTACTCCGGGGTGCGGTTGGAGGCGCTCGCCGAGGTGATCGGCGGGCAGGGCTTCCAGTTCAAGGCCGAGGGCTATACCTACGTGTGCTCGGTGGGGTTCACGGGCCGCTACAAGCCCTACCCCCAGACGCAGTTCATCACCTCGGGCCACTGCATCGAACCCGACCACGACGCGGGCACCTACTACTACGAGTCGAAGCAGTCCGCGGCCGGCACCACCCCGTCGGCAGGGTCGGTGATCGGCGCGCCGCTGGCCGACCAGTACCGCTTCGGCGGGGGTGCCGACGTGGGTGCGGTGGCGGTCTCGCCCGACTGGTCGACCGCGCCGAAGGTCTCCACCTGGGGCGGGGGAACCGGCGCGCTCGGCCAGGGCACCCCGGTGACGATCACCGACCTCGCCACCGCGGTGAAGGGGTCGCCCGTGTGCAAGTCGGGCCGCACCACGGGCTGGACCTGCGGCGAGGTGCTCGTGGTGAACGGCTCCTTCCCCGTCTACAACCACGCGGGCACCCCGGTGTACGTGAACCTCACCCTCACCGATGTGTGCATGCTGCCGGGCGACAGCGGCGCATCCGCCCTCATCGGCCGGGCCGCGTTCGGCGTGGGCACAGCGGGCAACTTCTCGGGCGGCTGCAGCGGGCAGCCCGACGCGATCAGCGCCTTCTTCCCGCTGGCCACCACCGACGGGACCCCCAGCGTCTCCACGGCGCTGCCGAACTGGGAGCTCGGGGTCTCGCTCGCCGCGCCGGTCTACCAGCGGCCGTCGTTCACGGGCGACGCCATCACGGGAACCCTGGCGAACGCGGGGCCGAGGCATCGGGTGGTGGTGACCATCGACTCCTCCACCTTCACCGTCACGCCCGATTCGTCGGGGGCGTGGTCGGTCCCCATCCCGAGCGCGCTGCAGAAGGGCAAGCACACCTTCACGGTGCGCTCCACCTGGGGCGCGGTCACCTCCTCAGCCGTGGCCACCGACAGTTACGAGCTCGCCGGCTCGCGGCCCGCCGTGCAGCGCATCGCCGGCGCCACGCGCTACGACGTCGCCGTCACCGTCTCGCAACGGGCGTTCCCGGGCACCGCGCCCGTGGTCTACCTCGCCGACGGCTCGAACTACCCGGATGCGCTGAGCGCCGCCCCCGCGGCCCTCGCCGAGGACGGCCCGCTGCTGCTCACCCCGCGCGACGCGCTGCCCGCGCAGGTGAGCGCCGAGATCGCCCGGCTGAAGCCCCAGCGCGTCGTGGTGGTCGGCGGCCCCAGCTCGGTCTCCGACGCCGTGCTCGCCCAGCTGCGCGCGAGCATCCCGACCGTCACCCGCATCGCCGGCGCCGACCGTTACGCCGTCTCGCGCCTGGTGGCCGAGACCGTGTTCGGAACGGCCGCGAAGAGCTACGTGGCGACCGGGGCCAATTTCCCCGACGCGCTCTCGGTGAGCTCGGCGGCAGGGGCCCAGCGCTCGCCGATCGTGCTCGTGAACGGCACCGCACCCTCGGCCGACGCCGACACGCTCTCCCTGCTCGAGGAGCTCGGCGTGAGTTCGGTGACGATCGCGGGCGGACCGAACTCGGTGTCGACCGGCCTCGAGTCGTCACTCGGAAGGGTGGCGGAGGTGAAGCGGCTCTCGGGGGCCGACCGATTCTCGGCCTCGATCGCCATCAACCGCGACGCCTTCGCGAAGAGCTCCACGGTCTACCTGGCCACCGGGCTGAACTTCCCCGACGCGCTCGCCGGCGGAGTGCTCGCCGGACAGGCGAAGGCGCCGCTCTACGTGGTGCCGTCGGACTGCGTGCCCAGGGGGGTCATCGCCGACCTCGGTTCGGGCGGGGCGACCACGGTGGTGCTGCTCGGTGGAGAGAACTCGCTGCGGCCGAGCGTGGCGTCGCTCACGGCGTGTTCGTGGTGAGCGACTCTCCCGGGGCGCCGTAGAGGTACTCGAAGAACTCCTGCTTGAGGTCGATCTGGGCGTGGTACTGGTTGGTCTCGTGCAGCACGAACTCGATGTGCACGGGCAGCTTCTCGAGAGACCAGCCCGCCTTCTTTGCGTACCAGGTGAGCCACAGGTCGTCGAGCATCCAGAACCGCTCGGGCATCGTGGTGAAGAAGCGGTCGTCGAGGAAGAGGCTCGAGTCCGTGACGGATCCGCCCGGCCCCACGTGGTCGATGGGGTCGCCCTCGGCCGCCTCCACCCGGTCGAAGTAGGCGCCCTTGACCTGCCAGGCCCACCAGGCGTGGATGCTCTTCGGGGCGTAGTGGGCGAGTGCGGTGGCGACGAAGCCGGGTTCGAGGTTCTCGTCGTCGTCGATCACGATCACCGGGCCGGGGCCCTGGATGCGGGCGATCGCCCGTGCCTGGTACCACCGCGCCATCGAGCCGAGGTTGTAGGGGGTGCGCACGATGTGCACGCGCTGGAGTGCTCCCGAGGCCGTGGCGGCGCGCAGCACCCCGAGGTAGTGCTCGTGGTCGAGTTTGTTGTTGTTCCAGAGGTAGAGCTCCACGCCCCCGGGTGTGCCGGTCTGGGCATCGAGCATCTCGAGCACGTCGCCGAGCCGCCCCGGGCGGTTCCACAGGCACATCAGCACGGGTTGCGCGGGAGTCTGCGGCGTGGCCGCCGGCTGCAGCTCGAAGGTGGTGGAGTCGAAACGGCCTGCGAGCATCCGCCGGCGGATGAGCCGCTTGACGAGGGGTTCGAGTCGGGCGCGCAGCACGCTACGAGACTAATCGACGGGCGGGGCATCCATGGGTGAGGAATGCTCGGAAAGCGATGGGAGTTCTTCCCGGATAGAATCGCCCCTGTGATGGCGATGCACCGGCTGCGGCTCTCGTGAGGCCGCGACTGCGCCGGATGCTCGGAGAACTGCGTGCCCGCGCCGCACGCCGCTGGTCGATCGTGCGCCGCCGGCCCCGCCTGCACTGGGCGATCGCCATCTCGGCTCCGGCGGGCCCTGCCGGAGAAGTGTGGGGCGACCTCTACTTCGCCGACGACCTGGCAGCGAGTCTGCGGAGGCGAGGCCAGGTGGTGCACGTCGACCGGCTCGGCGAGCGCATCCGGCCGTACCCGCGGATGCGCGACGACGTGGTGCTGCAGCTCGTGGGACTCCATCGCCCGCTGCCGGTGGAGGGCGCGGTCAACCTGCTGTGGGTCATCAGCCACCCCGAGCTCGTCACCGACGAGGTTCTGGTGCTCGACTGGGACGTGCGATACGCCGCCAGCTCGACCTGGGGCCGCGCGCGTTCCCGGCCGGGAGCTCCCGTCCTCCCGTTGCTGCAGGCCACCGATCCGGAACGATTCACGCCGGCTC
The DNA here is from genome assembly GCF_024979255.1 of Herbiconiux moechotypicola. Taxonomy (GTDB): domain Bacteria; phylum Actinomycetota; class Actinomycetes; order Actinomycetales; family Microbacteriaceae; genus Herbiconiux; species Herbiconiux moechotypicola. The sequence goes on from NZ_JANLCN010000009.1 coordinate 102,228, forward strand.
CGAGCGGCGACGAGGTGGGCACCGACGTGCTCTTCGTCGGCAAGACCCGCGGCGTGCACCGCGCCGTGGTGCGCGACGCCGTCGAGGCGGGTGCCGACCTCGTGATCTACGGCGACGGCTGGGGGGAGTACATCGACCTCCGGTACGTGCGCGCCGAGTTCCTGCCCAACGACCAGGTGCCGGCCGTCTACCGGGGCGCACGGGTGGTGCTCAACGACCACTGGCCCGAGATGGCGGAGGCGGGCTTCGTGTCGAACCGCCTGTTCGACGCCGTCGCCGCCGGTGCGATCGTCGTCTCCGACCGGGTGGCGGGTCTGCCCGACGAGTTCGGCGCCTCGGTGCGGGTGTACCAGGGCGTCGACGAGCTCCGGGCCCTGCTCGACCCGGATGCGCCGGGCTGGCCCGATCGGGCCGCACGCCTCGCGACGGCCGCTGCGGTGGCGAGGGAGCACTCCTTCGACCGTCGGGCCGACGAGCTCCTCGAGGCCGCACTGGCTGCCAGGGCCGTGAGGCGGGGCCGTCAGCGTCGCCGCAGCCTCCGCGCTGCTGCCCGCGCGCGCCGCACGACCGCCTGAGCTCGGTCCGCAGCGCGGTGCAGCCGGCTCGACCGGTAGGCCTCGAGCTGCTGCCGCTCGCTCTGCACCGCTGTCTCGGCCTCGACGAGCCGCGACTCCAGCCCGCTCACCGCCGCGCGCTGGTCGTCGAGCTCCGAGCCCGCCGCCTCGAGTCGCCCCCTCAGGTCGTGGGCCTCCCAGAGGCTCGTCTGCAGGGCCTCGTGGTTGATGCGCGACGAGGTGGCCTGCGCGATCGCCTCCCAGCGCTCTCGAGCGGCCCAGGCGAGCAGGAAGTCGTCCGTGCGGTCGCGGCCGGCCGCGCGGGCGACAGCGGTCTCGAGCAGGGGTTCCACTTCGTCGGCGCGCACGGCGAAGGAGTGCCGGTTCGTCACCACCCCGGCCAGGCGCTGCTGCAGGGCGGCGGTCTCGGCCCGGTTCTCGGCCAGGCCGCGCACGATCGACACCAGCTCGGCGCCGTCGCGGTAGCTCGGCACCTCGCCGAGCCCCAGGTCGTCGAGCCCGTCGGCCGTGTTGGTCACCACCACGGCGCCCGAGGCGATCGACTCGAACAGGCGGCTGTTCTGCGAACCGTAGGCCTTGGCCTGCGGGATGAGGTCGTCGAGCACCACGAGCGCGTCGGAGTAGATGGCGGGCAGCTCGAAGAACGGCACCGCCCCGAGGCGCAGGGGCGAACCCGAGTCCGCGCCGGCCGTCCCGGGCGTCTCGGCACCCTGGCCGTACCAGGTCACGTCGAACTCCTGCGCGAGCAGCGGCACCACCTCGTCGAGGTCGCGGCCGGAACCCCAGTGGTTGGCGGTGAGCACCACGCTGCGCGTCGGCTCACCGGTGCCGGGCCGGAAGAGCGCGGTGTCGGTGGCGATGGGCACGACCGCCACCTCGCCGTGGTACCGCTCGGCGAGAGCCGCGGCCGATCGCGTCGAGGAGGCCCAGACCGCGTCGAAGGCCTGGAGATAGGGCAAGTCCATCCAGGTCGAGGTCCAGTTGCGCACCCACGCGATCCTGGCGGCGCCCGTCGGCACCAGGCCGGGCACGAACGACTCCACCATCGCGATCACGACCGTGGTCTGCTCGGGCATGTCGTCGCCCCAGCGGCTCATCGGCCAGAGGGCCACGCCCCAGCCCCGGTGCGAGAGCTCTTTGGCGAGCCCAAGGGCCACGTAGACGTCGCCGCGCCCTTCGCTCAGGTCGTCGGTCGAGACGGCGAACACGACCAGGCCCCTCTCGCCCGCGCTGTGCTCACCGCGGGCGAGGGCCTCGTACTCGGCGGATGCGTCAGTCATGCGGATGGCTCCTCGTGGCGATGCGGGCGCGCAGGGCCAGACCGGCCGAGACGGCCCAGCGCACGGGTGCGAGAAGGGGGCCACGGTACTTGCGGTGCAGGAACCGGCGGGCGCTGGCGTGGTGGGCCTCCAGCATCCTCGCCGACTCGGCCGTGGTGGAGTGCGCCCCCGTGTGCACCACCACCGCGGCGGGCTCGTAGACGTTGCGCCAGCCGGCGCGCCCGAAGCGGTAGCCGAGGTCGACGTCTTCGAAGTACATGAAGTAACCCGTGTCGAAACCCTCGAGCGCGTCGAACGCCGCGCGCCGCACGAGCAGGCAGGCGCCCGAGAGCCAGCCCGCGTCACGGCGCACCACCTGGGCGCTGGACTGGTGCCGATAGGCGCGGCTCCACGGATTCGTGGGCCACACCGTGCCGAACAGGGCGTGGCCGATGCCGTTGCGCAGTGACGGGACGGAGCGGGCGGAGGGATACGTGGTGCCGTCGAGCTCGGTGATCCGTGGGCCGATCGAGGCCACGTCGTCCATGCCCGGGGCGTCCAGCGCTGCGACGAGGGTGTCGAGCGAGCGCTCCCCGAGCACCACGTCGGGGTTGGTCACGAGCACGAGCTCGATCTCCGGGGGCAGCGAGGCCACGACCGTGTTGACGGCGTGGCCGTAGCCGAGGTTGTCGGCCATCGGCCGGTAGTGGGCGCCGTGCGAGGCGAGCAGCGCCTCCAGCTGCTCGCGGTCGGCGGAGCCCGGCTTGTTGTCGGCCACGTACACCGCCACCGGCTCCGCCGCAGCACGCGGTACGGAGTCGAGGAACGCGGACATCACCGCGCGCGAGTCGTAGCTCACGGTCACGACCGCCGTGCGCACCGTGCCGATCACCGTCGCTCCTCCGCCTCGGTGTAGGCGTGCGCGTGCACCGTGGCGCAGGCCGCCCAGCTGAACCCGGCGGCGCGCTGGCGTGCCGCGACGCCGAGCGAGGCGCGCCGATCGGGATCGTCGAGCAGCCGCCCGAGCGAGTCGGCGAGAGCCGCCTCGTCGGGCTCGGTGTAGGCGACGGCCCCGCCGCCGACCTCGGGGATGGACAGACGGGGCGTGGTGAGCACGGCGGCGCCGCAGGCCATGGCCTCCAGCACGGGCAGCCCGAATCCCTCGCCGAGGCTGGGGTAGGCCACCACGGTCGCGCCGCCGAGGAAGGGGGCGAGCTCGTCGAGGGGGAGGTAACCGGCCTCGATCACCCGACCGTCGTCCGGGAGCGCGTCGAGCACCGCGAGGGCGTCCTCGTCCCACCCCCGCGCGCCTGACAGCACGAGCGGGGGCGCAGCGGGCAGCGCGGCGTGGGCCCGCACCAGCGCACCCACGTTCTTGCGGGGCTCGATGGTGCCGAGGAAGGCGATCCAGCCGGTCGCGGTGTCGAGCCCGTGATGCGCCGCGAACGAGGCGACCTCGCCGGCGCCGGGGGCGCGGAAGACCGAGTGGTCGACACCGAGGTAGGCCACGAGCATCCTGGCGCGGCGCACCCGCACACTCGATGCGACGGCTTCCGCCGTGGCTCGGCTCGGTGCGATCAGCACGTCGGCAACGGCTCCCGCGCGCCGGATCCAGAACCGGAAGAACACCCGCTTGAGTCTCGAGTGCACTCCGGGATCGGTGAAGAAGGTGGCATCGTGCACCGTCACGACCCGGGCGGCCCGGGTGACCAGCGGATGCGTGTAGTGCGGCGAGTGGATGACGGCCGCGCCGAGTCGCCGGGCCAGGCGGGGCAGCCCCACCTGCTCCCACACGAAGCGCACCGGCCGCCGGGCGACCGAGGCCGGGCTCGCGTGGTACTCGTGCTCGGGGGCGACGGAGCGCAGCCGCTCGACGTCGGCGGGCTTGGCGACCACGTGCACGAGCTCGCCGAGCTCCTGCAGGCCCGTCAGCACGCCCTCGATGTAGCGCGCCACGCCGCCCCAGTTCGGCGGCAACGACGTCGCATCGAACAGCAGCGGTCTACGGGAACTCACCGATCACCTTTCCGTGGTTGCCAGCGGCCAGCTACCAGCATAACGAGGGGCCGGTGCCTCACCCGTCGGCCAGCAGCGCGGCGACCTCGCGCCGGGGCACCGTCGCCGCCCGGTCGAGCCGCCGCCGGCGGGCGAGGGCGGCGGGCAGCAGGCGCAGCGCGGCGCCGAGGGAATCCAGTCGCTCCCGGGCGCGTCGCCGCGATCCCGCCTCGCGTCGCGCGGCGGCGGCGAGCACCGCGCGCGCCGTGGCGGCGCCGGTGCGGGCCAGGGCCGAGACCACCACTCCGGCGGGAGCGACCCTCGCGGCGACGAGCACGCGGTTGCGCTCGTTCCAGAACCGGAACAGCCCGCTCGAGGTGCCGCTCGAGGCGGCGTGCGCGTGCCGCACCACCGCTCCCGAGGCGTAGCCCACCGTGAAGCCGGCCCGGCGCATCCGCCACGACAGCTCGGTGTCCTCGTAGTACATGAACAGCGCCTCGTCGAAGAGGCCGGCGGCGTCGAGGGCCGCGCGGGTGAGCAGGGCGGCGCCCCCCGAGAAGCCGAGCACCTCGTCGTCACCCCGAGCTGGGCCGTCGGCGGGCATCAGCCAGTCGCGGTCGCGGCCGTTGCCGCTGCGGGTCATCTCGTTGCCCGTGCTGTTGACGAGTTCGAGGCCGCGGTCGTCGCGCACCCACCGCGAGCCGTCGTGGCCGGTGAGGGCGCCGGCCTCCGCGGCGCCGTCGGCCCGGCGGTAGCGGCCGGCGAGCAGGATGCGCGCGGTCACCGCCCCGAGCCGCCGATCGCCCTGCCACCGGGTGAGCAGCGCGGCCACGAAGCCGGGTTCTGCCACGGCGTCGTTGTTCAGCAGCACGACCGCGTCGGCCGGCCGGGCCGCGATCCCGGCGTTCACACCGGCCCCGAATCCGCCGTTGCGGCCGGTGTCGACCACGAGGTGATCCGGGTGGCGCTGCCGCAGCAGCTCGGCCGACCCGTCTGCGGATCCGTTGTCCACGATCACGATCGCGAGCTCGGCGCCGAGCTCGTCGAGACCGGTCTGGGCCTCGAGCGAGGCCACGGCCGCCGAGGTGAGGTCGGGCTGGCGCCAGTTGACGACGACGGCCGAGACGCGGATGCTCATCAGGCTCCGAGGTCGCGCATCTCCGGCTCCGCGTGCACGACGCCTACCGACATCGGGTAGTAGGGCACCTCGAAGGTGGCGATCTGCACCGCGTCGTGCAGGTGCCGCTTCTCCTTGTCCATCAGCGAGGTGTTGATGAAGTACCGGCCGGTGCCGAAGCGGGCGTCCTTGATGACGAACTCGATCGTGCGCGGCGAGGTGAGCCTGCCCAGGTGCACGTTCTCGAACCGGGGCGACGCGGTGCCGTAGACCGCGGTGCCCATGGTGCTGTCGATCTGGATGGCGGCGATCCAGTCGTCGAGGCCCGTGGGGTGCTCGAAGGTGGCGCGCACCACGATGTCGTCGCCCGGCTCGATCGGCTCGCCGATCTCGCGGCCGCGGGCGAACACCACGGTGTCGACCACGCGGCCCTCGGGCGCCGGCTCGTCCTCGTGCTCCTTCTCGGCGTGGGCGGCCGCCTCGTCGACGCGGCGCTCCTCGAGGATGTCGCGGAAGTCGCGCACCGCCTCGTGGGGCACCCCGTCGAAGGCCACCTCGCCGCGGTTGAGCAGCACGGCGCGGTCGCAGAACTCCACCACCTGGCCGAGCGCGTGGGTGACCAGGATGATCGTGCGGCCCTCGGCCTGGAACGAGCGGATCTTGTCGAGGCACTTGCGCTGGAACGCCTCGTCGCCCACGGCGAGCACTTCGTCGACGAGCAGCAGGTCGGGGTCGACGTGCACCGCCACGGCGAAGGCCAGGCGCACGTACATGCCCGAGGAGTAGAACTTCACCTGGGTGTCGATGAAGTCCTTGATGCCCGAGAACTCGACGATGTCGTCGAAGTAGAGGTCGGTCTGCTTGCGCGAGAGACCGAGGATGGAGGCGTTGAGATAGACGTTCTCGCGGCCGGTGAGGTCTTGGTGGAAGCCCGCGCCCAGCTCGAGCAGCGCCGCCATGCGGCCGCGCCGCTGGATGGAGCCCGAGCTCGGCTGGATGATGCCGCCGATGGTCTTCAGCAGCGTCGACTTGCCCGAGCCGTTGGGCCCGATGAGGCCGATCGTGGTGCCCGACTCGATCTCGAGCGAGACGTTGCGGAGCGCCCAGAAGTCCTCTTTGAACTGCTTCGAGCGGCCGGCGTTGACCAGGCGCTCCTTGAGGCTCTTCTCCTTGCGGATGACGAAGCGCTTGGAGACGTCGTCGATCTGCACGATGGGGACGGTGTTCGGCACGTTCACAGCTCCTGCGCGAAGTCGCCCTGAAGGCGGCTGAAGACTCGTTGGGCACCGAGGAAGGCGACGATGCCGATGGCGAGGGCGATGCCCATGCGGAGGGCGAGGTGGGGCAGCGGAACCCCGTTGGAGGCCTCCGACCAGAACGCCTCCTGGAAGCCCAGCACGGCGAGGGTGATGGGGTTGTTCACGTAGATCTCGAGCAGCCACGCCGGCACCCGGTCGGCCACCATCTGCCAGGAGTACAGGATGGGCGAGCCCCACATGAGCAGCAGCAGCACCACCTCGACCAGGTACTGGATGTCGCGAAGATAGACGTTGAGGGCCGACAGCAGCAGCCCGATGGCGGTGGCCCAGACCAGGATGAGCATGAGCGCCCCCACCCCGAACAGCAGCTGGGGCCCGAAGCTCAGCGTGCCCAGCACGAGCGAGGCGATGATGAGGATGGCGAGCTGGATGACGAAGTTGAACAGCGCGGAGCCCACGGCGGCCAGCGGGAAGATCTCCCGCGGCAGGTAGACCTTCTTCACCAGACCCGCGTTCGCGATGATCGAGCCGGTGCCCGCACCCACGATCTCGCTGAACAGCGTGTAGACGGTGAGCCCGGCGAAGATGTAGATGGCGAAGTTCTCGATGTTGCGCGCCGCGCTCAGGAACTCGCCGATCACCAGGTAGTAGATGAACAGCTGGGTCAGCGGCCGGGCGAGGCTCCAGAGGAAGCCGCCCGCGCTGTCCTTGTAGCGCGACTTGAGCTCGCGGCGGGTGAGCAGGCCCAGCAGCCGTCGCTGCTCCCAGATCTCCCGGAACGACGCGATGGTGCCCGTGACGCCCGATCCGCTCGAACCGGCGTGCTGCCAGGGTTCGGCGGCGAGCCGTGCAGATCTCTCGGTGGGCGACTCAACAGTAGTTGCAGCCAAAGATTCGGCCTCCCAGCCCGGTGATGCGGCGGTTCGGGGGGAACCGCCGCGATAGAGGATACATGACCGTTCCCCGGGATCCGCCGAACGCGCTCAGGCCTGACCGGCCTTGCGGTGGGCCAGGCGTGAGCGCACCTTCGTGCCGAGCGAGCCGAGACCGCCGTGCTTGAGGTAGTGCCCGGCCAGGGCGAGGTCGCGCCGGATGCCGTGCCGCCGGGTGGAGATGGCCTGGAACTTCTCCTCGGCGCTGGCGGGCCGTCCGCGCTTCGCGGCCGCGGCCGCCGCCGACTGCCCGGGCAGCGCCGACGGCGCCTCGAGCGTTCCGGTCGCCCGGTCGGCCGCCGGCCGGGGGTCGCGGCAGAACTCCACCAGCGGGGCGAGTGTGCGCTCCCAGGTGAAGTCCTCGCGCACCCGCGCCACCGCCTCGCGGGCCGCCGCCGCCTCGGGGGCGTCGTAGAGCATCCGCTCGAGCGCGTCGGCGAGGGCCTGCACGTCGCGCTCGGGCACGGCCACGCCGAGCCCCTCCTTCTCGATCAGGTCGCCGAAGCTGTCGCCCCCGGTCGTCACGATCGGGAGCCCCGCCCAGAGGTAGTCGAGGATGCGGGTGCGGAACGAGAAGGTCGTCTCGATGTGGTCATAGTGGGTGCTCACGCCCGCGTCGGCCTCGAGCAGGTAGTTCTGCCGGTCGTCGAGGTCGACCCAGGAGTCGTTGAAGAACACGTTCTCACCCGTGAGGCCGAGCTCGGCCGCCAGCTGCCTGGTCTGCTGCACCACCGCCATCTCGGGCACATCCGGGTTCGGATGCGCCACGCCCATGAAGAACAGGCGCACGTCGTCATGGGTCTCGGCCAGGCGCCCGATGGCGCGCACCAGCGTGAGGGTGTCGAACCAGTTGTAGATGCCGCCGCCCCAGATGACGAGCTTGTCGTTCTCGCCGATGCCGGGCACGATGCCGCGGATCGCTTTGCGGGTGTGTCGCGGAGGGGTGGAGTCGAGCCCGAACGGCGCGATGGCGATGAGCTGCTCGAGCGAGTCGTCGGCAGCGTAGTTGGCCGGGTTGATGCGGCCGAGCGCGGCGAGCTGGCCGAGCCAGAACAGGCGCTGCCGCTCGGAGGCGCAGAGCAGGAAGTCGGCGCGGGCGAGCTGCTGGTTGAGCACCTCGGTCGCCGAGCGCACGATGTTGGTCCAGCGCTCGGTGCCGAACTCGCGGCCCTGCTCGAGCTGCTCGAGGTGCATCGGGTCGTAGACGTCGGCCACCACGATCTTCTGCGACTTCTGCAGGGTGGTGAAGTGGTGCAGCGCGTACCCCTGGAAGAAGATCACGTCGGCCCAGCGCTCGTGCACGGCCATCTGGCGCTCGTTCTGCAGCTGCACGTGCGCCACCTCGAAGCGGTCGCTCAGGCGCTTCGCGGCGTTCCAGGTGACCAGTCGCACGTCATGCTCGGCCGAGAGTGCCTCGCTGATCTTCCAGGCCCGCAGGCCCGGGCCCGCCATCTTCTCGCCCAGGGCGTCGCCGGTGATGACGAGGATGCGCCGGCGCTCGGTGACCGCCTCGATCTCGAACGCCTCGACGATGGTGCGGAACCCGGTGAGGAAGCCGGGGCCGCCGAACAGCGGGTGGATCATCTCGCCGAACAGCCGGAACAGCTCGCCGTCGGTGCGGCGGCGCGCGGCCTGCAGCTCGTCACGGCTCGCGCGGAGCGACTCCAGTTCTTCGACGAACTGGTCGAGGGCGTAGACGCCCGCGAGCGCCTCCTTCGACACCGGCACCGTGGGGTCGAACTCGTCGTCGGCGCCGTCGAAGCGGCGGATGTCGAAGGCGGTGGAGTCGAGCTCGCCCTTCACCACGGCGCGGCGGGCCAGCAGGGCCATCGCGCCGGGCAGGAAGCGGGCGAGGTTCTCGTCGGAGAGGTTCTTGTAGAGGGTGGCCAGCGCGTTGCGCTCGAGCAGGAAGCTCTCGCGGTAGGGGCCGAAGCTGCGCATGGAGCCGTGGTGTCGGTGGTAGACCACCGACCCGGGGGCGAAGCGCACCCGGTGGCCGAGCAGGTTGAGCCGCCAGCCGAGGTCGACGTCCTCGTAGAACATGAAGTAGCGCTCGTCGAAGCCGCCGAGCTCGGCGAACACGGATGCGCGCACGAAGAGGGCGGAGCCCGTGCCGTAGAGCAGGTCGCGGGGCGCGGCGAACCGCTCGTCGTCGGGCTGGTTCTCGTCGACCTTGTAGCCCATGCCGAACCAGGTGAGCCCGCCGCCGACGAAGTCGACCGCGCGGCCCTCCCAGTCGAGCACCTTGCTCGCCACCGCCGCCACGGCGGGGCTCACGTCGAACTGGCCGAGGGCCTCGCGGATCCAGCCCGGCGCGGGCTTGGCGTCGTTGTTGAGGAAGGCCACGAACTCGCCCACGGCGTGCGAGGCGCCGAGGTTGCTGCCCCCCGCGAAGCCGAGGTTCTCGGCCGACTCGATGACGCGCACCGAGGCGAGCCCGGCGAACGCCGCGGCGAGGCGCGCGGGGCTGTCGTCGCCCGACCCGTTCTCCACCACGACCACGTCGAGCCGGTCGGCGGGCCAGTCGACCTCGGAGAGACGGGTGACGCACTCGATGGTGTCGTCGGCGCCACGGAAGTTCACCACGACGACGGAGACCACACCGGGCCGGGCGGGAGCCTGGAGTTTCTTCACCCGATCAGCCTAACGCCGGAGGGTCTGCGAGCCCGGGACGCGAGGGGTTCGTAGGATCGCCGCATGCTCAGATCCCACTCCTCCCGACTCGTCACGGGCGCGCTGGCGCTCCTCGCCGCCGTCCCCCTGCTGGCCGGCTGCGTCGACGGCGGTGCCACGGAGCCGACCGCGAGCGCCACCTCGACCCCGAGCCCCACCCGCACCGCGACCGCCACCCCCACGCCCACCCCGTCGCCCGAGCCGACCACGCCCCCGGTCGAGCCCACGCCGACGCCCACCGCGTCGACCCCGGCCGTCTCGGCGGTGACCGTCGAGCTCATCAACTCCGGCTACGACCCGTCCACCGGGGCGATCTCGGTCGCCGGCATGGTCACCGATCTGGTGAGCCAGACCGGCGTCTGCACGGTCTCCGCCACCCAGGCCGACACCACGCTCACCGCGCAGGCGGCGGGGATGGCCGACGCGACCGTCACCTACTGCTCGGGGCTCACCGTGGGCCTGCCCGCCGGGAGCTCCGGGAGCTGGACCGTCTCGCTCTCCTTCGCCGACGAGACCCACTCCGGCCAGACCCAGACGACCGTCCAGGTCGGCTGAGCCGCGGCGGGGCTCGGGATGCTCGCAGGCGGCGGCGTGGTCGCCCGGCTACTATGGGTCGCGTTTCCCCCTCAGTGTGAAAGTGCGGTAGCAGGACGATGACCACCGGTTCCGACGAACCCAACGAGCTCAGGGAGCTGCGCCTCGAGGTCGCGGCCCTCCGCACCCAGCTCGCCCGGCACACCGCCCAGACCGAGGAGTACCGGCGCCGGCTCGTGGCCAGCCGCAACCAGGCGGAGCGCTACGCCGCGCAGCTGAAGGCGCTGCGCAGCTCGAGCTCGTGGGCCATCACCCGCCCGCTGCGCATGCGCCGCCGCAAGGCGCTCAACAACGGCTGGACCTGAGCGTGGCGTCGAGCGTCCTGGAGCAGGTGCTCCCGCACGTCGTCGTCGAGAGCCCTCGCCGCACCCTGCCCGCCACCGACCGCGTCGCCGTGGTGGCGAGCTTCGGCCCCGACTCCCGGGTGTCGCTCTCGCTGTCGTGGATGGTGCACCGCCTCGAGGAGCAGGGGTACAGCGTGGTCGTCGTGCGCGCCTCCGACGATCCCGCGCCGCTGGACTGGTCGCGCGGACCGGCGAACGACGCGATCGTGCTGCGCAAGCCCAACATCGGCTACGACTTCGGCTCCTGGGCCACCGGGCTGGCGATGTTCCCCGAGATCGCGGCCAAGCAGTACGTGCTCATCACCAACGACTCCCTCGTGGGGCCGTTCGCGAGCCTCGAGCCGATGATCGCCGATTTCGAGGGCTCGTACTACGACGTGTGGGGCGGCACCTGGACGGCCCAGTACATGCAGCACCTGCAGAGCTTCCTGCTGGGCTTCCGCGGGGGAGTGCTGCTCGACCCCGCGCTGCAGTACTTCTGGCGGCACCTGCCCGAGCAGCCCACGAAGTTCGACATCATCGACAAGTACGAGCTCGGTCTCAGCCGGCTCCTCTACGGCGAGGGCTTCGTCAGCGGTGCCTGGTTCGACTACGAGCAGGTGGTGCACTACTCGCAGAACCCCACCATCTCGGGGTGGAGAGGGCTGCTCGATCTCGGCTTCCCCTTCGTCAAGCGCGAGCTGGTCACCAACCCCGCCCTGGTGCCCGACGGCGGGCAGCTCCCGGGCGTGGTCGAAGAGATGTACGGCGTCGACCCCCGCGACTGGGTCTGAGGCGCCGACGGATGAGGAAGTCATGAGAAAGATCACCATCGGCGGCGTGAAGCGCCGCACCGGCCGCGTGCTCAAGCGCGCCGGCGACGTGCTCGCCGAGACGCCCGTGCCCGTGGAGCCGCCGAGCTTTCCGGCGAGCTTCGCCACCTGGTCGGCGGGCCGCAGTGGCCGCCTCAAGGCGCTGTACCCGGGGGAGTGGAAGAAGCAGTTCCTTCCCGAGCCCCCCACGTCGCGGGTGGCCGTCGTCGTGCACGTGTTCTACACCGACCTCGTCGAGCAGATCCTCACCTCGCTCGAGTCGATGCCGGTGCCGTTCGACCTCATCGTCACGAACTCCTCCGGCGAGAGCCTCGAACTCGACACCTCGAGGCTCGGCCGGCTCGACCGCGTGCATCTGTTCGACATCGCCAACCACGGCCGCGACATCCTGCCCCTGATCTCGGTGGTGAACGCGGGCCTGCTCGACCCCTACGAGATCGTCTTCAAGGTGCACACGAAGAAGAGCGTGTGGCGCGAGGCGCACACCGAGCTCGGCGGCTCGGGGGAGCAATGGCGGGAGAGCTTCTTCAGCGAGCTCGCCGGTTCGGCCGAGACCTTCGAGCGCATCCTCGGCGAGTTCGCCTCCGACCCCGGCCTCGGCATCCTCACCTCCACCGGCAACGTGCTGGGTCCCGAGTTCTGGGGCGGTGACCGCGAGATCGTGGGCTCGCTGCTCGCGCGCATCCAGACCGACTTCGACGAGGAGGCGCTCCGCTTCGCGGCCGGATCCATCTACTGGGTGCGCGGCTTCCTGCTGCAGGGTCTCCGATCGCTGGAGCTCACGGCGGCCGACTTCGAGGAGGAGGCCGGCCAGGTCGACGCGACGACCGCGCACGCGGTGGAGCGCATCCTCGGCATCGTGACGGGAATCGCGGGCTACGACATCCGCGAGGCCGGGGCGCTGACGGAGGCCGCGGCGGGCGCCGGGGCGTTCGAGCGCTGGCTGCCCGAGACCGAGGTGGTGCCCCGCGCCCGGGTCATCCCGTTCTACCTGCCCCAGTTCCACACCTTCCCCGAGAACGACGAGTGGTGGGAGAAGGGCTTCACCGAGTGGTCGAACGTGGCGGCGGGCACCCCGCTGTACCCGGGCCACATCCAGCCCTTCCTGCCCAGCGAGCTCGGCTACTACGACCTGCGCACCCCCGGCGTGCGCGACGCCCAGTACGCCCTCGCCGAGTGGGCGGGCATCGAGGGCTTCATGTACTACTACTACTGGTTCGCCGGCAAGAAGCTCATGGACCTGCCGGTCGAAGACCTGCACGCCTCCGACGCCGATCAGCCCTTCTGCCTCATGTGGGCGAACGAGAACTGGACCAGGCGCTGGGACGGCAGCGAGAAGAACATCCTCATCGCCCAGGACTACGACCGGGTGTCGGCGAAGCAGTTCATCGACGACGTGCTGCACCTCATCACCGATCCGCGCTACATCCGCATCGACGACAAGCCGGTCATCGCCGTCTACCGCATCACGCAGATCCCCGACCACGTCGAGGTGATCGCCCACTGGCGGAAGGTGGCGGAGGAGGCGGGCCTGCCCGGTCTCACGCTGATCACGGTCGATGTCGGCACATCGATGCAGGGAGTGGAGGGCGAGCTCGCCGCCCACGGGCTCGACGCCTACCTCGAGTTCGCCCCGCACAACATGTACTGGGGGGCGCTGCCGCGCGACCACCGGGGGCTCGACGAGCGCTTCCAGGGCAATCTGCTGAGCTACCCGGCGATGGCCGAGAAAGCCGAGGAGCGGCTCAACACCACGCCGCCGGCCCACCGCTATCCGGGCGTGATGGTGAACTTCGACAACACGGCCCGCCGGCAGTGGCAGCCCGACATGTGGTACGGCTCGAACCCCTACGTGTTCCGTCGCTGGCTCAACACGACGGTCTCGTCGGTGGCTGACCGAGACCGCGACGAGCGGGTGGTGTTCGTGAACGCGTGGAACGAGTGGGCCGAGGGCGCCGTGCTCGAGCCCTCGCAGCGTTGGGCCCGCACCTACCTGCTGGCCGTGCGAGACGTCTTGCACCGCTAGGCCCGATCGCGCCTCTCCCGCGCCGATTTCTTCCGTTTCTTCAGAAAGTTCTCGGTCATTCCTCAACTCATCTCTAGGATGGTGCGGGTGAGGCTGATGTTACTAATGAGAAAGAAGCGCACGTCGCTCATCGCGTCGGCGCTCGTGGCCGTGATCGCGCTGGCCGGCCTGACGGCGTTCGCCGTGCCGGCGACGAGCGCACAGGCCGCGGTGGCGAGCGACTTCGACCCCGGCAACATCATCAGCGACGAGAACTTCTTCAACGGCAACGCGCTCTCCGCCCCCGCGGTGCAGAGCTTCCTCGACGCCCGTGTCGCGTCGTGCCGCTCGGGCTACACCTGCCTCAAGGACTACACGCAGACCACCTGGAGCCGCTCGGCCGACGCGATGTGCAACGCCTACACGGGTGCGGCCAACGAGACCGCCGCGACCATCATCGCGAAGGTCGGCCAGGCCTGCGGTGTCAGCCAGGCCGTGCTCATCGTGCTGCTGCAGAAGGAGCAGTCGCTCATCACCGACACCTACCCGAGCGCGAGCCAGTACCGCGCCGCCACCGGGTTCGCCTGCCCCGACACCGCCCCGTGCGACGCCGAGTACTCCGGCTTTTACAACCAGGTCTACAAGGCGGCCTGGCAGTACAAGCGCTACACCAACCCGGCGGGCACCTCGGCGTTCTTCACCTGGTTCCCGGTGGGCAAGTACGCCAGCGTGCGCTACCACCCCAACGCGGCCTGCGGATCCTCGGCCGTGCTCATCAAGAACAAGGCGACGGCCGGGCTCTACTACTACACGCCGTACCAGCCCAACGCCACGGCGATGTCGAACGTCTACGGCGGCCAGACCGACGGATGCTCGTCGTACGGCAACCGCAACTTCTGGCGCCTGTACACCGACTGGTTCGGCGACCCCCGTGCGGCGAACAACCCCCACGGAGCCTTCGACTCGGTCAACCCGGTGGCGGGCGGCGTGCAGGTGACCGGATGGGCCGTCGACGCGTCCACCGACAAGACGGTCTCGCTCACCGTCACGGTCGACGGCGCGAACCCCACCACGGTCGCGGCCGATCAGCGGCTGGACTGGATCTCGGTGCTCTACCCCGGCAAGAGCGCACTGCACGGCTTCAGCGCGATCGTCGGTGCCTCGCCCGGAAAGCACTCCGTGTGCGTGGTGAAGTCGACGGGCGTCGATCTCGGGTGCAAATCGGTCACGGTGCCCACCTCGACCGCGGCGGGATACCTCGACACCGCGGAAGGCGTCGTCGGCGGCGTGCACATCGCCGGCTGGTCGCTCAACACCAAGAGCGCCGCCACCGGCTACATCTGGGTGAACGTCGACGGCCGCGGCGGTGCCTACGTGGTCGACAAGAAGCTCGCCTGGACCCCGGTGCTCTACCCCGGCACCGGCAACACCCACGGGTTCGACCGCGTCATCACGGCGACGCCCGGGGCTCACACGGTGTGCGTCTACGGCTACGCCTCGGTGCTGCTCGGCTGCTCGAACGTGGTCGTGCCCTCGAACGAGGCGGGAGCGGTGGAGAAGGTCGAGGGAACTCTCGGCACCATCACGGTGAGCGGCTGGAGCCTCGACAAGCGCACCACGGCTCCGAGCTACGTGTGGGTCGACGTCGACGGCAAGGGCAAGGCCGTCTACGCCGGCGGCGACTCCGCCGCGGCGGCGGCCGCGTGGCCCGCCGGGGGCAGGAAGCACGGCTTCTCGACCACCTTCTCCGCCTCGCCGGGCTCCCACCGGGTGTGCGTCACGGGCACGGTCGCGAACACCTCCTACGGCTGCAGCACGGTCACCGTGCCGAACAACGAGGTCGGCTCGTTCGACACCGCGACGGGGGTGCTGGGCGGCATCCAGGTCTCGGGCTGGTCGCTGGACCGCACGAGCACCGAGTCGACCTACGTCTGGGTGAACATCGACGGCAAGGGTGGCGCGCTGTACGCCGGCGCCTCCCTGGGCTGGATCGACGCGATGTTCAAGAAGGGCGCGAAGCACGGCTTCAGCGGATTCTTCTCGGCCTCGGCCGGGACTCACGAGGTGTGCGTCAGCGGAACCAAGGAGGGCGTGTCGTACGGTTGCAAAAAGGTCACCGTGCCCTCCAGCGGTGCGGCATCGTGGGACTCCGTGTCGGTGGCCGACAGGTCGATCAGGGTGACCGGATGGGCGACCGACCGGCTGTCGACGGCCGTCCAGAACGTGTCGGTGTCGGTCGACGGCAAGGCCCAGAGCTACCCGGCCTCCACGACCCTCGGCTGGTTCGACTCCTACTTCCCGAAGGCGGGCAAGAACCACGGCTTCGACATCACGATCCCCGCGACGGCCGGAAAGCACACGGTGTGCATCACGGCGAGCTACGACGGCCAGAACCTCGGCTGCCGCGACGTCGACGTGCCCTCGAGCGGGGCGGCGAGCATCGACTCCGTGACCGGGGTGCCGGGCGGCGTGCGCATCACGGGCTGGTCGGTCGACCGCACCTCGACCGCGACCACCTACCTCTGGGTCGACGTCGACGGCAAGGGCACCGCCGTCGCGGCGAACAAGACCCTGGGCTGGATCGACGCCTACTTCCCCGGCGTCGGAACCGATCACGGGATCGACCAGGTGATCCCTGCGGCCACGGGCAACCGGCGGGTGTGCATCACGTCGACCTTCGACGGCAGGGCGCTCGGGTGCTCCACCGTCGCCGTGCCCTGACGACGGGCGGGGCACCAGGGAGTACGGCTATCGTTCCAGCGTGGTGAGCACACAGATCGAGCGCGCTGCGGGCTTCCGCACCGACATCCAGGCCCTGCGCGCGTTCGCGGTGCTGGCCGTGCTCGTCTATCACCTGTGGCCGGGCCGGCTTCCCGGCGGGTTCGCGGGCGTCGACGTGTTCTTCGTCATCAGCGGGTTCCTCATCACGGGCGCGCTGGTGCGCGAGGCCGAGGGCGGGCGCATCGATCTGGCCCGTTTCTGGGCGCGGCGTGCCCGGCGCATCCTGCCCGCCGCGCTCGTGGTGCTCGCCGTGGTCGGGGTCGCGGTGGTGGTGTGGGTGCCGCAGAACCTGTGGCGGCAGTTCTTCGGCGAGATCACCGCCTCCACCCTCTATGTGGAGAACTGGCGGCTGGCGGCCGACTCGGTCGACTACCTCGCCGCGCACAACACGGCCTCACCCGTGCAGCACTTCTGGTCGCTCTCGGTGGAGGAGCAGTTCTACATCGCGGTGCCGGTGCTGCTCGTCGCCCTGCTGTGGGCCGTGCGGCGGTTCGGGTGGCAGAGCAACCGGCGCCGGCTCGTGCTGGCGACCTTCGTCGTCGTCACGGCGGCCGGGTTCGCGTGCTCGGTGTGGCTCACGGCCGTGAGCGCGCCGACCGCCTACTTCGCCACCGTCACCCGGGTGTGGGAGTTCGGCGTGGGCGCGCTCCTGGTCTTCGCTCCGGCGCTCCGGCGCACGGTGCCGGCCACGACGGCCTTCCTCGTCGGCGCCGTCGGGCTCGTGGCGGCGGTGCTGCTGCTGTCGTCGTCGACACCGTACCCGGGTACCGCTGCGGCCCTGCCCGTACTGGCGACGGCGCTCGTCATCTGGGGCGGGCAGGCGGCGGCGACGGGCCTCCGCGCCGTGACGGGCCTCCGGCCGGTGCGCTTCGTCGGTGACGTCTCCTACTCCGTCTACCTCTGGCACTGGCCTCTCATCGTGCTGCTCCCGTTCGTCACGGGCAGCGAGCTCGGCACCGCCGAGAAGCTCGCGATCGTGGCCGCGTCGCTCGTGCTGGGCTGGGCGTCCACGCGGTTCGTCGAGAACCCCGTGCGTTTCTCGCCGCGGCTCCTCGGCGCCCGCCCGCCCCGGGCGGTGCTCGGATGGGGCGCAGCGGCCATGGCGGCCGTGCTCGCCGGGTCGGTCACCGGCAGCGTCTACGCGCTGACCCAGGATGCCCGGGCCCAGGATGCGGTGGCGTCGGCGACCGCGCGCTACGAGTCGTGCCTCGGCGCGCTCGACACCGGTGACGGCTGCGACGGCGCCATCCCCGACGGCCTGCTCGTGCCTCCGCCCGCGCAGGCCGCGGCCGACGACGTGAACTCTCCCGACTGCTGGTCGGGCGTGAGCGATCCCGCCTTCAACATCTGCACCCTCGGCCCCGCCGACTCGGCGGTGCGGATCGCGGTGATCGGCGACTCGCACAGCAACCGGCTCCTCACCACCTACCGGGCCATCGCCGAGGACAACGGCTGGCGCATCGACCTCTCCGGCCACAACGGCTGCTACTGGACGACCGCGGTGCAGCAGAAGCCCGCCCAGGACATGGTCGACGCCTGCGAGTCGTGGAAGTCGCAGCTCGAAGCGCACCTCGCGGCCCAGCCGCCCTACGACGCCATCGTGGTCACGAACGCCCGCCGGGGCGCGCCGCCGATCGTGGCGGAGGGTGCCGGCGCCGCCGCTGTCGAGGAGGCGACGGTCGAGGGCCTCGTCGACGCCTGGGCCCCGCAGGTGGCCCGTGGCACGCGCATCATCGCGCTCCGCGACAATCCCACGATGCGTGACGACGTCGTCACCTGCGTCACCGAGCATCCCGATCCCGTCTCGGCCGTGGAGAACTGCGCGACGCCGCGCTCAGAGGCCCTCGGCGGCCCCGACCCGCTCATGGAGGCCGTGCAGCGCACCGAGGGTGCCGAGGCGATCGACCTCAGCGACCTCTACTGTCCCGACGGGGTGTGCCTGCCGGTCATCGGTCACGTGGTCGTCTACGGCGACAAGGAGCACTTCACGGTCACGTTCGCGAAGACGCTCCAGAAGCCGCTCGAAGAGGCTCTGAGACCCCTGCTGGGACTCCCGGCCGCGACTCCCTCCGGATCATGACCACAGCGACCGCCAGCACCCCGGCGGCCCCCGCGAGTGCGACCACGAGGGCGACCCGCGACAGGGGCCCAGGGGGCGCGAGCAGCGGCACCCAGTAGACCGCGAGGAACACGGCCGCCTGAACGCCGAGGAGCGCACAGCCGAGGCGGGGCCTCCGTTGCAGCAGCCAGCCGAACGGCAGGAC
Organism: Herbiconiux moechotypicola; assembly: GCF_024979255.1. Taxonomy (GTDB): domain Bacteria; phylum Actinomycetota; class Actinomycetes; order Actinomycetales; family Microbacteriaceae; genus Herbiconiux; species Herbiconiux moechotypicola. Next base: position 120,838 of record NZ_JANLCN010000009.1, read on the forward strand.
GGCGAGCAGGAGGATCCAGACGTGGGAACCGTGCGCCACGATCGCCGAGTAGGGCGTAAAGAGCACCAGGGCCCAGAGCAGGATGCTCGCGAAGCACCCGAACACGATCTGCGCCGTGAGGCGGCCGGGCTCGTCGAGCGACCGCCACCGGGTGGCGAGAACCGCGGCCATCACGAGGGCGAGCGGCGCGCCGACGAGGCCGAGCGCCACCATCGTGCTGGTGTAGTCCTCCACCCGGAGGAAGGTGAGCAGGTCGAAGCGGCCGTCGGCGAGACGCTCGAACTGGTCGGAGCCGAACACCGTGCTGAGGTTCTGCAACCGGGTGGCGATGGCTTCGGACGGGGTCAGAGCGGCGTACCGGTCGGCCAGGGCCTCGACGAACGGCCGGGCGTCGACCTCCTGCACCCCCGCGAGGTGCCACTTCAGCAGGCGGTCGCCCGGAGGGTCGACGACGCGCTGGAACACCGCCCACGGGAGGTAGAGCACCAACCCGGCCCCCGCGCCCCAGGCCATCGAGGCGACGGCCGTGCGCATCCCGCGGCCGCGCAGCGCCGAGACCCCCACCACGAGGAGCACGGGGGCCGCGAACGCGGCGGCACCGTGGGCCAGGAGTGCCAGCACCGCCGAGGCGACGGCGAGCGCGAAGAGCACGACGAACCGGCGCGGATCGTGCCGTGCGGCGACCACCAGGCCCAGCGACACCAGCACGAGCGCGGCGGAGAGGAGTTTCGGCCACGTGAAGACCGTGTTCACCGCCACCGAGGGGAGCAGGAGCGCGAACGCCACGGCGCCCAGGGCGAATCCGCGCGGCACCCGGAGCAGCCGCAGCAGGGCGAACGCGGCGGGCACCCAGAGCAGCTGGGCGGCGAGGTCGGCCGCGAACGACACCACCTCGGGAGCCGCCGCGCCGGCGGGCGCGCCCACGAGCATCCCGCCCAGCAGGGTGAGCGGACGCAACAGGAGTTCGAGCCCGGACTGGAGCGGAGGGCGGTCGCCGCCGTTCCAGTCGCCGAGCAGGGCGTGGGTCGACTCGCCGGAGCTCAGCCGGTCGGCGAACAGGGAGGGGATGGTGTTGTCGATCGGCAGACGGAAGGCGAAGAAGCGCTCCGCGATCACGTCGTAGGGGCCGCTGCCACCCCACAGATAGGCGAACCCGAGAGAGAGCAGCACGGCGGACGCGAGCAGGCCAGCCAGGGGCAACGCGCCCCGCAGCAGCTCGAGGAGGTGCGAGCGCAGGCACACCACGAGGGAGCCGGCGAGGAGCACGGCGGCCACGATCACGCCGGCCGCCGGAGCGGCCCAGGTGCCGAGGAACACCAGCCACGAGGCGGCGGCCAGCCCGAGCACACCGAACAGGGGCGCCGCCTCGGGAACGGCGCGCCACAGCACACGGGAGAGGGAGGTCGAGGCGACGGCCACGAGCCCGAGCGGCACGCAGATCGCCGCGAGCGCGACGAGGACGGACAGCAGCTCCACCGCTCCCATCGTCAGCGGCACACCGTCAGCGGCAGGTCGCCCGCGGTGAGCAGGGCGTCGCGGCCGGAGACCGAGTCCACCGTGAGACCGGTGGCCGGGAGGTTCAGGGCCCGGACGGCCCCGCTGCTGGTGTAGCTCAGGGTGAGCTGAGAGTCCGACCCAGCGCTCGTAGTCACGAGGGAGAAGCCGTCGCCCGGCAGGGCGAGTGAGTCGTGGGCGGCGATCGTCGCACAGTCCAGGCCCTCGGTGGAGGGAGCCCCCTTGGCGGCGGACCACTGGAGGTCGAGAGAGAGCTGATCGGCGGTCTGAGTGCTCGGCGGGCTCGCCGTGATCGCACCCCGTTCGGCCATCGCGGTGAGGTCGCTCCAGCTGACGGTCGGGCCGAGCGCGGGCGAGGGAGGACGATCGCCGATCACCTCGAAGCCCTCGTCGGCGAGGTAGGCCGCGCCGCTGAGGAGGGTGGCGTTTCCGCTCTTCCAGGAGGCCAGACCCGCCGACGTCGTGGTGAGGGCGGCCGCGCCGGCCGCCGCCCAGCCGAGCAGCAGGAGCACGATGATCGAGGTGCTGAGGCGGGTGTCCGAGCAGAACCGCGCGATCGTGGCGATGAACACCGGTATCGCCACGATGAGGATGAAGTAGGAGTAGCCGCCGCTCGCCGAGTCGGCGAGCTCGCGGCTGAGCCGGCCGATCAGGGTGATGGCGAGGCTCAGGGTGAGCGCCGTGAGCAGGAACAGCTGCACCCGGCGGGCCCTGGGCCGCTCCGGGGTGCTGGAGGGCACCGAGAAGAACGCCAGCACCCCCACGGTGGCCAGCACCAGCACGGCCGGCGTGAACGAGCCGCTCACCGGGATGGAGTCGTCGACGGCCTTCTGCAGGAGGGCGAAAACGAACTCGGGGCCGTCGCGCAGCACCTGCCCCAGGTCGTGGGCGCTGTTGTAGCTCGGGATGTCCCACAGCCGCCGCACCACGACGAACCAGATCGACGGGATGGCGATGACGACGACCCCGAGCAGGTAGCGTCGGAGGCTGAGGAGCGCGAACCCGGCGGCGATGCCGATCGGCATGAAGGCCGACCCGCTGAAGGTGCCGAAGACCGTGAGCGCCACCGCCCACACCCACGTGCTCGGGCGATCGGAGGCGCGCACGAGCACGAACCAGAGCAGCCACAGCCCCGCCGCGGTGGCCGCGGTGTACTGGAACTGCCCGGCCCAGGTGAGGGTGCCCGCCCCGGCCGCCATGAGCATGAGGGGCGCCACCGCGGCGATCGCGATGGCCCGCGAGCGCACGACGGCGCGCAGCAGCAGGTAGACGGCGACGCCGGCGGCCAGGTGCGACACGAGCATCGGCACGGCGTACAGCGCATAACCGTGCAGGCCGATGGCCTGGTAGAGGATCGAGAACCACAGCTTGGTGAAGACGATCGTGTGCTCGTTGTGGGGGGTCACGAGCCACCCCAGCCACCCGCTCCCCTCCGGAGGCGTCAGGTAGTCGAACTCGTCGTAGATGAACCACTGCGTGCGCACGTTCGCGAACAGCACGGCGGCCGAGATCGCCAGCACGGCGCCGAGCGCCAGTGCCGAGCCCCACCGCGGGCCGATCCTGTCGGCCACGCGGCGGAGCCCGGTGAGCACCGCAGAGTCAAATCGTGCCGTCGGCAACGGCGTTCTCGATCCACGGGATGACCTCGTCGAGCATGGTCTCCAGTGACGTGGTGGCCTCGAAGCCGAGCAGCTCCTTCGCCTTCGAGACGTCGGGCACGCGCTTGGCGACGTCGTATTCGAAGCCCGGGTCCTTCGTGATGCGGAGGGGCACATCCGGGCCCTTGATCTTCTTCCAGATGACCTCGGCCAGCTCGGTCACCGTGTGACCCGCGGCGGTCGAGATGTTGAAGTCGTTGTTGAGCGCGGCCGGGTGGTCGAGCGAGAGCACGATGCCCCGGGCGAGGTCGCCGCCGTAGGTGTAGTGGCGCACCTGCTCGCCCGAACCGAGCACGTGCAGGGGGTCCTGCCCCTTCAGCACCTTCTGCACCAGGTCGGGCACGACGTGGCTCATGGCGAGCTTGACGTTGCCCGAGTCGATCTCCACGTCGCCGAGCGCCCGGCTCTCGCCGATGCCCACGCAGTTGAAGGGGCGCAGGATCGTGTAGGGCAGCTTGTACTGGTCCCACGCGGCACGCGCGAAGTACTCCACGGCCAGCTTCTGGAAACCGTACGACGACAGCGGCGGCGGCACCTCGCGCTCGTCGCCCTCCTTCGATGGCCAGCGGTCGGTCGACTCGAACACCATCGAGCTCGACATGTAGGTCACCTTCTCGAGGCGCCCCTTCTTGTGGGCGGCGATGGCCGCATCCACGCTCGAGGCGATGATGCGCTCGTTCTGCGCGAGCAGGTCATAGGCGTAGGTGTGGAAGTAGCTGATGCCGCCGATGAGGGCCGCGCCCGCGATGAAGTGGTCGCAGTCCTCGAGCAGGCGGGTCATGAGCTCGACGTCCTGCACATCGCCCACGACGAGCTCGTAGTGCGGGTTGTCGTCGTAGCTCTTCTTGACCGGGCCGTACTTGGAGTAGTTGTCGACTCCGACGACCTGGTACCCCTTCGCGAGGAGCTCTTCGACGATGTAACCGCCGATGAATCCGGCGGAGCCGGTGACGAGGACCTTCTTCATTCGCTGTGTTCTTTCTCGTGAGGGGTGTGGGGGTTCGTGGTCGGTGCCGTCAGCGCACGGAGCTCGTCGACGCTGAGCTGGCGGCCGAAGGCGAAGCGGTACCACCGGAGGTACTTGGGGATCCACTTCGCGAGCTTGAAGTTCGAGGCGCCGAAGGTGCGGTCGAGCCAGATGGTCGGAATCTCGGCCACCGGGCGCCGCAGTCGCCGCGCCTTCGCCGTGAGCTCGAGTCCGATCTCGAAGCCGTCGACCGAGTCGATGCCCACCTCGCGCACGAACTCGGCGTTGTAGGCCTTGAACGAGTTCGTGGCGTCGCGGGTGCCCGCGTTCGTGAACAGCTGCAGGGTGATGCCCGCCATCCGCGACAGGAAGCTCTTCAGCCGCGGGCCGCCCACCTGCTGGCCACCCGGCATGTAGCGCGACGCCGCGGCCACCACGACACCGCGCTCCACCAGACGCACCAGGTCGTCGATCTGGCGGGGGTCGTCGCATCCGTCGGCCATGGTCACCACCACGGTGTCGCTGGCGGCGTGATCGATGCCGTAGCGGATGGCGTAGGCCGGACCGCGGCCGTAGTCGTTCACGAGGAGCCTCAGTGCGGGCTGTTTCTCTGCCGCGTAGCGCTCCACCACGGGAACGGTGGTGTCGCTCGGAGCGTCCACCACCACGAGCACCTCCGAGTCGAGGTGCACCGCCTCGAAGATGCGGTCCAGGCCCGCCACGATGTCCTCGCCCTCGTTGTAGGCGGGGATGACGATCGAGGCGCGCAGGCCCTCGCTCAAATCACGACCCCCTGGCCGAGAAGGTTCCAGACGTCGGCGACCGGCTTGTCGGTGACGAGGTCGCGGTATTCGGGATGCGGGGTGGCGATGATGAGGATGTCGGCCTTCTCGAGCACCGCGTCCAGGGGCAGCAGGGTGTCGTCGGTCTCTTCCGAGACGTAGGGGTCGGTGCCGAGCACCGCCTTCGCCCGGAACTTCAGCACCCGGCGGAGCTTGTAGCTGAGGCTCGAGCGGATGTCGTCCGACCCGGCCTTGAACGACATGCCGAGGATCCCCACCGTGAGATTCGCGAGATCGAACCGCTTTTCGAGCTGGGTGACGACGTAGAGCGGAAGGCCCTCATTCACGAGCATGGCCGAGTGGCCGAGCGAGAACTGGTTGTCGCTGAACGCCGCGAGCTGCATGGCGTCTTTGAACAGGCACGGGCCCGCGGCGAAGCCGGGGCCGGGGAGGTCTTTGGCGCGGGGGTAGTCGTGGGTGAGACCCGCGCGGATCCTCTCGAAGTCGAGGCCGCGGGAGTTGGCCATCATGTAGAACTGGTTGGCGGCCGCGAACTTGATGTACCGCCAGGTGTTCGTGAACAGCTTCGCGAGCTCGGCCTCCTCGGGCTCGAGGTCGACGATCTGGTCGGTGAGCGTGCGGAACAGCTTCGAGGCGCGGGCGCGCCCCGACTCGCTGTGGCTCGACACGATCTGGGGGAGCGTGAAGAGCTCCTCCATCGCCTTGTGCTCGGCGATGCGCTCGGGGCAGAAGGCCACCTCGGTGGCGAGCCCCGCCTCGCGCAGCCGGCGCTCGACGAGGGCGGTCACCCCGGGGTAGACGGTGCTGCGCAGGATGAGCAGCTGCTCGTCGGAGAAGTACGGCAGGCACGTCTCGAGGGCGGCCGGGATGGCGTTCGGGTCGGGGTTGAGGTGCTCGTCGACCGGGGTGCCGATCACCACGATCACGTGCTCGGCCGTGGCCACGACTGCGGGGTCGGTGGAGGCGCTGAAGCGGCCCTCGGCGAGCACCTTCTGCAGCACCGGCTCGGCACCGGGCTCGCTGAACGGCATGCGGCCCGCGGTGATGCCCTCGACCGCGCGGCTGCTCACGTCGTAGACCACGACGCTCGATCCGCGATCGGCCAGAGCGATGGCGAGCGGGAGACCGACGTGTCCTCCGCCCCCGATGACGACGACGTCGTTCTCGAACATCTGTGGCACTCTTCGCCTCGACTTCATCAGGTGTAGTGGTGCTGGGCAGGGAAAGGATACATGACCAGCTATCATTTTCCATGGCCCGGCGCGCGGGCTTGGAACGGGCTCGAGATCGGTGGAGAGTGAAGAAGATCTGGGACTACCTCTGGGAGCGATTGGTCCGCTACGCCCTGAAGTTCGGGGTGGTCGGGCTGGCGGGGTATTTCATCGATCTCGGCATCTCCAACCTGCTCTGGTCGGGCGCTCTGGGCGACGGCTGGTACGAGACCCCGCTCGGCGGAAAATTCATCTCGGTCGCCGTGGCCACCCTCGCCACCTGGTTCGGCAACCGCTACTGGACCTTCCGTGAGCATCGCCGCAAGAACTTCCTGCTCGAGCTGGCCGAGTTCACGCTCATCGCCGTGATCGGCCTCGGAATCTCGCTCGCCTGCCTGTACCTCTCGCACTACGTGTTCGGGTTCACGTCGCTGCTCGCCGACAACATCTCCGGCAACGTCGTCGGGCTCGTGCTCGCGACGGCGTTCCGCTTTCTGCTCTACCGGTTCTGGGTGTTCGCGCCCACCCGCTCCGACGGCCACACCGCCCGCCTCCGAGCCGCCGCCGGTGAGGCGGCCGAGACGGATGCGCCGTCTCAGTCCTCGTCGGCCCGCACGAGGTAGAGGGTCACGTCGTCGATCTCGAGGCGCTCGAAGGTCTCCGGATGCTCGTCGAGCCTGGCGACGAGAGCGGGGTCGAGCGGGAACCGCACCTGGTCCTTGAGGGCGAACGCCACGACCGCGGGATCGTCGGGGTCGGTGCTCTGCCGGCCGCCCAGCAGGTAGGTGTACTCCCACTCGGCCATGCCGCCCACGTAGACCGACCCCGCACCGAGGCCGCGGTCGTTCAGGACGCCCAGCACGAGCGCCATGCCCGAGGCCCGCTCCTGCGCCACCACGGCCGACGTGTACACCCCGCACACCAGCGCCGCCGTGAGGATGACCGCGGCGGTGCCGTGCGCGACGGCGCGGGTCGTCCGGCGGCGGCCTACCGCGAACAGTGCACCGATACCAGCTCCCGCGGTCACGCAGAAAGGCCAGACCCACGCGTAGTAGTAGTGGCTGAGCGACACGTCGGCGATCACCAGGTGGAAGAGCCACAGGCCCCCGACGGCCGCGGCCATGACCCCGAGCAGCGCCCACCTCCTCGACCACAGCGAGGCGATCGAGCCTGCCAGCAGCACCAGAACCGGCAGCACGCCCATCCCGTCGAACCAGAACCACAGGTTCGACCACCACGGCGGGAACTGGTAGGCGACCCCGGCCACGGTGGTGAGGTGCCCTTGCAGGTCGTGCTCGGACTGGTAGCGCACCATGTAGGCGATCGAGTCGCCGAGCCCCACCGGCCAGTAGACGGCCACCGCCACGGCGAGGCCGACCACCGCCATCAGGCCGATCCCGAGCAGCACGGGCACGAGCCGGCGGCGCAGCACCACCACGAGCAGCAGTGCGGGCACGAGCACCGCGCTGGAGACCTTCGAGGTCACCGACAGGGCCATCGCGGCGGCCGAGAGGGCCAGCCACCACCAGGCCCGCCCGCGCATCCACTGCCACGCCGCCGCGAACGCGGCGACGGCAAAGAAGATCGCGATGGGCTCCAGGAGCGCCATGCGGTCGAGCCGCACGCTCCCGGGCATGCCGTGGGGCAGCACCAGCCAGAAGCCCGCGGCCGCGAGCGCGCCGACCCAGCCGAGCTCCCGCCGCAGCCAGAAGTAGAGCACGAGTCCGACGGCGAAGGCGGCGACCGCCGCGGTGACGCGCCCCGAGAGCAGGCCGTGGCCGAACAGGGTCTGCGTGAGGCCCATGAGGTACTTCGCCACCGGCGGGTGTTCCTGGTTCGACGACACGTCGCCGTGCAGGTAGTCCCACCCGGCCTGCACGTACACCGGTTCGTCGGCGCCCATGTTCGCCCCGGCGAGGTTCCAGAAGCACTGGTAGGCGCCCCAGGCCATCACGATCGCGAACGCCCACCACTCGAGCGCGCGGCCGCCCCGAGTCGGCGCGAGGCCGCCCGGTGTCACCCGCGCACGCTCCGGGCGGGGGTGATCGCGTGGGCGCGGGTGGGTGACACGCCGAGCAGCACGGCCACCGCGAACCCGGCGGCGGCGAGGGCGTAGAGCACGAGCAGCGTCACGGCGCCGAGCGGCGGCTGCCAGGCCGCGGCGTCGAGCATCTCACCCCAGCCCGCGGTGTAGCCCGCGGTCACCCGGCGCAGGCCCGTCGCGAAGGCGAAGACGGTGGCGAACACCCACCCGGCGGCCATCGCCCACGAGACGACGGCGAGGATGCGCGGCGCGCGCGGGCGCTCCAGCCAGGCGGCGAAGCGGGGCGAGGCGGCGACCACGGCGGCGGCCCCGACCAGGAGGCTCACGAGCAGCACGAGGGTGTACCGCCCCTGCCAGATGTAGCCGCCCCGCGTGATGTAGAACGACTGGATGAGCGGGGGCAGGAGCAGGAACGCGGCGGCCAGCAGCGCCGTGAACACCAGTGCGCGACCCCGCACGAACAGCACCACGGCCACCGCCACCACCGCGAACAGGGCGTAGTAGACGAGGTAGACCACTGGATGCAGCGTGGTGTCGAGCCAGCCCAGCACTCCGATCATCTGCCGCAGCTGGTTGTAGAGGTCGCCGAACTGGCCCACGAACCCCTGCAGCGGGCTGAGCCCCACACCCTCGTTGGGCGGTGCCACGTCGGGGCCGCTGCTCGGCGCGGTGCCGAGCGAGTTGCTCGACAGCGTCCACCAGGCGCTCACCGCGGCCCCGGCCACCACGAGGGCGATCGCGGCGATCACGACGGGCCGGCGCAGCAGCGCGAGCACCTCGCGCGCCCGGAGGAGCACGAGCGGCAGCACGAGCAGCAGTGCGACCCAGAGCGGCGAGATGCCGCGGGCGTTCGACACCAGGGTGGCCGCCACCACGATGAGCACGAGCCTCGGCACCAGCCGGTCGGGCGAGGGGTGCAGCACGATGCCGAGCATCGCCGTGAACAGGGCGAGTCCCGCGGTGAACTCGACGGCGTTGGGGTTGACCGTGGCCGAGAGGTAGAGCACGAGCGGGGTGACGGCCACGAGGGCGCCGAGGGCGGGCACGCGGCTGCGGGCCCAGCCGGCGATCATCCAGAACGCCGCGGCGAGGAAACCGGCGCAGAGCACGGCGCTCACGATGCGCATCCCGTATATGCCCGCGGTGTCGGGCGCCAGCAGGGAGGGCCAGCCCACGACCCAGTAGTACAGCGGGTTGTAGAGGCTCGCCGAGGTCGTCGTCTCGACCAGCTCGGCCGGGTCGCCCTCGAACGCCGGCGCGCAGGAGGCGTCGACGTCGGGGTGGAAGGCGAAGCAGCCGAGCACGTTCTCGTGCGCGACGGCGGCGGGCACCTCGACCACGCCGCCCGTGGCGAGCATCTCCGAGGGCAGCAGCTGGCCGCGCACCACCGACGCCGCCTTGATGACGTGGGCGGGCTCGTCGGGCGAGCCGCTGAGCGGCGTGGCGAGCGCCCAGAGGGTGCCGAGCACCGCGAGCAGCAGCCACGGCAGAAGGAGGGCGCGCAGCACCGAGCGGCGGCCCTGGGTGGTGTGCGGGGCGGGGGCGACCGTCACGAGTCTCCCCGCGCATCCGGGGCCTGCTCGTCGCGCTCGGCGAGCGCCCGCTCGAGCTCCCGGATGCGCAGCTCCTGCAGGGCCACCGACTCGGCCAGCGTGCGGGTCTCGCTCTCGAGCTCGGTGAGCTCGCCCGAGTGCTGGATGGAGACCAGGAAGAGCACCGCGATGCTGAGGAAGAACACGAGGTTCGTGGGCACCGCCACACCGAGGAACCCGGCGAGGGCGCCGAGGATGTCGGGGAACACGCCGATGATCAGCGCCACGATGCCCGCGGCCAGCCACCAGATGGCGTGGCGCTCGCGCAGGTGGCGGCGGCGCAGCGACTCGATCACCACGCCGAGGGTGATGAGGGCGGCCACGATGCCGAGCAGGTAGGTGCCGAGACTCATGCGACGATCGGTGCCTCGGTCGGCGGCAGCTGCACACGGGGGCGGATGAGCGCCACGAACAGCGCCATGGCCGCGCGGCCGAGATAGACGGCCGCCTTGTAGGGGTTGTGCGAGGGCACCCCGCCGGCCCGAGGGCGCATGGCCACGGCCACCTGGGTGACCGAGAGCCCCGCGCGCGAGGCGATCACGAGCGACTCCACGGTGTCGCCGAGGTATTCCGAGGGGTAGTGCCGGGCGAACAGGGCCACGGCGCGGGGCCCCGAGGCCCGGAAGCCCGAGGTGGTGTCGGTGAGCCGCGTCTTCGTGAGCCGGCTGAGGATGCCCGAGAGTACCTGCATCGCCCACCGGCGCGGGCCCCGCACCCGGTAGTCGCCCACACCGGCGAACCGGGCGCCGAGCACCAGGTCGAAGCGGTCGAGCAGGGCCACCAGCTCGGCGATGCCCCGGGGGTCGTGCTGCCCGTCGGAGTCGACCTGCACCACGTTGGCGAAGCCCCGCTCCACGGCGTACTTGAACCCGGCGCGCATCGCCCCGCCCACGCCGAGGTTGATCGGCAGGCGGAGCACCGTCGCGCCCGCGTCGGCCGCGACGCGGGCGGTCGCGTCGGCCGAGCCGTCGTCGACGACGAGAACGGAGGCGCCGGGCGCGGTGGCGAAGACCTCGCGCACCACGTCGCCGACGGCCTCCTCCTCGTTGAACGCGGGCATCACCACGAGCGTTCGATCGAGGGGGGACGGCATGCGCCCCATCATAGCCGCGGGGGTGCGCCGACCCCGGGAGGCGGTCAGCGGTCGAGCGCCGCCCTGAGCCGCTCGGGCATGGGGCCCGAGCGACCCGCCCAGCCGTCGCGCACCCCCGCCAGGGCGGCGCGGGCGCGGGGCACCCTGCCCGGCACGAGCAGTTGCACCACGAGCAGGTGCCGCGCGTCGGCGAGCGTCTCGCGCACGCTCCAGGCGCGGTGGCGCCGGCCGTGCATCCGGTTGAGCAGCACCCGGTTGCGCACGATGTAGTAGTAGCGGAACGGGGCGCTGTGGGTGAGCTCGAGCGGCGCCCCGCCGAGGCGCACCGGAACCCCGAGCAGCCGGGGGGTGTGCCGCCGGCCCAGCGAGTGACCGAGCCGCACCGCGGGGGAGAGCACGATGCGCAGTCCCGCGCGGTCGACCCGGAGGGCGAAGTCGGTGTCGACGCCGTCGATGAAGAGCTGCTCGGCGAAGCCCCCCACGCGGCGCAGGGTGTCGAGTGGGATGAGCATGCCCGACTGGATCGGGGCCCGGCCGAGCAGGAAGCCCCGCACGGCCCCGGCGACCGGCGACGGCTGCCCCTCCACGTGCGCGGGCGCCACCATGCCCACCGTGATCCCGGCCTCCGCGGCCTCGCGGGCCGTGCCCACCAGGCAGGAGACGAAATCGGGGGAGACCTCGGAGTCCTGGTCGAGGGTGAGCACGAACGTGGGCGCCGTCACGGCGTCGGCCTCGGCGGCGCGCACGCCCGTGTTGAGCGCGGCGGCGATGCCCTGGTTCGAGCTGTGGCGCACCACGAGGGCGCCCGACCGCCTGGCCGCGTCGAGCACCGGGTCGAAACGCGGGTCGCTGCCGTCGTCGACCACGACCACCCGCGCCACCTGCGGCAGCAGCGACTCGACCAGCTCGAGCAGCCCGCCCCCTGGCCCGTAGGCGGTCACGATCGCCGCGACGTCGTCGCTCACCCGCACCACTCCCTCCGCGCCCGGGGAACCCGGAGCCGCCCGCACTATGATTTCACTCTATGACCGGATCCCGCCGCGACCCGAGCCAGTCGTGAGCGAGGCGCCGTCGGGCCAGCCGCCGTCGGGCCAGCCGCCGTCGGGGCAGCCGCCCTCGGGGGAGACGCCCACCATCGGCCGCCGCAGCTTCATCGGCGTCGGAGCCGCGTCGCTCGTCTCGGCCGGTGTCGGCTTCGCGGTGCTGCTGATCGCCCCGCGCATCCTCAGCGGCCCCGACACCGCCGACTTCCTGGCGTTCTGGTCGTTCCTGTTCGCGTGGTTCGGCATCCTGGGCGGACTCTCGGCCGAGTCCACCCGCGCCGTGCACGACAGCGACCGCCGGGCCGAACCCGCCGCCTCCCGGCGTGAGCCGCGGATGCTCGGGGTCGGCCTCGGTGTCGGTGTCGCGCTCGGCGTGCTGCTGTGGGCCACCGGGCTGTGGTGGGGGCCGCTCGTGCTCGGCCCCGCCCACGCCGGGCTCGCGCTGCCCCTCAGCGCCGCCGTGGCGCTGTTCTCGGGGCACGCGGTGATCGTGGGCGTGCTCGGCGGGCGGCTGCAGTGGAACACCTTCGCGCGGCTGGTCATCGGCGACTCGCTGCTGCGCATCCTGCTCGTCGTCGTGGCGGCGCTGGTCGCGGCCAGCGTGGCCGGGCTCGCGGTGGCGGCGAGCGTGGCGAGCGTCACCTGGCTGCTCGGGCTGCTCGTGTCGCCGACGCTCCGGCGCGCGGCGGCCGCACGGGCCGACGTCGGGCTCGGCCCGTTCCTGCGCCGCCTCGGGCACGCCTGCCTCGCCTCGGGGTCGAGCGCGGTGCTCGTCGTCGGGTTCCCGGTGCTGCTGCGGCTCACCTCGAGCGAGGCGGTCTACGACGCCGCCGCGCCCATCCTGGTGGCCATCACCTTCACGCGGGCGCCCCTGCTCATCCCGCTCAACGCCTACCAGGGCGTCGCGATCGCGCACTTCCTCAACAACCGGTCGCTCGGCTTCCGGGCGCTCGTGCCCGTGGCGCGGCTGATCGCGCTCGTGGCGGTGGGCGGTGCCGTGCTCGGGGGGCTGCTCGGGCCGTTCCTGCTCACCTGGTACTACGGGCCCGACTACGTGGTGGGGCCGTTCACGGTGGCCGGGCTGGTGCTCGCCGCCGGCATGCTCGCACTGCTCACCATCACCGGGGCGCTCTGTCTCGCGCTCGACTGGCACAGCGCGTACTCGGCCGGGTGGCTGGCGGCGACGGCGCTCGCCGTGGTGGTGCTGCTGCTGCCGCTCGGGCTCGAGCTGCGGGCGGTGCTGGCGCTGCTGCTCGGGCCTGTCGCGGGCCTCGTGGTGCACGCGGTGGCGCTGCGGCGGGCGCGGCCCGGCCCCGCCCCTTCGCCCGATCCCGAGGAGGCATCGTGACCGACGACATCCGCGCCAGCGTGTGCATGGCCACCTACAACGGCGCCGCCTACGTGGCGGAGCAGATCGAGTCGATCGTGGCGCAGCTCGGTCCGCACGACGAGCTCGTCGTCGTCGACGACTGCTCCACCGACGACACCGCGGCCGTCGTGGTGCGCACGGCGGAACGGCTGGGGGAGTCGCGCATCCTGCTCACGAAGACCGACACCAACGTCGGCTACGTGCGCGCGTTCGAGGCGGCGATCCGGCGCTCCCGCGGCCGCTTCGTGTTCCTCTCCGATCAAGACGACGTGTGGCTGCCCGGCCGGCACGAGGACATGATCGCAGGCCTGTCGCGCGCGCTCGTCGTGGCCGGCAACCACTCCATCCTCGGCCGCGACGGCGCCCGGCTCTGGTACCCGCCGCTGCGCGCCCGCACCTCGCGCCACCACCTCGCGAACCTGGTCGCGATCATGATCGGCTACCGGCCCTACTTCGGCTGCGCGATGGGCTTCCGGCGCGAGGCGATCGACGACGGCATCCTGCCCTTCCCCGGCTACCTCACCGAGTCGCACGACGTGTGGATCGCCATCACCGGCAACGTGCGCCGCAGCATCCGGCATCTCGACCGCGACGTCACCGCCCGCCGTCTCCACGACTCCAACCAGACCCCGCTGGGCCTCCGCGGCCTCCCCACCATCCTCCGCGCCCGCCTCATGCTCGCCCGCCTCGTGCTCCTCGCCACCACCCGTCGTCGCGCCGCCCTCCGCAGCCTCCGCGCCCGCCGCTCCGCCCGCCCTTGACGTCGCGCCCGCAGGGCGCAGGGCGGCGGATGCGCGCGGCAGGTCAGCCGAGCGCGTGGCGGAGCAGAGCGCGCCGGGCGACGGGGTCGCCGGCGCGGAGCGCGGCGGGCAGCTCGGTGAGCGCGTTGAGGCGCGAGGTGAGGTGCAGGCGCGCCGCCCGGGAGGCGCGGCCCCACCCGGCGGCGGCGGTCCGTGCCGTCACCTCGGCGAACAGCGCCGACTCCTCGCCGAACTTGGTCGCGTCGGGCCCGGTGAGCGCCGACACGCTGCCCGCGTGCCTCCGGTACTGGAACACCGTCTCGTCGTCGAGCAGCAGCGACCCGCCCGCGAGCACCACGTCGACGATCAGCGCGAGGTCTTGCACCACCTCGAACCCGGGCCGGAACCCGAACCGCACCAGATCGTCGCGCCGCCACACCAGCGACGGGAAGTACGCCCAGTTCCCGTGCAGCAGACTCGTGAGCAGTCGCTCGCCCGAGAACTCCCGCGCCCCCGAGCCGCCGAACCGCACCATGCCCTTCACCCGGTCGGCGAGCGGCCGGTGCACCGCCCCCGCCGCATCGATCACCTCGACCCCCGGCTGCACGATCGCAGCCCCCGGGTGCGCGTCGACCAGCGAGCGCACCCGCCCCACGAACCCCGGCAGCATCCGGTCGTCGCACCCCATGAGCACCACCCGCTCGTGCTCGGCCAGCCGCACGCACTCGCGGAAGTTGCCCCCCACGCCGAGGTTCTCCGCGTTGCGCAGATACCGGATGCGCGGGTCGCCGAGCGACTGCACCCACCGCCCCGGCTCGGTGTCGGGGTAGACATCGTCGACCACGACGAGCCTCCAGTCGGGATCGCTCTGCGCGAGCACGCTCTGCACCGCCTCCCGCAGATGGTCGGGGCGCCCCCAGAACGGCATCATGATGTCGAGGGTCACTCCGCGGGCACCCCCTCGTGCGGTTCGTCGGCGCGCCGGAGCCGCACCCGCCAGCTGAGGTCGCGCGCGGCCTTCACCGAGCAGATCACGAGCATCAGCCAGCCGTACTCCACGAGCATGATGCTCTCCGCCATCGAGGTGGCGATGAGCACCACCAGCACGAGGGCGGTCCAGAGGAAGACGATGCTCTTCTTCGACGCCGCGAGCACCCAGGCGCGCCCGAAGGTGAGCCCCACGAATCCGACGAAGATCACGAAGCCCACCAGTCCGGTCTGGAAGTACACGTCGATGAAGGCGTTGAGGGCCGAGGTGTGCGAGCGGTTGCCGATCACGTCGAGCGCGAAGAACGGCGACACGCTGCTGCGCCAGTAGCCCGCCCAGCCCCAGCCCTCGAGGGGGTTGAGCTCGATCAGCCGCCACAGCTCGCGCCAGATCTCGAGCCGGTAGGTGAACTCGCGCCGGGTGGAGAGGATCTCGAGGATGCGCCCGCGCATGAGGAAGGCCACCACGAGCCCGGCGAGCGAGAGCGCCAGCAGCACGAAGTGCCAGCCCCGCCGCGTCTCGGGCGCCGCGCGGCGCAACAGCAGCAGCACCCCCGCGGCCAGCGCCGTGACCACCGCGACCGCGGTCGTGACCGGAGACCCCGAGAGCACGATCGCCGCCAGACCGATCGCCACGCTGTACACCGCGGTGCCCCGGCGCACCGACCTCGTGGCCCACTCGATCGCGAAGGTCACGACGGCCAGCAGCGCCACGAATCCCACCATGTTGCGCGTGCCGAGCACACCCTGGATCGGCCCCGCCGTCGACAGCGCCCCGGTGATGCCGAGGAACCGGATGGGCGCGTCCAGCAGCGCACCCGCCACGATCTCGAGCACGAGCGACACGGTGAGCACCACCCGCAGCACGTCGCCGAGTGCGCGCACGATCTGGATGAGGTCGCGCACCACCGCGACGTACACGCCGAGGAAGGCGTAAGCGAGCAGGTAGGCGATGCCGTTGAGGCTCGACGGCACGTACTTGCTCCAGAACACGGTGAGCACGCACCAGCCGAGGAACAGCAGCAGCGAGATGGGCAGCAGCCCGTGCCAGTCGAGGCGGTCCCACCGCCCGGCGAAGGAGAGGGCGGCGAACACCACCAGGGCACTGACGATGGCGATGAGGCCGGGCCAGCCGAGGGTGGCCCGGATGAGGAACGAGCCGAACGCCGTGGCGAGGATCGTGACGGTGAGCGCTTTCGCGAACCGGGTCGAGCCGAAGAACTCCAGCACCGCGGCGGCGGCCGGATGCGCGGACCGGGCAGCAGGGGTCACGGCGCGGTCGCGACCGGTGCCGCCTTCGGCACCGTCTCGATCCCGGTGAGGTCGAGCCCCACGTCGGTCTGCTCGATCTTGCTCTTCACGCCGATCGCGACGAGCAGCAGCCACCCGCCCTCGACGAGGAGGCGGCTCTCCACCAGGCTCTGCACGAGCAGCGCCGTGAGGATGAGCGCGGGCGCGAGCGTCACCGCGAGGTGGGGCAGGGGGCGCCCGCGGCCGTCGAGGGAGGTGTCGACCGCGAACCACCACGAGCGGTGCCAGCTGCCGAGCACGAAGAAGGCGAACAGCGCCAACCCCACGAACCCGAGCTGCAGCCACACGTCGAGCCAGGCGTCGTGCGCCTGCAGATAGGTGACCCCGTTGCGCACGGCGAGCCCGTCGAAGGGCTCCACCCACGGCACCCAGTAGCTCACCCAGCCCCAGCCGAACACGGGCCGCTCCGAGGCCAGCGACACCACCGAGTTCCAGATGTCGACGCGCCCCGTGAGGTCGTCCGACTTGCCGAACAGCCCGAGCAGCGTGCTCCATGATGCGCTCACCGCCACCACGGCCGCCACCGCCAGTGCCGCCGTCGCCACCGCCACGCCCATCCGGCGCCCCGGGCCCACCCGGCGTGCCAGAAGCAGCACCCCGAGCATCCCGGCGGTCACGACCAGCGCGGCGATCACGGTGGCCGAGCGGGTGAGGGCGAGCACCACGACCGCGGTCACCAGCCAGGCCACGGCCGGGCGGGTGCGCACCAGCTTCTGGGCCAGCAGCACCCCCACGGTCACGAGCGCGAGCAGCGCGACGAAGGCGAGCAGGTTGCGGTTGCCCACGATGCCCTGGATGGGGCCGCCGGTGAAGAGGTCGGCCTGCGTCCAGTAGAACGCGTTCGGCACCTTCTGGCCGGAGTAGTCGGTGAAGAAGGGCAGGACGGGCTGCCGCACGAAGATCGCGGCCACGAGCTCGAACGCCACCGAGAGACCGAGGATCGCGGTGAACGCGCGCGAGGCCGCGAGCGCGAGCTGGGGCCATCCGTTCGCGACCGCGAGGAACAGGGCGCAGAGAGTGGTGGCGGCCTGCGCGAGGATGCCGAGCACCGTCGCCCCGGGGTACGCCGACCACGCTAGCGAGAGCACCATGAGCGTCGCGAGCAGCAGGAGGGTGCGGGGCAGACGCCGGGGGTCGAGCCGTCGCCACAGCCCCCGGCGCGTCATCAGCACCGCGACGGCGGCCGTGATCGCGGCGACGAGCGCGAGGTAGCCCCACCAGCCGAGGAGGTTGCGCCAGAAGTCGCCGGCGAACGCCGTGAACACCACGAGCACCGAGAGGGCCTTCGTGGTGGCGTCGACGGGGTAGCGCATGGCGAACAGCCTACTTCTCGGGGCGCCCCGGCCGCGGCCGAGGGGGCGAGGCGGATGCGGGGGCGGCGATCAGACGAAGGCGGCTGCGCCCGTGAGGCTGCGGCCCACGATGAGCGTGTTCATCTCGCGGGTGCCCTCGTAGGAGTAGAGCGCCTCGGCGTCGGCGAAGTGCCGGGCCACGTCGTAGTCGAGGACGATGCCGTTGCCGCCGAGCACCTCGCGGCACCACGCGACCGTCTCGCGCATCCGGGCCGTGGTGAAGGCCTTCGCGAGCGCGGAGTGCTCGTCGCGCTGGGTGCCGTCGTCGAGCATCTGAGACACCCGCACCACCATGCCGAGGCTGGCCGTGATGTTGCCCATCGACTTCACCAGCAGGTCCTGGATGAGCTGGTGGCCGGCGATCGGCTTGCCGAACTGCACGCGCTCCTTCGCGTAGCGCAGCGCCGCCTCGTAGGCGCCGATGGAGTTGCCCACCGCGGCCCACGCCACCTCGGCACGGGTGAGGCGCAGCACCTTCGCGGTGTCGCGGAACGAGTTCGCGCCCTGCAGCCGCAGGCTCTCCGGCACCCGCACGTCCTCGAGCGTGATGTCGGCGTTCTGCACGATGCGCAGGCTCTGTTTGCCCTGGATCTTCGTGGCCGAGTAGCCGGGCGTCGAGGTGGGCACGATGAAGCCCTTCACCTGGCCGTCGGCGGCGTCCTTCGCCCAGATGACGGTGATGTCGCTCACGGTGGCGTTGCCGATCCAGCGCTTGGAGCCGTTCAGCACCCACTCGTCCCCGTCGCGGGTGGCCACGGTGCGCAGGCCCTGCGCCGAGTCGGAGCCGGAGAGCGGCTCGGTGAGGCCGAAGGCGCCCACCACCTCGCCCGCGGCCATCCGCGGCAGCCACTCGGCGCGCTGCTCCGGCGATCCGGTGACGCTGATCGAGCCCATGGCGAGCCCGTTCTGCACGCCCACGAGGGTGGCCACGCTCGCGTCGACGCGGGCGAGCTCGAGCGCCACGAAGCCGCGGAACACGGCGGAGTTCTCGAACGGCTTCGTCTCCTCCCAGGCGAAGCCGAACACGCCCGTCGAGGCGAGGCCGGGCATGATGCCCTCGGGCATGGTGGCGCTCTGCCAGTGCTCGTTCACGACCGGCTTCACCGCCGTCTCGAGGTGGGCGCGCAGTCGCGCGAGCGCCGCCTGCTCCTCGTCGCTGAGGAGGGAGGCGTAGTCGTAGAAGTCGCTGACCAGGGGTTCGAAGCTCATGGCCGGTGAGCATAGCGAGCGACCGGATGCGGGCACGGCGGCTTGGTAGTTTTGTTCCAACCGCCCGCGACCCGTGCTCCGCACGGCTTGTAGGGGGCACATAACCGGCTTCGGCGCCGGCCGGCACGGAACGAGATTGGGACCATGTTCGTAGCGATCGGCAACACCCCCCGCCCCTACGCCTGGGGGTCGGCCACGGCCATCCCCGAGCTGCTCGGCACGCCCGTCACCGGCGAGCCGCAGGCCGAGCTCTGGCTGGGCGCGCATCCCGGCAGCCCGAGCCAGGTGCTCGACCCCGCCGAGACGGGCGGTGCCGGCGACCTCGCCGCGTGGATCGCCTCTGACCCGACGCGCATCGTGGGGCGGCAGGGGTCGCTGCCCTACCTGCTCAAGATCCTGGCCGCGGGCGCCCCGCTCTCGCTCCAGGCGCATCCCACCCTCGAGCGGGCCCGGGAGGGCTTCGCCCGCGAGAACGCGGCGGGCGTCGCGCTCGACGACCCGACCCGCAACTACAAGGACGCCCTGCACAAGCCCGAACTCGTGGTGGCGCTGAGCGAGCGCTACGACGCCCTGTGCGGCTTCCGCCCGCTCGACGAGGTGCGCGAGATCGTCGACCTGCTCGTCACGATCGACAACGCGCAGACCGCCCCGCGGTGGGAGCTCTACGGCCCGATGGTGCACCTCCTCGAAGACTCGGTGACCCTCACCGAGACCGATGCCGAGATCCTGCAGTCGGTGGTGGCCTGGCTGCTCGGGGGCGGAGAGGAGGTGTCGGCGCTCGTCGGTCACCTCGTGCGCACCGCCGAGAAGGCGCTGCACCCCGCGCACGCGCACCTCACCGACCCCTACACGGCCTCGCTCGAGACCGTGGTGCGGCTCTCGGAGGAGTACCCGGGCGACCCCGGCATCGTCATCTCGCTGCTGCTCAACCGCGTCACCCTGCAGCGCGGCGAGGCGCTGTACCTGCCGGCCGGCAACATCCACGCCTACCTCTCGGGGCTCGGCGTGGAGCTCATGGCCGCGAGCGACAACGTGCTGCGCGGGGGCCTCACCCCGAAGCACATCGACGTGCCCGAGCTGCTCGAGGTGCTCGACTTCGACCCGCTGCCCGTGCCCTACCTCGAGCCGCAGCAGCCGTCCGCCGGGCTGCAGCTGTTCGTGCCCGACGTGCCCGACTTCGTGCTCGCCCGCGTCGAGCCCGGGCTGGGGGCGGATGCGCCCACCTCGGTCGCGTACACCCCGTTCGGTGCGGCGATCGGCATCTGCGTGGCGGGCTCGCTGAGCATCGCCGGCGCGTCGGGCTCGCACGCGCTCGTGCGCGGCGACGCCGTCTTCGTCACCCCCGACGAGGGCGAGCTCACGGTCTCGGGCACCGGCACCCTCTTCCTCGCCGCTCCCGGCGCCCCCGCGCACCTGCTGCCGTAGCGCCCGGCGCCCGGCTCCGCGCGGCGCGTCGCGACGCGGGTCAGGCGGTGTCGCGGATGCAGAAGGTGCGTCGGTAGGCGGCGGGGGTGGTGTTGAGCGACTTCGCGAAGTGGTGCCGCATGACCGCCGCGGTGCCGAAGCCGCTCTCCGACGCGACGGTGTCGAGCGGCAGCACGGTCTCCTCGAGCAGCTGCTGGGCGCGCAGCAGCCGCTGACGGTTGAGCCACGCGCCGGGGGTGGTGCCGAGGTCGGCCTTGAAGCGGCGGGCGAAGGTGCGCGGCGACATGAGCGCCTTGCGGGAGAGCTCGTCGACCGTGAGGTCTTCGCAGAGGTGTTCGAGCATCCAGTCGGTGACCTCGGCGAAGGAGTCGTCGCGGCTGGCGGGGATGGGCACCGCGATGTACTGCGACTGCCCGCCCGACCGCTGCGGCGGAACCACCATGCGCCGGGCCACCACGTTCGCGGCGGAGGCCCCCAGCTCGCACCGGATGAGGTGCAGGCAGGCGTCGATGCCGGCGGCCGTGCCGGCGCTCGTGATGACGGTGCCGTCCTCGACGAAGAGCACGTCGGGGTCGACCGCGACGTCGGGGAACTCGCGGGCGAGCCGGTCGGCGTGCATCCAGTGCGTGGTGGCGCTGCGGCCGGAGAGCACCCCGCTCTTGGCCAGGGTGAAGGCGCCGCTGCAGATGCTCAGCACCCAGGCGCCCCTGGCCACCGCGTCGCGGATGACCTGGGCGATCCGCGGGTCGACGTCGGCGTTCACGTCGTGCGCGGGCACGGCGACCAGGTCGGCGTCGGCCGCGGCCGAGAGGTCGTTCGAGATGACCATGTCGTAGCCGAGACTGGTGCGCACCGGGCCGGGCTCCGCGGTGGCGATGGAGAACTCGAACACCGGGCCGCCGTGCTCGCTGCGGTCGATGCCGAAGGCCTCGCACACCACCCCGAACTCGAAGGGGGCGACGCCGGGGATGGCCAGCAGCACGATCTTCCGCAACATCCTGGCAGGATATCGATGAACTGCTCGGAATGTCCATCGCACGCGCCACGCCGAGCGCCGCGCCTAACCCTCGACAACGGCTTGAGGGTTTACGATCCGCGACTTGACGTGAGCGAACTACACGGCTGTAATTAGTGCACGGGGTTCGGCAGGTCGCAGACCGATTCAGAGTGTGGAGCGTGATATGGCATTGTCAGACTATCGCTCGGGCGTTCCTGATGACTGGTTCGTCGATCCTGTCAATCTGGGTGTCCCGGGAGTCCGGCAGAACGCGGGCGATGACAACCCCCTCGCCTGGCAGGCCGACTCGCTGTGCGCGCAGACCGACCCCGAGGCCTTCTTCCCCGAGAAGGGCGGGTCGACCCGCGATGCCAAGCGCATCTGCACCTCGTGCGAGGTGAAGGCGCAGTGCCTCGACTACGCCCTCGAGAACGACGAGCGCTTCGGCATCTGGGGCGGCCTCTCCGAACGCGAACGCCGCAAGCTGCGCAAGCGCGCGGTGTGAATCTCTAGCGCGCCGCCGCTGCTGCGGCGCGGGGTCGACCGGGGGCGCGGTCCACATGTGGTTCACATAAACCCGGCACGCCGATGAGGCCCCCGCCGGATGCGCGGGGCCGCGCTTAGAGTCGACCCGATGCACGCTCGAGTCACCGCCGTCCTCGTCTCCTCGAACGGAGCCGGGCACCTTCCGCGAACACTGGAGGCCATCGCGGCCCAGACGCGGAGGCCCGACGCGCTCGTGGTCGTGGACTGCGCGTCGACCGACGAGACCGCCGCACTGCTCGCGGCCGCGCATCCCACCCGCTTCATCTCGGCCTCGAGCCGGCTCTCGTTCGGCACCGGCGTCGCCCACGCGCTCGGCGTCGCGCCGCCGCCCGAGTCGGAGAACGACTGGATCTGGCTGCTCGCCCACGACACCGCCCCTGAGCCCGGCGCACTCGCCGCCCTGCTCGCCGCCGTCGAGGTGAACCCCTCGGTCGCGGCCGCCGGCCCGAAGCAGATGGAGTGGGGCGACGGCGACTACATCGCCGAGTTCGGCGAGACCGTGACCTCGCTGGGTTCGAGCGTGGCGCTCGTGGAG
Organism: Herbiconiux moechotypicola; assembly: GCF_024979255.1. GTDB lineage: Bacteria > Actinomycetota > Actinomycetes > Actinomycetales > Microbacteriaceae > Herbiconiux > Herbiconiux moechotypicola. The sequence goes on from NZ_JANLCN010000009.1 coordinate 143,235, forward strand.
ACCGAGCTCGACCAGGCGCAGCACGACCGCCTGAGCGACGTGCTCGGGATGGGCGCGGCCGGCCTCCTGGTGCGGCACACCGTCTGGAACGAGGTGGGCGGCTTCGACCCCGCTCTGCCGACGGCCGACAACGGGCTCGACTTCTCGGTGCGGGTGCGACTGGCCGGGCACCGCGTGATCGCCGTGCCCGCGGCTCGCGTGGCGACCGACGGCGACGGCTACTCCGGGCCCAGCCGATCGGTGAAGGGATCCGCGCGCCGGCGCCGCCAGACGGCCAGGCGGGCGGCGCAGCTGCATCGCCGGCTGGTCTACGCACCCGCGTTCGCGGTGGTGTTCCACTGGCTCTCACTGGTGCCCCTCGCGGTGCTGCGGTCGATCGTGCAGCTCGTGCGCAAGCAGCCCGGCGCCATCGGGGGCGAGTTCGCGGCGGCGTTCCGCGCGGCGTTCGGCTCGCACATCGGTGAGGCCAGACGCCGGCTGAAGTCCGCCAGGAAGGTGGGCTGGAAGGCCATCGCACCGCTCAGGATGCCCGGCGAAGAGGTACGCCGACGGCGATCACTGCAGCGGGAGATCGCCCTCACCTATCTCCGCGGCGACCGTGACCGCATCCAGTTCATCGCCAGCGGCGGCGCCGTCACCGTGCTCGTGATCGCGCTCATCGGCTTCGTGGTGTTCCTCCCGGCGTTCGGAGCCTCCGCCCTGATCGGCGGCGGCGCGCTCCCGCTCGACGGCTCCGTCGGCGAGCTCTGGCAGCAGATCGGCACGGGATTCCGCGACCTCGGCCTCGGGTTCACCGGTGCCGCGGATCCGTTCGCCACTCTCCTGGCGGTGCTCGGCTCGATCACGTTCTGGGCACCGTCGTTCGCCCTCGTCTGCCTCTACCTCGTCGCGCTCCCGCTCGCGGCGCTCGCGGCCTGGTTCCTCGCCGCACGGCTCACCCAGCGTCCCCTGGTGCGCACCACGGCCGCCGTGCTCTGGGTGCTCGCACCCCCGTTCCTCGGAGCCCTCGACGCGGGCATGATCGGGCCGCTCCTCGCACACCTGCTGCTGCCCTGGCTCGTGCTCGCGGTGCTGGCGGCGCCGCGGTCGTGGTCGGCCTCCGCGATGGCGTCGATCCTGTTCGCGGCGGTTCTGGCCGCGGCCCCGTCGCTCTGGCCGGCGCTGGCGGTGCTCTGGCTGATCGCCACCGTCGCCGCGCGCCGAGACGTGATGCGCCTCATCGGGGTGCCGATCCCCGCCCTGGTGCTGTTCGCGCCGCTGGCCGTCGACCAGTTCCTGCGCGGCACCCCGCTCGCGCTGCTCGCTGATCCGGGTGTGCCGGTGTGGCGCCCCTCCGTCCCGGTGCTCGACCTCCTGCTCGGCCTGCCGCAGACCGGTCTCGGCGGGTGGGAGTCGCTCGCCGCGGGGTTCGGCATCGATGCGCAGACCGCGCTGATCGTGGTGGGCCTGCTCGCCCTGCCGCTCGGCATCCTCGCGGTCGCGGCGCTGGTGCTGCCCGGCTCCTACCGCGCGGTGCTCTCCGTCGTGGTGGCCCTGCTCGGGTTCGCGACCGCGGTGGGTGCCACCCAGCTCGCTCTCGCGACCTCGGGCGACGAGGCCGTGTCGATCTGGCCGGGATCGGGGCTCAGCCTCTACTGGCTGGGGCTCGTGGGCGCGGCCTGCGTGGCCCTCGAAGCGCTGCCGCGGCTGGCCACGGTGCCCGCCGTGATCGCCCTCACGGCGGTGGGCGTGATCGTGCTGCCCTCGGGGCTCGGTGTGCTCCTCGGAACGGCCGAGGTCGTGCCCGGTACCGGGCGTCAGCTGCCGGCCTACGTGTCGGCCGAGGCCCAGGCCACGCCGAGGGTCGGTACCCTCGTGCTCGATCCGCAGCCCGGAGGGGGTCTTGCCGCGTCGGTGGTGCACGGCACCGGTCCCACGCTGAGCCAGCAGTCCACCCTCGCCTCGACCGCGGCGCTCGCGGGGGAGCAGGGCGAGCAACTCGCCTCGATCGTGGGCAACGTGGCGTCGGTGAGCGGGGCCGAGGTCGCGGGCGAGCTCACCTCCCTCGGAGTGGAGTTCGTGCTGCTCTCGCCGGCGACGGAGGGCGACGACGCCGACGACGTGGCCGCGCGCTCGGCCGCCGCGCTGAACGCGAACGCCCAGTCCACCTTCATCGGCGACACGGCCTTCGGCCGGTTGTGGCAGGTCGCGGGCGACACAGACCCCGTCGCGGCGCTGCCGGAGCCGTCGCCGACCCCCACCGGCACGCCGTACGGCATCCTCGTGCTGGCCGTGCAGGCCTTCGTCTTCCTCGTCGCCGTGCTGCTCGCACTCCCGGCCGGCCGCCTCCAGGCTCAGGGCTCGCGGGCGGTGAGCGCCACCGCGCACGCGGCGGCCGCCGACTCGCCCGAGGAGCAGCTCGCCGAGGAGAAGACCGCCGACCACGACGACGAGGTGCCGGTGGGCGACGAGCCCGAGGTGCTCGACTCCGACCCGGCCGCGCCCGGCGCCCCGACAGGGGTCTTCACGGCGTCGCGCTCCCCGCTCGCGGGCCTCGCGGCCGACACACCGCTGACGGTCGTGTCGCCCATCTCCGCTCCGGCGGTCCAGGGCGACTCACCGGTCCAGCAGGATGACGTCGCCCCGGCGATCGATTCCCCGCCGGATGACTACCACCCCGACGACGACACCGTGCTGAGCGTGCGATCCGCCCAGGCGGCGACGACGGAGGAGGCCGAGGTCGAGACCGCGGCTGAATCACAGCCGGAGCCGGAGCCGGAGCCGGCGGCCGAGCCCGATGCCGACACCGCTCCGACATCGACCGTGACCCCGTCCGACGTGGCCGCATCCGCCCCCGAGGAGGGAGACCACGATGGCCGCTAGCCCTCTCCGCACCGCGACGCGCGTGGTGGTGGGCGTCGTCACCGCGGCCGCCGCCGCGGGCGTCGTGAGCGCCGCCGTGCTGCTCCCGCTCCCGGGCGTCACCGCCACGCCCTCGTCGTTCACGGTCGACCCCGCCGCCGCCGAGGAGGTGCGCGCGTGCCCCGGCCCGCTGGTGCGTCTCTCCGACGACAGCGGGCAGGATGCGACGGCCATCTCGAGCGTCGGATCGGCCGACCAGGTCGCGACCTCCGGCGACAGCGGTCTCGAGCTCGAGCTGAGCACCCTCGCGTCGCCCGACGACAGTGCGGGCGCCGCGGCCGCATCCGCTCCCGCCCGCGTGGCACTCCCGGCCGACGCGGTCTCCTCGGGCGCCGTCTTCGCGGCGGCGCAGTCGCAGTCGGTCTCCTCGGGCGACCTCGTCGGCTTCGCCGCGACCGCCTGCGGCGAAGCGAGCGACGACAGCTGGCTGGTCGCCGGCTCCACCACCGTCGGCCGCACCAGCTTCGTCTCGCTCACCAACCCGGCCGACGTGGCCGCGGTGGTCGACGTCACCGTGTTCGGCGACACCGGTGCCGTGGAGGCTCCCGGCGGGCGCAACATCGACGTGCCGGCGCGGTCCACGCGCATCCTGTCGCTGGCCGGCCTCGCCCCCGACCTGGCCGCACCGGTGGTGCACGTCGAGGCGAGCGTGGGCGCGGTGGTGGCCGCCGTGCAGCAGAGCGTGGTGCGCGGCCTCGAGCCCGGGGGCGTCGAGCTCGTCGGGGCCACCGCTCCCCCCGCCACCACCCAGACCGTGGCCGGCGTGGAGATCTCGGGCAGCTCGGCGATCGCTCCGCTGCTGGCCGACTCCGGCAACGAAGACCTCCAGCCGGTGCTCCGGATGTTCGTGCCCGGAGACGATCCCGCCTCCGTGACGGTGACGGTGGCGGAGGAGCGCACGGGTGGTGCGAGCACCGAGTACCGAGTGGGGCTCACCCCCGGCATCGTGACCGAGTTCCCGCTCGAAGATCTGCCCGACGGCACCTACGCGGTGACCGCCGACTCCGACCAGCCGATCGTGATGGCGGCCCGCACCTCGACGGTCGCCGACGGTGCGAGCGACTTCGCCTGGTACCCGGCGCTGCAGACGCTCGACGAGACCTTCGCCGTCGCCACGGCCCCCGGCCCCACCGCGCGGCTGCACGTGGTGAACGGCACCGGGGCCGACGTGGTGCTCACCGTCACCGCAGACGACGGCGAGACCCAGGAGGTCACCTTCGTGCCCGGCACCCGGTCGATCACGCTCCAGAGCTCGACGGGCTACACCGTCACGAGCTCGGAGCCGGTCGCCGCGATGGTCGGTTACCTCGGGGGAGGCCGCTCCTCGGCCTTCGCGCTCACGCCGCCCGCGCCGCCGTCGGCACCGCTCGTCGTCTACCCCTGAGAAGACGCGCGCCTGACAGGATGCGCGGCCCACGGGCGGCCGCGCGGCTCAGAGGTGGCGGAACCGGTCGGGCGCGATATCCCACGGGTCTTTGCCGAGCAGCTCGGCCACGGCCCGGAACACGCACGACTCGATCGCGAGCCGCCGATGCACCTCGTCGTCGCGGTGCAGGTGCGCCATCCGCTCGATGGGGAGCCTGAACAGGATGACGCGGCTCTTCGTGACCGCCCACCGGTCGACGTGATCGGGTGAGCCGAACGGTCCGAAGGGCATGGCCGCCACCTCGAACGACACCTGGGCCAGCTCGTTGGGCCAGATGCTCCTGAGGTACTCGGCGGTGGAGGCCACCGTCATGTCGAAGAGGTCGGTGCGCGTGCGCAGGAACGGCAGGTCGGGCCCGGCCACCGAGGAGCGCAGCTCCCGCCCGTGACGGCTCCGGGTGCGGGCGCGCACGGTCGCCGCGCGGGCGGAGCGGCGGGGACGGGCCATGGGTCCAGTCTGTCACGGCCGTGTCGCAGGCCGGTGCACCGCATCCGCTCGCCTAGGCTGAGGGCGATGACGAACCGGGAATGCTCACGGCCCTCCTGCCGGGGTGAGGCGACGACCACGCTCACCTACGACTACTCCGACTCGCTCGTCGTCATCGGCCCGCTCAGCCCCGTGGCCGACCCGCACGGCTACGACCTGTGCGCCGTGCACCTCGAGCGCTTCTCGGCGCCGCAGGGCTGGCAGGTGATGCGGCACGCTCATGTCCCGCTCACGGCCGGACCTGCGACAATCGGAGGATGACCTCCGCACCCTCCACCCCCGCATCCGTCGCGTCTCACGCCGTCTCGCACCGCGTCGCCGACCTCACTCTCGCCCCCGCGGGTCGCCACCAGATCCGGCTGGCCGAGAACGAGATGCCGGGCCTCATGGCGCTGCGTGCGGAGTTCGGCCCCTCGCAGCCCCTCGCCGGTGCGCGCATCATGGGGTCGCTGCACATGACGGTGCAGACGGCGGTGCTCATCGAGACCCTGGTGGCGCTCGGCGCCCAGGTGCGCTGGGTGAGCTGCAACATCTTCTCCACGCAGGACGAGGCGGCGGCGGCCGTGGTGGTCGGGCCGTCGGGCACCGTCGACGAGCCCGCGGGGGTGCCGGTGTTCGCCTGGAAGGGCGAGACCCTCACCGAGTACTGGTGGTGCACCGACCGGGCGTTCGACTGGTCGGAGGAGGCTCTGGCCGAGCGCGAGAGCGGCGGTGACGCTGACTGGATCGGCCCGAACATGATCCTCGACGACGGCGGAGACGCCACCCTCCTCGTGCACAAGGGGCGGGAGTTCGAGCTCGCGGGCCGCGTGCCCGACACGACACCCGGCGACAGCGAGGAGTACGCCGTCATCCTCGACCTGCTGCGCGACTCGGTGCTCGACCAGCCCGACCGCTTCACCCGCATCGCCGCCGAGATCCGGGGAGTCTCCGAAGAGACGACCACGGGCGTGCACCGGCTCTACGAGCTCGCGGCCGCGGGCGAGCTGCTGTTCCCGGCCATCAACGTGAACGACTCCGTCACGAAGTCGAAGTTCGACAACAAGTACGGCATCCGGCACTCCCTGCCCGACGGCCTCAACCGGGCCACGGATGTGCTGATGGGCGGCAAGGTCGCCTTCGTCGTCGGCTACGGCGACGTGGGCAAGGGCGCGGCCGAGGCGCTGCGCGGTCAGGGCGCGCGGGTGATCGTGTCGGAGATCGACCCGATCTGCGCCCTGCAGGCCGCGATGGACGGCTTCCAGGTGTCGCGCCTGGAGAGCGTGGTGGGCGAGGTCGACATCTTCGTCACGGGCACCGGCAACGTGAACGTCATCGGCGTCGACGACATCCTGAACATGAAGCACCTCGCGATCGTGTCGAACGTGGGCCACTTCGACAACGAGATCGACATGGCGGGCCTGGCACGCCTGGAGGGTGCGGAGAAGGTCGAGATCAAGCCCCAGGTGCACGAGTGGCGTCTCCCCAACGGCCGCAGCGTTCTGGTGCTGTCGGAGGGCCGGCTGATGAACCTCGGCAACGCCACGGGCCACCCGAGCTTCGTCATGAGCAACTCCTTCACCAACCAGGTGCTCGCCCAGATCGAGCTGTTCGTCACGCCCGAGAAGTACCCGGTGGGCGTCTACGTGCTGCCGAAGCACCTCGACGAGAAGGTGGCCCGTCTGCACCTCGACGCTCTCGGGGTCGAGCTCACCACGCTCCGGCCCGAGCAGGCCGCCTACATCGGCGTGCCTGTCGAGGGGCCGTACAAGGTCGACCACTACCGCTACTGAGAGCGGTCGGGCGCCGTCGGGCCGCTCCCCGGCCGCCGCTCAGCGGTCGGGGAACGCGTGCGGCAGTCCGCGCAGCAGCGGCTCCACCTGCTCGAGCCGCGCTCGCTCGCGCATCAGGGCGGCGTACTCGCGGTCGCGGCGGAGCGCGGCCACCGCGAGCAGGAACAGGTGCGGATGCGCGGCCGGCAGCGGCGACACGAACGGCGCCGTCTCGGCCGCGAGCTCGTGGGCGAGACGCTCGCGGGTGGCGGGGGTCATGCGGTCGGCCTGGGTGAGGAACTGTACGAGCCGGCGCTGCAGCCGGTCGGGCAGCTTCGCCACATCGGCGGTGCGGGCCCACATCGCCAGCTCGGGGGGAACCGCCACCGCGAAGGGCAGGGGGGCGGGAACCCGCTCGTGCTGGCTGTAGGTGCCCGCGAGGAGGTCGCCGAGGCGCTTCGACCGCGAGTTGAGCATCGAGGTGACGAAGGCGAGCACGCCGAGGGTGAGGTAGATCTCCACGACGCCGGTGAGACCGCGCACCACCGCGTGGCGGAGCGAGATGGCGCCGCCGTCGTCGCGCACGATCCGGGCGCCGATCGCGAGGCGGCCGAGCGAGCGGCCGCGCGTCGCCACCTCCACCGTGATGGGCAGCACCACGATGAAGCCCACGAGCAGGGCCACGAACAGCGCCTGGGCGAGCGCCGGGTCGACGCTCACGCCCACGAACGCGACGGCGAAGAACAGGTAGAGCGCCGCCGCGAGCGGTACCACCGAGACCAGGAAGTCGATCGCACCGCTGGCGCTGCGCAGCAGGAAGCCGGCCGGTCGCACATCGAGTCCGACCGCCTCACCTGTGAGCAGCTCCTGCTCTCCCGGGCCGGTCATGGCTATCATCTAAGCAGATGGACCTCGACGCCTACGCCGCCGCACACCGCGAGGAATGGAACCGCCTCGACGACCTCGGTCGTCAGAGGTCGTTCAGCGGGCGCGAGGCCGACGAGCTCATCGAGCGCTATCAGTCCGGGTCCACGCAGTTGTCGGCCATCAAGACGGTGGCGGGCTCGACCGCTCAGGGCGATCGGCTCTCGGTGTCGCTGTCGCGCGCCAGGCTGCGTTTCACCGGGGCGGGTTCGAACGTGCTGCGGCAGCTGCCCGCCTTCTTCCTGGTGCAGCTCCCGGCGGCCCTGTACCGCATCCGGTGGCTCACCCTCGGGGTGGCGGCCGCCACGGTGCTGGTCGCCACGCTCTACGCCGTGTGGATCACGCAGAACCCGGCCGTGCTGGCGGTGCTCGGCCGGCAGATCGATCTCGACCAGTTCGCGAACGAGGACTTCGTGAACTACTACTCCGAGAACCCGGCGGCGTCGTTCGCGGGTCAAGTGTGGACGAACAATGCCTGGATCGCCGCGCAGTGCGTCGCCTTCGGCATCCTCGGCGTCTACGTGCCCGCGGTGCTGTTCCAGAACGCCCAGAACATCGGGGTGAGCGCGGGCGTCATGTTCTCCACCGGCAACGGCGACGTGTTCTTCCAGTACATCCTCCCGCACGGCCTGCTCGAGCTCACGGCGGTGTTCGTGGCCGCGGCGGCGGGGCTGCGCATCTTCTGGGCCTGGGTGGCTCCTGGCGCTCTCACGCGCACGCGCTCGCTCGCCGAGAACGGCAGGTCGCTGTTCACGGTGGCGCTCGGGCTCGTGCTGGTGCTGTTCGTCTCGGGCATCATCGAGGGCTTCGTCACCCCGGCACCCTGGCCGTGGTGGCTGAAGATCGGCATCGGAGCACTCGCGCTCGGGGCCTTCCTGGCCTACATGATCGTGCTCGGCGGGCGGGCGGTCCGGGCGGGGGAGACCGGCGACATCGGTGAGTTCGAGGCGGGGGCGACGCAGCTCGTCGCGGGCTGAGCCGGCTGAGCAAGGTGAGCGGGCTGAGCCGCGCCGGCCCTCAGAGCCGGCCGGCCGCCTTCAGCGCAAGGTAGCGGTCGGCCAGCGCCGGAGGCAGCTCGGCCGGTGACCCGGTCACCACGTCGGCCCCGTAGCGGTGCAGCACCGAGGTGACCCGTGCGGTGTCGAGCAGCGCCCGCTCGGCCGACGCCGCCCGGTACACCTGCTCCCGGTCGCCGCGCTCGAGCGAGGCGGCCAGCACGTCGGGGTCGGTCACCGAACTCACCACCACGAGGTGGTTCTTCGTGAGCTCGGGCACCATCGCCATGAGCTCCCGCGCGCTGCCGGGGGAGTCGATCGAGGTGCAGAGCACGACGAGGGAGCGCTGGGTGGTGACCTGGCGCACGAGGCCGGGCACCGCGGTCCAGTCCATCTCGATGAGCTCGGGCTCCACCGGGGCCATGGCGTCGACCATCCCGGCGAGAAGTGCGGGCCCGGAGGCGCCGTGCACCCGGCCGCGCAGCCGCCGGTCGTAGAGCACGAGGTCGACCCGGTCGCCCGCCCGGGTGGCCAGGGCTGCGAGCAGGAGTGCGCTCTCGAACGCGGTGTCCAGTCGCGGCTCGTCGTCGATGCGCGCCGCCTGGGTGCGGCCGGTGTCGATCACCACCACGACCCGCCGGTCGCGCTCCGGCCGCCAGGTGCGCACCATCACGTCGCTGTGCCGCGCGGTGGCCCGCCAGTCGATCGACCGCACGTCGTCTCCGCGCACGTACTCGCGCAGGCTATCGAACTCGGTGCCCTGTCCGCGGATCATGACGCTGGTGCGCCCGTCGAGCTCCCTGAGCCGCGCCAGCCGCGAGGGCAGGTGCTTGCGGGAGTTGAACGGGGGCAGAACCCGGATGCGCCCCGGCGACAGCAGGGTCGCCTGTCGGGCCGCGAGCCCGAGCGGGCCCCACGACCGGATCGTCACCCGCTCGGTTCGGCGCTCGCCGCGGCGGAACGGGGTGAGCTGCACCGTCACGGCGCGCCGCTCGCCCGGGGGCACGTCGACGCGGGAGCGGGTTGTGCTCGCCCCCGCCGAGGGCTGCCAGGCGTCGCGCACGACGGCCCTGAGCATCCGGCGCCCCGTGTGCGTGAGGTACAGGATGCTCGGGGCGGTCTCGCCGAGCCGCAGCCGGCCGGGGATGCTGCGCTCCAGCCGCACCGCCCGCGGCGACGCGGCTGACAGGAGGTCGAGCACGAGCAGTGCGATGCCGAGCGCGATCCACACCAGCAGCGTCTCGAGCGCGCGTCCGGCGAGCTCGCCGAGCAGCACCACCGGCACGACGCCGAGGGCGAGCAGCGCGACGAAGCGGCCGGAGACCGCCATCAGAGCGGAACCTGCACCTGGGTGAGGATGGAACGCAGGATCGCGTCGACCGACACGCCCTCGAGCTCCGCCTCGGGCCGCAGCTGGATGCGGTGGCGGAGCACCGGCAGCACCATCGCCTGCACGTGGTCGGGGGTGATCCCGGGCGAGGCGTTCAGCCAGGCCCAGGCCTTCGCCGCGGCGAGCAGCGCGGTGGAGCCGCGGGGGCTCACGCCGAGCTTCACCGAGGGGCTCTGCCGGGTGGCACGCGCCAGGTCGACGATGTAGGCGAGCACGTCGGGGGAGGCCTGCACCGCAGCGGCGGCCGCCTGTGCCTGCGTCAACTGTGCGGCGTCGAGCACCGGCGTCACTCCGGCCCCGGCGAGGTCTCTCGGGTTGAATCCGTTCGCGTGCCGGGTGAGCACGGCTACCTCGGTGTCGCGCTCGGGGAGGTCGAGCACGAGCTTCAGCAGGAAGCGGTCGAGCTGGGCCTCGGGCAGCGTGTAGGTGCCCTCGTACTCCACGGGGTTCTGCGTGGCGGCGACGAGGAAGGGGTCGGGCAGCGGGCGGGTCACGCCGTCGGCCGAGACCTGGCGCTCCTCCATGGCCTCGAGCAGCGACGACTGGGTCTTCGGGGGCGTGCGGTTGATCTCGTCGGCGAGCAGGATGTTCGTGAACACCTGGCCCTCCCGGAACGAGAACTCCCCGGCCTTGGCGTCGTAGACGAGCGACCCCGTCACGTCGCCCGGCATGAGGTCGGGGGTGAACTGCACGCGCTTGGTGTCGAGCGAGAGCGCCTGGCTGAGCGAGCGCACGAGGAGCGTCTTGGCCACGCCGGGCACGCCCTCGAGCAGCACGTGGCCCCGCGCGAGCAGGGCGATGATGAGGCCGGTGACGGCGCCGTCCTGCCCGACGACGGCCTTGCCGACTTCGGTGCGCACCCGGGCGAGGGCGCGCCGCAGCTCGTCGGCGTCGGCGGGGGGTGTCTGATCGGTCATCACGGGGTCCTCACTGCTGGAACGGTCGTGCGGGAACGGTGGTGGTCGCCTGCGGTATCAGGGGAGCGTGGCACGGGCCACCTCCTGTTCGAGCAGCAGGAGGCGGTCGGAGGCCGCGACGAGTTCCGACTCCGAGCGGGGCAGCTCGCCCACCAGGATGCGGTGCACCTCGTCGACGTGCCGCCCGGTCACCGCGGCCACGGCCCGGCTCACCTCGACCACGTCGGTCTGCCGGGGCAGGGCCAGCCGTTCGCTCAGCCGGGCCAGCGTGCCGATGCGCAGCGAATCGAGCGCCCGGGTGTGGGCGCCCTGCCGAGCGTAGAGCCTCGCCCGGCCCTCCATGGTCTCGCTGGCCCGCACGGTGACGGGCATGTTCTCCACGACCACGGGGCCGAAACGGCGACCGCGCCACACGCCCGCGGCCACCACGACGAGCGCGCCGAGCAGCATCACCGGGGTCACCCAGCCCGGCGTGAGCGATCCGAGGGTGTCGGAGGGTCCCTCGGCGAGGTCGTCGGGGCCGGGCACGTACCAGACCAGCGTCGGGTTCTCGCCGAGCAGGCCCAGGGCGAGCGCCGCGTTGCCGGCCTGCGTGATGGTGCCGTTGGTGAGGGCGTCGCCCGTGCCGAGCACGGTCACGGTCGACGGCCCCGTGTCGAGGCGCACGAGGCCGTAGGCGTCGTCGTAGGAGGGGAAGCAGCTGTCCTCGACCGTCGTGTCGTCCACCGCGCGATAGGTGGTGGTCGGCCGCGAGACGGTGCCCGCCCGCTCCGCCGCCGGGAGGGTGCAAGCGGCGGCCACCTCCTCGGCGTCCTCGGCGGCACCGGCGGGTTCGATGCCGGGCGCGAGCACGTCGAGTTCCTGGCTGCCGGGCTCCACGAGCACGAGCGACCGGCCGAGTCCGGCCACCGCGGCCAGCCCGGTGTCGTCGAGGTAGCCGTAGGGGTCGGTGAACAGCACGGTCGCCGCCCCACCGGCGACGGCCGATCTGGCCTCGTCGAGCGACGACGCGGCGATCACCTCCACGCCCTGCTGCCGCAGCACCTCGGCCACCGCCCGGCTCCCCTCGGCGCCGGCGTTGCCCAGGGAGTACCGCTCCCCGTCGGGGGTCCCGGATGCGGTGAGCAGCATCGTGAACACGGCGAAGACCACGGCGGCCACCACCACGACCACCCAGAACACCGAGCGGCGCAGCCTCGTGCGCACGCGCGGTGTCTCGGCGGCGCTCGGAGCGAGCGGGGCGGCGGTCATGCCCTGCCCGCGCTCACGGTCTGCGGCGCGACGGCGTCGAGCGCCACGGGCCGCTCGGCGTCGAGCAGCCGGTCGAGTGCGTGCACGCGCTCGTAGCCGTCGCGGGTGCCCGGACGGTCGAGGTAGCGCACGCCGTCGAAGAGCGCGGCGCACGCCCGCAGCTCGTCGGCCCGCGGCGGGAACGACCGGCCGGCCCTCGCCGCGAAGTCCTGCGCCGTGCTGCCGGGGCCGGTCATCACGACGGTGCGCTCGGCGAGCCTCCTGGCGAGCGCGCGGAAGGCCTCCTGCACCGCCGTGCCGAAGTCTCCCGCGGCCGCGGCCCGTTCGGCCGAGGCCCTCAGCTCGGCCGAGCTGCGGGTGTCGTCGTCGCCGAACAGCGACCCCGGCGCGACCGCGCTCCTCCGGTTGAGACGAGGGCGGCCGAACACGATCACGGCGATCACGAGCAGCACCACCACGACGGCGACGGCGATCACGGGGAGCAGCCCGCCGAGGCCCGAGCCGTCGGGCACGCGCAACGACGCGATCCAGTCGCCGATCGCCTGCGAGACCAGGTCGAACCAGGTGGGCCGGGCCGCCTGGTAGGGCGGCTTGGAGAGCTCCCCCAGGAGCCACTCGCGTGCCTCGTCGGCACCCGGCTCGACCGGCGCGATCATCCGCGTGGGCTCGGGGCGTAGGGGTCGGGCCAGGCGGTCTGGCCGTCGGAGTCGGGGGCGGTCGCCGCTTCTGCGTAGCGCACCAGCTCGATGTCGAGGCCCTCCTTGCGCATCCGGAGGTCGATGTAGACCACGGCCACCGTGGCCGACTGGATGACCGAGGTGAGCGCCCCCAGCACGATGGAGAACGCGGCGAACACCACGTAGAGCACGATGATGGCGACCACTCCCGACCCCGAGTTGTTCGGGTCGACCAGGGTGATGACGAGGGGGAAGAGGAAGGAGATGGGCGTCGAGAGGATCTGCGTGGCGATCGAGACGATCGCGTAGACCAGGGCGATCACGCCGAAGGTGCGCCAGAAATGCCCCGAGGTGAGCGACCAGGAGCGCCGCATCGAGGCGATCACCCCACGTCGTTCGAGCACGATCACGCTCGGCACGAGCGCCAGCTTGGTGCCGAGCCACACGAACAGCACCGTCACGGCCAGACCGAGCAGCACGGCGACCAGGATGCCCACGCCGAGCGCGGCACCACCGACCGCGGCGCCGATCGCGATGACCGCCACGCCGAGGGCGACGGCCACGAGGAGGGCGAGGACCGTCAGCGCGAACCACCCCGTGAGGGGGAGCACCCGGCGGAAGGCCGCCTTCCAGAGCTCGCCGAGTCGTCGTTTCTCACCGAGGGTGCCCCTGGCGACCTCCACCACGAGCACGGCCTGCAGCAGCGCCGTGCCGAAGAGGGTGAGCACGAGGGGCACCAGCAGGGAGACGAGCACGATCGCCACGTTGCCGGCCTCGATGGCCGCGGCGTCACTGCCCGAGGCGCGCACCGCGCGCTCGCCCGCCCAGAGCGCGGCGGCCCCGACGAAGAGCACGGTGACCACCACGATGACCAGCTGCACGATGAGGCCGCTGCCGAAGGTGGCCTTGGGGTTGCGCCGCACCACCTGGAACGGTGCGCCGAGGAGCGTGCCGAAGCCGAGGGGGCGCAACGGGATGAGGCCGGGCTTGGGCGGGGGAGTCCAGCCGTGCTGCGGCGGGGGCGGGGGCGCGTACTGCGTCGCCTGCGGGGGCGCGTACTGCCCGTATTGCGGTGCCTGCGGGGGCGCGTACTGCCCGTATTGCGGTGCCTGCGGGGGTGCGTACTGCCCGTACTGCGGAACGGGTGGGAGCTGCGGGGGTGGATACTGCCCCGCCGCGGGAACCGGGGGAACCGCGGGCGCCTGCGGAGCGGGCGCTGCGGGAGGTGGGGTGGCCGCGTCGGGCGCGGTCCACTTCTCGTCGTCCATAGGCAGTTCCTTCAGAGCACGGTCCGACCCGTCGCGTCCCGCTCCATGCTGTCACACTCGCTGGGAGTTTTCCCGGCAACCGTCGAGAAGAGGGCCGATCGGCTCGGCTACTCTGAAGCTCATGGACCCCCGCATCCTCGTCGTCGACGACGACACGGCGCTCGCCGAGATGATCGGCATCGTGCTGCGCGCCGAGGGCTTCGAGCCGCTGTTCTGCGCCGACGGGGCCGAGGCGCTCGCCGCCTTCCGCGACGCCAAGCCCGACCTCGTGCTGCTCGATCTCATGCTCCCCGGCCTCGACGGCATCGAGGTGTGCGGTCTCATCCGCGCCGAGTCGGGTACGCCCATCATCATGCTCACCGCGCGCACCGACACCGCCGACGTCGTGAAGGGTCTCGAGTCGGGGGCCGACGACTACGTGGTGAAGCCCTTCAACCCGAAGGAGCTCGTGGCGCGCATCCGCACCCGTCTGCGCCCGGCGCCCGAGAACACACCGGAGCTGCTGCAGATCGGCGACCTCCACCTCGACGTGGCCGGTCACGAGGTGCGCCGGGGCGCCGAGCGCATCAACCTCACGCCGCTCGAGTTCGACCTGCTGCTCGCCCTGGCCTCCAAGCCGCAGCAGGTGTTCACCCGCGAGATGCTGCTCGAGCAGGTGTGGGGCTACCACTACAAGGCCGACACCCGGCTGGTGAACGTGCACGTGCAGCGCCTGCGCGCCAAGGTGGAGGAAGACCCCGACAACCCGAAGATCGTCACCACGGTGCGCGGCGTCGGCTACCGCGCCGGTTCGGCGTGATCGGCGGCCGGGAGCGATGAGCGGTCCGCCGCCGAGCCGGGCCGGCGAGTCGGCCGCCGGATTCTGGCGGGGCTGGCGCGGCTGGCCGTCGCGACTGGCCCACGTCTGGCGGAGCTCCCTCCAGTTCCGCACGGTCGTCATCACCGTCGCGCTCTCGGCGCTCGCCGTGGTCGTCACCGGCACCTACATGTCGATCAGCATCGGCAACGACCTCTTCCAGTCACGGCTCAATCAGGTGCTGGTGGAGTCGAAGAACGCCGCGACGGCGGCGCAGACCATCTTCGACTCGGCCGACGCCAGTGGTGAGGCGTCCACCATCTCGCTGCTCAGCTCCGCGAAGTCGGCGATCATCGCCTCGTCGTCGAGCCGGCTGATCGCCGTCTACGCCACACCGGGTGCCACCTCCACGTCGACGACCGTGCTCTCGTTCGCCAGTCCCGAACTGGCGGCGGAGGGCGTCATCACGCCCGAACTGCGCGCGGAGGTGGCCGCCGACCCCGGCAGCTCCCAGCAGTACTGGCAGTCGGTGTCGCTCGCCACCGAGTCGGGGGGCAGCGCGCCGGGCATCGTGGTGGGGTCGCCGCTCACCATCCCGGGTGCGGGGTCGTTCGAGCTCTACATCGGCTACAACCTCGCCGAGGCCGAGCAGACCCTGGTGTTCGTGCAGCAGACGCTGTGGCTGGGCGGGCTGGCGCTGGTGATCCTCATCGGGCTCGTGGCGTGGCTCGTGGTGCGGCTCGTGGTGCAGCCGATCCGGATGGCGGCCGAGACGAGCGAGCGGCTCGCCGCCGGCCAGCTGGAGGTGCGCATCCCCGAGAAGGGGGAGGACGTCATCGCCACGCTCGCCCGCTCGTTCAACGGGATGGCCGACAGCATGCAGTCGCAGATCACGCAGCTGGCCGAGCTCTCGCAGGTGCAGCAGCGCTTCGTCTCCGACGTCTCGCACGAGCTGCGCACCCCGCTCACCACGATCCGGCTCGCGGGCGACGTGCTCTACGACCAGCGCGACACCTTCCCGGCCGCCACCGGCCGCACCGCCGAGCTGCTGCACACGCAGACCGAGCGCTTCGAGCTTCTGCTGGCAGACCTCCTCGAGATCAGCCGCTTCGACGCCGGCTCCGCCCAGCTCGACACCGAGCCCACCAACCTCGTGCGTCTGGCCGAGGACGCCCTGGAGCAGATCCGCTCCCTCGCCGACGCCGCGGGCAGCGATCTCAGGCTGGTGGCGCCCGGGGGCTACTTCGAGGCCGACGTCGACGGCCGCCGCATCCGCCGCATCTTGCGCAACCTGCTCGGCAACGCCATCGAGCACGGCGAGGGCCGGCCGATCGTGGTGAGCGTCGACAGCGACGAGCGCTCGGTCGCGCTCTCGGTGCGCGACTACGGCATCGGGATGAGCGAGACCGACGCGGAGAGAGTGTTCGACCGGTTCTGGCGGGCCGATCCCTCCCGCAAGCGCACGATCGGCGGAACCGGCCTCGGGCTCGCCATCTCGCTCGAAGACGCTGCGCTGCACGGCGGCGCGCTCGAGGTGTGGTCGCGGCCCGGTGCCGGCAGCTGCTTCCGGCTCACGCTGCCGCGCGAGCGCGGCGGGAGCATCGGCGGGTCTCCCCTGCCCCTCGAACCCGACGACGCCTTCGGGCCGGCGCCGGCGGTGGCCGAGCTGCGCCCGCCGTCGGCGGCGCCCACGGGCGGAGGAGGTGGGGATCGTGGCTGACGGCACCCGGTCGACGGCGGGCCGAGCCACGCGCATCCTGGCCCGTCGTGTGGTGGCGGTGGCCGCCGTGCTCGCGGCGGCGGTGGCGCTCGCCGCGTGCAGCGGCATCCCTCGTTCCGGCCCGGTGCAGGCGGGCGACGTCATCGGCACCGACGACGACATCGACGTCATCTTCCTCGCCGCCGACCCGGTGCCGGGTGCCGGCCAGCAGGAGATCCTCAACGGCTTCATCCAGGCGGCGAAGAGTCCGCAGGACGACTACGCCATCGCGCGCCGCTACCTCACCAGCGACGCCGCGCAGAACTGGCGGCCGAACGCCGAGACGACGGTCGACACCGGTACGAGGCCGACCGTCACCGAGAACGACACCTCCATCCGGATGGGAATCACGCCGGTGGCGACGGTCGACGCGAACGGCAGCTACTCCGCGAGCCTCTCCAACGCGCCGTCGAGCCTGTCCTTCACCTTCGCGACGGTGGACGGCGAGTGGCGCATCAGCGGTCTGGCCGACGGCATCGTCATCGAGGACGTCTTCTTCGACCAGGTGTTCTCCTCCCACGCGCTCTACTTCTACGACCCCACGTTCACCTATCTCGTGCCCGACCTGCGCTGGTTCCCCACCACGACGGCCGTGGGCACCCGGGTGGTGAAGGCGCTGCTCGACGGCCCCACCTCGTGGCTCGGCGACGGCGCTGTGGTCACGGCCTTCCCCGACGGCACCACCACTCCCGCCGTGGTCACCTCGGGCGGACAGACGCAGGTGGAGCTCTCGTCGAACGTGCTGCAGGCGGATGCGCGCGACTTGCAGCGCATGCAGTTCCAGTTGAGCGAGAGTCTCCGCGACCTCGCCTCGGTGTCGTCGGTGACCATCACCGTCGACCAGAACGTGGTGCAGATCCCGGGCACGTCGGCGGCGGCTCCCGACGCCGACCCGAGGGTGGATGCGCGTGCCCTGGTGCTGCGCGACGGCGGTTTCGGCTACCTGAGCGGCTCCACGGTCGTGCCGATCGACGGGGTGAGCGACGCCGTGGAGGGGCTGCAGCCCACGGCGGCCGCCTGGTCGGCGACCTCGGGCACCGCGGCGGTGCGCGGCGGCAACGGCGCGGTGTACGCGGTGCGCTCGACGTCCGGCGGCGCGGCGACCGCCTCGCTCGTCGACCAGCGCGGCGACGCGATCGCCCCCGCGGTCGATCCCTGGGGCTTCGTGTGGTCGGTGCCGGGCGACCAGCCGACGGCGCTCACCGCGACGGGAGCCGACGACGTGGGCATCGCCGTGCCCACGAGCTGGGACGGCGCGACGGGCATCACCTCCTTCGAGATCTCGCGCGACGGCACGCGCGCCGTCGCGTTCCTCTCGGTCGACGGGGTGCCGAAGCTCGTGGTGGCCGCCGTCATCCGCAACCAGGACGGTGTGCCGGAGCGCCTCGGGCAGACGGTCGAGCTGACGACGCCTGGTGGCACCGCCCTCGACGCCACCTGGGCCGATCAGTTCAGCGTGGCCGCCCTCACGGCCCTGCCGACGGGGGAGACGAGGGTGGTGGCGCAGGAGCTCGGTGGCCGGTCGAGTCCGATGGGGTCGCCCGCCGACGGCCTCGGCGTGGCGGGAGGCAACGACCTCGACGGGCTGCGGGTGCGCGCGGCCGACGGCGGTCTGCTGCAGCAGCAGGGGAGTGCGTGGCAGTCCGCCGCGACCGGGGTCTCGGTGCTCGCCGTGCAGAACTGAAGCCGAGAAGCACTCCTCCTGCACAATCGCGAGGCATCGCACGCTTCTCCCCAGAAGTCGTCGATCGGCGAGCGGGATGCGGCCGGGCTGTCGACCATCTCCGCATGAGTTCTCCTTCCGTCGCGGTCACCACCTCCTGGATGCGCGAGGCCGTCGGTCTCGTGGCGCCCCTCTGCTGCGCCATCTGCGGCAGCCCCGACACCTCGGTCTGCGCGCGGTGCAGACCGCTCCTGCGTCCGCGGGTGGTCGGGGTCGAGCTGTCGGTCCCGCTCGGCGGGCCGCCCGTCGTGGCGGCCCTGGTCTATGCCGGTCCCGTGGCCTCGCTCCTGGCGGCGGCGAAGGAGCACGGGAGGGTCGACGCCCTCCGCGCGGCGGCGCCGGCGCTCGCGTGCGCCGTGCGCGCCCTCGCGCCCGACCCCTCCGCGGTCCGCCTCGTGGCCATGCCCTCCGCGGCTCGTGCCCGGCGCCGCCGCGGCTTCGGTGCCGTGGAGGAGCTGTTGCGCGCCGGGGGTCTCCGGCCGGCGAGGTCGGGGTTGTCGCTGCGGCGCGACGTCGACGACCAGGCGGGGCTCTCGGCCGAGGCCAGGAGGCTCAACCTGGAGGGCGCCATGGTCGCCTCGGCGAGGCTGCGGGGGCACCGCGTGCTGCTCGTCGACGACGTGGTGACCACCGGTTCGACCCTGGTCGAGGCGGCCAGGGCGGCGCGGGCCGCGGGCGCGCTCGTAGTGGGTGCGGCGTGTCTGGCATACGCGGTGAAGCGCCGGGTGAGCACTCGGTGACCTGCAAGGAAATGTCGAGCGAATCCGTGGGTGACATCCCGGGGAGCGACGGGGTAGCGTGAACGACACAAGGCGCGAAGGATCCCGCCTCGGCCGGATCCGACGTCACACACCGATGGCTAGGAGGTCTCCATGGACGTGAACATCACCGGAAGAAACCTAGGGATCACCGATCGATTTCGCGAGTACGCGAACGAGAAGGCAGACAAGGTCGCGCACCTCGCCGACAAGGCCCTCGTGCTCGAGGTGAAGGTCAGCCGCCACAGCTCGGCGACGGGCGCTCAGAGCGGCGACGACCGCGTCGAACTCACCCTCATCGGCCCGGGCCCCCTCGTCCGCGCCGAGAGCGCGGCGGCCGACAAGTACGCGGCCTTCGATCTCGCGATCGCCAAGCTCATGCAGCGCGTGCGCCGCGCCAAAGACCGTCGCAAGGTGCACCGCGGCCAGCACCGGCCCGTCTCCCTGCACGAGGCCAGCACGGGCGGTTTCAGCCTCATCGACGTCCAGCCTGCCGACGTCGGCGCGCTGACCGGCTCGACTCTGCCGGCGGCCGAGGCGCCGTCCGGTTCGGCCGCGGAGGAAGAGGCCGAAGAGGCCTACTGCCCGGTGGTCATCCGCACGAAGGTGTTCGGTGCGGCGCCGATGACGGTCGACGACGCGCTCTACCACATGGAGCTGGTGGGACATGACTTCTATCTGTTCATCGACGCCGAGTCGGGTCGCCCGAGCGTGGTGTACCGCCGCAAGGGCTGGGACTACGGGGTGATCGCGCTCGACGAGAGCGCGGCCGCGTTCGCTGAGCTCGAGCTCGAGACCACCGGTTCGGCGGCTCGCTGAGCAGGGCACGGAGCTCTCCCACCGCACTCGGCGGATGCCCCGCCGACGCTCAGGCACGAGCAACTAGTATTGCTATCGCCTGTGCGCACGCGCAGGCACGATTGCAGTGGGAGACTCCGTGGCCTCAGTACTCGAAAAGGTCCTTCGTGTCGGTGAGGGCCGCACCCTTCGCAGGCTCCAGAACTACGCCAAGGCCATCAACGCCCTCGAAGAGGACTTCCAGGCCCTGAGCGACGAGGAGCTCCGCGACGAGACGCCACGGCTGCGCGAGCGCTACGAGTCGGGGGAGAGTCTCGACCACCTGCTCCCCGAGGCGTTCGCGGCGGTGCGCGAGGCCGCGTCCCGCACGCTGGGGCTCCGGCACTTCGACGTGCAGCTCATGGGTGGTGCCGCCCTCCATCTCGGCAACATCGCCGAGATGAAGACCGGTGAGGGCAAGACCCTCGTCGCCACCACGGCCGCCTATCTGAACGCCATCGCGGGCAAGGGCGTCCACGTCATCACGGTCAACGACTTCCTCGCCGGCTACCAGAGCGAGCTCATGGGCCGCGTCTTCCGTGCACTCGGAATGACCACCGGCTGCATCCTGGCCGGCCAGACCCCCGCGGAGCGCCGCACCCAGTACGCGGCCGACATCACCTACGGCACGAACAACGAGTTCGGCTTCGACTACCTGCGTGACAACATGGCGTGGCAGGCCTCCGACATGGTGCAGCGCGGCCACTTCTTCGCCATCGTCGACGAGGTCGACTCCATCCTCATCGACGAGGCCCGCACCCCGCTCATCATCTCGGGACCCGCCTCGGGCGAGGCGAACCGCTGGTTCAACGAGTTCGCCCAGCTGGCCAAGAAGCTCGTGGCCGAAGAAGACTACGAGGTCGACGAGAAGAAGCGCACCGTGGGCGTGCTCGAGCCGGGCATCGAGAAGGTCGAAGACTATCTCGGCATCGACAACCTCTACGAGTCGGCGAACACCCCTCTCATCTCGTTCCTGAACAACGCCATCAAGGCGAAGGCGCTGTTCAAGAAAGACAAGGACTACGTCGTGCTGAACGGCGAGGTGCTGATCGTCGACGAGCACACCGGCCGCATCCTTGCCGGGCGCCGGTACAACGAGGGCATCCATCAGGCGATCGAGGCCAAGGAGGGTGTGGCGGTCAAGGCCGAGAACCAGACGCTCGCCACCGTCACCCTGCAGAACTACTTCCGCCTCTACGAGAAGCTCTCCGGCATGACCGGTACCGCCGAGACAGAGGCCGCCGAGTTCATGAGCACCTACAAGCTCGGTGTGGTGGCCATCCCCACCAACCGGCCGATGCAGCGCATCGACCAGCCCGACCTCGTCTACAAGAACGAGCAGGCCAAGTTCGACCAGGTGGTCGAAGACATCGTGGAGCGTCACGAGAAGGGCCAGCCGGTGCTCGTCGGCACCACGAGCGTGGAGAAGAGCGAGTACCTCTCGCGGCTACTGGCCAAGCGCGGTGTGCGGCACGAGGTGCTGAACGCCAAGAACCACGCCCGGGAGGCAGCCATCGTGGCCCAGGCGGGGCGCTACGGCTCCGTCACCGTCGCCACCAACATGGCCGGCCGCGGCACCGACATCATGCTCGGCGGCAACGCCGAGTTCCTCGCGGTGGCCGAGATGAACAACCGCGGCCTCAGCCCGGTGGAGACCCCCGACGAGTACGAGGCCGCGTGGGACGAGGTGTTCGCCGAGCGCAAGGCCGAGGTCGACACCGAGGCCGAGCGGGTGATCGAGGCCGGGGGCCTCTACGTGCTCGGCACCGAACGCCACGAGTCCCGCCGCATCGACAACCAGTTGCGCGGTCGTTCCGGCCGTCAGGGCGACCCGGGTGAGAGCCGCTTCTACCTCTCGCTCACCGACGACCTCATGCGGCTGTTCAACGCGGGCGCGGCCGAGAGCCTGATGGGCCGCTCGAGCGTGCCCGACGACCTCGCGATCGAGTCGAAGGTGGTGTCGCGCGCCATCCGCAGCGCCCAGTCCCAGGTCGAGGGGCGCAACGCCGAGATCCGCAAGAACGTGCTGAAGTACGACGATGTCCTCAACCGTCAGCGCGAGGCGATCTACAGCGACCGCCGGCACATCCTCGAGGGCGACAACCTGCAAGACCGCGCCCAGAAGTTCCTCGACGACGTGGTGGAGGCGGTCATCGCCGACCACGCGGCCACGGGCAACGGCGACGAGTGGGACTTCGACGCGCTGTGGGCCGAGCTCAAGACGCTGTACCCCATCTCGATCTCGGTCGACGAGGTCGTGGCCGAGGCGGGCAGCAAGGGCCGGGTGAGTCGCGACTTCATCACCAACGAGGTGCTCTCGGATGCGCGACTGGCCTACCAGCGCCGTGAGGAGACGCTCGGCGAGGCGGCGATGCGGGAGCTCGAGCGCCGGGTGGTGCTCTCGGTCATCGACCGCCGCTGGCGCGACCACCTCTACGAGATGGACTACCTCAAAGACGGCATCGGGCTGCGCGCGATGGCGCAGCGCGACCCGCTCGTGGAGTACCAGCGTGAGGGATTCGCGCTGTTCCAGTCGATGATGGGCCAGATCCGCGAGGAGACCGTCGGCTTCCTCTTCAACCTCGAGGTCGAGGTCAACTCCGCCCCGAGCGCGGTCGGCGGACCCACGGTCGAGGCCAAGGGTCTCGGGCAGCCGACCGCCGCCCCCGAGCGGCTGAGCTTCTCGGCTCCGAGCGACTCCGGGGGTGTGGAGGTGCGCAACCAGCGGGGCCAGATCGAGCAGGCCGCCACCGCCCGCGCGCAGCAGGCCGAGGAGCAGACCTCCCCCGTGTCGAGCACCTTCTCGCGCGGAGGCACCCCGCAGCAGTCCGGTCGGCAGGCGGCCGGAGGCGGCACCCGGTCTTCGGGCGGCGCACGCCCGGCGGGCGGGTCGGGTTCAGGTGCTTCGGGCTCCGGTTCAGGTTCGGGTACCTCGGGTGCCGCCGGCGGCGATGCCGCCCCGAGTGCCGCCCCGGTGAACCGCGCGCAGCGCCGCGCCCAGGGCAAGAAGAAGCGCTGACCTCGGCCGCGCCCGCGTTCTGACCACGCCCCTGGGGGCGAGTGGGCAGAACGCAGGCGGGCCGGCGGGGGAGGTTCAGAGCACGTGCACCGCGCTCGCCCTCCAGCGCTGGTCGAGCGCTTCGAGCCGGATCGCGACGGCCCGGGCTCGTGCCCGCCCGTGCACGATGACGACCGCCTCCACCACATCCGGTTCGGGGCGCCCGAGCACGGTGCTCCCCATCTTGAAGACCGGGCGGCTGGGACTGGCGGTGAGCGACTGCCGCGCGCGTCTCGCGAGCACGACGCGCTTCATGAGGTGCGCGTGGGCGTCGGTGCTCAGCCAGCGCGCGATCTGATCGAGTTCGCGCAGACCTGCGAGGATCTCCACCACGCAGCGCGCCAGGGCTTCCACCAGGGGGCGTGGGTCGGGGAGCTCCCGCGGCGACGAGGTGCGGCCCGCGGCCTCGGTGTCGAACCGGGCGGCGTCGTCAGGAGGGGCGGCGGTCCCGGGTGCGAGGTCGTCCGGCGGCGGTGAGGGGTGGCGGGCCGGAGGTGCGGCCGCACGGCCGGCCGGAGCGATGCGTCTGGCCGAAGGCCGGGCGGGCGCGGGAGCCAGGAGGGAGGGTGATGACTGCATGGAACTCCTTCGGTGCCACGTGAGCCCCGCTTGAGGTAAGCATTGCTCAACTACATTCCGTGGGCAGTCACTCAACCAGTGTCGACGACAGCTTGTCCAGCAGCGTTTGTGCCCTGTGGAATCCGCCGAGGGTCGATCACAGCCGACGGTCACTGAGTGGAAACTGCTCATACCGCCCGCGCGCTCGTCGATGATGGAATCTCTCCTGGATGTCAGAGATGTCCGGTCACCCCTCGTCCCCCGACCTGTCGCCGGGGTGGCCGGATCCAGCCGCTCCCGTGGCCGCTTCGTAGGGAAACGCGGTCACGGGAGCCTGCGGATGAGGGCGGTTAGGCTAGTCGGGTGTCCACACTCAGCGACCTCGTCACCACCCACGGCAGCTCCACCGAAGCCGACATCGAGTGGCTGCACCTCCTCGTCAGCGACTGCCAGCTCCTCGCCGACCTGGCCTTCGCCGACATCGTGCTGTGGGTCCCCACGAGTGACGGCACCTTCATCGCGGTCGCGCACTCGCGTCCGTCGAGCTCGGCGACACTCTTCTACCGCGACTTCGTCGGCCAGACCATCAAGCCGGAGTGGCGCAAGCAGGTCACCGACGCCTTCGAGAGCGGTCAGATCGTCGACACCGCCGCGCCGGACTGGTACGAGGAGACGCCCACCCGCGTGCGCGCCGTCCCCGTCATGCGGCGTGTCTCGGTCTCCGAGCAGATCACGACCGACCGTCCCATCGCGGTCATCACCCGGCACACGAACCTCAGCGAGGCCCGCACCCCCAGCCGGCAGGAGCTCACCTTCAACGAGTGCGCCAACGACCTGTTCGCCATGATCGCGGCGGGCGACTTCCCCGATCTCGGCGCCCCCACCGGTCCTCGCCGGGGCGCCCCGCGCGCATCCGACGGTCTCATCAGGCTCGACGTCGACGGTGTCGTCACCTTCGCCAGCCCCAACGGACTCTCGGCGTTCAACCGGATGGGTTTCGCCGGCGAGCTCGAGGGGCAGTCGCTCGCCGAAGTCACGACGGGGCTCCTCAGCGGGCGTCTCATCGTCGACGAGTCGTTGCCGCTGGTCGTCACCGGCCGCGCGCCCTGGCGCACCGACATTGAGGCGCGCGGGGTGACGGTCTCGCTCCGGGCGATCCCGTTGCGCACCCGGGGCCACCGTTTCGGTGCCATCGTGCTGAGCCGCGACGTCACGGAGCTGCGTCATCAGGAGCGCGAGCTCATCACGAAAGACGCCACCATCCGCGAGATCCACCACCGGGTGAAGAACAACCTGCAGACGGTGGCGTCGCTGCTGCGCATCCAGGCCAGGCGCACCCACTCCGACGAGGCCCGCGAGGCGCTCACCCAGGCGATGCGCCGGGTCGCCGCGATCGCGGTGGTGCATGACACCCTGTCGGAGGGCCTCAACCAGCGGGTCGACTTCGACACCGTGTTCGACCGGGTGCTGCTGCTCGTGGCCGAGGTGGCCTCTGCGCACAACACCACCGTGCATCCGAAGTCGTCAGGCAGTTTCGGCGTGCTGCCGAGCGAGTACGCCACACCGCTGGCGCTGGCGCTCACCGAGCTCGTCACGAACGCCGTCGAGCACGGGCTGGCCGGTCAGGAGGGCGAGGTCGAGATCGTGGCCACCCGGTCGGAGGAGACCCTCACGGTCGAGGTGCGCGACAGCGGAACCGGTCTGCCCGAGGGCAAGGTGGGTTCGGGTCTCGGCACGCAGATCGTGCGCACCCTCATCCAGGGTGAGCTGGGCGGCACGATCGACTGGCACACGATGGTGGGCAGTGGAACGGTCGTGACGATCGAGATCCCGTTGCGCTGGGTGAAGAAGGCCTAGCGGAACACGAGGTCAGGAGGCGCGGCGCGCCCTTGCGGCGCGCCGCTTCAAAGCGCGGCGCTCGTCTTCGCTGAGGCCGCCCCACACGCCCGAGTCCTGACCGGTCTCGAGGGCGTACTGGAGGCAGATCTCGGTGACGGAGCAGCGCGAGCAGACGGCCTTCGCCTTGTCGATCTGGTCGACCGCCGGGCCGGTGTTGCCGACGGGGAAGAACAGCTCGGGGTCTGCGGTCAGGCAGGCGGCTTTGTCGCGCCAATCCATAGCGGGAGCTCCTTATGTTGCCAGGGTGCTTCGGTCGAGACGTCGACCTAAAGGATTCGGGTGAAGGTCAATGGCACGGTGGACGCTGCAATCAGAGGAGATTGCACCCGCTCACGTCACTGTGAGCCACATTGACCTCGAATATGCTCGCATACTGGTATACGCAAATCAAGGCTTTTGTATGGAGTACGGCCGTGGCTGATCAGGTGAACGACGCATCGACATCCGGTGAACCTTCGGGGCCGGGCGGTGCCCCACGCGGGCCCAGACCGGTGCTGTTGAGCGTTCTCGCCGCGATCGTCGGGGCCGAGGCGCTGGTGATGGCCGGCGTGGTGGTGTGGCTCCTGCTCGAGCTTCTCACGAACCAGCAGTCGTCGTTCGAGACCGCGGCCGCCATCGTCGTGCTGGCCGCGATCGCGGCGGTGTTCCTGGCGTTCGTCGCGGTCAATCTGCTGCGCGCCCAGCCGTGGACGCGGGCGGCGACGCTCACCTGGCAGATCCTCCAGGTCGTCATCGCCATCGGCTGCTTCCAGGGACTCGTGGAGCCGGCCGGAGCGGGCTGGTACCTGCTGCTCTCGGCGTTGGCCTGCCTGCTCCTGCTGTTCACCCCGCCGGTGGTGGCGGCCACCCGGCGGGTCTGAACGACGGCAGCTGTCAGGCGTCGATGCCGAGCTTCTTGCGCAGCGACGCCACGTGGCCGGTGGCCTTGACGTTGTAGAGCGCCAGGGTCACGACGCCCTCCTCGTCGATCACGAAGGTCGAGCGCAGCACCCCGACCACGGTCTTGCCGTAGAGCTTCTTCTCGCCCCATGCCGCGTAGAGTTCGTGCACCGCGCTGTCGGGGTCGGAGAGCAGTGTGAAGTTCAGCCCCTGATCGTCGACGAACCCTTTGAGCTTCGCCGGTGCGTCCCGCGACACGCCGAGCACCGTGTAGCCGGCGCTCTTCAGCGAGTTGAGGTTGTCGCGGAAGTCGCAGGCCTCCGTGGTGCACCCGGGCGTGCCGGCTTCGGGGTAGAAGTAGACGATCACCTTCTGGCCGCGCAGCCCCGAGAGGGTCACCTCGGCGCCGTCTTGGTCGAGGAGCGTGAAATCGGGGGCGGTGTCGCCGGCCTGGATGCGTGCGGTCGTCTCGGTCATGCCTCCAGTATCGCGCAGCCCGCTGAGCAGCAATTGCTCATCACGCCCCTGGTCGCCCGCACCCGACACTGATCCCATGACCCGCTCCCTACACCGTCTTGCGGCCCTCGCCGGGGCCGCCGTCCTGGTCCCCCTCCTCACTTCGTGCGCCCTGCTCCCGTCACCTGAGGGAGACCCCGGTGGCGACGCCGAGGCCACCGGCCCGGGCGTGGCTGACGTGTTCGTGCTCGTCGAGGGCGACTGCTTCGACGACTCGGAGTCCGGAGTGGTCGAAGACGTGCTGCAGCTCGACTGCGGCGAGCCCCACGACTACGAGGTGTACGAGTCGTTCACGCTCGGCACCGGCTCCTTCGACGAGGCGTTCCCCGGCAAGGCCGAGGTGGTCTCGAGTGCCGACGAGGGCTGCATCGCCGCGTTCGAGCCATTCGTCGGCATCGGGTACGAGAGCTCGATCTACGAGATCACCCACCTCGTGCCCACCGTCGAGTCCTGGTCGAACGCCTCCGATCGCGAGGTGCTCTGCCTCGTGCACGACCCCTCCGGAAAGACCACAGGCACCCTCGCCGGAGCCGGGATCTGATCGGTTCGCGAACACGCTCCGAGCATGCTAACGTTGACGACTGGCTCGCAGAGAGCCACGCACCTCTAGCTCAATCGGCAGAGCAACTGACTCTTAATCAGTGGGTTCAGGGTTCAAGTCCCTGGGGGTGCACCAGTGAACGGCCCGGGTCAGCGACTCCGGGCCGTTTTTCGTCGGCGGCCGCCTCGGTCACGCCGAGAGGGCGACCACGCCGATGAGGGCGAACCAGGGGATGAAGCCGAGGTAGATCACACGCTCGAACAGCCCGAAGAGTGACGGGCGGCGCGCCACGATCCCCGCGAGAAGCCCCGCGGCCCCCACGGCTGCCACGATGCCGAACACGGTCGACCACGTCGCGGCAGCGGCGAACCCCTCGTCGTGCAGCAGGCCGCCGGCCACGAAGGCCGCCGCGGTCACTGCCGCGAAGTTGAGGATGGCGAGTACGTTGTGCGTGCGCCCCCTCGTCGTCGCGGGTGAGCCGGGTGCGTCCATCGGCAGCAGGGGCATCAGGATGCGTGCGAGCGTGAACACCCCGAGCAGGAGGTCGGCGATGATCGCGGCCGCTCCCGCCAGCGCGGTGAGCACGAGGATCGCGCCGATGCCCGCGAGGATCGAGAACGCCGTCGACACCACGATCACGGGGCGGGATCGCGTGAGGTGGTACTGGCTCACCGGATCCCCCGATTCGCCGTGTCGTGTCTGCCGTGCGCCCTAGTGGGCGGGCGGTTCGAGTTCCGGTGCCCCGCCCCGGATCAGCTCCGAGGTGGCGAGCACCGTGAGCACCGCACCGATCGCCGCGAACGCGAACGCGATCACAGCGACCCAGTCCATCGTCACGTCGAAGACCCCGAGCGCCGCGAGCGAGGCGATCGGCTCCGTGTCGATGAGCAGCGTGGCGACGACGGCGATGACGACGTCGAGCACGAACAGCGCGGCACCGATGACGTACGCGACGCGCAGTGCGACGACGAGGCGCGCGGCGGTCGTGTTCACACCCCCACGATACGGGTCCGACTACGTAATTCGCGATCGACCACTACGTAAACCTGCTCCGAAGCCTCGTTGAGTAGTCGATCGCTGAGTAAACCTACTCATACCCAATCCGGTTCGCGGCTCTCTCACGGCGAACCACCTCCCGCACGAGAAAGGGCATCGCAGCCCATGATCACGATTCCGAGCACCACCGTCACCGGCGCATCCCGCCGTCTCCACGGCCGCAGCAGGTCGTTCTCCCGGGCGCTCGCCGTGCTCGGCGCTACGGCCGGCACCCGACCCGTCCTCCTCGTCACGGGGCCCGCGGGCGTCGGCCGTACGGCCTTCCTCGACGCCCTCGTGGCCGAGATCACCCGCACCCGCAGTGTCATCGAGGTGCGGGGGCGCTCCGAGCTCTCCGAGGTACCGCTCGGCGCCCTGGCGCCGCTGCTGGCCGAGCTCGCGCCACACGTCGAGTCGGCCGCAGACCCCATCGTCGCCTTTCACCGTGCCGCCGCAGAGCCCGGCACGGTGATCGTGGTCGACGATGCCGACCTGCTCGACAGCTCGAGCGCCTGTGTGCTCGAACAGGCCGTCCTGTCCGGCGTCGCCCCGGTCGTCCTCTCGGTCGTCCAGCGCGAGGAGATCGCGGGGCGGAGGGCGGCCGCCGCGCGCCTCGACCGCCTCGCCACCACGACCATCGAGCTCGCGCCGCTGAGCTCCACCGACGCCTTCGCGCTGGTGAAAGACGAACTCGGGCCGGCCGCGGGCGCGTTGGCCGCCGAGGAGATGCATCGGCTCTCGTGCGGCAGCACACGAACCCTGATGGCGCTGGTCGACGCCGCGTCGGGAGCGGGCGACCTGCGTGAGCAGTCCGCCGCGTGGCGCTCGTCGTGGCCCTACTTGTCGGCAGAGCTCGTCGCCTCGCTGCCGGTCGACCCGCTCGAGACCGACCCGCTCGTCGAAGACCTCCTCCGGCTCCTCGCCGTGGCCGGTGAGGTCCCCGTCGAACAGGCGGGCACGGCCGGAGCCTCCGAGCGAGCCACCGCGCGCGCCGAAGCGGCGGGGCTGGTCTCCACCCGTCGGGCCGACGGCCGCGTGTGGGTGACTCCCGCGCATCCGCTCTACGCACCGGTGGTGCTCACCAGCGTCTCCGACCTGCTGCGACCCGGTTTCTGCGCGGCCGGAGCCGACATGCTCGACGGCTACCCGCAGCACCGGGTGCGCCGGGCGGTGCTGCAGCTCGCGGCAGGTCAGCGCGTGGAACCGGCCCTGCTCATCCGCCTGGCCCGCGGCGAGCTCGCTGAGCAGCGGTACACGACCGCCATCACCCTGGGCGAGCACGCCGTGGCCGGCGCCGGCGACGATCTCGAGCTCCGCGCCACGGGGGAGTTCGTCGTCGCCCAGTCGCTGTCGCAGATCGGTGACCTCGAGGGCGCGACCCGCCGTTTCGGGGCCGCGTGGGATGCACTGGGAGACGACGAGGTGATCGACGAGGAGTTCGTGCTCGCACTGGCCGTGGCCGAGGGCAACCATCTGGCGTTCCGCACCCGGCACCCTGAGCGGGCGCTCGACCGGGCCGAGTGGGTGCTCGGCAGGCTGCAGGGCGAGGAGCACCGCTCGGCCCTGGCGGCGGAGCGCATCAAGTGGCGGGTGATGGCAGGGGTCGGCGGGAGCACCGAGCTGCACGCCCTCGCCGCTCGGGGCGAGGTGGAGACGCCGGGCGACCTCAACCTCCTCATCGTCACGGCGTCGCTGCAGACCATGAACGGCGACCTGGAGCTGGCCGAGAAGGCGGTCGAGCGCGGACTCACCGCGGCAGACCGCTTTCGCGACGAGCTGCCCAACGCGCGCGACCTGCTGCAGCTCTCGAGAGTGCTGGTGCTGGCGTTCACCGGGCGGCTGCCCGAGGCCAAGCGGGAGGCTCGGACAGAGCTGGCCGCCTCCGAGCGCTCCAATCCGAGCGCGCGCGGCCTGTGGCGCTTCGCCCTGGCTCTCATCGAGCTGCACGCGGGCTCACCCGCCCGGGCCTGGTCGTTGGTCTCCGACGGGCGGCGAGATCTGGTCTGGCGCGACATCGCCGGGTTGCTGCCCGCGGCCGACGCGCTCTCCGCCGCCGTCGCGGCACGCACGGGCCGCTTCGCGATCGCGCGCAGCTGGCTCGACCAGACCGCGAGCTGCGAGCTGCGCGATCCGAAGGCGCAGTTGTACGCCGCCCTCGCCCGGGCCTGGGTCTCCGCCTCCACGGGCCGGCCCGGGCAGGCCGTGCGCACGCTCGCCCCGGCGGTCGCCCGCGCGGCCGACGACGGCCACCGCTATCTCGCGGCACTCGTCGCCTACGAGGGTGTGCGCATCGATCCGGGCATCGGGTCCGCGGTCATGCTCCCGCATCTCACAGCCGCGAGCGGTGCCTTTCC
The DNA here is from genome assembly GCF_024979255.1 of Herbiconiux moechotypicola. GTDB lineage: Bacteria > Actinomycetota > Actinomycetes > Actinomycetales > Microbacteriaceae > Herbiconiux > Herbiconiux moechotypicola. The sequence goes on from NZ_JANLCN010000009.1 coordinate 173,934, forward strand.
GCTCCACCTCGCACACGCGCAGGCGGTGGCGGGCCGGGGCGACGTGCTGGGCGCCGCGAAGCACCTCGCCGACGCCTCGCTGCTGGGCCCCGCGATCGACGCGGCGCGCTGGGTGGCCGAGGCCTCGGCCGCCGACCCCGTGAGGGAGAGCCGCGCGCGGAGGCTCGCCGACTCGTGGACCGTGCGCGCCGGCGTCGCGATCCTGCCGCACCGCCGGCCCACGCAGCCCACGGTCACCCCGCTCACCGACCGCGAGTGGCAGCTCGCCTCCGGGGCCGCCTCGCATCGCACGAGCGCCGAGCTGGCCACCGAGTACGGCATCTCGGTGCGCACGGTCGACAACCACCTCTCGCGCATCTACCGCAAGCTCGGCATCAGCGGCCGTCGTGAGCTCGCCGCCGAGCTGGGCGGGCTCCAGGTCGAGAGTCCCTTTGGGTAGCAACTACTCATAACGCCACGAGTGGGATGCGCGGGAGACTGACTCCGGCAACGCGCCAGACCCTCGCATCAGCGGGAGCATCGCCAGTGCCCGGTCCACTCGTCAGTTCCGGGCGGTGTCTCCCGTGCGGAGGTCTCAGGGGTGGGGGCGACCTTCGGGTGGCCGCCCTCACCCCTTCTGCTCGTCTCGGCCCCTTCCTCCGTCGCGGCCGCCCCGGTGCCGATACTGTGAGAGACATGACCCAACGAGTCGACACCCTCCTCATCTTCGGCGCCAGCGGCGACCTCACCGCCCGACTCCTGCTCCCGGGCCTCGGGCAGCTCCTCACCGCGCAGCCGGAGCGACGACTCCAGCTCATCGGTGCGGGCGGCGTGAGCTGGACCGACGAGCAGTGGCGCGAGGTCGTGCGTACCTCGTTCGGCGACTGCGACGCCGAGGGTCCGGCCGTCGAGGCCGTGCTCGCCTCCACCCGGTACGTCGAGGCCGACGTCACCGACCACGACCAGCTCGAGAAGCTGCTCGGCATGGCCACGGGCACTCCCGCCATCTACTTCGCGCTCCCGCCCGCGGTCGCGGCCGCGGTGGTCACGACGCTGCAGACCGTCGACTTCCCCTCCGATCTCATCCTCGCCCTCGAGAAGCCCTTCGGCATGGACGTGCCGAGCGCCGAGAAGCTCAACGCCGAGCTCGCGAAGCTCGTGCCCGAGAACCAGGTTCACCGCGTCGACCACTTCCTCGGGCGGTCGACGGTGTTCAACATCCTCGGCCTCCGCTTCGCCAACCGCATCTTCGAGCCGGTCTGGAACTCCGACCACATCGCCTCCATCGACATCGTCTACGACGAGCAGCTCGGGCTCGAGGGCCGCGCCGGCTACTACGACAAGGCGGGCGCGCTGGTCGACATGATCCAGAGCCACCTCCTCCAGGTGATGGCCGTGCTCGCCATGGAGCCACCGTCGACTCTCGGGGCCGACGACCTCCGAGACGCCAAGGAGATCGTGCTCCGGGCCACGAACATCCGCGGCGGTGACCCGCTCGCCTCGAGTCGGCGCGCCCGCTACACGGCGGGCACGATCGACGGTCGCCAGCTGCCGTCGTACGTCGACGAGAAGGGGGTCGACCCGGCGCGCGAGACCGAGACGCTCGCCGAGGTCACCCTCGAGATCGCCACCTGGCGCTGGTCGGGCGTGCCCATCACGCTCCGCTCGGGCAAGGCGCTGGGCGAGCGGCGGCGCGAGATCGTCATCACCTTCAAGCCGGCCCGGCACATCCCGACCGGCCTGATCGGGGTGAGCAGCCCGACCGTGCTCAGGCTGTTCGTCGCACCCGACGCCATGTCGCTCGAGATCGACATCAACGGCCCGGGCGACCCCTACGAGCTCGAGCGGGCGAGCCTCGACGCCACCTTCGGCGACGGCCAGCTCCTGGCCTACCGCGAGGTGCTCGCGGGCATCCTCGACGGCGACCCCTCGCTCAGCGTGCGGGGCGACTCCGCCGTCGAGGGCTGGCGCATCCTCGCCCCTGTGATCGAGGCCTGGCGGGCCGACCGGGTGCCGCTCGACGATTACCCCGCGGGCAGCTCGGGCCCCGAGAGCTGGACGCCGATCGGCTGAGAGACCGGCCGCGCCGGAGGGGTCCGGTCGCGTCAGATGGCGATGGGGGGCAGAGCGCGCTCGCCCTTGGCGGCGACGGCCGCCTCCACCTCGGCGTGGTGGGCCACGAGCGAACGCAGGGCGTCGTCGTCGAGCGGTTCCGGCGCGACGGCAGGACGCTCGGCGACCGCGCCCGAGACGGCGCGTGCCAGCTCCCTCGGCACCACCACGGCCTCCACCGGGGCCAGGGGAGCGGTGAACGGGAACACGCCGGCCGCGCGCTGAGGACGCCCGGGCATCCGGTGGGCCGCCGCCGCCGCCGCAGCCGCTGCCGGGGCCGTCGACGGCGCTGCCGGCGCAGCCGCCGCGCGGCCCGGCGACGCCACGGCGCCGCCCGCGGTCGTCAGCACCACACCGTGCTCGGCCAGGTTCGCCACGATGTCGTGCGCCACCGAGCGTGCCAGCGAGGTGTGGAAGATGTCGTCGGTGTCGGAGGAGCTCCGCCGCGTGATGGCGAACGACCCGAGGGGCCCGAAGTTCTCCATGAGGGTCTGGCTCACCAGCTCGTACAGCCGCTCGGGGGTCACCGTGTTCTCGCGCGCCGCCTTGGCCCGCCGTCGCCACCCGATCATGCCACCACGTCCTCTCGCCGCACCGCGCCCGCACGCTGTGATGAACAGTGTGCGTCCTGAGTGTTTCCTCCGGGCGAACGACACGCCGGGCGTGTCGGCCCGAAAGGCTGATTAGGGTGGGATTTCGCATGCCGGGGTGCGCCTCGGCCCGCGTGGCCGTCGCGCCTCCGGTCCGTCCTCAGCCGAGAAAGGACCTCATGCCCGCCGAACGAACCTGGATCGCCCTCGCGATCGCCGCGGCCCTCGCCCTCGTGCTCGCCCTGGCGGTCACGGCCGTCGTGGCCCTCGCGCTCCGTCTCACCGCGAGACGCCGGCACTGGCCGCAGCGCCTCATCGCGCGTTCGCGCATCCCGTTCCGTCTCTTCCTGGCCGTCGTGCTCCTCTGGGCTGCGGTGGCGGCGACCCTGCCCGCCACCGAGTGGCTCGCAGCAGTCAATCAGTCGTTCCTCATCGTGAGCATCGCCGTCGGCGCGTGGCTCGCGTGCACGCTGGCGCTCTTCCTCGAAGACGTCGCGCTCGCCCGCTACAGCATCGACCGGCCAGACAACCGGGTGGCCAGACGGATGCGCACCCAGGTGCTCATCCTGCGCCGCCTCGGCATGGCGGTCATCGTCGTCATCGCCTTCGGAGCCATCCTGCTCACCTTCCCCGGTGCCCAGGCGGTCGGCACGAGCGTGCTGGCCTCGGCCGGCCTGGTGTCGATCGTCGCCGGCCTGGCCGCGCAGTCCACGCTCTCGAACGTGTTCGCGGGCATGCAGATCGCCTTCAGCGACGCCATCCGCGTCGACGACGTGGTGATCGTCGAGAACGAGTGGGGGCGCATCGAGGAGATCACGCTCACCTACGTGGTGGTGCACATCTGGGACGATCGGCGGATGGTGCTGCCGAGCACCTACTTCACCTCGCAGCCGTTCCAGAACTGGACCAGGCGCAACTCCGAGCTGCTCGGCTCGGTGGAGTTCGACCTCGACTGGAGGGTCACCCCGGCGCAGATGCGCGAGGAGCTCGAGCGCATCCTCACGCGCACCGAGCTGTGGGACCACAGGGTGTCGGTGCTGCAGGTGACGGATGCGGTGGGCGGCTACGTGCGGGTGCGCATCCTGGTCACGGCGGTCGACGCACCCACCCTGTTCGACCTGCGCTGCTTCATCCGCGAGGAGATGATCGCGTGGCTCTACCGCACCAGCCCGCAGTCGATCCCGCGCGCCCGGGTGAGCCTGGTCGAGCAGGAGCGCGACATCTCGAGCGCGGGCGACCACGCCGACGATTCCGGGCTGTTCCACGGCGGCACGGATGCGGAGGGCCGGGCGAGCATGTTCACGGGGCCCATTCGCACGGCGGCTATTCCTCCTGAGGAGCAGACTTCGGCTTGAGCGGGGAGCGCGGGGGAGCGGTCTCCTCCGGCGGGGCGGCCACGGTGGGCGGGGCGGCCGGTGGCGCCCCCTCCGACGCCGGCCCGGCGTCCGTACCCGCCGCGGGCGGCGTCCCCACGGGCCGCACCGGCCAGCTGAACCGCGCCGAGTCGCCGTTCTGCTCGAGATAGAGCTGCGCCGCCCGCGTGCCGAACCACAGGAAGCGCACGAGCAGGATGAGCACGCCCACCACCACGGCGAACGCCAGCGCGGCGGCCAGCAGCGAGAACACGCTGCCCAGCACGCCGACGATCACGGAGAGCGGTCCGCCGCCGGTGTGGAACATCAGGACTCCTCGAGCTCGCGGGCGTCTTCGTCCTGCTCCATCACGCTGCCGATGGCGAGCGCGACCGTGATGCCCCAGCTCACCCACATCAGCACGAGGCGCCAGTCACGCGGGCCCTTGCGGGTGGTCTGGATCACCGAGAACGCTCCGATGACCGAGCTGATGATGCTGGTGTTGAGGATGTACTTGCGCATGGCCGCTGCCCTCTCAGGTCGTTGGCACCACGCTACCGCGAGCGGGCCCCTGGTAGACTGGCCCACGGAGATCCGGCCCCGATCGAGACCGATCGATCCGCGGGTGACCGGCTCCGCGAACGGACACATGCCTTCTTCAGACAGCCCATCCGCCGCCTTCTCCTTCGTCGTCGTGTCGAACCGCCTTCCGGTCGACCGCGTCGTGGGGCCCGACGGGGAGCCGTCGTTCCGCACCTCGCCGGGTGGGCTCGTCACTGCGCTCGAGCCGGTCATGCAGCAGGCCGACGGCGCCTGGATCGGATGGACGGGGCAGGCCGACGACCACGTCGACCCGTTCGAGCACGACGGCATCGAGCTCATCCCGGTCGCACTCTCGCACGACGAGGTGGAGCGCTACTACGAGGGTTTCTCGAACGACACGCTCTGGCCGCTCTACCACGACGTCATCGCGCCGCCGGCCTACCACCGCGAGTGGTGGGAGAGCTACGTGACCGTCAACCAGCGCTTCGCCGACCGCGCGGCCGAGGTGACGGCCGAGGGCGGCACGGTGTGGGTGCAGGACTACCAGCTGCAGCTGGTGCCGAAGATGCTCCGCGAGAAGCGGCCCGACCTCGTCATCGGGTTCTTCAACCACATTCCCTTTCCGGCATACGGCATCTACTCGCAGCTGCCGTGGCGCGCGCAGATCATCGAGGGCCTGCTCGGTGCCGACGTCATCGGTTTCCAGCGCACCGCGGATGCCGGCAACTTCACCCGGGCGGTGCGCCGGCTGACGGGCTATCAGAGCAAGGGTGCCGTCATCGACGTACCCGTCGAGGAGCCCGCCGCGGGCGTCGTCGAGGGGGCCACGCACCGCATCGCCAGGGTGCGTGACGGCAAGCTCGTGCGCACCGTGGTCGCGAAGGCCTTCCCCATCTCGATCGACGCCGAGCGCTACGAGGAGCTCGCGCGCCGACCCGACATCCAAGCCAGGGCGCGGGAGATCCGCGAGGGGCTCGGCGACCCCGCCATCGTCATGCTCGGCGTCGACCGCCTCGACTACACCAAGGGCATCGGCCACCGGCTGAAGGCCTTCGGCGAGCTCGTCGCCGACGGTGAACTCGACGTCGAAGACGTCACGCTGGTGCAGGTGGCGAGCCCCAGCCGGGAGCGGGTGCGCACCTATCAGATGCTCCGCGACGAGATCGAGCTGCAGGTCGGCCGCATCAACGGCGACTACTCCACCATCAGCCACACGGCCATCAGCTACCTGCACCACGGCTACCCCCGCGAGGAGATGGTGGCGCTCTACCTCGCTGCCGACGTCATGCTGGTCACGGCCCTTCGCGACGGCATGAACCTCGTGGCGAAGGAGTACGTGGCCTCGCGCTTCGACAACGACGGCGTTCTCGTGCTCAGTGAGTTCGCGGGTGCTTCCGACGAGCTGCGCACGGCGCTGAGGGTGAACCCGCACGACATCGAGGGCCTCAAGGAGGCCATCATGCAGGCGACGCGCATGCCCAAGGCCGAGCGGGCGAGACGGATGCGCGCCCTCCGCAAGCGGGTGCAGGAGTACGACGTGGCACGCTGGTCGTCGTCGTTCCTCGAGGCGCTCGCCACCCCAGCGGAGTCGCTGCCGCTGCCCAAGGCCGACCAGCCCGACCCCGCCGGAGAAGGCGCATGAGCGCATCCGTGGTTCTCGGCGACGAGCTGCTCGCCGACCTCGCCGCGCTCGCCACCGCACCGCGGGTTCTGGTGGCGCTCGACTTCGACGGCACGCTGGCACCCGAGGTCGACCGTCCCGACGACGCGCGGGCCGTGCCCGAGGCGCACGAGGCCCTTCTCCGGCTCCTCGACGCACCCGAGACTCCGGTGGCCATGATCTCGGGCCGTGCCCTGGCGAGTCTCGAGCACGTCACCCGGCTGCCGGAGGCCGCGCTGCTCGTCGGCTCGCACGGGGTCGAGGTGCGGCACGACGGGACGGTCGAGCTCACGCTCGACGACGACGAGCGGATGCGGCTCGCGCGGCTCCACGACGCGCTCGAGTCGGTCGCGGCCCGCTTCGACGGCGCCTGGGTGGAGACCAAGCCCGCGGGTTTCGCGCTGCACACCCGCCTCGTCGCCCCGGCCGAGGCCGAGCACGCCCAGGTGGCCGCCCGCTCCTCCGCCGCTCCCGAGGAGAACCGCCTCACGGTGCGCAGCGGCAAGAACGTGCTGGAGTTCTCGGTGCGGTCGACCACGAAGGGCGACGCCGTGAGGGCGCTGCGCGAGCGCACGGGGGCCGACGCCGTGCTCTTCGCGGGAGACGACGTCACCGACGAGGACGGCTTCGCGGCCCTGCGCCCCGTCGACCTCGGCATCAAGGTGGGCGCGGGGGCCACCCGCGCCGCACACCGTGTCGCGGGCCCCGCCGAGATGGCCGCAGCCCTCGAGGCGCTGGCCGCGGCCCGGCATCGTACCTGATCCGTACCGGAGCACCCCTCCGGCGGATCTAGACTCGTAACATGCCCGAAATAGACATGAAGCCGCGGAGCCGCACGGTCACCGACGGGATCGAAGCCCTCACCTCGCGCGGAATGCTCCGCGGCGTCGGCATGGGCGACGGCGACTGGGAGAAGCCGCAGATCGGCATCGCCTCGTCGTGGAACGAGATCACCCCCTGCAACCTCTCGCTCGAGCGCCTCGCGCGTGCCTCGAAGGAGGGTGTGCACGCCGGTGGCGGCTACCCGCTCCAGTTCGGCACCATCTCCGTCTCCGACGGCATCTCGATGGGCCACGAGGGCATGCACTTCTCACTCGTGTCGCGCGAGGTCATCGCCGACTCGGTCGAGACCGTCATGATGGCCGAGCGCCTCGACGGCTCGGTGCTGCTTGCGGGCTGCGACAAGTCGCTGCCCGGCATGCTCATGGCCGCCGCCCGGCTCGACCTGGCGAGCGTCTTCCTCTACGCGGGTTCCATCGCTCCCGGCTGGGTCAAGCTCTCCGACGGCACTGAGAAGGACATCACCATCATCGACTCCTTCGAAGCCGTCGGTGCCGTGCGCGCCGGCCGCATGTCGATGGAGGACGCCCACCGCATCGAGTGCGCCTTCGCCCCCGGCGAGGGCTCCTGCGGTGGCATGTACACCGCCAACACCATGGCCAGCGCCGCCGAGGCGATGGGCATGAGCCTGCCCGGCTCGGCCAGCCCCGCCGCGGCCGACCGCCGTCGCGACTACTTCGCGCACCGCTCGGGCGAGGCCGTGGTCAACATGCTGCGCCTCGGCCTCACCGCCCGCGACATCATCACCAAGAAGTCGCTCGAGAACGCGATCGCCGTGGGCATGGCCTTCGGCGGCTCCACCAACCTCGTGCTGCACCTCCTGGCCATCGCCAACGAGGCCGAGGTCGAGCTCACGCTCGCCGACTTCAACAAGATCGGCGACAAGGTGCCGCACATCGGCGACCTCAAGCCCTTCGGCCGCTTCGTCATGAACGACGTCGACCGTCACGGCGGCGTGCCCGCCGTGATGAAGGCTCTCCTCGACGAGGGCCTGCTGCACGGCGACGCCATGACCGTCACCGGCAAGACGGTCGAGGAGAACCTCGCCGAGATGAGCATCGCGCCGCTCGACGGCGAGGTGCTGCGCCCCATCTCCAACCCCATCCACAAGTCGGGTGGCCTCACCATCCTCACCGGGTCGATGGCTCCCGAGGGTGCGGTCGTGAAGTCGGCCGGCTTCGACGCCGACGTGTTCGAGGGCCCCGCGCGGGTGTTCGAGCGCGAGCGCGCCGCCATGGATGCACTCACCGAGGGCCGCATCAGCGCCGGCGACGTCGTGGTCATCCGCTACGAGGGCCCCAAGGGCGGCCCCGGCATGCGCGAGATGCTCGCCATCACGGCGGCCATCAAGGGTGCAGGCCTCGGCAAAGATGTACTACTCTTGACCGACGGCAGATTCTCAGGCGGCACAACCGGCCTGTGCATCGGCCACATAGCACCCGAAGCGGTCGACGCAGGTCCGATCGCCTTCGTGCGCGATGGTGATCTGATTCGGGTCGATATCGCCGCTCGCTCGCTCGACCTACTTGTCGATCCCGCTGAGCTGGAAGCCCGCCGAGAAGGCTGGGCACCTCTTCCTCCCCGCTATACCCGCGGCGTCCTCGCGAAGTACTCCAAGCTCGTGCATTCCGCTGCGGAAGGCGCGATCACCGGCTAGTGCGCCGCTCCCTTTCACCCGCGCTCGAATCCTAGGAAAGAACATGTCCACGGACGCCTTCCCTGTGCCCACCAAGAAAGCGCCGCCCGCCGCGGCCGCGCCCGAGATCCTCACCGGCTCCGGCGCCGTCCTCCGCGCCCTCGAACTGCTCGGCGTCAAAGACGTCTTCGGCTTGCCCGGCGGCGCGATCATCCCGTTCTACGACGAGCTCATGTCGCAGCAGGAGATCCGCCACATCCTCGTGCGCCACGAGCAGGGTGCCGGTCACGCGGCCGAGGGTTACGCGGCCGCGAGCGGCGAGGTCGGTGTGGCCATCGCCACCTCCGGTCCCGGTGCCACCAACCTCGTCACGGCCATCGCCGACGCGTACATGGACTCGGTGCCGCTGCTGGCCATCACCGGCCAGGTGTTCTCGCACCTCATGGGAACGGATGCGTTCCAGGAGGCCGACATCGTGGGCATCACGATGCCCATCACCAAGCACTCCTTCCTCGTCAAAGACGCGGCCGACGTGGCGGCCACCATCGCGGCGGCCTACCAGATCGCCACCTCGGGCCGTCCCGGCCCGGTGCTCGTCGACATCACGAAAGACGCCCAGCAGAACAGCGCACCGTTCATCTGGCCGCCCAAGATCGACCTGCCCGGCTACCGGCCCGTCACGAAGGCGCACGGCAAGCAGATCCAGGCCGCGGCCCAGCTGCTCGCCGAGTCGAAGAAGCCCGTCTTCTACGTGGGCGGCGGGGTCATCCGCGCCGGTGCGACCGACGAGCTCGCCATGCTCGCGGAGGCGACCGGCGTGCCGGTGGTCACCACCCTGATGGCGCGCGGCGCCTTCCCCGACTCGCACCCGCAGAACCTCGGCATGCCGGGCATGCACGGCACGGTCCCCGCGGTTCTCGCCCTCCAGGAGTCCGACCTGCTCATCTCGCTCGGTGCGCGGTTCGACGACCGCGTCACCGGCAAGGCGAGCGAGTTCGCCCCGAACGCGAAGGTCGTGCACGTCGACATCGACCCCGCCGAGATCTCGAAGATCCGCATCGCCGACGTGCCGATCGTCGGCGACGCGAAAGACGTGATCGCCGACCTCATCAAGGCCTACGCCGACGTGGAGGGCAAGCCCCTCGAGCTCGACGAGTGGTGGGCCTACCTCAACGGTCTGCAGAAGAAGTTCCCGCTCGGCTACACCGAGCCCTCCGACGGCCTGATGGCGCCGCAGTACGTCATCTCCCGCATCGGCGAGCTCACCGGCCCCGAGGGCGTCTACGCGGCGGGTGTGGGCCAGCACCAGATGTGGGCGGCGCAGTTCATCAAGTACGAGCGCCCGCACGCCTGGCTCAACTCCGGCGGCGCCGGCACCATGGGCTACGCCGTTCCCGCGGCCATGGGTGCCAAGGTCGCCGAGCCCGACCGCGTGGTGTGGGCGATCGACGGCGACGGATGCTTCCAGATGACCAATCAGGAACTCGCCACCTGCACGATCAACGACATCCCCATCAAGGTCGCGATCATCAACAACTCCTCGCTCGGCATGGTGCGCCAGTGGCAGACGCTGTTCTACGACGGCCGCCACTCCTTCACCGATCTGCACACGGGCCACGAGACCCGCATGGTGCCCGACTTCGTGAAGATGGCGGATGCGTACGGGGCCCTGGGCATCCGGGTCACCAAGGCCGAAGACGTCGATGCGGCCATCAAGCTGGCGCTCGAGACCAACGACCGGCCCGTCGTGATCGACTTCATCGTGTCGGCCGATGCGATGGTGTGGCCGATGGTGCCCCAGGGCGCCTCCAACAGCGACGTGCAGTACGCCCGCGAGCACGCGCCCGAGTGGGACGAGGAGTAGACCCATGAGCACCCATGTCCTGAGCCTCCTCGTCGAGGACAAGCCCGGTCTGCTGACCCGCGTCGCCGGGCTGTTCGCCCGCCGCGGCTTCAACATCGAGTCGCTCGCGGTCGGTGCCTCGGAGATCGACGGCCTCTCGCGCATCACCGTGGTGGTCGACGTCGACGAGCTGCCGCTCGAGCAGGTCACGAAGCAGCTCAACAAGCTGATCAACGTGATCAAGATCGTCGAGCTCGACCCCGCGCAGTCCATCCAGCGCGAGCACCTGCTCATCAAGGTGCGGGTCGACAACACCACCCGCTCGCAGGTGCTCGAGGCCGTCAACCTGTTCCGCGCCCGCGTCGTCGACGTGTCGACGGATGCCCTGGTGATCGAGGTCACCGGCGACTCGGGCAAGACCCAGGCGTTCCTGCGGGTGCTGGAGCCCTACGGCATCAAGGAGATCGCCCAGTCGGGCCTTCTCGCGATCGGCCGGGGCGGCAAGAGCATCACCGAACGCGTCTTCAAGAGCTAGACCTCACAACAACAAGGAGAGAACCACCGTGACCGAGATCTTCTACGACGACAATGCAGACCTGTCGCTGATCCAGTCGAAGAAAGTGGCCGTCATCGGCTACGGCTCGCAGGGCCACGCCCACGCGCTCAACCTCCGCGACTCCGGCGTCGAGGTCGTCGTCGCGCTGAAGGCGGGCTCGAAGTCGATCGCGAAGGCCGAGGAGGCGGGCTTCACCGTGCTCTCGGTCGCCGAGGCCACCTCGTGGGCCGACGTCATCGTCATCCTCGCCCCCGACCAGCACCAGCGCGGCATCTACGCCGACGACATCAAGCCCAACCTCACCGAGGGCAAGGCTCTGCTGTTCGGCCACGGCTTCAACATCCGCTTCGGCTACATCGAGGCTCCCGAGGGCGTCGACGTCATCATGGTCGCCCCCAAGGGCCCCGGCCACACCGTGCGTCGCGAGTACGAGGCCGGCCGTGGCGTGCCCGTCATCGTGGCGGTCGAGAAGGATGCGACCGGCTCGGCCTGGGACCTCGCCTGGAGCTACGCTAAGGGCATCGGCGGCCTCCGCGCCGGCGGCATCAAGACCACCTTCACCGAGGAGACCGAGACCGACCTGTTCGGCGAGCAGGCCGTGCTCTGCGGTGGCGTCTCGCAGCTCGTGCAGTACGGCTTCGAGACCCTCACCGAGGCCGGCTACCAGCCGCAGATCGCCTACTTCGAGGTGCTGCACGAACTGAAGCTCATCGTCGACCTCATGTGGGAGGGCGGCATCGCCAAGCAGCGCTGGTCGGTCTCCGACACCGCCGAGTACGGCGACTACGTGTCGGGCCCCCGCGTGATCGACCCCCACGTCAAGGAGAACATGGCCGCCGTGCTCGCCGACATCCAGTCGGGTGCGTTCGCCAAGCGCTTCATCGACGACCAGGATGCGGGTGCCCCCGAGTTCCTCGCGCTGCGCGAGAAGGGTGCCTCGCACCCGATCGAGGCCACCGGCAAGGAGCTGCGCGCCCTCTTCGCCTGGAAGCAGCAGGACGCGGATTACACCGATGGCAGCGCTGCGCGCTGACCCCCGCGCTCACGACTGATCGATCGGTCACGAACGGCCCTCTCCGCACGTCGGAGAGGGCCGTTCGTGCCTTCTCGGCGCGGGGTAGGGTGAGGTCATGAGCGATCCGCGGGATGACGACGACGAGGCGCTCGGCTGGGCCGGAGACGACGACCCCACGCTGACGCCGGTGGGCGTGCCGGAGCGCGAGACGTCCGCATCCGCATCACCCGCGCCGGCCACGGCGCCGGCCCGCAAGACGGTGCTCGACGAGGCGGAGGAGGCCGAAGACCTCGCCGCCGAGCGCGAGCTCGCCGCCGCGGAGGCAGCGGGCGCGCAGATGAGCTCCTTCGCCCTCATCGGCTTCGGCATCCTCGGCGGCGTGTACCTGCTCTTCACGATCGGCTGGATCATCAGCTTCGGCCGCTACGAGCAGCCGATCGACGTCGACTTCACGGTGCTGAGCCACCGCGTCGCCCTGGCGCTCGCGGTCGCGGCCCCGCCGCTGTGGTTCGTCGTGACCCTGCTCGTCGGTCAGCGCGCCGACATCCGCTACCGCTTCCTCTGGCTCGTCATCGGCATGCTCGTGCTCGTGCCCTGGCCCTTCCTGATGGGAGCGTGAGATGACCACAGCATCCGCATCCGCATCCGCCGCGTCGGCGCCCGCGCCGGCCAAGCGCGGTTTCCGCACCTTCGGCCGCTCGGGCTGGGCGATCGCCGTCGTCGCCGCCTTCTTCTACTCGTACCACCTGTGGGGAGGCATCGCGAACCTGGTCGGGGTCGTCGCGGCGTTCGCCGGGCTCGGAGTCGAACTCTCCGCCGAGATCTGGGCGCTGGTGATCGGCTACGCGGTGGCGCCGCTGGTCGTCTACGTCGCAGCTCTCCTGGTGGGGCGCACCCTGTCGAACCTGGCGCGCATCCTGGTGTTCGCCGTCGGGTTCACGGTGGTCGCCGTCATCTCGCTCGACCTGGTGGCACTCGCGGGCTGACGCCACCGTCTGCCCGGTGCTCCGGGCTGCATTACAGTTGAGGGGTTCCCACCTCGCAGAACCAAAGGATCCGAGCTGTGTCGAAGCCGGTCGTGCTGATCGCCGAAGAACTGTCCCCCGCCACCGTCGACGCCCTCGGGCCCGACTTCGATGTGCGCTCCGTCGACGGCACCGACCGTCCGGCGCTGCTGGCCGCGCTCGCCGAGGCGAATGCGGTGCTCGTCCGCTCGGCCACCAAGGTCGACGCCGAGGCGATCGCCGCCGCACCGAAGCTGCAGGTCGTCGCCCGCGCGGGAGTCGGTCTCGACAACGTCGACATCCCGGCGGCCACCGCGGCCGGCGTCATGGTGGTCAACGCTCCGACCTCGAACATCATCTCGGCCGCCGAGCTCACCGTGGGGCACATCCTGTCGCTGGCCCGTCACATCCCGGCCGCGCACGCCGCCCTCGCCGAGGGGCTGTGGAAGCGCTCGGCCTACACCGGCGTCGAGCTCTACGAGAAGACGGTCGGCATCATCGGCCTCGGCCGCATCGGCGCGCTCATCACCGCCCGCCTGCAGGCGTTCGGTGTGAGCGTCATCGCCTACGACCCCTACGTCACGAGCGCCCGCGCGCAGCAGCTCGGCGTCACCCTGGTCACGCTCGACGAGCTGCTCATGCAGAGCGACTTCATCACCATCCACATGCCGAAGACCCCCGAGACCACGGGCATGATCTCCGACGCGCAGCTCGCGCTCATGAAGCCGAGCGCCTTCGTCGTCAACGTGGCGCGCGGTGGCCTCATCGACGAGGACGCCCTCTACCGCGCCCTCACCGGCGGCGTGATCGCCGGCGCCGGTCTCGACGTGTTCGTCAGCGAGCCGCCGAAGGAGTCGCCGCTGCTGGCCCTGCCCAACGTCGTGGTCACCCCGCACCTCGGGGCGTCGACCGACGAGGCGCAGGAGAAGGCGGGCGTGTCGGTGGCGAAGTCGGTGCGCCTGGCCCTCTCGGGCGAGCTGGTCCCGGATGCGGTCAACGTGGCCGGCGGGGTCATCGACCCCTACGTACGGCCCGGCATCCCGCTCATCGAGAAGCTCGGCCAGGTGTTCTCGGGTCTCGCGGGCAGTCCCGTCACGTCGATCGACGTCGTGGTGCGCGGCGAGCTCGCCGACTACGACGTGAGCGTGCTGAAGCTCGCGGCGCTCAAGGGCGTGTTCACCAACGTCGTGAGCGAGTCGGTGTCCTACGTCAACGCGCCGCTGCTCGCGGAGCAGCGCGGCGTGACGGTGCGGCTCATCACCGACCCCGTGTCGGAGGAGTACCGCAACATCATCTCGCTGCAGGGCGCGCTCAGCGACGGCTCGCAGATCTCGGTCTCGGGCACGCTCGTCGGCACCAAGCAGATCGAGAAGATCGTCGAGATCAACGGCTACGACGTGGAGGTGCCGTTCGCGCAGCACCTCATCGTGATGCTCTACACTGACCGGCCGGGGATCGTCGCGATCTACGGCAAGGAGTTCGGCGAGGCGCAGGTCAACATCGCGGGCATGCAGATCGCCCGGCACGAGGCCGGCGGCAAGGCGCTCAGCGTGCTCACGGTCGACTCCCCGGTGCCCGACGGTCTGCTCGAGACCCTGCGCGCGGCGATCGACGCCGACGTGATGACCGAGATCGACATCACCGAGTAGCCCGGCACCACGGAGCAGGGCCCCGGCGACTAACTAGACTGGCGTCATGCCACGCACTGTCAAGCTCGCACTCATCCCCGGTGACGGAATCGGTCCGGAGGTGGTGGCCGAGGCGGTGAAGGTGCTCGACGCGGCGACCGCCGGTTCGGGCGTCGAGTTCGAGAAGACGCATTTCTCGCTGGGCGCCGCCCGTTACCTCGAGACGGGCGACGTGCTCACCGACGACGACCTCGCGGCCATCGCGGCGCACGACGTCATCCTGCTCGGCGCCGTCGGTGGCGTGCCCGGCGACCCGCGCCTGGCGAACGCCAACATCGAGCGCGGCCTGCTACTGAAGCTGCGGTTCTCGCTCGACCACTACGTCAACCTCCGGCCGACGGTCATCTACCCCGGCGTGCCCTCGCCCCTGGCCTCGCACGGCGAGGTCGACTTCGTGGTCGTACGCGAGGGCACCGAGGGCCCCTACGTGGGCAACGGCGGCGCCATCCGCCAGGGCACCCCGCACGAGGTCGCGAACGAGGTCTCGGTCAACACCGCCTACGGCGTCGAGCGCGTCGTGCGCGACGCCTTCGCCCGGGCCCAGGCCCGCCGCAAGAAACTCACCCTGGTGCACAAGACCAACGTGCTCACCTTCGCGGGCGGGTTGTGGAAGCGCATCGTCGACGAGGTGGGTGCCACCTTCCCAGAAGTGGCCGTCGATTACCTGCATGTCGACGCCGCGACCATCTTCTTGGTCACCGATCCTGCTAGATTCGATGTCATCGTCACGGACAACCTCTTCGGCGACATCCTCACCGACCTGGCCGGCGCAATCAGCGGCGGGATCGGCTTGGCGGCCTCGGGCAACATCAACCCCGACGGCACGTATCCCTCGATGTTCGAACCGGTGCACGGCTCCGCTCCCGACATCGCAGGCCTCGGGAAGGCCGACCCCACGGCGGCCATCCTCTCGGCCGCACTCCTCCTCGAGCACATCGGGCTCCCGGATGAGGCGGGCGCGATCCGCGAGGCCGTCGTCGCCGACATCGCGGGTCGGGGCGGGGCATCCCGCACCACCTCCCAGATCGGCGACGCGATCGTGTCGGCCCTCACCGCGGCCGCCGCTCCCGAACTCACCACGACGCACTAAGAAAGACCGATAATGACCATCGCCTCGACCACGACCTTCCCCCTCCGGTTCGAGCTCACGCCCTCGCAAGCGGCGCGTGACGAGGCGGAGCGCGAGGTCATCCTCTCCGACCCCGGATTCGGCAAGCACTTCACCGACCACATGGTCGAGATCGACTGGACGATCTCCGAGGGCTGGCACGACGCGAAGGTCATCCCCTACGGGCCGCTGCAGCTGGACCCCTCGGCCGCCGTGCTGCACTATGCGCAGGAGATCTTCGAGGGCCTGAAGGCCTACCGTCACGCCGACGGCTCCATCTGGACCTTCCGCCCCGAGAAGAACGCGGAGCGCCTGCAGCGCTCGGCGCGCCGGCTCGCGCTGCCCGAACTGGCCGTCGACGACTTCGTCGAGTCGCTCCGCCAGCTCGTGGCCGTGGACGGGCAGTGGGTGCCCTCCGCTCCCGAGACCAGCCTCTACATCCGCCCGTTCATGATCGCCAACGAGTCGTTCCTCGGGGTGCGCCCCTCGCAGCGGGTGGCCTACTACGTCATCGCGAGCCCCGCCGGCGCCTACTTCACCGGTGGCGTGGCCCCCGTGTCGATCTGGCTCTCCACCGAGTACTCGCGTGCGGGCCGGGGTGGCACGGGCGCGGCCAAGTGCGGCGGCAACTACGCCGCGTCGCTGCTGCCGCAGCAGGAGGCCTACGAGAACGGATGCGCGCAGGTACTCTTCCTTGACGGCGAGACCGGGGAGCACGTCGACGAGCTCGGCGGCATGAACGTGTTCTTCGTGCACGAGGGCGGCACGATCGTGACCCCGCGCCTGTCCGGGTCGATCCTCGAGGGCATCACGCGCGACAGCATCATCCAGCTCGCGAAAGACCGCGGGCTCACGGTGGAGGAGCGCGACGTCACCATCGCGGAGTGGCGCGAGGGCGTCGCATCCGGAGCCATCACCGAGGTGTTCGCCTGCGGCACCGCGGCGGTCATCACCCCCATCTCGGCGCTGAAGTCGCCCGGAGAGGTGATCGGCGACCCGTCGGCCCCTGCGGGTGAGCTCACCATGTCGCTGCGTCAGGAGCTCACCGACATCCAGTACGGCCGCATTCCCGACCGTCACGGCTGGCTCACCCGACTCGACGCCTGAGAGGCCCCTCCCGCATGAAGATCGCACGGTTCAGTCACCACGGCGCCATCAACTTCGGCATCCTCGACGAGGGCGACCTCGTGGTGCTGAACGGCGACCCGATGTTCGCCGGCTACGACACGACGGGGGAGAGGGTGCCGCTGGCCGAGGCCACGCTGCTGGCACCCTCCATCCCGCGGTCGAAGGTGGTGGCGGTGGGAAAGAACTATCGCGACCACGCCGCCGAGATGGGCGGCGAGGCGCCGGCCGAGCCGCTGCTGTTCCTCAAGCCCAACACCTCGGTGATCGGGCCAGGTGACCTCATCGTGCGCCCGCCGCAGTCGAACCGCGTCGACTACGAGGGCGAGCTCGCCGTGGTGATCGGCAGCGTGGCCAAGAACGTGCCTGCGGCCGACGCCGACCGGGTGATCTTCGGGTACACGATCGCGAACGACGTGACGGCTCGCGATCTTCAGGCCTCCGACGGTCAGTGGGCGAGGGCGAAGGGCTTCGACACCTTCTGCCCGCTCGGCCCGGTCATCGAGACCGAGTTCGACCTCACGGCCGCGGCGCTGGAGACCCGGCTCAACGGCTCGCTCGTGCAGAGCGCGCCCCTCACCGACATGATCCACTCCGTGCCCGAGATCATCGCCTACGCCTCCGCGGTCTTCACGCTGCTGCCGGGCGACGTCATCCTCACCGGCACGCCCGCGGGCATCGGCTTCATGGAGTCGGGCGACACGGTCGAGATCGAGGTCTCGGGCATCGGCGTGCTGTCGAACCCGGTCTCCTGAGCCGCGTCACCTGAGCACCGTCTCCCGGGCCGCGACCGCGTAGGCTTCTGTCTCGTGTCAGAGACCACCGCATCCGTACCCCGTCTGCTGCAGAACGACCCGTCGTTCGACGACGTCTGGGACGAGCTGCAGTATCGCGGGCTGGTGCACGTCTCCACCGACGCCGAGGCACTGAAGACGCTGCTCGCCGGGCCGCCGATCACGTTCTACTGCGGGTTCGACCCCACGGCGCCGAGCCTGCATCTCGGCAATCTCGTGCAGATCCTCGTCATGCGCCGCCTGCAGCTGGCCGGCCATCGGCCGCTGGGGCTGGTGGGCGGATCGACGGGGTTGATCGGCGATCCGCGCCCGACGGCCGAGCGCACCCTCAACACCAAGGAGACCGTCGCCGAGTGGGTCGGCTACCTCAGTGGGCAGATCGAGCGCTTCCTGAGCTTCGAGGGCGACAGCGCCGCGCGCATGGTGAACAACCTCGACTGGACGGCGCCCCTGTCGGCCATCGACTTCCTGCGTGACATCGGCAAGTACTTCCGCGTGGGCACCATGCTCAAGAAAGACGCGGTGTCGGCGCGCTTGAACTCGGATGCGGGCATCAGCTACACCGAGTTCAGCTACCAGATCCTGCAGGGCATGGACTTCCTCGAGCTGCACCGCAGCTACGGATGCGTGCTGCAGACGGGCGGCAGCGACCAGTGGGGCAACCTCACCAGCGGCACCGACCTGGTGCACCGTGCGGAGGGGGTGAGCGTGCATGCCATCGGCACCCCGCTCATCACCAACTCCGACGGCACGAAGTTCGGCAAGAGCGAGGGCAACGCGGTGTGGCTCGACCCTGCGCTCACGAGCCCCTACGCGTTCTACCAGTTCTGGCTCAACACCGACGACGCCGACGTGATCGCGCGGCTCAAGATCTTCACCTTCCTCGACCGGGCCGAGATCGAGCGGCTGGAGGGGGCGGTGGCGTCGGAGCCGTTCCGGCGCGAGGCGCAGCGCACCCTCGCCTACGAGGTGACGGCGCTCGTGCACGGCGGGGCGGCGACGGATGCGGCGATCGCCGCGTCGGCCGCGCTGTTCGGGCAAGGCGACCTGTCCGTACTCGACGCCGAGACCCTGGGGTCCGCGGTGGCGGAGTTGCCGGGCTTCGAGGTGACGGGGGAGACCCTGGTGGTCGAGGCTCTGGTGGGGGCGGGGCTCGTGAGCAGTCTGGGCGAGGCCCGTCGCGCCGTGGCGCAGGGCGGGGTCTACCTCAACAACGCGAAGGTCGACGACGACACTGCGGTGATCGGCGACTCGCTCCTGGAGGGTGGATTCGCGGTGCTGCGGCGGGGTAAGAAGACGCTCGCCGGCCTGCGGTCGGGCGCGTGATCTCGGGGGAGTGGGGCGCGACACGCCCGGGCTGCACAGCGACTTGCACGCCCCACCACCCCTGCGTAATGTAGTCCCTCGTCACCCCACAGGTGCGGGAAAGCGGAAGAGCTTCCCGGCCTCACGTCGGTGGCCACACA